>JAILXV010000002.1:2500-762379 GCA_045430285.1 Agarilytica sp. | reverse complement strand
TACTGACTCATATTCATGTGACAAAACGGCGGGGATGCCGTTTTGGAAGTCGAAGGCGCCCGAGGATTGTTGGGCAAGATCGTATTTGCTGTTTTTCTGGGGATACCCTTTTACCTCGCGACTTTGGGTGCCCTCATTCAATCGTGCTAAAGTTAGGGGAGATGGTCCACCAACAGCTCAGGCTGTTACCTGTGCCAAATTCATCCTTTAAGTGTCGAAAGGTCGGAGCGAAACAGATCTGTGAATGAGCAAGAGCCACTTGAAGACGAGTTAGCGTCAACGTTTACTGACGAACTTGTTCAGCCTTCTTATCCGAAAGCTTACCATCTACGGCTGTTTGCGATAGTTGGTGCTCTTATTGTGCCAGTATTCGCATATTGTTTACTTGTATTATGTTTCTTTTATTACGGTGCTATTGGACTTATTCATTTTTTTCCTTTTTTCGGTGAGGAAAGCTCCTCATTTTCCATTTTCGTTTACCTGCTTTTGCTTTTTGTCTTCGCCAGTCTTTTGGTTAGCCTATTACGTCCATTCTTGTCGGGACGAGAGTATGGGCAACGTCTTGCTTTAGATCCTCAGATTCAAAGTAGTATTTACGTTTTTACGAATTATCTCGCTAAAAAACTCCAGACTGATCCTGTTGACGAAATAGTAGTTAGAAACTCGGTGGTTGTTTCCGCGGGCTACAGCAATATGTTTGCTTTTAAAAATAAAAGCCTCGCGTTGGAAATAGGATTGCCGCTTATTCCTACGCTTTCGGCCTCTGAATTCTGTTCCCTTTTGGCTCACGAGCTAGGCCGTTACTCATATAGAAAATCCAAAGCGGCCGACTTTGCTATTCGTGCGATATATGAGTGGTTTTATCGGATCTCAAATGGAGATGATATTTGGTTTTGCCGAGTTCAGGGTAAGGTTGGGGAGAATAAATTATACAGTGCCCTAGCCTTTGTGTTCTTGTTGTCTGCAGGCTTGGTGAATGGTCTATTTCAAATCCTATTCAACTTCGCAGATTTAGTAGCGAAAAACAGTATTTCCGAGTCTGAATATAATGCGGATCTCATTCAGTCAAATGTACTCGGTAGTGACGAGTTTGATCATTTGCTAAAACACTTAGTACGGATTGATCAAGCGTTTCATTTTGCAATTGAAAAATCTCTTTCGGGTGATCATGTGCCCGAGAATATCACAGACCTAATGCTATCCAACTACAAGAAAAACCCTACACAAACGGACCAATTTATCGAAATGGTCCCAGCCGAAAGTTTTAATAGTTGGTATTTTTTGCCGCCTCCGAATGCCCGTACACGTAGAGTTAAAAAGACGCAGATTTCTGCTAAGTTTAATTTCTCTAGGCGCTTAGAAGACTTATTTGTTGATGTTGAAGCGATGGGGAAATCGTTATCTGCCTTGCTGTACACTCAAAGTGGGGTCGAAGCGAGCAAAAACTCCGTTAAATCAGAGGTTGATGAGCGAAAGCCGGCGATTCTGTTACCTAAAGAAGAGGCAATACTTAAACGGTTTTCGAGTGGATTGTTTCGTCGGGATATTGTGTGGGAATTTCCGCAGGTAGACAAGTTTTCGTCGTTACCAGAAGAAAATATTGTTCCGTTTTTAAATAAGCTTGTGTTAACCATTCGTCACAACCTTCCAGATCTTACAAAATACATGGAGTTGCTAGACGATTATGAGAAACAAATTGCGCGATTACATGTTGCTCAGTGGCTAATAAAAGACGGCAGTAAAAAACGCCCCAATGCTGATGAAGTGGATGAGTTAAAATTTAACGTAAAAGAGTTTGATCGTAAATTTTCGGGCAAAAAGTCTCAATATCGAAAGTCATACGGTGTGCGTGTTGCTGCCGCAGTCGCACTTGGAAAGCAAAGCAAAGCTTATGGTAGTGCAGAGCAACTAATCAAGATATTGTCGGCTTTGAGTGGTTTGCAAGATTCTATCTCCGAATCAAAAACCAAATGCTCAACATTGGAAAAGTTAATCGCACGTCGCGCCGAGGGAGATGACTTTCACCAAAAAACCATTTCTCGTTTGACTCGGATGGTTTTGAAGGTAGTTGAGGATATGGAAAAGATCTTGGTGCGAATACCCGAGAATCTTTTGCAAGGTCAAATTAATGTACATACTGGGCGTTTGGATTTGGATACGCTGAATGGCGAAGATTATGAGCGTGAAGTGGCTGACCGATTTTTTGAGTTAGTTCGTTATTATGATGCGTTTAACGTTGCTATCAGTGCAAAGCTGGCGCAATTCGTGGAAATGGTCGAACGCAAGCAAGATATTGAGTCCGTCGTGGTGGCTAATGTAAGTCGAGAGCCTTAGTGAGGTTCGTTACACCATTGCTAATGGAGCCATAGGAATCATAGATGGCACTTGACTATTCTGAGGTCTCCTGGAAGACTACGAAAAATTCTACTGAATAAATAACCATATATATGCCCATCGTCTTAGGTATTGATCCAGGCTCGCGCAAGACGGGATACGGGCTTATAAACACCTCGTCTTCGGGGTATACCTATCTTGCAAGCGGCGTTATTCGAATAGATGAAAAGCTTAGCTTACCTGAACGCCTTAAGGTTATTTTTGATTCCGTCTCTGAAATCATCGAGCTACACCAGCCTCAAGAGTTTGCGATCGAACAAGTCTTTATGGCGAAAAGTGCGGGTTCGGCATTAAAGCTTGGGCAGGCTCGTGGTGCAGCGATTGTTGCTGCAGTAAATCACGATTTACCGGTAGCGGAGTATGAGGCACGAAAGGTAAAGCAGTCTGTGGTGGGGACGGGTGCAGCAGACAAGTCGCAGGTACAGCATATGGTAATGAGCCTTTTGAAACTGGCTAAATCACCTCAGGAAGATGCTGCAGATGCCTTGGCCGTGGCGCTATGCCACATAAACACACAGCAGCATATGATTCGCATGGCGGGCTCAAAGGGTTTTCGTCGTGGGCGCGTCATATAAATATAAGTTGGAATACTCGTTATGATTGGTCGATTGAGTGGCACTATTGTAGAAAAGCAGGCGCCACATTTGTTACTGGATATTCAAGGTGTGGGCTATGAATTACAGGCCCCTATGACGACCTTTTATCTATTGCCCGAGATTGGTGGTTCCGTTGTTCTCCACACGCACTTCTCCGTGAGCGAGACGTCCCAGCAGTTATTCGGGTTTATCAACGTTCGTGATCGCCAACTATTTCGTCTGCTTATTAAGGTAAGCGGCGTTGGACCAAAGATGGCGGTGGGTATTATGTCGATGGAGTCCAATGATTTTGTTCAATGCGTTATGGATGACAATGTTGCGGCGCTGGTAAAGGTGCCAGGTGTTGGAAAGAAAACAGCGGAGCGCCTTATTGTAGAAATGAGGGATAAACTCAAAGATTGGCTGGTGCCACAAGCAGGTGCCGAAGGTGAGCTAATTCGCGTCGAAGCTACCCCAACAACGCAGAACTCCCTTATCGCCGAGGCGGAGAGCGCCCTGGTCGCGTTGGGTTATAAGCCAACAGAGGCCGCAAAAGCGGTTGCTGCTGTAGTGTCTGAAGATATTACCCGAAGTGAAGAGCTGATACGCTTGGCATTGCGCTCAATGTTACCTGCTTAATATATAAAACAGTCCTGAATTAAAAAGTGCATCCATGATAGAAGAAGACCGTATTATCGGCCCCAGCGCCCAATCACAGGAAGAGCAATTAGATCGAGCTGTTCGTCCTAAGCGCCTTGCCGATTATATTGGCCAGCCCGCTGTGCGTGAGCAGATGGAGATTTTCATCGGTGCCGCAAAAAAACGTGAGGAAGCTTTAGATCACACTTTGGTTTTTGGTCCTCCTGGTTTAGGTAAAACGACCTTGGCAAACATTATTGCGGCAGAAATGGGTGTGGATCTAAAAACGACGTCCGGCCCCGTGCTTGAAAAAGCGGGTGATCTAGCCGCGTTAATGACAAACCTAGAAACCGGTGATGTCCTGTTTATTGATGAAATTCATCGCTTAAGCCCAGTCGTAGAAGAAATTTTATACCCAGCGATGGAAGATTATCAGTTGGATATTATGATCGGTGAAGGCCCTGCGGCCCGTTCAATTAAATTGGATTTGCCGCCTTTTACTTTGGTGGGAGCTACGACTCGTGCCGGTTTACTTACCTCCCCGTTACGAGATCGTTTTGGTATCGTTCAGCGCTTAGAGTTTTACAGTGTTGAAGATTTAACAACGATCGTGGCCCGCTCAGCGAATTTAATGGGAATTCCCATTGAGCATATGGGAGCCGTGGAAGTTGCTAAAAGGGCGAGAGGAACACCTAGAATTGCGAATCGTTTATTACGTCGTGTCCGCGATTATGCTGAAGTAAAAGCCGATGGTAATGTGACTGGCGAAGTCGCGGATGCCGCGTTAAATATGCTTAATGTCGATCATTTCGGTTTCGACCATATGGATAGGCGATTATTGTTAACGCTGATCGAGAAGTTCGGTGGTGGCCCAGTAGGGGTAGATAGTCTTGCAGCGGCAATCAGTGAGGAGCGTGATACGATAGAAGACGTATTGGAGCCGTATTTGATTCAGCAAGGTTTTATCATGCGTACTCCTCGTGGTCGAATGGCAACTCAGCATGCATATCAGCACTTTGGTTTGGTTGCTCCTGAAGCTATTCAGCAAGATGGCTCACCAAAAACTTAATATCTTTTATCCCTCATTTTTATGAATAGCGAATTTTCTCTTCCAGTACGTGTCTACATCGAAGATACCGATGCCGGTGGCATCGTTTACTACGTAAATTATCTAAAATTCATGGAGCGCTCTCGCACAGAGCTATTGCGGGACTGCGGCTTTCATAAACCTGCAATCCTGGAAGAGGGGATGTTACTGGTCGTGGCATCGGTTAATGTGGATTACAAAAAGTCAGCAAAACTAGATGATGAGCTGAAAGTGACTGCTCGAATTAGTAAATTGGCGCGCTCTTATTTTGTGGTTGATCAAAACATATATCGAGGTGATGAATGTTTGACCAGGGGCCATGTAAAAGTTGCATGTGTGAATAAGGACACGTTACGGCCCTGCGCCTTTCCTGAACGCGTCGCACGTCTGTTAAACTTGGCTCTATAACTGAGTGTCGTCATATTATGAAGAAAAATAACATACTGAGGTGCGAATTGAATCAATACGCACGGCTTTTAGGGGAAGTAAAAAAATGAATCAAGAACCGTTATCGATTCTTCATCTGATCTCAAATGCAAGCTTACTTGTTCAGCTGGTGATGGGAATTTTGGTGCTCGCATCCATCGTATCTTGGTACATGATTGCTCAAAAAACGATGTATCAGCGGACGGCCCATAGCGCGTTTCGCGAGTTTGAAAAAACGTTTTGGTCCGGTATTGATCTGACTCAGTTGTACCGGCAAGGCAACACTCAAGCGAATAAGAATGCGATTGAGGGCGTCGAAAATATTTTTCGCTCAGGCTTTAAAGAGTTTTCACGTTTGCGCCAACAGGGTGGCACAGAAGCCGATGCGATTATGGAGGGAACGCAGCGTGCGATGCGGGTGGCACTGTCTCGAGAAGAAGAAAAGCTCGAAGCTAACCTACCATTTTTAGCAAGTGTGGCATCAGTAAGCCCTTACATCGGTCTGTTTGGTACCGTGTGGGGGATTATGAATTCTTTTCGCGGTTTGGCAAATCAAACGCAAGCCACCCTTGCGACCGTTGCGCCCGGTATTTCAGAAGCCCTAGTGGCAACCGCAATGGGTTTGTTCGCGGCAATACCTGCCGTACTCGCATACAATCGATTTTCTGCGCGCGCAGAAACACTTTCCAGTGGTTACGAAACTTTCGCCGATGAGTTCTCTTCTATTTTGCATCGTCAGGTACATGGGAAGCAGTCTTGAGTTTTTTTACTGTATTGACTTCGGGTCAGGTATTGAGCATGGAAAATAACCATGAGTAAAAAGCGTAAGCCTTTAGCTGAAATTAATGTGGTCCCCTACATCGATGTAATGTTGGTGCTGTTAGTGATATTTATGGTGACGGCACCTTTGTTGATGCAGGGTGTAAAAGTCGATCTACCGCAAACGCCATCTGCGGCACTCGATAAAAAAGACGAAGAGCCTGTGATCGTGTCTGTAAAGGATGACGGAACATACTATATAAACCTCGGTAAATCCCAGGAGCAGGCTCGACCCTTAAGTGACATTGCAGATACAGTTTCTAAAGTGCTTCGTCAAAAACCCAGTACAACGATACTGGTGTGGGGTGACACGAAAGTAGAGTACGGCGTGGTCGTAAATGTAATGACCGCATTGCAAAAAGCAGGTGCATCAAGCGTAGGCTTGGTGACTGATCCACCAAGCTAGCAGCGGCGATGGCTTTGCTATTTAAAGTGTTTATACCGGCAGTGGTAACACTGTTGATACACGCGATTATTTTCGCCGTGTTGCTTATCGGCTGGGAGGCGAATCCCTCGCCTACGCGGATAGTGCCGCCGAACTATATGGAGGCGAAATTAGTTCAGCTAGAAAATAAATCTAAGAAAAAGGCTTCGGTCAAAAAGAAACCGAAGAAAATTGACCTAACAGCGAAACGGAAAAAGCAGGAGCGCTTGAAAAAAGAGGCGGAAAAGAAACGCCAAGCGGCCCTTAAAAAGAAAAAAGCGGATGAAGCTAAGAAAGCCGCAGAAAAAAAGAAACAGAAAGAGCTTGAAGAAAAAAACGCGAGAGAGCGAGAAGCGAAAAAGCAGCGTGAGCTAGAACAACGGCTTCAGCAAGAATTTGAGCAAGCGCTGGCTGAAGAAGAGGGCCTTCTGCTTGAGGAAGAATATGCAACTGAAGCGCAGTCCTATACTTCTAAATTTCGTCAGCGAGTAGAAAACAATTGGGCAAGGCCCCCTTCAGCGCGCACAGGTATGAGATGTACACTGGCTATTCAGTTGGTGCCTACGGGTAGAATCGTGAGTGTTGACGTAATTGATGGAAGTGGAAATGGATCGTTTGATCGTTCTGCTGTACAAGCTGTCAAGAAAGTGGAAGTTTTTCCTGAAGTGAAGGAAATGTCTCCAGAAACCTTTGAGCGTTATTACCGTAAATTTAACTTTTTATTCGACCCGCAGGATTTGCGATTGTGAAATTAAAAACTATTGTAATGAGCGTATTGCTCAGTCTATCAACTCAGGTATTTGCCGAACTTACCATTGAAATTACCCAAGGGGTTAACGACCCGACACCTATCGCAGTGGTGCCATTCGGTGGGGATAATACCCCCGATAACTTGGCAAGTATCGTGTCGGCAGACTTGCAGCGCAGTGGTCTGTTTCGGCCGATTCCCCGCGCGGATATGCTGTCGTTACCTTCTCGTGAGCAAGACATCTATTTCCGAGATTGGCGAATACTGGGGGCAAATTATATTTTGATTGGTGATTTGCAAAAGGGCGCGGATGGCTATGTGCTGAGTTATGATCTTTTCGATGTGATTAGTCAGCGCCGTGTTTTTCGTAAGACCACAACAGGCGGTCTGTTCTCTTTGCGTGATATTGCCCATGCGGTGAGCGACTCTGTGTACGAAGAAATTACTGGAATTCGTGGCGCATTCTCTACAAAAATCTTATACATAGAAGACCTTCGGTCGGGACCAAAACGTTACCGTTTGGTAAAAGCCGACGCTGACGGTGCTCGGCCACAGGTGATATTTCGTTCAAGCGAGCCGCTAATGTCTCCCACTTGGGCACCGAATTTAAAAGATATCGCATACGTTTCTTTTGAAACTTCTCGCCCCGCTATTTTCCGTCACAATATTATGACTAACCAGCGTCAGCAGCTTACCAACTTTAAAGGTTTGAATGGCGCGCCAAGTTGGTCGCCGGATGGGTCAAAACTCGCCCTGGTTTTATCGAAAGATGGTAACCCCGAAATTTATACGATGGAGTTGGCGACGCAAAAATTCACTCGCGTGACGCGCCATTTTGCAATTGATACGGAGCCGAATTGGACCGCCGATGGGAAAGGGATTATTTTCACCTCGAATCGTGGAGGAAGCCCACAAATCTACCAAGTGGGGCTTGCCAGCGGACGTGTTGAGCGCTTAACCTTCGAGGGTGATTACAATGCTCGCCCAAGAGTGTCGCCAGACGGTAAAAGTTTAGTGATGGTGCACAGGGATCAAGGGGTATATCATATCGCCTGGCAGGATATAGCCTCGGGAGATTTGCGTATTTTGACAGAAACCTGGCTTGACGAATCGCCCAGCATAGCGCCTAATGGCGCCATGCTAATGTATGCTACACAGCATGAAAACAAAGGGGTATTGGCAGCGGTTTCTATGGATGCAGGTGTGAAGTTCCGTCTGCCTTCAAAGCAAGGTGATGTACGTGAGCCGGCGTGGTCTCCATTTGGCAAATAGTGAATAGTGAGTGGGCGTTAAGCTTTTTTCAAAACTTGGGAGTAAACAATGACTAAAACAATTAAATTATTTTTAACCATGTTCGCGCTTGTAGGCTTTTTAGCGGCATGTTCTTCAAACACTACACCTGAAGATACTGGCATTGATACTGCCGATTCCGAAGTAGATACAACTACAGAAACTACAGAAGCTCCTGTAGAGACTGACCCTCTTGAAGGCGTCGATTCTGTATTCTACTTTGAGTTCGACCAATCAATTCTTTCATC
Organism: Agarilytica sp.; assembly: GCA_045430285.1. Lineage (GTDB taxonomy): Bacteria > Pseudomonadota > Gammaproteobacteria > Pseudomonadales > Cellvibrionaceae > Agarilytica. The sequence continues at coordinate 753,729 of JAILXV010000002.1, read as the reverse complement.
TGAAGCTCGCGCTGCGTTGATGGTTCACGCTGAAGTTATTCGTAACGAGTCAAGTTCAGTACGTCTTGAAGGTCATGCTGATGAGCGCGGTAGCCGTGAATACAACATGGCTTTGGGTGAGCGTCGTGCGAATGCAGTTCGTGACTATCTTGTACTTCAAGGTGTTGATGCTAGCTTAATCGAGACTGTTAGCTACGGTGAAGAGCGCCCTGCAGAAGTAGGTAGCTATGATTCAGCGTGGTCTAAAAACCGTCGCGTTGAACTTAAGTAATTTTTGATTCTGATTTTAAGAGTTAAATGATGTACCGTATATCTGTCGCCGCTATCTTCTCGATAGCGGCTTCTTTCGTTTTTGCACAGGCAGAAGTTGTTGATCGTAAGATACCTTCAGCTGATGCGACTTCCTCTGGCCAAACTTCGGCCGCGCCTACTAACAATACCGCTGAGCTGTATTATCAAGTACAAGTATTGCAACAAGAGGTGCTGCAGTTACGTGGCATGGTTGAGCAACAAACGTTTGAAATTAAAAAGCTTAAACAGCAGCGTCTTGATGATTATTTAGATCTTGATCGTCGGGTCAGTCAGCTCAGCAAAGGTTCGGTTAATAATTCACCGGTTCAGCCTTCATCTAATGGAGCGGCAACAACGGCTCCTCGTCAAACTACCGTGGGTTCGTCTCCAGACGAAATGAAGCGCTATCGTGCGGCGATGAACTTGGTGTTGAAAGAGCAGCGTTACGACCAAGCGATAGTGTCTCTTAAGAAGCATTTGGAAGACTTCCCTTCCGGTCGTTTTACAGCCAATGCAAAGTATTGGTTGGGTGAAGTGTATTTGGAGAAAAAGGAGTACGAGGAAGCTCGGCAGTGGTTCTCGCGAGTATTGGGTGAGCACCCTGACCACAATAAGGTCCCAGATACTCAATACAAGCTAGGTGTTGTTTACCACATGCTAGGAGACCTAGCGACGGCCAAAAACCTACTTGAAAAAGTCTCTCAGTCTGAATCAAACGCTGCGCGTTTGGCGTCAAGCTATCTCAAAACGAATTTTACTCAGTAGTCGCTGTTCACAGCGACTCGCTCATTTCACGTTAATTATGTAGAATCGCTCGTTTTTTGAACCGAGCTTTCCTTTCTTATGTCCGATACAGCAATTCGTATCACTGAAATATTTTACTCTCTGCAAGGCGAAGCACGCTCAGCGGGACGACCGACGGTGTTTGTCCGTTTAACGGGGTGCCCGTTGCGATGTGGGTATTGTGATTCCGAGTATGCGTTTCACGGCGGTGAGCGGATGAGTGTCTCAGCGATACTCGAGAAAATAAAAAGTTATGGTTGTAACACTGTATGTGTCACCGGTGGAGAGCCTTTGGCTCAGCCTGGGTGCCATGACTTGCTTAAGCTTCTTGCTGACGAAGGCTGTGAGGTGTCGTTGGAAACAAGCGGAGCCCTGGATATCGCTGACGTTGATTCGCGTATCTGTGTGGTAATGGATTTAAAGACTCCTGCCTCTGGTGAGTTAGAGCGTAATTTATATTCGAATGTGGAAAAGTTAAAGCCTAGTGACCAAGTAAAATTTGTTATCTGTAATCGTGAAGATTATGAGTGGGCACGTTTTAAAATAGACGAATTACAGTTGGTGGATAGGGTGGAGGATGTATTGCTATCACCAAGTCACGATCAAGTCGCGCCGGCTGAATTAGCGCGTTGGATTTTGGATGACCGGCTCAACGTGCGATTTCAAATGCAATTGCATAAACAGCTATGGGGCGATAAGCCTGGCGTTTAACCCGCAGCGTCTTGATGACGGTGCGAGATGATTGGAGTAAAGGTTTTTAGCGTATGAGTGCACAACCTTCGAAGCGTGCGGTGGTACTTTCCTCGGGCGGCTTGGATTCAACCACGGTGATAGCGATTGCGCAGTCGCAAGGCTATGAGGTCTATTCGCTTAGTTTTGATTATCAGCAACGCCATCGTGCGGAGCTAAAAGCCGCAGCACGTGTGGCGGAATCTATGGATGTTGCCGCACACAAAGTGGTTTCGCTTGACTTGAGAACCATCGGCGGTTCAGCACTGACCGATGACGCTATCGACGTGCCAGATGCGTCAGATGAAGATTCCGGTATCCCTGTTACCTATGTCCCTGCTAGAAATACCGTATTTCTGTCGATTGCTCTAGGTTGGGCGGAAGTGCTAGAGGCGGGTGCCATATTTATTGGCGTCAATGCTGTGGATTACTCTGGTTATCCTGATTGCCGGCCTGAGTATCTGGCTGCTTTTGAGGGAATGGCCAGTCTTGCCACGAAGGCGGGAATTGAGGGTAAGCCACTGGCATTAGAGGCCCCTTTACTTAAATTGAGTAAGGCGGAAATCATCCAGCAAGGTACTTCTCTGGGCGTAGACTACAGCCAAACGGTTTCTTGTTATCAGGCGAATGATGCGGGTGAAGCGTGTGGGAGCTGCGATAGTTGCCATCTCCGCGCTAAAGGTTTCGAAGAAGCGGGTATAGATGACCCTACGCTATACAGTAAATGACCAAAAACTCCTTGAGTTTTGTGTCTAAATCATTACTATATGCGCCTCTTTGGCTCTGGCTGAAGATATGGGTCGTTAGCTCAGTTGGTAGAGCAGTTGGCTTTTAACCAATTGGTCACTGGTTCGAATCCAGTACGACCCACCATATTTAAAAAGCGCTTTCAGCTGAGCAAAGGCGCATAAGTACAACAGTTTCTGGGGCTTCGGCTTCAAAATGCAAAAGTTTATGGGTCGTTAGCTCAGTTGGTAGAGCAGTTGGCTTTTAACCAATTGGTCACTGGTTCGAATCCAGTACGACCCACCATATTCCAAGAAGAGCTCGCCTCTTTGGCACACCAGGTACGCTAATACGCTTAAAGGGGACTGCAGTCCCCTTTTTTAATGGTTTACACTAAGTGTGTGTATGAAATGTCCGCTTTACATAGGTAGTTCTCTATGACCGCTGTCAGCGAAAAGGATCAAGATGTGATGGAAAGCCCTCGCGAGCTGGTTTCCAGTTATCTCGAAGGTGCGCTTGCGATAGAGCATCCTACTCCTGCTAATTCAGACGAACTCAAAGCTTCTATCAAGCAGCAGCTCATCGATCATGATGCGACGCTGGTTGCGCATTACTATACCTCCCCAGATATCCAAGCTTTAGCTGAAGAGACGGGCGGCTGTGTTTCAGACTCCCTCGAAATGGCACGTTTTGGTAAAAATCACTCGGCTAGGACTTTGATAGTTGCCGGTGTGAAGTTCATGGGGGAAACGTCCAAGATCCTATCCCCTGAAAAACGCGTCCTTATGCCGACGTTAGAGGCAACTTGCTCTTTAGATATCGGCTGCCCAATAGACGAATTCTCGGCCTTTTGTGATGAGCACCCTGACCGTACAGTAGTCGTATATGCAAACACCTCTGCTGCAGTTAAAGCGCGTGCAGATTGGGTGGTGACATCAAGTATTGCTCTGGATGTTGTCGATTATCTCGATCGTCGTGGTGAGAAAATTATCTGGGCACCCGATAAGCATTTGGGTAGCTACGTACAGAAGCAAACCGGAGCAGATGTTTTACTTTGGGATGGCGCCTGTATCGTTCATGAAGAGTTTAAAGCAAAGGGGATTCTCGACTTAAAAGCGCAATACCCAGAAGCGGCAATACTAGTTCATCCAGAGTCACCAGCGCCTGTTGTTGAACTGGCTGATGTTGTGGGCTCAACGTCGCAGTTGATTAACGCGACTCGCACGCTCTCACATCAGGAGTTTATTGTTGCCACTGATCAAGGCATTTTTTATAAGATGCAGCAGGCCTGCCCTGAAAAAACACTATTGATTGCCCCGACCGCAGGTTCTGGGGCTACCTGTCGTAGTTGTGCCAATTGTCCATGGATGGCGATGAACGAACTTCAAAACCTTGAGCACGTGTTTCGCCAAATGGATAACGAGATACATGTTGATCCTGGTTTAGCAAAGCAGGCGATGATTCCTCTGCAGCGTATGTTGGACTTCAAGTCCTAGCGCCTTTTTCTTAATCTTTTTCCCTCTATCCTTCATGTGGCACATTGTGGCTGTTAGCGGCGTGTCCATTTATTGTGAATTCGGTAGGATGAGTTTGATTTATATCGGATTTTTCTGGTGTAATCATTTCGATCATGTGATTAAATTTTGAGTTTTATTGTTATATTGTCCTAATAAAGATGGATTTTTAGGATGATCGTTGATCTTGTTTGTTTGGCTGGTATACTTTAGGTAACACGAACTGAGCAATTGACATGTTTCCATCATATTTTTCTATGGCTATTTCTTTCTGTCCTCTGGCTTCATTGCTCCCAGAGTTCCGTTTGCCGCTGCGCGGCTAATATCTCCTTCTTCAATATACAAAGCAAAGCATTCAAAGATTAATGATACTAACCTAACATCTATTAGGTTTTTGATTCCCCTGTTTGGAGTTTAAGAAAATGAGTAAAGATAAGCTGGTCATATTTGATACGACGCTACGCGATGGTGAACAAAGTCCCGGCGCCTCTATGACCCAGGAAGAGAAGGTTCGTATTGCAAAAATGCTGGAAAAAATGCGTGTAGACGTTATTGAAGCTGGGTTTGCGATTGCTAGTCAGGGTGATTTCGAAGCTGTACGCGCGGTCGCGAATACGGTGAAAGATTCTGTGGTATGTAGTTTGGCACGTGCGGTTGATGCTGATATTGATAGAGCTGCTGAAGCTTTGAAAGGCGCGGGGCAATCTCGTATTCATACCTTTATCGCGACTTCGCCAATCCATATGAAGCACAAGCTAAAAATGGAGCCAGACCAAGTATTGGCCCAAGCGATACATTCTGTGAAGCGTGCGCGTAACTATACCGACAATGTGGAGTTTTCCTTGGAGGATGGCAGTCGTTCGGAATTTGATTTTATGTGTCGTATAACCGAGGCGGCGATCGCTGCGGGCGCAACGACCATCAATGTCCCGGACACTGTGGGTTACGGTGAGCCAAGTGAATATGGCGCGATGTTTAAGCGCTTAATCGAAGCGGTGCCGAATTCAGATAAGGCTATTTTCTCTACCCATTGCCACAACGATCTGGGGCTAGCGGTAGCAAACTCCTTGTCATCAGTAATGAACGGCGTGCGCCAAATTGAATGCACGATAAATGGTTTGGGTGAGCGAGCAGGCAACGCATCGTTGGAAGAAGTGGTGATGGCTGTGCGCACACGTAAAGATGTCTTCCCTGTTGAGACGGGAATCGTGACAGAGCATATCGTGCCAACGTCGCGTATGGTCTCTACGATTACAGGCTTTCCTGTCCAGCCAAACAAAGCCATTGTGGGTGCAAACGCCTTTGCGCATGAATCGGGTATTCACCAGGACGGCGTACTGAAGCATCGTGAAACCTACGAAATTATGCGAGCTGAAGACGTTGGTTGGAATACAAATAAAATTGTATTAGGTAAGCACTCTGGCCGTGCTGCGGTAAAAGCGCGGTTTGAAGATCTTGGTATTACCTTCGAGTCGCAAGAATCCCTTAATATGGCATTTTCGCGCTTTAAAGATCTGGCGGATAAAAAGCACGAAATTTTTGATGAAGATCTTCATGCGATTGTGTCCTCTTCTCAAGGCCTGCAGGAAGAAATATATCTGCTTGTTGATATGGATGTGGTATGTAAAACCGGACAGAAGCCTCATGCTAAACTAACGCTCCAGGTAAATGGCCGTGATGTCGTCAGTGAAGCGGATGGGAGTGGACCCGTTGATGCGGCGTACAAAGCCATTGAAAAGGTCGTCAACAGCGGCACTGATCTCCAGTTGTACTCCGTAAACGCCATTACGCAGGGTACCGACTCCCAGGGTGAGGTGAGCGTTAGGTTGGAGCGCAGCGGGCATATTGTGAATGGAAAAGGCTCCGATACCGATATTGTGACCTCGTCTGTGAAAGCTTATTTGAATGCACTGAATTTACTTGAAGGCCCGTCTGCGGGGATGCATCCGCAGCGTGAAGGAGTGTAATTGTAATCACTCTCGCAATGGCTTGCGTGAGTGATTTGCGGATGGGTGCTAGTTTATTAGACGGCGTCGTTTTGACCGCGTATAGGTGTTTCTACGTGGTATCATGCGGCGTATTCTAATGAACCCGTATAGCAGAAGTAAGGTGATGAACGAACGTCAGCGTATGCAGTACCTTGAAACGATGGGCATCGATTGTTTTGTCCCTCGTTTCGTTCTGCCTGAGGCAAAAAGCTCATCCCTCTGTGAGCTGCCTGTTGCAAATGATCCGGTTCGCCCGTTGTCAATCGCGGCCAACGGCACCGTTCAAGCGCCGTCTTCTCATCCAGAAATTTCAGAATCCACATCGAATGTAAACTCTTCCGGCCTTGCGCAGATCGAGGGTGCCAAGCGCATATCCATTGACGATATTATCGATGGAAAGAAAACGGAGCTCGCACTAGAAAAGGTAGCGAGCAAAGAGGCGCTAGCCCACAGTCTAAGTGAAGCGACAGTCCAATCGCTTGTCGAATCGGTTACTGATGTGCCCAAGGAGGCGGTGCAATTTTCTTTATCGTTATGGCACATTGATAAAATCCAAATTATCGATTCAAGAAAGCCTGGTGATGCGCTGCCAACGGATGCATTGTTAAGTAATATTCTATTGGCGATTGGTGGCTTGTCTCTGCAGCTGCCTCGCGTTGAACGAATCGATTGGCCAATGGTCGAAACAGCTTCAGATAAAAGCTGGCAGGCAGCGCGTGAAATGGTTCAAGGTTTTTTAGAGGGGCGTTTACTTGCGAAGCCGGCGTCTCATATATTGTTATTCGGTCAAGATGCTTGCACTGCTGTGATAGGGCAAGACGTCGATTTTATTCAGCAGCAATATCAAACCTTGCCCGTGGATGCTTTTGACGCGTCAGCGATTGTTCTACCTAGTTTGGCGGATATTTTGCGCGCGCCTAGCTTCAAGTCTGATGTATGGCGCGCCCTTAGCGTCTTAGTAGATCGAGCATAGTTTGTTTCAACTTAAGCCTGTGTCGTTTGCTCAAGAGAGCGGTGTTCAATTAGCGTTGGCGGCGTTTACGTCGAGTGACTTACCCGAAATTCTTAATATTGAGATGCGTGCGTCTTCCCATCCTTGGTCCGAAAAAAACTTTGCCGATTCATTACAGTGTTCACACATATGTGTTGGGATAAAAGACGGTGCTGAGTGGTGCGCACACGCAGTGTTTTCCGTGGCGGCAGGTGAGGCGGAGTTGTTAATTCTTGCAGTGGATCCGATTAAGCAAGGTCGGGGCATCGCTAAATGTTTGTTGGGTGAAATGCAATCTCAACTATCTCACGTTGCTTCTACGATGTTTTTGGAAGTGCGGGAAAGCAATGAGCCTGCAATAGGGCTGTATGAGGCGTTGGGCTTTAATCAGATTGGTGAACGAGTGAACTATTACCCCGCAAAAAAAGGGCGGGAAAATGCCTTAATATACGCGAGCCATATTCAGGATGAAGGATTATTTGAGTAGCTTATGAGCCAAGTAAATGAAGAACCATCTTCAGAAAATAATAAAGCCGCAATGATGCGTGCGAGCCTTACCGAAGGCTCTATCGTTAATGCACTTTACGGAATGGCTTTGCCGATGGCGGTAGGCTTGCTCGCCACTATGTCGTTTAATATGGTAGATACGTTTTTTGTCTCGGTGTTAGGTGAGGAGGCGTTGGCGGCTATCAGTTTTACTTTTCCCGTGATGATGCTGGCGATTTCGTTATCTGTTGGGCTGGGAGCCGGCACATCATCTGTTGTTGCTAGAGCTGCAGGGAGTGGTGACGAAGAAGGTATTAAATCGTTAACAACAGATGCGATGACTCTGACCTTTTTGTTGGGGTTGGTATTTAGCGTTATTGGTTATTTAACGATTGAGCCCTTTTTTCGGGCCTTGGGTGCAACGGAAGAAGTAATTCCCTTAATCCGTTCCTACATGGTGCCTTGGTATATTAGCGCGGTGTTTTTAGTGGGGCCGATGGTGGGAATGGCGTCGATTCGCGCACTAGGGAATACCAAGTTACAAGGGAAGTTAATGATCAGTATGGCGCTGGCGAATTTAATACTAGACCCCTTTCTTATTTATGGTTGGTGGATCTTCCCCCGTATGGAAATACAGGGGGCTGCCGTTGCCTCCCTTATCGTTCGAGTTATCTCTTTGGTTATCACTCTCTATCTGATGCATTTTCGAATGCATTTGTTTGTGAACCCTTTTTGTTTTCAACGGGTATTACGTTCTTGGAAAAGCATTCTCCATGTTGGCATCCCTGCGATGGCAACCAATATGATTATTCCTGTTTCCGGTTCCGTGGTGATCGCATTAGTTGCGAGTCATGGGCCAGAAGCGGTGGCGGGGTTTGGTGTGGCTACCCGTGTTGAGTCTATGTCACTTATTCTTTTTTACGCACTTTCTGCTGTTATTGGCCCGTTCTGCGGACAGAATTTGGGCGCGGGTAAATTTCAAAGGCTTTTCGATTCTCAACGTATTTCAGCATGGTTTTGTTTGTATTCCGGTGTGGCCATTGCCGCACTGCTTGCGGTATTTGGGCGTGAGATTGCCGGCTTGTTTAGCGAGGAGCCCTCAGTCATAGAAGCAACGCGTTGGTATCTGCTTGTTGTGCCTTTCAGTTACTGTGCTTACGGCATTGTTATGGTGTCGAACGCGTCTTTTAATGGCTTGGGCAAGCCCTTTCCTGGTGTCGTGATTTCATTGTGCCGCGTGATAATGATTTTGTTGCCCTTGGCATGGATCGGAAACCACCTGTGGGGGGTGACGGGTATTTTTATCGCGATTGCTTGTTCAAATATGGTGGTCGGGTTGGGGGCATATGTATGGGTGCATCGTACAATATCAACGGCTCAACATGTGCCAGCAACTTAACCTTGTTGTTGCTGTTGAATTACTATGGCTCAATTATTTTCTATAAATTACTGTTATCTGTATGAGTGATTTTTCTCTTTATTCTCCTTTCTGCAAAGGTATTTCTATCGAAAGCTTGCCCGATTTCCCTTCGGTATTGCTGGGGTCTGCGAAGTTTAGCCAAGTGGCATATGACGATAATCTTTTTTCTGATTATGGAATAACTCGGCCGGAAAGTTTAAAAAAAGCAGTCGTAAAGCGAAAGTCAGAGTTTTTGGCTGGGCGAGTGTTGTCTAGTTTGGTCTTGCGAGAGTTGGGTGTAAGCGAAACTGAGATTCTTATTGGAAAACATAGAAACCCGCTATGGCCGCGGGGCACGCTAGGCTCGATCTCTCACGCCGGCGATACCGTTCTAGCCGCTGTCACCCTGGATGAAACGGTTTCGGCCATAGGTATCGATATTGAAGAAGTTATGGATGCCGAAACGGCGAGTAATATTCATGGGTCAATCGTGAATGAGGAAGAGTTAATGCTCATGGAAGAAATAGGTATTCCTTTTGAACAAATGTTGACACTTGTGTTTTCAGCTAAGGAAAGTTTTTTTAAAGCGGCCTATCCATCCGTTGGAGAGTATTTTGATTTTGACGCAGTTAGATTGATTAAATGTGACTTGAAATTACAATCTTTTTCTTTTCGGGTGGTAAGGCGTTTATCTTCCAGTTTTGAATGTAATCAAGTTGTTTGTGGCCACTTTTCTGGCTTGCCTTCTTCTTTGGTCACGCATATCGTTTTATAAGTCTCACATTCTAGGGGCTCATCAAGGTCCCTCTCCCTCTTTTTTCTGTCACCTGTTAGTTTTCTGTTCTCTCAAGCTTAGGGTCGATAAAGTCCCAGTTGCATTGCTGTTGAATAAAAACAGATTTTGTTGGGTTGAAACTTTCCACGTCATCAAGACTTGATGCGTGAAACATAGTTACTTGCGTGTTTCCGGATGTTTTACATGTGATAGGGCTTCCACAGTAAGGGCAAAAACCCCTGCTTACAGTATTGCCAGTGTCGGATAGCTGGTCGAAATATTTCAGGTGTCCTTTACTTGTGTGGACGTTTGAGGGGATGACAAAAAGAGAGCTGTGCCCTGTTCCGCTAGCGTGCTGACAATGCCGGCAGTGGCAATGAAAAGCACTCAGAATCTCGGTATCAAATTCATAACGGTAAGAGCCGCATGCGCAGCCGCCAATTTTTTTATTCATATATTTATGGAGGGAGTTCGTGATTTGGGGGTTTGTGAAGTTTAATCGTTCTGTAATTATATGCCTATTTAATTTCTTTACGAAACAATGTTTATTTTCAGTGGTGCTTAATGGAGCAATTAGTTTCAACGACTGTTGAGTCGGGTTTGCGTGGAAGCTTTGTTTTTTCATCTAAAGAACAATAAGTACGTTAAATAGTTGAACATTATTTGTTCGTATGGCATGTTGCGGTTGACGCGTAAATTATCTCTGATTATATTTGCAAAAATTAACAAGTGAAGAAATGGGTGCCATTTACAAAAAATTACAAATTCTCATTTTTCAGTGTGTAGGCTGTAATTCTGTCGAATACAGATTTATTTAAAAAATAAAAAAAGAATGGGGGTTTTTTGTTTTTGAGTCGTCAATAGTTTCTTATGTGGGGGAGGTAAAATAGGGTGCAAGCTTACGTTTTTCCTGGGCAAGGTGCTCAGTCCAAAGGTATGGGGGCTCATCTGTTTGATGAGGTGGATGAATTCGTAAAGAATGAGTCAGAGATCGATCGGGTGTTGGGGTGTTCTTTACGAGAGCTGTGTATCGAAAACCCTGATAATAAATTAAAGCTTACGCAGTTTACTCAGCCTTGTCTGTACGTTGTGAATGCGCTCCATTATTTTAACCTTAGAAATAAAGGGGGTATTCCGCAGCTGTTGGCAGGGCATAGTCTTGGAGAATACAACGCTTTGCTGGTTGCTGAGGCGTTTGATTTTATTACGGGCTTTCGTATGGTAGTCAAGCGCGGCCAACTGATGGCTGAAGCAAAAAATGGTGGTATGGCGGCGGTTATTGGCTTGAGTGATCGCGAAGTGCGGTTAGCGCTCCAAGATGCGGGCGTGATTGATATTGATATCGCGAACTTTAACGAACCTAAGCAAATTGTTCTTTCTGGGCCGGTTGATAGTATTACTTCATGCGCAAAGGTATTTGATTCCGCGGGGGCAAAAAATTATGTCCCGCTACCCGTTAGTGCCGCATTTCATTCCCGCTATATGGTTGATGCAGCTCGAGCGTATCAACAGTTTTTGGTTGATTTCAGTTTTGAGCGTCTGAAAATTCCTGTAGTTTCGAATGTAACAGGGCGTCCATACCCTGCAGGGGATCCCACTTTAACGATCAAAGCGTTTCTGGTGAGACAGATTTCTCAGTCTGTGAAGTGGACGCATTCCGTACGCTATATGTTGGACCACGATATTACAGAAATTGCTGAAATTGGTCATGGTCAAGTGCTTACTGGTCTGGTTGGAAAAATAAAAGCCGCTTATTTTGAGGAGTTGGAGTCGACTTAGCGTCTAAATTAAATGATTTCTAGCGTTTAATTAGAATTGCCGAAGCTCACTGGGGTGAGTTTCGAATTAAAAAATAAAAATAAATTAAAACTAAATGTGGCCTCAGTCTTTGAGGCGTTGGAGTTGTAAACAAGGGGGGATTATGTCTGAAGAGGTTCGGGCAGTGGCTTCTGTGTCCGCGGATTTTCTGGGCGATGAGTCTTTTAGGCGAGAGTATGGCCTAAAATACGCGTACTACGCAGGGGCGATGTATAAAGGTATTGCGTCTGTTGATTTGGTTGTGGCGATGGGGCGCGCTGGGTTGCTCGGTTTTTTGGGTACTGGTGGTCTTAAGGTTGAAGATGTCGAAGTAGCTATTAAGCAAATCAAATGCGCATTGAATAGTGGTGAGGCCTACGGTGCTAATCTATTGTCGTCTCTGGACGACCCTTCCTATGAATCGGCGATCGTTGACCTGTATCTACGAGAGGAGGTTAGGGTCGTTGAAGCCTCTGCTTTTATGCAGGTTACAAAAAGCCTCGTTAAATACCGTTTAACAGGTATTTCCCGTCAAGATGATGGTCGTATCGTCGTACCCAATCGTATTATCGCAAAAGTTTCCCACCCAAAAGTAGCGGAAGCTTTTATGAGGCCGGCGCCTTCTTCGGTTGTTGAAAAATTATTGTCAAATAATGAAATTACACAGGCTGAGGCTGAGCTAAGTGGCCTGGTGCCCGTTGCCACTGATATTTGTGTCGAGTCAGATTCCGGTGGTCATACGGATCAGGGGGTTGCCCATGTGCTTATGCCTGCGATGTCTGTACTGAGGGATGAAATTTCAAGTGAATATCAATATGAACAGAAAATTCGCGTAGGTGCTGCTGGGGGCTTGGGGTCACCGAGAGCGATTGCATCAGCATTTATGCAGGGCGCAGATTTTGTGGTCACAGGTTCCGTAAATCAGTGTACGGTTGAAGCCGGTATTAGTGATGCTGTGAAAGATCTTTTGCAAGATATGCGTGTGGAAGATACTGCTTATGCTCCCGCAGGAGATATGTTTGAACTGGGCGCGAAGGTGCAGGTGCTAAAAAAAGGGACCTTTTTTCCTGCGCGTGCGAATAAGTTGTATGAGCTTTACCAACGATACAGCAGCTTAGACGAAATAGATGAGCGCACGCGTCAAACAATTCAAGATAAATACTTCCATCGATCCTTTGACGATGTATGGCAAGAAACTCGTGCATTCTACGCGACGAAAGCGCCTTCCAAAATTTCAGTTATTGAAAAAAACCCTAAACAAAAAATGGCCTTAATATTTAAATGGTACTTTGTCCATAGTACGCGTTTATCTATGCAGGGTGATCCTTCCAAGGTTGTTGACTATCAGATTCACTGCGGGCCTGCTCTCGGTACATTTAATCAATGGGTTAAGGGGACGGCGTTAGAAAGTTGGCGGTCTCGAAAAGTAGCCGAGATAGCGGAATCGTTAATGGGCGCGGCGGCGCTAGTTGTTAGTGATCGCGTAAAATATTTTTCAAAGTTTATCGATAAAGTTTAGTGACATGGCCTTGATCTCTTCCTGCGCTGTTTTTCACAGTGACGTGGAAGAGGGTACGTTTTTGTTAAATAAATATTGTTATCTTAAATCTGCTTTTATAGGTTTTGATGTTGTTAGCGCTAATGCATAAAAAAATGATTTGTCGGCTACTGGTTTTGATATGAATGGTGACGTAATAAAATCGGTCGAGTCATCGATTGCGGATGTGTTTGATCGCAAGCCCTTGGCTGATCAGCCAAAATATTTTTTGTTTTTTGGTGAAGTTGGTCAAGATCTACTAGGTCTGGTGCGTGACTACATTACGAAGTATACAGTTCGTGGGAGTCGACTTTCAGAAAGCCCTCTGACGTTCATAGAAATAGATCGAGAGGGCGAGACTCGGTGGCATGACGTGTCTTCGATTGAGGTTCGGACGTTTCGCTTAACGGTTGGCTCTTTCGATCCTGGATCGGTGTCCTCTGTACTGTCTGCTGGGTATGAGTTGGAGTTTTCGTTTTCTGATTCTATTGCGTTGTTCGCTCAAGCTAAAGACTTAAAAGATAATGACTGTCAATTTCTTACTTCATGGTGCGAGGCCCTGCAATCCCATGGTGTTATTCATGTTCGGGAGTTTGACGGTGAGAGTTTTAGTCATATTGGTGGATATGATAATTACATTGAGGTGTGTGGCAACAGAAAATTTTTTCCTTTAGATGATTCGTGGAGCGTTTCGGCGTCAGAAGGGCAAGGTTCTTACATATCCGTTGCCTATTTACAAAAAAGATCTTATGCGCTCCGATGCGCTGAGCTTTCGGATTTAGATGTACTGTGTGAATTAGAAACGATGTGCTGGCCTGAAGGGTTGGCGATGGCTCGTGACGTGCTGGGTGATCGTATCAAGAAGAATCCGGCAGGGCAGCTGCTCATAGAAGAGGAGGGGAGTGTCCTCGCTGTCATATATAGCCAGCGTATCCTTGATGCCAAAAACATAGAGCAAGAAATATTTTCGACAGTCGATTCTCTGCATAACGCAAATGGAAATGTTGGGCAGCTTCTTGCGGTTAATGTGCGCCCAGATATGCAGCACCGTCGTTTAGGGGATCAGTTGTTGGAGTTGATGCTACAGCATTGCGAACTTCAATCAGAGATTAATACGGTTGTCGGTGTAACACGTTGTAAGGATTATGAAAAATTTCTGACGGTGGCCATTGATGGTAATGAAGGTCGCGGATACAAGAGTTATCAAGAATTTATCGCTAAGCGGGATGAAAAGGGGGCGCTAATAGATCCTGTGCTGCATTTTCATGAGCTGCATGGCGCAAAGATTATTAAGGAAATACCTGGGTATCGCGAAGCGGATACGATTAACCATGGCTATGGCGTTTTGGTGTCCTATGACCTCAATAATCGAGTTCGCAGAAAAACGGATATCCCGTCCAAAAAACCTTCTCAGTATGGCTCGATTTTAAAAGAGGGTGGCTCTATATCTTCATTGGTAGAAGGTGTATTGCTAGAGCGTCTTCCATTCTCAGATGCTCGCAAGGAGTTTGAGTCGGATCGTCCGTTAATGGAAATGGGGTTAGATTCAGGTGACTTATTGACCTTGGGTGAAACATTAGAAAGTTTATTTTCTTTGCCTTTTTCCTCCACATTCTTTTTTGAGTTTAATACCAGCGAAAAAATTGTTAAGTATATTGAAGAGCAGTTAGGCCTTTTATCTAGTGCATCAGTTGGTCAGGCGGATGCGAATTCGTCCTCTAAAAAAGCGTTAAATGAAAGCCAGCTTGGTGATGTCGCGATCGTGGGCGTTTCTTGTAAGTTGCCAGGGGGCATAGAAACAAAAGAAGAATTTTGGGATTTTCTGGTTTCAGAAGAATCCGCTATTTCAGCGCTGCCTAAAAACCGTTGGCGGTGGCCGGACGGGATAGAGCCATCAAGCAACCACGAAGGTATTGATCGAGGAGGGTTTGTCTCTGGTATCGACGAATTTGATGCAGAGTTTTTTCGTATATCCCCACGAGAGTCTGAGCTTATGGATCCGCAGCAGCGAATCATGCTGCAGTTAAGTTGGCAGTGTATCGAGGATGCTGGGTACGCCGCATCAGATTTGGTGGGAAGTCGCACAGGCGTCTACATTGGTGCGAGTGGGTCGGATTATCAGCTCTTGCTGAACGAGCGTTTGAATGACGTTGATGCTTATACCGGCCTTGCGACATCCATGGCTATATTGCCAAACCGCATTTCATACTTCTACGATTTTGTTGGCCCAAGTGTTCAGATCGATACGGCTTGCTCAAGCTCCTTGGTTGCAATTAAGCGCGCTATCGATGAGCTAAGAGCGGGGGTGTGTGAACAGGCCCTCGTGGGCGGTGTTCATATGATGTGCCATCCCATGAACAGCATTGCATATTATAAGGCGGGCATGCTGTCGCGTGATGCGCAATGCAAAACGTTTGATGATACCGCAAATGGTTATGTGCGCAGTGAAGGTGCGGTAACCATGATGTTGAAGCCGCTTAAGAATGCAATAAAAGATAAGGATAAAATCTACGGCGTACTAAAAGGAGGTGCGGTTAATCATGGCGGTAAGGCGGGCGGATTAACGGTGCCTCATCCTGGGCGGCAAGCCGAGCTAATTCGTGCGGCTCAGATAGATGCCTCAATATCCGCAAGCAGTATTTCTTATGTAGAAGCTCATGGAACGGGGACCTCCTTGGGAGACCCAATTGAGGTCGAAGGGTTAACACGAGCTTTTTCTGAAGGCAATAGCACGGCTCTTAGTCCTAACAGTTGCGGGCTTGGTTCATTAAAGGCGAACCTTGGTCATTTGGAGGCCGCTGCCGGTATAGCGGCGTTGCTAAAAATAGTGATTTGTTTTCAGCATCAACGCGTCCCCTCTCAGGTTAATTTTAATAAGTTAAATAACAAAATAGATTTGTCTAAAACGCCATTTTTCGTAGTAGACAGCCCGCTAGCATTGAAGGCAAGGCCAGCTGGTGACGGTCGCGAAGTCGGAAAATCAATTCGTGTGGGAGTGAGTAGTTTTGGCTCCGGCGGTGCTAATGCCCACATTATTGTTGAATCGCTTCCTTCGAAAGAAAGTGTTTCCCCTCGACCTATTAAAGCCTTGCCAATAATTTTTTCCGCGAAAACACCAGAGCAACTTCGTGAGAGAGTAGCCGCTGTTGCAGAATATATAAAACAGCACCCCGTTCATTTTGTATCTCTCGCGTATACGTTACAGGTCGGACGAGAGCATATGCCTGTGCGTTGGGGCTGTGTAGTCGAGTCTATAGAGGAGCTTGAAGACTTACTTACATGCGCTTTGAAAGACGATGCATTCGAAAATACGTTTGTGGAAAGCGGTGTATCTGATAAGTCGCCAAATATAAAAAGCCGCTTACAGTCTTGGGTTTCCGGAAGCCGTATTGACTGGAGTAAATTATGGGATGATATTCCTGAAAGGGTTTCTCTTCCTGCATACCCATTTAAAAAGGAAAAGCATTGGTTAGACGATGGCGGCGAAAGCTACAGCGTTTCGTACAGTCGCCAGCTAAGTCCGTTACTGCAGCGGAATACTTCCAATCTTTTAGAGCAGCGCTTTAGCTCAGTGTTTTCAGGAGATGAATTTTTTCTCCGGGATCATCAAGTAAATGGGAAGCCTGTATTACCTGGTGTTGCGTACTTAGAAATGGCGGTGTCAGCGCTTGAGCAATCGCTAGCTTCGAGTGATTGCATGTTTAATTTGCAAGATGTAGTTTTTAGTCAGGCTTTTTCAGTTTCAGAGGGTGACAAAGCACTTCATGTTGTAGTTAACCCCAAAACTGAAGAGTTGCTAAATATTGAGATATATAGCGATGACGAAGCTAACTCAGATCAGCGTAATGTCCATATGCGCTGCAAAGCGAGTCTCAAGCAAGATATCGACCCCGCACAGGTCAATATTAACGATTTTGATTCATTAAAAACCGCTCAAATGGGTGTAGGCACTTTCTATGAGTCATTAAATTCTATGGGCTTGGGTTATGGATCTTCGCACCAAGCGATTTCAGAATTGAGCTTAGGCTTGGCGGATTTAGATAATGAGTTCGTATTAGCTCGTTTCGAGTTGCCTGCCGTGGTAAGTCGAGAATTTTCACAGTTTATATTGCATCCAAGTATTTTGGATGCAGCTCTGCAAGCAATTTATGCGCTGGACATAGCCGTGGGGGATGCAAAAAAAGTATTAAGTTTGCCCTATGCTTTCGACCACTACCACTGTGTAAAAGCTATACCCTCTCATGGTTTTATTCTTGTCCAAATGCGTCGGGGAAAGGTGCGGGTATCTGATCGTTCTAATATTCAGGTGTTAGATGAGTACGGTTGGATATGCGGCAGTTTCCGAGGTGTTGCTAGAAAAGAAGTGAATAATAGTTTGGGTAGTAATGGTGGCGTATCACTGGGGTATTTGTTTGAAGAATTATGGGTTCCAAGGGCGGTTGACAAGTCTGACGGCGATCTAGCTAAAAGATATGCTGCGCACTATGTCATGTTGTGTGATGTGAGTGACGCGCGTATTGCTTCACTACAGTCGGAACTTAATGGCGTGATGCTCTTGTCGTTAAATATTGATGGGGAATCAAGTACGCTGAGTGATAAGTACGCAAGCTATGCAAGAGAAATGCTCGTGTATCTACAGACAATACTTTCGGATAGTCGTCGAGGGTTAATAAAACTTCAGTTGATATTGCCTGGTGGCGCGAATAAAGAGGTTTTTCGTGGTTTAGGGAAAATGCTGCGAACGGCTGAGCTAGAAAACCCTAAGTTGTCAGCGCAGGTCATGAGCATAGATAGCGTGGGGGGAAAGGATATTGCAAATGCTATTACCGCTGAGTGCGTCGGCCAAGATTTTGATGTTCGCATTCATTCTGGTGGTCGAGAGGTCCGTATTTTTTCAGAAGTGTTGAGTGATAAAGCAGGTCAAGGAAGAGAATCTGAAGTTCAGTTTCGTGATGGTGGTGTGTATGTTGTTACCGGTGGTGTGGGTCGTATTGGCGCCGCATTTATAACGCATATTCTTGCGAAAATATGTCGTGCAAAAATTTTAGTGCTTGGTCGTTCTCATTTGGATGGAAACAATGCGAAAGTATTTTCTACGTTACAGTCCTTAGCGAAGTCAAACGCATCATCTTGTGAATATCATGCATTAGATGTATCTGATAAAAAATCAGTGAAAAAATTTGTAGCGGGAGTAAACGCTACTCACGGAAATATTAACGGGGTATTACATTCTGCTGGTGTTATTCGAGATGGGTTTATTCAGCTAAAAACTGAATCCGAATTGGTTGATGTGTTTAGATCCAAAGTCCAGGGGCTAGAAGTGTTGGATCGCTGCACAGAAAAACAAACACTGGATTTCTTTATCGCATTTTCATCAACTTCAGGAGTGTTTGGCAATGCCGCCCAGGCAGATTATGCGGCGGCCAACGGATTTGTTGATGAGTATATGGCGTTACGGAAGCGCTCGAAAAAATCTCCTGGGGCCTCCCTTTCTCTTTCATGGCCGCTTTGGAAAGAGGGCGGAATGCGCGTAGATGCAGCTACACAAGCTCGAATGAGAAAATCTTTTGGTATTCAGCCTATAGCGACAAAGACAGCCTTGTCTGTCTTTGAGTCCGCTATAGCGTGTAGTGATCAGATATCCCACCTAACGGTAATGTCAGGTGATGTCGATGAAATTCGTTCCTATATGAATGGTGCAGAACGCTCCGTTAATGCTATTGACGCTCAGAGTCGTGCTGTGAGTGACGAGATGACTGAAGGGAAGGGGAATAATTTAGAAGCCGCGCTTGCGGAAAGTGAAAAGAATGATCCGTCAGCCTCAACAGTGGTACCCATTGTGGAAAATGAAATATTGCAAGAAAAGGCGCAGCAGTATTTTGCCAAGTTATTTGCTAAGAGCATCAAGTTGCCCGCGAATAGGATAAAAGTAAACGAAGCACTCGAGAATTATGGTATCGATTCCATAATGGTGACTCAGTTAACCAATATCCTAGAGGAAAATTTTGGCGCGTTATCTAAGACGCTATTTTTCGAATACAAAACTATTGCTGAGCTTTCTCATTATTTTGTGGATGAGCACAAGGAGGACTTAATTGAAAAGCTGGGGCTTGTGTCTGGGCTTGGGCCTGAACTGAAACTCGGGCTGAAACAAGGTGAATTACTTCATCCTAGCGGGCTTGATAGAAATTCAAATAATGACAGGAAAAATACAAATATTGGTGCGTCGAACGGTAGATTTTTAAGTGGTAGTGACCGCGAGGCAAGCAATACTAGAAAGCAGACTGAACGACGTTCTCATTCCGGTCCACAGGATATCGCTATTATTGGCTTGGCGGGGCGTTACCCCGAAGCGGAGTCTGTCGAGGAATTCTGGGAGAATCTATTAAATGGCCGAGACTGTGTTACGGAAGTGCCAAAAGATCGTTGGGATATGTCTGTATATTTCGATCCAGAAAAAGGAAAGCCTGGGAAAAGCCATAGCAAGTGGGGCGGATTTGTTAAAGGTGTCGATAAGTTTGATCCCTTGTTTTTCAATATATCGCCACACGAAGCCGAGAAAATTGATCCACAGGAGCGACTGTTCCTGGAGTGTGTCTATCACACGCTAGAAGATGCCGGTTATACTCGAGAGTCCCTCGCAAAAAAATTTCCATTTAAAGTGGGGAGTTTAAACTCGGGCGCAAATATTGGTGTGTTTGTGGGAGTGATGTATGAGGAATACCAGCTTTATGCCGCTCAGTCTAAGGATTACGGGCTTCTAGGTAATATTTCCTCGATTGCAAACCGAGCTTCCTACTTTTGTGATTTTCATGGTCCCAGTATGGCCGTGGATACAATGTGCTCCTCTTCGTTAACCGCTATTCATTTAGCGTGCGAAAGTATTGTGCGAGGTGAGTGTGATGCCGCAGTAGCGGGTGGGGTCAACTTGACGGTTCACCCGAATAAATATCTTGCCTTATCTCAGGGGCTTTTCGTTTCGTCGAATGGCCGTTGCATGAGTTTTGGTGAGGGTGGTGACGGCTACGTACCTGGCGAAGGTGTTGGTGCTGTATTGTTGAAATCACTGGACCAAGCTGTAGATGATGGCGATCAAGTATACGGCGTCATTAAAGGAACCTCGATTAATCACGGCGGAAAAAATAATGGTTACACCGTGCCAAATCCTAATGTTCAAGCTGCGGCTATAGCAAAATCTTTGGCGCGGGCGGATATTAACCCGCGTACAGTGAGTTATATAGAAGCGCATGGAACAGGAACTGCGCTCGGTGATCCGATCGAAATTTCTGGGCTCGCTAAGGCTTTTTCGCTTCATACTGAAGAGAAAGAATTTTGTGCGATAGGTTCTGCTAAATCGAATATTGGGCACTGCGAAAGTGCTGCAGGTATCGCTGGTTTAACCAAGGTTTTGTTGCAAATGAAGCATCGGACCTTGGTGCCTAGCTTACACTGCGATCCGATTAACGAAAAAATTCAGTTTGAATCTACCCCTTTTGTTGTTCAGAAGACGATTTCCGATTGGGAAAAACCGCTGGTTGAAGTCGATGGTGCGGACCCAATGGTTTATCCGCGCATTGCGGGTCTGTCATCATTTGGTGCGGGTGGATCAAATGCGCATATGTTGGTACAGGAATATGATCGTGCGGATGATGGTGTTACATCGCAACAGAGTGTTGTCCCTGTCATTATCGTACTGTCAGCAAAAACCAACGAAAGGCTGAAGTTGAAGGCTCAGGGTTTAAAAGAATTTTCTGAAAAACATTCCCGCACATTAGATTTGGTTTCCCTTGGGTATACCTTGCAGGTCGGTCGAGATGCGATGGCTTCTCGGCTTGCTTTTGAAGTTATAAGTATTCAAGAGCTTACGGAAAAGCTAACGGCATATATCGATGGTGAAAGTGATGAAGAAATTTTTACTGGCGATGTAAATAGTCATTCCGAAGTTGTGTATATATTTGAGTCGGACGAGGACTTTAGTCGGGCGACACAGGCATGGATGGAAAAACAGAAGTTCAGTAAGTTGATTGAACTTTGGGTAAAAGGATTGCGTGTTGAGTGGGCGTCGTTATATTCATTAGGTCTTTATGGTGAGAATCGTCCCCAGCGTATAAGTCTTCCTGGCTATCCGTTTGTTAAGCAGCGTTGCTGGGTACCGGAAGGGAATATGGAGCGTCCCTTGTTTTCGGGAAGCCTTACCGTGTTGGGCTCAAATTATCTTCACCCGCTTCTTCAGTCCAATACATCCAGCGTATTCGCACAACGATTTTCTTCGGTGTTCGATGGAAAGGAAAGCTTTTTAGTCGACCATAAAGTGGCGGGGAACTCGGTGCTCCCAGGTGCAGCCTTTATGGAGATGGCTCGTATAGCCTCTGCAGAAAGCTTGGAGTTGAGTGGTGAGGACGCATGGGGTATTACACTTAAAGATATCTATTTTGAGCAGCCTGCGATTGTGCAGAGCAATCGAATCGCTTTAGATGTTCGTCTCGACACTATCGACGATTCTGGGCTTCAGTTTTCTATATTGGAGGAGCAGGGGGAAGCTTGCTTTGCTCAAGGCGAGGCTTATTTAGAAGAGTATCTCGCAGAAGATACGAATATTTCGATTGAGGATTATGAGTCACTTTGTTCGACTTGTCTTGAACGTGAGGCGCTATATTCTAAATTTGCGAACATTGGACTTGATTACGGGCCTAGTCATAAAACCTTAAAGCACGTAAAGGTGGGCGAGTTTAATGGTGGTGAGCGCATTGCGCTGGGATTTCTTGAAATACCCGCTGCGCTTGCGAATGATGTAATGGTAAATGGCGCACACCCCAGTTTACTAGATGGTGCATTACAAGTTTGTTTGTGCTTTTTTGATTTAGATAATAATCCTATACCACTATTGCCGTTTTCTATTGAGCGCGTTCAGTTTTTAAGACCCGTTTCGACGGACTCGATTGTTCTTGTGAGCACTTCTGATCGAGCAGACGCACCTACGCAATCTTTTGATGTGAAAATTCTTGACGCGGCAGGTCGTTTGTCGGTGTCAGTACAAGGGTTTTCTCTGCGCCAATCTATCGGTAATGCAATTTCGAATACAGATCTTTTTGTTGGTGAACTAACGCTTTCGCCCATATGGGAGCGACTTGCGCCAGAGCTTGTACCTGCTTGGCCAAACAAATCTGAGTCTTGTCTTGTGCTCGGAGGCAATGACTCTCAGATCTCTGCGTTGGCAAAAATACTTCCAAATTTGTCTTGTATGGCGATTGGCTCAGGCCTTTCTGAAGAAGAGATTTACGATCAATTAAAATCCAGATTTTCTGGCGACTTAGGTTTAGATCATGTTTTCTTTTGTGTCCCTGGGTCAGATTTAAATCACAATGATATCCGTGTTGTTGAGGCTCAAAGATTTGGAATAGTTACCGCCTTTCGTTTGATGAAGGCTCTGTTGTCGCTTGGGTACGATGCTAAGCCTCTCGGTTTTACAGTATTAACCCGCGATACGCTTTCTATTTCGCAGGATAGTAACACTTGTCCCGTTCACAGTGCATTGTTTGGATTTCTTGGTGCTGTTAATAAAGAATATCTTCATTGGAGAGTTCGCGTTGTTGATTGCCACGGTGTTGAGCTGCCAGATATAGATACGCTTCTTCAATTACCCCCAGGATTAAATGCAAAAGAATTAATTTATAGCCAAGGTCAGTTTTATCATCAGCGGTTATTGCCCTGCTCTTTATCCGATAACACCACAGAAACAGGTGGCGTCGTATATCGAGATGGTGGATGTTATGTTTTAGTTGGCGGCGCAGGTGGTTTGGGTGAGGTGTTTAGCGAGTATTTAATTAAAGAGCAGGGTGCTCAGGTGGTCTGGCTGGGTCGCCGTGAAATGGATAATGAAATAGAAGCTAAGTGCCAGCGTTTATCTGAGTTCGGGCTCGCGCCTCACTACATCTCCGTGGACGCGACGAATATCACAGAAATGAAGAGTGCCGCGGCGGATATTCGAACTCGGTTCGGTGTTATTCACGGCGTGGTTCATTCCGCTTTGGTGTTAAATGATAAAGGCTTGGCATCCATGGACGAAGAAGTATTTTCGTCGAGCCTTGATGCGAAAATAGATGTTAGCGTCAATCTGGTAAACGCCTTTGACGACAGTGAACTTGATTTCATGCTGTTCTTTTCGTCTTTGCAAAGCTTATACCGCCCAGCAGGTCAAAGTAATTATGCGGCGGGTTGCGCCTTTGTAGATGCGTACGCGGTGTCGCTCGACTACATAAAACCCTATGCAGTGAAAACAATTAATTGGGGTTTTTGGGGAAGCATTGGCATTGTTGCATCGGAAGATTATCGGTTGCGAATGAAGGAGGTTGGTTTGGGGTCGGTTGAACCTTCCGAAGGGCTTCCCGTTATTGAGCGAGTGCTGAGCTCGACTGTTTCTCAAGTCGCTTATTTGAAAACAACAAAGACGGATATTGCAAAAGATCTGTCCGTCGACCGCCACAAGAGTGTGCGTGATTTTGGTGACCAAAATAGCGCGCCTTTAGTGGTTCCAGACGCTAGGGACTTCCCCGTTGATGCGCGAATATTGGAAGAGCAAGTCAAGACCTTGGACGCCTTATTGGCAAAGGTGCTCTATTGTCAATTGGATCAGTTGGGTGTGTTTTCATCTTTAGATTCGATTGCTTCCTTAAAAGATACCGCGCTCAAACGCGCGCTTGAATACTGGGTTGCTGAGTCAGGTTTTGTGGACTCTTACAGCGACTGGCTGGTTGAAGCAATCAGCTCTTTGATACAACACGGGTTGTTAGCTTCAGGCCTAGATTGTGTCGATGACGATGAAAATCTATTGGTGTCAGACGGCGCTCCAAATAGTGAGATGGCGTGGGCTGATTGGGAATCGTTTTGTGCCGATATATTGAGTGCTCGCTCTGCCAGTGTGACGGCCACGCTTCAATCCCAAGTTGGTCTTGTTGATGCCACTTTAAAATCCTTGCCCGATATTTTGCTGGGCCGTACACCAGCGACAAACGTTATTTTCCCTGATGCTTCAGTTGCTTTGGTCGAAGGTGTATACAAAAATAATCATCTCTCAGATTATTTTAATGATGTTTTAGCGGATAACCTGATTGTCGGGATAGACGAACTTCTCTATCAAGAACCACAGCGAAAAATAAAAATATTGGAGATTGGCGCTGGTACAGGAGGCACTAGCGCACTCTTGTTTAAACGCCTAGAAGCATACAAAAGCACTATTGCAGAGTACGCGTATACCGATATATCCAAAGCGTTTTTGATGCATGCAGAAGAGCACTATCGTGAATCTGCTCCTTACTTAAAAACAAAATTATTTGATGTAACCAAGCCCTTAATAAACCAGGATGTCCTTGTTGGGGATTATGACTTTGTCATCGCCACCAATGTATTACATGCAACGCCAGATATTGGAATTACACTACGAAATAGTAAAGCCTTATTGGCGGACAACGGTGTGCTTCTAATTAATGAGCTATCGCATAACTCGGTATTTTTAAATCTTACTTTTGGTCTTCTTTCTGGTTGGTGGTTATCACAAGATGCAAGTGTTCGGATTGAAGGATCACCGCTTCTAACGCCGGATGGCTGGGCACGAAGCCTGCACTTAGAAGGATATGAAGATGTTGCATTCCCAGCAGAGAGGTCGCATCCGCTTGGCCAACAAATTGTCATTGCAAAGAGTAACGGCGTAGCGGTTATAGAAACCGATAGTGAAATTGGTGATGTTGGCAATGCAGGAACAATTACGAAAATCCGAACATCGAAGGATGTAAAAAAACCAGGTGTTAGCGGCCAGAATAAGGACGTTACTGGGTCTGTTTCCTCATCGGACGAGCAATATGTTATAGCGGATGAAAAAATTAGTGAGCGCACATCTGCTCCTGCGGCGGCTGTTGTAGATTCTACAGCCGATACAAAATCCCGTTTTGAGTCATTTCTTAAAAAACTCGTTGCCGACACGTTGAAGATGTCGCCCGCTCAATTGGATGTGAATGAGTCTTTTGAGTCGTATGGGGTTGATTCCATTCTTGTCGTACGTTTAACCAGTGCGCTACGAGAATCTATTGGTGAGATTAGCGCAACCTTACTATTTGAAGTTACAAATTTAGGTGAGCTTGTTGATTACTTTATTGATGATCGTTTCGAACGAGTTATCGAGTTGGTAGGACAAGGCTCTGTGGAAAATAATAGTTCTAAAAATACACGTGAAAATTTAGGTCGTTCAGATAGTGCTCCGGTGGCCGAGCCTCCGGATTCATCTGCTTCTGTAGGCCAGCGAAGAAATTCTATTCGCTCCACAAGGTTTGGAAATCGCAAAAAGTCTGGGGCGCGTTCTCATCATGATGAACGATCGGTATCCCCGCAGAAGTCTGGTACTGAAGCACCATTGGAGGATGTCGCAATTGTCGGCATTAGTGGGCGTTTTCCTCAAGCGGAAACATTAACCCAGTTCTGGGACAACCTCTGTGCAGGGAAGAATTGCATTGAAGAAATTCCGTCATCTCGATGGGATTGGCGAGATGAATATACGGATAAAAAAGGTGAAATAGACAAGATATATACCAAGTGGGGCGGGTTTCTTAAAGATGTGGATGCGTTCGACCCCTTGTTTTTTAATATATCGCCTCGCGAAGCGACGGCAATGGACCCCCAAGAAAGGCTATTTCTGCAGTGCGCTTATGAAAGCATTGAAGATTCTGGGTATACAGCAACGGATCTTTCTCCTAATAAGCGTGTGGGTGTATTTGTTGGTGTGATGAATAACACTTATCAGCAACAGCCAACTCATTGGTCTATTGCAAATCGTGTTTCCTACTTTCTTGACTTTAACGGGCCAAGCTTGGCGGTCGATACGGCATGCTCTTCATCTCTAACTGCCATTATCCTGGCGAGCGAAAAAATTCGTGATGGAAGTTGCGATGCGTGTATTGCCGGTGGTGTGAATCTCATTGTGGATTCTGAGCATTACCGTGGCTTATCGAATATGACGATGCTGAGTGAGCGTGATGAGTGCGCTTCTTTTGGCGCGTCGGCTGATGGCTTTGTTGATGGTGAAGGCGTTGGCGCAGTATTGCTAAAACCTTTGTCGCAAGCGTTAAAGGAAGGCGCTCATATATACGGCATCATCAAAGGTGGGGCGATAAATCACGGGGGTAAAACAAATGGCTATACCGTTCCGAACCCCAAGTCACAAGCTGCTGCGATTAGTGATGCACTGAGTTCTGCGGGTGTACTTCCTCGTCAAATAAGTTATATCGAAGCTCATGGAACGGGAACTACTTTGGGTGATCCGATTGAAGTGTCCGGCCTTTCTTTAGCGTTTTCTAAGCAAACAGAGGAAAAACAATTTTGTGCGCTTGGCTCGGTAAAATCGAATATTGGGCATAGTGAGAGCGCTGCAGGTATAGCTGCACTAACTAAGGTCCTGCTGCAGATGAAGCACAAAAAAATTGTGCCGAGTTTACATAGCCACAATCTAAACCCAAATATTGAGTTTTCTAAAACTCCGTTCAGGGTTCAGCAGTCGTTAGAAGATTGGGAGAAGCCAAGCTTCTCTGTAAATGATAAGCGAGTTTCGCAGGGGCCTAGAATCGCGGGAATATCTTCCTTTGGTGCAGGAGGGGCAAACGCACATTTGATCGTCCAGGAATATTCGGTTCCCGAAGATAAGAAGGCAGATAACAGCGATCGCCCATCCATCATTATTATTTCTGCAAAATCGGAAGCTCAGGTTGCGGAGTCGATGGCGGCTTTACTGGCAGGTTTAGATGATTTCGAAGGGGAGCTTGAAGACCTCGCATATACCTTGCAGGTGGGTAGAGCTGCGTTTGAAGTAAGAGCTGGTGTCATCGCCAACTCCAAGACGGAATTAAAACGTAAACTGAGTGAGCACCTAAATTCAACTGAATCCGCTAGTGAAGTGGTAAGCGCGGACATTCGTGATCATAAGGAAAGCTTATCTGTATTAGCTTCTGATGATGATTTTAATACCACCTTGAAAAGCTGGTTAGAAAGAGAAAAATACGAAAAGATATTGGATGTTTGGACCAAAGGCGTATCCGTCGATTGGTCTTCTTTACACGCAGATACACACCCTAAACGTATCAGTTTGCCGCTTTACCCTTTTGAGAAAAACCGTTATTGGAAAACAGCTGACGCCTTGCCTAGAGGTGCGTTGAAGTCTGATTCTGTCGAATCGATTCCTGCAGATAAAGGTTTTAATGGCTTACATGCCTTCTCAACAGCGCTTCACCCCTTGGTGCATATCAATAC
Source organism: Agarilytica sp. (assembly GCA_045430285.1). Classification (GTDB taxonomy): domain Bacteria; phylum Pseudomonadota; class Gammaproteobacteria; order Pseudomonadales; family Cellvibrionaceae; genus Agarilytica. Next base: position 726,424 of record JAILXV010000002.1, on the reverse strand, counting down.
CTCTACTTTATCCCAGCAAAAATTCACTACGCGATTTTCAGGAAAAGAATTTTTCTTGGCTGACCACATTATACAAGGCCGAAAAACATTGCCTTCTGCCGTGATTGTAGAAATTGCGAGAGTTGCATCGAGCTATGCGCTCTTTGGAAATAGCGGCGAACAAACCCTTGTTGATCTTAGTGACATCGTATTTATTCAGCCTCTGTGTTCTACCGACTTAGGTGCTGAAATAGAAATTCATATCACTCCGGTTAGCGAGAATGATATTGTCTTTGAACTATGTACTTTCAATGGTGCGGAAGAGCGTGTTCACGCCAAGGGGACTGGGAGTGTTAGAACTGAAGAAGTACAGCATCGCCGAATAGACTTGGACCAGCTTCGTGAATCATGTGAAGAGAAGGTTTCTGTCCGTGATTTATATGAGTTATTCGATTCGTTTGGCATTAATTTTGGTGAACGCCATAGGCCTATAACTTCGTTACGTCATAGCAACAACCGTGAGCAGAAAAATGTTGCTATTGCAGAACTAACGTTGAGTGAGTCATTACAGGGAGATTCGGACCAGTTTGTATTGCACCCCAGCTTACTTGATGGTGCTTTTCAATCGTCTATCGCGATACTCATTGCAGGGAATGAGAGCGGCAACATTCAACGACCGCAGCCTTTCCAGTTAGGAAAGCTGGAAGTGTTTTCAACACTACCGAAAAATAGTGTCGTTGTTGTCGTTAGTGATGGTCAGGCAGAACGATCAACCGATCTAAATGTTGATATTTTTGTATGTGATAATGAAGGGAGCGTATGCGCTGAAGTTTTGGGTTTCCGGTCGCGTCTATCGGCAATGTCTCCAGGCGAGAAGAGTGATGATTTACCTGCACGTTCTTCAAGGGCGGGTATAGAAAGCGAGCCGAGATTGGTGCAAATAGATAATGTCGGTGATCTATTGTTGTCCAGTCAGTGGGAAGCGGTCGAACCTGACTTTCTTACAACGGCTACTCAAAGTTCAGCCGTGTTGGTATTGGGTGGCGATGCTGTTCAGCGCTCTGCATTGTCTGAGTATTTTCCAAATGTCATTCAACTTGAAAGCCTGAAGCGCTTTGATAAAGAAACCCTTGGCGTGGATGTGATCGAAGATGCGCTAAAAAATGCATCCCGATTTGATCATATTGTGGTGATAGCACCCAAGCCCAGTCATGACGAATGGCGTAGCGAGCATATATGTGAAGCGCAGCAGTTGGGTGTGTTTAATTTATATCGTTTAGTTAAAGCCTTGCTGGCGCTTAAGTATGAACGTTCTGAGCTTAGGTTAACGGTTATCACACAGCAAGCGCGGTCGCTTTCTCGTGAAGATATCGGGTATGCGGAACACAGTAGTATGCACGGGTTCGCCGGAGCGATTATAAAAGAAATTCCGCAATGGAAGCTGCAACTTATAGATCTTCCTTTGGTGGGGGATTGGCCGACTTCCCAAATTTTTTCACTTCCTGATAATCCTCATGGTCGCCCGATGCTTTATCGTTTGGGTGCCTGGTACCAGCAAGTATTAAGGCATATAGAATTGAGTGATGAAGTGCGCCCGGCGTTCAGAAAGAATGGCGTGTACGTCATTCTTGGAGGTGCTGGTGGTGCGGGATCGGCGTTTAGTCAATATTTAGTTTCGGAGTATTGTGCCCAAGTTATATGGTTGGGGCGTAGAAAAGAGAACGATAAGATAAGAGAAAAATGTGACGCTTTAGAAAAATTAGGTGTTAGGCCATTTTACATCTCCGTCGATGCTACGGATAAAGCTGAGTTGGAAAAAGCGTCACAATCTATTGCTGATAAATATGGTGCGGTAAATGGCATTGTTCATTCGGCTTTAGTCATGTCTGGTGCAAGCTTGCAAGACATGGATGAAAAACGGTTCTCTGGTGGTTTAGGTGCAAAGCTTGAGGCATCGGTATGTGTTAACGATGTGTTCGGCCATGACGATCTAGATTTCAATCTATTTTTCTCGTCGATTCAAGCTTTTGATATTGAGCCAAAACAAAGCAACTATTCTGCGGGTACATCGTTTACCGATGGTTTTGTGGAGTCGCTAAATAGTCGTGTTTCCTATCCAGTGAAAGTAGTGAATTGGGGGTATATCGCGGGAACCGAATTTGTCTCAATGCTGAGCTTTCAGCAGTGGATGGAAAAAGAAGGCTTCGGTGCGGTGGATATTCTTGATTCCATGCCGGTCATCGAGAAAATTTTGGTGAGCCCAGTTACGCAATGTGTCATTCATAAAACGACGAAAAGTAGTGCTGCGAAAAACTTGCCCATTGCCGTCGATGCGATGATGAAAGTGCACAAGAATAAAGCCGAGTTTGGGCTAGCCTACCTGCCGGTAAAATCATCATTATTACTGCCGTTGAGCCCTGAAAGGTATGAGGAGCAGGTTGGGCAGTTTGATGAAGTATTAGCAGAACTGCTTACCCTTGTTCTTTCGGAAATGGGGATTTTATCGACAACGACTGCGATTCCAGGTAGTTCGAAATCAGTGGTTGATATTGACCGCTGGAAGAAGAATGTCAATCTTCCAAGTTACCTATCTCAGTGGTTGGATAAGAGTTTACAGACGATATCTCAGTATGGCTTTTTGAGTCAGGAAGAAGGTGCCTGGGTGCTGGACGCTTCTGATCTAGATCGACAAGAAATCATTGAGAAGTGGGTGTCGTGCAAAAACCTGCTTGAAAAATCAGCGGCATTTAAAGCTCAGGCTTCATTGATTGATGCCGTATTCCCTCAAATAGAAGATGTGCTACGTGGGAATAAAACGGCACCTCAAGTGCTTTTCCCTAGTTCTTCCTTGGACTTAGTGGAAGGGATTTATAAGAATAATAAAGTTTCCGACTATTTTAATGAAGTGGTTGCCGAATCATTAATCGTAGCAATGGAGTCTCGTCTTCAGGAGTCCCCAGAGAAACAATTTAAAATTCTGGAGGTGGGCGCCGGTACTGGCGGTACGAGTCAGCTTTTATTTGATCGCTTATCTTCTTTTAAGGAAAACATTACTGAGTATTGTTATACCGATGTTTCGAGTACCTTTCTAAAACACGCGAATGATACGTTTTTGGAAGACGCGCCTTATTTAAGAACGCAGATCCTTGATATTGAGTCGGATATAGATAGCAGCCTAATCGGTGAGTATGATTTTGTAATAGCTTCTAATGTGTTGCATGCAACATCGGATATTATTAAAACGCTACGTCACGTGAAGTTGATATTAAAAGATGGCGGTATTTTACTGCTGAACGAACTCGTTGAGAATTCGTTGTTTTTACATCTCAGTTTTGGTTTGCTTGAAGGTTGGTGGTTATCAAAAGATTTACCAAGAAGGATTCCTGGATCACCATTACTTGATGCCTCTCAGTGGCAGCAGGCTTTTGCGCAATGCGGATTTACCGCCGCGTTGCAGCCTGCCCAAGACGCGTCGAGCTTGCGTCATCAAATTTTTGTGACTCAAAGTGATGGCTTATGCCTATCTTCCGTTATTGAAGGGCGTGATTGTCCGGCTGCAGAATTACTTACGAACGAGCGTGAAAATGACGCTTTAGCGAAAAGGGATGACATACCGACGCCGTTAATGATCGATATTGTGGACGCTGTTGACGTTCCGTCTCCTGAAGTGAATGTTAGGGGGGCTGAGTTATTCTCTGGTACAAAAGAACATCAGCATCTATCTGAAAAAGACGGTGCTAGTGAATCGGATATTGAAGGTGTTGTGATTCAACATCTTCGAGAAGGGTTAATGCTGGATGATCATGTGATAGATAAAAATAGATCTTTCGCAGATTACGGTGTTGATTCGGTAACGGGGATTCGTTTAGTTGAAGAGATTAATGTGTCACTTGGTACAAACCTGAGCCCAACAAGCATTTTTGACTATAGCTCCGTAAGCAAGCTGGTAAGCCATATTAAAACAATGATGCCTCAGGACGAACCGGCGTTGAGCGTTTCTAGTCTTGAGCCTCCAGTGGATGTTGTCGCATTACCAACAGCAGAAAAAGAACCGATTCAATCTTCACGTATTCAAACACAAGACACGCGTGATGTTGTGTTGGCGATTATCGCGGAGTCTTTAGATATTGAACCGGAAAAAATTCGGAGTGAGGACTCATTTGCTGACTACGGTGTGGATTCCGTTACAGGGATTAGGATTGTCGAGCTTCTAAACGAGGCATTGAATATCACCTTAAGCCCCACGAGTCTCTTCGATTATAGTTCCGTCAATAAGCTAGTTGAGCATATAAACAATGATCATGCTTCTTCAGAAGATTTTGATAGTCAAGCCCCCTCAATAGCTACCTCGGCAATTGCACCTAAACCAATAGAGAGTAATAAGCGAAATATCGCTTCTAATAATAAAAAGCGTGGGTTACCAAAGGTTCAAGGAAGAAAAATTTCTCGCGCGCCTAAATCGTATATGACTGAGCATGAGGTAACCGTTGCCCGTACTGAAACGCCAACTGCGGCAGGTAGAGTTGGTAGCGATTTTGAAAAAAGTACGAAGTTTGTGCCGTCTGAAATAAGTGGCCAACAAGCATCTACAAGGACTGAGCCAGCGAAAGACCCCATTGCGATAATTGGTATGAGTGGACGCTTTGCGACGGCGAACAATGTGAATACTTTCTGGGAGCACTTAGTAAAAGGAGATGATTTAACCGAAAGCGTTAGTCGTTGGGATCTATCTCAGGTTGAGGGGAGCGATGCGCCTACCTTTTGTGACCGAGGTGGTTTCCTTAGCGATATCGATTGTTTTGATTCTTTATTCTTCAATATTTCGGGAATAGAAGCCGCGTATATAGATCCACAACAACGACTCTTTTTAGAAGAGTCATGGAAAGCATTGGAGGACGCGGGTTACGCGGGTGAAAGTATACAAGGGCGGCGGTGTGGAGTATTCGCTGGATGCAACGGCTCAGATTATGGTGACCTGTTTATTGGTGACAAATCACCCGCACAAGCCTTGTGGGGGAACGCAGCATCTTTATTGTCGGCAAGAATTGCCTATTACTTAGATTTCAAGGGTCCCGCAATCACCATTGATACGGCTTGCTCCAGTTCACTCTCAGCAATTCATATGGCTTGTCAAAGTATACGTGCTGGTGAAACTGAACTGGCTTTGGCGGGGGGTGTTTTTGTACAGTCTACTGCGAAGTTTTACGAGATGGCTAACCGAGCATCAATGCTGTCGGCAGATGGAAAGTGCCACACCTTTGACGAGCAAGCAAATGGCTTTGTTCCTGGTGAAGGGGTTGGTGTATTAATGCTAAAAAAATTGTCGGACGCGCAGCGCGATGGTGATCATATTTATGGTGTGGTCTTAGGGTCTGGCACAAATCAGGATGGTACGACTAACGGCATTACCGCACCGAGTGCAGTTTCGCAGGAACGACTGATTTCTGATATCTATGAAAAATACGATATTAGTCCGCAAACAATTCAATCTGTAGAAGCGCATGGCACGGGCACCAAATTAGGTGATCCAATTGAATTTGAAGCACTAACGCGGGCATTTAACGCGGTTACGTCTAAGCGTGGTGAGCAGTTGTCAGTGAGGGGTTGTGCTTTAGGGGCGGTGAAAACAAATATTGGGCATACCACTGCGGCTTCTGGTGTGGCTGGCGTCATCAAGTTATTGATGTCGTTTAAAAATAATGAAATTGCACCATCGATTAATTTCAAAAAATCAAATCGCCATATTCATTTGGAGGATAGCCCTTTTTATATTCCGGCTTCTCGGCAGGAATGGCCCGCCTCAGAAAGCCGTGGCCGTCGTGCTGCGATCAGTTCATTTGGGTTAAGCGGTACTAATGTTCATGCGGTTCTTGAAGAATCACCTGTTCCGTTATTCGATGACAAATTAGATCCACAGCCCATTCAGGGAGAGCAGCACGGTTTCATTATTGTATTGTCTGCGATTTCTAAAAAACGCTTAGATAAGCAGGTACGGAAACTCATCCATTTTTGTCGTGAGCAATCGCCAGATTGTATGTCCGTGAGCTATACCCTTGCGACGGGGAGAAAACATTTTCCCTATCGTTTTTCCTGCATTGCTAGGGATATTCAGGAATTAATTGCTTTATTAAATGGTTGGTTACAAGGGGAATCCTCGAAAGTGCTGTTTAGTTCGGAAGAAAGTCTTAGTGATGCGCTGCATATTTCTGAAAAAGAGTTTTCTAACGCAATGGAACGGTGTGAAGCTGGAGCGGCATCTGCAAACTATGGTGAAGATCTAGCGATGGTTGCTAGAGGGTTTTGCCAGGGATTTACTCCTAAGTTTTTACCTCTTTATCAAGCACTGCGTTGCCAGAAGATTTCTCTTCCTGGAAGTGTTTTTGAGAAAAAGCGCCATTGGGTTTCTCCTGGTGAGACGACTATTGCTAGTTCGGGAAAGGCGATTTCTCAAAGGGAAATGACTCAAAGGGAAATGGCTCAAGGTGTAACGCCAGTATTAGAAAAAGAAGATGAAGAGTACGAACAGTTGTTCGAACGCTTGATGAACGATGATATTAGTATTGATGATGCACTTGATGTCATCTCATAACGTTATTTTTAGGGTTGTATAGAAATGCTTGAGTTAAAGCGATATATCTTAACTGAGTTAAAAGCCGAGAGAATTACAAAACTAGAAGCGGCTAGCTCTATTAAGCAACTAAATTCCGAAGACAGCTTAATTGGTATGTCATTGCTTCAGCGGTGTGTCTTGATGGGTGACGACGCAGTCTATTTGTCTGAGTTTAGTGGTGATGAGCATTTTTTATCCGATCACAAGGTGTTGGGGAATAAAATACTTCCTGGGGTCGCCTATATTGAAATGGCGGTTTCCTCAGCTAAAGATTATCTATCGCGTAAAGGCATTAAGCCTAAAAGTATTTCACTGGCAAATGTGGTTTTTTCTCAGCCCTGTGTAGTTAATGACTCTAAGGCTATAGCAATTGTTTTATCATCTGTGAGCGGGAAGAACGATATATATTTTTCAGTGTCATCACATTCTGATTCAGATCTTTGTATCCACGCAGAAGGCACAATCAAACACGATAATCAGTTGACGGAAGAAACGCTCAATCTAGCGGCCTTACATTCAAAAAACAAAACGTTGATTGATTTGGAGACGTTTTATAGCGTATTTGAAGGAATGGGTATTGAGTATGGCGCTGCGCATAAGCCAGTATCTGAAATATCCATCGGTTCAGATGGCGTGTTTGATGAATCGGTTATTGCCAGCTTGGCATTGCCTTCTGATTTGGCTTTGGGTGATCAGCACGCGTTTTATTTGCACCCTAGTATTTTGGACGGCGCGCTTCAAACATCTATTGCACTGGATATTGAGCGTTTCACCGTTGAGACTCATCCGGCAGTTCCGTTTCGGGTCGATAGAATTGATGTGTTTTCAGGTGTACCGGCGGGAAAATCGCTTGTAGTAGCGAATAAAAACGCGCTTTTTGATGATAACGCTAATGACGTATTTGATTTTTTTGTTTGCCATCCTAATGGCAAAGTATATCTGAGGATGTCAGGGTTTTACGCACGACCTTATGGAAAGCCTTTTGGCGGGATTGGCTCGAAGCAAGCCCGCATTGTAGATACAGGTACTGCACCTAAGAATAAACGTGCCGTTCGTGGTGGTTCATTGGAGAAATTGGTGGGCGAGCTTACGCTTGTGCCTTCATGGGATGTGATTGATATGAAGGGTGGTGCTGCCAAGGCGCCGTCGGATATACCTCATACCGCTATTGTAGTTGGGGGGGCGCCCGAGCAAATCGAAGTATTGAAAACCCAGTTTTCTCGCTTAGTACATGTAGGACCGACCGCCTTAAATACTGTAGAGGAAATAACAGAAGCCTTGTCGTTAAGCGATAAAGTGTCCCATGTGGTGTGGTTTGTCCCTGATTCGGATTGTAACGAAGGATTTTCTACAGTCATTGATATGCAAGATGAAGGCGTATTATTTGGCTTAAAGTTAGTTAAGTCTTTATTCGCGCTCCACTATGACGCTGAATTACTTTCTCTTGTGGTTGTGACGCAGCGCGCGCTTGCCACGTACGCAACTGATTTGGTAAATCCTACTCATGGTGGGGTTCATGGTTTTATTGGTGCGCTTGCAAAAGAGTATGAACATTGGCGTGTGCGTCAATTAGATCTCTCTAGCGATATGTGTAGCCCTTTGCGAGATATTCATGAAATTCCGGAGGGAATTACAGAATACGCTCATAGGCACGATCAGTGGTTTAAGAAATCATTACTGTTAACTTCTCTCGTACCCACTTCTACTTCCGAGTATGTGAAAGGTGGAGTTTATATTCTGTTTGGAGGGGCAGGTGGCTTAGGTGTTTTATTGAGCGAATACTTGGTAAAAAACTATGACGCGAAGATCATTTGGGTTGGCCGAAGAAAAGAAAATGACGAAATAGAAAAATTGTGCAGTCACGTTGAGGCGTTTGGGCAGCGCCCAACATACTTTTCTGTAGATACGATGAATGCGAATGAAGTAGGTGGTTTCCGCGAAACGATTTATAAACGCCACACCCGTATCAATGGAATCGTTTTTACTGCTCTGGTTTTAAATGACGGCGCTTTATTAACTATGGATGAGGAGAAGTTTAAATCGAGCCTAGCAGCTAAAGTCGATTTGAGTGTGAATGTCGTTAATGCCTTTGAGGCTGATTCTTTAGATTTCATGCTTTTCTTTTCTTCATTGCAAAGTGAATTTCGGGCAGTTGGGCAGAGTAACTATGCGGCAGGCTCGACTTTTATCGACTCGTTTTCTGCCGCGGTCAGGCAGCATGTAAAGTATCCAGTAAAGGTTGTCAGTTGGGGGTATTGGGGTAGTACCGGTATCGTGGCGTCTGATTTCTATCGTACCCGAATGGCGAGTTTGGGGATTAATGAGATCAATCAAGATAAGGGGATGAAACTTGTTGAAGAGCTTTTATCTTCTACCGTTGATCAGGTGGGTTATATTGAAACGGATAAGCCTGAAGTGGCACTGTCTATCGGCGTGTCGATAGCTGATCACGTGCACGGTTTGAAAAAGGGGTATGCTGACTCTTTCGTATTTTCCGAAAATGCTTCTCTCCCAATGAGTGAAGTCGAGTATTCAAAAAGCATAGGGAAACTTAATGGCCTGATCGATGAGTTATTGCTTTTTCAATTAGTCGAAGCTAATGCTATTTGCGTCGAGGGTGATGCGCTATCAGTAGTGAATATTGAGGGCTATCTACATTTATGGTTGCAACAAAGCCTGCGTAATTTAGTAGGGACAGGCCTTGTTTCTGAACTATCTGATGAATATCAGATTTCATCGGAAACAATAAGCCATATTTCCGATGCATGGGATAGATGGGCCGCGTTTACGAAAAGCGTGAATGATACTTCTCCGGTATATCCTGGGTTTAGCAATAAGCTGCAATTGGTTGAGCTGACCTTAAAATCATTGCCATCTATGCTATCGGGTAAGCTACCGGCGACAACAGTGATGTTTCCAGAAGGTGATCTCTCACTTATTGAAGGTTTGTATAAAAATAATCTCATCTCTGATCATTTCAATAGTATTGTTGCGGAACAGCTGCTCTCGTCAGTAAAGAAGAAATTTGATAGAGATAATCAACCGGTTTGTATTTTAGAGGTTGGAGCGGGATCAGGTGGTACGAGTGAAAAAATATTTGATGCGCTTGAACCCGTTAGTGATGCTGTTTGTCAATATACCTTTACAGATGTCTCAAAGATTTTCTTGAATCATGCGGAGGCGAATTATGGCGAAAACGTCGATTATTTGGAAACTAAATTATTCGATGTGACTGTGCCTGCTCAAGAGCAATCTTTACCCTTAGGTCACTTTGACTTTATTGTCGCGACAAACGTACTTCATGCGTGCGGTGATATCCGGTCAGCGTTAAGAAATTGTAAGTCATTATTAAAGTCTGGAGGCCTAGCTTTTATTAATGAAGCGATCTGCAGCGATTCATATCTTCATTGTACGTTCGGGCTTTTAGAAGGGTGGTGGTTGTTTAAGGATAGAGAAATTAGGATTCCTGGGTCTCCGATCGTTGGTTCGGATCGCTGGAAGCGCATTCTGGCGCAAGAAGGATTTAATAATATCAATACGCCGTGTGCAAAAAGCGAGCTGTTCCAGCAGCAGGTAATTATTGCAGAGTCGGACGGTGTTGTTCGTCAACAGTTTACTTCGCCTATTGAGAATGAAAGTGAAAGTAACGTTGTTTCTGTTTTCGATCATGCTCGCTCTACTACGCCGGAAGAAGTGAAAGTACGGGGTTTGTTGCCTCAGGACAAAAAAATCTTCAAGCAACGATTATCTGATTCCATTGCTTCGGTTATTTCCGATATTGTTGAGATTGATAAGGGTGATATTCACTATGAGATGCCGCTAAGCCAAGTCGGTGTTGATTCAATCCTTGTTGTTAAAATCACTAACGCGCTTCGTAAAACATTTTCTGGGATTGATAGCACTTTATTATTCGACTGCAATAGTGTCGAATCTCTCTCCAATTATTTCATTGAAAACAACCTGAGTTCTGTTCAGGGGTTGTTTGGTAATGAACAGCAGCCCAATGCAGTTGCTTTACCTCACCATCGTGAAGACTTGGCAGCCCTATCGTCTGCGAGCATTGCGGCCAATGCACCGGCTTCTGACCCTGCATTGCAAGCGCTATTGGTAGATCTTATTCGTAAGGTTATGTCTGAAGTATTATGCGTTGATTATGAGGACGTGGGCCCTCGTCAGGCCTTCGAGGAATTGGGGATAGACTCAATTCTGACTGTGCAGATATCTAATGCGATTAAACAGCAGATTGGCAGCTTCGAGAGTACGTTACTTTTTGATTATAGAAATATAGAAAGTCTAGCGACATTTCTTGTTAACGATGAAAGTGTGCGTGAGACGCTGTCTCAGTTCAACTCGGCGCATGTTGCGTCCCCAGTTTCTAAATCCCATGGAAAAGAAAAGCTCAATGGGGCTGACAATAATCCTCATTTAGGGAGTGATTCAAAATTTCACCGAAATGAAACTGTTCGTGAGGGATTGATCTCGGAAATTGCAATTGTGGGTCTAAGCGGTCGTTACGCTAAGGCGAATAATGTCGAAGAATTTTGGGAGAATCTTAGGCAAGGGAAAAACTGCATTGATGAGGTGCCAGAGCTTCGTTGGGATTGGTCTGAGCATCTTTGTCCTAGGCGTGATGGCAGTGGAAAAATCTATACAAAATGGGGCGGATTCATAGACGGGGCCGATCATTTTGACCCCTTGTTTTTTAGTATTTCCCCGCGCGAAGCGGAGAACATGGACCCCCAAGAAAGATTGTTTCTTCAATGTGCCTATTCCACGATCGAGGATGCGGGATATACACCCGAGCGCTTGTCAGAAAGTAAAACGGGTGTGTTTGCCGGTGTTATGAATAACACTTATCAAAAACAGCCGAGCCATTGGTCCGTCGCAAACAGAGTGTCTTACTGCTTAAATTTTGATGGCCCCAGTTTTTCTATCGATACGGCGTGTTCATCTTCTCTCACCGCGATTCATCTTGCTTGTAATAGCCTGAAGTTGGGTGAGTGTCAGCAAGCAATCGCGGGTGGCGTCAATATTATTGAGAGCCCAGCGCACTACGAAGGTTTGACTGAGATGAATATGCTTAGCGAATCGAATCAGTGCCGGTCTTTTGGCGACGTTGCAGATGGTTTTGTTGATGGTGAAGGCGTTGGTGCGGTCTTGCTTAAGCCACTTAATGAGGCGATCCAAGACGGTGACCATATCTATGGTGTTATTCGTGGAAGTGCAATTAATCACGGCGGACGGACTAATGGCTATACGGTGCCAAGTCCCTCTGCGCAAGCCAATGTGATTTCTTTAGCACTTGATTCCGCTGGCGTCGTTCCAAGCGAGATTTCTTATATAGAAGCGCACGGAACGGGCACGGAGTTAGGCGACCCGATTGAATTCTCCGGTCTTTCACGCGCTTTGGGAAAAGACACAGAGAAAAAACAGTTTTGTGCTTTGGGTTCTGTTAAATCAAATATTGGCCATTGTGAAAGTGCAGCAGGTATCGCTGGGTTAACGAAGGTGTTGCTGCAAATGAAGAATAAGCAACTCGCACCTTCTCTTCATTCTACGGTGGGAAATAAAAATATTGATTTCAGCAATAGCCCATTCGCTCTTCAGCATGGATTGTCTGATTGGAATCCCGTTAGTGAGAATAATACAGCGATTCCACGTATTGCCGGCATGTCATCATTTGGCGCTGGTGGTGCCAATGCCCATTTAATTGTCGAGGAGTATAACGCGCCTTGTGATTTTACCTCTGGTGACGGGAATTTTATTTTTGTTTTCTCGGCAAAAACTAAAGCGGCGCTTGATAGGCGAGTATCTGAATTTGTTAGCTACCTAGCTAAAGTCCCTGAAACACCGGCGGAAATCGCCTATACCCTCCAGGTTGGTCGAGAACATTTACCACATCGACTTGCACTGATTGCATCGTCGATATCGGATTTGTCGTTGAAGTTAATGACACTTCAATCGGCAGAGAAAAGCGCTGGTGCATTTTCTTCCGTTTTTGAGGGAAGGAAAGAAGGCATTGCTAATGGGATAGATAGGGATGATCAAGCGTATATTGTAGAACGATGTATATCCAGTGGGCAGTATGAAAAACTGGCAAAATTGTGGTGTCAGGGTTTTGAAATCTCCTGGCTAGATCTATATCCCGCGGTACCGCGAAAGGTGAGTTTACCGACTTACCCTTTTGAAAAAGAGCCTTACTGGGAGCCTAAAAAATCTGTTGCTATCGATAATGTAAAAGTAGATACGAATCTTATTCCGGATGCAAATATTGTTAAGAATATTACTGAAAATACTTCAGGCCATTTAAATGAGCTTGTTCTACTTTCAGAAGTGTTGACCCCGTCTATTCTCAATACTGATTCTCCAGATGAATTCTCTGTAGAGCAGATGCTTATATTCGGCCACTCGAATGACGCTGATGGGATCATCCGTAGTGGGTTATCCGACATCTGTGACTCGATTAACACTATTGATATTTCGTCAGTGGGTTCAATATTCGAGGATGTAACGGATGTCGGACTAGATCATTCAAAACCCTTGGTTTGTATACACTTATACGCGCTAAGTGGTGAGAACGATAGGAGTGACGAGAGCTCCATGCAAAACCACACGCGCTTGGTTGAGTGTGTAAAAGCAACAAAAGCATGTGGGTTTAAGGACGTTCAGCACAAATTCTGTGGTGTTTCGCATACTGAAATTGAGCGGTCTTACTTAGAATCTTGGTTCCCATTCGATAAGTCACTTCAAATGATTGCCCATGGGCATCGCATTTCCGTGATTATTGAAGCGGATACCGCAAACACTCATTCTGAAATAAGCGCTGAATCAGATGTGGACTACACCGCATGGATTCAAAGGCTAACAGAAGAATTGGCTTTTGGTTATGGACGGAATGCCGTTTACCTCGATGGGGTTCCTCACGTATACACCCTAAAGGAAATGTCAGTCAGTGATGCTGCTCTCCCGCCTACAGCGATAATTAAAGCGCGTGGAACCTATTTAATTACGGGTGGATTAGGTGGGTTGGCAATGGTTTTTGCTCGGCACCTTGCAGAACAATACAGCGCAAACTTAGTGCTCTGTGGACGTTCTGAATTAGACGACTCACGAAATCGAAAAATTAGCGAGTTGAGTAATCTAGGGGCAACTGTAGATTATTTTTCAGCGAGTGTTGTCAACGAATCTGAGATGAGGCTCGGTATTGAGCGTGCCTGTCAAAAGTTTGGTGTGATCGACGGTGTTTTTCATATCGCGGGAATTGAAAATGAACTAAACGTTTTCGATAAATCGAGCGATGATTTCAATGAGGTGTACTCGACTAAGGTTTCTGGTGCTTTAATTTTGGATGAGATTTTAGCCGATCAACCTTTAGATTTTATGGCTTATTTTTCATCTGTTTCTGCCGTTATGGGTGATCTTGGTGCTGTCGACTACGCCGTTTCAAATCGCTTTTTGCTTTCGTATGCAGAGTATAGAGAGCAAAGAAGATCCCGTGGCGAGGTTCAAGGAAAATCGGTTGCACTTGCTTGGCCTCTAATGCTGGATGGGGGAATGGAATCGGCGGATAGCGAAAAAGTAAAACTTTACTTGCAGTCAAGTGGGCAAGCACCCATGGACGCAGAGGATGCAATAAGCCTCTTTGAAAATGCCTTACGCCAAGATGCGTCAAAGGTAATCGCTTTATACGGTGTACGCGAGCGAATACGGAGGTTTATTGGAATAGATACGTCGTTGGGTAAAAGACAACAAACGCGCGAAGAGCGCACAGCTGCCACCGAAGAAAAACGCTCTGTGGTTTCTGGTAAGGGTTCTGGTGCTGGTTCTAGTCGGGGCTCAAGTATTTCTCGTCCCGAGCTTAAAGGGTTTTCTTTATCCGAAAGTGTTATGTGGGATCTAAAAGATATCGCGAGTGGACTGCTCAAAATAGATCGTAGCCGTCTGGGTGATAATGAAAATCTAGCAGACTTTGGTTTTGACTCGATCAGCTTAGCAAAGTTTGCCAAATTATTAAGCGCTCATTTTGATGTCGAAGTGACTCCCTCAATATTTTTTAGTTACTCGACCTTGGGGGACTTGCGCGTCTATTTTGAAAATAAATATACGGATTTACTGAAAACTCTTTATCTTAGTTCCGCACCGAAAAGTGAATCAAGAATTTTCGAGCGCGTCAGTCCTACAACGCCTACTCCCACTATTACATCACAAATACACAAGGCAAAGCCATCTCATTCAGGAGACGATGAATCTGAAACGTTGATCAATAGCGAAGCAATTGCCGTTATCGGTATGAGTGGTCGTTTTCCGGGTGCGCGTGATATTGAAGAGCTCTGGTCTATTTTAAGTGAGGGGAAAAGTGCTGTTGATGAAATTCCCGCGGATCGTTTTGATTGGCGTGATTATTTTGGCGACCCTATAAAAGAACCAGGAAAGACAAATGGTAAATGGCTGGGCGCTATTCCTGGTGTGGATGAATTTGATCCAGCATTTTTTGAGATTTCTCCTGTGGACGCCGAAAAAATGGATCCACGGCAGCGCCTACTTCTTCAAGAATCTTGGAAAGCGCTGGAAGATGCTGGCCTGGGACCATCGCATTTATCTCGGCAAACGGTTGGGATGTATGTGGGGGTCGAGCAGGGCGATTATCAGGACCTTATGGATGAGTCACCACTCACAGCTAATCATGATGGCATACTCGCGGCGCGGCTAGCTTACATGTTAAATCTAAGCGGCCCGGCACTTGCGATCAATACTGCGTGTTCGTCAGGTTTGGTGGCGGCGCATGAGGCATGTTTAAGTTTGCGTTCCAAGGAATGTGATACTGCTATCGCGGCGGGTGTCAATGTCTTGTTGCGTCCTGATGCATTCGTTGCAATGGGGAAAGCGGGCATGTTGTCCTCAGACGGAAAGTGTCATGCCTTTTCGGAAAACGCAAATGGTATGGTGCCAGGGGAATCCGTTGTTGCAGTCGTATTAAAACGCCTCAGTGACGCAGAGAGGGACGGCGATCCAATTTATGGGGTTATTCGCGGTAGTGGTATTAATTATGATGGAAAAACCAATGGTATAACCGCACCGAGTGGAAAAGCGCAGAAGAAACTATTGTCTGATGTTTATAAAAGGTACGAAATTGACCCTTTGAACATTGAATATATCGTCACTCACGGAACTGGGACTCGGTTAGGGGATCCCGTTGAAATAAATGCGCTTTATGAAGCATTTGAATCATTGGGTGTATCTAAGAAAAAATATTGTGCCTTAACTTCAGCGAAATCCAATTTGGGGCATACCTTTGCGGCTTCTGGATTGGTAAATTTAGTTAGTCTGTTGTTATCAATACGTTATAAATCTATTCCTGGGAGCTTACACTGCGAGGTTGAAAGTAACTATATTCCTTGGGATGAAAGCCCTTTCTACGTCAATAAACAGAATAAAAAATGGAATAGTGACAGCGGCTCAGAAATGGGCGCGATAAGTTCATTTGGAATGAGCGGTACTAATGCTCACATGGTAGTGGAAAGCTATAGGGCACCCGATTTCTTCGGGAGTGTGCCAGAGAGCTCTGTAATTAAACCGTTTTATCTACTTGTTCTTTCAGCAAAAAATAGATCAAGCCTAGAACATCAGGCTCAGAATCTCATGCTGTTTTTATCCGTGGGTTCAGTATCACTAGAAAATATTAGTTTCACGTTACTGGATGGGCGTCACCATTTCTCTTACCGCGCTGCCTTTGTTGTGCAAGATCGAGAGGATGCTATTGCAGCACTAAAAAATATAAGTTCAAAGGAAAGAATTCCGAATATGCATGTTGGTGAGGTAGATCGCCAATTTATACCTCAGGAAGGTTTGTTGCGATACGGGAAAGAACAGTTATCTACGGTTTCTGCAGGGGCAGATTCATCTTTATATCGAGAATCTCTGAATGCATTGGCTGAATTGTATTGTCAGGGATATGAATTTCCCTGGGGTATCGTGTTTTCTCAAGACAAAGTAAGACGGATAAATTTGCCTACCTATCCATTTCTACGGCGTAGCTATTGGGTAGAAGGTGCGTCTGATGACAGCGCCAAAGGATCGAAGGGAGCTAAACGGACTCATAGGATACACCCATTACTTCATGAAAATATATCGACATTACGGAAACAACAATTTTTATCTGAATTTGATGGCAATGAGTTTTTCTTTTCGGAGCATATCGTATTGGATGAAAAGGTATTGCCTGGTGTTGCTTATTTGGAAATGGCGTTGTCTGCAGCGGAATACGCGTTAGGGACTACAGATAAGATAAGTATAGAAAATATAGCCTTTCAGAAGCGTCTAGTTGTAGGTAAGGGTTCCGTCGAAGTAAATATTTCTTTAACGCCTGAAAATGACAAAAGGATCAGGTTTGAAGTTTCGTCAACTGTTAATAATACGACGTCCTTGCACTGTGCAGGTAAGATATGTGTCGGGACAAAGGTTTCGGCCGCGCGGAACTACAACCTCAGTAGTTTACTTCAGTCCAGCCAGGAAACTATTTCGCCAGGGCAGTGCTATGACGCATTTTCTCGAATAGGATTGTCCTATGGTCCGTCCTTTCGTGGTCTTGGGGCTATTTCGCTATGTGAGTTTTCAGGTGAGCACGTTCTTGTTTCAGAATTAGTGTTTCAGGATGACGATCAAGAGAACGGGCTGTTCAACCTGCACCCAGGTGTCATGGATAGCGCTTTGCAATCCTGTATTGGATTTATCTTATCAGGTGGGACGGGTTCTCCGAAGAACGCTTCGATCCCGTTCGCAATTGAAAAAGTATCCGTATATGGATCTATTGCTAAGAGTGACACTCTCTATGCAATTTCGCACTCGCGTCCTAATAGTAGGGAGGGAATTAAAATATATGATGTGAATGTCGTGGATCGGTATGGCGCGGTACTTGTCGCTATTGAAGGATTTTGTTCTCGAGATGTATCCACTGATTCTGCAGAATCATCAACGAATTCCTCTGTAAAAGTAGAGGTTCGCCCCTCAATGCTGAGTCCAGCATGGGTGTTGTCGCCGGTCAACGATATGGTAGACCGAGTTGAGGTATTCGATCATACGATTATATTTTGTGGAAAGGGTTTCGAGGAAGGTCTAGCAGAATTAAAACCAATGCTAGAAACCGCACATGTAGCCGCTATATATAAGGCTGGTGCTGATGTGGCTGATACCTATACAGAAACTTCCCAGCGCTTACTTTCGAACTTAAACACCTTACCTTTGGAACGATCTAAGCCCCATTTTATTCAGCTTGTAATTTCGACGGATAAAGAAAGTTGTTACCAAGGATTGTCCGCTATGTTGAAAAGTTATTCACTTGAACATGGCAAAGCATTTACGCAAGTCCTACAGTTTGATTCGCTCGATGACAAGATGGGTGTGGCGAAGTGTTTGATGCGTGAAGTTAATGCTGGATTGAAAGATTCTGATGTGCGAATTTTAAATGGCGAAAGGCAGACGCTAAGGTATATCGAAGCCCATTCATCATCTAATTATGAAAACGCTTGGCGTGACGAAGGTATTTATCTCATTACTGGGGGCTTGGGTGGTTTAGGTCAGGTGTTTGTCAAGGATATTTTATCTGAGGTAAAGCATTCGACAATAGTGTTAGTCGGGCGTAGAGATAACGATCAACATATAGAGAATGAATTAGTTCGCTTGCAGCGCCCAGAACAAAATAACCGTGTCTATTATTACTCTGTTGATGTTGGTGATGAATCGGCTTTAAGGCGAACTGTTCAAGATGTTATTGATACCTTTGGGGCGGTAACGTGCGTCATACACGCCGCTGGGATATCTATTGATAATATTGTTAAAAACAAAACAGCGGGAGAATTGAGAGAAGTCTTTCAAGCAAAAGTTCAGGGCCTCTTGGCTTTGGATCGAGCAACGGAGAATCAACCTCTCGATGCATTTATTACGTTTTCATCTTTGTCTGCAGTATATGGAAATGTGGGGCAGGCAGATTACGCCGCAGCAAACGCGTTTATGGATGCATTCTGTTCTAATCGCCAAGGGCTAGTACATCAAGGGCTTCGTTCTGGTAAATCTATATCTTTGAACTGGCCGTTATGGTCAGAGGGTGGTATGAAAGTCGATTCAGCTACCTTGCAGTACCTCGAACGTACTTCTGGCATGACTCCGTTATCTTCTAGTTTCGGTCTTAATATTTTCAAGCGTGCATACAGCATGGAATCATCACAAATAATTGTGCACTCATATCTCGGAGAGGAGCAGTCAAAGGTTGACGTGGCTAAGGTGGATAACATAAATAATAATGTTCAGGCAGAGGCCCCACCTTCTTCGGATAGTCTAGATGGCAAAGCGTTATCAAGAAAAGTACAGTCTTCACTGAGTCAGCATATCAGCGATCAATTAAAAGTTGATATCAGCGAAATAGATGCTCGCGCGGAGTTCAGTGAGTTTGGTTTTGATTCGGTGAGTCTAACCGTATTTTCAAATACCTTAAATGAAGCATATCGAGTGGAATTGTCCCCCACGGTATTCTTTGAGTTTCCGACGGTTGATGTTTTGAGCAAATTTCTCGTAGAAGAATTTACGCTGGAAATGGAAACATTGTTCGCCCCAGTACAGGACGAAAATCGTCATGTTGGAAATGAAAAATCCAACACATCAACTTCAATTGAAGATGTGCCCGCCGATTCTAAATTTAGATTGTTTGAATCCCCGAAACCCTCGGATTTTCCAAAGTCTACAGAGTCCGAAGAGCCTGCAATGCCCCAGAACAAAACGCATTCAGAAGATGCTCCGATTGCAATTGTAGGTGTGTCTGGGAATTTCCCCGATTCCCCAGATCTTGATCAGTTTTGGTCGAACCTATCTGAAGGGCGAGATTGTATTAGTGAAATACCAGATACACGGTGGGATTGGGGTAGTTTATATGGCGACCCAGATAAGGAATTTAACAAAACCAATGTAAAGCATGCCGGTGTAATTGACAGTATAGAAAATTTCGACTCCTTGTTTTTTGGTATATCTCCCCGAGAGGCGGAGGCGATGGATCCTCAGCAGCGTCTACTCATGACATATGCATGGAAAGCGATCGAAGATTCGGGCCATGCTCCCGAGTCACTTAGTGGTTCAAATACTGGGTTATTCATCGCGACCGGTAGTAGCGGATACTCCACGCTTCTTAGTAAAGCTGGTTGTGAAATAGAAGGGTTTAGCGCGGCGGGAATGGCCAGCTCTGTCGGCCCCAATAGAATGAGTTATTTACTTAATCTTCACGGGCCTAGTGAACCGATTGAAACGGCTTGTTCGAGTTCATTGGTTGCTGTGCATAGGGCTGTCCGTTCAATTCGTGCGGGGGACTGTGATCAAGCTATCGTCGGCGGCATAAATTTACTGGTATCTCCAGATCCACACATTAGTTTTGATAAGGCCGGTATGTTGGCCAAAGATGGACGCTGCAAAACTTTCTCGAAAAATGCAAACGGCTACGTTCGAGGCGAAGGTGTTGGCATGATGGTGTTAAAACCATTATCTAAAGCAAAGGAGGATGGAGACAATATATATGCGCTTATTCGTGGTACAGCGGAAAATCATGGTGGTCGTTCAAATTCATTAACAGCGCCTAATCCTAGATCACAAGCGGACGTAATTAAATCAGCGTTACGACAAAGTGAAATAGATCTAAGATCCATAAATTATATTGAAGCACATGGTACCGGAACATCATTGGGTGACCCGATTGAACTTCAGGGCCTTAAGAAAGCGTTCTCGGAGTTGGCGCAAGAAAGAAGCGAAGATTTACCGGAAGGTTATTGTGCTTTGGGTTCGGTTAAAACGAATATAGGTCACTTAGAGCTGGCTGCTGGCATGGCAAGCTTGATGAAAGTGCTTTTGCAGATGAAGCATAAAACCCTAGTGGCGAGCTTACATTGTGATGAGATAAACCCTTATATAGATTTAAAGGAAAGTCCATTCGACGTTATTTCAAGTAAGCGTCAATGGGATGCTCCCCTGGATGAGAAAGGGAATGTTTTACCTCGTAGAGCGGGCGTGTCGTCGTTTGGTTTTGGTGGCGTTAACGCGCATGTGATTATGGAAGAATACGTGCCGACCTCTGTCGATAGAACGCCTTCGTCGGAGCCGGTCATGATTGTGCTTTCTGCAAAAAACGAAGATCGCCTTAAAGCGCAAAAGTTTCAACTTAACAACTATCTTGAATTAAACGAATCACTGGCGTTGGATGATCTGGCATATACCTTACAGGTTGGACGCGACGCGATGGATGTGCGTTGGGCTTGTGTTGTCAGTACCATTCAAGAGTTACGAAATACGCTTTCACTACCCACAGAAGCGCAACTAGAATCTCCGAATATCTTCGTGGGCGATGTTAAAAAGAATAAGCTTTTATCTTCACTTGTCGATAGCGACGAAGACTTTAATGTTGCGCTTTCTTCTTGGCTGTCAAAGGGGAAACATGACACGCTTTGTGAGCTTTGGGTTAATGGTGTGCCTTTGGATTGGTCGGTTTTGTATAATAAAAAACCAAGGCGTATATCCTTACCTTCATACCCTTTTCTAGAAAATCGTTGTTGGTTTAGCCGAGGTGTTGAATCAAAAACGCATTATGAAGATGTTTCTAATGATTCTGAAATTTCATCTGAGGCGAATACACCTTCAGTCTCGCCGCCAGAACCTCCAGAACTGCTTCTATATAAAGAAGTGAGCGTTGAAAAAAATATTCCAAATGCGCTGCAAGCAGAGACACTGAAAGATCAATTGGTCGTTGTTGTCTCGGATATGAGTGTCTCATCAATCTTAGATGATGTGTATTCTTCAGTCTTCAGCAAAACGCATTACCTCCCCGTTGAAGCTATCTTAGCTAATGACTCACCTTTAGAAACATGTGGGTTTGACGAAACTATGCCAGTGACAGTTGTATATTTTTGTCCGGTTGAAGATTCGGCATTCGTTGAAGATATATTTCCCCTCTGGACGCTGCTGCGTAGTTTGAAAGATATTGCGAGCAAAGACGTTCATCTACAATTATGCGGCGTTAGTATGAACGCCACCGAACAAGCGCACCTTGAATCTTGGATCTCATTGAACCAATCGCTACAGAAAGTTTTTCCTGAGATTGTTTCTAGTGTCCTGATCGAAGATGCATGTCTTGATTCGCCTGAGGGTACCTTAGATCGTGGTAGTTGGGCAAAACGAACGGTACAGGAAAGAATATATGGGGATACGCTATCCGTCGTATATAGAGGAAGTGATCGGTATATTTTTGATTTGCAGCCGCAGGCGGTAAACGAATCACCCTCAGAGCGTGGGAGAGACTCTCTCCCAACGATCAAGCACGGCGGTACATATCTCATCACCGGAGGTTTGGGTGGTGTATCGGCTATTTTGGCCGAATACTTATTGTCTCAATATAGTGCTCGTCTTGTGTTATGCGGACGCTCGGAATTTGATGGTGAAACGAAACGTAAAATTAATTCATTGGCCTCACTTGATGGCGAGGTAAGTTATTTCTCGGCGTCTATTACAGACGAAGCATCCATGAGGTCAGGGCTTGATTCTGCGTGTAAGCGTTTTGGCGTGATTGATGGCGTGTTTCATGCTGCTGGTGTTGGTCCAGGGACTTCAATTTTTGATCAAGAATTTTCTCAATTTTCTGCAGTAACATCGCCAAAAATTCAAGGCGCGATAATGCTGGACCATTTGTTAGTCGATCAGCCATTAGATTTTGTATGTTACGTGTCATCAATAGCTGCAGTGCTGGGCGATCTCGGTTCATGTGAGTATGCTCTAGCGAACCGGTTTTTGTTTTCGTACGCTGCGCTGCGAGAGAGAAAACGGGATCGAGGTGAAGTACAGGGAAGGTCCTTAGCGATTGCATGGCCAATGTGGGCCAATGGCGGGATGCAATCTACTGATAGCCAGCAAACAGAGATGTATCTTAATTTAAGTGGTCAGGTCGCTTTAGGTAACGAAGACGGTTTGAAGGCATTTGAGCTATTACTCATGTCTGGACTAGAAAAAACTTTGGTTATAAAAGGGATGCCCTCACGCGTTAATCAATTCTTGGGTCTTACTCCCAAGAATGAAAAATCACCTCGTGTTGCCGAGAAAAACAAGCCTGTGGTTACCGCGGAGGGTTCAAATGCTTACCGCCCTGAACTCAAAGGATTCACTCTGACTGAAAGTATCATGTGGGATCTAAAGAATATCGCGAGTCAATTATTAAAAATTGATCGTACTTGCCTGAGTGACAATGAGAACTTGGCAGATTTCGGTTTTGATTCCATAAGCTTAACTATGTTTTCTAAATCTTTAACGGCACATTTTAACGTGGATGTTACACCGTCCGTATTCTTTAGTTACTCTACGCTAGGCGATTTATGTGCATACTTTGAAGAAAAATATATCGATGTGCTTAAACCCTTTTATCTAAAGCCGGTTGGGGCCCAGGTAATGACGGAATCCGTTTCCAATGTCATTAAACAGCCGGTTTTCCCTCGTGCAGAAACAGCAAAATCTCCATCCAAGCTTTCTAATGCGGGGGCAAACAATGAAGCGGTCGCTGTTATTGGCATGAGTGGTCGGTTCCCTGGTGCGCGTAATGTCGATGAACTTTGGGATATATTAAGTGAAGGCCGGTCCGCGGTTGATGAAATTCCCGCAGAACGTTTTGATTGGCGTAAATATTTTGGTGACCCTCTAAACGAGCCAGGAACCACCAATAGTAAATGGCTGGGTGCTATACCTGGTGTGCGTGAATTTGATCCTGGTTTTTTTGAGATTTCCCCAGCCGAAGCAGAGAAAATGGATCCTCGACAGAGACTTCTACTTCAAGAGGCGTGGTGCGCTTTAGAGGATGCAGGGTATGGCGATAAGCAGATTTCTGAACAAACTGTAGGAATGTTTGTTGGTGTGGAGCAGGGTGATTATCAGTCGTTGTCTGATGATTCACCTTTAACAGCGAATCACGATGGTATTCTGGCCGCTCGGCTTGCATATATATTAGACCTTAGTGGGCCTGCACTCGCAATCAATACTGCTTGTTCTTCCGGCTTAGTCGCGGCGCATGAAGCGTGCGTAAGTTTACGTGCTGGAGATTGTGATACGGCGATTGCCGCTGGGGTCAACATACTATTGAGACCAGAAGGATTTATCGCTATGGGGAAAGTGGGAATGCTTTCGCCAGATGGAAAATGCAGTGCCTTTTCTGATGCAGCCAATGGCATGGTGCCAGGAGAAGCGGTGGTTGCTGTCATATTGAAGCGTTTAAGTGACGCAGAGAGAGATGGCGACCCGATTTATGGTGTTATCCGCGGTAGCGGGATTAATTACGATGGGAAAACAAACGGAATAACAGCCCCTAGTGGCAAGGCGCAAAGCGCATTATTACGTGATGTTTATGACAAGCATCATATATCTCCCTCAGATATCGAATATGTTGTCACTCATGGGACCGGAACTCGGCTGGGTGATCCTGTTGAGATCAACGCGCTATATGATGTTTTTACATCGGATAAACATTCAGAAAAACCTCACTGTGCATTAACTTCAACTAAATCCAATTTAGGGCATACCTTTGCTGCATCTGGTTTAGTAAGTTTCGTGAGCCTTTTGTTGTCTATGCGAAATGAAACAATTCCTGCGAGTCTTCACTGTGAGGTGGAAAGCAACTATATCCCATGGGACAGTAGTCCTTTTTTCGTCAATAAACGTTCTAAATCTTGGCCGAAAACAAATAACTCGAGATTAGGAGCCGTAAGCGCTTTCGGGATGAGTGGCACAAACGCTCATATGGTCGTTGAGAGTTACGACAAAGAAACAGTCTCTAGTGATACGAACAATCATCACTATTATATTCTTCCTCTTTCAGGCAAAAATAAAAACGCGCTAAAAAAACGAATAGAAGACTTCTGCAGTTTTATACAGTCAGAAGGGCAAGAAAATATTTGCCTGCGGTCATTAAGTTATACGTTGTTTTTGGGTCGTCATCATTTTAGCCATCGCGCTGCTGTAGTTGTGGAAGATTATGATGATGCGATTCGTACTTTAGGATTACTTGCGAATGATGAACGGACACCTAAGGTTTTCTCGGGTGTTGTCGATCGTGAATTTGTTCCGCAATCCTCCCTCGCAAGTTTTGGTGAATCACAGATGTTGACCTTGTTTTCCGTTGATCAACCAGCAGGTGCGCAAGATGTGTTATATGGATTGTCTGACTTATTTTGTCAGGGGTACGACTTATCATGGAGAAATATGTTTGGGTCTGAGGCACCGACAAGGATTAATTTACCAACCTACCCTTTCGCTAGGGAACAATATTGGGTCGATAGTCGAACAGCCCTGGAAGAGTTATCTTTGAGGAGTACAGACAGCCCCCCAAATGTTGGTATGTTGATTCACCGGAATATTTCGAGTTTTGACCTGCAAAGATACAGCTCCACATTTACTGGCAATGAATTCTTTTTTCGAGATCATGTTGTACAAGGCCGCAAGGTTATGCCAGGTGTCGTATTTCTTGAAATGGCAAGGGCTGCTGCTCAAGATTCAATCGCGAATAGGGAGACAGAACAGAAATTTGAATTATATGGCGTTGTTCTTCTATCTCCCCTGATATTAAAGGCATCGCCCGTTGAGGTGGTGGTCGAATTAGAACAGATCCATGACGCTGAAGTGAGATTTAAAATAGTTTCCGAGGATAGTGGAACTAGGTTAGAACATGTCAATGGGGGGATACGTTTTCATGCCGAGCCTGGGGGAGAGTTAGGGCCAATTTTAAGCGAGGGGATCGAAGCGCTTAAAAGAAAAGTTGTGCACTCGATTTCCGATAAAGAAAGCTATGAAGCTTTTAGGGATATGGGGCTCGATTATGGACCTGCATGTCGTGGCGTGAGATCTGTTCATGTTTTGGATGACCACAGTGGGGCGAGAAAAATACTCGCCGAAATAGAGCTTCCGGACATTGTCAGTCGCCAATCGGAGGGATGTTTTAGTTTACATCCCACTATTTTGGATGCAGCGTTGCAAGCGGGTGTAGGTTTTACGCTGAGTAAAAATAGCTCATCAGAATATGTTTTTGATGAGGACGCTGTATCAAGGACAATGGTTCCTTTTTCTTTTGAAAAAGTAGCCTACTTTAGGAATCTACCGTTGGATGAACCTCTTGTGAGTGTTCTAACGTCTCATTCCAATATCAAAGACAATATGCAAAAAATAGATATTGACTTGGTAGATCGTAATGGCGCGGTTTGTATAAGGGTTACGGGATTTTGTATTCGGCATGTCATGATCGAAAACGCTGAAGTCTCTCCTCGCCTGAACGATTCTGCGGCTGGCTTAGCTGTCTCTGAGCCGGAAAAACCTATCGTGAAAGATATTGTAGACGTTCCTGCTACGCAAATGGGAAGTGCTGGCAGGAGAATGTTCTCGGATGATAGCAATGATCATGGCGCTAAGTTGTCAGCGAGAGTTGAGGCTTCTTTGGTTGAGCATATAAGCGAACAACTAAAAATTGGGCGCGATCATATTGATGTAAAAGGAGAGTTTAGTGAGTTTGGTTTTGATTCCGTTAGTCTTACAGAGTTCGGAAATACGCTAAATAAAAAATATGATTTAGATCTATCCCCCACAATATTTTTTGAATACCCGACTGTGGCCAAATTATCAAAATATCTGGTTGGATCTAATCAGGAATTAATGGAGGAGCGTTTGTTTTCTGAGGGAGAAAAAGAAAATATCGCACATTGCAGATCGTCTATTGAAGGTGGTTTTTGCGAGCCTAACGTTCCGTCGACGTTGGTGAATCTGCTGGATGGGCTTTCACGAAAAGAAATAAGTGTTGATGAAGCTCTTAATGAGATGGTGATCTGAGATGAATGATTTTTATAGAACTGTATTTGATGACGTTTACTCTGGTCGCCTTAGTAAAGATGATGCGTTGACGGTTATCGCGGATTTTCAGGCTAAAGAGACGGGTAAAAAGAATAAGACTTCTTTAGCTGAAACCAGTGATAAGCATGATTCACTACTGTTGTCTCCTTGTTGGCGAGAAGCGGCGGCTGACCGTGAAGTGGCGACGCTAAGCGATACGAAAAAATATCTGATTTTCATTGGTTGGGACGAAATTGATATTCGAGAACTCAAAGAGAATACGACGGGTTTTAATCTAATCAATATTGTGTCTGAGGAAGCGGATAAGCCGTTGAAGTACATGGATTATACCTGTCAGATTCTGTCGGAACTTCAGTTGTTAGTCGCCGGTGGTGTGCATGTTTTTCTTCAATTATGGATTCGATCGGACCGTTATGATGAGGAAACTTTTCGAGGTCTATCGGCAATTATAAAAAGCACTTCACAAGAATATGGGTCGTTTTCAGGAAAAACAATTGTATGCTCACCGGAAGAGGAACTTGCCAATATATGCTCCTATATTGACGATGAGCTTTATTCGTTACAGAGCGATGTGTGTTATTTAGATGGTGTAAGAAAAATCCTTTTTTTGAAGGAATTGGAAAGGAAGCAGGGAGAAAATCAACGTTCTTTCTGG
Source organism: Agarilytica sp. (assembly GCA_045430285.1). Classification (GTDB taxonomy): domain Bacteria; phylum Pseudomonadota; class Gammaproteobacteria; order Pseudomonadales; family Cellvibrionaceae; genus Agarilytica. The sequence goes on along the minus strand of JAILXV010000002.1, from coordinate 699,284 downwards.
CGAAAAGAAGGCGTTTACTTAATAACGGGTGGCTTGGGCGGTTTAGGTCAGATATTTGCGAGGCGAATCGTATCCACGGTTGCTGGGGCCAAAGTCGTGTTGACGGGACGTTCTCCCTATTCTGATGAAGTTGCGGAGATTTTGTCAGAACTTAAAAACATATCGACTGATGGCAGTACAGTTGGTTATGTGTCGATGAACCTACTTGATGAAACCTCAGTGGCAAATGCAGTCGTGGAGATTGAGGAACGCTGGGGCCGATTAAATGGCGTGATACACAGCGCAGGAATGGTAACTGACGGTCTTTTGTTATCAAAAAAAGAAGCGGACTTCAGGAAGGTGCTTTTACCGAAGGTTCAAGGCCTGGATTTACTTGATAAATATACTGCGAATCACTCGCTCGATTTCTTTACTATGTTCTCATCGACTACAGGGGTGTTGGGGAATATAGGGCAGGCTGATTATGCTGCTGCCAATGCTTATATGGATGAGTTTTCGCATTATCGTCGGGGCCTAGTGAAAGATGGGGCGCGGAGTGGAAACACCGTGTCGATAAATTGGCCTCTTTGGCAAGATGGCGGTATGAGGGTTGATCAGGCCGTTAATGAAAGAATCGAAAGGCTAACTGGAATCGTGCCACTGGATAGCCAGTCGGGCGCAGATATTTTTGAAGAAGCTTTGGCAATGGATTTGGGACAAGTCATCGTATTGTCGGGGAATTGTATTAATAGAGAGGCTTTTGGCCGTATTAGTGGTCCAAAAATACTGAGTTTAGATTTAGAGGAAGATACTCACTTGTCCAAAATTGACGCCATTCCTACGCGAGAATCAAAAGTTAAGACGTCGAATCTCAACACCGTAAGCGAGATGGGTTTTGGATCTTCTAAGGCGAAGGTTAAACCTAGTTTGCAATCTGATGTAGCTATTATCGGTGTTAGCGGCTGTTTCCCTGGTTCTCCTGATTTAGATTCATTCTGGAAAAATCTACACGACGGCATAGATTGTATTGGCGAGATACCTGGGACTCGTTGGGATTGGCGTTCTCTTTTTGGTGATCCAGATAAAGAAGAAAATAAAACCAATATTAAATATGCGGGAATCATCGAGGGTATAGAGTCGTTTGACCCGTTGTTTTTCGGGATATCTCCTAGAGAAGCTGAGGCAATGGATCCGCAGCAGAGATTGTTGATGACCTATGTCTGGAAAGTTATTGAAGATGCGGGTTATGCGCCGCAGTCTCTGAATGGATCTAACACCGGAGTATTTATTGGCACTGGGAGCAGCGGTTATGGTGCACTAGCGACAGCCATGGGCGTGCCAGTAGAAGGGTTTAGTGCCGCTGGCATGGCTGGATCTGTTGGCCCGAATAGAATGAGTTATTTTCTGGATCTTCACGGCCCAAGCGAGCCCATTGAAACGGCTTGTTCAAGTTCGTTGGTTGCCGTGCATCGGGCAATAAGGGCTATGCAAGCGGGAGATTGCGATCAGGCAATTGTTGGCGGCATAAATTTATTGGTCTCTCCTGAACTTCACATTAGTTTTAGTAAGGCGGGAATGCTCTCAAAGGATGGGCGCTGCAAAACCTTTTCCGACGGCGCTAATGGTTATGTACGCGGTGAAGGTGTGGGTATGTTAATGCTGAAGCCTTTGAGGAAAGCTGAAGCAGATGGCGATCAGATTTATGGTCTGATTAAAGGAAGTGCTGAAAATCATGGTGGCCGAGCAAATTCACTTACAGCGCCAAATCCAAGAGCACAAGCGGAACTCATTAAAACAGCATTTCGTGAAAGCGGTGTGAACCCGAGTACCGTGGGGTATGTTGAGGCACATGGTACCGGAACTCCCCTAGGAGATCCTATTGAAGTCCAAGGGCTTAAAAGCGCGTTTTCAGAGTTAGCACAAGAGCAGGATGTTACCCTCAAAAAAGGATATTGCGGTCTCGGTTCAGTTAAAACTAATGTTGGTCATCTGGAGTTAGCCGCGGGTGTCGTCGGCATTATCAAAGTGCTTTTACAGATGAAGCATCGGACCTTGGTACCAAGTTTACATTGTAATGAAATCAACCCCTATATTGACTTGGCTGAAACGCCTTTTCATATCGTTACAAAAAAACAGACATGGGAGGCAATAGCTGATTCTAATGGACAGACTTTTCCTCGTCGTGCGGGAGTCTCTTCGTTTGGGTTTGGCGGCGTCAATGCGCACGTAGTATTAGAGGAATATGCGAAAGAGCACGCTCCGACTTCAGCGCTTGAAACTCCTGCGATCATTGTGCTTTCCGCGAAAAGCCGAGATCGTCTTGATGTCCAAATCAGCCAATTAAAACAGTATCTTGATCAGGCTGAAGATTTACCCGACTTGAGAGATATTGCATATACCCTGCAGGTTGGACGGGATGCAATGGACATCCGGTGGGCATGCGTAGTGAGATCCATCAAAGAACTAAAAGAGACACTTTCGGATGTGGTCAAAGGAGAAAGTGTTACCTCTAGTGCCTTTAGAGGGGATATTAAACAGCATCTAGGTTTGTCAGGTTTGTTCTTGGGCGACGACGATCTGCAGCAAGCGTTGTCATCGTGGCTATCGAAAGGGAAGTACGACAAATTATGTGAACTTTGGACAAAAGGGCTTAGTTGGCATTGGTCTTCTTTGTATGACGTTATCCCTCAGCGGATATCATTACCTACGTATCCATTTCTAGAAGATCGATATTGGTTGTGTTCTGAGGATATACCGATTTCGACGGTGCGTAACCTGTCTACTTTTCAGAACCCCACGGCGGAAATGAAAGCGAGTAAAGTCGATACAGAGATTTCTGAAGAGCAGTGCCAGCTGTTGATGTATTCTGAAAATCACGTAGAAAAGGCGCTGCCGGAGTTGGATGTCATAGAGCCGTGTGACGAACAGCTTGTTGTATTTATCTTCTCGAGCACGGCACAACAAGAAATGAGCGAACTATTTTATTCTCGATATAGCTCGGTACATTTTATTCAGTATAAAGAAGGCGTCTCTATCGATGACGCTATTACAGAATGTAATTTAAATCCTTCTGTGGCCGTAACGCTGATGTATCTGTGGCCTGTCGGAAGTAAACGTTTCAAGGACGATATTAAACCTATATGGGAAATACTGCAGTATATAAACGCTCATAAGTTTTCTAGTGCTAGTTTGCGCTTGTGTGGTACGGCTGATACGGAAATTAATCAGGCATTAATGGAATCATGGGTATCATTTGATTCATCGCTAAAGCTTGTCATAGATGGACTTAATGTTTGTGTTTTGATTGAGGAAGTAAAAGAAGATATTTCAGATAGGCCTGTTGACTACGTTTGGTGGGCGAAGCAATTATTAGCTGAATGCGCTTATGGAAACGGGGAAAGTACAGTCTACCGCGATGGGAGTAGGTACACCTTAGAGTTGAGTCGTATAGACCTAGAGGAGGATGTATCTCGTTCTGATAAGCAGAAGTGTGAACCGGTTATAAAATCAAATGGGACTTATTTAATTACTGGTGGATTGGGTGGCATCGCAGGTGTATTTGCCGAGTATTTATTAACACAATATCAGGCAAATCTTGTGTTGTGTGGTCGTTCAATATTAGACGATGCACGCCAGCGACGTTTAGATTACTTGCGGTCACTTGGTGGCCAGGTTTTTTATTTTGTTGCTGACGTATGCTCAGAGGAAGAAATGCAGCCTGGAATACAAGAGGCATGTGAGCATTTTGGTGTGATAGACGGTGTCTTCCATGCTGCCGGTTTACCTGCTGGGGTATCTGTGTTTGATAAAGGCTACAAGCAATTTAGATCCGTTCTCGATCCAAAAATACAGGGAGCTTTGGTGTTGGATCGTTTGCTCGTTGATCAGCCTTTAGATTTTGTCTGTTACTTATCATCAATTTCTGCTGTGCTAGGTGACCTGGGCTCATGTGACTATGCCGTAGCAAATCGTTTTCTACTTTCTTACGCTGAGCAGCGAGAAAAGCGGCGAGAAAAAGGTGAGGTACAGGGAAGGTCTATCGCGATAGCATGGCCATTATGGCAAAACGGCGGCATGGCTACGGGAGATGAAAAACAAACGGCTTTGTATTTAACTTCAAGTGGGCAGGAGATTTTAGCTGATGAGGAAGGTATAGCATCACTTGAATTGTTACTTCAGCAGGAGTCACCTATAACGCTGGTTGTAAAAGGTTTGCCTTCGCGAGTTAATAATTTCTTAGGCGTTGAAGACAATAATTCTTTTCTGAAAAAATCTAAAAGTTTTATTTCCACACCTAAGGAACCTGATGATTGTCCTGCTGGTTCGAAATCTCCTCGCATCGAGTATGGGGATTTAGCTTTGTCTGAATGTGTAATGCTGGATTTGAAAGGTATTGCTAGTCGGTTATTAAAAATAGACGATAGCCGTTTGGGAGAAGACGAAAATCTAGCAGATTTTGGTTTCGATTCTATTGGTTTGGCGACGTATGCTAAAGCGTTAAGTGCACATTTTGATACTAAAATTACGCCGTCAATATTTTTTAGTTATTCTACCCTGAATGATTTGAAAGAATACTTCATAGAACAATACGAAGATTTACTTCGCGTTCAATATGCCAGTATGCATGAAAATACCAGCTTTCCTTCGGGTGCCAATCACTCTCCAAACGATTCGGTGAACGTCACCAAAAACCAAAACCAAAACCAAGACAGTATGACAGTTAGAAGCAATGAGCCCATCGCAGTGATAGGCATGAGCGGTCGTTTCCCTGGGGCTAGGAATACTAATGAGCTTTGGGGAATTTTTTCGGAAGCTCGTAGTGCCGTTGGGGAAATACCCAGGGAGCGGTTCAATTGGCGGGATCACTATGGTGACCCCAAAAAACACGAGAATAAGACCCTCTGTAAATGGCTAGGTGCATTACCTGGCATTGATGAATTTGATCCGAAATTTTTTGAAATATCCCCAGCTGAAGCTGAGGTTATGGACCCGCGACAGCGTCTACTGTTACAAGAAGCGTGGAGAGCACTTGAGGACGCGGGGTATGGTCCGCAACAGTTAGCTGATCAGAAAGTTGGAATGTTCGTTGGAGTAGAGCAAGGAGAGTATCAACAGTTAATCGATAAAGCACCATTTACAGCAAATCACGATGGCATTCTCGCGGCGCGCCTCGCATACATATTAAATTTGAGTGGCCCAGCTCTGGCTATTAACACTGCGTGCTCGTCTGGGTTAGTCGCAGCTCACGAAGCCTGTGTTAGTTTGAGGGCAGGCGATTGTGATTCTGCTATTGCTGGCGGTGTGCATGTGTTGATAAAACCAGACTCTCTCATTGCTATGGGGCAGGCGGGGATGCTTTCCACCGAAGGGCGTTGTAATACGTTCTCAGAAAAAGCTAACGGCATGGTTCCTGGTGAGGCAGTCGTGGCAGTGGTATTAAAGCGTCTCAGTGACGCTGAACGTGATGGAGATCCAATTCACGGGGTTATTCGTGGAAGTGGTATTAATTACGATGGTAAAACTAATGGCATAACTGCGCCAAGTGGGAAAGCTCAAAGCGCTTTAATTCGTGAAGTATATGGTAAATACAAAATTCCATTTGATCGTATAGATTATATCATTGCGCATGGTACGGGCACTCGATTAGGCGACCCGATAGAAGTAAATGCTTTATATGATGCGTTTATAAACTCTGGTTCGGTATTCAATAAAAAATGCGCACTTACATCAAACAAGCCTAACCTTGGTCATACTTTTGCCGCATCTGGGCTGGTCAACTTGGTCGGAATGCTGCTTTCAATGCGTCATGAAAAAATTCCTCCAAGTATTCATTGTGAGAAAGAAAGTGATTATATTTCATGGTCGGATAGCCCGTTTTTCATAAATAAAAACCTCTCACCCTGGCCAAAATTGGGTAAGCCTCGGCTTGGGGCTTTAAGTGCTTACGGTATTTGTGGCACAAACGCACATGTTGTTGTCGAAAGTTACGACAGCAACGAGCCTGATATGAATGTTTCTAGTGAGCAGCAGCCTCATCTTATCGCGCTTTCAGCGAAATCTGAGCCGGTGCTACGTCAAAAGCTGATTGATCTACGTGGTTTCCTCGATAACTCTAGTGATAATTTCGATCTGGGATCACTCAGCTTTACCCTCTTGACGGGAAGACATCACTTTGCATACCGAGTTGCGCTTGTTGTTGACGATGCGAGAGACGCGGTGCGAAAAATCGGGTGTTTCCTAAAAGATGTTTCCCAGGAGGGCGTGTGTAGTGGAAAAGTAGAGCGGCGTTTTAAATCTGATCCTTCACGATTGAAGGAAGGTGAAAATACCATTGCACAATATCGTTCGGTAGTAATGAGTGGTACGCGTGAAGAAATGCGAGCGAGCTTCGTTTTTCTATCAGATCTGTATGCTCGGGGTTATCAACTTCACTGGAGTGAGCTTTTTGAGGGGAGTAAGGTAAAGCGATTACACTTACCCACGTATCCCTTTCCTAGAGAACACTATTGGGTGGATCTAGGTTCTGATGCAGGAATGCTTGGTAGTTGTCAGCCACTAAGCAAAACGCGTTTAAGCCCACTGGTACACAAAAATATCTCTGGAGCAAACGATTACCATTTTGTCTCTTCATTTAGTGGAGAGGAATTTTTCTTTAATGATCACCTGGTCAATAACCAAAAAGTTCTTCCTGGGGTCGCATATTTGGAAATGGCGAGAGTGGCGGTTTCTATCGCGCTAAATCGCACTAGCGAATTTACACCTCTTCGTATAGAGAATGTCGTTATTCTCAAACCGTTTGTGTTCACCTCCAGCCTCTCAGAGATGCATATTGGCTTGAGTAAGAATGGGATAAATAAATTTTCTTTCGAAATATATTCCTCGGGTGTTGATGGCGGCAAAGAAATGTTTACTCAGGGGGTGGTGATTGCTGACAGTATTTGCCCTCCGTCTGATTTCATAGGTGTAGATGAACCAATAGACATTTCTACAAAAGAAGTTTTCGGCGGGCAATGCTATGACCTCTTTTCGAGTATGGGGATTAGGCATGGTGAGGCGTTCCAAAGTATTAAGCGAATTAAAAAGGTAGCCCAGAATGATAAAGAATCTTGTTTATGGGTGGATGTTCAACTGCCTGCATCGGTCAGTGATTCGCATGAAGAATTTGGAATTCACCCAAGTATTATGGACGGTGCGCTGCAGTCAGGTTTAGGTTTCGTTCTGATCAATAACAATAGCAACAATAGTAACGAGCTTGGAGCATTGATCCCATTCGCTATTGATTCAGTGACGGTTTATGCCCCAGTTAGGGCCAGTGTCAGAGTCGTTGCCCGTACGTTCAGTAACACTAACAAAAATATTATGAAATGTGATTTCGATATCGTTTCGGGTAGCGGAAAACTTTGTGCAAGAATAAAAGGCTATACCTCTAGGCGGCTAGCATCAAAAATTACATCGTCAGGGCATATGTCTAAAGAAGGGGGGGTAGAAGTGATAGATAGCAAAGTTACCGACTCAGTTCATCTAAGCGAATCCGCAGAAGTCGGATTTTTGACAAAGCAATGGAACGATATGCCCAGTCGTAGTTCCACTGTAGGAGCGGGTCTTAATTGTGCACATGTCTTTTTGTGTGATTTGGATGTGTCAATAGATGTTTTGAGCTCAATCTTAACAGGGACTTCAGTTCACGCGCTTCGTGCGGAAACGAAAGGCGTTTCTGGTCGTTACACCGATATTGCCTCAAATCTGCTGTCGGAAATTAAATCTTTAATTTCCAAATCATCTTCCGGCCCAATGCTTATTCAACTCGTCATTGAAGATGGTAACCCTTTTCATTACGAAGGCTTAGCTGGGATGTTGAAGTGTGTTGAGGTTGAATATCCTAGAATAAAAACACAAGTGATTATCTCTGATGAAACGCGGCAAGCCGAAAAAATGTCACGTTACATCTTGGCAGAACAAACTGTTGAAAGCGTGTTAACAAAAGCCCATGCGCAAGAGGTCCGTTACCTGGGTGGAAAACGAAGTGTTATGTCGCTTTCCGAACTCCATGTTTCTTCTGAATCAGTCAACCCTTCGTTTTGGAAAAATGACGGAGTGTATCTGATTACCGGAGGATTGGGGGGGCTTGGAAAAATCTTTGCAAAAGAGATGCTATGTTCCGACAAAGCGGTTCATATTGTACTGGTTGGGCGATCTGATTTGGATGCACGTCGAACAGTGGACTTCGAGGAGCTGAAATCGCTTTGTCGAGGATCTGCTACGGTAGACTACCATGCTGTTGATATCGATGATGAACAGGCACTAGGCAAATTAGTCACAGGTATTAAATCTTCATTCGGGAATATTACCGGTATCTTACACAGTGCCGGTCTGATTAAAGACAATTTTGTTAAGGCTAAATCTGAACTTGAATTACGCGCAGTGTTTTCGCCTAAGGTGTCGGCACTGGAAAAATTGGATGAAGCGACCAAGCAGGAGCCCCTTGAACTATTTGTATTGTTTTCCTCGCTCTCATCGGTCTTTGGGAACGTAGGACAATCGGATTATGCTGCGGCAAACGGATTCATGGATCGCTTTGCATTTCATCGAAATACACTTGTAAATAAGGGCGTTCGAGCTGGAAACACATTATCCATTAACTGGCCGTTATGGGAATCAGGCGGCATGCAGATTGAGGCATCGGAGCTCGAACAGTTGATGAGGACTACAGGCATTGTACCGTTACCTACCGAGCAGGGAGTTCGTGCATTGGGGGTGGCGCTGACCAGTTTGTGTTCTCAGGTTGCGGTATTCTCTGGTAGTAAAAGCGTGAAAAAACCATTGTCCACGTCCATCGGTGAAGACGTGGACCATAAAGCGCGTAGTGAGGCGCCTGAACAACATGGCGATATGGAAAGCGATTTACTCTCAATGGTGCAGGAGGGGGTAATCTCATTAATTAGTGATCAATTGAAAGTCAAAAAACATGATATTGATATTCATGCCGAATTTAGCGAATTCGGATTTGATTCGGTAAGTCTGACAACCTTCGGTAATACCTTAAGTGACCATTATCGTATCGAACTATCGCCGACGCTGTTCTTTGAATACCCGTGCGTGGAGGATTTTTGTCAATATCTTGTTGATGAACAATCCGAGGCAATGAGTTCGGTATTTGAGCTAGTGGCGAGTGATCCAGTTGCAAGAGATGTTTACCCTGAGGAAAAGAATAGTGAGGGCGAGGCTTGGGATACTGCCAGTTTGATAGATGCGCTTCAGATGGTGATCGTAGAGAAAATTAGCGAGCAATTAAAAATTGGTAGGCAGGATATCGATGTTATTGCTGAATTTGGGGAGTTTGGGTTTGACTCTGTCAGTCTTGCAAGCCTTGGAAACTCGCTAAACCTAGAATGTAACCTGGAGATGTCACCAACATTATTTTTTGAGTACCCAACGATTGAGCAGTTAAGTGAATATTTGGTAGCAGAAGAATATGACAATTTGTTGAATGCATTCGGTAATAGAAATAGCGCTGAAAATACAAACGCTTCCAATGAAGAATTCCTTTCCGAGCCAGTTTATTCAACACAAAACACGATCCACGAAGTAGATATTAGTGATGCTGATTTGCTGAATCAAATTCAGTCCGTACTTATCGTGACTGTTTGCAAGCAACTTAAGGCAAAGGAGGAGGACGTAGATCCTCAAGCGGAGTTTAGTGAGTTTGGATTCGATTCCGTTAGTTTAACGACCTTTGGAAATACCTTAAACCAAACGTATGGCTTGGAACTCATGCCGACGGTATTTTTTGAGTCGCCTACCATAGCGCTGTTGAGCGAATATATATTGGATAGCAGCAGGGAACAAATCAAGGCACATTTGGGCGCGCGCATGGAGGGGGAAACGGAATCTGCTCAGCAGCATGCACATACTGCAAGCTTTCAGCGTGAGGCAGCAGTGGATAGACGTGAAAAAGTTGAAGAGATAGTAGGACATTCTAAGGGAGACCGCGCTCCAGAATTTTCCTCAAATGACCAAAGCAATTCCGAGAGAAGTTCTATTGGAGAGGATAGTTCTAGTGCGATGGGATTGCAGCATACACATGAGAGTATCGCCATTGTTGGTGTTAGTGGTTGTTTTCCTGAATCTCCGGACCTAAATAGTTTTTGGGATAATCTATCGGCAGGCCGAGATTGTATTACTGAAGTGCCAAGTGATCGTTGGGATTGGGACACGCTTTTCGGTGACCCGAAAACAGAGGAAAATAAAACCAATATCAAACACGCGGGTATTATGGCCGGCCTATCTGAGTTTGACCCATTATTTTTTGGTATTTCTCCGCGTGAAGCCGAAATTATGGATCCGCAGCAACGTCTTATTATGACCTACGTGTGGAAGGCGATTGAAGATTCTGGCCATTCTCCAGAATCACTTAGTGGAAGCAATACAGGGGTGTTTATTGGGACAAGTGGCAGTGGATACGGGGCAATGCTATCGGGGGCTGGTATTCCCCTGGAGGGATTTAGTGTAGCCGCTATGTCGGGGTCTGTTGGACCGAATCGAATGAGCTTTCTGCTTAACCTGAGTGGTCCAAGCGAACCGATTGAGACTGCCTGCTCTAGTTCTTTAGTTGCAATTCACCGAGCGGTGCATGCCATAAACTCGGGTCAATGTGATCAAGCTATTGTGGGTGGCGTTAACACCCTAGTTTCTCCTGAGTTACAAGTGAGTTTCAGTAAGGCGGGTATGCTTTCGCCCGATGGCCGTTGTAAGACGTTTTCCAAAAATGCAAACGGTTATGTTCGTGGCGAAGGCGTTGGCATGCTAGTGCTAAAACGACTCTCAGAAGCTGAAGCGGACCGCGATAATATTTATGCGGTTATTCGTGGCAGTGCCGAAAATCATGGGGGGCGTGCGAATTCTCTGACAGCGCCAAATCCAAAGGCGCAGGCGGCATTAATCTCTTCTGTGATGAGAGCGAGTAAAATCGATCCAAAAACGGTGAGCTATATCGAGGCTCATGGTACAGGAACGCCATTGGGCGACCCCATTGAAATTCAAGGGTTGAAAAAAGCATTCACAGATGCCACTGCAGAAATGGATGGCGGTATCCTGCCCGAAGGGTATTGTCGCGTCGGCTCGGTAAAGTCGAATATAGGCCATCTAGAACTCGCTGCTGGTGTTGCTGGTGTTATTAAAGTGTTATTACAGCTTAAGCATAAAAAGCTTGTGCCTAGCCTACATTGTGAGGAAGTAAATCCTTACGTTGACCTTACAAATAGCCCCTTTAAACTTTGCGATAAAGAAGAACCCTGGGAACGATTAAGGGATGTTAATGGAGCGCCAATCCCGCTAAGGGCGGGTGTTTCTTCATTTGGCTTTGGTGGCGTAAACGCACATATTTTATTGGAAGAATATATTTCGAATGAAGTGGCGGCAGACACCGTCGCTCCTTACATCTTTGTTCTCTCTGCCAAAACAAAAAATGCTTTAGAGTCCCAGGCGAAGCAACTGTGTGAATATATTGATGAGAATGAAACAGTAGACTTATCTCGCCTAGCCTATACGCTACAAGTGGGGCGTGATGGGATGAACTTCCGGTTCGCCTGCATAGCAAATTCTGTTTCATCTCTTAAAAAAATCTTGCTAGATTTCTTAGGTGATAATAATTCTTCTCCTCATGTTTTTGTCAACGAATTATCGTCACGTAAAGAACTCGCGTTGCTGTTCGGGGGCGATGAGGATTTCTCTGAAACCGTTTCGGCATGGGTGAATAAGCGTAAACTAGATAAATTGGCCAGCCTATGGGTGAAGGGTGTGCCACTGGACTGGACGCGCCTTTATTCCATACTGCCAAAACGAATGAGTTTTCCGAGTTATCCTTTTGAGAAAGGACATTATTGGAAGCTCCCTCGTGTCTCCGGCCCTGCGGGTCTTGGCCTGTCCAACACTTCCGAGGCGAACGAATACGGGATGACGGGATCTTTGATTGGTCCGGTTATCCATAAAAATATATCGGACATTTCGGGGCTAAAGTTTTTATCTGTATTTACGGGGAAGGAGTTTTTTCTAGCTGACCACGTAGTTATGGGAGAGAAAATTCTCCCTGCCGTTGTATATCTTGAGATGGCGAATATAGCCATTAGAAACGCAACTGATAGTGATGAAGCACTTTCGACAATCATTGAAAATATTGTATTCCTAGAACCGTTGGTTGTCGGGAACAAGGACATCTGTGTTCATACCTCTATATCTCTAGTGGCGTCTACAAAAGTTAATTTTGAGATCTCTTCAGTGACTTTATGCAGTGAAGCACCGCCAAACCGTAGGGTTCATGCGCAAGGGACATTAACGATCGAGGCCTTGGATAATTCAGATTCGTTTGATAGTCAAGGCGCTTTCGATCGCACGGACGCTATTCCACTAGATGTTGATCGCTATTACGGCCAGCTAAGCGAAAGCGGTTTAGAATATGGCGTTGCGCATCGAGCAATTACAAAAATGAGCGCCATCAATGGCGATGTTCGAGAGGCCGTAGGGAAGTTAGCGCTTCCTTCATCTGTGATGGGTGCATCTTCTGCTTATACGCTACATCCTAGTTTGATGGATGCCGCTTTACAGGTCGCGGGAGCTATTGAGGCCGGAGATAATACTGAGGCAGCCTTAAAATTACCATTCGCGATCGAGAAGATTAAGATCTATCGAACCGTTAATACTTCTGTTGATGTTGTCGCTCGACCTGTTGGCGTCATCAGCAATGAAGTAAGAAAATACGATATCGATATTTATTTAGAGAACGGGGAGTTGGCAGTAAGTTTGGCTGGATTCAGCACTCGAATATTGCGGCAGGAGAAAACGCCCAAAACAATACCGGCCAGCGTGACATTAAAACCAGAGAAAGTAAATGACGAAGCTAGACTATCCGATACTATATTGGGGGAACATCAGGCAGAGCTAAATGATATTTTACGAAGAAGCATCTCAGATCATTTAAATATCGATTTTGCGTTGGTTGATGTTGATTCGGAACTGAGCGAGTTTGGGTTTGATTCTGTAACGTTGACTGGATTTGGGAATATTCTAAATCAAGAGTATGGATTTGAACTTACGCCTACAACGTTTTTTGAGTTCCCTACTGTAACGTTGCTGAGTGATCACCTTTTAAATGAGTACCCTGATCACGTAAGAAAGTTTTTAACTATTCCGGCATCGAAAACAAATGCGCCTGATCTGGATGAGATGAAGCTAGCTTCTCACCCTGAAGCAGATAAAATCTTTGACAGTGATTGTCAGTCGAAATCTGGGGAGAGCCTAGATTTCTTAAGTAGTCCTTTTTGCATCGATAACTTAACTAAGAAAAGCGATTTTTCGAAGACGATGGGCGAAGCGATTGCCATTGTAGGTGTTAGCGGGGCATTTCCAGAAGCCGGTGATATTGATCAGTTTTGGGAGAATATTTCAAATGGTCGAGATTGCATTACTGAAATGCCAAATGAACGATGGGATTGGGAAAGTATATATGGGGACCCAGCAAAGGACGCAAACAAAACGAATATAAAATCTGCGGGAGTTTTAAAGGGGGTCGATGAATTTGATCCGTTATTTTTTGGTATTTCACCAAAAGAGGCCACAACGATAGATCCGCAACAACGAATTTTGATGACCTATGTATGGAAGGTTATCGAAGATGCAGGTTATGCGCCGAGTTCCCTGAGTGGGACTAACACAGGAGTATTTATTGGGACTGGCGCAAGTGGCTATGGCTCTTTACTCACCCAAGCTGGTGTTCCCATCGAAGGATATAGCGCCGCAGGTATGGTGGGGTCGGTTGGCCCTAATCGCGTTAGTTTTCTATTAAACCTTCATGGCCCTAGCGAGCCAATTGAAACGGCATGTTCTAGTTCATTAGTTGCTATTCATCGTGCGGTGTCAGCTATGCGTTTGGGGCAATGTGATCAGGCGATTGTAGGTGGAGTCAACTTGCTGGTTACGCCTGAAGCTCACATAAGCTTCACTAAAGCAGGAATGCTTTCTACCGATGGCAAGTGCAAGTCCTTTTCAAGCAGCGCTAATGGTTATGTGCGTGGAGAAGGCGTCGGAATGCTATTTTTAAAACGTTTATCTGATGCAGAAAAGGAGGGAGACCAAATCTATGGTGTTATTCGAGGGTCTGCTGAAAACCATGGTGGACGCTCTAATTCATTGACTGCGCCCAATCCGAATGCACAGGCTTCTGTGATTCAGTCTGCAATAGAGCAGTCGGGGATAGATCACAACTCGATTACATATATCGAAGCGCACGGTACGGGTACGCCATTGGGAGATCCTGTGGAGGTTCAGGGTTTAAAGACAGCATTTAAAAATATACAAGATACTTATGACGCGCCTTTTTGTGGTGTTGGTTCGGTAAAAACAAATATTGGGCATCTTGAGTTAGCCGCAGGGGTTGCTGGAGTAATAAAAGTCTTACTTCAGATGAAGCACAAGACATTTGCGCCCAGCCTACATTGTGATCACGTTAATGAATATATTAACCTGGAAAATAGCCCGTTCTATTTCGTCAAGGAGCCTTCTTCATGGGACTGTATTCAGGACGAAAAGGGAAATATTTTACCTAGAAGGGCAGGGGTATCGTCATTTGGCTTTGGCGGTGTTAATGCGCATGTGATTCTCGAAGAATACGCTGACTCCACTCATCATGATCCCGAAATTGTAACAAGTAAACGCGGTGCGAGTGTGGTAGTGCTATCCGCCAAAAATAGAACCTCACTACTGGGGAACGTAGCGGCGCTCTATCAATTTTTGCTTAAAAATCAAGAAGAATGTGATATTGAATCGTTGGCCTATACACTTCAAGTTGGTCGCGATGCTATGAATGAGCGTGTGGCATTCGTTGTCGATACGACTCCCTCATTGATTGATATGTTGAAGGGATATATGGAAAAAGGTGCATCTTATGCCGGTGTGTTTGATGGAAGTGCAGAAAAAAATGGCGAAGCCCTTTCCATGTTTTCAGGTGATTCGGAATTACTGGGTGCCGTTGATAAATGGGTTTCCCTAGGTAAATGGAAGAGTCTTGCGGAGTTGTGGGTAAAAGGTCTGAAGTTCGATTGGCATAGGATTTACACTGGTAGGTCTATGAGGCGAATGCATTTGCCAACATATGAGTTCTCTCGCGATTCATATTGGATAGGAGCCCCTTCTAGGCTTGACATGCCTGCGCCTTCTAATTCGAATGACGCCACTGAAAAACGAACAGGTCGGACAGAAAAAGATAGCAACGTGAGTCTCAGCGCACGACTTGAAAGTAGGCTTAATGATGTTGTATGTGATCTGACAAATATCCCTAGCGAGAAAATTGTTGCTACAGCTTCCCTTGATAGTTATGGGATGGACTCGATTGTAATCTCGAAATTCAACGATATTTTAGCAGCTGAATTTCCGAGAATATCAAAAATATTCTTTTATGAAAATAAAACGCTAGGCGATATTTCAAAACGACTCTTAGCGGATTACGAACCTCAATGTGCTGCGTGGGTAGATAATGAGAAAGTTCAGCCTAGCGTTGGATTCGCTGGCAAAGATTCAGGTAAGTATTCTCAGCAGACCTTAATACAAGATCATGCCGAATGCATATCTAAATTAAGAGCATCGCAAAGAAAGCTTTGGGCAAAATGTACAGAAGAAGAGGAAGTGGTAATGCGTGAACCAATCGCAATTATAGGGATTGATGGACGTTATCCTGGAGCCGATAATGTTGAGGAGTTCTGGAGTAACATCAAGCGGGGCGTGAATTCGATTACTGAAATCCCAGAAGAAAGGTGGCCGATAGATAGTTTTTATGATGATGATCGCCTGGAGTGCGTGAACCGCGGAAAGAGCTATAGCAAGTGGGGGGGGTTTCTAAAAAATGTTGCCAATTTTGATCCTTTATTTTTCAATATAACGCCTCAGCTAGCTCGTGATATCGACCCTCAAGAACGTATATTTTTACAGGCTTGCTGGAATACCATTGAAGATGCAGGTTACAACCGAGAGCGACTGGCGCGTCAGCATGAAAATAGAGTGGGTGTTTTTGCTGGTGTAACAACTAATAGCTTTTCGCTCTACGGCCCCGACTTGTGGCAAAGAGGCGAGCGTTCTTTCCCTATATCATCTTTTGGCTCCCTGGCAAATAGAGTGTCATATACCTTTAACTTTAATGGGCCAAGTATGCCAGTAGATACCATGTGCTCGGCATCTCTCACTGCAATTCATGAGGCGTGTGAACATATCTATAGAGGAGATTGCGAATTAGCGCTGGCTGGGGGCGTTAATTTGTTTTTACATCCGTCCAGTTACATCATGTTGTGTGGCCAACAAATGTTATCACCTGATGGACAATGTAAAAGTTTTGGCGAAGGTGGGAATGGTTTTGTCCCAGGCGAAGGGGTCGGCGCGGTGTTGCTTAAGCGTCTATCTCATGCCGAAAGAGACGGAGATCATATTTATGGGGTGGTTCGTGGCACAAGCGTAAATCACGGGGGGCGAACCTCAGGTT
This sequence comes from Agarilytica sp., assembly GCA_045430285.1. GTDB lineage: Bacteria > Pseudomonadota > Gammaproteobacteria > Pseudomonadales > Cellvibrionaceae > Agarilytica. Next base: position 682,786 of record JAILXV010000002.1, on the reverse strand, counting down.
TCACGGTCCCGAACCCAAATGCTCAGACCGAATTGATAAAAACTGCGTTATCAAGAGCCGAAGTTCACCCGAGGGAAGTAAGTTATATTGAAGCCCATGGAACAGGCACAGCGCTCGGCGATCCAATAGAAGTCACTGGGCTAACGAACGCATTTAGAGAACACACACAAGATGTAAACTTTTGTAAGTTAGGCTCAGTGAAAACCAATATTGGGCATGCTGAAAGCGCTGCCGGTATCGCGGGTCTTACCAAAGTATTAATGCAAATGAAATATGGTGAGCTAGCGCCGAGTCTACATAGTGAAAGTCTTAATGAGAGCATTGAATTCTCATCAACCCCGTTTTCTGTCCAGCAAAACAATATTGAATGGGAAAGACCCGTGGTTGATTTTGGCGATGGAAATAAAGTTGAGCGTCCTAGAATCGCAGGAGTTTCCTCCTTTGGGGCCGGTGGTGTTAATGCCCACGTTGTTATTGAGGAGTATATTGCACCGGAGGTTAAATCCGTGGCAAATAATCCAGTGTCCGGCCAGGAAGATGATTTGGCTCTTCCCATCGTGCTATCAGCGAAGTCAGAAGGACAGTTAAGGGAATACGCCCAAAAACTATATGAATATGTTGAGTCTAATGATATCGAATTGGAATCGCTTGCTTATACACTCCAAGTCGGTCGAGAGGCGATGGAGCATCGTTTAGGATTTGTTGCCAGTAACATTTCAAGCTTATCGGAAAATCTTAGACGTTTTATTCAGGGAGAAAAATTGGAGATTGAGTCCTCTTCCCAGAAAAAAAATAAAAACCTTAATTTATGGGTTGCGGGTGAATATGTTGATTGGATCGCGCAATGGCCTAGCCCACAACCAAAAACACTATCCTTACCTACATATCCATTTTTAACGGATAAATACTGGATTCCAATCGCAGAGGGCGACGCCAACTATTCCGGTTTGTCTAGTCAGGAGATAGATATTAAGGAACAAACCGATTGTGACATAAGATCTAGCTCAATATCGGTTAATGGGGACATTGGTGATGATGTCAATAAGTCAGTTTTAGACCGAGTTGTGGCTGTTATGAGTAATGCCACAGGAATTAAGCTGTCTAATATTGATCCTGATGACCCTATTGAAAACTACGGCATAGATTCAATTGTGGTTAATAAAATGAATCATGCACTTGATAAAATGTTTGACAAATATTCAAACACCATTATGTATGAAAATTTTTCGCTAAGATCGGTGGCTGATCAAATTGAATGTATCAATAGCGGTAGGAGTGGAGATAAATCAGGGCTAACACTGTTAACACCCAGTTGGGAGCCATCTTCGGGTGTCAATAGAGATATAGATTATGAATCACATGTTATCGTTTTGCTGGGTTTTGAAAAATCTAAAGAAGATTTGATATGCAAATATTTTGGTGAGCAAGAAAGATCAAAAGTTGTTTGTTTATATGAAGAGTATGGTGGATTTGATGTTCGTTACGTGAGTTATGCTACCCAACTCCTTAACTACCTGCAGCAAATTATTGCATTAAAAAGTATAGGGCTAATAAAAGTTCAGCTGGTTATTTCTAGTGATAAGGAATATTCGCTATTTAGTGGTTTGTCCAAATTACTAAACGCTGCCGCTATTGAAAGTGATCGGGTTTTGGCACAATTGTTACTTATACAAAGTAACCTATTAGGTGCCGAGGTATTACGTATTATTGAGAATGAGATCTACACAGACGATGACGAGATTCGGTATGTCGGCAGTGAGCGGTCTCGAAAAGTCTTAGTCAGTATGCCGGAGTTACAGGGTTCAGAACACGGTTCCTGGGACGATGGCGGTGTTTATCTTATTAGTGGTGGGAATGACGCTTTAGGCCTTAAGTTTGCAGAGTATATTGCCTCTAAAGTGGCTAGCCCGATTATTGTTTTGGTTGGGCAAAATGAACCGTCAGAGCGATCATTGCGTCTTATGGAAAATCTGGAGTCGAATGGCGCTTGGATTGAGTATAGGGCGGTAGATATCGGCGAGATGGATAATGTAACTGATTTGGTCGATGAGATTGTGCAGCAATATGGCGAACTGTCAGGCGTTATTCATGCTGCAGGTATTATTGATGATGGTTTGATTAGTAATAAAACGGAAGCTGCTCTTTGTTCGGCATTGTCACCGAAGATATGTGGTGTGGTGGCTTTGGACGAAGCAACGCGAGATCATAATCTGAATTTTTTTCTGTCTTTAGCTTCATTCGGTGGAGCGTTTGGTTCTGCAGGGAAAGGAGGGTATTCTGTTGCAAATACATTTTTGGATAGCTATTCAATGTATCGTAACGAACTAGTATCTCTTGGGGAGAGAGAAGGCCACACGATTACGGTTGAGTGGCTTTCGCGGAATTCCGAAGGCATGGCAGCGGATCTGACATTAAACGAATACCCGTCGGAGGTGGCTAGTCAGTTACCGCTTGAGGATAAGGAAGTATTCTCTTGTTTTGAGGAAGCATTACCTAGTGTGTTAAGCCGAGTGCTCGTGTTGTATGGAGATGAGAAAATAGCTAATAAAGATTTTTTTCTCGATGAGAGTCGGAGAAGCAAAACCACTGACACTTCCAATTTAAGTGCACAGAGTTTGTTAGCGGCGGAGGATGCTTAGCCTTATAGGCTGGGGTGAAAGGTCGAACGAAAATGATCAGTTTACATAACGATAAATTACTAGATGGTAACGGGGAGATATCATGAGCGACAGTTATTTGTACAAGCCTTATAAGTCAAAATATGTGAGTGTTTATAATGCTTTTTCGCCATTGTTCAGTGTTTTTGGGAAAAGCCCAAAGAAAAAAATTAATTTTGAGTCTTTACATGAATTAGCATCGAAGGCGACCGGCCTTTCCGATTTTGGTCCTAGTGATTATCACGAAGGCTTACATACGCTGATAGACAGTATATTAGAAGAAAAGCATTTTCATTCCTTTGGTTATTTCCTTGCCAAAGGAATGATTGTAGAGCCGCTTAAAAATCGTCTTTATTTGGAGGAGGCTTATAAACGTTCACCAGAAATAGATGATGAACGCATTGATGGTGCGATTTGGGTTCTTGGTCTACCTCGGACCGGAAGTACGCTACTTCATAATTTATTGGCTTTGGACGAGGAGAATCGTACGCTCAAGCGATGGGAGGCGGCGGTGCCTTCACCAATGGATACCGATCCGAAAGTCGATATTGAACAGCGCAAAAAGAAGGCGCAAGTAACCGATAAGGTCTTGCATATTTTGGCTCCAGATTTATTAAAAAAACATTCAATGGGCTGGGATTTGCCGGAAGAGTGCGTAATGCTTTTTAGAGACACTTTCAGGAGTCAGTTGTTTGGATTCAGTTTGGGTGTGGAAAAGTATGGTGAGTGGCTGCGAAACCAGGACCTTAGCGCAGCGTATGCGTATTACTTACGTCAACTTAAAGTGCTTCAAAGTCAAGAAAAGAAAACTCGCTGGGTATTTAAGGCTCCCTTCCATAGTTTACATGTTGATGCGATTGAGTCGGTGTTTAATCAGCCCCGATATATTAATTTACACCGAAACCCCAATAGTGTATTGCCCTCAGTAGCTAGTTTGGGTGAAACCCTTCAGGGGATGTGCTCAAAGTATGTTGATCGTAGAATTACCGGTGAACATGTTTTGAAAGAGTGTAAGTTGGCAATTGATAGCGTTGAGAAAAGCAGAAAAAACATTCAAGATAATAGAGTTGTTGATGTGTATTTTTCAGATTTCATAAAAGATCCATCTGGTACCATTGAAGGTGTATATGAAAAATGGGAACTCCCCTTTACTGAAGCTTATCGCGCGAAGATAAACGAGTTTATGGCAAATAATCCAAAAAACAAACACGGTGAACATACCTATGCTCGTGAAGAATATGGCCTCACCGATGCGCAGATTAACGAAGAATTTGGCTCTTACATTGCTTCAATTAGGTAAGGCTTATTTTTAAACCAATGTCGTGTGGGTAAAGTGATATGAGTGATGTATTGCAGGGACACAGAGCGGTTGTGATTGGCGGAAGTGTCGCTGGCTTAATGTCGGCAAAGTTATTGGCGAATCGCTATAAAAGCGTGGTTGTGGTCGATAAGGATGCACTGGATGTTTTTCCGGAAAATCGGAAGATGGTGCCTCAGAGTCATCATGTCCATATCGTTTTAAAGGCTGGGGAAGAAGGTCTTAATCAGATTTTTCCTGGGTTTTCTGAAGATATGTTAGCGCTAGGTTCTGTGCAAATCGATATGAGCCAGCAGATGGTTTCTTGCAGTGCTTTAGGCGTCGCGCCAAAGTGGAAATCGGGCATTGCATTATTATCGCAATCAAGGCCTTTACTTGAGCACGCTTTATACCAGCGCGTACGACAAGACTGCCCTAATGTGGAGTTTCGCGATTCTACAAGTGTGAGTGGTTTATCTTACGATTCGGATTTAAACCGAGTGACAGGGGTAAAGTTAAAAGGTCGAGAATCGAAATCTGACGAAATTTCTTCGGATATCATTGTGGACGCCTCAGGTCGAGGGGCGCTTGCTCTTCGATGGTTTAAAGATTTGGGATTACCTGCGCCAGAGCTAGATGAAGTGAAAGTTTTGGTGGGGTATGCAAGTTGTAGGGTAAGGTTACGTGAAGACAATACGCGCAAGTGGAATGGTGTTGAGTGTGGCGGACCCGCGCCAGATCATAATATTGCAGGTATGTTAATGCCTATTGAGGAAGGCTTACATATATGCAGCGTTACTTCCCGCTTTGGTGATTTTCCTCCTACAAACGAAAATGATTTCGTTGAATATTTGAAACGTTTCCCTCATCCATTTTTCTCTGAGGCGATGGCGGGGGCTGAGATTGTGTCGCCCATTCAAAAAATGCGATACGAGAGCAGTAAGCGTCGTCGTTATGAGGCACTAGATAATTTGCCGAAAGGGTACATGCCCATGGGGGACGCCCTTTGCAGTGTTAACCCTTGCTATGGTCAGGGTATGAGTTCAAGTGTTTTACAGGCTAAAGTCTTAGATACTGTATTGAACTCGGTTGATTCGAATGAGGCGCTAAATGAAATCCCTAACAGGTTTTTACAGCAGGCGGCGCCTGTGTGCGATCAAATATGGCGTAACGCGTGCTTAAAGGATTTTCGTTACCCTAGAACCGAAGGAAACCGCGCTTTTGTTTCAGCCGAGGAAGTTGAGGCGCACGTTTTGCTGGAGCAAGCGAGTATTATGAACCCTAAGCTTCGGCTCCAATTGATGCGACTAAATCATTTATTGGACGATCCATCGATACTTGATTCAGACCAGTTCCGCAGGCTAATCGAGGAGCCGTGTTCTGTATAGCAATTGAGGGCTCGAGAAGAGCCCTAGTTATCTAGGTGTGTATATTTAGTGTAAAATGCACGGCTTTGTCGTGATCCTCCTTGTTTGCTGGTTAAATATCTATATAGGGGAGGGATTTAGCTACTGGATTATTGGTACACCCCTGTATGAGTTTTTCCGAAGAAACAAACAAGCGGCGCACTTTCGCCATCATCTCCCACCCCGATGCGGGTAAAACCACCATCACTGAAAAGTTGCTTCTATTCGGCAATGCTATTCAGCTGGCAGGCTCAGTTAAAGGTAAAAAAGGGCCTCACGCTAAGTCTGATTGGATGAGTATGGAGCAGGAGCGGGGTATCTCTGTAACTTCGTCCGTGATGCAGTTCCCTTATAAAGAGCGAGTGGTGAACTTGCTTGATACTCCTGGGCATGAGGACTTTTCCGAGGATACCTATCGCACTCTGACAGCCGTCGATTCGGTGTTGATGGTGATTGACGGGGCAAAGGGTGTTGAAGCACGCACAATCAAATTGATGGAGGTGTGCCGTTTACGCGATACGCCTATTCTGTCGTTTATCAATAAAATGGACCGTGATAGCCGAGACCCTATTGAGGTTATGGACGAAGTGGAGAGTGTGCTCAAGATTAAGGCCGCGCCTATTAACTGGCCTTTGGGTATGGGGAAGGAGTTCAAAGGGGTATATAACCTCTATACGGATACCGTGCATCTCTATGAGCAGGGTCAAGGGCACACGATTCCGGAGGACCATCAAATCAAGGGCCTGGACAGTCAGGAGTTCAGTGATCTGATGGGGGCTTACGCGGATGATGTACGTGAGGAGATTGAGCTTGTTCGGGGCGCAACTCACGAATTCAATTTAGAGGAGTACCTTGCAGGCCAATTGACCCCCGTCTTTTTCGGCACAGCTTTAGGGAACTTTGGTGTTCGGGAAATGCTGGATGGTTTTGTTGAATGGGCGCCTCCGCCTCTGGGGCGCGATACGGATGTGCGAAACGTGCCTGCTGAGGAGGAAACATTCAGTGGTTTCGTTTTTAAAATCCAAGCGAATATGGATCCCAAGCATCGAGATCGTATTGCATTTATGCGTGTGTGTTCGGGTAAATATACAAAAGGCATGAAGATGCGCCACGTGCGTATCGATAAGGATGTGAAAATCGCTGATGCAGTGACCTTTTTGGCTGGTGATCGCAGTCACGTTGAAGAAGCAGTATCTGGAGATATTATTGGTTTACATAATCACGGCACGATACAGATAGGTGATACGTTCTCAGAAGGAGAGGTACTCAAATATACGGGCATCCCCCATTTTGCCCCTGAACTGTTTCGCCGTATTCGCTTAAAAGACCCACTCAAAACAAAACAACTGCAAAAAGGTTTACAGCAATTATCAGAAGAGGGCTCGACTCAGGTATTTTTCCCGATAAACAATAATGACATTGTTGTTGGTGCTGTGGGTGTACTGCAGTTTGAAGTGGTTGCGTATAGACTTAAAGATGAATACAAAGTGGAAGCTATTTATGAGCCGGTGAGTGTGGCGACGGCGCGCTGGGTTGACTGTGAAGACGAGAAGAAGTTCGAGGAGTTCAAACGGAAGTGCACAGACAACCTTTCTATTGATGGTGGTGGTCACCTCACGTATTTGGCGCCGACCCGAGTGAATTTGTCTTTGTCTCAGGAACGATATCCCGAAGTTGCATTTCGCTCCACTCGAGAACATTAGTTCCGCAGCTTTGAGTTGGGTTTGTAGGCTTGAATTAGTAGGTATGGTTTTTTAGCGATGACGAATTCGTTTTTACCACTTCCGGATCAGGTCCCTTCGACGGGGAACCGTTTTACTCGTTGGATCGGCCGTACATTATTAAACGCTATTGGTTGGCAGGTAAAAGGTGAGCTGCCCAATCGTGGGCAAGTGGTGATATGTGGTGCGCCCCATACCTCGAATTGGGATTTTGTGATTGCTATGGGCGTGTCTTTGGCGATGGGGATAAAGTTCTCCTATTTAATGAAAAAGGAAGCGTTTATCTGGCCGTTCCGAGGTTTGTTTATAGCGATGGGCGGGATTCCCCTTGATAGGGGCTCATCCGAAGATACCGTTCATCAAATCGCAAGCTGGTATCGGGACCATGATCAAGTATGGTTAGCCATTACCCCCGAAGGTACGCGATCAAAAGTAGAACGGTGGAAAACCGGCTTTTTACGTATCGCGCATCAGGCGCAGGTTCCCGTTTTTTTAGTGGCTTGGCATTATTCAGAGAAGTCTCTATATTTTGAAAAGTTGTGGCACACCACGGGTGATCATGTGAAAGATGCTGAAGAAATTCGAGCCTATCTCACGTCGCGTTACCAGGGCGCTCACCCCGAAAAACAATAATTATCGCTGACTAAACAGCGCAGGACGCTTTCTTATGCAACTGACATCCCCTATTGCACGATTCCTTTTCGTTATGGCGTGTTTCATTATTGTTGTTGCCGGTATGCGCGCCGCGGAATCCTTGCTCGTTCCTTTTTTATTATCCCTTTTTATTGCGGTTATCTGCACACCACCGCTCATATGGCTGAAAAAGAAAGGACTCCCTAATGGGCTGGCTATGCTGGTTGTGATTGCGGTAATTGTCATTTGCAGTGTGCTTATCGGTGCAATTGTGGGCTCTTCTATCAACGCATTTCGTGGTGACTTGCCTGAATATCAAATTCGTTTAACGGAATTGACGGGGCAGCTATTCACTTATTTAGAATCTCTTGGTCTTTCTATTAATGTGGCGCAATTACGGGAGAGTTTTAATCCGTCGGCAGCACTTTCTATGGCGGGCAATACGCTTGCTCAGCTGGGCAATATGATGACCAACGCTTTTTTGATTCTATTGACGGTGATCTTCATTCTTGCGGAAGAGGTTGGGTTTACTCAGAAGTTAAAAGTATTGGGGAATACCGAGAAAACATTGACAGCAATTGATATGTTTTCGAACGGTGTGAATCAGTATGTCGCAATTAAAACGATGATGAGCTTATTAACGGGCCTGCTTATCATGTTGTGGTTGTGGATACTCGGCGTCGACTATTTTGTTTTGTGGGGAATGTTGGCGTTTTTGCTTAACTTCGTACCGACCTTAGGTTCCATTATTGCGGCAGTGCCCGCGGTATTGCTGGCTGTTGTTCAACTCGGTGTTGGTGAAGCGCTGTTAACGGGCTTAGGTTTTCTCGTTGTGAACTTTGGGGTAGGTAATGTATTAGAGCCACGGATAATGGGCAAAGGGTTAAATCTCTCTACTTTAGTGGTGTTTTTATCATTGGTGTTTTGGGGCTGGGTGCTTGGTCCCATTGGTATGCTGTTATCTATCCCTCTCACGATGACGGTAAAAATCGCTACGGAAAGCTTTGAAGATACGCGATGGATTGGCGTGATTCTTGGGTCTGGAAAAGATATTTTCCATAATGATGAGGAAATTAGTTCGACGTTTAAACTAACTAAAGAATCTTCAGCTGAGGAAACCAAGAGTAAAAAAAAGGACTCTGATGGAGCTGCGGAAAAGGATTCTGCGCCGGAGTAGTTATTGTGCTGCTGGTTGTCTGAGTGCGGGTAATAAAACACCCGCATTAAATACTTAGAACGTGTTTGTTTTGGTGCTGCGTTGACCAATGATATCTAAAGCTGCGACACGGTAAGCTTCGGCTAGCGTGGGGAAGTTAAAAATATTTTCGACAAAAATATCCACGTTTGCGTTGGAGATAAGGGCCATTTGTCCAATGTGAATAAGCTCTGTTGCGCCTTCTCCTACAATCATCACGCCGAGTATTTTCATACCTTCTGCATCGCAGACAATTTTAAGCATGCCATCTTGTATGCCCGAGATTTGGCCGCGTGCAATTTCCTCAAATTGTGAGACGCCGACAATAACTTCTCCGAAAGTATCTCGTGCCTGTTTTTCACTTAAGCCAACGGACGAAAGCTCAGGAATAGAATAAATACCGGAGGGAATCAGGTTTTGCATCTCCCCTAGTGGCAAGTCATAAATGTTGCAGCTGGCTCTGCGTCCTTGTTCCATCGAGGCCGATGCAAGGGAGGGGGGGCCTATCACATCACCTGCCGCGTATATGGTACTGACTTCGGTTTGTAAGTCTTGGTTTACACTAATAAGCCCGCGTTCGTTGAGTGATAGACCAGCTTTATCAATATCTAAATCAGAGACGCTTGCTAGCCTGCCTGCCGCACATAAAAGTTTGTCACCTTTATACTCGTTACCATCTTCACATACGACCACGACGGAATCGAAGCCGTTCCAGTAAGCGTGTTGCACGGTCGCATTTCCGATCCACGTCCCACCCATGTTTTCAAAGGCGTTGATAAATTTTTCCGTCAGGTCCGTATCGAGAAAACCAAGAGGCTGAGGGTATTTGTCGATCATGGTGACCTTAACGCCGAGGGCTTGGAATATGGATGCATATTCGCTTGCGATTACGCCACCGCCTAAAACCGTTAAGCTTTTGGGCAGGTACATCATGGACAATATGGAGTCGCTATCAAAAATATGTTCGTGGTCTACGGGAATGTTATCGGGGGCACGGGGGTATGAGCCTGTTGCGATAACGAAGTGGTCTGTTGTGAGTATTTCTTTTGGGCCACGTACTTTGGTAATTTCTAATTCGGTTTTCGACAAAAATTTTCCGCGGCCATGGATGAGATTAATTTTGTTTCTATCCATTTGCTTGCGCATATATTTATCGTGAGCGGCAAGCACCTCGCCCAGGCGATTAATTAAGGTGGCGAGTTCTAAGTCCTCAGCGAGTTCAAAATTCGCGATCGCCGCATTCATACGCATGTTCTTCACGCGCAATGCATTTTCACGGAGAGTTTTTGATGGAATCGTACCTCTGTGAACACAGGAGCCGCCGAGATCACGATCTTTTTCAATCAGCGCGACGGTTTTTCCGGCTTTGGTAGCTTGTATCGCCGCTTTTTGACCAGCAGGGCCGCTGCCGATCACAATCATGTCATAGTGAGTTACTGTCACGCGGACATCGCCTCCACTGTACTGTTTATGCTTTCTTCTTTTTCTAGCACAGCATCTATTTGATCTTGGTATAAATTAAGATCGGCAAACACCTCTTGCGCTTTAAGCTCTTCAATCGTCATACACTCGCTTTTATTGCCTTCTTCACACATGTAGTGGCTGGCAATTTTTGCTCCGCCGACAACGATCATGGTCTGCATTTGGACGTCGTGAGGTTCGCTGTAATTGTGAAAATACTTGACGCTTTCACACACTGATTTTGGCATTTCCCATTTCTCGACAACGCGCAGTCCAATCTTTTGTTGGAATTGTTGTTCTATCTGAAGGATCTCTTCTTTACTGGGCTTCACCTTGATTATTTCGGCGATTTCTAATGAGCTTTGAATGGCAACAGGGCGGCCTATGTCGTGGAGTAAGCCAGCGAGAAAGCCCGCTTCCACATTTTTCCGGCAGGCACGGGCGACTTCTTTGGCCCAAAGGCCTGTCGCGAGTGAATACTTAATCTCATAGGCGATATGCTGCTCAAAGCCGGGGGTGTTGAATAAGCGGGTGTTGATGGAGGCCGAAAGCGCTATTTCAGCGATGAGCTTCATTCCTAGGCGCGTAATTGCCTGTTGGAGTGATACCATGGAGCTGTTTGGGCTATAGGCTGCGGAGTTAGCAACGCGCATCACGTGCCCCGCCAGTGTTTGATCGCTTTGGATTAGTGCGGCCAGATCTGAGGCCTCTGATTCAGGGTCTTGTGTCAAGCGTACGACTTTACCGGCAACTTCGGGTAATAGAGGAACGTCAAGTTCTTGATTGGCAATACGTTGTTCGAGTTTTTCACTAATTGCGGTTACAGCAGCACTGGGCATATAGGACGATCCTGTAAAATGTGCGATAAAACTGATGGGTCAACTTTAAAAATAGCACGCGGAGGGAAAATGAAGTGGATTTGTCGGTCAATTCCTCAAGTTTTGTGGCGCGGAAAGTAATGTTGATGGTTTTAGGGTGGCGCAGAAGTGCCGAGTTTTTATGGGATAAAATATAATCTTGATGCATTGTTTACTATTATTAGACATATTAGTGCTTATTCAGGAACAGTATTTGATAAATCTATGAGATGTGTTCGAAAACGTGTGATGGGTGTCCATGGACAATAATGACCTAGTCTGGGACTTTGCGAAGTTTGAGCGCCGCCAGGCCGCCCAAAATTTTGTGATGGGCTTTGAAAACAAGCTCTGTGTTTATTCCGCGTCCGTCGAGCAGCTTTATAGTAATTACGATATCTTTTTTCCTCAGGAGGAAAGCCGTAAGCTGGTCATTCTTCCCAATCCATACGCCCATCACGACACCTTCCACGGCATTGCAGAGGAGGCCGCAAAGCCGACAGGCCTGCTTTTGGTTCCCGCGGACCCAGATGACCCTAAGGGCCGCTTAAACATCATTATTCCCTTCAAGAACGCCAAAGATAAATTCAAGAAGGTGCCGCTAGACGTAGGGCTTCAGTTGATCCGCAGTAAGCGCCCAGCAGATAAGCCGTTCTTACCGGTACTGGTTAAGGGGGATTTACGTGAGCTGAACACTAAAACCCCTTGCCTGCATTTACATGCGCTGTCGTTGGGGGCGATGGGGGCTATGTCTGAATTAGAAGTGTCTGATGTTCAGAAGGTGATCTTGTCGCGTTTAGATGAGTTAGCGAAGCGAGCGTAGATACTAGACCGCTATACGAGGTTGGTTCTCGTATAGCAGTCCTATTTTTATGTTTTATGTTTTATGTTTTATGATTTGATTTTAAATGCGATACGAAACGTAAAGTTGTAATCTTCGCCTTTAATTTCATCAGGTATTGAAGGGTAAGGGCTTGCACGAGAAACCGCTTTTTTCGCTTCTTTATTGAGGGACTTGTACTTTGCCTCTTCCAATATCTCTGTATTAGTGACTTTGCCTTTTCTATTAATTGTAACGCGTAACCGAATATTGCCTTCTCTGCCACGGTCCCAGGCTTTTGCGGGGTATTCGATGTACTTATATGTGTATTTTGCGAGTTGTGAGTAATAAAGCTGCTCTTTTAACAGGCTTTCTGCAGTGAATTCATCTTCGTCGCTATCATCAAAAATACTTTCATCCAAAACGGGTTGGGCAGGGGCAAGTGCAACTGGTTTAGGTTTTGGTTTTGGCTTCGGAGTCGGTTCTAGTCCAGGAGGCACAAGTGCTAATTTGGGGGTTTTAGCTGAAGGCGGTTGGATAACTGGCACGGCGGGCTTATCGATAACTGCTGTAACTGGAGGCGGTGCTATTTTTGGTTTGTTGCTAGATGCAACGGAAGTATCGGATTCTTTCTTAAAGTTTACGGCTGTCTCAATTGCCTCAATTCGCTCATCCGAAGGGCGGGTGCTTTCGAAGCGTGTTAACGGGCCTGGTTTAATCGAGCCTTCTGTAAGTAAGTCTTCACGAAAGTCCGATGACAAGGGGACGGGGCCTATCCATGTTCTGAGTATAAGATCGAAAAATTGAGGGTCTTCGATTTCACCTAATAGAATGCCGTTCACGGATATTTGGATATTGTCTTCACGTCGATCGACGGTAAATATATCACCCGAAATCATTTTGATTTTCAGCATGTTGCTAAAATTCGCCATATCTCTCGCATGTTTTTCCAGTTCTGCAGGGCTTGAGTTAATGGCCATGCCTTCGATCCACATTCTTCGGAATCGTCTTGATGATAGATGGCTAGCCAACACGCGCACCTGGATACGTTTGTTTTCCTGGGAGCTCAAAATAGAGTTGGCGGAAGTGGATAAGGTGGTGGTGAAAAGACCGGCAATAAACTGTTCTTTACCCAGTTCAGAATGTGTCGCAACACCATTTAGCAAGGGTTCAGCGTAGGTCCGTGATGCTAGGCTTAGCACAGCTAAAAAGGCTAACTTAACAAGCACAGAAAGAAGACGGGGAGAGGTTTTCATATCGTTTCCAAGGGAGTCAAGTTTAGGTATCAATACGCGTAAATGTGTGTTTTTCTAATGCGATAAAACTGACCAAAAAATAGGCGTTCAGTTCCCATTAGTCCGCTCAATAGCCGAAATAGGCGCAGAAATAACGAGCGTTTTAGACATACACGAATATTTATACTCAGTTGTTATAGTCAGTATAGTCACTTCTATATGTTTTTGTTATGTACTGATTTTATTGATCTTTTTGTTCTTTTGACATTTCGACACTAACTGTACCCTATCCCAGGAAAGTTGTTAACCCGATCACAGTTTATAAGCCCAAAGATTAGGTCAAGTCGTTTTGGGAGAAATGGATGTTAAGGGTATAAAAGGGTGAATTCTTTAACAAAAAACAAAAAGGTTATAAGGAATATCGACTTCTCTGCACTTTTTCATAGAATAGACGCTACCTTTTATTAATAATCCCATTTGATTCATCGATGTACTATAAATGAGCCGATCCTATGGAAGTTCAAGCTGTGTATAAATATCCTCAAGAATCGGTAGATACGCTACTGTCTTCAGTACCTTTTTATAAATCTATCAAGCAAGTTGATCAGTATCAGTACGATCTGTTACTTAGACACTCAAAAATACTTGAGTTTAGTCCTGGTGAGGTCATCTTGGAAAAGGGGCTAAAAGAACAGTGGCTGTACTTTTTGCTAAAAGGTCAACTGGAGGTGCATGCTGGCGCTTCGGATGATCAAGCCACCGTGGTGAATTACATCACCCCTGGCGAGGTTTTTGGGGATTTGGCCGTATTATTTGATCATGTGCGTACAGCAACGGTCGTTGCTGACAGCAACTCTAAGAAAATTCTGGTTTTTGGAACAAACTTCCAGGTGTTTGGCAAACTGGAAGAAACGCATACCGTGTCGTTAAACACGAAGCTTACTTATTACCGTAACATGGTGCACAACCTTCGGTGGAAGCTAGAGGTCTATCGTGCGGCGTATTCTGATCAGCCTTTTGCTTCTGCTCATCGGAAGATCAAGCTATATACTGGGCCGAAAGATACAATGGAAGAGCTGAAAAGTCTGGATGCTCAGGCACGTGAATTAGCGAAACTATTAGTGGCTTGGAATACGGCAATTGACCGACTATCCATAACGCCTCGTTCCGAGATCGATTCTCAATCGTTAAAAGCCATTGGCTGATAGCTCATTTTCATCGAGTGATTTATCACTTACCTTCAATATGCGTATAATCGCACTTTCAATCAGACGTTTGAATCTATGGTTTTGGTTCGGCGTCTAAGATGTCTCTCTCATTTTCTTATTGACTGAATCCCGCTATTAATCTCAGCTGGGTTTTCTGGTGATGTTATTTCGCTAGCCTAAATCTTTTTGTAGATTGATTAGTAATATTTAAAATCAGGTGGGTTAGCTACAATGGGGCGGGTTCTGAAAATTAATCTCGTTTAATGAGCCTATCGTGGGTTTGGTTCGTGTGAGCTGAGCTTTGAATGATGTTTAGGATGAATCATGAATATTAAAAATTGGAATGCTAACTATAAATTGGCTTGTGGCTTGAGTGTTGCGCTCGTCATTTGGATGTTGCTGGGGTTAATTCCGACCGCTGATGAGAAAACACAAGTATCACCGGATGTAAAACCGTTCACAGTGAAGGTGGCGAAGAGTTCTGCCCAGTCTTATCAAAAACCCATATTTATTCGAGGTCGCACAGAGGCAAATCGTTCCGTCCTTGTTGCGGCTGAAATCGACGGCCAAGTCATAAAGACGCCCGCAGAAGAAGGGCGGCATGTTTCAAAAGGCGATGCTTTATGCGTATTAGAATCGCAAGATCGGTTGCTGCGTGTAGAGCTGGCAGAAGCACAGCGAAATAAAGCACGAATTGAGTATGAAGGAGCGTTATCGCTAAAGGATCGTGGTTATCAATCAAAAACACAGATAGCTACTGCGAAAGCAAATTTAGCATTGGCGGAGGCTGAAGTTAAGGCGAGCGGACTTATTAACGAAAAGCTGGTTGTACGAGCCCCCTTTAGTGGCGTCGTGCAGGAGCGCTTGATTGAGGCGGGTGGGTTTATTCAGAGAGGCTCATCGTGTGTGAGATTAATTGAATTATCCCCGTTGGTGGTTGTAGGCCATATTTCCGAGTCTCAGGTGTTAAGTTTTAATGTTGGGGATAAGGCGGATGTGCGTTTTATTAATGGGTTAGCACAGGTTGGCCGAGTGCGTTATATCTCAAAATCTTCAGACGGATTAACCCGCACCTTTAAAGTTGAGATTGAGTTGCCTAATGCTAATCAATTTTTACGCGAGGGTTTAAGTGCAGAAATAATCGTGCTATCTGCGCCGACCATTGCCCATCATATATCTCCTTCGCTTTTATCGCTTTCGAGTGCAGGCGATGTCGTCATCAAAGTGGTGGAAGGTGACAATGTCGCCGTACAAAAGAAAGTGCTTATTGAAGGGGATGATGACGACGGTATATGGGTGAGTGGCTTGCCGAACGAAAGCACAATCATTGTCGTTGGGCAGGAATACGTGGCAAACGGTAGCCAAGTCTCTATCGAGGGAGATTCGACCGAGCGTGAGAAAATGTCCGCTGAAATTTCAGCGGCGCAGTCGGGTACAGATACCTCAGAATCGCAGGAAGCGTTATGAGTATCTTGAGCGGCGCAATAAAACGTTCCAGGGCGACGCTCTGCATGATGGCGTTGATCGCGATTGCGGGTGTCGCATCTCGAGCGGCCATGACGGTACAGTCCTTTCCTACACCTTCTATTCCCATTGCCTTGGTCGTGTTATTTCAAGAGGGTATTTCACCGGAGGACGGGGCTCGCTTATTAGTTAGGCCTATGGAGCAGGAGCTGCGAGCACTTGAATCCTTGAAAGAAATACGTGCGGTTTCTCGCGAAACAACCTCGTACATGATTGTTGAGTTTGATGCAGAAGTCGATATTAAAAAAGCGATCCAAGACGTGCGGGCCGCAGTGGATCGTGCGAAGTCGGAACTGCCGAGTGATGCTGAAGAGCCTATCGTAGAAGAAGTTTCTGCCAATGATTTTCCGACCATAACCGTTTCGATTTCTGGAGAGGCGGGTGAGCGTGTTATCTATCAGACTGCGCAGGACTTGCGGCGGGCCATCGAGTCGATGCCTGACGTACTTGAAGCTAATTTAGTTGGGCATAGAGAGGAGGTGGTCGAAGCGATTGTAGATCCCGCCCGTTTAGAATTTTACGGTATCACAAGCGAAGAGCTATATAACGCGGTTGTGAGTAATAATTTATTGGTGCCAGCAGGAAAACTCGATACTGGTGAAGGACGTTTTGATATCAAAGTGCCTAGCTTGTTGGAAACACGTAACGATATTTATCAATTACCACTACGAGCAACCCCAGATGGCGTTGTGGCCTTGGGGGACGTTGCGACGATATCGCGTACATTTAAAGATGCCACGAGCTTTACATCCGTAAATGGCGAACGAGCGATTACCATCAATGTGGTCAAACGAAATGATGCAAACGAGATCGAGGTTTCTGAAGCCGTCCGAGGCATTCTAACCGAGATGACCCCTCAGGTCCCTGACGGCGTCACGCTAGATTACTTATTGGATCAGTCTGAATTTGCAAAAAGTATGGTAGGAGAGATGCAAGGCAATATTTTGACTGCCATGGTGTTAGTCATGGTGATTGTTGTGGCTGCGCTCGGATTTCGATCAGGAATTCTAGTTGGCGCCGGCGTGCCATTCTCTCTTCTTTTTTCGGCAATTATTGTGCACCAGCTTGGATACTCATTTAACTTTATGGTGCTTTTTGGCATGTTATTAGCGCTGGGGATGTTAATTGATGGCGCCATTGTCGTAACCGAGTTTGCGGATCGAAAGATGGCGGAAGGTATGTCGAGTACAGAGGCTTATCAGTTATCTGTAAAACGGATGATGTGGCCGGTAGTCGCATCTACGTCGACTACCTTAGCGGCGTTTTTGCCAATTATGTTTTGGCCTGGCGTTGCCGGAGAATTTATGGGTTACCTCCCAGTCACCGTATTCGCAGTATTGGTGGGCTCGTTATTTTACGCACTACTTTTTGCCCCAGTGCTGGGAGCCCTAATGGGCAGAAATAAAATGCAGCCTGATACGGTGAAATATTTAACTCGCCTGGAAACAGAATTACCGACATCTTTGCCTGGTTTAACTGGACGCTATGCGAGATTTTTATCCGTTATTGTCCATCATCCTGCGGCACTATTTGTCGGGGCTTTTTATTTGTTAATTGGTATTTTTGCAGCTTTTGGAAAATTCAATGCCGGTGTTGAGTTTTTTGTGGCCACAGAAGAAATACAGGGCACCGTGACGATTCGAGCGCAAGGGAATCTCGCTATAGATGAGGCGAGAGAAATTGTTGAAGAGGTTGAGAAAATCGTATTGGATGTTGACGGGGTTAAAGTCGCCTATACCACCGTTAGCCCAGGTTCCCCGACTGAACTGGGTGCTCGTCCGCCGGAAAAAGACCAGGTAGGGTTAATTCTTGTTGAAACGTATAAGCCTGAAGAAATGGGGCGATCTACATTTGAAGTTTACGCTGAAATACGAGAAAAGACAGCGCATCTCGCCGGTATACACGTTAATGCCTTCGCTATTGAAGGAGGCCCACCTGTAGGTAAACCTATTCAAATTCAGTTGGAATCCTTAGATCGTGACATATTGATAGAAGAAACTCGCCGTTTGCGAAAAGAAATTGAATCAACGATTTCTGGATTGCGAGATGTTACTGATACGAGCCCATTACCAGGTATTGAGTGGAATATGGATGTTGATCGAGTTTTGGCAACACAGCTTGGTGCCAATGTCTTAGAAGTTGGCCGAGCCGTTCAGCTTGTTACAAACGGCATAAAAATCGGGGAATATCGTCCAAACGATGCTGATGACGAAGTGGATATTCGTGTACGTTTTCCTGAGTCTGATAGACGCCTTCAGATGCTCGATAACTTGGCGGTAAATACAAAAAATGGCCCCGTAGCGGTCAGTACCTTTGTTAAACGTGTTGCTCGACCACGTGTCGACAAAATTGATCGTATCAATGGTGTGGAATATACCCGTGTATTAGCGGATATCGAAGAAGGGGTTGTTGCAGATCGAAAGGTCAGTGAGATTCAAGAATGGCTAAAGACACACCCGCTAGATCCCGCGGTATCGGCCGTATTTAGAGGCGCAAATGAAGAGCAAGCAAACTCGTTCGCGTTTTTATTTAAAGCTTTTGGTCTAGCCCTGTTTTTAATGTTTATCTTGTTGGTGACGCAATTTAATAGCATCTATCAAGCGTTTCTTACCCTGTCATCCGTTATCTTATCGACCGCCGGTGTATTTTTGGGTTTGCTTGTTACGCAATCTACGTTCAGCGTCATTATGACGGGGGTGGGGATCGTCGCGCTTGCAGGTATTGTGGTTAATAACAATATCGTACTTATCGATACCTTTAATTATATTCGTGCTACGCAGTTTAAATACACAATAAAAGAAGCAGCAATTATGGCTGCCTCTCAGCGGCTACGGCCAGTGTTTTTAACCACCGCGACAACCATTCTAGGCCTTACGCCGCTTGCGCTTGGTATCAGTGTGGATTTGGCGGGGCAGTCAATGATTCAAGGGGGTATTGTAGGTTCTTTTTGGGTCGCTTTAGCCAGTGCTATTGTGTATGGCTTAATATTTTCGACAGTTTTAACCCTGGTGATCACGCCCGCTTTATTGGTGCTCCCAAGCGAGTTCTCTCTCTTTTTCGATAAATATATTAAACGACCTATACAGCGATCGAAGCAGGGAGCCGAGTCATGAATACTGACAAGATGCGAAGTATGATTTCTCAGCCAAAGGTTTTGTCTTGGTTGGTGGCGTTGTTTCCTGTGTTGAGTTTGTTGTTCTGTATGTCCATTTTGGCCGTCAAACCCGACGACGCTCCGCCGCAAGCGGTCTCAAATGAAAGCCCTCCTTTTATTGTGCTTCTTTTGATGATGACGCTTCTACTCGCGAAAATTTTGGCTTTAGTCGCTATCGTTCGCCATTGGTATTACGGCTGGGTATACCATTTACTTGAGGTGAATGTCCTACTCTTTGTTTTCGGGTTGATAATCGTCATCAACATATTGACGACACCACTGAGTTTTGTGGGTGCGCTCGGTATAACGTTGAGCTTGGGATCTCTTTTTACTGTTTTTTATCTTAAAGCGCTTTGGTTATCGAAAGGGCCTAAGGATTATTACGATGTAAGTCGGTTGACTCGCGCGTAAGCAGGGAATGTGAAGCTGTATATCCCGTCAGAAAGCAGAATAAAGAGACTTTGCTACACTGAACTAAGAGTGAGAGCCTATTTCCGTGGGCTCAATCGAGGGCTAAGCTGGCCAACATCTTAGCGATAACACCTAAATAGCAAACCGAAAATGAGTGCAGAACAACTAGAATTTGATGACCTACATATATCTATCGGCCAAACGGTTGAGGTATTGCCAAAAAATGCTGAAGACAAAGCATTTAGCGATGTCATTCTTCTTGGTGCAATTCCTGGAGAGGCGTTAATCATCACCGCACCAGCATCTGGGGTTTTTCCGAAAATGGAAGAAGGTGAAAAAGTCGTGATGCGCATTAAATTAGCCGATGGTGTGGCTATTTTTGCTTCAAATGTATTGTTTATCTCTGATGTGCCTATGTATATGGTGTATCTCGATTTTCCAACGGATATTTCTTTTAAGCGTATTCGCAACGCGTCCAGGGTTAGTGTAAAGCTCCCTGTTCTTGTATCAAATGTATCATCTCCTGAGTTTTGTGGCATAGCTGGGCAAATTACGGATATCAGCACAACCGGTGCGGGATTAACGTTAACGGAATACGCCGGTGAAAATGGCGATGAAATTAATATGAAAGGGAAGTTTTCAGTAGGTAATATTCAGCGCGTACTTGCTATTCGGGCCGTGATTCGGGTAACCAAAAAGAAAACGGATACTTTGACCATATATGGGGTCGAATTTTTGGAAGACGATGAAAACGACCTATTGGTTCTCTTCGGGTTTATATTCAATGCAATGGCCTTCGGTAAAATCCAAACTATACGTTAGCTCATCTATTGGCCTGATGACTCTTATTGGGTTGATGGCTCTTGCTTCATTCTCACACTCTTTTGACGACAAAAGCCTTTGGTTGCCTGGCAAATACGGCCCTTTGTTCCTTGAACTAAAAAAAGCCGCTCAATCTGCTGAAAACCTAGAACGCTGCGTGACTATTCTTCGGGGAACCATCGATCTGGATGATTCTACTTCGGATCATCCTGTTTATCGGTTTTTGTGCCGGCAAGCCAATGGAAGAACCTATAACGAAATGGTCGATGGCTTAACCTTCGAAACGTTAACGACGGTCATTGAACTCCCAGTAGAGCCTACTGCTGAGGATTTGGAAGCGCTTCGTTTAGAGGAAGAAAAGCGCAAGCAAGAGGCGCGCGATGCTCGTATTCTCAAGCTTTCGGGTCTTTGCCAAGAAGGTTTAGCGCTAAAAGTTCGCTTGATGAAAGACGTTCAATGGATTACTGCGTTTCCTGCGGTGCCAGATGAGATAAGCGATGAATCCGCAATCTTTACTGTCGATTTTAATGCGAAAAACGTGCAGGGTGCTGCTTTGGCGTATCGAGCTGTATGTAAATTTTCGGAAAGTGACCTGCTAAAAACGCGTATTTCAGCAAGAAAGAAGTAATCCTCGATCATATGGGCGTTTCATTGTTCAATAACGCCGGCATCTTGTCCCCAACCCCATTATTACCCGATTGTGGTGGGTGAATCTGTTGATTTGGTTTGCTGCGGCGGTGTTTTTGGAGCGCCCATAAAAAAACCGCCGCAGATGCGACGGTTTTTGCAATAGAACGATTAAGTTCGGATTACTTCTTTGGTGGACGACCGCGGCGCTTTGCAGGTGCCTTTTTAGCAGCAGTTTTCTTCGCTGCTGGGCGACCACGTTTACCAGCAGCCTTCTTGGCTGGTGCTTTTTTAGCAGCTTTCTTGGCGGCAGGACGACCACGCTTAGCAGCCGCCTTTTTCTTAGCTGGGGCTTTCTTCTTGGCAGGCGCTTTTTTAGCGGCAGCTTTCTTCTTAGCTGGTGCTTTTTTAGCTTTAGCTTTCGCAGCGGCCTTTTTAGCAGCGGCTTTCGCTTTAGCGGCAGCTTTCTTAGCAGCAGCTTTTTCTTTCGCAGCAGCTTTCTTGGCAGCAGCTTTAGCGCGAGCAGCTTCTTTCTTAGCAGCGGCTTTCGCAGCAGCAGCAGCTTTCGCAGCAGCTTTCTTGGCAGCGGCAGCGGCTTTCTTAGCGTATGCAGCTTCTTCTTTTGCAACAGCTTTTGCCAGTGTAGCAGCGGCTTTAGCGTTAGCAGAAACGGTAGCAGCAGCAGCTTTAGCTTCGCCAGAGACCTTTTTAGCGGCAGATGCAACGGCGTTTGCCGCTGTAGAAGCCTTTCTTGCAGCTGCTAATTGTGTTGCTTGGGCAGCAGATTTTTTCTTTTTACGAATTACAGCTACTTTCTTCTTAGCAGCGGCAGCTTTTTTAGCAGCGCTTGCAGCATCGCTTGCCGCTTTAGCTGCAGCAGCTTTAGAAGACTTAACTTCTGCAGCACGTGCTTTGTCTAGTTTAGATTTAAGTGCAGCCAACTCTTTTTCAAGAGATGCAACCGCATCGACAACTTTTGCTTTACGACCAGCCATGATAAATACCCTTTTTTATTAGGAGTTATAGAAGTTGTAGCACTACATTACGAAATAACAAGAAAAATTCAAGCTTTTTTATTGATTTTTAAGGGTTTTTTGGTTTTTTTTACATGTTTTTAACAAAAAACTCGTTTTTTAATAAAAAATAGATTTTTTTCGAAGGAAAATCCCGTATTTATTCAAAATAAAACATGAAAAACAAATTCACGGTTTAACGTGATTTCGGATTAATACATTAGATTGAAACATAGTTTTATTGGCGATTTAGTTTTGCCTTTTAAAGTAAGAAACAAATATACCCGAATGAAGAATTATTTAAGATTTAAGTGCTGCGCGCCATTTCTACTTTCGTTTTAAATAATAAAAATGATGTTGGCTTCGTAGAACCATAAAAAGTCTGATGGTGTACAGACGTTCGGAATTTTTATTGATCTGAAATGTAGAACTATCTTCTAATTTTGATAAAACACTTAGGTTTAATCTAAATATCTGGTTTTTTGAGCCAGATATTGCGGAATCAGACTTAATAATCTGATCCGCACATCTTTGTTTTGGAGTGTTTTACGATTTTTTATAGCGATCTTCGACATAAAATATGATTTTTATACAATGAATTATTGGTTCTTACCTGAAAATCGGCCTTTTTTATAAAATTCAGGGATCATTGTTACAAGAGTTTTATGAGCGAAGGTAATGTGTCTTTCAATCGTTATGAGGATAAATGTTTCGAATATGCTCGTCTCTGGTTTAAAAAAATAACCTCAAAACGATCGGATAATCCCAAACGCTAAATAAATTCGTGATTTTATTTAAAAGAACTGTATGCTAATACAGTGTTTTGGAGCGTTTAATGAAAAAGATTATTCATATTGACGCAGATTGTTTTTTTGCTGCCGTTGAAATGCGAGAAACGCCGGAGTTAGACGCCCATCCTGTTGCTGTTGGCGGTCAGCCTGATTCTCGCGGTGTTATTGCGACCTGTAACTATGAAGCGCGAAAGTTTGGCGTGCATAGCGCGATGTCTTCGGCTCACGCGATAAAGCTTTGCCCATTTTTGAAAATACTCCCGCCTCGCATGTCGCTTTATAGAGAATATTCACACGCAATGCGTTCTATCTTTTCGCAATACACCGATTTAATTGAGCCACTTTCTTTGGATGAGGCATATTTGGATGTAACTGAGTCGGATAATTTGAGAGGGAGCGCCACATTAATCGCACGTCATATCCGGCATCAGGTAGCAACGGATGTGGGAATATCCGTGTCTGCAGGTGTTGCGCCGGTAAAGTTTTTGGCGAAAGTTGCGAGTGATTGGAAGAAACCAAATGGGCTATTTGTGGTTGAGCCTTCAATGGTGGAAGATTTCGTGCGCCCACTATCGGTAAAAAAACTTCCTGGCGTTGGGCCTGTTACTGCCGAAAAACTCGCCCGTTATGGGATTTATTGTTGTGATGACATCCTATCTTGTGGATTGGAACGTTTAGTTCGTCTATTTGGAACCTTTGGCTCTAAGTTATTCAGTATGGCCAGAGGTGAGGATGATAGAGACGTACGGCCATTATCCGAACGTAAATCAATTAGTGTTGAAAAAACATATGCCGAAGACATAACGTCGTTAGCGGGATTATTTCGCAAATTAAATAGCATATTGCCCGAGTTGCTATCTCGCATAGAAAAGTCGGAGGCTAAAGAAAAAACAAATAAAGCATTTGTAAAGCTCAAGTTCAATGATTTCTCGGTTACGACAATCGAGACTTCGTTTGTTTTTTCGAAGTATTCGGATACGAAAGATATCTATGGGCGGCTACTAAGCGCCGCTTGGCAACGAAAAAAAATCCCTGTTAGGCTTCTCGGTGTCGGTACCCGCTTAGGGAGCGATGCACCAAGTCAGCTTTGTTTAGATCTGGATAACGATTGATCATTGCCGGAAGCATTTTAGGTTGGTGTGAATTTTGTTGGAATTGTGCGGTGCAAAATAGCGTAATTTTTACACGACTTTAGCGCTCGAAGACGAGATGGGCGCGGCTGTATAGCGTGCGCTTAGACTATAATTGGTAGGCATAAACAGCAAGCTGTGTCTCTAGGGTATATAATGGTGTTTTAGATAGAGTCTCTTGCGGACACATGGTAGTATTCTGGTCCGCATATGGCGGCCAAACCCTCCACGCTCATTTGTGAGTTGGGAGTAAGCTAGGGTGAAATTGACCGGATGATCAGGGTGATTCACTAAGATTTACAGTAAGACATGGCTCTGGCTAGGCAGTACATACGACTAAACAAGCCAACTCGAATGAATAGCGGAGAATAACAGGTGAGTCGAAGAAAAAAGAATAAGGCTGAATCGGAAGATAAGGCAGAAATCGATTTAACACCAATGCTTGATGTTGTATTCATCATGCTCATTTTCTTTATCGTGACAGCGTCTTTCCTCAAGGAAAAGTCAATCGGTGTCAATGTTCCTGAAGATAACGATCAGCCGCCTCCACCAGATGCGGAATCAAAGAATATTTTGATCTCAGTGACTTCTTCCGATGAGATTTATATTGATCAGCGTCGTGTTGATATTCGTGCGGTTAGATCGTTGATTGCTCAGAAATCTGCGGAAAACCCAGAGGGTGGTGTTGTGGTACGTGCTCATGAGCAATCTACTGCAAACACTTATGTGGCCATTGCTGATGCAGCGAGAGAAGCTAAAATCTTTAACGTTTCTCTTGTGCCATTTAAAGATTAGTTGTCCTTAACCTGAATAATTCAAAGCGGCTATTGGCCGCTTTTTTTATGTCTGTTGGATTTGTTACCGCTTCAGGTCCAGGAGCGTAGCGATTTCCTCTCCTTTGCCCTGTGACAGCTCGTCATCACTTAAATGCATGAGTTCGTGAGGGAACACCAGCCACTTGTCTGTCGTATGGCAAAAATAGTCGGGCACGATCTTGGTGCGATTGTGTGAGGGTTTGTACCAAGGACATGCGATCTTGGTTTCATGCTCGGTTTTTCCGCGGGTTTCTTTAGTGAGCGCGTTAATAATCGCTTGTACAGAGCGACCTGAGTCAAAGACATCGTCAATAATCAGCAGCCGCTCAATAGCCTTTTTCTGTTCAAATATATGTTCTAAGCCTGAAACTACGACACGTTTATTTTGTTGGTCTATCCCTTCATATGACGAGGTTTTGATTGCGCAATGCTCAGCGTTAAGCCCTTTGTATTCGAGAAACTCTTGCACTGCAATCGCCACTGGCGTGCCCCCACGCCATACGCCGATGATCATGTCGGGTGTGTAGCCATCGAGAAAAATTTGTTTAGCGAGTGCGTATGAATCTAACAGTAGTTGGTTCGCGGAGAGAAAGTGTTTTTCCATATCTTAGTGTCGATTTAGCCTTATATTGGAAGCGTCGAGAGATTGTTGTATATAAACGATGGCAACGGAGCCGAGATTATATTCATTAAGCCGCGTTTTGCCGATACTTCGTTAGTCATTGTGTGACATGTGAAGGGTGTAGACAGGGTGTTAACTAAATCAAAAGAAAAAAGGCGCAACACTATCTAATTGGAGTGATTCCAGGTATCGCCGGACACTTTCGTACTGCCCTGTAAATGCCAGACCTAATTTACAGGCACCGTCGACTTGGCAGTCGGAGGACTTCACCGTTCCGCCAATAATGACCGGCTCTTCTGAAATGGGGAAAAAAATTTCTAAGTCTAAGGTTCGGTGCGTATTGAGTGATTCTTCAATGAAATCATATTCATTGTCTTTGGGCACGCTAATCTGGCAGCCGCCGTGACTGATATTAGTGATAACACCGTAAGACTCGTGGTCCATCCATCGAATATCGCAAGAGAGTGCACAAGGAAGCCGAATATCTTTTCTCAGCCGGCGGGTCTCTATCATTTCTGGGAACGAGCCAATTAAAAGATCATCACGATACATGCCTTGAACCGCTGATTCGAAAGCGACTACTCGGCCATCGTGTATGGTTTTCATCTCCAGCATTGTATCTTTTGCGAAGATTTCGACGAAGCGTGAGCCATCAGGCAGGGAAATCTTGGGGGGTAGTGATGTGATAATGCTTTTGCCGTTATCGACGCCTACGAGGCTTACAGTGAAGTGCATATCGTTATCTTCACGACACACCTGAACAACGGTGCCCATCTTGAGCTCAAGTAGGCGATCGGCGGTGAAATATTCTTCCATTAGACTTCTTAATTTTTAGAGAAGGGACCCTTAATAAATAGACGAAAACTAAGGATATCTCAAGGAGGTAATGAGAATCATTATTGTTATTTTTGGCGTATACGGAATGTGGTATGTCGTAGCTGAGAGATTTATATGTACGCTGGGCGAGTGATCAGTATGAATGCGATCGGAGTTTGTGATCCGCGCGCGAAGGGTTCAAATGATTAACACATTATCTAAGTGAGGCCCCAGAGATGTAAGTAATTTATCTGACCGCTATTTTGGTATGATATTTTGATTCAATTAAGTTTAATAATTCAGACTTGACAGGATTGGCGCGCCAATCCGTGTGTTTGTTTTGATACGACAAAAGTATAGATCTAATACCCTGGGTTGGTATATTTGGTTGCGTGGGCTTTTAGGAGCATCGCTTCAATAACTTCTTGAATTTTTTGTATGCTAATGGGGTCGAGTACGGAAATTTCTTTAAACAGTCTGGCAAGTTCTGAGTCGGTGTTCCCTTCCTTTATGCTGCCGTTTGCTATCCATTCGATGGTTTTGTCAGTAACTGAGGCGATAGCCATCGCTGTTTTGAGAGATATGCCAGATGCATCTTTCTCGTAAGCAATAATAGATCCTTTTGACTTGCCAATTTTTTCTCCTAATTCTGTTTGCGTGAAATTTGCGTTTTCACGTGCTAATCTGAGTCTCTGCTCAATTTTCATACAGATAAAGCCTGAAATGTTTGGACTGGTTGCAAATTGTAACCCTTGCTTTACCGAGTGTTGTTTTTGGTGTCATCTATTGAACTATTTTGGCGCAACATAATATACCAGTCATGTCAGATATTCTGTAGTCTCGGAGTCTAAAATCCTAAACCTTATCGGGTTTTGGTGATAAATCGTGCTCTACAGTGACATTTTATGAGCAAGTCAGTGGCTCTTTCGACGAAATCTATGGTGAGACGACCGTGTTTAGAATTTTGGTAGTTGATGATAGTGAGATAAACCTCGAGTTGGTTAGGTCCTGCTTAGAGGATGAATTTGACGTGGTCACCTTGGATTCAGGCAAGCAATGCTTAGCGTCTGTCGGGGACATTTCTCCCGATTTGATTTTGCTCGATATTCGGATGCCTGGTCTCGATGGGTTTAGCGTGTGCCAAGCGCTAAAGGCTTCGGACGATACGGCATTTATCCCCGTTATTTTTTTAACGTCTTTAGATCAGGTGTCTGATCGTGTGGAGGGGTATGCCTGCGGCGCTGAAGACTATATCACCAAGCCGTTTGATAAAGGCGAACTTATTCGGCAGATCAATATTGCGCTTGAAAACGCCGGAAAACAAAAAGAATGGGCGCAGCAATACGAGATAAATAAAGAGAATCCTGGGCTTGAAAAATCCGCGTTGGAGCAGCTATACGAAATGAGCGTTCTTATGGGGTTTCATCAAAAATGTACCGACTTTGAAGATGTCGTGGACCTGGGTTACGAGCTTGTAAAAGTTTGTCGTGTGCTCGGTTTGGATGGCAGCTTACAGATGAGAACCTATGCGGGAATGCAGTATATTGGGTGTCGGGTCGATAGCTTGGAGGCTAAGTTGTTGGCGAAAGAAGCCAAAGGTGAGGCGCGCAGTCATCCACGTAATCGCTTGATCTTTCACAACAAAAACCTTTCATTGCTTGTCAAAAATATGCCTCAGGATAACGCTGATAAATATAACCGTGTGCGGGATAATATTCAGCTATTGATCAATTCTGCGAGCAATCGTTTTGAAATTATTGAATTGGAAGCTCGGGAAAAAGCGCATCAAAGAGAAGGGGTTCAGAATTTAGATAACGCCATTTTCTTTCTGGAAAAGACGCTTAACAATCAGAACCGCGAAGTGAGAGAGCGGCTTATTGAGCGCCTGCGAGACACCAGAAATTATGTGGATGCGCTAAATTTGGAGCGTGGGGTAGAAAAAGGCATCGTGAATCATATCGAGGAATGCCTTCGACAGGCTGAAGGGATTGGCAGTATTGGCGATATATCGGCCATTTTCAACAAGATGGTACGTGGCTAGGGCCTGATTATCAGGCCGAATTTACATCAATGTCCACAGCTCTTAAGGCGAACCCTTGGGGTAGGCAATGTGACGAATGTTAGGGTTGCTTGTCGTATTGTGGCGTATCTTTGGGGGCTTCAAACCAATCTTGTTTTTCGCATAACCAGATATGGGCCGATGGCTTAATCCAGCTTGTGTCGTCCATGCTGGCAGGCTTGAGTTTGATCATTTCAGGCTTGTCGGGGTTGAAGTGATAAATACGATTTCCGCAGGTGGGGCAAAATTTTGCGTGGTTTTTGTTCCCACTATCGGCCAGTCGCCCCCATTCGTTCATTTCGCCCTCTACTTCGAAATCCTCAGCTTTAACAAAGGCTGTAATACTGAACGCACTCGTCGAGAGTTTCTGACATGCCTTGCAGTGGCAGGCATACATCGTGTCGGGTTTTTTGAGTAACTTGTAACATACACGGCCGCATTGACAGCTGCCCTCAATTGGAAACTCTGCTTCACTCATATTAGGTAACTCCAATTCGCGCCTTGGGTATAAAACAAGTATCACGGCGTTAATAATTAAGTGTGATTTAGTCTTGTAGAGAATATAACGATTCTATGCAACTGGGTAGGTATAAAAATGCCAAGTGCTTTTTTGCGTGTCTAAAGCGTCATAGAGTGATTGAGCGGTACGGTTATCCGGCGATGTTACCCATTGAAGGCGTTCTGCACCTTCGCGTTTGGCATAGGCCTGGCAGTGTTTAATCAAATGCTGTGCGATTCCGTTTTTGCGTTGCAGTGGGAGTGTGTATAAATCGTTTAACGTTGCCACTTTGGCTGTAATGGTGGATGCATAAGTAAAATAAACAGTTGCAAAGCCAGCAAGGGTCGATTCTTTGCGGTACAGGAAAATACAGCCAAGTGGATTTGCCGCATCAAACTGCGAAAAGAAGCGGGCATTGTTATCGTCTGAGATCTCGTGGACCTTATAAAATTCCTGGTACTTCCTGATAAGCGGTAAGAATTCAGCGATGTTATCTTTGGATAAAGTTTCAATCATGGTTCAACCCTAATCTTTAGTTCCATTTAGCGATGCTAGCAGCTGTTTAAAGTGTGAAATATTCAAATCTGAGTGTGACGAAGTTATTGCGTCGGCACAAAAAAATACGGAGCCGATGCCTGCCGCATTGGCTGCGAGTATATCGATATCTCGATCTCCGACACCAATGGTGCTGTCCTGGTTAAGTTGATGTTTCTGAATTAAATAAGAAAAGCTTTCAGGAGATGGCTTTTCGGGGAAGGGGTCATCCCTGGTAATAATCTCTGTAAATATCCCTTCAAAGTTGTGTTGCTCTATGTGCTTCATTAGTGAATGTCTATCGCGGTGAGTGATGATGAAGTTCTTACCACCGTTTTTATTTATTGTTTCACAGATGTCTCGCACATAGGGGAATGGTTCTTGAGCTGCGTCGGACATTTGATCGTAGTTACTTCGAACGCTGTGCAATATTGTGCGTTCATCAATGTCGTATTCCTGGGCGAGTACAGCGGTGCAATGTTTTGTGTCGATCTTACAGAGCGCATAAATATCTGAAACACTTTTTCTTATTCCGAAATCATGGCTAAGCGTTTTTTGGAATGCTTCGGCAATTGCGCTGTATGTGTCAAAAAGTGTTCCGTCAAAATCCCAAATGATATGTCGTATTTCCATCACGGTTTTGCCCTCCGGTATTAAGAATAAAAAAGATAATACTTCCAAAAATAATTCGTATTATTTTTAATTTCTTAAGTATATCTAAGTTCTAGGTTTTTTATTTCGCGAAATATTTTTTCAGTTGGTGCTGTGTTGTTCATTTTGCTAATTAAACAAACACACATGAATGGTGAATCATGACGACTGTTTTGTATGAATGTTGTGCGAGTGAAAAATTACTTTTTTATGACACTCTTCAAGTGTCGTCTGCCTCTCCCTAGAAATTGATTCGTGTCAATTTTCTCGTGTTAAATATTGCGATGCACAATATACCGGTGGACAGCTTATTCAGTATGGAAATAAAGTAAAAGGGTAGACATGATGTCTGCACGAAGTGCTTTGCAATGCGGTAAATCTAGGAGTAAACGGAATTTGTTGCATATTGGCAGAGCGTATGTTTTTACGGGGGGAATAATTATGAAGTCTATCAAGTTAGTATTTATTGTTGCGGTCGCACATATTGCCGCTTTGCTCGCTGTGACGGTCGATGCCGTACCGGCGAATCCACAAGTGCGCACTTTAGAGCAGCCCAGTGGTTTTCAATTTGATGCGCATCCGAGAGGCGATGAGCGGATATTATGGTTTGAAACAGTTGACACTCAAGAGGTGCTCGTATTTAACAAACGTCTAATGCGTTATGAATATGCAGAAATAGATGTGGACGATAGCGGCTACTCATTACAGCCCTCTGGTCTACCATATGGCTCATATTCCTTTTTTCGTATTCCTGAGGTAGCGAATCAGGATCTTATGCAAGCCTGGCAGGATGCTTGGGAGAAAAACTCAAATGATCATTCTCACGAAGTAAGTGCTGAAGGTGTTGCTGGTCATACAGGCGTACACGCTGAGACTGAAATGCAATCGGCACTAGGGGGCGCGCCATTAGGTGCAGGGAGTTACTTATACAACACCTTATTTATCATGATTGAATTTAACGACTTTCAGTTTGTTGATAACGAGGCGGTATGGTCGGATAAAACGTTTGGTGGTTATCCAGGTAATATCAATAGCACGAGTTTGAACGCGTACTATCAAGAAGTGTCTCGCGGGCAGCTATTTTTTACCCAGGGAAATGAGGCCCAAGGCAGTGTTAATGATGGTTTCGTGAAGGTGCATCTTGATATGAACCACCCACATCATGCGCGTAACTTTTCTGCTTGGCAGTCTGTGTTAGATCAAGCCTTCGATGCAGCATCTTCTTACGTTGATTTCTCTCAGTTCGATGCTAATCAAAACGGGGTGGTGGATAAAACTGAATTAGTTGTGGCGTTTGTTGTGGCAGGCAGGGAAAGCTCGTACACCGGCTCAGAAACCGAGGGCTTTTGGGGACACGCATATTTTAGCCATGATTTTGGTCACTATGATGGTGTGAATATTAGTACAGGGTATATGGGGTTCGGTGAACGCCAAGGGCCAGTGGAGGCTCCTTATAATAGTACGCTGGGCGTAATTGCCCACGAGCTAGGCCACTCGGCCTTTAATTTACGAGACTTATATAATCAGCCCAGTGATATTTCTCACTGGGGGTTGATGGGGGTTGGCTGTTGGGGGCATAAACCAGGAGAGCTCATTGGTGAGCGCCCCGTACATTTTACTGCGTACACAAAGTCACGTATCTATTTACAAGGTGGAAGAGTAGGGTTTTTTGACCCTATTGAAATTTCACCCAGTGCCGATGCTCAGCTCATTACTACCACCCATCCTTTTAGTGCAGGTTCATATGACTATTTCCGTGTGCCAGGAGAAAACAGCGGCCAATACTGGTACATCGAACAGCGTAAGGTACAAGGGTTTGATGAAGGTTTAATGGGGGATGGGCTCCAAGAAGGAGATACAGGGGTGCTTGTCTCGTACGCGCAAAGCAGTTCTCGGCTTTGGATTCGTCGAATGAGTGGAGAAACGTCGGGTACGCGTCAAACCGACATGATGTATGCGGGGAATGTGACAACGTTTTCTCCAGACTCCACGCCGATAAATAGTAGCTACCCTAATACGAACAATTTTTCTGGGCTTATCATTGATCAGGTGTCGGCACCTGGAGATCAAATGACAGCCTATGTCAGTAAGGAGCTTTATCCATGTCAGTCGTACACCGCTACCTTGCCGAATCACCAAACGGCAGGCAGAACTTATTATGTTGAAGAAGGTTCTTTCTGGAAAGTTAAGCGATATTACGCGATCGGTTCTAATGAAGATCTTGGGACAAGCACATGGGGGCAAGTTACGTTAAGTGAAACAGGCCCTAGTTATTACACAACATCCGAATGTCCCGTGGGTGGAAGTGATACGACAGCGCCAGTGATTACACTTACCGGTGGGGAGACGACCATTGCGCAAGGAGGTACTTGGGTTGATCCAGGTTTCACGGCTAATGATGATGTCGATGGCGATATTTCTCATCAGGTGACCATATCGGGCAGCGTCAATACTAACGTGCAAGGTGATTATACGCTTCGTTATAACGTAAGTGATGCAGCGGGGAATGCTGCTATAGAGCGAACGCGGCTCGTTCATGTGAGCGCAGCGACGGGGTGTGTAGAGCACTCGGCCAGTGTTACGGGGCATATTGATGCCGGAAGAGCCGTTACCTGTGGTTCGTTTGGTTTTGATGGGTGCGCGGTAGGTTCTGGCACCAATATTGGCCCCATATTTTTGTCTACGGCGGTTGTCCTTAAAGAGACGCCTGCAGGATATTTTGATTTGGGTAGCTGCGATTAAATCAGATCGTGTATTAACGTACGTTGCTTTAAAAAAACCGGCTGTTTCGCCGGTTTTTTATTGCCGTACTTGATCTTCCATGAGTCTCGATCGCTTAGCGATAATGTCGTAACTCGCGATAGCGCAGGCGTTGGCGACATTCATGGACGAGTTATGTCCATGCATAGGTATGTGTATTGTGTGATCGCTTAGGTCAACCAGTGTGGAATGTATGCCTTTATTTTCGGAGCCAACGATTAAGCATATTTTTCTGTCGGTGGGTGGGTGAAAATGTTTGAGGTCTTCACTCCCTGAGCATATTTCCAGGCTCACGATCAAATAATCTTGTTGTTTTAGCCTTGTCAGAAGTTTAAGCGCATCGTTCTCATAGCTGTACGGGACGTATTTTTCTGTGGAGCGAGATGTCTTGGTGATTTTTCTGTTGGGTGGGGTGTGTGTATCACCGGAGAGATAGATGTGATCGATACCGAGGGCATCGGAGATTCTAAAAATACTGCCGATATTTGATGCGAGTTCCATATTGTGTAGGAGCACACTTAGGCGGCTAGTGCCGGTTTTGGGGGTATGATCCTCGTGTACGAGTTGAGTGTCGTTCATGCTGTATGTGGCCATCGTAATCAGTAATAGGGGCGTGTTCTGAAAAGCTAGAACACTATTTTATCGCTTAGCTGGCTAGCATTAGCCGTTGCCTAGAAATAGTGGCGCCGGTGAAGCATCTTATCAATGGAATGAAGTGTTCGATAAATAATTTTGCAAAACGAGCACTTTTTACCGGCATCAGAATAATCAGAAATATTATAGGCCTTAAAGATCATAAAAAAGCCTCCAATACTGGAGGCCATATTATCCTACGTGTAGTTAATTATTGCGTGTCGAAACGATCTGCGTTCATCACTTTTACCCAAGCTCTGACGAAGTCGTTAACAAATTTTTTCTTGTTATCGTCCTGTGCATATACCTCCGCGTAAGCGCGTAAAATTGAATTCGAACCGAAAACCAGGTCAACACGGGATGCAGTCCATTTCGTCGTACCAGAACTTCGCTCGATAATGTCGTAACTGTTCTTACCTGTTGATTTCCAGCTGTAGTTCATGTCCGTTAAATTGACAAAGAAATCGTTGCTTAAAACACCTTCGTTATCTGTAAATACGCCGGCTTTATTGTCACCGTGATTTGCACCGAGTACGCGTAAGCCACCTATCAATACTGTCATTTCAGGCGCGGACAAGCCCATTAGCTGCGCACGATCCAGCATGAGTTTTTCAGCCGAAATGGCGTAATCATTTTTCAGGTAATTCCGAAAACCATCGTGAATTGGTTCAAGCACGCTAAATGATTCTGCATCGGTTTGCTCGGGTGTTGCATCGCCGCGCCCTGCAGTAAAAGGTACCGTGATATTTACACCGGCATCCCCCGCGGCTTTTTCCACTGCGGCAGTACCCGCCAAAACAATCAAGTCTGCGATGCTGACAGGCTTATCAAGTGATGATTGAATATTACCGAGTGCGGCCAATACTTTTTGCAAGCGCGCAGGCTCGTTGCTTTCCCAGTCTTTCATTGGCGCTAAACGAATTCGTGCCCCATTAGCGCCACCGCGATGGTCAGAGTTGCGATAGGTACGCGCACTATCCCAAGCAGTTGATACTAAATCAGACACGCTTAAGCCGGTTGCCAAAATTTTTGTTTTAATCGTCTCTACTTCAGTGTCCGTTAATGTGTAATCGACGGCTGGAACTGGGTCTTGCCAGATTAATTCTTCTGTCGGTACGTCTGCCCCCAAGTAACGCGACTTCGGTCCCATATCGCGATGAGTTAATTTGAACCATGCGCGAGCAAAGGTCTCCGCGAAATAATCGGGGTCTTTATAAAAGCGCGTGGAAATTTCGCGATAGATAGGGTCTTTAATCATTGCCATATCTGCGTCGGTCATAATTGGGTTGCGGCGAATAGAAGGGTCAGCAGCATCGACAGGCATGTCTTCTTCTTTGATATCAACAGGTTCCCACTGCCAGGCACCAGCCGGACTTTTCTTCAGTTCCCAATCGTAATTAAATAACAAGTAGAAATATCCGTTATCCCACTGTGTTGGTTGAGTTGTCCACGCGCCTTCAATACCACTTGTTACCGTGTCACCGCCCACTCCGCTTCCGTTTGAGCCGATCCAACCTAAGCCTTGTGCGTCAATTTCAGCAGCTTCCGGTTCGGGGCCAACTTTCTCTGCACTGCCATTACCGTGGCATTTCCCTACGGTATGGCCACCTGCAGCCAATGCGACAGTTTCTTCGTCGTCCATCGCCATACGTGCAAAAGTGGTTCTGACGTCTTGAGCCGTTCTTAGCGGGTCAGGTTTACCGTCAACGCCTTCTGGATTAACGTAAATCAAACCCATCTGCACGGCGGCGAGTGGATTGTCTTTCATTTCAGCATTATTCGGGTGCGCTCGATCCGCATCTTTGCCTAACCATTCTTGCTCGGAGCCCCAGTCGATATCGTATTCAGGGTGCCAGATATCTTCGCGGCCTCCGGCATATCCAAACATCTTCAGACCCATCGATTCGTAGGCCATATTGCCGGCAAGAATGAGCAAGTCAGCCCATGAAAGTTTATTGCCGTATTTCTTTTTGATTGGCCACAATAATCGACGTGCCTTATCAAGGTTGGCATTGTCTGGCCAGCTGTTCAGTGGCGCAAAACGTTGGTTCCCCGTGCCAGCACCACCGCGGCCATCAGCAATACGATAGGTCCCCGCTGCATGCCATGCCATACGAATCATTAAGCCACCGTAGTGTCCCCAATCAGCAGGCCACCAATCCTGGCTATCGGTCATAAGTGCTTTTAAGTCTGATTTAACTGCTTCTAAGTCAAGCTTGCTGAATTCTTCAGCGTAGTTGAAATCGTCATTTAGAGGATTGCTCTTACGATCGTGTTGATGAAGGATATCGAGATTGAGGGCTTCAGGCCACCAATCCATTGTCGCTTTGCCGGTTGATGTGCTGCCGCCATGCATGACGGGGCATTTACTATTGGTCATGGTCAATCTCCTGTTTTAGAGCGCTGGGGAAGAGTAATAGTCTTAATCTCAATGATTGCTACATACGCATAGTGTGGCCAGAACGGCCATACTCATAATTAATTATTTTTTATTAATCAATTGTTTTTTTCTATACTTTGGTTTGAATAGTATGAGCTATAGATTGTTATACGCTTGATCTGACCGAAGGGTTTACACTTGGAGGAGAGGAGAGGAGAGGAGAGGAGAGGAGCGAAATACTGGAATAAGGGTTAACCTATTTTTATTAGGTTAACCAGCGCATTGAACTCATTAATCCACTTTATTCCAGGGTCTCACTCTTAAGATTACTCTTCGTAGTTTTCAATGCTGGGACACGAACAAATCAAATTACGATCCCCAAATACATTATCAATACGATTTACCGTGGGCCAGACTTTGTGCGCTTTCAAATACGCCAGAGGTTGGCTTGCGTCTTCCCTGGAGTAGGGGCGATCCCAATCTGCTGTAAGCACATCGTCCAGAGTATGGGGGGCGTTCACGAGGGGGTTGTTGTCTGCGGGGTATTCATTTTTTTCTACTGCGTCGATTTCTTGTTTAATCTTTATCATGGCTTCACAGAAACGATCTAATTCCATGAGTGATTCTGATTCTGTTGGCTCGATCATTAAGGTGCCGGCAACAGGGAAAGACATTGTCGGGGCATGAAAGCCAAAGTCCATTAAGCGTTTCGCAATATCTTCTTCGCTAATGCCACTAGCTTCTTTTAGTGGTCTTAGATCGAGTAAACATTCGTGTGCGATAAAACCATTTTTGCCGCGATATAAAATGGGGTAGTGCGCAGAAAGGCGATGAGCAACGTAGTTTGCATTTAATATGGCAAACTCTGTCGCTTGTTTCATGCCGGTATTGCCCATCATTTTTATGTACATCCAACTGATAGGGAGAATACTGGCCGAGCCCCAAGGCGCTGCGGAAATAGTACCGTTACTTTCTGTTGTGCCTTCCAAGTTTTGTTCGGGGTGAGCGGGTAAGAAAGGCGCTAGATGGGATTTAACCCCAATAGGCCCCATGCCAGGGCCGCCGCCACCGTGTGGAATACAAAATGTTTTATGCAAATTAAGGTGGGATACGTCGCCGCCGAATTTCCCTGGTGCGGCTAAGCCAACAAGCGCATTCATGTTGGCGCCGTCGATATAGACTTGTGCGCCTACCGAGTGGGTTAATTCGCAAATCATTTTAATGTCTTCTTCAAATACACCGTGGGTGGAGGGGTAAGTCACCATCAATGCAGCGATGGCGTCGCCATGCTGTTCTATTTTGTCTTGAAGGTCATTGATGTCGACGTTCCCTTGGTCATCACATTTAGTGACGATCACTTTCATGCCCACCATTTGAGCTGAAGCGGGGTTTGTGCCGTGTGCGGAAGCTGGAATTAAACAAATATGCCGTTGCGTTTCACCCCGATGCTCAAAATATTTTTTGATCGCCACTAAGCCCGCGTATTCTCCTTGCGAGCCTGCGTTGGGCTGTAGGCTAATGGCATCGTAACCGGTGCACGCTTGTAGCATATCGTCGAGTTGAGAAAACAAGGTGTTGTAGCCGGTCATTTGTTCGGCTGGGGCAAAGGGGTGGATTTTGCCAAACTCTGGCCACGTAACGGGAATCATTTCCGCCGTTGCATTTAATTTCATTGTGCACGAGCCAAGTGGAATCATCGCGTGGTTCAGTGCAATATCTTTTGATTCCAAACGTTTTAAATAACGCAGCATTTCCGTTTCAGATTGATAGCGTGAAAATATATCGTGCTGAAGAGCATTCTCTGAACGTGCAAGTTCTGCTGGGATTGCTTCGTACGCTTTCGCTGTTGTCACGAGAGAATCAAAATCTAAACTTTTATTCGTCGTATTAAAAAGTGCGAGTAATGCTTCTAGCTCTTGCACTCGCGTACATTCGTTTAAGCTAATACCGATATGGCTGTCGCCAATTTTACGGACGTTAATTTCTTGGCCAAGCGCTTGAGTAATAAAGTCGTTTTGTTTATCGCCGACTTCAATACTTAATGTGTCGTAAAAGTGTGAGTGTTGTAAATTAAAGCCAAGTTCTTGAACGCCGAGCGCGAGAATCTTGGTAAATAAATGAATGCGGTTTGCAATGCGTTGTACGCCATCGCTGCCGTGATACATCGCGTAGAAAACACTCATCAGCGCGAGTAATACTTGAGAGGTGCAGATATTGGAATTCGCTTTTTCACGGCGAATATGTTGCTCCCGTGTTTGCATCGCCATACGTAATGCTTGCTTGCCACGCGCATCAACGGAAACACCAATAATACGCCCTGGCGTTGCGCGTTTGTAAGCTTCTCTAAAGGCATAGAATGCTGCGTGTGGACCACCTGCCCCCATGGGGACGCCAAAACGTTGATTACTGCCCACAACAATGTCTGCACCAAGTTTACCTGGAGGGGTAAGCACCACGAGGCTCATAATATCGGCAGCGACAATGGCAAGTGCTTGTTTATTTTGGACGGCTTCAATGGATTCTTTAATGGGTTGTATGCCGCCGCTAGAACCGGGGTATTGTATGAGTGCCCCGAAAATATCGTCTTCTTTTTCAATAAGGGCTGGGTCGCCCACAATAATGTTAAAACCAAAATGTTCTGCCCGCGTTTTAACGACGGCGAGTGTTTGGGGGTGGCAGTTTTGATCAACAAAGAAATTATCGGATTTGTTTTTTCTCTGCACACGCTTGGCCATTGCCATGGCTTCGGCAGCGGCGGTGGCTTCGTCCAGCATGGAGGCATTGGCCATATCCATGCCGGTAAGTTCGACAATCATTTGTTGGAAATTGAGCAGGCCTTCTAGGCGGCCTTGAGCAATTTCGGGTTGGTAGGGTGTGTACGCGGTATACCACCCAGGGTTTTCCAGTACGTTGCGTAGGATTACCGGGGGGACGTGTGTATCGTGATAGCCCATACCTAAATACGAGGTAAACACCTGGTTCTTTTGAGCGATCTCACGCAGTTCGGCGAGGGCTTCATGTTCGGTCATGGGTGCCGATAGCGCGGCCGTTGTTTCTGAGCGAATCCCAGCCGGCACTGTTTGGCTAATCAGCGTTTCGACAGAATCCAGGTGCATTGCATCCAGCATAGCTTGAGTCTGTTTGCTATCCGGCCCGATGTGGCGGCCAATAAACTCGTTAGCGTTGATCACTTCTTTCAAGCCAGCTGGTGTCGACATAAAGGTTTTCCTAAGACCAGATTGGCAAATCTTTGCTGAGTCATCGATGGGGGTATGGTCGATTGTCGCCTAATAGGGTGCTAAATGCCGGTAAATGACCGCGTTGGCGGTTTTTTTAGCAAGAGCTTAGGTCGGTTCTTCGCCATATCTCAATTTTTCCATCGTAACGCGTATCGTCAGGATTATCTGGCAACAACGAAGACTTGGGGTAATTGGTCTATTTTATCTATTAAATAGAGATGTGAGAGATATTGGTGTTTTAAGGCCGCGGATTGTAGCAAAATGCGGCACAAATCGGAATTTATCAGACTTAAAATAAGAGGGTTTAACACGTGTTTTCGACCACAAATATGCTGATTTTGTTGGCATGTATTTCTTTTTTTGCTTATAGAGCCTACAAGCGAGGGGTTTGGAAAGGGCTACTGGGCTTACTCGGGTTGGCGAGCGCTTATATAGCAAGCCTGCTGCTCGCGCCCACTCTAGGTAAGATGATCCCAGATAATGGTGTTAACGGGGTGATTGCATTCGTCGGGGCCTCAATCGCGATCTTCCTTGTGGTGTCGGCGTTGGTGTCCGCTGTTCCGACCTTTATGTTCCCCGTTTTACAGAATGTGACGCTGAAGCATCGGCTTCTGGGGGCGTGTTTGGGCGCTTTAACAGGTATGCTGTTTGCCGTGTTGGCGATATGGATGGTGTCGGTGGTGTCCGCGACGCTGGGGATGAAAAGTAATAAGGGGAGCATTGCAAAACCTGATGTTTTGAGTGATATCTCTTCCAAGATAGTATCGAAAGCCCTCCATACGGGTATTAACGCTATTGAGAAAGATCCCTATAAGGCGAGTGCAACGGCGGCATTTTTCAGTGCGCCCCATGTTTTTTCCCAGTCCTTTTCTCAATTGTCTAAATCCCCTGAACTGAAAACATTTTGGGAGGATGGCAAGGCGCAATTTTTAATGGCTGAGGCCGATATAGATCAACTGATGGAATATCCTGTATTTACAGATTTGGTAAAAACTCCGGCAATGCAGAAAGTATTGCAAGAAGGTAAGCCGAAGGATGTGTCGATAACAGAAGCGGAACGATATTTTGCAACACAAATGAGTTATGTTTGGCGACGGATGCGCGACCTTCGAAGTGATCAGCGTGTGGTGAAGATTTTGGAGGATGCTGAGGTGAAAGCGCTTATTGCAAAACAAAACCCTGCGGCTTTGCTCGCCAACCCAAAGATTCAGGCCTTGATCGATATTGTGACCGAGACGCCGCTTGAAGAAAGCCTTACGCCAACACATGTCGAAACGGTCAGCGTAAAAGCACTGCCTGAAGCACCGCGTGTCATTTATAAATGGTTAGATTTGAACGGTAAAATGCGGTACACCGATTACGATCATACGCCGGAAAGTGAGCGAGCAACGGCGGAGAAAATTGTTCAATAGTATGACATATCAATATGAGTTAATTGAATGAAATGGATATACTTTGAGGTAGACCGTCTGAGGCATAAACGCCAGGACGGCGTGAAGTAGAGCAGTGCAGGAGCAACTGCCGAGGATGCCGAAGCTGACGCCTATATGGATGTAGGTGTTAGAGCGAAGCATGGAGCCCGAGCCGAGCGTATAGGGATATATTCACAGCGGGTCTACCTCAAGGTATATTCGTTTCCATGCAGGTTGCTAAATACTCTATTGTTTTTAACTTTGAGAGTAAATGGAAAAATCATGAGCAAGACAAAAGAAAAAATAGGCGGCTGGCGTCAAAAATCTGAAGACACCGTCTACGAAAACAATTGGATCCGCGTCACCCATGACGAAGTCTTACGCCCAAATGGATCAGAAGGGATTTATGGCGTCGTGCATTTCAAAAATCAGG
The DNA here is from genome assembly GCA_045430285.1 of Agarilytica sp. Lineage (GTDB taxonomy): Bacteria > Pseudomonadota > Gammaproteobacteria > Pseudomonadales > Cellvibrionaceae > Agarilytica. The sequence continues at coordinate 641,974 of JAILXV010000002.1, read as the reverse complement.
CGGTGGGTGTTGTACCCATAGATGAAGACGGTAATACCTGGTTAGTCAGTCAAAGCCGCTACACCTTAGATCAACGTACCTGGGAAATTCCAGAGGGCGGCTCGCCCGTTGGTGAGGACCCATTGGAAACGGCCAAACGAGAGCTGCAAGAAGAGGTGGGCTTACATGCAAAAGAATGGGAAACGTTAATGACCCTGCATACCTCCAATTCTGTTACTGACGAAGTGGGCTATATCTATGTCGCGAAAGGGCTCTCTCTTGGTGATCAACACTTGGAAGATACCGAAGATATTGAAGTTAAAAAGCTGCCGTTAATCGAAGCCATAGACATGGCAAAACGGGGAGAGATCACTGATGCAATGTCTCTCGCGGCGCTTTTCCGTTTGGGCCTGAGTGAGTGAGCTTGATATGGTTCTCGTTTACTTAAAACGCGTCAACTATTTCCCTTCCCTTTGATACCAATATTTACCGTGGGCTAACGGACAAAAACGGATTGATCAATTTTCCCATTAAGCCGGTGACTTTTACGGGAGCTTCTACCACGGAAAGACATAGGCAATCCTGGTCCTGTGCTGCGATCGGGCGATGCACATCACCAGGTTTTTTAACCAGAAAATCCCCAACAACGTAATTCCCTTGTGAATCAGAAAAACTGCCTTCCAAAATGAGCGTAACTTCTAGCCCTTTGTGATCATGCTCCGCCACTTTGCCACCGCGTTTGATTTTATGGAAAGAGACCTCGTATTTATTCTGTCCTGAATCCAATTGTGCAGCTTTCAGAGATGGGGAAATAAAGGACCACTTGAGTGGTTTTTCCTTAGGGATAAGTTTTTGCACAACAGGCGGTAAATGTTTTGTGCGTTCGCCAGCCGTGTGCTCTTCTTTTGGCGTTATGGTGGGTGTTTCCTGATCGGTTTCGGTGCTCTTGATACGCGTCATTAATTTTTCGAAGCTGTTTTCTTCAACAGCTACAGACTCGCTACGACTTAGCATCGCGCTACCAAGGGCATTCAGTTGTGTAACTTTTTGCTTGCAGGTGGGGCATAGCTGCAGATGAGCGGATACCGCAATACTGACGGCCCAATCCAGATTCCCTGAAGAGAATTCCACCAGTATGTCCTCTGAAGGATGAAAGTTTGTCACGTTGCTTTACCTCAATTAATAACAGATTGCGATTGAAGTTTCTTGAGCCCAAGTCGGACACGGGATTTTACCGTGCCAAGGGGGAGATCAAGTTCTTCTGCAATTTCGGATTGCGATTTACCTTCCATATAAACTTTTTCGATACAGCGAATTTGTTCTGCGGGTAAGGCTTCTAGTAGCTGAGCGACTTCCTTTTCCTCGCGAGAGCGTTTCATAAATACAAAAGGTTGGTTGTCTGAGCTTTCATCCCAAATATCTTCAGTTTCAACTGGGGACGAATTGACATCGTGTTTGGCGTGCTTACGCAGATAATCGATGCGCGTATTACGCGCGATGGTATAAATCCATGTGCTGGCAGAGGCGCGGGTGGGGTCAAAATTACTCGCTTTTTGCCAGACTTTAATCATAACCTCTTGCACGAGTTCTTCTGCAGCATCGCCGCCCAAATACGTTTTATTGGATTGGCAGAAGCCTTTTATAAGTGGTGCAAAGTGAGCGAACACTTCAGCGAAGGCGCTTTCGTCCTGTAGGCCTACCTGTGTCAGCAGGTTTGACCAGTTATCGTCACGTTTTTGGCCGTTGCCTTGCGCAGTATTTGGCGTGTTCATGTCGTCATCTTCTGTTTTCACAATAATGTGGTCGCTTTGTGGCGTTTTAATACTTGATTAGATGCTTCTTTTGTATACGGCTTTGTACTATCAGTCTATCTATTTGTGAGTGTGTACGGGTAATGCTGAGAAACGGATGACTTAATAGTAAATATTGCTAATTATATGAGAAGCAAGCGGCGACAGGTCTAGGGCGAGAAAAAGTGATCCCAAACGCAAAGTAAGGCGTATCAAGTGGCTATTAGAGGAAGTTTAATTTATGTCTCACATTATCGATCAGCTCGTAGCGTTTTATCGCGAGTTTAATACTGAGTCTTTATCCAAGATTAGGGCGCTCTACGACGAAGATGCGCGTTTTACCGACCCTATTCATGAGATTCAGGGATTGGAAGCGATAGAACGTTACTTTTCTTCAGTGATGACGGGCGTCACGGCCTGTCGTTTCGATTTTGATGGCGTGTCAGTAATGGAGAATCAGGCATTTTTACAGTGGCGTATGTACTTTAAGCACCCGCGATTGGTGAAACATGAAATATGCGTAAGAGGGCTTAGCGTCATCGAATTCCAAGAAAAGGTCATCTCCCATGTGGATTATTACGATATGGGTGAAATGCTATACGAGCATGTGCCGCTGCTTGGAGGGGTTATCAGACGGCTAAAGCGGCGTTTGTCGGAATAAATTAATCCTTACACATTCAGCTGTTGTGGAGCAGAGATCATGGGTACGTTAGACACAGATAAAAGAACGTTTTGGGTGACCGGCGCAAGTAGTGGCATCGGTTTAGAAATTGCGCGCCTGTTGGCAAAAGATCGCAACTACGTGTTTGTTAGCGCCCGTTCAATGAATAAGCTTGAGTGCTTGCGAGAGGCCTACCCCGAAAATATCCATGTGATTCCCGTCGATTTACAGGATGCAGCAAGTGTCGCCCATGCCGAACGAGAAATAAATAAACATACGGATCACCTCGATAGCCTAATCGCTTGCGCGGGCACATGTGAATATGATGACGGCTTAAGGTTGTCTACGGCGTTATTTTCAAAAATTACACAGGTCAACTACCTCGGTGTCGTGGATGCCGTTCGCATTGCACTGCCTCTTTTACGGCGCTCCACTAATCGACCGCACATAGCGGCGATTGGCAGTTTGTCTTCCGTTATTCCGTTTCCTCGGGCTGCTGCCTACGGTGCGTCTAAGGCGGCTTTAGATTATTTTCTTCAAAGCCTCAAAATTGATTTATTCCCCGAAAATATTGACGTTACGATTATTCGTCCAGGCTTTGTGGATACTCCCCTCACGCAGCGCAATGATTTTGACATGCCTTTTATGTTATCCAGCAAAGACGCCGCACAAAAAATAATACGTGGGTTACATAAACGTCCCCTGTTTTATGATTTCCCTGCAAAGCTTTCCATTCCTCTTAAGATTATGCGGTTTATGCCAGGAGTATGGATGAGGATGGCGGCACAGAAATTTAAAAAAGCGGAAGCAATATGAAAAAGAGCGTCGCCATTATAGGCACAGGAATTTCAGGCCTTACAGCGGCCTACAAACTGAATCGGTTTTGTGATGTTTCCGTTTTTGAAAAATCTGATCGGATAGGCGGGCATACCGCAACCGTCGATTTTGATCTTGATGGTATGTCTTATTCCATAGATACCGGCTTTATCGTGTTTAACGATTGGACCTATCCCCATTTTATTCGATTACTGGAAGAGATTGGTGTGCAAGCCCAGCCAACGTCGATGGGGTTTAGCGTCAGCTGTGCTGAATCAGGTTTGGAATACGCGGGCAATGATCTAAATGCGTTATTTGCGCAACGCTCTAACCTTTTTTCACCCCGCTTTCTTGGGATGTTGAAAGATATTATCCGCTTTAACTATTCTGCCGAACGCGATCTTCTGAATAAAACCATCCCCGAGAATATGACCTTAGGGCACTACCTTGATGAAAAAGGCTATGGTGAAACATTTGCGCGATATTATTTGGTGCCCATGGGGGCAGCGATTTGGTCTGCGTCTTTGGCGAATATCCGTAGTTTCCCTATACGGTTTTTTATCACATTCTTTCGTAATCATGGCTTGCTTAATATATTTAACCGACCTCAATGGCACGTCATTAAAGGCGGGTCAAAGCAATACCTGGGGCCGTTAACGGAAACGTTCTCCGATCGCATTGAAACTCATGTGAATATTAAAACGATAATAAGAAATGACAACGGCGTCGTGCTTGTTTTTGAAGATGGTGAAGAGAGAATGTTTGATGAAGTTGTGTTGGCGACGCATTCCGACCAAGCCTTGAGACTACTTGCAGATCCGACAAATGAAGAACAAGAGATACTCAGTGCCATTCCCTACGAGGAAAACTCCGTCATATTGCATTATGACGAAAGCCTATTGCCGACTTCTAAAAGAACTTGGTCCAGTTGGAGCTATCGCATGACGGGTGACGCGGATGAAGAAAAGTTGCCGATAGTTACTTACGATATGAATATCTTGCAAGGTCTAGGGGCCGAGGCGGAGGGAAAAACGTTCTGTGTCTCTTTAAATGCGGACGACTATATTGACCCCGACAAAGTGATTGGGCGCTATAGTTATGCGCACCCCCAGTTTACTGAGGCGAGTACGAAAGCACAGTCAAGATGGGCAGAGATAAATGGTCAGCGAAATACTTGGTATTGCGGTGCGTATTGGGCAAATGGATTCCATGAGGATGGTGTTGTCAGTGCACTGAGAGTAGCGGAACGTTTTTGTGCCAGCATCAATCGATGATAAATGTATCGATAATAAATATATCCATCATAAAAAGATAAATATTAGAAAGACTAAAACAGAAAGATAAGTGACAGAAGGATAAATGTTAAAACAAGCAGCCAATATCATGAGTAATAGGCGAAATATAAAAAGGCTACAGTCGTGAAAAGTGCCATTTATTCTGGCCTAGTCAGCCATCGCCGATTTAGCCCCCGTAAACATGCATTTCAGTACCGTGTGTTTATGGTCTATCTGAACCTGAGGGAGATCGACGATTTCCTTTCGCTGTCGCGATGGTGGTCCAGGAGCCGTTGGGGGATTGCGCGCTTTAGACGCGAGGATTTTCATGGTGACCCAGAGATTGATCTGGATGAATCCGTGAGACGTACAATCGAAGAAAAGGTAGGTGAACGGCCCCTTGGTGATATTTTTATGTTGGCAAACTTTCGTTACTTCGGGTTCAACATGAATCCGATTGTGAACTATTACTGCTTCGATAAGACAGGGGGGGCTCTGCAATATATCGTGGCCGAAGTGAACAATACACCATGGAATGAAAAGCATGCTTATGTGATTCCCTGTGGCGCTCATCTTGAAAGTAATGGTGAAGGCAATGGCGATGGGCGCAATCGTGATAGAAATAATGTGCGCCAAGATGTTGTATTTGATAAGGGCTTTACCGTATCACCATTTAATCATTTGAATATGACATATCGTTGGAAAAGCACTACGCCTGATGATCGTTTGGCCTTACATATTGATAGTATGCAAGGGAAAGAAAAAATAACGGACGCCACGTTGCGTTTACATCGCGAGGAAGTGACGAGCGCTTCACTGAATCGTATTTTAATTCGCTTTCCATTTATGACGATTAAAGTCATCTTGGCCATCTATTGGCAAGCATTGCGATTGGCTTTAAAGGGCGTGCCATTCTTAGGCAAGAACAAACGTTTTAAACCGAAAAAACAGTTGGAGTTAACTTAGTATGAAGTCCATTGACTCGGCCGCTAGCAGGCTTTCGACTAAATCACCGTCGCAGTTTTTATCAGAATACGCTCGGCGGATTCTCTTTTCTCGTTTGAATACCATTGAAATAGGCCATTTGATTATAGAGGATGAGAGCGGCACCTACGTTTTTGGCCAGGATATATCGGCAACATCCTTGGTCGCAAGGATAAGGGTATACAGGCTCAACGCATACCGAGCGATTCTTCTGGGCGGTGGCACCGGCGCCGGCGAGTCCTATATGCGTGGGGATTGGGCCTCTCCCGATTTGGTGAGTGTCGTCAGGCTAATCGCGGTTAATCAATCCGCTTTAGATAATATGGATTCCACTTGGAGTTGGCTGAGTAAACGTTTTTCCAGTATTACGGAGCTTTTACGTATAAACACACAAGCGGGGTCGAAGAAAAATATTGCAGCACATTACGATTTAAGTAATGCCTTCTTTTCTTTATTCCTTGATAAATCCATGATGTATTCGGCTGCGATATTCCCGTCTTCAGATGTGTCTTTGGAACGCGCCGCTTTAATTAAGTTAGATCATATATGTCAGCGCCTAAAACTGACGGAATCAGATCATTTACTCGAGATCGGCTCAGGCTGGGGCGGTATGGCGGTTTACGCAGCGAAGCACTATGGGTGTAAAGTTACCACAACGACCATTTCTCGTCGTCAGTACGATCTGGTCGTAGAACGCGTAGAACAAGAAAGCTTGGGTGATAGGGTTGAGGTGCTCTTCGAAGATTATCGTGAGCTTTCTGGTACTTACGATAAGTTGGTGTCAATCGAGATGGTTGAGGCTGTTGGCCACCAATACCATCGTACTTTTTTTTCCGCTTGTGCGCAGTTGCTAAAACCAAATGGCTTGATGTTGATGCAGGCGATTACCACACAAGATCAGCGTTTTGAACGAGAAAAAAATAAAATGGATTTTATTCAAAAATATATTTTCCCAGGTGGTTGTTTGCCGTCTAACGAAGCAGTGATAAAAAATGTATCAAAACACACGGATATGCATCTGGTTGGTTTGGAAGATATGACCTTGGATTATGCGTTAACGCTTGAATCCTGGCGAAATCGTTTTTTTGATAAAATCGACACAGTAAAATCGCTAGGATTTGATGATACCTTTGTGCGTATGTGGGATTTTTATCTCTGCTATTGCGAAGGCGGGTTTCGAGAAAGAGTGATCAATACGTCACAATTTCTTCTGGCGAAACCCCTGTGTCGCGATCTACCCCTTATTGGTCATTCGGATCACAAGCCTCTATTTTAACGGTGAGTGTACATCGGCAAGGTTCGTTAAATTACGGTGTGTACTGCCTTTTGGGTTATTTAGGGAATCGACAGATTTTTTTGCAAACTTATACTGTTTTGTGGAAGCGCTGAGCTTGGCAAAGCATTGTTTCCTTTCGCTTCCCATCGCCTGAGCACACTCATTTCTAAGTGTTTTATACTCTTCTATGATGTGACGAGCGGTCCCTTTGTCTAACAAGGGTTGCTCAGCGTATGCGCTGCCAATAATAATGAAGCTGGTTGCGATCAGGGTCAGGCGTTTAAATGACATAGTGATATCCTCTTATAAATCCATTTTTCCGCGCGAAGGTGTTGTTATGTCATTATTATTTTTATTTCGTCGCGTTTTAAGTAGTGTAGGCGGTGTCTGTTTCGAATGTCTGTGATCTATTCACAATCCGAACGGTTGGTGCGAATCAACCGTCGGGAAACATCACACGCGATTAGTTTATTCGACTAGAAAATAGCAAAGAAATATGTGATCCGTACGGCTTTGTCAGCAAAGAACAAATTTTTGTCTTTCAGGATAACGTAGTGGATCTATAGCGCGGGGATATGAAGAATAAGGACCTTAGTCGGTAATAACGCGGTTTCTACCATTTTGTTTTGCATCGTAAAGCAGTTCATCCGCTCGGTGCAGCGCAGAATCAAAATCTTCATTTTGTTTAAGCTCTGTAATACCAACGCTGAGGGTCATGGAAAATGTATGTTCTTGGAATGTCAGCGCCAAGGCTTCACAGGATTTTCTAATGCGCTCGGCGAGCTGTGTTGCGCCAGCCTTGTCTGCATAAGGTGAGCATATTGCAAACTCTTCTCCGCCAAGGCGCCCTATAATGTCGTATTCACGACACGCTGTTTGCATGCATTCAACAACGGCCTTAATGGCCATGTCTCCGGCGGCGTGTCCGTAGGTATCGTTAATCTTTTTAAAGTGATCGATATCGATCATCATGATCGAGACGTGGCTATCATGCCGAGACATTTTGGCGATCTCGCTAGAGACTAGCGTAAAGAAATGACGACGATTGTAGGTGCCTGTTAGGGAATCCGTCGTTGCCAGCGTATTAAGCTCTATATTCACTTTCTCTAAGTCATTGAGGGCCTGGGCTAATCGTAAGGCGGAGCGCATTCGTGCGGCGAGTACAGGATATTCTATGGGCTTGTTAACGAAGTCGTGCGCACCTAGATCAATGGCCTCGATAATACTTTCTTCGCTGTTGTTGGCCGATACCATGATGACAGGTATGTCTTTAGTGACTTCGTCGTCTTTGAGTTTTTCGAGCGTTTCAATGCCGCTTAGGCCTGGCATGTGAATGTCTAAAAGAATAATATCGGGCTGCGGGCTCAATCGTGCACGATCTAAGCACTCTTGTCCGTTATGGGCGGGAACCACCTCAAAGTCGTCATCTTCCAACTCGAAAGTGAGTAGCGTGATATTGTCTTCTACGTCATCGACGATGAGTGCTCGTGTCATTGGCGCGATATTTCAGCCCTTCGGCTTGAGTAAGAGGAATAGCGATAAAAATAGCTATAGGAATAAGTATAGGCACAGAATTGACTAAATAGCGGACGATATCGTCTTGATTCGGGCAAAAGAGGCGATATTTAGGTGGGAACAAGCTGATATTGGGTAATATCTGATGATTGGTGAGCGGTTTGGCTTTGAAGGAGCTCGAGTAAAGCGCTAACAAAAATATGAATATCTCCGAGAGAGGTGTGCCCCTTGTTGTTCGAGAAGTAGCGAGAGAGGGCAGTATTCAATGATGTGTATTGATGACGATGCTCGGCACTGGTTGCGTGCGCAATGTTGCGCAGAGTGGCGGTGAGCGTCGTTCGCCAGTCATTTTCGTCTGCACTTGAGTAGTGAGTTTCCACCAAGGACTTGAATAGCCACGTGGCAGGTGTTTTTAACTCAGGTTGTTGGCGGCGCAGGTCTTGAGTCAGACTGCGAATGAGCCGCATGCATTGCTTTATCTTACGGGTACTCTCGGGCGTTTGAGGTGATAATCGAGTATGGGGGGCCGCAGGTGAAACAAGCCCTATGTACGGCTTGCCCTCTATATGCGACGAATAATCTTCCGCGAGTAATGGTGTTTTTTCCATAGTCTGCTGCCCAGAATCTCGATGCGTATTTATTGTTGAGCGTCCTTGCTATTTAACCGCGAATATTTAGCGTGGCGTATGGATTTTTTGGTTGCTACCAGCTTAATGCGCCACCGGTTTGATATTCGATAACGCGCGTTTCAAAGAAATTTTTCTCTTTGCGCAAATCCATGATTTCACTCATCCATGGGAATGGGTTTTGCGCTCCAGCGTAAGCTTCAGGTAAACCCAACTGCGCTAATCGTCGGTTGGCAATGAAGTGAAGATATTCTTCCATCATGGCCGCGTTCATTCCCAGTACACCGCGAGGCATAGAATCGCGTGCATATTCAATTTCGAGCTCTGTGCCTTCAAGAATCATTTGCACAACTTCCGTTTGGAAATCTTCTGACCATAAATGCGGGTTTTCCAATTTGATTTGGTTGATAACATCGATACCAAAGTTCAAATGCATGGATTCGTCACGCAAAATATATTGGAACTGTTCTGCTACGCCGGTCATTTTATTCCGGCGACCCATCGATAATATCTGAGTAAAGCCACAGTAAAAGAAGATGCCTTCGGTCACCGCATAAAAACCAATAAGGTTACGCAGTAATTCTTGATCGGTTTCTTCTGTGCCGGTTTGGAACGTCGGGCTGCTAATACCGTGGGTATGGTTTAGGCTCCATGCGGCTTTCTTCGCGATGGAAGGTAGCTCACGGTACATGTTGAATACTTCTTTCTCGTCCATGCCGAGTGATTCAACACAGTATTGATACGCGTGCGTATGGATGGCTTCTTCAAAGGCTTGGCGCAATAAATATTGGCGCGCTTCTGGGTTGGTAATGTGCCGGTAAATCGCAAGGACTAAGTTATTCGCAACCAATGAATCGGCGGTAGAAAAATAACCAAGGGAACGCATAACAATGCGGCGCTCATCTTCTGATAGGCCTTCAGGCTGTTTCCAGAGTGCGATATCGGCAGTCATGTTTACTTCTTGTGGCATCCAGTGGTTTGCACAACCATCCAGATATTTTTGCCATGCCCAATCGTATTTGAATGGGACAAGTTGGTTGAGGTCAGCGCGACAGTTGATCATGCGCTTGTCGTCAACTTCTATCCGCGCCGCCCCCATCTCTAACTCTTCTAAACCAGGTGCAGCATCCATGATCGCAATTGCTTCGCGTGCGCGTGCAACGGGATCATGTGCTTCCGTTGATGCACTGTTTGTCGGCGCGACTGTGTCAGTTGTTTCAACTGTTTTAGTCTCAGGCGCGGTCTCTACTGGTGCAGGTTCAGAAGGTTGTTTTTCTTCCACTACTAATGGCGCGGTGGGTGCAGTCTCGATGGTCGTTTCTAATTTTGCTTCGAGTGACTCGACCGCTGTTTCTGATGCTTGAATTTTTTCTAATACTTGCTGATTAACTTCAGCTTTTGGTGCTGCGCTAGTTGTTGCTTGTGCGGGTTCTTCGTAATCATCCCAACTTAACATAAAAGTGATTCCTAGCTTTTAACTGTAAATTTAATTATTAATTTAGCGGTATATATTTTAGAGAGTCAGAGGCGGGTTGCCCCGCCGTACTGACCGTACCTCACCTGTAAATCGTTTGCCTTATTGGCAGGCTTCGCAATCTGGGTCGTCCAATGAGCATGCTTGTGGTACAGCAGCGGGTCCTGCGGCAGCAGTTGTATCAGAGCCTTGCGCAGATACGGCGTTGAGAGAGCCGGTGCCGACGGTGGATTTCTCAGTAGTCGTTGCAGCCAGTGCACGAAGGTAATATGTGGTTTTAAGGCCGCGATACCAAGCCATACGGTAAGTGATATCGAGCTTCTTACCGTTTGCGCCAGAGACGTAAAGATTGAGGCTTTGGGCTTGGTCAATCCACTTCTGGCGACGGCTTGCTGCATCGACGATCCAACGCGGCTCAACTTCAAAGGCTGTAGCGTACAAAGCTTTAATGTCTTCTGGAATACGATCGATTTTAGTTAAAGAACCTTCGTAGTATTTAAGGTCGTTGACCATGACCGAATCCCAAAGGTCGCGCGCTTTTAAGTCGCGGACGAGGTAGGGGTTTACAACCGTGAACTCGCCAGAAAGATTCGACTTCACATAAAGGTTTTGATAAGTCGGCTCAATAGACTGTGAAACCCCTGTAATGTTTGCAATAGTTGCAGTCGGGGCAATGGCCATGACGTTTGAGTTACGCATGCCTTGGGCTTTTACTTTGTGTCGTAAAGAATCCCAATTAAGCGTTGATGATTTATCAACTTCGATAAAGTTACGACCACGATTTTCTTCAAGAATATCTAAAGAGTCGAGTGGCAGTTTGCCTTGGCTCCATAAAGAACCGTCAAAAGAGGAGTAGCTGCCGCGTTCAATCGCCAAGTCGCTGGAGGATTGAATGGCGTAGTAGCTCACAAGCTCCATTGAGTTATCAGCGAAATCCACAGCACCTTGGCTGCTATAAGGAATGTGCAACTTATAAAGCGCATCTTGGAAGCCCATGATGCCCAAACCAATCGGGCGGTGACGCATGTTAGACGCGCGAGCGGTTTGTACCGAGTAGTAGTTAATGTCGATAACGTTATCAAGCATACGGATCGCAGTTTTAACCGTCTTCTCTAGTTTTGCTTCGTCAATTTTTCCATCGATAACATGCTGAGCAAGGTTTACAGAGCCTAAGTTACATACCGCAATTTCTTCGTTCGATTTTGTATTGAGTGTGATTTCAGTACATAGGTTTGATGAGTGCACCACGCCAGCGTGTTGTTGCGGGCTACGAAGGTTGCAGGCATCTTTAAAGGTGATCCATGGGTGGCCCGTCTCGAACAACATGCCCAGCATTTTGCGCCAAAGATCTACGGCTTTAACTTTTTTGCTCAGTTTAATTTCGCCGGTTGCAGCTTGGCGCTCGTATTCTTCGTATTGTTCTTCAAACGCTTTACCGTAAAGATCATGTAATTCTGGTGCATCGTTAGGAGAGAACAAAGTCCACTCTTTGTCTTCAAAAACACGCTTCATGAACAAGTCGGGTACCCAGTTTGCCGTGTTCATGTCGTGGGTGCGACGACGGTCATCACCGGTGTTTTTACGAAGCTCTAGGAATTCTTCGATATCCAAGTGCCATGTTTCTAAGTAAGCACACACAGCGCCTTTACGTTTACCGCCTTGGTTGACGGCAACCGCTGTATCGTTGGCCACTTTCAAAAATGGTACAACGCCTTGGGATTTTCCGTTAGTGCCTTTAATGTAAGCGCCGAGTGAACGCACAGGAGTCCAGTCGTTACCAAGACCGCCCGCCCACTTAGAAAGCATGGCGTTGTCTTGCATTGCGCCGTATATCCCAGAAAGATCGTCGGGCACAGAGGTGAGGTAGCAAGACGATAATTGAGGACGAAGAGTACCGGCATTAAATAATGTTGGCGTAGAGCTCATGTAATCAAAAGAAGATAACAGTTTGTAGAACTCGACGGCACGGCCATTCTTATCGGCTTCGTTTATGGATAGGCCCATCGCGACACGCATAAAGAATACTTGTGGTAATTCAATACGCACTTCATCGCTATGAATAAAGTAACGGTCGTAAAGGGTTTGTAAGCCTAGGTAAGTAAATTGAAGGTCGCGCTCCGGCAATATGGCGTTGCCTAGCATTTCTAAATCGAAGCTGAGAAGTTCTGGCGAAAGTAATTCCAGATCTACACCTTTGTTGAGGTATGAAGCGAAGGCCTTCGGATAATACTCGCTCATTTGTGTTTGTGTGGCTGAATCCGCAACCTCTAAAAAGGTAAGCGCTTCTGCACGGAGTTTGTCTAATAGTAGGCGAGATGTTGCGTAGGAGTAGTTTGGCTCGTTTTCAACAAGGGTACGTGCCGCCATAACCAAAGATGTGTTTACATCATCAAAGGAAACGCCGTCGTATAAGTTGCGTAGTGCCTCACTCAAAATTGTTTCTGCTTCGACTTCTTCTAGTCCAGCACATGCTTCAGCGACAATAACCTTAATGCGCTGCACATCGAGTGGTTGTGTCTCGCCATTTGGCATGACCACATTGATCTCAGGGATATCAACATTGACGTCAGCGCCAAGGTTTTCTTCTTCCCGTAATTTTGCACGCTCTGCACGGTAGATGACGTAGGAGCGGGCAACCTTGTGCTCACCGGTACGCATCATGGTAAGTTCGACTTGATCTTGTACTTCTTCGATATGAATGGTGCCGCCAGAAGGCATTCTGCGTTTGAATGTCGCGGTGATTTGGGCCGTTAGGTTGGCAACCAATTCGTGGATGCGACTGGACGCTGCGGCGGTGCCACCTTCAACGGCCAGGAAGGCTTTCGTCATGGCGACTGCAATTTTTTCCACATCATAGGGCACAACCTTGCCGTTTCGCTTGATGACGCGAATTTGGCCTGGTGCGGTGGCGGCAAGTGCGGCACTGCTGGTTTGAGAGGCGGGTGTGGTGGCGATAGAAGGGTTCCCTGCTTGTTCTATTTCTCTAGTTTGCATATGTATCCACTCATAGATCGACGGTATTTAACGAACGCTCCAACGACAGCTCTCGCAGCGATCATATTTGCATACGTGACGCCGCAGTCTCACTTTCAATGAATCGCTATAACTTGTATTAATAAAATTGAAACGGTTTTTTATTTTTGTGTGAACAATCCCATACGGTTTTACTTAGTATCCTGGTGACCGGTGATGACACGGTTTTTTATTAACCACTTTTATGCTTGCTGTCACATTTTGTGCTTGTTTGGCGCATCAAAACGATGATAGGGCTATGTGTTTGACTTCGGTCAGAAACACCATATGTTGGGTTGCGTTCGGGATTAACTACAAGATAATGCGGTTTTGGGGGTTTTGCAAGGTGGCTTTATTGGGGTTTGCTTGTGGATAAAATGTGGGTATCTATGAATAGTAGTAAACACTAACGTGTTAGCTTAGGTCTGGCCTCAAAATCGAAGAAAGCGACATGCTTTGTCGTGAAATATAATATTTTCTTATTTGCATGCAGCGTTTTAATAGCCTTAAAAAATTGGCATTTGTTACAGGATGATGAAACGGTGTTAATTGTTGGCGTATGTGACCACAAGAGGGGGATTGGAGGGCTCGAATTTTCATGTGCATCCTAGATATTGTGATCGCTTCTAGGTGTCCAATACTCACGGCTTCGAACCGTTTATCATTAGGGTGAGATTACAAAAAGCGCATGAATCCATCCCTGGAGCTTTGGCGATTCCTCCTGAATCGACAATTTTTGTAATCTCACCCTAACGCTAAACTTAGATCTCAGAAGAGCCGTCTTTTTAGGGGCTTACTGGTTTTCCATCAAAAATAACAACAAGGCCTTTTGCGCATGAAGGCGGTTTTCAGCTTCGTCCCATACTATGGAGTATTTTTCATCTTCGATGAGGTCGGCACTGACTTCTTCACCGCGGTGAGCGGGTAAGCAGTGCATGAATACCGCTTCAGATTTCGCGCGATCCATCAGTTCGTGATTGACCTGGTAGCCAACAAATTTGTTGATGCGTTCTTGTTGCTCCGCTTCCTGTCCCATGCTGGCCCATACATCGGTGGCTACCCAGTCTGCGCCGATAACCGCTTTAGCCGGGTCACGAATAATTTCCACGCGGTCTTTGTTGGCTTCTACGAGTGCAGGGTCAGGATCAAAACCTTCAGGACAAGCGATCTTTAATTCGAAGTCCCACTGCTTGGCCGCGTTTATATACGAGTGACACATGTTGTTGCCATCGCCTACCCAGGTAACCGTTTTGCCTTGGATGTCGCCGCGGTGCTCAACATAGGTTTGTATATCGGCCAATAGCTGGCAGGGGTGATAACTATCAGTAAGTGCATTGATCACCGGCACTTTGGAATACTGCGCAAAGCGTTCAATGGTCGCGTGATCGAAGGTTCGGATCATGATGATATCGACCATACGAGATAAGACGCGTGCAGAATCTTCTACGGGTTCACCACGGCCAAGCTGGGTGTCGTTCGGAGAAAGAAATATCGAGCCGCCGCCGAGCTGAATCATGCCCGCTTCGAAAGATACGCGTGTGCGGGTGGAGGATTTCTCAAAGATCTTGCCGAGTACCTTGCCCTTTAAGCGAGTGTTGCACTGGCCGCTGCGATGCTCGGCCTTGAGCGTTATGGCGTTCCTGATTAGCTGTTGAAGCTCGCTAGGGCTTAAATCCAATAGCGTAAGAAAGTGTCTGGTAGCCATGATGGGACCTAAAGAGTTATTGCGCGACAAACGCTTTAATTAAAGAAGAAACTGTATCAATGATGGTGTGTGCTTGTTCATCGCTAAGGATGAGCGGGGGCAAAAGTCGTACGGTGTTGCCTGCAGTCACATTGATCAGCAAGCCTTTTTCTTTGGCTTGTTCTACCAACGCTGCGCAATCTCGGT
Source organism: Agarilytica sp. (assembly GCA_045430285.1). GTDB lineage: Bacteria > Pseudomonadota > Gammaproteobacteria > Pseudomonadales > Cellvibrionaceae > Agarilytica. The sequence continues at coordinate 626,676 of JAILXV010000002.1, read as the reverse complement.
CCAGCTCAATACCGATCATTAAGCCTTTACCGCGAATATCTTTTACCGCACTTTCATTTGAGAGCTGCTCTTCGAAGCCTTTGATAAAGGCTTGGCCGAGTACGTCTGCTCGCTCGATAAGCTTTTCGTTGGTAAGCGTGTTGATCACCGCAAGCGCGGCTTTTGTGGCTAAGGGATTGCCGCCGAAGGTAGAGCCGTGGTTTCCAGGTTGTAGAATTTCGGAGGCTTTACCTTGAGTAAGACATGCGCCGATGGGCACGCCGTTACCAAGCCCTTTTGCTGTAGTAACAACATCGGGTAAAAAACTATAGTGCTGATAGGCGAAGAATTTACCGGTTCTACCGTTACCCGTTTGAATTTCATCAAGCATTAATAGCCAGCCATTTGCGTCGCATAACTCGCGTAGGGCGGGTAAATATTGCTCGCTGGGTACATGCACGCCGCCTTCACCTTGAACGGGTTCGACCAATACGGCCACGGTGCTATCCGTCGCAGCGCTTTTGATGGCCTCAATATCGTCGTAAGGCACATGATCAAAGCCCGATAGTAATGGGGTAAAACCTTCTTTTACTTTCGGGTTGCCTGTGGCGGTGAGCGTGGCCATGGTGCGGCCATGAAAACTCCCCGATGCAGTGATGACTTGTGGGTCTTCAATGCCTTTACTGTTGCCGTATTTACGCGCAATCTTTATTGCAGCTTCGTTGGCTTCGGCACCGGAGTTGGAGAAAAACACTTTCTCCATCCCAGAGACGTCAATCAATGCGTCGCCAAGAGCTTGTTGCGGTTCAATGTTGTATAGGTTTGAACAGTGAATCAAGGTATTGGCTTGGTTGCACAGGGCTTCGGTTACGGCGGGGTGGCAATGGCCCAATCCACATACCGCGATGCCTGATACTGCGTCTAAATAGCGGCGGTCATCAGCATCCCATACGTAGGCGCCTTCGCCTTTGATCAGGGTGGTAGTTCTATTTCCGTAAGTATTCATAATTGCCGATGTAACCATATCCAAAACTCTATTAACGCTATTCATCCAAAATTCGATGGGCTAAAAAACAAAACAGGCAGCGGAATGCTGCCTGTTTTAAAGCTCGATTTTAAAGGCAATTGTGGAATTGTGGAAGAGGGTGGCTGTAGCAAAATGCGAGAATAGCCGGCTTATTGGGAATATATTCGGCGTTTTCTCGTGTTTATGGTGCTTTTAGGCTCGCGTAGTTGTGTTCGAGTGGTGGCGTCACTTGTCGAAAAGGAGGTGTTGAAGGAGGAGGTTTATTTAGCCCGTTCTCTATTTAGCGAAGCTTGATAAGCTTATTTTGCTAAATGCTTTTCTATCGCTGTTAGGAGTATGTCTTCAGCAATGGGTTTTGTGACAAGTTCGTCGGCACCGCTTGCCATTATGGCGTCTCGTTCATTAAGGACAGCGTGGGCCGTGACGGCAATAATGGGGATGCTTTTGTGTTGGGGGGTGGCGCGGATAATTTGCATGGCTTCCTTCCCGTCCATGCCAGGTAGGGATATATCCATCAATATAAGAGCGTAGTGCTTTTCGTCGTTTGCCAGCCATTCGAGCCCAATTTCTGCGGTTTCTGCACAGTCTAGGGTATAGCCCTCATCCTCTAATATCCAGGTGGCGAGTGCTGCGTTATCTGGGTTGTCTTCAACCATCAACAGGTGACGATTAGGGCTGTTCTCTGAGTTCACGAATGTTCCAATGTTATGCCTTCATTAATGAGCATAAACCATAGCCTAGAAACTGGCCACGTATAGCCTTGATAGCCATACGATTTTTGTTGTAGGGCGCGCCATAATTTCCGGTTTTTATTAAATTAAGTAAGCGGAGAGAGAGTGTCTACACTTAGTTCATAATGAATGTTATTGAGCGTGTTTTATGGGCGTTCCAGGAGGCGATGGTATGGGTGACTCAGAGAAAAACGACGGAGAGATAAAAGATGTTGGAGAAAGTCGCCGTCGGTTTTTAAAAAATACAGCACTTGCTTCCGCGGGGGTTATGGCGGCGGCTAAAGCGCCGTATTGCTTCGCGAAGAAAAAGGTGACGTTACGCGTGATGGGGACCCACGTCACCTTGCAAGAAGCGTTGCGGAAAAAAGCCATGGAGGACTTGGGCATTGAAATTCTTTTTGAGCCAAAAGGCAGTGCTGCGGTTTTACAAAAGGCTTCAATGTTTCCTGAGTCATTTGACCTTTACGAACAATGGTCCAACAGCATTGATGTGCTTTGGCAATCCGGTTCGATTCAGCCGATTGATAAAACACGTATTAAATATTGGGATGAAATCAATTCCCTTACAAAAACTGGGCGTTTAAACCCAGACGCAAAACTAGGGGCTGGCGATGCCCCCTACAAATTACTTTATGCCCAAAAAGACGGAAGCCTTTCTTCCAGTATTAGTGATCAAGTGAGCTTTATGCCTTATGTCCACAATGTGGACTCTTTTGGTTACAACTCGGCGGTAATTCCAAAAGGTATTCCATATGAAACGGAAAGCTGGGGGTGGTTACTTGACGAAAAATATAGTGGAAAAGTGGGTGTCGTAAACGCACCCACCATTGGCTTGTTTGATATGGCGTTGGCTGCTCAGGCGCGAGGGCTAATGACGTTTAAGGATATTGGCGATATCTCCCGCGCAGAATTGGATCAGCTTTTTAATATTCTTTCCGAGTTTAAGCAAAAAGGCCATTTCAGTGGGTATTGGACATCGGTGCCAGAGTCCGTCGATTTTATGAAAAGCGGGCGTGTGGTAATAGAGAGTATGTTCTCGCCTGCGGTGTCTTCTTTAAATGGAGTAAATGTTCCTGTTGTATATGCCGCCCCCAAAGAAGGATACCGAGGGTGGCATGGGGTGATGTGCTTATCTTCTGCGACGGAAGGTCATCAAAAAGATGCTGCCTATGAATACATGAATTGGTGGTTATCTGGTTGGCCAGGTGCGTTTATCGCTCGGCAAGGGTATTACATTTCCAATGCGCAACGATCACGAGAGCTTTTGTCGCCAGACGAGTGGGGTTATTGGTACGGGGGGAAAGAAGCGAGCGCGCAACTAACCGGTACAGATGGAAAGGTTTCAGTTCGGCCAGGTGAGGTACGAACCGGCGGTAGTTATGAGCGACGTTTTAGTAATGTTGCTGTGTGGAATTCGGTTATGCCCACTTACGATTACAGTTTGCAGAAATGGTATGAGTTTATTAGTTAGTGAGTTTCCTAACGATGGAAATCCTTCAATTACGGTGAATCTTCAGTAGTGAAATATAACGTAGCGTCTATAAAATTTCAGATTTTGGCAGCATTTTCATTGCTGGCGTTGCCTGTTGTAGCTCTGACCTATTTTATATTTGAGAGTCACGGCACTTATAATGAAACCATTCGTGCCAGCTTTGTGCAGCAAGATGTCATCTCGCTAACATCGAGCTTACAGCGGGATGTGATAGACCTGCAGCGCAATGTACTGATTTATAAATCATCGGCGAGTCTTAGTGCGGTCAAGCGCGTAGAGCTCCTCAATAAGACATTGAATGAGCGTATTGATCAGTTGCGAGAAACGGATCTTAACGAAGTCGTTATTGAGCCGCTTGAGAGTATGGCGCAGCATTTGCGGGACTATAAAAATAATTTTGATGTGGTAGTAGAGTATCGCCAGCAACGTGAAAGACTTGTGGCATCGTATGTGGGTCAAGAGTCTGATGCGATGGCTGATCTTGTTAGAGAGGCGAGAGCGCTTCGTGGATTGAGTGCTGGTGATCTCACGCTTGTATTATCGGCAAGGAATAATGCGCTTTCATACTTAGAGACAAGCGACTCATTATATGTGGATGCATTTAAAAAGGATGTCAGAAGTGTTCGCAATGATATTGTTAATTTAGATATCTCTGATAAAAAAGAAGCTGAATATATTAAGGCGGTAAATCAATATGAAAAAACATTTTTGCGCGTTGTTAATCTGACGAGAAATTATATCTATTTGATCAATGTCGTTATGGCGGGTTCTGCAAGAGAAATTTTATATCATTCAGAAAGTCTGGTGGATTTGACAAGTCAGGCAGCTAAAAACCTCCAGGATAAAGCGCTCAAACAACTCGCTAATCGCCGCACATTTATGGCGTTGCTTTCGGGTTTCGGTTTGATGTTGGCGTTTTTTGTGCCTATTTATTTCTTTCGTTTAATTACCCAACCAATTGCAAATATTACTCGTGTATTTCATGATTTATCTTATGGCAAGGCAGTGGCTGAAATACCAGGCAAGAATCGCTCGGATGAAATTGGCTTACTCGCAAGAGCGGCGGATGTCTTCAAAGCTAAAAATGAACAAACGCACTTACTTTTAGTTTCCGCTGAAAAATCCGTAGATATTCAGCAATCGTTAAATCTGGAGCTTTCTCATGCGAAGACTCGTGCCGAAAAGGCATTATCGGTAAAAACAGATTTTCTCGCTAACATGTCGCATGAACTTCGTACGCCGCTTAATTCCGTAATTGGCTACACGGTAAGATTGCTGAAAACGCCAGAGGACTATAGCGAACGCCAGTTGCAAGCATTGAATACGATCGAGAGAAACGGTCGGCATTTACTTGCGATGATCAACGATATTTTAGACTTCAGTAAAATCGAAGCGCAAAAGCTGGAGATGAATTTTCAGCAGGAAGACCTATATCAAATTTGTGCCGACGTTATCGAACAGATGAAGGCGGATAGCGAAGAAAAACATCTGCAGTTGGTTTACGAACATAGCGACTCGCCGCTTATGATAGAAACGGATGCAGTGAGATTGATGCAGGTACTCACCAATCTAGTATCGAACGCTATTAAATATACCGAATCAGGGTCCGTTACCTTGGGTGTTGAGGTTGACCAGGTGTTAGATTGTGTTCGCTTGAGTGTCACGGATACCGGCTTGGGTATTTCGGAAGAAGACCGTGTTCGGCTTTTCAAGCGTTTTGAACAGTTCGATTCGAACACCAAATTTAAAATTGGTCATGGTACTGGGCTCGGGTTAGCCATAGTGGCTAATGTGACGCGGCTCCTTGGCGCCACGGTAACGGTAAAAAGCGAATTGGGTACAGGTAGCTGTTTTACCGTTACCCTACCTTTCGAGCAGTCTACATAGCATTTAGGCGTTAATCAGATAAGAGGCGCCTTTACTTGGTGTTTTCTGTTCTGGGTAAGCCCTTCGTTTAATTTCCCCTCCTAAGCTCCTGCTTAATTCACTTTTAAACCATGAACATTTCGTATCGCTCATACGTTTGCGCATCGATGGGAATGGGCGAAATGGTGGCGGCGTAGCACCATCATGCTGGGTTCTGCGTAGGTTTAACGCTGTTTGAGTTCGCCAATTCGATTGACGGCATTTGATAGCGTGTATTTACCTGATGGAGGCAGCTGCGATAGAATGGTAATAGTTGAGTAAAAAACTAGGTTATAGCGCCGGTTCGCTCACCTAGCTTCCGTGAGCTAATTACAGGCTTGACGGATGTCCACCCATTTTAGAGCAGTTATGAAGAGGTCGTCCCTACATGGACATCATCGATACAATTAAGCAACAAATTGAAGAAAACGCCATTATTCTTTACATGAAAGGTTCGCCAAACGCGCCTCAGTGTGGATTTTCACAACGTGCATCCCAGGCGATTATGGCGTGTGGCCAGCGATTCGCTTACGTGGATATCTTGTCTAACCCAGAAATTCGCTCAGAACTTCCAAAATACGCTAACTGGCCCACTTTCCCGCAGCTTTGGGTAAAGGGCGAATTAGTTGGTGGCTGTGATATCATTATGGATATGTCTGAAAAAGGTGAGTTAAAGACACTCATCGATAGTGTGGACGTAGACACTGCAGAATAACCCCCTTGTTCAATACGCTTGCTTGATGGCAGGCGTATTCTTCTAATCCTTCTTTACCTTTCTTCTTTAGTGCTTCTTCATCTAGCTCATCTCGATATTCTCTAGACCGTTACCATCTTTGTGGAAAGCGTCTAATCCTCACAATTGATCGTGCTTTTCTATAGTGGGGCTTCATACGTACGGCGTTATGAGGGTTGATGTTCCACGTCCGGAATGCGCCCAAATAGAAAAGATTCTTTTTTGTGGTTGATAGTCATTCTCATTTGCATTACTATTCCCATCACTGTCTTTTAACGCGTTTTTTTGGGGAAAACATGAACAAATTACTCACCTTGGGTGCAGTGTCTGCACTGGGTCTAGCATCAACGTCATTTGCGGCACCAAGCCAAGATGAAATGTGGAAAATCATTCAACAACAGCAAGCAGAAATTGAACGTCTGCAAAAGGGTCAACAAGAGACCGAGAAAGCGGTTGAAGAAAGCGATAAAAAAATTGAAGCGACTGCGGATGCCATTGAATCAAATGGCGGCGGCATTCCAAAATCGTTGGAGTGGGCAACAAAGACCACCATCGGTGGTTATGGTGAGCATCACTACAACAGTATCGACGGCGGGGATAACAAAGTAGACGCGCACCGCTTCGTACTCTATATAGGCCATGAATTTAACGATAGCGTTCGTTTCTTTTCTGAATTTGAGCTAGAGCACGGTTTGTCGGGTGATGGTAAGCCAGGTGAAGTTGAGCTAGAGCAAGCTTACATTGAGTGGGATTACGCAAAAAATCACTCCTTGGTTTCTGGTCAGTTTTTAGTTCCAGTAGGTATTCTTAATGATACGCACGAGCCAGATACCTTCTACGGTGTTGAGCGTAACTTGGTAGAAAAGAATATTATTCCAACCACATGGTGGGAAACAGGGGTAATGTTTAAAGGTGAAATCGCTCCTGGTTTGAGTTATGACTTTGCCTTACACAGCGGTTTAAGTGGCCGCAGTGTTGACGCCGATACTGATGCAGCAAGCCTTAACATTAGAGGTGGCCGCCAAAAATCCGCAAAAGCAACAGCGAATAGCCTAGCGTATACTGGCCGTCTTAAATACACAGCTGTGCCTGGTTTAGAACTAGCCGCGACTGTACAGCGCCAGCAAGATATTACACAGGGAGATAATGAAGAAGCTGGGGATGATGCAGCTTCAGCGACGCTTATAGAGGCTCACGTAAATTATACTGTCGACATTTTTTCTGTGAGAGCTTTATACGCTCAGTGGGATGTAGACAGCGCCTTGGCAGAAAGCCTGGGCAATGATGAGCAAGTTGGTTGGTATGTTGAACCATCTATCAAGGCGACGGATAACCTAGGTTTCTTCGTTCGCTACAGCAGTTGGAATAATTCAGCGGGCTTAGCAGGTAGTAATGACAACGAAGTGATCGACTATGGGGTTAACTTTTGGCTAACGCCTACCGTAGTATTTAAAGCGGATTATCAAGACGCAAGCGATTACAACGATAAAGACAGTGTTAACGTTGGCCTTGGTTGGTCATTCTAATTAAGCACTTCTTTAAAAATAGAAAAGAGTAGAAAGATCTTAGGTGGCATGGCGAAAGCTCTGCCACCTAAGATCGTTATGAATATGAAGAAAATATTTCGAATATTATTCTGTGCTTGTATGTTTTTTTCGACATGGAGTGTTGCGGAGGTATTAAACTCGCCTGAGAATTTTATTCGAGATACATTTAGCGACATGGATGAGCCTGCCAAGCGAGAAGTCTTTTGGCTCAATAAGGCATTAAAGCAACACATAAAACGCGATATCGATTACGACTTTCATCAGTTACGAGTGCGTTATTGGGGAGCTGGTGAACGTACTGCCTGGGTACTCGAAGAAGTTGGCAAAGAACAGCCAATTACCATGGGAGTTGTGATTAACAAAAACGCCATTGAAGATTTTCAGATCCTCGTTTACCGAGAAAGTCGCGGCGATGAAGTGAAGCATCTGTTTTATCGAAAACAATTTTTCGGCGGGAGCCTAATGAAAAAAGGCAAGCAGCTGCGCTTAAGTGAGCGCATAGACGGTATTACGGGGGCAACACTTTCTGTGAGGGCAACCAAAAAAGTCGCTAAGGTTGCGCTCTTCTTGCATCAGCGGACGGCATACGCCAGTAGCAAAGAAAAAGAATAAGTGATGTCTAAAAAAGGTAAGTTCAGAAGAAAGCTCACAAAGTGGCACAGACGGATTGGCCTGCTCAGTGCGTTGTTTGTATTTTTATTGAGTGTGACAGGGTTCTTTTTAAATCACACTGCATCGCTTGGCTTGGATAGCCGCTTTATCTCTTCTGACGCACTGCTTTATTTTTATTCTGTCGAAGACCCGGAGATTAGATCTTTCCCTGTAGATGAGCGTTGGATCAGTCAGATCGATCACCGTATCTATTTGGATGAACGCGTATTAATGGAGTGTGAGGGGCATTTATTAGGGGTTGTGGCATTTGAAGAATTTAGCGTCGTGGCTTGCAGCGAAAAAGTGGTCATGTTTACCGCAGCGTTTGACCTGATAGAAAAGATAGACAGTACATTCGGTTTGCCCGTGCCTATCTTGAAATTGGCTGATTGCGAAGCCGTGTGTATTAAAAACCGAGATGCGACTTTACGCCTCGATTTAGATGCATTGGTATGGCATAACGAGAATGAAGCGCAAATCACTTGGTTACGGCCAGAACCTTTGCCAGATACCTTACGTGTTCAGTTAACGCAATTGGCGAAATCCCAGGTTATTAGTTTAGAAAAACTTATGCTGGATCTTCATGCAGGCCGGTTTATGGGCGCGCTTGGCCCCTTATTTCTGGATCTTATGGCCCTATGTTTTTGTGCATTTTCTGCAACGGGTATCTATATGTGGAGCGTAAAGCGGAAAAAATAGTTGGCTAGCACGTTTCATTGCGAAACGTATCGTCAAAAAATTACATACATAGGTTTTTCAACAAATGTTTATAAAGACTTGGTATCTATAAATAAGTGATATTAAACGATTGTTGAACATTATCTGCGTGTGTGTGATGATTTAAACGTCTGTTGAAACCTCCTTTCTAAAGCGATGCCTATCTCGGGTTATCGCCTTTTTTTTTCAGAAAACAATCCTCTTGCACGATTTTTTCCTATCTATACCAACAAAATCTTAGTGACGACCTATTCATGTTTTTCTGTGATAAATAAGAAAAAAAATAAAGGATGTTCCCGCGTATCCAAATTATTTTTCATAGTTGAATCGAATATATCGAATTCCTCCAAAATTATTTTTGGCATTTGAATCCCATAACTTTCCGAAATATTTAGAGCTTTGTTGAGTTTTTGTTCATCGTCTGTTGAGCTGTTGTCAGCCTAAATTCTCTTCGATACCTTGGCTCCAGCTTTTGCAACAGACCTTATTAAAAACAGACAACCTTTTGAATGCGCCTAGCGCAAACAAAATAAAAAACTAAACAGGTATCGACAATGACAATGCTAAAAACTTCTTCAATCTTTGCGTTAAGTTTGACCATGTCCGCTTCTGTATTTGCTGGTTGGAGCACTAACGAGGATCGTCTCGGTGGCGCCAATGGAAAAATGACTTGGGTGTATACGCCTGATTCTTCAATTGCTGGTAACCCACATATTATCGATGGCAAACGTGCACTCATGGTTAACCTTCATGGTTGTGCGCAATCTAATGAAGATTTAAAAGATGGCGGAAATTGGCCAGAAATTGCAGAAGAATATGGCATGGTTGTCGCGATTCCTTTTGCAGAATCCGCCTACCCAGGATGTTGGGACTACGATTTTGCGAACGATACGACCGGTCATGCCGCGGTGCTTGTCGATATCGTTGATGAGTTGGTTGCCGACTCCTCTCTGAATATTGATGCGAACCAAGTGTATGTGTCGGGTTTATCATCAGGTGGCGCAATGACGGCCCAGTTAGCGTGTGAATACCCGCAAGTGTTTGCGGGCATTGGTTCGGTTGCAGGGCCTTCAGTGGGCAGTGACCAAAATAATGAAGCCTTAAGCGATACACCAGCGATCAATGTCTCTCGCGCAATTAATAAATGTAATGAACTTGCCAATGCGAGTGGTCATGCTGCAGCACTTGATACCCAGATCTCATCTTTAGCGTTAGGCGATCATGATTTAAATGGCGGTGGTTCAGGCGCGTATGGGCAGGGCACTATCGCGCTTGTTGATGTTCAGTGGGTGATAGATAACGCCGAAATTATGAAAACGGTATACGGCTCTGATGCATTGAGTTCAGCGGTAGAGATTGTCGATGAAGATGGTGCAACAGCGGATGAACAAATCAGTACCCTTAACGGTAAAGAAGTTGTATCGCTTGTGGCTTTACACGATGTAGGGCATGCATGGCCTACCGGTGATAAGAGTTCTGAGTGGGCTACTGGTGGTGCTTACGTAAATAAAAGTGGCTTTGAATACCCTCGCTACCTTACCGACTGGTTATTCTCTAACAACCGACGTGTTAGCGGTTCTGGCGGCGGCGGGACTGGCGGTGGCAGCAATGCAGCACCTGTATTAAGCGTTGCAGCAGGTCCTTATATCTATGAATTAGGTCAGAATTGTGTGCCCAGCGCGACAGCCACTGATGCGGAAGATGGTAATTTGAGTGGTTCGGTTTCTATAAGTGGCAGCGCAAATTGTAATGCGGCGGGCGATTATCAATTAACCTACAGCGTGACTGACTCTGATGGTGCTAGCGATTCAGAAACCATTACGGTGACGGTTAACCCAGCACAAGGTGGTGGCAGTTTTGATGAAGAAGCCACCGGTACATGTGTTGCGCATTACACCGCAGGTCGCCTTAACATTAACGAGTATTTGGCGTGTGGCAGTGCTCATGGGTATTCTACAAGTATATCTTTATACCGCTTTGGCAGCTGTTGGACAGAAGACAGCAATGGCAGCGGTTGCTAAGTTTAGTATTTAATTTTTCACCCAACCCGATTCAGCCTTTGTAGAAATACAGAGGCTTTTTTTATGGGGGTTAATAAATGCCAGCGTAATGGATAACTAAATCTAAATCATTTTCATTCTATATGTTTGATATATAAGGAATTTTTGATTTTACGCAATTTTGGATTACACTGTTGCGCACTATTCGTTGGCGACACCTGTCGCCCAAATTCAGAGGCTAACGACATGAAATCCGACCGCTCAGTCATCGATGCGCTAAATGCAGTGCTAACCACAGAGCTTACTTCGATCAATCGCTACTTTCTTCATGCGCGGATGTATAAAAATTGGGGCTTTGGTGAGCTAGATAGCGCGTGCTATAAAAAGTCTATTAAAGATATGAAGCAGTCAGATGTGTTAATTGAGCGCATTTTATTTTTGGAGGGCTTACCTAATTTGCAACAACTGCTGCCTTTGATGATAGGAGAGCACACGGAAGAAATGATTGCATGTGACATGAAATTTCAAACCACACAAATTACACAACTTAAAGATGCCATTGTGCTGTGTGAGCAACAAAAAGATTTTGTGAGCCGAGAATTATTAAGTGAAATTCTTGAATATGAAGAAGGCTTTATTGACTGGTTAGAAACGCAGCAATATCAAATGAACGGTCTCGGCATGCAGAATTATCTGCAAGCCCAAGTTTAGGAGGAATCGTTATGAAAGGTAATACTCAGGTGATCGCTGCTTTAAATGGTTTATTGGCCTATGAATTGGCGGCGATGGACCAATATTTTATCCATTCCGAAATGTATGCTGACTGGGGCTTGTCTAAACTGCATGAACGCATTGCTCACGAGTTTGATGACGAAAAGGGGCATGCAAAAAAACTGATAGAGCGTATTTTGTTTCTTGAAGGTATACCGAATATGGTGGACCGAGATGGATTGAATATTGGTGCCGATGTGCCTGCCATGCTGCAAAGTGATTTGGATGTGGAGACTGCCGTCGGGAATGCTCTAAAAGATGTGATTGCTTTGTGTGAAACGGAAAAAGATTTTGTTTCACGGGATATGTTAGTACAGCTTTTAGACGATACTGAGATGGATCACGCGTATTGGTTAGAGCAGCAGTTAGGTCTCATTCAGCGAATCGGATTGGGGAATTATCTACAATCCCAGATGTAAGCTTCGTTATTTAGTAAGCACTTAGTATTCTTACCTGGCGACTAAGCGCTCAACACTTGCACGTTTTTTTCATCTTTTGATGATCATCCGCGGCCTTTCCTGCCCAGTCAGGTTTTCTCTGCCGCTATATCGGCTGTAATCAGTGATATTATGTGCCATTGGCCGTCGTCGGACTACTCTCCACAACTGCTTTTACGCTATTATCATACTTACGGCCGTTGTATGCACTTGGCGTAATTCTGCCCCAGAATACAGCTTCACACAGGCTAGAGCTTCACATAGATAAGACAGGCCCAACGTGGCCGGTAGGTTTTAATGTCGGTAGAAATCCCAGGATATAACATACTTCGCATACTCGGCCGGGGCGGCATGGCGAAGGTCTATCTGGCAATTCAAGAAGTGTTCGAGCGGGAAGTTGCACTCAAAGTCATGTCAAAAGCTCTGGCTGAAGATCCGAACTTCGGCCAGCGTTTCTTCCGCGAAGCCAAAATCGTCAGCAAGTTAGTGCATCCAAATATTGTCACCGTACACGATGTCGGCATGCACGACGGCTATTGCTATTTGTCGATGGAATATATCGACGGTCAGGATCTTAAGCACGCCGTTCATTCTATGGATCTTCGTCAAAAGATTCGTGCGGTGTACGACATTGCTAAGGCTTTGGATTATGCCGGTTCCAAGGGCTACGTACATCGCGATATAAAACCTGAAAACATCATGTTCCATACCTCTGACGGTCGTGCAGTGCTCATGGACTTTGGCATTGCTCGCGCTGCGGAATCCGATACCCAGGTGACCCAGGCCGGCACCGCAATTGGTACCCCGCACTACATGAGCCCCGAGCAAGCTAAAGGCAAGATGGTTGACCATCGTTCGGATATTTATAGTCTTGGCGTTGTATTGTTTTATTCCTTAGCAGGTCATGTGCCCTTTGATGCGGAATCAGCCGTTGCCATTGGCATCAAACATATCACTGAGCCTATCCCTCTGCTGCCGAGCATGTATGAGGCTTTACAGCCTGTCGTCGATAAAATGATGTCAAAGGATCTTTCGAAGCGTTATCAAAACGCCAAGGAGTTGATGGCGGATTTGGACCGAATAGATATCGATGTGCTTGAGCATACGGTGGGATTTGCCAGTTCCGTAGAGAGCGAACATACAACGCTACAAAATATTAGTCATGCGGGGGCCGAGCAAGCCGAAGCTTTTGAGATAGATGAGGATGACTTTCATGAGGCGCCGACCGCATATGACGCGTATCTGCATCATGAGGTGGAGTCGATTCACGACAAGACCCCCATCTTACCCTGGTTTATCGCCGGTACATTTGTGCTTGCCGTTATCGGCGTGTTTGTCCATTTTAAACACCCAGAATTGACTCGGCCGCTACTCGATCGCGTAACGAGTGCAATACCCTCTTCGGCTTCTCAAAATACCCCTCCTAATGGCGCTCGAAATACTGAGGCCAATACTGTCTCCGGCATCGCAAAAACACCCAACGAGGATGGCGGCACGAAGGATACACCGCTAGTTAATCAAACATCTGAATCGCCAGACCCCTTGGTGCAAGAGCCTCTTGCAAAAGGCAATATTGATCGTTCGCGCGCTCCTGGTATTGAGAAGAATATTGCAGATGAGTCAGAGGCTTTAACATCTGATGCGTTGGCCGCCAAAAAACAGTTAGACCGTGAAAAGCTCGCCACATTAAAAGAAAAAATTATTCAGTTGGCCGACGGTTACGCTGGTGATGATATTTATTTAAGTCAGTTGGTTGGTGCTTATCGCGAGGCGCTGAGCATCGCCCCAAATGATTCAGCTTTGGCGCAAGGATTTTCTCAGTTTAAAAAGAAAGAGGTCGATACTTTATATAGTTATGCGAGGAAGAGTGGCTCGTCTCCGACCTTAGATAAGCGCATTCAGCAAATTCAGACGCTATTTCCAGAGATTAAAGCTGAGGTATTTAAGGAGATTAGTGCTGCGGGTAAGCAGCGTAAAAAAGTCATGAGTTTGGTGCTGGAGGCGCAAGCGTATTTTAAACAAAACAATTTAACCAAGCCGCCTGGCCGAAACGCTTTAGACTTATACCAAAAAGTCTTATCGCTCGACCCTGAAAACCCAGAGGCGAAGCAGGGAAAGAAACAGATTTCACGAAAACTGTATGAGGCGGCTCAAGCTAAATACAATGCCAACAATTTAGCATCGGCGCTTCGTTCAGCAGATAAAGCGATAGCGCTGGATGCGCAGAATAAGGATGCGAAAAAGCTTGCCGAACAAATCAACGCAATTTTGGGCAAGCAGAAAAAAATAGCCACGCTACTCAAAAATGCAGATCAAAAAATTCGCAAAGGCCAGTTGTTTACGCCAAGAGGAAAGGGTGCTTTTCATGATTATCAAACGGTGTTGAAAGCAGACCCGCAGAATACGACCGCGCGGGAAGGTTTGGATCGTGTAGTGGATGCCTTATCCGCAAAGGTGTGGCAATTGGTTGGCGATGAAGAATTTATTCAAGCGAAAGAGATGATGCGTGCCCCTGTCCGGGAGTTCGGTAGAAATCAACGCATTAAGTCTTTATCCCTTGCCTTGGATGAAATTATCGGTGAAAAGATTTTGGATTTAGAGCCACGTGTTGAGGGCATGTTAATTCAGGGTGAGCCAATTGAGAGTTTGGCTGAACGTTTTTCTGAAGACTTTGACGCCGAGCGCAGTATCTATTTGGGCTTCCGCTACGAAAACTTTCAAACAAATACCACGGTGTTACACGCCGTGCTGATGGACGGTATGAAACGTATTCAAATTGCTCAAGTACCCGTCGTCGTCAATGGTTCTGCCGGTGAATCTACATTCCGCATTGATCGTCCGGTCGAGGGTTTCCCGTCTGGTAGTTACTCTGTTGAGGTACGCTTGGGACGCGAGACATTGAACTCGACGCTTTTCCGAGTAAAATAACCTTACTTTTTCCGATATATTCAAAGAATAAATAGGAACCTTTATGTTTCGTCGTCTCTTTGTGGTTGTCATTACAGGCGCTTGCGTGGTGTTAACGGCATGCCAAAGCACCCCCGATGTTCAAAAATTAAAAGCCGAGAAAGCTGAATTAAAAGCGCAGTTATCTGGTGCCAAGCAACAGATCAGCAGCTTGCGTTCGGAACACAAAATAATGGCGGCGGACAATACCGAGTTAAAGCGTGTTATGGCGATACTCGATACAGAAAAAGAGAGCCGTACGGAAGAGTCTGCTGTGTTGCGGGCACAGACACGTCATTTCACACAGTTAACCATTGATCAGCTTAAGAAGTTTTTGGTGCAAAGTAACTTGTTGGATTACGTTGGCGAAGAGCTGTTTAGCCGCACGAAAATGGATATTGATTCCGCTGTTTTAGTGGATCTTGCCAACCCCATTCCGCGTAATGGCACATTAATGGGGATTCATGGTTACTTTGCGCAAGCCACGCGTTTTTCGGTTAACGTGCTTCGGCCCGTAGGAGATCGTTACGTGGTCGTGTGGCAGGGGCCGCTGTTAGAAATGGCAAAGAAGGGTGCGCAGCGCATGGAGTTCCCCTTATCTGTCGGGGTTGAAAAAGGCGATATCGTGGCGTACGACTTTCCTGAAAGTGTGGGTATTAAGTACGATCAAGGAACAGGGCAAACCTTACTCGCGAAAAAGAGCTTTTTGTTGGGGGCATCTGTAGAGCGCTCGGCACTTAAAATGGAAGAAGAAAAGCGTGCGTACTCTATTGGCGTAACGGCTATATTGGAGTAAGTTTTACCACGTCTCGATCATGTTTCGATGCAATATCGAGAGGTCGAGACGCCAAGCCTTACTGAGGCTAAGTGGGTGTTACGTTTCTTCTAAATAAGGGCTAAGGCCTGAGTCCTAAAGCCCCTGATCTAATCTTAAGTTCAATCGAAAGCCCAACCGAAACTTCCAGCACACGTATACATCATCCTTCCTGAACGATTTGAGCGGTGCTTTTCTATTTTAAGGCCATTGATGAGTAGTGGCCGAAAGAGGAGGGTGTCCTAGGCTACCTGGTAAAACAGGGAGGAAGAAGGGATGTCTTCAAGGCTAGATTTGACGATTTCACGTACATGAGAGACGCAACGCCCGCACTGGGTAGATACGCCTAGTTGATTCTTAACCGCACGAACACTTTCTGCGCCCGAGTCCACGGCGTCGCGGATTTGGCTATCTGTAATACCTTTACATAAACAAACGTACATAATGATCGTGTATCAAAATTGGTCAATGTTAGATAAAGCTTAATGCAAATAAGAATGATTGTCAATAATGTTTGCGTTATCGCTTTGGGGTTTAGTGAGTTTTGGGAAAAACTATGGATTTGATATGCAAAATTTATGGGGGTCACTAGGGCTTAGGTGTATCATTGTCGACCGTATAAAAGTCTATAAAGCATTTGTGCGTTGGCTGGCGCGAAACACCTGTTTTGGTCAACTAACGCTTTGTTTTTAATCACTATTTGGAGGAAAGCTCATGGGCGTACTTGTAGGTAAACCAGCACCAGATTTTACAGCTCCTGCCGTATTGGCAAGTGGCGAGATTGTTGACGCATTTAACTTTGCTGAAGTCACTAAAGGGAAAAAAGCAGTCGTATTTTTCTACCCCTTAGATTTCACTTTCGTATGTCCTTCAGAGTTGTTGGCATTTGATCACCGCATTGCAGAATTTGAAAAGCGTGGCGTTGTTGTTATCGGTGTTTCTATCGATTCTCACTTTTCTCATAACGCATGGCGTAATACTGATATCAACGACGGTGGTATCGGTGCAGTTAAATACCCATTGGTTGCAGATATCTCTCACGCTATTTGCCAAGCATATGACGTTGAATCTGAAGGCGGCGTTGCTTTCCGTGGTTCTTTCTTGATTGACGAAGAAGGTACTGTTCGTCACCAAGTGGTTAACGATTTACCTCTTGGCCGTAACGTTGATGAAATGATTCGTATGGTTGATGCCTTAGCATTCCACCAAGAGCACGGCGAAGTTTGTCCTGCTGGTTGGAAAGAAGGTGATAAGGGTATGGATGCGAGCCCTGCGGGCGTTGCAGCTTACCTTTCTGAGAATGCTGACAGCTTGTAAGTTCTCGCTGTTTCGTTGCTCAATAAAAAGCCCGCGATTCGCGGGCTTTTTTGTGTCTGGTAGTAAATTTTGGTTGGGCGTTTATTCCGCTGCTTTTTCTTCCGTTTCACTGGTTTCAGTCTCTTCCACAGGTAAGGGCCAGCCGCCCAAACTCTGCCATTTGTTCACAATCAGGCAGTACAAATCGGCTGTTTTCTCTGCATCGTAAGCCGCAGAATGGGCTTCCTTATTACTGAACTCTAACCCTGCTATAGCGCATGCTCGTGCCAATACGGTATGTCCGAATGCTAAGCCAGACAAGCTAGCGGTATCGAAGCATGAAAAAGGATGAAAGGGGTTGCGTTTGATTTCGCATCGAGCCACTGCCGCGTTTATAAACCCCAAATCAAAATGAGCGTTGTGGCCGACGAGTACCGCGCGGTTACAACCTTGTGCTTTCACTTCTTTCCGTATGGCTTTAAGCACTTCTTCAATGGCATGTTGTTCTGGGACGGCATCGCGATTTTCGAGGTCGATCCCCGTGAATTCCAGTGCGCTTTGTTCGATATTGGCGCCTTCAAATGGATCGATGTGAAACTCAATCGTTTCGCTACGAACAAGGGTGCCGTCTTCCATTTTTAGAGGGACGGCTGACAGTTCAAGTAGTGCGTCCGTTGCAGCATTGAATCCGCCCGTTTCCACATCGATTACGACGGGTAAAAAACCGCGGAATCGTTGTGCCATAGGCGATTTAGTCTCGTCTGCTTCACTCATAGTTCGTTTGCCGCGGGGTTATGCAGATGTGACCTGCCAGTTTATGGATTCGTCTGCACATAGTGGTACGAGTTTTTCTCCGCAATAGTCAAAGGATGAAGGCATAGTCCAGGCGGATTTTTCGAGTGTGATTTGACGGGTGTTGCGCGGCAAGCCATAAAAGTCGGGGCCGAAGTGACTGGCAAATCCTTCTAGCTTATCCATAGCGTTTGCGTCGTCAAAGGCTTGTGCATATAAAGCTAGCGGAGCATAAGCCGTGTATGTGCCGGCACAGCCACAGGCGGTTTCTTTACGCCCTTGTGTATGAGGGGCGGAGTCGGTACCGATGAAGAATTTTGGGTTACCACTGGTCGCTGCAGAGATAAGCGCCTGTTGGTGGGTATTACGCTTAAGGATTGGCAGGCAGTAATAGTGCGGGCGTATACCGCCAGCCAACATGTGATTGCGGTTATAAAGTAAGTGGTGGGCTGTAATGGTCGCCGCGACATTCTCGCCGGCGCTGGTCACAAAGTCCACCGCATCTGCGGTGGTGATGTGTTCCATTACGACTTTGAGCTTGGGGTAATCGTGCACAATCGCTTTTAGTTTTTGCTCAATGAACACCGCTTCTCGATCAAAGATATCAATGCTGCTGTCGGTCACTTCACCGTGAACAAGTAGCAACATGCCCTGAGCTTCCATGGCTGAAAGTGCCTCGGCAATGTTCTCAATTGAGGTGACCCCTGAGTCGGAGTTGGTGGTTGCCCCAGCGGGGTATAGTTTGCACGCGACAATACCTTCAGCTTTGGCGGCTTCAATCGTGGCTGCGTCTGTATTATCCGTGAGATATAGGACCATAAGTGGCTCAAAACGCTTGCTCGCAGGCACTTTTTCGCTGATTCGCGCTTTGTAAGCGAGCGCTTGCTCCGCGTTCATCACTGGTGGCACCAGGTTTGGCATAATAATCGCGCGTTCAAAGCTTTGTGCGGCGTGGGGAACAGTAAGGTTTAACGCGTCACCGTCGCGCAAGTGAATGTGCCAGTCGTCCGGCGCGGTGATGGTAAGGCTATTGGTCATGGTACAGTCTTTGGTTACCTATATCTGTGGCGCATCCTACCAGAAAAGTGGTTGTCTTGTTCCGCATACGATGTGTTTTCAGAGGCTAAAATATAGTCAATTTTATCGTGCTTATTGCTAAAGCCAGACCTCAATCTGCCGCTAACCTTTGTATAGATGTAACTGTATGGGTCTAACGGGGCCGGTGCTGAAAGCAGCACCGAGTATCTCGGGAAAACTACGCTATGAGAAAAAAGCCATTTACAATACTGACCGCTCTAGCCTGTGGGTTATTAATTACCCAGGTGGAAGCGGTTACCTATACGAATGCAATTAATGAGAGCAGTTGGAAGTCCTCTACCTCGGTTTTTGAGTGTCGTCTTGAGCATGAGGTCCCTGTGTTTGGCAGTGCCGTTTTCACAACGAGAGCGGGAGAAAAATCAAAGTTCTATCTGCGTTCACATGCCGCGAAATTCGATGCTGGCCAAGCCGCAGTATATGCAAAATCACCTGTGTGGAAAAAACAGGAAGAAGTGGAGAGCTTGGGGTATGTGCCAGTGAAGCGCGGTAAGCGCCCGATGTGGTTAGGCACCGAGAATACCGAAAAAATGCTTTCTGAGTTGAATGTTGGGAAGGAAATAGAATTTGTACGTAAAGCTTGGTTTGAGGATAAAGGTAACCCGTCTGTTCGTCTTGCCCTAAGCAACATAGGCTTTCGCGAAAAATACCGGCAGTATTTGGATTGCTTGGCGAGCTTGCTGCCGGCAAACTTTGATCAAGTGAGAAGAACGGCGCTCTATTTCTCCCCTGGCCCTACCGAAGATAAGGAAGGGTTAAGTAATAGCAATATGAATAAATTAGATAAAATGCTAAAGCTCGTGAAGCATGATAAAAAGATTCGTCATTTCTTCATTGATGGCCATACTTCCGCGCCAGGCGACAGATCTGAAAACCTAGAACTCTCGAAAGCCCGCGCGGAGATGGTGTCTGATTATTTAATGCGCCGAGGTGTGCCCGAGGATTGGATTAAGACGCGTTGGCATGGCGAGCGTTACCCTATCGCGAGCAATGGCAGCGCTTCGGGGCGGGCAAAAAACCGCCGTGTAACGGTGCGCATTGAGCGGGTAGAAGAAATAGAGGTACTGCCTTTAGCGGCCAATAGCCAATAGCGTGTTTTGGAGCCGTTTGCCCTGAGATTAAGGGCGGTTGCTCAGGCTTAGTCTTGGTGAGCCCCGTTTCTATCTGCGACTATTTCTGCATTTCGGTTCTAAGGTATTGATGCCAAAGACTATATTCCGGTTGAGTGAGTAGATCTCTTGGAGGCGGTTGAGCGCTTCGTGAAGTGTTTCGTTAATATGACAGAACGCTAGCGACAATTTGCCTTTGCATCACAAGTAGTATTCTTTGTTCTACGCTCGACGAAGCTGATACAAATCCCTATAGTACGCCCCCTATTTACGCCGTTACTGGCGACTTGTTCGTTTTAATTTTAGGAAACCTCCCTTGATCTCGACCGCAAACATCACCATGCAATTTGGCGCAAAGCCGTTATTTGAAAATATTTCCGCGAAATTTGGGAATGGTAATCGCTATGGCCTTATTGGTGCGAACGGTTGCGGTAAAACCACCTTCATGAAAATTCTGGATGGTAGCCTCGCGCCTTCAGCGGGGAACGTGAATATCACCCCTAACGAACGTGTGGGTAAACTCCATCAAGATCAGTTTGCATTTGAAAGCTTCTCCGTTGTCGATACCGTTATCATGGGCCATAAAGAAATGTGGGCGGTGAAGCAGGAGCGAGATCGTATTTATGCGCTGCCCGAGATGTCTGAAGAAGAAGGAATGAAGGTCGCGGAACTGGAAACAGAATTTGCCGAGATGGACGGTTACAGCGCCGAAAGCCGCGCAGGTGAAATACTTATTGGCGGGGGCATTGATCAGTCTCTCCACTACGGCCCTATGAGTGAAGTTGCGCCAGGTTGGAAGTTACGTGTGTTACTCGCTCAGGCACTTTTTTCTGATCCCGATATTTTACTACTCGATGAGCCAACCAACAACTTGGATATCAATACGATTCGTTGGTTGGAAGATGTGCTTAACGAACGCAAGAGCACCATGATTATTATTTCTCATGACCGTCATTTTCTGAATGCCGTCTGCACGCATATGGCGGATATTGATTACGGCGAATTGCGAATTTACCCTGGGAACTACGATGACTTTATGACGGCGTCCACCCAGGCACGTGAGCGATTAAATTCAGAGAATGCAAAAAAGAGCGCACAGATTGCCGAGCTGGAACAATTTGTCAGTCGTTTCTCCGCGAATGCTTCTAAAGCGAAGCAAGCCACTTCGCGCGCTAAGAAAATTGAAAAAATCAAACTGGAAGACGTTAAGCCTTCAAGCCGCGTTAGTCCGTATATCCGCTTTAATCAAGAGAAAAAACTTCACCGCCAAGCGGTAACTTTAGAAAATCTAGGTCATGGTTTTGAGGGAGAAAGTTTATTTTCTGGCGGAAATTTAATTTTAGACGCAGGCACTCGGCTCGCGGTTATCGGTGAAAACGGTGCAGGTAAAACAACATTATTACGCTGTTTAATGAATGAACTAAAAGCCGAACAGGGAACTATTCAGTGGGCCGAAAATGCGACCATTAGTTATTGCCCGCAAGACAGCACTGCAGATTTTGATAACGATCTAAATCTCTTTGATTGGATGAGTCAATGGCGCAAGCCCAGCCACAGCGATCAAATTGTTCGCGCAACGCTCGGGCGACTGCTATTTTCCTCTGGTGATTTTAAGAAACAAGCAAAAATATGTTCCGGTGGTGAAAAGAACCGTTTGTTGTTTGGCAAATTGATGATGGCTGATCCTAATGTGTTGATTATGGATGAGCCGACGAACCACTTGGACATGGAGTGTATTGAGTCGCTGAACTTGGCACTAGAGCATTACGAAGGCACGCTTATCTTTGTCAGTCATGACCGAGAATTTGTATCTTCTCTAGCAACGCGAGTAATTGAAATTAAAGACAATCAGTTGATTGACTACCAAGGCACTTACGAAGAGTATCTGGCTAGTCAAGAGCGCTTGGAAAATATGGCAGTGTCTTAAGCGTTCTAGTGCGCTTGGCTCCAACGACGGTAAAATCGCTAAATTTACATCTTTCTTGTTTTAGGGGCTTAGCTACTACATCTTAGCTCCCACGCTTCTTTTCTTTTACATGATGTTTCTCTTGTATCGTTTGTCTTTCATAACATGAACAACACGCAAGTTTCTATTTCTTGGCGGGCTAATCTGCCGTTATTGGTTTTTACTATATCTTATCGGGATCTGAGCTCGCTATAGTCCGCTTGGCCGTAGGGATAAGTGTTCGTTAGCCAGCGCGGTTTCTATTTGCAAGATTAACCAGTGGTTAATAAATTACTGAAAATAGTGTTTGATAGCGGTGAAATATTATTCTTCTGAGTGTATCGCTTCAATTGTTGATCGATTTATCATCTTTGCTTCCATTGTATTGCCCATTTCCTTCAGTAGCTTATCTGTGATTATCCCATAGGGAATATGAAGACATCGACTTTATCGAATAGTTGTTCGTCTGTTTGAGATGTTATACATATATGTTAAAAAATATTTTGTTTATAATGACCCTCCCTCCAAAAAATAGAAATCATAAGTGGGGACCCGTTTTATAGGCTGCCTTTAGTGAGTGCTAAGAGATAAGGTTGGAGCAAAGGACAGAGTAAAGCGGATCGATAATATTGAGTGGCGATTCGCCAGGCGTCGGTATCACGAGTTTACTAACTCTCATTGTTTAATACTGTAACCACATTCAATATGCGTTTATCTTTTATCGCCATCATCTGCTTTTTCTTATGTCTTTCTTTGAGTGTTTTCGCAAACTCTGAAAATGACGCGAGTTTTCGTATTGATCTTTCTTCTATGTCGCGTCACAAAGCGTTGATTGAAGTTGCATCGCAAACGGGCTATGAAATTATATTTGGCCCTGATGTGGTGTTGATTGGAGATGCGCCATCTGTTCATGGCGAATATCTGTTTTCCGAAATATTACCACTTGTTTTAGGTGATAAACGTCTTGCTTATAAATTTATCGGGAATCAAATACGTATTTTTGCACTCAAGGATTCCGTAGTTCTACCAAAAATATCCGTTCGAGCCTATCTCCGAGATACAAGTAGTACCGTTTCTCAAAATGAAGATTCCCAAGAAGAGTTTCCGCTTTACCAATTGCCCTTGTCTATTCAATCCATTCATCGAAAATATATGGATGACGTAAATGCAAGATCATTGGAAGATGTTCTTTCTTACATTGGTGGTGTTGAATATTTTACGAGTGCTGCAGGAGTATTGCCATCGTATTATTCTCGAGGTGTTGTAACGCCGTTTAGTGTTAATGGAAAGTTTTATTGGCGGGTTAGTAATGAGTTAGACCCCTCTATTTTGGATCGTGTTGATTTTATACAAGGGCCAAGCGCAAATTATTTAACCCCAGGAGGCATGCTGAACTTTGTTACGAAGAAACCATTAGAAGAGTCACGTAGTCAGTTACGTCTAATGGCCGGCAGTGAAGATTTTTATCGCGTGGAGCTGGATCTTAATGGATCGTTTGGACGAAAAAATGATAAAGCATTTAGGGTTGTTGCAGCAGATCGTTACCAAAAGCATGCAAAAGACTTTATAGAACGAAAAAAATACTTATTGGCACCTAGTTTTCGGTGGAAATCTTCCGACACCTCTCAGCTATTGGTCTCTGCATATCACAGAGTGGACGAAGTTGTGCCAGGCTCTTTTACCTATCACGACAGTGTTCTGGATGAAAATCTTCCGCTAGAAAAATTTTTGGGTGCGCCCTGGGCGGAGGCATCGACGTATGACTCTGCAATTTCATTGGATGGTTTAACCGAAAATTGGAACGGGTGGCGCATGGGGGCAGGTGTGAACATGAGTTTCGCTGAGACCAATGCCGATGCTACGATTGTAGGGTTGCCGTTAACGGACGAAGAAGTGTCTTTTCTGGGCGGGCGACGTGGGGATGCGCCACTACTTCGCCTTTATTTAAAGAACAATTCAATGAAATCTCGCGGCTTTGACGCATACGCTGAAAAAAATATGTCGTTTATTGATCGCCCTATTTTAGTTCGATTTTCTTTCGATTATCAATTTTTTGATGCTTTGGAATTTATATATGATAGTCCAACTTTTATCGGTTTATTTAATATTTTCGATCCACATTATGGAGCGATACCGCAGCCAGCACCACCGGATAAGCTCGGAGACTTTACATTAACAGGCGATTTTTTTGGCTTAAGTTTTGGGCAGACCCTTTATCTATCGGAAAATATTTCCTTTCACTCAGACCTTCGCTATGAAGAGATGGTGTTAGCCAGTGAAATAATATTTCACGATGTCGGCTCAGAAACTTCGGATAATGGCCCCAGGGTAGTGGGAGCCTCGGGTGTCACAGGGCTGGCTGAGGCGCCTAGATTTCGGTGGCGTATCGATGGCCGTTATCAGGAATTTACCCCCCAGGTTGGGATCAACGTATTTTTTGGTGAATCTCTTTCGAGTCATCTGAGTTACTCGGAATCTTTTTCAAATCAAGCAGTTCCTATTGCAAATGACTTTCCTGGTTTTGAATCTGAGTCAAATTGGCAGACACATTTTGTTGATCCATCTAGCCATCGGCAGTGGGAACTGTCATTCAAAAAAACTTGGCGAGATAGCGCTTTGGCGAGTGATATAACCTTTTATCATCAGATTAGTTCAAATATCCAAACTTTTTATGATTCAGGTGATGAGACGCTTGGGTATGTTAATACACCAGCAGCGGATGAAGTATCCGAAGGAATTATGCTTAATTTAGTGGGTGAAATAAGCCATAGTCTCAATATTATTTCTAATATTGGCTACAACAGGAATAACATTTCGTTACAAACAGGAGATGTTTCAGTTGGGCTTTTTAGTACGCTTTTACCTCGAGAAGGTGCGGGTAATCGTCGGTATGGAACCGCAAAAAAAATTGCAAATTTATGGCTTGATTATTCGCCTAACACGGGAGCATTAAAGCACTATTCCCTTGCAGTGGGCTTGAAATATGTGGGGGATCGGTATGGTGACGACGATAATACATTTATTTTGCCGTCATATACAAAAGCCGACATTTTTTTAAAATATACGGGGGTGAGAGATACAGAGCTTTCTCTATCTGTTCGCAACATATTTGATCGTGAATATTATTCGAGCTCTGGCGGATCACGTAGTTTACTTGAACAAGGTGACCTTAGAGGTTTTTTTGTTTCTGTTAGATCCACGAAAGGCTTTTAGAGGCTAACTGTGATTTTTTCAGTAGAGGGGCGACAACTTTTTTCCTTGTGAGTCTATCAGTCTAAAAAATAATCGTTATTGGTTGCGGATGATGTTTTTTACGTATTGTGTGTTTTTTATTCGCAGTGGTTGTTTTAATGTTGCACCGCTGTAGTAAATATTTAACGGCTTTACTTCGAAAAAATATTCGGAATGAATCAGCAGAGATAACAAGCTATTATTGCGATTTAATTGATGAGAAATCAATCTTCGAATGATTCATGGGTGCGGTCCACCGTAAATATCTAGGTCGGAATTTTTCTAGAGATATCTTGAGCTCGAGCAGTAATGTGGTGCTTTATAGGGCGCCACATAAAAAGTTTTGGCGCCATCATTTCTGAATGTTATGTGTGGCGAAATGGTCAGACCATATCGAGACCAATTTTTAGTTCTGTCAGGTTAAGTCTTTTTCAATACAGCCAAAATCTTGATGTGCATAAGGCCTGAATACGCGTAAGGCGAACTTTATCTATCGTGATGACTAAATTTTTATACGCTTAAAAATAGTGAAGTTGTACGTGAGGTTTTAGTGGGAAATAGGGGTGCCTTCGTTATTTCTTTTTTTTAAATAGTTTTTAAGGGAGTTATTTTTGCCAGGAAGAAAAGATAATTATATTTTTGATGCTGTTTGTTGAATCATCTTTCAGGTCTAATTTTTAATATGATTTTTTGCACTATTATCCATGTTTCCTTATCTTGTTATTGTTAATGATGACATCAAAATTATCGTAAGACGGCTAGATCACCCTCAATATCGAATAACGTTGCTCCGTTGATAGAACATAAATAACTTTGGCTCTATTGTTAGTCGCGCTGTTGAAAACCTAAGCTACACTTTTTTAACGCAAGCGCAAAATAAAATATTCAAGCGACACTTTTTCTCGCAAGCGCACAAGACAATATTCGATCGACACTTTGTTGAAGCGCAAGCAAAAAATACGATACTCAAGTGACATTTTGTTAAAGCGCAAGCGCAATCGTTCCGCTTTTAAAATATTTGTGGAATATACGATACAACAGTGGAGACTTCATAATGCATTTTAAAAAACACGCGGCTCGCGCGAGTCGGAGAATAATTTTTGCACTTTTAACATTGGTAGCACTTGGATTAGCCAGTATACAACTTCACGCGGGAACCTGGTCACAGGACACGAGCTTTGGCTCAAACCCGGGTAATGTTTCCATGTGGAAATATGTACCGGATGATATGGGTACCAGTGATCGACCGCTGGTACTTGCGATTCACGGTTGTCTTCAAGACCGTGATTATGGTTCTACTGCCGGTTGGGATGAGCTCGCGGACGATTGGAAATTCTATGTCATTTCACCCGAAACAAACTCGAGCAATAACCAAAATTCTTGTTGGAATTTCTTTGAATCCGGCGATTTGGCTCGTGGCGGCGGTGAAGCATTATCGTTGTACAACATGGTTCAAGACATGATTAGTACTTACAATATTGATGAAGATAAAATCTTCGTGACTGGCTTGTCTTCAGGTGGTGCAATGACCAATGTAATGGCAGCGGCATATCCTGATGTATTTGCCGGTGCGGCGCCAATGGCAGGCTTGCCTTACAAATGTGGTGGCGGCGGTGTATTCGCTGGGCTGAATTGTATGAACTCAGGAACCAACGAATCCAACTCCACGCTGGGCGATTACGTTGACGACGCCTGTACAACCACGCCGTGTGATGACCTTCCTACGATCTCTGTATGGCAAGGTACGGCCGACAGTGTAGTCACACCCAAAAATGCCGATGACACAGTTCGTCAGTGGCTCAATGCTCATGGCCTTGATACTACGGTAGATATACAAGACACAATCAAAGGTCATGTGCATAAAGTGTGGCAAGACAGCAACGGAGACGCGATCGTTGAGCTGTATATGATTGACGGGATGGATCATGGTACGGCGGTTGACCCTGGTACGGGTGATGATCAGTGCGGAAGCACAGAGGAATACTTCATCGATAAGAACATCTGTTCTTCCTACTATGTTGGTAAGTACTGGGGTATTGATAATAGTGGGTCCGGTGGTGGCGGTGAAGACGCAACACCTCCAACTGTTAGCATTACAGCACCATCAGACAGTAGCACGGTAAGTGGAAATGTTACTTTCACAGCTTCAGCTTCCGACAATGTCGCAGTGGACCGCGTTGAATTTTTTGTAGATGGTCGCTTAATTGCCGTTGACTCAACAAGCACCTACTCTGTGACGTGGTCTGCGGGCAGCGAAGCCAATGGCGATCATACACTCACAGCAAAAGCGTACGATTCATCGGACAACTTTGCCTATTCAGAACCTATTACGGTGACTGTTGAATCGGGTATTGTTGACGAAACGGATCCTGTTGTTAGCGTAACGTTCCCAGAAGCGAGCAGTACAATCGCAGGAATGATTCGCTTAGCCGCAACCGCTGATGATGACGTGGGCGTTGTTAAAGTAGAGTTCTACTACAACAGTGGTGGCAGCGACACATTGATTGGTGCTGGCATGCAATCGGTTCAAGCAGGTCCATGGATTTTAGATTGGAATGCGAACTCACTGTCTGATGGTACCTATACCTTGAAAGCCAAAGCTTACGATGCCGCTGATAACTCTACTGTTTCTTCTGGCGTTAGCGTCACTATCGAAGAAGATGAAGAAGCATTGCGAGAAACATTCACGGATAGTAACACCGATAGTGACAGTCTAAACGCAGACAATACAGGATGGACGGCTGGAAGCTGGGCTGAAGACTCGAGTAAAAATAATGCTGATACCGTAGGTTCAAGCTCAGTCAAAGGCGATACGACTGGCTATTCCCTTTGCGTTGCTGAAACCTTGACGATGTCTCGATCAGTAGATCTTGGCGATAATCCCGAGTTGGTTTACTACCGCCAATTGGATTTGAGTGGCACCAGTTACTATAAGGCGCGCTTCCGAGTGTTAATCGATACTACCGCGGTTGAAACGGTTGAATCGGACGACTACACAGAAACAAGTTGGACGAAAGACTCAATTGACCTTTCCAGCTACGCCAACTCTACTGTTACCTTGAAGTTTGAGGTGTACACGCCGAATGACTGTTTGACATCAGCCACGGCTTGGATTGACGACATTGTTATCAGCGGCGCGGCAGCTGACTCTGACGTAACTGCACCTACTGTCAATATCACTGCGCCAACAAACAGCAGCACAGTTGACGGCACCGTTACCATTACGGCAACTGCTTCCGACAACAACAGCGTTGCAAAAGTTGAGTTTTATGCAAACGGTAGCTTGATTGGTGCAGATGAAACGTCGCCATACAGCATGAACTGGGATACCACTAAAGTTGAAGACGGTGATTTCGACTTAATGGCGAAAGCTTATGATGATGTGGGTAACATTGGCAGCGATGACGACACTTCAGTCGAGGTAGACAATGTTTCAGGTGGTGGTGGCTCACCAACGATCACAACTGACACCTTCGATAGTACCGATTCTGAAGATGGTTATGTCAAAGCCTACAGCGGTGGCACCGGCAAAGCAGTTGGATTCTCTGCGACCTTAGGTATAGGCCGTGGTGCTGATACCAAGAAAAATCATGCGATCTTAAGTTTTGATACCAGCAGTATCTCAGATACTGCAACGGTAACCAAAGCCTATTTGACCATTGATTTGAATAGCTACTCTGGTGACCCATGGGCCAGTCCATCAGGTAACCGCCTGATCATTGACATCAAAGATGGTTGCTTTAATGGTAGCTGTACAGTTGAATCAGCTGACTGGGACGCTACAGCAGACGCGACTGACGTAGCTCAAGTCAATAAGTGGACTACTGGTACAACCAATTCAACGGACTTTAACGCTTCTGGATTGGCGGAAATCAACTTAACAGGCGACACGCAACTCCGCTTGAAGTTTGAAAGCCATCAATCTAGCACTCGATATATTTTTATCGAAGATGGTGTAGACGCGGTATTGACGGTTGAATACCAAGACTAACCTTTAATAACGTTAAAGGTATTGAAAGGGCCGCATGTGCGGCCCTTTTTTTGAACTAGAATTTTATGAGTAACATCGCGATGAAATCGCCAAAATAAAATCGTTTAGGTATTAAAGTGAAATTAATAATCACAGCTCTACTTTGCTTGTTTATGTACAACGCTTCCGCGCAAGATAAAATAGCGAATTTGCGTGAAGCCGATTTGATTTTCTGGCAATCACTCTACCAGTCAGGTGAATCGTTTTACTGTAGTCATAATTTCGAAGAGCCGCGCACCACAACGACAGGTGAACAAATCACGTTAGAACTTGTCTATGACACTCACTGGATCGTCGAGTCTTTAGGTTGCAAACGCGCCAAGTTTTGCAAAACTGAATCAGAAATCTTTGACCACGCACAGGGAGATTTACACAATCTGTGGCCTGTATTATCTCGCGCACGAAAAATTAGAGGTGATCGTATCTGGGGCGAAGTCGACACTGAGAGCGCTTATTGGCCGGATTGTTCTATAAAACGTAAGCGAGCCATTCCAATCATCGAAGTGCGACCTGAAATTCGTGGAGAAATCGCACGCTCCGTTTTTTATATGGCGCACACATATAACTTCTTCATCCCCTCAGAGTTAAAACCCTATTTAGCGCAATGGTCAGATGAAGATCCGCCATCGGCAGAAGAAAAGCATCGCAACGACACAATAGAAAAGCTACAAGGTACTCGTAATGTGTACATCGACAAACACGAATTGGTTCATCAACATACATTTATTTGGAAGCGCTGGAAACCGCAGGATGCATACATTGATAAAATCGAGGAGTATCGAAAAACACATAAATTGTAAGATTTACAGGTATCATTTCAGTGTGTTTTTGAAATAGAGGGATGCATGGCGAATTATTAGTTTTGCCAAAAATGTCAACTAAAATTCAAGTGATTGCAGTCCACTGGTGCCCATCGCTTATTCTACCTGTAGAATTTCTTATATTTGGGATCTGGTTATCACTTTTCTAAGTGGTAAGCACTTTTTTTGGGTTTGTATTATCGAAATTCGTATCCCCACGTCTATATACAAGAATAAATAACGAGGTGGGAGAAAGGGTTTATGCATTGCTTAAGTTGTATTGGATATGGGTTTAAACGCTTTGCTTGTTTTTTTTTATCATTCATCACATTAAGTCTGTACGCCCTTGATGCCTTTTCATGTGAGCCAGTCGAATATCCAGTGGGAGACTTTCCGTACCCGAGTAATGTCTATAGTGTTTACGACGAAGCTTCTCCCACAGGGCTACGTTTAAACTTATGTAATACTTTGGCTTCTGATGATGCCATCAATGGCGTTGAGGCAGGCGCATTATGGTGGTGGCCCGTTCAATTTGAAGGGGATCTTTTTCAGCAAGCAATAGTACCGCTTAAACATCATTTAACACCAGAGGCAATAAGTAATAATGTCAGTGGGTTTTCTCCGGCCAATGCCGTGATTTTTTCGGTAAGGGGCTTGTCCGAACATCATTACAGTCGTTTGCCACAAACAGCACAAAGTTCCGTCTTTGCATATGATCTAACTTCTGGACATCAAGTTCCTGTTACGGTGTCGCTCGACTATTTTTACGAAAAATCGCGCCCTTCTGCAACACATATGGATCGCCAGATTATACGTGTTGAACCTAGAAGTAAGTGGGAATCCGAGCATGAGTACGTTGTATTTTTTACAGAAAAAATTAACGAAGACGTAAAGGTTTTACAATTTTGGCCTTTTTGGGATGTGGGTAATATCGTTCGATCGGCCCAATACCAAGATGCAGTTTCTGATAGAAATGAAACGCTTTCATCCTTATATGGTAAAGCTGATGTATTTCTGAATGATGCGGGTTTTGATACGGACGATATTCTTGATATGACGGTATTTACGGTGAGGAATCAGGCGGAAATTGTTTCCCCTATGGCGCAAGCGATACAGGCCGTATCGGAGTTGAGTAACCTGCCGCGTCTTGAATTTTCAGATGACGCGCAATGGTTGGCGAATCCAGAGCAGTACCCGAATATGTCTCGGGTAGCAGGTGCGCGTATAGCGCTTCCTAACTATCTTACTGTAACGGGAGATATTCGTTTACCCAAAGATGTTGTTGAAGCTAACGAAATTCCTTTTTGGGAAGATGTTGAGGTTAAATTGTGGTTGCCAGATATTACGGCCTCGTACGGCACATCGGTTGCGACGGTGATATATGTTCACGGTGTTGGCGGTTCGCGTGAAAGTGCCTATTTGACTAAAACAGCACAGTACAATGCACAACAGGGCATTGCGACACTGGCTTTTGATTTGCCTGGTCAGGGAGATAGGAGTGACTTGGTGGGTTCGGTCGATACCTTTGCAATGCAGACGGTATTAAATTTGGCGGGGTTAATTCGCTCGCTTGAACTAAGTGTTTCGAATATGCATGAGACCCAAAGCCCTCTATACAATTCACCGGTGATTGATATTGAGCGTTTATCTTTAGTGACCACGTCTTTAGGTACGGCCTACGCTGGGGTGTATGGTGCGATAGGACCTGGTATTAAAGGTGCTTATTTTCAGGTGGGTGGTGGCAAGGCCGCACATGTTTGGAATTATCAAGCCAATACCCTTAATTTTGATTCTATTTTACATACGAACGAATTTTCTGACCCGTATAGAGCTGTTCGAATGAATGAAATTCAGCAATTGCGTTTTGACTATATGGATGTGATTAATTATGCGGAGTATTTTTCCCAGCCCTTATTGGGGGCGGGTTTATCTGTTGAGGCTCGGCCTTTGGGGATGCTCAATGCAGCGGGAGGGCAGGATCAAATGGTGCCAACGCACGCGAGTCGCGCCTTGGCAGAGGTTGCACGGCTCTCCCAATATAATGCATCTCTTTCTGGGGTTCATCCTCGCGCCGCGAAGCAAGCACACATTACTGCGCTTGAAAATAATACGTATCGGCATGGTTATGTATATACGGAGGTGGATGCAACTGGCTGTAATATTTTCGGGCTAAATTGTGATGGAAATATTGTCGGGCATGGTATTCATAGTCATAATTTTTATCCCCATGATAATGGCCATGCAGCGCGGCGCCAGTGGTTGCGTGATATGGAGCTATGTCAGGTTGGCGTAGCTTTATGTGATGCTGATTGGGATTCGGAAGCGAATTATATTGTGCACTAATATTTTTGGGGAATGCCGGTTCTTCGTAAATTATTTATGGTGATAGCATGAGATATTTAGTGGGGCGTAGTTTCTTAATTTCTTAGTTCTATACCGAGAGACTGGAGTAAGCTGACGGCCTCATAACGACAAAAAGACGCGCCTTTGACGGTGTTTTGGGTGATGTCTATGGTGTAGTTTTTAGCACCGTAAAAATTGGCTTTATCAAGATTTGTATTGTTGAATAAGCTGTTTGTTAAATCGGTATCGGAAAAGTTCACGCCACGGAGATTGGCTTCTCGAAAATCGACATCATGGGCTTTGCATTCGACGAATTTAGCTTTAGCGATATTTAAGCTGTGAAAGGTTGACGAGCTGATCAAGCAGCTTTTAAATGAAAAAGGTGTATCTAGGGATAAGTCACGCCAATAGGCTTTGGTCCAGTCGATGCCACGCATCTTACAGTTTGTAAATTCTGTACTCGAAAACTTGGTATTTTCGACTTTTAATAGGGCGAGATTACAGTTGGTGAAAGCGCAATCCATAAACGTACATCCCTTTAGTGTTGACTCGGAGAAGTCACAGGTATCAAATCGACAGCCATCAAACGTTTTTCCAGATAATGAGTTATCCGTATTGGATAACTCATTAAATTCCTGGTCATAAAACTCAATATGTTCATCATCAAGAAGATTCATGAGATGACTCTGGTTGGCTGCGGTTGTTTGTAAAGGAAAGTAGTATCCCATAATAGACCAATACCGAAAGTAGCAAGAGCCCAAGAATAGCAAGCAGTATATTTGCGGGTTTGTTACCAAGCCATGCTAAGTAATGTATTTTGTACATGAGCCCAATGAATTTTGTGTCTTTGCCGCGCTGGCTAATAGTCATCGCGTCCCAATTGAATGTCAGGTCGACGTTGGTGCTGGTGCGGTAGTCACCGTTTTCTAAGCTTTTTACCGCTCCGTATCTTTGAGGATTAACTGATACCGCGTCTTGTAAAAGCTTTACGATATCTGATTGCTTGGGCTTTGCCTTTTCTGTTTGTGTGAGTGGGTCGAGTTGACGCCAACTCCCATCAGTATTAATAAGCAAGTGATAGCCAAGAACGGTCTTAAATACACGATATTCACGCCAATCTTTTTCTGGTTGTATTGAATATTCAGCATCCAATGGGTATTTCTTGATTTGGATGAGTTCATACGCTTGCTTGTAGCCTGGTTTGGTCAAAAAAATGATACCGGTAAATATCCAGCCAAGAAACGGAATGAGCAGCACGAGCCCTATAATCTTGTGAATTTTCCTTGGGGTCACGATGCTAGAGCTCTCTGATATTTTGGGTGTTTATAAGCGAGGGAGGAGGGTACTTTCCTAGCAAAATAAAAAACCAGGATTCCACTAAAGATTTTATTCCGCATTATATGTGAGCGCGCAAGACTGGCAAATACACACTTTTCCCTGGCTCGCTTTGGGTACTTGTTGTAATAAGCCTTCTGGGAAAGTGATGTCTGTACGCTTACACCAGCATGCCGTTGTGTCACCATCGCAGGATGGATTCCCGCAGGCATTGTCGTTATTGCATATCGGGCATAGGTTCTGCGCGATATCGTCGTTCTGGTTACTCAACATTATCTCCTGAGATTATACCGCTGGACTGCTTGGTACCTTGCACGGCGGCATTGTATGCCCTATAGGCGCTGCATAGTATAGCGATTCCTTCTGATAGTTTTCAGTTGTTCTTTAGCAAAACCCGCGAAAAAACCGCAGTATTAGAGGCTTATTCTAGCGACCTTAGCTGAAGCAGGAAGGGTGCCATGCGAGTGTGATGGCGCTCACAGCCTCGTTATAAGAGCGAAACTGTCCTGTTTGCTTGCACGTTAATGTCATATACGAAATTTTTGAAGTCGCCATACTGTTGAAATGGATGTTGAGTCTTGACCTTTTTAAATTGACCCAGCTGATAAGGTTTGGTTGTGAATTTAACTGGCTACGGCGCTCCATATATCCATATGTAAGACACCTAATAATTAATAATAAGAGAAATCCCCATGAATGTACTCCTTCAGCAAGGTAGCAAGATAACGTTACTGTTGATTTTCATGTTAGCCGGCGCAAATGCGTTTGCGGCTAATTGTTCCTCTACCCAGGGTAATACGGTTGCGCCTGGTTTCACTTCCGATTTTCAAAACTGGCTCGATGCTTATGGTTATGATCGCTACGGCTTAACACGTGACGATCTTGATGGTGGCAGTTTTGGCGGTAAAGTGTCGAGCTCAGATTGCGCGTCCAAGCAGCCAGTGATTTTCGTTCATGGTAATGGTGATCGTTGCCTGGACGGATTAATCGGTGGTTGGGAAGACTCTGTCGAATACTTTGAATCAAGAGGCTACCGCTCATCTGAACTGTATTGCACAACTTACGGCAGTGGTTCAGCATTAACTGCGGCGTTTAATTACCATTCGAAAGAGTATTTAACTCGCATACGCAGTTTAGTTGAAGCCGTTAAAGATTATACCGGTGCAGATAAGGTCGATATTATTGGTCACAGCATGGGCGTTACATTGGCTCGTAAAGCGATCAAGGGTGGCTGGGCCAGTGATATGCTAGCCGGCGGCTCATATTATCTTGGGCCTAGTCTTAAGAACAGTGTCGATACTTTTGTTGGCATCGCTGGAGGTAATAGAGGTTTAGCGAGTTGTTATCTGACGGGGCCTACAACACCAGGTTGTGGTTCAACTAATGGATTCTACCCAGGTTATATGCTTTGGTGGCGTGTATACGGTGTTTCTGATTTCTTGGAAGAACTAAACAGCAGTTCGCGTTATGAAGGTAGTTACCGTTATTCTATCTGGTCTACTGTCGATCAAGTTGTTGGTGGTGGCTGTATTGTTTGGTTTAAAAACACCTGTCAAATTCCTGGTCAAACCGGCCAAAAGAAATTTAGTAGCGTGCCGTATGGTCATCTTGGTTTGAAGAGTCGAACGGCTTATTATCAATACCGAATGGTGCATGATCACGCAACGAATTAGTTGTTGGGTTTAAATCGGCTCACTTTTCTGTGGGCCTTTTGAAAAAATGCAGTAACGAGGCCTTAGGCTTTGTTTCTGCGTTTTTTATTTTTTTGTTAGGAGCTTATTCCCCTTCTATTCCTTCGTTCGACATTCTGTACTTCTCCAATCGTTTAGATAGCAATTTTTTATGCAGACTTGTGTCCTAAACCCTGAAGGCAATTGGCGTATGCCCATATACTTGTCCTGATCCATAAAATATTTCCTATATGATTTTTCATGTTTTCTAGTAGTGTTCATCCGCAAGGGCGTTTTGTAGGGAGTTACGCATCATGAAACGTAGATGTGATCACTTTCCACTCTCCATTACGATCTAGTAAATTGTAGGACTGCCGCCACTCGCGAATAAGCGCTCGGTTTTTATCAAGTAATTCCCAGGTAAGCGTTACAAGCATACTTTTATTGCCGATAGGGGTGACATCGTAATCCTTCGTGGCAAAATACTTGTACCCTTCATTTTTCCAAAGAGCTAAAACCTTCGTGAAAAAGTCTTTCGCCAGGTTGTTGGTCGTCATACTCTCCACCGACCCGTCTGGTCGAACACTTAAGAATGGCTCATTAAAGAGCTTTGAAAAAGCTTCCATATCACCACTATCAAATGTTTCGTTGTATATCTGAAAGAATTCCTTTGCTGTATTAATCATTTTAGTCCTTGATGCTTTGTCAATTGATACGATTAGATCAGTTTGTGTTCCCCTTTGGCGCAATCATAACCTGTGGTCAATGTAAGGTGAATATAATTTGCCAATTGTTGTATGATCCAAAATATAGATATTTTTAATATGGATGTAGAGCTGTATGAAGCTGTTTCTCCAATTGTTGATCCTGGCGGCGTTGTGGGGCACTTCATTTTTATTCTTACGCATAAGCAGCCATGAGTTTGGGGTTTTCCCGATTATTTTCGTGCGCACTGGCTGTGCGTTTTTAGCCTTGATCCCCTTTGTTATTTCGACACGCCAAGTTAACTTGCTTGGGAAGAATTGGCTGCTTTTTCTATTGCTTGGTGCTTTTAGCACTGCAGTGCCATTTAGCTTGTTTGCGTTTACCTCCCTCCACTTGTCGGCAGGATCGATGTCCATATTAAATGCGGTGACGCCATTCTTCGGTGCTTTGGTGGCATTTTTTTGCTTACATGAAAGATTGACTAAGGTAGGCGTGCTGGGGCTGGTCATTGGCTTTGGTGGTGTATATATTTTATCTTCTGGTGAACAGGGGTTGGACGGAGTTGCGGATTTCTTACCTGTTGGTGCTGTTTTGCTGGCAGCTTTTCTATATGCAGCTTCTAGCGCCTATGTGAAATTGCGACTTTCTCACATGACGCCTTTGGTCGTTGCCACGGGATGTCAGTTGGGTTCTTCGATTGTACTGTTGCCGTTCGCACTGTATTTTTGGCCTTCAGAGGCGCCGAGTATTGGCGCATGGAGCAGTGCCTTGGGGTTGGCGGTTTTGTCCACGGCTATAGCGCTTGTTTTGTATCTCCGTTTAATACAAACCTTTGGTGTAACAAAGTCGATCGCTGTGACTTACCTTATTCCTTTGTTTGGGGTGTTGTGGGGATATATCTTTTTAGGTGAGATGATTTCTATTTCGATGATGTTTGGCGGAGTGTTAATTTTGGTGGGGATTGCCTTGTCGACGGGCGGGTTTAAAAAGCCACAAATTTTGATGCGAAGATCATCGCAGTAAATCGTTTAAAATAAAGATACTCGCTTAATTTTAATTTGAGCGAGTACCGGTTTTTCTTTTTAGCCGCTTTCTTATCTCTTTTTAGTTTCTCCCGTAGTTATCTACTGGTGTTGCCGCAAGCGCTGCGATATTTAATAAGCCGCGCGCAGTGATAGATGGCGTGACAATATGTGCTTTGTTACCCATGCCCATTAGTATTGGGCCGACTTCGAGGCCGCTTGCTGCCATTTTCAAAATATTTCGTGTGGCATTTGCGGCGTCGGCATTGGCAAAGATGAGCACATTTGCCGGTTCACTGAAACGTGCATTAGGGTAAATACGGCTGCGCAGTTTAGGATCGAGGGCAAGATCTAGCGTCATTTCACCTTCATAACAGAAGTTACGGGGTTCTGCGTCTAAAAGGCCAATTGCCTCGCGCATGGTGCGCCCAGAGTTGGATTGCATGTTGCCGAATTGTGATTGTGAGCAAAATGCGATACGTGGTGTCAGGCCGAAGCGACGCACGTGTCTAGCTGCGCCAATGGCAATACTGGCAATTTGATCGGGAGTTGGTTCTGAATAAACATGTGAATCAGCAATAAATAGCGGGCCGCTTTCGATCAGCATTAATGACAGTGATCCCTGCGGGTGTAATTCATTCGAACCAAGAATTTGTTCAATATAGTTTAGATGCCAGAGGAATTGACCAAAGGTACCGCAAATCATACTGTCGGCATCACCACGTTGAACAGCAATAGCCGCAATGGCGGTTGTATTGGTGCGCATGATGGCTTTCGCAAGATCTGGCGTTACACCACGGCGTTGCATGAGCTCGTGATAGCTACTCCAATAATCTCTAAATCGTTTATCGTTCTCGGGATTAATCAAATCAAAATCGCGATCGATTTTAATATCTAAACCAAAACGTTCGCAGCGACTTTCTACAACTTCAGGTCGACCGATTAAAATTGGTTTACGGTGCATTTCTTCTTTAATTTCTTGGGCGGCACGTAACACGCGTTCGTTTTCACCTTCGGCAAAAATAACACGCCGTTCAGCGCTGCGTGCAGCTTCGAATACTGGACGCATAATTAATGCGGATTTAAATACTGAACGGTTTAGCGTTTCTTTATAGGCTTCTAAATCGTTTATCGGTTTTGTGGCGACGCCTGTTTCCATGCCTGCTTTTGCCACTGCACCTGCAACGGTGGCCAGTAGACGAGGGTCGAAAGGTTTCGGAATGAGGTAATCAACACCAAATTTTAGGTTTTCGCCTTTGTAGGCGGCTGCGGCTTCCGCACTCGTTGATGCACGTGCTAATGCCGCGATGCCTTCTACGCAACCCACTTCCATTGCATCGTTAATTTCGGTTGCGCCAACGTCAAGTGCGCCACGAAAAATAAAAGGGAAACAGAGAACGTTATTGACTTGGTTTGGGAAGTCGGAGCGCCCTGTGGCAATAATGGCATCGGGGCAGGCTTCACGCACTTGATCGGGCATGATTTCCGGTGTCGGGTTGGCCAAGGCAAACACAATGGGTTGCTTGGACATCTTTTTTACCATCTCAGGTTTTAAAACACCTGGGCCAGAAAGCCCAAGGAAGAGATCGGCGTTATCAATCACTTGGTCCAGTGTGCGCAGATCACTCTTTTGTGAAAACGCCGCTTTTTGTTCGGTCATTTGAGAGGTGCGGCCTTCGTATACAAGACCTTCTATATCGCATAGCCAAATGTTTTCGCGTTTGACGCCAAGTTTTACGAGCATGTTTAAGCAAGCGATACCTGCTGCGCCGCCGCCAGTGGAAACGACTTTTATATCTTCAAACTTCTTACCCGCGACATGCAGTGCGTTTGTAGCTGCTGCACCAACGACAATGGCGGTACCGTGTTGATCGTCGTGGAAGACGGGAATATTCATACGTTCGCGGCAGAGTTTTTCAACGATAAAACAATCTGGCGCTTTAATATCTTCTAAATTGATTGCGCCGAAAGTCGGCTCCAACGAGGTGACGATGTCTGCGAGTTTTTCTGGGTCGGTTTCATTGACTTCAATATCGAAGCAGTCAATGTTGGCAAACTTTTTAAAGAGAACCGCTTTTCCTTCCATGACAGGTTTGGAGGCCAATGGGCCGATATTACCTAGGCCAAGCACGGCGGAGCCGTTACTGACAACCGCCACTAAATTGCCGCGCGCCGTATATTTTGAAGCTGCAGATGGCGAAGTGACGATTTCTTGGCAGGCTTCGGCCACGCCTGGGGAGTATGCCCTTGCCAAATCTTGGCCGTTAGCAAGTGGTTTGGTCGCACGGATTTCGAGTTTTCCGGGCTTGGGGAATTCGTGGTAGTCCAAAGCAGGGTGGCGGGGCGGATTTTGACTCTCGTCTGGCATATTGATTCTCTGTTAGTTTTACATCTCATGCGAGCTAAATTAGGTGCAACTTATCGTGGTGCTAGGATACCACTAACTCCTAATCACGTTCTATTTAGGTTGGAGTGAGGTTTGGTATTCAAGTACGATAACGTCTCATCGTTCAGGTCCGATTTACTATATTGAAGAGCCTTAAGGTAAGAGTGAAGATGAATGATGAAGTAGTTGAACCTTCCATTTCAGGCTATTTGGGTTGCCGCCGGCTTGCTTGTTTTGCCTATATCTACTCATCTTGACACCTAGGATTGAAAAACCTTAGTATGCCTGCGCTCGGCGACGGGTCGTCGCTGGAGGCGAAAACATGAATATTTTATAAAGGGATCATAGGAATGAAAAAATATATTTTAGGAGCTGTTTTGTCTTTATCAGCTTTGCCTGCAGTATCAGAAAGCAATATGTCTGGTGAGCTCATTTTAGGCAGCGCAAAGCAAACTTTGGAGGTCAGCGGCTTTCCGTCCGTATCGGAGTCTGATACTTCTATTGGTCTTCGAGGGGCCTTTAGTCTTAACGATTACATCTCATTTGAGTTAGCCTATTTTAATTACGGAGAAGCCAAAGATTCTTACGTCGATTCTTTTGGCGACAATATTGATGAGGTTATGAAGTCAACTGCTGTTAATCTTGGTGCGAAGGCAAGTATCCCATTTGAGAGCGGGTTTTCAATTGACGGTCGAATTGGATTGGCGAGCTGGAGCTTGGATTATGAATATTATGATTCGTTTTTTGGTGAAGGATTGGTGGCTAAGGCCGACGATAGCGGTACGGACCTCTACTACGGTGTTGGCGTGAGCTATAAAATTGGTGAATCTGCAATGATCGGTGCCGAGTATACTGTTAGTAGTATGGACGCCTCTTTATTTGATGTATCTGTGGATCATGAAGTGAAGAATATGTCTATTTCTGCTGGTTTTAGATTCTAACGTTTCCCATAAAACCCCCTCCGGCTTTATTGAGTGGGAGGGTGGTCGCTTCTCTCTCTCTTTTCTATTCCCGCTAACTACCTTAATACTCTCGGTTTGACTTTATCCAGAAAGAATATCGTAGTGCTTGTGGCGCGTTTTTCTCTGTGCTGCTGCTATACTGTTAAGTGATGTGCTGGTTGTTTTCGGCTGGTTTTTGATCATCTTAACAAACCAATTGTGAAAGCGGCTCATTAAGCCACTTCATTGTGATGGTATTTCATTTGACTGTGCCTGCTATTTTTCGACGCTATCTTTGTCACAGAGTTGCCCTGGGTTGCATTTTTGTGATTTATGGGTGTGCGTTCTTCTATTTCCCAGTTGCTGATGCTCAAGTCGCTCTAGAAGAACTGGTATATGCCTACCAGGAAGATAAGACTTTTGAGATAGAGCCAGGCCAGCGTGCCGATGTCCTTACGCCTATTTTACACCTTGCCAAAACACTGGCTGCTGAAGCGGGGATACCGATGCGGGTTGTGCGCACACCGGTGACGCGTATGCTTCGTAATCTTAAAAATGGCACAGCAAATTTTAGCGTGATAGTGAAAACCCCCTCGATCGATGACTGCTGTATTAGCAGTCAGCTACCTGCGCATCGAATTCAATTGGGGGTTTTCCGACGACCGGAAACAGCCAAACTTACCAGTATCGAGGAGCTGAATAACAAAAAGCTCATCGTGTTACACGGTTATCGCTACAGTGATTTAGGTGCATATCTTGAAGACGAAAAAAACAATATTGAAAAAGTCGTGGCGCCGTCTCATCGCTCGGCGTTTTCTTTGTTAGCGGCTAAAAGAGCCGATTATCTGTTGGACTATGATGGCCCCGCCGTTCGAAGTGAAGGCGAAAGTTTACAGGTGATTACACAGTTTGATGTGTTGAGAGAATTAGATTTACATATTGTTTTAAATAGAAGTTACCCCAATGCAGAGGAAGTCATGAAGACGTTTGAAAAAATTGTGTTGGGTTTACAAGGGTGGAGCAATGGCGCCGAGCAACTGACTCATCCTGGATCTCAGTCTGATCAAAAGCCCGATAAAGGCGTTATCGATAAGCGGGTCGATAATGAAAAGGCGCCTTCACTCATAAAAGAGTAAGAGAAGTCCTTTCTGGGTTCATCCTGCTTGATTTCGTTTGATGTGAGTCAACAGATTTCTACTTGAGGCCAATTAATGCTTCTCATTAGTTGGTACGCCCCTGCGCGCCGTTTTTATCACGTTTTAATGTCTATACTTAACTCTGTGCTCATAGCTCTTCGGGGCTATCGGTTTTATCTTTGGGCTGCGCTCTATTCCTCGGCTCGAACAAAGCACCATATCCGAAAGTGGTGAGGCCCTTTATGGCAGATGAACAGCCGATATTTGTGAAATCAGCGCGAATATCCGCGCATTTATATTTCGCGACGGAGGTCGCGAAACGTATTTCATTGACATCTAAAAATGCTCGAGCCATTACCGTTCGCGCGGGCATGCAGGCAGCGGGGTTTACGGCCATTACGGAT
This sequence comes from Agarilytica sp., assembly GCA_045430285.1. Classification (GTDB taxonomy): domain Bacteria; phylum Pseudomonadota; class Gammaproteobacteria; order Pseudomonadales; family Cellvibrionaceae; genus Agarilytica. The sequence goes on along the minus strand of JAILXV010000002.1, from coordinate 584,686 downwards.
TTCATTGAGGAACTGTCGAAGGCAACGATTGCAAGTTCAGAACGTATTAATCAAATTGCGGTAAATATCTCAAGAATTGCGACGGATAAAGTCCGCGCTGAAATTGCGCAGCGAGATTTTAATCGGGTAAGGGAGCGAGGAGTAACGGCACCACACTTATCCTCCATTGCAGATGCCATTGATACGACAGATAAGACGATTAGAGATTTTAACCAGCAATTTACTGCACTGCTTGAACAATTAACGAGTGAGCTTGTGGAAAGTAAACGGCAAATTAGAGCGTCCGCTATTATCGTCAGTACCTCCAAAATCGAGGCATCTCAGTCTGGTGATTTTCAGCGGTCGTTAGAAGTGATAGCAGAAGATTTAGAGCAAGCGTCCACCGAAATTAAAAATCAAATATTTAAAGCGGAAAAAATATTAGACGAGGCAAAAGCGTAAGGTCATGAAAGCGACAAAGATTGCTGAAACACGTAACACTGAATGGATTATGTTTGGTCGTGATGAGGAAAAGCCCGAGCATGTAATCGATACGAATCAATATATGGTTAAAAGCGGTAATCGAGCGATTCTTTTGGATCCTGGTGGCATTGAGTTATTCGCCCCAATGTTAACGGCGGTGTTACATCATGTGCCGATTGAGCAGATTACCGATCTGTTTGCGTCACACCAAGATCCCGATATCATTTCGTCTTTAGGCTTGTGGGATAAAGCGATCCCTAATTGTACATTGCATGCGCCATGGTTGTGGGAAGGGTTTATTCGTCACTTTGGAATGAACAGTATTACTTATAATTCAATTCCGGACGAAGGCGGCGAGCTATCGATCGGCACTGCTAATCTTCAGCTTATTCCGGCGCATTACCTGCACGCGTCAGGCAATTTTCATGTGTATGACCCAGAGGCCAAGTTATTAATGAGCGGTGATGTGGGGGCTGCGTTGGAAGATGTTGAGGCGCCGCTATATGTGAAAGATTTTGATGAGCACATTCCAAAAATGGAGAAGTTTCATCAGCGCTGGATGCCGTCTAACCGAGCAAAAAATGATTGGGTACGGCGAGTAAGGGAATTGGATATCGAAATGATGGCGCCACAGCATGGACGTATTTTTAAAGGAGAGAATGTCACACGATTTTTGGATTGGTTTGAAGCGCTTGAGGTTGGTATCGCCATCCCGTAATGCCTTGGGCCAAGCATACAAGCTACGCAAGGCACCTTGTATGCTGCCCTAGAGCCTTGAGAGTCAAGTTCGAGCAGCTTAAATATCCATTCTGGCTGTATTCGCAATGAAATAACACAATATCTGGATTCCGCAACGTGAGCGATCGGTGGGGAATTGTCTATGGGCTGGGCGGGTCTCAAGGTGGGGATTCATTACACGCCGATCAAGATCATCATTTGTACAGCTGTTCAAGACGATTAATAAACGCTAAAATCCGCAGCCCTCGCACTGCTCTCTGAGTTATTTCTGAGTTATCTGCCCTAAATAGTATGGCTGATACTCAATATCCCTGATCTGAAGCGTGCTCAAGTATTCGATTGTTTGTTAAGGAATTGCCATGTCAGCTGAAGTGAAAAAAGTCGTACTCGCGTATTCCGGCGGGTTAGATACCTCCGTAATTGTACGCTGGTTGCAAGATACCTACGGCTGTGAAGTGGTCACGTTTACGGCAGATATTGGCCAAGGTGAAGAAGTTGAGCCTGCACGTGCGAAAGCAGAAGCGCTTGGCGTGAAAGAAATTTACATTGATGACCTTAGGGAAGAGTTCGTTCGTGACTTCGTATTCCCAATGTTCCGTGCAAATGCGATCTATGAAGGTGAGTATTTACTAGGCACCTCGATAGCACGGCCGCTGATCTCTAAGCGTTTGATTGAGATAGCCAATGAGACAGGCGCTGATGCGATTTCTCATGGTGCCACTGGTAAAGGTAACGACCAGGTACGCTTTGAGCTAGGTGCATACGCGCTGAAGCCAGGCATTCAAGTGATCGCGCCATGGCGAGAGTGGGATCTAACATCCCGTGAAACCTTGATGGATTACTGTGCGAAGCATGATATTCCCGTAGATTACGCAAACGCTAAGAAGAAGTCTCCGTACTCAATGGATGCAAACTTACTGCATATTTCCTATGAAGGCGGCATTTTAGAAGATCCATGGGCTGAAGCTGAAAGTGATATGTGGCGCTGGTCGGTTTCACCTGAAGAAGCTCCGGACAAGCCAGAATATATTGAGATCTCCTTCAAAAACGGTGATCCGGTCGCCCTTAACGGCGAAGACATGTCTGCAGCGACGTTGCTTGAAACGCTCAACAAAAAAGGCGGTGCCCACGGTATTGGTCGTTTAGATATCGTCGAGAATCGTTACGTAGGTATGAAGTCTCGCGGTTGTTATGAAACGCCAGGTGGCACGATATTGTTGCCAGCTCACCGAGCGATTGAGTCTCTTACCTTAGATCGCGAAGTAGCACATTTGAAAGACTCCCTCATGCCTAAGTATGCAGAATTGGTATACAACGGATACTGGTGGAGCCCAGAGCGTGAAATGTTGCAAAAAGCCATCGATGAGTCGCAATCGGTTGTGAATGGTGATGTGCGCTTGAAGCTTTATAAAGGCTCAGTGACCGTTGTTGGTCGTCGTTCTGACGATAGTCTCTTTGATGAAAAAGTCGCGACGTTTGAAGATGACGCCGGTGCTTACGATCAAAAAGATGCAGAAGGCTTTATCAAATTGAACGCCTTGCGTATGCGTATTGCGGCTCAGAAGGGACGTGTTTTTTAAAGACGTTTAAGGTCTAAATTCAGCCCTATATTTTGTAAGGGCTTATTCTGGCGAACCTTGGAATTTTGGTCAGCGCCGCGGACGATTTGCATGGCGCAATCTCCTTGCGGGAGAAGCGCTTTCACTTCTCAAGACCCCTTGTTTTGTAGGGTTTTTGAGGCGTGGTGCGGATTTCGCTCGGAATTGGTATGACCGATAAATTGTCGTTCGCTAGGCCTTGTTTCGAGTCTGTGTGCTTCTATAATCACATAAATCCACGGCGCGATTGACGCCAATCAAAAACATATAACAAAAGCTAACTATAATTCCTGCATCCGAACTCTGATCGCCGGAGGGTTATGCCCATCCGAATGGTGTTCACGAGTAGGAACGATAAGCGAGCAGAAACTATAAGAAAGACAACTCAACTAGGTACATTAATTATGAGTGACGTGGCACCCGCCAGTGAGCAGCCGGATTACAATTACAGCGTAGTCCGACAATTTACAATCATGACGATTGTTTGGGGAATCGTTGGCATGGCCGTTGGGGTTCTGTTAGCCGCCCAATTGTATTGGCCTGAGCTAAACGATTTATTACAGCCGTATTCACATTTTGGCCGTTTGCGTCCACTGCATACGAATGCGGTTATCTTCGCGTTTGGTGGTTGTGCCTTATTTGCTACCTCGTACTTCGTGGTACAGCGAACATGTCAGGCCAAGCTATTTGGTGGCCCGTTAATTGGGTTTACCTTTTGGGGCTGGCAAGCCGTTATTTTGGCCGCAGCCATTACTTTGCCTATGGGCTATACCAGCGCAAAAGAATACGCTGAGCTTGAATGGCCCATCGATATTCTTATTACCTTGGTCTGGGTGGCGTACGCGATTGTCTTTTTCGGCACCATCATCAAGCGTAAGACGTCGCACATTTATGTAGCGAACTGGTTTTTTGGTGCCTTCATTGTCACGGTTGCGGTACTTCATATCGTGAATAGCATGGCGGTACCTGTATCGGCCTTTAAATCCTACTCCGCATACGGTGGCGCGGCAGATGCCATGATCCAGTGGTGGTATGGTCATAATGCGGTGGGCTTCTTCTTAACCGCGGGCTTCTTGGGGATTATGTATTACTTCGTGCCTAAGCAAGCGGGTCGTCCAGTTTTCTCTTACCAGCTTTCTATTGTTCACTTCTGGGCTTTGGTCTCTATTTATATTTGGGCTGGTCCTCACCATCTTCATTATTCTGCGTTACCCGACTGGGCACAGTCATTAGGCATGGTGATGTCGCTTGTGCTACTTGCGCCTTCATGGGGTGGGATGATCAACGGGATTATGACGTTGTCGGGCGCATGGCATAAGTTGCGTACAGATCCGACTTTGCGTTTCCTTGTGGTTTCCTTGTCTTTCTACGGTATGTCGACCTTTGAAGGTCCGATGATGTCGATTAAAACAGTGAATGCGCTTTCCCATAATACTGACTGGACCATTGGTCATGTGCACTCTGGCGCACTTGGTTGGGTCGCGATGATTTCCATCGGCGCTGTTTATCACTTGGTGCCCGTGTTGTTTAACCGTAAGCAAATGTGGAGTGTGTCGTTGATTAACATGCACTTCTGGTTGGCGACGATTGGAACGGTACTTTATATCGCATCTATGTGGGTGAACGGTATTCTTCAGGGTTTGATGTGGCGAGCATTTAACCGTGACGGTAGTTTGACCTACAGCTTTGTTGAGTCTGTAGAGGCAAGTTATCCCGGGTTCTTTGTACGCTTCCTCGGCGGGGTATTCTTCCTCGTGGGTATGTTGTTGATGGCGTACAACACTTACCGGACGATAAGTGAAGAAGATAAAGACGAAGCCGAAGCTGGCGAGCCTCAGGCCGCGTAAGGGGGAGAATTAATTATGAAAAATCACGATATAGTAGAAAAGAACATAGGCATCATGTTGGTGTTGGTGGTCGTTGCTATCAGCTTTGGTGGCTTGGTTGAAATTGTTCCGCAGTTTTTTCTCTCTGAAACATCGAAACCTATCGCTGGATTAAAACCATTGACGGGACTGCAGCTGGAAGGGCGTGATATTTATATTCGCGAAGGCTGTAACGTATGTCACACCCAAATGGTAAGACCACTACGTGCTGAAGTAGAGCGCTATGGTCACTATTCGGTTGCGGGTGAATCAGTATATAACCACCCACACCTTTGGGGCTCAAAACGGACTGGGCCAGATCTCGCTCGGGTAGGCGCACGTTACAGTGATAAATGGCACAAAGCCCACTTGTATAACCCGCGCAATGTTGTCCCCAATTCAAATATGCCGGCTTTCCCTTGGTTGTTTGACGCAAAATTAGACGGTAAATATACGGCTAAAAAAATGGAAGCGCTTCGATTGGTTGGTGTGCCTTATACCGATGATGATATTGCCGGCGCAAAAGCCTCGGTAGAAGGCGTCAGCGAAGTGGACGCCCTAGTTGATTACTTGCAGCAGTTGGGCACATTGAAAAAGTATAAGCGCTAATTATGGATATCAATACGCTAAGAGGTATCTCGACAATATTGGTGGCCATTGCATTTTTTGGGGTGTGTTGGTGGGCATTTTCGCCAAAACGAAAAGCAAAATTTAATGATGCGGCGAATTTGCCATTCGCAGACGAAATGGAAAACCGCACACAAGAAAAAAGCCAACAAGGCGAATAAAGATTTTAAGGCGATAAGATTATGAGTTTATTTTGGAATCTCTGGATATTCATTCTCACAGCCGTATCACTGCTACTGGTGCTGTGGGTGCTGATGGCGAATCGCAAAGTGGCGGTAAAGGATAGCGATGACCCAGAAAACGAAACCACCGGCCACGTATATGACGGCATTGAAGAGTATGACAATCCGCTACCAAAGTGGTGGTATCAGCTGTTCATGGGTACGGTTATTTACGCTGTAATTTATCTGATTTGGTATCCTGGCGTGTGGGGTGGTATTAGTGGTTGGACCTCGCACAATGAATTAAAAGCGGATCAGGAAAAAGCGCTAGAGCAGTACGCACAGAGTTACGATGTGTTTTCTAAAATGTCAGTTGAAGAATTGGTTCACGATAATCGCGCAAGAAAAATGGGCATTCGTTTATTCGCTAACAACTGCGCGGTATGTCATGGTGCGGACGGCGGCGGGACCTTTGGTATTCCGAATTTAACAGATTCCGATTGGTTGTACGGTGGTTCACCCGACGACATCAGAAATACCTTGGTCAATGGCCGTGCAGGTAATATGCCGGCATGGGGCGCGATTCTTGGTGAAGAAAAAATTAGCGAAATTGCAGAGCACGTATTGAAAATTTCTGGTCAAGATCATGATGCGCAATTAGCCTCACAGGGTAAGGCGCTGTTTGACCAAAATTGTACGGCTTGTCACGGTCCAGATGGGAAAGGTATGCACGCATTGGGCGCGCCAAACTTAACTGACAGCGTGTGGCTATACGATGGTTCGCGTGATGGCATTCTGCACGCACTTCGCAGTGGTTTATCTAACGAAATGCCTGCACAAAAAGATCTGCTGCGTGAAGATAAAATCCATTTGTTAACGGCATACGTTTACTCTCTTTCATTCGAATACGAGTAATGCTTTTGGGGTGAGCTTCTTGTCTCACCCCGTTTATCTTGATTGGGTGTTAACCTTTTATATGGCTTGCTGAGTTCAGCATTTTTGTTTATCTAATGAGGTGTCTGTGGCTGAAAACAAGAGTGATAAAGAACACGAAAGTATTCGCTACGTAAACCTATACGAATCAGATAATAAGATTTACACCCGAAAAATCTCCGGTTTCTTTCAATCCATTCGGCGCTATACCGGACTACCCCTTATCGCGGGCTATATTTTATTGCCGTGGTTAATTATCGATGACCGCCCTGCGGTGCTATTTGACCTGCCTGCCCGACAGTTCCACGTGTTGTGGCTGACCTTTTGGCCACAAGATTTTATGTTGTTGGCGTGGCTGCTGATTATCGCCGCCTTTGCATTGTTTACTGTAACGGTATTACTCGGCCGCGTTTATTGTGGGTTTACCTGTCCGCAAACGGTGTGGACCTTAATGTTTATTTCCGTCGAACACTTTTTCGAGGGGGACAGGAATAAACAGATAAAACTGGATAAGCAGCCATGGAATGTCGAAAAGGTATCAAAGAAAACGGCTAAACATTCCGTGTGGGTGCTGATAGGTTTTATTACTGGTGTCACTTTTATTGGTTATTTTTTACCGATACGTGAGTTGCTGTTGGGATTAATACCGTATCGTGATGCGGTAGGGATGTTGCGTATTGATGCACATCCTGTGGCGGCCTTTTGGACGTTATTCTTCACCGGTATGACGTATCTCAATGCTGGCTGGATGCGTGAACAAGTATGTAAATACATGTGTCCTTACGCGCGTTTTCAATCGGTGATGTACGACCAAGACACGCTTGCCGTTCATTACGATGCGAAACGGGGTGAAGCGCGGGGCCCACGTAAAGCAAAAGAAGATTATAAAGAAAAAGGCTTAGGCGATTGTATTGATTGTTCTTGGTGTGTGCAGGTGTGCCCAGTAGATATCGATATTCGGGACGGAATGCAATACGAATGCATTAACTGCGGTTTGTGTGTGGACGCATGTAATGCCGTAATGGACAAAATGAAGTATTCACGGGGGCTTATCCGCTTTACCTCTGAGGATGAGCTGGCGACAGGGAAGACTAATTTTATTCGTGGCCGCTTGTTTGGTTATTGCTTCGCTGTATTTGCGATGGTGTGCGCTTTTATTTTTGTTGTATTTACGCGCTCGCCAATTGAAGTGGATGTTTTGCGAGATCGCGGTGCGCGTTTGTATCGTATTAATCAAGATGATGTGCAAAACGTCTATACCCTTAAAATCAGCAACAAAGATCGGCAGACACATACCTACGACGTATCCGTCGAAGGTGATTATGATTTTGTGATTAAGCGCTATCGTCCATTTGAGGTGCTAGAAGGCGAGGTGATGTCCTTACCGCTTCGCATCTCTGTGCCTCGAAAGAGCCTGGATACAGAGAAAACACAAATCCGTATTATCGTAAAAGCGAAATCAGATGATAAGATTACTTCGGTTGAAGAGACCAACTTTATGGGGCCCGAGCCGAGGAAATGATAGTGACAAACGAAGTTGAGAGCGACAAGCCCTGGTACAAAGAACCGTGGTTATGGTTTGTTTTATCTCCGATGATACTGGTCGTTTTTGCGTCGATCTTTACCGTTAGTATTGCGGTGATCAAGGCGGATGATGTTGTGTCGGATAATTACTACAAAGAAGGGCGGGCGCTAGCTCAGAATACCAGTTCGGACGCCTATGCTAAGTCTCTGGGTTTGGATGGTGAACTTCTGTTTGATTTGGTGAGTGGCGAAGTAATATTGGATATTAATCAAAACTCTGAAGCGAAGGTGTTGAGCCTACTAATTTCTCACCCTGCCGAAGCTGAGCGCGACCAAACACTCGACCTGAAAAAGATTAGCGATCGTCGCTTCCGTGCGGGTTTATCGTCAGCGCTTGGCGGGCGTTGGTACCTTCGCTTAACGGCTTATGAAAACCTTTCTTCTTCGAACGCAGAACTTTGGCGATTACATGGTGAAATAGATTTCACCAAAAGCGCTCGCGTTACCCTCGAGTAATTGCACGAGTGTCGACTTGTTTCCACTGCGGCTTGCCCGCGGATACTGATGATCTCTATACCACTGAAATTGATGGCGAATCACAGCGTTTTTGTTGTATCGCTTGTCAGACAGTTGCGTTGGCTATCGCGAATGGTGGTTTGGCAGATTTCTACCGCTATCGAAACGCAAAGAATCTTAAAGCAGAGGTCGAGCAATGTGATTTTCTCGCTTACGATCTTGACGATGTCCAGGCTGATTTTGTGCTGTCTCTCGATGATGGTTTGTGTGAGGCACACTTATCCATTACCGGTATTTCCTGTGCTGCGTGCGCCTGGTTGATAGAGCAAAGGCTTCAAGCTTTCCCTGAGGTAAAAGAGGTAGCGGTCAACGCAACGAATTATCGTTGTCGTATTGTCTGGAATAAATCATCGTTAAAACTAAGTGAGTTGTTCTCCGCCTTGACTGAAATTGGTTTTCACGCTTCCCCTCTTATTGAATCCCATCTTCAGTCGCAAAGAAAAAAAGAAAACCGTATGGCCTTGATGCGCTTAGGTGTTGCTGGTCTGGGTATGATGCAAGTGGGTATGTTTGCCATTGCATTACACGCTGGCGCTCTGCAAGGAATGGAGGCGCACTGGCAAGGTTTTTTTCGCGTGGTCAGTTTTATCGTTGCAACACCCGTCGTGTTTTTTAGTGCAAAGCCCTTTTTTGAAAATGCGTGGCGCAGCATCAAACGAACGCACTTAACAATGGATGTGCCGGTATCACTTGCGATTGGTTTGGCTTACTTCGCAAGTATATGGGCGACGGTATCCAATACTGGCGATGTGTATTTCGATTCTATTTCGATGTTTACTTTTTTCCTACTGTTGGGTCGCTTCCTTGAAATGAAGGTGCGACATAGCAGTGCCTTTGCTTCAGAAAGTGTGGGGCAGCTGTTGCCCTTAACGGTTGAAGTTGTAATAGATCAAAAAATTGAAATACAACCGATTAAAGGTGTATCTGTAGGGGGCCGCATAAGCGTTGCTGCCGGTGCCGTGATCCCTTGTGATGGTGTTGTAGCAGACGGTGAAAGTAGCGTTGATGAGTCGCTGCTGACTGGTGAATCCAAGCCGGTATTAAAAATAAAATCACAAAATGTGTTCGCGGGAACATTAAATGGCGAATCACGTTTAATTGTTGAGGTGACTGCGGTAGGGAACCAAACACACCTGGCGTCGATTGAGCGCATGGTCGATCGCGCGCTGTTAGATAAGCCCAAAATTGTCGCCTTAGCTGATCGCTGGGCGAGTAAGTTTGTGTTGTTTGTTTTAATTTCCGCGATTGCCGTGGGTGTATTTTGGTTTTATGTCGCACCGGAAAGAGCGCTATGGATTGTACTTTCGGTATTAGTGGCGACGTGCCCATGTGCGCTTTCTTTGGCGACACCAGCAGCGTTAACGGCGGGTATAATGTCGATGCGAAAAATAGGTCTGTTGGTGACCTCTAGCCAGCTAATCGAAAAGCTACCCAATATTAACCATGTGGTGTTCGATAAAACAGGGACGCTAACCGAAGGCACACTTTCCATTAGCGAGATTATTTTACTTGGCGAATCCTCGATTTCGAAGGATGAAACCACATCGATGATTGCAGCATTGGAAAAGAGTAGTCAGCACCCGATAGCTCATGCGTTTGAAGGCGTAGCGACATCTGTTTGTGCTTCGGAGATAAAGTCTTATTCAGGTTTAGGAATAGAAGGACGAATCGAGGGTGATGTTTATCGTTTTGGTCAAAAAGAATTCGCGCTTGAAGTAAATCCAGGTCAGCCCTGTGAGATCTCAATAGATTATCCTGGACCAGGGCTGTGGCAGTTGCTGACATGTGAGGGAAAACCGTTGGCGTGGATCTGCTTAGCGGACAAGGCGCGCATTGGTGTTGGCGAAATATTGGAAGACTTGAAAGCTGCTGACATTGATACTGAATTACTTAGCGGCGATAGGGAGGAAAACGTTGCGTTATTCGCGGCGCCCTATGATTTGTCTTATAAGGCGCATGCCCTACCGGACCAAAAACTACAGCGCATACAGTCTTTACAAAAAACAGGTAAGCAAGTCTTAATGGTGGGTGATGGTATTAACGATGTGCCGGTTTTATCGGGTGCAGATTTATCCGTCGCCATGGGAGCGGCAACGCGGTTAGCACAGACGCATGCTGACGCGGTTTTGGTAAGTGGTGAGTTAGGCGTTTTATCTAGGGCGAGAAAGCTGGCGTTTGTTGTTAGGGCGAAGATTAAGCAAAACTTGGGGTGGGCCTTTCTTTATAATGCCAGTATTCTGCCTTTGGCGGCGGCGGGGTTGGTGCCACCGTATATCGCGGCCATTGGCATGTCATTGAGCTCCTTGTTTGTTGTATTAAATGCGCTGAGTATTCGCAATAGTGTCCCGAAGGTATAGTCGCCGTTGAGTTCTTATTAGGGTTGTCTAGTTTTGAATAGTTTATTTATTTTAATTCCAATTGCTCTCGTACTTGTTGCGATTGCGGTGCGTGTATTTATCTGGGCGGTAAAGTCGGGCCAGTTCGAGGATTTGGATACAGAAGGTAAACGTATTCTTTTTGATGACGCGAAGTCCGATAAAGCACCGACGAAGCCGTCTAATGCAGACCTGTTGTCTACAAGTGAATCCGCAGGCAAGGTCGATAAGTTAGCCGACGACCTGGTCAAAAGGGGCTAAGGCCGGATATGTCTCTCACATTATTTTTATCCGCTTTCGTTGTGGGCTTGATGGGGGCAGGGCATTGTTTGGGGATGTGTGGTGGAATCGTTGCGGCGTTGTCGTTCGCGATACCAGACGCTTCATCCATGAGAAGACTTATCATTATTCTGACTTACAATCTTGGGCGAATCACCAGCTATGTGGTGCTAGGTGTGCTTGTCGGCGCAATTGGCTTGGGTGCTGATGAGGCATTTTCTCACGTCACATCAATGCCGGTTTTACGTGTACTTGCGGGCGTGATGTTGATATTAATGGGCTTTTATATCGCGGGCTGGTGGAAGGTGCTTGGGACATTAGAGACGCTTGGTGCCAGGGTGTGGTCCGTGATTCAACCTATTGGAAATAGGATACTTCCGGTCGAATCGTTACCTGCGGCATTTTCACTGGGGTTTTTGTGGGGGTGGTTGCCCTGTGGTTTAGTGTATTCCGCGCTTGCATTGGCTTTGTCTCAGGCCGATCCGTGGGCCTCGGCCAGTGTAATGCTGGGGTTTGGTTGTGGCACCTTGCCTGCAGTTGTAATGGGCGGTGTGGCGGGGGAGAAGCTTAAAGCTTATCTTCAACTAAAATCCCTTCGTATTCTCATGGGTTTGAGCGTCATTGTCTTTGGTGTGTGGACGCTCTTTATTGCTTTTTTGCACAGCGGTCATGTTCACGGTGAGAGTGCTTCAGAACATATGAATCATCATCCAAGTTCCAGCTATACTGAAGAAATGCCAGATTCCGATAGTGCCGCCGATGGCGCGCATCATCACCATTGAATGATTTCTCGGGTGTTATGACCTTCAAAAAATAGCTCAGCTATAGAATGTGACTAGCTCGTGAGCATATTTATAAGATCGGGTTTAGTGGCTGTTTAATTACAATAAAAATAGTGGATTTTAGGGTAAAGCATGGAACAAGTGTTCGTGGCTAATCCAAAGGGTGGTTGTGGTAAAACAACCATCTCTACGCAATTGGCGGGCTATTTTGCAAACCAGAAAAAAAATGTTCTGCTCGTTGATCATGACGCATTGAAATGTAGCAGCGATTGGTTATCCGTGCGGCCAAAAACTCGCGCCGAAATTCGCGCTATTGTTGCTCGTGTTGATGCAGAAATTGATTTTTCAGATGCGGACTGGGTGATTCATGATATGCCGGCGGCGTGGACATTGGAGAATGTGCAAAATATTTTACACAAGGGCGATAAGGTATTAATCCCCGTGTTGTCGTCACCCAATGATATTAAGGCGTGTTTACGTTTTGTTATGGATTTACATCGCTCCGGTGTTTTGGAGTGTGGTATTCAAGTCGGGTTGATTGCGAATCGAGTGCGCGCTAACACGCGCTACTTTAAAGTGCTAAAAGAATTTTTGTCTCGTTTAAATCTGCCTATTGTTACGGTTCTTCGCGACACTCAAAACTATGTTCGTGTTATGGATGTTGGGCTTTCAATTTTTGATTTACCTAATAGTCAAACACGCCATGATAAAGAACAATGGCAGCCCCTTATCGAATGGCTATTGTCTAACGAGATCGGATAGCGAGTTTTTTGCCAGACTACCATTAGCCGATTTCTTGTCTAGCATCATATCTTATTAAAATAAAAACGCTTAACAGAATAAATAAACTTAATTTTCTATTAAGTTTTCTTTTTTACAAAACCACCTTAAACGTCATATCTTGTGATGGTCCTAGTGAGTTTTTCCCGACTAGCGCACTGTTGTGATATCTATTTGAGTGTTATGTCTCACCGTATTCAATAGCGTTTTCTATGCTGCAAGCGCAAATATGGTGATTTCATTATAAAAATTAAAAATGTGCACTATTGATCTAATGTATGCCGCGATGCGGCATGTCGCTTTAAATGCGGGCTTGTCATGTTAACTATTAAATTTTTTGTGGTTTATATTTCGATTATAGCGATTATTCTAAAATCAATCGGTTTAGGGCGGATAAACGGGTCGTATTTATATTTTTTTCTGTGGTTGTTGGGGTTTGTAATGCCTGTTTTGTTTCTTTTCTATTCACGGTGAGTTCATGGTGACCGTTTACTGTGGGTTAACTTCTGCATGAGGCCATAGGATTGGATTAATGCAAAAGTTTTCACTCAAGGAGAGTCATTTCCAGGTACGGTTAAAAGCGGACGAATTCCCTAGCTTCAGAAATAAGGGAAGTCGTTTAATAATAAATTCCCGGAGGAATATAATAATGAAAGCTATAAAAAAACTATCCGGACTCGCGGTAACGGCTACTCTAGCGCTATCGTCTTTGTCTACGTCGGCTGCTCCAGCATTAGAAAGTTATAATATCGATACAAGTGAAATTTCTATTTCAGGCTTATCGTCTGGCGGCTTTATGGCTGTGCAGATGCACGTCTCTTACTCAAACACTTTTATGGGTGTCGGTTCGGTTGCCGGTGGTGTTTACTACTGTGCCGAAGGCACTCAAGGAAACGCTACAGGTCGTTGTATGGCCGCGGCGCAAGGCGGAAGCATCCCAAGTGGTTCCTACTTTAAAGATAAAGCAAATACCTTTGCTTCCCAGGGTAAAATCGATGCTACGTCCAATATGAATGGCGATAAAGTTTGGATCTTTACTGGGGCAAACGATTCTGTTGTGAATACTACTGACTCAGATCGTTTACGTGATTTCTATGAGTTCTTTACGAACAGCTCGAATATCACCTATGTGAGAAACACAATTGGCGCCGAGCATGCAATGCCGACGCAGGATCACGGTAGTTCGTGTGGCTATAAGGGAGATCCGTACATCAACGATTGTAACTATGATGCCGCAGGAGAAATCTTAAGTCATATATACGGCGGCTTAAATGCACGCGCAAGCACTGTCAGTAGTAACCTGAAAGATTTTGACCAATCTGCGTTCCACAGCTCGTTTTATCTTCACAACGATGGTTATATTTATGTGCCAGATTCTTGTGATGCAGGAAATACCTGTAAGTTACACGTAGTTCTGCACGGCTGTGTTCAAAATAAAAATAAGGTTGGAAACGAATACGCAATGCATACAGGCTACAATCAATGGGCTGAGTCAAACGATATTATCGTGCTTTACCCTCAAACAAGTCTTAGCGCTACTAACCAGTGTTGGGATTGGTGGGGTTATGCTGATTTGATTGCAGGTGGTGAGTACCACGTGAAATCAGGTTCGCAAATGACATTCTTAAAAGACTTGATTGACCATGTTGCGGGTGGCTCAACCGGTAACCCAACACCCACCCCTACAGGTAATCCTACTCCGACACCTACACCCCCACCTGGTGGAAACTGTACCGAGCATTACGCTAGTAACTGGAGTCATGTTAGCGCAGGACGAGCGACGACATGCAGTTATTGGTATGCGTGTGCAGCGGGCAGTGGTGACAATATGGGACTCAAAAATACCTATACCTACACAACGCTTGCTGAGACCTCTTCGGGTCACTACGAGCTAGGCAGCTGCCCCTAGTTATCACCTCGGTTAGGGTTTTCCTTCGGTTGAAGCGTTAGGAAAACCCGCTTCGTCAAGGCAGGTTGAACAGATAAGTGTTCAATCTGCCCATTCTTGCTTTTAATTTGGTTAAAAAATATACTTAGATGTTCCTGATGTCATTTTGTGCCGTGAGTTGCTGAATCTTTGGCGGCAACCTGGTGCTTTATAGTGAGATCCGCAGTACAGCTATACATTGATGCTTTTAAGGCATCTGCGTAGCAAATGAACATATTGGGTATGCGTATTCTGTTGTCACTTAGGTGTGAATCCGTGCAATAACCGTCCTTCCAATACGTACAGCACCGACAATTCTGTGCGAGGAATTTGAACGGACATATAATAAATGGCGCGATTGTCTATATATCTGCATGGTCCATATGAGATTTATCTGGACGATGTGAAAGTTGATGGGCTCTATAGTCAAGCGAGGGCGCTTCTGGCGTTTCTGGTGATTGAGTCGCATCGTAAGCATTCTCGGGAAAAACTTTCCGAAATGCTCTGGCCTGATGATCCTAGAGATCTGGCAAAACAAAACCTCCGTCAAGCGATCTCTCGTTTGCGTTTAGCCCTGGGTGATAGGGAAAGCCCCGAGCAATATATCTTAGCCACACGCACTGATATTCAGTTCAATCCCTTGTCAGATTTTTGGTGCGACAGCGAAGCGTTCAAATTTGCGATCTGTGCTTATCAGCAAAATGACGGTAAAGCGATTACTGTCGAATCCTTGGGGTGGATGCAAGAGTCGGCAGAGCTTTACCGAGGGCATTTTCTTGAGCATTTTCAGGCGGTACACAGTGATCATTTTAACGAGTGGCGTCAAACAATTGCTGAGTCACTCAAATACAAAGCCATTGCTGTAGTCGAGCAGCTCAGCCGTTACTACGAAAAAGAAGGCGATGGTGCGGAAGCGCTCAACACCGCATATAAGTTGGTAAGTATTGAGCGTTGGGCGGAAGCTCCTAGACGATTGTTAATCCGCCTATTGTTTGAAAGTGGGCAGGACGTTGTTGCGCTTGCTCAGATTGATAGTTGTCGCGCGATGTTGCGGGATGAGTTGGGGGTTGAGCCCTCGCCTGAAGCGCAAAGTTTGTTTGATTATATTCATACGAATACCGCGAAAAATGATGGCGTTGAAACTAAAAATAGCCACTCAGTCGACGCCTGTGGTACAGAGCATGACAGCCGCCGAGTGACGATTTTGTCGTGCAGTATCGACCTCACCATAACTACCCGACCGGACAAAATCATCGAAGCTGTTCGCGAGTTCGCGGAAACCTGTCGCACTGTTGCGAGTCGATACGGGGGTTTCCCTTATGCGATCAGTGGTGACGAATGCTCGATATGTTTTGGCTATCCCGCAGTTCAGGAAAATTCGGAAATTTTAGCGGCGCGCGCGGCGATGGCATTAAGGAAAATTTATCATAAGAGTCGTGTAGGCAAGTCTGTGACATCTGCGCTGTGCAGTGGCGACGTGCTTGTTGTGAGTTATGAAGGCGCAGCGTTACCCCATTTGATAGGCGAGCCTGTGACCCAAGCTGACTTCCTTCGCCATATTGCCTCCCCTGGTGAGTGTGCTTTATCGGACGCTACTTACCATGGTTTGAGGCATCAGTTTTCGTGCCAGCGCAGGCGTAATCCAGCGATGGACAGCAAGCTTGCCGAGCGATTTTATTTTCTTTTGCAGTATGAGTGTGAATGTGAACAGCCCCCCGCTCATAAGGAGGCTGTCTAGGGGCGGGGGAAGGTTTTACATCAACGTAATATGAAACGCTGTTCTAGCTTTCCATATCAAAATCGTAATCCATATTGTCCGAGGGTTCTTGCAGGTAATACCCTTGAATATAGTGGACGCCGGATTGCCATAGTTTCGACAGGACTCCCGCATTTTCTACGAAGGGCACCACGGTGATTTTGTCGCTTTGATGAAGTTCGCTCACCAACTCGTTTAATGAATTTTCTTCATCAGAATTACTTTGTAAATCCTGCGTAAATGAACCGTCAACTTTGACGTAGGATGTTTCTATATTTTTTAGCGCGTTAAATGGGTTCAGTGCGCAGCCGAAATGACTGATGCTGCATTCACAGCCAATTCCTTTGATCTGCTTTGTAAATTCACTTGCTACATTGAGATGATCATTAATATCAATTTCTTGTAATTGGAATATCACTGAATCTGCAGGTAGTTTTGCTGCTTTAAATGCGACCCCCAGCCATGGTGGGAGCGTTGCATCTAACATGGATTCTCTGCTGAGGTTTACAATGAGGTGAGTATTGTGACCTTTTGAACGATGCTCCGACAAAATTTTGATGGATTCCAAAATAACCCAACGATCCAATTTTGTGGTCGCACCTATTTTTGCGGCGGTAGAGAGGAAGTCATTGGGCGAAATTTCGTTGCCCTCATCGTCAACCATGCGCATCAGCACTTCGTAGTGTTCTTTGTTTGAGCCGCGTAAGCTGAGAATGGGCTGAAAAAGGAGTTTGAATTTTCCTGAGTCGAGCGCTTCTTGCACCATTGACTCGATATCTTTTTTTGTCTGTTTTTTTGCTGCAGGTTCGTAAATCTTTGCCAGAATGGCACCGTCTTGTTTTGCTGAGTTACGAACGAGTTCCAGTGCTTTTACGGCATGGTCGATAGGTATGTCACTGTTTGCGGTTGTTTCTGCGACAAGCGCAATACCAATGTGGTAGTTGAACTGTATTGTCGACCCTTCGATATCGACAATATGATCACGTAATTCTTGGCAGAATTTTTCGGCGCGTTCTAATGCTTGCGTTGCGCTCGCTTTAGGCACGATGAGGATAAGGCTGTCCTCACTAAAGCGGCAAAGCGTTTCTCCTTTTTTCGCCAACGAGCTTGTATATTCAGCGATGGAGCCAATGACTGCATCGACAGACGATAGCCCTAACTTTTGTTGGACGGTTTCTAAAAAGTTGTCTACGCCAATATGAAATAGCGCGCTGTTGTATTGTTTGTTAACGGCCGCATCAACGGTTTTTTCAAGGATTTCGATTAAATAGTTTTTGTTGAATAACCCGCTCGCGATATCCTTGTTTTTAATTTCTTCTAGTTGTGCTTCGAGCTCTTCGCTGTCTACGGATTTCGCTCGGACCACGAATTGAATACAGGCCTCTTCTTCGTAGTTGGATTTCCGTACTTCGATTTTTAAAGGTTTATCACTGTCGTCGTGGAGCACGGCTGTAAATTTAAGCTCAGTGGCGTCAACGTCACTGCCTTTGATCATAAAATCTTTAAGAAATTTTTTGACACTGTCTTGGTGTTTTTCATTAACAATGTCGATAACCGGCATACACTCAAGATCATCGCGGGATTCATACGCTAACAGCTCAGAAAATGAGTCGTTTGCATAGAGAAACATGCCATCTTGAACAAAGGCGATGGCGTCTCGCGAGCTGTCTAGTAGTTGCTGGTTTCTACGTGAGATTTCATTAAAGCGGCGTTCTGAAAAGCGACGCTTTTCGCGCTCTGTTCGGTTATGAAGTTCGCGCTGGATGACATAGAGTAGATGTTGATCTTCATCTAGGGTGACGACGTCCGCTGCGCCTAATTTCATGCCTTCGACGACGGGTTGCGTACCCTCTCTGTCTGTCAACAGAATTAGGGGCACGTCTTTATTAAAGCGTTTTATGAGCTTTAGCGCTTCTGATGTCGGTACGCTTGTTGTGGTGTCGAGACCAATCATAAGGTCCCAGATTTTTTCTTGTAAGAGTTTACTTAATGCCTCTGAGCTTTCTATATGTTGAGCGCGCACAGGGCGACCTGCGTTGTGTAGCATACTGATGAGGCGTTCTGCCTCTGACCGTGAGTCATTAAGTATAAGAAGTCTTGTTGCGCTATTGCTCGTCGTTGACATTATTTACGTGTTTACTTTCTCAGCAAGTTGTTCACTGTTTGGGTTACATCAGTGATAGTTTAGACCAGCTTATGGGAAAACATCAGTCCCATGATGAGTCGAAACCATCGGGTTCGTCGTTGTTTTGGGCTGTATCTTGGCTATCGTGTGCTGTCGCATCGGTTTGTTGCGCCGTTTCCGTTGAGCTGCTGTCTAATCTGCGGAAACGAAACTGTTGTACGCTTTTGGTAGAGAATACCATGCGATCAAGCTTTGCGGTCGATTCACGTTCCCCATCCACAATTTTTACTTTATCAAATTCTTGGAATGGGGCCGAGGCGGTCAGAACGGTGGGGTTTCCCTGACCGAATTTAGTGGGTGGTAAAAATAGCGCCCTCATATATTCAGAGTAGCCACCCATGTCATAGGTTTGCGCGATACCGTAGGGTTTGGCGTTGTTCGCGAGCAGTTGTATGCCCAGTTGGGAGGCATTTTTAAGCTGACGTACCCAGCGTATAACGCCGACGCTCCACGTTCGTTTTCCCATTTCTTTTACGCCCATGATCTCACCCGCGCTGACTTTTGAGGAAATGTCTTCATTCCACAAAATACAGTAGCCGCCGGCACTGACGTTTTGGATGAGTACCCTGTGCACGGGAATACAGCTGTTTTGGTAGTCATTTAGATGGGACGCCGGCGTTAAGCCTTGAGTAAAACGTGAAATCTTTTGAGTTTCTTGTGTGCCTGAGCTACGCAAAAAATAATCGAAATCTTGGCCGTTACAGGCGAAGTAGTGACAATCGGATAAGCCGACACAAACCTCGGCGGTAGATTCGATGACGCGTCGATCAAATTTTCGTTGCGCGACATTGCTCCAGGTATCCAAAATATGACGAAGCAGGGGCTCAGGAAAGTCTTTCGGGACTTTGACGGTGTTACCGGTGTTAACAATGTCTTCCGCGTTTACAGACTGCTTGGATAAGAGACTAAGTAGGGGTTTGAACTCCAGTTCAATATAGCGGCCCTGATCTCGATTTTGTATTTTAGATTTGTATATTGGGCCTTGGCTGCTTGATAGGTTAACCGCAAAAAAGTTTTCAGGGTCGTCACTGAGTTCGTGAGCAATCGTAACAGCAGAACACCAATTTTCGAATGCATTATAAGCGGACTCTATATCTGCTTGACTCATCTGGTTCGATTTTGCCGAGGCCAGCATTAAAATACGAGTGTAAGCTCCGTTTATGGATAATGAGCGCAATTTGTATAGGGAGGGGTCGACCACTTGCGTTTCGGCGATCCCATAATAGTCAGCAACTTGATAAAGTATATTGAGAGTCGTCCAGAGACCGGCAGGGGGTTGCGCGTAGATTTGGTAGTTGCGGAAAAAGAGCAGGCCGATACCTGTAATCGCACGGTGAATCGCTTTGCTGAGTAGGTCGAAGGTTGTTTTGCTGGCTTTGCCTTTTTCGGCGATTTGAATAATGGTGGCCAAATACCCATCGACCATATTTTTTTGTAAAGATTGCGCTACCACTACGGCTTTTTGTGCGTCTTCCGGCATGATGAGCGGCTGGTTCAAAAAGTTCTTTTGCAGGCCGAGTATTGCGTACTGAATCGTTGGCCTGAGGTTTTCCAATATCTCGAACCGATTGTTGTAATCTGTTTTGAGTCGCGGTAGTTCAGGGACAGCGCTATATAGTATGCCACTGGTTTTCATCACTTTAGTGGCTTGAAGATTGTCTACCCACTCTCGGACAACACTCGCTTTCGCACTCCCACAAAATGAGAGGCGTGTTAGCTCTTGCGGGGGAAGATTAATTGAGGCCAATAGCTGGCTAGGTTTGATCACGGTACTCATCGTTTCGTGTTCCTTTTAGGCAGATGAATGCCTAAGGTCATGCCTCCACTAGGATTCCGAGTTTTCAAAAAGAATAGGGTTAAGATCAATGTGATTCAGCTTCCACATAGTGTGTTTCTTTCAGTTTAGATGATGGGAACTTTTGAGGGTGCATTTGGCGTCTCTTTCACCAATTTCGGTACCAAATACCCAGGTAGGTTAGCAAGTAACGCCTGATATAGCGAGCGGGCGCAGCCCAGTTCAACATTAAAATGTGATGTACCGGTAACTTTGTCTAGTAAATGGAGATAATAAGGTAAAACTCCTTGCCGAAATAACGTGAGGCTAAGGTCGGTCAGCGCTTTTTCGGAGTCATTTACACCCCTGAGCAGTACGGATTGATTTAATAATGTGCAGTCCGATGTTTTCAGTTTTTTTAGCGCGTCACACACCTCGTTGTCGATCTCTTGGCTGTGATTACAGTGAATGACCATAACCGTGGAAAGACGAGTTGAACGGAGGGATTCTATAAGCGTGTCTGTAACACGAGACGGCGCGACGATAGGTAAGCGAGAATGTATGCGTAACCTAGAGACGTGGGGAATAGACTCAATTTGAGTAATCATCCAGCTGAGCTGCTTGTCTGAAATTGCGAGAGGATCTCCGCCGCTCAATATGACTTCATCAATGGATGTATTGCCCTGAATGTAGCGAAAAGCATCGTTCCATTGCTCCCTGCTTGGGCTATTCGCTTGATAATCGAAGTGTCTGCGGAAGCAATATCGGCAGTTAATGGCGCATTGATTGGCGGCGACAAGTAAGACTCTGCCGGTGTATTTGTGGATAAGACCCGGGATGGGCGTAAATTCAGCCTCCTCTAAGGGATCCAAGCTGTAATCAGCGTCGATCCCTTGTTCTGCGGCTAGGGGCAGTATTTGGCGCAATAAAGGATCATCAATATTGCCCGTTTCGATACGGTTAACGAAGGCGTGTGTCGAGCGCAAAGGGAACAGCTGTGCAGATGCGATAGCACTGGGCAGCAGGCTTGAGTCGAGCTTTAAGAGCGAAAATAGCTCTGTTGGGTCGGTAATCAGGTTGGAAAGCTCTTCTTGCCAGCTTTTGCTCTGCCATGTCGGGATAGTTCGCGGTATCATGGGCGCCTTTTTTTGCACAGAATGTTTCGAGGATAAAATGGGCAGCTATTCTACCAATGAATTTAAAAGCGGTTTGAAAATATTACTTGATGGTGATCCGTGCTCCATCGTCGAGAATGAATGTGTAAAGCCTGGTAAGGGCCAAGCGTTTAATCGCGTTCGGCTTAAAAATTTGAAAACTGGCAGAACCTGGGAGCGAACGTTTAAATCTGGTGAGAGCCTTGAAAGCGCTGATGTCATTGATACGGAAATGGAGTATCTCTATAACGATGGTGAATTTTGGCACTTTATGGAGCCAGATACCTTCGAGCAACATCAGGCAGATGTAAACGCCGTTGGGGACAATGCTAAGTGGTTGAGGGAGCAGGACAAAATCGTAGTGACCTTATACAACGGAGCGCCATTAGCGATTTTACCGCCAAATCACGTTGAGTTAGAAATAACGGAAACTGACCCTGGTCTTAAAGGCGATACAGCGCAGGGCGGCACTAAGCCAGCGACCTTAGCGACAGGCGCGGTTGTCAAAGTACCGCTGTTTCTATCCCAGGGTGAAATTATTCGCGTTGATACCCGAACGGGGGAATATCTCGGGCGTGCTGGTAAATAAGCCGGAACATAAGCTCCTGTGAGCGGGGTTCCTCGCTCACACATTTTTTACTTCATGAGACTCGGGTGATGTGGCGACCTGGCGCGACGCTTTCAATCTTAGAACGCCGAGCGGCATTGCTCGCAAACATACGACGCTTTTTTTTAGATAAAAAAGTGATGGAAGTGGATGTCCCTCTATTAGGCGCAACCACGGTAACGGATGTTCACCTGAGCGCGCCGTCCACGATAATTACTAGCGAAACTCGCTACCTCCAATCGTCACCAGAGTTCTTTATGAAGCGTCTTTTGGCGGCGGGTTCCGGAGATATTTACTATCTTGGCAAAGCTGTCCGTGACGATGAATTGGGGCGTTATCATAACCCCGAGTTTACGATGCTGGAGTGGTACCGGCTCGGTTACGACGATGCGAGGTTAATCGAGGAAGTCTGTGAACTCTTCCGGTTTTTGGCTGTGGCGGAGCCTTGTCGGCGTGTTTCATATAAGTCTCTTTTTCGTGAATATTTTTCTATCGATCCTCATCACGCATCTGCTGCAGATTTGGAGACGATAGCGCGCTCCCGCATGGACTTTTCATGGGAAGAGGAAAGTAAATCGACGTGGTTAGACCTTCTGTTTAGTCATGGTATTGAACCGAATTTACGCGCGTTGACCGTTGTATACGATTACCCTGAGTGCCAAAGTGCTCTGGCCAAAATATCTATAGATGAGGCGGGTACCTCCGTCGCGAAACGTTTTGAAGTGTTTTGGCGTGGCGTTGAGCTAGCCAATGGGTATTGGGAATTGACGGACGGAGCTATTCAACGCGCACGGTTTGAAAAGGATTTGGCCACTAGAAAAGCTCTGGGAATGATTGAGCCCGAGCTTGATGAAAAGTTTATGGCGGCCATGGACGCTGGATTACCTGAGTGCGCAGGTATCGCCTTGGGGGTTGACCGTTTATTGTTGGCGCTAGAAGAGCTGGAAAGCCTCGACAACGTTATGCCGTTTTCTGGCGTACGGCTATAACGGGGAGGCGCTGGTTATGGGACAGCTCATTAGGGGAGAGTCCAGTAGGCGGGGCTTTAGTCTTTTAGTTTCCCGCCTTTGCAATCAGCATTGATATCATGGTTCATCTCCAACGCCGGCGACTCTGAATGAGGCTTTCCTACCACGCGCGCGGGCACACCTACGACTGTGGTGTGTGGGGGAACGTTATCCAATACCACACTACCAGCACCGACTTTTGCACCTTCACCGATACTGATATTCCCCAATATTTTCGCACCGGCACTGATAAGGCAGCCTTTGCCGATTTTGGGGTGACGATCCCCAGCTTCGTTGCCAGTGCCACCTAGCGTAACGGCCTGCATGATAGACACATCATCTTCGACGACAGCGGTTTCTCCAATGACAATCCCCGTTGCGTGATCAAGCATGATGCCCTTGCCGATACGTGCTGCAGGGTGAATATCGACACTGAATGTTTCCGCGATGTAGCTCTGGAAGAAGCGTGCCATAGACTGTCGTCCACGGTTCCATAAGCAATGGCTAATTCTATAGCTTTGCAGCGCGTGGAAGCCTTTAAAGTATAAGAAGGGCACCAAATAGGAGTTACACGAGGAGTCACGATCGAAAATAGCTTTAATATCGGCCCGAACAGATTCCCCAACGCAGTTGTCTCTGCGCATTGAATCTTGGATGATTTCACGAATTTGAAGGGCTGAAATAGCGAGGTTGGCAAGTTTGTTCGCAAGCAGGAAACTGAGCGCATCTTCCAGTGTGTCATGGTTTAAAATGGTGGCATGAAAATAACTGGCGAGCGCGGGTTCTTTCTCTGACTCCTCGCGCGCTTCTTGGCGGATTGTCTGCCAAATCGGGTCTTTTGGATTAAGAACTGGCGCTGTTGCGTCTGCGTGCATAATGAGGTCCTGGGCCGTGTATATTGCGTTTCTATAATGATAAGACTAACGTTAGAGGCCTAAAAGTGGAAGAAAAATTCAAAGCTTACCTATTAGGGAAGCCGGAGGCACAGGAAGATTATCCTTTTGGCCCAGATGTCGCGGTGATGAAGGTTGGGGATAAGATGTTCGCGACTTATAGCCGAAACAGTGACGGGTACATCCATATGAATCTAAAATGTGACCCAAACGAAGCTTTAGCGCTGCGAGATGTGTTCGAGGCGGTCATTCCAGGTTACCATATGAATAAGAAGCACTGGAATACCGTTATTCTTAATGACTCAATCCCCGATGGCGAGGTTGAGCGCATGATCGATCGCTCCTTTGGTTTAGTGGTGAAAGGCTTAAATAAAGCGGAGAGACGATCATTAGAAATCAAGTACGGCGAAGACGAAATTTATAAATAAAAAACCCGTTTTTGGTCGTGACTTAGCTCTTATTGGTTCGTATCTCGTCCATGACAAAAACGTATGGTGAGACTTATGAAACCCTTTTTATTATCCGCGCGATATGCGGTATTTATTGTATTCTGCGTCGCAGGGCTATGGTCGTGTGGCCGTGATACTGATGCCCTTTTCGACGATAATTCATCCGCGACTCTAGACCCAGTAAGTACCCCTGTGGCAACCGCGACTGCTACCCCCACAACGACACCTATGCCGACTTCAACGGCGACACCGACTTCAACCGCCACCCCCACAATGACGCCAACGGCCACGCCGACTCCCACGCCTGCGACGTTGGCACAAGTACAGGCGCAAATTTTTACACCAACGTGTGCTGTTGATGGTTGCCATACCGGAAGTGCCCCTAGAGGGGAGCTGAACCTTTCTGATGGTGAGAGTTTTCGCAATTTGGTTGGTCAAGATGCGTTTGGAAGTGCTGGGGCAATTCGGGTCGTCGCGGGTAACCCCGATCAAAGCTATTTGATTCAGAAGCTAGAGGGCGCCGCTGGCATTGTTGGGCTCCGAATGCCCAGAGACGCGGCTCCGCTTTCCGCTTCTCAAATGGCTCTTATACGCAGTTGGATCTCAGCGGGAGCCGCAGAAGCGACGGGTCTTAGTGCGCAAGTATTATTGACTAAGGTGAGCGTTGGTGCTGATCGGTTGCGCTATACGATAACGCTTGATGGTCCTGTTGACCCGAGCTCTGTGACGGTAGGTACAGCGTTACTGTATTTTGTTTCTGGTGATATAAGAGTCGCCGGAGATTTGTCGCTTACAGAGCTCACTGTGTCGGGAAATCAATTGTTGGTTGAATACATGGGGGCGCCACCGGCGACTTATGATTCGGTAGAGCTCTATGTAAATGACCCTGCGTTTTCGGCCCTTTTAGATGTGAATGGCCAGTA
The DNA here is from genome assembly GCA_045430285.1 of Agarilytica sp. Lineage (GTDB taxonomy): Bacteria > Pseudomonadota > Gammaproteobacteria > Pseudomonadales > Cellvibrionaceae > Agarilytica. The sequence continues at coordinate 559,311 of JAILXV010000002.1, read as the reverse complement.
TGTCGATATGGATTCAGACGGAGCGCCTGGAGGGATGTTAATACATGTTTTTCCTTGAAGGCAGAGCACATTGTTGTAGGATCTGTATATGGAGCAAAGAATGAATAAAATGGTAACCGTAATACTCGTGAGTTTACTGATGCTCGTGAGTACAGATGTGTTTGCTCAGATGTATATGGGGGCAATGTATGGGGAGTCTAATTCTGCTTATCGGGGCCCTGATGAAATAGTGGAGCCTAAATTAGAAAAGGATACGGGCTTTCGTGTATATCTTGGTAATGAAATTTCACGCAAATTTGCCGCTGAAATTTCCTACTTATCATTAGGGGAGTACGAAGTGGGTGCTGCGCGTAATGGCACGCTTCCCGCAACGCAAATTTCGGATACCATCGCCATTGTCGGCCTCGATGCTTCTTTTGTTGCCAAGCTACCGATTCGTCGTCGTGTGTCGCTTTTTGGGCGCTTAGGGTTAATGTATTGGCAAGGTGAGCGACAAACGGTGTATTCCGACAGGCCAGTCGAAGCTCCCAGGCGATTTCATGATACGGATGCTTCTATTGGCCTGGGGATTGAATACCAATTTTTAGACCACGTTGGCGTGGCCCTTGAGCTTGATCAATATAAAACAGGCTGGTATTACAATCTTTTCTACGGCGTGAATTTTTATGTCACGATGTAAGTGATTATTTCTGCGGCACTAAAAACTTTGCCGCAGAAAGTGCGCCTTCTCCTATAAAATACTGACTCGACGTCAAAAAAAGATTATGCACTTTGTTGTCTTTTGTTTGTTGCAACGCAGATAGCGTGTATTGGTTGTCTGGATCAAACCAAATTTTTGTTTTTTTACTTTTGTTCTCATTCTCTCGTGTAAACGCGATTGCTTGGGAAATGGTCTGCTTTTTGTATCGTAGTTTTTCTTTCCCTAGCACATTAAAGACGTATTGTTTGAATTCCCCTCTGCGGATAAATTGATAGGTAAGCGCCTTCGGCATATCGCTCTTGCCGTGAATTAAATCTATTTGGAACATAAGCTGGTAGCTCATGGGGCCGAGTATTCCCTTTTCGATCTGCAGTGTGCGCTTTTTCTTTTTATATTGACTTGTTGCCGTTAGTGCTTTCCAATCGTACGAAATGGAACGCTTCTTTGAAACCCCCAAAACTTTTTGTTTATAGTGGTAGTACAAGGGGTAAATGGTATTCGGTGCTGTCCAAAGAAATTCTTCATATTCCTCAATGCGCCCGAAAAAATTATTTGTTTTTGTCTCAAGTTTATAGCGTTCACCTGAAATATGAATGAGACGCCGTGTCATAGAAATATCCATTCCTTTATAGCTCCCCTCGTAGGTCGCTTGGTGCAGTAGTTGTTCACCGGCAGCGTTACTCTGCTGTGGGTAGGTCATAAAGACGAGGCTAATAGCGAAGAAAGCCAATAGCGCCAATGAGCGTATGGTCAAAAGCACATGCCGGACCATATACGCGGGGTACATTCTATTGGCCGGACTGAGGTAGTTTCCCTCAGAGAGTTTTTGGCTGTTGTTAAGGATATTGCTCATAAATCAGTATTTACCTAGTTTAGGCGACATGTCTGGTGCCCATGATGCGCTGCCAATTATGAATCAGACCTTAACGAGCAGAAAGGTTTTTCTGGAGGCAGTGTATCAGAGTCGATTTATACGCCATTGTTCCGCAATAGTTCGTTGTCGTACTTTCTTATCGCTTGTCGGATGAGGGGGATTGATGTCCAAGTGGCGAGCCTAGATGTTGCGGGCTACACTGCAGTTATATAGCGAGCTTACAGCGAATATATCAAGATGTTTGGTGCGCCGCTTCGTTCTTTTCCTACCAAAATCCTGTTGATATTGGTATCGGAGGTTGTCCGTCTGACCAGCCATGGTAGCGTAAAATGTCAGTGCAAATAGAAGTAGTGGCCGGTAGTCAGTGTCTCGCTGTTACTTCGTTAAAGCGATGGGTGCTTGCCTGTCTGATAAGTTTACTGTGTTACGCAGGGATAGCGCCGTTTGCCGACTCGTCTTCTGCAGAAACGCTTGTTGATGATCAGCTTCGTATTGTACTCAACAAAGATCTTAGCTATTTCGTGGAGGACAGTTCGTTAAGCGTGTATGAAGTACACCAAAAACCTGATCAGGATTGGGTGCGTTTTGATGGTGATATTAACCTGGGTTACACCGAGGAAACTCATTGGTTTAAAATAAGTATAAATAATCAGGCCCGTCAGAATCTCGCGCGGGTTTTGGAAATATCTTACCCTCTGCTGGATCAAGTTTCGGTTTATTTATTTACCGGCAATGAGCTGACAAATTCATACGCCACAGGGGATTCGCTGCCGTTTCGTCACCGCCCCATAGAGCATCGCCATTTTTTGTTTCCCCTAGAGTTTGATGCGGAGCGCGATCATTCATTGTATTTGCGTGTTCAAACGGCGGGCGCACTGCAAGTGCCCCTAGTCTTGTGGGAAGAGCGTGAATTTCGGGTGGCGGATGAAAAGGCCAATGCCGTCAACTTTTTGTATTTTGGTATTTTGCTTATCATGGCAGCATTTAATTTAATGCTGTTCTTCCTGATTCGCGATAGTTCTTTTATTTCGTATGTGTTTTTTGTCTCTAGCATCGTTGTTTTGATGGCAAGCACTTTGGGTTATGCCTATCAATACGTTCTGTCGGACTACCCTAGGTTTCATGAGTTATCGATATTGCTTATTGTGCCCATCGTTCAAGTTTCGATAAGTATCTTTACAATCCAGTTTTTGAAGTTGTCGGATAATAGTATTTTTTGGTATCGCTTGTTCGTCAGCTTTGTGATTGTTGGCTGCTTGTGCATGGTTGGCGCTCTGGTGTTTCCGTATAACCTTTCAACAAAAATATCCGTGGTTTTCGTACTGCCTGTTGCAATAGGCGCGATGGCAGCAGGGCTAATGTTTTGGCGATCAGGAAGCCAGAGCGCACGTCTTTTTTCTATTGCTTGGGTTGCAATCTTGTTTTGCGCGGCGAGCGCTGTGCTTAATCGTTTGGGCTTGATTCCGAACTTCTTTTTTGTGGATTATGGTGTGCAGTTAAGTACAACGGTTCAAACGCTTCTATTTTCGTTGGCCCTAGCGGCACGTTTTAATTCTGAGCGCGATGCGAGAATGAAGGCGCAGCAGGAATACGTGGAGGAAATACGGAAAAGAAGGGATGTGGAGACGCAGTTGGTATATGCCGCAAGCCATAATGAAATAACGGGGTTACCTAACCGACTCTTGTTTGAAAAATCCGTGCGTAAATATGTTGACAGTTGCGGTGATGATAACATTGAGTTACTGGTTGTATTGCTGCATGTTCGAAGGTTTGACGATGTTAATAAGACCTTGGGTCATCGTAATGCCGACGTGCTTTTACGCCGTATTGGCGAGCGTATTAATAGCGTGGTATCTGAGTCGTCTAATTCCTTAATGATGGAGCAGAAGCAAAATGATGCGACGTATGTGGCGCATATAGAGGGTGTGAGTTTTTGTTTTTGTTTGGTTGATGCAAAGAAAAACGAGGTGATGAATTATGTCGATCGTCTTATTAAAAAGATGGCGGAGCCCGTCGAATTTATGGGGCTGGCATTGGAGCTCAGTTTCTTGGTTGGATGCAGTTTTAATGAGGAGGATGTTGATCCTCAGACCTTGCTGAGGCAAGCATTTGTTGCTTTCGATATGGCACACAACAGTTTATCGCCTATTGCCATATATGAGCCAACAATGAACCCTTACAGTCCAAAGCGTCTCACATTAATGACTGAGTTGCGTTCTGCCTTGGATCATGATGGTTTGGAATTGTATTTTCAACCTCAAATCAATCTGGAAAATGGTTGTGTTTCAGGTTTTGAGGCATTGCTTCGTTGGACCCACCACGAATTTGGTTTTGTTCCCCCTGATGAATTTATTCCCATGGCGGAAAAAACGGGCCTGATGAAACCGTTAACCCGTTGGGTTTTAAAGCGAGCGGCTGAGTTTTGCAAACAATTGGATGATATTACGTGCGATGCATTTGTATCGGTAAATATTTCTGCATTGAATCTACGCGAGCCTAGTTTTAGCGAACAAGTGTGTGATGTACTGGCCGCGCTTGAAGCGAGCCCCCAGCGCATGGTTTTAGAAGTGACCGAGACTGCCGCGATGATTGACCCCGAAAGTGCACTTACGGTGCTTCGTGATTTGAATACGGCGGGCGTTAGATTGTCTATTGATGATTTTGGCACAGGGCATTCGTCGCTCTCTTATATACGTCGTCTACCTGTGCAAGAGATTAAAATAGATCGCTCATTTATTAGCGAGATGGATAAAAACAAAGGCGATGCCACGATCGTTCGCACCACCATTAATATGTGTCATGACTTAGGTTTTGAGGTTGTTGCTGAAGGCGTAGAAAATCAAGAAACACTTGAAATGCTTAAAGACATGGATTGTGATGTTATCCAAGGTTATCACATCGCCCGACCAATGAGTTTGGCCGATACGGTGAGCTGGCTTACGGAAACCGAATGGAAGTTAACGCGGCCAGAAAAGTCATAAAAAGCCGACAATTATTGCCATTGATTCGAATACTTAGCTCTGCTATCTCCCTAAGATTTAAATGCCACTAAACGAGCCCTGAACTCCCGTAGTTCTAGCTTAAGCGCTTCCCGATTCTCCGCCCCCATTCGTAACATCAGCTTGTGAGCCGATGGCAGTTTTTCCAGGCTTGGATTTGAAAATTTATACATAACACTCGGCTGTATTAATAATAGAGCATCTTGAGAAATGGGCGCGTCGAGCAGAACATCAACCGCTTTAATGAGTGAGCTGTGAAAGTCACCATGACCAATACCGAGCTCTTGGTACGCCGCTTCAAAAGTTGGCAGATAGAAATCATAAAGTGTTATCAACGCGGGGGTGTTAAGTGACGAAAAAAGAGAAATATAAGGAGAGTACCGCGCGTCATTTTCTCGGGAAATTCGGTAGAGTTCTTGCTCTGTTTCTGTCGTTTGTTGGCCAATTTTATACGCACTGAATATGCCTTTAGGGGATGTGATTGGTCGATATTCGCGTACCACTCGCCCTTCACTTAGCCCATAGATGGCGCGGACTATTTTTCTAATCGTTTCTTCTTTCGATAGAAGGTTTACGAGTTCGGAGCCATTGTTAAATGTTTTGAGTTTGGTCGATAGGTGCTCGTCACTTTGATTTAATGGTGGGGGTGTTTCGCTTGGCGTCGGTGTGGGTGATGGCTCGTATGCTTGGCTGGTAATTTTGGGCGCAGGCGTTTCTTCTATCGGTTCCAGTATTTCTGGTGAAGCCGTGGCTGTCGCGGTGGGAATGGGCGCGATAGCTTGCTTTGTTTCTGATTGGTTATTTAGGCGCTGACCAAAAAGCAGATACAGACCTGCAGCGCTGACTATCATCGCGAAAACGGCAATGCTAATTTTTTTACTCATAATACTTCAGGCTCTTTATGCTGACGTTTTTTCTGTGGTGTATGTTTATCGCACAACGCTTTGATTTTTAGTTAATTGGTGTGGTTGCCTGAGAGTAAACCATAATTTATTTTGCGTGTATGGTATTTAGTGACAAGTGATGAGGGGAATGGTTTCAAAAATCGTAATAAAGATAGTTGAGTTGTGTAAATTGAAAGGGAGCGATTATCGCTTGCGTAAGGCCAAAAAACCTGCAATTAAAATGACTAATATGCCATGTCCGACTTGGTCAAACCCGTGATTCGTGAGCGCGTTGTCTACGCTTGGTTGGGAGATAGATTTATGTGTGCTGAGGTGCGAATGGAATGTTGGTTCGTGATTTTCTATTTCGGCGGATACGTTGCGCGGTGCGATCGCGAACGCCAAAATGCAAACACAAATAATCATCATTTTAATTTTTGTCATGGTGTTAACCTCAATTGCCCATACGCTTATTTGTATACGCGAAAATTACGTCGGCGGTAGACGCCTTAGAAATAGAGCCTAAATATGGTCCGTTATAGTGTCGCGTACTCGTATTCTGACTGATCTTTGATATAGCCAAATTGATGCCAACAAAAAGATTTGAGCGTTTGCGCAGGCTCTAGCCTGTCAAGAAAAAAAACAGACACAATTTTGTAAATTAGACTGACATTCGACTGTGATATCGAACAACTTATGGGTGTGAACTGCTCGCGTTTTTTCTGAATCGTCGGTTTTTGGATATCGATAAAACCGATATTTATGAGGGCGGTTCGATTTAGATCTTTTCTCTATCAGAACCTTGAAAATGACATGGAAGACAATATATTTGTGTAAAAAAAACCGACATCAGTCGGTTTGATTAAACTGAATGTCTGCGACACCAATTGTTTAGCGGCTCGATTGAGAGCTTGGCTTTATTGCAGAGCTAATGGCGCTTCGTCCAGTGTAGACAGCTGCTCTCTAAGCTCCAATATATGGCTAGCCCAGTAGTTCTCGGTGTTGAACCAAGGAAAGGCCAGGGGGAAAGCGGGGTCTTCCCAGCGTTTTGCGAGCCAACCGCAGTAATGGAGCATGCGAAGCGTCCGAAAGACCTCGATCAGCTTAAATTCCTTGTAGTCAAAATCGCAGAACTCTTCGTAGCCATCCATAATCGCGGATAGTTGAGATACCTTTTGGGCGCGATCGCCGTTGAGCAGCATCCAAATATCCTGGATGGCAGGGCCGTTCCTCGCATCATCTAAATCTACGATATGGAGATTGTCGTAACGAACGAGGATGTTGCCTGGGTGGCAATCCCCATGAAGGCGAATTTTTTTGTATTGGCTTTCGTCGTAAAGGCTTTGCACTTTGTCTATCAAGTGTTGGGTTAGGGTGTTGTATGCCTCTTCAAGGGATCTGGGGACGATGTTTTGGCTAATGATGTAGTTGCGGCTTTCAATGGCAAAATTTTGAATGTTAATCTCTGGGCGAGCATCAAAGGTTCTCGTCGCACCAATACCGTGGATACGGCCCAGGTGTTGGCCCAGGGTGTAAAGCGTATCTAGGTTATCTAATTCAGGTGCATGGCCGCCACGTCGAGGGTAAAGCGAAAAGCGATAGCTTTCATATTCAAACAAGCTTTTACCGTTTTTTATGATGGGGGCAATAACCGGGATCTCTTGCTCAATCAACTCGAAGGTAAAGGTATGCTCTTCTTGAATTTGCGCATCGCTCCAGCGCCCGGGGCGATAAAACTTTGCAATAAGCGGTTCTTCATCTTCGATACCAATTTGATACACGCGATTTTCGTAACTGTTCAACGCAAGTATGCGCGCGTCAGATAAAAAGCCGAGGCTCTCCACCGCGTCTAAGACAAGGTCTGGGCTGAGACGGGCATAATCGGCTTGATCCAAAATAGATTCCTTAGTGTTCCGCTGCAAATATGGCGGCAGTATAGCAATGCTTCCCTGTGAAAGCCCTAATGAGCTGCTTTGGTGGCGGAGGTTGGCTTTAGGTGTGGGGAAGGGGTCCGCGCAAGCGCCCAGATATCCACTCTAGAAGCGCCGTGATCTTTCAGTAGTCGTGCTAAGACCTCTGCGGTTGCGCCAGTGGTAACGACATCATCAACGAGCGCGATATGTTTTCCTCGGACATGCCCTTTACATGCGAAACTGGATTTTAGGTTTTGCAGGCGTTTTCTTCGGTTAAGGGATTTCTGGGCGACGGTACGTGTGTGTTTAGTGAGTAGGGCAAGAGACGGTCGGTTTAATCGGCGGGATAGCGTTTGCGCTATGAGCTGGCTCTGATTAAAGCCGCGAGTGATCCGGCGCGACCAATGAATAGGTGTGGGGACGATAAGGTCTGGCAACTCTTCAATGCGTTGTATGAGTTGTTCTGAGAGGGTATTCACCCAGAAATGCTCGTGTTGTTCTTTAAGGCGCTGAATTAAGCCACTTACGGGCGGTTCGTAACACCATCCGCTAATAACACGGTCAAAACTAGGTGGCTTGGTGAGGCAATCACCGCAAAGCGTGACGTCATAGGAGGTAGGTAAATCACATACGGTGCAGTGTGGTCCATTATTTCGGGGCAGGATATCAATGCAGTCATCACACAAACTGCCATCTGCTTGAGCCGAACATAGATGGCATACGGCTGGAAACCATTGACGTACGAGCGGCTTTATACGCCTTAGCGCTGCCTTCGAGTAAGCGGTTATTTTACTAAAAACTGTGCGAGCATCCATACTTGTAAACCTGAAAGTCCGTTTTTGGTTGACAACTACCGTGCTGACTACTTATTGTACGCCTGTTGAATTTCAGACTTAGTGTACAAAAACCACGTTGAGGACTGCCAAACCGATGAATGCTGATAATGCCATAAGACACGACTGGACACGAAAAGAAGTACAAGACCTGTTCGACCTCCCGTTCAATGACCTATTGTTCCGTGCCCAAACTGTTCACCGTCAGCATTTTGATCCTAACCAAGTGCAAATCTCTACACTTTGTTCAGTAAAAACAGGGGCGTGCCCTGAAGACTGCGCGTACTGCCCTCAAAGTGCCCGTTATGACACGGGCCTAGAGCGCGAAAAGCTCATGGCCGTGGAAAAGGTTATCGAAGAAGCAAAAGCGGCCAAAGCTGGCGGCGCAACACGTTTTTGTATGGGGGCTGCATGGCGCTCACCTAAAAATAGAGACATGCCTTACGTTGTAGAAATGGTGAAAGGTGTTAAGTCCCTCGGTTTAGAAACGTGTATGACTTTGGGCATGCTAACTGAAGAACAAGCCAGTGAGTTATCTGATTCTGGGTTGGATTACTACAACCATAACCTGGACACATCACCAGAATTTTACGGTGACATTATTACAACGCGCACGTACCAAGATCGTTTGGATACTTTAGCCAATGTTCGTGGCGCGGGCATGAAAGTATGCAGCGGCGGAATTGTTGGCATGGGCGAAGGACAAAAAGACCGTGTCGGCCTTTTGATTCAATTGTCTAACATGGGTGTTCACCCTGAGTCTGTGCCTATCAATATGTTGGTAAAAGTTGAAGGAACACCACTGGATAAACTCGATGATTTAGACCCATTTGAATTTATCCGAACCATTGCGGTAGCGCGAATACTCATGCCGAAATCTCACGTGCGTTTATCCGCGGGTCGTGAAGAAATGAATGACCAAATGCAATCGCTTGCGTTTTTTGCTGGCGCAAATTCCATGTTCTACGGTGAGAAGCTCCTGACCACTGCTAATCCGACAAAAAATAAAGACATGGAATTACTCGACCGTCTAGGAATTTCCCCTGAGCCTTATAAAGCGCACGAGTCTGATGAACAATTAGAAGAAGCATTGGCTGCGCAGGCGCAATCAGCGGCCATGGACAAGGTTTTTTACGACGCAACTGCGAACTAAACATTGGCGCAGTCGAGTTTAGATCACGCATTGCAAGCAGCGTTAGATACACGCCGCTTGCAATCGCTTTATCGCCATCGTGAATTGGTGTGTTCGCCACAGCAAGCGATGCTTAAAAAAAATGATCGTGAGCTGTTATCTTTTTGCAGTAATGATTATCTCGGTTTAGCGAATCACCCGAAGGTCGTTGAAGCTTTTACTGAAGCCGCGCAACATTACGGTGTGGGCAGTGGCGCCTCTCATTTAGTCTGCGGACATTCCCAAGAACATCATGCCCTTGAAGAAGAACTTGCCGCATTTTGTGGGCGAGAGCGAGCCCTATTGTTTTCGACGGGGTATATGGCGAATATCGGTGTGATTAACGCACTGACCTCACGTGAAGATGTGATTTATGAAGATCGTTTAAATCACGCGTCTTTATTAGATGGCGGTTTGTTATCCGCTGGAAAATGCGTGCGTTATCATCACAACGATATTGAGAATTTAGAACAACAACTGCTGCGTCACCAAGGGAAAAGAAAAATTATTGCCGTTGATGGCGTTTTTAGTATGGATGGCGATTTTGCTGATTTGCCGGCATTGTCAGAAATCGCTAAAAAACACGATGCGTGGTTAATGGTGGATGATGCACACGGTTTAGGCTGCGTTGGTCAGCAGGGTTTGGGTAGCGCAGAACATTTTTCTTTAAGCCAACAAGACGTACCGATCTTGATGGGAACCTTAGGAAAAGCCTTTGGCTCGTTCGGTGCGTTTGTGGCGGGCAGCGAAACCCTCATTGAATCACTTATCCAGTTTTCTCGCACTTATATTTACACTACGGCTTTGCCGCCAGCGGTTGCCGCAGCCACGCGCGCTAGCTTATCGCTCATTCAATCAGAGCCGGAACGTCGGCAACATTTATCTGAATTAATTCGTGTTTTTCGTGAGGCTTGCGCTTCTCATCAGTTAGATTTAATGGAATCTTCCACAGCGATTCAGCCGGTTATGATCGGCGATGCGCACAAGGCGGTTAACGTATCGAAAGAACTAGAACACCGAGGGTTTTGGGTCAGCGCAATTCGCCCTCCGACTGTTCCACAGGGGACGGCACGATTGCGTGTAACCTTAACGGCCGAGCACACACACGCCCAGGTTACATCTCTGGCTTTGGCGATGGCGGAGTCTTTCAATGCACAGTAACTCCGTTGGAAAAAGCGATGCGTACGTTAGTCCTATTGCTGAAGTTTCATTAAAAAATTCGCAGCAGCCAGTCTTACGCCTACAGACACGGGGCCACGGAAAACTCGGACGCTACCCGATTGTATTTCTTCACGGTTGGGGTAACGACAGTGCGTGTTGGGAGCCTTTGTTAGACTACTTTGGGCCGGATACAGAAGTACAGCTGCTTGATCTACCAGGTTTTGGCATTAATGGCACAGCGGAAATTTCAGATTTAAATACTTTCTATTCTGAGGCAGAGAGTGTGCTTCCTCCAAAATTTCATTTGGTGGGGTGGTCGTTAGGTGGCATGCTCAGTGTTCAGCTTGCAAAGCGTTTTCCCGAGAAAGTTGCCTCGCTTTGTACCATTGCTGCAAATGTAAGATTCGTTGCTGCTGATGATTGGCCTGCTGCAACAACGTCAGAAATTTACCAAAATTTTTTGAGTGGTTTTGCTACAGAGCCAAATGCTACATTAAAGCGGTTTAGTTTTTTACAGGCGCAAGGTGATACGCAACGAAAGCGCCTATCTCGGTTTCTCAATCAGAATTCTCCTGAGTTGAATCAAGAGAATTCTGGCGCGTGGTTGCGGGGGTTGGAATGGCTTTCTGAAGTTGACAATCGTGATGCCTTTTCTGAATTGACCATGCCCTATAATGCGATATTTGGTGAGCATGATGCTTTAGTGCCCCAGGCGGCGTATAAATCCTTCGAAGAAAAGCAGTTGGCTACAGAGGTTCACGTTGTCGCCGATGCCGGTCACGCGCCACACATATCTCAGGCGGCGTATGTTGCGCGAAAACTAAAACGGTTTATTTCTATTACAGAAAACCCGTACCAGTGTGATAAAAAACTCGTTGCTAAGTCGTTTAGTAGTGCCGCGAATCAATACGAAAAAGTCGCGTTGATGCAAGCGAAAGTCGCCAAGCAGCTTGTGGCATTAAAGGGTGGTTTTTCGGGCGAAATATGTGATATCGGCTGCGGTACAGGATTTTGCATGGACAATATTCGTCCTCAAAATACTAATATTGTCGGTGTTGATATCGCCCATGGAATGCTGAAGTTTTGCCAACAAAAATATCAGCAATATCCACCGCGTTTAGTTTGTGCTGATTTTGAAAACCTACCGATTAAAGAAAATACATTTGATGGGATTGTTTCCAGTCTCAGTATTCAATGGAGTGAAAATTTTGATCAATTGCTTCAGCAGATAAAAGATTGCCTGAAGCCTGGAGCATGGTGTGCGTTTTCTACTTTGGGGCCGCAAACGCTGTATGAATTACGTGATGCCTGGAAACAAGCGGATTCTTTTGTGCATGTAAATCAGTTTCTTAGTCACGATGCTGTTGCAGACAAATTAAGGTCTACTGGATTTACGATTAACAAAACGGAGCAGTCCAAAGAAGTGCTGCAATACGATACAGTGTTTAGCTTAATGCGGGATTTAAAAGCGATTGGTGCGCACAACGTTAATGCAGGCAAAAAAGACGGCCTGACAACACGCAAAAGTTTTCAGAATATGGCAAACGCCTATGAAACTTTTCGTTGCGATAAAAAATTGCCCGCGACTTACGATGTTCAATATTTTTATGTGACCAAACCTTATGCCTAAACATACTTTTTTCGTTGCGGGAACTGATACCGACGTCGGTAAAACTCTTGTGACTTCCGCCTTGTTACATTTAGCGAACGAACAAGGACTAAAAACGCTCGGGTTAAAACCGATCGCTGCTGGCTGTGAAAGCACGCCAGAAGGTTTACGAAATGATGATGCTTTGATGTTGGAGCAGCATAGTTCTGTCAAGCTTCCCTATGACCAACGCAACCCTATTGCGCTTGAGCAAGCGATTGCTCCTCATATTGCTGCGGCAAATTCAGGAAAACGGATTTCTGTGGATCGAATAGAAGGGATTTGTCGTGGGGCCATGATGACGCCTTTTGATCTATGTCTTATCGAAGGTGCAGGTGGGTGGCGAGTGCCGCTGAATCAGCGCGAAACAATGGCTGATATCCCCAAATCCCTTTCTACGCCGGTCATTTTGGTGGTGGGTCTGCGCCTGGGTTGTTTGAACCACGCTTTGCTTACGGCGGAAGCGATTCGGCGAGATACATTGAACATCGCAGGCTGGGTCGCGAATATCGTGGATCCGGAGATGTCTGAGGTTTCCGCAAATATTGATACCTTGCAGTATTACTTCCCGTTTCCGCTCTTGGGAACAATTCCGTTTGAAAAAGATATAACCGCCACCTCTGCTGCCAAACATCTTGATATAAGCAAACTACTTGAAAGTCCCTCGCATTAACACCAAATAATCTTATAGGGACATGCTTTTTACGCCATTGTGACTGTTTTTTGGTCAGAAACGGCGTAAAATTAGTTCAAGGCGTGATGTTTTATCACCGTTTTACTGGGTGCCCATTGGATGCAGCCAGTAAAGTATGAAAATCACCGAAACAGGTAAAGGCCTATGGTTGGCTCAGTGATGAATGAAGGGCTGCGTGGACTTCAGTCCAGTCAGCAACAAATGCAGAAATCTGCCAATGAGATCGCGCGCGCTAATATTCGTGAGCGTCCGGAAGAGGCTGTTACGCCAGAAGTCCCAACTACCGTCCAACCTGTAGAGGAAATCCCTGCTGCAGAGCAGCGTGGTATTGAAGAACCGCTTATTGAATTGCAACGTCAAGAGCAACTCTTCACAGCTAATGCTAAAGTTATTTCAGTAGCCAATGAAACACTAGGAACTTTGATTGATGTTAAATCTTGACGTACTGATAGCGTTTTTTCAGTGGTTGATGGGTGCAGAGCGCCAAGAGCCACAAGCCATGTATATACCCATAGAGGAGGAACGAAGAGACGACGACTATTGATTTTCAATAGCTAGCCATCTCTTCTCGTTAGAGGTGAACGTAGGTGTCCCACTAAATAGCGCAGCCTCACACGCTACGCAGCCTTTGCCCATTGGAGAAAATACCAGTCAGCCAAGGGACGTGCACGTCCATAATTCCTCCTTTAAGCCCGTAGAATCCCTTTCCAGTTCTGGTCGTACCACCATTCGCACAAATGAGCGTTTGGCTGATGCGCCTGCTGTAGGTTCAGGACGATCTAAACCCGCGGAAGGTCGCAGCGTAGCTGAAGAGCCCACATCCAGTAATCAGCAAGACCGCGAAGCGCGCATTGCACAAGATCGCGAGCGACAAGCGTTATTGAGAGAGCAGCGAGAAATCAGGCAGTTGTCCGCGCGTGACCGAGAGGTGCGTGCCCATGAAGCTGCACATGCTGCGGTGGGTGGGCAGTACGCTGGTGCGCCGAGTTACGAGTTTGAACGCGGCCCAGATGGTGTGAGTTACGCTGTTGGTGGTGAAGTGTCTATCGATACAGGTAGAGCGGCGACGCCAGAACAAACCGTTCAAAAAGCTCAAGTTGTTCGGCGGGCAGCTTTAGCTCCAGCTGAACCCTCGTCCCAGGATCGACGCGTTGCTGCGATGGCTACTCGTATAGAGTCTCAGGCGAGATCAGAAATCGTTGCACGTAATGCTGAAGAGCTGCAACAAACAAATCAAAGCGAAGATGAAGAGACGGAAGACGAAGCGCCTAATGGTCTTTCTGATGAAGTCTCGGACGCATCCCCTTCATCCTCCTCTCCATTAGAGATTGCCGATCGTCCACGTTTTTCAGATCAAGCGCCCAATTCTGTCGCGAACCAAATCAGCAGTCTTGACAGAACAAGCCCTGTTAGCCAAATTCTTTCCGTGGCGGATGTTGAAGCAAACCGTCCTGGCGCGTTATTAAGTCAACTTGTATAAGCTTTCCTCAGTCGAAAGACGCATTCCTCATTAAACTCTCGTACCAAACCTTTTTGTCACTGTATACACAGCTTTTTGTTAGTGCTTGCCGTTAAATTAGCACTATGATTGTTTTATAACGAAAGTCGCTTTGCGGGCGAATTCTTTTTCCCGTTTTTGATGAAATAAGTGCCGATATGAGGACCTAACATGGCTGAGTACAAAGTACCCCTAAACGATATTCACTTCTCCATGAAGAAGGTGTTTAAGCTGGATGGGCTTTGGAGCCACCTCAATATTCCCGATCTAGATTTTGATACGGCGGATGCCATTTTAGAAGAAGCCGCCAAACTCTGTGAGCAAGAGCTGGCGCCGCTTAATCGCGAGGCGGATGAACAGGGGTGTCGTTGGTCTGCGGACGGCGTAACGGCTCCTGAAGGCTTTAAAGAAGCTTATAGCACCTACTGTGAAGGTGGCTGGGGTGGTTTAGGTGGTAACCCAGACTATGATGGTATGGGAATGCCTAAAACACTGGTATCACCTATCGAAGAAATGGTGCAAGGCTCAAACATCTCTTTTGGTTTGGCGCCGATGTTAACGGCAGGTGCTGCGCTAGCGATTAATGCTCACGGGAGCGATGATCTCAAGCAAGCTTACTTGCCGAATATGTATAGCGGCCAATGGGCGGGTGCCATGGATTTAACTGAACCCCATTGTGGGACCGACCTAGGCCTCCTCCGAACAAAAGCTGTCCCGAATGACGATGGTAGTTATCTGCTCAGTGGCACCAAGATTTTTATCACTTGGGGCGAGCATGATATGGCTGAGAATATTATTCACCTTGTGCTGGCAAAGCTGCCTGACGCACCCGCAGGTTCGCGAGGTATTTCTTTATTTTTGGTACCCAAGTTTTTACCTAACGCAGATGGCTCGCTTGGCGAACGCAACCCAGTGCACTGTGGCTCGCTAGAAAAGAAAATGGGTATCAAAGCTTCAGCGACGTGTGTCATGAATTTCGATAACGCGAAAGGCTGGTTGGTGGGTGAGCCAAACAAAGGGCTCGCGTGCATGTTCACGATGATGAATTACGAACGCTTAGCCGTTGGCATTCAAGGCGTGGGTGTGGCAGAAGCGTCTTATCAATCGGCCGTAGAATATGCGCGGGAGCGAATACAAGGCCGAGCGGCAACAGGTCCCCAAAGTCCGGATAAAGAAGCGGATAATCTACTCGTGCATGCGGATGTGCGTCGTATGTTGTTGACGATGCGGGCGCTAAATGAAGGCAGTCGCGCATTTTATTTTTACACCGCCAAATGGTTGGATATTTCCAAGTTTGGTAGCGGTGATGAACAATCGCATGCTCAGAATATGGTGTCTTTACTGACGCCGGTATCCAAATCGTTTATGACGGACACCGCATTTCAAGCCGCCGTGCATGGCCAGCAAGTGTTGGGTGGGCACGGTTATATTCGTGAGTGGGGCCAAGAGCAGCATGTCCGGGATATTCGTATTACGCAAATTTATGAAGGTACGAATGGTATTCAGGCGATGGATTTGGTCGGCCGTAAAACGATTGCCAATGGCGGTGCATTATTAGGCTTGTATAAACAAGACGTGCAAAATTTTATTGATGAAGCGAAAGGAAACGAAGCCGTTACATCAATGTTAGTGGCCTTACAGAATTCGGTGGAAACATTACAGCAGGCAACAGATGATGTTTTGTCTAGCGCGAAGGATGACCCGAATACTGGCGGCAGCGCTGCGGTAGATTATTTGGATTTATTTGGTTACGTGGCTTACGCACACATGTGGGCGATGATGGCCCATGCCGCCAGTCAAGAGACCTCTGGTAGTGAATTCGAGCAAGCCAAAATTACCACCGCACAATTTTATTTTGCGAAGTTGCTGCCTCAAGTGGAAAGTTTGGCGGCAAGAATAAAGGCGGGGCCGGAGACGGTGATGGCTTTGGATGAATCGCTTTTTTAAACTCTCTGCACAGATAAAAATGTAGTCATATAAAAAGCCCCATCTACTTGATGTAGATGGGGCTTTTTAGTTTTTCAGTAGTATGTTCGGAATAGGATCCGAGTGTATTACTGAGCAGTCCAGCCGCCGTCGATAGGCAGTGCTGCACCACTAATCGTGCTCGCATGTTCACCGCTCAAGTACATGATAAACTCACCGATCTTGCGAGGGTTCGCCATTTCAGGTACAGGTTGCTTGGTTGTGACGATAGAGCGTTTAGCATCTTCAAAAGACTGGCCTGTTGCATCCGCGTGAGCTTGAATCTGTGCTTGTAGTATTGGGGTATCTACCCAGCCAGGACAGATTGCGTTAGCCGTAATGCCGAACTCAGCATTTTCTAAGGCAGTTACCTTTGTTAGGCCAACAACACCATGCTTAGCAGCAACATAAGCAGATTTCTTAGCAGAAGCGACCAACCCATGCACAGAGGCGATATTGACGATACGTCCGCCGCCTTGCTTGCGCATAACAGGTATAGCGTACTTAGTTGTATGGAATACTGAGCTAAGGTTGATCGCAATAATTGCGTCCCATTTAGCATCGGGGAAATCTTCCAGTGTTTCAGTATGCTGAATACCCGCGTTATTGACGAGGATGTCGATACGACCTAGCTCATCGTGTACGCGTTTCATAAAAGCTTCAATAGCGGCAGGCTCACCAAGATTCGCTCCGTCGAATAAGGTTTTTATGCCATGCTTTTCTGCCATGTCGGCGGCTAGCTTATTGCCTTCGTCATCTGGCATCAGGCCGTGAAAGGCAATGTTAATACCTTGTTCTGCCATCACTTCCGCACAGGCCAAACCAATACCACTTGTTGAGCCAGTAATGATGGCGACTTTTTCGTTACTCATGATTTTCCTCTCGTTCCTATTTTTGCTTCTGCTAGTTAAGCCTTAGTCTAGTTGCATTTCGGGGATGTCACCATCCACAACTAACTCACCCGCAGTTTTCTCGATGATTTCTTCAACGCTTACACCTGGAGCACGTTCTTTTAAGTGGAACTTGCCATCGGCGATTTCGATATAGGCCAGATCTGTCACGACTTTTTGAATACAGCCAACGCCGGTTAAAGGCAGGCTACAATTTTGAAGAAGTTTAGAGTTACCGTGTTTGTCTGCGTGAGTCAAAGTCACAATAATGTTCTTAGCTCCAGCAACAAGGTCCATCGCTCCACCCATACCCTTGATGAGTTTACCTGGGATCATCCAAGACGCGATATTGCCGTTCACGTCGACTTCGAATGCGCCTAATACCGTGAGGTCGATGTGACCGCCACGAATCATGGCGAAGCTATCGGCGGAAGAAAAGATAGACGCGCCCGTTACTGTTGTAACCGTTTGCTTACCCGCGTTGATCATATCGGGGTCAACTTGATCTTCTGTGGGGAAAGGCCCCATACCCAAAATACCGTTTTCTGACTGAAACATAACAGCCATGTCTTCTGGTACGTGGTCAACTACTAATGTAGGAATACCAATACCAAGGTTAACGTAGTAACCGTCTTGTAATTCTTGTGCAACTCGCTTGGCGACTTGATCACGTGATAATGCCATAGTGAATTCTCCTGGAATTTTTAAATGATTTACGCTTCGCGGGTAGTGCGGAATTCGATAACTTTTTCATGTTGTGTTTGGATTAAACGATCAACATAAACCCCTGGAGTATGAATATCAGCTGGGTCTAGCTCTCCGGCTTCCACGATGATATCCGCTTCAACCACAGTAATTTTTCCTGCGGTAGCTGCCATTGGGTTAAAGTTACGTTGGGTATTGTGGTAAATCAGATTACCAAAAGTGTCGGCTTTCCAAGCTCTTACCAACGCAAAGTCGCCAGTTAATGATTCTTCCATGACGTACATGCGGCCGTTGAATTCTTTTGTTTCTTTGCCTTTCGCAATATCGGTACCGTAGCCTGTTGCAGTGTAGAAGGCAGGTATGCCCGCGCCGCCTGCACGCATTTTCTCTGCCAACGTACCTTGTGGTGTAAGGTCAACTTCAAGCGTACCTTCCATCAATTGTTTTTCAAAAAGTGCGTTCTCGCCGACGTATGACGCAATCATTTTTTTGATTTGTTGCTTTTCTAATAAGATACCGAGCCCGTAATCCTGTAGGCCACAGTTGTTTGAAGCGATGGTTAGGCCTTTTACGCCCATCTTTTTGATTTGTTCGATCAGCCCTTGCTGAACTCCACAAATACCAAAGCCACCGGCAATAATGGTCATATCATCTTCCAGACCAGCCATTGCTTCTTCAAAGGTATTGACGACTTTATTAAACCCTGCCATGCAAAATAACCCCTCTTCATTGGCTGTTTCAGCCAGATTAGTATC
Source organism: Agarilytica sp. (assembly GCA_045430285.1). Taxonomy (GTDB): domain Bacteria; phylum Pseudomonadota; class Gammaproteobacteria; order Pseudomonadales; family Cellvibrionaceae; genus Agarilytica. The sequence goes on along the minus strand of JAILXV010000002.1, from coordinate 540,621 downwards.
GTTTGAACGTATGTAGCTACTTAGTGTGTCAGTGCGCACATGCGCACCCGTTCGTTTAGGTGTAACCCTTAGATCGGCATGTTTCAAGTAGAGCGATACAGGAATAAATTCAACAAGCGTTGAATTTGCGAGTATAAAGTATAAACACCCTATTTGGTTGAAACAACCGGATCTGCGCCAAGATTACTATGTTTGTGATCTTGGTGCTCGTCAGGTGAATATTTGTGCCATCACTCAGGGACGAATGGGGAGTGGGCCTGGGCTTGTAGCGTATATAATGTGCGCGTTTAGGGTGCGCCATAAGGCATGGATTGCTTGTCCTCATGATTGATACAATGGGGGACATCATATACAGAACAGAGACACGATATATGCCGGAACTATACCCAGAAGATCAAAAAAAGGTGGATGATTACCTCAATTCCGAGGCGAACTTGGTACCGCGTCAGCCGTTTAAGCTTTGGGTGTTACTGGGAATCATTTTTGTTGTGTTGGGCTTATTAACCGTAGTGAGCTTTTTGATCGCCGATTCTCATGGGGTGATTTAACCCTAATGTGCAGATGGATGGCAGTTATTATTGGTTTGTGGGTGGTTGCGGGGTTTTCTTATTCGTCATCCCTTGAAGAAGGGCAGGGATTTGTCCTAGTAGGGATTAATGATGAACAAAGAACAATCGCGTCGATGCGTTTTAAAAGCATTCAAACTAATCGAACCTTTCAAATTAAAAGAATGCAGCCCTATCAGCCGTCGAAAGTGACGTCAGGTGGCTTCTACTTAAAAACTATCTTTTCCCAGTATGCGAATGTAAACCCAGTTCTTTATAAGCGGCCAAAAAATGGGACGCAAGTGTATAACGTGCAGTCGGGGGTCGTAACGTATTTCGGAGACTGGACCTTTAAGCAAAAGAGAACCTCAAGAGGGCCAGAATGGGACGTTAAGCATGGATACCAGGATGCTTCTCTGGTTTCTTTTTTGGAGAAAAATCCAGAGCTAAGAGGATACCGACTATTTATAGCCACCGAACAAGGGACGCTCATCCAATATAGTTGGGACAAAGCTGTTGAAAATGCTAAAGAATCTAAAACCCCTCCTCCAAAAACCCGAAACGATATCCATCTAAACTCGGGCGGATTAAGAACGCTCTATTGATAGACGAAACGGACGCGCTTCGAGCAGAAGCGGGGGTAAATGCCCCCAAAAAACTGCAAATTCATCAAAAACCATCAAAATCTTAATATAAATGTAACAAAGGCATGGTAGGGCGCATGCTATCTTTAGGATGTAAATTAACTGAATTTTCGCTTTTTGTGCCGGTCGAGTCAGTGGTTTTCTCTTCAATAATAGAAGAAAAGAGCGTTTTGCGAACAATAAACCCACTGAATAGTGAGAGCACAACACCGGAAAGGATCAAAGAAACAAATAGATGCAAGAGGAAGGGATATGAAAATAAAAATGACAAAATACCTAGGTGCCACCCTTGTTATGTTCTTCGCCACGCAAGCATTTGCGGGAGAGAAGTATGAGTCTGCGGCGTTCAACTTTTCGGCCGAGCAGTTGGCTTCTAAATTGTTAAAGGCGGATGTGTCCTCAATAGAAGGCGGTAGTGCGGTGTTGTATTGCCAATCAGATGTGGACGCGAAAGGTGCGATCGCACGCACGAGTTGCTACGACAAGCAGAATCATGACGCTTTGGCTTTTACGGCCGAGCGAGTGCTCTCTGAGTTGACGTTTGTTCCAGCTAAAGTTAACGATGAGTCCGTCCCTGTTCGTGTTTCGTATCGTGTGGGTGTGAGTGCTTCTGAAGGCGCACCTTTAAATACGATCTTGATCCCTAACTTAGGCACAATGCAAGATCGTTACGGAAGAGATTATGTTGCGCCTCAAGAGCGTTTAGATGTGTCTGATTGGTATGACCGCTATAGTAAAGCTAGTTGGGTAAATGGCGACGCATTCCTAGGTGACGGAGCGCTTTCCCGTGTTGCCGCTACGGTCAACGAGAACGGCAAAACCGAGTTGGTGAGAACCTTGGATGACAAGCGAGCGTATAAGCGAGATGCGGTGATAGTGAAAAATGCTGTGAAAAAGTCACGTTTTATTCCTGGCTTTGTTGACGGGCGAGCGGTGCCAATGGGATACCTGGCGGTTGTCAATTATGGCGGGAATACAGGCGAGGCGGTGAGTTCTCGCTAGTTTTAAGCGACGTAATAAAAAAGCGACCATGTGTCGCTTTTTTTGTGTCTGCCTATTGTAAGCCCCAGCTCGTTTTGTCAGATCTATAGAGGCTGCTGTGGTGGGCCTATTTATTCTTCCCAAACCCAGCGGATGGGCTCACCGAAATCATCGGTCATCAAACGTTTCCGTGGGCCTTTTTGTGTTCGTTGCGGCGTGCTCTTAGCTTTTTTGCGTGCTTCAAGTTCTTTTACGACATCTGTGACGGGTGTTCGCTCTTGCTTGGGGCCGAATTGGGTAGATTGACTAAATAAGTTCATGTTTTTTTCGTTCCCGCTAACACCGGAAGGAATATCTTCCACAGCACCACCTTTTGACAAAAACTGATTGATATCGTCGGCGATATCATTGCGAATTTCTGCCTTGGTTTTAGAGCGTGTAATAATACGTCTCTGGGTCATAGTGCTTTGTGTAAGAATAAGTAAACGTGAACGAACTAGACAGTGTAGCGTGGTGTGTGGTTTTTAACCAGGGCCTTTTGGTGGTGTTTTTCCAGGGAAAGTATGGGGGAGAATGAGCGGGCTTATTTAGTGTATTCGGTATGCTTGAGCGCTTTCCCTTTTGCCTTGTCTGCAGGGTAGCGTTGTTCGTTGATGGTCATTTTCTTTTGGGTGACGTCAATCAGGTCGATATCCATGCGTTTTGCCATCAATAGCGTGTACATGAAAACATCTGCAAGTTCATATGCGGCGGCTGTGTGCGTGTCTTTATTGACGGAGAGGGATTCTTCGGTCGACAGCCACTGAAAGTGTTCCATCAGTTCAGCGGCTTCGATCGATATGGCCATCGCGAGATTTTTTGGGGACTGGAATTGCTTCCAGTCCCGTGCTTCCGCAAATGCGAGCAGCTTTTGTTGAAGCTCTGGCAAGTCCATGTCGTTAAGTAATCTAAGAGACGATGTCTAGTAGTTCGACTTCAAATATAAGTGTGGCATTAGGGCCAATTTTCCCGCCTGCGCCGCGCTCACCGTAAGCTAGGTGAGGTGGAACGAACAAGCGCCACTTGGTACCCACGGGCATCATTTGAAGGGCTTCAGTCCAGCCAGCGATAACGCCGTTTACGGGGAATTCAGCAGGTTGACCGCGAGATACCGAGCTATCGAACACATCACCGTTGATGAGTGTGCCGTGGTAATGGGTTTTAACCGTAGAAGAGGCTTGAGGCTTGTCGCCGCTACCTTCTTGAATCACTTCGTATTGCAGCCCCGATTCAAGGACGGTTACTTCATCGCGTGCGCCGTTTTCTTTTAGAAAGCTTTCGCCTTCAGTCGCAAGGTGTTTACCTTGTTCCGCAGCTTTGGCCTGCATTTTTTCTTCGTACGAGTGATACGCTTTTTCGATATCGGCTTCGCTTAGTTTGGCTTCGGTGCCGTTTAGTGCATCAATAACGCCTTGTGCAACAACGTCTGGCACGATGCCTTCGAATGATTGTGAAGCGAGTTGTAAGCCCATTTGACGGCCAACACCGTAGCTGACTTTCTGTTCGTCAGTTTCAAACTGTTCAGATGACATGAAATACCCTTAAATGAGGTGTGATTTTGAGAATTGGCGGAGTCTACCATAGACCGGAATAAGGGTCAGGCTTCTCAGTGGAAAGGCGTGGTTGGTGGCTGCTGGATTGGGAGGTGGATCTAAATAAAGGGCTTTATAGGTAAGGTCTTAGTAGGTCAATGGTATCGACCTGGTGGCCGCCAGGTTTTTGGTTCAACTGCTCAATGTTACCGAGGCACCAATCACCAGAGATCTCTGTAGAAGGCTCGAGCGTTTCAAAAAAATCGTCGAATTCAATATTAGGGAGCAGGAGGTTTGCGGTGAATTCTGCTCGGCTTCTAACGCTTTCATGGCCCAATCGGTTACGTTCTCCCCAGCCAATTTGGTAGTCGGCGCAGGCATTGGCGTCATCAGGAACACTGGTAACGGCGAGCTCGTAGTCTGCATTGAAGAAGTATTTCATCATGCTGACTTCAAATAGCATGGCAAGATCCTCGTAAACATTGGTGTAGCCATAATCGTCGCTGGCACCGTCTGGTGCAAAAGCGTCGCCGACTTCTGCGGCCTCGATCTCAAGGTCTTCTAGGCTGGGCGAGTTACCTTTATACATGACCCCAGCAAGAGAGAGCATGGTATCGGAAGTAATGGGTGAAGCTTCATCTAAACGTGTAGAAACCCAGTTATCGCTTATCGCGTTAATGGCTTGAGTCAGCGTCATGTTTGTCGGCAAATTCATAATGCTGTCTGGTGGAACAAAATCATTTGCGTGGGCCAACTCGTGTAGCAAAAGGCGGGCAACCAAAAGCAGGATATCATTGAGTTCGCGTGTGGAATTATCTGTGAGAGACAAGTGCCGATAAGCAGATTGACCGTCGACGAGGTAGCGGTTTAATTGTCTGAATGCAAGCGGATCATCAAAGCCAGCGCGATAGTCTTCTTTTGGATTGATGGTGCGTTTTTCCTCAACGCTCAGCCATAAAAAAGCAGGGTCGAGATAGATGGCGCCTGTCACGGTTGTGTAATACGCGGGACGAATATCGTCGTCTATGACGATTGCGGTAACGCCTTTGAATAACGGAAGAAAGCCTTCGGGTAGTTCGTATAACAGCTCTTCAAATCTTTCGCCCATCCAGTCGTGAGAAACGATGACGCGATCCATGATTTGAGGAATGCCTGGGTCGTTATACTCCATGCCAATAAGGGGGAGTGTTCCGAGGTCGCAAGCGTTTTTACTTTCTTCAACCGTAGCGCAGGATTTGATGACAGAAATGTAAGGGCTGTCTCCCTTATAGGCACGCGTGTCGGCCAAACCACTATCATCACTGCTCCCGCCGCAAGCGCCGATGACTGCGCTGATCAGGAGAGTAAGAATCCATCGATAATGGTGGCTAAACTTCATTTGTGTCTAATATGCATATAAATGAGCGAGACCTATCATTGTAAGCCTAGCAGATGACGACGAAAAGACAGTTTCACGCTTGTTTTGCCAAAAACGGGACAAAAATGAGACAAAGTTTTGAATATTGTCGTAAAAATGATGTTCTAACCCCCAATACTGCAGATTACCAAGAGGTTAAACATGTTTAATCGTTATTTTTTAGGGAGTTGGGGCACATACTTCTTTTTACTTCTACTATCGCTTTCGCTCAAACTTTACGAACTATTTCCAGGAACCGGCATTATCGGTTATAGCGTTGTGATCGGTTTATTGTTGGCAGCGTTAAATGAATCGATTAAGAAATGGCACTATCTGGTGGTGGGTGCGAGCCTTGTTCTTTTTGGTGCGATTGCCTCATTGGATATTGTGTTATCAAAACAGGAACTAGCGGAGCTATGGGTGTTGTATGGTTGGTTTCCCTTGACCATGCAGCATGTTGATGGGTACATGCAGGTGATTATTATTTTGTTAAATATTTTTACCGGTAGCTTGGCTGCGAACTGTTTATTTTATGGGTTGAATAAAAAGAACTTCGGTCCTACAGAAGCGTAGGCCGCAATCAGGGAGTTTTTCAGGGCGGTTAAGAAGACCTAAATTCTCTTTGCGTTGAGTTTGTGTGAATGGGTCGTTGGAATAGTGAAACATTAAAAAGGATAGTGTGCGGATATATTTCAATAATAAATTGCATGGGGATCACCGAGTATGAACACAAACCGTTTGTGGCGTGATGTTGTTAAGCACGCAGTAGCTACAATGGCCTTTTTTCTCACTTTCACTTCTATCATTGCGCATGCCGCAGTTTTTGATACCACTTCCCGCTCTGGGTCGCTATTTGGCTCAACAGAATCCCATCGTTTGATTGTGAAATATAAAAATAACGTAACGCAAAACCGCAGTTCAGTATTATCGGCTTTTGCCATGAATGAAGTGTCGCAAATCGCCGGTGTAGATATGTCCTATGTGCGCCGTTTGTCTACAGGTGCTCATTTAATGAAGATCCGTTACGGCGTTTCTTCTGGTCAGCTGAATTCGATTATTCAAAATATGATGTTTGACTCAAATATTGAATATGTAGAAGTCGACCGCTTGATGCAGCCGTTATTTATACCAAACGATGCCCGTTACAACGAACAGTGGCATTACTACGAAACCATCGGTGGGTTAAACCTTCCCAGTGCGTGGGACGAAACCGATGGATCCACGGCAGTGGTTGCTGTGATTGACACGGGGATTCGTCCACATCAAGACCTTGTGGGCAATATTCTTCCTGGTTTCGATATGATCAGTGATGCGGATATTGCACAAGATGGCGATGGTCGCGATGGCGATGCAACGGACCCAGGTGACTGGGCACCTTTTGGCGGTTGTGGTTTTTTCACACCAGGGTCTGATAGTAGCTGGCACGGGACGCATGTTGCGGGCACTATTGCCGCGTTAACGAATAATGGCACTGGCGTGGCGGGCGTTGCATTTGGCGCGAGCGTTGTGCCTGTGCGGGTACTTGGTCGCTGTGGGGGTTATACCTCTGATATCGCGGATGCGATTATCTGGGCCGCAGGCGGAAGCGTGAGTGGTGTTCAGGCCAATGCTAACCCTGCACAAGTGATTAACTTGAGCCTCGGTGGTGGCGGGAGTTGTGACAGTACAACACAACAAGCCATTAACACTGCGCGCAATTTGGGTGCTACCGTTATTGTTGCCGCGGGTAACTCTAGTGAGAATGCTTCTAATGCGACGCCTGCAAATTGTTCTGGCGTGATCACTGTCGCTGCGACGGACCGTTCGGGTGGCCGCGCTTCTTATTCAAATTACGGTAACGTCGTTGATGTTGCAGCACCAGGCGGTGAAGGCGGGGCAGACGGTGTGTTATCTACGTTAAACAGCGGTTCTCAAGGCCCATCTCAAGATTCTTACGGATTTTATCGTGGAACAAGCATGGCAACCCCGCACGTTGCTGGTGTGGCTGCGTTACTTTATTCGTTAAATCCGACGTTAAGTCCTTCGGAAGTGGAAGCGGCTTTGGTCAATACGGCTCGTTCATTCCCAAGTTCGTGTAATGGTTGTGGTAGCGGTATTGTTGACGCAAATGCGGCGGTCCATTCAATACTAAATACAACACCAACACCAACACCAACACCAACACCAACACCAACACCAACACCAACACCAACACCAACACCAACACCAACACCAACACCAACCGTGACCCCGACTCCAACACCTGGACCAGCATGTTCAGATGTTTCTGCCATGAATTATTACCATAAATTGGGCGGTAGGGCTTACAGCACAGGAAGTTTCTTCTCGCCTAATTATTTCGCTAATGGCAGTGATGAATCGATGTCCGGTTCTACTTATGGAACGACGACATTAAGAACATTTGATAATAGTGTTTGGTATGTTGGAGCGTGTCAGTAACGCGATGAAAGCTGCAGCAGATGCCTCCCCCTAAAAAAGTAAGAGGGCGGTGTCTGTTGTTTTTCATCTATAAAGGTATTGAAAATACTTGGTGGGAACAGTTACGCGACTTTTTAGCGTTGTATTCTGTTTTTTGGGCGTTAATACCCGTAAGTGTTAGGTGTTTTTATCGAGAATATTGGTGGGGTCTCCATCAATACTAAATTGGTTCTTTTTCTCCCAGTATCCTTTTATTCCCTGATCACCTTGCATTTCTGCCCAGTGAATTAGCTGATCTCGTTCCCCAACATAATTATAAAAGGGAATTGACATGCCGCATGAGTTTTGGACGATTTCGATGTTGAGATCAAAAATCTGGCGGGCGCCAGGGAGAGGTTTAAAAAGTGAATGCAGGTCGGCCCATTCTTTGTCTGTTTGGTGAATAACCTTGGCTGTACCGTAAAGTCGCAGTGTTAGGGGATTGCCTTCAAAGGCAGTAAACATAATGGTCATGCGGGGGTGTTGCTGTATATGGGCGGATGTCTCATTTCCGCTACCCGTAACGTTCAGCCATGCGATACGGTTTTTGTCGATTATGTGAAAGGAATCCATTCCTTTAGGGGATATGTTTACACGACTATCGTTTGTGGCGGTTCCCACAAAAAATAATTTTTGTGCACGAATAAATTCAATATGATTTTCAGATAGCTCTTTGAATTGTTTGCCCATTGTCTTAATTTCCTTATGTGTTTGACTCTACATGCTTTGGGTGTGAAAAGACGAGATTTCCTTGGGATAATTATCTTTTATACCGAATTAGGGCGCTTTATTGACGCTTGGTTCTACTCTTCCAATTTGCCCATGGGTCAATCTTGCCTTCAGAGTCCACGTCGTTCGCCTTTGATGTTTCTCTATTTCTGGGATTGTCTTGTTTGTGCTCGCGAGGGCTAGATGTATTGCCGTGAGAGCCTCGATCTGCTGATTTTTTCTGGCGCTTTTGTCGTAATCGCTCAGCGTCTTCTAGGCTAAGATTTTTTGGCTCCCCAGGTATTTGATTCTCGGGGATCACTCTATCTCTAGGCGACAATAAAAATTGTTCGGAAGAGGCCCTGGGTAAGTTTTTAAACTCGTACAAATAGAACGCCTCAACTTTTTCACGAGCCCAATCCGTCTTTTTAAGGAACTTAATGCTAGATTCAATGCTTGCGTTGGTCTTAAAGCAGTTAAGCGATAAATAGGCGAAGAGAATTTCAAACCCATAGTGATCAACTAGTTCAATCAGCAATTTTTTTAAACTAAGCCCATGCAGAGGGTTGTTTTTGTAATTGATCTCATCGTTCATGTGGATTTCCAGTCTATAGGTGTCTGCTGGGGATTATACCTGGTTCAGGACTTGTAAAGTATAGATGCATGGTAGGGTGAAAGCTGCCAGTAAAGCGTGGCAGCTTTGGGTTACAGAAGCGGTTGGGCTTTACTATTACTTATATGCGGTAAGTAAAAATACCGAAAAATCACCTTGGGGTTTATTCACGGTACTCGCTGATCTAATTTTTTCGTCTTTAAAACCAGTGTTTTCGATTAATTCTAATAGCGCCTGCCGGTCGAAACCTTGGTGGAAGACACCAGTATCTTCTGTATGAAAACTACCATTCTCAATATCCAGGTCAGCTATAGCGACAAAGCCATTTTCGTTTAGCATTGCGTAGAATTTTTTAAGCATAGATTCGATATCACGTATATGGTGCATCGTCATTGAAGAAATAATCCCATCAAAGGTTCTGTCGAGGTTGGATGAGGATAAATTCTTCTCGATAATTTCAAGTTCACTTGCTAATTTTGAGCGTTTTTTTTCAAGCTCACGGTTCATAGAGGTAGATATATCCACAGCTGTGATTGTGTGAACGTGAGGCGCAATTCGTTCTAGCAGTAAACCTGTTCCTGAACCGAAGTCCATTATTTTCATTGATGGGTTCAGATCTATGTTCTGAAGCATTGCCTTGGCAATGTTGTCGACATTGGCCACTCGGTGATAAATGGTTTCATAAGTGTTGGCTTTATGCTGAAAAAGATCGTTGTTCATAAGTGGTTCTATTATGGTTTTTGGTAGGTAGCGTTAATGGCGTATTAATAAAAGTAAAGTTCAATCGTTTCAGTTTACGACTGCGAACTATATTCACGAATAACCTCAACGACTTGGACTGAATAAGACTTATACCAGCTTTCTTTGCCATGTTCTTGCGCTTCAATGTGTTCAGCGTTTTTCCGCCAGGACTTGATTTGATCTTGAGACTCCCAATATGAAATGGCAATTTCGTCATCTCCCTCCGTTACGGCCACGAATTCTTTACAACCGTATTCATCAATAGCGAATTGTCGCATGTGTTCTGCGGTAGAAAAATACTTTGAATCTTGCTCTCCGACCTTTGCGCGAAATATGACTGCATACATGATGTGCCCCTCCATTTGATATGTGTGTTTAGAGTTTATTTTGTGTTGTCTGTGGTTTGATGCATCAAGATGTGATTTTCTTTTGATGTAGAAACGAGCTTCCAGTCTAATTGTAAATATAAACTTGGTATCTCTGTATACACAAATAACTCTGAGCTTGGTGCTTGGTTATGCATGGCTGTTTTGATTAATGTAGAGCCTATCCCTTGTTTTCTCCATTCAGGTATTACCAGAACGGTATTAATCCAGAGTGCGATCTCATCTCGTTTTGGGTGGGGGTAATGAATGTATGATAGCCCGCCGATTATGGGGCCTTCTTGTCTAGCTAGAATGGGGGTCAACGTTTCATCAGAAGGAAATGTGACGTCTCCTCCCCATTCATTGTGGGCCAGTGCTTTAAACTCTAAGAGGCCCTGCGGGTCATGCCTTGTAATAATTTCCATATTGGGCGTTCTTGTTATTTGGTGGTGATTTTCTCTCGACACGGTATCAAAATGAAATTGAGAGTCGGGAGGATGCGTTTAACTATACCCCTATATCCCCCCAAAGATATTGCATGATGGAAAGGGCGGCGATAGGCGCGGTTTCCGTTCTAAGCACACGATTCCCCAGTTTTAACGGTATAAATCCTTGGGATTCGGCGGTTTGTATTTCGGCGTCGCTCAATCCTCCTTCGGGGCCTATCAGTAAAGTTGCGGATTGCTCGGGTTTTAGATTATGAAGTGCCTCTTTGCTACGATGATGGAGAACGAGCTTTACGCTTGATTGATTGTGTTCGACAAAGCTTTGGAGGGGGTGTACATCATTGAGGATGGGGATTACGTTTCTTTGGCACTGTTCACATGCGCTGATAATGATTTTCTTCCAGTTAGCCATTTTCTTTTCTAGGCGTTCGCCAGACAGTTTTACTTCGCTTCGTTCGGTGATTAATGGCGAAATTTTGGTGATGCCTAATTCTGTGGCTTTTTGTAATACCCAATCAAAGCGGTCACCTTTAGACAGGCCAATAGCTAATTCAATATCGATCGGTGAGACATTGGGTTTGTGTTCTTGCTTCTGAATAAGAACGATGGCGGTTTTTTTTGTGGTTCTTGATATGGCCCCTGAGTATTGGTTGCCATCGCCGTTAAATAAAACTAATGGACGACCGACATCCATACGCAGAACTTTTAATAGGTGGTGGGATGCCTCAGCTTCCAGTTCGACACTTGAGTTGGAAGCTAAGGTTTGGGGGGTATATATTCTGGGGATTCTCATGGGCCGTTAACGCAGTTCTCGGTGTAAGAGTTCGCGGCCCAAAATTATTTTCGTTGATCAAGCCCCAGCGCTTTAATCAGCTTGCTTGTGGGGTTAATCTGATTCATCGAATAGAAGTGAATTCCGGGCGCACCGTTGTCGAGTAAAGTTTCACACAGTCCGGCAACAAGATCAAAACCGAATGCCGCAATACTTTCTAGGTCATCGCCGTAGGCTTCCAAGCGTTTTCGTACCCAGCGAGGAATTTCTGCGCCACAACCATCACTAAACCGTGCGAGGTTTTTGTAATTGGTGATGGGCATAATGCCTGGGTATATGGGCTTATCGATACCTGCCGTAAGGCACTGATCCATAAAGTAAAAGTAGGCGTCTGGATTGTAAAAATATTGGGTGATCGCACTATTCGCGCCGTTATCCAGCTTCATTTTTAAAAAGCGAATATCCTCATCGTAGGATGTGGCTTCTGGGTGAATCTCTGGGTAAGCAGCCACTTCAAGGTGAAAATGCTCACCGAAGTGTTTACGTATAAAACTCACTAATTCGGAGGCCTGAACCATATGCATTGCTCCGCCCACACCGGAAGGCATATCACCACGTAGTGCAACGATACGGTCAACACCGATACTTTTGTAACGATCCAGTAGAGTGATCATGGAGTCTTCATCGTCGCCACCAAAGGATAGGTGAGGGGCAACAGATAAGCCTTCATCTTTCATCGCGGCAACGATGTCGTAGGTGTTGTCGCGAGTGGAACCACCCGCGCCATATGTCACCGAAAAGAAATCGGGGTTTAATGCATTCAACTCAGATCTAACTTTTATGAGCTTTTCTTTGCCAGCATCAGTTTTCGCTGGGAAAAATTCGATACTAACGCGTAGATCGTTAGTTGCTGTTTCTTCAGTCATAACAATTGCCTATTTGCCATTAATCGCTTTGGAAGCGACCAATGGCTTTGGAACAAGTTTACTGTCGTAAAAGCGTATTTTTAATACTTGTACGATTCAGGCTTATAGGGTCCGTCTTGCTCGACATTAATATAAGCGGCTTGTTCTTGTGTAAGTTTAGTCAGTACGCCGCCGAAACCTTCGACCATGTCTTTTGCAACTTCTTCGTCGAGTTTCTTGGGCAGTACTTTAACGTAGAGTTGTTCGGTTTTTTCTGCGTCAGATAAATCAGCAAATTTTGCTTCGTACAAGTACATTTGAGCGAGCACTTGGTTGGCAAAAGAACCGTCCATGATACGTGATGGGTGACCAGTCGCGTTACCTAGGTTCACTAATCGACCTTCTGATAATAGAATCAAATGGTCTGCTTTGTTGTCTTTGCTACGATAAACTTTGTGGACTTGAGGTTTTACTTCTTCCCATTCCCAATTCTTACGCATAAATGCGGTGTCGATTTCGTTATCGAAGTGACCGATGTTACACACTACTGCGCCGTTCTTAACGGTTTGAAGCATGGCGGCGTCACAGACATTAACGTTGCCTGTTGTGGTGACGATAAGATCTGTTTTGCCAAGCAGTAAGGTGTCGATATTTTCGACTTTGCCTGTGTTGTTGCCATCTACATATGGGGAGACGATTTCAAAGCCGTCCATGCAAGCTTGCATCGCACAAATTGGATCGATCTCAGCGACTTTAACAATCATGCCTTCTTGACGAAGTGATGCAGCAGAGCCTTTACCCACATCACCGTAACCGACAACAAGCGCTTTTTTACCTGAAAGCAAGTGATCTGTACCGCGCTTAATTGCATCGTTCAAACTATGACGACAGCCGTACTTGTTGTCGTTCTTAGACTTAGTGACCGCGTCGTTTACGTTGATCGCAGGTACTTTTAATGAGCCGTCTTCCATCATTTCTAATAAACGATGGACGCCTGTGGTGGTTTCTTCTGAGATACCGTGAATATCGTCAAGCATTGCGTGATATTTGTCGTGAACCATGGCGGTTAGATCGCCACCATCATCAAGAATCATGTTGGCGTTCCAAGGCTTTTCATTTTCTAGGATGGTTTGTTCAATACACCAATCAAACTCTTCATCCGTCTCGCCTTTCCATGCAAACACAGGAATACCCGCTGCCGCTATAGCTGCAGCTGCATGATCTTGAGTGGAGAAAATATTACATGATGACCAACGTACTTCTGCGCCAAGGTCGACCAATGTTTCAATCAAAACGGCGGTCTGGATCGTCATGTGTATACAACCCATGATGCGCGCGTCGGCTAGAGGTTGGCTGTCTTTATATTTTCTACGTAAGGCCATAAGTGCTGGCATTTCGCCTTCAGCGATTTCAATTTCGCGACGGCCCCATGAGGCGTCAGCGTCGAATTGTTCTTGAGTATTCGCGGCGACTTTAAAGTCGGTAAAATCATTTGCTGCTTTAACTACTGCGTTCATTGTGTTCTCCAAAAAATATTCGTTAATTATAGGGCCGCTTTTAGTGCGTCAGCTTTGTCTGTTTTTTCCCAGCTAAAATCTGGGAGTTCGCGACCAAAGTGACCGTAAGCTGCAGTGTTACGATAAATGGGGCGGAGTAGGTCAAGCATTTCGATAATCCCGCGTGGGCGTAGATCAAAATGTTCTTGTACTAGCTCAGAAATTTTTGCATCCGCGAGTTTGCCGGTGCCAAAAGTGTTCACAGAAATTGAAGTGGGCTGCGCAACACCAATGGCATATGACACTTGAATTTCACAACGTTCCGCGAGACCGGCAGCGACGATATTTTTTGCCACATAACGACCGGCATAAGCAGCAGAGCGGTCAACCTTAGAGGGATCTTTCCCAGAGAAGGCTCCACCGCCATGACGCGCCATACCGCCGTACGTGTCGACGATAATTTTACGTCCGGTTAAGCCACAATCACCTACTGGGCCGCCGATAATAAATTGGCCGGTTGGGTTGATATGGTATTTTGTGTCGGCATGTAACCAGTCGGCTGGAATAACAGGTTTGATGATTTCTTCTATTACGGCTTCGTGAATTTGGCTCTGTGAAACGTCGGGCGAATGCTGCGTAGAAAGCACAATGGCATCTACTGCGACAGGTTTGCCGTTTTCATAACGTAAGGTAACTTGGCTTTTTGCATCTGGGCGCGACCAAGCGTGCGTGCCATTTTTACGTAACTCAGCGTGCTTTTCGACTAATCGATGAGAATAGAAAATAGGGGCAGGCATGAGTGATTTAGTTTCATTGGTCGCGTAACCAAACATTAAGCCTTGGTCGCCAGCGCCCATTTCTTTATCAGTAGCTTCGTCTACGCCGACAGCGATATCCGATGATTGCTTACCAATTGCGTTAAGAACTGCGCAAGATGCGCCATCAAAACCAACGTCACTTGAGTTGTAGCCAATATCGAGGACAACATCACGAATTAAGTCTTCAAGTTCAATGTAGGTCGAGGTGCGTACTTCGCCTGCAACGACAACCATGCCAGTTTTGACCATGGTTTCGACTGCAACGCGGGAGTTTTTGTCATCCTTCAAAATAGCATCCAAGATCGCATCGGAGATTTGATCGGCCATTTTATCGGGGTGGCCCTCGGAGACGGACTCTGATGTAAATAGAGAATACTCAGACATTGTGTTATTCCTCAATTAAGATTTTTGTTCAGTTAATGTTTTATAAATTCACGTATTTGGATTTGAAAACCGTTGCGAAGGGCAAAATAACTGCTTTGTCCTTCGTTAAGACTGCTGGCCTTCGCCCAGCGCGTTAAATCTTCAGGCGCAAAGCCGAGCCATAAATCACCACAGGCCTCGCGCGTCCAATCTTGGTCGTGCTGGCACAGGTCACAAATAATGGTGACGCCCCCAGGTTTAAGGGATGCGGCTACATCTTGAAAGATTTGTTGTGGAGAAGGGGTGTGGTGTAAAACCATGTTAATCACGACACAATCCACCGCGCTTTTTAGATCACGGCAATGACTAGTATCGTTGTGTACAAAATCGATATTGTTAATGTGAAGTGCGTGGCAACGCTTTTGTGATTCTGAAAGCATCTCTGTACTGTTATCAAGTGCCGTAACGTGCTCAAACTTCTTTGCTAATACTTCCAGATATTCTCCAGCCCCTGGGCCAACTTCTAGGGCGACCTGCTTAGATGGTAGGTTGGCGTTCTCCAACACTTCATTCACGTGGGATGCGTAAACATCAAAGGCAGAGATTAAATCTTGTTGTTGTTTAAACTCGGCAGCATTTTCAGAGAAGAATTTCTTTGATGCTTGTGAGCGTAGGGTGTAGATCTCATCTAAATTCCGTTTTACCGATTCAGGAAGTGTCAGTTGGTCAACACGTTTAAATATGGATGCTTTAAGTGCACTGAAAGGGTCGTCGGGGTTTATCGCGGCGCGGCGATAAAAAATGGAGTTGCCTTCTTTTCTTGTGGTCACCAATTGCGCGGTTGCCAGGACCTTCAAATGATGGCTCATACCAGACTGCTTCGCACTGAAAAGGGTGCATAGCTCTAAAACGCCAAATGAATCTCTCGAAAGCGCGCGCAGTATTTCCAGGCGCAGCTCATCAGCCGCAGCTTTGAGGACTTGTGCGAGAAGCGCCGTTTCAGAGGCGATTTCATTGGCGGGTTCTTGAGACATGAAGGGAGTCTAGCAGTAAAATTTAGCTATATCAAAAAATATCGATATAGATCCAAAGGCTTTTAAGTTATGTCCTTCTATGCGTTTTTTGCTTATGTTGTTTTAAATGCCGGTTTTGGCTTGGAACTTAGTCAATTCTGAGTTTACTCAACCTGCTTATTCATGGAGAATACGCGCTCTTTTTTATCATCATTCGGGAGAAACCCAATGCCGTCTCGCAGAGATCTAGCCAATGCCATCCGTGCACTCAGTATGGATGCCGTTCAAAAAGCCAATAGTGGACACCCAGGTGCCCCCATGGGTATGGCAGATATTGCCGAGGTATTGTGGAATGACTTTCTAAGCCATAACCCAGCTAACCCTTCTTGGCCAGACCGTGACCGTTTTGTATTATCTAATGGTCATGGCTCGATGCTGATCTATTCATTGTTACACCTCACGGGTTACGCGCTTCCCATTGAAGAGTTGAAAAACTTCCGCCAGTTACATTCGAAAACGCCAGGTCATCCTGAGTATGGTTATGCGCCAGGTGTTGAAACGACTACTGGTCCTTTAGGGCAAGGGATTACCAATGCCGTGGGTATGGCGATTGCCGAAAAAACCTTGGCGGCTCAGTTCAACCAAAAAGACCACGAGATTGTTGACCATTACACCTACTGCTTTTTAGGCGATGGCTGCATGATGGAAGGTATTTCTCATGAAGCGTGTTCTTTGGCGGGTACGCTAGGCCTGGGTAAATTGGTCGCGTTTTGGGATGACAACGGCATCTCTATCGATGGTGATGTAAAAGGCTGGTTCACTGACGATACACCTAAGCGCTTTGAGGCCTATGGCTGGCATGTTATTCCTGCGGTAGACGGCCATGATCCCGAAGCGATCAAAGCTGCTATTGAGGCTGCTCGTGCTGAGACAGGCCGCCCAACACTTATTTGTACTAAAACCGTTATTGGTTTTGGTTCCCCTAATAAAGGTGGTACTGCCGCAACACATGGTGCGCCACTTGGTGATGACGAAATTGCAGCAACACGTGATTCCTTGAATTGGCCTCACGCGCCTTTCGAAATCCCAGCGGATGTTTATGCCGATTGGGATGGAAAAGAAGCGGGTGCTTCTACTGAGCAAGCATGGCAAGAGAAGTTAGCGGCGTATAAAGCGGCTCACCCTGAATTAGCAGCTGAATACGAGCGTCGTGTTATCAATGGTGAACTGCCTGCCGATTTCGAAGCGAAAGCAACGGCTTATATTAACGATTGCCAAGATAAATCTGAGAAGTTGGCGAGTCGTAAAGCCTCGCAAAATGCGATTGAAGCATTTGGTTCGGTAATTCCTGAGTTTATCGGTGGATCTGCGGATCTGGCTGGCTCCAACCTTACTTTATGGTCAGGTTCAAAAGGTATTACGGCTGAAGATGCGAGCGGCAACTACCTGTTCTACGGTGTGCGTGAGTTTGGCATGAGCGCGATCATGAATGGTATATCCCTACACGGTGGGTTTATCAACTACGGTGCAACCTTCCTAACCTTTATGGAATATGCGCGTAACGCTGTTCGTATGTCTGCATTGATGGGTGTACAGAATATCTTTGTGTATACCCATGACTCTATTGGTCAAGGTGAAGATGGCCCAACGCATCAGCCCATTGAGCAAATCGCGAATTTACGTCTTACACCTAACATGGATACATGGCGTCCATGCGATGCCACTGAAACAGCGGTTTCTTGGAAGTCAGCTGTAGAGCGTCGTGAAGGCCCCACTAGTTTGATCTTCAGTCGACAAGGGCTTCCGGCTCAGTCGCGTGATGCTGATCAAGTGGCCAATATTGCTAAGGGTGCTTACATACTGAAAGATTCTGTTGGTGAGCCTGATTTGATTTTGATCGCAACTGGTTCAGAAGTCGATTTGGCGATGAAATCTGCCGCAGCGCTTACTGAGCGCGGTAAAAATATCCGCGTAGTATCTATGCCGAGCACGACAACCTTTGATCAGCAAGATGCGGCTTACAAACAATCTGTATTGCCTGTAGAAGTGGGTGCTCGTATTGCTATCGAAGCTGCGCACACGGACTTCTGGTACAAGTATGTGGGCTTTGACGGCCGAATTATTGGCATGAGTTCATTTGGCGAGTCTGCGCCTGGTGGCGTGTTGATGGAGCACTTTGGCTTCACTGTTGATAATGTTGTGAGTACGGCTAACGAGTTGTTGGAAGACTAGGTTTGTTGTTTTCCCACCCCTAAAAGCTTCAAAAGATTGGGGTGGGAATATTCTCTTCTGGATACTGATTATCCAATTTTATTTTCCTTGAAGTTTGCCTCTTCATCCTCTATTCGAGTGGTAGCTTCGTACTCTCTCCGAAAGTTGAAAAGCCCTCTGTTTCTAGACCTTCTGTCGCCGGGAGCGACAGAGAGCCCCATGGATGGGTTTACGCGTGTCTAGAAACAGAGGGCTTTTCGACTTGATTGCACGACGCCAAAGCCCCAAAACCTAGAGCATCCCCCCCTCAAATCCTATAGAATAGCGCCTCAAATTTTCCGCTCACTCGAAGTTTTCGTGTGGCTCCTTCAATTTCTCGGAGAGATCTATGTCAGTTAAAGCAATGAAGGACGTCGACCTAAAGGGCAAGTACGTTCTGATCCGCCAAGACCTCAATGTGCCTATTCAAGATGGTCAGATTACCTCTGACATCCGCATTCAGGCCTCACTTCCCACTGTCAAACAAGCCATCGAGCAGGGCGCTAAAGTCATGTTGATGTCTCACTTGGGCCGCCCAACGGAAGGTGAGTTCGAAGAAAAATTCTCCTTAAAGCCTGTTGCTGACCACCTCTCTGGATTGCTCGGTATTGACGTGCCTTTAGTGAAAGAATGGCACGACGGCATCACCATGGAAGATGGTGAAGTGGTCTTGCTCGAAAATGTACGCTTTAACGAAGGCGAGAAAAAAGACGCCGAAGACCTATCAAAAGCTTACGCATCATTGTGTGATGTATTTGTAATGGACGCCTTTGGCACAGCTCATCGTGCTCAAGCGTCTACTCATGGTGTTGCTAAGTTTGCTCCAGTGGCATGTGCCGGACCTTTATTGGCCGCTGAGCTGGATGCGCTAGAGAAAGCCTTGGCTGAGCCTGCTCGCCCAATGGTGGCTATTGTTGGTGGTGCTAAGGTTTCATCGAAGTTGACTGTTCTTGAATCCCTCTCAAAAATTGTTGATGTCCTGGTTGTTGGTGGCGGTATCTCGAACACCTTCGTTGCGGCTCAAGGCCACTCGGTGGGCAAATCATTGTATGAAGAAGATTTGATTCCTACTGCGCAAAAGTTGTGTGCGCAAACTAAAGTAGAATTTGCTACGGATGTTCGTACCACGACTCACGGCTTTAGCGAGTGGAGTGACGCCTCTCCGGTGGAAGAGAAAGCGGCTTCCGAAGTGGGTGAAAATGAGTCCATCATTGATTGCGGACCTGAAACGGCGAATCGCTTGGCTGAAATTTTAAAAGACGCCAAGACCATTATCTGGAATGGCCCTACAGGCGTGTTTGAATTTGCACCATTTGCAAAAGGCACGGAAGTGATGGCGAAAGCGATTGCCGAGAGTGATGCATTTTCCATTGCTGGTGGTGGTGATACCTTAGCAGCGATCGACAAATTCGGTCTTGCCGATCAAATCTCATATATTTCCACTGGTGGTGGTGCTTTCCTTGAGTATGTTGAAGGTAAAGAGCTTCCTGCTGTCGCGGTCCTTGAGCAGCGCGCAGCTGACTAAATAGATGTCTTTTCTCAGCCGGCTAGTCTAGCCGGCTGTTTCTCCTCTCCTTATTTCTTATACTATTCCCTATACTTAATACTATCGTTAGCCTTGCGTTTCTGGCTTAGGTTATATGACTCGGTGTGCGTGTTCATTCATTCGCACGTATGTCGCCCTAGTTTATTTTTGTTTGCAGTTTCCTGGAGCTGCCTATATGTCGTTACGGCAACACAATATTGCCAAGCTAAAAACTGATACCTTCGATGTGCTCATCGTGGGAGGCGGCATTAATGGTGCCGTTGCGGCAGCGGCACTTTCGGCTAAGGGAGTAAAGGTCGCTTTAATTGATAAGGGGGATTTTGCCGGCCTCACAAGCTCCAATTCATCCAATCTCGCCTGGGGTGGGATTAAATATCTAGAAAGCCATGAATACCTTCTGGTAAACAAGTTGTGTAAAAGCCGCAACTTATTGATGCGTTCATACCCTTCAACCGTGAAGGAGATTCGTTTTCTCACCTGTGTTCAAAAAGGTTTTCGTTTCCCGCCACTTTTTATTTACTTTGGTGCGCTTGTGTACTGGGTTATTGGGCGCTTCTTTACACTGGCACCGAAATATTTACGGCCGAAAGATATTGAGAAGCGCGAGCCGATTATTAATACAAGCTTTGCGTCGGGTGGTCTTGAATATTCGGATGCCTATTTGTTTGATAATGATGCACGCTTTGTTTTCAATTTTATTCATTCGGCGATGGATAATGGTTGTGTCGCTGCCAACTATATTACTGCGTTAGGGGCGCAATATCGACGGAGCGACGGTGATGGCTGGGAAGCGCAAGTTCAGGACGAGGAGTCTGGAGAGCCATTCACTGTAAGGTCAAAAATTATTGTGAATGCATGCGGCCCCTATGTGGATACATTTAATACATTGAATTCGATAAAAACGAATACACATCATCTATTCTCCAAAGGTATCCATTTAATCGTGGATCGTATCGCGGAAAACAAACGCGTTTTGGCATTCTTTGCCAGTGACGGCCGTTTATTTTTTGTGATTCCTATGGGAAGAAAAACCTGCGTAGGCACTACGGATACACCAACAAAAAATCCCCTTGAAAAAATCACCGATGAAGATCGAGATTTTGTATTAGATAATGTAAACCGATTACTGGATTTGCCTGCGCCTCTAACAAAAGGGGATGTGATCGCAGAGCGGTGTGGGGTTCGGCCGCTGGCTATTAAAGGTGACAGTGGAAATGACGATTGGTTACAGTTATCACGTAAACATGAAATTGAATGTGACGTGGAGAAACGCTACCTCAGCATCTTTGGCGGTAAACTAACGGATTGTATTAACGTTGGTGAAGAGGTGGCAGAGCTGGTGGAGCGAATGGGTGTGGATCTTCGTTCGCCATCTTCAATTTGGTATGGTGAGCCTGCTGCGCAAGAGAGAGAAAAATTTTTTGTTCGGGCGAAAAATATGGGTTTAGATAAGCTCACGTGGCAGCATGCCGCCGAACCCTTGTCTGAGCGGTATTGGCGACGCTACGGGAAAAATGCGTTTTTGATGCTGGATGCCATTGAGGAGGATCCTACCCAAGCCGAGTTACTGATTGAAAATGCTGAATACACGCGCTGTGAAATCGAGTATACAAAACAACATGAAATGATTACGCGATTAGAAGATTTTTTACGACGGCGTTCAAAAATATCGTTGGTGGTGAGAAATGAAGAAATACTCTCTGCACCTGGATTAAGAGAGGCTTGTGATATTTTCTTTGGCGAGGATTCAGAAAGAAAGTTCCAGGAATACGCCGACAGTATAAGCCACCTGAATACATATTGATAAATATTGGATTAGCTATGAGCCAGTCACAATTTATTTTAGCCATCGATCAAGGCACAACAAGTAGCAGAGCGATCGTGTTTGATAAAGACGCGAATATTATCTCGGTGGCTCAGCAAGAGTTTACACAGCATTACCCTCACAACGGTTGGGTAGAGCACGACCCAGAAGAAATTTGGTCGACAACGCTTGCCGTATCTCAACAGGCGGTGTCTGAAGCGGAAAATCAAAATTGTCAGGTGGTGGCAATTGGTATCACCAATCAACGAGAAACGACCATCGTATGGGACAGAGAAACAGGTAAGCCGATATACAATGCGATTGTGTGGCAGGATCGTCGAACCGCTGATATCTGCCAATCATTAAAAGACAAAAAGCGTGAAGATGATATTCAGTCTCGTACCGGGTTGTTGCTTGATCCATATTTTTCGGCTGCCAAAGTGGCCTGGGTTCTCGATAATGTAGAGGGTGCTCGGGAAAAAGCCGACGCCGGTAAATTGGCTTTCGGCACCGTAGATAGTTTTTTGTTATCCCGTCTCACAAAGGGTGCAGTGCATGCCACGGACGCTACCAATGCAAGCCGTACAAGTTTGTACAATATCCACACTGGTCAGTGGGACGATGAGTTACTTAAACTCTTTAATGTACCGAAATCAGTTCTACCAACCGTTCTTGATTGTGCATCGGATTTTGGCTCCGCTTCAGCCGAATTTTTTGGTAAAGAAATACCCATTGCTGGTATAGCCGGCGATCAACAAGCTGCGGCAATTGGTCAAGCCTGTTTTCACGAAGGAGAAACAAAGAGCACCTACGGTACGGGGTGTTTCGCTATGATGAATATTGGTAAAGCGCCCACGATATCTCAGCATCGTTTACTTACCACTATCGCGTACCAACTGAACGGTGAAGCGAGTTATGCCCTTGAGGGGTCAATCTTTATGGCTGGTGCGGCGGTGCAATGGTTACGTGACGAAATGACCTTGATCGATAGGGCGGAAGAAACTGAAGCTATTGCAGAGAGTATTGATGATACAAATGGCGTATACCTTGTCCCCGCATTTACCGGTTTGGGTGCCCCCTATTGGGAGCCAAATGTTCGTGGCGCACTGGTTGGATTGAGTAGAGGTGCGGGCAGGGCAGAAGTTGTGCGCGCGACGCTTGAGTCTGTATGTTATCAAACACACGATTTGACCTCGGCGATGGCGGCAGACAGTAAGCCGCCTCATCGTGTTCGAGTTGATGGTGGCATGGTTGCGAACCATTGGGTGTTACAATACCTCGCGGATATTCTTAATGTAACGATCGATAAACCTAAAGTGATAGAAACAACCGCTCTTGGTGCGGCATTTCTAGCGGGTTTGCAGGTTGGGATGTATAAAAGCCTAGAAGATATTCGTTCCACTTGGCAGTTAGACGAGCAGTTTACTCCGAATATGTCAGACACTACGAGAATAGAAAAGCTCGACGGCTGGAAAAAAGCTGTAAAACAAGTGTTGAGCTCATAAAATTGCACTTACTGCCGGTACACAAAGAAAGGATACCCTCCGTGTGAGACACGCTTTGAATATGTCCCTATACGCTTGGCTTCGGCATCCGTGCCTCAGACAGTCTCACACGGAGGGTATCCTTTCTTTGTCCGTGGTTAGCCTAAAGAGAATCCTTTTCTTCCAACCTTGGTAGTAGGTAGACATTTAATAATTAAGCAGAAATAAATATAAGCAGGAATAGATATGGCAGTTTTGGTAACAGGCGGCGCGGGCTACATTGGTAGCCACACATGTGTTGAACTATTAGCGGCAGGGTTTGAGGTGGTTGTGCTCGATAACTTTTGCAACAGCAATGTTGAATCTCTTAATCGTGTGATGACGCTAAGTGGTAAAACTTTTCCATACGTTGAAGCGGATATTCGTGATAAACAGCAGTTAGAGCAGGTGTTTAACGATCATAAGATTGATTCTGTTATTCATTTCGCGGGTTTAAAGGCCGTAGGCGAATCTTGCGAAAAACCTTTGGAGTATTACCAAAATAATGTCACCGGTACTGTCAATTTGTGCCAGGTGATGCAGGCGCATGGCGTGGATAAAATTTTATTCAGCTCTTCTGCTACGGTCTATGGTGATCCTGCAAGCGTGCCCATTAAAGAAGATTTCCCCACAGGCGCAACCAACCCATATGGTCGCAGTAAATTGATGGTGGAAGAAATTCTCCAAGATTTATGTAATGCGAAGAATAACGAGTGGCGAGTATCGCTATTACGTTACTTTAATCCTATTGGCGCACATGAAAGCGGGAATATAGGGGAAGACCCGCAAGGCATACCCAATAACTTACTTCCCTTTGTGGCACAGGTTGCTGTGGGTAAGCTAAAGCAATTACGCGTGTTTGGGAATGACTACCCGACGGTTGATGGCACCGGTGTCAGAGACTACATCCACGTTGTGGATTTAGCGAAAGGCCATGTGAAATCCCTACAGCGATTAATGGGAATTGAACCTGGTTGTTATGTCCATAACCTGGGTACTGGGAATGGTTATAGCGTGTTGCAGGTCGTACAAGCTTTTGAAGCCGCTTCAGGGCAGTCCATTCCTTTTGAAGTCGTGGATCGGCGCCCGGGTGATATTGCAGAATGCTTTGCAGATCCTTATTTGGCAGAAAAAGACTTAGGTTGGAAAGCCGAGTTTGGTATTGCCCGTATGGTTGAAGACGCTTGGCGTTGGCAGTCCAATAACCCCAAAGGCTATCAAAACTAGCCTTTCCTAGCGCCTGTTGTTGGTGAATCTTACCTCGTGCCTAGGGTTCACCTCAAAATCCCCATACTGAGATGGAAAGATCTTCCTATGTGGGGTATATTCCCGCCGAAACTGATCAATCAATAGGCGTTTGTATTCGCCAATAATCGTTGATCCCCTCATTTTTACTGGCTTTCTGGAGTTACGATGTTTGTTGTGCGTTGGTTATTGGGAAAAATTATATTGTTGCTTGATTGGGTCTTCACGCCAAAAGGCATAGAAAGAAGCGCTGACGGCCAAGCTCAGGTCGATGCACAAACGGCCAAACTTGCCTTATACCAATATCTGGCATGCCCATTTTGTGTGAAAGTGCGCAGGGCGATGAAACGTAATAGTTTGAATATCGAGACTCGCGACGCAAAGCGTTGTGAAAGCCACCGAGAAGAACTAGTAAAGGGTGGCGGTAATCTTAAAGTGCCATGCCTTCGTATTGAGGAACAAGATGGCGAAGTCGTTTGGTTATACGAATCTTCAGACATCATCAATTATTTGGAGCGCAGTCTTTTACCCCAGGTTGCATAAAGCGCATGTAATTCGGAGGGCTGCTCTCCGTTTTCCTTTTTTCTCATATTTCCAATTAAATAAAATCAATGCATGTTACGTATTACTGAATTAAAGCTTCCTTTAGATCATAGCGAAGACGAACTCCAAAAAGCGATCGTCACAGTGCTGGGTATTACTGAAAGCGAGCTCGCGCATTACACGCTTTTCAAGCGTAGTTACGATGCGCGCGCGAAAGGCAATATTTTGTTGATTTATCAGTTGGATGTTGAATTGTCCTCTGATACTGAAAAGAAGGTTCTTGAAGAATACGCGTTAAAGAACAGCAAGAAAAAGACACGACAACTTGTTATTCCGAGCCCAGACACGAACTACAAATTTGTAGCGCAGGCAGAAGATGATTTTCAGATCGATGATGAGCAGCGCCCGATTGTCGTAGGCTTTGGCCCGTGCGGCATCCTGGCTGCACTGTTACTTGCGCAAATGGGATTAAAGCCGATTGTGTTGGAGCGCGGGCGCGATGTACGTCAACGAACGAAAGATACCTGGGGCCTTTGGCGAGAAGGAAAGCTAGATACTGAATCCAATGTTCAGTTTGGTGAAGGTGGTGCTGGCACTTTTTCAGACGGAAAACTCTATAGCCAAGTTAAAGATAAGCGTTTCCTAGGGCGTAAGGTCTTAAACGAATTTGTAAAAGCTGGCGCCCCCGAAGAAATTCTCTATGTCAGTAAACCTCATATAGGAACGTTTAAACTCGTCACCATGGTTGAAAGGTTACGGGCCGAAATTATTCGCTTGGGTGGTGAAGTTCGCTTTGAGAAAAAAGTCGAAACCTTAAACCGAAAACCAGCGGATGATGGTTCAGATAATGGGGAAGTAACGGGCGTAACGTTGAGCAGTGGTGAGACACTCAATAGCCGGCATGTCATTTTGGCCGTGGGTCATAGTGCACGAGAAACCTTCCAGATGTTGCTAGACCAACAGGTGTATATCGAGCCGAAACCATTTTCCATCGGTTTTCGTATCGAGCACCCACAATCTGTGATCGATAAAGCACGCTTTGGTAAGCAAGCGGGGCATCCCATTTTGGGAGCTGCGGATTATAAGCTTGTGCATCATTGTAAAAATGGTCGCAGTGTTTACAGTTTTTGTATGTGTCCTGGCGGCACAGTTGTAGCGGCGACCTCTGAAGATGGTCGGGTCGTAACAAACGGGATGTCGCAATATTCTCGTAATGAGCGAAATGCAAATTCAGCGATCGTTGTGGGTATAGAGCCCGAGACGGATTACCCGCTCAATGTATTGGCGGGCATTGATTTACAGAAAAATCTTGAAGCAAAAGCGTACGCGCTCGGTGGTAAAAATTACAATGCACCAGCCCAACTTTTGGGGGACTATTTGAATCATCGGTCTTCTGAATCTTTAGCGAGTGTGACGCCTTCTTATCAACCTGGCGTAACGCTAAGTGATCTATCAGAAGCATTACCTGAATTTGCGAATGAAGCGATACGGGAAGCCGTTCCAGAGTTCGAGAAACAAATTAAAGGTTTCTCCATGGATGACGCCGTATTAACAGGGGTGGAAACACGCACCTCCTCACCCATTTGTATTCGTCGAGACAAAACGTTCCAAAGTCTGAACACTAAGGGTTTATATCCTGCAGGTGAAGGCGCGGGTTACGCGGGCGGGATTCTATCCGCTGCCATAGATGGCATTAAAGTGGCGGAAGCCATTGCATTAGATATTCTGAAACCTGCCCCCCATTCTGAGTCGGCGTAGCCAGATGAGCGACGCTTGAGTATGCCGTTGAAATACGATTGTATTGTGATTGGCGGCGGAGCTGCAGGCTTAATGTGTGCAGCCACCGCAGGTTATCGAGGACGTAAGGTCCTGGTGTTGGATCACGCCAATAAAGTAGGCAAAAAAATTCTCATGTCTGGTGGCGGCCGCTGTAATTTCACAAATTACTATGTAGAGCCCAGTAACTATATTTCTGAAAACCCACATTTTTGTAAATCGGCATTAAGCCGTTATACCCAATATGATTTTATTGAACTTGTGAGCCGTTACGATTTAGCTTTTCATGAAAAGACACAAGGCCAGCTTTTTTGCGATAACAAATCCAGTGATATTTTAAATATCCTCTTAAGCGAGAGTGAAAAAGCGTCGGTCGAGATAAAAACACATTGTACGATTGAATCCATCAGTAAAAAAAAATCTATTAGTGAAGCAGCGGGGTATGTCTTATCGACGACGCTAGGTGAATTTAGTTGTGACTCCTTAGTCGTCGCTAGTGGTGGCTTATCAATACCTACGATGGGTGCCACTGGCTTTGGTTTTGATATTGCTAAGCAGTTTGGGCTAAGTGTACACCCCTTAACCCCGTCTTTAGTGCCCTATACCTTTAGTGACAAATGGTTAGAAATATCTAAACAGTTAGCTGGAGTATCTGCCGAGGTCGAAATAACCACGAATAACATTTCGTTTAGAGACTATTTCCTGTTTACGCACAGAGGTGTTAGTGGCCCAGCTGTATTACAGGTCAGTAATTATTGGCACCTGGGTGACGAAGTAAACGTAAATTTTTTTCCTGATATTGACTTGGAAAATAAGATAAAAGGTTGGCGAGATGACGGGGCAAAAACTGAGTTAAAAACATTGTTAACTCAGGTGCCCGAACATAAGCTAGCAAAGAATTTTATCACCACCTGGTTAGCTCTTGTTTGTGAAAATAAAGCGGTTAGCCAGTATTCCAATGACGAAATATCAACTATCGTTCGTCACTTTCAATCCTGGACGTTCAAGCCTTCGGGTACAGAAGGGTATCGAACAGCCGAAGTTACCCTTGGTGGTGTGAATACGGATGATGTTTCATCGAAGACCTTTGAAGCAAAAAATGTGGAAGGCTTGTATTTTATTGGTGAAGTCCTTGATGTGACGGGATGGTTGGGCGGTTTTAATTTTCAATGGGCGTGGGCCAGTGGGTGGTGCGCGGGGCAGTACGTTTAATTCTTTTGAATACAAATTTGTTCGCGATTCAGCGAAATATAGTTATTTTTGGAGTCAATCAACACAATGATAAATAACGACACCTTACGGCGTATTCGATATACCTTTGATTATAACGATACAAAAATGATCGGATTATTTCGTTTGGGTGGGCTACACGTTACCCGAGAGCAGTTGAATACGTGGCTTAAAAAAGACGAAGACCCAGACTTTGTCGAATGCGATGACCCTAGTTTTTCGGTCTTTTTAAACGGTCTAATTATTCAGAATAGAGGCGCAAGGGAAGAGCATCCGCCGCAGCCAGATAAAAAACTCACCAATAATATGGTACTGATGAAACTAAAGATCGCGCTTGATCTAAAATCTGAAGACGTTTTAGCGATATTACAGTTAGCTGAATTTCGTATTAGCAAGCATGAATTAAGCGCTTTTTTTCGTAAGCCAGGGCACAAACACTATAGAGAATGTTTAGATCAGTTTCTGCGGAATTTCTTGACGGGAATGAAATTGAAATATCGTGATAAGAAGGAGGTCTCTAAGGCATTCGAATGGAATGACATTATTAAAAAGTGATGGTTAGCCTCGCTTCTATCTTAGCGGGTCGCTAAAAGCATTGTTATGGCGCGATAAGTGGATGCTGCGTCTTAAACCTTAATCCCCCTTCACCCTAATTGACTCACACAGGAGCGGATCTTTTGGGGGGAGTAGTTTCCTACAGCCCAATTCGACACTCGCTTTATGTGACGTGTGTGCAAAATAAACAATTTAGAGGTCAATGCTGACCTTCTGATAGCACATAACGTGAATTTGTCACGTATTTCATTTTAGTTTTTCGTTAGCATCATTGCGTTGGTCATTGTTTAAGCAGTACAAGACTTTAACGTCCGCGGTTATTCCAATGTCCTTTCTGTATCTGAACTATTATTTATATTAATAATTTGAACATATGTTGAAATCTAACAATTGTCGGGGTTTTGTGCGCCGATAAGCGCTATGTGGCGACATGTGCTGTGAATAATTGTTGAACGTGGTGTCGAACGGGGCAACGACGCTTAGCTCACGAGCCTGCGTTTGTCTATTAATGAGTGAGGATGTGATGAGTCTCACAAAGTTGGTGGCGCAAAAAAGTGAATTTAGAACGAAGCTTAAGTGTAAGTAATTAAAAATATTTACTTATCGATGTATCGAATAAGGGGGAGAGATGTCTGTAGAGGGTGGAGATGTAGCAATCGTCGGCTTAAGTGTGCGATTACCAAAGGCGAAGGATCATTGGGCACTATGGCGATTAATGGAAAACTCCGGTTACGGGATAGGTGAGATCCCAAGTGATCGCTGGAATGTCGAAAAGTATTTCTCTGACCATCGAGAGCCAAATAAATATTATTGTAAGTGGGGCGGCTTTCTTTCTGGCATCAACGAGTTCGACCCTAGATTATTCAAAATCTCCCCGAAAGAAGCTGCGAGTATGGATCCTCAGCAACGTTTGGTATTGATGAACGTATGGAATTTACTTGAAGATGCTGGGAAGACAATCGATGGTATGTCTCGCAATACCGGTGTCTATTTTGCGGTGAATTCTCACGATTATGCCGTTTTTGATAATCAGGCGTTTACGGATCATAAAATTTCAGCAAGAAACTCTGACCACTATCAGGTTGCGAATCGTGTTTCATACCATTTTAACTTTAAGGGCCCTAGTGTAGCGCTTGATAACGCTTGTGCCGGTTCGGGAACTGCCCTGCATATGGCGTGTCAGGGCTTGAAGTCTGGGGATTGTGATGCAGCCGTTGTTGGGGGGGTGAACTTAATTCTTCACCCTAGCCGGATGCTCCACTTTTGCTCTTTAGAGTTTGTAGCACCAAACTCCAATATATTGCCGTTTGATGAGAGAGCTTCTGGCACCTTGTTTTCGGAGGGCGTCTGTTCTGTTCTACTTAAACCGTTAAAAGAAGCTGAAGCCCAGGGCGATCATATTTATGGTGTTATCGCTGGCAGCGCTATTAATTCCGGAGGACACGTCAAAGGTTTCACAGTCCCTAACCCTAAACAACAGTCGTCGGTGATTGCTTCGGCAATACAGCGGGCGGGAGTGGACGCCCGTGACATAGGCTACGTAGAAGCACACGGAACCGGAACGCCAGTAGGGGATCCAATTGAGGTTTTGGGACTGAACCGAGCGTTTGAGGCGAATACGGACAACAATGAAACGCAATATTGTGCGCTGGGTACCATTAAATCGAATATTGGGCATTGTGAACCCGCCGCAGCGTTAGCAGGTTTGGCAAAAATACTATTACAGTTAAAACATCGAAAAATTACGCCAATTGTTAATATTGAGCAGGTTAATTCAAGGCTTAAATTATCTTCTAGCCCCTTTAAGTTACCGACCTCACTTGAAGAATGGCCCGAATATAATAATGCTCGAGTAGCGGGCCTAAGCTCATTTGGTGCGGGGGGGAGCAACGCACATGTAATTGTTAAGCAGCATGGCTGTGATGCAGACACATTAAACAAGACTCGGGCAAGTTCTCATCGTCCTTACTTAATTCCGATATCAGCAACAAACCCCTTACAGCTAAAACACTACCTGTCACGTTTGTATGAAGTGCTAAACGAGGACAAAGATATAGTTTCTTTGTGCGATATCGCACATACATTGGCCCTTGGCCGAGAGACCTTGTCACACCGCGCGTGGGTGTATGCCGAATCCATTGAGGATTTGATATCAATATTAGAAGAATTCATCAATCACAATGGATCACCTTGTTTAGCTGAGGATGGACCAGATAACCCATACGAAAATCTTTTGGCAGGCCTGGATGACGGACTAAAAACTGCGGCGTCTCGTTGGATGATTTCAGGTGAAAAAAGCGAACGCTTTAATGCGTATTTTTTGGAAGGAAAAATAATTCCTTTACCTGGGGCTCCTTTCAAGGAGTTAAAGGAATATGGATTAGAAAATTATTTAAGCTTTGAAAAAAAATCAGTTAAGCACGAGCGTTTTGTATGCAAAGAATTGATTGCGTCGGATTCCGTTCTATTTACTCATCATGTTGTACAACAACGAGAGGTATTGCCTGGCGTTGCTTTAATGTGCTTTTCTCGGCGTCATCTAAAAGAAAAATTTCCCTCTAGGGTATGGCGTTTCTCGGTCGTTTGGGAGCAGCCTGTTGAATCCTCTTATGAGGATAGTCATTTAGATTTTGCGTATGAATGGAGTGGTGGGAAATACCATGTTTCAGTGGTCGATCAGTTGTCTTCGATTCGAGTCGCGACGTTGGTTGCGGTACATGAAGAAAAAGAGATTACAGCAAGTGGTCAAAAATTATCCCTAGCGGGAAATGAAGCGTTAGCCTCTTCGGAAGAAGTCTATGCAAAGTTTTCTCGTATGGGGATTGATTATGGACCAGAATTCCGCTTGATTTCCAATGTGGTCTTTTCTGGGTCGACAGTTGTTGGCGAATACTATACTCAAAAAAAATCTCTACGTGATATATCCATTGTTGATGAAGTGGCGCGGATTGATTCTGCCGCACAAGCATACCTACCCCTATTGGATGAAACGAAATATTCGCGTGCGTTGATACCCACCAGAATCAATTCGGCAGTTTTTTTGCCTGACTTTTCGCATTTTGATCGCGTCGTTGTGTTAGTTGAACCTGGTGCGGGTCGAGATTTGGTGTGCACGATAGAGTTGATGTGTGAAGGGCGGCTTGTTGGCGCATTGTCTGGGCTTGTATTGCATCATGTCGAATTGAATGTTTCACGAAATAGCCGATTGATGAGCCTTATTTCGAGCCCCGTAAAAAAGGCGCCAATATTTGAACCCAAACAAAAGGTGATATGGACCAGTAATACAATTCAGCAGTCGGGCAATGAAAATTGGACGAGTTGGTTAGCCTCTTCTTTACTTCACGAGTTGGAAAAATTCGATCCAGGAACACCCATTCGAATTAATACAATAAACGATTACTGTGCCTTCGATGCCGCTTCGTTACCGGAGGCATTGATTCATGATGCTATGACCTTGAGAGGGTTTTATGAAGGCTTTATGAAAAGTGGTTTTACGGCGCATGTCGATATTCACGCCTACCCAATTGGTGTAGGTATGGATATAAATGGCATGGTTGTACCGGCGCATCAAGGACTATTCAAATCGATCCAGCGCGAGCTGTCACACATACCCATTAATATATATGCGCATGAAGCCGTTGGGAATGTGAATGACAGCCTAAACATACTTCGAGAGCACATTATTTTTGATGTGGTTGAAAAAACGCAACACAATTTGGCGCTGTCTGTAGAGCCCTTCGTTGACTCGTCTGATACGGTGAAATTCTCAGACGGCGATATCGCGGTAATAGCCGGCGGTGCAGGAAAGTTAGGCCAATTTTCGTGTGAGTATTTACTGTCTGTTGGGATTTCAAAAGTCTACCTTTTGGGTCGTAGCCTCCCCTCATCCTCGTTGATAAAATTTATTGATGATTTTAATGCTTTGGATGAGCGTGTCGCATTTGTTCAAGTTGACTTGCTGGATAAAGGCGCGTTGCTAAAGAGCATGTCGAAGATACACGAGCGACATGGGAATATCCGGTTGGCGGTCCACAGTGCAGGCACCATTCTTGATGGTGGGTTTTTATCTACAGACGAAAATTCATATAAAACGGTAATCCGATCAAAGTATGAAACCTTGATTAATTTACACCAGGTGTTAGATCAGTACCGTTGTGATCAGCTAGTGGCTTATTCATCTGTTGCCCCGCTTATTGGGAGCGCGGGGCAATCTAACTATTGTGTCGCGAACGCACTGGTTGATGGTTTTTGTCGATATCATAGCGGGTCAAAAAACGGGATGTCGGTTAAATCCATCGCGTGGCCATTGTGGAAAGAGGGCGGTATGGGGAGTTCCCTCTTCATTAAAAAACGCGTAAACAAACAATATGGTATTGATCCATTACCGACGCTGTTAGGCAAAAAAGTATTAAATTCAGTTTTGGCTCGAAATATGGCGAGCACGTCCGTTGTATATGGTATTTCTGACGTGTTGAATGAAAAGCTAGGACAAAGCCTTCATGGTGAGCCTTTGGCGAAGGAAGATGGTGGTGGGGTCGATCAAAAAGATCAGGATACAGCTTCCTTGATCAGTGCTGAAAGCGTTGAACTGCTTATAAAATTAAGTATCGCATCGGTGCTAGAGTTAGAGCCTGATGAGATTGGATTGGATGATTCGTTTGACGATCTGGGATTCGATTCAATTTCGCTGATCGATTTGTCTGTGGATTTAGGCAGTAAGATTGGCGGAAAGATACCCGACGGATGGGAAGTGGAAGAGTGGACGATTGGAGAGTTCATTGATAAGTATTGTGAGTATGCCGTAGAGAAGGGGCTCACTGGCGAGGCTGCGGAGGCTTCTTCTGAAGAGGAGGGGAGCCTGTCTGATAGTCGGGGTGTAACAAGCCTGGCAGCCACACCGCATATGGGTGTATATGCATCGGGTAAAGTATCGATGCCCTACCATTATCACCATGTTTCAGATGAGCTCCCTCTATTGTTAATATTTCCTGGCATTATGATGCGTTCAGGGAGTTGGGCGTTCCTCTATGAAGATGAAAACATTTTTTCCCGATGCAACATCCTTATGTTTGAACATGAAGGCCAGTTTAATGCGAATAAATTAGATCATGCCGACGACGAATTTAGTTTAGATGAGAACTGTAGCCATATTCGCGAGATACTGAAGTTACTTGAACTGGATAATCAAAAACACCACGTGATGGGGATTTCGAGCGGATGTGTGCTTCAAACGGCTTATGTTAATACCTACTCGGATGATGTGTTGAGCTCCTTAATGTTTGCCCCCTTATTTATTACTGGGCGACGTATCCAATTAAATGTCGAGTCTATTGCTAACCTTGGGGATGTGATTGATGACGATATGTTAGAGAAATTTTTGAATATGTTTTATTTCGATTATTTCTCTGATCAGTTTTTGGATAACCGTGAGAAAACGGTGTCCTTTATGAGGAGTAATGTTCAAAAGCTTTCGCAAGAACATAAAACAATGGCCCGTTCGTTATCTAGCCTGATGAAAACGTACAGTAAGTTCGGCTATGATTTTGATGAATGGGCGAAAGTCTATTCTGATACGAATGTGGAAACCCGAATGGTGATTTGCAGTGACGACCGCCTTGTTACGCCAGAACACTTAGTTACGTGCGCTGACAAAATGGGTTCGGCTGTTCATGTTGTGGAGGGTGTAGGTCACGTACTTTTCCTTGAGCGAGAAGAGCATTTTAAGGAGATAGTTGTTAATTGGTTGACGGGTGAATATGGTAAGAACAAACGAAAATATGATATCGAACGGACCTTGGTTAACCTTCCTTGTTCTATTGAAGTGAATGGTGAAGAAGTTTCCGCCTCTACGCATATCCGTGACATCTCTGGGAATGCATCTGGGTTTGCGTTACATGTTTTACAGCAATGGGAGGATGGAATTAACGGGCCGATTACTGTGAAATTAAATGTATTTGGTGGTGTGCGCTATATCTGCGAAGTTCGATGGACCCAAGAAGACTTAACGGGGACCTTGTTTGGATTAAAGGTGCTAGAAACTATTGACGATACGCGTTTAACGAATGAGTTGGCAGGATAATTATTTCTAGCTAAGGACCATAGGGCCAACCGATTAGTGGTGAGAACACTAAACGGTTGGCCCTTTAGTATTTGTGTTTTCTACGGATTGTCAGTTTTTATAATTGCGTAAGTGCTTTCAAATTTGACGGCGGTTTTTCCGTTGCATTGAACTTCTGCATTTAAGGTGATCTTAGATCGCCCTTTTTCTTCATAGTGTTCAAAAAAAGAAGCAAGCGTCTCTTCTGTAGGGCATTCACACACGCTCGTGATCTCGCCATCCACCGGTGCGTAATAACTGATATTCGATTGCGTGACAACCTGGTTGCAGGTAATACCTTTCTCAAGGGTTTTCAGGTATACCATTCCCCAGCAGTTCATAACGCAGATTGTGTATAAGCTGCCGCCGAACGCCGTTTGTTTATCATTGATATTCGGATGTAGCGGAGCGGTTAGCGTAAGTGATTTTCCATCGTAGTTGCCAACGTCAATGCCCATATATTGTGTGGCGGGTACGTGAGCTTTTAGAAATTCGGTGAGTTTGTGACTGATATTTTCCATAGCTAAACGGCGGCAAGTTAAAGTGAAGAATTAAAAAAGGCGCGTTATACGCGCCTTTTCGGTTCGGTTTAGCAGTATTTTATCATAGTTAATATGAAGCACTGCTGACACAAAACGCCTTAACGAGTGGCTTTGTTGATCTCGTCGAGTACGTGGCGAGCAGAGATGGGGATTTTGGTTCCTGGCCCAAATATGCCTTTCACACCGGCTTCGTATAGGAAGTCGTAATCTTGTTTCGGGATCACGCCGCCGGCGACAACGATAATTTCACTCGCGCCTTCAGCTTTCAGAGCATTAATTAAATCGGGTACCAATGTTTTGTGGCCGGCGGCTTGGGAAGATACGCCGACAACATGCACATCGTTTTCGATGGCTTGTTTAGCCACTTCTTCCGGTGTTGAAAACATCGGTGAAAGATCGATATCGAATCCAACATCGGCAAAGGCCGTAGCGATAACTTTCGCACCACGGTCGTGACCGTCCTGGCCCATTTTACATACAAGCATACGTGGACGACGTCCGTGGTCCGCTTGGAAGCGTTCGATATCTGATTTGATGCCTTGCCAGTTGTCGTCGCTCTCATAGGGCGCGCCGTAAACACCGGAAATGGTACGGGCTTGGGCGTTATAACGACCAAACTCAACTTCCATGGCATCTGAAATTTCACCGACGCTCGCACGTAAACGTGCAGCTTTAACTGCTAGATCGAGTAGGTTGCCTTCACCACTCTTAGCGGATTCGGTAATGGCTGCTAACGCGGCGTTTACGGCTGCGCTATCGCGAGACGCTTTAATGCTTTCTAGTCGTGCAATTTGAGATGTACGAACGGCTACGTTATCCACTTCGAGGATGTCGAGGTCGTCTTCTTTATCGAGGATATGTTTATTTACGCCAACGATAACATCTTCGCCACGGTCGATACGGGCTTGTTTTTTCGCGGCAGATTCTTCAATGCGAAGTTTTGGTAAGCCTGCGTCAATCGCTTTGGCCATACCGCCTTTTTCTTCGATTTCTTCAATCAGTTCCCAGGCTTTATCGGCAATCTCTTGGGTGAGGCTTTCCATCATGTAGGAACCGCCCCAAGGATCGACAACGTTGGTGATGCCAGTTTCTTCTTGAATAATGATTTGCGTATTACGTGCGATACGGGCAGAGAATTCAGTCGGCAGTGCAACCGCTTCATCTAATGCATTGGTGTGCAAAGACTGAGTACCACCGAATACTGCGGCCATGGCTTCGATTGTTGTTCGTACGACGTTGTTGTATGGGTCTTGTTCTGTCAAAGACCAGCCAGATGTTTGCGAGTGAGTACGTAACATTTGTGACTTAGGGTTCTTTGGATTGAATTCCTTCATGATACGAGACCACAACAAACGCCCTGCGCGGAGTTTGGCGATTTCCATATAGAAGTTCATACCAATGCCCCAGAAGAACGAAAGGCGTGGAGCGAAGGCATCTACATCTAAGCCTGCTTTTAATGCTGTACGAACATACTCACGGCCATCCGAAAGGGTATAGGCAAGCTCTAAGGCTGCGTCAGCACCCGCTTCTTGAATGTGATAGCCAGAGATAGAAATGGAGTTGAACTTGGGCATCTCACCCGAGGTGTAGGCAATGATGTCGCCAATGATTTTCATTGAAGGCTCTGGTGGGTAAATATAAGTATTCCGCACCATAAACTCTTTAAGAATATCGTTCTGAATTGTGCCGGACAGTTTATCCTGAGAAACACCTTGCTCTTCAGCCGCTACGATATAGTTCGCCAAAATTGGCAGCACTGCACCATTCATCGTCATGGACACAGAAACTTTATCGAGGGGAATGCCATCGAACAATATTTTCATGTCTTCGACGCTGTCGATTGCAACACCGGCTTTACCGACGTCACCTGTTACACGTGGGTGATCTGAGTCATAACCACGGTGAGTCGCTAAATCGAATGCGACGGAAACACCTTGAGCACCAGCGGCCAAGTTTTTACGGTAGAACGCATTAGATTCTTCTGCCGTTGAGAAACCCGCGTATTGGCGAATGGTCCAAGGACGACCGGCATACATGGTTGACTGAGGACCACGAACAAACGGTTCAAAACCAGGAAGCGTGTCTGCAAAGTCGAGGTTTTCAGTATCCGCTTTAGTGTAAAGCGCCTTAACGTCGATACCTTCTGGAGTATTCCACGTTAGATCTTCGGCGGTTTTACCTTTCATCTGTTTTTGAACTAGCGTGTGCCAGTCTTCAAGATCTGGGATAGATGGTTTGTAGCTTTCGTCAGACATAAATCTCACTCTCTGATTTATTGGGCTTGATAAATGGTAAATAGCAAATCGCCCCAAAAAATGAAATTTAATGGGGCGATATGGGATTCAAGGCTTACTTAGTGATCCTCTTGTGGCTGATTTAATTCAATCAACACACCGTCACAACTTTTCGGATGGATAAAAATTACTTTGCAATTATGGGCGCCGATAGTTGGGGCATCAGATAAAAACTGATAGCCCTTCTCTGTAAGACGCGCTACATCGGCTTCGATGTCATCGCTGCGAAAACAAAGGTGATGCATGCCACCGCCTTTTTTCTCTAAATACTTCGCGACGGGACCTTCGCCATTGAGAGGGTGAATCAACTCAATTTTTGTGTCGGGAAGCTCGAAAAACGCGGTGCTTGTTTTTGCTTCCTCAACATCTTCCGTGCCTTTGTAATCCAGGCCAAAGTCGTTCATAAAGCGTTCGATCGACTTTTTTAGGTCTGGAACGGCAATGGCAATATGATCTAGTGCAACAATCATGTTAAATCCTTAGTACGAATTAAGCCGCAGCCGTTTGTTTGCTTGTATCTGGAAGTGCAGATAAGAATGCGTTTGTCTGCGCTTGGCGACGTGCATTGATCTCTTCTTCAGATTCTTCCACAACAATTTCGTCTGGTGTGATCTTAAATAGCGCCTGACCTTTCTTGATGATACAGCCATCATCTCCGGCAAGCACTTTTTCGATTGTTCCAGCAAATGGTGCATTCACTTTGTTAAACATTTTCATCACTTCGATGATATAGAGCGGTTGCCCAGCTTCAAAGTGATCGCCTGGTTGGACAAGTGGTTCCATACCAGGCGCTTCACGTGAGTAGAACATGCCGCCTGTAGGCGCCAGGATCTCATCCGATTTTGCTGCCGGTGGTGGCACAAGCACTTTCTTCATCGCTGTTTGTGTATCTTCGTCAAACAGTTTTTCAGGAATATGAATAGTGAGGTCGCTGTTCACTTTCAGTTCGAAGAAGCCGGTATCAAATGCAACGTAAGCTAAAAGAGATAGTAATTCATTGCCAACCTGGTAACCGGTGTGAGCGGCCTGAGCTGCAGCCCATTGTTCGTTACTGATACCTTTAGGTGCCGTATTGCTTTCCAGTGCAGTAGAAATTGCGGCGAAGTCGCTAGTACCTAACTTCTGCTCTAGTGCATCATAAAAACTGATCGCATCATTTAAAATCTCGTGATCATGATCCCAAATCATATAAGCCGCGTATTGGCCAGGGCGATAATCCATATTTAAGAAGTGATATAGATTTGCAAGAACACGAACGGGGTTTGCACTCCAGGTCACTTTGCCGTTTTCTAAAGCAAAGTTGTTTTGGTTAATGCTCAGCCAGCCGGCAAGCTTATGTGGCTCATTGAGAAGCTCTTGAATGGGGCGTGTTAACAATAAGCGTTTGC
Organism: Agarilytica sp.; assembly: GCA_045430285.1. Taxonomy (GTDB): domain Bacteria; phylum Pseudomonadota; class Gammaproteobacteria; order Pseudomonadales; family Cellvibrionaceae; genus Agarilytica. The sequence goes on along the minus strand of JAILXV010000002.1, from coordinate 501,994 downwards.
GATCAAGGGCGTTGCCAATTTCATTGGCGGTTTCTTGGTCTTCAGTATTTGCAATAATTGCCTTAGAAATTTGCTGATATGCATAAGGCAAATCTAAATTATTGGCACTTTGCTTGAGTAAACCGACGGCTGTTAGGTAAGGCACAATAAAACGCGTTGTTGGGCGCGCGTTAATATTGTTGCCTAGGAACCAGTTGACTAAGCCGTAATGGAATTCAAGGTTAGTGGCGAGGTCTTTTCCGCGTAATACGGTAGTGCGTAGGATCTCGGCAAGTTTTTCGTAACTGTTATTACGGTTTTCACCAACAGTTAAAAGGAGTGCAATGTTACTGTCGTATGCGCCCGCCAAATGATATGTCATAAAGACATTTGTGTCGGGGTTGTGAAGGCTGATGCCTTGGTCGTCACGGATTTCTCCAGGACGTGCATCAGACCATTTTTCAATGATACCGCCCGCGTGTGGTGCAAGTGCTTGGTTCGTTGCGTTTAGGCGCGCTTCTACAGAAGCGGTGCTGCGTAGCTGACGTGTAGGCTTCGGTAGACGAGGGCCATGTGCAGCCAGTAACACCATTGCTTCAACCAAAGACTCAACCACAAAGCTTTCGTTAGCGTTGTCTGGGTTGGTAAATTGCAATGCATAACATAATTCAGTTACACGGTGCTCAACCTGGATACGCGTATTCATTTCCATAAAGAAATGCTTGTCGCGATCAACAATACACTCAAAGGTTGAAACAGAATCTAGACCAACAGCTTGACCGAAGGATTCTGATTCACCTTCCATTGCTTGTAATGTTTTAATGTCTTGCTCAAGTACACGTACTTCAGCTTCGTTGTTTGTTTCTTTTGCAACGGCTAGCGCCGCCTCAAGATCTTCAGTAACAACGGAAACTTCAAGTAGTTTTTGTTCGTGCATTTGTAATGAACAGTCACGGCCGCCCATGGCTAAACACCAATCACCGTTACCAATTACTTGGATCTCTTGGTGACGTGTGGTTTCAATATTCAATTCGACTAAAACGTTTTTGTTATCGCCTTGGCCGGTTGCTTTTACTTCGTTAAGAATTTCAAGTACAAGCGCAGGCGCTTTCGAAGACGCCTGTTTAAGTCTGCTTTCAAAGTCACCTTCGTAAGCTGCGGGTGAAGCCAAAATACGTTGGCCTTTACCGCCGCCGCCGCCGATACACTTCAAACGAATACGGTTTTCAGGGTATTCGCGAGACATGACGATCACTTGCTCGGCGATGGTTTCGCCTAGCTCTTCAACGGTGTAAAGATCTATGCCTTTGTTGTAACTTGCTGCCAAAACGATGTCGGCTTTGTCTTCAATGGCGATGCTATCGTCATCTAGCTTTGCTGCGTCAACATCTAATGCTTTGTCAGCGACGAGCTTTTTAAGGGCGGCTACATCGGTATATTTTTTCAAAATAGTCAGTGCAGTCGCATTGTCTACACCAGGCGTAACACTCACGCCAACTTTTAGTGCGGTACGTTTTGCTTCGTCTTTTAGTCCAGCGTCGTGAACTGTTTTCGAGCAAGGGCCGATAAAGTTAAGACCGGCACGCTCCATAGCACTTACCATATTTTCATCTTCGGCCATAAAGCCGTAACCGGTAAAAATAGAGTTGTAACCATTGTCCTTAGCAATGCTAATAATTTGCTGAATACGAATGTTTCGCTCTTCTTTATCTGCCCCGGTATAGTCTGGCACGCGGTGAACGCGGTTCGGGTCAGTTAGCTGACGAAGTTCAGGGGCTAGTGCATTTTGGTAAACGATGGAATCTTTTTCAGAAAGTAAGATGCCATAATGGGTTACACCCATTTCTTCAAAGACATCCATGGCTTCTTTACGGATTGGACCACGACAAATAATAAGTGGCTTCATGTTAGAGCAGTCAAAGCTCTTAACCCAATCGGATGTGGCGTTACCCAAACGACGGTCTTTATGGATAAGTGGATTATTTAAATAATGATCATTGCTCACGGCTAAAATCTCTTCTATTTAATCTTGTTTATTCGGTACGAGCATTCGTACGTTAGGTAATTCAATAATGACGCTTAGTGGAATTCGCGTTGAGGCCCGTTAAACGGCTCAGCCGTATAATGGCGCAAATGGAATTCCATGTTTTCGGTCAATACCTGACGTAAATCGCTTGGCATTACGATTTGAGAAATTGAACCGAGGCTTAGTGCTTCATTCGGGTTCATTAACTCTTGCTCGTAACGTGTTGCCAAATCAGCTTCTTGAGCTTTTGCCCACGCTTGAGCCGCTTCAGTCGCAGCTTCCTGCGCCTCTTCTTCACTCATGCCGCCGGCAATGTTTTCAGTTTTTAACGTGGTGATCTTGTGCGCGATAGAGCCACGAATTTCTTTTAGCTCTTTCTTATATACAAACTCAACTCCAGCAGGCCCCATTACCGCTGCGCGGGTGGAGGGTAACGCGACAACAAAGTCAGCGCCTGTGGGGTAGTTGTTGTATGAGGCGTATGCACCGCCAAATGCGTTACGAATAATCAAAAGGAAACGTGGTGTGCGTAGATCGATAATTGCATCTAGCATTGCGCGACCCGCTTGTACGATACCGCCCGTTTCTTGATCTTTACCAGGAAGGAAACCTGTGGTGTCCTCCATAAAGATCATGGGGATGTTGTACAGGTTACAGAAGCGAATGAAGCGCGCGTTTTTATAGGCTGCGTCAATGTCGATCTGGCCAGAAGATACAGCAGAGTTATTTGCGACGAAGCCAATAACGTTTCCGCCCATACGACCTAGTGCACAAATGGTGTTACGTGCACGCTCTGGTTGTACTTCCATGAAATCGCCGTGGTCACACAGCTGTTGGATGAGGATAGACACATCCAATGGTGTGTTGAATCCACTAGGGGAGTTAAATGCTTTCTTCAATAGGATATCGATATCCCAGGTTTTCCGGTCAACAGGGTCTGAGGTTGGCTGGAATGGCGCGAGCTCACCGTTATTACTCGGTAAGTAATTCAGTAAGTCTTTAACCTTACGAAGCGCTGCGATCTCATTAGGTACAACAAAATCAGTTACGCCGCTTTGGCTGTGAACGCTGGGGCCGCCTAGTTCATCAGGCGTTACATCTTCACCGAGAACTGACTTCACAACGCCAGGGCCAGTGAGACCGAAGAATGTTTCATTCGGTTGAATCAAGAATGTACCTTGACGAGGAAGGTAAGAACCACCGCCCGCGTTAAAGCCAAACATGCACATAATAGAAGGCACAACACCGCTGATTTTACGTAATGCGGTAAAGGCTTCTGCGTAGCCGTCGAGACCACCGACACCGGCAGGTACGAATGCACCGGCACTGTCGTTAAGGCCGACAACTGGAATTTTGCGTTTCGCAGCGAGTTCGAATAAGCGTGCGAGTTTTTTACCGTTGGTTGCGTCCATGGATCCGGCACGAACAGTAAAGTCGTGGCCGTACAAGGCAACATCTCGGCCATCTACTTTGATGATGGCGGTCACCAACGAGGCGCCGTCTAGGTTTTTACCCCAGTTTTGGAACAAGACCGTGGGGTCTTCATCGGTGAGAACCGAGATTCTTTCCCAGATGGTCATGCGGTTCTTTTGGTGCTGACGCTCAATGCTCGGCACGCCGGCAGCTACTTTAGGGCGGTTTATGAGGTCATAGCCTTTCTTTAAGGCTTCTTCATGTAGGCCTGGCTCATAGGAGGCCTGACCTGGCACGCTAAATTCAACTTCTTTGGTTTCATCAAAGGGGTTGACGAGTGATACCACCTTAGAGCTTGTGGCGGATGGTTTCTTAGCTAGTTTTGTCATGGTAACTGCAATTCCCACGTGAAGTTTGCGAAAAAAGGAGCGGTATTCTACCTGATAATTCAACGAGTGATGAAATATTGATGAGAATCTTGAGAAAAATGTGTGTTTTTTCCTCAAAAAAGCCTGTTATTCGCTCTAATCGATCAAAATATAATCTATCTGAGGGCTTTTTCCGACGCCGAATACTGAAATTTTAACGGTAATCTTGGAATTAGCGAGTCAAATTGGTGAAAAAAATCGACAATTTCATTTATTTTCGTTGATTTTGGCGCCATACGGCTCGTTATGCTCTCTGATTGTCGACAATCATGAAATAAGGTCCGCGCCTTCCTTCATAATCGCTTTAGAGCGTAACACTGTAATTATTGGTGCCGATCGTAAGGCTTTACCTAGCTAGCGTGCTAAATGGGTAATTGGCGTCGCTAGTTCGATGCCATATTTGTGAGATGTAAGCAGTATCATTTCTCGGAAGTCGCGGCGAATAGCGAGTATTTTTTCGACTTTTTTAATGTGGTAAAGAACGCCCCACGTTACAGCGTGGTCTCCGGTTTCGATGACTTTAACCTCTACATGAGTATTGGCTTCGAGGGGAATGTTCTCGCTTAAAGCGCGCTGAAATGCATCTTCGATCATGTCTTTGATTTTTTGCGTATCAACATCGTAGCCGATATTGAAGGTTAGGCATTCTCTAAGACCTTTAGCTGAAGCGAACTTGGATAGGTTGTGAATTGTTTTGTCGCGTAGGTGGGAGTTACGAATCATTATTCGGTGGTTGTTACTGATGTTTAGGATTTCGGTATGGAATAGCTTGGTTTTATAGACGCGGCCCAGAATTCCATCGTCAGTTTCAATTATGTCGCCTTCCTCTAGCATGTCGCTATTTAATATGATGAGCCCACTGATGATGTCTGGTGCCCAAGAGCTTTGGGTAAGCCCCATAAATACGCCGATAATACCAATTACGCCGCCAGCTTCGAGCAGGGAGTTAAAGCCGAGTAAGTGGACAACGGACACAATGGCAATGATGGTGACAATAACGGCCGCTAGTATTGATAAAAGCCGTGTTTGATAAGTTTCTACATAAAGCGTGCGTTCGCCAATATCTCGTGCTTTGCCATATTGTTTATGGATGAAGTATTGAAGGAGGAAGTTACTGATATTAGCAAAGTACAGCACGGCCAGTATCCCCAATACTTTAATGCCTCCACCAGAGCCATCTGATGGGCGGTATAAATACACATAACCGTAAACACATAAAATTACCAAGTTCAGTCCGCGTAATAAATACACGCGTAATGTGTGGGACTTGGGGGTGATGGTGCCAGAGGAGAAGCGTTTGAGAATGGGGTGAGCAAATAGCATAAGCAATATATTTGCCGCAATAACTGCAATGTCACCCACAGTTAAGGAATTCAAAAATTGTTCTATTTCAGTCCAAGACATAGGATTTGGATCTCGCTGGGCGTGAGCCTTTTATCAAAGGCACGGTGTGCATGCTACCATAATAGTAATGTTGCTTTGAATTGATAGCCTATATGCCCAGTTTGAACTCTGATCGAGGTCTAACGCTCGATGCGATCCATCGGATTGAAGGCGAACTTCCCATCTTTGATGCTGCTTCTTTTTTAACAAATGACGCAGTAAGTGAAGACCTTTCTTGTTATTTTGATACCTATGGGTTTACCCGCCTGAATCACCCTGCGCAGTATTCTTTAGGCTACGTTGTTTTGGAAAACTACGAGGATGTGAAAGGTTACCGTGTTGCGACACACTATTGGTTTTGCGAGGGTGCCAAGGCAACCGTGTTTATTGCGCACGGCTTATTCGATCATGTGGGTTTATATCTGGATCTTGTCGATTGCCTACTCGCCGAAAACTATTCTGTTATTGCTATCGATTTTCCTGGCCATGGTCTGAGCGAAGGCGAGCCCGCGGCTATCGGTGATTTTGCGGAATATGCACATGTTATTGCTGGGGTGCTAGATGCATTCCCAGATTTTTATGCACCGGTATATGCTGTTGGCCAAAGTACCGGTTGTGCGGCAATCTTAAATTATGTTTTAGCTGCGCAAGGAAAGGTTTTCCAAAAGTTGGTGTTGCTTGCCCCGTTAATTCAACCGCGGGGTTGGCATTTGGTCAACGTATCGTACTGTGTATTGAATTTGTTTATGAGTTCGGTTTCGCGCAGTTTTACGGTTAACTCACACAGGGAAGGCTTTCATGAGTTTTTAAGTGTTCATGATCCTTTACAGTGTCGAGGGATATCGGTGGATTGGGTGGGCGCCATGAGAAAATGGGTAAAGTGTTTTGATTCGTATGATGCGATTTCTACTGAAACACTGCTTATTCAGGGTGATGCTGATGGCACGGTGTGGTGGGAAAGGAATGTGCCGAGAATTAAAAATAAGATATCGAATTGCCAGGTCGAAATGATTGAAGGGGCTATGCATCATCTGGTGAAAGAGGGTGATGAGTGGCGGTCTCAGGTGTTTTCTAAAGCGCTTCAGTTTTTAAAGAAGTAAATTCGTAAAGGTTTTAACTAGCTGAAAACTTTGAGATTGTCGGTATATGAGTTTATTGTTCGAGTAGACTTTCAAAAATCGTCGATTCAGGAGGAATCGCCGAAACTCCATGGATGGATTTATGTGTTTTTTGAAAGTCTACTCGAACGATAAACGGCTAGGAGCCCCGCTTTACGAATGCATTTATAAAGCGGAGTTATTTACGTGTTCTGTTTTTTAGTAAAGCACTCGACAACGAATCGTCTCTGGAATTTCTTTAAGATGTTTTAGAGCAACATCACTATATTCAGAGTTTACATCAACAACCACATATCCAACGCTGTCACTTGTCTGCAAATACTGACCAGAGATGTTGATGTTGTGTTCTGACAAAATCTTGTTGATCGCAGTAAGTACACCTGGGACGTTTTTGTGAACGTGTAATAACCGGTGAACGTTGCGGTGTGTTGGCAGTGCAACCTCAGGGAAGTTAACGGAAGATAGAGTGGTTCCGTTATCTGAATATTTGATCAGTTTTTCTGCCACTTCGTAACCAATATTTTCCTGCGCTTCCATTGTAGAGCCGCCAATATGTGGCGTTAGAATGACGTTATCAAATTGCTTGAGCGGGCTTTCGAATGTGTCGGCATTACTCTTTGGTTCCGTAGGGAATACATCGATGGCGGCGCCGGCTAGGTGTCCGCTTTCCAGTGCACTGGCTAAAGCGTCAATATCAATCACCGTGCCACGAGAAGCGTTAATAAGCACTGCGCCTTTTTTCATGGCGGTGAGTTCACGTTCGCCGATCATATCCTTTGTGTCGGGTGTTTCTGGCACGTGTAAACTCACGATATCTGCTTTAGCAAATAACTCACTGAGTGACTTACATTGAATGGCATTGCCCAATGTAAGCTTGGTGACGATATCGTAAAAGATAATATTCATGCCGAGGGCTTCGGCAAGTACGCTTATTTGACTGCCGATGGAACCGTACCCGATAAGGCCTAAGGTTTTTCCGCGAATTTCGTAGGAACCCGTAGCAGACTTGTTCCATTCGCCACGATGACAGGCCGCGTTTTTGCTTGGAATATCACGCAACAATAAAATAGCTTGTGCGATAACAAGTTCGGCGACGCTTCGGGTATTTGAGTAAGGTGCGTTGAATACGACAACGCCATGTTCTTGCGCTGCTGTTAAGTCAACTTGGTTGGTGCCAATACAAAAACATCCGACGGCGATCAGTTTTTTTGCAGATTCAAATACTTCGCGTGTCAATTGCGTGCGTGATCTAAGGCCAACAAAGTGAGCGTCTTTCACTTTGTCTTTGAGGTCATCGCCGGACATTGCCGTCGTAATATATTCTACATTTGTGTATCCAGCGTGGAGCAGACTGTCGACAGCGGATTGGTGTACACCTTCAAATAGAACGAATTTGATTTTGTCTTTTTTCAAAGAAGTTTTTGCTATGTTCATGTCGGTCTCGTTTTAGCCGGATGTTACAGAAAAGGATTATGCGGGGCGTTTAGTGACGATACCGTCGCTGGTGCCGAGCATTAAAATATCGGCTGCTCGCATTGCGAATAAGCCGTTGGTGATAACACCCGTAATATGATTGATCTGTTCTTCTAGGGCGATCGCGTCAGTAATACTCATATCATGGACGTCTAGTATTTCACCGCCGTTATCGGTGATGACGCTATCTCGGTATACCGGTCGGCCACCAAGCTTAACGAGTTCCCGTGCAACATGGTTACGCGCCATAGGAATAACTTCAACGGGGAGCGGGAACTGACCTAATGTGTCGACCCATTTACTGCCGTCAGCAATACAGACAAATTCTTCTGAACAAGCCGCTACGATCTTCTCGCGGGTTAATGCTGCACCGCCGCCTTTGATTAGGTGTAGTTGTGCGTTAGTTTCATCTGCGCCATCTACGTAGATTTTTACGTTTTCAACATCATTGAGATCGAGTACTTCGATACCGTTCGCGCGTAATCGGTCTTCGGATACGCTAGAGCTAGCGATGGTCGCTTTAAAAGCATCTTTATGTTCACTGAGTAGGTCGATAAAGCAGTTAGCCGTTGAGCCGGTGCCGATCCCAAGGATATCGCTTGGGGACAAGCGCGGAATCACGTAGTCGATAGCGGATTGTGCCACTGCCTTTTTGAGGTCATCTTGGGAGAGCTGTGTCATAAGGCTACTCAGTTATGTTGAACGTTGTATTGAGCTTGCCGTAGGTTGAAGATTAACCCACGCTAAGGACGCGCATTCTACCTTAATTTTTTGAGTCTTTGCGCGCCATGGTGGAGAAAGAGCGGCAAATTCAGTAACTCTCATGACTTGGCGGTCCTGATCTATTAGTATTGCCCTCTTTTTCGCCGAAATTCGGCCTTAATTCAGCACAAAAACCTTAACTGAACCGTGGAAACCGGAAGTAACATGCCGCAAAACTATCTGAAACGCATATTGGACGCCCGTATATATGACCTCGCTGTCGAAACGCCACTGGATGCAGTGCCGTTGATTAGCAGTCGTATTGGCAATAACGTCCTGTTGAAGCGTGAAGATTTACAGCCGGTATTCTCTTTTAAGGTCCGTGGGGCCTATAACAAGCTTCGTCGGCTGAGTGATGAGCAGAAGGCAAATGGTGTGGTCGCGGCTTCTGCTGGGAATCATGCGCAAGGCCTAGCTTTAGCGGCCAAACATCTTGGTATTAAAGCCATCATTGTGATGCCTAAGACGACACCTGCCATCAAAGTGGATGCGGTAAAGCGTCGTGGGGCGAAGGTCGTTTTAATGGGCGATGCCTATGATGGCGCAGCGGAGCATGCGCAAAAACTCGTCGAAGAAAAAGGAATGACTTACATACACCCCTTTGATGACCCCGATGTGATTGCGGGGCAGGGTACTGTGGCGATGGAGCTATTACGTCAGCACCCTGGCCAGATTGATGCGGTGTTTATTCCTGTCGGTGGCGGCGGTTTATGTGCTGGTATGGTCGCTTATATCAAGATGGTGCGTCCTGAAATTAAAGTCTTTGCGGTAGAGGCTGAAGATTCAGCCTGTTTAAAGCTGGCCATGGAGAACAAGCGGCGTGCAGTGTTGTCTCATGTGGGAATTTTTGCTGACGGTGTGGCGGTTGCCCAAATCGGGAAAGAAACCTTTCGTGTGATGAAGGGTTTAATCGATGGTGTCGTCACGGCTAACACGGATGAGATGTGTGCGGCGATAAAAGATATTTTTGAAGATACCCGTTCTATTGCGGAGCCTGCCGGAGCTTTGTCGTTGGCAGGCCTAAAAAAATATGCATCAGAGAATGGTTTACAAGGTAAAACATTGATCGCAATTGATAGTGGCGCGAATACGAATTTTGATCGTCTGCGTTATATTTCTGAGCGGACTGAAATTGGTGAGAAGCGCGAAGCGATTTTTGCCGTGACGATTCCTGAAAAACCAGGTAGCTATCAAAAGTTTTGTAAAACGATTGGTAAGCGTGGAATAACCGAGTTTAACTATCGTTATTCGGATAACAGCGATGCGCATATTTTCGTTGGTATGAAAATTTCGTCAGAAGGGAACGATCGAGCGCTCATTATTGAGACGCTTGAGAAGGCGGGTTACCCTGTGGAAGATATGACGGACAATGAGTTAGCCAAAAATCATATTCGTCATATGGTGGGTGGTCACGGTCCTGCGGTTGATGATGAGATTGTGTACCGTTTTCAGTTTCCAGAGCGGCCTGGGGCGTTGTTGGAATTTCTCACTAAGTTGGCGGGGCGTTGGAATATTTCTATGTTTCATTATCGTAACCATGGCTCGGCATTTGGTCGTGTATTGGTGGGGATGCAAGTGCCTAAGGGGCAACGTAAGGATCTCGAAGGTTTACTGGATGAGCTTCAGTATTCTTATTGGGAAGAGACGGATAATCAAGCCTATCAACTTTTCTTAGATTAATATTTAATCGTGGTGTGGGTACACGGTTTCGCTATATTTTAGACGCGCCGTAAACTCATCCTTGGGGGCTCGGCTGCCGCTTTCCTGCGGCAGACGGTCCAAAATATAGCGAAACCGTGTGCTTTCAAGTTTCCCAAACTGTTCTATTTGATTATGTCTAATACCTCCAATAAACGTATTCAAGAAATTCGTCCGGTAGAGTCTCCTGCCGAAGTGCTACAAAAAATTCCTTCGACAAGTAGGACGGAAAAACTCGTCACCGCGACGCGCGATCGAATCAGTAATATTCTGCACAAAAAAGATAAGCGCTTGCTCGTAGTGGTCGGCCCTTGTTCCATTCATGATGTTAATGCTGCGATGGAATATGGGGAGCGCCTCGCTAAACTACGAGAGCAGTATAAAGATCGATTGGAAATAGTGATGCGGGTGTATTTCGAAAAGCCACGCACGACTGTCGGTTGGAAAGGGTTAATTAATGACCCTGATTTGGACGAAAGTTTTAATATCAATAAAGGCCTAGAGTTGGCTCGACAACTGTTGGTCGATATCAATGGCCTTGGTGTTCCTGCAGGTTCAGAGTTTTTGGATATTGTGACGGGCCAATATTACGCAGGCTTAGTGAGTTGGGGCGCAATTGGTGCTCGGACCACAGAGAGCCAAGTGCACAGAGAATTAGCGTCTGGACTTTCTTGCCCAATCGGTTTTAAAAACGGAACGGATGGCAATACGAAAATTGCGATTGACGCGATACGGTCTTCCAATGAGCCGCATATTTTCCTTTCGCCAACGGATTCAGGTAAAACGGGGATTTTTAAAACCACAGGCAACAATGACGCACATATTATTTTACGTGGTGGGCGAACGCCGAACTACGACTCAATAAGTGTTAAAACGGTCTTGGAAGAATTGCAGGATCGTAGTGTCGATACCAATCTCATCATTGATTGCAGTCATGCCAATAGCGAGAAAAAGTACGAACGACAAAATATCGTAGTAAACGAAATAGCGAAACAAATAGAGTTAGGTCAGACTGGAATTGGTGGTGTGATGATCGAGAGCCACTTAGTGGAAGGGCGGCAAAATGTCGATCTGGGTAAGCCATTGGTTTACGGTCAAAGTATTACTGATGCGTGCCTTGGTTGGTCTGATACGGAATCAGCCTTGGCTGTTCTTGCGTCGGCTGTGGATAAACGATTTTAACCTAAGAGCTCAGGATGGGCTTATTAAGATGAATAAACGTCACATCAAAAAAGCGCTGGATGAAATAGCCAAAAAAGACAAACACGTGGCTTCGGCTTTAGAGCGCGTCGGCTATCCAGAAGCACGGGTTCGACCCACCGGTTTTGAAGCCTTTCTAACGGCAATTATTAGTCAGCAAATTTCTAATAAAGCAGCAGCCACAATTAAGCAGCGCGTATTAAGTGCATTGGAAGACGTAACGGCGGAATGTGTTGTTTACACTGCGCCAGAAGTCTTGCGTGAAGCGGGTATGTCCCAACGCAAAGTGGAGTATGCACAAGGCCTAGCACATGCAATTGTAACAGGTGAATTTGATCCAGAAGGATTGAAGGATCAGGATGATGAAAGCGCCGTTAAAGAAATTACTAAACTTCGTGGTTTTGGTGTCTGGAGCGCAGAAGTCTACCTAATGTTTTCCCTTGGCCGCAAAGATATCTTTCCTGCAGATGATCTTATCATTCGCCAATCCCTCCAGAAGCTGAAACGAAAACGAGATAAGGTAACTGCACCTAAGGCGAGAGAGCTGGTCGTTCATTGGGCGCCGTATAGGAGCGCAGGAAGCTTATTTTTATGGCATTTCCATCATACTCAGTCTTAGCGTTAAACTTAACGTGGGTAAATCATTTTTGATTGTCTCTGCGGCCCGCTTTATCGCTGCGTACGAGTTGTTGTGAATAATTTATTTTTATTGCCTGTGTGACGAGAGCAAATGCTAAACAATAATTTTGGTTAAGTTTGTTCTGTAATTGCTATATTGCCCATTGTTTTTCGTCTTTGTATTTGACTCTCGGTATGAACAGTCTTGATCCTATAAGGAAAAACCCATAATATGCCCGAAGAAATGGATAGTTGGTTCAATAAATGGTTTTGTTCTTGTATATTTTCGAGTATGGATATGTATTCAAGGTGAGCCCGTTATAATTGTACTAGTGTCTTCATTTTTACAACGACGGAGGCTCGTTGAAAAGCCTCTAATTCATAATGAGCTAAATAAAGGATATATATGTACAAACGAACAACTCTCGCGGCACTTTTCTTATCCTCTACACTCTGCGGAACTGTCCATGCTGAAGGCGGTTACTATGGAGGTAATTTTTCGTTTCTAGATTATTCCGAGCAAGGAGTGAGTGATGATGCGTCATTAACTGCGATATATGGTCGATTAGGAACTAGTTTTAATGAGAATTTTTCTGGGGAATTACGTATTGGGCTTGGGATGGGTGATGACTCTGTCGCTTTTGATGATTTGGATGTGAATGTTGAGCTGGATAATATGTACGGTGCATATGTTCGTGGTGGTGTTCCTGTTTCGGAAGCTTTTTTCCCTTATGTCGTTCTTGGCTATACTCGCGGTGAAGTAACAGCTTCTGTATCCGGTTTTAGCAGTGTTTCAGTGTCGGAATCTGATATCTCATTTGGTTTTGGCTCCGATATCAGTGTTAGTCAAAACGTATCCATTAATTTGGAATATATGAACTATTTAGACAAAGATGGTGGCGAGATAAGCGGGTTCGCAATCGGAGTGGCTGGAAAGTTTTAAGGGTGATAAGTTAAATAAAAGGGGTGCTCGTGTTAGTGCCCCTTATCCCTACCCCAAATCAATGCTCACAGGGCAATGGTCCGAACCAAAAATTTCGTTGTGGATTTCAGCATTTCGAAGGTCGCCTTGAAGCTCAGGTGACATAAGGAAGTAATCAATCCGCCAGCCTACATTCTTAGCGCGGGCGCCTGCTCGGTAGCTCCACCAGCTGTATTTAACGGTTTCTGGATTCGCGAAGCGAAACGTATCTACAAAACCGGCTTCCATTAAATTCTGAAAACCGTCAATTTCTTCTTGCATGTAACCAGCGGATTTATTGTAGTTCGGTTTAGGTCTTGCTAAATCAATGGGTTGGTAAGCAACATTCAAATCGCCACATACAATAACGGGCTTGGTTTCTTCCAAGGTTTTAATGAATGAGAGAAAGGCTATATCCCATTCTTGTCTGTACCCCAAGCGTTTAAGTTCGCTTCCGGAGTTTGGGGTGTATACAGTGACTAAGTAATAATCGTTAAACTCGGCGGTTATGACGCGGCCTTCTTGGTCGTGTTCTTCAATGCCGATATCAATAGTGACATTGATAGGTTCTTCCCGAGAAATAATCGCTGTGCCTGAATAGCCCTTTTTGACCGCGGAGTTGACGTAGATATGATAGTCGTCAACTTCTTGAAGTGCTTCAAATACTTGGTCGTCTTGAGCTTTAGTTTCCTGTAGGCAGAGGACGTCTGTCTCCATGGAGTCAAACGATTGAATAAAGTCTTTTTTCATTGCGGCGCGAATGCCGTTAACGTTCCAGGATACTAGGCGCATTGGAGAGGGTACCGTTGAAATTTCCCCGTGATTCTAGCAATTAGCGCTAGATAAATAAATGGCCGTTAACTTAGGGTTAAATACTAGGGCTTTCTACCGATTAATGCTTGATCAGGTGGTGTGGGTGTAGATATTCTATTTCATAAAATAAGGTACAATATTAACGCTGCTCATGTGAGTGAGTTTGCGAGTGACTTATATTGGAATGTATGGGGGTTGTAATGAAGAGGATTTTTATTGTGGCGGTGGCGGTTTCGTCACTTTTTTCGATAAATGCGCGGGCCGTAGATTTTTTTGTTATGCCTGAACTTGGTTATGGGCATATTAGTTTTAATGAGGGTTACACTTTAGAGGACTTTGATGACTCTTCTAATTTTAATGAGATCAAGTGCGTCTTAGGCATGTCATTTGAATCGAATATTGTCGTCGGCGGAGGCGTTAGCTCTGCGGGCAACTTTCAATTTTATGGAGCAAACGACCATTATAGCGTTTTCCAATATATGGGGTTGTTGGGCTATTCGTTTGATTTGGCGCCAAAACTCAAGATTATGCCAATGATTGGTGTGAGCTCGTGGCGTTTAACCCTAGAAGAGGGCGCCTTTTTAAATCCTGGACCCGAAGAGACGCTTGAAAAAGACGGTGCTGATTATTTTGGGCGGATAAATTTCGAAGTCCCGATGACGGATCTGTTCCAACTTAATTTTTCTTACCATGCTGGCGCATATGATTTTGGTGATCTGCATTCATTTAGTGTTGGCGGAAAGTTTACTTTTTAGCTGCTCTGCCGTTGGGAAGAATTATCGCCGTTTTTTACCTTTTCGGGTTTGAATCGGCGCTTTCCCTCTTGACCGTTTCTGTTGTTCTGGGGGTATCAATGCCTTCTCCCCAGTACCAATAAGTTCTTTTCGTCCCATGCGCGTAAACTCTTCACGTAACATGGGCCAGTTTTTCTCGTCATGAAAGCGCAGCAAGGCTTTTTGAAAGCGTCGGGCTTTGATGTCTCGCGGTATACGAACTTTCCCCTTTTTGTATGTCACTTTATGGAGCGGGTCTTTTTCCGAATAATACATCGCGGTAGCGAGTGACATAGGAGAGGGATAAAAAGTTTGCACTTGATCTAGTCGATATTTATTTCGCTTTAGCCAAAATGCGAGATTGATCATGTCGTCATCTTCACAGCCTGGATGTGCGGCAATAAAGTAAGGGATGAGGTATTGTTTTTTGCCCGCCGCCTTTGAAAATTTGTCAAAAAGTTTTTTAAATTGATGGAACGAGCTAATGCCCGGTTTCATCATTTTATTGAGCGGCCCTTCTTCTGTATGTTCTGGTGCAATTTTTAAATAGCCGCCGACGTGGTGAGTGACGAGCTCTTGAATATATTCGGGGTCTTCAATAGCTAGGTCATAGCGTAAACCTGAAGCGATGGAGACCTTCTTGATGCCTTTAATATTTCGGGCTTTGCGGTAAAGCTGTGTCGTCGGTGAGTGATCGGTAACTAAATTTTTACAAATCGTCGGAAAGACACACGAAAGTCGTCTGCAGCGCGCGTGAATTTGCGGGTCTTTGCAGTTGAGTTGATACATGTTTGCGGTAGGGCCACCGAGGTCAGATATTTGCCCTGTGAAGCCTGGGACTTTATCTCGAATATCTTCGATCTCTTTTAAAATAGATTCTTCTGATCGGCTTTGAATAACACGGCCTTCGTGTTCCGTAATAGAACAAAACGTACAACCGCCAAAACAACCGCGCATGATGTTCACGGAAGTTTTAATCATATCGTAGGCGGGAATTGTAGCGCCTTGATATTGTGGGTGAGGGACGCGTTGGTATGGGAGCGCAAATACGGCATCCATCTCGTCCGTTTCCAGAGGCAGCGGCGGCGGGTTGACCCATACCTCGAAGCTTCCAGATTTTTGTACTAAGGTACGCGCGTTTTGTGGATTCGACTCCATATGCAGCACACGAGAAGCGTGGGAATATAGCGCGCGATCATTACTTACTTTTTCAAAAGAAGGTAAGCGAATAACGGTTTTACTCTCATCCAGTTGATGCTGTCTTTGCAAGGGGAGAGGAATGATTTTTATGGGTTCCTCAATAACATCATTCGCCGTTTCTTCAATGCTGCTATTCAACGCGTTTTCATTTGCGTTAGTTTTACAGCTTTCATCGCCAAACCCTTCCATATTGTATGGATTTGGAATCGCATCGATATTTTTCGGCCAATCAATACGGCTGGAGTCGACAACGGTCCATCCTTTGGGGATGGATTTTTTTAGAACGACGGTGCCGCGAATATTATCGAGTGCTTGCACTTCGGTACCGTGAGCAATGGAGGTTGCCAACTCTATGAGTGCACGTTCTGCATTTCCGTACAGTAAAATATCGGCACCGGAATCAATCAGTGTGGAGCGACGAACTTCATCGCTCCAATAATCATACTGGGCAATACGTCTGAGGCTGGCTTCTATTCCGCCGATAACGATAGGTACGTCTTTATAGGCTTCTTTGCAGCGTTGCGCATATACCGTAACGGCTCGCTCCGGCCGTTTGCCGCCTTCATTGTTGGGTGTGTATGCATCGTCGCTGCGCATTTTGAGGTCGGCGGTGTAGCGGTTGATCATGGAATCCATGTTGCCAGCGCTCACACCAAAAAAAAGATTGGGTTTGCCAAGCGCTTTGAATGGGTCCGCACTTTTCCAATCGGGCTGGGAAATCATCCCTACCCGAAAGCCCTGTGCTTCTAATAATCGCCCAATTAAAGCCCCACCAAAACTAGGGTGATCTACATAGGCATCACCATTTACGACAATAACATCGCAGCTGTCCCAGCCCAATTCGTCCATTTCTTTGCGGCTCATGGGGAGAAATGGGGCGGTGTCGTAACATTCTGCCCAATACTTTGGGAAGGACATTAGGTGTGGTGCTTTTTTTATGTCTAACATTGGGACAACTGTGTATGTGAAAGCTGGCCATTGTACCGTAATGGCTCGATGATGGCATGAGCTCAATTCCAGATACCAGCATCAGGGGTTAGATTTCTAGCTTAGGGCGAACGCAATATGCGAATGTTTTCGGGTTCTTATAGTATTTTGATGCAGCGGTTATGTTTTGTTAAAACATTTCAATCGGATCGAAATCGGTTCTGGGTTTCAGCTTTCCTTCGCTCACTAAGGTCTCGTAGTGCGCAACTTGATTGCGACCGTGTTCTTTTACATAGTAAAGAGCTTTGTCGGCGCGTTCGATGATGTCTGCAGGAAAGTCCGTTTTAGTTAGGCGGGCAAACCCGACACTGACGGTAATATTGTTCGCTTTGGGAAAGGCAAAGGCTTCAATAGCGCTACGAAAACGATCGAATACCATAAAGGCTTTGCTTTCGGGGGTGGGCTCTAGCATGACAACGAATTCCTCGCCGCCAAAGCGAAAAAGAAGATCGCTTTTTCTAAAAGCTTCTTTCATTAGTCTGGCGACACCGAGTAATATCTCGTCACCAATAAGATGCCCCCATTCATCATTCACACGCTTGAAAAAATCGATATCTATTACAGCTAACCAGGCTTCTGTACTCTCGTCGGCAGCTTGCCGCTGATTGTGAGCGGCAAGTGGATCGAGCGCGTTTTTGTGGCTGCGTTGAAGTAACAGCAAACGATGCAATTTTTTCTCGAAGGCGCGCCGGTTGAGTAAGCCCGTTAATTTGTCATGTTCGCTTTCGTCAAGTAGATAAAGGTGGTTTGAATATATTCTCACAAGTCCTTCGACAAGGGCTTTATGTTCGGAGATGTCATCACGGCTATCGATTTTGATTACGCCATGTATTTCGCCCTTTAAATAGCAGGGAATAATATGTCGAAATACAGGGTCGTCTTTGTATGATGCGGTTAAAAACATTGAATGGTTTACCGATATACATTGTTTAACATCTTCGTCTATATCGATAAGAACGGGGTCTTTATTCCATGTGTAAAACGGTTTGCCTGAGTCGCTGATCGCGCTTTCAAAACATACAACCTCCTCCACCTTGGAGAAGTGCGTGGTGGTGCCGATTTTACTCATGGAGATATGGTGGGCGGGCAGCATTTCGGCCAGTGTTGCCACAAGGCTATATTCGAGGGAATCGATATCTCGGTGTTGGGTAATTTCGATCACCGATTCGATCACAGACTTTGCCATGTTGGGGCCTTTGCATTAAGAGTTACAGGTTATACGCTCTACGCGAAGCGCCTATAGAGATCACGAGGTTGGCGTGTAACTCTACTTTGTGGATATGTCTATAGTTATAGCATAAATCGAGAAGCGAGTATGGGGGCTTGTGGTGTCTCGCTTTTCACAAGGCTGGGTTGCAGCGCGAAAAATTTGTTAAAGGTCAATTCGCTGGCAGATAATTCAATATTCGGTCGAGAAGGGTTTGACCCTGAGCTATTCTTATAGACCATCAAGCGGTTTATTCATTCGATCAGATCATCACGTGAGGCACAACGATGTCTAATAAAAAAGTCGATAACATCCTAGAAGAACTGGAAGGCCAATTTCACTCATTTCACGATAAGTTTATAAAAGCGAAAGACGGATATATCAAAAACCATAGTAAGGAAGTGGATCAAGCCCGTAAGAAAGTCGATAGCGCTAAGAAGAAGTTTGATGCGGCTAAAGATAAGGCCGCTAAAGCGAGCGCGAATGCAAAATCCAAGGGGACAAAAGCCGCCCACAATCAAGTTCAAAAGGCGAAGGCGGCGATGTCTGTCCTTGGTGAAGCCTTGACTGAAGCTAAAGACATTATGATGACGGCAGAAAGTAAGCTTAAGTCAGCGAAGCCCATTGAGAAGAAGTTAGCGGCACGGGCGAAAGCATTGGCTGCTTTTGAACGCGAGTGGGCTAAAAAAGAAAAAGAAGAGGAAAAGAAAAAAGCGCAACGTGCGGCGGAACGTAAGAAGAAAGCGGCTGCAGCCAAAAAAGCAAAAGCACAAGTTAAGGCGGCAGCAAATAAGGCACCCAAGGCGTCCGTTAAACGCGCGGCTACGTCAGTGCCTACAGATAAAGCAAATTAATCCTTACCCTCTATATTTCAATAACCCATGCATTGCTCAGCTTGGCCGGCCAAGATCATGCGGCGCCCGATTGGGCGCCGCAGCGCATACCTTACCGAATTTACTCCTCCGTCACTAACCTAAGTCCGCCTGTAAAGTAGTCTGTGACCACAACGCCAGGGGCTTCAAATAGGTTGCCACGGGTAAATCTCACGCTGCTAGGAAAAGTTGCTTCAAATACATATTCGTCGTAAACGAGGTTAGGAATACGCCCTGAAAGCATGACCAGCTTTCCGTGGGGAAGTTGATCGCATACGATACCTGGGAAAAATATTGCGTCAAATTCTGGCGTTGGCCGTATTTCACTTGTTGCGATTAACCCGATAGGTGAGATATCAAAATCATCCATTATGTTACATGGTTCTGCTTCATACATCGTTACGGGGGTGCCGGCCATGCCGTTAGGCTGTAAATGAAATTTTTGAAGTTTGGATCCTGTTATATAAAATAAATTATCCCCCAATATTTGAATGCCATTCGGGAAAGTATCAGTCGGCAACGCGGGATACCATGATTCGTAAGTCGTTGACAATCCGCCATCAAACGAAGGGGTAACCTTTAATATTGCCGCAGCGGGGATGCCTGCCGCGAATGTACTTAAATATGCATTTGAATCAGAAACAAAAATATTGCCATCGGAATCTGTGGCCATTCCATTGGGTGATATAAGCGAACCGAACACTTGAGTGGTTTCGATATACCCTTCGTCATTAGCAGTCTTTGTTGCATCGACCTTTACTAATATGGAGTGTGTTGGCAATGGTAATGTTTGGCCGATGATTTCGCCAATGACGGAATAAACACAGACCGCGTAAACGCTATTTTTGTAGGCAGTGATGCCTCTAAACTGGCATGGCTCCCCATTAACAATATAATCTGTGCTTTCAACAACGCTTGAGGTCGTGTAGTTCTCTCCTTCTCTTGTTATCTCGTAAATAGCACTTTCTTTTGTCAATAGTGACTCTGGAGTAGCATTCCCTACAACAAAAAAACGACCATTTTTACTGTATACGGCATTTTCTGAAGAAGCCAATATGTCGTTGGAAATTAGGGTTTCGGTTTTACAGCCTGATAAGAATACTCCGAATGCCCCAAGCAAGAGAAGTTTACATAATTTTTTATTTGTCATTTTTGCGCCTATATCTATATGGGTGAGATTTTGTATCTATTGTTAATTAGCCTGGCGAATAAATGCCTAAATCCCAAAATAATTATTTGGATAACGTATTATTTTTATAATGTGGAATGATTATAAAGTGCTAAAAAATAAATTGTTATCATCAAAAAAATCATAATTATTAGAATTAATCTTATTGGAGATCGTAGCTAATGGTTTTTACTATGGCCGGTGTCGGCCATGTGACTATTCTAAAAACAGCGTTTAATTTTTTGACTGTCGGAGGAAAGACGCAGTGATGCATGATCTGGGTCACATAAATACAATTACGTTTTATTAAACGATGATTATATTTCCACTTAAGGTGTTTTTTTTAAATCTTAAACGTCTAAGTGTGGGGAAGTAGGTTTTCCTGTTTAATTGATTGTTGTGTGGGTTATCTATTCTGAAATAATGTCATGAATATTGCCTAAAACATGTAGGTTAATTATGAGTTTTTATTTCAAATGGATTAGTTTTCGAGAATCTTATATTTGAATTTAAGCTAACCGTCCTTCGATTGATGTGTTGTTTTAAATGACTGTTGGCACAGAATCACTCGTCATGAAAGGGTTTGGCCGTAACGCCCGCAGATTGATGACCATTCTGTCGCTGCGCTTCGTTCCAGGTTCGCTCCGTTTTTTGTCATTTCCACGGCCCTTTCGGGTGGGGTGCCATTGCAAAGTCCTTATGGTGACCGTTCTGGTCAATAAATGCGCTGACCAATCGTTCATATACGTCAAATGACGTAGTTGGCTGAGCAAATGTACGCATAGTGGTATGTGTCCCCCTTCCACATAATGTCCCTGTAAATAGCGCGCCATTCGCCGCGCTTGCTTAGTGAGCACAAATTCGTACATCAGAACTTATTAAGGGGTCATTGTTTATGAGAGTGTCAAAGTTTATTTCGAGTCTTGCGTTGGGGGTGAGTGTTTCCCTGGGTGCAATGGGAGCCTACGCGGCAGATACTATTAAAGTGGGTGTATTACACTCCCTATCCGGCACTATGGCCATCAGTGAAACTACCTTGAAAGACACTGTATTAATGATGGTAGAAGAGCAAAACAAAAAAGGTGGTTTGCTTGGTAAAAAATTAGAAGCGGTTGTGGTTGACCCGGCTTCGAACTGGCCGCTATTTGCCGAAAAAACACGTGAGCTTATCTCTAAAGAAAAAGTAGATGTAATTTTCGGTTGTTGGACATCGGTTTCTCGTAAATCAGTATTGCCTGTTATCGAAGAGCTTAACGGCCTACTTTTCTACCCCGTGCAATACGAAGGTGAAGAGTCTTCTAAAAACGTTTTCTACACCGGCGCTGCGCCGAACCAACAAGCGATCCCTGCGGTTGACTACCTGATGAATGATCTTGAAGTTAAGCGTTGGGTACTTGCTGGTACAGACTACGTATACCCACGTACCACTAACAAGATTCTTGAAGCGTACCTAAAAGCGAAGGGTGTTGCTGAGAAAGACATCATGATCAACTACACGCCTTTCGGTCATTCAGATTGGCAGAGTATCGTATCGGACATTAAAAAGTTCGGTAACGCAGGCAAGAAAACGGCCGTTGTTTCAACAATCAATGGTGATGCAAACGTTCCTTTCTATAAAGAGCTAGGTAACCAAGGTATTTCTGCTGAAGACATTCCTGTTGTTGCGTTCTCTGTTGGTGAAGAAGAGCTAAGCGGTATCGACACAAAGCCACTTGTCGGTCACCTGGCTGCTTGGAACTATTTCCAAAGTGTTGAAGCGGATGAGAACGAAGCGTTTATTAAGAAGTGGAAAAAGCATGCGGGTAAAAAACGTGTAACGAATGACCCAATGGAAGCTACCTACATCGGTTTCAATATGTGGGCGAAAGCGGTAGAAAAAGCAAAAACTACTGACGTAGACAAAGTTGAGCAAGCCATGATCGGTATCGAAACACCAAACTTGACTGGCGGCATGGCGAAAATGCACAAAAACCATCACTTGTCTAAGCCTGTACTTATCGGTGAAATCCAAGACGACGGTCAATTCGAAGTGGTTTGGGAAACTGAAGGTCTTGTTCCTGGCGACGCATGGTCTGACTTCCTTCCAGATTCAAAAGACTTGATCTCTGATTGGACTGCGCCTATCAAGTGTGGCAACTACAATACCAAAACTAAAAAATGTTCAGGCCAAAACTACTAATCGTAGCGGCTTGATTAAAAGGCCCGAATTTTCGGGCCTTTTTTATTTAACCCTATATTTGGAGGCAATGTGAATCGACTCGCCTATAGATGGCTTTTCTATATTCTCTTTATGTTCAGCGTTCCTGCGATTGCCGAACACCATGCACCGGTGAATGCCGAAAAAGAGACGATAGATAAGGTACCAGTAGCGGAAGCGTCGGTGGTTCAGGATAAGCCTGAGATCGAAGCGCTTTTAGAAAAACTTGCCAAATCCAAACTATCTAAAGCAGCAAAGGTTGTGGCGGAGATCGAGCAGTTTGGTGGCAAAGATATGTTGCCCCTGTACGAAGCGATGGTCGGCGGTAATTTATATTATGTACGGGATAACTACCGTGTCATTTCCTATATAAAAAATTCAAAAGGCAAAAAAGTTGGTCGCGATATCCTAAGCGACGAAGACTTGGGCGAGCTGCCAAAGCGCAGTGTTAAGAAGATCAAGGTCAATAACAAACTTAGAAAACTGCTTCGCAACGCAATTGCGAGACATCAATTATTCTTCGGTGCTAAAAGCGAAAGAAAAGATGCCGCGTTTTTCATCTTAGACAATATCGATGCTCAGAACGTTTCCGCGTTACAGTCTGCGCAAGCTAAAGAGGCGGATGCCGATGTGCGTGATGCGATAGATACGGCGTTAGCGCTGCACGAATTGAAAAGCTCCGATAGTAAGGGCAAGCGCTTAGACGCGATTGATAAGCTGTCCGGTAAACTAGAGTCCACAGTAAGAAACGAATTTGAATACCTCGTCGGCAAAAATGACGAAGGTGAATTTAACGAAGCAGATGCCGACATACGAAAAGCGGCTGAAAAGGCAATCGGTCTAATCGAGAGCCGTATTGGTTTTTACGGATTTATTGAGAAACTGTTTTTTGGTGTAAGCGCGGGTTCGGTTTTATTACTCGCAGCGATTGGCTTGGCGATCACCTTTGGCGTGATGGGCGTCATCAATATGGCTCACGGTGAGATGATCATGTTGGGCGCGTATACCACATATGTCGTGCAACAGATTATGCCAAACTTTTTAGAGGTCTCGATATTCGTTGCAATTCCAGCGGCCTTTTTGGTTGCCGCGTTGGTGGGTATGGTCATTGAGTTTTTGGTGATCCGGCGCTTACATGGTCGTCCGTTAGAAACCCTGCTCGCGACTTTTGGTATTAGCCTTATTCTTCAGCAGTTGGTACGCACAATCTTCTCGCCACTGAACCGACAGGTATCAACCCCAGAGTGGATGAGCGGATTCTGGGAAATTAACCCAGTGCTTGCTTTAACCTATAACCGTATTTATATCGTCATTTTCTCATTAATCGTATTTGTCGCTTTACTGCTTATTCTTAAAAAGACATCCCTTGGTTTACGGGTTCGTGCGGTATCGCAAAACCGCGCGATGGCAAAATCCCTCGGTGTTAAAACCGATTGGGTTGATTCTATGACCTTCGGTTTGGGCTCTGGTATTGCTGGCGTCGCCGGTGTTGCTCTTAGCCAAATAACCAACGTGGGGCCGAACCTTGGGCAAGGCTATATCATTGACTCCTTTATGGTGGTGGTGTTTGGCGGTGTGGGTAATATTCTCGGTACCTTTTTCGCAGCGCTTTCATTGGGGATTGCCAATAAATTCTTGGAGCCAGCAACGGGCGCCGTATTGGCGAAAATTTTAGTGCTTGTCTTTATTATCTTATTTATTCAAAGGAAGCCTAAAGGGCTGTTCCCACAAAAGGGGAGGGCGGCAGAATGATTAAGATGAAGCGTGATTCCCTACTGAGTATGAAGTCTTATCAAAACTTTCTGATTATTTTGGCAGTAGCGACAGCAGTAGCGTCGTTCTGTAACTTAGTGATTCCAGAAAGTTCGTTTCTACACGTAAGTACGTATTCCATTACCTTGCTGGGTAAATACCTATGCTATGCCTTACTTGCGCTTTCGGTTGATGTGATTTGGGGCTACTGCGGTATTTTGAGTTTGGGGCATGGTGCCTTCTTTGCGCTAGGTGGCTATGGCATGGGCATGTACCTCATGCGTCAGATTGGTGATCGTGGTGTTTACGGTAATCCGATCTTGCCTGATTTTATGGTCTTTCTTAATTGGGATGAATTACCTTGGTTCTGGTTGGGGATGGATAACTTTTTCGTCGCCATGTTAATGGTGTTATTGATTCCTGGCCTGTTAGCGTTTGTATTTGGTTGGTTGGCGTTTCGCTCGAGAGTTACAGGGGTGTACCTCTCGATTATGACTCAGGCGCTAACCTACGCATTATTACTGGCATTCTTCCGTAACGAAATGGGGTTTGGTGGCAATAACGGCCTTACTGACTTTAAAGATATTTTAGGCTTTGATTTACAGTCGGACGCTACCCGCGTTGCCTTGTTTATCGCGACGGCGGTCAGTTTAGGTTTAGCGTATATCGCGAGCCACGCGATCATGAAATCTCGATTTGGTAAAATCGTGGTGTCAGTACGGGATGCTGAAAGCCGAACACGTTTTATCGGTTATAAAACGGAACGCTATAAAGTGTGGTTGTTTGTTTATTCTGCGCTGTTGGCCGCAGTTGCTGGCGCCTTATATGTACCGCAAGTTGGGATTATTAATCCGGGCGAGTTTTCGCCGTTGAACTCCATTGAGGTTGTTGTTTGGGTGGCCGTTGGTGGCCGGGGTACGCTTTACGGTGCGGTTATCGGCGCACTATTGGTGAATTATGCGAAAACACGATTTACGGCGTTAATGCCCGAGATGTGGTTGTTTGCATTAGGCGCGATTTTTGTTTGGGTAACTGTATATTTCCCTCAAGGATTAGCCGGTTGGTTAGAAAAGATTCCAGGTTATTTTACCAAGAAAGATAAAGCAGTCGGAGAAGCCGTATGACCGGGTTAGATGATGTAAGGCAAGTCATGCGGCGTGACCAAGTGTGGCCGTTTTTAATCCCGAACGCAGGGCCGAAAGTCGATGTTTCAAAAAACGTTTTACTATATGTCGAAGGTTTAACGGTCGCGTTCGATGGTTTCAAAGCCCTCAATGATTTGAATTTGTACGTGAACGACGGTGAACTTCGCTGTTTGATTGGCGCGAACGGTGCGGGTAAAACTACCTTGATGGATGTGATCACGGGCAAAACAGCCTGTGACTCTGGCTCGGTCTATTTTGGACAAACGATCAACCTCTTAGAAAAGAAAGAGCCAGAAATAGTTCAGCTTGGCATTGGCCGTAAATTCCAAAAGCCCACCGTCTTTGAATCGCATACGGTTTACGACAATTTGGGTATCTCGATTAAGGATGATAAAGGCGTTTGGTATTCGTTAGTCGCCAAACTGACACCCGTTCAAAAAGACCGTATCGATGAAGTACTTCAGATTATTGGATTGGATAATCAACGCAACTTACTTGCCGGCGCGCTTTCCCATGGTCAAAAACAATGGTTAGAAATTGGGATGTTGTTGGTGTCTAACCCACGTTTATTATTGATCGATGAGCCGGTAGCGGGTATGACAGCGGAAGAATCCGAGCGAACTGCCGAGCTACTGACAAGCCTCGCCGGTGATCATACGGTCATTGTTGTTGAGCACGATATGGAATTTGTGCGCAGTATCGCGCGCACCGTGACGGTATTACACCAAGGGTCCGTACTTGCAGAAGGGACCATGGACGAAGTGCAAAACAATCAAGACGTGATAGAAGTCTATTTGGGGGACGAAGCATGATCTCCATTAATAAAATTAACCAATCCTATGGCAGCTCCCAAATTCTTTGGGACTTAGATTTACAGATAGAGCAGGGTGCCTGTATTTGCCTAATGGGGCGCAACGGCGTGGGTAAAACTACCTTCTTAAAAGCGCTTATGGGCTTGCTGCCAATTTCCAGCGGCGAGATGTTTTTTAACGACAAACCCATACACAAAATGTCTGTGGAATCTCGTGCTTACATGGGAATAGGTTACGTGCCTCAAGGTCGTGATATCTTTCCGTTGTTAACCGTCGAAGAAAATCTACGCGTCGGTTTAGCGGGTCGTAAAGATGGCGTTACCGAAATCCCTGAAAAGGTATTTGAGCTATTTCCGGTACTTAAGGAAATGTTGGGGCGTCGTGGTGGTGATCTATCTGGCGGACAGCAACAGCAATTGGCAATTGGTCGCGCATTGGTCACCGATCCAAAAGTCCTGATTCTAGACGAACCCAATGAAGGCATACAGCCGAATATTGTGAAGCAGATTGGTGATGTCATCATCAAACTCAATAAAGAAGATGGTCTTACCGTGATTCTTGTTGAGCAAAAATTAGGCTTTGCAAAAAAAGTGGGCGAACACTTTTATCTTATGGAAAAAGGTCGTATTGTGGCCAACGACAAGATGGACAACCTAAGCGAAGCGTTGATTAAACAACACTTGGCGGTTTAGATATTTTGCCCCCATATTTATGGTGCTAGAAATAACGTTAAAGATAAATCTATTACACTATTTATGAATAGCCCTGCACAGATACTCCCCATCAACGCCACAGAGCCAAAGCCGCTCAGTAGGAGCGGGCAGGTATCCGAACCGAGTTCGTGGCAGGCCTTTCTTAAGCTCTGTATCGACAGAAAACCGCAGAAAACACGCCTCGCCCGATGTCGCCATCAAGGGCCACTTTATGTACAGCGGCCATTTTACCCTGAAGGCCCACATCTTCCTCATATCTACTTATTACATCCGCCGGGTGGTGTTGTTTCGGGCGACCTTCTCGATATCGATCTAGATATTCAAACCGATGCTCATGCCTTATTCACCACGCCTGGTGCGGGTCGGGTGTACCGTGCGCGACCAGACAAAACACCCCAAGGTCAAAACGTTACGATTACTGTGGCCCCTGGGGGAAGCGCCGAATGGTTTCCTCTTGAAAATATTCTTTACCCAAAAGCGAATGCCAAGCTTTCTACCAAAGTCTATTTGGGAGAGGGCGCACGCTTCAGCGGCTGGGATATTACCTCGCTAGGTTTACCCGCTCAGGGTGATTTGTTTTCGTCCGGAAAATTAAACCAGCGTTTAGAAATTTGGAGTGGCGGTTCCCCGAAAATAATTGAATGTTTGGCATTCAATGGCGAAGATGATTTTGCGTCGTCTTTGGCGGGTTTACAAAACTACCCGATTAATGGCACCTTTGTCGCAGGCCCTTTTGCAACGTCTCCCATGAATGAAAATGGTGAATGTATCGTTGAAAAAATGCGAGAGATCGGCGCATTGCCCCGTCACCGAGATCTAGAGAGTATGGACGGCGTAAGTTTTGTAAATAATTTTATCGTTGGGCGCTACCTTGGGCAGTGCTCCGAATCGGCAAAAAACCTATTTACGCAATATTGGCAATTATTACGGCCTGTTCTTATTGGTCGTCCTGCGTGTCTTCCAAGAATTTGGTCGACCTAAGCGGGTTAACACGAGGCTTGTTATGGAATTACTACCAAGAGAAAAAGATAAACTACTGGTATTCACCGCTGCGCTTTTGGCGGAACGTCGTTTAAATCGTGGCTTAAAGCTTAATTACCCAGAAGCCGTTGCACTTATCACTATGGAAATAATGGAAGGTGCGCGCGATGGTAAAACAGTCGCGGAACTTATGAGCTATGGACGCGAGATTTTAAGCGCAGAACAAGTTATGGACGGTGTCGTTGAGCTTATACATGAAGTGCAAGTGGAAGCGACATTTCCTGATGGCACGAAGTTAGTTACCGTCCATAGTCCAATTACATAGCTCGATTAGATAGACCCATTACTTAGACGTATGGGGTAGCTGATTGAGTCGTTGGGGTTTTGAGACCTTCTGTCTACATGGATGTAGACAGAGAGCTTACATGGAAGTACTTGCAGCGTGTCTCAAAACGTCAACGACTCGATCGGCGAGTTGGGTTAATAAACGAATACAGTGGTATTAAATACACAAACAAATGTTAAGGCTTTGATCATGATTCCTGGAGAAATAAAAGTAGCTCAAGGTGAAATCACACTTAACGAAGGTCGTAAGGTGATTTCCTTGCGCGTCGAAAATACAGGTGACCGCCCCGTGCAAATTGGTTCCCATTACCATTTTTATGAAGTGAACCCCGCGCTTTCATTTGATCGTGAATCTACAAAAGGCTATCACTTAAATATTGCTTCAGGCACAGCCGTACGTTTTGAACCGGGCCAAGGGCGAGAAGTTGAACTCGTCGAATACGCAGGTAAACGCGAAGTATACGGTTTTCGTGGTGAAGTAATGGGCGCACTGGATGGAGGTAGCTAAAAATGACGACAAGTAAAACCACAATTGATCGCGAAGCCTATGCGCAAATGTTTGGTCCCACCACTGGCGATAAAATCCGCTTGGGGGATACCGCACTGTGGGTTGAGGTGGAAAAAGATTTCACCCGTTACGGGGACGAAGTTAAATTCGGCGGCGGCAAAGTTATCCGCGATGGAATGGGCCAATGCCAATTAGGCAGTGCCGATACCGTTGACCTGGTGATTACCAACGCCGTGATTATCGATCACTGGGGCATTGTTAAAGCCGATGTCGGTATTAAAGAAGGGCGCATTGCCGCCATCGGTAAAGCGGGCAATCCCGATGTGCAAGAAGGCGTCGACATACTGGTCGGCCCAGGCACTGAAGTGATCGCAGGTGAAGGTTCCATTCTTACCGCTGGCGGTATTGATGCCCACATCCACTTTATTTGCCCGCAACAAATTGAAGAAGCTTTAATGTCGGGCGTCACTACCATGATCGGTGGCGGTACTGGCCCGGCTACAGGGACTAACGCGACTACGTGTACGCCTGGTCCATGGAATCTCGGTAAAATGTTACAAGCCACCGATAGCCTGCCGATGAACTTGGGCTTCCTTGGTAAAGGGAATGCCAGCCTTCCTCTTTCATTGGAAGAACAATTAAAAGCCGGTGCCTGTGGATTAAAGCTTCATGAAGACTGGGGCACAACCCCCACTTCTATTGATAATTGTTTAAACGTTGCCGATAAATACGACGTACAAGTCGCGATTCATACCGATACATTAAATGAGTCTGGTTTTGTCGACGATACGCTAAATGCGTTTAAAGGTCGCACCATTCACACCTACCATACAGAAGGCGCAGGCGGCGGCCATGCACCGGATATTATTAAAGCCTGTGCAGAACAAAACGTACTGCCTTCATCCACAAACCCAACGCGCCCTTACACACGTAACACCGTGGACGAACATTTGGATATGTTGATGGTATGCCATCACCTTGACCCAAATATTCCGGAAGACGTTGCTTTCGCCGACTCACGTATTCGTAAAGAAACCATCGCCGCAGAAGATATTCTTCACGACCTCGGTGCCTTTAGTATGATCGCGTCCGACTCGCAAGCCATGGGCCGTGTCGGTGAAGTCGTCACGCGTACTTGGCAAACCGCCCACAAAATGAAAGTACAGCGGGGCGCCTTGAGTGGCGACAGCGATACCGATAACACACGCGTAAAACGTTATATTGCCAAGTACACCATTAACCCGGCAATCGCTCACGGTATTGCATCAGAAGTGGGATCAATTGAAGTCGGTAAGCTTGCCGATCTAGTCTTATGGAAGCCTGCATTTTTTGGGATTAAACCTTCCATGATATTAAAAGGTGGCTTTATTGCGGCGGCCCCGATGGGTGATCCCAATGCCTCCATTCCCACACCGCAACCCGTACACTACCGCTACATGTTTGGCGCGTTCGGCTCTGCTCCTGCACGTACGTCGTTAACATTTACCTCAAGTGCGGCGATTGATGCCGGTGTGGCCGCTTCGTTAAATCTTCAGCGTCAGTTAGTCGCATGTAAAAATACCCGCAATATTCAAAAGAAAGATATGTTGCTAAATTCTTGGACGCCGACGATCGAAGTGGATTCGCAAACTTACGAAGTCCGTGCGGATGGCGAGTTACTAACCTGTGAGCCAGCAGAAATTTTGCCGCTCTCACAATTGTATTCATTATTTTAATTAGTTAAGAACATTATGTTAGAAGTATATGAACGCTTAGGTTTGGATGCTGCATTGTCGGAAGACGAGAATGTAACCCTAAGCCATGAACAACGAGTAAAAGGGCGCTTGCGTGCTGTATCCAATGCGGGCACAGAAATTCGTATTTTCCTAGAGCGCGGGCAAACCATCGCCGTTGGCGAAGTGCTTTCTAGTCAATGCGGTAAAAAGATTCGTGTTCAAGGCGCAGTAGAACCTGTTACACGGGCCAGTTGTGACGACTGGGTACTGTTTTCCCGCGCGTGTTATCACCTTGGTAACCGCCACGTAAAACTGCAAGTCGGTGAACGTTGGCTCCGTATTCAGCCAGACCACGTGCTCGAAGAAATGTTGATACAACTCGGCCTAAATCTACAAACCGAAGAAGCCGTATTTGAACCTGAATCTGGTGCATATGCCCATGGCCATCACGCTCACTGATACGTCGCTCATGCGACTGATGCAACTGAGCAGCGCCAGCCTGCCGGTGGGCGCGGATGCGTTTTCACAAGGCCTAGAATCAGCAGTAGAAAACGGATGGGTAACGAATCTTGATCAGACGGAAGCTTGGCTGAATACGCAGCTTGCGTTTTCTCTACAATGTGTTGATCTTCCCATTATTTTTCGTGTGCGCGAAGCTCTAGAAAAACACGATATGGAAAGCGTGAATTATTGGAATGCGTTTCTGTTAGCGTGCCGAGAAACAAAAGAATTACATCTCACCGACGAAGCCACTGGCGCAGCTTTAACACGCTTGTTAAAAAAGTTGGCGCTAGATGAATTAGTCGACGAGCTAAAAGCCCCGTCATTTTTAACGGTATTCTGTGCCGCCGCAAAACACTGGAACATATCAGAAGAAGCATGTTGCTTGGGTTACTTATGGTCCTGGTTGGAAAACCAAGTGGCCGCAGCCACTAAGTTAGTCCCGCTGGGCCAGACCGACGCACAAATATTATTAAGCCGATTACAGGCTACCTTGCCAGAATACATTGAAAACGCAAAACACATCTCAGACGAGAGTATTGGTTCAAGCTTACCGGCACTCGCTATTGCCAGCGCCCAGCACGAAACCCAATATTCACGTTTATTTAGATCCTAATGCTTTAGCTTTGGATCTATAACTCGCGATAAAACGCGAATAATAAAGAATTAATAGATAATCGACAAATAGATACTCGACAAATAGGTAACACCATTATGACCACACGCTCAACGCCCAAACAAACGCTACGCATCGGAATCGGCGGCCCAGTGGGTTCCGGTAAAACGGCACTGTTGCGTACCCTATGTAAAGCCATGCGTGATCACTACAACATTGCCGTCGTCACCAACGATATTTATACCCAAGAAGATGCGCAATTTCTAACAAAGCACGAAGCGCTAGATGCAGACCGAATTATCGGTGTTGAAACGGGCGGGTGCCCACATACCGCCATTCGTGAAGATGCATCGATGAACCTTGCGGCGATCGACCAACTTATGGAGCGCCATGAAGGCCTAGACCTTGTATTTGTGGAAAGTGGCGGCGATAACCTAAGCGCGACTTTCTCGCCAGAATTATCCGACCTCACTATTTACGTGATCGATGTATCTGCGGGCGATAAAATTCCGCGCAAAGGCGGCCCCGGTATTACAAAGTCAGATTTATTAATTATCAATAAAATCGACCTCGCACCCCTCGTAGGTGCATCGTTAGATGTAATGGACCGCGATGCGAAAAAAATGCGCGGCGAACGCCCTTTCATTTTCTCCAACCTAAAAGCTGGGGTCGGGGTACAAGACATTATTAACTTTATTGTCAAAGAAGGAATGCTGCCTGAACGCGCTATCCAATGTGAAACAGAACTCGAAACAGAATAACCTCACCGTAAAACCTCGTTTTACCGTGATCAGAAATTTAGGAGCATAAAATGAAATACATCGCACTCATCGCCGCAATAGTGATCCCCGTAATGGGTTACGCCCACGACGGCCATGCTAGCTACGGCACCATCTTCCATGAATACGAACACTTCGGTGGTATCCTCATGGTGATTCTCGGCTTAGGCTTTCTCGCATATAAAGGCTTAACCCGCGAGAAAAGATAATCTCTTGGAAAAACACAGTAAAACCAAAACCAGCTTCTACCGCCGGATCTACCTCGCCTACCTAATCGAGTCCGGCGTAAATACAGTGCCTGCCATTGTTGAGGCAACGGGAATGCCCCGCCGCACCGCGCAAGATACTCTTATCGCGATGAAGGAGCTGGGCATTGAGTGTGAGTTTGTTGGTGCGAATAAGGATGGTGGTTACCGGATTAATGATTGGGGTGCGGTTAATTCGGAGTGGGTGAGGGTGCATTTGGGGGATATAAAGGGGGTGTTGGGGTATTTTTGAGGTGGAATGATTTACTGATTAGTTACGTTTCCTAGCGATCGGAATTATGTTTTAGGTCGTTTTATGTGTCGGATGTGGGTAGGGCTTCTTTCGGCTAATAGCGGAGGTAGTAGTGAGGTGTCTACTTTTTATGGGTTACTCTAGACGTTAACGCCGCTGTAACCTGCCCAAATTATGGAGCAGTTTTGTGCGAAAATGCGCGCAGCGTATTGCACAAATCGCGTAGTAATTTGGGCCAGGTTGACAGCTTTGTTATAAATTGGTTCTCGGTCTAAATTTTGAAAAATTTGTCATTTTCCGAAAGCTCTAATATTGTTGACTCAGCCTTAAATTTCGAAAACCTAGGATCAGATATTTTATCGCTTAACAAAGCTATAATATATTGCCCATTCAATTGGTCTGCTTTTTGAAAAATATCATATACTTGATTTATGTCGACATCCTCAATACTGTCATGAACAACAAATTTTGGCCTTTTCAGTTTCACCTCTTCAACAAATTCGATATACGCCAAATCAAATGCACTTAATTCACCTTTTTTCTTACCTCCAGTAGGATTAGGCGAGATGTTCGCTACCTCAAATTGGCATTTTTCTTTTTCGCTATCGAATTCCAAGTCGAAAATGTATCTGTCACCGTAGAAACTCTTACTCAAGTCACCAAAGTATTCGTTGAATTTTTCAACATTTTTATCCAGCTGGTGAGTATTGTTCGAAATTTCCTTAATAATTTGTACTTTGTTACGTTCAAGAGATTCTATTAATTCTTTCGTTTCTTCAATCTTGTTCAGAAGCGCTTCTACGCTTGCAACTTGCTCTCTAATTCTAGACTGCTCGTTATATACTTGGCTAATAGACTTCAAGGTATCAGGTTTCTTCATTTTCTTAAAAATACCTGATTCTTGAGAATGAAGATCATCAATCTTCAGTTTAATGCTCGCCGCCTCCTCCTTGTAACCCTCTACATCTTTGCTTAACAGTGTAACTTTATTCGAAATCACTTGATTATGAAAAATAACCAAATCTTCATATGAGCGTTTTAGGTCGCCGCTAATCGAAACACCAGCTTGCTGATATATATCAGAGAGTTCACGTCCATCTACACTCGAAGCATTTTCCCTAAGCCGCGATATGGACTTCTCAATGTATTCGATGCGACTTTTAACTTTCGAGTATGCGACAGTTATATCCGATAATTCGCCCTGAATATTTACTAACTCTCTGACATCTGCCTCTTCACTCCCCGTAAAATCGAAACTCTCAATTTTACTTTGCACTTCTTTCTCTTCGACTCTCAGAGGGTTAATCATCTTCTGAAGGGCACTTTCTCTATGAGGGTTTCTATATGCTGATAGGTGCTTAGTTTTAGTTTTTATCTTATTGTTTATTGCGGCTTTATCGCGCAAAAGATCGAGGCCAGAAAACCCGAATAGAAATAAATACAGTTGGTCATATACATCTGGCTTAGTATTCCCATGAAGAAATCTAGTTGTATTCTGCATTTTTTCGTTAGTATTTCTTATGAACTTGTGAGAAAGGTTTCTCACTGTAGGCTTTTCTTTAGATTGACCAAATATCTGTGTTGAGACTAGGCTTGCATAAACTGGCCTTTCACAAATTTTACCATCTATATAGTAGATTGATTCCTTCGGATTGGGCGTCAGGGTTCGTCCAACCCGGAACTCTTTGCCGTTATGGCCTCTAAAGTCCAACTCTATATAAATAGAATTTGTTGTGATGTATTCAAAAACCTCAGGAATATTCCTTCCAAATTCTGGTTCAGTATAAATATCTTCGCCAGTAGACATGAATATATAGTCTAATAGACGGGAGGGAGTGGATTTCCCCACTCCATTACCAGTTTTTGCATTACCAGAAGCTGAATTGATTATTAGATTTAATCCACTTTTAAAAGTAACTTCCCGTACAGTTTTTTCATTCTTATAAAGGGACAGTTTATTCAGCTGCATATTCAATATTTCCTTTTTCATTAAGCTGTATTGCCCCGACTATGTATAGCCAATCAAGAGTGTAAACAAAAACATCATAGGAAGCGCCAAACTCTACCTTTACACTCTCATATAATTTTTCAATTTCCACCTCCGAATACTCAAAGGATGTCATATTATTTAAAATTGAAGCACCAATGTAGATAGGGTTAAGTGTTGGATCTGAATCAATTGTGATCATTGGGGTTCTCCAGAACTATGCATTCAATTACGGAGTAACTAGTAATTAGAGCTACACCATGATCTACATCTTCTTGGAAATATCCCTCTTTTAAGTCGTTTGAATCTTGAGCAAACTCAGATGCTAGCCGCATTACTTCTTTTACTACTTCATCAGAGAACAGCTTTAATTTTTCAATATCAAAGGGGCTAGTGCTAATGGCATGTTCGCTAAGGGCTTTATTATAGAAAATTTTCATTTGTCGTTTCAGTCTAGTGCTGCCATTAAGAATGGTTTGATTGAGCTCTTTAATTGACTCATCAATAAGCAACGATTCACCAATATACTCCTCCACAACCCATTTATATGAGTTGAGGTTATTGTATTCAATTTTCACTTCAATATCGGCAGGCACCCTATCGAGGTTAATTTTCTCAGTCGAACCAATAGCTATTATCTCAATGAGCTTACCGAGGATTGAGGACCTAGGTGTTTTATTCTCATTTTTAACAGTGACGGGTCCTTTGTTGTTATTAAATACAACTCCCTTTGACATAAAATTAGCCTCTATTATCTATATTCACGGGACCTGAGTTCTCTTGAAAATATTGAGACTTTTCCCCCTGAGTTATTTCATTTTCGTTTGAGGTCGTTTTTATATTTTTCACCTCAATCGTTAACTCACGAACTCTTTTTTCCGCCGTTTTTTTACCTAAAAACTGGCTGACCGCTATTATTGCCGCAATCAAAGATAAGATGTAACCAACAAGTCCCACAATTGGGTTCGCTAAAAATTCTGTTATCAGATCCACCTAATTCCCCTCGGTTGATGAACTCGCCAATTCATTTATAACGCCTTGCGAACCTGTAATAAGTAGGGTCAGAACGCAGTTTTCACGCATTCATGGTTTTGTATATTTACGCTGAGCTATATTTTCCAGAACGACTTTACACGACAATTTCAGAAATAAAAATTAACTTAATACCTGGATGATTTTGACGTCTTTGGGGTGTTATAGATGACTATTTCTGTGTGAATAATAGTCATTTTATGGGTGGACGGTTTACTCATCCGATCTAAAGGCAAGGAATCTAGCCCTTTATGTTCCATGATATTGTACTTTGGGTGAGTAAAGTGAGGTTTTGGTCAGAGGGCGAGTATTGAGTGTTTATCCCATTTCTTGCTTGGAAACCTCCTCCCATACAGCGTAATAACCGATATTCTTCATTAGTTTGGTCACTTCGTAACTGATATCCGGAAGCATATCAGTGTTGTCTTTTCTATCTAATACCGGTATTCCGCTTTCTTCGTCTTCATTGATTGCTTCCACCATTGTCCAGATAAATCGAGAAAACTCTTCTGCTTGGTTTTTAGAGGAGATGCCAGAGTTTACGATCCCTACTATTTCTGGCCGTTGGAGCGTAGAGGTGTAATGAGATATAAGGTCGTTTACGTGGGGATATTGGCTAAAAACGATCATGCGGATTTTCTTGATCACCTTTCAGCATATAACAATGATTCGAGAGCAGGGAGGTTGGTCCTCTTTAACTGTTCCTGGTATACGCCATTTAAAGTTTTGAAAACTTCATCGTATGTTATCAGAAGTTTTTCTATGTTTTCGGCGTCTTGAAGAGTTTTGGAATTTAGTAAAGCTTCAAAACGTTTTATATTTTGATATACGGCTTGGGCAAAGATAAGTAACGTATCATTGTCTATACTAGGAATTTGTTAAAGCGCCTCTATCATCTCATCCCAGATAGACTCAAACCCCGCGTCACAAACAAAGGAACCAGCTTCATAATGCAGGTCGGGGATAATTGCGGAGCCATTTTCCACGGGTACGGTTTTCCCTGATTGCTCATCTGCCAGCCGTTGATCTAATAGGCTGGGAATAAAATCACAAAACAACTTCGCGCCTTGTTGATCAGAAATTCCGTTGTTCAGTAAGGAAACAATATCTTCGCGATTCATTGAAGGGGCGTAGTAACGAAGCACGCTGTCGATATATTCGTAGTGATAGGGTTTAAATGCCATGGGCGTGTAAAAAAAGATAATGAATTTCTATTCTTGATCCCATTGAGTTTCATAACCGTTGCTGACCATGTAGCCGTTAATAGAATGAAATATGTATTCCATCCAGGCCTCTACGCCTTCGGATTCGATTGGTGCAACGTCTTGCCCTTTATCGCTTACGGCTTGGTCTACCATTGCCCAATAAAATCTTGATAGAGCTTCCGCTTCGTTAGAGTTACTGACGCAGCCGTTTTGGACAAGAGTTTTGGCCTTTTCGTCATTCAATACCTTGGCGTAATGCAGGAGAATGTCTTTTTCTTGTGGGTATTTGTATTCAATCATAACGCTTTCTCCGCGCTTTTGATCTCTGACATGCGATCAGCTAGCCATTTTAGTTTACTTACTAGGGCGCTTACGTGCATTTGTTCTGTGATAGTTAGCAAGTAGTGGTTGGGATCTTTAGGGTCTTGAACAAATTTTAACCCTGAAGGTATATCTGCCTTCTCTAGGACCCAATATACATCGATTTGTTTTCCACCCGTTACTTTTTTCTTGAGTTTGTAAATACGTTTTAGATGCTGCCAGTGTGCCGAGAAAGACAAACCCATATTTTCGTGGGGTATGACCCACTGCTCATCGTCTGAAAATAGGTAATCCCGCTTTCTTACTCCATGAACGATGCCGTCCTGAGATTTGCCTATGTAGAGTGTCGGATGTGCACCTCGCTCAGTTGGCCTAGCGTAGAGTTTCCCGAGGCTCTTCACGTAATCTCGAAGGTCTTCGAGGGTTTTATATTGGTCCATAATCAAAGATTCCCTTTTGTTAAAATATTACTAACTGTGCTAAGGCTGATAGATGAGATCTAATATGGTATCAATAGTTTGATCTTATGTTCTGTTGACGAATTCGCAACTATCAAATTTATGGGACCAAATCGGCAGGAATTAGTAGTGTCAGGATATCTTTTACCGTATTGGTTCAGCCGTAAATACTGTAGGTTCTGCCATAGATCTCACTGGAAAGCCTATGGTCTAAGCCTCCTCAAGAGATTGTTGGTTTCTTATGTAAGTTTTTAACGTTTCGCACGACCAATAAATAAAGGACACCAATGGATGAAGTGATGCAGCAACAATTGAGAACCCATGAATCGAGGTTAGTACGTGCCCCCCGAATTTGAGCAGTTGATTAAAGAGCACCATGGGCGTATTCATGCGATCGCAAGACGATACGCCAATGATAGTGAGGTGAATGACCTCTATCAGGAGATTCTGGAGCAGCTCTGGCGCAGCTTTGGCGGGTTTCATGGTAAGTCTAAAATCGAAACCTGGATTTATCGCATTGGTTTTAACACGGCGATGACTCGTTTGCGCAAGGTCGTTAAGCAGCGTGAGGGCGAACAAAGGCTGAAGGGGCTAAAGCAAGATGATTCTGTGACATCAGGTGAGCGTTGCCCAGCTGAAATACTGGAGGATTTCATGGGTTCCCTCAACGATATCGATACTTCAATCTTAATGATGTATCTCGATGGTTTAAGTGGGCAAGAAATCTCTGAAGTTCTGGGTATCCAGCTGAATGCTATTCAGGTACGTATTAGCCGTTTGAAGAAGGCTTTTACCGACCGATATATGGAGCGGAAATAATGCAACTAGATGATTTGAAAAACTCTTGGAAAGAGGAAGTAGCAATGAAAAATAACGTTACCGATTTCGGCAATATCCGTCGTAACGTCGATAAATTTGATCTTCGGGTTAAAGTTAGTTGGATGATTGAGTTGTTAGCTTGCGCAGCGGTTGTCATTTTCACTATGTTGGCCTGGTTCGTTTGGTTGCCGACGAAGGAGTTAAACCTTTTGTTTCATGTGGGGATGTTAGCAATGATCGTTACCAGTGTTTTTGTTGGGTGGAAAATTATCTCTGCGCGGCGAGTCTCGACCACTGATGATTGGACCTTCTCAGCCAAACTGAACATTCAAATAGAAAAGCGCGAAAAAGAAGTTAAACTACTCAATACCGTGGCCTACTGGTATCTAACGCCGATATTAAGTGCGGTATTTATAGCTTCTTACGGCGGATATACTCATCGCACAGGAAGTTATACCCCCGATGCCGGTCTTTGGGTTTATTGGACAATATGTATCGTCTTATATATCGGAATCTATTTCTTCAATCAGTATCAAGTTAAAACTAAAGTCCAGCCGATATTAAATCAGTTGTACGCACTTAAGCGTGAGCTTGAAAGCTAATTACTATTTTTGATAAATAGTAATTAGCTAGGGACGGGGCACAGCTCTTAAGTTGTTATGAGGGCTTGGTTGTGGTGTTCCTAGATCGATTTTGATGAACGAGGGGCGCAATTTTTTGAACCACATCAGGTAATGTCTTCTGAGATTTACTTTTTGGATCAATCGGATTTATGGCAAATCGCTCGATTGCTAGAGCGTAACGGCACTATATATTCTTAATATGGCGCTTACATTATTTTTGTGGAATAGATATGCAAAAATTAATGCTTTAAATGAATTGGAATGAATCAAGAGCAAGCACTACTATACAGTTATGGGTGAAACAGATAAAAAAATAATATAAGGTTTTCAATGCAGTCTAAACCAGTCGAGAAAAGCGCTCGCCTCGATACAAAGTTTATCAGCCCTTTTTTGTATGGCGTTAAGAAAGTTTGTCGGGATATGGCGGGTATCGATCTCTTGGCCCAATCTCCTAAGCCCGTTCGCACGCAGATTCCCATAGGGGATGTTGCGAGTGTCATGCCTATGAAAACCCCAGAATTGATAGGGCAATTGTGTATTTCATTTACACGGAATGGACTGTTTGAATTGGCTGAAAGCCTGTTGGGAGAAGCCATTAATGAAATCAACGAGACTGCTTTGGATGTTGCGGGAGAAGTCACCAATATGGTGACAGGTGTGGCAAAATCGAAGCTTGAAGCTGGTGGATTCGATTTTGATATGGCTCGCCCCGTATCTTATTCGACAGAGGCAATGACGCGTCTAAAATTAACCGGCAGCCCTAGAATTGTTGTTCCTTTCGAAATATCTACGGGTAAAATATTTGTCGATCTTGGGTTTGTTCCACGATAACGCTTTGCTGTGCTTTGGAAAACCACCAGCGCGGAGGCATTATATTTGTTAAGCCGTTTTAGCGCTGATAAGAAAATGCGAATCCGTGTTTTCAGCTTCTTTGAGTACAAACTCTGTTTTAAAGCCGACTTGATTAATCCGTTTCTCAAGGTCGCTGCGCTCAAAAAATACGAGCTTGGGTAACAAGCCTAGGCAGTGTCCTATCTTCAAAAATATACGCATGACGGGCATTTTCCCACCGATGCACACCGTGCTGGTAACAAGCAGCCCTCCTGGTTTTAGCATGCGATATGCCTTTTCGATGGCGGCATCTGGGTCGTTGAGTAGATGCAAAATGCTAAGGCCCAAGATAAGGTCATAGCTTTCGCTCGGCGCAGTCCATTCTTCAATGGCGGATTGCTGAAATTCCAAATTCTCGATGTTTGTATCTGCCAGTTTACCTTTCGCGATTTTCAACATGCTGCGTGATACATCGATTGCGGTGTAGTGGTGTACGTGTGGCGCATGTACTAGGGCGGTTGAGCCAGTGCCGCAGCCAAATTCAAGCACGCGCATGTCGGGCCGAAGGTGGCGCCGTGTTTCGGCCAACTTCAATTGGTAGATATCTTCCTTTGCCACTGGGCTTCTGGCGTAGCGTCCCGCGATCGCATTCCAGAAATGGGTGCTGTAGCTCATCGATGTGATCCTATTGGTGGTGTTATGCGGTCCATTATATGTATACAAATATAGGGTGAAAAGACTAATATTTGCATTTAACTTATGCGTATTTGTATGAATTGGCGATCGATAAACTTTGATTGGAACCGGGCGCGGGCGTTTCTTGTAACAGCGGAAGAGGGCTCCTTGTCCGCAGCGGCCAAGGCTTTGGGCCTGACACAACCCACGCTCAGCCGACAGGTAGCAGCGCTAGAGGAGGAACTTGGCGTCGCGTTGTTTGAACGTGTGGGGCGTGGTTTCGAATTAACACCTAGCGGTACTGAGTTAGTGGAGTTAGCGCGGCAAATGGGGGAGGCGGCGAGCCAGCTGTCACTTACCGCGACCGGGAAGTCTGTGTCTCTTGAGGGCAAGGTGTGTATCTCGGCGATGGAGGCGACGGCGCAATTCCAACTGCCGCCGATTATTCAGCGGTTGCGAAAAGCCGAACCGGGCATTGTGGTAGAGATTCAGGCGTCCAATAAGATCAGTGATTTGAAGCGACGAGAAGCCGATATCGCGATTCGCGCAGTTCGGCCTACTGAACTCGATTTAATTGCAAAAAAAATTCGCTGTGAAACTTATTGTTTGTTCGCGTCCAAGGAGTATCTAGCGAGTATTGGCAATCCAAAAAAACACGAAGTTTTGTTAAAGGCTGACTACATTGGTTTTGACTCAGAGAATAGTTTTAAAAAAATGCTCAGCGAATATGGCTTAGAGGTAAATGAGCGAAATTTTTGTGTTTTGACACAAAGCCATTCAGCGCATTGGGCTTTGGTAAAACAGGGCTTGGGTATTGGCGCGATGCTTAGAGAGGTCGGTGAGTCAGATCCCTTAATTGAGCGTGTCTTTCCTGATATTAGTTTTCCTGCCAATGATATGTGGTTGGTGGTTCATCGTGAATTAAAAACGAATAAGCGTGTTAAGCGTGTGTTTGATTTTTTGGCCGCTGAATTGTCTTAGTCTTATGCGTTAAAAATACAGAGGTTGCGTTTTATGGCTAGTTGTTGTGATTGCCAAGAGTGCCAATCGCTTTGGCTGCCGCAGCCGTTCGATTTTCTACGCCTAGTTTCGGGTATATTTGTTCTAAGTGTTTGTTTACCGTTCTTGGGCTCATTTCTAAAATTTGGGCCACTTCGCGATTTGTTTTTCCCTTCGCCAGCCAGTAAAGCACTTGCGATTCGCGCTTGGTGAGTTTTAATTTTTCTTTAAGCACTTCTTCACCAGCCACATTCTTTGTGTCGAGTAGACGTAACAAATATTCACCTTCGGTACGTCGTTCTACGAGCACGATATTGAGAGGGTATTCTGATTCTTCTACATTGATGCTGTGATTGACTGCGGGCGCGTGTGAAAACCACGTGGCGAGTTGTGGTGCTAGGGTTTCGTTTTTCCAGCTCTCGGTGATTTTCGCTTTAGTAAAAAGCGCGTGGGTTTGCGGTGTAGCCCATAGAATGTTGCCATTTTCATCGGCGGTAAATAGATGTTGGCCGGTAGTGTCTAGGGCTTGGTAGGCACTATTCGTTAAGCGTGCATTTTTTAAATGTACTTTTATGCGTGCTAGTAATTCTGCGGGATCTACGGGTTTTGTCAGGTAGTCTACACCGCCAGCCTCTAAGCCTTGAACGGTGCTTTCTTTATCGGTTAGGCCGGTCATAAAAATAACGGGAATTGATTGTAGGCGTTGATCTTCTTTTAATTGGCGACAGGTTTCAAAGCCATCCATGTTGGGCATGATGGCGTCCATCAAAATGAGATCGGGGCGCAATTTGTTTGCAATGGCAATGGCTTGTTTGCCTTCTAGGGCGACCAGTACATCGATGCCGGCTTGTTCAAGCGTGTCGTTAATAAGGCTGAGCGCCTCTGGCGAGTCGTCAACGACCATTACGATATCGGTATTGGTTTCTTGGCTCATGGTAGGTGTTGTTCCAAGTAGGCGCTCATTTGTTCGAAACGAAGATTATTAGTGAGTTGGGTAAAATAGTCCAAGGCTTCTTGATCGAGAATATCTAAATCAGCCATTTCATCAAGTGTTTGCGTCACGCCTTTTTTGTATCCGATTTGCGCGTAGGCCAGTAGCTCTCGCAATAAGTCGTGCTCGGGTAAGGTTAGTTGACTAGGGTCGATATCGATTGTTTGTTGTGAGTTGCTATTATTTTCTTGTGTTGAATAAGTCCATTCTAATTTCAAGTGCGAGCCGATTGTTTCGATCAACGCATTGATGTTGATGGGCTTCACGAAGTAGGCGTCGTGAGGGTCCTGGCTTTTGTGGGTTTGATGATGCTCGTGGGCATCTGCAGAGATCATAAATATGGGGGCGGTGATGCCCTTGTCCCGTAGTTTGTTCGCCAGTTCAAGCCCGCTCATTTCTGGCATGGTCATATCTAAAAGATATAGATTAGGTGATTGTTGTGTGACGGTATTTAAGCACTCAAAACCATCGCTTGCTTCAATAATGGAGAAGCCTAGGGGGCTAAGTAAATCTCTGAGTAAGTTGCGGTGTGCATTTTCATCATCAACCACAGCAATGGTGATTGGGGCTCCTGTGTAGCCGCTAATATTCCGCTTTGTTTCGGCTGCTTGCTGTACTTGTACG
This sequence comes from Agarilytica sp., assembly GCA_045430285.1. Lineage (GTDB taxonomy): Bacteria > Pseudomonadota > Gammaproteobacteria > Pseudomonadales > Cellvibrionaceae > Agarilytica. The sequence goes on along the minus strand of JAILXV010000002.1, from coordinate 458,788 downwards.
ACGGAAGACAGGAGTAAGGAGACGGTAAAGCAACTTCCTGCCCCTGTTGTACTTTCTACGGTTAACTCACCGCCCATAATATCAACTAATAGGCGGGAAATTGTGAGTCCCAAGCCGGTACCCGATGGGTTATTGACGCCGCGTTTTTGTACGCGCTCAAACGGGGCCATGATCCGTTCGATATCTTGTGCGGCGATACCGACGCCAGTATCGGTTATACGAAACTCAGCGACTTGGTTTCTATAGTAGACATCAAAGTCGACGCGGCCTTTTGGCGTGTATTTTACAGCGTTTGCCAATACATTAATTAATACTTGGCGAAGCCGTTTTTCATCCGCGATAACGGTGGCAGGCAAACGATTATGTAGGTGGTAATGGTATTCAATGCCTTTATCTTCCGCTTGCTGTTTAAACATATGGTTGAGCTGTTCAAGCAACTCGGGAAAGCGTACATGGTTACGGTATATTTCGAGGCGACCCGCTTCAATTTTAGATATATCCAATAAGCCTTCAATGAGGTCGGTAAGGTAGTCGCCACTGCGTTTAATAATTTGCAGGGCTTGTTTGTGGTGGCTGGGAATATCTTCTTTTTGGTTAAGTAATTGCGCGTAGCCGAGTATGGATTGCAGGGGGGTGCGCAGTTCGTGGCTGATGCCTGTAAGGTATCGGCTTTTTGCCACGTTTGCGCGTTCAGCAAGATCTTTTGCATCTTGTAATGCGCGGTCTGTTTTTTTGTGGGCTTCTATCTCTCGCATTAAACGCCGCGTTTGTCGGTTTGATTCTTGTTGGGCGATTACGCGGCTCTCGTGAGAGAGTAAAAATATCCACGAAATGACGCCAGAAATAAGCAGTAGAATAAAAAATACGGCGAACAAGGCTTGTTTTAATATCTGAGCTTCAAAATCGTTCGATGGTTGCATCTGAAAATAAATCAGTGAGAGGAGCGCAATGGAAACGAGATTAACACTGACCAAAATGGAGGCCAGCCTACCAACCCGAGAATTAAAAAATGCCGCTGCGTTTTGAGAAACAAAAATGGAGAGGAAGCGCGATTTTTGTTTCGATAATCGGGCTTCAGGTTTACAGCTATCCATGCAGCGGGAATCCAGTGAGCAGCAGAGCGAACATATGGCGCCCTGGTATGCAGGGCAAAAGCTCACGTCTTCGTGCTCAAAGTTATTTTCACATATGGAGCATGTGAGCGTCCCTGTCGCGGCGTTATCTGTCTCGTGTATTTCCAGCAACTCTGGCGATGTTCGTGCAATATAATATTTGCCACGCGTAAACCATGCGATAAACGGCACGCAGGTAAAGCACAACGCTAGCGCGACAAAGTGGGCTAAATATTTAGCGGTATCACCCATGTAGCCGAGGTAACAGAGTATGCCGGCAATGGATGCGATGGTCATACTGCCTACCCCTACGGGGTTTATGTCGTATAGATGTGCACGCTTAAATTCAATATGTTTTGGGCTAAGGCCAATATTTTTATTAATTAATAAGTCTGCGGCTAAGGAGCCAAGCCAGCTGACCGCGACAATCGCAAACACACCTAATATGGCTTCCAGGGCGCGATACATGCCCAGTTCCATAAGAATAAGCGCGATAAGCACATTAAAGATTAACCACACTACTCGGCCGGGGTGACTGTGCGTTACGCGTGAGAAGAAATTCGACCAGGCAATGGAACCCGCATAGGCATTCGTGACGTTAATCTTCATTTGAGAAATGATCACCATTATGGCCGCAAGAGAGAGTGCCAACGTCGGGGAGTTCGTCAAATGAAAAAATACAGTTTGGTACATGTAAGTGGGATCACTGGCCGTCTCAAATGAGGTGCCCGAGGTAATCGCAAGATAGGCTAAAAATGAGCCCAACAGCATTTTAATAATCCCAATAAATATCCAGCCAGGGCCGGCGAGCACTAACCAAAACCACCAACGCTTCGCATTTTTTTCTGTCTTTTCAGGCATAAACCGCAGGTAATCTACCTGCTCGCCTATTTGCGCGACCATTGAAAATAGAATTGCGGCGGCCGAACCAAAGAGGACTAAATTAAAGCCTTGGCTAGCTTCTGCATTTCTGGGGGTATAGCGGGTCCAGTCGCCAATCCGATCAAATTCAAAATACAAAACCGTGGCGATCGCGGCGATTTGTAACAACAGCCATAGGTTTTGTGTCCCCACTTGGAATCGACTAATGGCAGCTATACCGTGAGTGACGATCGGGATAACCGCCACAGCACAGAGAATGTAGCCAATCACCATGGGAATGTTAAATAGCGCGTTGATTGCGGAGGCGAGAATGGCCGCCTCAATGGCGAAAAAGATAAAGGTGAACGAGGCGTAAATGAGCGACGTGACCGTTGAGCCCAAATAACCAAAACCCGCGCCTCGCGTAAGTAGATCGATATCTAAACCATATTTGGCGGCGTAGTAACTGATTGGAAAGCCGGTGACGAAAATAATCAACGCGACGGTGGCAATGGCCCAGAGTGTGTTGTTAAACCCGTAGTTCAGCGTGAGCGCCGCAGCGATAGCTTCTAGCGCCAGAAAAGCCGTGGCTCCAAGGGCCGTTTTGGCCACGCGATCGATTGACCAGCGTCTCGCGCTCTTAGCGGTAAAGCGTAAGGCATAGTCTTCCAGTGTCTGGTTTGCGACCCATTTGTTGTACTGCCGCCGAACGCGGAAAACTTGCTGTGTTGCTCGCATGCTGGGCTCATAACCGAAAAGAGATGAGATTATACCCGCAAATGGCGTGGCTCTGGAGGCATGGCGTATTGTGGTGTTAGTCGGTGCCTTTTGATCCCGAAGTGATTTGAAGTGTGGCTGCGCCCAATGTCATTATGCCGCCGACCCAGGTAGTGAGGGGCAGGGCTTCGCCCAATACGAGCCAACCTCCAAGCGCAGCGATAAATACCTCTACGCTCAGTAGTGCTGCGACAACGTGTCCAGGAATATAGGCGACTGCTTTCCCCCAAAGTAGCCATGGGATGGCGGATAGCAGCCCAAACAACGCGAGATACCAGAGGTTTGGATTACTGCTAGCCGGTGTAATAAATACAAAGGGGAGCAAGACAACTGATGTGACTACCCAGGCAAAGAGCATTGAGGTTAATACTTCTTTGTTCCCTCCGTGGCGCTCCTTAAGAGACTGGCTGAAAGTGATATGGAGGGCGATACTGACACCGGCTAGCAATGCGAAGATATCGCCAATGGTGCCGCCTTTGTGGAGTCCGTCACTGACAATAATTAAAATACCGATTAGGCCAAGACTCAATCGCATGATATCTGCACGTACAGGTAATGTGCCCCGCATAAAATAATCGAGCGCGATGGTGATCCAAGGAAATGTAAATATAAGCAGTACGGCATTTGCGGGTGTCGTATAGCTCGATGCAGATACAAACAATATGCTGTTTAAAACAAGGGCGAGCCCACATATCAGTTGTAGGCCTGGAGATTTAAAAGAGAGTTTTCGGTTAAGTAAAATGTAGAGCGTTAACACAAGCGCACAGCTCGGGCCTCTGATCCAGGCAGTAGCAAGAGCCGTCCAATCAGCAAGTTGAATGAGTACCGGATGGGTTCCCCATAGCGCTGCAGCCAGGATCATAGCAATAGAGGCTTGTTTGGCGTTCATGTAATTGTCTATGTCCTAGGTAAGCGGTGTATAGTGAGAATGGTTCAGCGGGGCGGAATAATAGAATAAGTTGCTTATGCTGAACACCTAAAGTTTGTTGTGCTACTTTGATTGAATCGATTATGACGAAAGCCACTGATAAAAGGCGATTCCGTGTTTAACCCTGAAAAAACCAAAGCATGTCCCTATTGTGATAAAGCCTTGCTGGCCTATTCAGCTCAAGCCCATTGTGGGTCTCTTCCATGTCGAATGAAATGGGATAAAGAAAAACAGCTTAAAACGAACGACTATTGGAATATTTTAGAAAAAACACACACGGAAAATATTAAGAAAAAATTCACGGAATGGACAGTTCAAGAAAATTTAGATCCGAACTTAGTCGCTGTAGCTGAAGTGCCCAACTGTAATTTCGAAATGGAAGTGGTGAGCGCAGCGCGGACAGAAGCATTGCTGGGCCATATTTCGGTGTTGCTAAATGAAATGCAAGAAATAGATAATGGCGTACCACAGAAAGTTGAAACAACTTTTCGATCCCCATTTGATACACCGAAAGAGCAAAGCGTCGCGCATTTTCTAGGAAGTATGTGTGCCGCTTGTAATGGCCGGTGCTGTACAAAAGGAAAAGCACATAATGCGTTTATTCAACGATCGACGCTCACGCGGGTGCTAGAAACTAACGAAGGCATTTGTCCAGAAAATATCCTGCAAGCATATAAAAACTATATTCCAGAGAAGGCGACCGCGAATAGCTGTATTTTTCATACAGATAAAGGCTGTTGTCTTTCTGCAGATTTAAGAGCGAATATCTGTGATGAGTTCTTTTGTTTGAAGCTGAATGATTTTATTGATGAGTTTCAAGGAAAAACGCCGCCGAAAAAAATAATGGTGGTTTCGGCTCATGAGTGTGAGATTCGTAAGGTTGAGGTGGTTGATGGTAAATGTTTGGAAGGGTAAATGTCAGATTGGTTTGGGTGGTGAAAGTGTTCTATGAGGGCTTTTGTTGTTGGGTATAAATGGAAAATAACTAACAGAGAAGTGCCGGTTATGTAATAGTAATGCCTTTATTGAAAGCTTCTTTATATGCCTTGAAAAAAATGAGCTGGTTTGGGCGCTGGTATACCTGAGTCGAGTAATCGCTAGGTAGGAGACTTTTAAATGCATCGGGGTTTTTAGAATAGAAAAAGGCGGCATTCTACAATTAACTTAACTACAGAGCGCCGATGGAATATGAAATGATGAACGCCGCTTAACTGTAGTTTCCTATTTTTTGAGGTCAGGTCAATCTGACTCTACTTTCTTTTTTTCGTTATGCATCTACAACACAATTCCGCCCTCTATCCTTGGCGTTATAAAGCGCAATGTCGGCCCGCTTTAGGATATCTTTCGGGTATTCATCGCCAGCATTCGCTTGGGATACGCCAATACTAATGGTGACGTTAATTTCATTGTCTCCTGAGTGAATCGTTAATGCAGCACATTTTTCTCGCAGTCGTTCGGCTAACCGGTGAGCATCCCCTAGATGTGTTTCTGGTAGTAAGACCATAAACTCTTCGCCGCCCATTCTTCCGGCCGTATCGTTGTTGCGGCAGCTGTTGTTGATCAGATCAGCGATAGCTTTAAGAGTTGTGTCGCCTTGATCGTGGCCGTAGTTGTCATTTATATGCTTAAAAAAATCGATATCGATGACCATGATGGATAAATTATTATCGTAGCGTTTGTGGCGGTGATATTCGCTGACTAATTGTTTTAGGCTTGAGCGTCTATTAGCTAAGCCGGTTAGATCATCCGTAAAGGCAAGTTCTTCCAGTTTTTTATGCAGGTTCATTGCTTTGCGGTGGGTACTAAATTCTCGGCGTCGGGATTTATGCCAGCGGATTGCGATGAAAAGTCCTATAAGATTACATGATATATAGCTCCCCACTACTGAACCCATTGTACCTGTCTGGAGTAAGTCTTTTGATATGAACACATGGATAATGTTGGCAAGAGACAAAGCCAATGCGGAAATAATTTGAACCGATAGGCGTACGGGGAATAACACATAAAAGAGAAGCGCCATTAAACAACTTGTTAAGGTGTTGTTTAAATTAGCTGCAGGACGGGTAGAGTAAATAAAGGCCATCATTAAAATCAAACTAAACAGCCACATGGCACAATATAAGTCGAATATCTTGGCGCTATCGACACCGCGCAGACAATATATGATCACTGCGGAGCAGACGGCAAAGCTTAAACGTGCGATTACTAGGGGTAAAAGTTCTGAATTCGATGTTGTGAAAAGGGTGTCGGAGCTGATAAACAGAATTGAAGCGACTAAGATGACCAGGATTATAAAGCGCGCGAGATTCTTGTCCGATTGGAGATAGTGGGCTCTGTAGGCGGATTCCTTTTCCTGGCTCGAAAACTGAATCTTGAATGTGTTCATAGGCTAATTGTAGCTACAAAGCAGAGCCTGCCCCCACTTTCTGTGACTGGAAGGCCTAATCCTTGCAATTCCCACTCACCCCAAATAGAATACGCGCCCCAAAACCTCCTTGCTTCATCGGATACCCCGAGAAGCTTGAACCCGTAAGGAGTCGCAATGCGTCATTACGAGATCGTGTTTCTGGTCCACCCTGATCAGAGTGAACAAGTCCCTGGAATGGTTGAGCGTTATACCTCTACCGTGACTGCCAATGGTGGAACTGTCCATCGCTTGGAAGATTGGGGGCGCCGTCAACTCGCTTATACCATCAATAAGATCCACAAAGCTCATTACATCATGATGAATGTAGAGTGTGATGATGAAGCACTAGAAGAATTGACGACTAACTTCCGTTATAACGATGCTGTTATTCGTAACATGGTGGTTCGCACAGACGAAGCCATTACGGAAGAGTCACCTATCATGAAAGCGGAAAAAGAGAACCGTGAGCGCAAAAACCGCGCTGAGCGTCGTGCCGCTGAATCTGAAACAACACCTGCACCCGCCGCTGAAGAGACTGCCGCTCCTGCTGCAGAAGCCAGTGATCAAAGTAACGCAGACAAAAGTGAGGAGGCATAATCATGGCCCGTTTTTTCCGTCGTCGTAAGTTTTGTCGTTTCACTGCTGAAGGTGTTAAACAAATCGATTATAAAGATTTGGATACCCTAAAAGCCTATGTTTCTGAAACAGGAAAGATTGTACCTAGCCGCATTACGGGTACCAAGGCTAAGTATCAGCGCCAGTTGGCTACCGCTGTAAAGCGTGCTCGCTACATTGCGCTTTTGCCTTATACCGATAGCCACGATTAAAGGCTGCGACTGGTCGTAGAGACTTTATTATGCGCTTGCTAGCAGAATTCATTATGCGAGGGCGAGCGCAAGCAATGTGGATGGCATTGCTGGGCAGTTGGATACCCTATTTATCCCAGGCGTCGGTTAGCCTTGTTACTTTGAGAAAAGGGTGGCAAGAAGGCGTCTTGATAACCTTGGCAGCATCGGTACCACCCATCATAGGGCTGTTTATCGGTGAAGTCGGCACCACTATCGTGCTTGCCACAATAGCGGTGTTTGTTGTAACGCTGTGCACGTCGGAAGTTCTACGTGCATTGGCATCTTGGCCAATTAGCCTGGGTGTGAATATGGCGTTATGCGTGGGTTTGGGTGTGATATTGGGGTTTGACGAAGCCCAAATAAAAGAAGATTTATCACTGTTTTTTGCAAATCTTCAAAACCAAAATAGCGGCTTAGGTAGCGAGTCAGGTGGCGGTTTTAACCGCGAACTGATCGAAACCGAGATAGCAAAGCTAACGAAAATAGAGATTACTGGTGCAATTACATTTTTGCTCCAGATGGCGTCCTTACCCGGCGTTCTGTTTTCTAGGTGGATGCAAGCCACACTGTATAACCCTGGTGGTTTTCAAGAAGAATTCCATGGGTTACGCCTTGAAAAGGTTTCTGCAGCGCTGTGTTTAGCGGCATATGTTGCGAGTCTTAAGTTTGGTGGTGGCAGTCCTTTTTGGTCAATGGTATTTGCAACACCCTTAGTGATTACAGGTTTTGGCCTAATGCACCATGTGATGAAGCAAGCAGGTGTAGGCGGTATAGGAATGGGGGCGTTTTATGTGGCCTTTGTCTTGTTCCGCCCGTTGTCGGTCATATTTGTGGTTGTATTGAGCGTACTCGATGCGTTTTTCGACTACAGAAATAAATTTCAATTTAAGCGGTAACTAATTTACTGCGGATAAAAGTGAGGAATGCGAGATGGAAGTTATTCTACTCGAGAAAGTGGGCAACCTAGGTGGTGTGGGTTCCAAAGTAAACGTTAAGCCTGGTTTCGGTCGCAACTATTTGTTGCCACAAGGTAAAGCTATTTCAGCAACTGAAAAAAACCTTGCAGAGTTTGAAGTTCGCAGAGCTGAGTTAGAAAAAGCAGCGGCGAATAAAATCGAGTCTGCTCAGATTCGTGCTCGTGAGCTTGAAGAGCTTACCGTTACCATTACGGCTAAGTCTGGCGACGAAGGTAAATTATTCGGTTCTGTTGGTGCTCGTGACATCGCAGACGCTATTACTGCTGCTGGTGTTGCTGTTGAGAAAGCTGAAGTTAAGCTGCCACAGGGAACATTGCGTGAAGTGGGCGAATACGAAATCGACCTTCAGCTTCACGTAGACGTGACGCAAACGATTGCTTTAGTCATCGACGCTGAGTAATTAGCTGGATTGATTTACGTTGTGTAATGCAGCGTGAAATCTGCGTAAAATTGGGCGTATAGCGAGTTTTCCTGGCTATACGCCCGTTTTCGTTTAACGCATAGCAAAATATTGCTTTCAGGTCTGAATTCATGTCTGAGCCAGAGCATAACGATTATCCGGAAATGCCGGATATGGAGCCCTCATCTCAATCTCAATCCTTTGAGGTTGATGTGATGCCGCATTCTTTTGAGGCAGAACAATCCGTGATTGGTGGGTTGTTAAGGGATTCCAGCCAGTTTGATTCGGTATCGGAAGTGCTATCCGCCGTTGATTTCTATAAATCGAATCATAGCCAGATTTTCACAGTAATGGCTGAGTTGATCGAGCGGGAACAGCCGCTGGATGTCATTACTGTTTCTGAAGAATTGAGCCATCGCGATGAGCTGGATGCCGCGGGTGGCTTGGATTACATTGCCGACCTCGCAACGCAAGTACCTAGCAGCGCCAATGTTGTGGCGTACGCGAAGATTGTGAGAGAGCGCGCGACACTCCGGCAGCTTATCTCAGCCGCAACCGAAATCAGCCGTGCAAGTTATAACCCAGCAGGTTTAGCGTCGGACGATCTACTGCAGCTTGCAGAGAAACGTGTCTTACAAATATCCGAAGAGCGCCCGAAAGAGGGAGGCTTTGAAGACGTTAATGCCCTTCTGAAAAAAACCGTTGAGAAAATCGATTATCTTTTCCGCTCCGACAGTGATATCACTGGCCTCAGTACAGGGATTACTGAGCTGGATGAGAAAACTTCCGGTTGGCAAAGTGGTGAACTGATTGTTCTTGCCGCGCGTCCGTCGATGGGGAAAACAGCCCTCGCCCTTAACTTTATAGAGGCGGCGATCCTGACTCAAGAGAAGCCCGCGTTGGTGTTCAGTATGGAAATGCCCTCAGACTCATTGGTGATGAGGATGTTATCTTCAATGGGGCGAATAGATCAGGGTAATCTGCGTAACGGTAAGCTCACAGAAGAAGATTGGCCGAAACTTGAAGTGGCGGCTCGTAAGCTTAAAGACAAAAAATTATTTATCGATGATACCGCAGGGCTAACCCCTAATGAAATTCGTGCCCGTGTGCGCAGGTTAGCCCGTGAGCATGGTAACCCTGGCGTGATTATGATTGATTACCTTCAGCTGATGCATGTTGGTGGTAGCGCAGACGGAAGAACACAAGAGATCTCTGAAATATCACGTTCGATGAAGGCGCTGGCAAAAGAGTATGAGTGCCCTGTTATTGCACTATCTCAGTTGAATCGTGGCGTAGAACAGCGGCCCAATAAGCGACCAATGAACTCAGACTTACGTGAATCGGGCGCGATTGAGCAGGACGCAGATGTGATTTTGTTCATCTACCGTGATGAATATTACAACGAAGATAGCCCAGACAAGGGCATCGCTGAACTGATCATTGGTAAGCAGCGTAATGGCGAAATTGGTACCTGTCGGGCGGCGTTTGTCGGTAAATTCACTCGCTTTGATAATTTGGCCCCTGAATATTTCCAAAACGCAGAATAGGACGCGGGTTTTAGACATAAAGCGTCATTGGGCTGAAAGTTTTTATATTTTTTGGTTAAGAAACAGCCTGTTACGCTTGAGAGTTGCGGTGCAGCACATTATTATCGCGACCACTGAATAGGTTTGCGGAAAAATAATGCAGGTTTTTCACCACATTGAAAGTCTCAGGAATGTATTGAGGCAAGCAAGAACTGAAGGTAAGCGCGTTGGCTTTGTGCCGACTATGGGCAATCTACATACTGCTCACCTTGAACTTGTAAAGACTGCGCAAAGACATGCCGACGTGGTGGTATGCAGCATCTTTGTTAATCGATTACAGTTCGGTTTAAACGAGGATTGGGATAAGTATCCCAGAACCCTAGAAAACGATAGTGAGAAGCTGCGTGCGGTAGGCTGTGATTACTTACTGTGCCCAGATGAGCAGGAAATTTACCCTAACGGAATGGACGCGCAAACCCGTGTGATCGTGCCAACGATGGCTGATGTGCTTTGCGGTGCCAGCCGTCCTGGTCATTTCGAGGGTGTAACGACAGTCGTCAGTAAGCTGTTCAATATTGTTCAGCCTGATATTGCCGTGTTTGGTATCAAAGATTTTCAGCAGCTCGCCATTATTCGGCGGATGGTCGAAGACCTTTGTATGCCGGTGGATATTATTGCAGGTGATATCGTTCGTGAAGATGATGGCTTGGCCATGAGTTCACGAAACGGGTTTATCACCGAGGAAGAGCGCCCCAAGGCAAGTCAGCTCTATAGAACATTGCTGTGGATCTGTTCTGAGATTGGCGGCGGTGCACGTAATTTCCATGAATTGGAAGCGGAAGCAAAGTCACAGATCCAGGCTGCAGGGTTTACCCCCGATTATGTCAGTATTTGTGACAGTAAAACTCTTGGTCCTGTAGCGGATGATGATACCGATATTACGGTTCTCGGCGCTATGTACACCCAAGGGGCAAGATTAATCGATAACGTGTCGATAGAGCTGTAAAAAGCTGTAAGGGATCGGCCAGAGCATCACTAGCTCAGTTTTAAGTGAGGATAGAACTATGGATATAACGCTTCTTAAAGGCAAATTGCACATGGCGAGCGTGACCCAGGCCGAACTATGGTACGACGGCTCCTGCGCCATCGACGCTGATTTGGTTCGGTTGGCCGGCCTTCGTGAGTTTGAGAGCATCGATATCTATAACGTCGATAATGGCGAGCGCTTTTCTACATACGTGATTCTGGCTGAAGCCGGATCAAAAACCATTTCTATGAACGGGGCTGCCGCCCGTAAAGTTCAGGTTGGTGACCGCATTATCATTGCGGCTTATGCCCAAATGAGTGAAGCTGAGGCCGATAACTTCAAGCCTCGCTTGGTATACCTTGAAAAAGACAACGCCGTTGAGCGCACAAGTAACACGATTCCGGTCCAAGTCGCCTAGGCTGCGGTGTTTGCGGGGTGAGTTCTTCGCCCCGTAAGATTAAAAAGCGTAATCTTTACGTATATTCCTGAACAAAGCCCATCCTCTCACTATACTTACTCTATTAGCTGCATAAAAAGTAGACGAGGTACTACGGTGAAGGGCATATTGATTGATTTGGATGGCGCCATTTTTCAGGGCGATCAACTAATCGAGGGCGCCGAGGCGTTCATTAACAAACTTCAGGAACAACAATTCCCCCATTTGTTCCTCACAAATGCGAGCTCTCAGCCCCGCCAAGCGATTGTTGATAAGTTGGCGGGTTTAGGGATTAAGGTTCAGCCTCAAGAAATTCTTACCCCTGCAGTCGCGGCTGCGCAGTGGTTGTGTGAGCACAGCGTAGAGCGCTTAGCGGTTCTGATGCCTCGTGAAACAGTTCAAGACCTTGTGGGTTTTGAGGTGGTATCTATGACTGGCCCAACGGCGCCTGAAGCGATTGTGGTGGGTGATCTTGGCCAAAACTGGAACTACAACAAGCTTAATCAAGCTTTTCGGCGCTTGATGGAAGAGCCTCATCCCAAGCTCGTGACTTTGGGAATGACACGTTATTTGCACTCGGATGATGGCTTAAGTTTGGATGTTGCGCCCTTTGCAAAAGCCTTGGAGTTTGCCAGCGGTTGTGAGGCCGAAGTCATCGGCAAGCCTTCGCCCACCTTTTTCGAAGAGGGCTTACACATTCTTGGTTGTGAAGCGAAGGATTGCGCCATGATTGGCGATGATATTTTTGCGGATATTAAAGGTGCGCAAGATGCAAATTTACGTGGCGTATTAGTCAAAACGGGCAAGTTCCGCGAGCGGGATTTAAATTCGGGTATTAAGCCAGACATGACCGTAAACTCTATTGCGGAACTCGACGACATATTGAAATGGTAGTGGCCGAGGGCTTTTTTCAACACAATTTTGTATTCTGGGTAAGCGTCATAATAATTAAGTATGGCGCCTGAAATTATTATAGTGTGTTTAGTGCACTATCCTTCTACTTCCAAATAAAAGCTCGGCACTTAAAACTCAACGGAAGTTGAGTGCTTCTTTTTTCAGGCTATGTCTTAACGCGTACTTTCGTTGTTTCCCTTTCTCTTCTCAGGTTATGATGTTTCTCATAAAATGCATCATGAGAATCCTTTAGGTGACCGAAATAATTGAACCTATCAATGCCTCGATAAATGTAAATGTCGCTCCAGGTGATGCATTTATTGCCTTTACTGAACATTTTCAATCGTGGTGGCCAATGGCGTATACCTTATCGAAAGAGGTGTTATCTGAAATTGGCATAGAGCCCTCTGAAGGCGGTTTTTGTTTTGAAAAAGGACCCCACGGTTTCCGTTGTGATTGGGGGCGGGTATTACAATGGAGCCCTGCGGAGGCGCTTCGTTTTACGTGGCAGCTCGACGCGAATTCAGCACCCCAGCCTAATCCAGATATGGCCAGTGAAGTAAGCGTGCATTTCAATAAAAATGAAGATGGCACCACCCGCGTTGCGCTTGATCATGAAAATTTAGAACGGCACGGTGCATGCGCAGCGCAATACCGAGACGAGCTCGCGTCTGAATATGGATGGCCATATTTGTTACAACAATATCAAAACTTCGTAAATAATCAGTAATACTCGTTAAATATAACGGGTTATGAATGAATCAGAGCATAATCAAAAAAACAAAATAAAAGATCGGGGAGTAAGCATGTCTGAAGTGAAAACATATCCTGTTCCACAAGCATTAGCATCGTCGGCCCATATTGATGCGGATCTCTACAAATCGATGTATGAAAAATCAATCAATGAACCTGACGCCTTTTGGGCGGAGCAAGCGGAAATCTTTTTGGATTGGAATAAAAAATGGGATAGCGTTCGTGAGTTTGATTTTCATAAAGGTGATGCAGCGTGGTTTAAAGGCGCTAAATTAAATGTTGCACACAATTGTATTGACCGGCACCTTTCGGAACGTGCAGACGATATTGCAATTATTTGGGAAGGTGATGACCCAAATGAAGATGCAAAAATAACCTACAAACAATTGCATGAAGCCGTGTGTCGTTTTGCCAATGTACTGAAAGCGCGTGGTGTTAAAAAAGGCGATCGCGTTTGCATCTATATGCCGATGATCGTTGAAGCAACCTATGCGATGTTGGCTTGTGCGCGCATAGGTGCAGTGCATTCAGTCGTATTCGGTGGCTTTTCTCCCGAGGCCTTGAAAGATCGTATACAAGATTCCGATTGTAAGGTGGTTATCACTGCGGACGAAGGTTTGCGTGGAGGCAAAAAAGTCGCTTTAAAAGCTAACGCAGATCAGGCGATTGCCAATTGCCCAAATGTGCACACTTTACTTGTTGTCGAAAGAACCAAAGGCCAGATTGACTGGAACGAAGAAACAGATGTTTGGTATCACGAGCTTGTGGCTGACGCGAGCGCCGACTGTGAACCCGAGTGGATGGATGCAGAAGATCCACTATTTATTTTATACACCTCCGGTTCAACCGGAAAACCAAAAGGCGTATTACACACTACTGCCGGTTATTTACTGCAAGCGGCAATGACCCATAAATATACCTTTGATTACCAAGAGGGCGAGGTCTATTGGTGTACAGCCGATGTGGGTTGGGTGACGGGGCACACCTATATTGTGTATGGGCCTTTAGCGAATGGCGCGACTACCTTAATGTTTGAAGGTGTGCCGACTTACCCAGATGCTTCACGATGTTGGCAAGTGTGCGATAAGCACAATGTCAGTACGTTCTACACGGCGCCCACAGCGTTGAGAGCTTTAATGGGCAAAGGCAACGAATTCGTCACCTCTACCTCGCGTAAATCCTTACGTATTTTGGGGACGGTTGGCGAGCCCATTAACCCAGAGGCCTGGGAATGGTATTTCCATATCGTGGGTGAAGAGCGCTGCCCCATTGTTGATACGTGGTGGCAGACAGAAACTGGGGCCCATATGTTAACGCCGCTACCTGGTGCCACGGCGCTTAAACCTGGCTCCGCGACGTTACCCTTCTTTGGGGTCGAGCCGGTATTGTTAGACGAAAAAGGCGAAGTGATTGATGGCGAAGGTGAAGGCAGTTTGGCGATAAAATCTTCATGGCCGAGCCAGATTCGCACAGTTTATGGTGATCATGACCGCCTGATCAGTACCTATTTCAGTACCTATCCTGGCTATTATTTTACCGGTGACGGCGCGCGCCGTGATGCGGATGGTTATTATTGGATTACTGGGCGTATGGATGATGTATTGAATATATCCGGCCACCGTATGGGCACCGCGGAGATAGAAAGTGCCTTGGTACTGCATGATCATGTTGCCGAAGCTGCCGTTATTGGTTTTCCTCACGATATTAAAGGCCAGGGCATATACGCTTATGTGACGTTAATGAGTGGCGCTGAACCTTCCGATGAATTGCGCAAAGAGCTCATTGGCATGTGTGTTTCGGAGATTGGTGCGATCGCCAAGCCTGATTGTATTCAGTGGGCGCCAGGCTTACCCAAAACCCGTTCAGGGAAAATTATGCGTCGAATTTTACGTAAAATTGGGGCGAACGAGTTAGAAAATCTGGGAGATACCTCAACATTGGCGGATCCATCTGTTGTAGATGATTTGATCGAAAACCGTCTGAATCGTTGATTTTCACTTTTTTCCCTATCTCAACTTTTTTGCCACACCCTATGTGCCTTCACGGCGCATGGGGTGTGGTGAGCCCTTTCTCTATTTTGTAAGCACTTACGAACCATTGGCTTTGAAAATCGTCTAACCTTAATCATAAGACAATTAAAAATCAGGAACACATAGTGAACGGAAAAATATCCGCAAAAGTTACTCCCGAAGAATCTCTTGATGTCCTTTCTCAAATAGAAGTTACGCAACTCGTTAAAACAAAAAAGTCGTCTATATATGAAAATTTTAGGCGCTGTGCGCTGGCTGTATTAAATACGGGCGCGGAAACGGACGATACGAAAGAAATAATGGAAGCTTATTCAGACTTTGCCGTTGATGTCATTCAGCAAGAACGCGGCATAAAGCTCGATATAAAAAACGCCCCAGAGAGTGCATTTGTGGACGGGGAAATGATTACAGGTATTCGTGAACATTTATTTTCGGTGTTGCGGGATATCTTATATATCGATAATGAATTGCATGAAAATCGCGATATAGATTTTCAGAAGACACACGGTATCACCAACGGTGTTTTTCATATTTTACGCAATGCTGGGCTTTTAAAAACAAATAGCGACGTGAATTTGGTCGTATGTTGGGGCGGTCACTCGATTAACGAAGTGGAATATAATTACTCCAAAGAAGTGGGGTATCAAATGGGTTTGCGTGGCTTAGATATTTGCACCGGCTGTGGGCCTGGTGCAATGAAAGGCCCAATGAAAGGCGCAACGTTTGGTCACGCAAAGATGCGTGCGAATGGCCGTTATATTGGTATTACAGAGCCAGGGATTATTGCTGCTGAATCGCCGAACCCTATTGTGAATAAGTTAGTCATCATGCCCGATATTGAAAAACGCTTAGAGGCATTTGTGCGCACGGGGCACGGTATTATTGTATTTCCTGGTGGTGTAGGTACCGCAGAAGAAATTTTATATATTTTAGGTATTTTATTGCACCCCGATAATAAAGACGTCCCATTTCCGTTAATTTTTACGGGGCCGAAATCCGCACGTGAATATTTTGAGCAGATCAATGCGTTTATTGGAACGGCTTTAGGTGAGGAGGCACAGTCAAAGTACGAGATTATTGTGGATGATCCTGTTGCGGTCGCCAAAAAAATGAAGGCCCATACAGAAACGGTGAGAGATTATCGACGTTTAACCCAAGATGCCTATTACTATAATTGGGTGTTAAAAATCGATGCGGAGTTACAGCAACCCTTTAGCCCGAATCATGAAAATATGGCAAAGCTTGACCTTCACAAAGGCCAGGAGACGTATCGTCTGGCGGCAAATTTACGTCGTGCATTTTCGGGGATTGTTGATGGGAATGTGAAAGAGCACGGGATTAAAGCGGTTGCAGAGAAAGGGCCGTACGAAATTCATGGTAATAAAGAGATACTTGCCCCGCTGGGTAATTTGTTACGCTCGTTCGTTGCTCAGAAGCGAATGAAAATTCCCACACAAGAATATATTCCTTGTTACAAGATTGTTGAGTAATAATGCTATTTGAATATAGCGTCTCTTTGGGGCGGTTGAAACAAGGGTGTAAAGTTTTCAGGACATCTGAGGCGTGGATGCCGAGGCTGACACCTATATGGATATAGGGGCTAGGGCGAAGCATGGAGCTAGAGCCGAGCGTATAGGGATATATTTGCAGCGTTCCTGAAAATTTTATCCTCTTGATTCTAGGGTATAAATTGCAAGCGATATAGCAAGATGAGTGACGAAGAATTATTTAAGCAAATGTTGGGTGACGATGTTGAGCCGATCGTTAGTCAGAAGCGTGTCTCGGTCAAAAAAGATCCAGACCTGGGTGTCGATAAAGAAACGCGGCGTAAAGCGGCTGAAAACCAAGAAACCCTACCTGAAGACCCTTTGTCTAGTGAACCTGTAGAGTTAGTCGATCCGCTAGATATTATTGCTTTTAAACGGCCTGGTGTTCAAAACGGGGTGTATAAAAACTTACGCCTCGGGAAGTATGCTCTGGATGCTCGGTTAGATCTTCATCGGATGACCGTTGAGCGCGCTAGACAAGCGATCTACCGCTTTGTGAGGGATTGTGTGGCTCACGATGTGCGTGCTGCTTTAATCACCCATGGGAAAGGCGAGGGAAGAGAAACGCCGGCAATGTTAAAAAGCTGTGTTGCGCACTGGCTACCGGAACTGGATGAAGTGTTAGCTTTTCATACCGCTCAAAAACAACACGGCAGTTATGGTGCTACGTATGTGTTGTTTAAAAAGAGCGATAATAAAAAATTAGAAAATAAAGAAAGGAATCGTAAAAATACGCGTTAAATCCCCATTTTTTGTAATGCGTTTATCAGCTCTCGCATGATGGCTGCTGCGGTCGGGTGCTCTGATTCAAAGCGCGTTTCTAAGGACATCGCGATATCCACGGATGAATCCACGTTGTTTGCTTCATTGGTATCCAATAACTTTTGAATATCTACTTCCAGGCTTTGCGCGATGGCCAGTGTTTCTTCGTCCACCGATTCGGTGGTATCGAGTTGCTGCTTCAGTTTAAGTAGTGATGCCTTGATTGTATCTTCGCTCACAGGCCCTTGCTCCCAGTTGTCTGTCTTTATGAATGCGTGCGTTGTTTATCTACTCTCTAATCATAAGCCAAGCTTGATGAGAAAACATTAAAAACTACCGAAAGTAGGGGGCGCTTTGACACAAGTTAATTGCTTGCATGAAGAGAGAGGCGATATTGCCGAAGTGACCCCCTATGGTTGAAATAGCTCAAGTATCGGGGGCGTTTTATAGGGTTATTGGTGAGTATTTAATTTCTGATCTTGTATATAGCGCTTACGCTTGTTGGCTTTGAGTTTGTGAAGGTCTGCGATACATAAGCCATCTAGGCAGTCGCCAAAGTCAGGGTCGACACTGAAAACAATAAGCTGAAACCCGCCCTTATCAAATATCGCAGAATACTGTTTGAAGAGTATGGGCAGTTTATGCCCCATGGATACGAAGTGTTTTTGCATAAAATCAAAGGCTTCGTCGTATTCTTGTTCGGCAAAAAGCGCATCTAACGTCGCTATTTTTTCTTCCGAAAGGGTGTAAGGGTGATAGGCCTCGGCGAGGACTTCTGGGCATGGGTGGTAGCGACGATAATAATAGGCCAGCATATCCATAAGTTCTTTCGGGTATTCAGCGCTCATGCTGACAGGGCCGAGTAAATAGCGTACCTCTGGATATTTTGCGAGATAACTTCCGAGTCCTTGCCATAGATAATCGAGACTGGCTTTGCCCCAGTAGTCGGGGTTCACAAAGCTTCGTCCGAGTTCGACGCTTTGCTCTAGGTAGGGTCTAAATTCAGGGTTAAATTTGTAGAGTGTTCGTGTGTAAAACCCTTCTTCACCTTGTGTCTCAAGAATTCTTTTTCCTTCTCCTAAGCGATATGCGCCGGCGATGACGAGGTTTTCTCTATCCCAAAGCACTAAGTGCCGGTAGTGGTGGTCAAACTGGTCGAGGTCGCGTTTGCGTCCTGTGCCTTCCCCAACTTTTCGAAATGCGATTTCGCGCAAGCGGCCAATTTCTCGAATTACCTGGGAGTCTATTTTATGGTTGACCAAATAAATCCTATTTCCGTCGCGCGTTTCGCCCAAGCATTCCGATTGATTTAATTCATCAAGCAGTGATTTTCGGTCTTCTGGGTGGGCAATTGTGCGTTGGGTTTCAAAAATGGGGCGGCGTTGTTTGCCGACTTTATACAGGTGTTTCTTGAGGCGACCGACGAGGGTTCGGTCATGTACACCGTCTGCAGACAACCCCTGGCTTGGAATGCATTCCCCAACACTGAACTTAATCGTGTGAGATTGCTTGTTAAACATTTCTCGCGCAAGCAAGGCTGTGCCCAATGGTTTGTATAGAAGTGATGCGCCATAGAACAAAAGTGAGTTTTTGGCGTGAATACGTATTGGTAGTAACGGGGCGTTGGCTTTTCGTGCGAAATGCAAAAAGCCAGGTCGCCAGCGAGTATCTTTGACGCCAGAGGGGTGTGCTCGGGATACCTCGCCCGCAGGGAAGACGATGATCGCTTGATCTTGTTCAAGGTATTCCACAACTTGTTTATAACTGCGACGTGCACTGCCGCCAGTCATGTTGTCGATGGGTACAAACAAATCTTCCAGGGGCTTGAAGTGGTTTAGCATGTCGTTGGCAACGATACGTACATCTGGGCGGACTTCACCCACCAGTTTAAGGATCGCCAAGCCATCGAGGGAGCCAATGGGGTGATTCGCAAATATGACGACACGGCCGGAAGCGGGGATGTTGCCTCTGTCGCGCGCTGAAACGGTGTAACTGAAGTTAAAGTAATCGAAAATACGATCGATAAACTCAAAGCCCCATGCATCCGTATTGTCTTCTAAAAACGCATTAATTTTATCTTCGTGGATTAAGCGTTTCAGAAAGGAAATCGTAGGCTTCGTGACGAGCTTGGGTTTCGTCGCGAAACTCGGGAATTTGTTGAAGACAGCTTGTTCAATATTGATCATGTTTTGGCCTTTCGCTGCTAGCGAACACATTCTCTTACACAAGCAGAGGAGACTAGCGCGCCTATATGAACACTCTATGACAGTGGATTATGTCACGAGTTTACATTGAAGGGTGTAACAAACATGTCACAATTTAGTTGTGAAGAATGTGGCTGAGTTGTGTGCGCTGATTTTCCAGTAGGCTTTTAAACGGCTGCTGGAAATCGGAGACGACTTGGCGGCCGTCTTCCGTCCCTAGCTCAACAAATTCGATCCGCCGGTTGATCAGCGTTTCTGCACCTGCGGTCTCTTCGACGATGAGCCCTGCAAACGGGAGTTTTTCGGGAACGATATGTTCTTTATTGGCCGAAACGAGCGCGGCTAAATCCAAGGGGATTTTGTCGATAATGCCCGCCAGTTCCAGTACCAAATAAGCTGTGCAGCTCGCATTGAATAAGGCTTCTCCACGATTATCTCGTTCGTAAAAGTTGAGCACGTAATAATTGTCGATCAGCTTAAAATCATGGCCCCCATAGAGCGCCATAACATCACTCATTATTTTTTCTAGGCGGGCCATCGTCTCCCGAAAACTTGCACCGTTGAGCTGCTGTTTGAGCACATTTAGGTTTTTGATGTGAACAATTGCAAACACTTCGGATTGGGGTTCTGGGGGGAGGATTGTTTCGTTTTCATCTTCGTTGTCGGTATCTTCGTCATCCGTATCTTGATTGGAAGATGCTTTGGGTGAGTATTCCCATGTCAGAGCATGGCTATGGAATAGGGACCAAAGTGCCACGGCGAGAAAGAGCGCTGTCATCGCGCAGACCAAATAGATTGCAGAGTTCATTGACCACGTGAGTGTGCTAACCGTGACAGTGACATAGCCCGCGATACTGTCGCGTAGGGCTATCGGGCTATTAAAACTAACGCTGCTTTGATGGCGAACGCGGGAATCACCGGCTTGAACCAGTAAGTTGTTCTCAACATCATGAATCGTGGCCAGTTCGGTGTGTGGGTTGGCAATTACGTCTTGGAGGATGACTTGAAGGCGCACCAGATCATGATTGAAGGTGGCATCCACGGCCTGTTTGGCGGCCATGGTGGCCAAGGCCTTGCCGTAGCTGGCGACGTATTCTTCGCTTATGGAACGCGTATTGGGAATAAATATCAGCGCTAGTAGTAAGCTGGCAATGAAGCCGCCGGCACATAGCGCGGTTAACTTGGGAACAAAATGGAGCCGAATAGACAAATTAATGTTTTCTTAAAATTATTGAGTGAATGTCTCGATTTTTATCATTTGATTCGGCAAATATCCAAGCATAAGCGGTCAAAAAGCTTTCCCGTCTTATTCGGTGGTTACCTCGAATACTGAAGGCGTTATAATGAACCACTATTAAACGAAATAGAAGTTATCTGTGCGCGAACTTATTCTCATCACCATCTTCGGTCAGGATCGTCCTTACGTCACCTCTACGGTCAGTGAAATCCTTTCAAAAAACAACGCGACGATCCTGGATATTGGTCAGTCCGTGATCCATGAAACCTTATCGCTGGGTATGCTGGTGGATTTTGCGGATGTTGAAGGCTCAGGTATGGCCGTTCGGGACATCTTATTTAGCATGCACGAAATCGGTATGCAGGTTAAGTTTCGACCAATATCTGAAGACAGCTACGGTGAATGGGTGGGGCACCAAGGCAAGCCACGTCATATTGTGACATTACTAGCGCGTCAGATTTCAGCCAATCATATCTCTGCCTTAGCCCGTGTTATTTCAGAGAACGGGTTGAATATCGATAACATCAGCCGTCTTTCGGGGCGAGTACCATTGGAAGATCGTGATAACCGCTCTAAAGCCTGTGTCGAGTTTTCTGCTCGAGGTCATGCAGAAGCGGCCTCTAAACTACGCGGAGAACTGGCTGAACTTGCCTCTTCATTCGATGTAGATATCGCCTTCCAAGAAGACAATATGTATCGGCGGACACGACGCCTTGTGTGCTTCGACATGGATTCCACTCTGATTGAAACTGAAGTGATCGACGAATTAGCAATTGCCGCCGGTGTGGGCGATCAAGTTGTGGCGATTACCCATGCCGCCATGTCGGGTGAAATAGATTTTGATGAAAGCTTCCGTCAAAGGGTTGCCCTGCTAAAAGGTTTGGATGAAGAAGTGTTGGTGGGTATTGCCGAGAAGCTCCCGCTTACTGAAGGCGCTGAAACGCTATTTCGAACACTTAAAAAACTAGGTTATAAAACAGCCATTCTATCTGGCGGTTTTCAATATTTTGGCCGCTATCTTCAGCAAAAGCTTGGTGTGGATTATGTCTATTCCAACGAGCTCGATATAGAGGATGGCAAAGTGACAGGCCGCGTTACTGGTCGAATCGTCAACGGTGAGCGAAAAGCTGAGCTGCTCAAAGAACTGGCTGAAAGAGAAAATATCAGCCTAGAGCAGGTGGTTGCCGTGGGGGATGGCGCAAACGATCTACCAATGTTGAGTGTGGCTGGCTTAGGTATCGCATTCCGTGCAAAACCTTTGGTAAAAGCTGAAGCCAAGCAATCAATCTCAAATTTGGGCTTGGATGCGATTCTGTATTTAATGGGCTTTCGAGATCGGGAAATCGCGCATTAGTCGAGTGATCTCCCTTCTTGTATTCGGCTCAGTTCTTTTCGGGTGTTGGTAAAATTCCTTCAGGTAGATAACACACGCGCCCACCGCCATTGCCTATATGCACGTTATAGTGGTGCTTGTTATGTGAGGCCACTACGAGATACCCGTCGACCAGCATTTGGGCATAGAATTTCCCTTGCTCTGGACACCCAAGGCTAGAATCCGCCCAGGTCATATTTTCGACAGAGACAACCTCAATTTCACTTTCTGCGGCTTTCAACTCGTGGCTCAATATTTTCTTTGCCAATGTTTGGGTTGATGAGTCGCCGTTGGGCTGGTTGGGAGTGTTGTCAGTTCGGCAAGCTGCGCTAAGGCAAAACATACAGCAGATTAGGGTCTTGTGTGTGAAGTTAAAATATTTTGAGCGTCTGGCTTTAGTCGCCGTGGCGTTGTTGATTCGCATATTGACTGTCCGTTGATGTGATGATTTTACCTTGTGCTCATATCCTACATTGGCGGCTTAAATAGGGGTAGTCCTATACGCTAAGGCGCCTTAAAGAGAGAATCAGCCTATGGATTCTCCTGAGGCTAATCATGTACACTCGGCCCCACGTTTTACCTTTTCGTGTAGCTAGTCGCGTAACTAGGTCCAAGCACCACAGAGAATCACTTTCATGGATAAGAATGGCAGCCCCCCAACTATTGATCAACTTGCAGATTTTGTTGAACACGTCGAAACCCTTCTGGCGAATGCCCGTCTAGCGCTTGAGACGCTTGCTCCGTCGGACGGTAATCAAACTGATAAAGGGATTAATGTCGAAGCGTTTGAATCCGTTTTGAAAAAAAGCAGCGCCCATGAGCAACGAATTTCTGACCTTCACAAGGTTTTTGTTGGTTGGGAGCAAGCAAAAATTTCACCCTATGAAAAGTCTGAAGTGGTGCGTGCCATTAGCCTCCTAAAACGAGCGAATATTGTTACGGAAAATACGTTGCGGTTGGTAAAAAAAGGGTTGGGTATTCCCGATCCAGATAGGGAGCAGGCGGAGTTACAAATGCAGCTGCAAGCGATGGGTGTGATACACGGTGGACATCACTAATTTTTTCTTGCAATTATTACGAATATTTTCCAGAGGGATGTTGATGAAGTTAAACACTATAAATAATATTTTACTTGCATGTGTATTGGTGTGTGTTTCGAAAGGGGTTTTCGCTGAAAATCGATTTTTAGTTGAAACTGGAGCCGGTTTGGTGGATGTGAATAACGGGGACTATCAGAAAGGGTATGCGCTGGATTCGTCGATTGCGTATGAAAATGGTCTGATCTATCGTTTAGGTGTGGCGCGTTTAAAAGATATAAGCCCTCACGATTCTCGATATCAAAATGATTCAGAGCTAGAAGTATCAGGCTGGTATGCAGGGGTGTCGAAACCAATATATATGGATAGGCTAGGCATAGAGTTGGGCCTTGGTGTTTTTGAAGGAAAAACGGAGGCAACGTTTTTTGGTCGAAAGCTTGCCAGTGAAACAGACATGAGCCCCTACGCAGACCTAAAACTTCTAGTGCCAGTCAATGATTTAGTCACCGTATATGGTGACGTAAAGTACCTAGATAACCTTTCAGGCGGTGACATATATATTCTTAGTGCTGGTGCACGATTTTCTTTCTAAACACATTGGCGCTTATATGAAAAGTATACAAAAGGGAGACAAAATGAATTGGAAGCTGGTTATAACGATCATGGGGTTACTGTCATCGGTATTTTTAATTGGATGCAGCGAGGACGATAATGTTGAAACCGTACATTCTGATGCCATTGCTACCGTTGACATATGGAGCTTGTTTCAAGTGGTTTCGGACGGGGAAGGGTATGTTCAGGCCGAGGCTCAATTGACGAGGGGACAACCTCCCGCTGATCGG
Source organism: Agarilytica sp. (assembly GCA_045430285.1). Classification (GTDB taxonomy): domain Bacteria; phylum Pseudomonadota; class Gammaproteobacteria; order Pseudomonadales; family Cellvibrionaceae; genus Agarilytica. The sequence continues at coordinate 434,811 of JAILXV010000002.1, read as the reverse complement.
GAAGCCAATGTGACTTATGTAAAGTTGGTTGCTGACGACGAATTGTGGTTATCCGCTGGCCCAGATATCGAGAGTCTTACTTTTACGGACGATATTTTTGGTGGGTTCAGTGCCCTGGAGGATTCGCAAGCGTTGTTTGTTGAAGCGGCGAGCACACCTAGCGAATCATATGAATTTTTATTTATTCGGGTAGAAAGTATTGAAGACGGACGCTGGTACTCTGCTCGCTTACCGGTGAGCGAAGAGCGGGAATATCGTGTTGCGCTGTTTCGTAATAGCGATGTAGGTACCTCGGCTCGGGAATCCGTCGTGATTTTACCTTTAGCATATGAAATTACTAGCCCCACTATAGAGACGTCTTCACTTCACTTTAGTCGCAGTGAAGACGATATTCTTATTGAGTGGGATTCTATTGATTCTCTAGCGACGGTGGAACTTGAGGCCAATACCACTTGTTTAGATGACGCTGTCGGTACATTTGTTGGCGAGCCGAGTGTGCTTGATAGTGGGAGTGTGACGATCAGTGCCGGTGCTTTGGTTTCAGAATCGTTGAGTGGTACATGCTCAACAACCGTGCATATTCGTAAGGTTCGCAGGGGTGAGTTCGATAGTAATTTTAGCGGCGGTAGAATAGTGGGTTATGAAATCCGCAGTATTGCGATTACCACTGTGGATTAATTCTTCTATTGCTTCGAGCATCTTAAATATTCTGAACAAAGCAGTGTTATATTTAACGTGCGAAATAAAATGTTAATCCTACTGAAATAAATCCGTAATCCCACCGTCATTTTTGACGCCGAAAATGCCAATTCTTTCATTTTAATCACATAATGGGGATTGGCAATGCCGATTAAAAACAACAGTTTTATGTTAAGCGCTGCCGTGTCGACGGCAGTCCTTTTATCTGCATGTAGTGGCGACGACGGCGATCGGGGTGCTCAAGGCGACGCCGGTGCACAAGGTGCATCAGGGCTTCAAAGTTTGATAGCTCAGTCCGCTGTGTCTGCGGGACATGAGCAATGCTTCCAAGGCGGTGTTCAAATTGACTCTGGCGTAGATGCGGATGCAGACGGCTCGCTAGGTACGACAGAAATTTCTGAAACGTCTTACGTGTGTAATCCAACCACGCTTAACGAGGAAAAAAACTTTAACCGAGTAGCCTCTTTTCTCGTATGTTCTCAAATAGATCCTACATGTGATACCGATACGGAAACCGCAGCGGAGATTGTTGCCGCGTCTGTAGACGGAATGACATTGATATATTCGGATAGCCCTGCAAATCAAATTGGTTTTGTCGATATTACGGATCCTTCTGACCCTCAAGCAGATGGAACAACGTCACTTACAGGTGAGCCTACATCTGTTGCTGTGAAAGGAAATTTCGCGTTGGTGGGTGTAAACACCTCCACGGATTTTGTGACCGTTGGCGGTCATTTAGAAGTTATTAATATTACGAGCCAAACAAGTGTGCGCATTATTGATTTGGGTGGCCAGCCAGATTCTGTTGCGGTTAGCCCAGACGGAAACTATGCGGCGATTGTGATCGAAAATGAGCGAGACGAAGATCTAGGTGAAGGCGTTCCGCCGCAATTACCTGCAGGTACGTTTGTTATTGCCACCATATCTGATGCAGATCCCGCGAACTGGACAACCACCACCGTTGACATTACAGGTATTTCTGATTTGTTTCCCTCTGACCCTGAGCCGGAATATGTAGACATTAATGAAAACAACATTGCGGTTGTAACGCTTCAAGAAAATAACCATATTATTTTGATTGATTTAACTGACGGCAGCATCGTTAATGATTTTTCTGCGGGTGACGTAGACTTAACTTACATAGATGCCACGGAAGAAGGTGCGTTTATCAACCAGAGTGAATCGCAAGATAATGTCGTGCGCGAGCCCGACGGTGTTGCGTGGATTAACAGTACATACTTCGTGACGGCAGATGAAGGTGATATGGATGGCGGTAGCCGAGGTTTCACTGTATTTGATCTTGACGGAAATGTGGTGTGGAGCGCTGGCAACACCTTGGATCATATGACGGCGCGTTTCGGACATTACCCTGATGAGCGTTCTGGCAATAAAGGCAATGAACCAGAAAATGCAGAGGTAGGAACCTTTGGCTCGGATCGCTATTTGTTCGTAAATTCAGAGCGTTCAAGTTTAGTATTCGTATACGACGTAGCGGACCCAAAAACACCCGTATACAAACAAACTTTGCCAGCGGCTGCCGGCCCAGAGGGTGGCTTAGCCATTCCTTCTCGTAACCTGCTGGTCGTAGCGAGTGAAGAAGATAGCCGAGACGATAAATTGCGATCGGTCATTAATATTTATCGTTATAGCTATTCAGAACTGACATACCCCACCATTGTTTCTGCAGACCGTGAAAATGGTACGCCAATACCTTGGTCAGCAATGTCCGGCTTGGCGGCAGACACTATTTACGACGACATCCTTTATTCCGTTGAGGATAGCTTCTTTCTTTCTAATCGTATTTTTGAAATTCAAGTTGAAGACGAAGGTGAGCCTGCAGTTTTACGTCGTGAAATTCGTATCATGGACACTGATGATGTATTCGCAGCGGTAACGACTGTTGATGTCGATGATGCTTTATCCGCTGACGATGCGGCGCGAATTGAAGTGTTTGATGATGTTGATTTGGCCGCAATGATAAATGCTGATAAGACCGTTAACATTGACCCAGAGGGCATCGCGAAAGCGGCTGATGGTGGTTTTTGGGTGGCTTCAGAAGGCAGCGGTACAATGGGTGATGCAGGTCGTCCGATTAACTCACTTAATTTTATTTTCAAAACAGATGCTAACGGCGTTATTGAAAATGTTATTTCGCTACCTAGTGCCGTAAACGATCTTCAGCTTCGCTTTGGTTTTGAAGGTGTCGCCGAAGAGGGAAATAACGTGTATGTCGCATTCCAGAGAGCATGGAGCGACGAAACCAATCCCCGTATCGGTATATACAATACCGTGTCAGAAACGTGGTCTTTTGTATTTTATCCGCTTGATGCGCGTGAATCTCAGAACGATGGTTGGGTTGGCCTTTCGGATATCACCGCACTGGGTGGCGAAGCGTTCTTGGTGCTAGAGCGTGATAATCAAGGTGGCCCTGACGCTGCGATTAAGCGTCTTTACCGCGTTGACCTATCGGGCCTTAGTGATGGCGATACCATTGGCGGGAAAACACTGGTGCGCGACCTTATGTCTGACCTTGCCGCGCGCGGTGGTTTAGTAGCTGAGAAGGTTGAAGGTGCCGCGGTTACTGTCGATGGCAATGTCTATATTATTAACGATAATGACGGTGTTGATGACAATAGCGGAGAGACTCAGCTTATTAATCTAGGTGAGCTGGTGCTTAGCGATCCTACCTAATGCTGTAAATAGAGAGTTACCTTTCTAGGTGAATGAACAAAACCCCAGAACTGTTTCAGTCCTGGGGTTTTGTTTTTTGGGGCGCCAATATTTTTCTCACAGTGTTGCATTTTTGCAACGCCCTGGGCACAATTTTGTGGTTCTACCGATATTCATATCCACCTAAACTAACTCGTGCGTTAATTTAGACGCCTATACAAGAATAAAGAGGGCAAGGTGGTGCAAGACAATACTTCATTGTTAGCGCGGTACAAATCCGTACGTCGTCAAACGGTTGCGTTGACGGAGGGTTTAGCTGCTGAAGATCTGTGTGCCCAATCAATGCCGGATGCCAGCCCAGCTAAATGGCATCTTGCGCATACCACCTGGTTCTTTGAAACCTTTCTTTTGCAAAAATTTCAGTCGCAATTTTGTTGGCATAATGAATCCTTTTGTTTTCTATTTAATTCTTATTACGACTCAGTGGGCGATCGGCACGCACGTCCGCAGCGTGGCTTATTAACGCGCCCTTATCTGCAAGAAGTGATGACGTATCGGAGCGTGATTGATGAAGCTATGTGTCAGCTCATCGAATCCCGTGACCAAGATATTGAAGCGTTAGTGACCATCGGTCTTCATCATGAAATGCAGCATCAAGAGTTGTTGTTGACAGATTTGTTGCACCTATTTTCCTTCAACCCGACTAACCCCGCCGTGATACACGCTAATCGTCAAGCGATTAAGCCCGACGTTTCGATCCCTGAAATGAAGATGAAAGCCTTTGACGGTGGATTGATAGATGTTGGTGCCGAATCAGATTCAACTGGTAACTGGAGCACCTTTAGTTACGATTGCGAGCAGCCTCGCCACCAAAGCTACTTGATGCCATTTAAACTGGGTACCCGTTTAGTCGCGAATGCTGAGTGGATTGATTTCATTAATGACGGAGGCTATGGCAACCCGCTTTTGTGGTTGTCCGACGGTTGGGCTGTTAAAAATAAGGAAAACTGGCAAGCGCCCTTATATTGGGAAACACGCGACGATGTATGGTGGCAATTTGGTCTGGATGGTTTGCAGCAGGTGGACCAGCGGGCGCCTGTACATCACGTCAGTTTTTATGAAGCAGATGCTTTTGCGCGCTGGTCGGGCAAACGATTGCCAAGAGAGTTCGAATTAGAACATGTCGCGGAATCTCGCCCTATTTCTGGGAATTTTTTAGAGTCTCATACGTGCCGACCGTTTAGTGCAAACACTAGCGGGGGTGATTTTGAGGATATATATGGTGACGTTTGGGAATGGACGCAAAGTGCATACTCTGCGTATCCTGGCTTTGACCCCAAGCAGGGGGCTCTCGGTGAGTATAACGGCAAATTTATGGCGAATCAGTTTGTATTAAAAGGTGGTTCTTGTGTTACGCCGAGGTTACAACTGCGTGCGAGTTATCGAAACTTTTTTTACCCACATCAACGTTGGCAGTTTTCGGGGCTGCGATTAGCGGAGGATTATTAAATGTCAGAAGCGTTAATGTTAGATGATGTTTGTGCCATCGAGAAAAATGATTTTTACGATCAGGTTATTGCGGGGCTCAATCGAAAAAATAAGAAACTGCCGCCCAAGTTTTTTTATGATGAAAGGGGCTCCGATTTTTTTGACCAGATCTGCGAGTTAGAAGAATATTACCCCTATAAAACCGAATTGACCTTGTTGCCAAAAGTTGCGGAGTCTTTATCTTCTCATCTGCAGGATGATTATTCACTTATAGAGTTCGGCGCCGGTTCTTTGTTGAAGGTCAAACCACTGTTGGAGCGAGTGCGAGGTATACAGCAGTTTGTGCCTATTGATATTTCTGGTGAGCACTTACATAAAGCGTGTTTGGAGCTTAGCACAGAATACCCGCTTGTGGATGTGCGGCCGGTTGAGGGGGATTTTACAAAAGAAGTGAATTTGCCGAGTGCGACGCATCTGCGACGGCTTGGTTTTTTTCCTGGGTCAACTATTGGCAATCTGACGCCCAATGAAGCGAATGCGTTTTTAGAAAACGCGAGGAAAACGCTCGGTCGACACAGCTATCTTCTGATTGGTGTTGATACTAAAAAATCGCCGACATTTTTGCATCGCGCGTATAACGATCGTTTGGGGGTCACCGCGGAATTTAATAAGAATATATTACATCGTATTAATCGCCACTTTGATAGCAATATCGATGTTGAAAAATTTGAGCATTATGCTTTTTATAATGCCAATCAAGGCTGTATTGAAATGCATTTAGTTTGCCTAGAATCGCAAGCTGTATTTTTGGATGATGTACGTATCGAATTCAATGAAGGCGAAACCATTCATACCGAAAGTTCTTATAAATATACGCCCAGTGAATTTCAGTTGATGGCGTATCAATCCGGTTGGGCGACTAAGAAATTATGGCTGTCTGAAAACAATATGTTCAGTATGTTTTTATTAAAAAATATGGATTGAAATGATATCTAGGGGTGTGTACGAAGTCTCAAGCTTTGTTGGCCCAGAGGCGAAAGGAAATCAACATGTCGTGCTTGTTGGTCGATATCCATTGGAAGAATGTGTGTCGATATCGCACAAGGTTTCCCCGAAAATTCTAGTCGTAATCGATGAGCCGTCAGAACTTCGCCCCAAGGTTCAATTTTTACAGTCTGGGCGATCTATTCTTCGTTGTGGTTCGGGAAGTCTCGCAGTTGCGTATGTGCTGCATCAATATTATGCCGGCATTGGCGAAACCGATGTGTTGACCAGCGCGGGTCGTATCGTTCTAGGCTGTAGCGCCAGTGAGTGTTATGTTCAGTTTTCGGTGTTTCCCTTCCGAAAAGAGCGTTGTCGGCTTTCGTGGTCATCCATCGTAAATCAGCCTGTAGTAGCGGCGAGTGAGATGGGCCCGCGAAATGGTTATTATTTACTGGAGCTCCCCGACGAAAAATCCGTTAAGCATTGTCGTGTTAATGGGGCGATGTTGAGCCGAGTAAGTCGCCGAGCGGTAATTGTGACGGCGAAGAGTGATCGTGCTTCAGATGACTATGTGATGCGTTACTTTGCACCGCAATATAGTCGTCATGAAGACCCAGCAACAGGGTCAGCAAATGCAATGCTGGCTGAGTATTGGCAATCACGCCTTAACCAGAAAAAGATTCGTGGCCGTCAATTGTCATTCGAGCAGGGATGTTTTTGTGTGATAAAAAAAGGTTTGGGCCAGCGTGTTTTTGGTCGGGTAGCTGAGGATTGATTGTGCTGCGTAATTTTAAGTATTCTACATGGGAAAAAATTAGATGAATTGGGATACGATAAAATTATTTTTGGCTTTGCATCGCGAGGGGTCGGCACGATCTGTGGCGAATCAATATGGCCTAAGCCCTTCAACGGTTACGCGGCGTATATCTGACTTAGAAGAAGAGCTGGACGTTAAGCTGTTTAATCGTCTTTCGTCGGGGTTTCAATTAACGGAAGAAGCGCAAGAGCTTTTGCATATTGCCTTACGCATGGAGGCGGATGCTTATGAAATTGAACGTCGCCTGCAAGCGAAGAGCGGCAATATGGCGGGGCCAATACGGGTGACGATTCCTAGTCATATTATCGCAAAACCGTTTATGGATTCTCTTGCGGTTTTTTCTGAACAAAATCCTTCGGTCGATTTAGAAATATTGCCGTCGTATACGGCGTTTGATTTATCTCGTGGTGAAGCAGATATAGCACTGCGTATTATGATGAAAGACGCCGTGCCGCCAGAGCATCTTATCGGTTCGAAGCTTGTCGATATTTATTGCGCGGTATATGGGTCGAAAAAATATATTGATAGCCATGATTTACGCGATGAAACGGCATCGAATTGGGTGGGCTGGGATGACGAAAGCCGTTACCCTGATTGGGTCGTATCAAGTCGTTACCCGCACTTGCCAATTAAGCATCGTTTTAATGATCCGTATATGCAACTTTATGCAGCGAAGGCCGATATGGGCTTGGTGATGATGCCATGTTTTATGTGTGATAAAGAAAGCGACCTGATGAGAATCCCCGCGCATGATAAATGGCACCGCTTCGATCTGTGGATGCTTTCGCATCCCGACTTACGTGATACTTTGCGCTTCCGTGAGTTTAGGCGTTTTCTAAAAGAACAGTTTGATTTGAATCGCCATGTTTGGATGGGTGATATACCATGATATTCCAAAGCATAAGCGCATATTTATGAGGTTAATGTGTGAACACGATTGATTACAGCGGTACCCAAGTCATTCCCTCAAAAGTGGTGTGTGTCGGGCGTAACTACGCAGACCATGCGAAGGAGCTGGGGAATAATGTGCCCACAGAGCCGGTTATTTTTATGAAGCCAAATTCTGCAGTGTCAGATGTGTTGTCTTCCTTTCATCATGAGCCACTGCATTATGAAACGGAATTAAGTTTTTTAATTCGGGGGGGGAAGATTGCGGGGGTTGGTTTGGGCTTGGATTTAACCAAGCGTCAATTACAAACGCAATTGAAAGCAGGTGCTTTGCCTTGGGAGCGTGCAAAAGCGTTTGATGGCTCCGCGGTGTTTTCAGCTTTTGTTGAATTGTCGGTCGCGATCGATTCTTTAAATTTTACGTTAACAGTCGATGGTGAGTTGCTACAAAAGGGCAGCGTTCAACAAATGTTGTTTTTACCGCATGATTTAGTAGCGCACATCAATACTTTTTCCACGTTAAATGACAACGATATTGTTATGACGGGCACCCCTGAAGGCGTTGGTGAGCTAAAATCGGGCGCGCATTATAATGTTACCCTCTATGCCGGCGATGTTAGTGTGCTTTCTCATTGTTGGCGCGCTATGTAAGCGCGGATATGGCGAACGTTCCAACATAAACAATGTTCATTTACTCATTATTCGTTAATGCTTTTTGTGTTGATTGTGATGCATACGACAATCGCAATACATCACCAGGTTGTTCTCTGCAGTTGGCATTATTTTTTTGGCGCCTAAGTAATCGATTTTTAGATTGATTTGCGACTAAAGTGCTATGCGAAAGTAGCTGTTGGAAATAAACCTCTCCTCCATTACATCTTTTTGTTATTTTTGTAAATGGTCCTTTAGTTTAGTTTTTCTTTTGGCGATGACTGCTAGAATTTTTTTGCGTACATGAAGAACGCTTTCATGGATGCCAAGCATTGGGTTGATACTGTTTGAATGTATCGACTGAAAATAAAAATAAATAATGTTTGGTCTATGGCGACATAGAGGTAGTTTGTTCTCTCTAGGCTGGGCTCGATTTGGAGCAATTCAAAATGAAATTTTGTAAACCTTTGCGCGTATTTTCTGCGCGTCTTATCGGCTATTTTTTCTCCTTAGTGTTTTCTTTGTTTGTGAGTTTGGGGCTGGCGGTGTCTCCTGCCTATGCCCAAATAACCGGTTCGGGTGATATTGATAATTATACCTATTCAGGTGGTTTTACCGCACGACAGTATTCTGTTTACGTGCCGCCATCGTATGACGGCACCTCGGCTGTGCCGATGATCTTCGCGCTGCATGGCTGCGCAATGGATCATATTGATGCGATGAATTTGTGGAATTTAGATGTGATTGCAGATCAGCATAATGTGATTGTTGTTTTTCCGTTTGTAACTTCTTTTGGTGATTTTTCTCAACGAAATGAAAATTGCTGGGGGTATTGGTTGGCGAATCATGTGCAAGAGGGTGATGGCAATGATGGTGAGGTAGATGACTTGTATGCTATTGCGCAAGAAGTTGAGTCGCGTTATCAAATCGATTCGGAGCGACGGTTTATCACGGGTTTGTCTGGTGGTGGGGCTATGGCGATTGCTGAGGCAGTCGCGTACAACGACTATTGGACTGCTGCAGCACCTGTTGCAGGATTGGCTTATGGGGACGGTTCCACCTCAGTGCTTTCTGAAATATTTAATTCTGTTGATTTTCATGTAGGGAAAATAAATACAGAGTTAAATTTTAATAAGCCTATCCCCATGTTAGTGGTGCAATCCTCAAATGATACGGTTGTGCGGCCTCGCGCAATGGAGCTTATTCGTGATTCTCAGCTGACTGTTTGGGGGGGTGATTTGAATGCGGATAGCGCTGAAGATTGTACGCGCGACGGTGTGAATTGTACGTTAACAACGTACAACGATGCAGATGGTTTGCCTCTGGTGAAAACGCTCGTGTATTCAGGCTTGCCAGGAAGGAGTGCGACGTATGGGCAAGGCCACTACTGGACGGGAGGAGATGAAAATCAAAACGTTTGGTCTAAATCTTCCGGTCCAAGTGCATCAGAGCATATGTGGGAATTCTTTTCCGAGGTTTCAGGTGGCGTAATAGTTGACCCAGTGTGTGAGTTTGATGATACGCCTCCTGCACCGCCAACGGGACTGAGTTCTGTTGATCCGCATGATACGTATGTGGTGTTGTCTGTAAGCGCAAATACAGAAGAAGATTTACGCGGTTATAAGGTTTATCGCACGAGTGGTTTGGAGTTAACGCCGTCTCCTATTTCATCAACGACATTAACGGTGGCGGGTTTGTCTGCTCAGACACAATATGATGTGTATGCGACAGCCGTGGATAATTGTGGAAATGAGTCAAGCGCGTCGGGATCTGTTTCGTTCACAACTACATCCTTGGAGTATGTGGCGCCTAGCGCAAGTGGTACGGCAACTGAGCATTATTTGGCGGGGCGCCTTGATGTAAATGAGTATATCGCGATGGGTGGACAATACGGATACATTGCTAGCTTCACGCTGTGGCAACAGCAGAGTGGCACGTGGACTGACGTAAACCCTAATGGTAGTGGTGGTGATGATAACGGCGATGGAAATGGAAATAACAATGGTGAGCCTGGAAGTTGGACGACATCTCCAAGTTTGAGCGGAATGGAAGTGCATGTTTACTCGCCTAATTCCTCTACGAGTAATGGCATGCGCGCGCTGATGATTTCTTTGCACGGTTGCAGTCAGTCAAATGAACAGGTGCGCGATTCTTGGGGGTGGACTGATGAAGCTGATCAGTACGGCATGGTGATCGCCGCACCTATGGCACCAAATGGTGGGGTTCTTATTGGCTGCTGGGATTATTACGGGTCGAACCACAGCGCAAGTAATCCAGGTCGTCACGATGACAACTTAATTGATTTGGCTAATAGCTTAATGGCTAATACCAGTCTGAATATCGATCCGGATCAAGTGTATATTTCTGGCTTGTCGTCGGGTGGTGGTCAAACATTTGTGATGGGGTGTTTGTCTCCAGAGATTTTCGCGGGTATTGGAATTAATGCTGGCCCAGCGCTGGGCACATCTTCTAGTCAAATTGGTTCTGTGCCTTTTGGTACGAGTGCAAGCTCGGTTGCCAATATATGTACGGGGTTTTCCAATTCAGACGGCGATTTTAATACGCAATTAACGTCCGTTGTGCATGGTAATTCCGATACCCTCGTCGGTACTGCATACGCGGCACTTGATTCCGAGGCGATGGCGAGGGTTTACGGTGCAAATAAGGATGCCGGAACAAACGTAATTAGTGGTGGTGGCACTGAAGAGACGTGGAGCGATAATGATGGTGTACGTGTTTCGAAAATCATGGTGAGCGGCTTGCCTCATGCGTGGCCAGCGGGTTCGGGTTCGTCAGGTGGCGGGCAATATACAAACCATAGCACGATTGATTATCCTGCATTCTTAACAAAGTTTCTGTTTGATAATAATCGTCGAGCCAACTTTAGTGGCCCTCATCCAACGCCGATGCCTACTCCTGTGCCCACTCCAGTACAAACGCCAACACCTACTGGAACGCCGGTCCCCACGGTGACGCCCACCCCAGTCCCAAGCCCAACGATAATGCCAAGTCCATCACCCACTCCCACCGCAACACCTGCGCCTTCATGCAGTGAGGTGTCGGCCTATAATTATTACCACAAGGTGGGGGGGAGAGCGACCAGCTCGGGCGCTTATTTTTCGCCTAATTATGTCGCGAATGGAAGTAATGATGCGATGGCGGGTTCTACATGGGGGCTTACCCGCTTGTACAGCTTTGATAGCACTTATTGGCAGGTGGGGAGCTGCCCTTAGCTAGAATTTCTGATTTTTTTGCTCGATACGACCCCGCTTTACGCGGGGTTTTTGTTGATGGTATGTATTAAATTGGCTTATATTTTTTTTCAATGAATGTTGAATTTTTAATTCTATAGTGCACTGCAAAATCGGATATGTGAATCAGTTATCATATTTTAACCAGTAGATTATCGTAATTATCGATTGGTTTTATTGAACGTTAGTTGAAATTCGTGATTTTTTAGATTGAATGCTTATATTAATGCGATTTTTATTTCTCAAAGCGCCAAAAAATCCATCGCATTACCATATATAAAAAATATATCAATAGTCCGTTAGTCTAGTGTTGGTCCCTTGGTGTGAGTGGTTACACTCGGCCTCGTTCAATGAAGAACAATCTCATGGACGTCAAACATTGAGATGGTTGTGAAGAGAGTTGTACCAATCAAATAACAAAAATAATGTTTGGCCTAAGGCAAAATAGAGGTAGTTTGTTTTCTCTAAGGCTAAGCTTCTTTCGGAGCTAAATATGAACTTTCTAAAAACTAAATACGGATTGCCCATTGGCATTATCGTACTTTCCATTATTACCGCTTTTACTTCTCTATCGGCTACAGCGGCTGCGACACTTACAGGGTCTGGTGATGTTGTTACAGGCAACAGTTACACGGGACCAGACGGCATACGACGTGACTACATTGTATACGTTCCTCAATCATATGATGGTACAACACCTGTTCCAATGATCATGGCACTACATGGGTGCGTTATGGATAACATGGATGCATTAAATGCATGGAACTTAGATCTTATCGCGGACCAAAATAACGTCATTCTAGTGCTGCCTTATGTGGGGCAGTTTAGAGAAATGCGCAGCGACGATTGCTGGGGTTACTGGTTCGATAAGCATGTGCAAGAAGGTCAAAATGGTGAGGTTGATGATATCTATTCAATCGCACGCGAAGTTGAAGCCAATTATCAAATCGATCCTGATCGTCGTTTCTTAACAGGTATTTCCAGTGGTGGTGCAATGGTGGTGGCTGAAGCTATCGCGCACAATGAATATTGGGCTGCGGCGGCCCCTGTTGCGGGCTTGGCGTATGGCGACGGTTCTACTTCGGTGACGGCTGACCAGTTCAACACACTTTCTTTTCACGTCAATAAAATTGAAGCTGAGCTTGATTACAACCGCGCTGTACCGATGTTGGTTGTTGCGTCTTCTAACGACACGACTGTGCTACCTCGCGCGATGGAGCTTATTAGAGACTCCCAATTGACGGTATGGGGTGACGACTTAAGCGCAGATGATACAGAGAGCTGCACAAAGGGCGGCGTGAGTTGTACGCTGACAACGTACAACGGTCCGGATGGTAGTCCTCTTGTTCGTACCATGCTATATAACGGTGGGCCTGGTCGTTCGGCGACTTATGGTCAAGGGCATTACTGGACCGGCGGTGATGATGATCTCAGTGTTTGGTCCGATGATTCAAATGGTCCTAATGCTACCGAACAGCTATGGGCGTTTTTTGAAGAAGTTGCTGGTGCAGGTTATAACCCAGCCTGTGAAAACGATACTACAGCGCCTGCGGCACCTACTGGGCTTGCAGGAGCCGATATTCATGACGATTACGCACGTTTGTCAGTTAATGCTAATGGCGAAGCGGATATACGCGGCTACAAGGTATACCGAGTTGGTGGCGCTGAGTTAACGCCTTCACCATCTTCATCGACCACAATCACCGTGTCGGGGCTTAGTCACTCTACTTCATACGATGTATACGCAACGGCAGTTGATGAGTGTGGAAACGAATCTGCAGCATCAGCTTCTATTAGCTTTACAACTACTGCGCCTGAATATATTGCGCCAAGTGAAACCGCGACAGTGGTTCAACATTACAATGCTGGCCGTTTGACATTGGATGAATATCTGGCGCTAGGTGCGGACGTTGGTTACAGCACATCGATCACTTTATGGCAGCTTGAAACTGGCGGTTGGACGGATACTAACCCTAACGGTTCAAACCCAACTGATCCGACAGACCCAACTGACCCCACCGATCCAACGGACCCAGTAGATCCTGGTGCTTGGACAACGGACAGCAGTCTCGCGGGAATGGAAGTGCATATCTATTCGCCGAATTCGACCACTAGTAATGGTAAGCGTGCGTTGATGATCTCACTGCATGGCTGTAGCCAGCAAAATGAAGAAGTGCGTGATTCGTGGGGTTGGACTGATGAGGCGGACCAGTACGGTATGGTTATCGCTGCTCCCATGGCACCCAATGGCGGCGTGCTAATCGGATGTTGGGATTATTACGATACAAATCACAGTGCGAGCAATCCTAGTCGTCACGATGATAATTTGATTGATTTGGCAAATAGCATGATGGCCAATACCAGCCTGAATATCGACCCAGATCAAGTGTATATTTCTGGCTTGTCATCGGGCGGTGGTCAAACATTTGTGATGGGTTGTTTGGCGCCTGAAATCTTTGCCGGTATCGGTATTAATGCTGGTCCAGCGTTGGGGACTACATCAGGTCAAATCGGTTCGGTACCGTTTGGTACGAGCGCTAGTTCTGTTGCAAATATCTGTACGGGTTTCTCAAATTCAGATAACGACTTTAATACGCAGTTAACCTCAGTCGTGCATGGTAACTCCGATTCTCTTGTTGGCACTGCATACGCGGCAGTTGATTCAGAAGCGATGGCGACGGTTTACGGCGCAGGTAAAGATAGTGGGTCCAACTCGATCAGTGGTGGCGGAACCGAAGAAACCTGGAGCGATAATGATGGTGTGCGTGTGTCTAAAATCATGGTTAATGGTTTGTCTCATGCATGGCCCGCTGGGTCTAATTCATCGGGCGGTGGTCAATATACAAACCACAGCACGATCGATTACCCTGCATTTTTGACTCAGTTCCTCTTTGAAAATAACCGCCGTGCTGATTTCGGTGGTCCAGTGCCTACTCCGACCGCGACACCTGTGCCGACCTCCACGCCAGTGCCAACGACGACACCGGTACCGACGGCGACGCCAGTGCCTACGCCAACAGTAACGCCGGTGCCTACCCCGACGCCCACACCAGCGCCGAATTGTGATGAAGTGACAACGTTTAATTACTATCACAAGACCGCGGGTCGTGCGACGAGCTCAGGCAGTTACTTCTCGCCTAACTATGTTGCCAATGGTAGCGGGGATGCGATGCCTGGTTCGACGTGGGGTTCAACGACCTTGAGCAGTTCGAACGGCAGTTATTGGAGTGTGGGCGCGTGCCCATAAACATCTAGTCATTCATGTAGAGTGAATGACCCGAGCCTCGCTTTTGCGAGGCTTTTTTTTGCCTGTTCAATATGGGGGTCGGTGACCGCTATTTTTAATGCTCGGGATATTCTAGACAGCTGTACCAGTGTGGTGCATTATTATGCCGGAAACTTTCCGTATAACTTTGTATGTTATTCAGTCAATCCTGCGCGAAGCGGGAGTCAATAAGGTCCAGGGAGCGGAGATCAATTCAATTAAATCGTGTGTTAGACGGACAACTGCCGTGTTTTTCGGCGGATTTGTCCGTCTAATAATATTGTTATAAGCTCCTACATATTCTGGAATAGAAAATTTATGATATGGAATTTTGATCCAATAATAATCTCATATGGAGGATTCTCCATTAGTTGGTACGGCGTTATTTTTGCGGCGGCTATTACAATCGGGTTTTATCTATCTAAATATATTTTTTTATATGAGGATAAGCCTCTGCGCCAATTGGACGATTTATTATTTTATGTTGTATTTGGGGTTATAGTAGGTGCAAGGCTTGGCCATTGTCTTTTCTATGATCCACAGTACTATTTTTCTAATCCGCTCAAAATCCTAATGATCTGGGAGGGTGGCTTAGCAAGCCATGGCGGAGGAGCAGGAGCCATACTGGGGGTATATATTTATTCAAAAAAATACAGTGCGCCATTTATCTGGTTATTAGATAGGATTGTAATACCAACAGCCTTATTTGGTGTTTTTGTAAGATTTGCAAATTTTTTAAACTCGGAAATTGTAGGATCGAAATCAAATACCGCTTTGGCAGTAGTGTTTGGGAAAATCGATAATGTTCCCAGGCACCCAGCTCAACTATATGAGGCATTTGGGTATTTAGTTATATTCATTATCCTTTGTACTGTATATTTTAAAACTAAGGCAAAGAAATGTTTAGGCGCCTTGCTTGGATTATTCTTAACAACAATATTCCTTGTACGATTTATGGTCGAGTACGTTAAAATGCCCCAAGCGTCATACGCTTTGGGAATAAATTTAAATACTGGCCAACTACTAAGTATTCCATTTTTAATATTGGGAGTAGGATTAATAATTATTAGTATGTTTTATCAAAGAAAATATGCTTATAACAATTTACTCCAGCCGACCGATAAAGCGTCGGCTGAGTAAGGCGTTAGAACTTCAAAATAGAAAGGAGAGCATGTGAATAAGATATTGAAAGTTGGGGTTTTGTTGGGCTTCATTATTTTTTCATCAGCAGGATATGCTGCTAAAAATACGGGTGTGGAAATAGTAAGTCACTTGCAGTACTTTTCAGGTCATACGGGGTTGTTGGTTCGGCAACCGAATATGATTTCGCTCGAAGAGTGCACCAGAGATGATTTGTATCAGTTAGATATAAATCATCCTCACTATAAAGAAATGGTTTCGCTGATTTTGGCAGCTCACATATCAGGCCAGAAACTAATGTTTCACTTAAGTGGTTGCAATCAGGGTCTTCCTGCAATTTTACATGTATACAGCGATAAATAGTTCTAACAAACAATTCCAAGCGACCGCCTTTGGCGTCGCTTGAATTGGGCGTTATGGGCTCGGAAACTTGGGTTTGGTTTTAACGAAATCGCAGCTAGGTTATAGTGTAGTTTCTTAAGCAGTATCGATGCATCAGGGAAGTGCTAATGCCTTTCATTTTCCCTTCGTTCCTGGTGCTAGCACTTAAATTTAAGTGTATGGCTGTTCCCGTATTTTATCGTGGTGCGGCACTAAGTAATCGCAAGGGGTGTCCAGTTTATACTTCTTGCTGTTTTTATCTTGTTGTGGGCTTCGCTTACGCTGCGCCAAAGTGCAATTAGCTTATTGGTTCAGCCGGCTGCCATAACAAATTACTCAGCTGGACAATTTGGTCGTCGCTTCTTTGTGTGCTGTTAGCACACCAGTCGCTCCTCTCCAAATTGCCCGCTAGCAAAGCGTTAAGGCTCGGTCTAGCTCATGGATTACAATGAATTTTATCGCGAATGGAAACAGTGGCCTGATTCTGTGTCAGAACTATCAATGCTGCCTGAAGGTACGGAGACTGTAAGCTTTTATAGGCAAAAAAATTCACATAAGGGAATACACAAGTTAGTTGATATTAAGGAATTATCAGCCAAGCAGGTGAATCAAGGCTTTTTAGAGGAAATCGGCCGCTTGAATAAATTAGAGCGTCTTCATATTGAAGTTTTAACTGCAGAGAGCTTAGAGCCATTAACTCGGTTAGATAATCTTCGGTTTTTGAGACTAGGCAGTGTTCGAAATGTAAGAGAGTTTGGATCGATCCTTGAGCTGAAATCTCTCGAAAAATTATTTATTGAAAATGCAAAGTATTTAAATGATGTTGAGTTTCTAAGAGGCGCGAATAACCTGATAGCGATTGGAGTTGAGGGAGGCATGTATAAGCAGCAGAAAGTAGACTCCTTGGAACCATTTTCTAAATTAAATACGCTTGAAGCCTTATTTATGTCATCGGTACAACTTAGAGACAAAAATTTGGATTACCTAGCAACAATACCCAATTTAAAATACCTAGGGTCCGCCAGGTTTGCACAAAAATCTAGTTTCACTTCACTTAGAAAGCTAATGCCAGAGTTGACTTGTCGATGGTGCGACGTGTATGAGGTGTAAAGCCTTAACAAGGCAGTCAAATTGGACGGCTTTTCCGTTGCTTGGCTTATGCGCTGCAGGCTACGCTAGCGCAACACCAACCAACTACAAAGCCGCCATTTACTGCGGCGTTATGTGTTTTCATGAATCGAATGAATGATGAAACCTAAGAATATTGAAGTAATAGATTCCTCAAACTACGAGTTTATATTGTATAGAGGTGATGATGACAGGCTATTTCTAAGTTTAAGTCACGAAAGTGGATTTGGATCATACAGTCAGGTCTTCGAACTGAGTGCTGCGGAAGTTACTCGGTTAAATACAAACAAAACTGAATTTATCACCGAGCTAAGGAATTCGTTTAATTATTCGACCAAGACATTCGCATATGTCAAGCCACGCAGAGAAATTGTAGATTTCCACTCTTGGTCACCTGTAAAATTAGCACAGATAGAGTGGCATGAAAAAAATCGTAATGCCACATAACAATCAAATCTTGCGGAGCAACTTACGCTTCGCTTCAGTTGCCCTCAAATTTGGGCGTTATGCGTAAAATATGAACTCAGAAGAATATAAAGAAATTTGTGGATTGGCTGACGTATTGCCAAGGAATATTCTAAAAGATACGAAGGATATTCTTACTAAAAGCAATATGTCCGAATCAAGTATTGTGGAAGCCGCTTTGAGCGAAGGGACTATTGAATTCCCTGAAAATTATCAAGGAAATTCCGAGTCTAGCTATCACAAAGTTTCTTGCACAGCAGAAGAAGCAGATAGAATTTCAGACTTCCTATTTGAAAATGAGGCTGAATCTGTGCCTGTAAGTGGTGTTGCTACCTCAGAGACATCTAGGCTAGTAACATTGGTTAATGTCTGGCATGAACTAGCAGATTATGTGCAGTAAAACGCATAACAAAAGTATGCACACGACAAAAACTGCGTCGCTCCATTTGTGTATGGGCTTCGCCCATTTTACACAAATTACACGCCACAGTTTTTGCGTGTGATACTGACGTTATGGGTCGGAAATTAAGGCTCAGTTTTAACCAAGTACGACATAGTTTATAGTGTCGTTTCTTAATCAGTATCACAGCATCAGGGATCGTGCGTTTCCCCTTCTAGGTAAGTTCGTTCCTGGTGCCACAGTTAAGTTTTTTAGGTGTGGCCATTCTCGTTTTTAATCGTGGCGTGCCACTAAGCAGGTGTAGGTCGTCGGCAAGCCCGTCTTCTTCCGCCTTTTAATATGTTGTGGTCTACGCTATCGCTTCGCCAAAGTGCTTGTAGCAAATTGGTGCCGCCGCCAAGCCATAACAAGTTACTGTAGTTCGCCGCTGTCTCGGCTGGGACCTCCGTTTCGTCGCTTCGCGACTACACTGCGGCCCCTAAGTAAAACGTTATAGGCCGGATTTAGATGTCCGGTTTTAATGAAATCGCGGTTGGTTTATAGTGTGATTTCTAAACAAGAATATCAGCATCAGGGATCGTGCATTCCCCTCTTTAGGTCAGTCCGTTCCTGGTGCCAAATTTAAGTTTTTAGTAGTTGCAACTATCGTTTTTATCGGTAGCGTGCCACTAAGTTGGTGCAAGGTGTTGGGTATTTTCAACTTCTTGCAATATTTTAATTTAGCAGTGGGCTCCGCTCTCGCTTCGCCAACGAGGCAAAACTGAGTTCACGGGCCGGCTGCTATAACAAGTTGCTCTTGCTGACAATTTTTTCGTTGCTTCATTTGTGCTTAATAGCACAAATGCATCCACTACAAAATTTCAGCAAAGCAAGGCGTTAAATGTCACTATGAAAAAGATATTCCCACAGTTCGAGAATGTAACTCGTTGGCAATGCCTTTCTTTGGTAATGCTCAGCGTTGTTTCGACATGGATAGTAACTATATATGCAGTAAGCCAGTATGCGCTTAAAACTGGCAGTGATCTTTCGAAAATGGGTGGTTTACCCAAGGTCGCGCTAACGACATTTGATGTAACAGTAATTGTATTTGGTCTAGGCGTCTTCCTAGCGGCTGGAATTACTTGCTTAATTATTCTTTCAGTTTACAAGCCATTTCGCGTCTCACCTAAGGTCCAGTACTTATGGTGTGGGTTTATATTTCTTGGTGTGTGTTTGGCATATGTGTTCAGGTAAAACATTTAACAAACAGCTCAATCCGACCTCCACTGCGTTGCTCGTTTTGTGCTTTTCCGCTACGCTCGCACAAAACAATCAACTCCGTTTCGGCGGATTAGCTGGGCGTTAGGTGAAACAAGGAATCAACTATGTCAGAAGAACGAGAATATTACGGTTACGCTGGTGCCAAACAAAACCCAAATGGTACGTGGGTTTGTGGCAACGCATACGCTGGAGCGAAACAGAACCCTGACGGCACATGGGTATGTGGTGGTGCTTATGCGGGAGCCAAGCAAAATCCAAACGGCACGTGGGTTTGTGGCGGCGGCTACGCTGGCGCAAAACAAAACCCAAACGGAACTTGGGTTTGTGGTGGTAACTACGCTGGCGCAAAACAAAATCCAGATGGCACCTGGGTGTGTGGCGGCGCATATGCTGGCGCAAAACAAAACCCGAATGGCACATGGGTTTGCGGCTAAATCACCTAACAAGAAAAGGCAGCATCGCCCTGCGGGCTGGACGCGCTAACGCGCGCCGCTGCTTTGTGCGTTAGCAGTAATTTTATTTTTTGATTTTGGCTCCGAATAGGTCGGGGTAATCGTCAAAGGTTTGCATGTTCAGCCGTGTAGCGGTTAAAGTTTTGTGCCGTTACAGTTGGGCGGTAAATTGAAGTTCGCGGTGTAGCAAAGCTGTCTTCGAATTCACGGCAGCTTTGGGTAAACTCCGTAGTAGCTGCCGTACTCAAGCAGTAAATTTTTGGCGGTAGTATCAAGTTCGTGGCCATTCAGCATCATGGCTTCGGTGCTGCTAACAAATTACTGTAGTTCGCCGCTGTCGCGGCTGGGACCTCCGTTTCGTCGCTTCGCGACTACACTGCGGCCCCTAAGTAAAACGTTAGCAGGTGTTTTTGTTTTTAATTTTGGCTCCGAATAAATCGGGGTAAATGTTAAAACCAAAATGTTTCAGCCGCATAGCGGTGTAGGTTTCGTGCCGTGTCAGTTGGGCGGTAACTTAAAGTTCGGGTTGCAGCAAAGCTGTTTTCGAATTCATGGCAGCTTCAAATAAGCTTCGTAGTATGGGCTGCGCTTAAAATGTAAATCTTTGGTGGTAGTATCTGGGCTTGTGGTTGCACAGCATCACGGCTTCGGTAGCTGCTAACAAGCAATTGTAGGTCGCCGCGTTGCGGCTGGGGCCTCCGCTTCGTCGCTTCGCGACTACGCTGCGGCCCCTAAATAAAGTGTTAGAATTGCCAAGGCTGAAATATTATGACAGTCGTAGAGTACGATGTGGAAATGGTCCCAGATTTATGGAGTGTTTACTTTACGAGTATACGTATGGTTTGTAGTAGGGATTACTCTATGGAACAAATTGAAGCCTGGGCGCCGGAATCATTGAGTTTAAATGTATTTAGAGAAAAAATGGATAAGATCAATCCATTTGTCGCAATATCCGGCGGAAAAGTTGTTGGGTATAGTGATCTTCAAGTTGACGGATTAATAGATCATTTCTATGTCCATGGAGAGTGTCAGGGGCAAGGTGTTGGAGCAGAGCTAATGAAGGCTATCCTAAGTAAGGGTGCTAATTATCCAAGGCTATATTCACATGTAAGTCACACCGCCAAACCTTTCTATCTTAAGCATGGGTTTTCCATGGTAAAAACAAGAAAAGAGCAGGTTGGGAGTGTATACATAGAGAATAATCTCATGGTCAAAGAAAATTAATTCTAACAACCCGTTCAAGACGCCAGCAAGCTGGCTGGGACCTCCACTGCGTCGCTCATTTTGTGCTTTAATAGCACAAAATAATCAACACAGTTCCGGCCCCTTAACGGGGCGTTGGAAATTAAAGGAGATAATCGTGAATAAAATATTTTTTGGAATATTATTGTCAATGGCTATAAGTTTTCCAGCTCAAGCAAAATATATTACCCACTTGAGTGGGCCAGGGGTTGACGTAACTAGAGTGTTCGTTCACCAGAGCGGTGCCGTTTCGATATATATTTCTGGCGAGGTCGCTAACCTAGATGAGTGCACGTCTACTTTCAGAGTCTATATACCAGAAACTGTTGCAGGAAAAGATGCAATGCTATCAGTAGCATTAATGGCGCACGCTTCAGGAAGAAAAATAGGCATGCACGGATCTGGTTGCAGTACTACTCAATTTTGGGGCGGAACAGTTGATGTTCCGATCGTAAATAATCTTTGGGTTTTCTAACAAGCGCCTGTACCAATGCCTGTAGTTCCCCCGCTTTAGTGGACACCTTCTGATAACTCAGGAGGTGGCAAATGCCAAGATATACCAAACCAAGAAAGACGTGGATGTATTCGACTGACTTCAGAGTAAAAGCAGTTCGATTAAGTGAACAAGAAGGGATTTACGTAAAACAAGTTGCAGAAGCATTGGATATTCACCCTTTTATGCTGTCGAGGTGGCGAAAGGAGTACAGGGAGGGCAAACTTGTAGCAGACAAGCAAAGGAGAGTCTCTGTGACTAAGAATAAGAAAGTCCCGTCTAAGGCTGAACTGACTGAGGTTGAGCGCCTACAAAAAGAGAACGCAAAACTAAAGGAGGAAAATGACCTCTTAAAAAAGTGGCAACGGTATCTTGCGGAACAACATCAGACCGATTTGGATTCATCCAAAGATACCGACACCTAGGTGTAAGCAAGTTGTGTGACTGGTTGGGAGTTTCACCTAGCGGTTTTTATAGTTGGTGTGAAAGAGCACAATCGGCGAGAGCAATTGAAGATGCTAAGTTGCTGAAACGAATTACTAGGATTTATGAAGAGAGTCATGGCCGATATGGTATCCCAAGGGTTTATAAGGCTCTAAAACAGCAGGGATTGGCGATAGGTAAAAAGCGTGTTGAGCGTCTGATGAAAGAGTCTGGGTTAGTTGCTCGCTGTGTAAAAGTATGTCGCCGAATGCCCAAGCTTAAGAATTTTCAGAAAGCGGGGAAGAACCTGCTTCTTGATATGTGTTAGCCGACAAGCCTTAACCAAGTGTGGGTGGGTGATATCACATACTTAAAGGTAAATGGTAAGTGGCAGTATTTAGCAACGATAATGGATTTGTATTCCAGGCGGATATTAAGCTGGTCACTTTCTAAAGACCGAAAGACCAGCATGACTATTAAGGTTTTACGAGGCGCACTAAAAAAGCGGAAGATCGATCGTCAGCTAGTATTTCATTCCGATAGAGGAATTGAATACTTAGGCTACGCGTTTAAAGGTGAGCTTGAAAAACATGGTACACGTCAAAGTTGTAATCGAGCGGGCCATTGTACGGACAATGCATTTATGGAGTCCTTTTACCATTCATTGAAAGGCGATCTAATACGTAACTCTATATACGAAACTGTTTCAGAGCTAACGCGAGCACTGTCAACTTATATTAATGGATTCTACAATCGCGTAAGGTTACACTCGGGTATCGGATATTTATCTCCGATGGAACTTGAACAACGTGTAGCAGGATAATTTGGGTGTCCATTTTATCGGGGGAGCATCGCAGTTTGGTCGTCGCTCCTTTTGTGCTTAATAGCACAACGGTGCTCCTCTCCAAACTTCAGGTTAGCAAAGCGTTATGCACTAATAGGTAACGATGAATAAAGGAATTCTAATAGTGTCTATCTTAGTCTTGGCTTCAATGTTCTTTATCCAAATCGCGTTAGGTTTTCACCCTGACTTTAAAGAGTTTTCAGATTCATTTGTATCAATTGAGGAATACCGTAATGCTCTGCCGGCGTACGGAGAGTATTCTACTGGCAGGTAAAATTATGCGCTTTCATGGCTTTAGCTAAAAGGGAAATCAATGATTCCTAAGTCTGCAAAATTGAGAGTTGCAAGACCTACAGACAATCTCGATCAACTTACTAAAATGTATGTAGATGGTCTTGGCTTCGAGCTAATTGGCAGTTTTAAAGATCAAATGCGTATTGGTTAAAGGAGAGTAGGGAAAAATATAGTATGGCGGTGCATGCGTTTGTTTTAATGACAAATCATATTCATATATTGGTGACGCCTGAGAGAAAACAAGATGTAAGTTTGTTTATGCAGTATATAGGACGTCGTTATGAGATTCCCCCAATAAAACGGAGCAAATAATTAAGAGGTATTCTTTCTCTCAAATTCTTCTGGACTGACATAGCTCAAATACGAATGCCGTCGCTTCCGATTATAAAACACTTCAATGTATTCAAATATACTTTGCTTTGCCTGTTTCCGAGAAATATAAACTTTGTGATCAACCCACTCTGTTTTTAAAGTCCCGAAAAAACTTTCAGCAACCGCGTTGTCTAAACACTCCCCTTTTCGGCTCATGCTACAAAGTAAACCGTGGGATTACAGTTGTTCTTGGTACACTCTTGAAGCGTAAGTACTCCCTTGATCAGAATGAACAACAACTGCCTGCTTAACGCCTCTACGCCAAATCGCCATCGTTAAAGCGTCCTGAGCAAGCTGAGCATTATTACTTTTACTCATTGACCAACCCACAACCATTCGTGAGTACAAATCAATCACCACTGCGAGATACATCCAGCCCTCTCGGGTCGCTATAAACGTCGTATCAGACACCCAAGATTTATCTCGTTCACCAGCATAAAAATTTCGCTTTAGTCGATCAGGTGCTGCATCCATCGTATTCTTGGAATCCGTCGTCACAACAAAACGTCTCGCCATCTTAGACTTAATTCCATTTACTCTCATCAATCTAGCAACACGATTAACGCCAACAGTTTCACCATAATCTAATAGATCTTGATGTACTCTTGGGGAACCATAAATCTCATGACTAGCACCATGTAACACTTTGATCTTCGAGACCAGCGCTCGATTTTCTCGTGACCTGCTGCTTTCTGGGCGTTTGAGCCAATCATAGTAACCACTTGGTGAAACACCAAGCACTGAAATCAACCGTACAGTTTTATAAAAAACACTTTGTTCACGGATAAAAGCGCACTTCACTTCAGCTCTTTCGCAAAGTACGCTGCCACCTTTTTTAGTATCTCAACCTCTTCTCGAAGTCGCTCGTTCTCCTGCTTAAGCGTTGTCAATTCGCTTTGATTTTCCTTCTTGGGTCGACCCTTCGTACCTTGAAAAGCTTCATCACCTTTCTCATTTAGCTGTTCAGCCCATTTGCAGAGCTGATTCCGTCGAACTCCTAGCTCCATGGCTATCTCGCTCGCCGGGCGATCCGACTCCTTCATCAGCTTCACTGCTTCGAGCTTGAACTCTTTTGTATACGTTTTATAGGGCTGTCTCTTTCTGGTCATTTGGATACTCCTCTAGCGATATTGTCGCTGATTTAATGTATCCGTTAAACTGGGGGAGGTTCAGTACGTACCCTATTTAAATCACAAATATGGGAAAAGTGGTTCTGTTTGGGAGGGGCGCTACAAATCGTGTTTGGTTCAGGAGGAAATGTATTTTCTGCTGTTATGCGATATATAGAGTTAAACCCTGTGCGAGCACATATGGTCGAGTTGCCAGGGCATTATCGATGGTCAAGTTTTTGCCATAATGTTGGTGAACGAGAGATAAGCTTTATCGCTGCCCATCAAATCTATGACGGGCTAGGTAATAGTAAGAAAGAGAGGGCTCATGCTTACGAGGGGTTGTTTCGCGGACATCTTGTTAAGGACGAGGTGAAGAGGATTCGTGATGCCTGGCAGACTGGTACGCCGTTAGGCAATGACGTATATCGTCAGAAAATCGGAATCAACTATCTTGCAAAGTTGGTTCTGCGAGACGTGGGCGACCTAGGGAGGTTGAGGCAGATAACAAAGGGCTTTGACCCCTTTTTAATTCAGAATTTCGTGATCTAGGGCGGGAGCGGCCTGAGTTGGTGAGGAATCTAAAAAGCTTTCCCGTAGATCGCTACGTATTGTTTTACATGCTTACCGAAACAAAATACATCATGGTTAGAGTGTTACCTGCCGATCGAGATATATTGCACATCTTTTAAAATAATGTCTGCTAGCGTTACAGTTCGGCTAGAGGTGAGACCTTTCAAACAAAAAATATTTTTTTTCGGATTTACGTATAATAGCGCCCATGGAAATCCCTTGAGTTATAAAACGGATGCGCAAACCTCTTTCTTTTCTCTTTATTAGCTTGCTACTCTCAGTATGTGCGAGTATTCCTTCCCCTGAGATCACCATTTCTGAGCCGGATCGTATTCGCTTTCATGGCAAAGGCGCGGGTGCCGGCATGATGCTTATGTCCTCCATGGGGCCAATGGGCATTGCCGTAGGCGTCGCGATTGACGAAGGCATCGGAAAAGACATCGACCAAGCGGCCAAAGTCGCTGGCTTTAATATTCAAACCACTCTACTTCAACACCTCCCGGCTAAACACACGATTACGTCGATCACTATCGATCGCTACGGCTTCGTTTTGCGTTCCGGAAAAGATGATCCGGCAGCGTCGCAACTTCATATCACCGCGATATTAAAAGACGGCGGAAAAATACAAATTAAATACCCAGAAGAATTTGATGAGAAAACGGTGGAGACTTGCCCCCTCGAAAAATTAAAAAAATATGGCGCACTTACCGTGAAGGCTTTTGATGAAGTGATTCCAGTGGTAATAGGGAGAATGTAAAATTACTGGCGCTATCGGTTTAAACGGTTTTTTTACCCCGCACCCCGTTTTTCACCTTGTTAAAAAAATAGATAAGCGATAACATTACGCGAAAAATAAATACGATAAAATTTTGTAGATATAAAAAAGGGATATGTCCTCAAGCACTAAGGATGGGCTTTCCTGCGTTGGCAATTTTAAATTAAGAATTCTATATATCCTGTATTGCGGAGGGTATGTTCGCACGTGCATTGTGTTTGGTGTTTGGGTTTTCTGCTGGTGTTTCGGCGGTGGAATTTCGCGGGGCGGACTATGATGTTTATCTGGGTGATGTGAATGGGGATGGGATAAATGATATTTATTTTCACCCAAATGATGAGCTAGTTCTAATACAAAAAGGCGAGTTGGTGTAAGGGTGGAAAATACGGGTCGTGACAGGCCGAAAATAGATTTGTCCCTTTTTACAGCCCTTTTTACCACTATGAGGTTTTTTTAAGGTAAGTGTTTATTTTAATAATTGTATGAAAATGGAATTTTTCTCGGTGGTTATAGTATTCGTTTTGAGTGTTTTAAAAGAATGAATTTTGAATGGCGTCAGGGGTATGGACGTTACTCTATAAGTATGAGAGTCAGTAGCGTAGTGGTAAGGTTGTAGTCAAAGCGATGCATCTTCTAACGCTATGGATTGATTGCCTCGTGTTTGTTGTCATCAGATATTCTATTTATTCGGAACGCTTTTTGGGTGGAGGTTGTTTGGGCGTTGTTGGAGTCTGCTCGTACTGAGTGATGAACTTTTTGATTCATCGAGGGAATGATAATTTTATGTGCTGCGAGACGCTAGTATGGTTGCTTAAAATATCTATAAAGCCGAGCTGTATCTTAGAAGATAAAAAAGATTATTGGTTGGATTATATCTATGAATAATGGAGGAATACCCTTGAAAAATATTTGGATTTCGTTATCAGGCTTAGTGGGTTTAGCAATATCTTTAAACTCTATGGCGTTTAAACTCGATACTCATGCCTGGGTAGGCGCCGAAGTAATAGAAGATGTTGTTGATGATGGGAAAGTGTCGATACCGCCTATTGGTGAATTTAACGTCGACCCTGATATCGTCCAGGCGCTGCGAGAACACCCCAAAGCGTATTTGTATGGAAACGTCGGCCCGGATTTTTTTCCAGATGTGTTTATGGGGCAGATGATCGTGCATCCAGGTGCTGATGTTGATGCAGAGGGTAACTATAATACAACTCACTGGAATACTGATGATTGGTTCAAGCACTTAATTGCTGATCGAAATGAGTTGAGCCCTGCAGAGCTAGCATTTAGCTTTGGTTATTTGTCACATGGCGCTGCGGATTTTTGGGCGCATACGTATGTCAATACATATTCAGGAAATATATTTTCTTTAGGGGATGATGATCACCTTGAGGCAGAAGTACGCCATTTTGTGCTTGAGGGGTATGTCAACAAATTTACGCCAGACACGATTAAAAATTCTGGGGAAAATGTCGGGAAAGGCGTAAGTGTTCTTAATTCCTATGAGGGAAATTTTCCGGGTGGATATATTGTCAAGAAACTGATGCTGGATGACGAAATCCAAGATCATCTCGATAAGGCGCCTCATATTCAGCTGGCCAAATCGTTGAACGATTCCATTCCCGAGTGGGCCGAATTTGTTGATGATCACCGTGACCCGTTATACAAGTTTGTTGGTGATTTGTTTGAAGAAACTCGGGATGAGGTCGAAGATGTCAATGAGTTTAAACAGGATTTACATGAGCAAATTTGTAATGCTCCAGCAAACACAATGGCGGACGAGTTTGCCGGTGAGATTGCCCTTCAGCATGCAGTGGCTTTAGATAATATTAACGAAGAAATGACTGATCTTGCTAGAGCGGTCAATGAAGAGAGCTCTGAAGCTATAAATGAAGTGGATAATCGTGTGCATGAATTGGTGATGCAATACGAAGCGGAAGGAGCCGAATTTGTTAGCGAATCGTATGACCGATTTTCTGAACTGGAGCGAAAACTATTTGATAAAAAGCATGAGTTGGAGCAGCGAATATTAGAAGAAAATAGTAGAGTGTTAGATGCTGGGTGTTCTTTTATCGAAGAAACATTTGTAACGCCTCAAGGTATCCATGAGTTTTTATTGGAAGAGCTGCCTTTTGCGGATGACATTTTTGATGCTTTAACGGATGTGTTTGACCCGTTAAATATATTTGACGAGGACTTTGACCCACTTGATCCCTTGGATCTATTTAAAACAAGTGACGGAAGCTATCAAAAGTCTACAGTCAGTGATGAAAAGCCTATTGTTACAGTAACGGGTAATAAGGAGTATTTTGAAAGTTTGATTGTTCAGGTTCAAGATGAGATAGACTCTAACGCAGATAGAGTTTATCTGGCCTTAGAGGCCTGGGAAAATGCAGATCAATCACAGTATCAAGATGATGTGGAGTTTCTTCGAGTTCTTAACTTTCGCCTGCTTATGAAGCTGTTTAACGAAGATACCCCGTTTACTGATGATGACTGGGAAATGTTCGATAGCGCATATTTTTATTCAACAAAAAAGACGACGATTAAAAAGTACAGGAGTGCAATATCGGGTATATCGGAAGGGGAAGTGGTAACTATTTATCAATCTAGAAAAAATGGTGCCAACGGTTTTTCCACTTCTGATTCTGGGTCGTTTTTTTGTAATCAAGTGAATGGTCTGATTAATGATGCGTTAAGTGCGCCATTAAATTTAATTCAATCATTAGATAATGAAGTTTTAGACTTAAAAAGCGATTTAGTTGATGCTGTAGATGATCTGAGGGCGCAGCTCGTTGAAGCAGCTGATCAAATACACTCAGTACGACACCAAGTCAGAAAGACGCTTCAAAATTCAACGGATGAAATATTGGTGATGGCGCAAGAGTACCATGACCTGGAGGGGACCGTTGAAGAGGCGGAGCAGCTGCGTTCTGAGATCAAAGATAAAATGAGCAGTATGATCGAGGATATTTGTTCGGATTTGCGAAAGGTCGAAACATTTATTGATGAAGGGGTTTTAGAAGCGGCGCCCTTTGTGGGGTCATACTTGTTAGACTATTACGCTAGAGCGTTAGGGTATCCTGCAAAAGACGGAGCGTTATATTACGAATGGACCTATTTCTTTTTAAGAACTTGGGAAATGGGGGTTAACCAAGCGATTGCAGCTTATCCTGAAGCACAACGTAAAATTGTGGATGAGGTGCTTAACCCGAATAGCGATTTTGAAGACTATAAAGCGCATTTGGTGGAATATGCAATCTGCGAGGCGCCGAAGATGGCTACCATTCCTCCACATATCGCGCACCAACTTTGTATTGTTCAAGCCAGTGTTTCTGATACCGTTGATGCTATCGATAGTATGCGGCAAGAACATGATCGGTTTATTGAAGAGTATTTGATGCTCGGCATACCAGATGATTTTAAACTGACAAAACGTAACATTGACGAACAAATTTCTAAAGCCGTTGAGTCCTTTATTGAGAAAAAATTTGAAGATGATGAGGTTTTTCAGCTTCTTAAGCACATGAAAGAAGGATCTTCATCGGATCCTTATGTAGTGAATAATCTATTTTCTACTACGAATAATGACTACTTAGTATTTAATGAAAATTCTGATCCGGTTATTGAGCGTGTAAAGGCTGAAATGGATGTTATTAATGATGAATATTTTTCTAGTGATTTTTCCCCCGCTTATAACTCAGTTATATTGGCAAAGCTAACCCTGCTAAATGCAAGTGAGTTGAACCGCATGGTGGCCTTGGCCGGAGGACACTCAGGAATATATGGTTCAGATTTATTTATTGATGACTCAGATTCGGTATTTAATATTTTTATTGGTGGTATTCGTACAATTGATGGGAATCACCAATGGTTAGAATCGCCTCCTGGATATATTCGGCAGTCAGGCGGTTCTGAGAAGGTCGCAGCGAATAAGAGCTATAACTATTCTCAAGGGGGAGGGTTCAAGTTATACGTAGACCAGGAAGCGCGGAGGAATGTTTTCAATAAAATATTCAAAGGCCCTACAAACGCCGCCATCGAAACGCCTTCAGTCTTCGGTTTTCATGATGTTATACCGAATTCGTACCCGTACAAACCTTGTGAATACTATCCCTATCCTAACGGAGAGGGTGATGAGACCTGTATGGTAAGTTGGTTAATACCTGTATTGCATGGGTTGTTGCAATAAATAGAACAATCGGGGAGAGACCCCGAACAATGTAATATACTGTTATGTTTCAAAAGGAGACGTCAAAAAAGTGAAAAATATTGTTGTGTTATTGTCCGTGGTGATTAGTAGTAAATCATTTTCTGTTGGTTATACAAGCTGGGCAATACCTTCGCAAGTAGAGTACGCAAATAAAGGTGTTGTGGGTCGGAAACTAAGGCTTAGTTTTAACCAAGTACGACATAGTTTATAGTGTCGTTTATTCATCAGTATCACAGCATCAGGGATCGTGCATTTCCCCATTCTAGGTCAGTTCGTTCCTGGTGCCACAGTTAAGTTTTTTAGGTGTGGCCATTCCCGTTTATAATCGTGGCGTGCCACTAAGTAGGTGTAGGTCGTCGGCAAGCCCGTCTTCTTCCGCCTTTTAATCTGTTGTGGTCTACGCTATCGCTTCGCCAAAGTGCTTGTAGCAAATTGGTGCCGCCGCCAAGCCGTAACAAGTTACTGTAGTTCGCCGCTGTCGCGGCTGGGACCTCCGTTTCGTCGCTTCGCGACTACACTGCGGCCCCTAAGTAAAAAGTTATATTGAAATTAGCTAAGGGGTAAATGATGAAATTATCGGTAATAAAAGGTAGTTTATTGATTGGGGTAATATTGTGCTCGGCGAACGCAAATGCTGCCTATGTTACTAGTGGGGTAAGTAATATTACATACCTGTCAGTCTATAGCCGTAGCACTGCGCCTGGAGACGTCTTGATCAAAATCTCAAATCCGGCCCCTGAGTGTATAAATGGTTACTATGTACTGGCAGAGTCACCAGGGAAATCGGAAGTGCTCAGTATGGCCCTATCTGCTTACCATGCTAAAAAGAAGATTAGAATAAATGGTTATGATGAGCCCAATTGGAGAGGTTCATCAAGCAATAATACATGCGAAGTTGAAGGGATAAACTTTACCGAATACTAACAAAGCCGCAATTTACCGCGGCGTTATAACTTGCTAGGTATGTCATGTCTTTCGCATTAGCAGCATTAACTTTTGGCTTGGTAGCAGGATTGAAGCCAGGACCGCTAGGTGTGTTTGTGATTCATCAAACCATGTCAAAAGGTAATTGCAGTGGATTTATGGCAAGCCTCGCACCCATTGTAACGGATGGACCAATTATTCTTCTGGCATTACTATTAACGTTGCAGCTTAAGGATATAAGCTGGTTTATATCTGCGGTTTCTGTCTTTGGTTCAATATATTTAGCTCATATAGCTTACAAAATATTTAAAGCCCCACTCAGTATCAATCCGCGTGGAAACGGTAGCAAAAACTCTAGTTTAGCTACGGCGGTAAAAATAAATTTCCTAAATCCAGCGCCATATATATTCTGGCTTACTATTGGTAGTAGCTATATTTTCATGGGATCAAATTTTGATGCAGGTGTATTTATTGTTTGCGCAATATTTAGTCTGTGTGGCACGAAGTTTGTTGTGGCTCTTACTATTAAAAATCTAGGAGAGCAATTCAGCCCAAGAGTTTACTCTGTTATGCTTAAGTCGCTTTCGGTGCCTCTGCTAGTATTTAGCGGGCAATTACTAATCTCAGGCATCTCAATATGGCTGTAAGTGGCACTGGGTATAACAATCACAGGCACGTCGATAAGTTTTACGCTGCGCTTCGAACTTGTGCGTACTGTGCGCGTTAGAAGATGTTTTGTTCTTAGGTTTGGTTCCGAATATTTTGAGATGAATGCTAAAAAATCATATTACACGCCGTATTATTGGCACGCATAAAACATTTTTTTACTCTAGTGTGTGTTCGAATTTAGTGCGAGTGATATTTTTTCTATCGCTTTGATAAATATATGTCTAATTGCAGTTGCTCAAACTATTTATCCAGTCTCGAACTACCTGAGTTGCTGTAGTATCTACGCTGAGTGATGCGAGTGGCGGCATCCTGTCGTCGCCGTCTAGTGTTTCCATTCGTAATAGAAGCACGGAGGCGTCGGCATTCCCTGGGGAGATTCGTAGTGCATTGCTTATGCCTAGGTCTCCTAAGGAGGCGTCTACATTACATGTATTTGTATCTGTTAGATCACTTGTAAATCGCAAATCCATGGAAACACGATTACCTGTGCCAGGACGGTGGCAACCGGAACAATTACTATGTAAATAGCTTCGTGCTCTTTGTTCTAATGTTGCGCTCGTGTCATCGACCGCAAATAAGTTCAGGTGGTCGGTATTGGATTGCGGGTTTATGAAATAACCTGCGTCATTGAGGTAATTAATAATATTTGTTCCAAGTGGCGCATAATCGCGATTGATTTGTATCGCTTCTAAACCCAGGCTTGCATCGGAACCGATATGGCATAGGCTGCATTGGTTTGCACTTGGGTAGGTGTGAATAAACTCTCCCACATCTTTTGTTTTGCCTTCTGTTAACAATACCGCGTCAGTTTGAGCATCATTCCATTCGTAGCTATAGCCCCGCCAGCCTGATGGGTGATTGACGAGTAGGCGTGTTTCCAAAAAAGTCTCATCGTTTAAAAAGTGTTTTATTAAAATAGCATCGTCGGGAAAACGGAATTCACCATCGGCAAGTACAGTAATCTGGCTTTCGTTGGGTATGGCAAATGAACGCAATTTGGTCGCGCCATCAGACCATAATGGGGTGATGTTGGTGTAGTCGATGACACCCGTTGCGGAGGATTTCGTTTGGGTATTAAAGCAGCCGGTGTCACTTAGTGCACTGGGCATGGTATGTGTGCTCGTAGTTCCATCAGTAATGCGATAGATCATTTCCCCCGTATCACTGGGAAAAGCACTGAGAAGATATATCTCGCCATCGTTTCCTTGGGCCATGCCAAACGACATGCGTTGGCTGTTGAAGATTTCTGTCGCTGTTGTGGGTGAGGTGGCGGTCGCTGAGACTTGAAAATAGCGATTGGTAAATACATCGCCAAAAATATATTGGCCGGTAAGGCTTGTTGATTGTGTTCCCCTATACACATAACCGCCGTTTACGGAGACACCTTGATCTCGCCCATAAACTGAGATTGGCGCGTCATAGAGTGAGGTATCACAGCCTGCGCTGGAGCAGGAGTTCCCTTCGACAATTGGCCAGCCGTAGTTTCCGCCAGACTCTACACGATCCACTTCCTCAAATGAGTCTTCACCTACATCTCCTACCCACGGGAGGCCCGTTTGCATGTCTATACTAAATCGCCAGGGGTTACGAAAGCCGTGCGCAAAGATCTCGGGACAGTCTTGTCCTGCGGCGTTGGCATTGCTGTCGCAACGAGAAGACCCCGCATAAGGGTTATCACTGGGGATTGAATATGGTGATCCGCTAACGTCGATACGAATTAGTGTGCCGTAGAGGTTTGTGAGTAGTTGTGCGTTGCTGGATGTTTCGTCATCCCCAAAGGCGGCATATAGCATGCCGTCGATACCAAAGTGAAGGTCCCCGCCGTTGTGGTAGGGCGTATTTTGATCGAGTGTGAGCAGTACGCTCTCGCTATTTTCGTCGATGGCGTGTGTGGTGGTGTTGATACTAAAGGAAGCTATAGTCGAACGTGCATTGTTGTTGCCATCGTTGTACAGAAGAAAGACTCGATTGTCCGTAGGGTAGCTAGGGTGTATCGCAATGCCTGATAATCCGTATTCACTATTTTCAGTGGACGCTATTTTGCTACTGATATCTAGCGCCTCGGTGAGGGTGTCAACGCTGGTGTCATTATCGAACGCGTAGACATAGCCTTCGCGCTTAATTAAAAACCACATGCTGCTGTCGTTTGTCGCTTGGGTCATGGCGACCGTTGAACTTGTGCTGGGCAAGCTGGGGAAGGCGGCCTCAAGTCCCATGGTGCCAGGCTCAATGCTTGTCTCAGGAGGAATACAGGTCAGGTTTGAAGGCCGTTCTATACTGGGCGATGGGCTGGGTTCTGCGCCCTTGTTGCTTGACGATCCTCCTCCACCGCAATTGATAAGTAAGGCGAAGCTAAATATCACTGATATCAAGAGGGGTGTTTTCGTCATTTCTTAGCGTCTCTATAAGCTAGGCTGGAACAGAATAAGGCCTATCCTACATCAGGTCAGGTATAAAGTTATGTTGTTTAACTGGTGCATAACAAAACGTTTACAATTTCGTGAGTATGCCCATGACAATGAGCACGGATTGCCTTCTTACATGACGGTAGAAATGATGCCGTATTTACAGGCTGTTTCTGGCATTATAGGCGGCAAGTTTATCGTGATTGAATTCATATGAGGATCTTTTGGGGGACTGTATGTTAGAAAATAAAAACGTAGTGATTACAGGTGCTGGTGGTGGTTTAGGCCGAGAGTTAGCCAAAGCGTTTTGTGAGAAAGGTGCAAATGTCTTTGGCATAGGGCGATCTGTTGAAACACTTAACGAGACTGAGAAAGAAGTGTCGGGCGGGTGTTTTAAAGCAATGGTCGTGGATGTGAGTGACTTTATGGCCGTCGAAAAAGTCGTCGCGCACATTCTTGATGAGCAACAGAAAATTGATATTTGGTTTAATAATGCCGCGGTGTACCCCAAAGTAAATTTTATGGACGAAAGTGCTGACGCGTGGGCGAGTGCTTTAAATATTAATATGAGTGGTGTGGCGAATTGTTGTAAAGCCGTGTTGCCCAGCATGATTAAACATAATACGGGTAAAATTTTTAATCTGGGCAGTTGGGCGCACTTAGGGCCTATTGCTGATAGCGCGGTATATTCTGCCACGAAGGGCGGTGTGCATGTTTTAACAAAAGCCATTGGCATTGACCTAGCCTCAGCTTATCCTCAAGCGAATGTTGAAGTGCATGAGTGGATCCCTGGCCACTTGAATACACAAATGAGTGAGTACACAGGAATGGAGCCGTCTCTAGCCGCGGCGTGGGCGGTTGATATCGCGACACGCCCTGCATCTAAACGAAACTGCATTTTCGAGCAAAACTGGGAATGGCAGCCACCGAAATCGTTATTAGGAAAAATTAAGTCCAAACTTTTATTTTGGAAATAAATACTTTACTGAGTGTTTACTATTAACGTATCCGATGCCTTGGATCACACAGGGCGCTTGGTGTCGGGCTGCGTTAAGCGTTGTGCAATTTTCTCTGCAACCCGCATTGCGTTAGCCGCGATTGTTAAACTGGGGTTTGTTCCGCCACTGGTGGGCATAATGGAGGCGTCCACAATATAAAGGTTGTCGAGATCATGGGCTTTACAGTCTTTATCGACAACACTTGTTGCAGGATCTTCTCCGGCACGCGCTGTGCCACAAGGGTGGCCGTAATTAAGGTTGACGGTGAGGTTTAACGGAAGCACGCGTAGATTTTTCATTTGATGACGCATGTGGTGACGCATCGATGCGACGCGGTTTTTCAGCTCTTCGTGTATGGTGTATTCAAAGCGCATACCTGAAGGCGCGGTGTCGTCAACGACGATACGATTTTCTGAATAGGGAAAGTCTTCAACGATCGTGGTGAAAACAGTAGCTTCACCATAAAGCTTGGAGGCGATGTATGCAGGAATACGCAAAAAGTGGCGTAAGGGTTTTAATTTACTGAGTTTACTTTGGTCGAACAGTAAGCGTAAAGAATACATAATTAAACCGAAATCTGCAGCTAAGCCCGTAGATTGAATTTCCCCCGCTTTTTCGCCGTTGAGTTCATATAGGTCACGAATGGCAATGGTCTTGTTGGGGCCTATACGAGAGCATTTTTTTTGTGGCCAGATGCCTAGATAATCGCTGGCGTGAAACATTAAATTTTTACCCACCTGCTTGCTTGAATTCGCGAGCCCATCTTTCATTGAATTACTCGAAGATTTTAATAAAAGAGTGGGGGTAAAGTATGCGCCGGCAGAAAGTACCACGATCTTTCCGCTTATCTCGAAGCGCTTATTTTTTTGCATAACATGAATGGTTGAGATGCTTTTGTTCTCAGTGTCTAGCTTCTGGACATCGGCATACTCAGCAACATATACATTGTTTGATGAAAGTGCTGGCACTATGCAGCTATTGTAGGCGTCGCGCTTGCAGCTGCGTTTACATATGTGCCCACCGCACTCGCCACAATCCTTTTCATACTTAACACCAACGTGTAAGCGGTATGGGTTGTAGCCGGCCGCTTTAAATAATCCGAAAAAATGTTGGTCTTGTTCGCACATTGCCGGTGGCGGATTTAGTGAGCAAGACACATTTTTTTCTAAGGGGTCGGGTGTGCCGCGTACAGAAAATAGTTGTTCACAGCGCTGGTAATAGGGCTCCACCTCTTCGTATGAAAATGGCCAACCGATGTGTTCGCCATTGGGCGCCTTCCTGTGTTCGAAATCGCTTCTGCGAAAACGTTGCAGTGCCGCTGCGTACAATAATGAAGACCCGCCCATACCGCAGCCGAGCGGTGCCCACATATCGTGGTCGGCACCGTTTATCTTCGTGCGAATTTGTGTAGGCCATTTGCCGTTAATATACTGTTGTGCCTCACTATTGGGTTCGATGGAGACGCTTTCTTCGTCCCCATCGAAATTTGCAGCGCCTTTGTCCAGTACGAGCACTTTTAATCCCGCATTCGCGAGAACATATGCAGCAGTACCGCCTCCCATCCCTGCACCAATAATAACCACATCCCACTTTTGTGCTTGAGCTTCTGCCAAGTCAGTAATTTTGTCTTGTGGAATTTTATGCAGCATGAATTATGTTCCAGGTTGTTTTAGAAACTGGAGAACGGGGGTAAACATTGTATTGATTTGTTCTGCGCCAAAAGAGGAAACGTGATTGTTGTCGAAGTACATCGGTGCGCCGTTACGCATCAGCGTGCAGGTGTCGTTTTCGCAAAAAAATCCATGAGTGTTTAATATTGTCGCTAGCTGTTGGTTTTCCGCATGTGACAGCGCAAGCTGCATCGGCCCTTGGCGTTTCATAACCTTTGAATAATGTTGAGCGGTTAATGCATCCAGATTGGTTTGTATCTCCTTGCTTCCCCTCATCAGCTCAATGGCAATTTTTCGACCTACATAGCGCTCGAACTCGGGCGGTTGCTCAACCACAAATACCTTTTTATCCATTTCTTTAAGTGTGTTAAGCGTGCTCATAAAGCTATCGATAAATAGTCGGGCTTGGTCTGTAACGGCGTCTTGATTTGAACCTTCAGGCCATAGCGAAATTTTATTATGTTCGTCGACGCCAACACCTTCACCGAGGATATAGTAAGACCAACGGCCGACAATCACTACAGAATTTATACGCTTATCTTCCTTGAGTAGTTTGAGAATGGCATTGTTTCGTATAGGGCATTGGTCATCGATAAGCTTGGATGAAACAGATTCGTCTTTTTCTAGCCCAAATACAGCAGGACAGCCTCCGGTCCAGGCAAGCAATGCGTGCTGGGAATTGTTATTGATCGCGCTTTCATAACCGCGTTTATATGCACCGCCGTGTGAATCGCCCCAAATAAGCGTATAAGATTCTGAATTAAGTGGGTCGCCGATCGGGCAAAACCCGATACCTGGTAAGATGTTGTTATCTTCCAAAACACAGCCACTTAGGTCACCAAAGAGATCTCCCCCTGCGTGGGCAAATGCCGCGGTTTCCGCATTAAGCCGCTGGGGCATGCCATTTGTTTTATGGAGATAAAAGCCGGCGGCCATGGCAACAAATGAAAAAACGGCGGTTGCCGAAAATACCGGTAACATGCGGTTAGACCAAGAAAATTGACCGTACCGAAAAGGTGTTTCGATGTAACGATAAGAAAGGTAGGATGCTGTGACGGTGGCAGCAGCGACCATAATGACATCGAGCGTTGATAATCCTTCTGGTGAAATATATGCGTAGATAACATATAAAGGCCAGTGCCATAAATACAGGGAGTAAGATAACTTGCCAATATAAACAGGTATGGACGACGATAGTATTTGTTGTACCCATCCTTGGTGTGAGTTGCCACTGTATATTAACAGAGCCGTGCCAAAACACGGCATAAAGGCCGCTGCGCCAGGGAATAATGTTTTATCTGTGTATAAAAAAGTTGGCAAGATGACAAGCACAAGCCCCGTGATAGCGATGATGTTATTCCATAAGCGCGATACTAATTGAGGAATAAATTTTGTCGCGAGCAATGTCCCTAAAAACATTTCCCATGCACGAAAGGGGTACAGATAAAACACTGCACTGGTATCGGTTTTAATATAACTAACCGCTGCAACAAATGAAGCGAGTGTGAGTATTGCAAAAAATATAAAAAGATTTTTACGGGAAAGGCGCGCGCATAACCAAGCAACAAAAGGAAAGACAACGTAAAATTGCTCTTCAACCGAAAGTGACCAGGTGTGGAGCAAAGGTTTTAGATGTGAGGCTGTGTCAAAGTAGCCCGCTTCTAAAAAAAATAAAATATTGGAAATATAAACAGTCGACGCTACTAAACTTTGACCAAATTCTCGAAACTCTCTCGGTAGCATGAAGGCGTAGGCCAGCGCAAAAGTAACAGCCATGACCACGACATAGACCGGAAACAGTCTCCGAATACGTCGAAAATAAAAATTACCAAATTCAAAACGCCCTTTTTCGAGCTTGTCAAAAATAATGGAGCTAATCAAATAGCCAGAAAGTACGAAGAAGATGTCGACGCCGACGAAGCCACCCGAAAATCCAGTGACGCCATAATGAAAAAGAATGACAGTGGTAACCGCAATAGCGCGGATACCGTCTATGTCTGCACGGTAGTTCACTGAATTCGCCTCGTGGCTAAGTGATTAATCGTGAGCGCGGCGTTGCAGCGAAGAGGCGCAGCGTGCGATGAGCGGGAAGAATAAAACATGTGCGTTTCGAATACCATAGTGTTTGTGGTCGTGCGTTGGGAGGTGAATTTTTGTCAAGATTCAATACGCTCGTACCGAACAAATGTTAATGCGTTTTTATGACTTGGACATAATTTTTGCGGGAATCCCTACGGCGGTAGCTCCTGGGGGAACGTCTTGCAATACCACTGCGTTAGCGCCGATCTTGGCATGATCACCAATTTTTACCGCACGCACTATTTTTGCGCCCGCCCCGATATCTACATGCCCGCCAACCTCAACCCCTTCAACCAGTGTAACCTGTTGCAAAATCAAACAGTTAGGGCCAACGCTGGCGTAGGGGTGAATGACCACGCCGGTTGGGTGAGTCAGTAACAGCCCTCCGCCGAGATTGCAGTTTAAAGGGATGTCGGCACCACTGGCGACGCTCCAAAAACGATGCTGCAAGACGTGTATTTTCGAGCGAAGTTTTCCACTCAATCCGCCATGTGATATTGCCGTTTGATAATTGCGAATGGACTTTAGCAGTTGCTTCGCTGGGTCCCACCAAGCGGTGAGTGCCTCACGATTCCAGTCTGGATCGGTGGCGGAGATTTGGGTATTTGCTTGCTGGGCCATGAAGCGTTTTGTTCTGGTTGTTATGTGCCGCTCAGTATAATCGATTTTTCGCTTTAGGTAGTGGCGTCTGTGGGAGACCTAGCACCAGGACTGTCCGCCCGCGGGTTCTTCAAGCAGTTCTTTTACGTTGGCTTCGATTATTTTATAGCCAACATTACCGGTAAGCCTTTGACGGTTTTCGTTAAAAATCAGTGTTGGGCTGGATTGTACGGTGAGGCTACTGGCCAACTGAATATCGTGGGACAGCGCAGCGTAGGCACTGCCGTTTTGAATCATTTCTTCAATGTGCTCTATAGGAAGTGCCGATTTTTCCACTATGCCACGCAGCACTTTCACGTTTGAAATATCGCGATTTTCATTGAAAAACGATTCGCGAATGGTTTTGAGTAGGTCTCTGAAAGTGCCTTTGGGGACGATGTGCTTCTCTTCAAGTAGGCGAGCTGCGCACAAGTATAGGTGACCTGGTAGAGAGGATCGTGGTGTCGAGTCAATCCAGAGGGAGGGGTGGATATTCACATGAGGGAAGTCCTCCACCACGCTGGCGACATGCTTGTGATAGCCCTTTGTGCCGCCGCGGTCTTGCCAGTTTGTGGCCATCTTGCGGTGTGCGTCACCGAATACCGGAAAGAAGTGAAAGTCTACGTCAATTTGATCACCAAAATGTTGATACAGCTCGTCAATCCTCCTTTGGGATACATAAGCCCAAATACATAGAATGTCCGAGTAATGTGCAATCTTGATTGTGCTCATCTCTTGCTCGTTAGCCTGGTGCTGAGTGCTGAAAAGGTCACTCTAGCAGAGTGGTTCGCCTCAGAGTTTGATGTTTATCTAAAACCGATAAACATCAATATAGTCAACCGGAAGACTCTCCTTGTATAGCAAGTAATACAAAAGTTTTATGAAAGCGCGTGGCCAATCATGTCGCGTAAGAAGCGTTTGGGGTCGGAATTTTCTTTGCGTTCAACCAAACAGCGTAAAGCGTAGAAGCATCCACCGGCCACCCTAAGCGCTGTGGCCAATGCAAAGTACACGCTTCCATGGTTCTTTTTGAAGTAGTGTTTTCGAGAGTCCAGCCAGTAGGTGGGGATTCGGTCCCATTTTTTCATGCCGGTCGATGCCGAGCCGATATGAGCGACCTTGCTCTCTAGAATATAGCGTATCGGCCAGCCCAAACGATTTGCGCGTAAGCATAAATCCGTTTCTTCAAAATATAAGAAAAACGTCTCATCGAATATGCCCACTTCTTCGAGCGTTTTAACGCGCATTAGCATGCTCGCGCCGGCGAGCCAATCGACGTCGCAGCTCTCGTGGGGTAGAGCGAGAGGAACGATGTGGTTTTTTAATAGTTTGCTAATGGGGCCAAAACGCGCGGCGCCTTCGAATTCGCCTAATGCATTGGGGAAACGAAAAGCCGTTTCGTGAGGCGACCCGTCGGTGCCATAGATAAAGCTGCCCGCAAAACCGTAGTTAGGATGTTCGTCCAGGAAGTTTATCAATTGTCGGATCGCGTCTTCATCAGGAAAGGCATCTGAATTAAGGATGTAGACATATTCAAGGTTCTGGTAGTGCTCACGTGCGTACTGAATGGCAAAGTTGTTGCCAGCCCCAAAACCCCCGTTGTTACCTGTTTGGTGTACTTCGACGTTATCCCAGCCTGGGGTGTTGAGTCGCTGTTTATCGGCGGTGGTGGTGCGGAGCTTCTCTTCGCTCGCGTCTTGTGAGTCATTGTCGACGACGATGATCCGCCACTCTTCTTTCATATGTGCTAAAGCGACGATGGTCGCGTCCACGGCCTGTACGGTGAGTTCTGGTGTGCGGTAGTTCAGTATCGAAACGGCGAGCTTCAAAGGGGCCTCCCATAAGCGGTGAGTTTTTTCGTCTTTGTAGCGACGATGAATTAACGTGAGGGTACGGATCTTAGTCTCGGTCGGTTCGGATCCATTTTGTTTGTTTTCGCACAATATAGCCAAGGTAGATGACGATTTTTGAAATAATGTACACCGGTATATGCAATAGTTCTTTGATGGATAGAATATGACGCCCGTGGGAAAGCCACGTTAATGAAATGCTGACCAGCAATAACGCGAATAAGCCGCTTGCACCGTAAAATAAAGCCCATTGAGAAAATAGAAGGCCCCAAATAAGAAAAAACCCCCAGGCGGCTCCCATAATCATGACCAGTAGGGAGAGTGGAGGGATGATCAAGTCGAGCATCATGCCCAACGCTTCAATGCTGGGTTTCCCGATTGCGCGTTTAAATAATCGCGGTGCAAATTGGCTCAAGGTGCTGAGGTGGCCATGTTCCCATCGTTCTCGTTGTGTGGCTTCCGCCGCTTCGCTGGTGGGGAAATAGCTATAAACACATGCTTGGTCGCAGTAGGTTGCGCCCACTCCATGTTCGGCCAATTCTACGCCTAAGCGCATATCTTCGACGATATCACCTGTAGCTAGTTGGGCTTGCGCGATCGCTTCCCAGGGAAAAGCCATGCCCGTGCCGGTGAGCGGTACCGGCATGCCAAGACGGCTCAAGCCGCGCAGTCGTATTTTGTTTTTTACGAGGAAAGCGAATTCCGAAATTTTTACGGCAATACGTGAAACGTCACCACGTAGCATTAAATAGCAGGCTTGTACGGGGCGTTGACGGGCTATGACGGCTTGTTTCAAAAGTGAAAGTGCGTTGTCTTCGACGATACAATCTGCATCGACAATGATGACCACGTCTGGTGAGCTGTCCCTTTGTTTGAGGTAGTGCATGCCAAAATCGAGGGCGTAGCCTTTTCCACGCTCGCGATCACTTTGTCGTTCGATAACGGTAAAGCCAAATCGACGGGCAATGTCTGCAGTTGAATCTTCACAGTTATCCGCGATTACGACGACGTGGTCGTTGTCGGTTATCTGTGTCTTTAAGTTTTCTAAGGTTT
Organism: Agarilytica sp.; assembly: GCA_045430285.1. Classification (GTDB taxonomy): domain Bacteria; phylum Pseudomonadota; class Gammaproteobacteria; order Pseudomonadales; family Cellvibrionaceae; genus Agarilytica. The sequence continues at coordinate 392,247 of JAILXV010000002.1, read as the reverse complement.
TGGCAATGCCGCTTGCTTCATTGTGGGCGGGTATGAGTATCGCAGAGGTGATGTCGTTATTGTCTACAGATGACACGTCTGCTGGTCGAATAAGGCCAAGTAGACACTCAACGACAAAGACAACGACGGGTATTGCCAGTAGTACAAGTAGGGCGTTGAAAAGGAGATAGGTCATGCGTTCTCAGTTTTGGCCGGTTTCGGCGAATGAGTGATATTTATGTCGATAATAGGCCGTCGTTTGCGCAGCAATTGTCGTGCATTTATATAAACGAGCGCAATCCCCATGAGCTCAAACCCCCAATTCGCCTTAATGCCTAACCATTGCGCCCCTAGAAAAGCATCCACGTTGTGGAAGGACGAGGCTCTAATAAGCACAAATACCCCTAGGCTGATCAGCCCGATGATCGCGAGCGCATGTAAGCGGATAAGCCTGTAATAAAAAACGATTAACGCGGCCATACCTGCCAGCCCCAACAAACCGATCGTGACAATGAAGAACTCTTGAAATACTTGCCGACGTTCATACCACCCTTGTTGCCATGCAAAATAGCGTGCACTGGCGGTAAAAAAGGATTGAAGGTCGAGCTGTTTATTTATGCCTAAGGCTACCATGATCACCGTGATACCTAGCCATAAGCGCAGTTGGCGTTTAGCGGGAGGGTTAAATATACGCTCGCTTGCGCGATACACCTTAAGGCTTTTAAGTGCGCAGGCGAAATAGGCCAGGACGGTGAGCCAGCCCATAATGCTTGGATCACCGATAGTGGGTGACCATTCAATTTTTTCGAAAAAATTTTGCATCGTCGTTAGTTACACAAAACAAGGTCGCGCGATACGAGGGTTAGATTGCGGGTGTGTACAAGCGTGATGGTAACGACGGCTAGTGGCAAGGTCAATTTCGCGTTGGCGATAACTATTTGGTTAGGTTAACGAGTGGCTTCCTGATGAATTCGAAAAACTTTACGCTTCGAAAACGCATCATGCGGGTTGGTGCTGGGTTATCGAGGCACGTTTGTTTGGTCAGAGACCTTGCAAGCTATAAAGCGGAGACTGCAGAGCAAGATGTGTGATCACATGAAGCGGCTGACAGTAAAAGGCTTTTCGTGTCGGTTTGTTTTACGACAGCCGACAATGTTGATTTAGGTGCCCCTCAGGGGTGAATAATATGGAAATCGCAGGGCACTTTTTGTGGCCTTTTACGATATTTATCTCTCTTACGACGACAAGTTGAGCGTTTTTCGATCTTTTATGTTAAATGCGTCACACTTCTCTTTGCTTTATACTTTCTTGGAATATTTGTTGCTTTTTTGATTGAGGAATACTCAGGTGGTGAGTGTTATTTGATGTAAACGTTTAATTCGGATGGATGAAATATGGGTGCCAAATTAACAGTTGTAGGTAAAGAAAAGGAATCGCTTGCTAAGAAAGCGGAATTTCGACCCGGTTTAGTGACGCGCTCAGATGGCGAAACGTTGCGTTACATCGAAGACAAGCCCCTCGATCTTATCGCTGTAGGTGAATTCCTCAAATCCAGCGAAGCTTCGAATCATTGGACAAATTTCGGTCCGGTTTCTCGCCAGATTGAAGCGACAATCGCGAAAGCCTTAAATCTTGATGAAAGTCTTAGAGTTGTTATGTGTGCCAGTGGTACAGCGGCAATGCACGGGATTATCAATCTTCATGAAACCCTGGCAGAGAAAGATCTGCGCTGGGTTACTTCTTCTTTTGGTTATTACAGTTCAATTCAAGGCCCCTTGCGTAACGCGGACATCGCGGACTGTGATGACGATGGTATGTTGGACTTAGCCGAGCTAGACCCAACAGGCTTTGATGGCATGGTGGTGACGAATACCTTCGGTCAAAAGAAAAGCATGGATAAGTATCTTCGTTATGCAGCTGCGCATGGGAAGATCTTGTGCGTAGACGCGGCGATGGCGTTTGGTTCACATCAGCATGGTGCGAATGAGTGCATTAGTTTTCATCATACTAAGCCGTGGGGCTTTGGTGAGGGAGGTTGCGCGATAGTGGCCGCCGAGCATGAAAATTTATTCCGTAGCATTATCTGTTTTGGTCATGAGCCTGGTGAAGATATTAACCGTCGTGCGAGCAATGGCAAAATCTCCGATATTTCTTGCGCGTTCGGTATGATGCGTTTGCAGCAGATGGACACCCTTGGTGAGCAATATCGTGAGCAGTACCGTCGTATTGCGCTTATCGGCAGGCAAGTAGGTCTAGGGATTTTGTCTGATGTAGATAATCACCCTGGTATCCCCGCAAGTGTGCCGTTTTTAACGCCGCTCGCGTTAGAAGACTTTAAAGACCCTGTAGTGCCTACAGGGCGTTATTATCACCCCTTGGCTAAGGCGGAAAAGGCATTTGATATATACGATCGCATTGTGAATGTCCCATGTCATCCAGGCATGGCCAAGTTAAGTGATCAAGCAATTAAAAAAGCATTAGAAACATTTGTTAGCCGCTGTTTTTAGCGGACATTTCACAGTAGTATCTTCCCCCTTTTATTTTCAAGAAAAGCGGGAAGGTGCGCCTCCCCGGCGAGACGGATATGCCGACATCTACTTCTTTATCTAAATCCTCGGATGCACGCTCCTCCGAAAATAAACCCAGGGTGCTCTTTCTTGCGAGTGACTGTAACCCGCAATGGCATTCGCTTCCGGCGCTCATCGCTGAATATTTCCGTTCTTTGATTGACTATGCGGACCTGACATTGGTGACGCATGTGAGAAATCGAGAAAACCTCGAGTCGTGGCTACCGGACTTCGTGACAGTACGCTATATCGATAATGAAAAGCTCGCGCGACCGCTGTATAAATTAACGCGTTGGTTAACGGGTGACCCCAATAAAGCACTCACTTTGCAGGTTGCGTTAAGTTATCCGAGTAATATTTATTTTGAATATTGTGTTTGGCGTGAATTTAAAGCGGAATTACAGGCGGGCGAATACGATATTGTGCATCGAGGCAGCCCGATGTCGCCGACGATCCCGAGTCCCATGGCAAAATGGAGCCCTGTTCCTTTTGTGATTGGTCCGGTGCTTGGCGGCTTACCTTGGCCGAAACAGTTCAAGGGTGAAATGCGGCGTGAAGGTGAATGGATGAACTATTTTCGTGCGGCACATAAGTGCTTGCCTTATTATTCTTCCACGTATAAATACGCTTCTGCCATTCTTGCGGGCTATGCCCACACAATGGGAGATATCCCCAAGCGAGATAGCGATCGCGTTGTGGAATTTTCTGAAGGCGGTATTCATCCGGAAGATTTTCCTGAAAGAGTATTTTCTTCGTTGGAAGAGGAAAGTGGGCTTGGAGGCGCGGAAGAAAAAGCAACAATACTATTTGTTGGTCGCTTGGTGCCATTTAAGCAGCCGGAAGTCTTGATTCGCTGTGTGGAAAAAAGCGATGTATTAAAAAAACATCGCCTTGTTATTGTGGGGGATGGACCGGAGCTACCCAGGTTAAGGTCGCTGGTCAAAGCGTTGGGTTTAGAAAAATATATTGAGTTAACAGGCACGCTTCCTATTGAGGAGGTGCGTGGGTTGATGTATCAATCAGACATTTTTGCATTCCCAAGTATTCGTGAGCAGGGGGGTGGAGTATTGACGATGGCATCTATGGCGAGCGTACCGTGTGTTGTTGTCGATTATGGGGGGCCTTCTTGCCGAGTACCTAACGGCTGTGGAAAAAGAATTCCTTTGGGCCCCGTTGAGTCCATCATCGATGGTTTTGTGACTGCGCTTGAAGCGATGGTGGAAGACCGAGAAGGAACGTGTCGACTGGGTATCGCCGCTCGAAAGTTTACGCAGCAATTCTACAGTTGGGAGTGGAAGGCAAAAAAAACCGCTGAGATATATGATTGGGTTTTGGGGGGGCGCCCTATAAAGCCAGACTTTTGGTCAGAAGATGTCGGAGCAAAGGCAGACAACAGTATCGTCGGTCGGGCGTCTCGTATTTCATTCTAGTGTGATTGACAGGTTTTAAAAACGGCTTTTAGTAAAGTAAGTGGTGGCTGCAGTTCCCGCGTATTGCAGTGCAAGCGCCACTTCATTTACATGAAGAGAAAAGTCTGCGTTAAGTTGAATGGACTTTCCTGTGTTGATCGCTTCTGCCAAATCTTGAACCCCTAATAAAAAATCCATTTTAGTGTTGCCTCGATCGACTTTATTCACGTTGACTTCGTAGGGAAGTTTTATCTTCTTTTTTAGGGGCGATAAAAAAGTTTTACGGCGTATTCTCATTAGCTTCCGAAAATATACGGGGTCATTGTTGTCCCAACATTCATTCATATAAAGTACGCCCTTGTCACCGAATAATCTTATCGAGTGATCGTGGGGAGCGACAATGGTGGTGCTTAGTCGTACAACAACACCGCTTTCAAATTTTAATAAGCCGAACGAAATGTCGGCGGTATCTGCCGGGCGGAGTGCAGGTTCGGGTTGTACTTTTTCTGGAATAACGCAATCGGAAAAAGCGGTCACCGTTTTAACAGGGCCAAATATTTCCATCAGCCATGCCAAATAATAGCCTGCGTGTTCGAGCGTGCAGCCCACTTCAAATTCATCTCGATATGGCCACGGTGCGCCTGAAATACTCATCCATTTTTTGTAAGCCATTTTGTGTACGAGGCCATCGTCGAGCTCGGCGTATACAAGTTTTATATCGCCGCATAAATCTTTTTTAACTGCGTGAGAGAGCGTTTGTGCTGATTTCCCTAGAACGCTACAAGGGGCGGACGAGATGTGAAGCCCTTTGTCTTTTGATAGGTCGACAAGCGCCCGTGCGTCCTCAAAATTCATCGCTAAAGGCTTTTCACTGTAGACATTTTTCCCTGCTTCTAAGCATTGCTTAGATATCGCATAGTGGGAGCGGGGATCGGTAAGGTTTAATACAATACTTACTGATGCGTCGTTTAGCAGAGCATCGATAGAGTCGTATTTCTTAAGCGAATAAAATTCTGTGAATGTTTTTAGGCGTTTTTCGTCTTTATCGTATACGCCAGCGATATTCAATTCAGGGTAGGCATCTATGGTGGCCAGGTAATAGTCGGCCACAAAGCCGCAGCCGATAAGGGCAATATGTGTTGTCATGGTGTGTTACTCGGATCCGTCTGAAAACAGTGTTGCAAGTTTATCGACTTGGTCTTCGATATTAAAATCTTCTTCGACCTTTGCCCTTGCTTGGGTGGCGATGCGTTTGCAGAATGACTGATCGTCTGCATAGCGAGCGATAGCGTCAGCCAGACTGGTCGGGTCTGATGGGCTAACGACTTGTCCTGTTTCACCGTCGATCACCAGTTCGGTAATGCCGCCAACATAGGTGGCGATGACGGGAATGCCGATTGCCATGGCTTCCATCAGCGCAACGGGGATGCCTTCAGCAAAACTGGGGAGCACAAAAATATCGCTGGCACGCAGAGTGCTGGCGATTGTTTCTTGGTCGACGAAGCCGCCGAATATAACGCGATCATCAACATTCATTTCTCGTGCAAGATCTTCCAAGAATGATCGATCTTCGCCATCACCTAATAGTGTGAGTTCCACTTCAATGTTTTGCGCTTTTAGCAGGTTCAAACTTTCGAATAAAATAGGTACGCCTTTTTCAGCGGACAGTCGGCCAACATAAACGAGCTTTGTCGCTTTCCTTTCGGGTGCATTAAATTCAAATTGATTGAGGTCAACACCACAACGCACAATCTTAAATTTGGACCAGTGGGCTTTATCCGAATAAAGCATCATCTGGCTTGTGCAAAAGTGACCGATGCAGGAAATGAATTTTGAGTGTTCGGTTTTTTTGTCGAGGGCCCAGTGTAAACCGTCAAAAAATATGTGAGGGCCATGTATGCTAATGCTAAAAGGAATATTAGCCAGTTTTGCCGAGAATAAGGTGACGTTTCCGCTATTGTCCCCTAAATGGTTGTGTAAATGATCGATTTTGTCTTTCTTTAATCGTTTGGCAAGGGCGATAGCTTCGAGGAAATATACGATTTGTAGAAAGTGTCCTTTAATCCCTGGCCGCGCTGTTTTCAATGCAAGTATTTTTGTTTTTATGAAAAGTAAGGGGTTCGATAAAAACAGTCCTATGCCAGTAAGCATCAAGGACAATAGATTAAAAGGGAGCAGGTATTGCGTATTCATTTTTTCCTGAATGACTTCGTTATCAACATCGTGATCACTTCCGGTTTTTCTAACAGAGTAGGTCAGCACGTCAAACCCGCGTTGGCGCAAGCCGATGACTTCTCTTCGGATAAAAGTGTCGGTGGCGCGGGGGTAAGTGTTTGTGAAGTAAGCGATGCGCATGTGAATCTCGTTTATGTGCGTGTCTTTTAATTGTGGGGTTTGGTTTGGCTGTGGTCTGGCTCTAGTCATCTAAAGACGATGCTGGCTGCCAGTGTAGTAGTTTTTTTGCTTTTTCATTGCTGAATAAAAAAGGTGTGTGCCGAGCGTTCACACTATTTTTTCGAACGCCGTCGGGTACTTTCTCAATTAATTTTAGGTGGAAACGCAATATCGTCATCAATACCGCGTAAACCTGCCAAGGCAGCGGGATAATCGTTCCGACAGAGCCTTTCTGTTTTAGCTTTTCTAAATATGTGGCCTGTTTTGGCAGGTGATCGTTTGTTAAGTGGATAACACCATTTCTGACTTCTTTATTTTCTGCGGCAAGCACACATGCTTTCGCCACGCCGGCAACATGCACAACAGGAACTTCACCAGTGTGTAAACTTGCCAGCACTTTAAAGCCAGCATGTGCATTTGATAGATGCGCCGCATCGTAGACTAAGCCAGGGCGGAGGATGATGAGCTCATGAGATGCGTCATGCCATTGCATGCATAGGTTTTCTTGATCTCGTTTCATCTTGGCGTACTCGCCGAGGGTCGAGTCAATCGTTTGCATGGCCGTCTCTTCATCTATCACGCTCATAGGAGCTTTGCTTTGATAGTTAAGGACGGAAATACTGCTTAGGTCGATAAAACGCGTGACCTGTGCCGTTTTTGTTGCAGAGAGTACGTTCTTCGTGGCGGTGATTGTGTCGGAGTATTGATTGTCCCCTTGCATGACCGCAGCAAGATGGATAATGACGTCATACCCTTGCAGCGCTTCAGATAATAATTGGGCTGTGTTGGCTTCACATAAATCACATCGCAGAATATCGAGCGCGCTGTTTGATTTCCAGACTTCGGGGGCTGAACTTCTGATGATGGCAAGAACGTGATGCTCGGAAGCAAGAGCGGCGTCAACCACGTGCTGACCAATAAACCCGTTTGCGCCAGTAATAGCAATTTTCATATGTGCGATATTTCGTTATCGTGTGTTATCTATTTGGCTGGTGATGCGTCTATTCATTATCCTTGCAAAAATAAACGTGTCGGTTCACGAATACCTTTTTCGATAATAATCTCGCGATCATTTGTTGGTTGCCAGTTTAGATCTTCTTGTGCGCGTGTGGTGTCAAAGCTAGCGTGTTGCTCACGACATTTCCAATCGCGCATTGAAGGGATGCGCGATTTGTCTGGATGACGTGCTAACACCTTAATGCCCCACTTAAATAAATCGCCGATATGGTGGCCTGTGGCACTTGAGGCCGATGCAATAATTTTACTGCCAAGCACTTTTTCAACTTCCGCCACGTAGTCGCGTGCGGAAACACAAGGTTCAGCGGAAAGATTGTATGTGTTGCCTTCTATGTCTTTTGCATCAATGGCTGCAATTAAACCCGAGACGATATCTTCAACCAGTACCGCGGGAATAAGGTTGTCGCCCTGCCCCCAGTAAGCGCATCGCCCTAAGCCAAACCAGTTGGCGACACCCACGTGATTAACTGGGCCACCGGCACCGAGCACGATGGCTGGGCGGACGATGACAAGTGGAAACTGCTCATCCCGAAACATGGTATTTAATTTGGATTCCGTAATCGCTTTACTGTGTGCGTAGTTGTTGCGGTGTTTTATGTCGCTGTCAACACCGTCTGATTCTTTGATTTTCCCTGGCTTGGCGAGGTGAAGAGAGTCAATGGTGCCAGTATAGATAAAACGTTTTACATTTTTTTCCTGGCATAGGCGTGCAAATTTTAGCGTGGGTTCTGAGTCGGCTTTTAAATAGCCTGCTAAACTGTTCGAGTGCGCGACGGCTAAATGAAAAACAGTTTCGATGCCTTCTAGGGCTTTTTCAATAATCGCATCATTACGGAAATCGCCGACCATGACTTCACAGTTTTTCTCGAGTTTAACGCCGACGAGGGATGATGCATTTCGTACCAATGCACGAACCCCGCGCTCTTTACCCTGTAAGCCCATTAATAAACGTTTACCGATAAAGCCAGAGGCTCCGACAATCAGAATTTTTGCATCGATTGTGGGTTCTTGTACGGTTGCTGGAATGGTGGGTTTTTCACTCTCGGGGATTTCTCTTGTTTTTGGCATTTTTGCTTGAATTGCTTCGGCGGTTTTCGCAATGGAAATCGCGTAGTCAATGCTGGATTCTTTGCGCGCTGCACGCTTCAAAATTTCGTCGTAACAGTTAGCAATGCCGTTTAACATGCTCGCTTCGTAGGGGGCGCCTTTTGCGGAGCTTAAAAATTTCGAGGCGGCATAGCTGCCATAGGTTCTAAAGGCTTGTTTTGCTCTGGACCATCCCCCACGATAATTAACATGAAAACGTTCTATGTCATAGGCACGACCAGTGGGTTGATCGACAGTAAATACATCGTTTTCTATATCAGCGCGCGCTACGCCGAACATACCTTCAACTTCAACGAAGTGCTGTTCGTAGCCTTGATCGAACGCTGTATCGATTGCAATGGAGATGTCGCCGGCTTCTGCGGCAACATTCCAGCGGCGATAAAACACCGAGCCCGAGGGTAGGGCTTTGGGCAAGCGTGCAGCGGCACGTTTAATCGTAGGTTTTTTATCGATCACTGCGAGAAGCTCGGAAAGTGAGTGGGACCCTGTTTCAAATAAAATATTGCCAGGTTCACGCAACATCCAAAGATTCCATGGTCCGAAATTCATTTGCGGTAACATCTTTTTCCATACAACTCGAATGGACTTAATGGGGCCGAGCTCACCACGGTCTAACACTGACTTCAAGTCATTAAACGGGCGAGAAAATACAAAGTTGTGATTGATGGCCACCGACACGTTTTTTTCTTTCGCGAGCTCAGCCAGGGATTCAGCATCAGCTGAATTAACCGTGACGGGTTTTTCGATAATTGCATGGCATCCTGCTTCGATCACCATTTTAGCGAGCGGGAGATGACTATCGGGCTGGGTAAGCACGTGCACAACATCTAGGCGCGCTTCTTTGAGCATAAGCGCTAAGTCGGTATAGACTTTGGTGCCAGGGTGGCTCGCTGCTAGCTTATTAGCGGCTTGCTCGTTCATGTCGCAGATTGCCACAAGTTCGGCATTTTCTTGTCGAACGATGGCTTTTAAATGAAAATCTGAAATGTAGCCTGCGCCGACGATGCCTGCGCGTAAATTAGAATCTGTCATAACTATTTATATTCGATTAGCTGATGTTTGCGTGAAAGTAGGCGGTTTTTCCAATATTCAAACGCGCCCATTAATTCGGGCATTTTGCCCGTGAAAATAAGAAAACCGTAAGCGAAGGCGACCTTTAATGCGTCCCCGTTTTTTGCGCGTCGAATAATCGTTCGCAAAATAAATAAGCTGTAGAGCGTGAATATAGCGAAGGCCAGGGTGGGGCTGACGAATAAACACACTAAAAAGGCCAGTGGTACACAGCCACCCCATAGCGCTACGCTCATGAGTTCGCGGCGAAAATATTTTTCAGGGCCATTCCCGTGAATATGGTTGATATTAGCGTAGCCGTGGCCACCGCGCTTGGAACGTTTGTACCACTGTGATAAATGCATGATGTTCGCGTCGTGGTGGCTCATGCTCGCGTCGAGGCGAAATATCTTGTAGCCCGCTTTGCGCGCGCGCAAACAAAGGTCGTCATCTTCTGCGGCGATAATATTTTCTGAGAAGCCCTTAATTTTATTAAAGACGGAAACCTTTACACACATGTCACCAGGAACAGCCAATGTTTCGCCGATGGGCGTGTTCCATTCAATATCCATTAGGGTGTTGTAAACGGAGGCTTCAGGGAATTTTTCGTGCCTGCGCCCACTGACGATACCAGCGCTTTCGTCAGTAGAAAGCGCCTCGATAGCGGTTTCTATCCAGCCTGGATGAAGCACGCAATCTCCGTCCATAAATTGTACATATTGAATGTCTGGATTCTCGCTAAGTAATTGCTTAAAGCCGGCGTTTCGCGCGCGTGCGGCAGTGAAAGGAATGCTTAGATCCAGTTCCACCGCCTGCATATCAATAGATTGGGCAAAAGCGACGCTATCGTCTGTAGACCCTGAGTCGACATAAACAACGGGAGAAGAAGGGCTAAGTGATTGAATAGCATTCAGTGCCGCTTTGAGTCGGTCACCCTCATTTCTACCAATAACAACAAATCCGACGGAGTTTGCAGATGTGTCTAGTCTTTCCATAAAACGTTGTTTACCGAATGTGTGTTGTACTGCATATGAGTGTGTGTTTTTTGAAGAAAGGCGGCTGCTCGGTCATCAAAAGATCCGCGATGTGTAAGCGAATATCGTGCCGGAAACGCCTGCTCCTTTGATATTGAGTATGGTGGCACGATGCAGAGCAATCTGCCAGTTAAAATCAGAATTAAATTTTGTGGTGCCGTGAGCGTATTGGGCCGTTTATATGGGCAAAGTGTGGAGCTTTTAAGTAAGCGACCTAAACACAATTCTGTTATATTTCCCTTCGCTCATTCTAGGACTTGATTCGACGTCCTTATGTTGTGATCAGTGCTTACTGATCAACACTTACATAGCTCGTATTTCTAAGGTGGATTCATGAGAAAAGGTATTATCTTAGCCGGAGGCAGTGGCACGCGGCTTTACCCTTTAACAATGGTGGTCAGTAAGCAGCTTATGCCGGTTTACGACAAGCCGATGATTTATTACCCGCTAGCAACCTTAATGCAGGCAGGGATTAAAGAAATTTTAATCATTAGTACGCCAGAAGAATTACCACGTTTTGAACAGTTGTTGGGCGATGGTTCCAGCTGGGGTGTCCAACTTTCCTATGCGGTTCAGCCGAAACCGGAAGGTCTGGCTCAGGCATTTATTATCGGAAAAGAGTTTCTCGATGGTAATAGCGCTGCCTTGGTTTTAGGCGACAATTTATTTTATGGTCACAACTTGGTGCAGTCTTTGCAGCAGGCAAACGAGCGCGATCAAGGGGGGACTGTGTTTGGCTATCATGTGGCCAATCCTAGAGCCTATGGTGTAGTCGAATTCGACGATGCCGGTAAGGCCATTTCCATTGAAGAAAAGCCGGAGCACCCTAAATCGAACTACGCGGTGCCAGGTATCTATTTCTTTGATAGCAAGGTGGTGGATGTTGCAGAAAGCGTCCAGCCTTCTCCTCGTGGTGAGCTAGAAATTACCGATGTGATTGACACTTACTTACAAGCGGGTGAGCTCAGTGTCGAGGTAATGGGGCGAGGAACCGCTTGGTTGGATACGGGCACGCACGACAGCTTATTGGATGCGGCACAGTTTATTGAAACCATAGAAAAACGTCAGGGATTGAAGGTGAATTGCCCAGAAGAAGTTGCCTATCGTTCAGGTTTTATCAACGAAGCGCAACTGCGAGCATTGGCTGAACCCCTTAGAAAAAGCGGTTATGGCGAATATTTACTTAAATTATTAGAAAGCAGAGTCTATTAGTGAATTTTTTGGAAACCCGTATTCCCGATGTAAAAATTCTTGAACCTAAAGTATTTGGCGATGAGCGAGGCTTCTTTATGGAGACGTTTCGCTCTAATGATTTTAAAACCCACTGCGCTGATCGTGAGTTCGTACAAGAAAACCATAGTCGATCTAAGCAAGGTATTTTGCGCGGATTGCACTATCAGGTTCAGCAGCCACAAGGGAAGTTAGTCCGAGTCATTCAAGGTAATGTGTATGATGTTGCTGTGGACCTGCGTAAATCCTCAGCCACGTTTGGTCAGTGGGTAGGCGTTGAATTGTCGGAAGAAAATAAGCGGCAATTATGGGTTCCTGAAGGTTTCGCTCATGGGTTTTATGTGATGAGTGAGACTGCCGAATTTGTTTACAGATGCACAGATTACTACGCACCGGAGCATGAGCGTAGTTTGCTTTGGAATGAAGAATCCTTGGCAATTGAATGGCCGCTTGTGAATGGTGAAGCGCCGGCGCTTTCGGCCAAAGATGAGCTAGGTACATCTTGGGACGAGACTGAATTTTTCGTATGACTATAAAAGTATTAGTCACGGGGGCGGGTCAATTAGCGTGGGAGTTGGCGCGAACGTGCCCTGCCGATGTTGAGCTTGTCACTCTTCCGAGAGCTGAGTTGGATATTAGCGAGGAAGCGCAAGTCGCTTCATGCATTGAGAAACATCAGCCGGACGCGGTGATCAATGCTGCGGCGTATACCGCAGTAGATAAAGCAGAGCAGGAGCGGGATGTCGCGTCGGCGGTGAATGAAAACGGCCCCAAATTCCTCGCTAAATACTGCCAGCAGGCGGGCGCTTACTTTTTACATGTGTCGACGGATTTCGTTTTTGATGGTTCCGCGAGCCGGCCTTATTCGCCAGACAGCCCAAAATCACCTTTGGGTGTTTATGGTGAGACCAAGTCTGCAGGTGAGGATGCTATCGCTGAGCAAATGGATAAACGCTGGGCGGTTATTCGTACTGCCTGGGTCTACTCTTCTCATGGCAATAACTTTGTTAAAACAATGTTACGTCTTATGGATGAAAAGCCCGCGCTAGGCGTTGTTGGCGACCAAGTGGGGACACCGACATGGGCGAAAGGCTTGGCCGAGGCGTGCTGGGCTGCCTTAGATCAAAATCTGGAAGGTGTGTACCACTGGACAGATACCGGCGTGGCAAGCTGGTACGATTTTGCTATAGCGATTCAACGATTGGGTTTATCTTTGGGGTTACTGGATTCGGATATCCCCATTAATAGTATTGCGACAGAAGATTATCCAACACCGGCCAAACGGCCCTCTTATAGTGTGTTGGACAAAAAGAAAATTCTTGAGGCGTTACCTGTTAAGGCTGTTCATTGGCAGGACCAATTACAGTTAATGATGGCAGAATTGAAAGCGCAGTGAGTCTCTAATTCGGTAGCCGTGTGTATAGACAACTAGCATAGAAAGCTCGCATAAATAGTTTAGGAAAAGTATGAGTAAAACATTATTGGTCACAGGTGCGGCGGGTTTTATTGGCGCAAACTTCGTACATTACTGGATGACTAAATATCCGGAAGATAAAGTGATTGGTCTAGATGCCTTGACGTATGCGGGCAATCTCGCAAATTTAGCGCCAGTAGAAAACGAAGATAATTTCCGTTTTGTGCATGCCGACATTTTGGATCAAGACGTGGTTGAAGGTCTTCTGCGGGATGATAGTGTGGATACCTTGGTGCATTTTGCGGCAGAGTCGCATGTCGACCGCTCTATCACTGGCCCTGATGCGTTTTTAGAAACGAATATTATGGGCACCCATAGCCTACTGAAAGCCGCTAAAAAAGTATGGTTAGATGAAGGGCTATTGCCAACAGGCCATCGTTTCCATCACGTTTCTACGGATGAGGTGTATGGCACCCTTGGACCAAATGACCCCGCCTTTAGCGAGGAGACGCCTTACGCGCCTAACTCCCCGTATTCGGCGAGCAAGGCAGCATCGGACCACTTGGTTCGTTCCTACCACCATACTTATGGTTTGGATGTTACGACGTCGAACTGTTCAAATAATTATGGCCCTTACCACTTCCCTGAAAAACTGATTCCTTTAGTGATTACCAATATTTTATTTGATAAGCCACTCCCTATTTATGGTGATGGTCAGCAAATTCGCGATTGGTTGTATGTCGAAGATCATGCGAGAGGCATCGATTTAGTGATACGCAAGGGTGAGGTGGGTGAAACCTATAATATCGGTGGTATTAATGAGTGGGCGAATATTGATATCGTAAAATTGATTTGCCAGTTAATGGACGAGCAGTTCTCACATTCGAGTGATTTAGTCGTGCGTTTTCCTGAGGCCATTGCGGCAAAAAATGCTGAATCAGCATCACTTATTACCTACGTCAAAGATCGGCCTGGGCACGACCGCCGTTATGCAATAGACCCTAAAAAAGCGAATGATATATTGGGTTATCAGCCCGATGAATCCTTTGAGACCGGCATACGAAAAACCATTCAGTGGTATTTGGATAATCAGTCATGGTGGTCTGCGGTGATGGATGGTTCCTATAAAGAATGGGTGTCTAAGCAATATCAGACAGTCTAAATTGGGAAAAATATTAATAGCATGTGTGATGATGCTAAATAGCCTGTGAAAACAGGCCTTGTTTAATGTGGGGAAAGACTATGAAAAATGTTCTTGTTGGGTTCGCGATTTTATTTTTTCTCGGAGCGTGTAGTAATTCTGGTGTCGTCAATGAGATGCCCCCGTTATCGGAAGGTAACGTCTTAGGGGAATACAAAATTGGTGTGGGCGATGAGCTTCGTGTAAACGTTTGGAAAAATGAAGAGCTGTCCATGTCGGTGCCTGTTCGTCCGGATGGAAAGATATCTTTACCTCTGGTGGGCGATATCAATGCCCAAGGTGTCTCTGCAAATCAATTAGCTGAAAATATTACCGCAGGATTGAAAACCTATATTCGTAGCCCCCAAGTGAACGTGATCGTGACGAGCGCAGGCAGCGTTGATTATTTACTACGTGTTCGCGTCACCGGCGCCGTGAGCAATCCTCGTTCCATTCCTCACAAAGACGGTATGACGGTACTTGATCTCGTGCTTGAAGCGGGTGGCCCAACTGAATATGCGTCTAGTAACAGTGCAAAGCTTTATCGAAAAGTGAATGGGGAAGTCAAAGTCTACGCGATCAAACTTCATGATATTCTCAACAAAGGCAAGCTTTCGACCAATTATACTTTAGCGCCCTCGGATATCGTCACGGTTCCTGAGCGTTTATTCTAACTACTGGCTATGTCGCGTCTTATTCAATATAAAACATAATCAGCGCAGGTAGCTCGGTTCGTGGATAATCAAAATATTATCAGACAATTTATTCGTGCAGTCCTGCACGAAATGTTTCGCTCGAAAACGGCCTATAACGTATTGGCGTCGGTTATTTTACTTTCTGTTATTGCTGTTGGTTATTTTTGGCAAGAGTCTTATGTGTCGCATAGTGCAATATCTCGGTCTCAATCTCAGCTCCAGACTCGACAGGCGACGGCGTACTCGAACCACCTACAGCAACTAAGTAATATTTACGATGCCTATTCGTTTCAAGAGCAGATGGTGGTTCAATTGGGGCCACTATTACCCAGCGCATTAACTACGTCACAATCAAAAATTTCATATCTAAGGCATCACAGTCAATTAGTGATCGATGATAATAACGTTGTCCGTTTGCAGTTTCGAAGTGACTCGCCTAGCAAAGCGCAAAAAGCACTTTCCATTATTACTGAGGGCTTACTTAACCGAGTACAGCCACAAAAAGATGATGAGTATATTGAATTACGCATTGGTGAGTTACAGCAAAAAAAAATAGCCTTACGAACACAATATCAGTCACTTCAGCAGCAGATTTCCGAGCATAAATTAACCGCAGGCTCGACGTTTTCCAGTGGCGCTTCAGCTCGGTTGCAATCGATTACAGAAGCTTTGCAGGATGTCGAAGTCAATATCGCGGCGGTTGATGCCAAGATTGAGGGCATTCGTCGACGGTTGTCGAAGGAGGATGCTCTGCATGAAAGCGCTGCACGTATAGCGCAATTAGAAACACAAAAGAAAAAAACCACGGAAGCCCTTACCGACAACTTGAATGTATATTCTTCAAATGCGCCAGAGATTGTATCGTTACAACAAGAACTCGATAACATTAATGTAGAGATGGTAAGCATTACGGAACGCTTGCCATTGGTCTCAAAGCCTTCACGAGTGAGCGATGCTTTGTATGAGCAGTTACGGCAACAGCTAACTTTGGAAGAGCTGGAGAGAGAATCGTTATTGAGTCGTCAGGCATCATTGGTGCGAATACAACATTCAGAAAAGCAAAAAGCGAATGCAGGGCAATCCCACGTCCAAGCATTGCAGCAATTAGAAAAAGAATCCGATTTGGCGAAAGCCGCTTTGGACGAAGTATCAAAAGCATTGGAGACAGCGATGCTCACGCAACGGAAAGACCGAGAAACCGCCGGTTCTTTTGTCGTATTGGATAAGCCGAATTTACCTCAAACATATAGTGGCTTGGGTTTTATCGAGTTTTTGATTTTGGGCCCTATATTGGCTTTTGGTTTGCCGTTTAGTTTGGCTATGTTGATTGTTATGACGGACTCACGTATTCGTACGAGCCGTCATTTAAAAAGGATAGTGCCAGATGATATTGCTGTACTGGGGGTGATTCCGCACTATAACTCACCTAAAACCTTACGTGTTTTTCATAAAGCGGTGTTCGGTTTGGTTATGTGGGGTGCATTTGTATTTATCGTGTATTTCACCATTGGTGTCATTGGATTGAAGGCCTAGCGTATGAATGTATCGTCGCCGTTTTGTGGAAGTGCTTTGATCACCTTTCTGGCATGTTTGGGACTTGCTCATAACAGTGCAGCGCAAACGGTCAGTCGCGGCAGTGATGATTTTTCAGCGGAAATATTTTTTAGCCCTAAATCGGTCGATAATGCCTTTGGTGTCTCTGATGCTTCTCCTTTATCTGAGAGAGAGACGCAAACTGAATACGGTGCCTCACTCAGATCTGTGTGGCGCAGCGAACTGACCGAGTTCGATGTTGATTATCAGTATTCTGAAACGGCATTTAATAAAGATAGCCAGCAAGAGGGCACCTTTCGAGTGGGGGAGTCCTCTCTTGTACTGGGGAATGACAATAGTTTCTATCAGTTCACCGCCGAGCATTCAATTCGTCGAGTTTTACGTCAGCCCAATGCGGTTGTGATTGATTTAGGTAATAGTGAAGAGCGCCAAATTAGCACGGTTATGCCATTGCTGCGGGCGCGTCTGAACGAGGCGAATTCTGTTGCGGTCGCATACAGTTTTGCTCAGGTTGATTTTGAAGATTCGCTGGCGAACAGTTCAACTCGGGACGATGTTCAATTGCAGTACCTTCGTAATATTTCGCCGTTGTCGGCATTACAATTGTCAATCGGCTCGCGGGAAGTGGATTACGACACTTCAGATGAAGCGGATTATGCCCTCACATTCGGGAGTCTTGAGTTAACTGTCGAGCAGCGACTATTTTCATACAATATTGAGGTTGGTTACTCCGAGATCACGCCGGAGGAAGGCGAAAAAGATAGCAGTAGTACCTTCGAATTTATTATAAACAGCGAGGTTGCTGGTAATGCCTTCGAGGTGTTTGTCAGCAAGCTTGTCAGTGACACCTCGACGGGTAACGCGAATGATAGCTTCTTCGCTGAAGAAGTGTCTTTTGATGGTGGTCAAGACGAGCGCGATCAGGTTGTGAGAACGGCTGCGGGGGTGAGCTGGGAATATGAGTTTTTATGTGCCCGTTGTACCTTAACAGCAAGTCTTGGATCCGAAAAAACCGAGCACTTCAATTTCAAAATAAATGATACAAAAGAAGCGTTTTTTGATGTGGCGCTGGGGTACCAATTTTCACGCAAGCTTATGGGGCGCTTCAGCTATAGGCAATCAAAGTCGAAGTTCCCTGACCCAGCTGCTCTCCTGATCGATTCTGGTAGCGACGTGGGGCGCCTAGAATTGCTGTATAGGGTTAACCGCCAGTTCGAAATTTCGTTTGAGCACGAGCAAGACGCGCGCGACACCGATGAGAACGAAACGGCGACCGTAGATACAACGGCCCTCATATTTAGCTTTAACTTTGAATAGCGACACGGGGATAAAGCTTTAGCAAGACGCGCGCGACACCGATGAGAACGAAACGGCGACCGTAGATACAACGGCCCTCATATTTAGCTTTAACTTTGAATAGCGACACGGGGATAAAGCTTTTTATCTCTCACTCCTCTTAAAACGGCTTCCCCCCTCTCTTTTCTCTTCGCAGTGTTTAAAAAATCGTCACAACGCAGGTTTGTACGGCACTGAATACGACATTTCATATTTTTTTACAGGCTAGAAATACTTTTTTCTTGGGATAGGCTGTTCCAGTCGAATTTATTTACAACTAAACGGGATATTAGCGGGGATTTGTAATTTGTTTTTGAAATAAAAAAGGGGTGTTACCGCTGAATTGTCTTAGATCTGTATGTAAATTAACCTTTCTTCAAGTAAATCCTGATTTGATGGCCTCGATTGTAAAAAATGGCGAGAGACAAGTCCTATGTTGCAGTGTGTCAGGCTTTTATACACGCCGAGCTTTGTGTGGCTTGGCATCTCTCCATCAGGCGCCTTTTAGCTTAAATTGTAATTTTTTTTGTCAGGCCAGAGGAAAATTTATTTACGATAACTTGCTGATTTATAAGGAATAATTATTTTTTTGGCTGGAGAGCGATAATTCTTTTTATGCGGACCTTATGTTTGGCACACCTTATGCTTATAGGGTAATCGCTAAGGTTAGTACGCAAATAAGTAAGTGTACTGATAAGGATTTTTAAACTGGGTTAGAAACATGAAAGCTAAACTGATTTTCTTCATAAACTTTTTGATTGTTGCAAGCTTGTTTTCTCAAGCAGCTTCGGCCGATGGCGCACAGTGGTTGGTGCCTGCCATAGATGAGCCAATCTATCTTAGTATTTGTGGTGCAGCTTTATTGTTCTTGGGGACTTTTAAAGGTCGCAAGTCAAACTAAACCCCTCTCCATTTGAATGTTGATTGTCAATCTGATGTCAACATTCAAATTGGAATCTGACCATTCCCCCTCTTTTATAAAATTTAACGCATCAAACTGCTAGCCCCTCAACTAAAATTGAGAGAATTTCGCTATTCGTGTAATGTTGCGTCCGCGCGAACTAAGACCGAATATCGGATTTAAACCCTATTGCGAGATCGTTATTGATGGCCGAGCCCAGCTTCCACCAGTCTCATAATTTCCGTCGTAAGCGTCTACTACAAAATCACGACACCCTCGTACAGTGGGTACAGCAAATATTTAATATTGCTGCGGTCGTCGGTTCTCTCTTCTGTTTGACTATGTGGCAAGAGGGCGAAGTGGCCGTTCACTACCGCGTGATGCTGGTTTTCGCAGTCTTATTAATGGTGATCACTTATCATTTGTTTGGTGTGTTCCGCCGTTTCGATAGTATTTTGGGCGGTATACAGCACTTGGCCCGTGCTTGGGGCGTGGTGGTTATTATACTCGCATGGGTTGCCTATCTTACAAAGACCTCGGAATCATATTCTCGTCAGCTAATCGTGTACTGGGCCTTTTTTGCTTTTTTACTACAGGCCTTGGTGTTCTTGCTGACGTATGAGGCTTATCAGATTTATCGACTTAAGTTTCGGCAGCGCATTCCCTCTATCATCGTGGGGACTGGGTCGGTCGCACGGCATCTCGCAAAAAGTATTTCCAATAATATCTGGCTCAACGATAAAATTGTGGGCGTGGTCAATTATGGCGATGATCAACAAAATGAATGGCTCATGGAGAAGCCTCCGTTGCTGGGTACAGACCAAGAGCTGTTAGATATTATTGAGCGACATAAGATTCGGCGAGTTTACGTAGCCCTCCCTTTTGACCTAAACCGCCACATTAAAACGATTCAGGATACCTTGGTCGACAGCAATATCGACCTTGTGTGGGCGCCGGATATTTTTGAGTTCGAATTACTTAATCATAGCGTGCGTGAAGTCGCCGGTGTTCCTTTGATGAACCTTAATGAAACGCCGCTTATGGCAGGCGGGCCAGCTTTCATTAAGAGTGCCATGGATAAAAGTGTTGCCTTGCTGGTTATCTTGATACTGAGCCCCATCCTGGCGTTTTTCGCTCTAGCAGTGAAATTGACCTCCCCTGGGCCGATTATATTCAAACAGCGTCGCGATGGTTGGGACGGTAAGAAGTTCCACGTGTATAAATTTCGAAGTATGTTCGTGCACCAGCCCGACAAAATCGTGAAACAAGCAACAATCGGCGATTCAAGAATTACCCGCCTTGGTGCGTTTATGCGGAAGACGTCGATCGACGAATTGCCTCAATTATTTAACGTGTTGGAGGGGAGCATGTCACTTGTTGGTCCTCGCCCCCATGCGGAGTCTCACAATGACTACTATTCTGATAAGGTGCGAGCATATCTCGCGCGGCACAGAATTAAGCCTGGCATGACGGGCTTAGCCCAGATACGGGGTCTACGCGGAGAAACAGAGACTGTGGATTTGATGCGCCGGCGTGTTGAGGTGGATTTGGAATATATCAGTAATTGGTCGCCGTTTTTGGATATTAAAATCCTATTTTTAACGCCGTTGGCCTTGGTGACGGGAAAAGCGTACTAGTCATCTATTTATTTTATTAAAAAGTCAGTCTAAAAATAATAATATAACAAGGTTATGTGTGGTGGGATCCCGTTTTAGAGATGCTGTTCTCAAGTGGGCAGTTTGTATTCTCGGCGTTCACTTAACGTGCGTTCGCACTCGTTTTAGCACGCCGTTTAGTATTTTCGGTTTCGCTCTTTTATTCTTTGCTCACCCCTCTTTAGCGCAAGTGAGCAAAGAACAAATCACCGCATCCTATATCTATAATTTTGCAAAAAATATTGAGTGGCCTGATGAATCCAAGATGACGGATTTTACGATCGCGTTGTACCGAGTTGATAGTGCAGCGATGGAAGAAGCGCTCTTTTATCTCGATCAAAAATTTCGAGTCCGTGGAAAGCCAGTGCGCGTAGTGCGTGCAAACACATTAAAGTCGTTATCAAATTATCATATTGTCTTTACTGAGCAAGTGGGCATATCGACAATAAATAGCATTTATAGTGTGATCAAAGATGCCCCTGTGCTTTTGGTGACAGAAGAAATGAGTCGGCAACAAATGGCAATGATTAACCTGCTCAGCATTGAAGGTCGACGACTAGGTTTTGAAGTAAATACCTCCAACATATTGAATCAAGGCCTTACCCCTCTGCCAGAGCTTATATTGAATGGCGGCACTGAGATTGATGTCGCTAAACTGTACAGGGAAGGCCAAGCATCACTGGTTGAGATGCAGAAGCAACTGGCGTCGCGCGAAGCTGTTTTAGAGGGCTTGGCAAAAAAAATCCGGATTCAAGAAGACGTAAACTTCAAAATGGAGCAGCAACTCACTGAGCTGGGAAAAAGCATTGAAAGTAGCCGTGTGGTAATCGAGCAGCAAACGGAAAAAATTCGTGAACAGGTAGGCCAGTTAACGACAAGCCGAAAAGAGGCGGCGGATGGCCGAATAGCGTTACAGGCTCAAAAAAAAGAAATGGCGCTAAGTCAAAAAAACCTAAAAAGAATTCAATCGGATATCCGCGCGCGCGAGCAAAAACTTGATGGTCTGAACAATAAAATCGCCGCACAAGAGACCCAAATCACCGCCCAACGTGGTGAGATTTCTGAGTTAGATGAAACCGTAAGTAGCCAGCAAACAGCCCTTAAGTATTTCAAGGTGATTATTCTCTTGGCCGTAATGCTGATATTTACCGCGTTTGCTGCGTTTTGGGTCAAAAAGCGTGATAACAAACGTTTGGCGGATCATGGTCGAGACCTTCAGCTGGCGCAGGACCGGTTGACCATCGCAAAACGTAAGGCGGAAGAAGCGAGTCAGGCTAAGAGTGATTTTCTGTCACTCATGACACACGAGTTGCGTACACCACTACAAGCGATTATTGGTTATACCGATGTCGTGCTAGAAGAGCTGCGAATGACGGGCGAGGATGATTTTATTGATGACTTGGATCGCGTCATTGCTAACAGTGAACGTTTACTACGACTTATCAACAGTGTTTTGGATATGGCTAAGGTTGAATCGGGTCAGATGGAACTAAAATTATCTTCGATTCGCTTAAAGGTCTTGGTTGACGAGGCGGTAAATAGCGTTAAGCCTTTGCTTGATAAAAATGGCAACAAACTTCGTGTTGCCGTTAATGAAGGTAAAAGCGAAGTGTTTGCAGATGCCGAAAAACTTCTTCATATCATGATTAACCTTCTCAGCAACGCAACAAAATTTACTGAAAACGGTGAAATCGATATTCGCGCGTCGATTGAGCGAGAGCGCATTATTATCATAGTGAAAGATTCTGGCGTGGGGATGAATACCGAACAGCAAGCGAATATCTTTGATCAGTTTAAGCAAGCGGACAGTTCCACAACACGAAAATACCAGGGCACGGGGTTAGGCTTGGCAATAGTAAAACAATTTACTGAGTTGATGGGAGGGAAGGTTTCGGTAGAAAGTAAGGAACGCAAAGGCGCGGCATTTACGGTTATAATCCCGCTGCCGATTGCTGGGTCTCACTAGCGATAGGGGTAAATCACCAGGTTTGGATTAATGGTGTTTCTTTTTAAACGAATAAAACACCGCTTTAGGGATGTCTGCAGGTGTGTAATGTTAATACGGCACCCCGTTCAAGAGCGCTATTTCGTGAAAGTCTTTTTGGCAATATTTCTTATTGCTACCTTTTATTCTGGCCCGTTGTTGGCTCAGGATATTCATTCTTCGCCATCATTTTCTCCCACTGAGATTCACTTTGACCTGCCTGCTCAGCGGCTAGATAAGGCGCTTCTCGAGTACGCGGTGCAGTCTGAAGTATCATTGATATCTGATGTTGAAGCGCTTGCAGCGTTTAGGTCTAGTCCTTTGTATGGGAATTATTCGGCAGAGCAGGGGTTGAAATTGATCTTGTCAGGGTCCCCTTTTGGTTACAGATATAGCGCGATGCGTAAAAGTATTGTGCTCTACAGGCTTGCCAGTTTTAGGCCTCGAGTTCCAAATCTTGATAATTTTTTCGATAAGATAAATTTGGAAGAGGAGCTTCTTGTCACGGCTTCGGGACTTAATAAACCTTTGAGAACCGCCCCGGCAATCGCTACGGTTATTACTGCTGACGAAATTAAGTTATTGGGCATACGAGACGTAGAAGAAGCGCTTCAGAATGTCCCTGGTCTTCATGTATCGCTTTCTGCTTTAGATAGAGTGGATCCGGTATATTCTATACGAGGTATCCACACGGCGTTTAATCCACACGTCTTACTTTTAATAAATAGTGTTCCTGTTCAATATAGCCTTGTGGGGTCAAGGCCTGCGGGGCTTCAAGTTTCGCTGAATTCAATTGAAAAAATTGAGGTCGTACGCGGCCCTGGGTCGGCCATTTACGGTGCAGATGCATACTCAGGTGTGATAAACATCATAACGAAAGAAGTGGCGACAGGGTCTATCGCTGAGGTTGGGGGCGAGGTTGGTTCGTTTGGTAGCAAAAGGGTATGGATACATGGCGAGCATAGAAAAGATAAATGGAATTTTTTATTTGATTCGGCATACCAAAAAACTGAGGGTGATAAGGGGCGGTTAGTTGATTCCGATTTACAGACGAAATTAGATGAGATTGTCGGAACGAACGCGTCAACTGCGCCTGCATATTTATCAACGAGAAAAGAAATAATTGACCTACATTTGACTGTGAGTAGGCAAAATTGGCGAATGAACTATTGGTTTTGGAAGTCAGAGGACGTAGGTGTTGGCGCTGGTGGAGCGCAGGCTTTAGATTTAGAGGGTCATGACGATAGTCGTCTCGATCTAGTAGATCTCAGGTATTCTGGCGGAGCGTTTTATAACAATTGGGAGTATGCGGTTAAGCTCAGTCATTTTAACTATGATTTGAAAGCGAACTTTAATTTGTTACCTCCTGGTACGATTGTTCCTATTGGGGAAGATGGGAATGTGAATTTTATGGAGTCAGTTGGACTTGTTGAGTTTCCGGATGGTCTTATTGGAAATCCTGGTGCCAAGATGAAAGATTCGCAATTTGAGGTAGTGCCAGTTTATCAGAGAGACGGATCACATCGATTACGCATCGCAGTGGGAGCAAGATATCAACAAATTGCTGTTAATGAGCAGAAAAATTTCGGTCCAGGGGTCATTGATGGCTATCAACCTGTTGTCGATGGCCAGCTAACAGACGTTACCGATACAAGCCATGCGTTTGCTGACAATTTATCTAGGCGTATCACATATTTTTCTTTGCAAAGTGAGTGGAGTTTTTTGCAAGAATGGGAACTAACGGCTGGGGTTAGATATGATGATTATTCTGACTTTGGAAATACCGTCAATCCTAGACTAGCGCTGGTATGGGATAAAAGTGAAAGATTAACGACAAAGTTCCTGTATGGCAGCGCGTTTAGAGCGCCATCATTTGGAGAGTTGTCATATAAGAATAATCCTGTTGCTGTTGGAAATACTGATCTTGACCCTGAAGTTATCGATACGTATGAGTTAGCGGCAACGCTGCGGTTATCAGAGACGCTGAGGACAACTCTAAATCTATTTTTCTATAAGGCTCAGGATCTGATTGAATTTGTTCCTGATGGGGCGATTGAAAGTAGCAATACGGCCAAAAATACGAGAGACCAAAATGGAAAGGGGTTTGAATGGGAGTTTTTGTGGCGGCCTTCTAGGGCTGTTCGAGTAAATGGTGAGTATTCGTGGAGCCGAGCGACCGATAGCGATACCGGTCGCAATATTGTGGATGCGCCCACACGGCAATCATCTCTTGGGAGCAGCTGGGAAATTGCACAAAACTTGTTTGTTCATATGGATGCGTACTGGGTAGGAGGGAGGCATAGGCGTGTCACGGATACTAGGCCCGAAATCGATGATTATATGCTTACGAATTTTTCCTTGAGTAAGAAAAATATGTTTGACCGAATGGATCTGTCTTTCAAAATAAAAAACATTACTAACGATAAGACATATGAACCAAGTAGTGGAAGCATTGAAGGGGACTATCCATTAGAAGGTCGAGGGCTTTGGTTTGAGTTGTCTTACCGCTTGTGATTCCAATGCGTGTGATAACAGTGCGGTATGCGAGATATTTACGATTGTTGCGAAGTCGTTATCCCAAACACCCTGGGTTGAGAATGTTGAACTTTTGAGGTGCTAACTTTCTATCTTTTTAGGACAGGATTTTATAGCGACGAGATGGCCATGAATATACCGACCATATCCACCTTACTATATCGGTTTTTACAGAAAAACACCGATTCTTCTTTATTAAAATTTGCTTAACTTATTGTGTGAACTATCTTTTAGTTTAGCGCCCTCCGCCCATAAAAAATAAGTTGATCAATAATTGCGCGGGATTGTGGTGCAAGCCTATTTTCTGAATTAAACCGTTTAACGTGTTAATAGCTGGATACCAAAGGACGACGGTATAATCATTTATTCACATTGGTGACGTGTATCTTATGGCATCTCATTCTAAAAAAAGTATCGTTTTTCTCTGTCTTGCTCTTTTAGTGTTTCTTTCTACTGCTGTCTTGGCGGCTGATGGATCACATCGCGACGATTTTTACGATTTGTCATTGTCCCAATTGAGTAAAGTAGAAATTACCACCGCGACGGGTAATAGCACGCCATTAGACCGTGCTCCAGCAACCGCTACAGTTATCACGGCACAAGATATTAGCGCGATGGGTGCGCGGAGCCTGGATGAGGTTTTGGAAACTGTGCCAGGGTTGCATGTATCTCTTTCATCATTAAGCCGATTGGATTCAGTGTATTCCATCCGAGGTATTCATACAGGGTTTAACCCTCATGTACTGCTGTTAATGAATGGGGTGCCGGTGCAATTTAGTGTTCAGGGGGGGCGGCCTGTGTTATTTCGTTATCCCGCTATAAATATTGAGAGAATTGAAGTCATTCGCGGCCCAGGGTCGGCAATATATGGCGCGGACGCGTATTCCGGTGTAATAAATGTCATTACAAAAGATTCGTCGACTATGGATCTGTTGGATATAGGGGGTCGCTCGGGATCATTTGGTAACCGAGAACTATGGTTATCGACGAAGAAGGAGTGGCGCGAGTGGTTGCTGGGCGTTCAGTTAAGTTATCAGCGTGGGAATGGCGATTCTGGGCGACTAGTTAGCGCAGATTTACAGTCTGGGTTGGATGCGGCGCTATTAACAGAAGCGTCATTGGCTCCTGGTTCGCTTAGTACAAGGTATGAAGTATCCAACATTCATATTGATTTAAATCACCGTAACTGGTCTGTGGGTTTTTGGAATTGGCGCTCAAGCGACTCAGGGTTGGGGGCTGGTGCAGCACAAGCACTAGACAACACTGGTGGCGACGAAAATGACTTGTACCAGATGGAGGTGGCGTATAAAGATACAGATACGTTTGAAAATTGGAGTCATCAGATTCGCTCTAGTTTATTGCATTATGAAACTCAAGCGACGCTCAATTTATTACCTGCCGGTACTATTGTACCTATCGGTAGTGACGGCAATGTCAACTTTGTTATGCCTGCTGGGGCGGTACTCTTTAGCGAGGGTTTGATTGGGCGGCCGGGAGGAACGACTGAAGATCGTCTTCTTGACATCACGTCGATTTATACGGGTTTTGACCGCCATCGTTGGCGTTTTTCATTTGGAACTAGATATCAAGAACTCGATAGCAGAGAGGAAAAAAACTTTGGCCCAGGAGTGATAGATGGGACGGAAGGCTTGGTCGACGGAACCCTAACAAATGTCAGTGACTCTCCCTTCGTATTTGTTAAAGATACATCTAGAACAACTAATTATTTGACGGTTCAAAATGAGTGGCGTTTTGCTGCAGATTGGGATCTTACTGCAGGGGTTAGGTATGATCGGTATTCGGATTTTGGTAGCGCGACTAATTTTAGAGCGGCGTTAGTTTGGGCTGCAAGGGACAGCATTACAGCGAAATTACTTTATGGTGGTGCGTTCCGAGCGCCTTCCTTTTCTGAGCAATTTAACGCAAATAATCCCGTGTCCCTTGGAAATTCCGATTTAGATCCAGAAGAAATTGATACTTTTGAGTTCGTTGTGAATGTGGAGGTTACTTCGGCGCTCTATACAGCGTTAAGTATTTATCAATATAGCGCAAAAGATATGATTGAATTTCTTCCTGATGCTGGAGAGACAACGAATACCGCGCGAAATGCGCGGGATCAAAATGGAAAGGGATTCGAATTCGAATTAAATTGGGATATATCTCCTGATGTGAGGATTAAATCGAGCTATTCGTGGAGCCGTCCAGAAGATGAAGAAACCGGTCGTGTGGTTGCCGATGCCCCAGGAAAACAAACAACAGTGAATTTGAACTGGGATATCGTGGATGAAATTTCTTTTAATGTCTTGTTAAATCGTGTGGAAGATAGAGCGAGGGCAATAGGTGACGAAAGGTCGAGTATCGATGACTATACGCTTTTAGATCTAACATTTAGGTATGATCATGGCACGTCCGGATTGGGGTTAGTGGTGGCTATGCGAAATGCTTTCGATAAAGATGCAAAGGAGCCTAGCAATGGCGTAATTGCTGAAGATTATCTACTTGAAGGCAGAAGTGCGTGGTTGGAATTACATTATTCATTTAATTAATAGTCAAACTTAAGGTCCAATTTGTGCCAACAGAACACAAGCATGACGAAGTACGAAGTAGAGATGAAAATTTTTCTGAACGCGTAGCTACGCGTATTTGGAAGGAAGTGCCTAGTGATACTAACCCATATGTTGCAAAGGGCGCGCATCTACATGGCTACGATATCCGTGAGCTAGCAAACAATAAGTCATTCGTTGATGTGTTCTTTTTATTGTTTAGGGGAGAGCTTCCGTCTATACAAGAAAAAAAATTACTTGAGACAATGATGGTTCTATTTATAAATCCTGGGCCTCGTCATCCTGCAACCCGTGCGGCCATGAATGCGGGTGTTGGAAAGACAAATGTCGGGCATATCCTACCAATTGGGTCTTCTTTATTGGGCGGTGACTATCTGGGTGGGGGGAAAATAGAGAAGGCTATGCGTTTTTTTAGAAAAAACAGCAAAAAAACAGCCCAAGAGGTTTTTGAGGTGGCGCATAAGAGCGGCCCATTTAATTGTGAGGACGGAATGATTGAGAGTCTTCCTGGGTTTGGGAGAGTTTATGGAGACGTTGATCAGCTTGCAGAACATTTTTCAAGTCAACTAAGTGATCTTTCCGAAGAGAAGAGCGCTCTCCGGTGGGGGTGTGAATTATCAAAACATCTGAATCAAGTAGGATATGGTTGGATGATTCAAGGGGTGGCTTCCGCGATATTTTCTGACCTAGGCTTTCAGCCTCGATCCGGAGTGGCACTTTTCCAGTTAATCTCTGCTCCAGGAGTAGTTGCTCATGGATTGGAATTGAGTAATAAGCCGATAACGGCAATGCCCTATATCAGCGATGATAACTACGTGATAGAAAAAAATGATTAACAAAACCGTTCAGCAAAAAATAAACAGTTTGAATTCAAAAAGAGGAAAAATCACGAGTCACACAGGCGGATGGTTTCCAGGTACAGGTGTGTACAGCCATGGATATTCAATGTTGGATGAGCTGGTTGGCAAGAAAAGCTATTTTCAAATTCTAATTCTGAATGCAACAGGGAAAATGGTTGATCGCTCTTTCGCTGATTGGATGGAGGCCGTATACGGTTGTTTAAGTTGGCCTGATCCGAGAATCTGGTGTAATCAAATAGGCGCGTTATCGGGTGTTGCAAGAACGTCAGTGTTGGCAGGAACCGCTATGGGGGCGTTAGCGACGGATTCGAGAGCGTATGGCGTGTTTCCGCTTTTAGAGGGCGTCTCTTTTATTCAGGAGGCTTTACGAAGTGCGAAAGATGGTATGTCTGCCAAAGATATTGTTGGGTGCACAACAACTGCGAAAGGAGGTAAGCCGTTTATCGTGGGGTATATTCGTCCAATTGCCAAGGGCGATGAGCGCTTAGAGGTTATGGAGGCGGTCGCAGAGTCATTGAATATTTCTGAAGGTGAACATTTAACGTTAGCATATGAAATAGAAAAAATATTAATGGATGAATACGATGAAGGCATGAATATCAATGGTTATGTTTCTGCTGTTTTATCTGACTTTGGCTTTACCGCACAAGAGGCTTATCAAATGTTTGCGATGCTTGTTGCCAGTGGTGTCACGGCGTGCTATTTGGATACGTTCAATCAACCACCTGATGAATTTTTACCTTTGCGGTGTGATGATATTGATTATCAGGGCAAAGATAATCGTGAACTTCCTAGTTAGCTAAAAATTTTAATAGAATAAAGTCAGAGGTAGTAATGTCCAAATCAGCACTAGTCACCGGAGGAAATTCCGGAATAGGGTATGCAACGGCCCAACTTTTAAAAAGCCAAGGTTACGAAGTCACAATATGTGGCCGTGATGCTGGCCGTGTAGAGCAGGCTGCTCAGGAGCTTCAGGTGGCGTATGTTGTTGCTGACTTGGGGGATAATGATCAGGTTGAAAGCTTGATCGCTGGATTCGCCGGGCGTCGATTAGACGCGCTCGTGAATAATGCTGCAATCGCGCGGTTCATGCCGCTTTCCATATGTACAAACCAAGATTTTGATGAATTTTTTAATATAAATGTTCGGGGGCCTATTAACTTAATTAAGGGCCTCTTACCCGCGCTAAAAGAAACACGCGGTGCTGTAACGAATGTATCTTCGGCGGTTGTTAATAATGGGTTACCGAATGCGGCGCTTTACGCAGCGACAAAAGGAGCCTTAGAGGCAGCGACAAAGAGCCTTTCTTTGGAGCTGGCGCCTTTTGGTGTTCGTATAAATGCGGTATCTCCAGGCGCGATTGATACGCCGATTATCACCAAGTTAGGTATTGATGAGGCCACCCAAGCGGCAGTTAAAGCTCAGCAAGAAGGAACAATTCCGATGCGACGGTTTGGGCGTGCTGAAGAGGTTGCAGAAGTGATCGCTTCGCAGCTTGCTTCGACATACACAACAGGAGCAACGTGGTGTGTAGATGGGGGTGTAAACGCGTACTAAATCTATTGAGTGATTACGATTGTTTAGGGGCGTTGTTTGATAGAAATAATTTACTAACCGGTAGCGGGTGTCCAATGTGATACCCCTGAACAAAATCAATGCCCATTGATTTTAATATCACAAGAATTTCTTCATTTTCCACATACTCTGCCACTGCTTTTTTCCCAAGGGCTTGAATAACTTGAACAATGGAGCGTACAAGCGCTTGGTCGACTTCGTCGTTATGGAGGTTTTGAATAAATGAGCCATCCAACTTTATGTAGTCGGCGGGCAGTTGTTTCAGATATGAGAAGCTACTAAATCCTGAGCCAAAATCGTCGACAGAAAAACTGCAACCCAGCTGATGTAATTCAGAAATTACGCGTTGCGTAATACTTAGGTTAAACAAACTGGCGCTTTCCGTTAATTCAAATGTGAGTCTGTCAGGGGTTACTTCCATTTTCTTCAGGCTATTTACGATGGATGGAACAAGGCTCTCGTCTTTAAATGCTTGGGCCGAGAGATTGATCGCAACATGTTTTAGCTGAGGGTGTTCTTTTAGGCTTGAGATGGCGAGATCGATGATACGTCGATCCAGCATTTGCATTTCTCCAGTATTTTCTAGCGCCGGTATAAAATTTTGTGGGCCGATGATCTGGCCGTTTGCATCTTTATACCGTACCAGGGCTTCGTAGTAGGAAATACTATTCTTACTGATATCAAATACGGGTTGAAAATAGAGAACGATACGATCGTCTGAAATACCTTCTCGAATTTTTTGTGACCAATTGATATTGAGGCGCATCTCTTCGCTTTCTTGGTCATTCGGGTCGTATAAATGTATTAAGTTACGACCGCGGCCTTTCGCAACATAAAGCGCGATGTCGGCTTGCATCAAATACTCTTCTGCATTTTCCGCCTGTCCATTAATTGCGGCGAGCCCAATGCTAGAGCCTAAATGAATTCTCTGGTCGTGCAGCTCAAAACTGCAATTACCAATAGTGGTCTGGATATCGGTGGCATAAGCTTTGGCGTCGTCTATATCGATGTCGTGTATCAATACCGCGAATTCATCGCCGCCTAGGCGACATAGTAAATCGACGTTATTTACTCGTTTATTGAGTAGTTGAGCGATTTCTCGTAGGACTTCGTCTCCACGATGGTGCCCAAATGTATCATTAATCACTTTAAAATAATCGAGATCAATATATATGAGCGCGTGTGAGCGTTTGTAGCGTTTCGCATCCTCTGCCATTTGCTCCAGAGACGACTCAAAGTAATAGCGATTGTATAAGCCTGTGAGCGAATCGTGCATGGCAAGATGTTCAAGCTCGTTCTGCGCTTGTTTACGTTCAGTGATATTGTCCAGGCATATAGTGAGAGTCGTTGGGCTGTTCACCGAGGTAGAGCTGCTAATTTTGAGTTGTGTCCAAATTTTCTGTTTCTGTTTGTTGATTAAACAGAGTTCGAATTCACATTGTTTGTTTTTATTTTTAAGTGTATCGGTGAGTTGTTTTTTATAATGGGAATATTTGGCAAATTCCTCCTCGGCGACAAAGGCGTCGAGCGGTCGCCCCAAGGATTCAGTAATACTAA
The DNA here is from genome assembly GCA_045430285.1 of Agarilytica sp. Classification (GTDB taxonomy): domain Bacteria; phylum Pseudomonadota; class Gammaproteobacteria; order Pseudomonadales; family Cellvibrionaceae; genus Agarilytica. The sequence continues at coordinate 360,651 of JAILXV010000002.1, read as the reverse complement.
AGCCCATTAATATTTCCCAGGTGCGATTGAGGAATTTAATGGTGAGGTGTTTATCGAGTTCCATTACTACCGACTGCAAGTCATCTAGCAATCGGTGGTGGTTTTCGTATAAGTTTTTGTATGCCGATTCCCGTTCTTTAAGGGACTGAACGCGGTCTGCAAATTGTGCGTTACTGACGAGATAGTCTTCTCGGAGCGAGGCAATATTACAGACTTTTCGCAGTTGTTCTGCGCGAAACGGTTTTGAAATAAAATCAACTGCGCCGCTAAGCATGAGTTCTTCAGCTTGATCTATCGACGCGTGGGCGGTCATGATTACCACGGCTTGGTCGGGGTTTTCGTTCATGATTTCAACGAGTACATCTTTACCAGATAATTTAGGCAGCATGACGTCCAGTAATACGAGCTCGTGCCTACCCTCTCGCCAAAGTTGTAAACCTTTTTCACCGTCATCGGCGATGTCGATGTCGAAGCTTTTACCTAATACGCGCCTAATGAGGTCAGAGGTGTCGCTTTGGTCTTCTACGACAAGTAATCTGATTTTGGGAAGGCTGGATGTTTTCTTAACATGGTAATCATTGATGATATCGGATATGCGGCCTATGCGTTCCAGGGGAAGCACATGGTTGATACCGTATTCGCGCGCGGTAACTTCTGCAATGCGCTCGCACCAGGTGGAGGACACCATAATAATAGGAATATCGGTGGGGCATTTTAAAATACCGGAGCGGACCAGGCGAGAAAGTCGCCAGCCATCTAAATCGGGCGTATCGACGTCGCCAAGCAGCATGTCTATGGGGGTTGTTCTTAAGATAGTGAGGGCTTGCTTCGCTGTGTTTGCAAACGTCAGGTGCGCAAGGGGCGAGGCGTGGATACCCTCTCGGACCTTGCTTTGCACGTTGTTATCATGGCTAACAACGAGAATGTTTACGATGGACAAATTTAATTCTATGTCGCTTTTTTTCGGCTGCACGTGGATATCTCCCCTGTTCATCTTAGATCACAGGAAAGATTTGTTCCATTTTCACGCTGGGCCAGTGCGATTTATTTTTTACGTTTTTCTTAAATTAGTATAGCGGATTTTTGCCGTATCGAATTTTCTGTCGTTGAGCGCTTTGTTGTTTCGTTAAAACTACTATCCACCTGGCGTTGCAGAATCATTGTGATTGAGGCCTTTTACACGGTCGCCCATTGGTGGTATTTCATTCCGATCAATCCGCACGTCAATCAAGGTAGGGCCACGTGATGAAAAGAGTGATGACCAATCTATCTCGTCTAGTTGTGCGGGATGCTCTATCAGTATGTTGTTGATGCCCATTGCGGAAGCCATGGTGGCATAGTTGATGTCGTTGAGCTCCCAGCCTATAGATTCTTGTTTTCCGAGTTGCTGCCCGTGCATGACCATGCCCATGGCGGCATCGTTTAGTATAAGAAACACAACGGGCAGATTATGTTGTTGAGCGACGGTAATTTCTTGTGCGCTCATGAGATACGAGCCATCTCCCACAATACAGAGGGTGGGCGCTTCAGGGTTGCCTATCGCCGCCCCAATGGCTGAGCCAATAGACCAGCCCATTGAGCCAAAGGCCATCGCAATACGGTAAAAACCCCTATTATTTTTACGGTTAAGATAATGGGTAGCCCAAGACCAGCCGTTTCCTGCATCGATGTACACGCGCACGTCGCTGGGTAGTTCAGTGGACAGGTGATGCATCAGGCGTTGTGGTTTAACGGGGCTTTCATTGGACAAGCATTTTTCTGGTTCGAGAAGTGTGGCATAACCACCGGTAAGGTTTTTAAGGCCGTTGGTGGAGCCTGGTATAGTCTGCCAACGTTTTCCCCATTTAATCGCTTCATGAATATTGACTAACAGACGATTGAAAATAGCGTCGATATTACCGAACACATGCAGGTTTGCCATTGGTGAACGTGTGAAGTGTTCAATGGAAGAATCGATGTGTACGAGCTTGGTATTCAGGAGCTCGTCTGTCCACCCACCCGTGCCGAGTTCGCCGAGGGCGGTACCGACGGCGATGATGAGGTCTACATTGTCGCCTTGTAATAAATTCCGAGCGCTTTCATGGCCAGCGAAACCGTATACGCCGTGATATTGAGGGTGTTGTTCATCGACCCAGCTTTTCCCCATGGGGCCAGTGACAAATGCTGCACCGGTGAGTTCAATAAATTCCATGATTTGTTTGTTTGCCGAGCTTGCGCCGTTGCCGATATACATAACCAAGCGATCGATACGCCCGAGTTTTTCGCACAAGCGTTCTATGGCATGGTCATCTGACATTGAAAAATCGTGAATTAATAGATCGCTGTGAATATCAGGCTTGATCGTGGCTGGTGTTCGCAAAATATCGGCAGGAATGCTGATATGTGCAGGGCCGTTAGGGATTCTGTGTGCTGCCATAATGGCGGATACAAGTTTACTTTCCAATTGCTCATGGTGGGAGACGAGCGTGCTGAAGTGGGTGATATGGCGGAAAATGCCCACAGTATCAATGGCTGTGCAGCTTGATTCTTGTAGTGCGCGTTTGCCAAATTTTGGTAATGGCGTCTGTGCCGTAATAACCAGCATGGGGATTTCTTCTGCATGAGCAGAAGCAACACCTGTCACCAAATTGGTGGCGCCAGGGCCTGTGGTGCTGCATACGACGCCCATTTTGCCTGTTTCTCGATAATAGCCGTCTGCCATAAAAGCAGCGCCGCATTCGTGACGTGCGACAATCAGTTTAGGACCGCCTGCGCGTTCACTGCGCGCTAAAGAATTAAAAAGCGGTTCAATGGCGCCGCCTGGGACACCAAAAACAGTATCAATGCCAAGCTTATTTAAATAATGAAGAATAAGATCCGCATAAGTGCTTAACCGCTGGTCGTTTTGAGCGATAAGTGCGTTTTGCGTTGGTGTGGGTGGAATATGATTGTCGATGACTTTCAGCATGATTTGGGACCTCAATACAGCTACAGCGTGATCCTTCACAAACTATTTTTGCCTACCAGAATGTGGCGCAATATATAGTAATGGTTATTTTTGCGCCACTCAAAAAACAAACAATTCGTAAAAAAAATAATCTATAGCGTATATTTTTTCGACACCGCTGGCTTAAAGGTTTTTAGGTGTCCACTGGTGCCGATAGCGGCTGGGTAAGGAAGCGCCTACTTAGCAACTTTTTAGTGAGGCGGTGCCAATAAAAAAAGTTTTAGAAAGGGTAATCGATTGAGCAAGAAAAAGAACACAATAGTGCTCAAATCCGATTTTTATAAAATAATTAACGTGTGATGAAAGCGTTTGTTGCGATTATTTTATCGATATAAACGATACTTTCGTGTCGGGTTTAATTTGTTCACATGTTATGTAGTGATGCTATTGCCAGGGGTTTTTGTATAAGCCTAAGCGCTGTTTCACCAAAAGCCATAAAAAAGGTAGGTCATCTACTAGATACCGCTTTGCCAATCGTCCAGGTTCTTGTAGTAGGCGATATAGCCATTCAACGCCAAACTTAACCATCCAGCGTGGCGCACGTTTTACTTCGCCGGCTTGAAAATCGATGGTGGCACCGATAGCAAAAAATAATTTTACCCCTGGCAGTTTGTCTTTGTTCGCGTATATCCAAAATTCTTGTTTAGGTGCACCCACCCCGACGGCTAAGGCGGTTGCACCAGAATCGTTAATCATTGAAATGATTTTTTCGAGCTCGGCATCATCTTTTTCAAAACCGAAAGGAGGCGAGTAGCCCGCGACAACAACTGGGGAGCCGGCGCTATCATTCAGGTTGTCTTTGGCACGCTGCACGGATTTTTCTGTGCCGCCTAATAAAAACACCTTCACGGTATCAGTATTGTCTTTATGGTGCTGGCAATAAGCTGGGAAAAGGTCGGACCCTGCGATTTGTTCGGTCACGCCTTTACCTGGCAGTAATATTTTACTGAGTAATTGGATCACTCGGCTATCACACACAATATGCTCAGACTGCACATAGCAATCATAAAACGCGCGGTCTTTTTGCAGTTTAACGAAATGATCGATATTGGGTGTAACCACAACCCCTTCTTCGAGTTGCTCTAGAAAATCATTGAATGTCCAGTTATGGAGTTCAAGGTTAAGGATTTGGAGTTTTTCCACGAGTTACACCAGGGTAATTAATTTGAAGGGCAGAGATAAACGCGCATAAGGCTGCGACACGACGGTTTTGAGTTGTATCGCAGAAGAAGAGCATTTTTATTCTTCCGCTAAATATTCGTCTTTAAGTTTCACGTAGTTCATCGCTGAATAGGTAAAAAACTTACGCTCGGAATCCTTTAATGGCCGCGCTTGTTTGCATGGGCTGCCCACATACATATAGCCGCTCTCAAGTGTTTTTCCTGGAGGGACTAAGGTGCCCGCGGCGATGACGACGTCATCTTCCACTATTGCGCCATCGAGAATGGTTGAGCCGATACCGATCAACACACGGTTGCCAACAGTGCAGCCGTGCAAACACGCGCCGTGGCCAATGGTGACATCTTCACCAATGGTGAGTGCCCAGCCATCTGGGTTGAAATCACTGGAATGGGTGATATGTAGGACGGCGTTGTCTTGCACGCTGGTGCGCGCGCCAATCGTAATGTTGTGCATATCGCCGCGAACTACAGCGCAAGGCCACACGGAGACGTCGTCCCCAAGGGTGGTATTACCTATGACTACGGCGGATTCATCGACGAACACACGCTCGCCAAATGTAGGGGTTGTGCCTTTGTAAGGACGGACAGACTTGTAATCGGACACATTAAGCTCCAAATATGGGTAATAATTGTAAGGTTGGCGGTGCGCCAAAAGGCGCAGGGCTCTTCTAAATGTGAGTGATGCCCACCGAGACCGAGATTCTACCTAATTTTGAGGCCCCTAAGAATGACTAATCCACTTTTGGAAGCGCACACGCTGCCCCCCTTTAATCGAATTAAGGCAGAGGATGTTGTTCCAGCCATAACCGCATTGATAGAAGAGGCCAGGCAAGGGTTGCAGGAACAGCTCTCTGAAAATGGCGCGTTTACCTGGGAGACCCTCGCGGAACCTATTGAGTCTCGTGAAGATAAGATGGGGCAAGCATGGTCCCCCGTTTCTCACTTAAATGGGGTGTTAAATTCAGATGCGTTGCGGGAGGCCTACGAAGAAGCGGAGGGTTTGCTCACCGATTACTACACAGAAGTCGGGCAGAATCGTGATTTATATGAGGCTTATGAAGGTCTGTTGTCATCTTCACAGTTTGAAAGCTTGAGCCAGCCGCAAAAAAAGACAATATCAAATGCGGTGCGAAATTTTAAATTGTCGGGTGTCGCGCTGGAAGGTGAGGCGAAAGAGTCGTTTAAGAAAATTAAATCAGAGTTGTCTCGCTTAACTACCACATTTTCAAATAACGTATTAGATGCGACAAATGGTTGGAGCTATCACCTTGATGTAGCTGAGGGCAGTGATCCGTCGGATGCTTTGGCGGGCTTGCCGGACTTTATTGTGGAGGGGGCAAAAAAAGCCGCTAAAGATAAAGGCTTGTCGGGCTATGTGTTCACATTAGATTTGCCTGTCTATTTCACCATCATGTCTCAATCCGAAAATGAGGCGCTGCGCAAAGTGATGTATGAAGCTTACTGTACCCGTGCATCGCAAGAAGGGCCCACCGCTGGCCAATGGGATAACACCGATATCATTACCGAAATTTTAGCCTTGCGCCAAAAGTTGGCGGGCTTGCTTGGCTATAACAATTATGCGGAAGTATCACTCGCAAAAAAAATGGCCAACTCTCCAGAAGAAGTGGTGACATTTCTTTCGGAGCTCGCTGAAAAGACACGTCCTTTTGCCGATAAGGAAATAGAAGAGCTTAAAGCGTTCGCAAAAAATGAATTTTCTGTAAGCGAAATTAATGCTTGGGATATCCCCTATTTTTCTGAGCAGCTTAAGCTAAAAAAATACAATGTTTCACAAGAGTTGTTACGTCCCTATTTTCCTCTAACGACAGTTAAATCAGGTATGTTTAAACTTGTGGAAAAGCTCTATGGTATTGATGTGCGAGAAGCCAAGGCAGAAGTCTGGCATAAAGACGCTAGCTTCTACGAAATCTTTAAAGATGGCAACAAGATTGCGAGCTTCTATTTAGATCTTTTTGCTCGCGCGAAAAAGCGCGGTGGCGCCTGGATGGCTGATTGCAGAGACCGTCGTATAAATAATGGTGAGCAGCAATTGCCAGTGGCCTTTTTGGTGTGTAATTTCAACGCTCCGGTTGATGGTAAGCCTTCATTGTTGACACACAACGAGGTAACCACTTTGTTTCATGAGTTTGGTCACGGCTTGCATCATATGCTGACCAAAATTAACGTCGCCGCGGTAAGTGGGATTTCCGGCGTAGAATGGGATGCGGTGGAGTTGCCGAGTCAGTTTATGGAAAATTTTTGTTGGCAGCCAGAAGTGTTGTCATTTATTTCTGAGCATTTTGAAAGTGGTGATGCACTGCCAGAAGAAATGCTGAGTAACATGTTGGCAGCTAAAAATTTCCAATCAGCCATGCAGATGTTGCGGCAGATAGAGTTTGCTTTGTTTGATTTGCGCTTACATATGGAATTTGGTGATTCTGATTTTCCTGGTGTTCAGGCTTTGCTTGATGAGGTCCGAGAAAAGGTAGCAGTGTTGATTCCACCTTCTATTAATAAGTTTCAAAACGGCTTTTCCCATATTTTTGCCGGTGGATATGCTGCTGGCTATTACAGCTATAAGTGGGCGGAAGTGCTCTCTGCTGATGCGTTCTCTGCCTTTGAAGAAGAAGGCGTATTTAATGCGGAAACCGGTCAGCGATTTTTAACTGAAATTTTGGAAAAAGGCGGGTCTCAAAGTGCGCTGGAATTATTTACTAGCTTCCGTGGCCGTGCGCCAAGCCCAGAACCGTTAATGCGACATTCGGGGTTGACAGTATGAGTGATGTTAAAAAACGCTTTATTGCAGGCGCGGTTTGCCCAAAGTGTGCAGAGCAAGACGTGTTGATGACTTACACGATAGACGGAGACGAATATCGAGAGTGTGTGGATTGTGGGTTTAAAGACAAGATGGTGTTTAAGTCTCAATCTCAAGAGCTGACCACACGCGTGAATAAAACAGAAGAAGATATTGACTCGGAAACGCAGGTTGTGAAGCTTATGCCGAGTTCTCTCAAGAGAGAGTAATTAATGTAAGGTTGGCTTCATCGCCGCATGATCAAAAATCAAAAAGATTGTTGAATCTCCGGCAAGACAGGGCCACTCTTCTAAATCATCTTGCCAGCCGTTGCGCCGATGAAACTCCACGTAGCGTTGAAAAGCCAAATTCTGAGAAAGTTTTTGGCTATTAAATAACATGTCAACGTTGTAGCTAACGGCGCAATCAAGTTCGTTGGCAAATTCTTCCCCAAGTATGTCATGTACGATCAAATTGGATATGGTCATGTCCATGGGGGCTAAAGGTACGCCGGATATCAACATCATTCTGTCGTTCACCTCTTCGATTAATCGATGGGCGAGATAAGCTTCGTCGATAAGGGCGTGTAAGCCGTGATGCCGGCAAGCAATAAATTCTGGCGGCGCTAAAAAATAGCCTTCAATCACTTCTAGAATTGGTTCAGCGAATTCGTAGCTCTCTATATTCTTAGTGAGCTGCCTTAAGGCTTCGATCATGTTAGGTACATGTTCGACATAGCGATTTAAAAAATCAAACAGAGAACGTTGTTTGTCTTCCGAGGGTAGCGAAATATTGCGGTGGAGCGTCGGGACTTTTGTAGAAAGAAATTTCTCAAAATTGTGGCGGGTGTCTTCATCCTGTTTGGCGATTTTAATCGTGTCTCGAATGCTCAACGTTTTTCCTACTTACTTATACCGAAACTGCTGGTACCGATGCCGCATATAAATAAAACCATCTAAGGTGATGGCGGCGTTCGACTTCAGAGGGTGGCGTAATGTGGGATCGCTCAAAGAGCCATTAAGTGCCACCCATGTTCTTCAAAATAATCCATATTTGAGTAAATACAAGGCGATAGAAAACATTAGCCTAAGGTGTGCCGTTCTTATATTGGAAATCACCAAAGTTGGCGCTTGCTAATCCGGTAATAAGCATAGGCGAGGGTAATGCCGCGTGAAATATTAAAAAGTATAAAGGCAAACCACAGGCCATGATTTCCCCAGCACTGAAAGGCCCACCAAGCGGGAAAGAAAATACCGATGACTGAAAAGATCATGGTGTTGCGCATGGTGCGCGTGTGTCCCGCACCAATAAATATGCCGTCGAATGCATAGGCGCCTACGCTGGCGAGGGGAATCAATATCAGCCAGGGCAAATATTGTATGGCTGTATTGGAGACTTCGGTAATATCCGTTAGAAGCCTAATAAGGTGTTCGCCGCAAGCCAAAAAGCCGAGCGTGAGAATTGCGGCGATCAGGAGCGCGCTGACGCCGGTTACCGCACTGGCGCGGTGGAAGCGGTGAATATCTCGTGAGCCGATTGCGTTAGCGGTAAGGGTTTCCCCTGCAAGGGCATATCCATCTAAGAAAAAGGCTGCGAATAACATCCCCTGGAAGAGAATAGCGTTGGCCGCGAGCACCGCATTGCCATAGTGGGCGCTTTGCGCGTTGAAAAAGTTGATCACGAGTAAAATGGCGAGAGTTCGAAAAAACAGATCGGCACTCAGGTGTAGGCTTTCCTTTAAAAGGCGCAGATCAAGCGAGCGGGGAATGGGCCAGCTACGTGAAATACATAGATAGGCGGCGAACAACAGACCGGTGATGCATCCGGTGTATTCCGCGATTAAGGTGGCGTAAGCCGCGCCTTTAACATCCCACTGCCAGTGCACAATAAATAGATAGTCGAGCCCAATATTCAAAAGGTTGGAGGACGCTATGATAATGAGCGGAAGCTTGGTTTTGCCGAGCCCGACGAGCCAGCCAATAGCAGCGTAGGTAATAAGTACCGCGGGTGCGGAATATATGCGGATATTGCAATAGTCGGATGCGAGCGAGCGTAGTGCCTCATCTGGCGCTATGAGCCAAATCGCGAAGGGTATGGCGATGGCCTGCACTGCTACGAGTAATAAGCCAAAGACAAGGCCAAGAAATCCACTTTGTAAAAGGTGCAATGTGGCGAGCTGAGGTTGTTTAGCGCCCATCGCCTGAGCGGTGACACTGGTCGTGCCCATGCGTAAAAAACTGAACATCCAATATAGAAGGGCGATGATGTTGCTACCAATAGCTACTGCCCCCAGGTAGATGGGGTTGTCTAGATGTCCGAGCATGGCGGTATCGGCCAGCCCCATCAGTGGCACCGAAATGTTAGATAGGATCATCGGCCAGGCGAGCAGCCAGGCTTGTTTGTGCGGCAGTGACCCGAAGCCTTGAATATGTGTGCGCATGAATTCTGAAGTTCTTAATTAAGGCCAGGGTAATAGGTTTGAGGTTTTCGCTGGGAAGTAAGGCTTAGAGCCCCCAAGACAAAAATGAAGGCTATAATCTGCTCGCTAGGGGTTAAAAAAACCATAAAAATCAATAATGGATTCAATAAGCCCTTACTTTTCGGGCATTTGTGCCGTTATAATCCCCGCCTGCGACATTTTGCCACATCATGAAGCAGAAAATAGATTAATAAATAATCTATTTTCCGTTTTTCGATAACGACACACTTATGGCGAAGGGCTCGTATAGAACAAAAATGGGGAAGCCTTTGGGCTATCTACCACATCATAACAACATGCTTTTATACATTAACACTATGGAGAAAGGGCGATGTTAATAACTTGCAAGCGGTCGCTCGCTCTGCTTTTTGCCACAAGTCTTATGCTTTTGTCGGCGATAGGTTTTGCGGACGAATTGCAGTTCAATATGACCGAGGGCGTGACCTCAGTAAGTAAAGAAGTCTTTGGGCTTCACATGCTTATTTTTTATATATGCTGCATCATTGGCGTTCTCGTGTTTGGCGCGATGTTCATCAGCATGTACCTTCACAGAAAATCCCGTGGTGCTAAAGCGTCCCACTTCCATGAAAGCATAACCTTAGAGCTTATCTGGACCGTGATTCCGGCACTTATCTTGATTGGTATGGCGATTCCTGCAACGACTACGCTGAAAAAGATATATGACACCGATGATGCGGAAATTGACATCTTGGTGACGGGCTATCAGTGGAAGTGGAAGTACGAATATCTTGGTCAAGAGGTCAGCTTCTTCTCCAGTCTATCAACGCCTGCTGCTCAAATTCGTAACGAAGAAGAGAAGGGTGAGCACTACCTGTTGGAAGTGGATGCGCCTCTTGTCATTCCGGCCGACACGAAAGTACGTTTCCTTGTGACTGCTGGCGATGTAATTCACAGCTGGTGGGTGCCTGAATTGGCAGTTAAGCGTGATGCGATTCCTGGTTATACCAACGCAGCATGGACTTACGTAGAACAAGAAGGTGTTTACCGCGGTCAGTGTGCTGAGCTTTGTGGTAAAGATCACGGCTTTATGCCGATCGAAGTACACGTTGTTTCGAAAGAAAAATACGCTGCTTGGATCGCAGAGAAACAAGCCGCTGCCGCAGCCGTTGCGGAAGCATCGAAGAAAATACTTACGCTTGATGAGTTGATGGCTGAAGGTGAGGTTGTGTACGAAAAGTATTGTGCTGCATGTCACCAGTCTGATGGTAAGGGTATGCCACCTACCTTCCCTGCTATCGCGGGAAGCCCCATCGCCCAAGGCGAAATGAGCGGGCATCTTAATCGCGTGATTAATGGTGGTCAGGGTATGCCGCCATTTGGTGAGCAGCTAACGCCAGTTGAATCGGCAGCTGTTATTACATTCCAACGAAATGCGTTTGGCAACAACATGGGTCAGCTAGTTCAGCCCATCGATGTTGTTAAGTTCACGCAAGGCCAATAGGAGACTACGAAAATGGCACATGGTCCTGCGAAAGGTTTAAGTCGCTGGTTATTTACCACGAACCACAAAGACATAGGTAGTATGTACCTATGGTTCAGTTTCGCCATGTTTTTCCTTGGCGGTATTTTTGCTCTCGTGATTCGTGCGGAATTATTCCAGCCGGGTCTTCAAATCGTTGAGCCTGATTTCTTCAACCAAATGACTACCATGCACGGTCTGGTGATGGTCTTTGGTGCGGTGATGCCGGCCTTTGTTGGCTTGGCTAACTGGATGATCCCAATGATGATTGGTGCTCCCGACATGGCTTTGCCACGTATGAATAACTGGAGCTTCTGGATTCTACCGTTTGCGTTTGCGCTTCTTGCGTCAACATTGTTTATGGAAGGTGGTGCGCCTAACTTCGGTTGGACGTTCTACGCTCCGCTTTCAACAACATACGCGAATGACACGGTCACCTACTTTATCTTCGGTGTTCACATAATGGGTGCGAGCTCAATTATGGGGTCTATCAACATCATCGCAACTATCTTGAACTTGCGTGCTCCAGGCATGACCTTGATGAAAATGCCATTGTTCGTATGGACATGGTTGATCACCGCCTATCTGTTGATTGCTGTAATGCCGGTACTTGCTGGCGTTGTGACCATGATGCTGATGGATATTCACTTCGGTACTAGCTTCTTTGATGCTGCTGGTGGTGGTGACCCCGTATTGTTCCAGCACGTATTCTGGTTCTTCGGGCATCCAGAAGTTTATATCATGATCTTGCCAGCTTTCGGTGTGGTCTCTGCGATTATCCCAACCTTTGCGCGTAAGCCTCTGTTTGGTTACTCATCAATGGTTTACGCAACAGCATCAATTGCATTCTTGAGTTTCATCGTATGGGCGCATCACATGTTTACTGTGGGTATGCCGCTCTTCGGCGAGCTTGTCTTCATGTATGCAACAATGTTGATCGCAGTTCCAACGGGTGTAAAAGTCTTTAACTGGGTAACCACTATGTGGAAAGGCTCAATGACTTTCGAAACGCCCATGCTGTTTTCTATCGCGTTCGTAATCTTGTTTACGATTGGTGGCTTCTCTGGCTTGATGCTTGCGATTGCGCCGGTTGATTTCCAGTATCACGATACCTACTTTGTTGTGGCGCATTTTCACTATGTACTAGTGCCTGGTGCGATCTTCTCGATCACGGCGGCGGTCTACTACTGGTTGCCTAAGTGGAGTGGGAAAATGTACAACGAGACCTTGGGTAAGGCGCATTTTTGGTTGGCTTTTGCCGGCTTGAATATCACCTTCTTCCCAATGCACTTCTCAGGCTTGGCGGGTATGCCACGTCGTATTCCAGACTACAATCCTTTGTGGGCAGACTGGAACATGATTTCGTCAGTTGGCGCATTCCTATTTGGTGCGGCTCAGGTGTTGTTCCTATATATCATCATTCGCACTATCGTTAACGGTAAGAAAGCGACTGACCGTGTATGGGAAGGCTCTCATGGTTTGGAGTGGACTGTTCCATCGCCTGCGCCATATCACACCTTCACTACGCCACCGCCGAAGAGTGATATCGAGAGCTAGGATTAATGGCAGAATCGCAAAAGCCTATTCAACAAACCATTGCCAAGCTTCTCGGCTTGGCAGTGGTGATGTTTGTTTTCGCGATATGGGTAATGCCGCCCCTGTACAATTTATTTTGTGAAGTGGCAGGTCTTAATGGAAAGACCAAAGGACAATATTCTGCGGCGGTACCGGCAGAGGTAGATACCAGCCGATCGGTAACCGTGCAGTTTGTTGCAATGAATAACGAAGAAATGCCGTGGGCGTTTAAACCAAAAGAGTTTTCTTTGGTTGTACATCCTGGTGAAGCCGCCGTTACCCATTTTATTGCAGCAAACCCAACCGCTCAGATAATGGTTGGTCAGGCTGTGCCGAGTATGGTGCCGAGCAATGCCACAGATTATTTTCATAAAACGGAATGCTTTTGTTTTAACAAGCAGGTTTTGGGTCCAGGAGAGGAAGCAGAGTTAGGGCTTCAGTTTATTGTGGATCAAGAGTTGCCGAAGGGGGTTTCTACAATAACCCTGTCGTACAGCTTATTCGATGTGACTGATATGTCGGAGAGTGATGTGGAAAGCAAAGCGCAGGAACTGTTGGATTCTCAAGAGTTACGAGAGTCGAATGAGCTTCAAACGCAAGTAAACAACGAATCATTAATATTAACCGCAAACAGCAATTAATATAGAAGCGGGGAAAGAAAATTATGGATCAAAAACACGAAGAGTATTACGTACCGGCTGAGAGCAAGTTGCCCTTATTTGCGTCTATCGGCTTGTTTCTTACAGTCTTTGGCCTGGGTAGCTGGTTAAACCAAATCAGTGCGGGTAAAGACGGTTCAGGCGCGACAATATTTTTGCTTGGTTTAGTGATGTTTTGTTACGTGCTATACCAATGGTTCTCGACAGTCGTTGATGAAAATATTCGCGGTATGAATGGGGTTCAGCTTAAGCGTTCTTACGTTTGGGGAATGGGCTGGTTTATCTTTTCTGAAGTGATGTTTTTCGCGGCCTTTTTCGGTGCCTTGTATTACATTCGCGCATTGGCTCTACCGACTCTAAGTGAGGGCGAAACTTCCGAATTACTGTGGAATGGTTTTCAGGCTGAATGGCCATTGATGACGACACCAGACCAAGTGTTAAATGGTGAAGCAGCGACTGTTGCTGGTCCTGGTGAAAACATGAGTAACCCAGGTATTTCTAACTGGGCTAGTTGGTTACCGTTTTGGAATACGTCGGTTCTTTTGACTTCTAGTGTGACGGTTCATTTTGCTCATACAGCGCTTAAGAAGGACAATAAAAAGCAATTCAACATTTGGTTGGGTTTGACTGTAGCCTTGGGTATCTTCTTCTTATTCTTACAGGCAGAAGAGTACATCCATGCTTACCATGTTGGTTTGACTTTAGACTCGGGTGTATATGGAACGACCTTCTTCTTGTTGACAGGTTTTCACGGATTGCACGTGACCTTAGGTACCTTTATGTTGTTGGTGCAGTGGTTACGATCGGTTATTAAAGGTCACTTTTCTCACCACGACTGTTTCGGCTTCGAAGCGTCCAGTTGGTACTGGCACTTTGTTGACGTGGTGTGGGTAGGTCTTTTTGTCTTTGTTTATATTCTTGGTTAATCGACTTGTTCTGGGGTGACCATTTTGTGGTTACCCCAAGGCGCTTTATTTTTTAGTTTTCCAGTCTCAATTCCGTACCCGATCGTAGCAAGCAACAACACAGCACATGTGATACGAGCACCTAGCGCATATAGTGTGCGTTTAGATTCAGGGACGCCGATATCTTTCATCAGAAAAACGAAACCGCTGCTTAGGCAGGCAATTAGTGCGATGAGCTCAATAACGATGAGTATTTTTAAACCCATGGGGATTCTCCTGGGATGAGTGAACGAAATAAATTGGTTTTCGATTTTAACTGGAAGCTAACGCTCTGTGTTGTTTTTGTTTTCCCCTTCTTGGTTAAATTGTCCCTTTGGCAGATCGATAGAGCCGAAGAAAAGACAGCACTTCAAGCTCAGTGGCAAAGTCAGCAGGCGGCGGAGCCTGTCGATTTTGTCTTTGCTATAGATTATCCCGATTATCAACGTGTCACCCTTTCGGGTGAGTTTGTTGATGAAAAATACTGGCTGCGTGAAAGCCAGTTTTATAACGGAAAACTGGGCTTTAACGTGGTGATGCCGTTTCGACTTTCAACAGGTGATGTCGTTGCAGTTGATCGCGGTTGGGTACTAGGATCACCGCTCAGAGATTTTTTACCTGAAGTGTCTACGCCAAAAGGTGAAGTGAGAATTTCGGGGGTGCTTGTGAAGCCTAGTGACTCGAAACTCATTCGAGAAGCCGAGGTCAGTGCGAAAAGTTGGCCGCATAAAATATTGGAAGTTGATATCGCCGTGATGTCGAATCAAGCTAAGTTGAAGCTCTACGGCAAGTTGCTGCGTATAGACCCTGATAGCCCTTCAGCTTTTACGGTGCAATGGAAACCGATTAATATGTCGCCAGCAAAGCACTACGGGTATTCTGTGCAGTGGGGATTGTTAGCATTAGCGCTGATTATTTTATATTTCTTCGCCAGCACGAATATCGCAGAGGTGTATCGTGCGCGTTTTAGAGACTAGAGAATAACAGGATCGTCTAAGCCGTCGTCACGGCTTGCTTGGTTCTGGGTTAATTGAGAGCAGTTTGTGAATATAGTAGATACAGATATGACTAATACAGATACACCTGATTCAGACACAAAAAAAACAAAAAGTGGCAGAACCACCCTAATCATGATTTTGGTGGTGGCGTTATTGCCTGTGGTATTGGCCTATAGCATGTTTTTTTCCGGTGTTGGTGTCCCCGAAAATACCGTAAACAAAGGTGAGTTAGTTGATGCGATCAGCCTGGAAGATGTCGTGGATGCTGACACCTGGCAGCGTATTCAGGAAGACAAAAAATGGCGATTGCTGCTGCCTGTGGGTAAGACATGTAACGAAGCCTGTGAAAGCAATTATTACACTACGCGACAGGTGCATGTGCGTCTCGGCGAAAAAGGCGTGCGAATCGAGCGTATCGGCTTAAATTATGGTGGAGAATACGGCCGTGCTTATCTTGATGGTTTGTCAGAGACGCACCCCCTTCTTAAGCAGGTTACCGTTGATTCATCTGTTTGGGATTCCTGGAGTGAAAGCCTAGAAGGATTTAAGCAAAACAAAGAAGGCCATTTTTATATGCTCGTCGACCAAGAAGGTAAAGCGATGATGGTGTATACGGATCAACATGGTAATGATCTTTTGAAAGATATTAAAAGAGCATTAAAATATTCTATCGATTATCAATAAAACGCTGATCTGGGCGCCTGATATATTATGAATAACATCACTTTTCGTATTTGTTTTCTTTCTTTTTTATTGGCCTTTGCAGTCGTTGTGTTGGGAGCATTTACCCGATTGGCTGATGCAGGGCTAGGCTGTCCAGACTGGCCGACCTGCTATGGGCATGTGTGGGTGCCCAATACCGATGCTGAAGTGGCTCGAGCGAATGAAGTGTTTGCCCATGCACCCGTTGAGCATGATAAAACGTGGCCAGAGCAATTGCATCGAATCTTTGCCTCTACCTTGGGCCTGTTTATATTGGCGATTTTCTTTTTGTGCTTTCGTTTGTACGACAAGCGCGGTATTTGGACGAGTGTTGTTGTGCTCTTAGGCGTACTGGTCTCTGGGACTGTTGGACGTATTGTTATTGGCGATAGTGTAGACCCTTATTTATGGTTGATGGTGGGGGCCTATTTTCTAAATCTAGCGCGCTTAGCGGCACATACCCAGTCGAGTGATGTGCCGTTCAAGCTGCCGGCGATTATTGCGGGTCTTGTTATTTTACAGGGCTTTTTTGGTATGTGGACAGTCACATTGAATTTGTGGCCGCAAGTCGTAACTCTTCATTTGCTTGGCGGTTTTGCAACGCTTAGTTTGCTTTGGCTGTTGTTGCAGCGCTTAGGTCGCTGGCACTGGCAAGCGGAAGCGAATGCGGTTGTAGGCTTTATGAATATGCGAAAGATTGCTGCGCTCGTGTTGGTTGCAGTGGTTTTTCAGATTGCGCTTGGCGGCTGGGTCTCGTCTAATTATGCTGCGTTAGCCTGTCCCGATTTTCCGCTGTGCCAAGATCAGGTGTGGCCTGAGGCAAATTTTTTACAGGGTTTTAATTTCTTTCAAAGCATTGGGCCAAATTACTTGGGTGGGATTATGGAGAGTGATGCGCGTGTTGCCATTCACCTTACTCATCGTCTGGGCGCAATTGTGGTTTTGCTACTCGCGTTGCTTTTGGTGCGAAAGCTATGGCGTTCTACATATCCGCAAGCGCGTAACTTCGCCATCGTGTTGGCGGGAGTGTTATTTCTCCAGCTGGTGTTGGGCACGCTAAATATTGTGTTGAGCCTTCCCCTTTTTATTGCGGTGGCGCACAATGCCGTCGGCGCATTGTTACTGATTACGGTCATTACGATAAACCATCGAATACGAACAGCGATTACGCTCTAGCGGTTAAACATGTCGAATACAGATACTCTCGAAGAACAGGCCTCTTGGCGCGATTACTACGAATTATGTAAACCAAATGTTGTGGCGTTAATGCTGCTGACATCGGTTATTGGAATGCTATTGTCCGTGCCAGGAATGGTGCCGATTGATATTCTGATTTTGGGTAACCTAGGTATTGCCCTTTGCGCGGGCTCAGCGGCTGCGGTAAATCACATCGCCGACCGCCATATTGATACTAAAATGGCCCGTACGCACAATCGTCCCATTGCAAAAGGGCGCCTTGAGACACATCAAGCCGTTTTGTTTGCTGCAGTATTGGGTTTAGTCGGTTTAGGCATTCTTATTGTGTGGGTGAATGCTTTAACCGCATGGCTCACGTTGGCTTCATTGGTGGGTTACGCGTTGATATACACCCTGTACCTTAAGCGAGCTACACCACAAAATATTGTGATCGGCGGATTGGCAGGTGCCGCGCCACCTTTGCTCGGTTGGACTGCTGTCACAGGTGAAGTGCATGGCCATGCGCTTCTGCTTGTGCTTATTATTTTTGCGTGGACGCCCCCACATTTCTGGGCGCTAGCCGTACATCGAAAAGCAGAGTACGCAAATGCGGATATTCCCATGTTGCCCGTTACTCATGGGGATCAGTACACCAAGCTTCACATAGTGTTATATACCTTGATGCTTCTTGCGGTGTCTTTCTTGCCGTTCGTAACCGGCATGTTAAACGTCTTCTATTTGGTGGGTGCTGCGGTACTTGGTCTCGGCTTTTTGTACTACGCGGTTGCTATGTTCGGGGAGTCAAAAAAGGCTGGTATGGATGCTTTCTGGTATTCAATTATTTACTTGATGGCACTGTTCGTGATTATGTTGATTGATCACTATGTCTTTCCTGTAGGAGTCGTCGTTTGAGTACCGATTCTGCGTTAAATCCTAAGCAGCGGCGTGGGGTGTGGATCACGATCATTTCGATTTTGTGCGTGATTACCCTTTTTTTCTCGATGTTTCTTATCAAGATCAATTCTCCACGTTTATTGTCGAAAGAAGAATTGATGGTGAACCGTGCGATTACCTTTGATGCGCCGCGTATTATTAAAGACTTTGATCTACTCGATCAAAAGGGCGAGGCGTTTACCCTGGATAACCTCAAGGGTAAATGGTCTTTAATCTATTTTGGTTTTACCCATTGTCCAGATATTTGCCCGACCACTTTGGCCAAGCTTGCACAACTGGAAAAAGTGCTAGAGCCAGAGGTGGCAGACCAAACGCAAATGATCTTGGTGAGCCTCGACCCTGCTCGTGACACAGTTGAGGCCTTGTCGGACTACATGGCTTACTTTAGCCCTGAGTTCGTCGGTGTAACCGGTGAGTTTATGACGATTATGTCTTTGACGCGAAACGTGAATGTGGCGTTTAGCAAAGTCGTTCTGGGTCAGGATAAGGGCTACACAATCGACCATACAGGGCACTTGGTTTTGGTGAACCCCAGCGGCCATTATCACGGTATCTTCAAGCCGCCTTTTGAATTGGCCACGCTAAAGTTGACCCTGCAGTCCATCGTTTTACAATTCGAAAAATAAACGTCCACGGGTGGTATGCATATTGCTCCACCCACCTCCGCATTGTCGGTGTGCCTCAGCGGCCCCATATTAGGTGGCTTTCAAGTACGAAAATCGCGTTAGAATTGTCAAAATTCACCTTTTGCTATCGTTTTCGATCATGATGGTCCTTAAAATGGCCTCGAAAAGCGCGTAAGATCAGAGTATAAGCTACTGATATGTTGGGATTTTTTACATCTCTCAGTGTTGTTGGGGTGTGTTTGTGGTAGATGAAACGGCACCCTCTCTAAATTTGATCTGCGGTCACGGTATCCAGGCATGGCACGGCTATACTGAATGAACTAAAGCTAAAAACACTTGTCGATTTTGGCGCCACTGATGTCAGGTCGGCGAAATTAATGCGATTGAGCGAATAGAAAGTAATGTACGAATCGTTTTACGGCTTCAACAAAAAGCCATTTTCACTCACGTTTGACCCAGAGTTACTTTATATGGGGCAGACGCATTCCACGGCATTATCTATGCTGGAATACGGTGTGCTTAGTCAGTCAGGGTTCACCGTGATTACAGGTGAGGTTGGCAGTGGTAAAACAACCATCGTGCGTCATCTTCTTGAGCAGATTAACGATTCTGTAAAGATAGGTTTAATCACTAACACTCATGCCAACATGGGCCAGCTATTACCTTGGGTAATGCATGCCTTTGGTCAAGAGTACCGAGATGCAAATCCTGTTGCGCAGTACGAGGGGTTTACTCAGTTTTTACAGCACCAGTTCGATAAGCAAGAGCGCACAGTGTTGATCGTGGATGAAGCACAAAACTTAGGTGTTTCTTTGTTGGAAGAGCTGCGTATGCTTTCCAATCTCAATACGATTACTGAGCAATGTTTACAGATTATCTTGATTGGTCAGCCACAACTACGTGAGCTGCTCATGAAGCCTGAACTTATGCAGTTCTCTCAACGCGTTGCGGCGGATTATCACATTGCTGCATTATCCCCAACCGAAACCGTTTCTTATATCAAACATCGTTTAGTGATGGCAGGTGCGACGGAAGATGTCTTCACCCCCCATGCTTATATGCTTATTCATGCCGCGAGTCGAGGCGTGCCACGCTTGATTAATGTGTTGTGCGATACGGCATTATCGTTTGCGTTTGCGGACGAGGTTAGAATCATTCATGAAGATTATCTGCGTGGTGTACTGAAAGAGCGTGCGGAAGGCGGCTTGTTAGCCTTGGGTCAGAACCCGCTGCGGCAATTTGGGGATTCAGCATACGAAGCGCCAGACCTTGATAATTTGTTAGGCACAGTGCTTAACTCTGGCGGTACTCAGGGGCCAAAGACCTAAGAATCGATGGGCAGCGTAGTTTTGCGAAAACGTCAAAGAAAAGCGATAAGACACTAAAACCATTCTCATCTCAATCACATATACACGTCGAGTTAACTAATGGAAGAAACCGGACCGTCAATAGAAGACTATATTGATATTCTTCGTCGCCGAAAAATGCTTATGATTTTTACGGTGCCGGTATTACTGTTTATCGCCATAGCAGTGACCTTTACCTTGCCGCCCATTTTTCGTGCAGACGGTATTATCTTGATTCAAAATCAGGAAATTCCTGAGGACCTTGTCAAGTCGACGGTGAAAGGTTTGGCCGAGCAACAAATCGAAATTACTCGTCAGCGTATTATGACCAGTGCCAATATTATGAACTTGATTGAAAAGCATAATATGTACGGCGATATTCGAAACAAAACCTCACCCTTCGTATTAGCAGAAAATTTTCGCGCTAGCATGGGCGTTGAAATGATTGAGGCCGATGTGCCTGGGCAGTGGGGGCAGGTGAGCCGTGCGAATATTGCGTTTATTGTATCGTTTATGGATAAAGACCCTGAGTTAGCTCAGCGCGTTGCTAACGAATTAACCACCATGTTCCTTGAAGAAAACGTTAAGGCGCGTGTGAGTAAAGCGGATGATACCGCGCAGTTTCTAAAAGAAGAAGCTGATCGCATGCAGGTGCGTGTACAAGACATAGAAAACAAAATCGCCGAGTTTAAAATCAAATATGGCGATAGTTTGCCTGAGTTACTGCAATATAATCTTGCCGCCGTCGAGCGTTTGGAAGGCCAAATAATTACCAATCAAGATGAGTCTGTGCGTCTTAGCGACCAAATACACACATTGAACTTGGAGCTTTCGAATATTTCTCCTTATGTTCAATATTCATCGGATACTTCTGGTGGCGCGATTACACCGCGTCAGCGATTGATGGAGTTAAAACAAGAATATTCACGCTCCATTATCACCTATGCGGATTCTCACCCTGACATTATTCGTTTGAAAGAAGAAATTAGGCTGGCCGAAGAATCAGTCAATCTCACGAAAGAGGATGTCAGTGACGAGGATGCCGTGAATCCGCTTTACCGGCAGATGCGATCCCGTATAAAAGCAGCTGAGAAAGAGCTTAAACGTATGGGTGAACGTCGAACAAAAATGGAAGCTGATTTGGCCGATTATAATCGGCGTATCATTCAAACTCATCAAGTGAAGCGAAACTATGATGAGATGACGCGTGACTATAATAGTAAGCTGGAAAAATATCAGGAGCTTCGTACAAAACAGTTGGAAGCGAATATTGCGCAGAACATGGAGGCTGAAAACAAGGCGGGGAGCTTTAAATTAATCGAGCCGCCAACAATTCCTGAAAAGCCCGTTAAGCCCGATCGTAAAAAATTATTGTTGTTGGGGGTTGTGTTGTCATTTGGTGTGGGTGGCGGCTTAATGCTCGCAGCTGAATTTCTAGACCCAGGTGTGCGCGGTGTATCAAGTATTGCGCAGATTCTCGGTCAGCAACCATTGGCGGTCATTCCGCATATTTTCAATGAAGAAGATTATGTTGAGCGTCGAGCGAATATTAAAAAACTTCTGGCGATTGGCTTAGGTTTTTGCGTGTGTGGCGTATTGGTATTTCATTTCTTTGTTATGGGTATTGATATCATGTGGATGAAGATAATGGCCAAGATTAGCGTGATATAGCGCGGCTGGAGCAACTAATGTTACGAATTCAAAAAGCAGTCCTTAAAGCGAAAGATGCGCAGCAGCACCAGAAGGTGAGAAAAAGTACGGAAACGCCCAGTACAAACTCTCCTCTGGAGGATTTGAAATACTCCAAAACTCGTGTCACTAATGTCCATCCAGATTATTTGGAAGATAAGCGATTGATCGCGGGCTTTCCTGATAATAAAAATAGTCAAATATTTAGGACCTTGCGTACGCAGGTAATTCAAAAAATGCGTGAGAATGATTGGCGAAGCTTGGCGATCACCTCACCATTTGAGGGCGAAGGTAAATCCCTGGTTGCGGCAAACCTGGCCATTGCTATTGCAATGGAAGTGAATCAAACCGTCCTTTTAGTTGATATGGATTTGAAAAAACCCGCATTGGCAAAATATTTTAATATCCAGCAAGATCAAGGCTTTCTCGACTACTTAAAGGGAAATGTAGAGCTTGATGAGATTATGGTAAACCCTGGGGTGGATCGGTTAGTGGTCGTACCTGGTTACGGTTCTTCGATTAGTTCTTCTGAAATTGTCTCTGGCCCCAAAATGGTCTCGTTTTTTAATGAGACGCGGACGCGCTACAATTCTCGTATCGTTATCTACGATATGCCACCGATCTTGCCCAGTGATGATGTGTTGAGCTCTATTGGTAACGTGGATTGTGCCTTGTTGGTGCTTGAAGATGGTCGAAATCCAGAAAAAGATATTGTGAAGGCTGTGCGTCAAATAAAAAATACGCCGCTTGTCGGTACCGTTGTTAACAAGTTTCAAAAAGGCAGTTGGCTGTTGTAATGATGCTTTAGCGATGGCTTGCCGCTTTAGCTTTTCTTTTCAATCCTTATTAAGTGGGGCTTATGAAAGTATCTTCTTTCTCCAGCGTAAAGCCCTATATCAATACGTTTTTCTTTGTATTTATCGTTATCTTAGCTGCGCTAAATTATTGGGGCGGTTTGTCTAATGTTGTAATTCGTTGGTCTGAGCAAGCAGAATACAGTCATGGGTATCTTATTCCTTTGGTATCGCTGTATATTTTATGGGAAACGCGAAGCGATTGGTGGGGTTGTCGGTTCGGCTCAAGTTGGTGGGGCGTTTCGTTAGCTGCGCTTGCACTTGTTTTTCTTCTGATTGGTGAGATCAGTGCATTATATGTGTTAATTCACTATTCGTTTGTTGTCTTTCTTTTCGGGCTCTCTCTTGTTTTTATGGGGAGGAGGGCTTCAAAAGTGTGGGTTCCTGTTTTTCTGCTCGTCTTTGCGATTCCTTTGCCTTATATCCTTGAAGTTATGTTAACCGCGAAGTTGCAGCTTATGTCTTCTTCGGTCGGCGTTTCAATCATTCGGATGTTTGATATTCCGGTATACCTGAGTGGCAATATTATTGATCTGGGTGAATTTAAGTTACATGTTGTTGAGGCGTGTAGTGGCCTACGTTATATGTTCCCCTTGATCAGTGTCGGTGTTATTACGGCTTATTTCTATCACGCATCATTGTGGCAACGGATTGTGGTGGTTATGACGACGATTCCGATATCTATAATGATGAACAGCTTCCGTATTGCACTGACGGGTGTTTTGGTTGATCGATATGGCACTGAAGTGGCCGCAGGATTTTTACATGATTTTGAAGGATGGTTGGTTTTTTTGTTATGTCTAGCCGTATTATTGTTAGAGATTCGGTTTTTGGAATTGTTTGTGAAAAATCGCCCTTTGAGAAAGGTTTTTTCTGCAGGAAAATCTCATCGAGATCCTATAACTGATCAAAAAGAGGCGATAGGTAGGCGTGATTCGAATGAGTCGCCTGTGGGCGCTTTTCAAAAAGTAACGGTGGTCGGGTTGTTATTGCTCTCGTTTAGTGTGGTTGTGTATACCGGAAATCGCGCCGAGCAACCGCCGGAAAAAGTAAGTCTTGTCTCGTTTCCGCTCAATATTGCCGGTTGGCTGGGT
Source organism: Agarilytica sp. (assembly GCA_045430285.1). Taxonomy (GTDB): domain Bacteria; phylum Pseudomonadota; class Gammaproteobacteria; order Pseudomonadales; family Cellvibrionaceae; genus Agarilytica. The sequence goes on along the minus strand of JAILXV010000002.1, from coordinate 337,114 downwards.
GTACGTGATTATTTGGATGTGTCCGTTGAAAAATATTTAGGGCTTACTGAATACGTACTGGCAAATTATCGCAATAATGACCAGTTGATTAATTTGTACGTCGCATATTACGACAGCCAAAAAAAGGGCGTATCACCACATTCTCCGAAAGTGTGTATTCCTGGTGGCGGTTGGGAAATATCGAGTTTTGAGCGTACTAACATTCAGTCGATGCCCGTGAATCGAGTGGTGATTCAGAAGGGAGAGAAAAGCCAATTGGTGTATTACTGGTTTGTTGAACGAGGTGAGATTGTGGCAAATGAATATACTAAAAAATGGTGGCTACTTAGGGATGCGTTACTTAAACAGCGGAGTGACGGTGCTTTGGTGAGAGTTGTTTTGCCAATGGATGCCAGCTCAGATATCGATATGGCAGAACGGGAGGCGAAAGCTTTTATATTGCAGATTAAAAGTACGTTAGAGGAGTACTTGCCAAGTGCGTAAGGTCAAACGCGTCACTTTATTATTGTGCGCCAGTGTAATATTGCTCGTGATATCTTGCTCATCAAACGAGGAGGCGGCAGATGAATTTTATCGTAAAGGAATGGCGTATTTTAATCAAAATGAATTTGAGAAGGCGCGGTTGGAATATCTGAATGCGCTTCAGCGAAACCCCGGTTTAGCGGATGTCTATTATCGGTTGGGGTTGATTGCGGAGCGTGAGGGCCGCGTTGCTATCGTCTACGAGATGATGTCTAAGGCATTAAAACTTGATCCGCGTAATGCCAAGGCAAAAATTCATGTAGCTCAGTTAATGGTGTTCGGCAAAAAATTTGATTCTGCACTGGAGCTTGCTAATGAGGTGCTTGAGAACGATGCTGAAAATTTTGATGGGTATAGGATTCGAGCAGCCGCACTTATTGGTATTCGGCGTATTGCGCAAGCTGAAGAGGCCATTGAGGCTGCCGATAAACTGCGACCTTCAGAAGCATCTATCTTGGGCTTGCGTGCCATAGTGGCGCGGGAAAAAGGCGATGCGCTTGCGGCTATTACTTTTTTGGATCGGGCAATCGCTACAGGTGTCGATACAAAACAATATCTTATTCTCCGTTCTAAGATTCATCGAGACACTCAGAAGATTGATGCGCTAATTCAGGATTTAAGAGCGCTAATTGCATTAGATCCTCACGAATCTCAATATGTGTATGCGTTAGCAAAAATTCTGGCTCGACTAGACAAGTTTCGAGAAGCTGAGCAGGTACTAGCAGCGTTTGTAGAAGATCATCCCTTGGATTTTAATGCGAAGCAATTATTGATGGATACGATACATCTTTATGATGCTGCGCGCGCAAACCGTATGTTAAACGATTTGCTTAAGTCTTATCCAGAGAATGGCGACCTTAAGTTTTACCAGATTCGTTCATTTCTAAAGAACGCAAAATATGACGCGGCCAAATTCCATCTAAATAGACTGTCTCATGATGCGTCATCGAAAAAAATACGCTTGAAGGCTGGGGCTCTTCTCGCCGAAATATTTTTGAGTGAAGGTGAGCGACAAAAAGCATTGGCTTTGGTGTTTGAAAATCTCAAAGAAAATAGACAGCACGAGGAAAGCCTGCTGGTAAAAGCCAGGTATGATCTCGATAATAAAGATTATGATTTGGCCGTATCCAGTTTGCATACCATTTTGCGAAATAATAATTTATCAGAGAAGGCTCTCGTGCTACTTGGTACCGTGTATGTGGAAAGCGGATCGTTGCTGTTGGCCGATGACTCATTTCGGCAAGTGCTGGAGTTCAATCCGGCAAATAGTGAAGCGGCAATGCCCGTCGTAAAAAATTTAATTGCTCATGAAGATTTGGAGCGTGCAGATAACATTATTTCCCGCGTACTGGATAGCAGCCCATATGATCCAAAGCTGCTTATCTTTTATAGCCAAATTAAATTATTGAAAGAAGAATGGGGGGCGGCAAGTTTTATTGTTGATCGATTGCAAATGGTCGATAACACGCAGGCTTATGTTGCCTTGCTAAGAGGGAAAATAGCGCAAGGCCGAGGTGATTGTGGCGAGGCAATCCCCTATTACGAGAAATCACTGTTTGTAAGTCCTGAATTATTGCCAGCCCTGGAGGCTTTGGTTGCATGCTCGTTACGGGGTAACAAAGAGAGTGAGCTCATGTTGTTTTTGAGCCGCTATAAAGATCAGTTTCCGGATTCGGTTATCGGTTACACCGCGACCGCCCAAGTTCATCAATCGGCCGGCCGGCTGACGGAAGCTGTAAGTGAACTGGAGTCGGCGCTGAAGATAAAGCCTGACTGGTTGAAAGGCTATGCAAAGCTCGCTGGCTTAAAGCGGCTATTGGGTGATAGCGTTGCCGCGATCTCCATTTTTAAACAGGGAATAGACATTAATCCGGCGGATGATTATTTAAAAGTATTATTGGCCGCCTACTATGAATCCTTGGGCGATATTGCTTTGGCAATTAGCCTATACGAAGAAATTGTGCGTGATCATTCAGAAAATCTGGTTGCGATTAATAACTACGCAGTATTGTTGATGTCTTCAGCGCCGACAGAGGATAACTTGCGGCGGGCTTTGGTGCTGAGTGAACGGTTTAAGCAAAGCGAACAGCCGATGTTTTTGGATACCTACGGCTGGGCGCTGATAAACAATCGCCGCTATGTAGAAGGGGAGTCAGTCTTGAGGCGTGCAGCGGAAAAGGGGCCGAATTTAGTGGATGTGCAATATCATTTTGCCGTCGCGCTTAAGCACTTGGAGCGTGTTCAAGAAGCCAGAGTGGTGTTTAAGCGAGCGTTAAAGCTGGCTGAAAAACATTCAGGTGTTGCCTATGACATTCAACAAGAGCTTCTGCTGTTGGAGCAGTCTTCAGGGGCCTTAGTGAATTAGCCCAATGATTGGTTAGTTTTCTAGCAGTGCTTGTCGGTTTTTTTTACTGAAGCCCTATTGGGTAAGCTATAAGGCATGACGAAGGCCGTGGGTTAGCGCTAAAATAGCCCCTCGTTATAATAAAATTCCCTTAAATAAACGTTAAACCCTAAGCTGAACCCCTTGTCTTCGCATCGGCACGTCTTTTGCCTTGTATGCTCGGTTACGCGAGAGTTGGCGCGTAGTGAAGAGATCATTGGTGGTAAGCCGTTCGTTGGGAAGTGAATGAATATTAAACATACAATTGAAGCCTTTATTGTGGAGCATGGTCGCCGACCTCGGATGTTGATGTGTGCAATCACGGATACCGAAGAATGTGATCGAGGCGCCAAAGTGATGGCAACTGCATTTGCGGATATTGGGTTTGATATTGATTTATCTCCTTCCGCGATCGATATGTCAGGGCTGGTCCGTCAGGCGATTGAAAATGACGTGCATGTGATTGGCGTGAATGCTCAAGTTTCAGACCTGAAAGCAAATGTGCCAATGTTATTAGAGGCGCTAGCCGGAGAAGACGCTGACGATATCGCAGTGGTGGTCGGTGGTGAGCTGTCTGATGCAGACAGATTGGCTCTGGGTCGTGCAGGTGCAAGAGGATTTTGGGGGCAACAATCGGATATTTCACTAGTGGCGACCGAGGTATTGGCCGCCGTTAGTGCAAGTCATTAGCGAGCACTATGAGCATCAATGTAGAAAAAATTATTGAAGGAAACCGGCGCGCGCTCGCAAAAGCGATTACGCTGATAGAAAGCCAAAAAGAAGATCACCGCATTCAAGCCCAAGTGGTGCTTGAAAAAATTCTGCCCCATTCCGGTAAAAGTATTCGTATCGGGATCTCTGGTACACCAGGTGTGGGTAAATCGACGTTTATCGAAGCCTTTGGCCGATTGGTAATAGGGTTGGGCAAAAAGGTCGCAGTATTGGCGGTTGATCCAAGTTCCCCCGTTGCCGGTGGCAGTATTCTTGGCGACAAAACCCGCATGGAAGAGCTTTCTCGTGAGGCGAATGCCTATATTCGCCCTTCGCCCTCGTCTGGTCAGTTGGGTGGCGTGGCGCAGAAAACTCGCGAGTCGATGCTGTTATGTGAAGCCGCTGGCTTTGACGTCATTCTTGTCGAAACGGTCGGTGTTGGGCAGTCCGAATTTGAGGTGGCTGGCATGGTCGACTTTTTCTTGGTTCTTATGCAGCCGAATGCAGGGGATGACCTCCAGGGAATAAAAAAGGGCATTATGGAATTGGCGGATGCCTTAGTGATCAATAAAGCCGATGGCGATGGCGAGATCTTCGCGCGCCAAGCCAAGCGCTTTTATAAAAACGCAATGGATCTAGTGGCAAAGGGCGGATTTTGGACGCCTCGTGTGACGACGTGTTCTGCGCGTGAAAATATCCGCATCGATGCGGTGTGGGAAATGATAGAAGACTATCGTGAAGCTGCAGAGGAAGCCGGTGAGTTTCGTCTTAAGCGTGCCACACAAAATAAGCAGTGGATGGAAAAGTTGTTTATGGATTTGATCGAGCGAAAAATGCAAACCCACCCAGATTATAAATCTACCCGCGGTGAGTTAGAAAATAAGGTAATCGAGGGCGAGATAACCCCCTTAGCGGGCGCGCAAAAAATCGCTGACTTGTTTTAACGCAAATAGAATCATTGGGCGGAGCGTAGAATGGGTGCGCCTCGTCAAGAGAATAATTAGGTGCAGTATTCGCGGGGGCCTTGCTTGCGAGAGATGTTGGGACAAGAATGATTTGAACCCTTCTGCACTAGCCCAAAACGAATTCTTTTTGTTGATTCCTTTTTAGAATTAACAGAACCAAAGGAACTACCGGAGCTTCTGAATGAGTAGCGAAACGTTTAGCTGTTATTTAATTGGTGCCGACACACTATTGATTGAGTGTGGCGAAGTGCTACTGTCGAAAGGTCATGAGATCAAAGGGGTGGTGACTGCAGCACCTCGTATCAGTCAGTGGGCGCACAATAAATCCATTCCGGTTGTTGCTCATAAGAAAGGTTATGGCGATGAGTTAAAAGGCCAAGACTTTGATTATCTTTTCAGTATTACCCATCTTGCGATTATTAAGGATGACGTATTAGCACTACCTAAAAAAGGCGCTATCAATTTTCATGATGGCCCGCTCCCCGCATACGCTGGATTGAATACCCCTGCTTGGGCGCTGCTTAACAGCGAAGAAGAATATGGTATTAGCTGGCATCAAATTACGCCAGGCGTGGATGAAGGGGATATTCTTAAGCAAGCAATGTTCGAGGTGGCTTCGGATGAAACCTCTCTTTCTATTAACACTAAATGTTTTGCCGCGGCCTTGGATAGTTTCCCCGTGCTACTAGACGAGTTGGTGAGCGGCACGACTAGTCCAGTCTCTCAAGATCTCAGTAAGCGCTCTTATTTTGGTAAATTTGATCGTCCTGAAGCCGATGGTTTACTGCAGTGGGATAAGTCCGCTGCAGAAACGGAAGCCCTTGTTCGCGCGTTAGATTTTGGTGATTACCCTAATTTATTAGTCACACCAAAAGTACGAATCAATGGTCAAGTATTCGCTGTACAAACCGCCGTTGCTGGCGAAGTTGAAGCGGGTGTTGCTGCGGGTCAAATCACTGAACTAGACGAAGGCCAAATTGTTGTTGCTACGGGTGACGGCGTATTGGCATTGAAAAAACTCAAAGACTTAAACGGTAAAGCCATATCTCCAGGTGAATTGAGTAATCAACTTGGTTTAAATGTGGGTGATCGTTTTGATGGTGTCGATGCCGCTCAAATTGACGCGATTGCCACGGTCAGTAAACAATTAGCGCGTAGTGATGAGCATTGGGCCAAGTACCTCGGTTATCTGGATCCAATTGAGTTGCCCTATAGCCAGAATGAAACTACCGCGCTCACCAATGCAGCGGACTATACCAAAGCAGCGATTACACTTCCGTCCGGATTGGCGGGCGCATTATCCAATGTCGCAGCTAGCGATGCCATCGTCGGGGCCTTTGGAGTTTTGCTTGGGCGCTTAAGTCGTAAGCACGAATTTGATTTGGCTTTTTCAAATACCTCGATCTCGCAAGCGAGCGCAGCTGCTCCAGGTTTATATAACGACTATTCTGCATTGCATCTTGGTTTTGAAATTAAAGAGCCTGCAGAGAAAATTATTGCCGATGCTGCAAAACAAATCGGTATTGCGAACGAGCGTGGCGCCTGGGCGAAAGATATTGTTGGGCGTACCCCATCGCTTGCATCAATTCCCGAATTGATTACCGGTACGGCTTTACCTTTGGGTGTCACTGTTGGTGCCGATAGTGCTGTTGTAGGCACAACCCTAACCTTATCTGTTTCTGAAGATGGTAGCAGTGCGGCCATTTATTACGATAGCGCCCGTTTAAAAGAAGACCGTGCGGCTAAATTTGTCAGTCAGTTTGAATCGATCCTCAATAATATCGTTGCTGGAGCAAGTCGCCCAGCCGGTGAGTTGGAATTGCTTACCCAAGACGAAAAGAAAGTTATTTTAGAAGATTGGAATAACACCACTGTAGATTACGATAACAGCGAATGTATCCATCACCTTTTTGAAAGCCGTGTAGAAGAACATCCGAATGCTACGGCGTTAGTTTTTGAAGATGACCCCATTACGTATGCGGAATTAAATGTAAAAGCCAATCAGCTAGCCAATGTATTGATAGCTAAAGGCATTGGCCCAGACGATATGGTTGGGGTGAATGTTAATCGCTCCATTGATCTTATGGTGGCGACCATAGGTGTTCATAAAGCGGGTGCGGCGTATGTACCGCTTGACCCTGCTTTTCCTGCTGATCGTATTGCCTACATGGTGAAAGACGCAGGCATGAAGTTAGTAATCACGCAAAAAGATATTGAAGCGGATCTTCCTGAGTCAGAAGCAGAAGTGCTTTGTGTGGATGGCGTTGACTATAGTGATGACGCTACACCAAACCCTGCAGTAGAAATGACCTCTGCGCATTTGGCTTACGTCATTTATACCTCCGGTTCTACGGGGAATCCGAAAGGGGTTATGGTTGAACACCGTAACGCGACCAACTTCTTTTTGGGTATGGATGATCGTGTCGAGAATGACACCGCAGGCACGTGGTTAGCGGTGACTTCTTTGTCCTTTGATATTTCCGTTCTGGAATTGTTTTGGACCTTGACCCGTGGCTTTAAAGTCATTGTCTATCGTGAAGACCGAAGCGGTGAAGCTGGCGGCGTATCTAAAAAAGTACAGCGTCGCCCAATGGAATTCGGCATGTTTATGTGGGGCAACGATGATGCGCCAGGCCGAGAAAAATATAAGCTCATGCTCGATGGCGCAAAATATTTTGATGAAAACGGTTTTCATTCCGTATGGACGCCGGAGCGTCACTTTTCTGCATTTGGTGGGCCTTATCCTAATCCAGCCGTAACCTGCGCTGCACTTGCTGCGATTACCAATAATGTTTCAATTCGATCAGGCTCTATTGTCTCGCCTTTACATCACCCTGTGCGTATTGCAGAAGATTGGTCGGTGATCGATAACTTGAGTGACGGTCGCGTAGGTTTGAGCTTTGCTGCAGGCTGGCAGCCTAATGATTTTATTATCATGCCTCAGAACCACAAAAATAATAAACAAGTGATGTTGGACCAGATCGACATCGTGAAAAAATTATGGCGTGGTGAAAAAGTCGCATTCGAAAACCCCATGGGTAATATGGTCGAGACGGAAACTTTGCCGCGACCTGTTCAAAAAGAACTGCCCGTATGGTTAACAACGGCGGGTAACCCAGAATCTTATCGCGCAGCGGGTAAGTTAGGCGTGAACGTATTAACGCACTTGTTGGGTCAAAGCGTTGAAGAAGTGACCGAAAAAATCCGTATCTATCGTGAAGCGCGTAAAGAAGCGGGCTTAGATCCAGCAGCGGGTAAAGTTACTTTGATGCTGCACACTTTTGTCGGTGAATGTAATCTTGAAGTGCGTGAATTAGTGCGCGAACCCATGAAAGATTACCTGCGCAGTGCAATGAAATTGGTGATCGACTTTGCTTGGTCCTTCCCTGCATTTAAACGCCCTGGCGGCGCGGATTCCACGCCAGACGATATCGATATTAAAAGTCTTACCGAAGAAGAATCCGATACCATTCTTGATTTCGCCTTCGAGCGTTATTTTGAAACCAGTGGCTTGTTTGGCACGGTAGAGACCTGCGCAAAAATGGTGGATAAATGTAAAGCTGCCGATATCGATGAGATTGCATGCTTACTCGACTTCGGTGTGGATACGCAAAAAGTTATGGATTGTTTGCCTTTACTTAAAGAAGTAAAAGAACAATCTAACGCGGCGGCGATTGCTGCTGAAGCGGGTGATATAGAATTAGACCAAACACTTCCTGCGCAACTTGAACGTCACGAAGTGACTCACTTTCAATGTACACCTTCAATGGCGCGCATGCTGTGTTTTGATGACGAAGCTAAAACCCAAATGGCGAAGCTCAAGCATATGATGGTGGGGGGCGAAGCCTTCCCGAATGCTTTGGCGAAGGATTTGAAAAATATTCTTACGGGTCGTCTTACAAATATGTATGGGCCGACTGAAACGACGATTTGGTCTTCCACGCAAGACGTAGAAGATCCAGCCAATATCCCGATCGGCTTACCTATTGCCAATACTGATATTTATATTCTTGATGAAAATCGCCAGCCGGTTCCAACAGGCGTTCCTGGTGATTTATTTATTGGCGGTCAGGGCGTTGTGCGCGGTTATTTAAATCGTCCCGATTTAACTGCCGAGCGTTTTATCGATAACCCTTTTAAGTCGGATGAACGTATTTACTGGACCGGTGACTTGGCCAAATACCGTGACGACGGTGTGATCGAATTTTTGGGCCGCGTGGATCACCAAGTGAAGATTCGTGGTTATCGCATTGAGTTGGGCGAAATCGAAGCACGCTTGGGCGAGCACGAATCCGTACGTGAATGTGTGTTGCTTCTGCGTGAAGATACGCCAGGCGATCAGCGTTTAGTGGCCTACCTCGTGCCAAACGGCATAGCGCCGGACCCCAATGATATTCGTGATCACTTGCGTAAAGACTTACCGGAATACATGGTACCCAATGACGTTGTTGTATTAGACGCAATGCCATTAACGCCCAATGGCAAAGTCGATCGTAAGCAACTGCCGATACCATCAGAAGGTGGTCAGTCCTCAGCGGCAGCTTATGAAGCGCCTAAAGATGAGTTACAGACAACCATCGTGAATATTTGGCAAGATACGTTGAAGCTCGATAAAGTCGGTGTGAACGACAATTTTTTTGATCTTGGTGGGCATTCGCTTCTTATTGTACGTGTACATCAACTGTTGAAACAGCAAGTCGATAAACCGATTTCATTGACGGATTTGTACCGCTTTCCAACGATTGGTACGCTGACAGAGTTCTTAAACTCTGACCAGAAGAACGAATCGTTGAAGAAGAGCAGTGATCGTGCTTCTCGTCGTCGTGAGCGTATGGGCTTAAGAAAGCGTGGTCGTAAATAAGTGTAAAGATCTTGTTTGCTGTTCAGTTCGCACGGATTTGGGCGCGAGCTGAGCAGTGCCAATAAACCTTACTAAAAACATAGTTTTTCCAAATATCCGCCCATAATATACTTATGAGCGGAGCACATAACTTCGCAAAGAGGTGCTTATTCTGTAAGCGCCTCTTTGCACTTTAATTTTCCCAACTTTTTATAAAAGATTAAACGAATGGATAATTCTGATACTGAAGATTTTGGCGGCTACGGCATTGCAATTGTGGGTATGGCAAACCGAGTTCCTGGGGCGAAAACGCCAGAGGAGTATTGGCACAATCTAGAAAACGGGATTGAATCGGTCAAGTTTTATACTGACGAACAAATGTCAGAAGCAGGCGTTACGCCTGATCTATTGAAAAATCCGCATTATGTAAAAGCGGGAGCCCACCTAGACAACTTCGATCATTTTGATCCAGACTTCTTTGGTTTCAGCCCCAAAGAGGCGGGTATCCTTGATCCGCAACATCGCCAGTTTTATGAATGCTGTTGGGAAGCATTGGAGCGCGCGGGTCATCCACCGTCTAAGTTCGATGGTGCGATAGGGGTATGGGGTGGTTCCGGTATGGCTGCATACCTAGCGCAAAATATTATGACCAACAAAGAATTGGTCGATTCAGTGGGCATGTTTCTATTGCGTCACACAGGTAACGACAAAGATTTTTTATCGACGCGAGTTTCATACAGCTTCAACCTAAAAGGTCCTGCAATCAATGTGCAAACGGCTTGCTCTACTTCAAGTGTTGCTACCCATTTAGCATGTCAGGCGTTGCTCAGCGAAGAGTGTGATATGGCGTTAGCCGGCGGTGTCACCATCGATCTGCCTCACGAACGTGGCTACCTCTATAAAGAAAATGAAATTCTTTCCCCAGATGGCCACTGCCGCGCTTTTGACCATCGCTCAAAAGGCACCATATTTGGCAGCGGTACAGGGGTCATTGTTTTGCGTCGTTTAGAAGATGCGATTGCTGATGGTGATCATATTCACGCCGTAATTATTGGTTCTGCTGTAAATAATGACGGTTCAAGTAAAGTGGGCTATCTCGCGCCTTCGGTTGAAGGGCAAGCAGAAGCCATCACTGAAGCCTTAGAAATTGCGGATATCGATGCGGATTCCATTGGCTATGTGGAGTGTCATGGCACAGGTACGCCGGTAGGCGATCCCATTGAAGTGGCAGCATTAACAGAAGCGTTTAATGAAACCACAGAGCGCAAAGGTTTTTGTGGTTTGGGGTCCGTAAAAACAAATATTGGTCATTTGGATACCGCTGCGGGTGTGGCGGGTTTGATCAAGGCCTCGCTGTCTTTAGAAAATAAAAAAATCCCCCCCAGCTTAAATTACGAAGCGCCTAACCCGACGATTGACTTTGCTCGCTCACCTTTCTATGTAAATGACAAATTAAAAGAATGGAAAGAAGGTGAAGAGCCTCGTCGTGCGGCAGTCAATTCTTTGGGAGTAGGCGGCACAAATGCCTTTGTTATTTTGGAAGAGCCGCCTGAGCCAGAAGTATCCGGTGACTATAATCGTAGCAATCACCTTATTACTTTCTCTGCAAAAAGCCGTAAATCATTAGATGGTTATGGTGAAAAGCTCGCGCAGTTTTTAACGGATCATCCTGACACGAACATGGCCGACGCTGCGTACACCTTGTTTGAAGGTCGTGAAGATTTTGAACACCGCCGTGTGCTGGCCGTAAAAGATCGCGAAGAAGCGATCAGTGTATTGCAAAATAACGATCAACGTCGGGTATACACGCACTCTGCTGACGGAGAAGAGAAATCTCTAGTCTTTATGTTCCCAGGCGGTGGTGCTCAATATGCTGATATGGGTAAAGGTCTGTATGAAAGCGAAGCTGTATTTAAAAAGCACATGGATGAGGGCTTTTCATATTTACAAGAAAAAACGAAGCTGGATTATCGAAAACTCGTTTTTGTCGATGATCAAGATACGGAAAGCGTTAAAAAAGAACTGCAAAAACCTTCCGTGCAATTGCCGCTTATTTTTATGGTGGAATACGCCTTAGCAAAACAATGGATATCAATAGGCGTGGAGCCAAAAGCGCTTATAGGTCATAGCATGGGCGAAAATACGGCGGCATGTTTGGCCGGCGTATTTAGCTTTACTGATGCACTAGGACTTGTATTGCTACGTGGGCAGCTAATGGATGATGTGCCGACAGGTGGCATGCTCAGTGTGGAGTTACCTGCTGAAGAATTAAAAACGCATTTGCATGACAAATTAGCGTTGGCGGCAATCAATAGCCCAATGCTTTCCGTAGCATCTGGCACGAAAGAAGATCTCGCGGCGCTCTCGGAAAAATTAAACAGTCTGGATATTGAAAACAAAGAAGTGCGCATCGATATTGCAGCACACTCCTGGTTGCTGGATGGCATTTTGCAGCCTTTCGGTGATTACCTACGCAGTATCAAATTACATAAACCCAAAATGGATTTTGTATCGAATTATACCGGTACATGGATAACGGATGCCGAAGCGACCGACCCAGAATATTGGGTGAAACATTTACGTAATACCGTTAAATTCGCTGACGGTATTAACGTATTGCTAGAACAAGAAGATCGCATATTCTTGGAGGTTGGGCCAGGCAATACTTTGGGTTCGCTCACGCGCCAAAATCCAGAAGCACCGGCTCAGCGTGTATTTTCCACCTTACGTCATCCAAAAGAAGATACGCCAGACGATAGTTTCTTCTATACCGTTTGGGGGCGTATGTGGGCAGTGGGGCTGGACGTAAGTGCAGAACAAATATTTGGTGAAGTGCAACGGAATCGCATCCCTCTCCCAACGTACGCGTTTAATCATAATCAATATTTTATTGAGCCAGGCAAACCGGCACAAGACGATGGTCAAGTGTTTGCGGCGATTGAAAAAATCGATAACACGAACGAATGGTTCCGAAAGCCTGTCTGGGTGCAGCAAGGTGTATTGCCAAAACCAGAAGCCCAACAAAATTGGTTGGTGTTTTTAGATGATAGCGGTATCGGGCAAGAGCTCACGAGTAAACTTCGTAACGATGGTCATTTTGTTGCAACGGTAGAAGAGGGTGACGCGTATTATCAAGTCAGTCCAGAAAGCTACAAACTTTCTCCTGAGTTAGGGCTAGAGGCGTACAGTGCTTTAGTGAAAGACTTGGTTGCGAGCGGTCATTTTCCTGATCGTGTGTTGCATTTGTGGTTGTTAACGCAAGAAGAAACTTTCCGCCCAGGATCTTCATTTTTACACCGTAATCAAGAGCACGGTTTTTACAGCGTGTTCTTTTTCGCACGCGCAATGGCGGACGAAGACCTCGCCGATCGAAAACTCGATATGCTTGTTTATGCCAACGGCATGATGCAAGTCGATAAAGAAGATGTGCCATACGCAGAAAAATCTACGGTGCTTGGTCCCTGTAAAATACTCCCGCGCGAATTTTCGAATGTTAGCGTGGCATGTTTTGACGTGAGTTTACCGCTTAAGACGGAAAGTTCTGGCCTGTTTGCCAAAAAAGAACGTGCTGCTATTCCATCAGACGTATTAAAGTTGATGAGCAATGAACTATACGCGCCCATTAAAAATGGTTTGTATGCTTACCGTGGTAACGTGCGTTGGCAGCAGCAATTTGATTTGGCGAATGTCGATCAACCTAATATTGCGAATCGTATTCGTGAGAAAGGCGTCTATTTTATTACCGGTGGCTTGGGCGGTATTGGCTACGTTATGGCGCAGGAACTGGCCAAGCGTTATCAAGCGAAGCTTGTTCTCATTAACCGCACACCGTTGCCTATTCGTGGAGAGTGGGCGGACTGGTTGGTTAAGCATGGTCACGATGACAAAATAAGTATTGGTATCGGTAAGGTTAGGGAGTTGGAATCCTTAGGTGCCGATGTCATGGTGCTGTCGGGTGATGTGACTGATACCGATAGAATGAAAGAAATTATTTCTGAAGTTGAAGAAAGTTACGGAACCATTAATGGTGTTATTCATGGTGCGGGTACCATCAATGATGGCCTTATCCAAATGAAAAACCAAGGCGATGTGGAAGAGGTGTTTGCTCCGAAGGTGTACGGCACCTTGGTGTTGGATGAAATCTTTTCTGGAAAAGACCTCGACTTTTTTGTGTTGTTCTCCTCAACCTCTACCGTGATCGCACCGGTTGGTCAGATTGATTATGTTGCGGCAAACGCATTCCTAAACTCCTATGCGCACTATCGCAATACAAAAGAGAGCGGCTATACCGTCGCGGTAAATTGGGGTGTCTGGAATCAAGTGGGTATGGCGGCAGCGAGTGCTGCGCAAATGGGGTATGGCGGCGCGAGTACGTCAAAAGAAGAAATCTCAGATGCCCATTACCCATTGTTTGATAAACATATTGAATCGTCCTCAAATGGTCGTGACGTTCACTATCTAACGTTGCATCTCAATAGTAAGCAGCATTGGGTATTAGACGAACATAGAACGAAAAAGGGGCAGGCGCTTTTACCTGGTACGGGTTACATTGAATTGGCACGGGCAGGCCTAGCCGAGTGTGGTGAAAACGGCGCGTTTGAACTTAAAGAGCTTATATTTCTTAAGGCGCTATATGTTCCCGAAAATACCACACTACCGGCACGTGTGAAGTTAACGCAAACCGTTGAAGGCTATGACTTTGCGATTCAAAGTGAAGCGACTAACGAAGGCGGTGAAACGGGTTGGCAAACACATGCGGAGGCGCGCATTGTTATCGGCGCAGAAGTTGGTGAGCGCCAAGACATCTATCGTATCTTGGGACGTTTGGGATTGGAGAAATCGACGGAAACTGATGTGGTTGCGCAGCGGACTATGCAGGAAGCGCATTTAAACTTCGGCCCCCGTTGGCATGTGCTGCGCGATGCAAAATACGGCGATCAAGAATCTGCTGCACGCTTAGCACTTGATGATAAATACGAACGAGACCTGGTGGATTATAAAATCCATCCTGCGTTGTTAGATATCGCAACCGGTTATGCCATGGAGTTAATTGACGGCTACGCCAAAGGTGGCACAGCTGAAAATTTATGGGTGCCGGTATCTTACGGTGGGTTTAAGTTCTATAAGCCGCTTACGCAACAAATATACAGCTGGGTACGCAACGCAAAAGAAAACAAAGCGAATGACGATTTCGCCAGTTTCGATATTAGTATGTTCGACTGGAAAGGTAATTTGCTTGCCGAAGTCAATAAGCTGACCATTCGTAAAATGGAAGGTGCAGTAGACTTTTCTTCTGCGGATAAAAATTTAACATTGGAAAAAGACCCTTCTGCAAAAGGATCTTCTGACGGAGAATTTAGATCTTTATCTCCTGCGGAAATGGCTTTTCAACATAATTTATCTCAGGGTATATTGCCGGCCGAAGGTACGCAGGCGCTAATCGACGTACTAGAAAAAAGTCGTGAAGCTGAAGTGATTATTTCTTCATTGGAACTAGAGTCCTTAGTGAAAGAAGTGGAAGCGTCCGCCGCGGCCATGCATAAAGAAGACGATGACACTAAGTTTGCACGACCTGAACTAGATAATGACTATGTTGAACCACGAGACGATATCGAAAAAACCTTGGTTGGGTTCTGGGAAGAGCTGTTAGGTGTAGACCAGGTGGGGGTAGAAGACAGCTTCTTCGATCTTGGTGGCCATTCGCTTGTGGCAGTGCGCCTCTTTGCGAAAATACAGCAAACCTATGATGTGGATTATCCCATTTCGATATTGTTCGAAGCGCCTACTATTACCGCATGTGCAGCGATGCTGCGTGAGGAGGTTGGTGAAGTAGACAGTTCTGACGAATCGGATAGTGGCAGTGCAAAAGAAAAATCACACACTGCGCGTTATACCCATCTTGTGCCTATGCATTCCACCAAGTCTACTAAGCTTACGCCATTCTTCTTAGTTGCTGGTATGTTTGGTAATGTCCTTAACTTACGTCATTTAGCTCAGTTAATTGGCAATGAGCGGCCTTTCTATGGCTTACAGGCGCGAGGCCTTTATGGCGATCATGCGCCCCATGAAACTTTCGAAGAAATGGCTGAAGACTATATTCGTGAGATGAAAACCGTTCAGCCAGAAGGCCCCTATATTATTGGTGGTTTTTCTGGAGGTGGTATTACCGCCTACGAAATAGCTCGCCAACTCAAAGCCGCAGGCGAAACGGTTGCAGAGGTCATTCTCTTAGATACGCCACTACCGTATAACGACCCGCTTAGTTCTGTAGATCGTATGTCCATTCATTGGCAGCGTATCCAGAGCCAAGGTTTGGCATACTTTGCTGATTGGGCAAAAAATCGTTATCAATGGGAGCTAAACAAATTCCGTAAGCGTTTCCAGGAGGCGGAAGAATCAAATGAAACGCCCGCCGAGTTCAAGTCCGGTGTTATGGAGGTTGCGTTCTATAATGCCCTGGCGGCGTACCATATCGAGCCGCTGGATGTGCGAACTAAGCTCTTCCGGCCTAAACTTCCTGTGAAATACAAGTTGAGCGGTGGCCGCGTTGCCAATGAAGATAGGCAAGTGATTCATCACGATAATGGTTGGCCGCGTTATGTTGAGCAGTTCGAAGTATTTGAAGTGCCTGGTAATCATGATTCAATGGTCTTGGAGCCGAATGTACGCGTACTTGCCACAAAGTTGCGCGAATGTATTGATAATGCAGACCCTAAAACAAAATAAGGCAGATGGAATACACTATGGCTGAACAACAACTCGCTGACGATCTAAAAAAAGGCATGCGCAATTTTGCATCCGGTGTGTGTGTGATCTCAGCGCGAGCGGAAGACGGCACGCGAGTCGCAATGACCGCGTCTTCAGTAACATCGGTATCTGCGGATCCCGCTTCGTTACTTGTCTGTGTCAATAAAACCGCTGGAATGGATCCCGTTTTATCTGCTACCGGTGGGTTTGCGGTAAATGTGTTAAATCACGCTCAACAAGATGTATCTAATACCTGTGCAAGCCCCGCTGAAGGGGAAAGCCGATTCGAGGTCGGAAATTGGGTGATTGATAACGACACTGGCCTTTCATATTTGAAGGATGCGCTTTCCATATTTTTTTGCACTAAAACAAAAACGATCCCTTACGGTACACACAATATTTTTATTGGTGATATCGGAAAAGTATTCTTCGGATCGCAAGAGAACGACATACTTGTATATGCGAAAGGAGCGTATCACAATATATAGAATGCGGTTCTGAGTTTTTACAACAGCAAGTATCTGCAGGCCCCTACTTTATCCCAAGGTGACGATAATGAGCGCCCCTCAAGCCGCGATTTTTCAAGAAAGTAGCAACCAGTTTTACCATTTAGAATATAGCGTTGTGTCGGAAGTAAGCTCCGAGCAACTGAAGGCTGCTCTTTTAATAGCGCTTAGAGAGAAGCTAAACGGGGTCAATATTGTTGTGGGGTTTGGTAAAGCGATTTGGGATAAATTAAATAGTGATGTTACTCCGGAAGGCTTTATTAGTTTTGAAAGCCTGAATAAAGACGGAAAGTACCCTCTTCTCTCAACGCAACAAGATCTATTTTTTTGGGTGCATAGCCAAAATCAAGATGATAACTTTGATCAGATCCTTCATATCAACAAAGCGTTGAGCGGTGTTGCTGAATTGACACTGGATTTGCCTGGCTTTACGTATCACGACTCGAGAGACCTCATTGGTTTTGTTGATGGAACAGCGAATCCCAAAGAAGATAAAAGGCAAAAAGAAGCCCTAATTCCAGATGGAAAACCTGGGGCAGGGGGTAGCTTCGTGTTATCACAAAAATGGGTTCACGACCTTTCCGCGTTTAATGATCTCCCTGTTGCTATTCAGGAAAAAGTAGTTGGGCGAACAAAGATAGACGATGTGGAGCTAGAAGGTGATGCGATGCCGGATGATTCCCATGTGAGCCGTACCGATGTAAAGTTCAATGGCACAGCGGCAAAAATCTATCGCCGAAGCGCACCTTACGGAAACGCGCTTGAACACGGCTTATATTTTTTGGCTTTTTCCTGCGACGTAAACCGTTTCGATGTGCAGCTTAAGCATATGTTTGGGTTAGCTGGCGATGGGCTGCACGATAAACTGATTGAATATTCAAAACCGGTAACGAGTTCTTACTGGTTTGCCCCTTCGGCCACGGATCTGAATAGCATTCTTTCGCCGTAATAAGCAAAAAAATACGGAAGAAATAAAGGATAGGAGATAAACCATGTCAAAAATACTTACAGGTGAGTGCTTGTGTGGCGCTGTTACGTTTTCGGTCCAGGACGACTTTAACGCGTTTTATCAATGCCATTGCAAGCAGTGTCAACAACTCACAGGTTCGGCCTTTGCTTCTAATCTATTTACCCGACCAGATAATATTCATTGGATCGCGGGGGCGTCACATGTCACGGCATATGAACATGCTGAGCGCTCTTTTTCGAAGTCATTTTGCCGTAGCTGCGGCTCGGCCTTGCCTTTTGTAACCAAAAATGGCCGCTCTCTTATCGTGCCTGCTGGGTCCTTAAATGAACATCCATCGATCCAGCCTCAGGCGAATATCTTCAAGTCTGAAGAAGCATTCTGGCTAGAGCATGGATTAAAGGCTAAAGAGTTCACTGAATTTCCGAAATAGTACCGTATATTGTACGAATAAAATGAAGGATATAACGATATGAGCCAAGAAAATATATACCAAGCGCCGGATAGCAATCTCGGTAGAGAGGGTGGTGAAGAAATTCAATATGCAGGGTTTTGGATGCGCGTATTCGCATCATTGATCGATACCGTCTTAATGATGGTGATTATTCTCCCTTTGCTGACCATGATTTACGGCGCAAGTTATTGGGGGAAAACAGGTTTTTCTACTGGCCTATGGGATGTATTGATAAATTATTTTTTCCCGGGTGTTGTGGTCATCATTTTTTGGGTCTATAAGTCGGCGACGCCAGGAAAATTGCTATTTAATTTAAAAATTGTTGATGCAAATACACTCGAAAAACCATCAGCTAAGCAATTGATCGGGCGCTACTTTTGCTACTACTTATCGTCTTTGCCCTTGTTTTTAGGATTTTTTTGGATCGCAATCGATCAAAGAAAACAGGGTTGGCATGACAAGTTGTCCGGCACAGTTGTTATTAAGCAGTAGTCTATGGCGCGTCGCGCCGTTTATTATTTGCTTTGTCGTAAATCAAAATCAATCGGTACTATTGCCCACGCTTCTGCGGATTTCTTCCCGATAACATGGGGTTTGAATCGCCACTTTTTTATCGCCTTTATTGCGGCTTTATCCAAAATCGGATGGTCGCTTGATTTATGAATCGATAATTCTTTCGGTTTGCCTTCTAGGTCAATAAGTACCAGTACATTTACTGTGCCTTCTAGCCGTAATCGTTTTGCTAGCGGTGGGTATTTAGGTTTGGTCATCACCAAATATTCCACATTTTGGATAAATACGCTAGAACGGCGGTTGGGTTCGTGTTGTATTTGTCTGTTCGTATTTGAGTCGGCGGTATTGGATGCGTTTTTCTTTGCCGTCGAGGGCGATTGCGAAGGGCTTTGCGAATTCTTTTCGGCTTTAGCATGAGCGTTGATTGGCTTCCCTTTGGGGCCGGATTCGTCAGTCTGCTGTGCTTGTATGAGAGGGGTGATAGGATCGTTTTTTTGATTACTTTTTTGTGAGAGTTTTTGAGATTTGGATATGGATTTCTTTGCGGAAGTATTTTGTTCTACGCCTGGTGTAATCGGAATTGGGGTAGGGTTAAGTTGAGTATCTTTTTCTGGCGCGCTTTCTTTTGCCGATTTATTGGGCGAGAAGGCGACAGAATATTTGTTGGGGGTAGAAAAAGATACTGAATTTTTAGACGTATTAAAGTGCAAAGTTCCCAATGCTTGAAATACACTGAAATGGAAAATGATGCTTATTGCTAGGCTTATTACAAGTGGGTTCTTGAAGCTGATCTTTGTCAGTTTAGACATAGCCGCGTGCTAAAAATTCTGAGCGGATTGTATTGTAAATGAAATATTGCGAGGCGGGCCTTCTTCTACTAGATAGTTAGTCCCCAAACTACTTTTGTAGTAATACTTATCGAATATGTTGCGTATGGCGAGTTTGAATGTCAGGTTGTCTACGCCGCTGTAGCTGATAAAGGCGTTGGACGTGGTATAGGCGGGTAAGGTGAATGTGTTGGCATTGTCGCCATAGCGCTCACCTACATATTTTATGCCAAAAGATATGTCAGTATTGTTTAAGAAGCCAGAGGTAAATGAGTATTTGAACCACGCATTAGCGATAGTTTTTGCGGATGCATATGCTCGGTTATCTGGGCTGAATAGCAATGTTAGTTCGTCGACAATATTACCTTCGTTGTAGCTGATGTTGGTGAGGAGTTTTATATTTTCTGTTGCTTGCCCGCTTAACTCAAAATTTACCCCTTTAGATTGCTGGTTTGGCGCAGGGCGATTATGCGCTGGTTCAATTAGGGTCGGCGGAACAAAGGCTTGAATGTCTGAGCGCTGTATTTTATAGAGCGTTAAGTTGTTTTGTATTCGACCCTCGAACCAACGTTTTTTTAAAGCGTATTCATATTGAATATTTTTAATCGGAGGCACAATGTCAGATGTCGATGATCCTGTGAAGCTGATACGGTCTGCATCTGCAGCTCCCTGGTAGGTAAAGGCCTCCGTATAGGATAAATGACTGGAAAGCGAATCGGATAAGGTAAGGTTAATGCCGACTTTTGGTGTGTATTCTTGGTAGCGTCCTATAAGTGTCCAATTTGCCGGCGCAAGCAAGTCTACAAGTTCCGCTTCAAACTGCATGTCTTCATATCGCACATCGGCATACAGAGTTAAATAATCCGTTAAATAATAACTTTGTGAAATAAGCAGCCCATAAAAATCGGTGAGTTGTTTAAATGAACCCGTTTTTGGTGATGGTGGTGGTTTCGGGTAGTTATAATTTGGGTTGTTAATATTGAAGAATTGGAAGGGAGCGAAAGGGTTTCCGTCTAATGCAAGCAATAACGTTGGTGCATGATTTGGATGTCCTTGGTCAAAATGCTGATAATCTAATCCAATTCTAAGCAGGCTCTCTATGCTAAAAAAAGAAAATGATTTTTCTGCGGCTACGTCGAGGCCGTATGTTTTAGATGTAATATCTGGGGTGTGCATATAGCCAACGAATGCATTCCCTAGTATATCCTCAGGCGCCCCAATAACAGCCATGGTGCTGTCCAATTCGGAATTGTTATAGTTTGCGCCTCCTGAAACGATCCAATCATATAAGCTAATGTTTGTAATTTCGCTAGAAAAAAACACCTCGTTTTTAATGGATTCTGCCCATGGGTACCCGAGTGTTGCGTTCCTAGGAAGCGAAGCACCAAGCAATGAATCATGATAAGTAAACGTGTTGGGGTAGCGCTCCTCACTCTGATAGATCCCAGACAGCAGTAGTTGCGTACCGTTTTGGAATTCATGAGCGAAGCCTGACGATAGCGCATACCGTTTATGGCCGGCGAAGTCCTTTACATGATTTGATTTTTCTGCGATGCCTATAAGGCGTAGCGCGTTCTTTTTTTCTCCATTTGAGGAAATGTTGACGTCAAGTTCCGTTCTGAAAAAATCCTCAGATGCGCCGGTAAAAGAGACATCGTAACGATTCCCCCTCTTTGGTTTTTTGGTAACAAAATTCAGCATCCCGCCAGGGTTCATATAGTTAGCACTTGGGCCTTGAATTAAATCTATGCGTTCTAATAAGCCAGGGTCAAATGCCGACAAGGTTCTACGGTAAAATTTTCCATCAATACTAAATGGGGTAATGATGCCGCGAGAATAATATTGAGGATTGATGCCGCCAGAGAAATCAAAATATTCAATGCCATTAATATACGAAAGTGCATCGTCTATATTGCGCGCCTGAACATCGTCAATCTGCTTTTCTGAGATTGACTGAATCGAAAGAGGCAGTTGATATAATGGAAACTGTTCCTGACTATCATCTCCGTAAGAAATAAAATCTTGATCATCTCTTAAATAACCCGTTACCGTAATTTTTGGCAGAGTATGAGATTTTTCTTTTGCATTAATAATACGAATTTGGCGATTGCCGAGTGTATAACGTAGACCGCTGCCTTTAAGCAAAGTATTCAGCGCATTCTCGATCGTGAACCAGCCGGTAAGTGCTTGTGAATTTCTTCGTGTAACGACCCCTTTACCAAACAATATTTCCAAACCAGTTTGTGATGCAAGCTCGATGAGTGCCTGATGTAAGGTTTGTGCTGGGAGGTTCAATTCAATATTCGTGTTTGTATTTGCAGTGTCGGAATAAACAGGTGGTGCTGTTAGTCCAAATGGTGAGGTGATAAGTATGACCAACAGCAAGTATCGCATGCGCTTAGAATTCTTTGTCAGAGTGCATTTTTAATTTTATCTGATTATAAAGCTATATGAGGCGACATAAGCTTTTATGCGTCACAAATAATGTGTTTGAGATGCTTATGCGCTATAACATTGAAGAGCTTTTAGCGCATATTATTATATGGCGCTGACCAATGCGGATTTAAACAAACGTTTGATGAAGATTTGTTGGTATTTCCTATCCAGCTAGAACACGGCAGTCAGCGCGTAGATGGCTTAAAGTTAGTGAGTAAGTCGGGTAATATGGCCTATTATTTCCCTTAGTTGTTAAGGGTGTTGCGCAATGCCTTATCATATTAATAAAAAGAGGCTGGTCTTGTTCCGATTTAGGATGTCACAGAGCCAAAATGCTGTGGTTTTTTATCATTCCAGACAACGGGTAAAAAACTGCGTGCCCCGCGCTATATGGGGGCTTTTCTCATCGCCCGTATAATGATTATATGAGCCAGAACCCCGATATTGTTGCGCGCCAGTTTGCGGAAGAGCGGCCAGGTCTTCTCGGATTTATTTTGCGACGGGTGAGTGACCAAGATCAAGCTGAGGTCATTCTTCAAGTCGCATTTGAGCGCGCTACGCGCTCCTTGAATGAGAAGTCAGTCAGCTCAATACGTGCGCTGCTCTATGTTATTGCCCGCAATCTCATAACCGACCATTACCGTCAAACGGGCTTTCGTTCGCAGTTTTGGGTGGATGACCATGACGTCGAGAGCGAATATCGGAATGAGGGAGACCCAGAGCGGCATGCCATCGCGGAAGAACGTTTAGCGACGGTACGAGAGGTTGTGATGGCGTTGCCGGAAAAGTGCCGCCGTGCTTTCGTCGAACATCGTTTTGAGCACCGTTCTGTGGAGCATATTGCCCAAGACATGGCTTTATCGAAAAGCATGGTCAAAAAATATATTCAGAAGGCAATTTTGGAAATACACTCCGAGATTAAGCGACGTGAGGGAGATTAGTCCTGTGTTGCTTGAAAATACACCGAAAACGGCGCCCATGAGACCAAAAGAGAGTATCTTTTTTAAGCGTTATTCGTCTATAAATAAGAAGCTCACGTGGATCTAATTGATGACCTCTGATATTGATCAAAAACAGATTGAGATGCAGGCCGCGCAGTGGTTACAAGTGCTGCACGAAGGTATGCCTTCTGACGCTGTGATGACCGATTTTGATCGGTGGATGAACCTGTCTGCTCGGCATGCAGAGATCTATGATGAAATGAGTGCGGCTTATTACGAACTTGATTGTGACGCCTGCTCCAGCTCGGCGACTGCTGGACTGGATGGTAAAACGGTCTTAACGGATGCCACCGTCGTTCCCTTAACGCGTGCTTGTAAAGAAAAGACGCCCTTCCGCGCTAAAAAACGAGCACTGACATTTGTGGGGGCTTTTGCTGGGTCGTTGGCGGTGGCGGCGAGTGTATTCGCTGTATTCATTCTCGGTCAATTCTCACTCCCTAACAGTGCTGTGGATCTTGTATCGCCGATTGGTGAGGTGAAGCTCCACGAATTGGCCGATGCGTCCACCGTGCACATGAACACAAATACGGCGTTAAATATCGATTATGATACTGCTGATCGTTCGCTTAGCCTCATCAGTGGCGAGGCTTATTTCTCGGTAGCGAAAGACCCTAATCGGCCTTTTGTCGTACATACCGATGGCGCAACGGTCAAGGCCTTAGGCACAGAGTTCTTGGTGCGTAACCGAGGTGCAGGAAAAATTCGTGTGTCAGTCTATGAAAGCTCTGTGGAGGTTTTCCATCCACAATATCTTCCGGATGCTGTCGTTCTGGAAACGGGTGAGTTCCTGGAATTTGGGCCGGATGTGTTAAGCCCTAAAGTGGCATTGCTGGATAATGGCGAACAGTTGAGTTGGCGAGAAAATCGTTTGGTTTTCAATAATACGACCTTATCTGAGGTGGCTGAAATATTGAGTGAGTATCACCGTGGAAAGATCATGATCGGTGATGATGTGCAGGACGTGCGCATTTCGGGTGTTTTTCATGATATCGACGCGGCACGTATACTATCTGATATTGCAGACGCTCAGAGCCTTTCTTCTCTTCAGTTGGCGAACCACGTTATTTACATCTATTAGTTTTCTCTGCTAGCTTCCTCTGCTTTTTTATTGATCAGCTTCATCATTTCACGACGTTTAGCGCTGCAAATTTTTGTGGCATGACGGCGTGTGATTCTTTTTTGAGCGCCTCATAACGATATCAATAGTTAAAATAATATTGTCGCATGCATTCCCTTTTTCGCAATTGAAACGTCTATAGTATTAAGCAAACCTGAATCGTCCGTCATAACGTTGCTCGGGGGTGAGGGAACAGCTTTTTGATGTGTTTTATAGCGATACAGTAATGCTCATCGACTGCGGGTAAGTTTAAACGCGGTGAGTGTAAAGCGTGATAATAACAAAGGTGTGTTCTATGCAGCGTCATACTCAGCGACGAAATATTTACCTCGTTTGTACACTATTATTTGGGCTCACTACCTGGGTTGCTGGGAATATGGCCGCACGGCATACATCAGGGCAATTACTCGACGGGACCTACCGTCTGCTATTGGATTCAACGACCATATTTTGTTGGGTCATTTTTGGTATTTCGTTCCTATGCTTTTTGGCTTCGGTTTGGGCTTTTGTGCTCAACCTCTCGGCCAAGCGTGAATACCCTTCACACAAATCGAGCTCCCCTCTCCAAGGCGGCCATTTTAAAGCGCACCTAGCACCTGCTACGTTTCATAAATCGTAATCTATTAAAATCTTTATGCCTTCATTCGTGCTGTTTTGCTTCGGCATAAACAGCGCATTGGCGTATTAGTGTTTAAAAACAATGTAAAACTCGTTAGAATGCGCGCGTAATCCTTGGGGGTGGCTTGTTGCAAGCCTGAGATGAATTGTATTCGAACCCTTAGAACCTGATCCGGTTAATACTGGCGTAGGGATAGGAATGCGTAGTAATTGAGTTGGCTTTGCATCGGTACTGATTTTTTCAGCAAGGAAATTAGCGGTTAACAAAATCGTACACTCGTGATACTCCTGCGAGGTGATGTGTTTACGTTCAGGGATTTAGGTTATCTGACTTGAAATCTAAAGCGTTAAATGGATAAGCCTAGACGCCGTTACGTACACCCTTGTACGCACCTTCCTTTCCTCCGTCCTGTTTCATTCCTCGGATCGCTTAGCGCAATTTATTGAGGATATTTATGAGTCGTTTAGTTTTATTGGGTTTACCCTTTTTTGCCGTAATGTCTGCGTTTGCAACAGAGCCAAAGATGGAAGAAGTGTTGGTTGAGGCGGCGTTTTTTGAAAAAACGGCAAACGATATTTCTAGTAGCATCACAGTGCTAGGACAGGACATCATTGACGAACGTCAGGCGGCGCATTTGGAAGATGTTCTCAATATTATACCTAACGTCAATTTTTCGAGCGGCGCTTCGCGTGGGCGGTTTTTTCAGATTCGCGGCATAGGCGAACGCAGTGAATTTGTCGATCCGATGAATCCATCTGTAGGCTTAATTATTGATGGCATCGATTTCAGTGGTAGCGGTGGCGCTGCGACGACGTTCGATGTCAAGCAGATTGAAGTGCTGCGCGGACCGCAAGGCACACTATACGGCGCGAATGCTTTGGCGGGGCTTATCAATATTGTCAGTAATTCGCCAGATGAAGCCGGTGGTGAAACACGATTTACCGTGGGTGAATTTAATACCCGAGAGTTTTCTCAAGTGATCAGTGGCCCCGTGAGCGATACTGTATCGATGCGACTTGGGTTTTCTAAGGCGATGTCAGATGGCTATATCAATAATACTTATTTAAATCGTGACGATACCAATAACGTTGATGAAACGACTTTTCGTTCTAAAATTCATTGGCAAGCCAATGAAGATACATTAGTAAAATTAACCGGTTTCTTTGCCGATACCGACAACGGTTACGATGCCTTCTCGCTGGACAATACGCGTGAAACTTTATCCGATGAGCCAGGCCGCGATACGCTTCAGACGCGAGCGGGTTCATTAATTGTAGAATACGATGGTTTTAATAACACCTTATGGGAAACGGTTCTTAGCGCAGCGGATACCGATACTGAATACGGATACGATGAAGATTGGACCTACACGGATATTTGTTCTGCCGGCGATCTGTGTGAAGGTTGGTCATATTCCAGTGTGGATAATTACCAGCGTACGAAGACAAATATGTCGCTCGACTCCCGACTTGTATCTGAAACACAAACGGATGATGCCGCTTGGTTGGTGGGGATATATCTGCGAGACGAAAGCAATGACTTATTGCGAACGTATACTTATTCCGATGTGTTTACCAGCCAATATGAAAGCGATGCGGTTGCGTTTTATGGTCAGCTTAATACACCAGTTACCAGCGCACTTTCCATTAATGTAGGAATGCGCTTGGAGCAACGCGACTGGGATTATGTTGATAGCGATGGTGAGCGACGTGGTGAAACAGAAGATTTCTGGGGCGGCAAGCTGGCGCTGGAATACCGTAATACTGAAGACGATCTTATTTATGGTCTTATTTCGCGTGGTTACAAAGCGGGCGGTACCAATGTGCGTGGTGTGAATTTTGGGCCGGCAGCAACTCTTATTCCCCTTATTTTTGATACAGAGACAATGCTAAATTATGAACTTGGTCATAAAGGTTCTTGGTTAGATGGTAAATTAGAAACCAGCACAGCATTGTTCTATCAAGATCGAAACGACATGCAAGTAAAGCAATCCTTAGTGACGAGTGAAGCAACGGGTGAGCTTAATGGTGAATGTCGATGCGAATTTACAGACTACTTTGGTAACGCGTCGGAAGGGGTAAATTATGGTGTGGAATTTGAGGTGGTTGCTTACCTGAATGAATCTTTCGAATTATGGCTAAATACAGGTTTACTACAAGCGGAATATCGTGAGTTTGACAATGGCAGTCATGCGGACGTAGATCCAGATACCGGTGAGCCGATTGATATGGATGGGCGTGAACAAGCGCATGCACCGAATTACCAAGTGGCAATGGGGATAGAATATGAAATGTGGGAGCACCTCAGCTTGGCGGTGAGTACCGAATTCAAAGATGCATTTTATCTTTCGCCACGCCATGAGGAAAAAACAAAATCTTACGAATTGCTTAACGCTCGCTTAACTTACAGTCGCGATAATTGGGAAGTGGCGTTATGGGGTAAAAACTTAACGGATGAAGACACCATCGTGCGTGGGTTTGGTAGTTTTGGTAATGATCCGAGAGGCTGTCTGGCTGATGGTTCTGGAGATTGCTACCCAGTTCAACCGTTTTACCAATATGGCACACCGCGAGTCGTAGGTCTTAGTGCTCGTCTAAACTTTGAATAAGTCGCTAATTAATAGGAGCCACCATGGAATTAAGTGTAGAGTTAACGTTTTACCCATTTCAAGAATCGTTTATTCCACCAATTAAAACGACCATTGAGCATCTGAATTCGTTTACCGGCGTGTCTGTCGAGACATTCCCGACCGCGACAATACTGGCAGGGGAATATGATCGTGTGATGGCTGCGGTGAACGATACAGTCGCATGGAGTTATCGTGAATTTGGGCGCTGTGTATTTGTGGCCAAATTTATTCCTGGCAGTAATGTGTTAACGCGCGAAGCGTAAGGTCATACTGCGGCCAGAGCTTATGTTAGATACTTTCATCACCATTTTTACGGAAATCGCTATAGGGTTTTCTGAAAAAGATGTATGGGAATTAATTGCCGTGCTATTAGCGCTCGCGTATTTGGTGTTAGCCCTGCGCGAAAGTATATGGTGTTGGCCTGCCGCATTTATCAGTACCGCAATATATACCGGGTTATTCTGGCACGTGTCCCTATTGATGGACTCTGCGCTCAACGTATATTACATGGCCATGGCGGTTTATGGTGGCTGGGTCTGGCGAGCGCAAAGTGGGTCGACAGCGGTAACGACAATTACGACCTGGCCCTGGCGTTGGCATGCAACGGTGATTTTGGCCATTGTTGTCGCGAGCGCATTGTCGGGCTATCTACTTGACCAAAATACCGAAGCGGCTTGGCCTTATTTAGATTCTTTTACAACCTGGGCCAGCGTTATTACTACCTATATGGTCGCAAAAAAAGTATTGGAAAATTGGTGCTATTGGATTGTGATCGATAGCGTTGCTTTGGGATTATACATCGAGCGTGGTCTCTACCCGACGGCATTTTTGTTGGTGATCTACCTTGTGATCTGTGTGTTTGGTTATTTTTCTTGGCGTAAGATATGGCTGGGATCTTCCGCCGCAAAAATCCGCGACAATAATGAGCACGAATGTGCAGCGCTTTCACTCTAATTCTTTCGCCGTTCGGCGTATAACGCGCACTGAGTCTGTTCCCTCATATCATGCTCAGCTGAATCACGCGCTAAGTCATTGGCCGCAGTGGCAATGTAAACTAAAAGAAAAACCTCGGCTGATACGCCGTTTGCAAGGTGGTTATACTAACCACTCGTTTCTGCTAGCGTCAGACGAAAATCAGCTTGTTTTGCGTTTACATCATGCCAGTTCGCACCAGCTGGGGATTGATCGTGAACGGGAAGCCAAAATACTTACCCACCTTTCGCCTTTGGATATTGCACCAACGTTGCAGTACCTCGCGGAGGATCATTGTTATTCTGTACTGAGCTATATCGAAGGTACGGTGTGGCCTGAGTCTGCATTTACTTCCCCTAAAAATCGTGCACAGTTGTCGCATGTCATTAAAAAATACCAGCAGGTTGATATAACCTTATCCCGTTTCGATTATGTTAAACATGTGAGCGCGTATTGGCGGCGTTATGTAAAAGTGCGTCCAGCTGCAGCAGCAAGAGACAGGGCCGAGTGGCAGGCGTTTCTCCAGGCACTACAATCATATCAAGCGCGCTGTAAGCGTTATGCGCTGAGCCATCACGATATTACGCCTGCCAATATTATTGAAACCAAGGAAGGCATAAAAATCATCGATTGGGAATATGCCGCATTGGGGTTTAGCGCATTAGATACATATGCGTTAGACCGCGCCGCACAACACCGTCATTCGCGACCAAGGGCACGTAAATCATCCGATATCATTTCCCAGCTCAATAAATGGATGATGCGCCTTTGGTGGGGTATCGCCTAAAATGACGGATAAGATGGATCTATCGCGATAGTCTGGTAGTTGTTGAGCCAGCTGAGGGGAAGGTTTGCTTGCCCTTGTTTACGCGATACACTGCATCACACAATAGTAGACTGGGGACACAGTATGACTGATCATCAATCCATGACTCAGGGCCTGACAAAAAAGATATTGATTGCCATGGCACTAGGTGCGGCCGTTGGTCTGATTTTTTTCTATCTCCCCAAAGAAGGTGTTATCAAAAGCCTAGAATCTTTTTTACTTCATGGCTTATTCGATCTCGGCGGTGTGGTCTTTATCGCCAGCCTAAAAATGCTGGTTATCCCTTTGGTGTTTGTGTCATTGGTGTGTGGTGTATGTTCTATCGGCGGTAATGCGCGCATAGGTCTAATATCCCTTAAAACGATATTGTTTTACTTAGCGACCACAGCTATCGCGATTTCAGTGGCTTTGTTTGTCGCGGGGATAATCGATCCTGGGAAAGGGGATTTTTCCATCGAAGCGACTACAAGCTTTGCTGCGAAGGAAAGCCCTGGTATTTGGCAGGTGTTGAAAGACCTTGTGCCCAGTAATGTGTTCTCTGCGATGGCCGCTGGAGATAAGATGCTTCAAATTATCGTATTTGCGATTCTCTTCGGTATTGGGTTATCCAAAGTGAAAGATGAAGCGAGTCAGGTGCTTAGCTTTTTTGTACAGCTCGATAAAGTCATTATGCAAATGGTGCTCATCTTAATGAAGCTCGCACCTATCGGTGTATTTTGCCTAATCGCGACGATGTTTGCGAAAAGTGGTTTTGCGAATATCCTCCAGCTAGGGAAATATTTCTTTAATGTTTTGCTCGTGCTCTTTATCCACGCATTCTTCAGTTACGGTTTATTACTGTGGTTGTTTACGGGTTTAAACCCCATTGTCTTTTTTAAAAAAATGGAGCGACTTTGGGTGTTCGGTTTTAGTACCGCATCCAGTAACGCAACGTTACCGGTAACGTTAGAAACAGTGGAAACGAAGCTCGGTGTTAAAAACGAAATTGCATCCTTTACTGTGCCCTTGGGAGCCACCATTAATATGGATGGCACCGCTATAATGCAGGGGGTGGCTACCGTGTTTATTGCTCAGTATTACGGTATTGATATTGGAATTGGTGGTTACCTTATGGTGATCTTAACCGCAACGTTGGCTTCGATTGGTACGGCAGGCGTGCCAGGTGTGGGGCTTGTTATGCTCACCATGGTATTGGCACAAGTGGGCTTACCTACCGAGGGGATCGCGCTTATCATTGGTGTTGATCGAATATTGGATATGGCACGCACGGCGGTAAATATTACGGGAGACTCTGTCGCTTCAGTGATTATCGCAAAAAGCGAAAATATGTTAGATGCCGATGTATATAACGCGAAATAAATTATTGAAACGATTTTCTTGAAGATAAAAAGGATCGATCAAGATGTTTGCAAATAAAAAGCGGCCTGGTTTACGTTCTCGCTTTATGAGTGCAGCGCTAAAACGAAAGACTGTTGCGCATTTTAGCGAAGGGCCGATAGATTTTCCTCTCGCACGGAAATCCATGGAGGTGCAAAACGCAGGGCGCAAATATTCGGATTGTGTGAGCGTAGAAAGTGTTGATAGTGGGGGTGTAAAGGGTGAATGGCAAGTGCCTAAAAACGCGCCCCATGATACATGTATTTTTTATTTGCATGGCGGAGGCTACACGGTTGGATCACCAGTATCTCATCGTGCAATGACCACTGGACTTGCAGAGATGGCGAATACTAAAGTGTTTTCGCTCGACTATCGTTTGTCCCCAGAGAACAAATTCCCCGCACCAGTGGATGATGCATTAAATGCCTATAACTGGTTGCTAGAAAATGGCTTAACTGCGGATAAGATTATATTAATAGGAGATTCCGCCGGAGGTGGCCTGGCATTAGCGTTAGTACATAAGCTTAAAGCTCTTGGATTGGCATTGCCTCGCGCGATGGCGCTATTCTCACCATGGACAGATTTAACCTTAAGCGGTGATTCAATAAGAAAAAATCAGAAAAGCTGTGTCATGCTTAACGACCTGGTTTTGGAAAGTTGTACCGCGGCTTACTTAGGTGGAGAGGACCCCACTAATATATTAGCCTCGCCGTTGTTGGGGGATTTTTCTGATTTTCCGCCATTGTTAATATATGCGAGTAGTACCGAAGCCTTGTTGGATGATGCTCGTCGTGTGGCCGAAAAAGCTAAAGCATCCGGAGCCGACGTGACATTGAATATTTGGAATAAACAATCTCATGCATGGCCAATTTTTTATCCTTTTGTACCTGAATCAAAGCGCGTCCTTCTCGAAGTTGCTCGATTTATTGAGCGCCAGTTTACTTAGTTAACACCATGGCAAGTATTTTATATGCGGTGAGAAAGACCTTAACGCAAGGTGCGGCGCTAGGGGCGTACACCTATATAAATCCCACAGCCCATCAGTACCGTGCCGGAAAAATATCGGACTACCCGAGAGGAAATCCCGTTGCCTTGCAGTAAGGATATGCCTTTTGACGAAAGTGCAGCGTATAGAATCATGACTCCGCCAATGGTAATAGTGGTAATGCAATAGATAAGCATTAGATCGATTGTTGTTAGTTCGGTTAAATCTATGAATGCAGGGAAAAAACTAACGTAGAACAGAATGGCTTTTGGGTTGCTCATCGTGGTGATGAGCCCTGCAATGAAATTAGCTGAATGGCCAAGTGCGGTATTTGCTTTCTGCTCTTTAGTGGTTGTAGGTTTAAGTATTAATATCAGCCCTAGATAAAGCAGATACATCGCGCCTAAATATTTTACAGTGGTAAATATCCCCGAGAAAGATTGTGCAAGAGCAGATAGCCCAGCAATAGCAAGAGCAATAAAAATATAATCTCCAGCGACGATCCCTAATGAGGTGGTAATTCCTGCGCGTAGCCCGTTAGACAGCGTCCGTGATACGACCAGTAATATACCTGGCCCAGGAAGTATGGCGAGTAGCAACAAAGCAATCGTAAGCGCGAGTATGGCCGAGAGCGTCATTTTTATCCTAAAAAGCTACCATCGAGATAATAGGCGAAAGTGAAATACGCAAGAGGAAAAAACACCAAGCACCCCGAAAAATACATCTTGATAACACTGTGCTCAGAAGCTTTAAATGGCGTATTGGGTTTCACGATGCTTCGCTGAATTTTAAATAGCGATATCCCTATACCTAGGGGAGCGAGAATGAGCGAGAGTAATGCGGCGAGAAGCGCCCACAATTCCAGAGTGGATATATCGAATGAAAACGGTTGCACGGTGAAGATCTCGATGTTGTCTAGAATATACTTGTCGACAATCATGCATCGTTCGGGCGAAAAGATCTATATTTTCAGTGAGTGCTATCAAAAAACCCCCGCGCTCAATGTGAACGCGAGGGTCAATGGGTACAACTAGAATAAGTGTTCAGTTAGTTTTGGGGCAGCAACCACAGACCGACATGGTGCCTGGAACAGTGGTTTTCCATTGATTGTTCCAGCTGTATAAGCTTGAACTGCCAGAACATACCGAAGGACATTTTTGCTTAGCGTCGTTATTGTTGAAAATGGGACCTGCCTGCACATCCATGCATACCCCTAGGCCAGCAGCAATATCATCAAAAATATGACTTAAACCACCAGACGTCGTGTTCTTATTAAAGGCTTGTTTCTTGCCCACAAACCCGTGACAACCGAAACAGTTGGATGCGAAGCCATGATTGGTCGCGGGGTTAATATCCACCGCTTGGAAGGTGGTTTCCGCAACCGTGTTCGCAAGGCGCAGTGAACCTCTTTGGTTAGAAATATCCGAGCTTAGGTCGGGTTGGCTTACCCAAATATCACCAACATTGAAATATTTTTTGAGAATGGCCATATCGCCACTAAGATTGTTGTCTACATCTGCGTTCAACGAAGTAACGCTCTTTAGATTGTCGCTCGCGTGAGGATCGGAACTGTCTGTACCGTAAGGGTATTCACGGCAAATTTCGGTGGGTGATCCCGTCACGTGCTTACTTTTATTGGCAATATTAAATTCACATTGAACGATATCGAGTGGGTTTTCTTTCTTAAGTGCCTGGGTACAGTCGTCACTTGTGAAAGACCAGCTACCGTCCGGTGAAGTTTTAGCGTCGCCGCAATCGGGGTCGTTATTTTTATGTTCGTAGGTCGCCCACACAAATTCAGGATGGTCAGTGGTGGCTACCGCGAGGTGGAAGCCGACAAGACCAAGGGTTGTTTCTTTCGTGTCGCTTCCAATTGTGGTGGTCATTGTTAGAAAATCGGATTTTTTGTCGTTCGCACCCATGACCTTCCAGGCCGTTTTTATTTCAGTTGTGCCCGTAGGAAAGTTGTTGAGCGTAGTAATGGTTTGGGTATCGTCGCACATGTTTTTACTAAAGCGCACATCGTAATATATAACGTTTTGATTCTGGTCATATATTGTCGCGCCATCACCGGCTTGATTAACCCTTTCAGGAATGCCGTTGGATTTATTGAGCGTTACAAACATGCGGTTGCCCGATTTAAGTGAATCGCACGAGTTTACTGGTTTACCGTCATCGTTAATTTCGAGAATGGGATAATCCGCCTCAACTTGGAAATTACGCTTTGTCGGAGTGGCTGAGTTAGGAGACATCAAATATAAAAAGGCATGCCAAGAAAACTGATAAAAATCGCAGAAACTAGAAGACGTGCCGTTGTCTTCGCTTTTTGCAACTTCCGTAGGCATCGCGGCAGGGTGTGGAAACCAGTCCGCTTTACTTGGGCAAAAAGGCGCTTTGGATTTTGCAAATGATGAGGTAGAAGCCGTGGCGAGAAAAAAGAGCCCAATCGCAAAAACGGCAGATAGAGTAAAACGCATATTCATGATTATCCCTTAATGTAAACGTATGAATGTTTACTGTAGTAAACGAAAATATGTCTGCCAGTGACATATGTCCTCAAATCACACGAGTCAGGGATTCATGCTACAAAACAATGATTAGGATGCCAGTAATTTAATTCAATCTTAAATTCATACAAAACACCTGGCGGATAAACCTATTTTCTCTAGGGGCTATCTAAATAAAAGACCACCGTAGGTATGACGAGCGATTGCGGTTTTACCGGCGTAAACGCGAATACGATGATAAAGCTTGTTTGTGGTTAGTCTGTAAATCTTTGGGTATTCCCAGGGGTGGGATAGCATGAAATAGGAAGGAGGGTTTAAATGAAATTCATTAACATTACGCATTTGACCCCATTCAGCGTTTCAAATTGCATTATGGGGCAGGAGGCGATAAAGCCGTGAAGTTACGTTATATTAGGCGCTTCGTAAGACCGATATTAAACGATCCAAGGTAAGCGAGTGCTATGAATCCAGACCTATTACAACTACTAGCCTGCCCCAGCAGCGGTGAGCGCCTTAGCTTCTCTGATGAGGGGCTAGCCTCCGAGAGTGGTGATACGCAGTATCCTGTGATCTCGGGTGTGCCGTGGTTATTGCCTAACCCGCAAAACGCCTTGGTGGACTGGGGGACGAAGCTCAACCAATTTAACCAGGTGCTATTGGCCGAGATTAAGGGTTTGGAGTCTTCATTGAAGCATGCAACAGGGGCATCGGAACATCGTATGCAACGTTTGTTGGCGGGGAAGCAGCACTTTCTACGGCGAGTCTCTGAGTTATTGATGCCTGTGGTGAGCGCGCCTGCGGCGAGTAAAAAAATTTACGATGCCTTGCGTGATCGTGCACCGACGACGCAGAATTTATTGAGTTACGAGGCAAATCTATACCGTGATTGGGTATGGGGTGCAGAAGAGAACCGACTGACCGCAGAGCTTGTTTCTAAAAAGCTGGATGCCACGAAGGTGGATAAAATGTTGGTGCTGGGAGCGGGCGCCGGTCGATTAGCGTTAGATGTACATGCCACATGGCAACCGAGTATTACCGTTGCGACGGATATAAATCCTTTATTGGTGATGGCGGCGGAGTATTTGTTACAGGATAAAACGTTGGAATTTGTGGAGTTCCCTTTGCAGCCACGCAATAGTGATTGTGCAGCGATAGGCCATGAAATTAAAGGCGAGAAAAAGCCGGATAACTTCCATTTTGTTTTTAGTGATGCTACGAAACCCAGTTTTCAATCAGAGGCATTCGATACGGTGGTGACGCCGTGGTTTGTTGATATTCAGCCTTTGGAATTTGGCCGGTTCCTACGTCAGTTAAACCAATATATTCCTAAAGGCGGTAAATGGGTTAATTTTGGCAGTTTGGTGTTTAATCAAAATCGTGATGCACTGTGTTATAGCATTGAAGAGGTGCAAGAAATAGCCGCGAGCCAAGGGTTTAAAATAGAGGATATTGAAGAACATGAAATACCGTATTTAAAATCGCCCTACAACGCGGGTTATCGTATGGAGCGTGTGTGGTCTTGGTCGGCAGAAAAAATTGAATCGGTAAAACCTTTGGTGAGCCCCCAGGTATTACCCGAGTGGTTGTTGAATACAGCTAAGCCCATTCCCAATGCAGAAATGTTCCAGCAGTTTTTGTTTACGCATCGGGTATATGCACAGCTCGCTGCGGAAGTGGACGGAAAGGCATCAGTATCAAAAATAGCTAAGAAATTCGCAAAGCAAAATAAAATGGATGAGGCAGAAGCGCTGCACCTAGTGACGGATTTTTTTGCCGACTTGCATCGGCAAAATAGTTAGGCGAGAAATACTTACGGCGAGTGTAGGATTATTTATCCGTGCTCATAACATATTGCAGCACTTCAATTACTTGCTCATTGGTTTGTGCCCAGGCGAGGGCGCTGCCGTCTACTTCTTTGAGTGGATGAATAATTGATTCATCGTGTAGAGTGATATAAGGCTTGCCTAGCGCTGCGCAATACCCAGCATCGAACGCTGCATTCCACTGTTTGTATTTGTCTCCAAAGCGGACGATGGCAATGTCACATTTTTCTATTAAGGTTTTCGTGCGAATGGCATTTACTTTCGATGATTTGTGATCGCGCCAAAAGCTGTTGCTTGTGGGATTGTTTTCTGGCCCCAACATGTCTCCTGCTGCATCGCTTGCATCGTGATTGGTGACTGCCGAGCTAAAGCTGACGGGTAATGTGAGCGCTGCACACTGCCGCATAATTTGTTGTCGCCAATCGGTGTGAATTTCGCCAGATAAATACACATTCCACTGCATGTTAAACTCCAAGTATTGTATGAGGGGAGCGATAGATTTTGCCTGAATTATTGAGTGTGTGCTACCTGCGGTGTTGGGTGATACAACCGCCCCAATTGTTGAAACATTATAAATATTCCGATAGCTAAGTGAATTATGCCTTCAGATTACAGGGTTCCCAGTGGGCCGTTAGAGACAGAATACGAGGTTAAGAAAAGCCGTTTTATTACCTTGCTGGAACGAGCGGAAAATCGGGAGCAGGCAATGGCGCATCTGGAAAACGCGAAACGGCGCTTTCCAGATGCGCGTCATCACTGCTGGGCTTATCTTATTGGCAACCCAGGCGCGCCTTCGCAGGTGGCGATGTCGGACGATGGCGAGCCAAGTGGCACGGCCGGAAAACCCATTTTGAATGTGTTACAGCATAAAGATGTTGGCGACATTCTGCTAATTGTTGTGCGTTATTTTGGTGGCATCAAATTAGGTGCAGGTGGCTTAGTGCGGGCCTACAGTTCGGCGGCACAACAGGCAATGGATGCGATTATCACTCACGATAAAATCTTTCTTTTAGAAGTCGACGTGATTGGCGATTTTTCGTTGGAGCAAAGTATTCGTCATTGGTTAACAGGGCGTGAGGGCGAGGTTATTTCGATTGATTACGCTGAGCAAGTCACCATGTGTATTACTTTACGTGAATCAGATAGAGAAGCGTTAGAGCTCTTACTGGGCGCTTTGGGTGGTGAGATAAAAGATAATTAAAATAAGATCATCATCCGAAGCCAAAAAATGCCAATGGCTTCGGATGATCTCAATTCAGTCTATAACGTTTTCATGTATTCCACTAATTGCCAGCGCTCTTCCTCTGTCATGGCAGGGAGAATTTCACCATTGGGTTGTGGCGTTCGGCCAGCCGCATATTCGTGGCCGTCGTTCATGTTGCCTCGTCGGTCGGTTAAATAGCGGAAGCCTTCATAACCCTCGGTGCGGAAGCCAACTTTTATTGGGTCCAGTTCGCGGCTGCCTACCATAAACGTTTCTGGGCGGTATTCCCCTTCATCAGGATCCCCTTCTTTTTTGGCAGGTAGCAAAAGGTCGTAAAGCGATGGGACTGAACCATTATGAAGGTACGGTGCGGTTGCCCAAATACCGTTTAACGAGCGGGCTTTATAAGAGAGCAACGAATTAAATGGTGCTGCGGTTGTGTCCGGTTCATAAGTTCCTTGTTTTATGCTTTGTTTAATCTCATTGGAGAAAAACGAGGCGCCTAGTGTGTATAGCCAATCCAGCCATCGACGGATCACCCACTTATCTGCATCTGGGGTTGCGACGACTCCTTTTGTTGTGGCTGTGAGAATCAACGCAACAGGCGCGTCATCGCCCATGATAAAGGTGCCAACGTCGGTGCCTTGATACGTGTGCTTAAAGTTGCCGGTTTTTCCATTGTAAGACACGCTGTTTTCTGCCATCGCAGGGTCGGTTTTAATGTCTTTAAGTGCAGACATTTGAGCGACGACAACACGGTTCCAGTTTTTACGGTCAACAACCATATGACAAGATTGACAGTATTCTGCGTAAAGTAACTCGCCTTTTTCTGCTTTTTCCTTATCTATCTTTCCTAAGATTTTTTCAGGCCACTGCGGTGACGTTAAGCTTCTTAAGTGATTTTCAATGCGCTCAAGATTCACTAAGTTGATGGATGATTTAAAGTCGATTTGATGCTTTTTACTGTCTTGGCCAGAAATCTTTGCGCCGAGGTTAAAGCCCCCCTCGTTCATCTTCCAATCTAAGGTAGCAAATACGCCGGTCACTTCGCCCGCGTTACGACCGAGTGGGCCGACACCCGCGTTATTAGCGATACCGTTCCACTGCACGTAATCGGAATGTGTGATGCCCCATAGAAAAGGGTAGCTAACTGGCGCATTGGGTTCGTTAAATAAATAATCGCGTAAGCGCAACATGTTTTTGGGTCCTAAACCAGGATACCCGCTTTCATGTGACGTTAGTCGATCCAGTATGATGGCGAATTCTTCATTGCCGATAATTGTTTCGTTAATCCCTTCAAGCACTAAATTAACTTGTGCCTCTGTGAGCATGCGAGAGCCGTCGACGTTTGTCGCCATTAACATGACGGTACGTGTCTGTGCACGATTGATAACGTGCTGTAACACACGGTTAAAGATGCGTCCGAAGGCGTCTAGGCGTGCGTAGCCATACTTTACGTGGCTGTGGTTCACTGCATTATAGGTTTGAATAACGCCAGTCCATTTTTCTAAATCTTTTAATACAGCATCTTTGTTTCGGTATTCGCCACTGCGTTCTAGCACTGCGTTTACAAAGCGTTCTTGTTTTGTTGCGTCTTTCAATGCGGCTTCCATCGATTTTTGGAGTAGCGTTAAATAACCCACCATATCTGCCATGGCTGGGCCGCCGTCAATACGTATGGCTTTCCCTTCAAAGTTAACTTGACCTGTGTGGCAGGCGGCGCAGGTGTAGCCGATATATTCTTTGCCTTGGTATTCATCTTTGGTGAAGCCAACGGCTAAACCGTCCGGATTAAAGAAAGTCGCTTTTTGAGGAAGGTAGCGGTATTTATCGTAAATTTTGTTAGAAACAAATGGCTCAGAAGCGTCCGGTAATTCTAGGGCCATGTAAAAGTCGTAGGGGATAAGGTTTGAACCTTGTGTGGTATTGTAGTACCAGAGACTTTGAGCTTCAGTCCAACCCTGATCCAGGTAGACCGGTGTGCCGTAGCTCTCTTCAAATGCACCGCTTTCAATAGCGATAGCGCCACGGTCTGGGTCATCATCCCAGTTCTGATAAATTTTGCCGATCCCCAGTGCAATCACCATACAGACAGCGGTACCCGCCGTGAGGATTGCGATGAGTTTTAAGCGCTGTTTGATTCTTTCAATGAGAAAGTGAAAGAGGAATTTTATCGTTTTGACTAACATAAGCCTTCCTATCTGCATTGTCGTTGTTATTTCAGGCGGTATGAGGATGCGGGGAAGCGTATGTTGCCGGAGTTGTGCGTTTCCCCAAAGCAGCTGTGGCCTCTATGTGGGCCTTAATAGCGAGGATAAGTCTCGGTAAATAGATTGGCAGTGTAAAGGTAAATTTTTAACTAATTGGCAGGGAAAGTTTGTATGGGTGTATGTTTGTGGATATAGATGACAAAATCGCTGGGCAGGTTTGAGTGAGCACTCACATTTTGCTCACTCGTTGTTGAACTATGCGTTCAATTTACGTGGTTAATACGCCCTCGCGATAATCCTTAAGTGCCTGATCAAGTTCTTCCATGGTGTTCATTACGAAGGGGCCGTATTGAGCGATAGGTTCTTCAATAGGAATGCCAGCGAGAAACAATAGCCGTGCACCTTGGCTCGTATTATTTTTGATCGTGACGCTGCCGTCGTGTGCCAAGCGATTAATGGTTTGTGATGGTGCCTGTTGGTGCTGGTCTCCAATTGTGACGTCTCCCCCATAGATATAGATCATGGCATTGTGCTTAGTGCTGACGCTGATGGTAATGTCAGTTTCAGCGTGTAAACACAGGTCTAGATAAACAGGTTCCGTGCGCGGAATATGTAAGTAACCTGACACCTCTTTGCCGTTGATGCGACTCTTTCCCGCGATCGCTTTTATTTCTAAACCGTTTTGAATCGTGGTGGGGATTTTTCCCGCAGGCACATCTTCGTAATTGGCAGCCAGCATTTTTTCATCGGCGGGCAGGTTGAGCCAAAGTTGAAAGCCGCGCATCTTGCCTTCGGTTTGCTGGGGCATTTCTGAGTGGATTACCCCTTTGCCCGCGCTCATCCATTGCACGCCACCATCGTTTAGTAAACCTATGTTATTCATATGATCACGATGTTCCATTTTTCCTTCGAGCATATAGGTTATGGTGGCGAACCCGCGATGAGGATGAGACGGAAAGCCACCGACATAATCACTCGCTTCTTCCGAGCCGAATTCGTCCAGCAATAAAAAGGGATCAAACCGTTCGAGTTGTGTGCCACCAAAAACGCGGAGCAGTTTTACTCCATCGCCGTCGGAAGAGGGACGCGCTTTAATTTGTTCAATAATATTTCCGGTGCTCATGCGACCTCCTCGGCGTGCGCAAAAAGTGCGTCAATGTGTTGCTTGGCTTCGGTGATTGCTTTTTCCCGCAGTTCGTCGCCCATATTCAAGCCTTCCGCGTAAATAAACACGACGTCGTCAAGCCCTACGAAACTCAGTATGGTTTTTAGAAACGGCGTCTCTGTGTCTGTGCTTTGGTCTTTATGTATGCCGCCGCGTGTTGTAACCACATATACTTTTTTATTTGTTAATAAGCCAACCGGTCCGTTCGCCGTGTATTCAAAAGTCACTTTGGCCCGGGCGATATGATCGAACCAGGCTTTGAATTCACTGGGGACCCCAAAATTGTACATGGGGACGCCCAGCACGATGATATCTGCTGCCTGAACTTCAGCGATTAAAGTATCTGCTAGTTCGGCTTTTCCTGAGCCGATGGCCTCAATCGTTTTATAGCTGAAGTGAGGGATCTCCCCCTCAGTCAAGCTGCGCACATCGATATTCACATCAGTGAGGTTTTTCGTGATTTGCTCGATCAAATGGGTATTCAGTTGGTGCGACACACCTTGTGGCCCAAAAAGACTGGAATCTATGCGTAATACCTGAGTCATGATGTTTTTCCTCGTTGGGTGACTTGTATATGCACAGTCTATAGCGTAAGTTTCGATGGAATACGGCAATAATTCATGCTTATTTATCTAATAAATAGATGGTTACTATTTGCGGGTAGAGAACGTAATACGGGGGAGTAATGGTTCCTAAAATCAGTTTGGAGCAGTGGGCGGCATTTAAGGCCGTGGTGGATGAAGGTTCATTTGTGAAAGCGGCAGATGCGCTGAATAAGAGCCAATCAACGGTGAGCTACAACCTTGCGCGTATGGAAGAGCGTTTGCCGTCCCCAGTTTTCGTGCAGGCGGGGCGTAAGGCCGAATTAACCGAGTTTGGTCATGCTATGTATCGTCATGGTAGCGCTTTACTTGAGCAGGCCTTGCTTGTTGATCAAAGCGCGGCTTATCTTGCCAGTGGTTGGGAGTCAGAGGTTGTTATCGCGGTTGATGGTATCGCGCCGATGGACCGAGTGTTTTGTGGCTTGCAACGTTTTTCCCTAGAGAGTCCGCATACCCGTATTCGTGTGCTCGAAACAATTTTATCCGGTACAGAAGAAACGTTATTACGTCGTGAGGCCGATGTGGTTATTACCGCGCGAGTGCCTCCTGGGTTTCTTTCTCAAGATTTTGGTGAAGTTCATAAAGTACCTGTGGCTAGCCCAGATCATCCCATACTAAAACTCGATGCACCTATTAATGAAGATCAACTCAAACAGTTTAGACAAATTGTTATTCGTGACAGTGGGCTTAAACGAGAACAGAAT
The DNA here is from genome assembly GCA_045430285.1 of Agarilytica sp. Taxonomy (GTDB): domain Bacteria; phylum Pseudomonadota; class Gammaproteobacteria; order Pseudomonadales; family Cellvibrionaceae; genus Agarilytica. Next base: position 295,502 of record JAILXV010000002.1, on the reverse strand, counting down.
TCGGGGTGGCTGGGCTCCGAACAGCGTTGGACAGTATCCCATTTTGCCAGCAGCATAGAAGCGCTAAAGTCAGGTTTGGGGTTTGGTTTTGTGCCACGGGAAAAAATTAAGCAAGAGCTGGAAAGTGGCGATTTGGTTGAGCTGCCATTAGCTTTGGGCGCAGAGCAAGTGATTTCACTTTATGTGGTTGCGTCTGCACAAAATCATGCGGGTCTGGCGACGAAAGCGGTTATTCGTCATCTTTTGGATGGTGGGGTTCGTTAATATGACTTCTTCTTTATTATTTCAGGAGTGAGTTTGGTGGTGTTTTTTCTATACCCTCTTTAAAAGGCATATAGCTGCGCGCATCCTCTATGTAGGCTTCCACATCTGCAGCCTCTTGCGCGACGAAGTTGTGGATAGCGTTGTTGAATTCGGGGTGGCGCAGCCAGTGATAGGATTGGGTGTGTATGGGGGTGAAGCCCCGTTGGATTTTGTGTTCACCTTGGGCGCCAGGGTCGAAGCGTTTAAGTTTGTGCTTGATGGCGTATTCTATGCCTTGGTAGTAACAGCATTCAAAGTGGAGTCCGTCGAATTCCATGCGTGATCCCCAATAGCGCCCGTAAAGTGTATCGTTGTCACGAAAATAAAGGGCAGCGGCGATCATGTTGGAATTGTGGTCGTTTTCTTGTTCGGTGTTTACATCGGTATTCAATATATGCGCACTTGCGAGTAGCACTTGGTCCGGCATTGCCCGCGCAATACGATGGAAAAAATCGTTACCGAGGTAGCCGCCGTGCCCACTACGTTTTAAATAAGTGCGTTGATAGAGCGCGTAGAATGTGTCCCACTCTGCTTCTGATATTTCGTGGGCGTTTCTCATCTTGATGGTTAATTCTTCGGAGCATGCTTTACTGCGTTCTTTTCTCAGATTTTTACGTTTTCGGGAATTAAATGTTGAGAGGAAATCATCGAAGTCTTTATAACCCTGATTAAACCAATGAAACTGGTAACCGAAACGTTGCGAAAATCCTGTTTTTTTAAATTGTTGGGCCGTGTCGGATTCAGGGAAAAGACAATGAAACCCCGAGCATGCGTGTTCTTCTGCTAGAGAATAAATACCTTTTATGAGCGTTTCAAAAACCTGTTTTTTTTCTTCTTGTGTTAGGTTTTTGTTGTAAGCCACGCGCGGGCCGGTCGCGGGGGTAAAGGGGATGCCGTTGACGAGTTTTGGATAGTAGTTGATGCCCGTTTGTTGAAGTGCATTGGCCCACGACCAATCAAAAACGTATTCGCCGTAAGAATGCATTTTTAGGTAGAGGGGCATGGCGGATATCAGGTCTCCGCTCTCGTTGCGTAAAGTCAGGTGAAAGCTTTGCCAGCCGGTATTATTAACTTGTGCGTTATCAATACTGCCCGAGGCTTCTAGCGCGTGTAAAAAGGCGTGCTGCGTGAACGGGTAGTCTGTCGGCCATAAGGCATCCCATTCATTGGCGGGAATATCTGAAATCGATGTGTAGATATTGAGTTGCACTGAGGGCGCCTTTTGGCTGTCGCGAGTGTGTTTGGACCTACATGGTAAACGATTGCGCCAGGGATCTTCAGTGTGTTGTCGCGACAATCTGTTTGGGCGCGTCGTTCGATGAAGTATGGCGGGCAGTTATGCGGCTTTTTGAGAGGACAGGCGCGTTAGGGGGAAGTGACAGCTAAAGGTACTGCCTCGGCCGAGCCGGCTTTTAACTTTGAGTTCGGCATCATGTCGGGCGAGCGCGTGTTTTACGATGGCTAAGCCCAAACCTGTGCCGCCCATCGCGGTTGAGCGGCCTTCGTCGACGCGGTAAAAGCGTTCTGTGATACGGGGTAAATGTTTAGGGTCAATACCAAGGCCCTGGTCTTGCACTTGCACGATGCATTCTCTGTTGTCCACGGATACGGATACAGAGACTTCGCCACCGTTGGGCGAGTATTTGACGGCGTTAAAAATCAGGTTGGAAATAATACTGTGCAGTTCTCTGTCGTTACCGTTGATCTGAATGTCGATATCGCCAGAGAGTTGGAAACTTAGGTTTTCTTCACTGATGCTTTCGGCATCTGCCACGATGGAGCGAATCATGGGGCCAATCGCAACAGGTGTGGCTTCCTGTTCTTGTTCATCCGTTTCCATTCGGCTTAAGGTAATAAGGTCGTTGACCAATGCCGTCATACGGTCGCTTTGTTGCTTCATTTGCGAGAGCGCATTCTGCCAAGCTTTGGGAACATTGGGTGCATCCATTAAGGTTTCGATATAGCCTTTGATGACGGTCAGCGGTGTGCGCAGCTCATGAGATACGTTGCTCACAAAATCTTTCCGCATTTGTTCTAAGCGTTTAACCCGTGTGATGTCACGGATCACAACGAGGCGTTCGCCGTGTCCGAAGGGATGTACGTGAAATTGTAGCTTTTCACCTTCTTTTCTTAGAGATTCGAGTTCTAAGGGGTTCTCGTAGTCTTCGCTTTCAAAGTAATGGACAAAGGCGGGGTGGCGAATGATGTTGACCAAGTTATGGCCGCGATCGACATCTTGGAAGCGAAACAACGTAAACGCAGCGCGATTCCACCATTCGATATTGGCTCGGCTGTCTACCAAGATAACCGCGTCAGTAAGCGCTGAGGTCATTTCTTGGACGCGCTCTACGACGGCTTGCAGGCGAATTTTGTCTTTTTCGTAACGCTTACACAATAAGCGCACATCGTCTGCGATTTCGCCCCAAACGCCGCCGAAATCGTCAGCGGGTGGCAGTTTGCGGCGCGCTTCGGTAACCCAGGTTTCGAGCTCTTTGATACGGTATAGGAACCAGAGAATATATAGAAAGAGTGCGGCAATGAGCGTGTTTTGCACAGCGTCGAAGCCGAAGCCAACGATGAGTGCGCCGAGTACGGTCAGTAATAGCCAGCGGAGCTCGGTACTTATACCCCTGCTAAACATACAATGGCCCAGTGGTTAATAAAGGTCTATGAATTTGTGTGCGCCATTTTATTGGAAAAACGGTACCCAGCGCCACGGACAGTTTGAATAAATTTTTCGTGGCCTTCAATACTGAGTGCTTTTCTGAGTCGACGAATGTGTACATCGACCGTGCGCTCTTCCACGTAGACGTTGCCGCCCCATACGTGATCGAGTAATTGACTGCGTGAATAGACCCTTTCTTGATGGGTGAGGAAGAACTCCAGCAGTCGGTATTCCGTAGGCCCCATGTTGAGCGGCTGGTCGTTTATTGAAACTCTGTGGCTGGCAGGGTCGAGCAGTAAGCCTTCGACTTGGATGGGGTCTTGCCCCGAGTTTGCTTCGGTTCTGCGCAGCACGGCTTTTAGGCGCGCTACCAGCTCGCGTGGCGAGAAAGGTTTGGTGATGTAATCATCGGCGCCCACGTCGAGGCCTTGGATCTTGTTGTCTTCTTCGCCCTTGGCCGTGAGCATAATAATCGGGATATCTTCGGTAACGTCGTTGCGTTTTAGGCGGCGGGCTAATTCAATACCGCTGGTGCCTGGTAGCATCCAATCTAGCAATATTAGGTCGGGCGGGGTATCGACAATTAAGCTATGGGCTTCCTGGGCATCGCCGGCTTCGAGCACGGTGTATTCGGCCATTTCCAGGGCCACCCGCAACATATCGCGAATCGGTGCTTCATCGTCTACAACTAAAATCGTTTTATCTGGCATTACCATTGATCCGGTATCGGGAGTGCAATATTGCGCAAAAAACCTCTAAATCCATGCTTAGCAGGCATTAGCTCGTATAACTTCGTCGAACATCGTTCTAGCCTCTCGTATTTGGGCGCTATATTTGCCCTTAACTAGATGCCTGGCGCTTTGGACGACATAAGCATTAAATAAAGCTTTTGTTTCCATTTTATGACAGTGCTGATCTTTTTGTAGACGCAGGCAGCTGAATTAGGGTGTTTTTGCTGTTATTTTCGGGGCAGAAAGTGATGCGTTGGAAGGGCTAGAGGCTTTGTGCGGCATAGTCGCCTATGATACCCAAAAAGATAATCATGCCCACCCAGTTGTTGTTCAGGAATGCGGCGAGACAGCGTTGCGGCTCTCGGTCTTTGATCAGGTATTGCTGGTAAGCGAATAGTGCGGCCACCACAATAAGGCTGGCGAGGTATACATCGCCCAGCTCGAAACGCTGTTTGATCATGAAGAGTGAGATTAGAGTGATTATTTGGAGGCTGCCGGTCGCCACCTTATCCATATCGCCAAACAGGATCGCAGTAGAGCGCACGCCGATTTTGAGGTCGTCTTCACGATCGGCCATAGCATAAAAGGTGTCGTAGCAGACCGTCCAAATAACCACTGTGGTGTAAACCAACCATATCGCAGGGTCAATTTCCCCTGTTTGTGCGGCGAAGGCCATGGGCACTGCCCAGGCAAAGGCGGCACCGAGTACGACTTGTGGCAGGTGAGTGTAACGCTTCATGAAGGGGTAGGCAGATGCGAGCGCAAGTGCACCAAGAGATAACCAAATGGTGAGTGTGTTGGTTAATAGTACCAAGCCAAATGCAAAGGCACATAGGCAGGCAAATAAGATTAGGGCTTCTTTCGGGGTGACGCGGCCCGACACGATGGGGCGTTCCTTGGTGCGTCTTACATGGCCATCCACATTACGATCAGCATAATCATTAATCACACAACCGGCGGAGCGCATAAGGACTGCGCCGAGTAGAAAGATCACTAACACCTCAAGGTCAGGTAATCCTTTTGCGGCAAGCCACAAAGCCCAGAGTGTTGGCCAGACCACCAAATAAATACCAATGGGGCGGTGTAGGCGCATAAGCTCGCCATATAAAACAAATTTATCTTTTTTTGCTGGGCTTAGTTTCATCATGACGTGAGTGTTGAAAATACTTGCGTGGTATGGACAGAGCGGTACTTTGTTAGCGGCTCCTAATTCAAAACGCAAGATACCATTTTTTAAGCAGCGGTGTTACAGGGAAAATAATTTTATAAATGTTAACCGTTTCAAGTCGTGGTAAGAATATGACGTCGCTTTCCCTTTATGGTGTTCTTTGTGATAAATTATTTACACGAGGGGATAAAAGCTCGGCTAACCTTAGAGGTATGCACATGAATTTATTTTACCGAAATAACGTGGTGTTGTTTTGGGTGAGAGTAGCGCTCAGTTTATTGGAGATCCATTATGAAAAAGAGTGACCTAGTTGCCGCCGTTGAAGAAAGCGCTGACCTTTCGCATCGGCAAGCAGATGAGGCGGTGTCGGCTGCATTCGAGCATATTACGAATGCCTTGGCGAGAGGGGAATCATTGAGTCTTGTCGGTTTTGGTTCGTTTAGTGTACGAGCGCGCGCAGCGCGTACAGGCAGACACCCAAAAACAGGGGCACCTATTGAAATCGCTGCGAGTAATTCTGTCGGCTTTAAAGCGGGAAAGGCATTAAAAGACGCCGTGAACTAACCGTGGTGAACGGCAGTATGATTGCTTAAAAAAGGTAAAAGTAATTCAAAGGTGCTGCCGCTACCGTAAGTGCTATCCACATCAATTCGGCCGCCGAGCAGTGTGACCAAATTCCCTACTAATGCCAGCCCAAGTCCAGACCCTTCTATATTGCGTGTTTCCGCTTCATTGACTTGTTCAAAGCTATTAAATAGCCGCGGTAAATCTTCTTCTTTAATGCCTATGCCTGAATCGGAGATGAGTATGCTGATGGCATCGCCGAGTTCTTTGTCGTTTTTTTCGCTTGCAGCAATATGTACTTTTCCGGCTTGTGTGTACTTAATCGCATTAGATACCAGGTTAACGACGATTTGTCTCACTTTGGTCGGGTCAGAAAATATATGCTGTTCAGTAAAGGGGGAGTATTCAAACAGTAAGTTTTTTTCTTTGGCGAGCGGCTGCATTTGATTAAAGACATCTTTGCATAACCCACTGACGGAAAAATCGTGAATATCTAAGCTCATTTTTCCCGCTTCGATTTTGGTGATGTCGAGCGTGGAACTGACTTGTTCGTTGAGCTGAATTCCTGCGCTTTTAATAAGCTCCAGTTGTTGTAGCGAATTATGAGAAATACGTTCGTGCAGATCATCGATTAATAAATCTGAAAACCCCACGATAGCATTTAGTGGTGAGCGAAGTTCGTGCACCATTTTTGCGTAAAATTCTTTTCGGGCCAGGGAGCTTTGTTCGTGCGCGATGCATTCCGCTTCTTTCTGTGCGGTAATATCGAAAGCGTAACCGACCATGGTGGGTTCGTCATCATTTTCTAATGTATGAAAGTGCCAAAAAAATACCCGATTTTCTATCGTTACTTCTGTGGTTGAGTCAGCATTTTCAAACTGTGAAAGTCGTTGCCCAATTTCGGCAATGTTTTTAGGGATGGCGTTTGCCGTACCAAAATCATCAAAACCGAATTCTAAAATTAATTCTTGTAAGGCGCTGTTGCCAAAAAGCAATTGCCCGTCCATAACAAATTCACCGAGAGGCGCAGGACTCTTTTCAACATATTCCGAAAACTTTTCCATCTCGGCTTGGTTGTGAAGGCGAGTGGAATTATCGATAAAACTAATAATGCGTGTTGCATCTTTGTAGCCAACGGGAATCATCCGAAAATCGATAGATATATAGTGGCCGTTTTTATGTTTCCATAAGCCGGAGGTGGTTTCCGTTGATGTGTCTCGTGAATGGAGATGGCAGTTTTGGTCGTTGTGGCGATCGCCTCGTGTATCTGCACATAACATATCGTGGGCATCTAAGCCGTAGAGTTCTTCGCGCGTGTGACCAAGAATACTTTGAGCCAAGGGAGAGATCTCAACAATAAGGTTGTGCTTGTTGAGGCCGATTAATCCGTCGGGCCAATTATTAAACCAGCTGTTCTCAGTCTCAGGCATTTAGGAGTAATCGTTTGTGATTGGGATCCGTAGTGTTGATTGGGTCGATCACGCTATTAATTGTAATGGCTGTGAGCGGGGCGTCGCTTCCGTCTGCTAAATCAATAAAGGTAGGAGTATCCAACACTTTTCCTTTTTCGTCGATATGTATTTCTACTAACGGCAATAGGGGTTTGTCCGCAGGGACTTCTCTCACAATTCCCATAGCGCCGTTACTGAGCGATACAGCGCTGGAAATAGGATATACACCGAGCACTGAGATGAGTTGCGCCACCGCACCTTGATCGTATATGCCTTTTTGCGCTTCGACGTATAGGGTGCGTAAGGCATTGGTGGGCAACATCCCAGGTTTGTCGGCGAGCTGATGAACGATTTCATCATAATGGTCAACCACTGCAAATAGTTTGCTCAGTGGATGTATATCATCGCCTTTTAACTTTTTAGGGTAGCCTTTGCCATTACAAAGTTCGTGGTGCTCTGCAACGATTCGTTGAGTCAGTTCGCTCACCTTGCACTTTGTTAGCGCGCGTACGGCAAGTTCTGTGTGTTTTTGGATGAGTTCACGTTCGGCGCGAGTGTAGGCGGTGCGCTTGCCCATTAATTGGATAGGAATGTGAGCCCAGCCAGCTTCATGGACAAGTGCGGCAATGCCCAATGATTCAATATCACTCTGAGGAATCTTTTGAATTTGTGCGAGGTTGAGCGCAATGCAAAAGGTGCTGAAGGCGTGGTCCGCCATTTTTTGGGTGCGCCGACTCATATGGGCTAAGTTCAATAGGGCTTGGTTATGTCTGTCTAAGCTTTCAAGCGTTTGATCGATGACCGGTGTCAATTCGGTTTTATCGAAAGCGTTTCCGGCACTAAGGGCATCTAAGGTTGTGGTGATCGCTTTTTTAACTTTGTCGCGTATATCAGCGGCACGTTTTATTTCCTTCTCTAATTTGTCGCCCCGTTCTTCTGCTGTTAACGCTTTTGTATTTAATGGTTGTTGTTGGGGTGGGGTGTCGGTTGAAGAGGGGAGCGGTTGTTCTGGCGTTGTTTTTTTTTCGGCGTTTGGCGCGGAATTGCTAATTTGGGGCTCTGGTGTTTTAAGATCTTCCCCTTTGTTGGTGTCTATGACGACAGTTTTTGTGCCAGCTTTTTTGAGTTGATCAATGTCTTTCTGTGTCTTAATTAACCGGCTATTACTGAAAAACGGGCTGTCCATCCACGAGATGTCCAATTCCGTTATAAACATTCCTACCGTCAATCGTGCGATTGGAATGGTTTTCAGGGGTGATTTACTCATGAGGTTGTGAAGTGGTACGCCGTAGTTTTTATTATGGTATTTAGGTGCCGCCGTTGGTCGGTATAGTACAGGATTATGCGAGTAGGGACGACCAAGTTACAACTCTCGTGACAAATATGCAGGCTGCAAAAATTTAGGCATCCATGCCGAATACTGTGAAGCTGGTTAAAATAAAAATTAACCGCGCATTTTATCGGCAATCGCGTCTAAATCATCTCCGGACTCGAGAATGTTTTCCACGGTAACACGCGCTGTTTCGGGGTCTAGGTGTAAATCCGAGAACATTTGCTCAGGGATTTCGCAGCCAAGGGAATCACCAAAGCCGAGGTTGGCTAATAGGTTCTGAGCAACAAAAACGAGTTTTGCATATTGTTGGTTTTCGCCATCAAAACCAGCGTTATATTTTTGCCGTAATGCGGTAACGACTTCTAAGGGCATATTCCAATTGTCGAGTAACCACGCGGCAATTTGGTTGCCGGTGACACCGATAATATGTTGCTCAATTGCGGCAGCGGGAACGTGGGGGTTCGCGGCGACCATACGATTAATGTTTTCAAAATAGGGTGGGAATATTTCAGCAAGTACCAGGTGGCCAAAATTATTAAGCAGGCCGGATAAATAAGACATGCCAAAACCAGGGCGGTGGGCGCGGTCAATGCTTGTGACCAAACCTTCTACGGCAGCTGCGGTGTATACCGCACTGCGCCAGTAATTATCAATTTCGCGTTTACTCATCGCTTCCATAGAAAGGGTTTTACCGAGTGACAAGCCGAGAGCAAGGTTGAGCACCATATCGAAGCCGAGCACACGCACGATCGCGTCGTGTACGGATTTAATTTTTCCTGGAGCAGAGTAATAGGGGGAGGCGGCCCAGCTCACGACTTGTGCGGCAAGGCTAGGGTCAATTTCGACAATATTGGTGAGATCACTAATATCTGCATTAGGGTCTGCGCGCAATTTAATAATGCGTTGCGCTGTTTCAGGTAATGGGGGTAACTCTAACGTTTCGTCTAAGCGCTGGCGTATACGACGTTCGGTAAATTTATCAATTGAAGACAGAATTTGGCTTTCATCCAGGGATGGATCGTTCACCAGTGTCGGTGTCTTAATTCCAAAGCTGCCTGTTTTTGCTTGATGAATCATGGAGCCAAATTCGTTTTGCGTCAGTTCTAACACATGGCCAAAATTACCGGACTCCAGCATCAGCTGATCTTTTTTCAAGAGTGATGCTTCAATAAATGTCGGCATACCTTGCCAGCTAGGAATCGCAGGAATGGTGGATAATTCGTATTTATTGATAAGGGGCCGAATTTCCGATGCAACCACAGCCTCAAAGCGACGGCCGAATTGACGGAACATCGCGTCTAAATCCAGGATATGGTCTGCAGGTAACAGAACTTGTACGCGCCCTTTGGAATCTTGCACGAGCATCGATTTGACGAGGCAGGGCGCTTTTTGTCCGGATACTACCGTCAGCTTGGTCTGGTTATCAAACTTAGTCACATTGAACTGGACGTTTTGGCTTTCGAGTATGGCTAATACGCTCGTTGGTACAGACACATCGTACTCCTTAAAATAGTCGTTTGGGTCAGTTGGTCGGTGGCGATGACGGCGTGTACCTCGTTAGCCGCAGAATCCGCGAGAGCACTATAAAGAATAGCTCCGGATCTCGGCTTCGCTAGTGTCGACACTTCTATACTTTCAGTTTATGCCAATTAGCGCGTGTTTTTCGGGCAAGAGTTAGACTGAATAGCTTTATGATTTCCGTAATACTGGGGAAAAGATCATAAATTGCGGGTTGTGATTAGTTGGGAAAAGTTGGCGCGCAAATTGTTGCGAGGAGTGAAGATTAAGCGTTCGCGTAGTGCTGATTGTTACCTATCCAGCGTGCTATCAGCTTTTCAGCGACATCCGGTTGGCGCTCAAGCAGTTGTTGGCCGGTCTCATGGACGAGGGGGTGAAGGTGGGCGTGATTTTGCGCGTCTGCGATACGGTAGCTCATATCGCCAGTTTGTCGTGTGCCTAATAGCTCACCTGGGCCGCGAAGTTCCAGATCTCTCTCGGCAATGGCAAAACCGTCATTCGTTTCTCTCATCACTTGTAAGCGCTCTTTGGCTTGTTGAGAAAGCTTCTCGCCGTAAAGCAACACACAATGACTTGCGGCGCTGCCTCGCCCTACTCTGCCGCGTAATTGGTGCAGTTGCGCCAGCCCTAAGCGCTCAGGGTTTTCGATAATCATGAGGCTAGCGTTTGGTACATCTACACCGACCTCTATCACTGTTGTGGCGACCAGCAATTGGATGTTGCCCGCTTTGAACTCGGACATCACGGCTTCTTTTTCTGCAGATTTTAAGCGCCCATGCACGAGCCCAACGTCAATGCCTTCCAAGCTGGTTTGTAGCAGAGTAAAGGTCTCTTCAGCGTTGGCGGCGGATAGGGTTTCAGATTCTTCAACAAGAGGGCACACCCAATAGGCCTGAGCGCCGTCATTACATGCTTTACGAATGCGATCTACTAAGGTGGGCTTTTTACTTTGGTTGACCAGTGCGGTTTGTATGGGAGTGCGCCCTGGGGGTAATTCATCGATAACGGAATAATCCAATTCCGAATACGCCGTCATGGCGAGGGTGCGAGGAATGGGGGTTGCGGTCATGACCAGCTGGTGGGGGAGCATGCCGTCTTCGGTTAGCGCACGTAGACTTAATCGTTGATCGACACCAAAGCGATGCTGCTCGTCAATGACAGACAAGCCGAGGGATTTGAACTTCACATCGTCTTGGAATAAGGCGTGAGTGCCCACTGCGATATGGGCATCGCCACTGGCGAGGTCGATTAAGGCCTGTTTGCGCTCAGAGGCTTTAAGCTTACCCACCAGCCATATGACCTTTAAGCCGAGGGGCGCGCACCATTGGGAAAAGTTACGGTAATGTTGTTCGGCCAAAATTTCTGTGGGGGCGACTATGGCCACCTGAAATCCGGCTTGGGCAACATCGGTTGCGGCCAGTGCAGCGACCAAGGTTTTCCCTGAGCCAACATCCCCCTGCACCATGCGCAGCATGGGCACACCTTCAGCGAGATCGTTACGAATTTCTGTTGCGACGCGTATTTGTGCATCGGTTAATGAAAAGGGTAATTGTTTCAGAAGCTCATCCGCCAATGCATGATCGCCAGAAATAAGCGGGGCGCGATAGTGCTGCACTTGTAACCGAATTTGTTGGCGAACAAGAAAGTGGGCAACCAGTTCTTCAAATGCCAGGCGAAGTTGGCAGGGGTGAACCCCATTCATAATTTGTTCGACGGGGGCGTCCGGTGGCGGAAAATGTAAAAATTTTAACGCCTCACTTAACGACGCAACACCGAAATGTTTATTTAAGCTTGGCGGAAATAAATCGTCGGGCATGTGGCTGGCGAGGTTGGCCACTGCTTGTTCCGTAAGTTTACGCAGGCGCGCTTGGCTTAAACCTTCGGTAAGGCCGTATACCGGCGTGAGAGATTCTTCAACGGGTGTGGGCGTGGCGCTATCAATAAAATCATATTCTGGGTGGTAAAACTCTATCCCCTTGGCGCCGATTCTTGGGTCGCCATAGCAACGCAGTTCGCGACCAGGTTCAAAATTATTTTTCTGTGCCGCATTAAAATGATAGAAGCGCAAACAGGTTGAGCCGCTGCTGTCTTCAATGGTGACGGCTAAGCTTCTACGTTTACCGAAAATAATTTGTGCGCTGAGAACACGGCCTTGAATCACCACGCTAGTGTTTGTGCGTAAAGCGTGGATAGGAGTAATGCGTGTGCGATCTAAATAGCGAATGGGTAAATGAAAAAGCAGATCTTGCACATTGTAAATACCAAGCTTCGACAGGGTTTCTTTCAGCTTCGCACCCACGCCGGAAAGCGTCGTAATATCGAGAGCGTTGAGAGAACTGTTGGCAGTATTAAGGTTCATTCTGCAACGGAGGCTCCACTTAGCGTGTCACGACACCGGATTGTTTGATCGCTTCGCGCACAGCATCAATTGCCTTGAGGCGGGGAAAGCTAGCGCGCCATGCAAGTGCCACGGTGCGCTTCGGAATAGGATCTACAAAAGGCCGTGTGACCAATAATTCAGAAGAGGTGTGGCCGGCTTTTGCTGCAGACTCAGGTAAAATAGTAATGCCAAGACCTGAGGCGACCATATATTTTAAGGTCTCTAAAGAGCTGCCTTCTGCTGCCGTACGTATTTTCCCCTGCGGGTCATCGATGGAGGGCTTTAAATTGGGGCAGGCTTCTAATACTTGGTCCCGAAAACAATGCCCTGTACCTAACAGCAATACGTTGTAATCATTTAGTTGATCGGGGGTGACCGCTGTTTCGTTTGTCAGCGGATGTTTTTTATCCATAAGAATGACGAAGTTTTCATCGTAAAGCGCCTGGGTAACGACGTCCGACTCTGTAAACGGGAGTGCCACAATGATGGCGTCTAAGTCGCCGTGACGAATGCGTTTACGCAAATTAGCGGTGTAACTTTCCTCGATGTACAACGGCATGTCGGTGGCTGTTTTTTGCATCGCTGGAATTAGCTTGGGGAATAAGTAGGGGCCAATGGTAAAAATGGCGCCCAAATGAAATGGGCTTGTCAGTTGATCCTTACCTGAATTTGCGATGTCTTTTATAGCGGCTGCTTGTTCAATGACGCGTTGAGCTTGTTCTATCACCTGCTCGCCAATGGGCGTCGGGCTGACTCTCGTTTTTGATCGCTCAAAAAGCGCCGTAGCTAATTCCTCTTCGAGTTTTTTTACCGCGATACTGAGAGTGGGTTGTGATACGTTACAGCGATCGGCGGCTCGCCCGAAATGCTGTTCTTGAGCGAGCGTTACAATGTAGCGAAGTTCGGTAAGGGTCATAGTTTTGTCGTTAAATCTATCAGATCTGATCAGTTAATAAATTTAACTTAAGAGTATTCCTCATTTGGCTAAGAAAAAACACCTTTTTATTGGTTTTGGCGATATCGCCGCCCGTTGCGCCAAGGTGCTTATCGCTCAGGGCGATGAGGTCGTTGGGGTTGCACGAACGCCTCGTAATGACGAGGCTGGTTTGTCTTTTATCACCGGTGATGCGAAAAGCGCGGAAGTGTTGGCCTGCATTGCGGAGCAATCTTTTGAATCGGCTGTGATTACATTAAGCCCCAGTGCTTATAGCGAAGCGGATTACCGAGAATGTTATTACGATACGAGCAAAACCTTACTGTCTTTATGGGCAGGGAAGGCGAATGCGCCAAACAAGACCCTTTTTATATCGAGCACCAGCGTTTACTCTCAGAATAACGGCGAGTTGATTGATGAAGAAAGCGCTGCCGAACCCAGTTCGCCTACCGCAAAAGTGTTGAGGGAAACCGAGTCCTTATTTTTAGAAAGCAATTTACCGACATCGGTTATTCGCTTCTCGGGTATTTATGGCCCAGGCCGAGATTATTTATTGCGCCAAGTCCAAAAGGGTAATGGAGGGTCGGCTCAGTATACAAACCGCATTCATGTTGAAGATTGTTGCGGTGTCATTTGTTTCCTTATCGCTCAAAAGACCTTGCATGATGTGTATCTGGCTTCGGATGATTGTCCCGTGACGAGCAAAGAAATCCGTGAATGGCTGGCCGATAAATTGGGGGTGGATGGCAGCACATTGATGGCGTCTAGGACGCCAGGGCGGGGAGGCAGTAAGCGCTGTAGTAATCAGAGATTAAAGTCAGCGGGATATACGTTTAAATACCCCGAATATAAAAAAGGGTATTGTCATGTCATAAGCACCTTTCTCGGATCGAGTGATTCTGAGGGCTCGTCGAGTAGCGCTTAATAATTTGCCCAGGTATTTGATGGCAATAGTGTAGTATCCAAAAACGGGTAATTAAAAGACCAGGAGAAATAAATTGATATATCCCATGTTTGTGATGGTGGTTCTAACGATCGGTATTGGCCTCGTTGCATTTGTTGTGCGAGTTAAAAGCGTTAAGAGCGGTGAGGTGCGGGCGCGAGCCTATAAACTAATGGGCAGTGAGGAATACCCCGAAAGCGTAGTGAAAACAACGCGCTGTCTCAACAATCAGTTTGAAGTGCCTGTATTGTTTTATGTTGGCTGTTTATCTTATCTCTCTTTGGACGTAACCAGCATCAGCGGAATCGTGTTTGCTTGGGCATTTGTCGGTATTCGCATAGTGCATGCGACTATCCTCATGACTTATAACCATCTTTTGCATCGTTTACTGGCGTTTTGGTTTTCGGTACTGATGGTGTTGGGCTTGTGGGTGTCCTTAATGATTAAGGTCGCCTAGGCCGGCTAAATATGCCAGACCATTTTATAAATAAAGAGATATGCGTTAAATGAAAAAAATAGAAATATCAAAAGAGCCCGTAGAGCTATATAAGATCTTAAAGTTCGAAGGCCTGGCCGCGAGCGGTGCGGAAGCAAAGCTAGTGATCGCGGAAGGACGCGTAAGTCTAAATGGTGCAGTCGAAACACAAAAAAGAAAGAAGGTCGTTTCTGGTGATGTCCTTGAATTTAATGGGGAAAAGTTCACGATTATCTTCGGTTCAGAATAATTGTGATTTCCCGTTGGCTGATAAAAAGTAGATATACATAATGAATGATAATAGCTTCGAAGACATAGTGAAGTTGGGTTGTGAAGAGCGGTATGAAATATTCTTAGATATGGTTGCCGAGGAAAGAGATATCTGGATTCTGGTCAATGAGGATAAGCAATTCTTAAAAATATACGCTGAAGATGACGACAGTGAATTTCTGCCGGTTTGGCCGCATTCGGATTTCACGTCTGTTTACAGTAAAGGCTCACCAGAAAAACTAACGCCCAAATGTGTTTCAGTCCCAGAATTTTTTACTAAATGGGTGCCTGGTCTGGAAGGCGATGAGTTAAAGGTGGGGGTTTTCCCTAACTCGGGAATAGATGTGTGGGTAATGGAGCCGTCAGAGCTTAAAAGCGACCTCCAAGAGGCATTTTCCGCGGGCTTTTAGTTCCCCCGAGAGCGTCATCGAACTCAATACATTGCGTAGCTGAGTAGAGAGGGTGCAGTCTAAAAAGGTATTTGGATGTAATGATTTTAGCGTTCTCAGAAACGGTAAGTAAATATGAAAATCCTGTTTATGATCAGCCATACTGAATAATAGGATGTTAAATAAATATAGGCCTGTGTTAATTAATTAGCGATGTTGAGCGTTGTATATGAAACATGATTTACCTTTGCCAGATGATAAAAAATTATGCGTGACCTATCGGGTTGAGCCAGGATGCTTAGGCCCTGATGGCGCGAAATATGTTGTGGAATTTTGCGCGTTTGCACAGAAAAATATACAAGATTTAGATTCGGACTATATCTCATGGAATATAGTCCCGAGAGATGATAAAACACTCCCTGAAATGCAGTATAACGTCGTTGGGAAACGAATGAATCATGCTCAGGCCGCGAAGTATTTAGAGGTATTCGAAAAGAGTCTAGATGAATTTGAAGGGCATTTGGAAGATAAATTAGCAGAGTTTATAGACACGTTTATGGGGCACTGACATGCTTGCTCGCTTTTGGAGCGGTTTGTTACTTTGCAATATTTGTCACATTTACAACAGTAAAAAATCATCATGTTAGGAGGAAGTATGAAGTATTTAATCATCGCGATTTTTTTTATCTCTCCCGTACTTTTGGCGGACGGCCGAACACTGAACAAAGCACTTATTACGTCTTTCTATGCCGTCACTGAAAAAATAGAACGTTTGGAAGATAAATACCCCACCATATTTTCACAAACAGATAACTATAGTATGGCTGATCAGGATAAGGCGATTCGGTTGATGGAGAAATCGAGCGCTTATCCAGAGGTAATGAAAGCGTTGTCATCATCTGAGTTTAAAAGTTTAGCGGAGGTGTATGATGTTTCTACGCGGCTTATGGGGGGGATGTTCTTTGTCCAAATGAAGAAAATGCCCGCAGGGATGGATTTTGATGCAATGGAGAAAACCTTAGAAAATAGTATTAAGTCAATGAAAGACAGCGGAGCTCCTGCTGCGATGATTGCCGGCTTGGAAGAAACTCTGAACGAAAACAGAGCACAAAGTAAGGATATGGCATTTGCGATGGCTAAGGCGAGTGAGGCGGACAAAAAATTTATTGCCGATAATATTGATTGGTTGATGTCTATAATCCCCGATGATGGCGGCGAAGGATCTTTTGATGGGGCGTACTAGCTCGATTTTTTGCAAATGATTCGTACCAGAGTGAGTTTCGGATATGGATAAACGCGTGCGCAAGGTCTTTGAATCTTACCCTGCAGCGGTACGGCCCAAAATGATGTTTTTGCGAGATCTTATATTTGATGTTGCGGCTAACTCAGAAGGCGTCGGCAAGCTGGAAGAGACGTTAAAGTGGGGAGAACCTGCTTACCTAACAGCAGAAAGTAAAAGCGGCACCACCATAAGAATTGATTGGAAGGACAAGTCCCCCAATCAATATGCCATGTACGTCAATTGTAAAACTTCTCTCGTGGACGCTTATCGGTCGTTGTTCCCTGAGTTTTCTTATGAAAGTAATAGAGCAATCGTTTTTGATATTGAGAAGTCAATTCCCGAGAACGAATTGAGAGCCTGCATAAAAATGGCGTTAATGTATCATGTTGATGAGCAAGGCGCCGGTTAGGGAAAAAAGGCCAGCATATCTAATGAATGTCGATCAAACCAGGCAGTTTTGTCAGTCTTTTTTGGGTGTTTCAGTGAGCGAGAACGGACACCCTTCCAATATCTTATCTTTTTCGGTAGGTGATAAAAGGTTTGCTTATTTCAAAACGAGCAACCCTGAAAAGTGGCGTTTTAGTTTTAGAGTGATGCCACAAAGGCTTTTGGAGCTGACCGACCAGCCTGGAATAAAGCCCGCGCGTTATATGCATAGATTTCATTGGGTTACGGTGATAGATGTAAAAACCATGGATGAAGATTACCTGAAAGAGCTTGTGCGCTGGTCATACAATAAGGCTCTGATGAGTTTGCCTAAGAAAGTGCAAGCTGAACTCAATTGAATAACCGGCACCTGGAGTGGGGCACTTGTGTGATTTTTAGAGACGCATTAATGTGAAAGACTGTAACCAATGCGGAAAATGCTGCACGAAGTATAGTAACGGTGGCTTGTCTGCTTCGCCGGATGAAATTGAGTTGTGGGAGTTTTTTAGCCCAGAGATATATCGTTATGTGAAGGACGGTAAAATTTGGATGGACCCTAAAACAGGTAAGCAAATTGCGCTATGTCCGTGGTTGCGTAAAGCACCCGATACTGAGCTATATACCTGTGATATCTATTACGATCGTCCTGAAGATTGTCGGCATTACCCCGTCACCATTGAGCAAATGGTAAAGGACGAATGTGAGATGTTAGAGCTGAAGGATTTGGAAAATCCAAAGAAAGCGCAGCGAGATATAGACCTGCTTATGGCCGATAGCCGGCCAGCGGTAGAGTAAATCAGGCGTTGCTAATAATTTTATTCGCGCTGTATATTCCTAATTGTGGGGTGTTATATGAACCTAGAAAAATCAAAAAAAAGAATCGCCAAAAAAGTAAAAATGGGTTTTCAGGGGTATCCAGAAATTTCAATTTCTTACTTGCCTAAGGAAGATGATGACAGTGTCGCAAGCGAGGTATCCGTGACGTTCGTATCTGAAGAGGGCGCTGCGCCTCTGGAGGAGCGCTTCCAAGCTAAGTCGAACGCACGTGAAGATGAAGTTATTCAGTCTGCGATTGTTAAAATGATAGAGCGCTCTGAGGCAAAGACAGTTGTGTTGTTGTAGTACGTAGCAGACACTTTGAAAGTGTTCAGCTTTTTGATCTAATTTTTCGCGTTGATTTCGGTGACATAATTTCAATATTTGTATTTCTCTTCATATGTTTAGCATATTTATGCTTATCGTTTTGTGCTAGCGTATTGCTCCTAAAAATTTATTGTTTTACCCGCTTAAAGTTAAAAAGGTTAATGCATGTCAGAAGCAACACTACTTTCGCCAAAATATCGAAGTGTCGACGAAACAAATTTATCACAAGAGCTATTTAATAAGGTCTTGTGTCCCAATATGCGCACCGGCATACGAATGAGTTTGCTAAACCCAGATAGCGAGGGCTGGGTCGCTCAGCAAGATGTACGCGCATATTTGGAATATATTGGGCTGGTGTCGAATACCAAGGTGGAAGACCTTTTGATTGTTACTGGAGAGCGTGCACCAGAAGCGAAGAAACCAGGCTTCGTTAATTTGACTGCGTTTGAGGGTACGTTTTTAGATCACGGAAGTTCGAGTGGTATTCTAAATAACCCAGAAGGTTTTTCTGAAAAAAGATTAAAACTTCTGGAAAGTTATGCTCAGGAAAATGGACGTTTGTACAAAGAAGATTTCGCCCTGGCGATTAATGGTTTTAATCAATGTCCCGTAAAATTTAAATCGTTTTTGGGTACAAATATATTATCGTTTGAATTTGCTGGGTTTTTGGAAATTTTTGGTCGGACAGATCCTGAAACTTCGAAAAAATATTTTGAGGTAGAGGATGTGGTGAGTCTATGGAAGAATAATAAATTTCCGGAGGGTTGGGTAAAGCCGGAAAAAACATTTTATGGTTCTTGGTCTGCATTTTCCAAATATATGTCGATGATTTGGATGCGAATAAAAGTGGGTTGGTGGAATTCTAAGCCAGAAAAATAAGTTAGTTTTAAAGGTCTTAATCCAAAATACCCAGTCCTTCCCAGAGCGTATCGATTTTCTCTTTTACTTCTTCGGGCATAGCAATCGTTGTGCCCCATTCCCGATTAGTTTCTCCTGGCATTTTGTTGGTTGCGTCAATTCCCATTTTTGAGCCTAGGCCTGATACGGGTGAGGCGAAGTCCAAATAGTCGATGGGGGTATTGTCGATCATGGTGGTGTCGCGTGTTGGATCGACGCGTGTTGTGATCGCCCATATAACGTCTTGCCAGTCTCGCGCATTAATATCGTCATCGGTCACAATGACGAACTTCGTATACATAAACTGCCGTAAGAAAGACCACACGCCCATCATGACGCGCTTAGCGTGACCAGGGTATTGCTTCTTCATTGTCACGATCGCCATACGATAGGAGCAGCCTTCTGGCGGCAAATAGAAGTCGACAATTTCAGGAAATTGTTTTTTCAAAAGCGGGACAAACACTTCGTTAAGAGCGACGCCCAAAATGGCGGGTTCATCGGGTGGTCGGCCAGTGTAGGTGCTGTGATAAATCGGGTCTTTACGGTGAGTAATTTTTTCTACTGTAAAAACAGGGAAGCGATCGACTTCGTTGTAATAGCCAGTGTGATCACCAAACGGACCTTCGTCTGCCATCTCGTCGGGTGCAATATAACCTTCCAAAACAAATTCAGCGTGTGCAGGTACTTGTAAGTCGTTAGTGATACTTTTGCCGACTTCGGTTTTATTGTTGCGTAATAAACCGGCGAATGCGTATTCGCTGAGTGTGTCGGGCACTGGGGTGACTGCGCCTAATATGGTGGCGGGGTCTGCGCCAAGGGCGACAGAAACGGGAAAGTTTTCGCCTGGATGGGCGGCTTGCCACTCTTGAAAATCCAATGCCCCGCCGCGATGGCTGAGCCAGCGCATAATTAATTTATTTTTACCGATGAGTTGCATACGGTAAATACC
The DNA here is from genome assembly GCA_045430285.1 of Agarilytica sp. Classification (GTDB taxonomy): domain Bacteria; phylum Pseudomonadota; class Gammaproteobacteria; order Pseudomonadales; family Cellvibrionaceae; genus Agarilytica. Next base: position 275,681 of record JAILXV010000002.1, on the reverse strand, counting down.
AAGATTTTGTCGTTCTTTATTGGGACCTTTGGTTACCACTAATGGCCACGTAACGAGAGGGCCAGCGTCGCCTGGCCAGCAAGTTTGTATTGGTATTTTATTCAGGTCTACGTCGTCGCCAGAAATTTGCACTTGTTGACAAGGTGGGTTGGATATTTGCTTGGGCGACATGGCCAGTACGCGTTTAAAGATGGGCATTTTGCTCCATGCATCGCGTAGGCTTTTGGGTGGCTCCGGTTCTTTTAAAAATGCGAGCAGTTCACCGACTTCTCTCAGGGAATCAGTGCTTTCCTGTCCCATGCCAAGGGCAACACGCTCTGGGGTACCGAATAAATTGCCGAGTAACGGTGTCTCATGCCCGATAACATTTTCGAACAAAAGCGCAGGGCCCTTCGCGCGAAGTGTGCGGTCGCAAATTTCGGTAATTTCGAGATTACAATCGACGGGGTGTTGAATACGTTTCAGCTGCCCGCGTTCTTCGAGCAGCTGAATGAATTCTCTTAGATCTTTAAATTGCATGAGTAGCGACTAAGAAAATCAAAATAGCGTGAATACTATTTTGATTTCATAGATAGGAAGAATTCATTGTTGGATTTAAAGCCTTTGAGACGGTCCAGCAAAAATTCTGTTGCGCCAGTGTCTTCCATATCGTGAAGAAGTTTTCGTAAGATCCATACGCGTTGGAGTTCATCTTCTTTCATCAATAGGTCTTCACGGCGTGTACCGGAACGACGAACGTTAATGGCAGGGTATACGCGTTTTTCAGCGATTTTTCTGTCCAGGTGTAACTCTTGGTTACCGGTACCTTTAAATTCTTCGTAAATGACTTCATCCATTTTCGAGCCGGTATCGATCAGCGCTGTCGCAATGATAGATAGGCTGCCGCCTTCTTCAATGTTTCGTGCGGCACCAAAAAAGCGTTTAGGACGTTCGAGTGCGTGAGCATCGACACCACCAGTGAGCACTTTACCGGATGATGGGATAACGGTGTTGTATGCGCGAGCAAGCCGTGTAACGGAGTCGAGTAAGATAACGACATCTTTTTTGTGCTCGGCTAAACGCTTAGCGCGTTCGATTACCATCTCGGCAACTTGTACGTGGCGTGCGGGTGGTTCATCGAAAGTGGAGGCAACCACTTCGCCTTTTACTGAGCGACGCATTTCAGTTACTTCTTCTGGGCGCTCATCAATGAGTAAAACAATAAGGTAGCATTCTGGACTATTGCGCGTAATGGCCTGCGCAATATTTTGCATCATGATCGTTTTACCTGCTTTGGGTGGTGCAACGATAAGTCCGCGTTGGCCTTTGCCGATAGGCGCGACCAAATCAATAATTCGGCCTGTTAAATCTTCTGAAGATCCGTTTCCTGATTCGAGGACGATACGCTCGTTAGGGAATAAGGGGGTTAAGTTTTCAAACAGAATTTTGTTTTTAGAGTTTTCAGGTTTATCGAAATTAATTTCGTTAACCTTGAGCATGGCAAAATAACGTTCGCCTTCTTTCGGTGGTCGAATTTTCCCAGCAATGCTATCGCCCGTGCGTAAATTAAAACGTCGTATTTGGCTGGGTGATACGTATATATCATCCGGACCCGCGAGATACGAAGCGCCGGCGGAGCGTAAAAAACCAAAGCCGTCTTGAAGGATTTCCAATACGCCGTCACCGTAAATGTCCTCACCGCTACGTGCATGTTTCTTTAGAATATTGAAAATGACGTCTTGTTTTCGAGATCGGGCTAAATTTTCCATGCCCATTTCTTTTGCGATATTGATCAATTCTTCGATCGGTTTTGTTTTGAGGTCGGTGAGGTTCATACGTGTAGATGTTTCCATGGATGTGGATGGTTCTTCAGAGAACGCAGAGTCTAGAGTTAATTGTTGTGGAGTTTTGTTTTTATGACGCAAAATATTTGATCGACGTTGTGGAAAGGGCGAGGTTGAAATTTTTAATGAATTTTTTGCCCGATCGTTTGAGCGTTACAACAATACCGAATACCAGAGCATTTAAACTTAAATATGAAGAAAAAAGGAAGGTAAGACGGGTGTTTTCGATCGTTGGATATGAGCAGTATAGCCACTAATTTATCGTAGTGCAAAGAATCGGAAGCGACTTTTTCACAGTTTTTAATAAATAGAAGCTTCTTTTAAGCGAGTTGTACAAGCTGTCAGCCTATCGTTCCTGCGTTTTAGTCTTGTAAAAACACAGGAACGGGACAATCGCTTTACTGGCTGGATTCTATAAACTCTTTTAACTGCGGCTTAGAGAGCGCACCTACTTTTGTACCTTCAGCATTACCATCTTTAAATATCATTAATGTGGGTATGCCGCGAATGTTGAATTTCGTAGGGGTTTCTTTGTTGGCGTCGACGTCCATTTTACAGATTTTGATTTTGCCTTCATATTCTTTCGCAAGTTCGTCGAGCACTGGGGCAATCATTTTACATGGTCCGCACCAGGCCGCCCAAAAATCAACCAGAACTGGACCCGCTGCCGAGAGTACGTCTTCATCAAAGCTGGAATCGCTGACGTGTACAATCGCGTCACTCATATATTTTCTCCGGATCGTTAATACTTAAAGCCGCCAATGATAAGGATAGTAGAGAACCCTGACAATAGGTACGTTGGATGTCCTTAGACAGATTGGCACTGGATGAAACCTATATCGGGCCTTAAGGGAATATTTCAAGGCCTGAATCAGGTGTTAGGGCACTTCTGTTGAAAGCTGGGCGAGTAATTCGGCTTGTGAAGAGATGCCCTCTTTATTTTCTACCAGGGTATAGGTGCCTTCGTTGTCCAGGGTCCAACGCAGTTTGTCATCGGCGATATGGAGTAGTAGTCCATCGATGACGCGCTGGATTTGTGGGGCTGAAAGTACGGGGAATGCGGTTTCTACACGATGGTTGAGGTTTCGCTCCATGAGGTCCGCACTTGCACAGTAAACGGGGTTTTCTGCATTTGCGAAATAATACACACGCGTGTGCTCTAGGAAGCGGCCAACGATAGAGTGCACTCGAATATTTTCGGATACCCCAGGAATGCCAGGTTTTAAGCAGCACATACCGCGAATGATGAGGTCAATGTCGACGCCTGCTTGAGAGGCCTTATAGAGGCTTTGAATGATCTTGGGTTCTGTTAGCCCGTTACACTTCATGATGATGCGGCCATTCTTATTGTCTTTCTGGGCCTTGATCTCGCCATCGATCATTTTGAGTAGCTGGCGTTTTAGCGTGAACGGGGCGTGTAGAAGTTTGCCCATGCGCTCCGTTTTACCCATGCCGGTCAGTTGTTGAAATACGCGATGCACGTCTTCACCCATGTCGGGGTTGGCGGTAAGGATCGAGTAGTCGGTATATAAGCGGGCATTGCCGCTGTGGTAATTGCCTGTGCCGAGGTGCACGTAGCGTCGTAGTTGGTCGCCTTCTCTGCGAACAATAAGCACCATTTTTGCGTGGGTCTTGTAGCCCACAACGCCATATACCACGACCACTCCTGCTTCATGGAGGCGGCTGGCGAGCTCTAGGTTTTCTTCCTCGTCAAAGCGGGCTCTGAGCTCCACTACTGCCGTCACCTCTTTGCCGTTGCGCGCTGCATCCACCAAGGCGTCCACAATCGCTGAATGTATGCCTCCAGAGCGGTACAGTGTTTGTTTGATGGCAACGACATGAGGGTCTTTCGCTGCTTGGCGGAGAAGCTGTATGACCGGTGAAAAGCTTTGATAAGGGTGGAGGAGTAGGTAGTCCTTACGGAATACCGCATCAAAAATATTGTCTTTGCGGCTGAGCCCCTTGGGCATGCTGGGAGTAAACGCGGGGTAGAGCAGCTCGGGTTGGTCGACGGCTGAGAGCACGTTAAAAAGTCGTTTAAGATTGACTGGACCGTTTACGCGGTAAAGCTCTTGTTCTGTTAGTCCGACTTCTTTAAGTAGGAAATCGGTTAATTCTTGCGGGCAATTGTCGGCCACTTCTATACGCACGGCGGTACCAAAGCGACGAGAATGCAGTTCGCCTCTGAGTGCGCGAGCGAGGTCGGCGATGCCTTCCACGTCCACATCCAGGTCGGCGTTTCGTGTAATACGGAATTGGTAGCAGCCGCGAATTTTCATGCCTGGGAACAGACGATCCGCGTGAGCGTGGATCATGGACGAGAGGAAAATGAAGTTATAGCCTGGTTCACCGAGCTCTTTGGGTAACTCGATAAGCCGAGGTAAGGAGCGCGGTGCCGGTACAACGGCGTAGTTGAGATCGCGGCCAAAAGCATCGTTCCCATCCAGTTCTAATATGAAATTCAGGCTTTTGTTGACCAGGCGTGGAAAGGGGTGCGCGGGATCAATACCGATAGGGCTAATAATGGGCAGTACGTCGCGCTCTACGTAGGCTTCAATCCATTCAGTCTGTTCTTCTGTCCACTGGCTACGGCGTAAAAACCGAATGCCCTCTTTTTCAAGTGCCGGCATCAGCACGTTATTAAGGGTTTCGTACTGCTCATCAACAATTTGATGGCAGGTTTGGCTGATTTCGCGGAGGACGTCTTCGGCATGTCGCCCGTCAGGTCCGACAGTCTCCCGCTCGAATTTGATACTTTGCATAAGCCCTGCAACGCGAATTTCGAAAAACTCATCCAAATTAGAACTAAAAATGAGTAGAAATTTTAGGCGTTCCAGCAGAGGGTGGCTCTCGTCCATCGCTTGGGCGAGCACGCGCCGATTAAACGCCAAGTGGCTTGTTTCACGATTCAAATAAAATGAAGGGTCATCAACGGGCTTAGTTTCTTCCACGGGCAGCGTGGTGACGTTGGCGGGTAATTCTTTCATCTATACGTATTTCCACTAGGGCAAATCTGTCATTATAAGAAGTATAGCGTTACAGTTTTTAGACAGTGCAGAGTTAAGACCGGTATGTGAGCGCTTAGTTCTCTGGCTGCCCCTTTGTTCCCGTCTTTGTTTGCTAGATAAGAGTCATCCCTTTGTGATACTAATGTGACCCCATAGCGCGTGCAGATAAATAGTATGAGCGTTACACGTTACTCGCGTTATATATACAAGTGCTTTCCCCGCATAGGGCTGTTCTAGCGAGTTAGCTTTGGTTGTGTTTTATTCGTTATTAGTTTAGCGCGATCTCAGTGATGAGATGTGCCGTATTCCCTTTAAACGAGATATTGAGATTTATATGCCTCCCAAAAGAGTGATTGTTTTAGCCCTAGTTATTGTTGCCGTGCTGGTGTTTTGGCTGTTTGATCTCGCGCAGTATTTCGAGTTGGCACGTATGCAATCGTGGGTGGAGGAAAAGCCTCTGCAAGCCGGTGCGGCGTTTGCCTTGGTGTATATGCTGGTGGCGAGTTTAAGTTTGCCAGGGGTGGGACCTTTGTCGCTGGCGGCGGGCGCAGTGTTTGGTTTGTGGTTCGGCGTGTTGATTGTTTCGTTTGCCAGTTCGATTGGGGCTACCGTCGGTATGTTGATTTCAAGGACGCTTTTACGGGATTGGGTGCATAAGCATTTTTCAAAAGTGTATGACAAAGTGAATGCGGGTATTGAGCGTGATGGTGTGTTATTTCTTGTGACTTTACGACTAATTCCGCCTATCCCTTTCTTTATCATTAACCTGGTGTTTGGTCTTACCGATATGCGGGCGAGAACGTTTTATTTGTTTAGCCAAATCGGTATGTTGCCCGCGACATTTTTATTTGTAAACGCAGGCGCTAGCTTGGGGACGGTCGAGAACATTTCATTTTTCGAGATATTTAAGCCTGAAGTTATCGTGTCTTTTGCCGCGCTTATCGCCTTTCCTTTTATTATAAAAATAGTGATGAAATACCTCGGGTATTCAGACCGACCAATTGATACCGAATAGCTGATGTGAGGGGCGTATATTGAGGTGCTTATGTTAAGTAAAATGTGGCGAAAAAAGTATGACGCAAACCTCGTGGTCATTGGTGCGGGCGCTGCAGGCCTGGTGAGCGCATATATTGCTTCAGCGGTAAAAGCGAAAGTATTTCTTATTGAAAAACATTTGATGGGCGGTGATTGCCTAAATACGGGCTGCGTGCCCAGCAAAGCACTTATTCGCGCCGCAAAACTTCATCATCAGATTCGGCAAAGCGAACGTTATGGTATTGTCACGTCGGAGCTGTCTATCGATTTTGACGCGGTAATGGCGCGAGTAAAATCGGTGGTCGCGGAAGTGGAACCCCATGATTCTGTGGAACGTTATCAAAGCTTAGGCGTCGATTGTATTTCTGGTGAGGCGACAATCGTCACGCCCAACCTGGTTAAGGTCGGTGATCGAGAAATTTCAACACGTCATATTATTGTGGCGACGGGTGCGAGGCCTGCAGTTCCAAATATTTCAGGCTTGGCCGATTCAAAATACCTTACTTCAGATAATTTGTGGGATCTAAAAACCCTGCCAAAAAAACTGCTCGTTGTTGGTGGTGGTCCCATCGGATGCGAGTTGGCGCAAGCCTTTTCTCGATTAGGCTCAGAAGTGACCGTGGTGGATGCGGCAAAAAAGCTATTGCCCCGTGCGGACGATGATGTTTCTGCGTTTATTGCCCGGCAGTTTCGTGAAGAAAATATTACATTGCTGTTAGGCGCTAAACTTTCCTCTGTCGAAAATAATGTGGCAACGGTTGTGGCGGAGGGTGAGGAGAAAATGATCGCGTTCGATAAGATTTTGATTGCGGTTGGTCGTCAAGCGAATACGGAAGGTTTCGGTCTTCAAAAATTAGGTGTCGAGCTTAATGCTAACGGTACTGTTCAAGTTGATGATTTCTTGAGAACAAATATAAAAAATATTTTGGCCTGTGGTGATGTGGCGGGTCCTTTCCAGTTTACCCATACGGCCAGCCATCAGGCGTGGTATGCCAGTGTGAACGCGCTCTTTTCTGGTGTCAAAAAATTTAAAGTTGATTACTCGGTTATTCCGTGGGTGATCTTTACCGATCCGGAAGTTGCGCATGTCGGGCGTTCAGAATCCGATCTTATTGATGAGCGAGTGGATTATGAAAAGGTGTGCTACGACCTACGCGATTTAGATCGCGCGATTGCGGATGGTGATAACCGTGGTTTTGTAAAAGTGATGTTAAAAAAAGGTTCCGATAAAATTCTAGGCGCAACTATTGTGGGGGCGCATGGAGGGGAGCTGCTGCCAGAATTTGTGACGGCGATGAAAAATAATATTGGTTTGAATAAAATACTGGGTACGATTCATAGTTACCCGACATGGAGTGAGGCCAACAAATATGTGGCAGGTGTATGGAAGAAAGCGCATGCGCCGGAAGTATTGTTAAAGTGGGTCAAGCGATATCATGGTTTTAGGCGCCGCTAGCGGGCGAAGTATAAAAATTTGAATGCAATGGTGAAAATTTTATGTTGACTGAAGACGTTGTCCAATCTCGTTATGCTGAAGGCGCTCAGGAAAAGCAAGAAGCCCTATGCTGCCCCGTGGACTATCAAACCGAATTGCTGAAAATTCTGCCTGAAGAAATAATTGAAAAGGATTACGGCTGTGGCGATCCCTCGCGCTATGTGCGCGAAGGGGACGTGGTTTTGGATTTGGGCAGTGGTGGTGGAAAGATTTGTTATATGGCCGCGCAACTTGTGGGTAAGGGCGGGCATGTTTACGGTATTGATATGACCGATAATATGTTGGCGCTTTCTCGTAAGTACCAACCCGAAATGGCGGAGAAGTTAGGCCAGGATCGTGTCACTTTTCACAAGGGACATATTCAGGATCTTGCGTTTGACCTTGATGCTGCAGCTCGTTACTTAAGGGCTAACCCCATTGAAGATGTGGCAGACCTTGAAGACTATGAAGGTTGGAAGCGGGAGCAGCAGCAACAGTCGCCAATGGTCAAAGATAATAGTATTAGTTTGGTGATTTCAAATTGTGTGCTGAATCTTGTTGATCGTGCGGATAGGGTGCAGCTGCTTCACGAAATGTATAGAGTGTTAAAGCCCGGTGGTCGAGTGGCGATTTCAGATATTGTGTGTGACAAGATCGTCCCTGAGCATTTGCGCAAAGATGCAGAGCTGTGGAGCGGTTGTATTAGTGGCGCGTTTCATGAAAAAGAGTTCTTATCAGCATTCTCAGAAATGGGTTTTGTGAATGTGGGCTACGATAAGTGGGAAGATACACCTTGGCAGGTTGTGGAAGGCATCGAGTTTCGATCAGTCACTTTGGTTGCCGAGAAGCCAAGCTCATGTTGCGATACACGCGCCAACAAAACCCTTATGTATGTGGGATCTATGGCCGGCGTGACGGACACTTTTGGGAATGTCTATATTAAAGGCGAGCGTACTGCGGTTTCAGATCGCGTGTTCTCCCATGTGGCCACGTCATCTTTGGCAAAAGATTTTGTAATGTTTGACCCACAAGCTTTGCCGAAAGAAAGTGAGGTTGTTGGTGGGGGAAAAGCTACAAGTACAAGTTGTTGTGGGTAATTAATTTTCTCAGTTTATCTAATTGCGACAGTGCCGGCTCATCACTAGAGTCGATGAGCCGGTGTGTTTGTGCTTTGTCTCGCGCCTATATCTGTCCTGTGCCAGTGTTAGTGCTAAGGCATGCTAAAAAGATTTCATCTTATTCGATATACGTTGCGTGTCTGAAAAGTCGATTTCACGGTAAACCTCTTTCCCATTTTTAAAAAGGAGAAGCGTTGGAAATTGGCGGATGTTGTGTTCAACAAACGCTTGGTTGTTCGCATCCAACACGACTTTTGCTACCGGCTTGAACTTCTCTCTGTAATCGACAATATCTTTTGCGCCTGTCCATAAGTGAGAGGTGATAATAAGTGAGTTTTTATTGTGTTTTGCGTGTACGTTAAAGAATTCCTGAGCCGCAGCACAATTCTTTGCTATTTCTGGCCGTCTATCTTTTAAGTACCAGTCACACCATGTGCTGGTAAATAGCACGCTAGATAGCGCTTTATTTTTAAATGCTTGTGATAGGGAATGATCTTTTTTGTTGAGGGGCGCTTTATCTTTTTTCTTAACGAAAGGTGGGGTGGGAAGTGATCCCGTTGCAAGTAGGGATATCTTTTCATCCAGTTCTCGTGAAGCTTTATGACCAAGGTGCACAAGTTTCCCCTTCGAATCAAACAGCGCATGGGTAGGCGTTACCGATAAATTGAGTTTCTGCCCGAGTACGCCGCGCTTGTCGATATATGTTGGTACTTTTACGTGATGGGTTTTGATGACGTTATTCACCGATTGCTGCGTTTCGTTCATCCATAAATTGACGCTTACCGTGCTGAGGGTGTCCTTATATTGTGTGTATGTGTGGTTAAAGTGTGGCATCTGCTGCATGCATTCATCACACCACGATGCCCAAACCTTTACATACAGAGGTTTCCCCTTGCGGATTTGATTCAAGGTTGTGCTTTCGCCAGTGAGGGATTGGATTTCTATATCGAGAGGTGATCTATCGCTGGATACGGCGACTGCAGTGGTGATAAGACCTAATACAAAAGTTGTGCATAGCAGCAGGCTATTGTTCGTTCTCATGTGGATTCCCTGATTGTTAAGTCGTACGAAGTAATGCTGGAACCGTGATTATAGAAAAATACGAAGTGAAATAAAATAATGTAAATTAATATTAATAATGAATTATATTCACTTATAGTGGTTAAGTGATATTAACTGGGTGAAAATCTAGTCATCAAAAAGGTGAGTGCGTTTTGGAGTGTCTGAGATGGATAAATTTAAAGCCTTAGAGATATATGCGGCGGTGGTGAAGCAGGGGAGTTTTGCTGAAGCAGCAAAATCACTCAATGCGAATCCTTCTACGGTGAGCAAGGCGATTGATCGTTTGGAGAAGTCCCTAGGTGTTCGTCTTTTTCATCGAACTACCCGTCAATTAATGCTAACGGTAGCAGGAGAAGATTATTATCAAGATTCCCAAAATATATTGAATCAACTTTCTGCTTGTGAAGAAAATTTGCGTGATGAGAGCCAGCAACCTGTAGGTGAGTTGAAAGTGAGTGCTCCAGTATCATACGGGAGGCGTCGAGTTGTTGAGCTGCTGCCAAAATTTTCAACCTTATATCCAGATATTGCTGTTGAGCTGGTATTGGATGATGATCACGTTGATCTAGTAAAAGACAAATTTGATTTAGCAATACGCACAGGATCTGTTAAAGACAGCGGTTTTGTTGCGCAGCAGTTAAGTTGTATCGACATGGTAACGTGCGCTTCCCCAGCGTTGATTAAAAAGAATTGCGGGCGTATTACCAAAGAAAATATAGTGGATTACCCATGGGTGCATTACCGCTTTAAACATAGCGGTAAGCTTATGACGTTTAGGTTAAAAACCCGCACGGGTTTGGAGGTGCTTAAGCCACCGGTCTCACATGTTGTAAATGATGGCGAAGCGCTGTTATCTCTTTGTGTAAAAGGGGCTGGTATTACTCAGCTGCCGCACTTTATTGCGGAAGAAGCCTTGAGGAACAAGCAGTTAGCGCTCATTGCCCCGACGTTTTCTTCTTCTGATACTGGTATTTATTTAGTTTACCCCGGCAGGGCTCATATGCCGCTGCGTACGCGCCTTTTTATCGAGTTTATAAAAGCAGCTTTACAGCGTTCAGATGAGACGAGTCGCGGTACGTGGGCAAAAAAACTTCCTGTACTAAAATCGGTGTAATCAATAAAACTTAGCCATAATAAATACTACTGAAATATTTAATACGATCGAAACGATTTTTTAAGGCCGTTTAGGCGCGGCTATAGACCTTGGCATGATAGTGCTGTGTAAATGAAAGGGATACCATGAGGTAATACCACGTTACAACACTTGTTGAATTTGCCCTGAGAAAGTGAAATCTATGACGATAATGACAGCAAAAAAGCAGCAGTTCCTCGAGGAGGATGCCGATGTGCGTGATCGGGTATGTATTCAAGATCAGGTTATTCAATATGCTAACGTTGGCGAAGTAACACTCGCGTATTTGGATTTGGGTAGCCCCACAGACAAGGCGATTATTCTGGTGGCTGGGTTTGGCCAGCAGTTAGCGGGGTGGAGTAACGATTTTGTTAATTCGTTAATTCTGGGTGGCTATAGGGTCATATTGTTTGACAATAGGGATGTAGGCCTCTCATCCAAGTTTACGCACGTGTCTACTCCAATTAAGCAGATACAGTTTCTTAGAATGTCACTTGGCTTTAGTGTTAAGTCGCCTTACACCTTGAGTGATATGGCTGGGGATGTCATTGGGCTGATGGATCATTTGGATATTTCGGATGCGCATATCGCGGGTGTTTCGATGGGTGGATTGATTGCGCATTTGATCGCAGAAAAATATCCTGGTCGCACCGCTTCAATGGTCTCAATTATGTCGACTTCCGGAGACCCCTCTTTGCCGTCAGCGGAAAAATCACTTATTAAGCTACTTTTGAATGGCCCTGGTGCGCGGGCTACCAGACAAGAATATATTGATTATTACATGCTGTTAGCGAGCAAAGTGGGGAGCCGCACGTTTACCGTTCCGGATGAGATACAGCGCGAACGGTTTGGATATATGTACGACCGGAGTTTTTGTCCTGAAGGTGTTACCCGTCAGCTTTTGGCGGTATTAAGAAATGGTGATAATACTGAGGCACTAAAGCGTATTACAGTGCCTTCTATGGTGGTTAATGGCGAGCAGGACCCGATTTGCTTGCCGCCTCACGCGAGGCATATAGCGGAATTAATTCCGGACAGTCGTTTGGTTTTACTTAAAGATATGGGGCATGGCCTAGAAAAGGAAGTGTCGCTGCTTGTGACAAACGAAATGATAAATTTTTATCGTGAGCTTGATCCTGGTGAAGGCGAAGCACCGCTAGAGGCTTAGCGTTTGTATAAACGCAATATTTCTTTCTTGTATTTTGGGCTTGTTGACTTAACCAAGCCCGACGGACGTGAGCGCCTCGTTTAACTTTTCTATGGTGACCGGCTTACTTAGGAAGTGATTCATTCCGCAGTCAAATACTCGTTGGCGGTGAGCGGCTTCAACATGTGCGGTGAGCGCGATAATGGGTGTGGAAGTAAGTGCGCGATTTTCTTCTTCTTCGCGAATTTTCTTGGTTGCGTCAAAGCCATCCATTTCGGGCATTTCACAATCCATAAGGATAAGATCGTAATCCTTGTCGTTTTCAAAAAAACTATCCACGGCTTCAACGCCATTTTCGGCAAAGTCGGGCTTGATCTCGAATTTGCTTAGCAAGCCTTCGATGACCATTCGGTTTACGGGGTTGTCTTCAGCAACTAAAACTTTCAATTCGGAATGATTCGGTTTGTCAGATGATAATGGCATCAGTGGATTCAGCTGTGTGCCGTATCCCTGAGATATTAATATGTTTTTCAGGCTTTGAACAGCAATTGGGCGCGGTATTATAGACGTGACGGAAAATAGCTGCGATTGAGAAAACGACGAAGCCTGTTGGTTGGTGAGCATTAATATTGGGGTGGTTTGATACGGCTTTAACTTGCGAATCTGTGTCGCGATCGCAAACCCATCATGCACGGCAGGGTGATGGTCGATCAGAATAAAATTGTAAATATCCTTTTCCATTTTTATACGTTCAATGACGGACTTTTCACTGGCGTCGATAGCGTTTAATTGTAAGTTCCAATTAGGCGTATGCTGCCGCATTCCCTTAAGCATAATGTCGCTGAGGTTGATGCTAAGTAAGTGTTTGTTGGAGAGGGAAAGGCTGCAGCTTGGCGGGTCAGAAAATATGGCTTCCTCGTCTACAGTAAAGCAGGAGGTAAACCAAAATGTAGAACCATCGCCTTCTTCGCTCTCGATGCCAATTTCGCCGCCCATCAACTCTGCTAATTGTTTGCATATGGCAAGGCCCAAACCACTGCCGCCAAATTTCCGTGTTGTCGACGTATCTGCCTGACGAAAGGCTTCAAACAGTTGTGCTTGGTCGGCTTCTGAAATACCTATGCCGCTGTCGGAAATAGAGAATAGTAATTTAACGTTGCGATTGTTCTGATCTGTTTCTGTGTTAACTTTTAATACAACGTGACCTTCTGAAGTGAATTTAAAGGCGTTGCCGACCAGGTTGACGATGATTTGTCTTAGGCGCGTTGGGTCTCCGATCAGCAGTGTGGGTGTATCGGGTGCAACGTTACTGATCAGTTCTATATCACGTTTTCCTGCTACAGCACTGAACAATTTAAAACTATTTTCGATGAGTTCTTCTAGGTCGAAGTTGATTTTCTCAAGCAGCATTCTGCCGGATTCAATTTTTGAATAATCGAGAATGTCATTAATAATTTCGAGTAGCGATTCGCCAGAGCGGTAAAGAACGTCGAGATAGTGTTTTTGATTACTGTTAAGCGGGGTATCGCGTAGCATTTCCACCATGCCGACAACCCCATTAAGTGGGGTGCGGATTTCGTGACTCATGGTGGCGATAAATTCACTTTTTGCGCGGTTAGCAGCTTTCGCCTCATCTATAAGGCGGCGTGTCTCAAGTTTCTGTTCTTTTTCTTCCAGCAGCGCAAGCTCGATAGCGCGTTTTTGTTCTATATCGCGAATCAGCGTTAATCGCATGGTTTCGATGGAGTTTACTACGCGGTCGAATTCATCTGGTGTGGCGTTTTCTGGGCGTATACGATCAAGTATTAATGGTTCATCAAGGTTGGCACTTTTTCGGCTGGCGAGATAATTGGCAATCGTAGAGATATGGCTAATAACGTAATTACGCAACGAGCATAATATTAGCGCGCCGAGAATAAAAATAGTGATGGTCTCGAGTAAAAGATGAGCGCCAATTTTTTGGACGGTACGTTTAGAAAAAAAAGGCTCGCTGATGCTGACTTCCATTTCTGCAATGCCCGACATATGAGGGTAGCGATAGGTTTCAATAAATTCATTTGACCAATAAAACGTACGCGGGTTGTTGCTACTAAATTCGTGTTGCTCAATTGCGCTACCGCTATTGAGCGTGAGTGTAATATGACTGAGATTTTCTGTTTTGATCAGACGTTCAAGCAATGCATAAAGTTCGGTGTGCTCAGGCTGATCCAGCGCTTGGATCAGCGGTGTGGTAATGACGCGAGAAAACGAATCGATACGTTGCTTGAGATCGGCCTGATTCTCCAGGTTGATGAGCGTGAGCCTTATTGAAAGACTGAGTATCACAGCAAAGAAACCGATGGCGATCACAATGTAGGTGATTTTTTCGGCAAGCGTATTGTTATTAAAGCGCGTTTTTTCCATCAGTATCTAGGGTTTTGGGTGTGTTTTACGTACACAAAGTGTAGCAGTTAAAGAGGCCGCTAACTGGGTGGTGTTCCCATGTTTCGGGATGTTAGGACAGACAATGTTGGCGGGGGGTGTCATGCAAAACGTTCTAGTAGCGTATTGAGAAATAGCCGGCCGTTTGCTGTCGGTATGATCGTGTCATTATTCACTTCTAATAAACCCTCACGCTGCAATGCTAAGAGTTGTGGCGTGATAGTTGATACCGACAACCCTGCGCGTTGCTCAAACAGCGATACGGGAACGCCTTCGTTGAGCCGTAGCGCATTCATCATAAATTCTAATGGGATATTGTCGAGGGCAATGGGGGCTTGATGAGCAGTGAAATCTCGATTCGTATCTAAATAGGCATTGGGTTGTCGTGTTTTGCGGTAGCGAAACGGCAAGGGATCTGTGGGTGACGTGATTTTGCCGTGTGCGCCGGCGCCAATGGCCAAATAGTCGCCGAATTGCCAATAATTGAGGTTATGTCGGGATTGTCGGTCTGGGCGACCAAAGGCCGACACTTCATATTGTTCGTAGCCTGAATGTGTAAGCGCTTCCAAACCCATTTCCATAATGTCGATCAAGGTATCTTCTTGGGGTAAGGTCGGCGGCCTGGAGAAAAACTCTGTGTTTTGCTCGATGGTGAGTTGGTACCACGAGATATGTTGAGGCGCCAGCGCAAAGGCGTGTTCCAGGTCTTGGCGGGCCTGTTCCAATGTTTGGTCGGGTAAACCATGCATCAGGTCTATGTTGATGTTGTCGAACCCACCTGCTTGCGCTCGCGCAACGGCGTCAGTGGCTTCTTTATCCGAGTGGATACGTCCCAAAGACTTGAGGTGTTGAGGGCTAAAACTTTGAATGCCGAGCGAAAGTCGGTTCACGCCAGTGGCGCGGAGTTCTGAAAAGTCGTGGTGCTCCACTGTTCCTGGGTTGGCTTCGAGCGTGATTTCAATATCGCGCTCGAAGCCTATCAGGGATTTCGCAGAGTCGATAATCTGTTTTATGGCGCTTGCTGGGAACAGGCTTGGGGTGCCGCCGCCGAAAAATATGCTGTCTAGTTTCCTGCCGTGCGCGAGGCCTTGATCATTTTCTAAATCTTGGGCGAGCGCTTTTACGTAATCATCGATTGGGAGCGCGCTCTTACTTTGGTGCGAATTAAAATCGCAATACGGGCATTTGCGAACGCACCAGGGGATATGAATGTATAAGGAAAGTGGCGGGAGTGTCAGCCGAGACATCTAAGCGAATTTCGCTCTATTTAATGAAAACATATTTTTCACGGCGTCGTTGAGCACGATATTTGGTCGATAAGTTTTTTCATGGCAATAGCGCGATGGCTCATCCCGTTTTTTGTATCTTTACTGAGTTGCGCGCTACTGCAGTTATGCGTCGGTACCCAAAATAATGGGTCATAGCCAAAGCCATTTTCTCCGACGGGCGCTTCTAAGATGGTGCCCTCCCAGCTGCCTTGAGCAATGATGGGGGTGGGGTCAAATTCATGGGCCATATATACCAGTACACACTGGTAGCGAGCGGTGCGCTGCTCGTTAGGAATACCGGCTAGCTCGCGCAAAAGTTTTTCATTGTTTGCAGTATCGTCCCCATCCTCGCCACTAAACCGCGCAGAATAAATACCTGGGGCGCCTTTTAGTGCGTCTACTTCAATACCCGAATCGTCGGAAATGGCCGCATGGCCGGTGTGTTTACATGCGTGTCGTGCTTTTAATATGGCATTTTCGACGAATGTCAGGCCTGTTTCTTCTGCATTATCGACAGCAAATTCAGATTGCGGCCGAATGTCGTAACCAAGGTTGCCCAATAAGCTTTGGAACTCCCGCAGTTTACCTGGGTTTCCACTGGCTAAAACGATGGTTTGCATGAGGACCTCGGAGTATGGGTTTCGTTGATTGGTAGGCTTGTTTATTCGTCCGCGTAGACTTTTTGGGAAAATTTAACCGTTAAATCTTGTTTGCTGCCTTTGGGGCGAACATTAAGTTCGAAATGCAGTAGCTCTTCGTTGGCAACACGAACGGGGGATAAATAGTAAACGGCGTTTTGCTCTTCAATCTGTTTTATATCCAACACTTTCTGTTGTTGCATTAGATTTTTAACTGTGCCGGAAATGGTCGCGGGAATACTGCCTACTTCACCTTTTTTGTATATGGAAATATTAAGCAGGGATTCGTATTTACTGCGCTTAAGTTTATAAATTTTGGCAATTTCGGGTAATACGAAGGTGCTGTTAAAAACAACGTGCTTTACCGTGTATTCCGCAAACTCTGTTGTGGTGTCGTAGGGTTTTGCTGCTTGAGCACTTACTTGAGAAAAAGCAGGAGAACTGAAGCAGTAAAAGGCAAGAATGAATGTTCCGATTAATATATGACGCATTATAGCGATACTCGATAAATGGCGGTTTCGCCGAATAAGTTGGGATGCCTATGTTGAAAAAATGTGCCGACAGAACGCGACGCAGCGACTTCGCGGTTAAGCACCTTAATGCCGAGCGCTTTACACAACACTTCAAAATCAAGAAAGGTACAAAAGTGAATGTTGGGTGTGTTGTACCATTCGTAGGGCAGAATGTCCGACACTGGCATACGGCCACTCACAAATAAATGCAGGCGAGCACGCCAATGGCCAAAATTGGGAAAGGTAACGATGCATTGCTTTCCCACTCGCAGCATTTCTTTTAAGGCTTTGTCAGGATATTGCATGGTTTGAATCGCTTGAGACATGATAACCGTGTCAAAACTTTGATCATCAAAGTTTGCCAAGCCAGCATCAATGTTTTGCTCGATCACATTCACGTCATTTTCAACGCAGCGAATAATATTTTCAGCGTTAATGTCGACGCCGTAGCCGTGCACGTCTTTTGTGTCTGCAAGGTGCTTGAGTAGTGTGCCGTCACCACAGCCGAGATCGAGGATGCGGGTTTTAGGTGCAACCCAACGGTCAATAATTTTGTGATCAATGCGCAAGTCAGACTGGTTCATGGGGCTATAACTCAACTTTGTCCATGTAACGCGAAAAAAGATTTTCGTAGCGCGGTTGCTCGGGAATTAAAAACGCATCGTGTCCGTGGGGTGAATCAATCTCGGCATAGCACACGTCTTTGTCGGCTTTTATCAGCGCGTTAACAATTTCTTTTGATCGTTCAGGCGCAAAGCGCCAGTCAGATGTAAATGAAATGACTAGAAATTTGCTCTGCGCATTTTTAAATGCCGCGACGGGGTCGTGATTGTATTCCCGTGCGAGATCAAAATAATCCAGAGCCTGGGTCATTAATATGTAGGTGTTGGCATCGAAACTGGTTGAGAAACTTTCACCCTGGTAGCGCAGATAGCTTTGAATTTGAAATTCTACGGGGTCTTCAATGCCTTGTTGGAAACTGCCGGAGCGTAGCTCGCGACCGAATTTTTTCCCCATGGCATCGTCGGATAAATACGTGATGTGTCCGATCATGCGTGCGACGGATAGGCCGTCTTTCGGGAGCGTGCCTTTTTCTAAATAGTGCCCTTCGTAAAAACGTGGGTCGGATTTGATGGCTTGGCGCGCAGTTTCATTAAAGGCGATATTTTGCGCTGTTAGCTTCATTGCTGAAGCAATGACGACGCAATGTCTGACGCGTTCGGGATATTCGAGCGCCCAACGCATGGCCTGCATGCCGCCTAAACTAGCCCCGATGATAACGGCCCACTGTTGGATGCCGAGCCTGTCTGCCAGTTGCGCTTGGCTATGTACCCAGTCTCGTGCGCGCAAAGGCGGGAAGTCGGCTCCGTATGCCTTTCCTGTTTCTGGGTTTATTGAGGTTGGGCCTGTCGAGCCGTGGCAGCCACCAATGTTATTGAGCGACACCACAAAAAATTTATTCGTATCGATGGGCTTGTTGGGGCCGATATAAGCGTCCCACCAGCCAGGTCTTTTGTCGTCTTCGCTGTGGCGACCAGCGGCGTGATGGTGACCGGAAAGCGCATGACAGATAAGTACAGCATTTGATTTGTTGGCGTTAAGCTCGCCGTAGGTTTCCACAACAAGTTCGTAGTTTGGCAGGGTTCGCCCGCAAGCCAGGGTGAGTCCTTCTTCAAAAAGAAAAGTCTCTGGTTTTACGATACCTATAGAATTATGTGGGTCGGTGTTGGGCATTATCGTTTTTAGTATCCGATCAGCAGAAATAGTTGATCACGATGCGTCAGTAGCGAAAAGGTTACCGCATCCAATATTTTTTGGATGATAACGTTACCCATACCAATAAATAAAACAGAAAAATCCAAACCGCCCATGGGGGGGATGATGCGATGAATAGGTCGCATCAGTGGCTCAAGTAATTGTCGTGCAAGCAAAATAATCGGGTTGTTAGAATAAGGCGCGACGAAGCTAGAAATTACCATAATAATGATAACGATAAAAATAAGGTAAGTCGCCATCTTTAGTGTGCCGAGGACGCCAAGCAATAAGGTCGTAAGCGGATTAAAGAACGTTTGCGTGATAATAAAGTAATTTAGTTCGCCCACCAAAAATTGTAGAGCGAGTGCAAGTACAATGGCTGCTAAATCGATGCCAAATACACCAGGTATTAAACGTCGCATGGGGATAAGCGCGGGGTTGGTGATTTTAACAATGGCTTGAGAAAAAGGGTTGTAAAAATCTGCGCGTGCAACTTGTAAAAAAAACCGAAGAATAATGGCACCGATATACAGTAGCCCGATGGTTTGGGTGATATATGTCAGTATGTCTGAAAATACATTCATTAAATAAAATCCAGTAAAGTGTTTTACGAGGCCAGTTCTTGTGCGCGTTTTACACAGGCTTGCATGGCGTCCGCAACGGTGTCACGTAGGTGTTGTGTTTCAAAAACCTCAATAGCGCGCTCGGTAGTCCCTTTTGGTGAGGTCACTTTTCTTCGCAATTCGACGATATCATCATCACTTTCTTGCGCTAATTTAGCGGCACCTAAAGCAGTTTGAATGGCGAGGTCACGCGCGGTTTGTTGATTCATGCCTTGTTTCGTCGCAGCATCAATCATGGATTCGATGAAGAGAAAAAAATAGGCGGGGCTGCTGCCAGATATGGCTGTGACGGTATCAATAAGCGCTTCGCTGTCTACCCAGCGTGTAATCCCAACGGCGTTCATGATTTTTTCGGTTAATGTTTTTTGCAGGTCCGAAACATTATCGTTTGCATATAAGCCACTTGCGCCTATGCCTACTTGTGCAGGAGTGTTTGGCATGCAGCGCACAAGTGCAAGATCTTCGCCAAGCCAGCTCGCCAAGTTCGCACAGGTAATGCCCGCGGCGATCGAAATAACCACAACGTTTTTGTTGAGCCCCGTGCGTATATTTTCACAGACCAATTTCATTACTTGGGGTTTTACGGCAAGTAAGACCACATCGGCGTCATGGATGATGCCGAGGTTGTCTGTCGTCGTTGTGATACCGTGTGCAGATTGCAGTTTGTCTAGGCTGTCCTGGTTGGGATCTGAAGCGGCAATATGTTTAGAAGAGAAGCCTGAATTGAGTAGGCCGCTAATAATGCTGCTTGCCATGTTGCCGGCGCCAACAAATGCGATATTAGGTTCGTTGTTGATGGACAATGAATCACCTGTCTCTTTACGTTGTTCGTGTTTTGCTGTGTTGGCAGCTGATTGTGCTCGAAGGTCACGGTAGCAAGCCATTTGCGAAAGCGCATTATAAACCGTAACTAAGGCCCTGGTCTTGTTGCTCGCATGTGTTTGGTAGGCTTATGTACGAGGCCCGAATATATCAGTGCCTATCCTAACGATATTGCTGCCATGTGCAATGGCTTGTTCTAGGTCCGCAGACATTCCCATTGAGAGTGTGTCCCAGTGGGGTGGCGGGTTGTTTTTATTTATCTGATCGAACAGTGATTTGGCCTCGCTAAATGCGCTACCGTCGGTATTTGTTTCTGGGTTTGGAATAATCATCAGTCCGCGGAGATTTAAATGGGGTAATGCGCTTACGGCGCTTACTAGCGCCGCCACGTCTTTTGGGTGCGCCCCCGATTTACTCGCCTGCTGATCGATATTGACTTGAATGCATACGTTGAGGTTTGGGCTATTGTTTGGCCGTTGGTCGGATAAGCGTTGAGCAACTTTTAGACGATCAACGGTATGCACCCAGTTGAAGTTTTCAGCGATCGCACGGGTTTTATTGGATTGGATGGGCCCGATAAAATGCCACACGATATCGGTATGTTCGATTGCGTCTATTTTAGCTAATGCTTCTTGCAGGTAATTCTCGCCGAAGTCTCGTTGCCCCAAGTTATAGAGCTGAGATATCGCGTCTGTAGGATGTTTTTTGCTCACTGCAAGTAGCGTCACAGAGTTGGGAGCTCTGCTCGATTGCCGTGTTTGCTGGTCAATACGGTGGCACACTTTTGTTAGATTGGGCGACAAATGTGGTGTGGATGTCGGTGTGGACTTCGTTGCAGACCCGTTAGCTGCCGACTTGGATGCAGAGTTAGACGCAGGCTTAGATGGTAGACTCATACGGCTCAATTGTTATTGTGTATTGAAAATGGAATCATATAACGAGAACATACTTCCAATCATAAAAATTTAAAGGCAGTTTATAGCGAAAGCTAAGATCATCTACACTTTGATAACGGGCTTCCCGATAACTGTTTGTTTTGACGTCAAATAACGCCATCGTAAAGGTTTCCATCTATGGATATTACTGAACTCTTAGCTTTTTCATCCAAACAAGGCGCGTCGGATTTGCATCTGTCTGCTGGTTTGCCGCCCATGATCCGTGTCGACGGTGATGTTCGGAGAATTAACCTGCCGCCCATGGATCACAAGCAAGTGCACAGTCTTATCTACGATATTATGAACGATAGGCAGCGTAAGGATTTTGAAGAGTTCTTAGAAACAGATTTCTCGTTTGAAGTGCCTGGTGTCGCGCGATTCAGGGTTAATGCATTTAACCAAAACCGAGGTGCTGGCGCCGTATTTCGTACGATTCCCTCAAAAGTGCTGACGATGGAAGAGTTAGGAATGGGCCAAGTATTCCGTGATATTGCGGCGGTACCGCGCGGCTTGTGTCTGGTGACGGGACCAACGGGGTCTGGTAAATCGACTACGCTGGCGGCGATGGTGGATTACATTAATGAGAATAAATACGAGCATATTTTAACAATCGAAGATCCCATCGAATTTGTGCATGAAAGTAAAAAATGTCTTGTTAACCAGCGTGAGGTTCACCGTGATACGCATGGTTTCTCCGAAGCGCTTCGTTCTGCCTTGCGGGAAGATCCCGATATTATTTTGGTGGGCGAATTGCGTGATTTGGAAACGATTCGCTTGGCGCTAACCGCAGCAGAAACGGGCCATTTGGTATTCGGTACCTTGCATACGACCTCTGCGGCTAAAACGATCGACCGAGTTGTGGATGTATTCCCTGCAACTGAAAAAGCTATGGTGCGTTCGATGTTGTCGGAATCTTTGCAGGCGGTTATTTCTCAAACCCTGTTAAAGAAAAATGGCGGTGGCCGTGTTGCGGGACATGAAATTATGCGTGGGACTTCCGCAATTAGAAATCTTATTCGAGAAGATAAGGTGGCGCAGATGTATTCAGCGATTCAAACCGGTGGTTCAATCGGCATGCAGACCATGGATCAGTGTTTGGCGGACATGGTGGAGCGCCGTATTATCAATCGTGATGTGGCAAAAGAAAAAGCCAAGATGCCAGAGAATTTCTAGCAGGTTTTGCGCTGGTTTTTTGTGTGCTGCTGCAATACATTAGGCAGACATCAATTCCTAATTTGAGGAAACTTCAATGGATTTAGACAGACTCTTGTCACTCATGGTGGAGAAGGGAGCCTCCGATTTGTTTATTACTGCCGGTGTCCCGCCTTCCATGAAATTGCATGGCAAGGTTGTGCCCGTTACAACAACGCCACTTTCGCCTGAAAAAACGCGGGAGATTTGTTTGAGTGTGATGAACGACCGTCAGCGTAAAGATTTTATGTCTGACAAAGAATTGAACTTTGCTGTGAGTGCGCGAGGCGTGGGGCGATTTCGTGCGAGTGCGTTTTTTCAGCGCAATTTGGTTGGGATGGTGTTGCGGCGGATTGAGACGAAAATCCCTGATGTAGACGAGTTGGGTTTGCCGGAGATTATTAAAGAGCTTGCGATGACCAAGCGCGGGTTGGTGATTTTTGTTGGGGCGACGGGAACGGGTAAATCCACTTCTTTAGCGTCAATGATTGGCCATCGTAATCGCAATTCCAAGGGGCATATTATTTCCATTGAAGATCCCATTGAATTTATACATCAGCACCAGGGTTGCGTGATTACTCAGCGAGAAGTGGGAATCGATACGGACTCTTTTGAAGTCGCACTGAAAAATACTTTACGACAAGCGCCAGACGTTATTTTGATTGGTGAGGTGCGTTCGCGCGAAACAATGGATCACGCTATTGCGTTTGCGGAAACTGGGCACCTGTGTCTTTGTACGCTTCACGCAAATAATGCGAACCAAGCGCTTGATCGCATTATTCATTTCTTTCCCGCGGATCGTCATGGTCAATTGTGGATGGACTTGTCGCTTAATCTGAAAGCGATTATTGCGCAGCAGCTAATCCCGACGCCGGATGGTAACGGGCGTCGCGCTTGTCTCGAGGTCTTATTAAATACGCCGCTTGCTTCAGATATTATTCGGAAAGGCGATGTGCATGAGCTAAAAGAATTAATGAAAAAATCCAATGAGCTTGGAATGCAGACCTTTGACCAGGCACTTTATGAGTTATATGACTCGGGTGAAATTACCTATGAAGATGCACTTGCCCATGCGGATTCACCGAATGACCTTCGTTTAATGATCAAGCTTGGTTCAGAGTCAGATGCGCAATACTTATCTAACGCTGCAGATGAGTTAACCATCGAAGAGGATGAAAGTAATCGAACAGGGCGGTTTTAGTGCTGTTCTGAAATCCATGTTTCTAAAATGAGACGCGCGGCGATAGAGTCGACAGGGGAAAGTGCAAAGCTTCCTTTGTGACCGCGCTGATCGGCTTCTTCTTTTGCGGCTTTGGTGGATAGCGTCTCATCAACGAAATCGACCTCATAGCCAAACTTCCCTTTGATTCGGTTGCCAAACTTCCTTGCTCGTCGCGTGATTTCCATATCTTCCCCGTTCATTTTTTTGGGTAAGCCCACGACGACTTTTAGCGGTTTCCATTCCTCGATAAACGATGCAAGTTGATCCCAGTTTGGAATGCCTTCTTTGGCCGGGAGTGGGTCTAGCTCATGAAAGACCGCCGCAATGTCGAGGGCATCAAGGTCTACAGCGGCAGCGCCTATACGCTTGGTACCAAAATCAAATCCGATAATATGTCGCGGCACAGGCTTGGGCTCTGAGTATGTGGTTAAGAGGGTGTGTTGATTGGGGGTAGGCTACCACTAATAGTCTTGGATGTGGGGTCCGTTTTATACGCTTAAGCGTGGCCGATTTCCCCAGAGATAAGGTTCAGGTCAACGCCGAGTTCGTCGGCAACGGCTTGGCGACGTTTATTGATCGGTACGTCGAAGATAATGCTTTTATCGGCAGGTACGGCTAGCCAGCTGTTTTCAGATATTTCCTCCTCTAACTGCCCTGGGCTCCATCCTGCGTAGCCTAGTGCGAACTGAGCACCTGGCGGGCCTTTCTCCTCAGCGATCGCGCTTACAATGTCCCGTGAGGCGGTTAAACATACGCCGTGACTAATTTGAAGGGTGGAATCCCACTTTCCTGTATCGCGGTGTAATACGAAGCCCTGTTGGGCGTTTACTGGCCCACCTGAAAGCACTGGCATTTCCGATGCTGCGGGTGCGTAGTCGAGCGCTAGCTGATCGAATACTTCATCGAGATGTATGTTGAGAGGCTGGTTCAGCACAATGCCCATGGCGCCTTGGTCGCTATGGTCACAGATATAGGTGATGGAATCAGAGAAAAAAGAACCCCGTAGCCCTGGCATCGCTATTAAAAAGTGGTCGCGAAGGCTGTTTTCGGTGTACTGATCCAGCAAAAACTTTTTTCCCATACCTCAAGTATGCGGGTTTAATGGGAGAAAACAAGATATAAGCGGGTGCCTTTGAATATTTTATAGGTTTTGCTATCGCGTGGTTTTAAGCCCAGTAATTTCAAAACGCCAGGTTCTAATAATCTCCAATTTGTCCGCGTTTTTACGGATTTCTTTCGGAAATGCACTGAAAGGCGAAGATAGCTTCACTATATGCATCGCGGCCTCATCGAGAATGGTGTGACCTGACGATTGAAGTATTTCAATGTTTTCAACGGTGCCGTTAGGGAGGATGAGGACGGAGAGGCGAAGGTTGCCGAATATCTTCTTTTGCAGCGCAGCTTTGGGGAAGTTTTGGTTGCCGACACTTTCGATCTTTTGTGCCCAGCTGTTCAGGTATTCTGCGTCAAAAGAGGCGCGTGTCGAGACTGACGTAAGGCGCCGTATGCGGGGTTGTTTAGCTAAATCTTGTTTCAGACGGTCGAGTTTGGCTTGTAGGCTAGCGAACTCTGGGTTGATGAGTGGCGTATCGGCCTCTTCGCCTGTCTGCTTTTGTGTTGTTTCGTGAGTGTTCTCTGTGCTGTCCTGGTTTTTAATCTTGTTAGGTGATGGAGACTTTGATGTGAGTACGCGTTGCTCTAGCATCCGTTCGTCTCGTGCTTGGCGCTGTGGGGCGGGGCTAATATCTCGAATGCGAGTGTCCTGAAGTTGCGCTCGGTCAGTGACGGTCAGCTCCTTCACTGTGTCGGCTGTACCGCTGGCTTGCTGGTTATGCTGTGCTAGAAAATCCGCCTTATCTGGAGGTGCATTAGACTCATGTGTCGCGAGCGTAATGTTGAGCGTCGGCGCCACCTTGTTTCCAGAGTCGATAGTAAACGTCACTCCAAAAATAATAATGGCATGAACGGCGGCGGCAAGGAAAATCGTAAAGCTTAGTCGATCTCCGCTGCCAATATCGGGGGCTGTCGTCATATTGTTATTGTGGGTGATTGGCTATAGGAATTATACGGCTTAGCGTTATCTCTGTGCTAATAATTGTGTGATGTGAGACATGAGTTGATCGCCTATTTTTGAGTCGTTTTCGCCTGAAAAATAGGCGGCATCGATTTCTCTTGCACATGTAGGGCTGGTGACATTAATCTCGGTAAGATAATCCCCGATAATATCTAAGCCCACAAAAAGTAGCCCTTTTTCTTTAAGTGTTGGCGCGACTTGCTCAACGATCCAGTGGTCTCGCTTACTCAAAGATTGGGCAAGTCCTGAGCCGCCAGCAGCGAGATTCCCTCTGGTTTCACCTTCTGCCGGTATTCGCGCAAGAGCGTAAGGAATTGCTTCACCATTGACCACCAGTACGCGCTTATCTCCGTTACTGATTTCGGGAATAAATTTTTGCGCCATGATATATGAGGAATCGTCCAAGGTAAGCGTCTCTATAATCACGCTGATGTTGGGGTCGTCTGCTTTGCAGCGGAAAATGCCACTGCCTCCCATGCCGTCCAAGGGTTTAAATATGACGTCTTGATGGCTTTGGTGGAAGAGTTTGAGTCTTTCGGAGTCTCGGCTGACCAGCACAGGAGGGCAGCATTGTGGAAACTGGGTGGCGAATACTTTCTCGTTGCAGTCACGGAGGCTTTGAGGGCGGTTTATCACCAGTGTCCCCGCGTTTTCGGCGGCTTCGAGAATGTAGGTTGCGTAGATATACTCGTTATCGAAGGGCGGGTCTTTTCGCATGAGAATGACATCGATTTCGCTGAGGTGGATGTCTTCTGGTGCTTCTAGTGTGTACCAGTTCTCAGGGTTGTCGGACACGCTCAAGCGTGATGATTTTGCCTTGGCAACACCTTGTTCAAGGTAGAGATCAGGCATTTCCATGTAGCGTAATTGGAAGCCGCTTTTTTGCGCGGCGAGGAGCAGAGCAAGGCTTGTGTCTTTCTTAACCGTAATGTCGGAAATAGGGTCCATCACGATACCTAAAACGAGTGGGTTATTGCGAGTCTGTTTGCCGGATGTTGCCAAGCTTTCCTCCGAATTGTCTTTTTAAGACATTTAAAGTTGGCGAAAACGCCATTTTTGAACAATTATAAAGGGTATGCGCAGCTTTTGCAGAGGCGGTAAATGTTTGTTGGGAAAATCCAAGTTTTCTTTTCTTTACAAGCGGTTATGGATTATATTGGGAATCTATGTTAAAAGTTAATTATCTAAAAATAATTGGCCGAATCCGCTCTGCGCGATCGAGCTTCCGAGTAACCACTTTAAGGTCAGTCTATGGACGTTAATTTAGAGCATCTCAAAGTGATGGTGATTGACGACAGTAAAACTATTCGTCGTACCGCTGAGACATTGCTAAAAAAAGTGGGTTGTACGGTAGTCACCGCAACAGATGGGTTTGATGCATTAGCAAAAATTGCAGATACCCGTCCCGACATCATTTTCGTGGATATTATGATGCCTCGTTTAGATGGCTACCAAACGTGTGCGCTCATTAAAAATAATAGTGAGTTCAAATCGACCCCAGTAATCATGCTTTCTAGTAAGGATGGCTTGTTCGATAAGGCGAAAGGCCGAATCGTCGGGTCAGACCAATATTTAACAAAACCCTTCAGTAAAGGGGAGTTGTTAGGTGCGATAGAGTCTCATGTCAAAGTGGCGCGAGCTAGCTAAGGTTATATTCAGAATTACATCCAGAATTTCCTGGAGGAAATATGGCAAAAGTGCTAATTGTTGATGATTCACCAACGGAAACGTATAAGCTCACAGGGATGCTTGAAAAAACGGGTCACCAAGTGATTACGGCCGGTAACGGTGAAGACGGTGTTGCAACCGCAAAAGTTGAAAAGCCTGACCTTGTTCTAATGGACATTGTGATGCCTGGCTTGAATGGTTTTCAGGCAACGCGTCAGCTTACTAAGGCGCCAGAAACGTCTCATATTCCGGTTATTATCGTGACCACAAAGGATCAAGAGACAGATAGGGTGTGGGGTATGCGTCAGGGCGCTAAAGCCTACCTAACAAAGCCTATTGATGAGAAAGAGCTGTTCGATACCATGAAGAAGGTTGGTGTCTGAGGCTCGCATGGCGAATCCTGCGTTTGAAACCCTAGTCAATTTATCCGCACAGAGCCGTCGTTCTGCGCTAGGCTTGCCTGCGCAAACGGATGTTGCTCCGCGATGGAGTGGTATAGGTTTTTCGTGCATGGGATACCGATTTGTTGTCCCTATGGGGCAAGTATCCGAATTGATGGAAGTGCCTTCAACGACGCGTTTACCCGGTGTTCATGCTTGGGTGCTTGGTCTTTCCAATGTTCGTGGTCGCCTCCTCCCCTTATTTGATTTGGCTCGCTTTATTGGCGGGCATATCAATAATCAGAAAAAAGCGCACCGAGTGTTGGTGTGGGAATCTGAAAATATGTACAGCGGTCTCGTTGTGGATCGTGCTTACGGCATGCAGCATTTTATTGTGGATACCTTTGATGAAGTGGGTGGAGATCTTCCGCCAAATTTAAAGGCCTACGTGAATGGCACATACAAAGATGCGTCAGGCGATGCCTGGAGTGTATTTGATATGAGTGTGCTGGCTGGAGATCCAAACTTTATAAATGCATCGGCAACTTAACCGTCGTTGGTGAAATAACAAAAACTAGAAGTAATGCCCAGTTTCTTTTGGGTGCGAAATACATACAATCGCTTGGGAGCGTCGTATGAAAACTGACTCAGCTAGCCTTATTTCAAGGGCGAAAACTAACCCCGTATTGGCCACATTTGTTTTTGGCTTGCTAGTGCTATTCGCACTGATGGGGGTGATCCTATATAAACTCTTTACCGATAGTCAGCGAGATCAGAACTATCTCACGATGGTGGCGGACCTACGCGCACAGTCATATCGATTGTCGTCCCTTTCCAGGGATGCGACGGCGGGTAACGAAGCGGCCTTCGGTGAGTTGCAGGGCGTTGTCGCGAGTATGGATCGGACGTGGTCGCGTTTGAAAGCAAGTGATAACCATACGCGGGTTGTATTGGCTGAGCCCTTGGCTGAGTTCGATGGGATCTGGAGTCGAATCCAGGCGGGTTCTCAGGTTATCGTTGATAACAAAGAGACCATCGTATTTCTACACGACGTTGCCAATACCCTGAACGAATCACTCCCAGAGCTGCAAACGGAATACACCAATATTGTTGATATTTTGTTGGAGAACAATGCACCGGCCGAGCAGGTGTCCGTGGCGCAAAGCCAGTCTTGGTATGCTGAGCGGATTGGTCGTAACGTTGATAAGATGCTAGTGGGTGGTAAAGGCGCAGAAAAATCGGCAGACCAATTCAATATCGATGCAAACGTGTTCGGGCGCGTACTTAACGGTATGAAGAACGGCAATGTTGCAATGGGTATTTCCCGCGTAACGGATGAAGAAGCGCTTGCAAGTTTGGGTGAAATTACAGAGCTGTTTGATTTCGTAAGTGGCTCGGTAAAAGAAATTTTTGAAGCGTCGCCAGCACTATCTAAAGCACGGGTCGCGACCAAAGGTATTCTGGAAGATAGCCCACTTATTCTCGAGTCGGTCAGTGGTCTTACTGACGATATTGCAAACCTGCCTTCCACGCGACCTGTGAACAATATGGTCTTGTTAATCGTGGGTGCAGCGGCATTAATCTTTCTCGTGTTAATTGGTTGGCAAATTAACCAAGCAACCAATCGTCGATTGAAATTAACGGGTGAAACAAACGAAAGAAACCAGAACGCAATTTTACGATTACTTGATGAGCTTGCCGACCTGGCAGATGGTGACTTAACAACGACGGCAACGGTAACCGAAGATTTTACGGGTGCAATCGCTGACTCCATTAACTACACCATTGACCAACTTCGAATCTTGGTATCGCGAATCAACGAAACATCTGGTCGCGTTGTAACGAGTTCTTCTGACACTCAACAAACAGCATTGCATCTTGCTGAAGCGTCGGAGCATCAGGCTCAAGAAATTGCAGGTGCATCCGCAGCGGTTAACGAAATGGCCGTGACCATCGACCAAGTATCTGCGAACGCGGCTGAGTCAGCCGGCGTTGCGGAGCGCTCGGTATCGATCGCGAACAACGGTGCGAAAGTGGTACAAAACACCATCCGCGGCATGGATACGATCCGTGAGCAGATTCAGGAAACATCAAAACGTATTAAACGACTGGGTGAATCCTCACAGGAAATTGGTGATATCGTATCGTTGATTAACGACATCGCTGACCAAACCAACATTCTTGCACTTAACGCGGCAATTCAGGCATCGATGGCGGGTGACGCTGGTCGTGGTTTCGCGGTTGTTGCGGATGAGGTACAGCGTCTTGCGGAACGTTCTGCAACGGCAACGAAGCAGATTGAGGCGCTGGTTAAAACGATTCAGAACGATACTAACGATGCGGTTATCTCGATGGAACAAACCACCGCAGAGGTGGTACGTGGAGCGCGCCTAGCACAGGATGCGGGTGTTGCACTGGAAGAGATTGAGTCGGTATCGGCCAACTTGGCAGAATTGATTCAGAATATTTCGAACGCTGCACGTCAGCAAGCATCGTCTGCGGGTCATATCTCGAATACGATGAACGTTATTCAAGAAATCACATCGCAAACATCGGCTGGTACAAGTGCTACGGCGAAATCGATTGGTACGCTAGCCGAAATGGCGGTTGACCTAAGAGATTCTGTAACAGGCTTTAAACTTCCAGAAGAATTATCTGGCGGCGGAATGGAAGAGGTTGATGATTTTGCTGCTGATGAAACGGAAGAGTTTGCAGCGGTTGGCGATATGGATAGTCTGGAAGATACCGTACCTGAACTTCCACTGGAGGACGAGGTTGAAGGTCTGGATGATGAGGTGGTCGACCTCTCTATGGACGACGCATATTCCGAAGATATGTACGACCAAGAAGATTCTAGAGCTTAAGCTCTGAATTTAAATGTTCTGAGTCCTATATTTAGGTCTTTTAAATAGAAGCGACGGTCGCAACATTATGGTTTGGTCACTGCAAGCGGCACCTGATCTAACTGATCAACAATTTGAGCAGTGGAGCAAATTGTTAGAAGACCGTGCCGGAATATGTTTGGGCGAAGCGCAGCGCGTTTTTTTGCAGACTCAGGTTGCAATGCGTATGCGTGAGCTGGGCCATGAGGATTACACGCAATACTACAACCGTGTAGTAGATGGCGTGAGCGGTATTATGGAATGGGCGGTGTTGATTGATCGTCTAGTCGTGAAGGAAACAAGTTTTTTTCGCCATAAACCCTCCATTACGTTTGTTCAGAATTATCTTCAGAGCCAAATCAATAATCAGAACCTTGATGGTCCATTCGATATTTGGAGTGTTGGGTGTTCGTCCGGTGAAGAGCCGTACACGCTAGCCATGATGATGAACGAGACGTTTGAGCTTGCGCGTTTAGAACCCTATTTTGGGATTATTGCATCGGATATTAGTCGAGCAGCGCTAACCATCGCAAAGTCAGGTATTTATCCTCAGCGCAAGGTTGAGTTGGTCGATGCGCCCGTGAGGCAGCGATACTTTTCGCCATTGGAAAAAAACCGTTATCAAATTAGCCGTGAAATCATGGAGCGGGTGTGTTTTAACCAGGCCAACGTGTTAAACATTAATGAATTTCCCTCCATTAAGCTAGATGTCGTGTTTTGCCAAAATCTGCTGATTTATTTTCGCCGGTGGTTGCGTCATGAAATCATGAATGCGTTTGTGGATCGCTTAAAGCCAGGTGGCATATTGGTGTGTGGTTTGGGGGAAGTGGTTGACTGGACCCATGAAAAAATGGAACGCGGCGCGGTAGCGGATGAAGTGCAGGTTTACATTCGAAAATAACGTAAGCGCGCAGTTTAACATTAGAACGAAATATAAAAATCGAAAGCAAATAAAAACATATAGCTATTACAAGTGTTTTGACATGTTTCGATATATCGCAATATTGAAATAAAAGGTCCCTAGGTATGGGAGATAAACGTAACTTTGCAGCTTTAGATTGGGTTGTCGACGAAATTTCCGACACGCTCAAAGAAGCTCGGCAATCGTTAGAAGCGTACGTTGAAGATCCAAAAGATTCAACGAGAATACGCTTTTGCCTGACGCATATTCATCAAGTGCATGGCTCTCTTCAGATGGTGGAGTTTCATGGCGCAGCCTTACTCGCGGAAGAAATGGAGCAGGCAGCACAAGCCATTATGGATCATGAGGTTGCAAGTATTCCTGAAGCGCAAGAAGTATTGATGCGCAGTTTATTGCAACTTCCCATTTTTCTTGAGAATGTAAAATCTACAAAAGAAGATAGTCCTGCTCGGATTATGCCGTTGCTTAACGATCTGAGAGCGGTGCGTAAGCAAAGTTATTTAAGCGAAACAAATTTATTTTCTCCTGACCTATCGTCGACTCAACGTCCTTCAGGCAAACGACACCCCGTCCTAGACGATAAAGCCAAATTAAATCAGGTCATCAAAAAACTGCGAGAAATGTATCAGTTTGCCGCAGCAAGCGTATTGCGCGGGATAAAAGTTGAGGAAAACTTAGAATATTTAGATAAAGTCTTTTCGCGCTTGGAATTAATAACTCAAGGTACCTTGGGGAATCCGATCTGGGAAGTATCCGCTGCGTTGATCGATGCTTTAAAACGAGATGAATTAGAGCTGACGGTTGGCGTTAAAGGCTTAATGCGTTATATCGCCCGAGATCTTCGGATTTTAGGAGAGCAAGCGCCAGAAATTTTGGACCAACCCCCTCGTGAATCGCTTCTGAAAAATTTGTTATATTACGTTTCTCGTGCGGAAGAAGGTAGCGAGAAAGTTGCAAAAGTATATGCGAAGTATGGCCTAGGTTCTGCGTTAGTGGGTTCCAACGAAGCGGCGGGTCAGGCTAAAGATGACATGTTGCAAGCACCGGACGCGAGTGCGATTCGTTCTGTTGTTGTGGCGCTGCAAGATGAGATTGGCAATATTAAACATGTGCTTGATCTTTCGCTATCTGGTCAGGGAGGGGTCGACGATCTTAAAGAGGTGCTGCCGAGCGTTAAGCGTGTTACTGATACATTGGCTGTATTGGGTATCGGCGATCTTCGTAAGCAAATGCTGGAACAAGCGAAACGTTTGGAGGACATAAGCGAGGCCAATAGTATTGACGAAAAAGCGTTGATGCAGACGGCGAGCAGTATTATCGAAATTGAGCATCGCTTAAAAGCAATTGCCAAATCAGCAGGGAAACATAACGACTTGGCCTCTGTGAACGAGCGCGAAGTTGAAATTGATAACGCAAAAGCAGCGGTCGTAAAAGAATGCACCGCCGGTTTGTTGAAATCAAAAGAATCGATTATCGAATACATCTCATCTAACTGGGACAAAAAACACCTAGAGGATGTGGATTCCGCCCTGAATGATATTCGTGGCGGATTAAATATGATTCCTTTGCGGCGTCCTGCTGCGATTGTTGCCGCTTGCGGAAAGTTTATTCAAGAAAAGTTAATCGACGGAGATGAGCATCCAAGTTTTGATGTGATGGAGTCACTTGCCGACGCAATTGCAAGTGTCGAATATTATCTCGAACGCCTAATGGAGGATCTTCATGAAGACTCTGACTCAATGCTCGATATCGCAGAAGAAAGTATTGCGAGTTTGGGATATCCAGTTGAAGTCAGTGGGCCCAAAGGTCAGACAGAAGCCCACGCACCGATAGCTTCTCCGGAAGTAGACGTTAATGAGCCCGCTGAATTTGTAGAGCAGATTGAGCCGACCATCCCCGAGGCTGAAGAAACTGCAGCGGTGCCAGATGCCATCATTCCAGAGCCCGTTGTTGAAGAGGTGCCTGAGTCTCAAGAAGAACCTCAAGACGTGGCCGCGCCAGAAGTAGTAGAAGAGCCTATGATTGCGCCGGCAAATGCTTCTGCTGAATTAACACCCGTATCTGTCGACGATGAAGAAGAAAGCGATATCGATGATGAGATCATTGAGATTTTTATCGAAGAAGCCGGCGAAGTATTAGAAACACTCGAAGAATATGTACCGCAATGGCAAGCAAAAGAAAGTGATCAAGATGCGCTTGTTGTTGTAAGGCGTGCTTTCCATACGCTGAAAGGCAGTGGTCGCATGGTCGAAGCGTTTGATATTGGTGAGTTAGCGTGGTCAGTTGAAAACATGCTGAACCGCGTTATTGATCGTACCATTAAAGTGACACCGCACGTTTTTAACTTAGTGAACGGTGTAATCGCTGTGGTGCCGACGCTCGTCGAAGCGTTTAAGTGTCGCGCAGCGAACCCCATTAAAAATACCACCGATCATTATCAAACACTTGGGCATGAGTTGGCAGAAGGACGCGCTCCAGATGAACTTGCTGAGCCATTGCCACCGGTAACTGCACCTTCAGCTCAAGAAGTTCAAACTGCACAAGAAACTACACCTCAATCTCCGGCAGTATCCACACCGGACTATTCTTCTGAAGAGGCGGCAATCGAGGCCGCTGCGGAAGCGGAGGATGATCAAGAGTTTGATCGTGTTCTGCAGGAAATCTTTTCACAAGAATCAATTACACACTTGGGCACAGTGCAAAATTTTATTGCGCAAATGGTGGAAGATGCGCCGTTATACTCAGTGCCGACAGATGAATTTCAGCGAGCACTTCATACCTTAAAAGGCAGTGCGAAAATGGCGCAAGTTAAGCCTATCGCTGAAATCGCTGAACCGCTTGAACATTTTATGAAGGAGCTCATTACCTTCCAAGTACAAATTGACGAAGATATTCTGCAATTAATTAGAGATGCTGCGGATTATATTCGTGCTGGCATCAGCCAGATTGAAGATGATAAAAAGGTGTCTATCCCTAAAGTCAGCCAGTTCGCTGCACGGACACAAGAGCTTCGAAATCTTGCTGTTGGTCACCTTGTTCAGCCGAAAGATTCCTATCAAAGTTCGCAAAAAGTAGATCCTCGTATGCTGTCTTTGGTGATGGCAGAGGAAATGGCGTTATTATTAGAAGCTGATGAATTAATTTGTCGTTGGCAGAATGGTAATGCTAGCGATCAAGATTTAGATAGTTTATTGAAAGAACTGTCCGTTTTAGAAGAGGGCGCGCGTCAAGCGCATCTCAATGATATGTCTTCGTTAACGGCTTTACTAAGTCGTGCTTACGAATGCGCGCGCGAAGGAAAGCTAGAAAAAGACGAAGAGTTTTTCTCTCAAATTAAAGGCGGCCACAACGCGCTATTGGATATGGTGGATGCAGTAGCGGCAGCACAAAATGTCCAAGCGGTTCCTGAAAGTGTGTCCCAGGGCATTTCTCAATTAATCGAGCGTGCTGTTCAGCCTGAACCGGAAGAAGAGCATATTGATTTTGGTGATCTTTCGGATCTTTCTCTTACAGAAGAATTCAGTGCAAATGAAAGCGAAGCGCGTCCGGAAGAAGTTGAAAGTGATGACGGCATTGATTTTGAAGATATGCCTGCCGTTGACGACATATCTTTCGAGGTGGCGGAGCCTGTTGATGAAATACCGCTTCCGGAAGTGGATGCAGAAGGTCAGCCCGATGAGAACCTCACTGAAGTAACTGAAACATCTGTAACAGAACCAGAAGACATTGTATCAAGCGCGGAAGAAATACTGAGCGAGCCAGTCGAGGAAACGCTTGAACTGGAAAGCGCGCCAGAAGACTTGTCTTCCGAACTTCCCGTTGCCCCAGAGCCACCGACAGAACTATCTACAGAAACCCCTGCCGAGGCAGCGGCAACAGATACAGATACAAGAGAAGTCGGGGTTATTCCTGGTTTAATCGATCATTTGGATGTAAATTCAGATGATTACGACAGTGACATTATCGAAGTATTTTTAGAAGAAGCGGATGAATTAATTGAAGGTTTGGATGAAGCTGTCCATGCCTGGGAAAACAACTGGTCAGACGACGAGAGCCTAGAAGAAATAAAACGTATTCTGCATACCTTCAAAGGCGGTGCGCGTTTATCAGGCTTGAATAAAATGGGTGATCTTACCCATGATTACGAATCGATGCTGATTGATATGGGAGATGACTTATCGAATGTCGATGACGCATTCTTCGCTAAAATCCATGATTATCAAGATCAATTGTTACGCGCGACCCGCGCGGTAAAACAGTTTGTTGAAGGCGGTTATGACGTCGCTGCAATAGATGACGGCAGTTCAGAAAGCGACGCTGAAACACTAGAACCTCAAAAAACAGAGACGCCTCCTGAGTCAACATTAACACCAGAAACGTCGACCGCGTCAGAAGTTGCTGATTCCTCTGAATCCGATGCTGATGCGGATAACGTTGTTAAATTCGAGCCGAAACCCAAAGACAAACCTCTTGCTGCCAATGCGCCCGCCGAATTCGTTATGCCCACAGTGGCAAGTAGCGGAGCAAGTGGCCAAGCCGCTGCCAGTGTTGCGGTTAAAAAAGCTGGCCCTCAAGAGGTTGTAAAAATTTCCGCAGAGTTGCTAGAAGAGCTAGTAAACCTTGCTGGTGAAACATCCATTAACCGAAGTCGTTTAGAGCAGTATGTTAATGATTTTGGTTTTTCTTTGGATGAGATCGATACCACCCTGAATCGTTTACAGGATCAATTGCGGCGTCTCGATATGGAGACAGAAGCGCAGATTCTTTTCCGGCAAGAGCAAATGGAGCAGCTGGATGATTTCGATCCGTTAGAGATGGATCGTTACTCACATTTACAACAGCTATCTCGTTCGCTTATTGAGTCCGCTTCGGATTTGGCGGATTTGAAATTAGATCTTGGTGAAAGATTAAAAGTTACTGAAACGTTATTACTGCAACAGTCTCGTGTAAATACGACACTGCAAGAAGGCCTGATGCGGTCACGCATGGTGCCGTTTTCTCGTCTTGTCCCTCGTTTACGCAGAATCGTTCGGCAGGTTGCCACCGAGCTGGGTAAAAACGTTAGTTTTGAATTAGATAATGTCGAAGGTGAGCTGGATCGTACCGTGCTGGAGCGAATGGTGCCGCCGTTTGAGCATATGCTGCGTAACGCAGTGGACCATGGTATTGAATCGCCAGAAGATCGGATGGCTGCAGGTAAGTCTGAATCCGGTCGTATTGTATTAACCCTCGCGCGCGAAGGCGGCGATGTACTGATTCGATTAGCGGATGATGGACGTGGCGTAGATTTAAAACGGGTACGTCAAAAAGCGATCGAGCGCGAGCTTATGGCGCCTGACGCCGAGTTGAGCGATCACGATATCATGCAATTTATCTTGCATGCCGGTTTTAGTACCGCAGAGAACGTGACACAAATTTCGGGCCGTGGTGTGGGCATGGATGTTGTGCACGCTGAGATTAAACAGTTGGGTGGCTCAGTCACTATTAACTCGGCGTGGGGTAAAGGCACAGAATTTTTAGTACGCTTGCCTTTCACTCTTTCGGTTAACCGCGCATTGATGGTGGCCATCGGAAATGATCACTATGCGGTTCCACTAAGTTCTATTGAGGGTATCGTGCGTGTTAGCCCGTTTGAGCTTGAACATTATTACGCGAATCCTGAAGCACAATTTGAATATGCGAATGAAAATTATCACGTTCGATATTTAGGCTCGTTATTGTATCGTGGCACGGCACCAAAATTAGATGGTCACGTTTTGCCTTTGCCTGTACTGCTTGTTCGTTCCGCAGAACATACTATGGCGTTGCAAGTGGATGCAGTAATGGGTAGCCGAGAGATCGTGGTTAAAAGCTTGGGTCAGCAATTCAGCACCGTGCCTGGTTTATCCGGCGCAACCGTAATGGGTGATGGTTCTGTGGTGGTGATTCTTGATCCGCATGCACTTGTCCGTCAAGAAATAGCGCGCGCTACCTTGCAGTTGGTTGGTGACGATGTTGTTGACGTTGAAGCCGAAGTCGAAGAAACCCGTGTTAAACAAGTGATGGTGGTGGATGACTCAGTGACTGTACGTAAGGTCACGTCGCGCTTCCTTGAGCGTGAAGGGTTTGATGTTATTACTGCGAAAGATGGTGTTGATGCGATTCGCTTATTGCAAGAAGGCTTGCCGGATCTCATGTTGCTCGATATTGAGATGCCGAGAATGGATGGTTTTGAAGTTGCTAAAACCGTGCGCTCAACAAAACGTTGGGAATCGCTCCCCATTATTATGATTACATCTCGAACGGGTGATAAGCACAGAGAGCACGCCGAAAGTTTAGGGGTAAATAATTATCTGGGTAAGCCTTACCAAGAAGATATTTTGCTTGAGGCGATCGGAGAAATATTGGAACCCAAGTCGTAGGTGAACACCTACCGTGGTGACTGACATGGCTTTTTGCATTATTAATCGTTCTTGGGCCAAGTGTTGCGCTGCCGTGCAGGTGCATAATGCAGGAACTTGATATTGGGCTCATTGCGGACACGAGTATCCAGCTAAGTAATTTGGAAAGTATTGTCGCTAGCGCGCAGTACCATGTTGCCGAGAAGCTCATCACTCGCTACGACGAATTGGAAAGCTTGCCCAGTGTAGATATTTGGGTAGTGCGTATCGATATGGAAGATGAGCGTTCGCAAACGCTTATTGAATATTTAGATGGTTTGGATTTGCCCATTATTTATGACGAAGCGGATTCGTATTCATCTTTGAATATCGAAGAACGCGCACGCCGCTTTTCAAAAAAAATAGAAGCCTGTGGGTTTGGATCTGAAAATCAAA
Organism: Agarilytica sp.; assembly: GCA_045430285.1. Classification (GTDB taxonomy): domain Bacteria; phylum Pseudomonadota; class Gammaproteobacteria; order Pseudomonadales; family Cellvibrionaceae; genus Agarilytica. Next base: position 237,754 of record JAILXV010000002.1, on the reverse strand, counting down.
ACTATGAAGCCCACGATTTAACACGGGCTAAATATGTGTGGGTACTGGCCGCCTCTGCGGGAGGCCCCGAGGCAGTATTAAGTTTTATTAAGAGCGTGCCGCCGGATCTTGAAGGGGTGGCATTCGTATACGTGCAGCACATGGACGAAAATATGGCTCCGCCATTGCTGAAGTCGCTCAAAAGAAATACCGACTGGCAAGTGTTTTATTGTGATCGCGCTTGGAATATTTTTGAAAAAAGTATTTACGTCGTATCTGCGAGTTTTCAAGCAGATATCAACGAAACAGGTATGCTCAGTCCAGACCCCTCGCCCTGGGCAGGGCCCTATAAACCATCTGTCGACCATGTTGTTGCGAAAGTGTGGCGAAAGTTTGGTAAAGATAGCGGCGTTATTGTTTTTTCTGGGATGGGGGATGACGGCGCGAAAACTTGCCGGATGATAAAAAATGCCGGCGGTCAGGTGTGGGTGCAATCGCCAGACAGTTGTGCCGTGGACTCCATGCCGAGCGAAGTAATTCGAACACAGTGCGTAAGCTTCACCGGTACGCCAGAACAGTTAGCGTTACATTTTTCAGTGTGCCATAGAAAGCTACAGCAAATGGCATTGGATACTGACAGCGATAACGATAGCCATAATAGTGACAAAGAAAGAAATGCCTTATGAATGAACATCAGCTTGCAATAACCTCCGGCCAAGAAATTCCTTGTATGCTCTTGCCCATGGTCGATCACAACTTACTCGTGCCGACGACATCGATTGCTGAAATGAGTTCGGTTAAGCCCTTAGATGCGATTGATAACGCGCCGGAATGGCTGATGGGTATGTACAATTGGCGTGGGCTGCAGGTGCCGGTCGTATCTTTTGAAGCCATTAATGGCGGTCAAACACTGTTGAACCCTGATGGCCGAATTGCCGTGCTCAATAACACAGGTGTGAATCAATCATTACAATTTATTGCAATTCATACGCAAGGTATTCCCCGTATGGCGCGTATCGCCGATGAGGATATTAGTGAGGATGAAGGGACCGAGCGGCGCCCTTTTGATTTAATGGCGGTAAAGGTAGGTATGGAAGAGTTCTGTATTCCAGATATTTCCGCGATGGAAGTGGCGTATACCAACCTTATGGATAGCTCGTCTTAATTTAGTCCTTAACTCCCCCCTTTAACTCAGCTTTTAAATAGGGGCGCTTAAGGATCAGTGAGTCGCTTTAATCCATTCATTTTTTAATGAATGGATTGATCCCCCTCCGGAAATAGCTCACTTAATGACTGTTCTCCGAACACATAAATCTTTCCGCAAAACTGACAATCAATATTGATAATGTCTCGCTCGCGAAGCAAGGCTTGAGCGTCTTCATAGCCTAAAGATTGAAGCGCGCTCGCACTGCGTTCTCGGTCGCAAGAACAATTAAATTGAATAGCCTTACTCGGGAAAACACGGCATTTTTGTTCGTGAAATAAGCGCGTTAGCAGTTCTTCATTGTCGAGCGAAAATAACTCTTCTGCCTTCACGGTATTTGCAAGCTGAGTACAGGTTTCCCAGTGCGCTTGTCTTTCTTCCTCATCGGTGATGAGTTGTGCCGGCAAACATTGCAAAAAAAGACCGGCGCAATACTGTGTATCTGCGAATAATTGAATTTGTGTTGGCAATTGTTCCGACTGTTCAAAATAGTCTTCAAGACATTTGGCTAAGGTTGTCTGCGCAATCGGTACAATGCCCTGGTATCGCTTTCCTTTATCTGGATCGATGGTAATTGTGAGCAACCCTTCGCCGAGTAGCGCTTGTAAATCCAGCGCCGTAATATTCGGGGCCGATTCGAGCTCTGGGTTAATCCGAACGATACCTCTTACATCCCCGTTATGTTTAGCCTCGGCCATAATGAGGCTGATGTCACCCTGGCCGCGTGCTTGTAAGGTTAATAAACCTTCGAATTTAAGCACTTCTGAAAGCAGGCTTGCGGCCGCTAAAAATTGCCCAAATATAGGGATGAGAGCAGCAGGGATTGACTGATGTGAAAACGCATCTTGGAACGCGGCTTTTAAGCACGTAGTTTCGCCTCGTATATCCGTGTTATCGAATAAAAAGCGCTGGGTTGTATCGTGTGTATCCATAGTTGTTTTTGAGCGCTCTAATCGAGATCGCCCAATATGTCTCGTTTGATTCGTTGTAAGTGCCGACGCTCTTTGGTCGTTGGCTTGGTTGGTGTTTTTGCTGTTGCACCGGAGGCTTTTCGTTCTGCTGCTCGGGTTTGCCGTGTAGAGATACTAGCTTCTGTTTCTTTATAAAGCTGCTGGGCCTCAGGAGCGCCACGCCTTTTTTCGGATAGCGCGATAACTTCTACTTCCATGTCATCCCAGCCTTGGCGAATAGTCAAGGTCATGCCGGTATTGATCTCTTTACTGGCTTTGGCGCGGTCGCCGTTGACTCGGATTTTACCTCCCTCAATAGCCTGCTTTGCCAGTGAGCGGGTTTTAAAAAAACGAGCAGCCCAAAGCCACTTATCAATTCTGACCCGTGATAGCTCGGAAGTGCTTGTGTTCATCAGTCTGTATTATCGCTTCTCAGTTCGTTGTATTGGCACACAATAAAGCTATTATAAGGCTTCTGGCGGCATAATTTCATCGAAATGTTCTATGCCTAAAAACTCTTCTGGGAGATGTGGCGGACGCTGACTATCAGGAGAAGTGATGCAAACAAGCTGCTCAATACCAAAGGTTTGCGCGCTGCGGAGTATGCGCGGCGTATCGTCAATGAACAGCGTTCTCTTTTTGTCGAAATGTTCTCTAGCGATCAGCTGATGCCAAAAATCCTGTTCTTCCTTCGGTTTTTGAAACTCATGAGATGAAATGACAATATCGAGCCATTGGTCAATTTCCGTGACTTCGAGTTTTAACGAAAGCCCCTTGGGGTGAGAATTAGTGATAAGCACCACTTTCTTCCCTAGCGCGTTTAAGCGTTTTAGGAAGGTTTCAGTATGTGGCCGAATCTTGATCTTATGGCGAACTTCGCCTTTTAACGCGGGTACATCCATATCGATCATCTCGGACCAATGATCCAGGCAATACCACTGAAGGGTGCCTTCATATTGCTTAATCTTATCCCCCAGATAAGCTTGAGCTTCTTCAAGTGGAAGATCATGTGATTGTGCATAGCGCTCGGGCAAATGGGTAAACCAAAAATAATAGTCAAAATGCAGGTCCAGCAGTGTGCCGTCCATATCGAGAAGAACTGTATCTATCGTATGCCAGTCGATCATAAGCGGTATAATGTGCCCGAGTTGTACCAGAAAGAGCGTACCGATAATATCTGGTCGGAACGCCTAAACAGCTTGTTAGTATCGTTCGATCAATTTCCCAACAAGTGGAAACTATTATGCCTGATGCGCCAAAGATTCTCACTCGCCACGAAGTGAGCGACAGCCATTTATTTAAAGTGGACCGCGTAGAGCTGGAATTTAGTAACGGTGAGCAACGCACCTACGAATATTTAAAGGCCGGAGAGCATGCTGCTGTCATTATTGTACCGCTGTTAAACGATGACACGGTTGTGCTTATTGAGGAGTACGGCGCGGGCGTTGAGCGATATGAGCTGTGCCTGCCTAAAGGGAAAGTTGACGAAGGGGAAACCTACCTGGAAGCGGCAAATCGTGAGTTAAAAGAAGAGGCGGGTTACGGCGCCACCCAACTTGAATGGCTAAAAAGTATGGCCCAATCGCCCAACTATATGCAGCACCAAACCCAAGTTATTCTAGCGCGTGGGTTATATGAAGAAAAACTACTTGGCGACGAGCCTGAAGACTTAGGTGTGCACTTGATGCCTTTTAATGATCTTGCGTCTATTGTTATGCGCGATGATGTCACTGAAGCGCGAACTATTGCCGCGCTTTTCTATGCTAAAGAATGGATTGATAAAACACATGACTGAAGTAAAACAACATGATTTAAATGCGCTTTCGGAAAAAATAATTGAAATATCAAAGTGTGCGGGTCAAGAAATTTTGGCGGTATACAATGATAAAGATGGTTTTGGTATCGAGAAAAAATCAGATGACTCGCCTGTTACGAAAGCCGATATCGCTGCAAATAAAGTGATTGTTGAAATGCTCGAAAAACTAACACCAGAAATTCCGGTTTTAACGGAAGAGACATCATTGGTTTCATTTTCCGAGAGGCAACACTGGCCACGCTATTGGATTGTTGATCCACTAGATGGAACAAAAGAATTTATTAATCGTAACGATGAATTTACCGTAAACATCGCACTCATTGAAAAACATACACCGGTAATGGGCGTTGTGTATGTGCCGGTAACTGATGTGACTTATGTTGGTGTCATAGGTGAAGGGGCGAAAAAACTGCAGGGTGATAAAAAGCAAAAAATCACATGCCGAACAATAAAGTGTAATGGAAATGATGTAGAGGTGGTCGCGAGCAAGCGTCATCTCAGTGAAGAAACGCAGCAGTTTATCGATGCGGTAGAACATGATTTGGGTTCCGTAAGCACTACATCCGTAGGCAGCTCGTTAAAATTTTGTTTACTTGCCGAAGGCCTAGCGGATGTTTATCCCAGGTTTGCGCCCACGAGCGAATGGGATACTGCAGCTGCACAAGCGGTATTGTGTGCGGCGGGCGGAAAGGTGCTTAAGCGAGATATGAACGCACTGGATTACAACACAGAAGAAAATATTTTAAATCCGGATTTTTTTGCGGTTGCCGATATAAACGTGAATTGGAATTCAGTTTTGCAACAGCTTAAGCCTTAATCCAAACGTATGTTTTAAATAGATTAAAAAGTAATTAGATAATAAATATTGCAGTGCAATAAAGAGTTTTATTTTGGTGACGCGATTTACTTAGACGTGACAAATTTCACTGGCGTGGTGAATGCGCCGACAAAATTGTGACCTTGTCGAATTAATCGGATTATTTTTATGGTATTAATATAGCTCAAGCCTAACGAATTACTTACAACGCAAAAGTGTTGGGCCGTAAAGAGCGAACCATGACTAGACTCCAGCGTAAAATTTTAGAAAATAAAGATTATTTTGGTCACGACGAAAGTCGATTCAAGCATGAAAGCGGCCTACTAATCAGACGTTTAGAACGAGAAATATCCTGCCTAGAACGGCAACTCGAGCGCTTGTTCATGCTCGATGGCCATATCGACAAACGGACACAAGATACCTATTCAGAGATGATTTCCAGCCGTAAAGACATGCTATCCGAGCTCGGTTTCTAAGTTCGGGTAGCAGTTTCCGGCTGCCGTTATACGCTTCGTAAGAAAATACAGATCAACACCTCATTATTTTCCTATGTTTATAGGCTAAGTAAGCGCACGTTTGATATATTAGGCTTGTCTAATATTATGTTGTGAGTATTGTGTGCTGCCAAAAGGGGAAGCATTATCCGAATCACCTGTCATGTGACGGGGGAAAATATCTGTAAAATAGCCGATAATTCACCGCGCGAAATAGCCTAACACAGAGAGAACCCGCCTATGCCTGCCCAAAAAACCGTGTTAATTACTGGTGCAAGTCGCCGTTTAGGCTTGTTTTTGTGCGAGCAGTTTTGCCATCAAGATTGTAATGTGATTGCGCTTACACGCTCTATATCGAGAGAACTTCATCAACTCGCTGAACGTTTTGAGACGCAGTTAGCGTGTTTTGAGCTTGAGGAATATCATGAGAAAAATATTGCGCGTACCATTTCAGTGGTGACATCTTCGTACCCACACATCGATATTGTTATTCATAACGCGTCCATATTTGAGACAAACACAGAATTTTCTCGTGAAATATTTCAACAAAGTTTTGATGTGCATATGGCAATGCCTGCACAATTAAATGAAGGCTTAAAAGAATGTTTATATCGTGAAGATCAGCCAGGGGTTGTTGTGCATATTACTGATATATACGCAGAAAACCCAAATAAGGCGTATACGCTGTATTGCGCAACAAAGGCGGGCTTGGAAAATTTGTCGAAAGGTTTTGCCAAAAAATTTGCGCCAGGTATTCGAGTCAACAGTATTCAGCCAGGCCCGATTAAATTTTTAGATACACATAACGATGCTGAAAAAGCACAAGTGCTAAGTGAAACGCTACTCAATTGCGAAGGAGGATTTATGCCAATATTCCAAGCGATCAGCAGTGTTATCGAGAATCCGTATATGACCGGAGCGACTATCAAAGTGGATGGTGGCCGCGCCCTCGGTACGAGGTAAACCAAGTGCTTCCATATGCTCAAAGTCGCGCGCTGTATAAGGTTTGAAATTGATATAAGGTTCGTCAAAGGTGTGGAAATAGTCGATATTTATTTCGGTGTCGTAACCCAAAATATCGATATCAGCAGTCCTGTCTTTTACGCTCTTTTCGGGATCCTCTCGGTCTCGCCCAAGAGATGTTTCTATACTATTTAGTATTCGTTTAACGTCAGCAGGGCCGAGTGATGAACGCACAATAGCAACAGAATTAAGAAAACTGTGGTTTGTCGTAATCTTGTCGGGCGTTGTGCGTACAAAAGGGTAGGATACCAGCGGGCCAAAGTGTTTTAGCATCTGCGTAATGATGCGTACGGAGTTTAGTTTGGGCTCGATATTCGAGCCTATTGAAAGGTAGTAGTACATACTTAGCTTGCGCCCATCGTGGCATTCGAGGCGAGTGTCTTTGCCTGAGTAAAGTCAGTTTTCCCAGACCCAAGTTTTGGTAAAGTATTTACGATAATAATTTCGTTTGGGATCATCAAACCGTTGTATTGATTCTCTAACATCGCGGCTTTCAATTCCGTTATGGCTATGTCTTCTTCGCTCAGTACGATAATTTTTTCACCCTTTTTCTCATCGGGTAAATTGACAGCCACTACGTCAAGATCCGGATATTTATCAGCGAAGGTTGTTACTACGGCCTCCTCAACGGCACTTAAGCTTACCATTTCTCCGCCGAGCTTAGCGAAGCGCGAGTATCGATCCACAATAGTTAAAAACCCATCTTCGTCCAGGTGGCCTTTGTCGCCCGTAACATACCAACGCGCGTTGTCGACCGTACGTATGACAGATGAGGTTTTTTCAGGAGCGTTTAAGTAGCCTTGCATTATCTGTGCGCCGCCAATAAGAATCATACCGTGTTGTCCAGAAGGTAGCTCTTGCCAGGTTTTCGGATCGACAATTTTGAAGCTAGTGCCAGGCAAGGGCATGCCTACAGTACCGAGTTTTTCCCCGAGTTGGATTTTCCAACTACTGGTATCCAATGTATTGGGTATGTTGACGCTTGCCACAGGTGTCGTCTCGGTTGCGCCATAACCCTCTAAAATATCCTTATTGAATTTTAGCTTAAAGGCATTTCTTACTTCCGGATTGAGTTTTTCGGCCCCAGAAATTACAACACGTAAACTCTTCAACATAAGCGGATGAACTTTTTTGTTACGTGTATATAGGCGTAAAAATGTGGATGTGCCACACATAATGGTCGCGCTATATTTTGCGATAGCTTTGGCGGTGCCTACAGCATCCGTCGGGTCCGCATGACAAACCATTGGGAGTCCTTCAATGAGTGGGAGAAGCTGCGTTACCGTAAGCCCGAATGCATGAAATAATGGCAGAGAAGCCATAACGGCATCCTTTTCTTCCATATTCAATACGTTTGAAATTTGTTTAATGTTCGCCATTATATTGGTGTGGCTCAAGCATATGCCTTTGGGCGTGCCTTCGCTGCCGCTGGAAAATAAGATCGTGGCCGTTTTTTGGGGGTCCTGATGCCGGCAAGCCCAGCGTTTTAATAAAAATGTCGGGAGTATTTTTACGTGGACTAATGTTCGCAATAATTCAATATTTGAAATGTCTTGTTTTAAATCCTCGAGATAAATAATGTTTTTGTGCTGTAGGCATGGTGAAAAATCAAGGCCCTTCCCTGTTAATTTCTTTAAAAATATTCGTGATGTGTAGATTGTTTTGATATTTGCCTGTTCCAGCGCCGATGTCATGGTGCTGGGGTTTGCGGTGTAATTTAAATTTACAATCGTCTTCCCGAGTAGCAAGGTAGCCATGTTGGCGATGACACCTCCGGTACTGGTGGGCACCAGTAGTCCAATGTTTTGTTCTGGGCTTAGTTGTTTTATGCGTTTTGAAAATGCAATAGCGGCAGTGAGTAGTCGTTCTGAAGACATTTCTTGATGAGTCGATGTGTCTGCAATCGCCAGTGATTTAGATCGGTTTTTACAGGTGTCTATCCATGCGTGTGCCAAGCTCGGTAGCGTTTCTGCATAGATTTGCCAAGATGAAACAGAGAGATCAAATATCCGACGTTTTACAAGATCGGATTTAGTGTTTTTATCAATCGGCTCGCCAAAGGCAATGATGATTTCGCGTTTCCACGTATCGTTCGTTTGTTGTTTAAGTCTCTCGGATGAATAGGAAAACTGGCTACCCCAAAGTCCCCTGAGGTAAAACGGTTGAATAACGACATCGTCATTGCATTGTGTGGCGGCGCGCTCAAATCCATGTTTAAATTCGCCGAGGTGCCCCGTTCGGCTCAGTGAACCTTCAGGGAAAAGACAGACGACATTGCCCTGGTTGAGCAAATGAGTAATCGTGTCTAGCGAGCCTTTACTGCTTGCGCCTTTTTCTATCGGCACGCAGCCAAACATTTTGAAAAACCAGGTAAGGTACCAGCGTTCATAAATCCGTTTGTGCATCACAAATTGCACTGGGCGGGGGCTAGCGATTTGAATGATTGCCCAATCGATCCAAGTAATGTGATTTCCCAATAACAATACACCGCCCTCACTCGGTATGTTCTTCATGCCTTGAACGTTAACGCGGTAGCGCCCCGAGATTAGCATCGACAGGACAAAACGCACCAGGCTTTGTGGCAGTTTCGACACGGTGTAACACCCGCCTAAGAATGCAAAAACCGCAGTGAAGATTAGTAACTGTTTGGCGCTGATCCCGAGTAAGGCGAAACTGACGGTCACACATAAAAACGAAAACATGGCGATATTTTGGATAAGGTTATTTCCCGCCAATACTTTTCCAAGCTCATGTTCATTGGCATAAAACTGAACCATGGCGTTCAGGGGTACGATAAAAATACCGCCCATTGCACCAATAAAGAAAAAATCGAGCCCCATCATGATTTGGCTGTCGAGTGTGGGCAAAAAAGCTAAGCCGAGTGCAATCCCCGCGGCGCCGACGGGGATTAAGCCTGTTTCGATATAGTTTTTAGACACGCGACTGGCGATCATCGAGCCGAGCGCAATGCCTAAACCCGAAGCGCCCAATATGGCCTGAATAATAATGGTGTTACTTTCACCTGTTTGGGCTTTTGCGAAAGCAGGAAATGCGGCGAGCATGACTTGTCCGATGGACCAAAACATCGCAAGGCCAACGATAGAAAGACGAATAACGTCCCGCTTTAAGACCGGTTGTAAGTTGGACTTAAGTAATGCGCTAGAAAATGTTTGTGAGAACTTTGTTGGGCCAGCGGTCGAAGGTACAGGGGTATCGGCTTGAGGTAGTCGGTACATCATAATGAGTTCGACAATACTCGTTGTCATCAATATTAGCCCAACAGGTACCAGTGTTGTTAATACTTCTGTTTTGGTGGATGCCCCTTCGGGAAAGACTGATTCGAATACGATCGAAAAAGCAAAGGTGCCGGTGAGAATTGCAATAATCGAGATCGCGGAGACAATGCCGTTTGCCTCGGCTAAATGCTCTTTCCCAAAGAACCCCCTAATGTAACCAAACTTGGCGGGTGAGTAGAGCGCTGATTGCGCCGCTAGTAAAAAGGTCATCGCAAAGGAGGCCCAAAACCAGCCCATGACATAACAAAGCGTAATGCTTGTTGTTAGGGCTACAGCAACCCATGCCGTTGCCCGCATAACTTTATGTTTTGGGTAGCGGTCGGAAGCGAAACCAGCGGGGCTGAACAGCAATATGAAGGGCAATAAAATAAGCGCATTGAGAATGGCGGTTAAGACAATCTGGTGAGGGCCATCGTGAATCTTGAATATCGTATTCTGGATGACGATTTTATGCCCCAGATCGACAAAGGCATTTAAGAAAACCGCGATGAGAAATGGCAAGGTGCCCGCTCGATGCATTAGACGTTTCATATCCGTTCCAGCTGTTGCATGTCGTTGAATGAGTGCGAGGAGTGTGAGCGGTGGTTGCTTTTACCGCAACTAATCCTTTTTTGGTTGTTTATTCTTATACCGTTGGTATTATTAATCGATACTAATGATGGGGGAGTGGTTAAGACGAAGCTTACATTATATTTTCGGGACCGCTGTTAATATGTCCCTATACGCTCGGCTCTGGCTCCATGCTTAGCTCTAACGCCTACATCCGTGTAGGCGTCTGCTTCGGCATCCATGCCTCAGACGTCCCGAAAACATAACGTAATCTTCTCAATCCCGCCTATAGAATCAACTTGGCAGTCTTCCGCAAGCCCAACGGAGCACATTATGGCCCAAACCTCAGCCCTTTTGGCAACTTTGAAAAAGCAACTCAAAGCCCATGGCAAAACATACGCCGACCTTGCTGAAGCGTTAGCGCTTAGTGAAGCTTCTGTTAAGCGCTTGTTTGCAGAAGAGAGCTTTACCCTCCATCGCTTGGAGAGCGCCTGCCGCTTCATCGGAATACCCCTAGAAGAGCTAGTAGCGCTAATGGCCAAAGAACAACCTCAACTTCGTCAGTTAACTGCGCAGCAAGAACGTGAGATTGCTGAGGATATGCTTCTACTTCTCATCACCGTAAGTGTCATAAACGGCTATTCCATGGCGGACCTGCTGATTCATTACGATATTGATGAGCCAAAGTGCATCCGTAAGCTGGCCCATCTGGACCGTCTGAAGATTATCGAATTGTTGCCGAACAATCGCATTAAATTACTGGTGTCTCCCAACTTTCGTTGGCTCCCGAATGGCCCTATTCAGCAGTTCTTCTTAAAACACGTGCAACAGGAATTCTTTCAGTCGCGTTTTGATGGTGAAGATGAAAAGCTCGTTGTGCTTAACGGTATTCTGTCAAAAGCCTCCAATGCGGAGCTTCAAAAGAAGATGCAACGTCTCGCACGAGAGTTTAACGATTTAATGCAGTCTGATGCCGCGTTACCTATGTCAGAAAAGTTCGGAACGACGCTTGTGATGGCTATGCGGCACTGGGAATATGAGCTGTTCTCAGAATATCTTCGTTAACGAACACATCTTGTAGGTGGCTTCCAAGGTGATAGCCGTCATTGCGCGAAGATACGTGCCGATGCCATCTAAGACCAAAAAGTTCTAATTGTTTTGGGTGAAAAATGTGCGCTATGTCGAATTTGTTTTCAATTTCTGGTCTACATTCATAATTGTGGGTAGAAAATTCGAACAAATCGATAATTGGAGTACACGATGGCCGACAAGTCTTGGATGCTTAACCCAAAAGCGATCCGACAAGCAAAAGAATGCATTCATCTGATCAAAGAGTTAGCGGGCGTAAAACTTAAGCTATCTCATCCAGATTTTGTGCAACAGCTACATGAGTTTGTAGAATCAACGGGCTCCGCTCAGTTGGGTGAGGCATATGCCAGACTCATCTCGATGGCGGGTGTTGGTTTTGTCGTTCAAAACCTTAAACCGAGGTACGATGCTGATTCTGAGTTTGCGCCAATGAAGCAGGCCGTAGGAGATGTTGTCTCTATGGGGGATTCGAGCGCTACAGTGGAGTATTCCGGTAAAATGTATCCTAAATATCGCTCTGGCCTAGAATTCAAAGGCGTATACCGTGGTCAGCCGATGTATTCGTAGCGGTCTTTAAGTTAAATCTCACTATACAAGTCTCGCAATATTTTTATGAGGCCGTCATTCCGGCCTCGTATAATATGGCGTGTGTTTTTTATGTTCATGCCCAGACGTAACTTGGGTCTGGCGTGCCTGATGTGGTTCCCTCAAGGCAAGACAAACCCGCGCAACTCGCGTTAAGATAGCGCCCTCTTTTCCATTCTTTATCTCCAGTAGATCGCACTCAAATATCTTGCCGCTTGGGTGTGACTTATTTTTGTGAGAGGCGCATATGTCAGAAAACAAACAGATTAATTATGTAGAATTTGCTGCGAAAGATTTGGTGGCATCCCAAACGTTTTTTGAACAAGCATTCGCTTGGCAGTTTCAATCATGGGGCGATGAGTATTTAAGTTTCTCAAATGCTGGCATAGAAGGCGGATTTTATCGTGCAGAAAAACATAACGATTGTGAGGCCGGTGGGGTTCTGATCGTTTTATACGCGTCGGCGTTGGAGTCGACACTGGCAGACGTAAGGGCCGCAGGAGGAAAGATATCAAAAGAGATATTTTCTTTCCCAGGCGGGCGGCGTTTTCATTTTATTGAGCCCAGCGGGAATGAGCTCGCCGTATGGTCAGATAAATAAGCCTAAAAGCACCTGTCTATTCTTTAGGTCTATTATTTATTCGATTGTTGTAGCCGCGTTTGTTGTTGAAAGGCGGCAATTCGCTGTTTTACATTTTCACGGACATTCATATAAAACAAATTAAAATCCATTAGATGGAACCAGTTGCGGTCAAAACTCGAATAGTATTGATATTCATCAGGGATTTTTATCCATAAACTTTCATTGTGGCATCTGGCCTCGGTGATGACGTGTTTATCGAAATGGTCAAAATCCAAATGTATAGCACCCAAATGTGATTCGGCCGTAGCGACGCTTTCATCATGTTTCCAGCTCATCGGGTTTACACACGTAGACCCTGCATTTCTGGTAGAGGGAACAAGCTCTTCTTGAGGGATGCCCCAGCGCTTCGTATTCCATACATTAAAACAATGGATGTCAGTGGCAGAGGTGCATGGTTTGATCGTTTCAAATTCATCAGCTTTTATCGCTATGCCTGGAATATACGCGGTAATAAAGTTTTCGGAAGGGTGTGTGTCGAGATATTCTAATATAGGGATGAGCACCAAGGTACCTTGGCTGTGCCCTGCTAAAATAAAAGGCCGTCCTTTATTATAATGTTTTAAGTAATAGTGAAATGCGTTTTGTACATCCTGTTTTGCAATACGCTTTGCTTGGTCTGCGGAGCTGCCTCCGTGAAATGAATATAATGTGGCTTGGCGATACCGCGGGGCGTACACGCGAGCGCTACCGTTAAATATACTGGCCTGTACTTTAATGGGGTCAAACTTCCCAAAAATTAAAGGCGTTTTTGCATCGGCATTCCATCCGTCTTTGCTACCAAAGGTCGTCGGATGCACATAAAAAACATCCACTGATGCCGTGTCTTGATTGTTGCTGAGTGTTGATATACGGGGCAGTAAATCAGCATTATCTTGGGTGGTGGGTAGCGCAGCCCAAAAACTTTCGTCAGAATAATCTGGCGCCGAGGGAGTAGTGTACTCTTCGAACGTTTTATGGGGCGCAAAGAGTTTTGTCATGCGTTCGATTATTTGCGTTTTTTTTGTTTCGATAGCATCTTGATACGCTGGTGCCATATTTGAAGTGTTTTGACACCCAATTGTGAGCAAAATACAGCCTGACGCGGCCCAATATCGCGTCGTTCGACATATGATGAATATAAGGTTCATGTGTGTTTTCCAGAAAAGCGGCGAGTAAACTAAGGTCTCTAAAGAAAAGGTTCTCAGACGAAAAGCGTGGTGACAGTATACGTTATTGGCACGGACGATAGTTTACGTATTATTGTAAAGCGCGTTATTTTAACTCGCAGTCAATATTTTAGGGTTATCGGTGCTTAGATAAGGGTATGTAATAGTGGGAACTCCCAGTTTTAAAAATCGACACAATGAGGAAATACGACTTCCGGATGAGCGTACTATATGGCTTTCACGAGCATGTGCGGTGGTGGCGCATGTCACCTTATACGATACGGCATCTCAAAAATGGTATATTTTGCTCGGCAAGCGCGGAAAAGGCACTCCGGATTTTCAAGGATACTGGGGCTTGCCTTGTGGCTATTTGGATTGGGATGAAACGCTCACCGAAGCAATGGTCCGAGAGGTGTGGGAGGAGTGTGGTGTCTATCTTCCCCACATTAGCCAGTCTGATCAGTACGTCTGGTCAAAGAATAATTGCATAACCCAGGCAGAGCATATACAGGAAACACCTTGGGCAATTGCCGATACACCTCGTCACCAAAAACAAAATATAAGCATGCACTATGCCGTGCAATTTGCATGGGCTGGACAGCCATTTCCAGAACTGTCGGATGCTCATGCAGAGCTAAATGAAGTGGCGGGAATTGAGTGGGTTCCCTTAGAAAAAGCCTTTGATATGGACCTGGCTTTCAATCACGCCGTTAGAATTAAAGAGTTGTGGCGTACCAAGCGTGAATGGTTCTCTGAGCTCGAAAAAAATGTATAAAAAAAATCGTTGAACGATAAACCTAATTAGGAGTAGATATGACGTTTAAAAAACAGTTGTTAATGGCTTTAATATTCATTGGTTGTGCTAATTATGCTGTTGCGAGCGGACTTACTTTGACGAGTAAAGATTTAGCGGGACAACTGACGAACGACCAAGTGTTCTCGGGTTTTGGTTGTACAGGTAAAAATATTTCGCCTGAATTAAGTTGGATTGATGCGCCCAAAAATACAAAAAGTTTCGCGGTGACGGTGTATGATCCCGATGCGCCTACAGGCAGTGGTTGGTGGCACTGGGTGATTTTTGATATTCCTGCGACATCGACTCAGCTATTGACGGATGCCGGTAATGTGGCCAAAAGTATCGCGCCGAAAGGGACGATTCAGAGTGTTACTGATTTTGGTGGTTTTGGTTTTGGCGGCGCTTGCCCACCAAAAGGCGATGCGTCCCATCAATATATATTCACCGTCCACGCATTGGATGTTGCAAGCCTTGGTTTAGACAAAAATGCATCTGCCGCTAAAGTAGGGTATTACCTTTCTCAACATACTTTGTCGAAGGCGTCGTTAGTCGCGTATTACGGTAGGTAGCGGTTTTAGAGCTATAAGTGTGCGACGTGGATTTTTCTTTATAGACAAAAGGGTACATCGCTTAGAGTAGCCGTGTGCCTATGCGTTGCGATAAAGGTCTATCGCTGGAAAATGAGACAGCGATATGCGTCGCTTTTCCCATAATACTATTTTCATTCACAAAGCCCCAAAATCGTGAATCGACACTGTTGTTTCTGTTGTCACCCATAACAAAATACCTGCCTTCGGGTACCTGTGTTTTGAACGAAAATGCGGGTGTGTCACTTCGTCGGATATATTGGACGTCATGCGCTTGCGAACCGATTGTTTCGCTGCCAAATAAAATATTGTCTTTCAAGGACTTTTGAGAGACAGGTAGTTGCGTATCGTTTACATAAATAAGATCACCCTCTACTTGAATAATATCGCCAGGAATACCGATTACACGTTTTACAAACTGCCGATCTTCGTGAGGGGGGTAAAACGTAATAATGTCTCCGCGCTTTGGGGTTCCTGTGTGAAATAATCGCGACTTAGAGAACGGAATTGAGGGGCCGTAGGAAAGTTTGTTGACGAGTAAATATTCTTTATCGTAAAAGGTAGGTTCCATGGATTCGCTTGGTACATAATTCCAGTCTGCGATAGCGGTTCTAAATATTACCATCCCTAAAATAAAGAGAATAAAGCCCTTATTGCTTTTTAATATACGAAAAGCGTTTTTACGTAGCATCACGATTCTCCTTAATTCACGAATAAGCTATGACTGATATCGTGAAAAATGGTTCCCTTGAGCTAAGCGAATGTTATTGGTCCATCTAAAAAAACAGGCGTCAATCGTCATTGACTAAGCTCTGGCGACGGTTTTGGGAATCCCTACCCTCGCGCCAAAAGGAAATACTTCCGAGCTTAACCTGCTAAGGAATGTTACACATCAACGATGGCACAGATGTGCCAGCAACATCGTATCGTTTTGACTGTTTGAGCCTGTTAGGCATGTGGCGATAGGGAATCAACAGCCACATAGCTACAGGGTGAAACGAGATCAGAAACGCGACGCTGTTACGTTATTAATAACACGGGAGGAAAGAAATGCCTCCAAAATTGATCTTTGGTGTAAGCGCCCGTGCTTCGTTTCTTATTTTTACTTGGTACATTTATTAACATTTTTCTAACAGATTTATCGAGAATATCAAAATAATATGAGCGCTAAATAGATGATTAAGGGAGTTAACACTGATGAAACTATATTTTCCCACGTTATTGGCGAGTTTTTTACTGGTATACGCAAACGTATCAATGGCATGTGGCGGTTTTTTCTGCCAACTGCTACCTATCGAGCAGGCCGGCGAGCAAATTGTATTTAGAAAAGAAGGAAATCAGATTACCACAATGGTGAGAATTCAATATGCGGGTGAGGCGGAAAACTTTGGTTGGGTATTGCCTGTTCCAAATATGCCGGAGTTAAGCCTGGGAAGTAATCTAGTTTTTTCCCAGCTAGAGTTAGCGACGAGGCCTCAATTTATATTGGAGCGCACGGGTGAAGCCTGTCCCGACCCTCAGCCGCGGGCGGCAAATACCGCGGCTGATACTGATGGTGTATTTACGGCTGCCGTAAATGAAGGGGTTGTCGTTGAGCAGCGGATTTCAATTGGGCCTTTTGACGCACAAGTTATCAGCGGTGATGATCCTTTAGCAGTGGCCTCATGGCTAGCTGAGAATAATTTTGACCTCAGTGACCGAGGAGAAGAGCTGTTAACCCCTTACGTTGATGATGGTATGAAGTTCGTCGTCTTAAAACTCCAAAACGATTCGGAGGTTGGCGATATTCAGCCCATCATCATGCAATACGAAAGTGAACTGCCGATGATTCCGATTCGTCTAACGGCCATTGCCGCAGAAGAAGATATGGGGATCCTGGTGTGGTTACTATTCGATAGCCGCGCTGTGCCAGAGAACTTTTTACATGTGACGCCAAATTACACGCGTTTGAACTGGTATACGGGTTCCCAAAATGCGTATGCGAGTTATCAGAATCTTATTACGGATGCTATGGATGAGGCCGGCGGCCAAGGGTTTGCCACTGACTACGCGGGGCGATTTGATGACTTGGGAGATAGATTGGTTGATTCGGAGAATATGGTAAGTATTCTGCAATCTCTGGCTGAATCGACCGATAGTGAATTCCTGGTAGAGGTGATAGAGAATTTTACGGATAGCCGTGTTTCTGGTGCCTATTTAGAACTACTTCCGCTTCCGTCGGGGCAGAGCGCGTCTATTTATTTTGACCGATCTGCTCTAGCGATCCAATACAATTCCGATGAATTGTCTGCTGCTCGCACCGCTATCGAAACACTGGTTCAGGATGAGATTATTACCCCAATACGAAATGCTCGTGAAGTAGTGGTGGATGGCGGCTATCTAACTCGCTTATATACCACCCTTTCTCCTGATGAAATGTCGTTGGATCCTGTGTTTGTCTTTAATGATGAGATGCCAGATCAGCAATTGGACCGCCATGCGAATTTGGATATGGCCTGTACCGATAATGGAACGGAGTGGACACTTACTTTGGGCGAAGGCACTGGTCGTGATGATCAGTTGGTTATCGATGGCCGTGGTCAAATCCCGACATCTGAGCCAGGCGTGGATCAAGCCTCGATGTGGCAAATTGAAAAAACGTCGGCTGACGGAAGCCCAATCATTGAATCTGAAAACGATTTTAATGTGGCTAAAGTCGGAACGTTTGAGAATAGCTCTGGGGGTGGGGCCGCAGGCTGGATGCTGTTATTACTCTCCAGTTTACTGCTCTCATTAAAACGCCAGGCTTAAGCGTAAAACTACTTATGCCGTCTGGCGCTAACAAAGCGTCGGCGGCTAGTTCCCGCGAAATTTAGGTTCAAAATACTGCAACAGAATGCTCTGCACGGTTTATATTTAAAGAGATCTATCGACATGTTGGGCGTGAGTGGTGGCAAAACCGAGCAAAATCAAACTTCCCGTAGATAAGCTGCTTATAGGGCTTATGGTCGACATCGAATTGTCCTGGACCAAGCACCCCTTCCTTTTTTCAAAGTTCAAAATTCAATCGAACTCAGAAATAGCAATTATCAAAAAGCTGGGGTTAACTGAGGTTACCGTCTTTCCCGATCAAAGTGATATTCAGGCTGGGGACTCTGTGGAGCGTCCATCGGAGGTTGGCGAAGATGAATCCGATGAGCTTACGGAAGTTCAGTGGGAATCAAAAAATACTAAGCTAGAAGCGGCGGAAAAATACCGGACTAAACGAAGAGCTGTCGATAAAAAATATAAAGATCAAGCGATGGCGGTGCGCAACCTAACCAAAGATCTCAAATCCTCACCCGCAAATGCAATTCGCGACGCTATTGATTTAGTGGATTCGATGACGGGTGATTTCGATAACCAAAATGAAGTGCTTACCAATTTAGTAAATCTGGGAAGCGGCCAGCATACACTCTACAATCATTCGATTAACGTCATGGTATTGAGTATGAGTTTGGCGAATGCGGATGGTGTTAAAGGGAATGATTTTAAGCTCCTCGCTCGTGGTGCATTGCTGCACGATGTGGGAAAAATTGAAATACCTGGCCAGGTAATCAATAAAAAAACGGCGTTAAATAAATCCGAGATAGAAGTATTTAAACAGCACGCGAAGCTAGGAAGAAGATTGTGTGAGCTGGTGGATGATCCGCGTGAAGAGATGTTAGCGGTGATCGAACTGCACCATGAATATCTTGATGGAACGGGTTACCCCAATAAATATAAAGCGGAAAAAATTCCGCAATTCGCTCGTATTGTTGCGATAGCAAATACTTACGATAACCTTTGCAATCCGCCTAACGCTTCGCGAGCAATGACACCAAAAATTGCCCTCGCTACGATGTATTCAAAATTCAAAGATAAGTTAGATCATGCGCTGGTACAAAAATTTATTTCGATTATGGGAATCTACCCTCCAGGGAGTGTTGTAAGCCTTAATGATGAGAGTTTGGGTGTTGTGGTAAGTGTAGACCCGAAAGCCATGATGACTCCCGAAGTGTTAGTCTATAACCCCGATATTCCACCAAATAAAGCCTTAATATTAAATTTAACCGAGCATCCCGACCTAAAAATCGTCCGTGTATTAAAACCCAATCAATGCCCTAAACGGGTATTCAATTATTTGGGTATTCAAGAACGGCTTGGATATATGACAAGCAATCGTATATAGCGCGAGTTATCGCTGCAAGTCTTCGCCATATTTTTTGAGTAACGCGCGCAATTGATGATAAGTAATGCCTAAATACTCCGCGCTGTGTTTCTGATGATGTTTGTTTACGTTTAAAGCGTGTTGGATCAAGGAAATTTCAAACGATTTAACGCGAGCTTCAAAATTGCCTCCTGCATTTTCTGAAGTATGTGTATCACGGCTTTCTTCTGTATTAACGGCCGCAGCGGACCGTGTGTTAGATGTGTTGCTGGCCTGTATAGGTGAAGTGTCAAAGGGGTTTAAAATCACCTCGTCGATGGGTTCGTCCATGTTATCCCAATGACATAAGCTGCGTTCCACGGTATTTTTTAATTCACGAATATTGCCAGGCCAAGAATATTCTAAAAGCGTCTCCATCGCGCGAGGCGAAAAGCCGCTGTAATATTCCTGTTCAAGTTCAGAGCACATACGCGTAGCGAAGTGATCAACGAGCGTGGGGATGTCTTCTTTGCGTTGGTGCAGCGCGGGAACGTTAACAACATCGAAGGCCAAGCGGTCAAGGAGGTCATGACGAAACTTACCCTGAGACGCAAGCAGGGGTAAGTTTTCATTCGTCGCGCCGACGATACGCACATCAACATGAAGAGTTTTTTGCCCACCTAGTCGTTCAAATTCACCGTACTCAATAATCCTTAGAATCTTTTCTTGGATACGCAACGGCATCGTGCCTAACTCGTCCAAAAACAAAGTGCCGCCATTGGCGCGCTCAAAACGCCCTTGCTGACTTTTGGTTGCGCCGGTGAAGGCCCCAGCTTCGTGGCCGAAAAGCTCGCTGTCTAGCAAACTATCGCTGATGGCAGCACAATTGACCTTATGAAAAGCCTCATCCCATCGGGTCGATAGGTAATGAATCCGCTCCGCGATCAATTCCTTGCCACTGCCTCGTTCGCCGATCACGAGAATGGGGCGGTTTAACGGCGCAACACGTGAAGCGTGAGCAAGAGTCTCTGCAAGTGTACTGGATTCTCCGATAATTCGATTCATGCTTGGTCAAAATGGCTAAATGTGGTGGTTATTATAGCCACTAATTGGGCGATATGACCATGCTTTTCATTTTTATCGGACCAGATACATCCGTAAACACCATAAAAATCAATGAGTTACGAGTTCTGGCACGCTGTGTGTAATAGGGTGTGTGCAATAGATCTTATGTAGACGACAAGTACGTCGCACCACACCAAAACGAATTAAGCGCCTAGGGTGGCGCACTAGGAGATACCACATGGGAATTTTTTCACGCTTTACCGATATCATAAATTCGAACATTAACGCGATGCTAGACAGCGCTGAAGACCCGAAAAAAATGATTCGCTTGATCATTCAGGAAATGGAAGAAACGTTGGTTGAGGTGCGCAGTTCGTGTGCCCGTATTATCGCAGACAAAAAAGAGGTGCACCGCCGCCTAACGCGCCTTTCAAATGGCGCCGCAGAATGGGAGAGTAAAGCGAAGCTCGCGATTAGCAAGGGTCGAGATGATTTAGCTCGTGCGGCATTGGCAGAAAAGTCACATATTGAGGAGGAGGTCATTACAACAGAGGTAGAGCTACAGTCGTTAGAAGACCATTTAGAAACGCTCAATGACGAAGTGGCACAGCTTCAAATAAAACTAGATGATGCTAAAGCAAAGCAAAAGGCTTTATTGTTACGAGCAAAAACCGTTGAAAATCGCTATAAAGTGAAACGACAAATCAATAAGGGCAGCGTGGATGACGCCTTTAATAAATTTGAATTATTTGAGCGTAAAATGGACGACTTGGAGGGGCAGGTAGAGGCATTCGATATGGGGCGATCAGATCTTGCATCTGAAATTGATCAGCTCGCAAAAGACGATGCCATTAACAATGAATTAAATCGGCTCAAAGAACAAATGGATACGGGTACAGAAAAGCCGTAAAGTTGAGCACAGCATTTCAAGAGTGAACAACATGTGCAGTGCCGAGGGCATGCGTAATGAGTAAACCCCAGTTTCAGCAGGAGAGCAAAAGGATTAAGTAATGAAAGAATTTATGGTAGCGCCGATTATTTTGTTTGTCATATTTGTGGCGCCGGTATGGGTTGTCATGCACTACAGATTTAAAACAAAAATGATCAAAGGGCTTAGCGATCAAGAGACGGGGGACTTTGAAGCAATGTTGGAAACGCTGGATAAACTCAGCGATCGCTTGGAAACCTTGGAAAAAATTCTTGATGAAGAGCACCCCAGCTGGCGAAGCGAAGGTGCGGCACGTGATAAAGGAGGTCAGTCATGAAGTGTCATAACGGTAAAAACACATCAAGCTCACGTGGCGAAGGTTACGGCATGAACCTCTATCGAAATATAGAGGCAGGAAAGATTGCCGGAGTATGCGCTGGTCTGGGCGACCATTTTGAAATTGATCATTTTGTAATGCGCGTTATTTTCGTGGCGGGGCTCGTGTTTATGGGGCCGTTAGCGTTTTGGGGATATATTATTGCTTGGATAGCCCTGGTTCCCAAGCCTAGAGATAAAAACGACGCCAGCATGGAATACGATGAGCAAGAGCGCTGTTACCGAAAAAAGAAAGTGTTTCGTTACCAAGATAGTGCAGCCGACCGGCTAAGAAGAGCGAGATCTCGCCTAGACGATATCGTTAATCGCGTCGGCAATATGGAACGCTATGTGACATCCAGTAAGTTTGATCTCAATAAGCAGTTTGCGGATCTTGATAAGTGATGAATGTATGCGAGTAATGTGGTTTCTTTGTTTGAGCGGTGTGGCCGTAATCGTGAATTTTAAATTAAATCGTGTAATGAAAATCTTTGCCGACATTGGACTATCCATGGAACGCAATAGATTCCTTGGATCTGACATCATGATAGTTATTGTAAAAATAAGGAAAGTATAATGGCCGCATATATTGTTGCCCTGGTTTGGCTCATAAGTCATTTTGTCTGTATATATATCTTGAGGAAGCGTCTCGTGAAAGTGAGACTTCTAGCGGAGCTAGTTGGCGTGTTGCTAGGCCCGCTTGCAATACCCTTGGCATTTTTTGTAGGATCGAAATCACATAGATAGATAACAAGGAATAGCGTTGATGGAATTTGAAAGGCTTACCTTAGCAGGTAAAAATGTACGTTTAGAGCCGTTATCTGAAAATCACTTAGATGGCCTGCGTAGCGCAATTAAGGATGGCGAACTGTGGAAGCTGTTTTTTACTCTTGTCCCTCACCCGAAAAATATAGACGATTTTTATAAAAATGCATGTCAGGTGTATACGTCAGGCAGTGGCTTGGTTTTCGCTACAATTGATCAATTCACCAATGAAGTGGTGGGCTCGACTCGCTTTATGAATGCGAATATCCCGAATAAATGCGTTGAGATTGGCTTTACCTTTATTCGTGCGTCATCTCAGAAAACCAAAATTAACACAGAAGCTAAACGGTTGATGCTGGCACACGCTTTTGATTCGCTAAAACTAAACCGAGTAGAGTTTCTAACGGATTACTTAAACACGCGGTCCCGTAACGCAATATTACGACTGGGCAGTAAACAAGAAGGTATCCTGCGTAGCCATAAGGTAATGCCCGATGGAAGAGTTAGAGATTCGGTGCTCTTTAGTATTATTGCAAACGAATGGGCCGGTGTTAAACAAGGTCTGGAATACAAGCTTTCCCAATAACGGTAAATTTTTAAATGTTTCAGGATTTTATGAAAATATACTGCTTAAATTCGCGAATGTTGTGATTTTTGGTGAATGAAATGAAGATTCGTGCGTACGAAGAAAAGGATAGACGTGAAGTAATTGCGCTCTGGCGAGATTGTGATCTAGTCAAACCTCAAAATGACCCCAATAAAGATATTGACCGAAAACTAAAGGTAGACCCAGATCTTTTCTTGGTGGGTGTTGTTGAAAATGAGGTCGTTGCGACCGTAATGGGTGGGTATGAAGGTCATCGCGGTTGGATCAGCTATTTGGCCGTTAGCCCAAAAGCACAAAGAAAGGGTTTTGGTCGCTTCATAATGAAGGCCGTGGAAGAAGAAATAAAAAATAAGGGTTGCCCAAAAATCAATTTGCAAGTGAGAGAATCAAACGAAAAGGTGATAGGTTTCTATGCTGCAATAGGCTATGGAAATGATCACGTGATGGGGTTAGGCAAGCGTTTGGAGTGCGACCAATAATTATGCGGCAATATAGATTGACCGGCGTGGGCCATCCCTATAAAAGTTACCGCATGCGGTATTAAATCAAATGACTAGCTTTCTCGATTATGTGGTCGCGTGTAATCAAGCGCTGGACCTACAGGCACAATACCTGTTGGGTTAATCATTGTGTGGCTTGCATAATAATGCCGTTTAATATGGTAAAAATTGACCGTCTCCGCTACCCCAGGGGTTTGAAATAACTGCCTCAGGTAATTTGAAATATTCGCATAGTCTTCGATGCGTTGTTTGTTGCATTTGAAGTGGCCATGATAAACCGAATCGAAACGGATAAGGGTTGTGAACAGTCGCCAATCAGCTTCCGTGATTTGGTCGCCGCAAAGGTAACGAGTGGTGCTCAGCCTCTCCTCAATCTTTTCCAAGCTTTCAAATAGCGCGTTATATGACTCTTCGTATGCAGATTGTTTTGTTGCGAATCCACAACGATAAACGCCGTTATTAATGGTGTGATAAACCTGTTGATTCATCTCGTTAATGGGCTCGTGCAGTTCCGCAGGGTAAAAATCCAATGTGTTACCGGTGATGTGATTAAACGCAGTATTAAACATGCGAATAATTTCTGAAGATTCATTGCTGACGATACGTTTCTGCCGTTTGTCCCAAAGCACGGGCACTGTCACTCGTCCGCTATAGTCTTTTTTGTGTGCGGTATACACTTGGTGCATAAAATTAACGTTGTTGAGAGTGTCCTTGGTGCTAACGGTATCCACATCATGGTTAAAGCGCCATCCTTGGTCGAGCATGTCAGGGCTAACGACTGATACGCTAATATGAGATTCCAGATCTTTAAGCTTTCTAAAAATAAGGGTGCGATGTGCCCAAGGGCAGGCGAGCGAAACGTACAGATGGTATCTTCCGCTCTCTGCAGCAAACCCGCCTTCGCCACTGATACCTGAGTCGCCATTTGCGGTGACCCAGTTCCTTAGCTGCGCCGCTTCGCGTTTAAACTCGCCGTTGTTGGCCTTGGTGTCGTACCACTTATCTTTCCATTCGCCATTGACTAATAAGCCCATTTTTAAATTCCTCAATAACTAGGTGAATGTACAGTTTAGTGTCTAGCGTCTACGCTAAAACGACCTGCCCCGTGTGCGGCAAGAACCAAAAATCCACCTGCGATCGCAATATTCTTAAAGAACATGATGAACTGTATTTGGTCCGCTAAGTTGTAGTGAAACATAAATGCGGTGACGACGCTGAAACCGGCCAGTGCAATTGCGGTGGTACGTAATTGGAATCCCATAAGAATAAATATTGCGCCGACCAGTTCGAAAATAATCACAGCAGGTAATAAAAATTCGGGTAGCCCAGCGGATGCCATGTACTGGGCGTTGCCATCAAAGTATTGGATCTTATTGATGCCTGCTAAAGCGAATATGGCTGCCAGACCAATTCTGCCCAGTAGGTCGATACTTGCAGTGAGTGTATCTGTGTGTGATGCCTGATTCAGTGTGGCTGCTGCAGTGCTCATGATGTGTCTCCGGTGTGTATTTGAGTGTTATGCGTAGTATATGGAAGATAATTAGATTGAATGGGTGAGATAACTGCATCTATATATCGAATAATTAGATGTATTGTGCTCTGGAATCTGGAATCTAGAATCACGAATTTGGAATCTGGAATCTGGAATCTGGAATCTGGAATCTGGAATCTGGAATCTGGAATCTGGAATCTGGAATCTGGAATCTGGAATCTGGAATCTGGAATCTGGAAGATGGGGCTGATAGAAGAGGATAGTGGTGAAAGTGTTATCAATTTTTTTCCTGTGATGAAAAAAAATGACGTGCGTGATTTCTATTGTTGTCTTCTGTGGTTAATATAACGGGCGCGATTACATCTCCTTAGACTCTTAAAATAAAACCATAAGTTACACATGGATATTTATGGATGATTGCTCAGAAGTAGTTATAGGTGTCGATGTTGGTTCGACCACCGTGAAAATGGTTGTGGTTGATCCTGCATCAAAAAAAATTCTCTGGAGTCAGTACCTCCGTCATGAAACAAAGCAAGCCGAATGTACGCTTGCCATGTTGGAAAAAATCTCCTTAGAATTTTCTCAGGTTTCCACAAAAAAAGTGCGGGTATTTATTACCGGTTCTGGCGCCTCTCCAATCGCTCCCCACCTGGGGGCGAAATTCGTTCAAGAAGTGAATGCTGTTACCTTGGCCGTCGAAGAATTGCACCCAGATGTATCGAGTGTGATTGAGCTTGGTGGCCAAGATGCAAAAATAATCATCTTTAAAGAAAATACCAAAACCGGTGAAAAGCGCGCGATAACATCAATGAATGATAAGTGCGCATCGGGCACGGGCGCGACGATAGACAAATGTGTGGTGAAAGCGGGCATGCCGCAAGCGGAATTGGCCTCCCTTTCTTTTAACCCCGAAAAACTTCATCACGTTGCCGCAAAGTGCGGTGTGTTTGCAGAAACAGATATCGTGAACCTGGTTAAAAGCGGTATTCCCGCTGAAGAGATTATGTGCTCTCTGGCGGATGCGATTGTCGGCCAGAACTTATCGGTCTTAACGCGGGGGAACACCCTAAAAGCAAAAGTCTTATTGCTGGGCGGCCCCAATACATATTTACCTTTCCTTAAAGAATGCTGGCGTTACCGTATACCTGAAACCTGGGACGAGCGGGGCTATGACTATCCTAAAGACATTCCAATAGAAGAACTTATTTTTACGCCCGAAAATGCAGAATATTATGCAGCATACGGTGCGGTGCTTTACGGCTTAATTGAAAATAGTATTGCGCCTTTCAATGGTTTAGCTGGCTTAAAAGAATTTATTGATGTGGGGCGTCATGCGCAATTGGGTGAATCTGCCGGCCCCGCGTTGATTTCTTCTCAGGATGAGGTTGGGGTTTTTGTAGCGCAGTATAAAGAACCAAAATTTGAAGCGGCACTATTAACACCAAACGAAAAAATATCGGGTTACATCGGCTTGGACGGCGGATCGACATCGAGCAAGTGTGTGCTTGTTGATGCGCAAGGCGAGATCCTTCAAAAAGTTTATCAGTTGTCCAAAGGCAATCCTTTGGAAGATATGAAAGATATGTTTTCCCAGCTAAAAAGCTGGGCAACGCAGCAAAACGCCGTATTGAATATAAAAGGCTTTGGCGTTACTGGTTATGCTGGTGATGTGATGGAATCGTCGTTAAATGCGGATGCTAATATCGTCGAGACTGTTGCGCATATGAAAAGCGCACAACATTATTTTCCTAATGTTGATGTTATCTGCGATGTCGGGGGTCAGGATATTAAGGTTTTATTTATGGAAAATAAAACCATTAAAAATTTCCGTTTATCAAATTCATGCAGCGCGGGTAATGGAATGTTGCTGCAAGCTATGGCGGACCAGTTTGGAATCCCCGTAACGGAATATTCAGAAAAAGCATTTAATGCTGATTTGTCCCCAACCTTTAGTTACGGTTGTGCCGTGTTCTTGGATTCTGATCGTGTGAATTTCCAGAAAGAAGGTTACAACGGTGAAGAACTACTGGCTGGCTTGGCGTTGGTACTGCCGAAAAATATTTGGCAGTACGTTGTACAGATTCCTCGTATGGCGGAACTGGGTCGAGTGTTTGTACTGCAAGGTGGCACGCAAAAAAATCTCGCAGCAGTAAAAGCCCAGGTGGATTATATCTGTGAGCGTGTGCCCGAAGCAGAAGTGCATGTACACCCGCATACGGGCGAAGCGGGCGCACTTGGTGCTGCGTTTGAGGCAAAACGTGTTGTGGAGCGACGAGGATTTTCCACCTTTATTGGTTTGGACGCTTCGATTAATCTGGAGTACACCACACGGAATGATGAAAGTACGCGCTGTCACTTTTGTGCGAATGATTGCTCGCGTACATTTATCGATGCCGTTACACCAAGTAAAGAGATTGCACGATATATTTCTGGATTTTCGTGCGAGAAAGGTACAGTAGAAAATCATGACGCGCTTCGAAACCTAAATCGGCAGCGCCGCGATCGAATGAAAGCCTATCCAAACCTTGTCGATTTTGAAGCGACTTGGAATTTTAAAGCGTTATATAAAACACAACCGCAACCAATAGCCGGTAGCGATATTGAAGACGTTGAAGTAAAAACATCATGGTTAGGTAAAATATCACATAGTAAAATTACACGAGGTTTCCAAGCATCCTCCGAAGAGGCTAAAGAAAAGCGAAAACATATTCGTATTGGCATGCCTAAAGCGTTGAATATGTGGAGTACAGGGCCTTTTTGGCGCGCGTATTTCGAATCCCTTGGGTTAAAGCCGCGTAATATTGTTTTTTCAGATGATACTAGCGAAGAACTTTGGCAAGCCGGTGGAAAATACGGATCGGTTGATCCGTGTTATCCCGCGAAGGTGGTGCAGGCCCATATCCATAATCTAATGTTTGTGCATCACGAGAAAAAACCGCTCGACTACATTTTCTTTCCATCGATTACCCATATTCCCACATTTGTCGAAAGTGTGATGGATACGGCCTGTTGTCCAATTGTGGCGGGCACACCGAATGTGATCGGAGCGACCTTTACCAAAGAGACAGACTTCTTCGCGCAACGCAATATTCAATACCTTGATACAGCCGTATCACTTAACGAGCCGCTTCTGCTCAAACATAAAATGTTCGAGCAGTTCGAAGCGTATTTGGATATTACCGAAGATGAAAATAATTTTGCAGTAGATGAAGCCTATAAAGCCTTGGAGAATTTTGACCGTCTTATGCAAGAAAAAGGGCGTGCAGTATTAGATCAGGTAGAAGCGGAAAACCGTATTGCCTTATTGATGATTGGGCGACCGTATCATAATGACCCCGGTATGAACCATTTGGTATTGGAAGAGTACCAAGCCATGGGGTATCCGATTTTATCCTTGCGTGCGATACCAAAAGACCCTGAATATCTTGCTAAATATTTTAAACAAGATTTGGATTTAGGTTTGGTTGACTCTCCTTTAGAGATTCAAGATATCTGGCCAGAAAACTACAGTGTTAATAGTGTACAAAAAGTGTGGGCTGCAAAATTTGCGTCTCGGCACCCCAATGTGGCGCTCTTAGATTTATCCAGCTTTAAGTGCGGGCACGATGCACCAACCTATGGTTTGATAGATCGTGTGGTAAGTGCAAGCGCGACACCATATTCGGCCCTGCACGATATCGATGCCAATAAGCCTTCAGGCTCCATAAAAATTCGCGTAAAAACATACGGCTATACCCTTAAGCTTGCCGAAGAGGCGCTTGAAGATGAAGGCGCGCGTTCGCATGAGGCAGAAAAAAACATTCTTGCCAAGCGCTTATCGCTATTGGAATCTGCGCCACCAGAAATTAGGCACGACCAAGCGATCGTGAATCAAATTGAAGCGTTGAAGCAGCAATATAAGCGTTTCACGCCAGTGCAAGAACGTGTAAAGGCGTCGGTGTGCGCGCCGGAAATATTTGAACCCGAATTGATACAAGCTATAGAGCTGGATTAACCCTAGGGGCGTATAGCCATGAATATGCGAGAAAATGTACCAACCGAGTTGCCAGAAAAATCACCTGTGGAAATTACAGATCCCCAAAAATTTCTGCAACAAGTGGATGAGCAAGTGCTGCGCTTCTCGAGCGACGAGTATCAGCGGCAAGGCCTAGATAAAGAACAGAAAAACCATTGGCGGGATGAAAACCCAACACAGTTTCGAAAGAACCAACGTGAAAATACGACCATCTTACACGCGGGCTTAACGGTTGCTCATGATTTGTTTATTCAGTCTGCGTTTCGAGGCTTGGGGTACAAAGTAGAAGCCATGGATGTGCCTGATAATGGCGCACTTCAATTTGGGCGTGAATTTGGTAACCGAGGTCAATGTAATCCCACATATTTTACTGTCGGCAATCTGATTAAAAAATTAAAACAGTTAGAGGCTTCAGGAAAGACGAAAGCCGAAATTATTGGAAATTACGTATTCGCGACGGTTGGCTCATGTGGCCCTTGTCGATTTGGTACTTACGTTACCGAATATCGCAAAGCACTAAGGGATTCAGGTTTCGAAGGCTTTCGTGTTCTACTTGTCCAGCAAACCGGCGGCATCAAACAAGCCACGGGAGATGCGCTGGGTTTAGAAATAAACGCGAAATTTTTTCTGACAATGGTAAAAGCCGTTATTATTGGCGATATTCTCAATGCTCTAGGTTATCGCATTCGTCCGTACGAGGTGAATAAGGGTGAAACGCAAGCGGTTTTGGAAGAAGGCAAAAAACGTATCGCTAGATCTTTCGAGACAAATAAAGGATTTTTACGCACACTTTGGCATACCCGTAAAGCGCTACAAAAAATAGAGGTGGACCGCACACAGATAAAACCAAAGGTTGCGATTATTGGTGAATTCTGGGCGATGACAACCGAGGGGGACGGTAATTATAAAATGCAGTCCTTTTTGGAAAAAGAAGGCGCAGAAGTTGATGTTCAGCTAGCGATCTCATGGCCGCTGTTTTTAATGTGGGGTGCTAAATACGACACGAAGCAACGCGCATTGTTGAGGGGTACGGATAAGGGCGGCCAGAAAGGCAGTAAGTTTTCGTTGGAAAATATTGATGTACGCAAACGATTGTTGATGCTGTGGGCGGGAAATAAAATCGTGCGGGGTATATTTTATTTCTATGCGAGAATTTTGGGCCTGTACGATTACAAACTCCCAAATATGGACCGTATCGCAGAGATAAGCCACCAATATTACGATAACAATTTACGTGGTGGCGAAGGCCATATGGAAGTTGGAAAACTCATCCAAAATGTCGTGCATCAAAAGGCCACCATGACGCTCAGCATTAAACCTTTTGGTTGTATGCCTTCAAGCGCCGTTTCCGATGGTGTGCAATCGCTCATTACTGAACTTCACCCCAATGCGATATTCCTGCCCATTGAAACCAGTGGCGATGGTGCTGTTAATGTCTATAGTCGTGTGCAAATGCAGTTGTTTAAGGCGAAGCAGGTCGCACAGAAAGAAGTCGATAAAGCCCTAGATAAACTAGGGGTAAGCGCGGATGAATTTAAAGATAAAATAAGCCGTACAAAAAAATATCGCAACGCGTTATATCGAAGCCCTCACAAAGGTGGTTGCACCTCGACAGACCTCGTCCATGATGCCGTTTAACGCCTAAGTTGTTAACTCAGGATCACCTGCGGGTTTCTAGTGCTGATTTACCTACATCTAATGCGGGGCTTGGGTGTGTCCGTTTTGCCATTGTTTAGCGCAGTCTTTTTTGAGTCTTGCTTTGATTTATGACGGGTGAATACTGGGTATTGTTACGTGAGCTTATAGGAAAAATCGTGGTGTTTTATAGGGTGGAAATCGCGAGTTTCGGTGATATTCCGTGAATATGCAGGGAAATAGTATAGAATTAAAGCATAATTGTGTGTGGTTTTAGGTAAACCTTTAAGAGTTCATGAATGAATCCATCGAGTAAGGGCGTATATCATGTCCTACGTATTAGAAAAGTCTTCGCGGTAATGAGCGTGTTGTCCATAGGTGCATCCGCTGCTGTGAATACGGTGTGGGCAAATGATCTTGAGACCGCTGTGGCTGGTGCAGATAAATTGTCGGTTAAGGAAGAGGTGCTTCAGACTGCGCCCAAGCCTGCGGAAAATATCAATTTAAAAGATGTCGTCGCGGAACCGCTTGTTTCAAAAGACAGCTTAAAACCAATACAACACGTTCAGCCCCAGGGGCATTCCGCTCTAAAAAGTGTTACGCATCCAGCGAATGTAACACCCAACAACAATGCAAGTGTATTAATTGAGTCTAGCGTTTCGGTTGGTGAGCGTGTTGAAGGGATAAATACGACACGGCCAATGGTCACGGCTGTGCCGAAGCAAGGCATTCTTAAAAAAATCACTCAGGGTTTAATTGGCGATCATAATGCACCGGCTGAACCATTGGTGTTATTGGGTAGTGAAGTGCTGCCTGGTACTTCCGCGCGTTTGGGGTGGTCGCCTGGGGCTTCTTTTATCGGTATCGCTGCACCTACAGCGGTGCTGGTGCTTAATGGCGCTAAACCTGGCCCTAAACTGTGTTTGACAGGGGCCGTGCATGGGGATGAGTTGAACGGTATCGAGGTTGTACGCCGATTAATGTATGACATTGAGCCAAAAGAATTGCACGGTACGGTGATAGGCGTCCCGATTGTTAATCTACAGGGCTTTCGCCGAGGTTCGCGTTATCTTCCTGACCGTCGGGATTTAAATCGCTTTTTTCCTGGTAACCCAGATGGAAGTTCGGCGGCACGTATTGCGTATTCATTTTTCTCTGAAATTGTCGCCCATTGCGATTTGTTAATCGATTTACATACGGGGTCTTTTCGCCGTACTAACCTGCCACAATTACGTGCTGATTTAACAAGGCCTGAAGTCGATAACCTAGCTAAAAAAATGGGCGCCATCGTTGTGGTGCAAAGCGAAGGTGCAGAAGGCAGCCTTCGGCGTGCAGCGGTTGAAAGCGGTGTTCCAGCCGTCACACTGGAAGCTGGGGCGCCTCATGAACTCTCCCGTACCGATATAGAATACGGGGTTAAAAGTATTGAAAGCGCGATGGATAATTTGGGTATGATCCATCGGCGTCGTTTTTGGGAGCGGGCAGCGGAGCCCGTTTACTATGAATCAAGCTGGATACGTGCGAAAGACGGCGGCATGTTGTTCAGCGAGGTGGCCTTGGGGCATGAGGTTGTCAAAGGTGATTTGTTGGGCGTTGTCACTGATCCGATTACCAATAAAAGTTCACAAATACGCGCGCCCTTTGATGGGCAAATAATCGGCATGGCATTAAATCAGGTAATGTTTCCTGGGTTTGCTGCCTACCACATTGGCCACAAAGCACCGGAAAATATGCTGGTGAACTCAGTCGTTAATCCAGCCGATCCTGAAAACAATGACAGTATGGCAGCCGAGCACCCAATACCTGTTCAGTCTACAGAAGCAGTGGGCGCAGTAAATGAAAGTGCATCGAATGACGTCACAAACGAAGTGGTTGAAGAGCCGATAGATCTTGTACCGATAGAAGACTCGGAATAATCAGCGAATAAAATAGTGATGGCTGCTACCAGCCTTTTGGCAGCGTTTTTTTGATTTCAATGAATTGTGTGCATTGGCTAATGTACTCACCAATGATGAGTTGTTTCATAATGCGACTTACCATTTCGCGGGATGAACCCACCATATTGGCAATGTCCTGATGCGTCACTTTTGGGTTGTCTATACGCCCGTTTTCATCACTCAATTTTTCTAATACATTACTCACCCTTCCATAAACGTCCAATAGCGCCAAGTCTTTTACGCTATCGGTCAGTTTGCGTACGCGTGAAGTGAGTTCAGCGGTTACTTGTATAACAAAATCTGGGTTTGTTCTTAATAAATCTTGGAAGCTATTTCTGGAAACGGCGATTACCTCACATTGCGTGATGGTGCGCACGGTTGCGGAACGTGGTTTTCCATCGAGCAGTGCGAGTTCACCAAAATACTCGCCCTCAGACATATGGTTTAACACTACCTCACGACCGTCTTCTCCCGCGACGGAAACGCTGACCTTCCCCTCCTTAATAACATATAGATGTGTCGATTCATCACCCTCAATAAATAGGATGGTGTTCTTAGGGTAGCGCCTCAGTACGCTAAGCTGCTCAAGTTCGTAGAGAGATTTTTGGGGAAGATTCGCAAAAAGGCTAACGTTATTAAGCATGGAAAACTAGAGACCTTGGGTGTAAGCACGTTTAAAAAGGAGAGAGCGATATAAAAGATTGAAACCTTTCACCGACTGAGCCTATCATACCGCCGTACGCATAAGTGCGCTAACGCTTCAGTGAAATATTCACTAATTTGTATGTTTGTTAAGCACACTTTTTGTCGCGTCGATTTCCATAATGTTAAAAAAACTATCATATAAACAACATTGTTGACGCGTATATTCGCATATCTATTTCGATTGTAGTTTTTGGCGCCATTAAGGTTTCTGGCGTTTAAAGCTTTACTTCAAACCGATCTGCAGGGGCACAGATTTGGAACGTCGGCACCTCACATTAATGTTTACCGACATTGTCGGTTATTCCCGTTTAATGGGGCAAAACGAACATCAGACCATCGGTTTGGTGGACGAATACCGTCGCATCCTGCTGTCTCGCATTCAAGAATTTAACGGCTCCGTCATCGAATTTATTGGGGATGCCGTCTTCGCTTCTTTCGATTTACCGTTAGATGCCGTCAACGCCGGAATGGCGATTCAAAACGACCTTCAGCAATTTAATGAACATGCTAAAGGAGATATGCCCCCATTGCGCACGCGCATTGGCATTCACACTGGTGAAGTGACGCTCAAAGATGGCGCCCCATTCGGTGATGACGTTAATATCGCTGCACGCCTAGAGCCGCTCGCCGTGGCAGACGGCATCTGTATTTCCGAGCCTGTATATCAGGCAATCAAAGCCGATCTACACGCACCAATAAAAGCGCTTGGCGTGCGCCCCCTAAAAAATATCGACAGCAAGCACCGCGCCTACCTCATTCGGCCTAAAGGCATTACTTATAGCACGCACCTGCATTACGCCGTACGCACATTTCAGCAAAAAATAGACGCCTACCGCTATCCCCTCGCGATTGCGTTGGTATGCTTGATTGCTGCAGGATTCTACCTCGTTCCAAGGTGGCTAGTGCCTGGTTATACAGCGAACTATGTGGAGATCGCCGACTTTAAAAATCTGATGTCTGAAGGCGGCGAAGCGGATTATTTTAGTGCCGGAATTACGGAAGCGTTGCGGTCACAGCTGGCTGATATGGAAGATGTATATATCCTAGATCCAAGTAAAGGTGTGCGTGGCCCCGTTCGATTAGAAGGCAGTGTGCAAAGACTTGGCGACAGCCTTCGCATCGCTTATCGTCTATTTCGCCGAAAAGATAATGTGCAAATAGCAGGTGGAAAACTAGACGGCGCTTATGGCGACATATTCATTTTACAGGATCGTGTGGTTGCAGAAGTTGGTCGATATTTGGCCGATGAGTTTCAGCTAAAATTTTTCCGGCCAGCGGCACTAAGTCTTACTTCAGATGTAACGGCGTATGATTATTATTTGAAGGGCATGGAATACTTAAGAATGCCTGAAACGCAAGAAAATTTTGACCAAGCGATAAAGTTGTTTTCTACATCGCTGGTTCATGATAACTCTTTTGCGGAGGCGAACGCAGGTATTTGTAGGGCATATCATGGAAGGTTCAAGGCAACTAGAAAATCTGAATTTATCGAAAAAGCTGAAGAGTATTGTAATCGCGCATTATTAGAAAATGATACTGTTGCTCAAACATATATTTCTCTAAGTCTGGTTTTTGGAGCGACGGGTCGATATTCTGATGCTGTGAAGGTTTTGGAAAGGGCGGCTAGGCTTGACTCTTATGATGGTGATATAGGGATTTTTTTGGCCAGGGCATACGAGGAAATGGGGGAAAGGGTCCTCGCAGAAAAATTATTTTTGAGTATTATTGAAGCCCATCCAAAAAATTGGAGAGCGTATTATGATTATTCGTTTTTTCTGATCGTTGATGGTCGGTTTCAAGATGCTATTGACATGGCGGGTGAATCGTTAAAAATTATTCCTGAAAATGAGCCTGCATTGGGGAATTTGGGCGTGGCTTATTTGTATTTGGGAGAGTTTAGAAAATCAGCGCAAGCATTTGAAGCATCCGTAAAGGTTGCGCCCTCATCGATTGGGTTTTCTAATGCTGGGACGGGATATTATTACGCTGAGGAATATAGAGAGTCGGTAAATTTTTTTGAAAAGGCAATAAAATTGTCTCCGGAAGATTATCGTTTGAGAATAAATTTTGCTGATGCTCTCAGATATCTTTCTGATAGGGAAGAAGAGGTAAGGGAGATCTGTTTGCAGGCGCTTGATTTAATTAGGAGTGAAGTTGTATTGAATGGCGTTAGTACGGAAGTCTATCAATATAGGGCTTTGGCGTATTTACATTTGGGCGAATTTGAAGACGCAGTAGAGTCAATAGAAGAAGCTCTTGTGTTACAGCCTAATGGTATAGATGTTCTTTTGACTGCTGTTAGAGTATGGACGATTATGGGTGACTATGACAGAGCGTTGGGGGTTTTGAAAACGATTATATCTAATAACTATCCAATTAATTTGTTGATTGCTGAGCCTGACTTGGCTCCTTTGCGAGAAAATCATAAATATATAAAAATTGTAAATTCAGAATATTCTATTCCAATTGAAAAACTTAAAAACTAGGAGATGATATGAAATTATTAGTAACTTTCTTTGTTGTGTTGGGCTTGAGCGCTTGTACCGGGAGCTTAACGACTAAGGAGGATCTTTCGATAGTTAATGTGAATGAAGGTACGAATACGGCCGTAGTAAAAGTATTATTAGCAAAAAATGGTATGCCGTTTGTTGATACTGACCCAATAATTGTGAAAGAGGGTCAGCGAGTGGTGTGGGCTGGCCCGTCGAAAATGACGATTGAGTTTAAAACAGATTCGCCATTTAAAAATGCTAGTTTCTCTACTCGGGATGCAGTTGTAAACAAAAAAGTACCTAAACAAGAAAAATGGGAAGATGGTGAGGAATATAAGGAATTTAAGTACGATGTGATTGTTGACGGAGTTGTGTTGGATCCGATTTTAATTATAAGAAGTAGTTTTTAGTTGAGAGCGGCGGCCTCCAGATCTAGGGAGGTCGCACGTGATTAAGAAGGAGCTTCTATTTTTTTTGCGCTATGTGCACGAACGGCGTTTAGTTGAGGCCTCTGCTGTTAACGCGGGAGTTACCCGCACTTCTGCTCCCGAACAATCTTAACCTTCGGGTTCGGGTTGCCTACATCCTGAGAGTCAGAATGCATCCAGTGTTCTGGAAAATTAACCCACTTGTGCTTGCTCGCTTGCCAGACGGCTACGCGTGGTTCAGGGAAGTCTGGATCGGCAAATCCGCCAACGGGGATGCCAACGTGTTGTGGTAGCAGCGCAGCTTTCCAGGATACCGTGGTACCGCATTCAGGGCAGAATGAGCGGGTAATGGGTCTGCCTTCGTCGCTGATGTGTGTAAACTCTTTACCCTCACCTGTTTTGGCAACGACACAGTCATCCGCAAAGTAGGCGTTGACCGCAAAAGCAGAGCCGGTGCGGACTTGGCAGTCTTTACAGCTGCAGGTTGCGATAATATCGGGTTTTCCTGAGATTGAAATACTGAGGTTTCCACACGAGCATTTAGCTGTTTTATCCATAAAATTCCCTTCCAAATGGGTTTCTATTTATATAGGCCCTGTGCTCTTCCTTGTTGCGAATAAGTGGAGCACAGAAATATCTAAGCCGAACGAATCGTTCAAATATAACACAATGTTTATATTCCATCCAGTCTTGGGCTGGTGGGTGTGGTGCCGCCGGTTAGTCTGGTGCCAGTGTGAGTTTATGCTGTGAATTGAGTCACGCTGTTCTGGGTTTCGGTGTTTTGAGGGGGGAGTTAGTCGTTTTATTGGTGTGAATATAAAGGGTGATGATATCGCTCTGTGATGAGGGAGAATGAAAATAGCGGGATAAAACTTTCATTAACTGATGGTTTATTTTGGCGCTTCATTGTTTGTTGAATGTGTTACCCGCGATAAAAATATAGGAGTATGGAATTATATGGAATATTTTCTAAAATACAGCTCGATGTTATTGATCGGCTTTTTACTGTGTAAAACCGCATACGATGCATTTGTCGTATGTTTTCCTGGGCGCGCTCGTTTCGCCCCTGCTATTTCATTTCCTGATCTGAATTTTTCTTCTATTCCTTGGCGGGTATTTCTCAATCATCCGTATGTGCACGTGACGTCGATGGTACTTGTTAATCGAGCACTGCTGATTGTGTTTGCTAGTCTGGTGTATTCTTTTTTAGAGGGGAGGCCAATCGATGTCATTGGGAATTTTGATGACGTTTGGTACAAGTGGGACACACGACATTTTTTATATATTGCCGAGCATGGTTATCCGAGTTTTGGTGAGCTAAAAACGATATTAGTGTATTACCCGATGTACCCATTTCTGGTTCGGGGGGCAAACCTTCTATTTGATAATTATTTTACCTCTGCTGTGGTTGTGTCATTTTGTTTTTTGATTTTAGCGTGTATATATCTATATAAACTCGCGCTATTAGAATTTGGCGAGAAGGTGATCGCGAAGGATTCGGTTAAATATTTATTACTTTTCCCGCTGTCATTGTTCGCGTCTATGGCATACACCGAATCTACGTTTATGGCGTTCTCGGTTGCCTGCTTTTATTATATTCGGCGGCAGTTGTGGTTTGTCGCCGGTCTATTTGGAATGTTCGCTGCCATAACGCGTAATCAAGGCATATTGTTATTTGCGCCGTTTGTCTATGAGGCGGTGAGAATTACCATTGAGCAGAAGCGTGCGAATGGCCAATTATCTTTGTGGGTGTGTATGACGCGTTTCACTTCCCCGTTACTGATTTTGTGTGGGTTTGGTGCTTACCTTGCTGTAAATAAAGGCGTGTCAGGTGATTGGTTTCAGTTCTTGGAATACCAGAAGGTAAATTGGGGGCAGGAGGTGATGTTTTTCGCCGACAATATTGCGAACATATATAACAGGGTAGGAAATGGCAGCACGATGATGGCGATGGGCACGTGGATTCCTTCGGTATCAGTATTTGTTTTTTGTTTGGGTATGATGTTGTGTATGGCGCGTGTATTGCCAACGCCTTATGTTATTTATAGCGTGTTATTTTTCGTGGTATCGTATTCGCCGTCTTGGTTGATCAGTGGTGCCCGCTATATGTTTGCACTTTTTCCTGTGTATATGGTGTTAGCGCGTTTGATTTCTCATAGGCGGCAAATTTCTCAGTATGTAGATACCGTATTTTTGTTTTATACAATGATTATTTGTATGGCGTTTATTAAGCATAACGTTTATTAGTGCTTGTATTTTTCTATTAGTTTTCTTAATTCCGTTTTAAGTACCTTGCCGGTTGCATTTTTTGGGAGAGATGGGATGAAGTGATATTCTTTGGGGCGTTTGAAACGCGCGATTTCCTGTGTACAGAAGTTGTCGATGGATGCTTGTATTGCCGAATATTCTTCTTGCCGTTTGTTTTCTTTGAGGACAATAAATGCAACGATGATTTCACCCCATTTTCTGTCTTTTTGGCCAATGACGGATACTTCTTTTGTGTCAGGGTGACGGATTAATACTTCTTCTATTTCCCTTGGGTAAATATTTGATCCTCCGCTGATGATGACGTCTTTTGAGCGGTCTGTAAGGGTAATAAAACCGTCGGGATTCTGAATACCGATGTCGCCGGTTTTTAGCCAGCCATCAATAATGGTGTTGTGAGTGGCTTCGGGGTTTTCAAAATAGCCGGAAATAACGGTATCGCTTTTCACCATGATTTCGCCAGCCTGCCCATCTAATACAGGTGTGTGATTGTCGTCTGTTATTTTTATTTCTACGCCTAGCATGGGTGTGCCGACGGAGGCGAGGCGTTGTGTATATTGGGGGTGCGCAGTGTTGTCATGGTGGTATTTGCTTAGCGCGGCAATGGCCATGGGGCATTCCCCCTGACCATACACTTGCACAAGTCGGAATCCGAAAGCGTGATGAGCGGCATTAAGATCTTCCTGATACATGGGGCTGCCGCTGTAGATAATGGATTTTAAATGAGAGATATCCGTCGGTGACGTTTTCACATGTTCGGTGAGTCTTTTTATGATTGTGGGCA
The DNA here is from genome assembly GCA_045430285.1 of Agarilytica sp. Lineage (GTDB taxonomy): Bacteria > Pseudomonadota > Gammaproteobacteria > Pseudomonadales > Cellvibrionaceae > Agarilytica. The sequence continues at coordinate 198,641 of JAILXV010000002.1, read as the reverse complement.
CCGCAAAAAAAGAGAGGCGTTCGTGTGTTTCAATAAGATCAAATACTTCTTCTGGGTGAAATTCACCACTTTTCGGTATGACTTGGGTGCCGCCGTTGACGATATAGGGAAGTATGCAGTATCCCCCGCCGTGAGACATGGGTGCAATATGCGCAATTTTATCGCCGACTAAGATGTTATCGATATCTGTCAGATGCGCTTGTACTGAGGATCGAAGGTTTTTATGACTTTGCATTGCACCTTTGGGTTTGCCCGTGGTGCCGCTGGTGTAAAACAGCCATGCGGGGTCATTGTCATCTCGCTCGGTAATTGTTGCTGGCGTAGATGTATAGAGCTGTAAGTAATGTTCGCTTCCAATCGAAAGTATGTGTGCAAGAGAGTCAATTTCTTGCGGGAGGTGTTCGCAATCGGCTGTGTGTTTGTCGCCCGTGAAGCAGAGTTTCGTCCCAGAGTGTTGGAGAATATAGCGCAATTCTTTTGGGTGGAGCTTAGCGTTGATGGGTACGGCGACTAAACCCGCGTGCCAGATGGAAAAGAGCAGTTCGATATAGTGTGGGCAGTTTTGGCTAATGATAGCAACACGATCGCCTGCAGACAGCGCGTATTGGTTTCTTAGTGCGCCGGCAATCGATTGTGTTCTGTGTGACAGTTCCCGAAAGCTAATGGATTCGTTGCCACAAATCACGCTCGGAAGGGTGTCGTATGCCTTGCCTGATTTCTGTAATACAGCCGCTATATTCATTGAAGCCTCTGGAGTCGTGAGGTCTGTAATTTGTTAGTATGCAGGAAAGTATATGAGGCGCAGCGCGCGTGAGCAATTCCCCTTTCTTTCGAGCGCGAATTTACTAAATGTATGATTCAAAAAAAGTAATATCCAATCAAGCTGGCGTACATGAGCGCTTGGCAGAATATGTTAAAAAACATATGGCGTCCGCATATCGTAAACCTTATCGGGCACATAATCTTGATGCGTATGCAACGTTTGAGTCTGCGCTGGCATCTCGATCACCTGAAGCGCTGATCCTGGATTCATGCTGTGGCACGGGCATGAGTACGCGCATTCTTGCACGACGCAACCCTAACGCTTTGGTGGTTGGTCTTGATCAGTCGGCACATCGGCTCAATAAGCATGCCGATTCTGCGCCAGAAAACTGTTTATTTCTCCGCGCTAATTGTGAAGATGTTTGGCGACTCTTTGTTGATAACGATATTGTGTTTGATCAGCACTTTATTCTTTACCCTAATCCTTGGCCAAAGTCTGTGCAGTTTAAACGCCGTTGGCAGGGGCATCCTGTATTTCCCGTTTTATCTAGGTTATCTAAAATCACGACACTTAGGAGTAATTGGGATATGTATCTTGATGAGTTTTCTCTTGCTTGGGAAATTCTGACGGGTGCTGAAAGCAGCGTCGAACCCATTTTTGTTGAAGAGGCGATGACCCTGTTCGAAAAAAAATACATGGGAAGTGGCCAAGCCCTGTATGAGTTGGTGTTGAAGTAAGCGTTGTTGTACTCACCTCCTTCCCGTTAAAGAAAATATATCCGTATCCTTTTTTCTCTTTTCCTGGTTTTTTAATACTAAAAAATCACAACCAATAAGTGACTATTTGACTGTGTAACTACGTGGTTTAGATACACTTTATGTGTTGTGGGGGATGCCTATAGGCGCTCCCGATTAAACGAAATTGATTAAAAGGAAATGATTATGTTCTCAATAAAACACATTGTTTACGGTAGTGCTGTTGCCTTGTTTGCACATACAGCAGATGCCCAGTTAACTCGTGCGAAGCAGCCCTCCGTTATCGAGTTGGAGTCTTTTGTCTCTGCGCCCATTAAAGAAAAAGTGCAGGAATCCACGTTTAAGGCGGTCAGTAATACGGATATCAGTACGAAGATTACGGTGGGCGGAAAAACATTGGAGTTAAAAGGCCGCTCTAGTTTCAATATTACCGCCTCGCAAGAAGATATTGAGCGTGGCGTAGTGGATGTGGGCGATCTCAATGTTGTGTTTTTTGATGTGCCGCAAGATGCATTAAATTATGGTGGTTATGGAAAAGAAAAGCAGGGTAATCTTTCTTTTGTATCAGCTTCGAATCAAACGCTTAAATACGATGCTAAATCAGGCGCCTTGCTTGGGGATATTGAAGGTGTGTTGGGTGCGGACTATATGGGGGCTTTTGCACCTATCTTGAAGGACAGTCATGAGGGTGATCATACGATTTCCCCAAGACAAAAAGCGAAGCTTTCACTCACGATTAAATTGAATCGCCCGTTTGAGTTAACAGAGGGTGAAAAGCCATTACTTGAAAAGGCCGAAGCCCAGTTCACAATCCAAGCGGATGGCGATCAGCGCCTTACCGCATACCCGCTTGAGTTCGAATTGCGACCCGTATTTGAAATCGAATATATCATTTGGTGGCGGATAGAGGTGGCCAAGCGCTTATGTGTACAGCCGGTGCGGTTTAGTCGTCTTATTTGGAATTACCCACTTCTTAGCTGGGATTATACTGGCGCAGGATTAGGCTTTGGGCAGCCAGAAGCGAACTCACAATGGGCCAAAGCCGATGTGGTCTTTACGTGGAGAGATTGGAAGACAGTATACAACCCCACGTTATTTAACTTCAGTACGTCGGAAGCCTATGATGTTATGGATACGGTTGATGATGACGATTGTGTCGAAGTGTTTTTCGTTGAAGGCGATAACGGTATGCACAATAACTGGGGCGGTGGCGCTTCATTTTGGGGTGGTGAGTCGTACACAAAAATTATTTCCAGTGATGGCAATGTTGATGCTGGTGTGGACTTTAATCACCTGGCTCATGAGTTAGGACACTCTATGGATTTGCCTCACCCTACTGCGTTCAATAGCTCAAGTACGAATACACTAATGTGCCCAAGTGGTTTTGCGAATGATAATCCAGATCGAAATAGCCAAGAGAATGAAGATAACCTTTCGAACCCTTTGTTTACCTTCGCTCTGAAGATCGTTTCAGCTGGACCAGATTGTGCCGATAGTGCAGATTGTGGAAATTGCCCCTAGATGGTAGCTGTATAGAAAATATGCAGGGTTAACCGACTAAAGCCCGCCGTATCCTTGTTTGGTACGGCGGGCTTTCTCTATGTGGTGGTTTAATTGTGAATGGGACATGACGTGATGGTCTGTCGTCAAAAAAAATTTGAGGGCTTTGTAATTTTGTGTGTTACATAGTTGTAGCTCAAGCAAGGACGCTTTGTGATAGCCGTAAGTGACTCTGCAAAGGATGCGAGTTGGACCTCTGATCTTACGGTGATGATTCACGCACCTCCAGGAATGCGGGCTACCTTGTATAGTTATTTTATTGGATTCAATAACAGGTTGTTTTGGTGAGCGATAGTCAGTTGCGAGCTATACGCTCAGGTGATTACGGATAGTTATAGGGAAGTGTTGTACACCATGGAGTTGCCAGACGGAGCTGGCCAGCCTGATTTTTTCCAATATGTATTCTGTTTTGGTGTTATCTGCCAAGAGCCTTGTCTCTTCGTTGGCGTGTTTTTGCGTACCTGTAACAAATGACAACATTTCATAGTAAATTCGTGACTGAAACTTTTTGGGATGCCGCATAGCATAAGCCCTGTGTTGCTGGAGGTATAAGGAATGACATGAGGTCAGCTCTTACCAGCGGAAATACATGGATGTGGTGGCAACATATTGCGGCGTCAATGCGAAGGCGTTGTGAACCTCTTAATGCAAATAGATGGTATGGGTGTGAAGGAATCGTGACTATGCCTACTTGATGGAAACCTCTGTCCCAAGGGTGGAATGGATACTACAGGACGACACGGTACAGGGACCGGCATCAGTTTTCGGCTAGAGTATGATGTTGTTGGCAGTGGGTTTCCGATTTTTTCTTTTTCTCCTCTCTATATTCTTTTCTTGTTTTAGGTCTTTGCCTCGTTGCGTACGAGCTGGCATAATCCCGCGTTATGTGATGCTTTGTGCCGTAATTGTTACGAGTTTGTTATGGCGCAGTATGTTCTAGGGGTGAACATGGAAAAAGAAAAGGTATTGTTGGTCGAGGATGACCAGCGCCTTGGTGAGTTACAGCGCGATTATCTTTTACAGCAGGGGTTTGATGTCCTTTGGCGCCGGCATGGCCGAGAGATGAATGCTGACCTTGGTCGATTTGCGCCAGACATCATTGTTTTGGATCTAGGCCTCCCTGGTGTCGGCGGTATAGATATCTGTCGAGATATTCGTCAAAAATTCTTTGGTAAGATATTGATCCTAACGTCTAGTAGTGACGATATCGACCATGTTACTTGCTTGGAGCTGGGTGCCGATGACTATGTCTCTAAGCCAATAAATCCCCGCGTGTTGCTAGCTCGCATTCGTACGTTGCTTCGCCGTGAAGAATTAATTAATAGTGAACCCTGTTCATCTGCATCAAATAGCCTGCAATTTGGTGAGCTTGTGCTTAAAAATCTTTCCCAAGAAGTTATGCTTGCGGAGGAGAGGGTGAAGCTCTCAAATTCGGAGTTTAAATTACTGTGGTTTCTTGCGAGTCATGCGGATGAGGTGGTAGAGCGCTCGGTCTTATTTAAGGGGCTAAGGGGAATCGAATTTGATGGTATGGACCGCTCGGTAGATACGAAAATAGTCGCATTGAGAAAGAAGTTAGGTGATTCATCAAGCACCCCTCGCCGTATCATTACAATACGAAATAAAGGCTATTTATTTTGTTCCGATTCCTGGTGAGCGCATTCAGTTGAATATATCTCGAGAGTCAGCAGAGCCTTTACTCCTTTGATATAGGAAATCGCAACTCAAAACATGTCCCGAAGCCTGGCGTGCTGGTCACAGAAATATGAGCATCATGCTCTTCTGCTATTCTTTTGACCGCCTGAAGCCCAATCGCGCTGCCAGTTTCTTTTTCTGATTTCTCCAAATGCCAAAGGTTGTTAACAGTCTCTGTGTTCATGCCCGTTCCGCTGTCGGTGATTGAGATATAGACGTATTGTTGGTCTTCCCAGGTTTTTACGCTAAGCGTAAGTGCACGTTTTGGGTCAGCTGCTTCGGATGCGTTTTTTAATAGATTGCTGAATAAGATTTTTAAATCGATGTCGTCGCCAAGAATATATATTGTATCGCTAAAGTCTTGAGAAGTGTTTTCAAATTTGTTGTCAAATAGAAGTAGGCATTGCTGAATACAGTCTCGGAGCATTATTTGAGTGATTTCTCGATTTCGCTTTCCTCGAAGAATGTTTGCCATTGTGGCAATAAGTTTAGTGCCCTTTGCGACTTGCTCCATTACGATCTCGCGTTGCTGTGCCTTGTCATACATGCCCGTTGATACGATGCCATCGATTACCGCTAAAGGTGTTTTTATGTCGTGATGATACTGGTTCATTACGTTGAGCATAGAAAGCGTTTTTCTTGACTCGTTGAGTTCGTTTTTCATTTTGTTTATGTTTTCGATGCGAGTAATCGCATTTCCTAGCTCGGTTTGCAGCCAGGTAAAAATTACAACATCTTCGTTTTTAAAAAAAAGCGAAGTTTTAGGCTCTCCTATACATACCAATGAGGACAGTTTTTCGTTGCTTGTTATGGGGATAATTACTTCCAGCGATCTTTTTTTCATGTATGTAGCTACGTCGCTGGGCACCTCATCGGAAAAAAATGGCAAGTAGTGAGTTGTGGCGTACCGGACGCAGGGGTTGCTCCTTGGCTGAGCGTCTCTTATGTTTTTTGTTGCAAGGGGGCGTGCGGTTGTGTTGTCTTCAATTGTTCGGTAAAACTCAATTTTTTTTACTCGAATTATGTCGGTGAGTAATATGGTTACGTGATTGGATAATTCCTGAATTGACGTAGAAGATCTAAATTTTTCCCTGAAATCTACGATTGTTTTTTCTTTGTTGTAATTGTGTTTTGCAATGAGTTTGTTTGTGATTCGTACGCCTGCATTAGTGATTTTAGAATATAGAATTAAAGCGGGGCCGAGGATAAGGCTGGAGATCAAAATGTTTGAGCTTGTGAGAGTTAGTGTCGCGGTTGTTGTGCTAATATAAAAGTATGTTGATAGTATGGTTGTGAGTACGAGTATGTGAGTAATTAATATGGATAAGGATTGCTTGATGTCGATTAAGCTTTTGTTGTTTGTGATATATAAAAGAAAGAGTATGTAGGTTATGTTTAGGTAAACCCCGAAAAAGCTATTAATATAGCTTTTATTTAATAGTAAAAAAACCACAGCCACTCCAATTCCAAGACCAAACATTGTAAGTCCTAGAGTTGTGGACCAGATTATTCTTTGTTTGTCCCGCTTGCTTGATGAAAAATATTTCTTGATAGAATATATTAGAGTTGCGATTGCAGCGTAGATGAGTTCAATAAGGAAAATTTTGTAGATGAGATCAGGTACGATTTCAAATTGTTCATTAATGCGTAATAATTTTGAAGGAAAGAAAAACGTATTGATAATAGAAAGAGAGAACGAAGTCGCAATGCAAGGGGCGACTGTATATTTGAAGTAGGAATAATTCTTTTCTTTAACGAGTTGGTGTACTAGAAAAGCTATAGCTGCAGGTATGAAGAACATACCCCAGCGAGTCAGGTGAAATATGGGGTATAGTGTTTCTAGATCAGATATATAGCTAATGGCAAATAGTTCTAGGGACCACAGTCCAAGGGCTAATGACATTAAGGCGGTTGCTTTAGGCGCCTTCGATCTGGACAGTAATACGTATGCGCAGAGTGCAAAGTCGAGTATTGCTGTTACTAAATATGGATTCATAGGAGGTCGTTAGCGAGGATCGGTGTGGGTTTTTAGCTTATAAGCTATTCTCCGAGAATAGATAGGCCGCCAAAATGAGTTTTAGCGCGAGTATATTGTTTGTGTGCTTGACGGGCAAGTCAGTGGTCTGTTGGCTGGGGAAATAGCCTATGGCTTGTTAATTTAGGTCTATATGATATTGCAGACAAAGGCGACCTTATTTGGTCGCCTTTTCTCTTTAGGGATATTTAAAACTTATACCCAGCAGATAATGTATACACCCAAGGATCGATATCCACATCAACAGAAGCCGCGGATGCTCCAACGTTGAAATTCGCGGTTGTTGAAATCGAAATATATCGAATGGAACCATTTATCATCCAGTTGTCGTTCAGCATGTAATCGAAACCTGCTTGTACGGCTAATCCGAAAGAGCTATCCAGTTCCAGATTGCTGAACGTTGGTTCTCGCTCGCTTTTAAACGACTCGTCAAAGAATATTGTGTAGTTCAGACCTAGCCCTGCATAAGGTTGTATTTTACTTTCACTACCTGCGAAGAAATATAATGCGCTCAAGGTTGGAGGCAGATGAGTAACGTCTGCTAACTCACCGTCTATTCCACTATTCTCTAAATTAATTGTGTGTGCAAAAGGTGTCGCGGCTAGAAGCTCTATTGCCCAGTTAGGATTTAATACGTATACAACGTTTAGACCTAGTTGAGTGTTGTTATCCACGGATACGCTCATGGGTGTTTCGGCACCGTCGACAATTACATTCCCGCTATCTTCGCTCGGCGCCGCCGTAGAGAGTCCCGCACGTAAAACTACGTCACCTTTTTCATATGCAAAAGCGTGACTGACGGAAGTGGAAATTAAAAGTGCGGCTGCGTATGCGATACATCGTTTCATTGTGTTATTCCTGCTGAAAACCAAAATTTTAATTGTTAGTTGCGTTTCTTCTATTGATTTAAAACAACTGTCACCGTTAATCATAGAGAAAAAAAGCATAAGCCTTATACAGATAAAATTTGAGCAATTTGTTTTTATGTGTTTTTGTATTTTTCGACGTTTTAGTTTTTTTAGTGACGCAAATAGCCGTAATTATTTCGCCATTTTGGGAAATAAAAATGATTTATTTTTTGTGTGGGATCGGAGAGGAATAAAATATTGTATGTTTTTATTCTAGTTTTGATATAAAAAAACTATGTTTATATTGATGTGATTTTTCTGATCGCTCGAGTGGTTTGTGCTCTGGGGCGAGAGAAGCGCACTTTACATGCGGGTGTGGTTGAGTTTAAGAGCCTTGAAGTGCGTCTTCGAGTTTTTTTGCGATACGGTCCAGTGTGTCGGTATTACTTGGCCCGCTTTGGTTGGCTTGCTGTAATTCGTGGCAGAGGTTTAGTGCCGTCATTACGGCGATGCGCTCAAGACCGACGATAGAGCCTGAGGCGCGGATGGCGCGCATTCGCTTGTCGAGCTCGGAAGCCGCATGGTTTAGTGCTGGGCGCTCTTCTTCTGGGCAGGCGACTTGGTATTCTTTGTCTAGGATACTGACGTAGGTGGAGGATGATTCACTCATGGCATAATTCTCGGGGAGCAGGGGCTCAGGATTCCGTTTCCAGGTTCTTAAGGTGTTCAATCATCGCTTCGACACGTTTGCGGGCGATCTCGTTCTTCTCGATTAAGCGCTTACGCTCTTGCTCCCAGCTGGCTTCTTTGGCCTGCAAAGTGGCGTTCTCTTTTTCCAGGTGGTTGCACAGCCGGATCAAATCATCCAGTTTGGCTTCAATATTTTTAAGTTGTGAAGATGACATATTCGCCGCTAAGGCTCCGAGTTACATACAGGGCTGATGTTAAAGCCAATTCTACAAAAGTATAGCGTTTTTATTAAAAAAGCGGGTAAAGGCCCCATTTTTTGGCTTCAGAGTTCTCCAAAAATGGTAGCATCCCGCTTTATTGTATTCGGAGTGCGCGCATGCCCAATAAGGTCGATTTCTTTACGTTGAACGAGTTATTGTTGAATCTCGGAGCAGTTAGTTCTCCCTCGGAGTTACAGGGGGTGCTGTGTGGACGTGTCAGCGGCGGTGATACACCTCTCGAAAGCGCATGGCTTGATGATGTAATGACCTTTATGGATATTGAGCATGTGATCTTGGATGAGGATCACAAAGCGCTGCTGAGTGGCCTTTATGCAGATACGCGCAAACTAATGGATGATGTAAACTTCGGTTTTTCCCCTTTATTGCCGACGGATGAGTCCACGATTGAGCGCCGTGCTCAGGAGCTGGGTTCATGGTGTGAGGGTTTCCTGCATGGCCTGGGCATTTCGGGCTTGGGCGGTGATGCGACGTTAGCGCCAGATGTGGCCGATGCCTTACGTGATCTAGCGCAGATTACTCAGATCAGTGTTGATGAGGACGATGACGTAAACGAAAACGAGGTCTATTGGTCCGAGCTAGTGGAGTACGTTAAAGTCGCTGTATTAACCATCTATACTGAGTTATCCAGCACATCATCCGACAAAAATCAGCCAGGCAGCGCAGCCGGTGATCAGGTGATCCATTAAGTTATGAGTATTTCAAAGACCGAATTTGCCCGTCGACGCAAGCAACTAATGAGCATGTTAGAGCCCAATAGCATTGCCATTCTTCCTTCAGGGGAAGAAAAAATTCGCAGTCGGGATACCGATTACCCCTTCCGGCAAGACAGTGATTTCCTTTATTTAACCGGTTTCCAAGAGCCAGAAGCCGTCTTGGTATTGATTCCTGGTCGCGAGCACGGGGAAGTGGTGTGGTTTTGCCGAGAAAAAGACCGCGAGCGCGAGATATGGGATGGCCTTCGCGCGGGGCCTGAGGGTGTTTGTCAGCAATATGGTGCAGACGATGCATTCCCTATTGGCGATATTGACGACATCCTCCCTGGCTTGCTCGAAGGCCGTGAGCGTGTCTATTACACCCTTGGTAAAAACGCGGCCTTTGATAAACATGTGATGGATTGGGTCAATAGCATCCGTGCGAAGGCGCGCTCTGGTGCGGCGCCCCCTGGCGATTTTCTTGATCTTGATCATTTGCTCCACGATATGCGTTTGTACAAAAGCGCGGAAGAAGTTCGCATTATGGAGCGTGCGGCGGATATTTCTGCCAATGCGCACCGGTTGGCGATGCAGGTCTGTGAGCCTGGTAAGATGGAGTATGAGCTAGAAGCCGAAATCAATTTTTATTGCGCTAAGCGTGGTGGTCGACACCCTGCGTACAACGCCATTGTGGGCGGCGGTAAAAATGCCTGCATACTCCACTATGTTGAAAATTCCGCGAAAATGAAAAGCGGCGATTTGGTGTTGATCGATGCAGGCTGTGAATACGAAAATTATGCCTCAGATATTACCCGCACATTTCCTATTAATGGGAAATTCACTGAAGAACAAGCCGCGATTTATAACTTAGTTTTGGCAGCCCAAGATGCGGCGATGGAAAAAATCCATGTGGGCAATCATTGGAATGAACCTCACGATGCGTCGGTGCATGTGATTACTCAAGGTTTAATGGATTTGGGTTTGTTGGACGGCAAACTCGAAAAGTTGATAGAAGACAATGCCTATAAAGATTTTTACATGCATCGTATCGGTCACTGGATCGGAATGGATGTCCATGATGTCGGCGATTATAAAGTCGGTGGCGAATGGCGTGTGCTCGAGCCAGGAATGATGATGACTGTCGAGCCAGGCATCTATATTGCGCACGACAATACAAACGTTGCGGCAAAATGGCGTGGCATAGGCATACGAATAGAAGACGATGTGCTGATCACTAAAGACGGCCCCAAAGTCCTTACCGGCGCAGCGCCTAAAACAATAGAAGAGATTGAAGCTGCAATGGCCTCATAGTCTGTCGGAACAAACTTTTTACGTGGTAGTGATCATTGACAAACGCAGCCGAGAATAGCCCTGTCGACCAGCAGTGTGATATCGCCATTATTGGTGGCGGTATGATGGGCCTGTCGTTAGCTCAGCTTTTGTCTCAGGCCTTTCCTGCTCGGCAAATTACTCTGGTAGACCGCTTTTCACTAGAGGCACCGGAGAGTTTATATCAACCGAGCTTCGACTATCGCTCCACCGCCATTTCTCGCGATAGTGCCGACATTTTTGATCGCTTAGGTGTGTGGTCCGCCTTGAGTGAGCATGCCACAGCGATTCGTTGCGTACACGTCAGTGAGCGCGGCCACGCAGGAAAAACCTCCTACTCTGAACAAGACAATAGTGGCCGCGCTTTGGGATACGTGGTTGATAACGCATGGCTAGGTCGTGTGCTTGCAGAGCAGGTGCTTAACTTGCCGAATGTTCGTCGCATCGCACCTGCGGTTGTACATTCACTGCGGGTGGGTGCCAATGGTGCACACTTAGAGATATCGGAAAATAATCACGACTATCAGCTTCGGTGTCCGCTCGCCATCGTGGCCGATGGCGCCGATTCCACGATCCGTCACAGCTTAGGCATCATGACGGAGGTACACGATTATCACCAGTCTGCCGTTATCGCGAATGTCGCTTTTGAAAAGCCCCATCAAGGGGTGGCTTATGAACGCTTTACAGAAGATGGTCCGGTTGCACTATTACCCCATGGGGAATGTGATTCGGCGAATACCTCCAGTCTTGTTTGGACCACGCCAGAAGCTAAGGTAGATGCGGTCTTACAGTGGTCGGATGAGGCATTCTTGTCTGCGTTGCAAAAAGCCTTTGGGTATCGCTTAGGTAAATTTACGAAAGTGGGGGCGCGTCAGCACTACCCCTTGAGGCGCGTCGTGGCAAAAGAGCAGGTGCGTCGTTCTATTGTGTTGATGGGGAATGCGGCGCATGCCCTGCATCCAGTTGCAGGGCAGGGATTTAATTTGGCCCTGCGTGATGCGGAATGTTTGACGGATACCTTAGTTAAAGCGTCGGGGCGGGGTGAGTCCCTGGGGAGTCTTCGGGTATTAACCTCCTATGTGGCACAGCAACAAAAAGATCAATGGCTAACGACCAATTTAAGTCATGGTTTTAATCGTATTTTTGCGGATGCGCGTTTGCCTGTTCAGGGTTTGCGAAATGCCGCCTTAATTGCGCTTAATCTTGGCGCTCCACTTAAAAAATCCTTTTTCGATCAGATGATGGGTAAAACACATTTCGCACCGCGTTAGCGAGTTGGTTAGTGTGGAAAAGCAGGGCGCGTCCTTCTTTGCGCTCTTTATGTATTCAGCTTTATATTCGGGGTTTCTAATTCAGTGACAGAAGATACTCAAAAGCATGTGGATGTCGCCATTGTGGGTGGCGGTATTATTGGTTTAACGCTTGCGAATTTATTATCTGCGTTTTCTGCAGACATTAGCGTGATGGTTGTCGATGGCGGTGCGCCGGCACCTCTTGATCTAAATACCATAGATCCACGTGTTATTGCGCTATCTAAAGCGAATCAAAACCTTTTCGAAAGATTAGATGTATGGGAGTCGATTAAGGCATCGCGTGCCTGCCCCTATAATGACATGTTTGTTTGGGACGGCACTGGTACCGCCGATATTCATTTTGAGGGCGCCGCATCGCGTTTGGATAATATTGGCCACATTATTGAAAACAAAGTGATTGTGGATGCATTGCTGAATAACGTGAGTGGTGTTGAATTACTGTTTAATGAAACAGTCACCGCGTATGAACAAAAAGAAAATAAAGCCCTTATCGTGTTAAGTAATGGTGAGAGCATAAACGCATCCTTGGTGGTAGCGGCGGATGGTGCGCGATCCAATTTAAGAGCGCTGGCGGATTTCAAAGTGCGCGAATGGGATTATGACCATACAGCGATAGTTTCTACGGTTACAACAGAAAAACCCCACCACTTTACTGCGTGGCAACGCTTTACCGATGACGGTCCATTAGCGTTTTTACCGCTGTCCTTGTCTGAGGGCGACCAACATCATTGCTCTATCGTATGGTCTACTCAGCCAGAACGTGCTGAAACGTTGATGGCACTTAATGAAGATGAATTCTGTCGCGTGCTGAGTCGTGAATTTGAAACTAAACTTGGGAGTGTGACCCAGACAGAAAAGCGTTTAAGTTTCCCTTTGCGGCAGCGGCATGCGTCGCGCTACACGCGCCCAGGCATCGTGCTAGTGGGAGATGCAGCGCATACTATCCACCCACTGGCAGGCCAGGGTGCGAACATCGGATTGTATGATGTAACGGTGCTCTCAGAAGAAATTGCTCGTGCGATAAGGCGTGGTGTGGATCTGAGTGATGCATCTATCGGTAAACGCTATGAGCGTCGTCGCCAGAGCCACAACTTACTGGCTATGTCAGCGATGGAAGGGTTTAAGCGCTTGTTTGGCGCGGACGACCCCGCCATTCGTTGGATGCGAAATGAAGGCCTGCGTTTCGCTAACCGCAGTGCATGGTTAAAACAACAATTTCTAAAAGTTGCGAGTGGTCACACGTAAAGCATTATAAAATTGGTTACGGTTTACTCGGTTGTTGCCTGCCTTGGAAAGTGAATCAATACGAATTAACACGGTTAAGCAGAGATCCCCCTTTTGTCAGACGTTCATGCAGAAAAGAAAGACTGGTTGATGTGTCACGAGTGCGGCGAGCTGCAAGCCGTAGTCGCGATATCGCCAGAGCATGAGATGGTGTGTCGCGTGTGCGACAATCTGCTGCATACGGGGCATGGTAAATGGTTGCAATCTGCCAGCGCGCTGGCCGTGACCGCGGCTTTTCTATTTGCGGTGGCGCAAGTTTCTCCGTTTCTAACACTAGAGATTGGATCACAAAGCCAAACCGTGACGATCTTAGATGGTTTTTGGGCCCTATTCGATCGCGGAAATTGGGTGCTCGCGGCTTTGGTGATTACCACAATATTTCTGTTCCCGCTTTTTGAGATATTGGCGTTTCTCTATATTCTTATTCCTTACAATTTTAATCATCGTCTCCCAGGACAAACCACGTTACTGCGGTGGTTGGTGCAAGCACAAGCCTGGAGCATGTTGGAAGTGTTTTTACTGAGTGTGGTGGTCGCGTCGGTAAAAATGGCGGACATGGCCGTATTGAAACTCGAAATAGGGGCCTACGCGTTATTTTTATTGGTGGGGGTGCTTATTCTTGCCTTTATTAAAATGGATCGCCGAAATTTATGGTCATGGATTAACACCAATAATTATTTTACGGCCTATAACCGAGAATATGTATACGACTGTGATATCTGTCATGCGATGGTGGGTGCTACCATTGTCGAGGACGAAGGAGCATGCCCCCGTTGTCAGTCCAAAATCCATAAACGTATTCCGTATAGCATGCAAAAGACAACGGCATTTGTTTTGGCCTCCATTATTTTATATATTCCAGCCAACGTTCTACCCATCATGACCTATACCTCCCTTGGGGTGGTCGAGACCGATACGATATTTTCCGGTGTGGTGGCGTTAATTGGCGCGGGTCTTTATTGGATTGCGGTGGTGGTCTTTGTGGCAAGTATTGCCGTGCCAGTAATGAAACTTATTATTCTATGTTATTTGTTGTTTTCTGTTTACGCTCGTTGGACCACGGGCATCAAGCATCGCGCGTTTTTATATCGCTTAACGGAAATCGTGGGGCGTTGGTCAATGGTGGATGTATTTGTCGTCACCATATTTACCGCCCTTGTTCAATTTGGCTTCGTCTACACTGTCGAGCCGGAAGGCGCTATTATCGCTTTCGGTGCCGTGGTGGTGTTGACGATGATCGCTGCGGAGACTTTTGATCCGCGTTTACTGTGGGATGGTTTGGAACAAGATAATGATCAATAGAGCCGTAGTGCAACATATTCGGGCGATTTCGCCTGTTTGGATCGTGCCCATCGTCGCGTTGACGATTGCGATTTGGCTCGCGGTACAAGCGCGCCTAGAAAAAGGCACGGAAATTCAAATCACTTTTGCACAAGCCTCCGACGTGATTGCGGGGCAAACGCTGATCAAACTGAAAGATGTGCAGGTGGGCAAGGTGAAGTCTGTACGCCTCAGTAAAGATTTGAAATCGGTGGTGGTAAAAGCAGAGCTTGATCGCAGTGTGTCATCCTATCTCAGTGAAAATACGCGCTTCTGGGTGGTGACGCCACGCATTAGCGCGACAGGGGTGTCCAACTTAGGAACGCTCATCTCTGGGGTGTATATTGTGATGGACCCTGGTGAAAAAGGGGATTACACCAGTAAATTTACTGGGCTAAATGAATCCCCAACCTTCGTCTCGGATGAGCCAGGTACGCAGTTTGTACTGCAGGCAGAAGAGCTGGGTTCACTGGATATTGGTTCGCCTGTTTATTTTCGTCAAATCCGCGTAGGTGAGGTGACGGGGTATCAGTTGTCAGCTAATCGTGATTACGTTGATATTAACTTTTTTATTCATGCGCCTCACGATTCGTTAATCCGAACACGTAGTCGGTTTTGGAATGTCAGTGGTTTTGGTGTCAGCATTAATGCCGATGGAATGAAAGCAAAAATGGCGTCACTCGCTTCGCTTATTAATGGCGGGATCGCCTTTGATAATGCGGCAAGTTATGAGAAAAGCGAACCCGCAATAGCGGGCCACCGTTTTTATCTACACCCTGATCGAGAGTCTGTTCTCGAAGGTCAGTTTGATATTGAATATTATTACTTGCTTAAGTTCTCTGGCTCTGTGCGCGGTTTAACTGTGGGTGCGCCTGTAGAGTTTCGTGGAATAAAAATTGGCGAAGTGGTTGATGTTGAATTGACCAGCGCGGAAAACACGGAAAAAACATTAGATGTCTATATTTCCATGGAGCCGCAGCGACTCGATCCCGACACATCGCCTACTCGTGAACAAGTTGATGAAAATATTAATAAAATGATCGCGCAGGGTTTACGAGCTCAGATGAAGACCGCCAGTTTAATTACAGGCTCACGATTTATTGACCTCGTGTTTATCGAGGATCAGCCAGTAGCCTCACTCGTCAAAAACGAAAATTATTCTGAAATACCTACCGTCGATGATTCGATGGATTTAATTACCAAGCAAATGGGCGATATTCTCGGGAATATCAGCAAAATTCCGTTTGATCAAATTGGGCAAGACCTCTCTCAAAGTATGGCAAGCCTAAATTCAATATTGGGTACATTAGCTGAACGCAATACGGCGGCGAAAATGGATGGTGCCGTGGGTAATATGGAAGAAACATTAGCAAGCGCGAACGAAGCGTTGTCTCAGTTAAGTGTGACAATGAAAAGCATCGACCAAGCGATCGCGCCAGATTCGGAGTTAAAGTATGAGCTGACCGAAATGTTAAAATCTGTCGGTAACGCCGCGAAAGCCGTCGATCTACTAATGAATGAACTTAATCGCCATCCGAATGCACTGATTTCTGGAGCTAAAAAAGATGAGTAATGCTGTGCAGCGTGCATCAATTCTCGCAACTAAATTGACAGGGACCCTGTGCCTTGTGATGGTTGTATTCATCGGCATAAATGGTTGTGCCTCTAGCGGGCCTGCAACGCAATTTTATTCGTTGTTTTCTGAGCGTGATATAGCCCCCACAGAACATTCACTGGAAGATGTCTCCATAGGTATAGGTCCGATTATTTTGCCTGACTATTTAGATAATCCTGCAGTGGTGAGTGTCACGAATTCACAACGCGTTCGTATCGCCGGTTACCATGCATGGGCGGGAAGTTTAAAAGAAAGCATGACGCGGGTGCTTGCAGATAATATGTCTCAGTCTCTAGCCCTGGAAGGGGTATGGGGTTTTCCTTGGGACAACCGAACGCGGCCAGACTATCAGGTGCGAATTGTGATCGAACAATTTGATGGTGTGCGTGGCGGCGAGGTTCAGCTGCGAGCGAAATGGACTGTTTTAAATAAAAAGGCAGACAAAGCGCTTAAGCTTGGTGCGCTTAGTCTTTCAGAAACGACGAATTCGAATGATGTGAATGACTATATTGCTGCGCTGAATCGTTTGCTAAATGGTCTTTCTGGATCTATTGCTGAATCATTGATCGAACTGTAATTTTTGTTGGTGTGCATGCCAACAATGGTGAACAATAAATATAACAAAAAGGGTCATTATTATGTATTCGACAGAAACTTTGGCAGAAATTAAACTTCTTAATCAGTTTAATCTTGATTCCACCGCGAGTGGTATCAAAGTCCATTCTCATAGCGCTTCGGAAGAAGCGGTGTCTGCGGCAGAGCGGCTATTTAAAAAGGGGCTTACTGATCAGGTGGATGGTGGTTACCTAACTGAGCGAGGTTTGAAAGCGGCGAACCATGCGCAGAATTTATTTAAGTTGCTTGTAGATTAGTTAACGACTTTTTTCTTTTATTTGACTGGGTGCCGTTAGTCAGATTTACGGTATCCAGGTCTCTCTACGGAAACCTTTTACGTCGTTAATATTGCGCTAAATGTTCGCTGTAATTTGTATTTTGATAATGTTTGTATAGCGCTAAAACTTTTTTAACATAGCGCTGTGTCTCAGGGTAGGGGGGGATTTTGTTGCCTCGTTTTATAACGGCATTTTGTCCCGCGTTGTATGCTGCTACGGAAAGCTCAATATCGTTGTTAAATAAAGCCAGCAAATCTCGTAAGTAGCGTGTACCACCTTCGATATTTTGTTTCGGATCTTGTCTATTCGAGACATCGTAATCTGAAGCTGTGCCTGGCATAAGCTGCATTAAACCCACAGCGCCAGCGCTTGAAACGGCGACAGGATTAAAGTGGCTTTCTGCATGGATAACAGCGCTGACCAGTTCCGCGGAAATTCTATAGCGCATCGCGGTGGCTTCGATAAGTGGACGATACTCAAGTATACCTTCTCGTAAGTTTGATGGAGGTGTGAGTTCTTTCCAGCCTTTCCAGGTTTTTACCAGAGGGATATACCCATCGTGTCGGGGTTGATCTGAAAATGAAACGCGGCCTTTTGCATCCACATAGCGATAGATACTGCCTGCTGAAGCACACACAGAAAAGGTCATGGTGATGAGTAGTATAAGTGCTTGGTGTTTCATATTATATAAGGCCAAAGTGTGAACTGCTTCATAATTTTAGTCGAAGCTTTGGCGGCTATCATGGTCTTATTGCGCGCTAATTAGGTTAATTGGCTATCGAAGCCCGATTTTTATAAAAAACTGGAAGGCGATATAACGAAACGAACTAGCTTCATTTATAACTATTCAGTCACTGAGAACATGACATCGATTTAACCGCCTTTTGTTGAACGCGGTAATAAGAAATGGGTGTTTATTACTTAAAGAAGAAAACGATAAATTCGATTAGGTCTGGGGTTGTTAGTCGTGCTTTGTTGGCCGAACACGCGTTCTCAGCCAATTAAATAGCGTGTTGTTGTGAAATAAATAGCGATGTAAAAGAGTTTGATTCTTCACATAAAAATCATCACTTTCACCGTGCCCAGTAAACAGAAATTCTCGCGTGAGCATACGGCGCTTAGGATTAATTGTTTTGATGGGCTTAGCTGGATTTCCTCCCACAATAGTGTTGTCGGGGACATCTGCTATCACTACGGACCCTGCTGCTACTACGGAATTTTCACCGATTGTAATACCCTTGCCTATCATTGCTCTCTGACCTATCCACGCATTGTCTTTGATCGTGATGGGGGCTGAGCAACGAAAGGGGCGCGTTCGATTATAGATCCCGTGCCAGTCACAGTCTGAGATGTTTACGTCGGCAGCGATCATGCAATTGTCTCCAATCGAAATGCTGACCGCAGAAGCGATATTTGTTCCTGGAGATATAAGGCAGTGATCGCCGATGTCTATGCGGCCTTGTGCCTGCTTACTCGACCAGGTGGATAGGCTGACAGGTTTGTGTGTTTCACTAATGACATGCAGATGCTTGCCCGCGCATATATTGTGGCCAGCAATGCTTACCGAACGTGGGTGAAAGAAGAAGGGGTGGGCGCCTAGTTGATCAAACTGTGGAGTGCAGATGTGTTTGACATATAATGCATGCCACCATTGAGTAAGCTCGATTAACCACAGGGGCTTATGTTCTTTCCGCAAGGGAATAACCACACAATAGAGATGTTATGTTGTCCGCATTATCAGAGTTTATTTTTCAAAATACAATTAAGGGCTTCCTCGACCATGAAGAGGGTGATGCGCTAAATCATTATGTCGGTGGTATTGCTGCGGTGGGGCCTGCATTAGAGGTTGGCAGTTATTGCGGTAAATCCACGGTGTATATTGGAGAGGCCTGTCGCCGTAGCGGTAACACACTCTATGCCCTTGACCATCATCGAGGGTCAGAAGAGCATCAATTGGGTGAGGAGTATCACGACCCTGATCTTTTTGATCAAAACGAACAGCTGGTCGATAGTTTTCCTTTGTTTCGCCGTACGCTCCGGTTAGCTGATCTGGAAGAAACAGTTGTTCCTTTGGTCGCGAAATCCGAAGTGGTTGCCCGACACTGGGCAACGCCTCTGGGTTTTGTCTTTATTGATGGCGGCCATAGTCCAGAGAATGCTTTAAAGGATTGCTTGTTGTGGTCTGCTAAGGTGGCGATTGGAGGGGTGTTTGCTGTACACGATTTATTTGAGCACCCCCATGAGGGCGGCCAGGGCCCTTATCAGGCTTTTCGGCGGGTGCTTGAAAGTGGACAATTTGAAAAAATAGATCAAGTGAAGTCGTTGGGCTTTCTGCGAAAAACGCAGGCCTGACAAGCTGATCGTACATTCTAGGATTTGGATATGACCTTAACCACTCCCGCATTACTATTTCCTGCGATATCTCTGCTTTTGTTGGCTTATACAAATCGTTTCGTGGTGTTAACAAAAGTTATCCGTGATCTGAGTGCTATGATGGGGAGCGAGAATAAAGATTTGATCCGTCGTCAGATTATGAATTTACGTTTACGCCTAAATTTAATTCGTGCGATGCAATTCTTAGGTGTCTTGTCTTTTGTCGCATGTACCGTGTCAATGTTCATGCTATTTATGAATTGGAGTTTATGGGGGAAAGGACTATTTGGTGCGGCGCTTGTCTTACTTGTTTCTTCCCTATTAATTTCGTTGTGGGAAGTACAAATTTCGACGCGAGCCATTAACCTGGAGATTGAAAGACTTGATCGTTCTTGCGGTTAAGAAGGGTTTAGGTGATAGAGAAGAGGGCGCTATGTTTTCAGGGCGTCTGAGGCATGGATGCCGAAGCAGAGCGTATAGGGATATATTTACAGCGGCCCTGAAAATATAGCGGGCTCTTCTAAAACTCTAATCCATGCATGATAGCAATGCAAAAGCGCTATTTCGATTTGTTCGGGGTTATGTGTAATTTGCAGAGTTTAAAGGTGTGTTAAGCCGCTTTCGGTGGTAAATAATGTCGAAGCAGGCGTAATATTTTCTAACGCATCCAAAGCCAGCAAAGTTGCAGCTGCAGTCCACGTTGTTTTTTCTTTTGGCCAAATCACTTTGTCGCGATAGGTGTAACCTGTCCAAAATCCGCCGTCTTCGTCTTGCCAGCGTAGTAGTTGGTTAAAGAGTTTATGAGCCTTGCTTTGTTGGCCGCTAGCAATGAGAGCGAGTGTTAGCTCACATGATTCTGCAATGGTGACCCAAGGTTCGTCATTTACACATCGACAGCCATATTCAGGGTGAACGAACTCGTCCCAGCGAACATTTAATCGTTGTTGGGCTTCTTCTTTTGAGTAGATTCCCGAAAGGATAGGGTAGAACCAATCCATGGAAAAACGTGTCTTGGGTTCCCAAGTGCGGTCGAACCGCCAAGGTTTATTTTTAAGCGTGTCCGCCAGTTTAATATAGTGGGGTGTCCATGTGTGTGGGATATCTAAGCGTTCCGCCAACATAATTGCACATTCTAGGCTGCGCAGTATTGATGCGCATGCGGTAATTAACGCGTCTTTTGGTAATGTTTCTTGGGATGAGCAGGCCCATTGAATATCCCCTTCCTCTGATTGATGCGAGAGGACAAAATTAATGGCTTTTTCGATATAGGGAAATGCGCGTTGTACGTAATCAATATCTTGACTAATCAGAAAGTAATGCCAGAGTCCGCATGCAGGGTAAGCGACAAAATTTGTTTCGATTTTTGCGCGGTCTAAGTCCTCATCGGTTAGGGCACCATAATATTTTGCGAACCAACTGCCGTCGCTATTTTGTATATTGATAAGCCAGTCAAAGGCATGACGAAAACCTTTAAAGTCGCCATTAATACTCAAACCCATGGCCGCTTCAGTGTGGTCCCATGGGTCGAGTTTTCCGTCCTCAAACCAAAGAATAGCGCCGTCGGCCCGCTGGCAGCTCAAGATGTAGCGATGTACATGATGCAGAATCAGCTGTGGGTCTTTGTCTAAGGTGCTGGTAATAGAGCTCACGTGTTATTCGCTTTATGGCTGTGTGGGGTTTGTATCAGTTTTAGATTTATCAAAATACATAACGACACTCTTGCCGATAATGGGGTTGAGCAGCGTATCGAGTGTTTGGGTGAGCCATGGCCTTTTGAGCATGTCCCAGACTAATAGTTTATGGTACCAACGTGAGAGCGCGAAGTTTTCACCCTGCTTCCAAAATGCACATCGTAACCACCAATAGGGTACGTGCAAGGCGTGCGCCCAATGCTGATGCCGAAAAGAAAAATCTAATTTCTGGATAGCGTGCCGTAATTCTTTGCTCTTGAATATACGTATGTGCCCGCCCTCCACTTGGTGGTAAGCCGTACTTAACGCCCAACAAATTTTTTCTGGCCAAAAGCGGGGCACGCTCACGCTTAATGAGCCGCCTGGTTTTAACACGCGATGTAGTTCGTGCAAAATTGCGCTGTAGTTGGGTACGTGTTCGAGAACTTCTGAGCAGATAATGTGATCGAAGCAATTATCTGGGAATGGGAGCGTATAGCCGTTGCCTTGTAAGTATAGGCAATGGTTAAACGATGCTTTATCAAAATCCCGATGGCGTTGCTTGGCTGTGGAGAGGTCATCAAAATCCAAATCCAGCGCGACAACGCATACTTGGGGGTAGTGATACGCCGCGCCGATACTGTGCCGTCCTTCACCGCAGCCCATGTCTAAAATGCGGTCACCGTTTTTCCAATCAATATGTTTGAAATCTATAGTTAACACGTTATTTAATGCTGTGGTAATACTGGGTAAGTTCGCGGGCGACGGTTTGCCATGAGAACTTATTCTCGATGCGTTGTCTTGCCTTTTTTCCAAGCTCTTCGGCAAAGTGAGGATTTTCAAACAGTGTGACCAGCTTTGATGCTATCGCGTTGGCATCTCCGCGTTTAATAATCAAGCTAGCATCGCCGGCCACTTCTGGCAAAGCGCCGCCGTCGGTTGTGATGGTGGGGAGTGTGCATGCCATGGCTTCACCGAGAGGTAGGCCAAAGCCTTCATAGAGTGAGGGGCATACCATTACGGATGCTTGCGCATAATGTTGAACCAGCTCTTCCGTGCTAATGCCGGAAGCAAAACTAACATAATCGTTGAGATCGAGTTCACTCAATAGGGTTGCCGCTTCGCTATCTTCTTTTAATTTACCAATTACCTGCAAGTGAATGCTGGGGTAGCTGCTTTTTAGTTGGGCAATGGCTTTGAGTAAATAGCTCAGGCCCTTTAATGGTTGGTCTGAAGACGCGGTTGTAATAACCCTAAATGGAACTCGCGCTATGTCGTTCAGTGGACGAAAAAGTTCAGTGTCGATACCGTTGGGGATTACCTGGGTTTTGGATGCATCACGGTGAAAATAGCGTTCGATATCACTTTGTGATTGTTCCGATACTGTGACGACGTGCTGCAGCTTTCGTACGACTTTGTTTTGCATTCCTAAAAAAGAGTACCAACGTTTTATGAGTAGCCGGTCCTGCCAATTATTCGCTGCAGCCAGGGCAATTTCTCTGTCCCTGTGAATCGGGTGATGAATGGTGCTAACAACACGCGTGCCTGATTTTTGTAAATTAACCAAACCGTGGCTTAGGCTTTGATTGTCGTGAACAATATCGTAATCGTTACTTTTTAGTAATTTTTGTATTCTGCGGCCGAAAGTATAAGGCTCGGCAAAGCCACCGCACAGCATGCTAAACCACTCAATAGTGTCTGTGTAGGAGCGTAAATGTTTTGGCCGTAAAGCGGTTACGTGATTTTCCTGTTCGAATAGATCGAGGCTTGGAACTTTGATTAAGCGAACCGTTTGTTCAAGTTCCGGATAGGGTGGCCCCGAATAGACGTCGACTTGATGGCCTAGTGCAGCAAGCGCAGAACTTAGGTATTTCAGGTAAATTCCCTGCCCGCCCACAAAGGGGTGGCTACGATAGCCAAGCAGCGCGATTTTAAGTGGTGCGTATGTAGGTGAACATGGTTGCACCGGAATAGGGTTTGATGTCTGTTCTGCATCACCACGGGTTGCCACGAGTGCGAGAGAGGATTCTGGTGGGGTCATTGTAGTGCTACTGGCTTCGCTGTTGGTTGAGCGCGCAATGGCTCAAATAGCCTTAGCGATGACCGCAAGTCTGTCAAAAGTCGTGAGCAAGAGCAAGGGACGCGTCAACTGAGCAGGCGGCACCTTAAGTAGGCGCCATAAGTTTCGATAGCTGTTAAATAGATATTAAATAGGCACTAGAAGCTGTTTAAAAACCCGATGAACTGCTCGGGGGAAAAAGTAAGCGGCAGTTTGCTCAATTTATTGCCGTCGGGATCTAATACTAACAATGTGGGGAAACCGCTGACGTCGTATTTTTCCATAAACGCTTTGCCCGCATCAGATTCGTATTCGATACGTGAAAAGACATATCGCTCGTTTACAGCCTCTTGTACGGCTTCTTTAGAAAGCACCTGTTTATCCAGTTTACGACAAGCAGGGCACCAAATAGCCGACATGTCCGCGAGCACGAGTTTATCTTCTGCTTTTGCTTGGCTCATCGCCTCTTCCAGACTGAGTTTGGGGAGACTCACCTCGTCTAAGGCTTTATTCCCCAGGTAGCTTTGAACCTCGACATTACCAAAATAAACAACCAAGGGGATGGCGATATAGGGCAACCAGGACAGTAATTTTTTCTTGAGGTTAGGGGAGCCTTTGGGAGGTGATTGATCGGTCATAGCTTTCCATTCTTATGGGGTTTGTGTTGTTTCTGCGTTGAATATTCTCACGCTGCAAGATCATTCTTCATTGTGGAGCTGGAGTATATACAGACCGCCACGTTACCAGGTTGTGCGGGTTTTCGGGTGCTGTGTGATAGCTTTGTGATACTCGCGAGTTTGTTGGGGAACTTTGATCATGGGCGTGAGTGAAAGTTCTGGCGATCGTAGATAAGCCCCCATAAAAAAAGCCCCTCGTCGAATTCGATGAGGGGCCTAAAGTGGGTTAGTGACAAGCATGGAAGGCAAAGCATCATGAATCATCAAAATAAGGAAGGCTAAACACATCATGATGCTCAATTGTCATATTTACTATTGGAAAAGGCGTGCCAGTTTTGGTGGAAATGGCGCTAATACTTTTTAAGTGACTGATAAATAGGGTGTTTTTTGTTTTTCTCTAAGAGGTTCGAGGCATTGTCGCCAATTTCTATTGTGGTAAAGCTGAATGGAAAGGCTTATTTTGTGACAAAAAACGGCAGTTTTTGCCGACATTTTTTGTCAGTTCCGTTTTTATTTGGTATTGGACTCAAAGTGTCTCAAGATTTTAGTGGGGTAGAAGCGGGATGTTGATGGTATCGCATTGGCTTCTGGCTCTTAAGCACGCTAACCCGCTATAATTCGCCTCTTTCCCCGCAACCCTGTTAAGCAAAATTATGAGTGAACGCAAAGCCAGTGTCAGTCGTGACACTTTGGAAACCCAAATCAGCGTTAGTTTAAATATTGACGGTTCAGGCCAGGCCAAATTTGATACGGGTGTGCCCTTCTTGGAGCATATGATGGATCAGATCGCACGCCACGGCTTGGTGGATTTAGATATCACCTGTAAAGGCGACACTCATATAGACGATCACCACAGTGTTGAGGATATCGGCATTACCATCGGTCAGGCGGTACACAAAGCTGTTGGCGATAAGCGTGGCATTCGTCGCTACGGTCATGCATACGTGCCCTTGGACGAAGCGCTATCTCGTGTCGTGCTCGATTTCTCCGGTCGTCCAGGTTTAACGATGAATATTCCCTTTACTCAAAAGCGTATTGGCCAGTTCGATACCGAATTGTTTTGGGAGTTTTTCCAGGGCTTCGTGAATCACGCTCAAGTGACATTACACATTGATTGCTTGCGCGGTTCGAATGCTCACCATCAAATCGAAACAGTCTTTAAAGCCTTTGGTCGTGCCATTCGTATGGCTTTGGAAGTTGATCCTAGGCAGGGTAATGCAATGCCTTCCACGAAAGGTACGTTGTAACTGTTCCTTTGCAAAAGATAAGTTGCATATAAAGCGCGTAGTAATAACCGCTCTGCAGTCGAGCGTTTGTCTCCACAGGGTTATCCCTGTCGTGCGATTAGATTGAAACTATTGGAAAGAAAAATTTCATGAGTGCAAAAAAAATTGCCGTTATTGATTATGGCATGGGCAATCTTCACTCTGTGGCGAGCGCCTTATCCTGCGTTGCGCCGGATGTGGAAGTGAATGTTACCAGTTCTATAAAGGAAGTGGCCGAAGCCGATCATGTGGTTTTCCCTGGTGTAGGGGCGATTCGTGATTGTGTTGCTGAAATAAAGCGTCTGGAGTTTGATAAGGCGGTGTCTGACGCTTTGGCTGCGAACAAGCCGGTATTGGCGATATGTGTCGGTATGCAATCCCTTATGGAGCGAAGCGAAGAAAATAACGGGGTTGAGTGTCTGGGTGCTTTACCTGGGGACGTACGTTTTTTTGCAAACAACGAAACATTTTCACAGGCGCGAGATGAGAGTTCCGCTTCTTCTGAGCGTCTAAAAGTCCCGCATATGGGATGGAATGAAGTTGAGCAGAAAATCGGTCATCCCTTGTGGGCAGGAATTCCGCAAAACAGCCGGTTTTATTTTGTACACAGTTATTACGTGGCGCCCTCCGATGCCTCGTTGGTGGCCGCGGAAACACATTACGGTGTTAACTTTACTTCCGTGATTTCGCGGGATACGTTGTTCGCTGTGCAATTTCATCCTGAAAAGAGTCACACCCACGGTCTGCAATTATTGAAGAATTTCGTTCAGTGGGATGGGACGTGTTAGCGCAATATTCCTAAGCGAAAAGCAGCTTAAAAGCCAACTTTAAAACGATACAACCAACGTTAAAACTAACATTACAACTAAAGAGTTTAAACAGATTCATGATCGTTATACCTGCAATTGATTTAAAAGACGGCGCATGTGTGCGCTTACGCCAAGGTTTGATGGACGATTCCACCGTCTTTTCGGATAAGCCCGTAGAAATGGCTGAGCAATGGGTTGCCAAAGGCGCACGTCGTTTACATCTTGTCGACCTTAATGGTGCTTTTGATGGTAAACCGATTAACGGTGAAGTGGTCACAGATATTGCGAAAGCATACCCAGATTTGCCTATTCAAATCGGCGGAGGGATACGTTCGCTCGATACGATTTCTCATTACCTTGAAGCTGGTGTGAACTACATTATTATCGGCACCAAGGCGGTAAAAGAACCGGCTTTTGTGGCGGAAGCATGTAAGGCTTTTCCTGGGCATGTGATCGTAGGGTTGGATGCAAAAGATGGTTTTGTAGCAACAGATGGCTGGGCCGAAGTTTCTGAAGTGAAGGCAACCGAGTTGGCAAAACGTTTTGCTGATGACGGTGTGTCATCCATTGTCTATACCGATATTGCGCGTGACGGCATGATGCAAGGCGTTAACGTAGAAGCCACCGTTGAAATGGCGCAAGCGTCACCAATTCCTGTTATTGCCTCTGGCGGTATTACCAATATGGATGATATTCGTGCGCTGGTGGATCAAGAGAAAGCCGGTATTATGGGTGCGATTACAGGTCGGGCAATTTATGAAGGTACGCTCGATATCGTCGAAGCACAAACCTACTGTGACGGAAAGGCTGGGTAGTCAACATGGCTTTAGCAAAACGCATAATTCCCTGTTTAGATGTCGATAAAGGGCGCGTTGTAAAAGGTGTTCAGTTTGTCGATATTCGTGATGCGGGTGATCCTGTTGAGGTAGCGAAAAAATACAACGAGCAGGGCGCCGACGAAATTACTTTTTTGGATATTACTGCCAGCCATGAAGCCCGTGATACTACGGTGCACACGGTTGAAAAAAT
This sequence comes from Agarilytica sp., assembly GCA_045430285.1. GTDB lineage: Bacteria > Pseudomonadota > Gammaproteobacteria > Pseudomonadales > Cellvibrionaceae > Agarilytica. The sequence goes on along the minus strand of JAILXV010000002.1, from coordinate 171,686 downwards.
CGCGGCAGAAGTATTTATTCCCTTAACCGTTGGCGGCGGTATTCGCACCTTGCAAGATATTCGGAATATGCTCAATGCTGGGGCCGACAAAGTTTCGATTAACTCGGCGGCGGTCAAAGATCCTGACTTCGTGAAGGAAGCAGCAGAACGCTTTGGTTCGCAATGTATCGTCGTTGCGATTGATGCGAAGAAGGTGAGTGCTCCTGGCGAAAAAGACCGTTGGGAAATCTTCACGCATGGGGGGCGAAAGCCGACCGGAATCGACGCGGTTGAGTGGGCAGTAAAAATGACCGACAACGGCGCGGGTGAAATATTGTTGACCAGTATGGATCGCGACGGCACGAAAGACGGTTTTGATCTTGGTGTTACACGAGCTATTGCCGATGCAGTGCCGGTGCCTGTTATTGCTTCAGGTGGCGTTGGAAACTTGCAGCATTTGGTCGATGGTGTTGTGGAAGGTGGTGCGGATGCGGTACTCGCAGCCAGCATTTTTCACTTTGGCCAGCACAATGTACCGGAAGCAAAGGAATTTATGGCGGAGAAAGGAATTGTGGTCAGGAAGGACTGACCACAGTGTAGAGCTTCGTTAAGCGCCTGTTGCGGGAGGCGCTCAAGTAAAAAGATTTAAGCCGCTTTGCCGTATCTTTCTAAGGTCTCAACCACGCCTGGCTCGGCATGGATGATAAAATCGATAAAGTCGCTGACACCTGTCTCAGCTTCATTCAAGCTATCGAATGGGCCAATATCTACGCCTTCGCGTGTGGTGTAGTACCAATAATCAGCCTTCTTAAAAAAGCGTTTTGATCTACCTGGGCAGTTTCCGTTTTCGCCTGTTCTGTTCATAGCCATAATACTTCCTCTGAAATTACGGTCCGTAACCAATTACTTCTGTTAGGCCCTAGTGCTAGATATTTTGCGCTTTCTTGCGTTTCAATATCTGAAGGGTCGGTTCTAAAAAGGATACTGCTCAACACACAAAAACGATCAAAGCGACATCCGTTTTGATCAAAGTATAGCCTTTCTATCGGTTTGTGCACATCCAATTCGCGAATTGTTACTGTTTTTGTTGGTTTTTTCAACGGCGTTTCGTCTGAAATATTCACATATTGGGTGGATATCACGAATATTGCGGTCTAGTACCTGTTTGGGGTGTGAGCCAATACGCTTTTTTTGTTGGTAACGGCGCCAAAATTTGAGGGGTTTTTATCGAGGAGCTCAGATACTTTCACCAGCTTTATGCCCTGCTGGTTAAGTAGAGGGAGTTCTTCGGTCAGAATTTCGAGCGTTTCTGCGTAGGGGTGACCAATGCCGATAGCTCGACCTTGTTCAAGAGCGATGGTTTGAAGTTTATGCAGTTGTTCTCGGATGAGTTCTGGAGATTTGTCATTGTCTAAAAACACATCCCGCGCACTGTAGGCTATTTGAGCGTTCCGCGCGGCTTCTTCGGCGATACTGGAGGCGATTGTTCTGCTATCCACAAAATACAGTTCTCGCTCGGCGAGGAAGCTCATAATCCAGCTCATTCGATCTCTATCTTGTGTGAGTCGGCTCCCACCATGGTTGTTGACGCCCTGAACATGGGGAATGTCGGATAGCATGTCGTTGATGGTCGTAAACGTTTCGATTTCGTCCATATCCACTGTTAGCCCTGCTTCCCATTTACCGCGGCCCATGGTTTCCATCGGGGCGTGGAGCATTACTTCCTTCTGAAGGTTTTTGGCGAGTGCAGCGATATCACGCCCGTATGGCGTAAAAGGAATGATGGCGAGCGTAATCGGGTAGGGCAAATCGGTAAAGCCCAGGGCAGGTTTATACCCGTAGCCGAGATCATCAATAATGATGGAGATTTTTGCCCGCAGCGCTGCCTCAGGAAAGGATTCCATAAGGTCTTCGGATTGAGCGCTGAAGAAGGGGGTAACTAAACAGCTAACCAAAATAAGTAAGCTGAGGCGTTTGAGGCTACCTTTCGTTGGGCTCATGAGCGAGTCCATTATTAAAGTGTTTCATTGTATTCACTTATGACGTCTTGAAATTCAGGTCTTACAGACATTCGACCGTTTACGTCTATAACGGGCAAATTGTATCTCCGAGTGGATATGCCTGAAGATTCCATTCTGGTGTGCAAGGTATCTGCAATGGATTGATCATCAACGACAAAATAGTGGTAATTAGCTCCGGACTGTTGAAGCTCGGAGAGCATTTTATTGGTATATCCGCAGGAATCCCGCCCATACACCGCTATATAGGGTTCGTCGTACATTGGGGGTAGGGAGCCACCAAACTTCTTCCAAGCCTGGAAGCCTCCAAAAGCAATGATGGCGATTAGGATTAGGTTTTTCATGAGCGTTTAGTTATCTGTACTTTCCGGCGCCACAATTTGTTGCTGCGCCCTGCGCTTTAAGAGGTTAAGCCCTCGTAGCATGGTGATCGCTTCATAGAGTTGGCTATCGGTATTTTGAAGGGCGGTGTTCTCTGTGGTGCTGTTCTTTGTCCCGCTTTCTTTGTGTTTTGTGTTCTCTAAGTGGCCGCTTAGGCCGGCTTCGTTTATGCCTGATTTTTGTCGAACGGCGGTGACTTTGACACGCTCAACGGGAATGTCCGGCTCGATGCCTTCAGCCTGTATCGAGCGGCCTTTCGGGGTAAAATATAAGGCCGTAGTGAGTTTGAGTGCGCGCTCGTTGGTGATGGGGATGATCGATTGAACAGAGCCTTTGCCGAAACTTTGCGTCCCCAAAATAAGTGCGCGACCATGATCTTGTAGCGCACCCGCAACGATCTCCGAGGCAGAAGCAGAGCCATCATTTATTAATACGACGATAGGTAAGCCTTCTGTGATATCCCCTTCAGTGGCTTCAAAGCGAGAATTCGAATCGGCTTGTCTGCCTTCGGTATAAACGATTAAGCCTTTTTCTAGGAAATGATCGGCGACTTCAACAGAGGCTTGCAGTACGCCGCCTGGGTTGTTGCGTAAATCGAGCACCACGCCTTGGAGGTCAGGGTTTTTCTTGGCGAGTTTCTTATATTCCTTGGCGACATCGGCACCCGTATGTAATTGGAACTGAGCAACGCGAATATAGGCAAAATCATCTTCTTTTATTTCGGCACGTACACTGCGTACTTTTATGGTGTCCCGTTCTAGTGTGATATCAAAAGGACGGTCGGCCCCTTCACGTACGATAGTGATAGTGAGTTTGCTTCCCTTTGGGCCACGCATTTTCTCGACGGCTTCGTCCAGGCTTAAGCCTTTAACAGAGACGTCGTCCAGTTTGATGATCAAATCGCCAGCTTCTACCCCTGCGCGTGCGGCGGGGGTGTCATCAATGGGGGAGATGACTTTAATAAAGCCGTCTTCCATGCCGACCTCTATGCCGAGCCCACCAAACTCGCCGGTGGTGTTAACTTGTAAGTCTTCAAACGAAGATGCATCTAAATAGGAGGAGTGCGGATCTAGCTCATCAAGCATGCCGCGAATGGCGTATTCCAAGAGGGTGCTGTCATCAATGTCTTTCACGTATGACTTGCGAATATGATCGTAGGCGCGTGTGAATACGCGAAGATCTTCAAGCGGTAAAACGCTGATGTTAGATGGCGCAGTTTCTTTGTCTTCTGTTTCGCCCAAGGCAATGGATGAAAGAAGGCAAAGGCTAACAAAGCTCGAAATAGGGCGTAAACCAGCAGGGATTTTCAAAGGAAGCTCCTGAAGAGATTGGCAGAGTTATAGTATTTATCGTTAAGCGCGTCGCAACCAACGTTGAGGGTTGGTGGGTTTGCCGTTATATCGTAGTTCAAAGTATAGGGCAGAGTTGTGTTGGCCACCGCTATTGCCTACGGAGGCAATAATATCGCCTTGTTCAACCCACTCGCCAAGCTCTTTGTAGAGTGCTTGGTTGTGAGCGTAAAGACTCATAAAACCTGTGCCGTGGTCAACAATAATCAATAGACCATGGCCACGTAAATAGTCAGAGAAAATTACGCGCCCGTAATGAACGGACTGAACAGGGTCGCCTGTATTCGATGAAATTAACATGCCTTCCCACTTCATCTTATTGGCGATACGGCTGGAGCCGAAACGATTCACCACTTTTCCTTTTGTGGGCCAAGGCAGCTTTCCTTTCAGGCTAGCAAAGCTCGTTTCGCTACCTTTAAAGTGAATGTCGGATATGTTCTCAATTACTTTTGCTAACAACTTTTGAAGTTGGCGACGATCCTCCATTTTTGAACGAAGTTTTTTGTCTTGGCTATTGATGCGTTCATTGAGTGAAGCAAGGAGTTTTCTGCGGGAGCTTTGTGCATCTTGCAGCTTGCTTTTCTGGGTGTTCAAAGACGCAAAGTTTTGGCGTACTTTTTCCGTCTCATAAGCAATTTCGGGTTCGATGCTATTTATACGATCGATAGTCGTTAGGTATTGCGTGATCTTTTCTGCTCGCGCCTGCACGAAGTAATCGTAATAGCGAAGATTGCGGGACACCCGAGACGGGTCTTCTTGATTGAGGAGAAGTCGCAGATTACCTTGCTGGCCAAGTCGATAAGCGGCGTTAATGTAATCGCCGACTAAACTTTCTTGGTGGCGCTTTTTATCATTTAGTTGGCTGCGCTCATCTCGAAGATCTTTGAGTTTTTGTTGTCGGTCTTTTAGCTCGCCTTCTATTTTACGCGCTTTTTTACTCAGTTCGCCGATATTCTTTTCTTGTTTCTCCAGCGTCTTATTTATCTCGTCGCGACTGGAGCGGGTGGATGCCAATTCTTTCTTGAGTGAATTGATGGTTTGACGAAGCTTTTCCAGCTCCTTCTCTTGGTCGGTTTTCGCAGCATTTGCCGAAAGCGACAGCATTGTTAACGCAGTGAAAACGAAACAGAAAAGGCTTCTAGGTAAAGTGCACCGAGTCTTGTTCGATAAAGAAGGCGTAAAACGTAGAGCGCTGGGCCGCATAGGGAATCTCTGTCGACACTTATTAATTTTATTGAGAAGGGATGATAACGCGCAGGTGGTGAAATAGAAATGTTTGTGGGGGCTTCAGCCATCCATGGCGAAGTTAATTTTCGGCGAATCGTAAAATCGGACCGATGAGTGAGGGGAGGGTGAGCGTAATCTCTACACCTTGATCAAACTGCGCCCCGTCATTTCCGTCGGTTGTTCAACCCCCATTAGGGCCAGCATCGAGGGCGCGATATCCGCCAAGCTGCCACCATCGGCGAGAGTGATATTTTTGTCGCCTACGTAGACGAGGGGAACCGGCAAGGTTGTATGTTGTGTGTGCGGTTGGCCAGAAGCTTCGTCATACATTTCTTCCACGTTTCCGTGGTCTGCGGTGATCAAGGCTTCGCCATCTACTTTTTTCAGGGCTTCAAAAATTTTCGCTAAGCATTGGTCGACTGCTTCTACGGCTTTCACCGCGGCGTCATACATGCCTGTGTGGCCAACTTGGTCGCAGTTTGCGTAGTTGCATACGATGGCATCGTATTTTTTGGATTCGATGGCTTCCACAAGTTTGTCTGTCACTTCAAAGGCGCTCATCTCGGGTTGTAAGTCGTAGGTTTCGACTTTCGGTGAAGGGACGAGAATGCGATCTTCGCCGCCGTATTCCGCTTCTTGGCCGCCGCTAAAGAAGAAGGTGACGTGTGCGTATTTCTCGGTTTCCGCAATGCGCAACTGTGTTTTGTTTTGGTTTTGCAAGACTTCGCCAAAGGAGTTGACGACGTCTTCGGGTGGATAGGCGCAGGGGGTGTCTATATCGGCGCTGTATTCCGTGGTCATTACAAAATCGCCAAGCTGTGGCCGTTTGCTACGTACGAAACCATCAAAGTTGTCATCGACGTAAGCGTTGGTGATTTGGCGCGCGCGGTCAGGGCGAAAGTTCATAAAGATAACGCTATCGCCGTTTTCCATCTCCACGCCTTTACCTTCCGCATCAGTGATGACGGTGGCCTTGATGAACTCATCGTTTTCGTCACGCTCATATCCTGCGTTAAGGGCTTCCATTGCCGATGCGGCACTGTGCTCGGCCTTAGCTTCCGTCATGACATCATAGGCGGCCTGCACTCTGTCCCAGCGGTTGTCTCTATCGAGCGAGAAGAAGCGACCGCATACCGAGGCGATTCTGCCTACTTTTAGCTCGGTGAATTTTTCTTCTGCGCGCTGAATTGAAGGGGTTGCACTGCGCGGTGGGCAGTCACGGCCATCTAAAAATGCGTGTAAATAGAGCTTCTTGGCACCGCGTTTTGCGGCCAGTTCCATAGCGGCAAAGATGTGAGCTTCATGGCTGTGGACACCGCCTTCGGAGAGCAAACCCATAATATGGACGGCTTTATCGTTACTGACGGCTTTATCTATTGCTGCGCAATAAGCGCTGTTTTCAAAAAAGTCACCGTCGCTTATGGCTTTGTTGATTCGGGTGAAGTTTTGATAGACAACGCGGCCTGCGCCGAGGGTCATGTGCCCCACTTCTGAATTTCCCATTTGGCCTTCTGGTAAACCAACGGCCATACCGGAGGTGCCAATCGTGGTTTTGGGTTGGTTTTGCCATATGGACTGCCATACCGGCGCGTTTGCAGCGTTGATCGCGTTGTATTTGTCAGTAGTTGAATAGCCAAATCCATCGAGAATAATCAGGGCTACAGGCCGTTTTACGTCAGTCATGTGAGATTCCGGTTAGGTTCAGAGGTAGCGCGAAACCCAAGGTGAAGGGTTTCGCGGCGTCATTTTACGCGCAGCCCTAGTGATGCAGCAATAACTATCCGGTTAAGGTCCTTATGGGAAAGGAACGTAAATGCTTCACATCGGCTGTGTTCGCGCAGCGAAATTGCGCATATTGATGTATACTCCCGCCCGTTTTTTATCGTTAGAAAGGGCGATTTCTTGTGGATGTAATGGTATTTTTGGCTGAGCAATGGTTATTGGTATCCGCGTTGGCGATACTTGCGACGGCGTTAATTGTGGTGGAAGGCAAGCGTAACGGCAAAGCACTGACGTTTCATGAATTGACACGCTTGGTCAATCAAGGTGAAGCGGTCATCGTCGATGTTCGTGAGAGCAGTGAATACAAGGCGGGGCATATTGTTGATGCGATCAATATCCCACACCAAAAGATCGCCACGCGCGCGACTGAGCTAGACAAGCACAAATCTAAAACCATCGTTGTGGTCGATAAAATGGGTCAGCATTCTGGTGCCGGTGTGAAAGCACTTCGTGAAGCAGGGTTTAACGTTAGTCGTATGCAAGGTGGTATGGCTGAATGGTCTGGGCAAAACCTGCCTGTGGTTAAAGGTTAACGAAGTCGTGCCGGAAATAACCATTTATACCACGCAATATTGTGGCTACTGCTACCGCGCTAAAGCGCTCTTAGAAAGCAAGGGTGCGGAATATACCGAGATTGCTATGGATGGCGATAGGCAAGGGCGCAAAGAGCTTGCACAAAAGTCTGGGCAGCATACAGTGCCGCAGATTTGGATTGGTGAAAAACATATTGGCGGTTGCGACGAATTGACCGCATTAGATAGTGTGGGACAGTTAGATTTACTGCTTGCTACTTAGGTCTTCGAGAGAAAATACTTTTTTAGCCGTCTTGGGTAAGCCTTAATTGGTAGCGCTTGAAAAAGGCGTCTTCTTCCCCCACCTATCATTCATTACGTATTATTTGAGTTGAGCATTACCCTATGACAGAAGAAAAAACCGAAGCCGCAGAAGGCCAAGAGCAAGCGGCAAAAAACCAGTTCGCTTTACAGCGTATCTATTTGAAGGACGTGTCGTTTGAATCCCCCATGGGAATCAATGCCCGCTCAAATGCAAAACCAGCCTTAACCCAAGACTTGCACACTAAGGTCGATAAGGTCGGCGATAATCACTATGAAGTGGTTTTACATCTTACGATTACGGTTAAGCAAGAAGAGAACGTTATGTTCTTGGTAGAAGTACACCAAGCGGGCCTTTTCTTTATCTCCGGTCTAAACACCGAGCAAGTAAAGCAGGTTGTATCGTCTACTTGCCCATCCATCTTGTTCCCATATGCACGTGAAACGGTGGATAGCCTTGCCGTTCGTGGTGGCTTTCAACCACTGATGTTGCCACCGGTTAATTTTGAAGCCTTGTATGCAAAATCAATTGCTGACGCGAAAAAAGCGGAAGAGCAAGCGGGCGCTTCTACAGAGGTTCATTAACTCCTCTCCTGCGGAATCGCTGCGTATTCAGCGGTTTCGTGATCTAACAATTGGGGTGCTTAGCTTCGGTTGTTAGCCATTTCCTTTCTTTCATTTCTTTGCGCTATATCCCCATTTTTTTACGGTTTCTTAGTTCCGCTATTTTTTAGCGAATTGAGCGAATCCACTGGCTTTGCGGCGATTTTCGTCGTTAAAAAAGACCACTTGTCGTCTAGTTTTTAATCAATGTCTGGGAGATCTGGATTGCTGCTGATAAGTGGTATAGGCTTCAGTAGATACGGCTTGTATTAATGCAAGAAGAGGTTGCAGTGGGCATGGCGAATACGCACAAGATAAAAGTTCTGGTTATAGATGATTCACGCGTTGTACGTGTTGCAGCGACGCGCATGTTTGATGATGATTTTGATGTCATTCTAGGCGTGGATGGCGCAGATGGCTTATCAATCATTGAGCGCGACCCTGATATTCATGTCGTGTTTACCGACCTTGCGATGCCTGAAATGGATGGCTTTGAATTGCTTGAGGCTGTTCGCTCCCATACCGATGAAAACATTCGGGAGTTACCCGTTATTGTTGCCACGGGAGCTGGTAATCCCGAGTCTGCCAAGCAAAAAGCGTTTTCTCTTGGCGCTACGGATTTTGTGACCAAGCCATTTAACGCCACAGACATTAAAGCCCGTGCACGTTCTTATGCGAAATTCCGTGAGCAAACCCGTTCCCTAAAAGAAAATGCCACAATTGACGAGTTAACAGGTCTACTCAACTATCGTGGTTTAAATTTGCAGCTTGATAAAGAGCTTTCTTTTGCTGCGCGTCATGAATCGAATCTTACGATGATCGCCATAGAAGTCGATCACTATAAAGATCTCTTTGTTCGTATTGGTCGTGAAGGTACGGAAAAAGTGATTAAGCGTGTGGCAAAAGTCTTGGAAGATACCTTCCGTAAAGAAGACAGTATTTCCCGTGTGAGTTTGGCAAGGTATGTCGTATCTATGCCTATGGCCTTAACCGAAAATGCCATGGAAATGGCGAATCGCATTTGTCATACCATCGAAACGCTTAAAGCCAAGCTCGACGGTAAACGCATCAAAATCACCGTTTCTATTGGTGTCAGTGCAGTTCAGGTCGATAGCGATCTCGATGCAAATACCTTAATTGGTCTTTCCATTGCCGCGCTAGAAAATGCTTCTGCGGCGGGTGCTAGTCAGATTTGCGAATTGACGTTGGAAGATTATCGCAAGCAACTTGAAGAAGAAGCGCGTCGTTCGCTTTCCATTGACCATTTATTAGAGCAAATTAATTCTGGTAATCAGTTGGCGATTGCGGGTCAGATTGATGCAGCAATTGAGCGGCTCTCACCATTGTTTCGCGTTATGTCTGATCAGCAAGCGCAGGAAATTATTACCACACGTCAGAAACGCACAAACAACGTCGTGGATTTCTCAGTTAACAGAAGTGGTCAGTCCCCAGCGAGCTAACTTGCTGGGAGTATTGCTGGTTCTTGTTTTTCTATGACGAGGGTGAGTTCTCCTACCCTAAAGCCCCATTTTTTGAGTACGCTTTTATTGAGTAATCTATCCCGTGTTACGAGATAGAGCCAATCATCAATGGCGACGTTAAGTGTGCTGTTCTTATAAGGGATTGCAAGGGTATAGCGCCAGTGCAGTGTTGATCCATTAAGTTGCCCTTTCGCTATTCCAACAACATCGCCGGCGGTGCCGGTTACGTTTCCTTGGGCGTCTTCTTGAAGTACCCAGTTGCGCGTGTCTTGTGTGCCGTCATCAAAGAAAAACACTTCATTTAAATAGCCGGCGTTACCCTCCCAGCGAGCGTCAATAGTGGCGGTGAATTTTCGGGTTACCTTCCCCTTCCTATCTTGCAAGATACCGTATACAACCAAATCCCCGTTAAAAAATTCACGCAAATTGAGAGTCGGTTTTGAGTTTGTATAGCTTTGAATGGGGGCTTGCCCACAGGCAGTGATACCTATACATAATAAAATATAAAGTACGATGTTATACGGCTTCATCTTTTGTCTATCTCTGTATTGTTTAAGTCTGAGGAGGGTGTGCCCAGTAATTTTTTTCGTAGTTTTGGTCGGGAGGTTTCTGGTGAAAGCCATATACTGGAAAAGGCTAGGGAAAAATCGGGGTCATCAACCTTTCCCAAGAGTGTATTGTTGAAGTAAAACTCGGATGTTTTGTTGGGTTTTACCTTCAGAGTAATCGCATCATTTTTAGCAACGTCTTGCCAAATGCTATACAGCATTTCTATCCATACGGAGTAGTTCGGGTGTTGATCAAAATCGAGTCCTTTGAGTTGCGTTTGGGTTTCTTTCACTAGGCGTGTTTTTTTTATATTTTTAAAATAAATAAGTTCCAGCGCATATTCTTTGGAGGGGTCAAAGGTGCCGGTTTTAGAATATAGCCGTGCGTTGTAGATGTCCCATACGGCGAAGGACATGACGCCTTCACCAACCAGCTGTAAATCGAGCGTGGGGTGCTCGTCACTATGTGCCCAGGAAAACGCCAGGGCGGTAAGTAAGGTTAAGACAACATTATTCCGCGTACGCATAACGATTGACCAGCAAATAAAATGTAGGGATGAGCGAGCCCCAAAGAACAAAGACTATGCTCAGGGTTGGCAGTATGTTGTATGAAAAGCTTACCGCTTCAAACGTGTAGCCAGCAAAATAGCTCGCCGCTCCGCCGATAGCCCCCAAACCGCTTTGAAGTGTTCTAGGGGATCGGCTAAGCCATTCCAAGCTATGGGTCAGTGTTAAAGAGAAACCGCTCCACAAGACAACTAACCACAACGGAATGAGTGTGGTATCAAATACCAGGACACCTGTGAGGCGCAAGGTGAGGTCACATGCTCCGCCTATCAGAGTGATCACTACCATTACTTGTAGGTCTTTCTTGCGAGTGGACGATAAAGTGAAATGTAACGCGATGAGCGCAATCGATAGTGCCAAATACTCATTTCCACCTAGAACACACGCAAACCAAATGCATTGGAATATTATAAAATTGATCACTTTAAGGAGTGTTACTGGTGTCATAATAGGGCTTGGGATATTGTGTGATTTGATCATAATCCGGCTCTTTTAATTCTTTTTACTCGGCAGGGTCGAATTTGGATGACTGCGGTGGATATAAAACACTATTGCGAATACAGGTGTCGCAAAATTACGAGGTCAGAGTATGGCGGGTAAGATGCAAAGCGATCTTGAGACGGCTTTGGTTGAGTCGTTGAGTGAGTTAAGGCGTCAAGGTTTGTTTAAGACAGAACACGCTTTGAGTTCTCCTCAATGTGGTGATGTGTCTGTTGGTGGCCGAGAGATGCTCAACCTTTGTGCTAACAACTATCTTGGGTTAGCAAATTCCCCAGAGCTTATTCAAGCCGCAAAGACGAGTATGGATGAATTTGGTTTTGGTATGGCGTCCGTACGGTTTATTTGTGGGACACAAACGCTGCATAAACAATTGGAGGATAAACTCAGCAGCTATTTAGGAATGGAAGATGCCATTCTCTACTCCAGTTGTTTTGATGCAAACGGCGGTTTATTTGAAACGCTTTTGGGTGAAGAGGACGCAGTAATTTCTGATGCACTTAATCACGCCTCCATTATTGATGGTGTACGTTTGTGTAAGGCGAAACGTATGCGCTACGCCAATAACAATATGAATGAGTTAGAGGCATGCTTGCAAAAATCACAGTCAGCCCGTTATCGGCTAATTGTGACCGACGGTGTGTTTTCCATGGATGGTGTGATTGCAGATCTACCCAGTATTTGTGATCTTGCTGAAAAATATAATGCATTGGTTATGGTGGATGATAGTCATGCTGTGGGCTTGCTAGGTGAGTGTGGGCGAGGGACGCATGAATATCATGAAGTGATGTCTCGCGTAGATATTCTAACAGGCACATTCGGAAAAGCCCTAGGTGGTGCGAGTGGCGGTTATACGGCTGCGAGTAAACCAATTGTCGAATGGCTACGACAGCGCTCCCGTCCGTATTTATTTTCTAATGCTTTGGCGCCGAGTATCACGGCCGCCAGTATTAAAGCCATCGAGCTGGCGGAAAATGCGCCCAGCCTTAGACGGCAGCTTCATGACAATACCCAATTTTTTAGAACAGCATTAACTGAAGCTGGTTTTACCCTCGCTGGTGCTGACCACCCTATTATTCCTGTTATGATTGGTGATGCAAAAAAGGCGAGTGAATTCTCAGAGAGGCTATTGCAGAAAGGTATTTATGCCATGGCTTTCAGTTATCCCGTTGTGCCTAATGGCCAAGCTAGAATTCGCACACAGATGAGTGCAGCACACAGTGAAGCGAGATTGAGCGCCGCAGTTGAGGTGTTTTCAGAAATTGGGAAGTCCCTAAATATAATCGAGTGAGCCGAGTATCAATTCTCAAACCTTAATGTTACAGAAGCGCCTGCCGCGCATAATAAGACCATGACGATTACAGATCTTTTTTTAGCTGCGCCATTGGCAATCATTGCCTATTTTATATGGCAGCATAGCAATGTTAGCTATACGGCTAGGAATGCCGCCAAGCAGTATTGTGATAAAGAGGGGGTCCAGTTACTTGATCAAACGGTTATCTTAAAAGGAATATCGCTAAGGCGCTCATCACGCTCATTGTTTACATTGCGGCGTCAGTATGGATTTGAGTTTTCTTCCGTTGGAGATCATCGATACAAAGGCAGCGTTTATCTATTCGGTAGTCGGGTTCAAGGTGTTGAGTTGGAACCTTTCAAAATAGAACGTATGGAATAGTTTTTATACCCAGTCTATTGGATTCTCGGAATTGCAGAGAGCAGTTTCTGGGAGTATTCGTGTTGTGGCGAGTTGTATAAAGTTTCCGTGTCGGCAATTTCGACAAGCTCACCCGCTTTCATCACCGCTACACGATCGCAAATATAACGCACGACGGATAAGTCGTGAGAGATAAATAGCATCGTAAGTTGGTATTGCTTTGTAAGGCGGAGTAACAAATCCAAGACTTGCGATTGGATCGTTACGTCGAGTGCGGATACCGGCTCATCAGCAATGACCAGTTTTGGTTTTAAGGCCAGCGCACGGGCAATCGCAACACGCTGGCGTTGCCCTCCTGAAAATTCGTGCGGATATTTTCGAACAAAGCGGCGGTCTAGCCCGACTTCATCCATGAGGATATTGATATGTTCTTCGAGTTTGTTTTTCTCGACGAGCTTGTGTGTCAGTAGTGGTTCGGCAAGGGTATTGAATACCGTCATTCGCGGGTTAAGCGATGCGTAGGGATCCTGGAATATCATTTGAAAGTTACGCCGCGCCTCCTTTAAATCATGATCTGTCAGTGTTAAAAGATTTTTATTCTCCATTAGGATTTCGCCAGACTCGGATTCGACTAGTCGCATAATGCTGCGACCGAGCGTAGATTTTCCCGATCCAGATTCCCCTACTAAGCCAACAATCTCGCCTTGTTTTATTTGTAGCGAAATATCACTGACTGCTTTCACTTTGGTTTTCTTCCTGTTCCAGAATGGGCCTGTTGTGTCGTGAAAGGTGGTATGCAAATTTTTGATATCGAGTAGGAAATGCTCGTTGGATTGGTTGTCGCTCAATTTTCCTGTGGTGGGGATCGCAGAGATAAGCTTTTGAGTGTAGGGATGCTGAGGCGATTTAAAAATGGCATCTGGTGTGCCGCGTTCAACGATATGGCCTTTTTCCATCACAACAATATGATTAGCGATACTATGAATGACAGCCAGATCATGAGTGATAAATATAATGGAGAGCTTTCGTTTACGTTGAATGTCGGCAAGTAATTCTAAAATCTGGGCTTGAATGGTGACATCGAGTGCGGTGGTGGGTTCGTCCGCGATTAAAATCTCGGGCTCGGTAGCTAGCGCCATGGCGATCATAACGCGTTGCCGCATACCGCCGGAATATTCGTGAGGGTAGCTATCGATGCGTTCTTCCGCGTCTCGGATCCCGACCTCTTCCAGCGCGTGAATCGCCCGTTGCCGTGCTTCCTTTTTTCCGAGCTTTTCGTGAATGCTGATGGATTCAATGATTTGATTGCCAATGGTCATAAACGGGTTTAATGAGGTCATTGGATCTTGGAATATCATGCTGATACGTTTGCCGCGTACTTTGCGTAGGGCTTTTGTGTCGAGCGCCAATAAATCTTGATCACCTAGCATGGCTGTGCCGGAATCAACTTTTCCTGGCGGGCACGGAATAAGCCCTAGCAAGCTATAGCAAGTGACGGATTTTCCTGAGCCGGATTCGCCGACAATGCCGAGTATTTCACCTTCTTCCAAATCAAAGCTAACATTTTCTACTGCAACGCTTCTGCCTTCGCGGGAATGAAAGGAAACAGTGAGATCTTTTACCGAAAGTACGCTCATCACATTAATCCTTAGATACGCGTGGGTCGAGTGCATCGCGTAACCCATCGCCCAAAAAATTAAGTGAGAAAAGCGTTATGGATAAGACCAGCCCTGGGTAAATAAGCAGCCAAGGATACTCTTCCATGGTTTCCACACCGTAAGAAATAAGCGAGCCCCAGGAGCTTTGTGGTGGTTGTATGCCCAAGCCCAAAAAACTAAGAAAGGACTCTAATAAAATAACGCTGGGAATCGTCAGCGTGGTGTACACAATGATTGGGCCGAGTGCGTTTGGGATTAAATGTCGGCGAATAATCTGCCAGCGCGAAAGCCCAATTGCGGTGGCAGCTTCGACAAACTCTTGTTTTTTGAGTGAGAGCACTTGGCCGCGAATAATTCGCGCCATAGTCAGCCACTCCACTGCGCCAATCGCGAGGAAAAGTAAGAGAAGACTTTGGCCGAAGACTACGGTTAATAAAATGATGAAAATAGAAAATGGCAATGCGTAAAGAATATCCACAATTCGCATCATCACGGCGTCAACCTTTCCACCCAGGAATCCAGCGGTGGCCCCCCAGGTTACACCAATGAGTAATGCTACGGTTGTTGCGATTAGCCCAACCGCCAGCGAAATTCGGCTGCCGTACATGAGCCGTGTTAATAGATCTCGGCCGAGTACGTCTGTGCCTAGCCAGTGCTCATGAGAGGGCGGTGTAGCACCAAGAAAGAGATCTTGTGTCTCGTATGAATAGGGCGTTATTAGTGGCGTAAATAATGAAATGACAGCGACCAGAGATATAAAGCAGAGCCCCGCCATCGCTAATTTGTTTTTTCGCAGTCGTAGCGAGGCGTCATGCCAGAGTGAGGAGCCTTTTTCTAGTTTTATCTCTGTCATAAAGTGTTTGATGAATCTTTGCGTAGTTTGGGGTTAAGCCACACTAAAATAGCGTCTGAGAGTAAATTAAAAAGCAGTATTAGCGCGGCAAAAAATATGGTTGTACCGAGAACCATCGTGTAGTCTCGATTGAATGCGGCTTGAATATAAAAGCGTCCTAATCCTGGTATTTGAAAAATAGTTTCTACGACAAATGAGCCACCGATAAGCCCAGCTATGGCAGGTCCTAAGAAGGTGACCACGGGTGTTGTGCCGCCGCGCAGAGCATGTTTGAGTATTACATAGGCGGGGGTTAGTCCTTTGGCATGTGCTGTACGAATATAATCCATTGAAAGGACCTCCAGCATGCCTCCACGTGTAATCCTGGCGATGTACGCGGCATATGTAGATCCTAAGGTGATCGTAGGAAGTATTTTATCACCGGAAAGCGAGCCCCAACCCGAAACGGGTAAAAGCTCTAACCAAATACCAAAAATAAGTACGAGCAGAGGACCTAAAACGAATGATGGTAAGCATATCCCCAGCATAGATATAGACATAGGAATATAGTCTTGCAAAGAGTTGGGCTTTAGCGAAGCAAAAATACCAACGGGAATGCCGATAGCGAGCGCTAGTAAAATCGCGTAGCAAGCTAATTCCAGAGTAACGGGAAACCCCGATGTGATCATTTCGTTGACTGATCGGTTTGGGTATTTAAAGGAGGGGCCAAAATCTCCTTTCGCTAGTTGAGTCAAATAATCAAAGTATTGTTCGTAAAGCGGTGCGTCTAAATTATAGCGAGCGTTTAAGCTTTTGATGACTTCTGGCGGTGCCGTGCGATCTTCATCGAATGGACCACCAGGTGCAGCATGTACCATAAAAAAAGTAATGGTAATGGCTAGCAGCAATACCGGTATGGCTTGGATGAAACGAAATATAAGAAACTTAAACACAAGAGAACCTAATTGCGCTCAAGGGAAATATATTTATAGGGTCTAAAGTTTAAAATGTTTGTGTGAATACCTTTAACAGACGTCGAAATGAGGTGTTTAGCGGAATAGGTGTATATGGGGATGATAGGGACCTCTTCGACAAGTATTTCCTCTGCTTCTTGAAAATATTGGTATCGTTCATCTTGGTTATCTGCTTGCGCAGCAAGACTGATCAGTTCGTCGTATCGCTTGTGAGACCAGCCGGTTTTGTTATTGCCACCATCTGTGACAAACATATCCAAAAAGGTGTTGGGATCTAGGTAGTCTCCGATCCAGGATGCGCGTGTAATTTGGAAATTCATTGTTCTCTCTGCGTCCAAAAATACTTTCCATTCCTGATTGTATAACGTTACGTCAATGTTTAACGTGTTTTTCCACATTTGCTGGATGGCGAGTGCGATCTTTTTGTGGCCTTCACTGGTGTTATATAGGATTTCTAAAGGCTGGAATCCTTTGCCCTCGGGATAACCTGCTTCCTTTAAGAGTTGCTTTGCTTTTTCGGGGTCATAGCTAAGTTTTGCTTGGGCTGTGAATCCTTGAGTGTTAGGAGGTGTCAGATTGTATGCTGGGGGTTCGTTTCCTTTCGTTACTCTTTCCGTAATGGTTTTTCGATCTATCGCCAGGGCCAGTGCTTTTCTAACGCGGACATCTTTAAGTTGGGGGTGAGTTGTATTTAGTCGATAAAAATATGTGCCGAAATACGGTTCTAAATACAAGTTTTCTGGTTTTTTATTTTTGTAGGTGGCAATCTTTTCAATAGCTAATGTTTCTGTGAAATGAAGTTGTCCAGCTCGAAACATATGCTCTTCTGTAACTTCACTTTCTACTGGGTGAAAGTGAATTTCATTAAGCGATACCTTCGCGAAATCCCAGTAGTGAGGGTTTTTCTTTACGGATAAAATTTGATTGGGAATCCAGTCTTTAATTGTAAAGGCGCCGTTCCCGACAAAGTTTTCTGCTCGTGTCCACGAGGTACCGCGGTCATCTATTTTGCCAAACGCTTCGATGGTTTTTTGATGAACGGGAAACATACTGTGATGATCAAGAAGTTTAAGGAAGTAAGGGGTCTTATTTTCTAGTTGAATAACCAGCGTATCGTCGTTGGGGGCTTTTACGCCGACATCGGCAAAGTCTTTTATTTTGCCTTTATTGAAAGCTTCTGCATTCTTAATGACATATACGGAGTAGGCATATTGATTTCCGAGCGCTGGCATCAGTGCGCGTTTCCAGGAGTATACAAAATCATGGGCGGTGAGTTTGTCACCGTTAGACCATTTTGCGTTGTCGCGGATTTTAAAGGTATAAATCAAACCGTCGTCGGATATGGTCCACGATTCTGCAACCGCAGGTATTATCTCTAGTGTCTTGGGATGTTTGCCGACTAAACCCTCAAAAATTGCCATTTGAATGTGATATTCAGGCATGCCGGTTGTTGTGTGTGGATCCACATCGGACGGCTCAGAGCCATTTCCCTTGTGTAATATGCCGGTTTCATTGCCAATTTGAACAGGTGTTTTTGTTTTTTCGCCACAGGATATACATCCAAATACTATTAGAGAGACTAGAAACGTTGATAAAAATTTATTCGTCATACTATTTTTTTACTCCAAGGTCTTCAGCAAAAGCGTCAAAGCTATATGGTCTGCCAAGAAAGTCTTTTATTAATTGATCCGCGTCTTTGGAACCGCCGGCTTGCAAAATAGTTCTTCGGTAATGGTCTGCAATTTCAGGATTGCGTAGGCCATGTTTTTTAAATTCACTGAACATATCCGTGGCAATTACGAGTGACCACATGTAGGTGTAATATGCGGCGGAATAGCCGTATAGATGGCCAAAGCTTAGGTGGAAGTGGGTATTGTCGACATAGCCAAAATTGGAATAGCGAGGCTTTAATTCTTTGAGTTTATCAACCATCGATAGCTGTTCTGGGTCTTGGTTGTAGAAGTTTAAGGAAATTGCGGCATAGTACATTTGATGTTTAGTGAAAATGCCTTTGCCGTAATCACGGGCGCGATTCATCTTTTTAATCATGTCGTCGGGGAGTATTTCGCCTTTTAGGTTTTTGGCAAACGTTTTTAATGTGTCTGGATCCCAAACCCACTCTTCTAGCATTTGTGATGGCGCTTCTACAAAGTCGCGTTCGGTATTAGTGCCAGCATTGGCGACCCATTTCTGGTTGCCACCGAACTGACCATGTAGAAGATGGCCAAATTCATGCAGAAATGTTTCGACTTGGCTGTGTTCCATTAGCTCGTCGCCGGAAGCTTCACCAGGAAAATTGCACACGAGAGCGTGTATGGGAAGCTGTATGCCTTTCACTCCTTCTTGCAAACTGAATGCGGCGGCGTGTTTATATTTCCCTTCGCGTGGGTGCATATCTAAATAGAAGCGCCCGATGACTTTGCCTTGGTCAACTAATTCATGAGCGGTAACGCTTGGGTGCCATACCTCGGTTTCCCATGGACGTATTTCCACTTGGAACATGGTTTCGACTAAGTCGAGAATGCCTTGTTTGACATGCTTGTAAGGAAAATACTGACGGATTTCTTGTGAGTCGACTTGGTATTTTTCTTTTTTTACCTGGTCGGATATGTACGTCTTTTGCCAGTCGCCAACGGCAGTGGCATTTGGCATTTCGAGTTTAAGTTTTGCGAGAAGCTCGTTGTATTCTAATGTTGCTTTGGGAGCAGCGATGTCATTTATTTTGTTGATGAAGTTTTCGGCGTTTTCCGGGGTCTTAATCATCACGGTTTCGGTGATGTATTCTGCGTAGTTTTTATAGCCCAGAGTGGTCGCGAGCCCGTGTCGTTTGATGAGAAGGTTTTTCAATACCTTTTCGTTGGCAGGATAGCCGCGCTGTTTATATTCTATATACAGTGCGCGTCGAGTGTCGTCATTCTTAGCGTATTGTTGCAGGGGGAAATAATCGGGGTAATTGGTGGTGATCGTAATTTTGCCGTCTGTATCGGGTGCATGCGCCGCAATATAGTCTTGTGGTAGTCCGGTGAGCTGTTCTACGGAGTCTAACTGAATGGAGCGAACATCGTCGCGAATATTTTTACTGAATGATTGACCGAGCAACAAAATTTCTTCATTGAGCTGTTTGACTTGATCGCGTTTTTCCTTATCCAAATTTACGCCAGAGCGGCGTAGGCTACGTAATTGGTTTTCCACATAGCGTTTGTCTTCTGCAGAAAATTCACGAGTGTCGACTTTGGCGATTTGGTCATAGAGTTCCCGTGATAAACCAATCTCACTGAGCAAGCCCACATACTGTTTCTGGCAGGCTTCAGCAGCGTCGCGTAGGCTTTGATCGGGATGGACGTTGCTATATAAGCTGGTACTGCCTAGGGCGTTATCCAGTTGGCGATCTAGCTCGTTGATACTTGTGAGTAATTTTTCATCTGTTTCTGCATGTTTTCCGGCGACAATCTCTGCAAACAGTGCGCTGGATTGATCGTAGCGTGTTTGACATTGTTCGGTGTATTTCGCTGCTGCAGCACTAGGCGTATGGGTGGATTCTGGCGTGCTTTCAGCAACCGTCGTACTGTCATCGGCACTCTTTATCGCGCCGGCACCGCTTGAAGCACCATCGGGCGAACATGCTGAAAGCATTGAAATGAAGAAAACACTGATAAATAGAGAAGACCTGGCACCAGAAATGGCTTTTAACGTACAGCTATTGCCGTGATTGTACATATATTGACAACCTTGAAGGGTTTTCCAGCTCTTGGCGGCTGGGTTGCAAATGATTTTGCCCAAGCGTGAGACGGTATTCAAGTGCACTATGGCCTTGTTGCGTCATGGCGTCTTATTTTTTCATTGTAAGAAGCCGCAAGAAAAGGACTTCGGCACGCTTAGCTTGGGTATCCGTGTCTTGATAATAGTCGATATGCTTTCACTTAGACGGCGTTCTATACCGATGAGCCGAAATAACCCTGGGGTATGACGACTGGTTTCGGACGGCCTTTAGACAAGCTCGGCTTTGTTAAATTCAACCGTGTTTTTCTGGGGGGTGTGAAGTGATGAGGGCGTGCTATTTTCTGGGCCCATAGCGCAGCCTTTTGAGGCTAGGGTGCTGTCAGGGTCTTTTGATGCCTCTATGCGGTTTTTACCGTTGCGCTTTGCCTCATATACAGCGATGTCGGCACGCAGTCGCAAACTCTTGATGTTATCGCCATCCTGAAAAATGGTCACACCAATACTCGCTGTCACTTTCGGCACCAACGTCTGCTCGTGTTTTTCGAGAGCGCTGCGTATGCGTTCGGCAAAGGTGAGGGCGGTGTCAAAATCAGTATTGGGCAGTAGTATTTCAAACTCCTCGCCGCCGAGCCGCGCAACAATGTCGTTTTCTCGGGTATTACGTTCCAATATGTTGGCGATGATTTTTAATACGTCATCGCCAATGCCATGACCGTAGCGATCATTGATGGATTTAAAGTCATCAATATCCAGCATGATCAGGGCTAACTTTGGCCTCGCACGCCCTTTAAAGAAGATCATTCGCTCGAACGCTTGTTCAAGGTAGTGGCGATTGTAGAGCTGGGTCAGCTTATCCGTCATGGCGATATAGTGGGCCTGTAATATCCAGCGTGTCGCTGCGTACACCACCAAAATTTCGCCAATAAGCGCAAGCCCGTTGCCGATAGCCGACCAATGCCCAATGGTTGTGATGATAATTTCATCGATGCAGCGGGTTGTTCTGCCGAGAACAATACAAAATAAGCCTGCAAGGAGCGGAGCTTTAATATGTAAATGGACTTTGAAAAAACTGATCATGATAAACATGAGCAGAGCGACCAGCACAGACCCCGCTTCAAATCCGATATCCAGGATATCGATATGATCGACCGGTGTGCCGATGGTAAATAAAAATGCAATATAAGTGGCGGTAAAAACGACAGTAAAAAAACAAAGGTAAAGGCCGACGCTATATTCGTTCGTGGTAACTTGAGTGCTGTTTTTAGCGTTCCCGTTTTTTTCTGAAGTGGCGTCGGTATTGAGTGACTGTTTTGTCATGATATACCCGCAACAGCTCTGTGATAGGCTCAACGTAAAAAACTATTTTTATAGTAGTTGAACTATTACATATTGATATGGGCACAATAAAAAAGTTGCGTGAATAGCAGTGAAGTGTCACACAAAATTGTTGCGCGTATAAAATCTGTGAGCTGGTTACAATAAAGCGGGTTTAAATGAGTTGTTAGCTTGGCTGGGACTTAATCGGTTTCCGTAATATTTATTTTTTGTTACGTTTTTGTGCTACTACGTGAATGTAACGACCAAGCGAGCGATAGGGTTCTTGTTGAGAGAACTTTAATTCCATGTCAACTTGAACGTCTGGGTGGCTGTTTCGTGTCGCTTTATTGCCAATATAGTCGTGAAAAACGCGAATGCCGCTGTAGGACAGAATTTCAAATCCATATTTTTCGAGCCAATTAAATACCTTTTCGATAGCGAGCGGATTTATAGGGGTTAAGCTACCCTCCATGCCGACGTAGTTATTCGATTCAACTTTTAGAAAATTCCCGCGTAAAAGATTTTTGTAAATAATTGCGTTGAGATTAAAAAATGCGAGGGAAAGGATGCCGTCATCTTTTAAGCATTGGTGAATGTGGAGGAGTGCACTTTCAGGTTCTGTCATCCACTCTAGTAATGCGTGACACAAGAGTAAGTCGGCGGGTTGTTCTATATGGTTTGCGAGTGATTGTATCGGCTCTTGAATAAAGCACACATTGTCGAGCTTTTGTTTTTCTGCTTCTTCTCGTGCTAGTTCAAGCATTGACTGTGATATGTCACACAACGTGAGAGAGTGGCCTTGGGCCGCGAGGGATAATCCGAATTGACCTTGCCCTCCGCCGGCATCGATGATGTTTAATGGTTGTGTGTCGTCCGTATTCGGATTTCCCACATATGTTTCTAAATCCCGATTGATGACAGCCAGTCGAATACGCCCCTTCAGTTGCCCGTAGATTTTGCGCTTAAAGTGGTGGCTCAGGTCGTCGAAGTTCTTGTCTTGGGTTGTGTCGTGTCTTTCGGGCATAAGCGTTGTGCTAATCGTTGACAGTGGTTGAGGTTGTAATGTTCGGGCTGGTCAATACACGAGTGGCTCTATCTTCAGGCACGCTGTTAATATGTCCCTATACGCTCGGTTCTGGCTCCTTGCTTCGCTCTAGCGCCTATATCCATATAGGCGTCAGCTTCGGCATCCTCGGCAGTTGCTCCTGCACTGCTCTACTTCACGCCGTCCTGGCGTTTATGCCTCAGATGCCCTGAAGATAGAGCCACTCGTTTAATTACTAAAGTCGCGAATATAGCGGCCATCCACTGTAAGGTCTATCAATAGCGGTTGAAGAGCGATTTAGCGTTAAGGTGCCTAGGGGCAATAATACTGAGCACAAAGAGTCGCTGGAATGGCTGTAGAGCCCCTTTTTCTGTAGTATTCGCGTTTTTCCCATGACCCTGAATTTTCCTCGAAAGGCTCTGAAATGCCCAGTTCTAAAGAAACCCCTACGGTTGGCTTTGTAAGCCTTGGATGTCCAAAAGCCTTAGTCGATTCTGAGCGTATTCTCACGCAACTCAAAATCGATGGTTACCAAGTCTCGCCCACCTATCAAGGTGCGGATGTGGTTGTGGTGAATACCTGTGGCTTTATCGATAGCGCAAAGCAAGAATCCTTGGATGCTATAGGCGAAGCCTGTGCAGAAAATGGGAAAGTGATCGTTACCGGTTGCATGGGCAAAGATGAAGGAGTGATTCGCGAGGTGCATCCCGATGTGCTGTCGGTAACTGGGCCTCAGCAATACGAAGAAGTCGTGAGTGCGGTGCATCAGCATGTGCCTGCGCCAGCGAAACAAGCACACGACCCCTATATTGATTTGGTGCCCGATCAAGGCATTAAGTTAACGCCTCGGCATTACTCCTATCTCAAAATTTCCGAAGGCTGTAATCACCGTTGCACCTTTTGCATTATTCCCTCGCTTCGTGGCGACTTGGTTAGTCGGCCAGTGGGAGATGTACTAGATGAAGCTGAGCGTTTAGTGAAGGCGGGTACAAAAGAATTGTTAGTGATCTCGCAGGATACCTCTGCGTACGGGGTTGATATCAAATACCGTACAGGGTTCTGGCAAGGGCGCCCCGTTAAATCCAAAATGCTCGATCTGTGTGATGCGATGGGTGAGCTGGGTGCATGGGTGCGTTTACATTATGTTTATCCTTATCCTCATGTTGACCATGTAATTCCATTAATGGCGGAAGGGAAAATATTGCCTTACCTCGATATTCCCTTGCAGCACGCGAGCCCTGCTGTGTTGAAAAATATGAAGCGTCCTGCGCATCAAGAAAAAACGCTTGACCGTATTCGCGCATGGCGAGAGATCTGTCCAGATATTACTTTGCGTTCTACGTTTATCGTTGGTTTCCCTGGGGAAACGGATGATGATTTTAAAATGCTATTGGATTGGTTGGATGAAGCGCAGCTTGATCGTGTTGGCTGTTTCCAATACTCGCCTGTTGAAGGGGCATTAGCAAACGATATTCCAAACGCCGTTCCCGATGAAATAAAGCAAATACGTTGGGAGCAGTTTATGGAAAAACAGCAAAAGATTTCGACAGAAAAACTGGCTCGTAAAGTCGGTAAAGTATTACCCGTTATTATCGATGAGGTGGATGATGAAGGTGCGGTTGGCCGAACACAAGGAGATGCGCCCGAAATTGATGGGGCGGTTTATTTAAATGATGAATTTTCGGTCGCGCCTGGTGATATTGTGAATGTGAATATCACGCATTCAGATGAATATGACCTGTGGGGAAATGTAAATCGTAAATAGTACCCAGCTCATTGGTGTTTGAATGTAATGTCCTCATTTGATTCTCAGTTATTTAGCGGTATTGCGGAGAAAGTCTACTCGCAAGGGTATTGCGTTATCGAAAATGCATTGCCGAATGAACTGGCCATATCGCTTCTCGAACGAGTAAAAAACCTTGAGCCGAATAGTTTTAAAGATGCCGGCGTTGGTCGAAAAAACGAATACGCTAAGCATGAGGATATAAGGCAAGATCAGATTTTTTGGATTGACGGTATTTGTGAGACTGAAAAATCCTGGTTGGAATGGACGTCATTGTTACAGCAAGCGATTAACCAACAGCTATTTCTCGGTCTGTTTTCTTATGAAAGCCATTTCGCCCACTATAAAAAAGGTGAATTCTATAAAAAACATGTGGATGCATTTCGTGGTCAATCAAATCGTAAGTTAAGTACGGTGACCTACCTAAACCCTGAATGGGATAGTGGGGATGGTGGGGAGTTGCTTATCTATAGCGAGCAAGGCGATCAGGTGATTGAAAAGGTCATGCCACACCTAGGGACGCTTGTTGTTTTTCTCAGTGAAGTGTTTCCGCATGAAGTATTACCCGCAACACAAGATCGGTTTAGTATTGCGGGTTGGTTTCGAGTGAATGAAGGGCTTTAGCCTTCGTTATATTTCTACTGTGTACTAAGCTGTTTGTTGCTTTTCCTTAGGTTCACTCTCTTTCTTTTCATTTTTATCCCCAAGCGCCTCATACAGCTCAACAAATTGTAGCGTCAGATTGTGTGACGGCGCGAAATAAATAAGCGGTTTGGCGACCTGGTGAGATTCGCGCATCTTAACCGAGCTACTTAAGCGTATTGGTAAAACGGGGTAGCCAGCGTCATGAATCTCATCAATAAGTTGTTGAGGGAGTTTGGCGCGCGCTTGGAATTGATTCACTACCACGCCTTCAATCATTAGTTCGGGGTTGTGATCTTCACAAATATCAAAGATCGCTTCCGAGACTTTGTCTAAGGACTGACGCGAAAACGCATCACAGTCGAAGGGAATCAGTACACGGTTACAGCCAATTAATGCAGACTTAGTAAAAAAGTTAAACGCCGGTGGCGTGTCGATAAAAATTTCGTCGTAATCTTCACTAAGTTCATTTAGCGCATCGCGTAACTTATATATTTTGTAACGTGATTCGAGCTTGTGCTCAATTTCAGGTAGGCGTGGGCTAGAGGGCAGCACGTATAAGTTATCGAAAGGTGTTTGGTAAACAAACTCGGTGGCTTTTTTGTTCTGCCCGAACATTCCGCCAGTTTGATCAAGATAATCCGCGATGGTGTCGTCGACCTCAACATCGCCTAGTAAATAATGGCTTGCGTTAAATTGTGGATCAAGGTCCACGACCACTGTGCGTTTGCCTTGTTTTGCCGACACTGCCGCAAGATTACACGTAATGCTGGTTTTTCCAACACCGCCTTTCTGGTTAAAAACAACTCGAATCATAACTCAGACCTTATGGTGAAATAATGCGGTAACTTTACGTCAGCTGCTGTTGCTTTGCATCTAAATATTAGCCGTAAAAACGCATTACTTGATACGAACTCATTGTCAGTGAGGTGATGACTTACTGTCGCCAGAACGGCTGTGGCTAAGGTGTTTGAGGGGGTTTTGATTATATAGAGAGGGTGTTTTTATGACTTTTAGTGCGGGGTACCCAGCGTAGTTATCTGGCGGCACCTCAAGGGTAGCAAAAACATTGAAAGCCCAGCGGCGGCGGGGATTTCTTCTATACTTAAAAAACGTTCGAAATAAGTTCTTACCGCTTTCACGCGTTATAGAATTTTACGAAGGGGGGGCGGGTAGATATAGCGCTCGTTAGCCAAGGTTTGCTTCAGGTGTTTATAGCGTTTTAGGTGAGTTTTTCATCATAGGAATGTGGACAAAAAAGTATGAGTATTAAGTTTCGCGTTTATTCGTTACTCGGTGTATTTGTTACCGTCATCCTCGTGAATGTTATTGTGGTAAGTATGATGGCCAGTGTTCAGCAAAAGAATGCAGCGCTGAATACCGCAGGTAGTTTACGCATGTTGTCACAAAAAATCACAAAAGAGGCGCTGCTCATTCAGGAAGACGCTGGTGGCGGTGAAGATTTTGATAAATCAAAAAGGCAGTTTGAAGCAAAGCTTAACGCCTTGATCAATGGCAACGATTCGATGGATATCAGCCCTGCCGACGATGAGGCATTGCTGTCCCAGCTGCAGCGTATTAATAGTGTATGGTCAGCGTTTGAAAAAAAATTATCCGAAGCATTACGAGACGATGCTTCAACCTCTATGGTCTCCGTTTCAGCTACATCAAACGATTTGTTAAAAGAAGCGAATAACGCGGCACTCTTGATAGAAGAGTCGACCAAGAGTTTTGTTTCCGGCCTGAGGAATACTGTATTTGCGTTTCTTGTTTTCTCTGTGGCTGCGGTGGTCATCGGTGTGTGGTACCTCAATCATTTTGTGGTCAGCCGCATCGTTCGTATTCAACATGTTTCAGAAGAAATTGCATCAACAAAAGATTTAACCAAGCGTATCGGCATGCAGGAAAATGACGAAATAGGTGCGACGGCGCAGGCCTTCGATAAGATGATCGAAAGCTTTATGCAATTAAACAGTGAAACCCAAGGTTTAGAAAAAGAGCTGCAAAAGCAGTTGGAAATGCTGGCGATTACCACGCAGGAAAATACGTCCAGTATGGATATGCAGCGTAACGATATTATTCATGTATCGACAGCAGTAAATGAAATGGCCTCGACGGTACAAGAGGTCGCACGAAATACTCAAGAAGCATCTAATGTCGCAACACGCGCTCAGGAAGAAGCCGATCACGGCAGTCAGCTACTCGAAGAGAGTATGAAATTGACGCACGATCTAGCAAGTGAAATCCTTGGCGCAGCAGAAAATATTGAAAAGCTCGCACAAGCCTCCGATTCCATTGGTGGTATTGCCGACACGATTACCACTATCGCAGAACAAACCAATTTACTTGCGCTAAACGCCGCAATCGAAGCGGCGCGTGCAGGTGAGCAAGGCCGTGGGTTCGCGGTTGTTGCTGATGAAGTGAGAACATTGGCAAAACGTACACAAGAAGCGACGAGCGAGATTCACAAATTAATCGCCACCTTGCAGCAAACGACAGAAGCGTCCGTTGAAACAATGGAAAATAGTAAAACCCGGTCAGAACAAGGCGTGCATCAAGCCGCAAGTATGGCCGAATCACTGACGGCAATTATTGGATCAGTGCAAAATCTGAGTGATATTAATCACCAAATAGCGGTTGCCGCGGAAGAGCAGAGCGCTGTTGCTGACGATATTAATAACAATATTTTGAAAATTGAAAGTAAGGCTGAAAATACCTACTCCAATGCACAAGCCACAGCCACCTATTCTCAAAATCTTGCGGCGATGGCTTCTCAATTACGTCAGCGCTTACTTGAGTATACGATTTGATGTAAGACGGTTTGTTAGAATGGTAAGGCCTCGGTAAGCGCAAAAGATATCCTCAATATTTTCTTATTATGATGGTCTAAGTTTGTTATTCTCACTAATGCTGCGCTCTAAACCGAGATAATGGCGTAGGATGTGAGTTGTTGACACAGTGACATTGAGTGGCAGCAATCCATAGAAGTCAGTAGGCTTCAGCGAGAGGTAGCCAACACAATCGCAGCAAGTTGTCCCCTCCTTTCGTACAGCCTCGTATTTTAACTATTGATAATAATGATATTTAGGATTTCCGACGATCTCTCATTGCGCTATTTGGCGAATGTGAGTGAGTGGTAAAAGATGATGGCAATTGCTCCTAGCGCACAAGAATCTGAACGAGAAAGCGGCTACATTATAGCGTCGTATGTTGGAAGTGATCGTTTGGTCTTGGTGTTTGGCGTTAATATTGATCCAGATCTTCCGCCATTGCCCTCAGATCTTTGTATTATTGCTGATAACAAGCGGATTGGTGCTGCGTCGCTTGATATCCAGCTCGATAAAGCTCAAGCGGTTGTTACCTTGTTATTGGAAGCGCCCCTTGATCGAACGCAAGATGAAATGTCTTTTGTTGTTCGCTACCGTCCTACGCAATGGCTTATGTGTATCGACGAGACTGGCGAGGCTATTGATGCCTTTGATGAGGAAATATTCCCTCAGCCAATAACGTTGCTAGATCCAGAATTACATTCCAAAACCTCTATTGATAAGCCTGCGCAAGCGAATGACGCCGTTGCCAAATTAGTTGAAGCGAATATTCGTTCTGCCAGTGAGTACCGCATTCAGCTCTATTTTAATGATCATTTAGATACCTCTATGCCTTTGGAGGTGAGTGATTTTCGCGCGGAGCTGCAAGATCGCTGGCTGCATATTACTAGCGCGAAATACATTAAATCCCATAGTGAAGACTGCCCCGAAATTCGTTTGGAATTATCCGAGCCCATGGAGCCAGGTGGTGTCGTTCAAGTAGGCTATCGTTCACCTGGTAATCGTTTAAGAACATTAGATGCTGAACCACTTGCGCCGTTTAGCGTCTCTGCTCGGGTTGATCGAACCCTCGGCCACCATATTCAAGATGATGAGGCCGAGTTGGAAAGTGTTGCCGTTACGCTTAACGAGCCTGAGCCCACCCCTGAATCGAGTCTTGAAGATAGCCTAGAAGCGAGCCAAACCGAAAATGTGGCCGAGACGGATGAGGCCTTAGATTTAATTGCCGAATTAAATGGCGAGTTAAGCGACGAGGCAGAATTTGAGCCGGATAGCGTGTTGGATGAGTTGGATGCGATGACTGACGAGCTGCCGTCTTCTGAAGCAGCTCACGATACAAGCGATGAGGTGGATGAGGTAGGTAAGGTAAATCCCCCAGCCCTAACGACCGTCTCTGATCCAGAACAAGAAAGTGCGGAATCTATCAAGGGTGAG
This sequence comes from Agarilytica sp., assembly GCA_045430285.1. Lineage (GTDB taxonomy): Bacteria > Pseudomonadota > Gammaproteobacteria > Pseudomonadales > Cellvibrionaceae > Agarilytica. Next base: position 142,533 of record JAILXV010000002.1, on the reverse strand, counting down.
AATTTCCAAGCTGAGGATGAATCACAAAACAACCTAGACACCGGAGCCAGTGATTTAGATGCAGAAGCGATAGAAACCGAAATTATTAATGTGAGTGAGGCAGAGGAATCCGCCTTAGCGCTAGAAAACACCGAAGACGAGTTGCCTAAAGATGATGAACTCTCAGAGGCAGTTTTGGACGATGCTTCAGGAGATGAGCAAGCGGTGCTAGACGCCGATCACGTGAATGGTGTCGACAGTGATGAGGCGCTAGCCTCAGCAGAAACCGACACAATGTCTGTTGCGAAAGAAGTCATTACTGGAAAATTAGAAGACGCTGAAACGACTGACGCTGCGACGGATACTATTACGGGGGATGTTGATGGCGCTCATGCAGAAACGATTGCAGATAAAGCCGCACGGATTCAAAAAGCCTTAGAGTCAAAATCTGTTTTACCTGTTACAAAACCACCGCTTACGCTTGCGGCGAAATTCTTTTACATCATTCCAATGGTTGTCTTTGGCTGGCTGCTGATTGTTATCTTGATCTACGTGGCAACGATCGTGTTCGATTTAAATCTGGGCGGTAAGGCCGAAGGCCCCGTGCCCATCGTGGCGGTGCCAAGTAAAATCATACCGCGCGAAACGTGCTCCATGCGTTCTGCCGATGGTAGTCAATATAAAGGCCAATGTTTAAATGGGAAACGAGAAGGCCAGGGCGTTTACACATGGGCAACAGGAAATCGCTATGAAGGGCAGTGGCATAATGGTCAGCGCCATGGCCAGGGTGTTCTGAATTACGCGACGGGTGCTGTATATCAAGGCGAATATCGTGCGGGTGTAGAACACGGTACCGGTAAAATGGCTTGGCCAAATGGCGCTGTATATGAAGGTGAATATTCAGAAGGAAAGTTCCACGGTAAAGGCATTTATATCAGTGCGGATGGCAGTCGCTTTGAAGGTATGTTCGATAGTGGCAGCATGACCCAAGAGGGTGAGTGCACCTTACCTAGCGGTGAAAAAGCAGCAGGGCCGTGCATCGCAAACTAATACCATGTCATTGATTCATGCATCGAGGTTTTCTCTGATGACGACTCACGATAAAACGTTTCCCAACGAAAGTGCTGCATATCGTGTTGCGCGCGATAAAGTATTACAAAAAGAAATTGAACTGCGTGCGCAAATAGAAGAGCTGAATGAACTGCGCCGAGCCTTACCTTTGGGTGGGGAAGTGACGGGAAATTATGAATTTCGGCGAGTGGATGATGACACGGCTGTAAAATTTTCTCAGTTGTTCGCCCCAGGAAAAGACACAGCAGTGCTTTACAGTTTTATGTTTGCGCCGGACGCGGCACAACCCTGTACCTCATGTAACGCCATTGCTGATAGTTTCGATGGTAATGCCCCTCACTTAGATGATCGTGTCAATTTTTACATAGTGACGAAAGCACCCGTGGCTAAGATGAGAGCTTGGGCCGAAACACGTGGTTGGCGTCATCTTCAGTTACTTTCGTCTACGTATAATTATTACAATCGCGATTATTTGGCGGAAAACGACGAAGGTTTTCAAATGCCAATGCTCAATGTATTTGTGAAGCGCCCAGAGGGTATTTTTCATACCTACGGTACAGAGCTGCTTTACGCAAAATTTGAAAAGGGCGACCCTCGGCATGTGGATATGCTGTGGCCGCTATGGAATGTGTTTGACCTTACGCCTGAAGGGCGCGGGGGGCTTTGGTATCCGAAGCACGTCTACAAGCCAAGTTAGCCGCATGTGATGCGCCGCATTTTGTTAGAAGCGGTAATCTGCCCCAAACGTAATCACTGAAAATTCGTCTTCATCTTTATCGAGCAGTTGTCGATATTCCACGTTAATCACCAGCTCATCGCCAACAAACCAGCCTGCGCCGAGACCATATGAAGTGCCTGATTCCGAGTAATCCACTTTTGAGACAGGTGCATTGTCGCTATCAAATGTTTCTGCCGCGGTATCCAGTGTTGTGTAGCCAATTAAGAAGTATAGTTTGGCCTCTTTGTTGATTATTTCTGGGCGATAATAAATGGATTGATAGCTATCAACCGCGTATTCAATCGTCTCCCCTGTATTAGCGCCAGGCTCCTGTCGATCGTTAACACCGAGGCCGTAGCGTAAATCGATACCGAGCCAGTCGTTGTACTTATAGCCGGCGACTAACTCAGCCGATATCGTGTCGACTTTTTCGCCGTCGGGATCGCTAACGTAGGCATCTGACGAGATGTAGGCGGCATTCCCGCCAGCAAAAAATCCCTTGTTTTGCTCCGCGACCGCTACCTTACATAGAAATAGCAGTGCTGCGAGATTGAGTAGTAATAGTATTTTCATCTGAGCCCTAGCCTCAACGCCTAACGTTAGTGTCACCTTGGCTGAATTAAACCACTATGCCCAACGAAAAATAAGGGGGAATTGTGAAAAAAGCGTTGAACATACGGTTTCGTGTGCGAATCCATGGTGCGAGGCTCGGATTGTGTAGGCCAATAGACAAGACTTTACTGTGGGTAAGTGAAAGCCGAGCGGGGAATGTGCTGGGAACGCTATCCGCATTCCCAGCTGTTTTGGATTGCTTGTTGGGTATTACTTACTGGGTAAAGCCTAGAGCGAGCTCTTCGTTTGCGGGCTTGTTAGAAATAATAAAGCGCTTCGCCGTTTTATATTGTTTTGTGAGGTCAACGAGTTCACGAAAGCAGAGCTGTTTTTTGTCTAAGATCGATACCGTGCACACGCGTCGTAATGCTTGGTATTCATCTACTTGTCTTTGGGCTGATTTGAGCGTCATGTCTTCTGCATAAGCAAGACTAGAAAAGATAATGAGTGCGAAAATGAAAATACTTTTGGATGCGGCTGACATGGTTACCCCCTGAACAATCATCATGTTACCTTGCGTTACATTATACGCGGATTTGTTACGGGTAATTGCTTTTCGAAATAGAAGAAACGTGACTGTTGTCGAAAAACGAAATAAAAAATGCTCGGAAAATTGTTTAGTGTCGTGAGTATCCGCAGTTTCGTTTTATTGGGCGACACGATAAGTGGGGTTTATTTATTTTCATGGCGTTCGGCGGCATTTGGTGACAATGTCGTAAAGTGAGACGCAGGTCTCGTTTCGGTGCTTATCATGTCGCACGCGTGACTGATTATCACGATGCGGAGATTTTATACACGGGGTTTTAGCGTGATCGGTTTAAAGCGTTGTCCATTTGATAAGCGCATTTAAGATAACCAGCGTATGGTTAATACGGTCTATTTCTTCATCAAACGGTTTCTCACTTCCGTATATTTTATTTAGGCTGGACTGTATCCGCGCCAAATTATTCTGATTGGCAGGCATTAAGCTGATGAAAAAATATACTTCACCGATCCATTCGTCCACGTCCTGCTTATTAATGCTTTCTTGTGTGAGCAAGCGTTTTCCGTCAGATATATAGCGGTTCAGTGTTGGGGTGAGTTGAGGGGGATATATTACTGCAGTGGTACTTTTGGCGGACTCGCGCTGTTGAGTGATCTGTGTTTTATTCAGCGCGTCTAGTGTCTTACTGTATTGATCGTTAAGTTGTGTGACACGGCGTTCTTGCTGTTGCAGTGATTCAGCGACCGTGGCGTTGTTAAGCGCGAGGGTTTCTTTTAAATCGCTAATGGTCGCACGAATGTCCTCGGTCTGTTGAGTGAGTTGTGTTTTGGTGTCGGATATCTCGAGGCTGCTGGTTAATACATTCTGTGCATTACGATTATCCAGTTGGGTACTGAGGTTGTGACTCAGCGCTTGCAATTCGTCTGTTAGCTCAAGCTTGACCAGTAAAGGCGTCACCAACGCAACGATTGCTGCAATCATCAAGGCGATAACGGCTTGGCTAATATGTGATATCTGAGTGGTGAGCCACGTCTTCATCGCTTTGCCAAACGACGGCTTATCCTGCTTCGCGGAATCACTGATATCTTGAGTGAGTTCAAGTGCCGCTTTTCTTAGTGCCTCTTCGGCAATATCTTTGCTTTTTTCATTTGCCTGTTGCAACGAACTCGCTACTTGTTCATTTTCTGGCGATTTTTTTGTGGCTGAGCCAATGGAAGGCATGTCCAGTTCAGTCATTGTGATATCCACATCAGTGCGCGCGTTTAATCGTGATAGGAGCCTATCAACTAAGCCTAATGTGGCGCAATTTACTTTTTAGTTATGATGCAATTGTGGCATCGTAGTTTCTATTTTGGTGTTCTTTACTTTTTGGCACTTCGTTATTGGCCGCCCTTTATGTTGCTTATTTGTTAAGGTTGGGCGTGTGAGCATGGTTATGCTTCACTTGTTAAGGTTTTCTTGGCGTAGCAATTCACTTTTTGTTATCGGCGCAGTAAAAAAAGTAAAAATGCTGCATATTGTCGTAATCTGGGCTAGACAATGATCTGGCTTTCTATAGAATGCGCGGCGTACAAACTAATAACAATAAGAACGCTACGTCGTCTACTTTACGTTCCACCAAAAGTTGTGTATTGAATTTCTTGTTATTTTTCGTTTTAGAGCGCTAGAGTGTATCAGAAAAGCCATATATGGCTGTTTTGCTTACCTCAAGCGTGTCGAATCATGTACCTGTGTGATGTGTTTATGTGACGTGACTTTGCAGAAAGTCACGCTCACACACGCAAATTTTTGTTGAGCTTGTTAGCGTTTACATACCCGAGCGGTGCGTCAAAAGGATGCGATGTATCAATGCTGACAGCCAACTTGATGGATGTTCGACAGGAGTTGACGATACTCTCAAATCCGAGTCGCTTCCATTTCGTCCCCCAAAAGTTGCACCTAAGGGAGTAGGTGCACTTTTCTTATCTCTTTTACATTGTTTATTCATCGCATGCTTTTCGGTTTACGCGGTTTTGTCTCATCTATTTGGTCATCCCTATTCAGTCGTTCTTATCCCGTCAATCCTATCGTAATCGAGACTTTAATGGTTGTGGGGGTGCGGCGCTAAGCCCTCAACGTCAGTAGGTTCAGAAGGGTGCTGCAGCGGCAAAAAGCTGAGTAAGAGCTAAGCTTAAATGATATCCAATATGAATCTAAGCGCATATTTGTAGGAGCCTGCCAACTCTTGCCCGACATTGATACCGATCCTTCCCAGCAGGGGGGTATAGAGCCCTTCCTCAGTGCGGCGCGTGCTACTCGTCGTAACGTTTTTATCATGAACGCGATTCTTGTGCTGATTGTCGTGGGTATTGTGGTGTGGGCATTGAAGACTATTGATGCTCAGGTGCGTGAAGATGTGAGAAAGTCGCTCCAGACCGTGATCCATACCAGCCAAGAAAACCTACACCTGTGGGTTGATTCGGAAAGTGCGGGGCTTATTGGAATTACGGAAGATGCACAGATACGGCAAGCCGCTCAAGGCCAGCTTGAAAAGTATCGGCAGGGGGCGTTGATCAGGCAATCCGCCGAGCTAAAAAGCCTACGTGAACTTTTCCCGCGGGCACAAAAACTTGCGGGTTACCACGGTTTTTTCCTGATAGCACCAGATGGGGTCAGTATTGCATCCATGAGAGATGAAAATATCGGCACCACAAATCTCATATATACACATTATCCGAGTTTGTTTGAGCGTGCGTTGTCAGGGGAAACGGTGCTTATTCCGCCAATTCCTTCGGATGTGCCGATCGACAATATGAAAAATATCAGAGGCAAACAGGTGCCGCCGACCATGTTCTTCCTGTCTCCATTGCGCGATGACTATGGTCATGTCATGGCCTTGATTTCGGCGCGTATTGACCCTCACGGCATGTTTAGCCGATTAGTTCGCCTGGGGCGTGTAGGTGACACAGGTGAGACGTATTTATTTAACAAAAAAGGGCAGATGCTCACAGAAAGTCGTTTCACTGAAACAATGATTCGTGTGGGACTCCTAAGCGCAAATACACAAAGTATTCTTTCTATTGATATTCGTGATCCGCAGGTGAATTTGATGAAAGTCGGGCAGCGTCCGAATTCGTCAACACCACTACCGCTTACGCGTATGGCTGAAAGCGCAATAGCGGGGGAGTCATCGTACAATCTTGATGGGTATCGGAATTATCGTGGTGTCCGAGTTGTGGGTATCTGGCGCTGGGATGATCGTCTCGGTATGGGGATTACAAGCGAGATGGATCTCACTGAAGCTATGGCGGCTTATTATCGCGCTCGTTTAGCCTTGGTTGTGATCTTGGGTATCATTTTAGTTGTCGCTATTTTATTTTCGTTTGTGACGCTGAAAATGAGTACACGTGCAAATAGTGTTTTGTTAGGTGCGAGGGATGAACTGGAAGAGCGGGTTTTGGCACGAACTGCTGACCTAGCGTTGAGCGAGCAGCGACTTCAATCTGTGATTGATAATGTACCTGTGGTGGTATCTCTGAAAGATCGGCACGGGAAGTATCTACTGGTAAACGACAAGTATGAAGTGCTGACGGGCGTGCCTTCGGTTGAAGCGCTGGGTAAAACCGATGCGGATTTATATCCGCCCAATATGGTGGAGATTTTTGCCAACTTGGATGAGCAAGTAATGACATCCGGTGAGTCGGTAGCGTTTGAAGAAAAGTCTCCACATCCTGACGGAAGTCTGCATGATTATTGGTCCAGTAAAACGCCGATAAAAAACGCCCAAGGAGAGGTGACCGCATTATTGGGCGTTGCCTTAGACATTTCGGAACGAAAGCGCGCGGAAGCCATCGTACAAGAAACCAAAGAGGTATTAAGTCACAGCGAAGCACGTTGGCGGGCGATTCTGGATAATTTAGGCGATGCCGTTATTACAATAAATAATTTTGGCTATATTCAAACGTTTAATGGCACGGCAAGCGATATTTTTGGCTATGCGCCAAAAGAAATGATGGGGAAAAAAATTAATGACCTTATGCCGGAAAATGTTGGTAGGGTGCACAACAGTTACCTACAGCGCTACATAGAAGAGGGTAAGGCCAAAGTCATTAGCCGTGACCGAGAACTTATAGGTCGTAGAAAAAATGGTGAAGAATTTCCCATTGAATTAACCGTGTCCCCGATAGTGTTTCAAGGCGAGAAAATTTTTGTTGGTATTCTTCGTGATATTACTGAGCGGAGAAAAATGGAAAGCGAAATTCTATCTGCGAAAGAGGTGGCCGAGGAAGCAAACACAGCAAAAAGCGAGTTCCTTGCCAGTATGAGCCACGAAATTCGCACGCCCATGAATGGGGTGCTGGGGATGTTAGGCTTGCTGGCGAAAACAACGCTAAATGAAGATCAAGTAAAAAAGCTCAGTGTTGCCAAAAATAGTGCCCAGGCACTTTTAGCGTTAATTAACGATATTCTTGATTTTTCAAAGGTAGAGGCGGGGAAACTAGATTTAGAAGAAGTCGATTTTAATCTTCGAGAACAACTCGAAGATATAGCTCAGACGATGTCATATAAAGCGTATGAGAAAGGTTTAGAATTTAATTTGGATGTGAGAGGTATTGTGGAGTCTCGTGTCTTGGGGGACCCAAGTCGATTACGTCAAATACTTATCAATCTAATTGGTAATGCCATAAAATTTACCAGTAACGGTGAAATATTATTACGTGCAGCCTTGGTAAAAATTACAGAAGCGTCGTTTAGTCTCAAGTGTGAAGTGATTGATTCCGGTATTGGCATTCCCGAAGATAAAGTCGATCAACTATTTGAGAGTTTTACGCAGGTGGATAGCTCGGTGACCCGTAAGTTTGGGGGTACTGGTTTAGGGCTCGCGATCTGTAAAAAATTAGCCGAATTGATGGGGGGCGGTGTATATGTCGAAAGTCGGCTGGGTGAAGGCAGTAATTTTTCTTTCGATATTCGTTTGAAGGCCAGTCAAAACTCCAGTCGCGTAGCGCCCAGGGCAGATGTCAGCCGGTTAAAAATACTGGTTGTCGATGATAACAAGACAAATCGTGATATTTTCAACGCACAATTGACCCAGTGGGGTGTGGATGTCGTGGAAGCCGATTGTGCAGAGCGGGCCTTAGTTGTGATGGAAGAAAGCCTTGCCGTACAGCCTTTTGATTTGGTATTGCTGGACCGGTCTATGCCGGAAAAAGATGGTGTCGCGTTAGCGCGGGAAATACGACAAGATACGCGATTTGACGATATAAAACTGTTAATGATGAGCTCCCTAGCGTTGGATGACTTGCCGGAACTTCACAGGGTTGGTTTTGCTGCATATTTTACTAAACCCGTGTCTACGTCTGATCTTTTTGATGCCTTAGCCATTTGTGCAGGAGACGGTGAGTTTTCTCGCGAAGACAATACTTTGTTGACCAAAACGCGTTTGTTGGGTTTACAGGAAGACAAAAATATTAATGCGGAAAATCATTATCATTGGCCCGACGATACCCGAATTCTGCTCGTTGAGGATAATCAGGTTAATCAGTATGTGGCACAAGAGCTACTCAATGAAGTGGGCTTGGATTGTGATATTGCGGGTAATGGCCTTGAGGCAATTGAAAGTTTGAAGTCATCACCCGATGATGCGCCCTATACGCTCATTCTTATGGATTGTCAGATGCCCGAGATGGATGGGTATGAAGCAAGCCGTTGTATTCGTTCCGGCGTGGCTTCTGATAATTATCGTAAAATACCGATTATCGCGATGACCGCGAATGCCATGCAGGGCGATCAAGAAAAATGTCTTGCAGCAGGAATGGATGCGTATTTATCTAAACCGCTAGATGCACGGCGTATGATTGACACGATTAAAGAATGGATGGGCGATATGGCGGATTTACCGGATAAAAACGAGCAGTCAAAACCTAAGAAAAATGAACCGTTGTCTGAAGCGTCTGCTGCTTCGGGTGAGCTATCAGCGACACGATCTTCTCATAACCGCAATGAGGATAAGAGTGGCGCCACGAGCGGAACGTCAAAAACAAAAGTGAATACCTTGCTTATCCCAGAGCAGTTGGAGACAATTGATTTCGAAAATAAAAAGCCAAGTATTGCGCGTAAGCCGCATGCATATTTGAAACTGTTGAGCTTGTATCGAGAAAATAACCAAGCGTTCCCGAGTAACCTGCAAGCTGCATTTAAACAAGGTGATGATGAACGGATTAAATTTTTAGTGCATGCGATAAAAGGCTCAAGTGGCAATATGGGAATGATGACGGTATACGATTACGCGAAACACATTGAGGAGGCGTATGTCGGTGATGAATGTTTTTCACAAAGCCAGGTTTCGCACTTGGCAACCTTGGTAGAATCGTCCCTTGACGATGCGCAATCTTTTCTTGATCTGAATGAACAGCGTTAAGTCTTGTCCAATTCGAGCGCTATTTTTCTAGTACCAATGACTCAGCTTCAAAGCCCTGGTAATTCATGTTGCTATTTGGGCGGTGGATGAAGAAGCCTTGGAAATAGCGAATATCCATGTCCCAAAAATGGGCGAAGGTTTTAGCGTCTTCTACCAATCCAGCAATAATTTCACCTTTTCCTTTGAGTGCTGATTGTAAATTTTCGATGTGTTTTCTACTGGCATTAATATTGGCATTTTCTGAGGTCAGTGTTGGGTCAAGTTTGACGAAATCAATTTTATTGAGTTGATTGATTGCGTCTACGCTACGTTCACTCGCTTCGCAATGCTCGATGATGAAGCCGCATCCTGCGGTGTGAAACGCCTCTATTAAATGGTTTGCCATTGCGATATCACTGAGAACAGCTTTTTCACTGATAGAGAAATATATTCGATTAACGCCGCGCAAGCGCGTGTTACTGACGATATTAAAGATGAAGGGCATAAGCCGATCAACTTGCTTTAGGTCGGGCGATAACTTAATGACGATAGAGTATTCGGCGGCGCCTCGGCCGCTGGTTGTTTCGAGTGAGCGGAATGCATTTTCAATGACCCAGCGATCGAGGTGGTAGCTTCCTTCTGTGATGGCATCATCGATAAAGGGAAGGAATTTTTCTGGGGTGTAGACTTCGCCATCTGCATCGATGAGTCGCACCAGGGCTTCAAACATTTGTTCGTCGCCATCTGGTTTTACAATGGATTGAAACGCGAGTTGAAATGAATGAGATTTTAATGCTTGAAATACTTTTTCTGATGGCGTATTGGAATGCTTATGCATGGCAGCCCAATGGAGTTGGTCGCCGCCCGCGTTACTGGCGGAAATGCTGGCGTTTTCAACCAGTTGGAGTGTTTCTTCCATTGTTGCCGGAATGGTGCCATCTAATCGAGAAACGCCAATGCTTAAGCTCGTGTAGTTTAGGCTAGGGTCCGATAAAAACTTTTGTGCTTTAAATTCTTTTTGGAATTTATTAAAAAGTACATCGGGGTCGTCTTTGAATTCATCGTCGACTAAAAGTAAATAGGCGTGTTCGCCAAATTTACAACCATGCCCTTTTATCAGTTTATGGTGAGCGAAGTAGTTTTCCACACGATCTTCGAGCTTCATTAGCGCTAGGCTGCCGTGGTTTTCTTTGATTTGAGGAATATTGTCGATAGAGGCGAGTACCAGGTAGTGATTCTTATCGATATTTTCCTTGTAAACACGATCCTCAAGATTGTTTTGTAAGCTCGATAAAAAATAATCACGATTTTCAAGGTGGCTGTCGCTGGTACGCTTACTGACTTTTTCAAACTTATCTTTAATCTTTTTCGCTTTTGCTGAAATTTCATTAAGCGCTTCACTGAGTTCGTCGATGTCGACGGGTTTTTCCAGGAAAGCATTGCCGAATATGCCCATTAATCCTTTACGTTGCATGGCTTCTTCCGCCGCAGACATAAATACAATGGGAATTTTCATGTAGCGCGGGTCGCCACGGAGAATTTCAGCGGCTTCCAAACCGTTACACCCTGGCATCATATAATCCAGGGTGATGACATCGGGTTTAAAACTATCGGTTGCTTCCAGTAGCTCGATCGGATCATTGACGGCTTTTACGATAAAACCTTCTTCCCCGAGTGCTGTTTCATAGTATTCGGTGAGCATCGGGTCATCGTCTACCACAAGTACGCGGAGGCGAGCTTCAGCGCGTTTCGCAAGAATGCCGTTTACGGTGGAGGTTAGCTCCTCTTCGTCGACGGGTTTTGTTATGTAAGCTTTGATTCCGGCGCGAAGAGCAATCAGCCGTGTGGCAAGATCGGCCTGCTCAGAAAGCATGATCACGGGAATGTCGATGGGGTTGTTCGACAAAAAATCTTCAACGGATATTGCGCTGGCAAGCGGGCAGTTTGGCAGGAGTAAATCCACCAGCACAATATCAAATTTGTGCGCTGTCATGTCCTCTTTTAGCAGTGAAGGGTCGTCGTATATTTCTACTGCGTAGCGCGCGTCTTCCAGAATATATTTGATATTAAGCGCCGTTTTTTGATCGTTTTCCAATAAGCCAATGGTCGCCTTAGCGTCAGTTTTCTGTGTGTTCGTATTACTTGTTTGCTGGGTATGGAGTGTGATCACATTATCTGGTTTCAGGGCGAAAATATGGGTTTTTACGCTGTCCATGATTTGAAGTACGAGACGATCATCGTTCGCATCGAAGTGCCCTTTGTTGATAATCCAGCGGAGCCGAAGAACGAGTTCTTTCGCGCCGTCGGCGATATCCGTAAGCTTTTGATGGGAGGCAAGGCAAGAGACTTCTAAGCTTTCGCGGATGAGATTTTCAACCGCTTGGGGGTCCCACGGGTTTTGAGTACATCGATTCCAGCCGGAATATAATATTTGATATGACTGCTCTAAGTTGCTGATAACTCGAGATTTTTCTTCTTTTGGTAGGTTTTCTAGCAATCCGCTTGGCATATGTCACCTAGTTGTTAACTCAGTTTGTACTGCATGTACGCTGGCGCACATTTCAACCTTTCAACTCCATTATAGAGGGGTCGGCGCCTGATTCAACATCGTTTTGATCGATTTTTAGACGGATTGGGACTATCAATCGTCTGTTTAAAGAACCAATCAAATCGATCTGACAGTTAATAGCCCTGAATAGCGCTAAATACTTTTTGGGCGAGTGAAGGCGCTATCTAATGCTGTGTTCTTACTGTGATGCTAAGTGCTGTGATGGTTATTGTAGTGATGGTCACTACCGAGATAGTGCGTGCGGTGAATAACGTGAGGGGCTAGGGCGTTTTATTATAGCCTGCCGTGTCTTCAAGCCGCATGGTACTGCGAACAAAGATACCGTTCGCTCGGGCTATCTCTTCCTCATCCTCATCGTATACCACGGCCTCGGCAATAAACTGGGTACGGTTAAAGTGCACAACTTCCCCTATGGCTGTCATTTTGCCCTGGGAAATCGGGCGGGTGAGGTAGGTCGTAAAGGATGACGTTAACACGAAGAGTTCGGGTTCAAGGGAGTTGACCGCAAACCAGGCCGCATCGTCGAGCATTTTGAAGTACACCGCGCCGTGAACTGCGTGCGCGGCATGGAAGAACTTCTCTTCCACTGTCATGTCGATGGTTGCAAACCCTTCCTCAACGACTAGCGTGGGCTTGAAGAAGGTGTTAATTGGCGATGAGTCGTACATGCGCTCTAGGCGTCGATAATGGTCTTCGTTATTCATGTGGGACACGTGATAGTTGAGTTTGAGGACAAATTGTAACACTTCGGCTGATGGGAAAAGCGGCGGAGGATAAATCTCTGCTAGTCTTAGTGAGCTTAAGCTATTCCTCTTTTTTTCTACTGAATTATGCGCGGCTCTCACAGACACAGATAAGCTTCGTGCGAAGGTGGTAACCAATATTCCTATGTCTATCATGACTCATGCGTCGGTGCCGAGTGATCACAAGGGTGGCTTTTTTATCGATAGCCACTGCCATTTTGATTTCTCTGATTTTGATGGCGAGCGCGATAAGGTATGGCAAGAAAGCCTTCGTCGAGGTGTGGTCGCGATGGTGATGCCTGGTGTGGCCGTGGAACAATGGGCGCGGGCGAAAAAAATATCAAAGCAATTTAATGCTATTTATTTCAGTGCTGGTATTCATCCCTGGTGGATCGCACAGCTATGCAAGTCGAGTGATGAGTTGGCCGCGCTTCTTCCCGCGTTAAGGGAAAAACATATTCACATGCTTAAGGCGAAAAAGTGTGTCGCGGTGGGTGAATGTGGGTTAGATAAAATGATTCAGGTTCCTGCCGAGCATCAGTACGAGGTGTTTGATTACCAAGTGGGATTGGCGGCGGAATATAATAAGCCGCTGATCGTCCATTCGCGTAAAGCACACAACGAAGTGATGCATCATATTGATCGTGTATCGTTATCTCGTGGTGGCGTGATACATGCGTTCAGTGGCAGTGAGGCATTGGCGAAGCAATATATTGATAGAGGGTTTTATATTGGTGTCGGTGGGACGATTACCTATGATCGCGCTAAAAAAACGCGAGAAGCCATTAAATCAATTCCACTTAGCTCGATCGTTCTGGAAACCGATGCACCCGACATGCCGCTTCAAGGAAAACAGGGGCAACGAAATAGCTCAGAGTTCGTGCCGGATATTGCGCAGGCGATTGCGGAGATAAAAGGCGAGACCATCGAAACCGTTGCACAGAAGACAACAGAAAATGCGTGTCGATTGTTTGGTTTGGACCCAGCAGGATTTGCCGCGTAATTATTTCTGAAAAAGCGCAATACTTAGTTATGTTGAACGAGAATGCCTTTTTTTAATAAGTAGCGTTCAATACCTTTGTTTGCAGCCATAAAACCAAAGCCGCCGGTAACCATTACCGAAGAACCAAACCCACCTGCGCAGTCTAACTTTACGCCATTCTCCATTGCTTGCTTGTCCATACATACACTGCCGTCAGGTTTTGGGTAAACCATCTGCTCTGTGGAAAATACAGCATCAATTCGAAATTTTCGATTTTTATTCCGCGAAAAATTGTGGTGGCGGTAAAGTTGTGTGCGGACCTTGGCTAGCATGGGGTCGCTTTCGGTATGCCCTAAATCCCCTGCGGTGATTTTTCGCGGGTCCACTTTCCCTCCTGATGAGCCCGATACGATCAGCCGAATTTTTCTTGCGCTGCAATAAGCGACCAGTGCGGCTTTTAGGTGAGCTGCGTCGGTCGCATCAATCACCACATCCATGTCGGACGTAATGATGTCGTTCATATTATTTTTAGAAAGGAAATCTTCAACACTATGAAGCGTCAATTCTGGATTAATATCACGTAAACGTTCGCTGATGACGGTATTTTTGGGGTGACCAACATTAGAGTTGAGAGCATGGCTTTGACGGTTTGTATTGGTCACACAGACATCATCGAGTTCGACGACGGTAAGTTCGCCTATACCACTGCGCGCAAGTGCTTCGGCAGCCCACGTGCCTACACCACCGAGCCCAATGACGGCAAAGTGTGCTTGGCAGAGCGCTGCTAGGGCCTCCTGTCCATAAAGTCTTGCGATGCCGCCAAAGCGGGATAAATAGGATTCTGTTAGCGCCATGTGAGGGAGTCTTACACTGATGTCTTAAAGTCGAGTATCGTTTGGGTTGAGCCTAGATCCGTGCAACGTCGACAGAGATGTTTAGGATGGGGCTTTCTCCACCGCCAAATAACACACCGCGTAGCGGGGTTACATCGGCGTAATCTCGCCCCCATGCGGTAATAATATGTTGCTCGTGGGCCGCGCAATTGTTGGTGGGGTCGAATTCGAACCACCCTTCCGTGGGGATGTATAGCGATAACCAGGCGTGACTGGCATCTGCGCCGACGAGTCTTTCTTGCCCAGGTGGCGGCAAGGTTTCTAGGTAACCAGAAATGTATTTTGCGGGAATCCCCATCGCACGTAGGCAGCCGATTTGTAAGTGGGCAAAATCTTGGCAAACACCACGTTTGTGTTCCAGAACTTCAGATAAGGGTGTGGCGACTGTGGTTGATTCAGGGCAGTAGCTAAAGTCGGTAAATATTCGTTGCGTCAATTCCATTGCGCTGGAGCGCAGCGTTCGTTCCAGGTCGAATGACGATTTTGCGTATTCGTATAGGGCGGCCGAGTTTTTGATAAAAGGGGAATCGTAAAGAAATTCACGCGCTAGCAAGGTATCGCTGTTTTTCTTGTCATTCAATAACTGTAATGCTTCCCCGTAAGTGACGCCGATATCTAAACCGACTTCGCCCTTTTGCGGGTTGGTGATGACTTCACTGGTTGATGTGATAACAAGTTTGTTGTGCGGCTTTTGAATTTCAAAGTGAAATGTTTGATTGCCGAAATAGTCCTCACGCTTTGACGTGTAGCTCGCGAACGGAAGAACCCGCATGTTATTTTTAATACGTGTTTGTCGTGCTGAATTTCTGGGAATAATATGCGCGAGGTTGTAGCAATGCGACACGCGATCGGCGTAAATATATTCGGTCGCATGTTTTATTCGATACTTCATGCGCTTTGATCCCATGTATTGCGCACGAGTTGTCGTGAGCTTTCCCTGTGTTCGAAATATTTTTCGCTGATATTGTTGCTGGTGTCACCCAATAACTCGGATATGGTGTGCAGCAGGGCGTTAAGGTGTTGACGTTGATTCAGTTCGTGGACGCTTAGCTGGTTGAGTCGAGTGAGCTTTATTTTTGTTTCTGCCTCCAGAATCGCACGGGACTCCGCGGTTAGTTCGTTGCTTTGTTCTGGAA
The DNA here is from genome assembly GCA_045430285.1 of Agarilytica sp. Lineage (GTDB taxonomy): Bacteria > Pseudomonadota > Gammaproteobacteria > Pseudomonadales > Cellvibrionaceae > Agarilytica. Next base: position 126,967 of record JAILXV010000002.1, on the reverse strand, counting down.
GTTTGGGCAGCGCATTAATATGGTTTTTCAGTTCATCTAACTGAAATAAAAGTGAACGAGGGTTATTGATATCCAACAATACCAAGTCCAAAGCGGATTCCACGTCAATGCGCGCACGATAGCGCCGCCGATAGCTGATGAGGCCTTCCAAAGATAATAGCAGCGCTTGAATTAATGTATTCTGGGATGGCTCGGTAAGCTTTGGTACTAGCAGGCTTTGAATCATAGCGGTGGTTTGAATGCCTCTTTCCAAGCGCCGGCCAATTTGCATAAAACGCCAGCCAACACCGCGCATCATGCTTTCCTGTGTTAAACCGGCGAGAGCCATTAGCGCGGTTACAAGCGGATCAAGGGCTTCTTCTGGTGCTGAGATCAGACCGCTTGCTAGGGCGGAATCCATATCATTAAGGGCATCTCGAATATCGTTAATGACACGCAAGGTATCCGAAGAAAGTAATTCTTTTGACTGATCAGAACAAAAGAGCATGGCATTCAGATTGGACCTGACACTTCCCATGCGTTCAGCATCTTTTAACACAAGTAATAATTCTGACTCGGGTGTATTAAAAATACTGGGATCTTCGCTTTTAAAGCCAGGGTGTGTTGACGAGACTTCGGTGACCGTTTCTAACAAAATGCGTTTGCATTCGTCAGAAATAACATCTTCGCCATTAATAATCATAAAGACGGTGCGCAATATTCTAAGCGACGCTTCTGCGCGCTCGGCATAACGCCCCATCCAAAAAAGATTTTCGACTACGCGGCTGGGCAAGCTTATTAATTCGATTTCACGCACATGTGTGCTGGAGTCTTCGGCACTATGTTGAGCGGTTGTCCGCTCAGGTTCCGAGGCGATCACCCATGTGTCTTTACTCTGTGAGCCCGTTTGGTTCGATATAATAAAGGCAGACTCTTCAATGCCGACGCGTGTTAAGCCGCCAGGCATTAGTGTGTAAGATTCATCTGCAGCCAGTGAAAAAGTGCGCAAGATGGCGGGGCGAGGCTGCAATTTTCCATCGATTAATGTGGGCAGGTTACCGGCATTGGTTTGTGCTTGAGCGACGTAATTGTGAGGTTGTTTTTTTATTGCGCTGATTAATGTTTGTTTCTGTTCATCACTTAGCTGACTACCGAGCACGCTGCGCATGCCGCTGCCTCGGTACGTGGGTTTGATGACCAATGTGTCGAATTTTTCCATGACGTAGTCGAGATCTTTTTTCTCGCCGCACCAATGGGTGGCGACGGACTTGAGTCGCAGCTCACGACCTAATAAGGCTTTTGCGATATCGGGTAAATAGCGTAAAAATACAGGGTTCTCTAATACGCCGGAACCCAGCGGGTTGGCAATGACGACGCGTCCGGCGCGTACCACTTCCAACAAGTTGGCCACGCCCAATACTGAGTCGCTGCGCAGCTCCACTGGATCGCAATACCAATCGTCCACGCGGCGTAAAATGACATCGACACGGCTGAGGCCGTCCAAAGACTTCATCCACACGTAGCCATTGCGTACGACAAGGTCGCCACTTTGCACTAAGTGCAACCCGAGGTAGTTGGAAATATAGGCGTGTTCGAAATATGACTCGTTGTGCGCGCCTGGTGTTAGGACAACAACACGGGGTTGGTCTTGATCTGTCGCCAAGGAGGTGAGCTTGTTGCGCAGTCGTTGAAAAAACGTTGCAAGTCTGTGGACATGGCTATCTCTGTATAAGCTCGGAAATATACGCGACATGACGGTGCGATTTTCTAATGCGTATCCGGCACCGCTTGGGCTTTGCGTTCGGTCGGTCAGTACGCACATATCGCCATTTTGATCGCGCATAAGATCAACCGCGTGCAAAATCAGCCCATGTTCGCCTGGCATTTCAATGCCTGAGCACGCGCGCAAAAAACCGCCATGACAAAACAAGGCTTCTGGGGGTATAACGCCCGTGCGAATGAGTGTCCGTGGTCCGTAAATATCTTTCAGTAAAAGATCAAACAGTTCGGAGCGTTCCAATAGCCCTGCTTCAATGGTGCCCCATTCTTCGCTGTCGATGAGAGAGGGAACAAGGTCGAGCCCCCAGGTGCGGCTAGGTGTCGGGTCGTCGCTGTAGATGTTATATGTGGCGCCGTCGTCTCGCAGTATACGCAGTGCTTTGGCTTGGCGGTCTGTAAGTGCTTGTTCACCAATCGATTGCAGGCTGTCCAGAAGATAGCGCCAATGAGGCTTTATTTGGCCATTGGTATCAAAGGCCTCATCTCGATGGCCCTGTAGATCTGTGGGAGCAGCGTAGGCCTGTTCGGGGCTTACTGTGCTGCTCTGCTGTTGTTGTTGGGACAAGCAGATATCCTGTGACGGCTGGTTTCTGAGTATTCTTGATGAAGCTTAGACGCAATGCGGCGACATTATGTCATGTCGCCGATAGGGTTCAATTAATAATTCTAGCGGCGCGTCGTAAATCCAGCGTGTGGGGATATTCTCCTGGGGATTCTTCGGGCGGAGGGGCCATTGGCCTAGGCGTTGTATTGGGGAAAAATTCCCGCAGTGCATCCATATCAGGTTGTGGCGTGTATGCCCCAGGTGTGTGATCTGTGGTACGGAAGCGATTGCCACGGCGAGATTCGGCCTCCATTGGATTTACAGGGAAGGTTTCGTAGCTGCGACCACCTGGGTGCGATACGTGATACGAGCAGCCGCCAATCGAGCGGCCATTCCAGGTATCGATCAGGTCAAAATGGAGGGGGGTATGTAGGCCGATGGTGGGATGTAATGCAGAGGGCGGTGCCCATGCGCGATAACGTACCCCTCCCACAAATTCACCTTGTCGTTGGGTATCGGTTAGAGGCACGCGGCGACCATTGCACGCGAGTACGTAGCGATTATTGTGGATGCCACTGACTTTGACTTGCAGCCGTTCGACTGAGGAATCCACGTAACGTGCTGTGCCAAAACTTCCGATTTCTTCGCCCAGTACGTGCCAAGGCTCAATGGCCCAGCATAATTCCAGTTCGATTCCGCCAAGCTTGACGCGGCCATAGTGTGGGAACCGGAACTCTTGGAAGGGTAACAGCCACTCGGCTTGGAAGGGGTAGCCGTTTTCCTGTAAATCTGCGACCACATCAAGTATGTCCTGCCAGACAAAATGTGGCAGCATAAATTTATCATGCAGTGACGTTCCCCATCTGACTAAGGGCTGCTTGTAGGGCTTATCCCAAAAGCGGGCGACCAAGGTACGAATCAGCAGTGCTTGTACTAAAGCCATTCGGCTGTGAGGAGGCATTTCAAAGCCACGAAACTCTAATATACCCAGACGACCGCTGGCGCTTCCTGGGGCATATAATTTATCAATACAGAATTCTGCACGGTGCGTGTTCCCCGTGATATCAATTAACAAGTTACGCATTAGGCGGTCAATGAGCCAGGGCTGGTCTGCTAGGCCATCGGGCATTTGTTGAAACGCGATTTCCATTTCGTAGAGCATTTCATCTCGCCCTTCGTCAACGCGTGGTGCTTGGCTCGTTGGCCCAACGAAGGCGCTGGAAAAAAGGTAGGAAAGGCTGGGGTGGTGTTGCCAAAAAGTAACGAAACTGCGCAGTAAATCAGGTCTGCGTAACATGGGGCTATCTGTGGGGGTTTTTCCGCCCAGGGTAATGTGGTTGCCACCTCCCGTACCGGTGTGTCGGCCATCGAGCATGAATTTTTCTGCCCCTAAGCGAGATGTTTTTGCGGCGTCGTATAGTGCGGTCATATTACTGACCAGTTCTCGCCAATTTTCTGAAGGGTGTATATTTACTTCGATAACACCAGGATCCGGTGTGACCAATAGTTTTTGTATGCGCGGATCTTTGGGTGGCTCGTAGCCTTCGATAATAATAGGGGTGTTGAGTTTAATTGCACACGCCTCTAACGCTGTGATGACCGCAATATAATCTTCTAAGTAGTCAAAAGGCGGCAAAAATATATGCAGTTTGCCATCCCGCGGTTCTACACATAAAGCGGTGCGAATAATTTGGTTTGATGTGCTGCTGTGTGTTAAAGCAGTTTGTTTTTGAATGTTGGCTTGGTGTACGGATCGAATTAATTCACGACGGGTTTGCAGTTGGCCGCGTTTATCGAAGGGGTCGCGTTCTGGTTGTTCCTTTTCTTCGTCAGTCGCTAATGTTAATTCCCCAAGAGGAAGGCGCAAGCCCATGGGGGAGTCACCAGGTATCAGTGATAGTCGGTCCCGACGTACTTCCCACAAGCAGGAATCCCAGGCTTTTCGTTCACGGTCCCAGCTTAGCGGTAAAATGTATCCGGTGGGTTTGTCTAGGCCTTTTTCGAGCAGGGCGGCTAAGCGTTTTCGCTCTAAGTCATCTTTTGCGTTGGCGACATCCAGTTCAAAATTTACGGGAAGTCGTTGCTCTTGCAATAAATAGTGTACGGCATCTTCATACGCGGGCTGCACATATTCTTTGGGAATGGTGAGTAGGCTGGCAAGGGTGTTAGAAAAAGCCGCCGCCGTTTCTATTGAATGCTGATAATTGTGATCTATACGCGCGAGCAGTTTGGGATTATGCCAGATCGGCTCTCCGTCTTTGCGCCAGAAAATACCCAAGGCCCAGCGGGGGACTTCTTCTCCTGGATACCATTTTCCTTGTCCGTAATGCAGAAGGCCATTGGGCGCGAAATGATTACGTAATTTTAAGAGTAAGGTTTTGGAGAGACTTAATTTGTCGTCGCCAAGTGCATCCGTATTCCACTGCGAGGATTCCATATCGTCAACGGATACAAAAGTCGGTTCGCCGCCCATGGTTAGCCGAACATCTTGTTGTACGAGTTTTTTTTCGACCTGGTCACCAAGAGCAAGGATAGTCGCCCAACTGTGTTCGTCATAGGGTTTGGTAACGCGAGGGTCTTCATGTATACGAATGACTTCGTTAAGGTATTTGAATTCGACTTCGCATTTATCTGTGGCACCCTCTATCGGGGCGGCGGATACTGGGTCCGGTGTGCAAGCAAGGGGAATATGGCCTTCGCCAGCAAAAAGGCCCGAGGTGGGGTCTAACCCTACCCAGCCGGCGCCTGGCAGATACACTTCACACCAGGCGTGTAAATCTGTGAAATCTTTTTCCGGACCACTCGGGCCATCAATGGGTTTTTCGTCAGAGGTTAATTGCACCAAGTATCCAGAGGTAAACCGCGCAGCCAATCCAAGATGACGAAGCAGTTGTACTAATAACCATGCGGAGTCGCGGCAAGACCCAAGTGCTTTCTCCAGTGTTTGTTCAGGGCTCTGTACGCCAGGCTCCATACGAATCGCGTAGCCAATTTCTTTTTCTATGAGCTGATTAACCAACACAAGAAAATCATTGGTTTTTAAAGTCTCTTTGGGGACCTTTGCTAAAAGTGCTTTAAAGCGTTTTCCTGGCTTATGTTTTTCTAAATAAGGGGTAAGTTCTTTTTTCTGCTGTTTGGTATATTTAAATGGAAAATTTTCGGCATACTCTTCAACAAAAAAATCAAAGGGGTTGATCACGACCATGTCGGCGATAACTTCGACCTCGACCGAAAACTTTGTTGTTTTTTCGTTAAATACAATGCGGGCCAAATAATTACCAAAAGCATCCTGTTGCCAGTTGATGAAGTGCTCTTTGGGCTCCACCTTAAGGCTGTAGCTATGAATGGGCGTGCGGCTGTGGGCCGCAGGCCGCAACCGTATGACATGTGGTGATAAATTTACTGAACGATCAAAGCTGTAATAGGTATTATGATGAATCGCGACGCGAATAGTCATAATGGCTCCAGAGTTGTAATGTCATCTTTAGTTGCGTTAGTAATCAATGGGAAACCATTGCTCTCTAACAAGATTGTGAATAGACGCAAGTTGAATTTGCGTGTCGTTAATGTGGTCGCGAATATTACTGGCCGGCATGTCGTAATCCATTTTTCTGAAAATTTTACGACGAATTTTCTTGAGTTGTTTAACCACATGTTCAGACTGTGGCAGCCGTTCGCAAGAGTGCAGCAAGGCATTAAAACAATGGGCGATCGAGCGGGGAAAGTCTGGGTCTTCTAGCAGATAGGGCAATACTGCTTTACCGGCCACGGCGCTTCGCACATGACGACGGTAAGACTGATGTGCATTTAAGGAGCGTAATATATTTCCCCAGACAATTTGCCGACTATTGACGGCGGCTTCATCGTCCGAAAGTTCGATCATTTCTGCAAGACCGGCATCGAGATTGCGAGAGGTCATGTCTGCTCGTTCTAGGTTTCTCCCAATACGTAAAAAGTCCCAGGCGGGATCATGGGGCATATTGCAGTAAAGTAGCCCCAAGATTTGTTGGCAGCCTTTAATGACAGAATCTAAAAACTCGTGCCGTTGACGACGGTCAATACCGTTTTGAATGTTGTTTTGTACATAGAGGTAAAGTTCGTTGACCTGTTCCCATGTTTCTTCAAGCACTACGTCGCGGGTCGTTCGAATATTTTCACGCATCGATGCAAGTGAGGTGAGCATTGAGCAGGGGTTGGTGTCGTCGCCTAGCAAAAATTTCACAACATTACGCTCTTCCTGAACGGAATAACGATCAGAAAAATCGTTTTCAAGACTGTTAATGACGATCAGGTTGTACCAGCTGATCTTTACCGTTTTGGGTAAGTCAAAAAGCAGCATGTCATATATGCTGATGAGTCGCGCAGTGCTTTCTACGCGTTCTAAATAACGCGCGGTCCAGTAAACACGTTCAGCCACTTTAGAGAGCATTACTTATTATCTCCTTCTGTGTCGACAATCCAGGTGTCTTTACTTCCGCCACCTTGCGAGGAGTTGACCACGAGCGAGCCTTTTTTCATGGCAACACGGGTTAGTCCTCCGTTTGTGGCATAGGAGTCTTTTGCTTGCAATACAAAAGGCCTTAGATCGAGGTGGCGCGGTTCGGGAGTGTTGTTGCCCACCAAAGTGGGGGCGGTGGACAAGGCTAAGGTGGGTTGGGCGATATAATTACGGGGATCATTTTTAATAAGCTTAGAAAATTTTTCGCGTTCTTTCTTGGTGGAATGCGGCCCGACAAGCATGCCGTAGCCACCAGATTCGTTGGCAGGTTTTACAACGAGTTTGTCGAGATTTTTGAGGACGTGGTCACGCTGTGCATCGTCATAACATAGGAAAGTCTCGACGTTTTTGAGCAGTGGCTCCTCGTCGAGATAGTATTTAATGATTTGTGGCACGAAGGCATAAATAACTTTGTCATCTGCCACACCAGCACCAGGTGCGTTGGCAAGCGCCACATTGCCCTTTTGCCAAGCACGCATTAAACCGCGCACGCCAAGCACTGAATCTTTGTGGAATACCGAAGGGTCTAAAAATAGGTCGTCGATACGGCGATAAATGACATCCACTCGTTCAAGTCCAGCGATAGTTTTCATGTAGACGCGATCATCGTCTTGCACCACAAGGTCGCTACCTTCCACCAATTCTGCGCCCATTTGTTGCGCAAGAAATGCATGTTCAAAATATGCGGAGTTAAATATGCCAGGTGTGAGTACGACGATGGCCGGTTTTTTTATCCGCCGAGGGGAGAGTGATGTTAAGGTATCAAATAGGCGCGAGGGGTATTCGCCAACGGGGGAAATATCGACAGCAGAAAAAACCTCAGGCAGTACACGCTTCATAATGGATCTGTTTTCGAGCATGTAGGAGACACCCGACGGCACCCGTAAATTATCTTCAAGTACGTAAAATTCACCGTCCTTATCTCGCACCAAATCAGTGCCACAGATATGTGCCCAAACACCAAAAGAGGGCGTTATACCTTCACACTCTTTTCGATAATTCGTCGATTGTTCGATGACAAAGCGGGGGATGACCCCGTCTTTCAATATTTTTTGGTCGTGATATAAGTCATTAATAAAAAGGTTGAGTGCGCTTAATCTTTGTTTCAATCCTTTATCTGCCACATCCCATTGTTTTTTACTGATGATGCGAGGGATGATGTCGAAGGGCCACGCGCGATCTATATTGCCTTCCTCGGTATAGACTGTGAAGCTGATTCCCATTTCTTTGATCGTCGCGTCTGCGGCGGCCTGTCGGGAGGCAATATCTCCATCGCTCAAGGTTTTAAGATAGGAAAGCAATTTTTTAGCGGGTTTACGCGCATTGCCAGGCGAGCTAATTAATTCGTCGTAAAATGCGCCAGGGTCGTAATCGTTCCAAGAAATTGTCATAGCGAGTGATATGTTTATCCAATGAAAGACTTGTCAGATAAACCGTATATGCAGGTATTGCACCAAGATTCATATAGTGAATATGAGCGCGTAGATGAGGAGGTAGAGGAAGGTTTGAAAAAGGCAGTGCGGGGGGATTTGGTCACTGCTTAGTAATGATAAAAATTACCAAGCAGTGACCAGGGATTTAGCTGTCTGAGCTTTTGTTCGCTTTTTTCTTTTTATTACGTTTTTCACCAGTTTTCTTTTTGCCACTTGGTTTATCTGAGCGTTTTCGCGGTGGCCGTTGATCGTCTTTTACTTGGGTGATTTTCAATTGTTTTTGGCAAACCCACACTTCGCGAAGTGTATTAAAGACCTCTTTGGGCATGCCGCTGGGAAGATCAACAAAACTGAAGTCATCTTGAATCCGGATTTGACCAATGTATTGGCTTTCAATACCGGCTTCATTTGCGATGGCGCCGACGATATTGCCTGGCGTGACTTTATCGCCATGGCCCACCTCAATACGGTAGGTGTTCATTTCTATTTTATCGTCACGTCTACTACTAGAACGTTCGCGCGAATCTTTTCGATCGTTACGGTTTGAGCGTTCGGGGCGTTCGGGGCGTTCCGAACGTTCTGAGCGTTCAAACTTTGGTGAGGTATCTTCCATAAATAAAGAATTCGCGCCTTCACTTAATAAAGCAAAAGCCGAGGCAATATCCATGGGATCTACATCATGCTCTTCTTGATATTCGTTAAGTAATTGACGATAAAAATCGAGATCACCGTTTTCCAGTGTTTCAGTAATTCTTTCCTTAAACCGTACGATACGTTGCTGGTTAATATCCGAAATGCTGGGCACACGCATCTGCTCGATTTTTTTACCCGTAGATTTTTCAATCGCACGGAGCATACGTAGCTCGCGTTTAGCGACGAACAGGATCGCCTCGCCTTCCCTGCCAGCGCGACCGGTGCGTCCAATGCGATGTACATAGGCTTCCGTATCATAAGGAATGTCGTAGTTTAATACGTGGCTGATACGTTCTACGTCCAGGCCCCGCGCCGCTACATCGGTAGCGATAAGAATATCGATGCGGCCTTTTTTCAGGCGGTCGACAGTGCGTTCACGAATATTTTGGGATATATCCCCGTTGAGCGCGGCACAACTATAGCCTCGCGCCTCGAGTTTTTCGGCAAGTTCGACAGTGGCCGTTTTTGTGCGCACGAATATGATCATCGCATCGAAGGGCTCGATTTCGAGAATTCGAGTCAATGCATCAAGTTTTCTCAATCCGCCGACTGGCCAGTAGCGTTGACGAATCGTTTCTGCGGTTGTCGTCGATACTTTAATTTTAATGTGTACTGGGTCGGTTAAATAGGTATTGGCAACTTTGGCAATTTCACGTGGCATCGTTGCAGAAAACAGCGCAATTTGGCGATCGGGGGGTGTTTGACCCAGTACCCACTCTACGTCGTCAATAAAACCCATGCGCAGCATCTCGTCGGCTTCATCTAAAACAAGGTGCTTCAGTTTGTCGAGTTTTAATGTGCCTTTGCGCATGTGATCCATGACGCGGCCTGGGGTGCCGACGATTACGTGTACGCCGCGTTTAAGCGCCCGAATTTGACCGTCATAGCTTTGACCACCATATATAGGCAGTACGTGAAAACCGGATAGTTTGTTCGCATAACTTTGAAAGGCTTCAGCCACTTGAATCGCAAGTTCACGGGTTGGTGCCAGCACCAATACCTGGGGCGATTTTTCACGGAGATTGATCTGTTGCAAAATAGGCAATGCGAAAGCAGCGGTTTTACCTGTACCCGTCTGAGCTTGGCCCAGTAGGTCTCGCCCTTCTAAAAGAGGAGGGATACTTTCCGCTTGAATAGGTGAAGGTGTTTCGTAGCCCACCGCCTTGATAGACTTTAGGATATTTTCGTTAAGCCCCAATGAATCAAATGTAGTGGGGGTGTCAGTCATAGCGATATCCTTGGTGGGGCAAAAAAGAGGGCGGCGAACAAAATTTAAACAGCCGGCAGGGCGCGCGATTATACATGGATTTGGCCAAAACGCGAGAGTTTTGGCCAAATCCCTTTGAATTACGGGGCTAGCGCCAATAAAACAGGAAGGGAGTCCTGGCCTTAAGCGTGCTGTTATAGGCTGTTTGGGGCGTTATAAATGCTCAGCGATTAACCGAGACCTTAATGATGGGGAATTTATGAGTGCCAAAAAATACCGTGCGTGTGAGCAGTTCGCCAGCCGTGAGCGTTGCTTTAAGGTTTATAGCGGCGCTACGTGAGCCATCGGCAAAGGTCGCGATAACGTGTTCGTTCTTGAGAATTCGTTGTCCTGAGGCAGTATTTTTAAAGGTGATGAGGGTCCAGCGTTCACCTAGGTTGTTGCTGAGGTGGGATATTTCAACGATTTGAAAGTCGTTTTTATATGGTTTTAGTGGGTCTAAATCGTTGAATTCTTGGTGTTGAATAGCCGTGCTGGGTTGGTCAAAAAAGAGTGTTTTGTCTCCGGCGTCATACCCGTCAGCATTGCTGAGAGCACTGAAGGTGAGGAGCATACTTGTGAATATTAGTCTGTTCATTTGAGTATCCGCAGGAAGTCGCTTGTTGTTAGAGGGGCGATACTTAAATATGTTCCGAAGATCTCGGTGTCGTTTGTTTGGCTTTTTATAGTATCTTGTGCTGAATTATTTATAACGGGGAGTCCTTTGGTGGCCGAGAAACAAATCAATGTATGTATCTGGGTTGATGCCGATGCGTGCCCCAACCCGATTAAAGAAATTCTTTTTCGTGCCGCGACCCGCATTAAAATACCGCTTACGTTGGTGGCAAACGCCGGTCTAAATACCCCGCCTTCAGAATTTATTCGTTCGGTTCAGGTGCCAGCAGGTTTTGATGTGGCGGATAATTATATTGTGCAGGAAGTCTCGGAGGGTGATTTGGTGATCACCGCAGATATTCCCTTGGCTTCTGAGGCGATTGAAAAAGGCGCCTATGTGATAAATGTGCGAGGCGAAAAATATACGAAGAACAATATTCAGCAGCGCTTAACGATGCGTAACTTTATGGAAGAAATGCGCAGTACCGGTGAACACATGGGTGGGCCGAAACCTTTTTCCCATACTGATCGTCAGGCGTTCGCGAATGCGTTGGATAGTTGGTTGGCGAAGGTGAAGAGGTCGTGATCCGAGGGTGTTATATGCTGCTAATCAGATCCCAATTGCCTTTTTCACTCACGGACAAAACAAATAGCCGCATATTGAAATAGTTTCCCCCTTCAACGTAATCTCTGGATATGACGAAAATATCTTCGACGCCGTCATTGTTTGAATCCCCTCTGCCAATAATATCAATTTCTTGATATCCGCCAGTGAGGTAGTAAATTGATTTTGTTTCTGATTTTTTCTCGTACTTTAGTAAAGGTGTAATGTCTGCCCATGTTGTTAATTTTGGGTTTAATGATTTTCTTCGGGATTCATCTGGCGATATTTGAAACGCTATTTTTTTGGGCCATATTTTTGGTGTATTGGCGTTAAGGATATCGTCTGGTAGGAATGTTGTTTCTGAACTCTCCGCTTCTAGGAATAGTTTTGTGGCATCACACATTATTGCGAACTCGATGTATGCGCTCATCTCATTATCTTTAATTGTTCGGGTGAGTTTCCCAGCTTTCTCAAAATAATCTTTGCATGATGCGAATGTCGTTTCGCCAGTTTTTGTTGCGGTAACATTTATCTCGGCATACCATGAGGCTGTTATGAGGTGGGGTAGCTCGCTAGGGTGGACAATTGGGTTGCCTGGTGATGCGAGTAGTTCCTGCATCGTAAATCCAGGATGCCACGCTATAGGTATCTCTTTTGCAGGCGTGTGAGACGCGTTCAGGGAGCAGCTTGCAAAAGATAGTGCAAGTAGTTGTACCGAGAATATGTATTTAAAGCGTGCTAGTAGCGGCTTCATGTTACCCCTATTGAGTAATTTTTTAGTCGTGACATTGGTAGTGGTAATTCTTGCGGCTAGAACCTTTAGGGTGCGGCAGTGCTCGTAGCGTTTGCGGCGGCTTTCTCGAATAGGTCTTTTACATACTTATTGCGTTCGGCAGATATAGGAGACTTTCGGCTTGATTCTGTTGCGGCAGTAGCCCAGTCTTTTGCTTTTACGGCTTTCTTAAGGCTTGGCCAGTTATTGTTTAGATCGGTCATGCCGACATTAAAAATCAGATCAAATAAGGCAAGCCTTACTTCACTAGGGAATGAAGGAAAGTCAGAATATATTCTTTTTAATTCGCCTTCGAAACTATCGATGTGTTTATCAGTAAGGGCGTTAATATCGGTATTTGATAGGGTGAGGGCAGTATGCCTTTTATAAAAAGACGCTAAGCGGTTTTTAGGTTGCTGTTTTACGGCCTCATAATCGAGTTGAATGTCGTCCTTTGATGCGGGTGTGTTGTTACTCTTCTTAAAACTCAATTTTTGCGCGCTGGCAAGGTCTTTTAGTAGGTGTCCAACGCCAACGGTTACATAGCCCTTTGAATCCAAATACATGTGACTGATTTTCCCTTCATACTTTTCCATTTTGGTGCGTAAAGTGGATTTTTCTGTTATTGAAACCATGTATACATTCCTATTTATCCGTTTTCCATGTGGGCGCGGCATTTTATGTGAAGTGATTATATAACGCTTTAGGCCAGTATAACGCCTATCACTTCCCATATTAAGTTGGGTGGGGGTGCATGTGTATTACGCCTCATGTTATTCATTAATCCTCTAGGTTTCGACGCATCGATAAAAAAATGATCGTAGTGAATCGTGTGCCACTGGGGTATGCTTCCCTGTATTGACGTTCGATTCACCTTTGGGTGGCGTAAACGTCGAGAAAAAGGCAAACCCTTGGTAACAAGGGGGCGCAAAGCCAGTGCCCTGGGCGGATATTCGGTGGCGAGTACGCCAAATTATCGAGGGTCGAACGGTTACCAAATAGCTTGGGGATTGGTGCGCTAGGACGGCTGCATTTTACCCTTCAAATGGTTGCGACATATTATGATGCTAACGTCTGTTACGCGTTTTGTCTCCGAGTCTTCCCATATTCAACGAGCCGTCGAAACCCTGAAGTCGCGTCATTCTTGCGGACAAAAATCTTTTGCCGTGGTTCTCCTCTTTATTGTCATGAGTGTTTTGATGGGGACGGTCGCTTGGTCTTCAGCTGTGGTGATGCTCAGTGGTGAGGAGGATGTAGTGCCCTCGCCATTTGTGAGCTTTGATCTTTATGATGCGCAAGCGTTTTGCGGTGCGCAGATGGAGGCGAGGTTAGGAGAAACATTGTTGCGTTATTATGTGGATGAGCATTCTTCTCGCTTGGATAAAGGCAAGGGTATTTATCGGGTGTATCTCAAAGCGGATGTGGGTGACTTAGCAAAGTACGATGTAATTAATGTACATTGTTTTGTCGACCAATGGGCAGCCGATCTAAATTATTACCGACAATTCAATCCTTCTGTGAAGATGGTGAAATCCTCAGATATCAAATTCTTTTGATACACATAAAAGCCCCTTGAAATAGAGGCGCTTTAGTTTAAATGATACCATTTGCCAAAATTCGATAATAATAGGGCTGCTGGTATGAATCATTCCGCCTCTTGGGTCTCCCGCGTACTCGACAAAATTGAAAAGCATGGAAATCGGCTACCCGACCCAGCGGTTATTTTTGTTGTTAGCTTGGTGTTTGTGTGGTTGTTGTCAGCCGTTTTTTCTCAGTTAACGTTTTCGGCGCTAGACCCTCGTACGGGGCAGGCAATAGAGATTGTAAATTTACTCACGGGTGATCGTTTAGCTGATTTCCTCTCTCGTATGGTCACCATATTTACGGGGTTTATGCCGCTTGGCGTTGTGCTTGTTGCGATGTTGGGCGTCGGGGTAGCAGAACATTCGGGGTTTATTGGTGCTGTCATTAAACGCTTGATGGATGCCACGCCTCGGCGCTTACTCACGCCTTCGATTGTGTTAATTGCCATTGTGAGCCATACCGCGACGGATGTTGGTTACGTGCTAGTGATTCCTCTTGCTGGTGCGATTTACTATGCGGCGGGGCGTCACCCTTTGGCAGGAGTTGCAGCGGCATTCGCGGGTGTAAGTGGCGGGTTTAGTGCTAACTTTATTCCTTCTGCCATCGATCCATTACTGCAAAGTTTTACACAAAGCGCTGCTCAAATTATCGACCCCACTATTCAAGTGAACCCGCTTAATAATTGGGGCTTCACTTCGCTTTCGTGTTTATTGATTGTGGCTATTGGTTGGTATGTCACGGATAAGGTGATTGAACCGAGATTAAAAAACACTGAGGTAAACGCAGAGGAAGATGAGCTGCCTGTTATTGCTGAGCTGAGTGCAAAAGAGTCGCGCGCGATGCGAGTGGCGATTGTGGTTCTGATATTGGGGATAGGGGGTTTGATTGGAATTTTGTTGCCAGATAGTTCACCCTTTAGAGATCAACAGGGTGCGCTTGCATCGTATAAAGCACCGATAATGCGTTCGATTGTGCCGCTAATTTTTTTACTGTTTGTTGTGCCAGGCATTGTCTACGGGTTTATGGCGGGCGTGTATAAACGCAGTAACGATGTTATTCATTCAATGACAAAGGCCATGCAGGGCATGGGTTACTATATTGTGATCGCATTTTTCTGTGCGTTGTTTATTGATGCGTTTTCTAAATCGAATTTAGGTGCGTTGATGGCCATCGAGGGTGCACTGGTGTTACAAGCGTTGCAGTTGCCCAGTATGGTGACCATTGTCGGCTTGATATTTTTAACGGCCTTTGTAAATTTGTTTGTGGGGTCTGCCTCTGCAAAATGGGCGTTGTTAGGGCCTATCTTTGTGCCGATGCTTATGCAATTAAATATTTCACCTGACCTTACTCAGGCGGCTTATCGTCTAGGAGATTCTTCTTCCAATATTATTACGCCCCTCATGCCGTATTTTCCTTTGGTGGTGGTCTATTGCCAGAAGTACGTTAAAGGCATGGGGGTGGGTACTTTGATTTCGTTAATGCTGCCGTATTCGATTGTGATTTTATGTTGTTGGACAGCGTTTCTGTTGATGTACTGGGCTTTGGGCATTCCGCTTGGGTTACAGGCGAGTTATGTGTATCCGGCGATGTGAGTAATTTGGTTGGTTTTGAAACCCTAAGATTGGTTGGCTAAAGTGGATGTGCATTTTACCTGTATCTAAGTTTAGAGCCCCTCTCGTAAGCTGAACGACTCGAGGTCACTATTTTGAGTGCCTAATAATAGCGACGAAGTTAAAAAGGTCGCCGATAGCTAGCGACCTTTTTAATAAGCATTTTGGAGTTAAATCCGTGTATAGCGATAAAGAGCGGCATCCGCTGTACCAGCATCAAAAATACATTGGAAACTGTCTTCTTTGATATTCAATAAAGAGCAGGCGTAGGGCAACAGCTCTTGCTCAACTAGTTCTTCGTTACAGGTTTCCCGTGAAACTTCTTTCGATGGTGTGATCTGAATGCTATCCGGTTGTTGTTCCCATGAATATTCACTCATAAAGACGTTACAATTTTCATTCTCATCTTGCTCGACGTAGCTTCCGGTATTATCGGAAAGAATTTCTTCTTCCCCTGTGAATTCCCATTGGCAGGCGTCGTTCAAATATTCCAGTCTATATTTTCCTGGAAGATTAAGCATTGTTTCAGTTGTTCTATCCATATGTACAGTGGCTTTTCCTTCGAGTCCGTTAATGGTGTTATCGGCTAGATAGCCGAGGTCCATCGGCGTTTGAGAAAACATATGAAGTATTTCTTGTTGAGTTATGCAGCCTTCTTGTCCGCCTAGCCCACCTACGTTAAGTGCGCCGAGGGCGGGCAAGCGCCGGTAATCCAATCCGAAACTGTATACGCCATTAGGTGTTAGGTCTTCTTGTTCAAGCGCGGTGAGGGTGTCGCCTAGCTTGTCTCCTGCGTACACCACAAGTTGTTTGCCTTTAATCGCGGCTTTAACGGAAATGTTGGGCGGTATCATGGGCAGAGGAATATCGACGGATGAGCCATCGCTAGGAATCTGTATGCCTGCGAGCATGGGGAGCATACTGCTCATGCCGGCAAGTGTTTGGGGGTTTTTAGCCGAAATACTGGCAAGTGCAGAAATATCTTGAGGAACAAAGGGCGTCGCATCATCCCAGGTAACATCGTAGATCGATAACCCAAACCCTTCGATGCCTTGTACCATACCCATAAACATCGCGAGCATCGCGGGATTACCTTTGCGCGCTTGGTCTTGGGCTTGTATTAATTGCTCGCATGTAAATGAGGCGTTTACGAACTGTGTCCATAAATTGGTAAGCACTGGTGTGAGCTGATCCAAACTGATTCCCACCCCGAGGTAGGCGATTTTATTTTCGTTCGTTAACGCGTGGGAAGGGATATGGCCGCGGATTTTGATAAGCTCTTGATTAATGGCTGCATTTTTAATTTCAAATATTGTATTCAGTGACATTTCTAGGCGATCGTTTTGAATGGCAACGTTCTCGTAGCCTAAAACAAAACGCGGCATGCCAGCGGCTAGCCCTGCGTAATCCTGACGACATTCCGCCGTGAGGTTTTCATTCATTTTTATTTTCTCTTGTTCAGGCAGGTACTGTTGGAGTTGTTTGCCAAAAGAATTGGTTTCTGGATTAAGAAATGCTTGAGTGAGCCGTTCGAAATGAATAAACCCCGTGAACATGTGATTGAAACTGTATGAAGATTCGATGTTTGCGACTTCTTGACTCGTTTTTAATGAATTTTCTGGTTTGGTAAGGCCGAGGCGTTCCCATTTTGTTGTGTCGTCGTCGACACTGCTGATAAATGTAAAAGTTGCGCTGTCGTTGTTTGTGCTTATCACGAAATACACCGTAACGGTTTCGCCTGGTTGGGTGAGCTCCCAAAGGCGAATGGTATTTTCATTCATGATTTCTTCTTGGAATTGCCACCCGCTTTCTGCCACAGCTTCATCAACCAGTGCGGTGAGCGCGTTGGGTGAGGTCAGTTTTATGCGCGCGACCGGAGCAATACCGTGGCTATACAAAGCAAACGGCCCCGTTTGCGATAAGCCAAGGTTGGTGGCTAAACGATTGACGGTGCTGTTTTCAGCGTTAACTATTTTTGCGACTAAGGCTTTGAAAAACTTTTGCTTGGGTGAGTTGCCCGCCTTCCAATTTTCCATGAGGGTCAGCATTTGGGCGCTTTGACTGGGTGTGGAGGTGGAGAGTGGATAGTCTTTAAAAAAATCTGCGATGTCATCGGTGGTTTGACCGCCTAAATAATAAACCGCGTCGGCGGGGATATATGCAAGTAATGAATCGTCTTGTGGTGTTGGAGATTTATGTGTGGCTTGCCATTGGACGAAAGCGGCGCCGCTAATGGCGAGGGCAGCGACAATGAGTATCCATTTGTTCATATAATATTCCTGGGATGATTTGAGTTGGATGAGCGAGACGGCCCACGGCTCGTATCATAACGAGCAAGGGGTATATATGACAATCGGGGTTAGTGAAAGTTTACGATGTGTGACGTACGGGGGGTTACTGTCGGTAAGCACTCGAGCCGACGGCGGGGATGTAATGTTCTCCCGAGAGCTGGATACCTTTAAGCCTTTCTGGAATAGGGATACCAAACCAGTCAAATGCAGCGTCGAAGCTATGAAAAATTTCGATATTCCACGGTAAGTCATCGGCTAGCATTTTGTAAAAGGCGACGAGGGCATTCCCGCTGCGGTCTGGGCGGATGACGACTGCGTTTTTAGCGTAGGGGCATATATGGGTCACGTTTTTCATGACAGCGATGAGGGTTTTTACATCCTCTTGGTTCACTTTCGAATGTTTGTAGCGCGACCAATCCCCCAGTATGTAATGGGTCGTATCCAGGCGCTCGTCTCCAGCCATAGCTAAAGCTGAACGCATAAGCTGGTCTCCAGAAATTCTGCCAATGTGTTCAATATGCAGAAAGCCTGGGAATGGCCAATCGAAGTTTACCAATGAGGTGGTCCCTAGTCAGAAGTTGTGTCCCGTCTTTAATTTTGGTCACAATTCCGCCAGATTCAAGTGAAAATCGATGAAAGGAGCGATTTTGCCTGAAATATCGGTTTGATCATCTTTGTTATATGAGCTGAATTCGTAAGTTGACGTCTTTCATTTCCAATGACGCTAAAAAACATATGAATACTGATTCAATGATGAATAAATGAGATGTTAAATGGTGCTGTTGCACAATGGCGTGAGTGCCCTGCTCGGGCAAGCGCTTACTGCCATTCACTCGTATCTGGGCTATTTACTGAGGTGATCGACTAAGGTTACCTACTGACATTACTGGGGCGTTTTTGCCTTTTTTGCCATTGCGCGAAAATCGTCTCGGTAACTTTTCAGTTTTGAGAACATTTTTTTACGCTGGCTGGGCGTTTGGTTATTGACTAGACGTGCGATCAGCGCATATGAAACGGCTTGGTTGTGGTCGAGTATGGCCTCGAGATCAGGATCCCAGTCGTCAGTGCGATAAAGGATTATTTCGTCCACGTTTTTATCAAGTTGCGCTTTATCTTGGCGAGCCTCCAATGCACGCTCCACTTCATCACTCCATATTTCTTGTTGTTTCAGTGTTAGTGTTTCGTAGGGTTTGATGTCCTTGGTGCTCCAGTCGGCGATCCATTTTTTCTGTTCTTTTGTAAAGCTACCAAAGAAGGGCGCGATATAATCTAAGAGTTCGTTTTTACGGCGTTTAGCTTGTTTTTTTGCGGAAATATCAACGTATTTCTTTTTGTAATCTTTCCTGTCTTTCGCCAAGTTTTTGAGCACTTGCTTGGCTTGCTCATCGGAAAGCGAATGCATGATATCGATAATTGTGGGTTTGAAGTGCTGTGCTGATACGTCGATAAAGTCCTGTGCGACATCTGTTTGTGCGTGCACCCATTTTCCGTCAATCGCCTTTTCGTCGAGTCGCTTGAGTAGATAATCAATATAGTCTGCATAGATATCAAGCTGAGTACGGCGGTGCCATTGGTGAAATTCGTCGGCCGCGCCACTGAGCACTCTTTTTTGTTTGCTATCGAGGGAGACGTATTGCCCCACATACCATTTAATGATGAAGTCCAAAAAATTGTAGGCAAGTCTGGTGGAGCATGCGCTTAATAAGAATAAGCAAGTAAATACGATGAAGAGCTTTTTCATAAATCAGTTACTGTTAACTCGTAATAGTAAATCGGTAGTCACCGGCCAGCGTGTTGCTTAGCCTGGGGTGCTCACAATTTTTCGTTGTCTTTGTTTTAGTTGTATTAAACATAGCGACGCGACTATGCCGAAGCAGAATACAATAATGGGGTGGGAGCCCCAAATTGCGAATAAGGTGGTGGTGTGGACTAGTTTAACGTCGTTTTGTTCAATGGCATGGCGTTCAAACTGGCGGCTCGCTTGGGTGATTTTACCTAAGGGGCTAATGATTGCACTGATGCCAGTGTTGGTGCCGCGGAGCACATAGCGTTGATTTTCCAGTGCGCGCATTTGTGCCATTTGTAAATGTTGGATGGGGCCGATGGAACTTCCGAACCAAGCATCGTTACTGATGGTGATCAGCAAATCAGATTTTTTTGCGAGTCCCGCGACTAAATCGGGGTAGACAATTTCGTAACAAATAGAAGGCGCGATTTTAATATCATCAAAGCCTAGAATTTCCTGATCTTTTTTTCCTGGGTAAATAATGGAGTTCGGTAAGTTAAAAAAAGCGATAACGCCGCGAAGCCACTTTTCCAGTGGAACGTATTCTCCGAAAGGGACAAGCCGTTGTTTAAAGTACATGCCGCTTGCGCGTCCCAGCCCAGTAATGCTGTTATAAAAGGTCATCGGTTTGGTGTCGTCGTACAATATTCCGAGTACAACACCGGTTTGGGTTTCGTTCGCTTTGGCTTCAATCTCATCCAAAAAATAGGCCGCGTCGTTATACATGATGGGGATCGCGGCTTCTGGCCATATAATTAAATCTTTATCCCAGTGTTTTTCGGTTTCGTCCCGCAATGTGGCCATAATTTGGTCACGAAATATAGGATTCCATTTTACTTCTAGGGGCGTGTTCGGTTGGATGATCGCAACGGATATACTTGGGTTGTGCGCATAATCTTTCTCCGAAGGCATCAGCCCAAGGCCTGCGCCCCAGAGTATAAGAACGCCAATGATTACAGCGCCGTGGTGGCGAGTGAATGTTTTTAGCGAGTCGCGTGTGTGGGGGTAGTGTCTAAGGATGTGGCTGGCCGCTTCGCCGATTGTTGTGCCGGTGAAGACGGAAATAAAACTTAGTGTAAAGACTCCACCTATTGGGGCCCAGCCTGCAAGCCATGTGTCGACATGCGCATAGCCGAGATACAGCCAAGGGAAACCGGTGAGGAACCAGCTACGGCTCCATTCGCCCAGCACCCACAAGGCGCTAAATAAAAGTGCGTATGAGCAAGATTTTTTTAGGTCGCTCTTTGTATAGTGTGCTGAAAAATAGCGACCATATACATAAAACGGTATGGCGAATACAAGTGCGAGGCCAAGAACAAAGACGGCGGTAAGCACTAAGGCAAGCGGTGCCGCTGTATAGCCAAAATCGTGGATGGAGATATAGACCCATGAAGTCCCTTTGACAAACATGCCTACGCCAAATAAAAAGGCTCTTCTTGTTGCCGCTTTTCCTGATAGGTTTTTCAGTAAATAGGCCAGTATTGCAGGAGCCAGCAGTGATAGACCCCAATAGCTGTATGGTGCCAAACTAAAGGGCACCAATATACCTGCAAAAATAGCAATGCTATCTCCGAGCCACCATGGGAGTTCCCTGTAAGAGTTTTTCATTAACTGACCTAGTTACTTATCCAATGCGTCATTATGCACCTAGGTGCATATTGTACCAGCTGCACCCATGTAAAATGATATGAACGGAATACTGTTGATGGCATAGCTGTATGAGATAAATGGCGTGGTGCTATTCCTTTGGTATTGGTTTTTTCTTCTTTTTCTTTTTATCCAGTTTTGACACACGCAATAAGTGAATTTTTCTACTGTCTGAATACAGTACGCGGAATGAGAAACTTTGGACTTCGACACATTCATTGCGGCCAGGCATATGACCAAAGGCCTGCATAACTAAGCCGCCGATGGTGTCGAACTCATCGTCCTTGAGGCTAGAATTAAAATGGGTGTTAAATTCTTCGATCGGTGTTAATGCTTTTAAGATGAAGTCGTTATCCGATACTTGGCGAATAAAATCTTCACCTTCGTTATCATCGGTTTCATCTTCTATTTCGCCGACAATTTCTTCGAGAATATCTTCGATACTGACGAGGCCGGAAATGCCACCATATTCATCGATAACGATCGCCATATGGTAACGGTTTTCACGAAACTCTTTGAGTAGAACGTTAAGACGTTTACTTTCAGGAATAATATTGGCGCGACGTAAAATCTCATCGAACGAAAAATTTTCTGTGCCGCCCAGTATGAGCGGTAAAAGATCCTTGGCAAGCAATATGCCTTTCACATCGTCACTGGTTTCGCCGATCACAGGGAAACGCGAATGGCCTGACTCGATCACTTTTGGTAAAAATTCTTGTGGGCTCTCTTCTTCTTTAATGACGACCATCTGAGAGCGGGGGATCATGATTTCGCGCACTTGCTGTTGCGCGACGTCGAGAGCGCCTTCAATAATACTGAGCGCTTCCATATCGACGACTTTATTGTCGACGGCGCCTTTAATGATATCAAGAAGTTCTTCTCGTGATTTCGGTTCTGTACCGAAACCTGAAAACATGCGTTCTAACCAAGAACGTGAGGGGGCGTTACGATTTTTTACAGAGCTACTCGGAGGTTCTTCGGACATGAGTAAGCATTAACTCCTGATTTATGATGCTTGTTCGTAGGGGGCTGGGTAGCCCAATGATGTGAGTATAGAAGTTTCTATACCCTCCATATGTTCTGCTTCGCTATCTTCAATATGATCGAAGCCTAGCAAATGTAAGGTGCCGTGTACCACCATATGTGCCCAATGGCTTTCTGGCGTTTTGGTTTGTTCCTGGGCTTCGCGTGCGACAATGGGGCTGCATATAGCGAGGTCGCCGAGCAGCGGTATATCCACTTCTTCGGGAAGTTCGCAGGGGAATGAAAGCACATTGGTGGGCTTGTCGATCTGGCGGTATTGGTGATTAAGCTGTTGGCTTTCGCTTTCATCGATAATACGGACGCTGATTTCTTTATCGTCGGTAATATCGATAGCCTTCAACGTGGTCTCGATCCATAAGACGATGTCGGCTTTGTTGGGCGTACTGGTGCAATCACTTGCGATTTGGATGTCCGCGTTAATCATAGTGACTATTGTTGCTGACTCTGTTGCGCTTCGCGTTGTGCTTCCGCTTTTTCGTAAGCTTCCACAATCCGTTTAACAATCGGATGGCGCACAACATCACGAGCGCCAAAGCGCGTAAAGCTAATGCCGTCGACGCCATCTAATACGCCGGTGGCATGTCTGAGCCCGGAGCTATGATCTTTCGGTAAATCAATTTGTGATGGGTCGCCCGTAATCACCGCTGTGGAGCCAAAGCCGATACGTGTGAGGAACATTTTCATTTGTTCCCGCGTGGTGTTCTGGCTCTCATCCAAAATCACAAAGGAGTTGTTCAGTGTGCGCCCGCGCATGTATGCCAAGGGAGCAACTTCTATCACGCTTCGTTCTATGAGTTTGCCTACCGTTTCAAAGCCTAGCATTTCATATAATGCATCGTAGAGCGGGCGTAGGTAGGGGTCGACTTTTTGTGCGAGATCACCAGGCAAAAAGCCGAGTTTTTCGCCAGCTTCTACCGCGGGCCTTACCAGTAAAATACGTTCAACTTTATCCTGTAGTAGGGCTTCTACCGCACAGGCCACCGCTAGGTATGTTTTTCCTGTTCCCGCTGGCCCAATACCAAAATTAATATCATGCACGCGGATCGCTTTTACGTAATTCTGTTGGTTGCGACCACGAGGCTTTACGGTCGCTTTCTTGGTTTTGATGAGGCTGGCTTCAGCAATGGCGTTATCTATTTCTTTAGCGCTGCGTGACGCGTTGTCTTGTACGTCACTAGGTTGTTTTTCTTCTGCGTTCATACTGAATTCTTGTATCACAAGGTGGACGTCATCGGGGGAGATGTCTTTGCCCGAGCAAATGTCTTTATATAGGTTTTCGAGTACGCCAATGGCACATTCTGCGTCGGTTGAGCTGCCCGAGCATGAAAACTGATCACCACGATGCAGTATCTCCACATTAAAGCGTTGTTCAATCTGCTTGATATGGCTGCCGAATTGGCCACACAAAGTGGCAAGGTGATGAGCGTCGTTGGGTGCTAGGGTCAGTTCTAGTGTCAGCGCAGGCTCTTCAGAGCGTGTGTTCAAAGTGGTGATCTAAACCTTAAATAGTCGGGAGTACGTAAAAGACTAACGCATTATACTCGTATGGAAAAGCAGCCCTACAGCTTTTTCGTGTTGCTTGTGGACTCCGTGTCGTTGGAAACCCTATTCGTCCCTCAGTCATCCAGCTCCGAGCCTAATAGCACGCCACGCAGTGAGTTGGGTAAGGCCTCTTCAATAAGAATATCGGCAAACTTGCCAATGAGTTCTGGAGTGTCGCAGCGGAAATTGACCACGCGGTTGTTCTCGGTGCGGCCCGATAGCTGGCCAGGGTCTTTCTTACTGTAACCGGTGACCAAAACGCTCTCCGTGTTACCCACCATCTTGCGTCCAATATCTTGGGCTTGCTGAAGAATACGTTGTTGCAGAATTTTTAGGCGTGTTTTCTTGGTTGCCGCATCTGTATCGTCTTGCATGTCGGCAGCGGGTGTTCCTGGCCGCGGGCTGTAGATGAAGCTGAAAGAGTTATCGAAGTCGATATCTTTAATAAGGTTCATCGTAGCTTCGAAATCACGGTCGCTTTCACCAGGAAAGCCGATAATGAAATCAGACGAGATACTGATGTTCGGGCGTTTTTCACGTAAACGACGAATCTTCGACTTGTATTCGAGGGCGGTATGCCCGCGCTTCATCGCCATAAGGATACGATCTGAACCGCTTTGGACGGGCAGATGTATATGGCTGACCAGCTCGGGTACTTCGGCATACACGTCAATTAGGCTATCGCTGAATTCCACAGGGTGAGAGGTGGTGTAGCGAATACGGTCGATGCCTTCGATGGCGGCGACCATGGTAATAAGCTCGGCCAAATCAACGGGGTCGCCTTCTGGGTTGTCGCCGCGATAAGCGTTAACGTTCTGGCCCAGTAGGTTGACTTCTCGCACACCTTGCTCGGCTAAGTGCTTTATCTCATGAATAACGTCATTAACTGGGCGGCTGACTTCTTCGCCGCGGGTATAGGGTACAACGCAAAAAGTGCAGTATTTGGAACAGCCTTCCATCACCGAAACAAAGGCAGAAACACCGTCAGCTTCGGGTTCTGGCAGGCGATCAAACTTTTCTATCTCGGGGAAGCTAATATCGACAACGACAGCCCCATCATCACGGGGCGTTTCCATCATTTCGGGTAGACGATGCAGGGTTTGTGGGCCAAATATCAGGTCCACAAAGGGTGCTCGCTTGGCGATAGCTTCGCCTTCTTGGCTAGCGACACAGCCACCTACGCCAATGACAAGGTCTGGGTTAGTGTCTTTCAGATGTTTCCAGCGGCCCAATTGATGAAACAGTTTTTCCTGGGCTTTTTCGCGAATGGAGCAGGTATTAATTAGCAGTACATCGGCTTGCTCCGGATCATCGATGGTCACCATATTGTGCGATTCACCCAGTAAATCACGCATACGGGACGAGTCGTACTCGTTCATCTGACATCCGTGTGTCTGAATAAAGAGTTTTTTGGTGGGTAGACTGGCTTTGTCGGCAGTGGTTTCAGTGTCGGCTTGAGCCGTCTCGATGATGTCTGTCATGGAGCTAAGAGTGTGGTTAAAAAATGAGCGCGCATTATAGCGATGGATGATAAGATTGTCTTGCAATTTGAGTGTTGTGACCGCATATAGAGGGAAACATCAGTCATTTACCGTGAGAGCCCACTCTTGGTGTCGCTAGCGAATGCTGTCGTATGATAAATAGGCAGTAACTCTCCAATGAAGTGACCGTGAACAATAGACCGCAAATACGCAATATCGGGAACACACAGGACAATGTCGGCAGATCCAATTTATAAAGTTATCTTCTACAATCGTAATGAAATTTATGAGGTGTTTGTACGCAACATTTACCAAAGTGAAATGTATGGCTTTATTGAAATAGAAGAAATGCTGTTTGGTGAGCGTACGCAGGTGGTTGTGGATCCTGGAGAAGAGAAGCTTAAAGGCGAATTTTCCGGTGTGAAGCGTTCTTTTATTCCCATGAATAACATTGTGCGTATTGATGAGGTGGAAAAAGAAGGCTCTGTAAAAGTGTCTGAAGTGAAAGCAGGCGATAAAATAGCGCACTTGCCTTTCCCTCAAAGCCCGCGCCCTACTGACGCGTAACGACTCACTAATGCTTAGTTGTTACGGGCAATCACCACTCATCTAAACGTTAGTTTATAGCGCATTGGCCATCGCGGAGTATTGATCACTAAATGCCCCTTCATCATAAACATCAAGGTCAGGGCGCGCCGCTCGTCTTAATACATGGTCTTTTTGGTTCGCTGGAAAACCTCGGCGCGATCGCCCGAATACTCGCGCAAGATTTTTCCGTGTATTCCATTGATTTGCCCAATCATGGTCGCTCTCCCCACTTTGAATCCACCAGCCTTTCATCAATGACCAAGCAGGTCGCTGAGTGGATGGCGCAGCATAAGTTAGAGAATGCGCATATTGTAGGTCACTCGCTGGGAGGTAAGACAGCAATGGAGCTGGCCTTAACACGCCCTGCACTCGTTGACCGATTGGTGGTGATGGATATCGCTCCTTCCAAATACCCCCCGCATCATAGCGATGTATTTGAAGGCCTTTTATCGGTGGATATTGATAATATTCGTTCCCGCTCTGAAGCGGATGAAGCGATGAAGCCTCACGTGCCTGAAATGGCTGTACGCAGTTTTTTACTGAAAAATATTCAACGAGATGCGTCGGGCCATTTTTCTTGGCGAATGAATTTAAACGCATTACATACGCATTATGCTGAGCTGATTTGTGGGAGCTCGGATAATGTATTCGACAGTGATACCTTGTTTCTGAAGGGCGGCGCTTCGGATTATATTGCCGAGAAGAACCGTGACGATATTATGCGTCGTTTCCCCAAAAGCTCGCTTAAAGTTGTTGCAAATACTGGCCATTGGTTACACGCGGAAAAGCCAGAAATCGTTTCAAAACTAATTCAACGGTTTTTGATCTCAGAATCATAGATCTTTTCGTTTTTTATACTTATTAACTGCGTAAGGGCAATATATGTCGGCAGAGAATGTTGATCAAGATTATTGGAATATCGTAGACGCGTTTCTGGAAAAAGCTAACACAGAAACAGAAAATTCCGACGTTGGCATGGTGGCGTCTGCGCTGATGAATGCCGCTGCGCGTTATTCGGCATTTTATGTGGCAGGCAGTTCAGAAAGCAGGAAAGATCTAAAAGAAGATAAGGATGTTTTGGTTCAGGATATTTCTCGGGAGTTTAAGCAGCGTTTCGCTTCAAATTTGGAAGATTATATCGAGAACTATAAGATTTATTTGTTGAAGGATCAGGAAGCGGATTAATCTGAGTTTTCGGAGCATTGTGGCGAAGTGGCAGTGTTGAGTGCTTGAACCCATCCCGTGCTGTGTAAATAAATCGAAAAGCTCTGAAATATATGAATAGTTCATAGGAGGGAGATTTGTTGTGGTTGCCCCTCACCCCCTTCAGTGATTATTAAAAATAGGATTCAAGGTTGACGATCAAAAAGTTTGATATTAATAGCGAATACTTTTTCCAAGAAGGCTGTTTTATTACAGAGCTATCGAACTCGCCGGATGATGATGTGGTTTCCATTGCTCGCGCACGAGTAGAGCCAGGAAAATCGACAAAATGGCATAGTCTGGGAGCGACATTGGAACGCTATGTTATTTTGGACGGAGAGGGTGATGTTGAGGTGGGTGAAGACTCGCCTCGGCGAGTAACATCGGGGGATGTGGTGCTTATCCCTCCTGGTGTTCGTCAGCGTATTCACAATATTGGCACTGAAGACTTAATCTTTTTAGCTATCTGTTCTCCCCGTTTTTCTCCTGCGAATTATTCTGAGGTCTCTGAGTCTTAAGCTTCATTGAATGCATGGCCTATTGTGCTGTATCGACGCCGAAGTGCAATTGAAAGTGCAATTAAATGCTCATTTAACTGATGACGTTTGCAATCTTCCGTTTGCTTGATGTAGATCTGTACCCATACCGTAGCTGCAAGTTTTATACTGTTTAGAACCTATGCCAGAGGTGCCGTTAAGTGTTCCATTGTTTCAGTAAACTGATTTCCCAAAAAGTGGCGGGTGCGCCATTAGCCTCCGCAGTCCTTCTGTTTACGCTAAGTGCATTGAGCTACGCGGATGAGCCTAAAAAGCTTGGTGAGGATGCGCGCCAACTAATTCAGCAAGCCATGGACAATTGGCGAGGTCTTAGCTCATATAGTGAGATGACCATGGTGATACATCGCCCAAGCTGGGAACGCCGTATGTCTATGCGCGCGTGGACCCAGGGCGATGAGCAATCGTTAGTGCGCGTAAGTAAGCCAAAGAAAGATGCGGGTAATGCGACCTTGGTGCTCGATGAAAGTATGTGGAGCTTCTCGCCCAAAATAAATCGGGTGATTAAAGTGCCTTCCTCCATGATGAATCAGAGCTGGATGGGGAGCGATTTCTCAAACAAGGATATCAGCCGATCGACGGAGATTATTGATCGTTACCAGCACACACTCACAAAACGCGAGCAAGTGAAAGACCACATGCACTACACCATCGTTTCTATTCCTCATGAGGATGCACCGGTTGTTTGGGGGAAAGAGGTACTGGTTATTCGAGATGATTATGTATTGTTGGAACAGCAATATTGGGATCAAGATGGCGAATTGGTGAAGGTCATGAAGGCGACGGAGGTGGGGCCTTTAGGCGGTAGAAATATCGCCATCAAAATGCGCATGTTTGATGTTGAGAAAAAAGATGAGTGGACCGAAATGATTCATCACTCCATCGATTTTGATGTTGAACTTCCCAAAGGGGTATTTACCCTATCCAATCTTCGTAACCCCCGCCAATGAACGTCACTCTCGCATTGGCGTGGCGAAATCTATGGCGACATAAGCGGCGCACGTGGTTAACCGTCGGCGCCATGATTTTTTCTAATTTTCTATTGGTCTTCATGATCGCCGTTCAGTTCGGCTCTTACGATATGATGATAGAAAATAGCCTCAAAGCGTTTTCTGGTCATATTCAAATTGCACATTCTGGATATGCGTCCTCGCCGAAAATGCGTGCTGTACTTGCGAACGTGCAACCACTTGCTAATGACTTAAGGGCCGAGTGGCCCGAAATGATTGTGAGCGCTAGGGCAGAAAGTTTTGCCCTAGCCTCTAGTGAAAAGCGTAGTTTGGGCATACAGATTTCAGGTGTTGATCCTGTTAATGAGCCTTTGGTATCGACGATTCCAGGTTTAATCATAAAGGGGCAATATTTATCTGATTCATTTAAAGATGAAATGATTATTGGGTACAAGCTCGCTAAAAATTTAAAGGTAGACGTTGGAGATGAGTTGACCTTGGTTGGCAGTGGTTTGGATGGTTCATTCGCGGCGCTCGTGGTTTCGATCGTTGGTGTTTTTGAAACGGGCATTCCAGAGTTGGATCGTATGGTGGGGCAGATGTCGTTGTCTCGTTTTCAGGAACATTTTTCCATGGGTGAGGCGGGTCACTCTGTGATTGTCAATTTGCCGAGCATCACACTTACCGATAATTACCAGGCGCGCATATTACAGTTTTCGGACATAGATGAAAGTGTAGAAGTGTTAACGTGGTATGAGCGTCATCCGGAGATCAGGCAAGCAATTCAGTCGGATATGGTATCGGCTTGGTTTATGTATGCGGTGCTTGTCATTCTGGTGTCGTTTAGTGTGTTGAATACGCAATTAATGTCTGTTTTAGAAAGGACGCGTGAGTTTGGCATTATGATGGCCATTGGTCTAAGTGCTGGCCGGCTGGCGCGTTTGGTGATGGTCGAAGCTTTTTTTATGGCGGTGTTGGGTTTTCTTATCGGTAGCATGTTGGGTATCGTTTTGGTGGTGTACTTACATAACGTAGGTTTTAGCTTTCCTGGTATGAGCGAAATGGCAGCGCAATATAATTTACCTGAACGCATGTATCCTAGCTTATCTCCCTTGGCGATTTTTTTGGGTCCTTCCATCGTGTTTTTGGGTTCAATCCTTGCTGCTGTATATCCTGCACTTAGGTTGACATTTTTGCAGCCGATTGCCGCAATGAGAGCGGTGTAATGAGTATGCAGCGTCCATCTCATCGAATGTCGATTCCGTATCTAACCATTATTGTCATGTCGTGGCGTAATCTGTGGCGCAACCCTAGACGCAGTGGAATTATGCTGGCCGCTATTTGCATTGGTGTGTGGGCGATGATTTTTATGACGGCGCTTATGCGCGGCATGGTCGAAGACATGTTAAAGCGCGGTATCGATAACCTTCCTGGCTACGTGCAAATTCATCACCCTGATTATTTGGATGATCCCAGTATTGTTAATAGCATGAAAGCGCCGGCCGATGAATTATTGGAGAAACTTAACAGCCCTAAAATTGAATTGTGGTATAGCCGAATAAAAGTGCCTGCCGTGATTGCCAGTGAACGCGAAACACGGGGAATACTCTTGCATGGGATTGATCCAGAAAGAGAGGCCAACACTATATTGCGGAATGCGACTATTACCGAAGGAAAATTTCTAGCTTCGGATACTGATAGCGGGCTCGTTATCGGAAGAAAATTGTTAGACCGTCTCGAAACCGATGTGGGTAAACGTGTTGTTGTTATGAGTCAGACACCTGATAACACCATTGCGGAGCGAGGATTCCGAATTGTCGGGGTTTATCAGTCAGATTTATCTGCGCAAGAAGATATGAATGTTTTTATTGCCCGTAAAGTGTCTCAGAAGCTTTTAGGAATGGAAGGCTTTGTGTCGGAAGTGGCTGTTTTTGGTGCGGCTGTTTATGGAGTGGGGACGCGTGATGTCGAGCCGTTGTTAAGTGAGTTTGAAACAGTTATTGGCAACGAAGAAAAAATAAAAGCAGAATCTTGGAATACGATCCAACCTTATCTCAGTAGCATGGTGGGCATGATGGATGGTTTTGTTTTGGTGTGGGTTATTGTCATTTTCTTAGCCATGTCTTTTGGTTTGGCCAATACATTCGTAATGGCGATATATGAAAGAATTCGTGAGATTGGTTTGATGATGTCTTTGGGTATGCATCCTGCGATGATGATGATACAGGTGTTAATTGAATCTGTATTTCTTTTGTTGATGGGCTTGGTGGCAGGGAATGCTTTAGCGTTTGTTTCCTTACATGCTTTGAAAGGCGGGATTGACCTTTCTTCTATGGCAGAGGGTTTAGAAATGGCGGGGGTGGGGACTGAACTCTATCCTGCGCTGTTTATGAGCGATGTGCTTACCGCAAATGTTGTGGTGTGTGTACTGGGTGTTTTGACATGCATCTACCCTGCATGGCGGGCATCTCGATTTGATCCGATTAAAGCACTCAATAAACCCACTTAAATAACCGCATGTGAAATACTAGCAGAAACGTGAATGGGCAAAATAAATGTCAGCAATAGTGTGTAGAGACCTGTGTAAAACCTTTCAACAAGGTGAGCACGTTGTGGTGGGTTTGGATCACGTAGATCTTGAAATCGCGCAAGGGGATTTTGTCTGTTTGTCGGGGCCTTCAGGTTCAGGAAAGACAACATTATTAAATGCTATGGGAGGATTGGATCGACCAGATTCGGGTGAAATTCAGCTCGGTGACTATCGTGTCGATCAATTGAATAAAAGCGCATTGGCAGACATGCGATTGCATTCAATAGGGTTTGTTTTTCAGGCATACAACCTTGTGCCAGTGCTGAGCGCCAAAGAAAATATTGAATTCGTGATGCAGTTGCAGGGGGTTCCCGCGCAGGAGCGTAGCAGAAAATCCTTAGCGATTTTGGACGAGGTTGGGTTGAAAGGCTTGGAGAATCGACGGCCTGCACAATTGTCTGGCGGTCAGCAGCAGCGTGTTGCCGTTGCTAGGGCGATTGTTTCCGAGCCAAAACTCGTTTTGGCGGATGAACCTACCGCAAATTTGGATTCACAATCGGCTATGCAGTTAATTGAGTTGTTTCTATCGCTTAATACGGATCGAAATATCACTTTCGTGATAGCGACCCATGATGAACGGGTAATGTCATTTTGTGGCCGATTAATAAAAATGGTTGATGGCAAAATAGTGGAGGACGCCCCGCAGGCGCGTGCATCCAAGAACACTACAGCTGAATGCTAAACAAATATCCTCCATGTTTTATGTGATGTATATGTATAATTAAATGCGATTATTTTTCCTCATAGTTTCTTTCTCTATTCTTCTCTGTTCGCCAGTGTATGCTGACGAGTTTGATAATCTAAGTTTCTCTGGCGCATTGAAAACCCGCGCTGTACAGATTCGTTATCCTGAACATAGTATTTTCAATGAATTCTCAGGCGAAGAGGTATACGGCGGTGGACGCACGGATAACAGCGTTAACCTGCGTTTAAATGCTGCTTGGGACGTATCGTCGCAATGGGGTGCGGATATTCATTATGAAGTTGAAACTCGTCATTCCGAGGCGCTTGATGTTTTCAGTGATTCCTTGAATGTATTTCAAGAAGACTCCCTACCAAGTGATGATAAACGCCTAATGAATTTAACCCAAGTGTTTGGTTCTGGTGGGGAGAGGGCGAGTTTTCATCGACTAGACCGCTTATCTATTAATTTTCAGGGGAATCAAAACGTACTGAAAATAGGGCGGCAGGCAATTAGTTGGGGGAATGGCATGATGTATTCGCCGATGGATTTTTTTAACCCCTTTGATCCCACTCTTATCGATACCGAATATAAGTCAGGTGACGATATGTTATACGCACAGCGTTTGTTTTCAAACGGTGATGATGCGCAACTGGTTTATGTGGCACGACGAAATAAAATTGGGGATTTGTCTGGGAATGAATCTTCGTTGGCAATGAAGTATCACGGTTTTGTCGGCGAAAGTGAATTCGACTTATTGCTATCTCAGCACTATAACGATGAGGTGTTGGCCCTGGGTGCGGTGCATAGTCTGGGCGGTACAGTTGTAAGAGGTGATATTGTAGCCACGAGAGTCAAGCCTGATTCTGAACGTGTGGAGGAGGAAGGAAATACTTCGACATTTGTTAGCCTAGTGGCGAACCTCTCCTACTCGTGGGTGAGTTGGGGTAAAAATATGAGCGGAGTATTTGAATATTTTCACAATGGTTTTGGTCTGGCGCATGACGATTATAATGTGATTGCCTTGCAACAAAAATCAGAATTGTTTGAGCGCATATCCCGCGGAGAATTATTTACCCTGGGAAAAAACTACGTGGCTTTGTCTGTTCTTGTCGAGGCGTCACCGCTTTGGCTGCTTACGCCGAATATGCTAATTAATGGTGATGATGGTTCCGGTCTATTTCAGCTGGTGAGCCAGCACGATATTACGCAAGATATACAAGTGAGTGCTGCGCTGAGTTTTCCTTTTGGTGAGGATGGTTCTGAATTTGGTGGTTTGGAGATATCAAGTATCGGGTCGAAAAATAAATATGTGAGTTATACGTCTAATATCTATGTGCAGGCGTCTTGGTATTTTTAAGTCGGGCATGTTTTGGGTTTCGCGCAGTATTTGAGTGGTTTATTCGAAGTTGGTGCTCGCCCACTCGCCTTGCATTGCAGCTGCTCGCGCAGCGGTTTCGTTTTCACCCTCAGGGCCGATATATTTTAAGTAGCGTTCCAGAGCTTGTTCCGCCCCCTCATGGCTATCAAAGGGTCCCAGCTCGCTACCTTCTCGCGTAGAAAAATAGTATTTGTTATCGACGGCATAGAGACGGTCAGATCGAAAACGTGTTTGTTCAGTTTCTCCGGCGCGGCATGTCATAGTGAACCTCTGATATCACTTTAAATTGGCACTTGTTTAAAGTTTAGTCAATTACTTTAATGTTCGCCAGTATCTCTCTGATTCTAATAGGTTTTTTACTTCTGAGATGATTTCTGTTGAAGGTGCAATTGAGGGTGATGAAGCGCCACTAATCATATGGCATGTCACTAGACAGAAAAGGTACCCCGCAAGCGCTAGCGAGGAGGGATACCTTTTATTCAGTTGGGTGTGGTTGGTTTGTGAAGGGTATTAGGATTGGGCCTGTCTAACCGAGGCGAGTCGTACACAGGTCACGAATACTTTCATGGCTTCATCTACCTGCTCAACCGTAGGTACCGTCGGCGCAATACGAATATTGCGGTTCTCTGGGTCATTTCCGTAGGGGAAGGTGGCGCCAGCTGGGGTGAGTTTTACACCCGCTTCGCCCGCTAGTTTGACCACTTCTTTGGCTAAGCCAGGTCGGGTATCAAACGAAATAAAATAGCCGCCTTCGGCGCTTTCCCATTGGCCTAAATCGTTATCGGAAAAGGCTTCATTTAAATGCCGCAACACACTTTCAAAGCGGGGCTGAATGATCTGAGCGTGCTTTTTCATGTGTGCTTTGAGTGCGCCATCGGCTTCGAAAAATTTTACGTGGCGCGCCTGGTTTACTTTGTCTGGGCCGATGGTGATATAGGCAAGTGACTTATTAATACCGGCTAAGTTTGCAGTGCTGCCGCCTAAAAATGCGATACCTGAACCGGCGAACGTCACTTTAGATGTGGAGGCGAACTGTAGCACGCTGTCTTGGGTGCCGGCTTTTTCACATGCTGCGAAAATGCTTGCTAAGGTCGATGGGCTGTCTGTTAGATCATGGATTGCGTAAGCGTTATCCCAAAATACACGAAAATCTTTGTGTGCGGTTTTGCCG
Organism: Agarilytica sp.; assembly: GCA_045430285.1. GTDB lineage: Bacteria > Pseudomonadota > Gammaproteobacteria > Pseudomonadales > Cellvibrionaceae > Agarilytica. The sequence continues at coordinate 92,700 of JAILXV010000002.1, read as the reverse complement.
AGTTTAGCTATTCGATCAACGACTGCGTCACTATAGACAACACCTGTTGGGTTTGAATATTTGGGTACGCACCACATGCCGCGAATAGTGCTGTCGCTGGCAATTAAGGCTTCAACTTCATCCATATTTGGGCCGTCTGCGGTCATGTTGACGGTGACCATTTCGATACCCAAATGCTCGCACACAGAGAAGTGACGGTCGTACCCAGGTACTGGGCAAATAAATTTAATCGTCCCTTGTTTTGACCACGCTGAGTCGTCACCAGAGAGCCCAAAGTAATGAACGATGGTCATTGTTTGATGCATTAGCGTGAGGCTGCTGTTACCACCGGCGATTACATTTTCTACGGGTAAGCCTAAAATATCTGCACCGAGCTGACGCGCTTCAGGAATGCCGTCGAGGCCGCCGTAGTTGCGTACATCGACGCCGCTAGCTGTCTTGTAGTTACCTTCTAAAATACCGTCGAGTGCATCCGATAGGCTGAGTTGCTCTGATGAGGGCTTGCCTCGGGTAAGGTCTAAATTGAGCGATTTAGCTTTGATTGCGTCGTATTGAGACGAGAGTTCGGATTCCCAGGTGTTGAGTTGTTCTGGGCTGGCACCATCAAGATTCACGGTGGGTGTTCCTCTGAGTTTATGCGTTGAATGTAGGTGTGAAAACGAAATGCAAGGCTCTACTTTTGAGTCTTAGCTGCCTCGGGTTTCATTGCTCGTGATTATACCCATTCGTTGTGGGCGGCAACAGTAATTCGGGCCGTATATTACCTGCATAGGTATGTAAACGTGTTGGTTGAGCGTGAGCTGGATATGTGAGTGCTTCCTTAGGTGCTTTTGTCGGTACTTGGCTGTGCTAAAATGCCCGCCCTCTAGTGGAATTGATATATGAGTTTTACAGGTAAACCACAGTCAGAAATTAACGCGCTTGAGCGGCGTGTGGTGGGTGATTTGCGAATTGCTGATTTACCGCCATTTTTGCGGGTGCTATTGACGACCGATGGTACCGTCACCAATAGTTTAGAGGCTTTTTTTTGGGAGCCAGTTGCGGTTGAGTTGATCCAGCAACAAGAGCAAACCCTGAATGAAGACGCGCCAGCGGTGGGCTTGCTGAAAGGGCAGAACACGGTGGTGCGTCGCGTGAAATTAAAGGGAGTGAACTCGAGTGCGATTTACGTTAAAGCGGATTCTTTGATACGCCTAGACCTGCTGCCCGATAGTTTTCGCCGTGACCTTACTGAGCAGAAATTGGGGATAGGCGAACTGCTAAGAGATTGCGGGCTTGAAACTTATCGAGAGATATTGGAGATAGGCTACGATGCTAAATGTCAGGGTGTATATAGGACCTATAGAATCGTGATGGAGCACCGCCCCTTTATACAAATTACCGAGCACTTCCCATTGGCAGTGTTTCAATAAACTAACGAGTATTTTATGTCCCATCAACAGTATGTACAGTCGGTTATTCAAGATTCGATATCGGTTAAGCAGGCACTACTTGCTTCACCGGAACATTTAGCGGCGATTAATGGTGTTGCTGAACTGTGTGTTACTGCCTATCGAAATGGCCGAAAATTATTAATCGCCGGCAATGGTGGAAGCGCGGGTGATGCGCAGCACATAGCGGCGGAATTGGTGGCGCGTTTTGAATTCGATCGTCCTGGTCTACCCGCCATCGCATTAACGACAGACACTTCCATGCTTACGGCGATTGGAAACGATTATGGTTATGACCATGTGTTCAGTCGCCAGTTGGAGGCAAATGCTGTTGAAGGTGACGTCTTTATCGGGATCAGTACCTCGGGCAATTCTGCGAATATCCTCAAGGCAATGGAAAGCGCGAAAAAAATGGGCGTTACCTGTGTTGGCTTATGTGGCGATGGCGGCAAGATCAAAACCCTTGCAGATTATGTTGTTTCAGTGCCATCAAGCTGTACCGCCCGTATTCAAGAAAGCCATATTCTCGTAGGGCATATCTTATGTGGTGTGATTGAGCAGACAATCTTTTCACAAACGTAAATATCGCCATATAACTGCTGTTGTCACTGCTATACTTTTACTTATTCTCTGTTATTGGCCTGTGTCCGTTTCCTGAATGAGCAATATTAAGCGTATCCCTGTTAGTAAACTCGAAGTTGGTATGTATGTGACCAATCAAACCGAGGGCCTTGCTGATGGGAATATGCAAGAAAAAGGTTTTATTAAGCGCCCTGAAACCCTGCAGAAGATCCAAAGCAAAGGGGTTCGGGATGTGTTTATTGATATCTCCAAAGGCAAAGATTCCGCATTCGCCGCTCCTATTTTATCGAAAGACGCTACATTTAAGCCGCGTGTGCCCTTACGGGCTGAGCGAGCAAAAGCGCAGCGCGTATATGGTGAAGCGCGAGGTTTGGTGTCTGATGTGCTCAATAATGTCAAAATGGGTAAAGCCATTGATGTGACGCCAGTGGCTGAACTGGCCGAAGATATTAACAACTCCATCTTAAATAACCCCAATGCGCTTCAATGTTTGAGCCAAATCCGAGAAAAGGATAAGTATTTACTCGAGCATTCGGTGAATGTGGGGATTTTGATGAGTATTTTCTCGACTTACCTTGGTTTCGATAAGCCCACGGTAAAAGAGCTCACCACCGGCGCATTACTTCACGATATTGGTAAGATTCGCGTGCCGTCTGAAGTGTTGAATAAGCCTGGAGCATTATCGGATGACGAATGGGTCGAGATGAAGCGCCACGTGGTATACGGGCAAGCCGTACTCACCAAGTCTGAAGGGATCAGTGATATAGCGAAATCCATTTGCGCGTTGCATCATGAACGACTGGATGGCAGTGGCTACCCTATGGGTTTGGTGGGTGACGATATCCAAATCTATGGCCGTATCGCGGCAGTGGTGGATGTCTACGATGCGGTGACCGCGTCACGTTGTTATCACGAGGGTATGTCACCTTTTAAGGCGATGAAGCTGTTGTTGAGCTTGGCCGACAATCACTTTGATCGCAGCTTGGTATATAGCTTTATTCGTTGTATGAGTGTTTACCCTGTGGGCACGGTTGTTGAACTTGATAATGGCCGTTTGGGGGTTGTGATTGAGTCAAACTTGGAAACACCCAATAAGCCTCGGCTGCGTATTTTCTACAATATGACCCACAAGCATTACGAAAAGCCCAGCCTCTTAGATCTGGCGAGTTCTTCTGTTGAGAATGAGATTATAAAGACCTGGCATCCAGATGAGCTGGATATCAAAATTGACGATTTTCTCTAGTTTCTAAGCTTTTCTGCTCTGCTCCCTGTAAATACTTTCCTTTCCAATCTCTGTATTTCTAAAACGAATAGTGCCTTATATCGTCGCTACGATGTGGTGTCGTCGAAGTTTTTTGCTGATCGGAGGAGTCTTACAAATGTGATCATCGAAATGGTAGCTAGGGGGAGACTTGAACTCCCGACCTCAGCATTATGAGTGCTGCGCTCTAACCAGCTGAGCTACCTAGCCATTTCCGATCTTCGTGACCGTGGCCGCATAAAATGGGAGCCTGGTCAGAGGGGGCGCTATTTTCACCAGTCACCCCGTTAATGTCAAGCGTGAAGGCGACTTGTTCGCCTTTCCTGTTTTGAGAGAGGGGTACGGCTGGTATTAGGGCTTAGACGTTAAAGCGGAAGTGAATGATATCGCCATCTTTGACGATATAGTCCTTGCCTTCGAGTCGCCATTTTCCGGCTTCTTTAGCGCCTTGCTCACCGTTATTGTCGATGAAATCATCATAGCCAACGATTTCGGCGCGGATGAAACCTTTTTCGAAGTCGGTGTGAATCTTACCTGCGGCTTGGGGTGCAGATGAGCCCACAGGGATTGTCCATGCACGTACTTCTTTAACACCAGCAGTGAAGTAGGTGTGAAGGTCGAGCAGGTTGTAGCCCGCACGTATTACTCGGTTTAGGCCTGGCTCTTCCATGCCCATTTCTTCCAGAAATTCGTTTTTCTCGTCGTCTTCTAGTTCGGCAATCTCAGCTTCGAGCTTATTGCATACGGGTACTACGACAGCGTTTTCGGATTCTGCGATTTTGCGGACTGTGTCTAATAGCGGGTTATTTTCAAAGCCATCTTCATCAACGTTAGCAATATACATCGTTGGCTTAACGGTCAGCATATTAAGCTCGCGCAATGCTTTTGCGTCGTCCTCATTGAGTCCAAATGATCTCAACGGTTTTGCTTCGTTAAGGTGGGGTAAGATTTTTTCGATTACTGCCTTCATCGCCATAGCGTGCTTGTCTTGGCCCTTTGCGGCTTTTGCAAATCGCTGTAAGGCTTTTTCTGCTGTATCGAGGTCAGATAGCGCAAGCTCAGTGTTGATCACTTCGATATCGGCTTCTGGGCTAATGTTGCCTTCGACATGAATGACATTGGGGTCTTCGAAACAACGCACAACGTGAGCAATGGCATCGGTCTCGCGAATATTTGCTAGGAACTGGTTGCCTAGGCCTTCACCTTTTGATGCGCCAGCAACTAATCCTGCGATATCAACGAACTCCATCGAGGTCGCAATAATTTTTTCGGGTTTTACGATCGCAGCGATTTTATCTTGTCGGGGGTCGGGTACGGGGACAACACCTGAGTTTGGCTCGATGGTGCAAAAAGGAAAATTTTCTGCACCGATACCGGCTTTGGTCAACGCGTTAAATAATGTGGATTTTCCCACATTTGGCAGGCCAACGATTCCGCAATTAAAACCCATGGATGTTTCCTTTTAAGAATTCTCTATTTTTGACTGTGAAGTTCGCGCATGCTTTTTTCCCAATCACCTTTAAGTAGGTCGGGAATAAAAGGCAGCGCGTTCTGTATGGCATCTTCAATGCGATTTTGCTCTTCGATCGATGCGCGTTTTAGTACGTAGTTGGACACCAGTTTTGCGTTGCCAGGGTGCCCTATGCCGAGACGAAGTCGGCCAAAATTTTTGTTGTTGCCCAGTGAGCTAATAATATCTCTGAGGCCATTGTGACCACCGTGGCCACCGCCAATTTTGAGGCGAGCAACGCCAGGGTCTAAATCAAGTTCGTCGTGTGCAACAAGTATGGATTCGGGTTCTATCTTATAAAATTGCGCGAGCGCTGCAACCGATTGGCCGCTGCGATTCATAAAGGTTGTGGGTACGAGTAAGCGTAGGTCTCGCCCTGCAATGGTAATGCGCGCATCAAGGCCGAAAAATTTTGCGTTGGGTGTGAGTGTTTCTGAATGTTGTCGAGCAAGTTCTGCGACAAAGTCTTGGCCAGCATTGTGGCGGGTGTTGGCGTAATCGGGGCCTGGATTACCCAGGCCCACGATAAGCTTTACAGGCGTTTCGGGAGTTTTCATCACTTAATGCCTGATCAAAGGGATAAAGCTAGACGATAGAATTACTCGCCTTCTGCTTCACCTTCGCTTTCGCCTTCAGCAGCCGCTTCTTCTTCTGCGGTGCCTCTAGGTTTGTGAATATTTGCAACTGGAAGATCGTGATCCGTTCCATGAGCTAGTGCAACTGACTCAACACCTTTAGGAAGGTTAAGGTCAGAAATGTGCACAGTTTGCCCTAGTTCTAGTTCAGCAAGATCAACTTCAATGTACTCGGGTAAGTCACCTGGTAGACAAGAAATTTCAAGATCTGACATGTTGTGAGATACCGTACCGCCTTGCATCTTCACGCCTGTAGATGTGCTTTCGTTGATGAAGTGTAAAGGCACCTTAGTGGTGAATTTCTTCGTCTTAGAAACACGCAAGAAATCAGCGTGGTAAAGCTCAGCTTTCGCAGGGTGACGTTGAAGGTCTTTTAAAATCACGTCTTCGTCGTTACCGTCAATTTTGAGTGTAATGATGTGAGAATAAAATGCTTCGTTGTCTAAGTGGCGAATAAATTCATTGAATTTAACGCTGATGTTTTGCGGCTTTTTACGGCCACCGTATACGATTGCTGGTACTAAATTTTGCTCACGACGCAGGCGGCGGCTCGCACCTTTCCCTGACTCTTCGCGAAGCGCAGCATTTAAAGTAAAGTCTGTAGCTGACATGTGTTGTTACTCCACAGTTAAGATTAAACCTCTAGATTCCGCGACCAGAAACCTGAGAGGGGGTGGCCATTAGGGCCGCTTTTAGTGCCGTGTCTCGCTTAGCGGAACATTGCACTCAAAGATTCTTCGTTGCTAATTCGACGCATGGCTTCTGCCATCATATTGGATAGCGTCAGTACGCGAATTTTTTTACAATTTTTTGCTTCGTCGGATAAAGGAATGGAATCGGTAACCACCAATTCATCCATAGACGAAGCATTTAGCCGCTCAATAGCCGGGCCAGAAAGGACCGGGTGAGTAGCATAGGCGACAACTTTGGTTGCGCCACGTTCTTTTAGTGCTGCTGCGGCATTGCAAAGTGTGCCGGCAGTGTCGACCATATCATCGACCAATAAGCATGTGCGGTTCTCAACATCACCAATGATATTCATTACTTCTGCAACATTGGCAGAAGGGCGACGTTTATCGATGATGGCGAGTTCGGTGCCGAGCTGCTTTGCAACTGCGCGCGCACGTACAACGCCGCCAATGTCGGGTGATACAACGACTAAATTTTCAAATTTCTGTTCGTCGATGTCAGATAGAAGTACGGGTGAGCCGTAAACGTTATCTACTGGTACATCGAAAAAGCCTTGAATTTGTTCTGCGTGAAGATCGACGGTTAATACGCGGTCGATGCCAACGGTGACCATCATGTCGGCAACCACTTTTGCGGTAATGGGCACGCGGGCTGAACGTACACGACGATCTTGTCGGGCGTAGCCAAAATAGGGCACAACGGCAGTGATTCTGGCGGCGGAGGCGCGGCGTAAGGCATCAGCAATAACAACAAGTTCCATGACGTTATCATTGGTGGGTGCGCAAGTTGGCTGCAGAATAAATACGTCACGACCGCGGACGTTTTCATTGAGTTCCACGGCCACTTCGCCGTCAGAAAATTTGCTCACGTCGATGTCGCCGAGTGGAATGCCCAATTCTTCGGATACTCTTTGGGCCAGTTCCGGGTTTGCGTTACCCGTAAATACCATCAAGTCTGCCACTGATATGCTCCAAATTAGTGTGGATAGGGAAGGCGTCTTACGCATTCCCATAGAAGCTTAGTTCGAGAGCTCAAAAGTGAAAGGTTGCAGATGTGAAATATGGCTGGGGTGGAAGGATTTGAACCTTCGCATGACGGGATCAAAACCCGCTGCCTTACCGCTTGGCTACACCCCAGTAAAGCCCTTCTTGAGGAGGCGTTGATGCAATGGCGACTGGTTTACACCTTTTGCCACAAAACCATCAAATCGTTCTGGCTTGTTAGCTAGTACGGCTTCAGCGGCCTCTACTGAAGGAAATGACGCAAAAACACAAGCGCCTGTCCCAGTAAGCTGCGTTGGGCCTTGTCTACTGAGCCATTCAACTGCATCCCTCACCTGTGGAAATAACGTTTCGACCAATGGTTGACAGTCGTTTTTCCCACCCCTCTTGAGGAAGGCCGCTACTGTAATGGCGAGTGTGTCTCTTGTCAATTCTTTGTGGGAAAAAACCTCAGCAGTTGATACGTGGCACTTGGGGGCCAAAATAACGAAGTATTGTGTTGGCAATTCAAGGGGGGTGAGTTGCTCGCCAACCCCTTCAGCCCAGGCGCTTTGGCCGCGGACAAATACGGGTATATCTGCACCTAACTGTCGCCCAAGCTCAGCTAATGTATCGAGGCTTTGTTGTGTGTCCCATAAGTGATCTAAGGCAATTAGTGTGGTGGCTGCATTGCTGCTGCCGCCACCGATACCGCCTCCCATGGGGAGCTTTTTCACGAGATGAATATCGGCCCCGTAACTAGAGCCAGTGTGTTGCTGGAGTATCTTGGCGGCTTTAAATATGAGGTTGTCCTTAATCGCGAGGCCAGGAATAGGAGGGGAAATCGATATTTCGCCAGAATCATTGCTAGCGAAGCTAATTTCATCCCCATAATCGAGGATCTGAAATACAGTTTGCAGTTCGTGGTAGCCGTCTGGCCGCTGGCCGGTGATGTGCAAAAATAAGTTCAGTTTTGCAGGGCTTGGCAGGGTGAGCATAGCGACCTATATGCTCCAGTTTTTTATGGCGATTGTCAGCGTCAAGCTATCGCGCTTAGCAACGATTTTTTTGGGGAGCTTCAAGTCCTCAAACTGATGGTATTTAACGAAGTGAATTTGCCAGCCTTGTTGGTTGAGTTGCTCTAACTCCCCTTCGTTTGAGCGTCGTTCTGATTCGATTTTTGACTCGGGTGAGATTAAGCCTTTAATCCAGTAGGTTAGCTCGTTGACGGGTGCTGTCCAACCGAGAACATCGCTTAATAAGGATTCTGCTGAGTCGGCGGTTCTGACGCCATCGCGATTTTTCAGCGTCACAACGCCTTCTTTATTGGTAAGTCGGGTTGTGCCGATTCCCATCGCGCCATGAAGCTTGATATCAAAGTGTTCGTCGCTGTGCTGCCATTTGAAGTTGATGGCTTTTGCGGTACGCCTATCTCTTATTCCCAGCTTCCCTGATGCGGTCCACGAACGAAGTGTTTCAGGCGTAAGGTGTTGGGAGGGGTGGCGCGGGGTGCTGACACAGGCGGTAAGCGATACACACAGTAGTAATGAAAAAAATAGCTTCATGGTGAGCCGGTTTAGGCCTTGTAGTCGAGATGGCTGCTGAAGAGTCGGGCCGTTTATCTGACCGCCCGTGAAAGAGTTAGTCGATACTGGCGTCGAGCCGGTTAAGGGTATGGTGAATGAGCTGGCTTTTGGGATCAAGCTCTAAGCCTTTTTTCCATACATTAATGGCTTCTTCTTGTTGGCCGGTTACCCACAAGACTTCGCCGAGGTGGGCGGCGATTTCATGATCGGGCAGTGCCGCCATGGCTTTCCTTAGATTGGCAAGCGCTTCTTCGTAATGGCCTAGTCTGTATGCCACCCAGCCCATGCTATCAATAACGGCAGGATCTTCGGGCGTTAGTGCGTAAGCTTGTTTAATGTACTCGTAGGCTTCTTGGTAGCGATCGGTACGATCTGCGAGTGTATAGCCCAAAGCATTAAGTGCGGCTGCATTTTCCGGAACGAGGGTTAGAACCGCTTTAAGGTCTTTTTCTGCCGCAGAGACATAGTCGATTTGTGCGTAAAGCATCGCGCGGGCGTATAAAAGCCGTGTGCTATTGGGAAATACTTTTACCCCTTGGCTGAGCGCGACTTCTGCAGCATTCATCTGCCCACTTTTTGAATAGAGGTCTGCTTCCAGCATATAAAGGTTTTCAAGGGCTACGCCTTCGGCTGTTGCTTGATCGGCCTTTACTAATGCCAGTGCTTCTTTCTGTTGACCTAGGCCGACGAGCACTTCGGTCGCTTTCATCAGCGCGTTGATATAGTTTTGTCCTGGCGTTACCGAGCGGTAATGGCTAAGCGCTTCCTGGTATTGGTTGTGTGATTGATGTATTTCGCCTAGGTGATAATGACCTGCGGAGACGTATTGGTTGCGAGAGATAAGCAGTTCAAAACGCTGTTTGGCCGCTTCCAGCTCGCCAAGGTCTTTTTCCACTAGGGCGAGGGAATACAGGATTTCCGCGTCTGAAGGTTGCTGTTCGTGGAGTATTTTGAACTGTTCTCTGGCGAGTTCAGGAGAAGAGCTCCAAACGAGACGGGCGTAGCGTGCGCGTAGCCCAATATTTTTTGGATATTGTTCTACGAGTTGAGCGAGACGCTTGCCCGCTAACTCAATTTTGCCCATTTTATGTAATACCCGCGTTTCCTGAAAAGCACTCCGGATTGGGTTTTCATCCAATGATTTTGCGGCTTGTGCAGCTTTTAGAGCAGGCTCAAGATCCCCTATTTTTTGCAGGAGAATTGATTGGCCGAGCCAAAGGCTGGCATCTTGTTTATGGCTTTCTAATAGGGTGGTATATCGTGTACCGAGTTCTTTAACGACCTGGATATCACCTTTTTCGGCTTTTATCGCAATATTTTCAAAATTAGTCGCTTCACCTTTCTCCAGCATTTGGACAGAAAGCTCGAAGGCGTCAAAAAGCTGATTTGCACTGATCAATTCCACTGATGCGAGGTATCGTGCCTCTGAACTGCCTGGGTCTAGGTCTAGCCAAAGCTGGGACATTTCTAGTGCGGATTGTCGCGCGTTTAAGCTTCTCGCGATATGTGCAGCTCTTGATGTAACGAGTAAATCGTTTGTGCTTAGGGCCTGCTGAACGTAGTTGCCAAGGGCAATATCATAGCGTTTTCGGTCAATCGCCATTTCAGCGACGAGCAGTGCGTATAGGGTATCTGCCGAGAATGGGCGATCTGCTGTGGTGACAAAACGAGGTGTATCTGCGCTTTCGGCTTGGGTGTTCACTGCTTGCTGAGCAGTCGTTGAAGGATTGCTCGCGCAGCCTCCTAAAGCCGTGGTGCCCGCCAACAACAAGAGGGAAAAGCGAAAGGGTGTGAATATGCGCGTCATGCTGCCTTGCCTGGAGTCTTATTCATGGAGTAAGTATAACAATTCTCTGGTCTGACAATGCTTGCCAGTTAGAAGAATATGGATTTTATGGAGGCTTTGACTGGAGATTCTGGAAATAAATCCCCTCAGAGAGGTACAGAGCTTGCCTTCTGTACACCCACATCCGAAAATACCGCGTTTTGATGGTGCGCCCTCAGCTGGCGCGAAGCATGATATTTATATGACTTTATTTGCGTTTGGTATTAACCACAACACCGCGACTCTTGATGCGCGGGAGAGGCTCGCGTTTGGGCCTTCGCAAATAGAGCCCGCGTTATGCGAGGCGGTGGCGCAGGAGGGGATCAATGAGATTGCGATTCTATCGACCTGTAACCGCACCGAGATATATTGCCATACCGATTCGGATCCTCAGAAGGTGGTCAAATGGCTTGCGGATCATAAGGGTGTCGATATCGCTGACGTGAGTCAGTATCAGTATTCCCATGAGGGGGCGTCGGCGGCCCGTCACATGATGCAGGTGGCTAGCGGTTTAGATTCTTTGGTCTTGGGCGAGCCGCAGATTTTAGGGCAAATGAAGTCGTGTTATGCCATTGCGCGCGAATGTGGTGTGTTGGGCGGTGTTCTGCATACCACATTTCAATTGGTATTTTCCGTGGCGAAGCGTGTGCGTTCTGAGACTGCTATCGGAGAGAATCCAGTTTCGGTGGCGTATGCGGCGGTGAGCTTGGCTCAGCAAATTTTTTCCGATCTCAAGCAAGACACCGCGTTATTGATTGGGGCTGGTGAAACCATTGAGTTGGTTGCGCGTCATCTGCTTGATCAAGGTATCAAAAATATTATTGTGGCAAATCGGACTTTGGAAAATGCCTTAGCGCTTGCGGATAAGTTTTCTGCCGAGGCGATATTGCTGGCGGATATCCCAGATTATTTACATCGCGCGGACATCGTCATTTCATCTACTGCCAGTCAGTTGCCGTTATTGGGAAAGGGAGCAGTAGAGCGCGCATTAAAAAAACGAAAGCACAAGCCAATGTTTATGGTGGATATTGCAGTTCCGCGTGATATTGAGCCGGAAGTGGGTGAGCTTGCTGATGTGTTTTTGTATACCGTTGATGACTTAAAAGAAGTTATTGATGAAAACAAACGCTCACGGGAGCAGGCTGCTGAAATTGCCCATGAAATTGTGGATGAGGGCGTTAAGCACTTCGCGAATGAGCAGCGGGCAGTTTCAGCTGTAAACACGATTAAAGCATTTCGAAATAAAATGGATGCTTTACGTGAAGCAGAGCTAGAAAAAAGTTTGCGTTTGTTGCAAAACGGCGTAGCCCCTGAAGAGGTTATGAGTCAGCTTGCCAGGAATATAAGTAATAAATATATGCACACGCCTACAGCGCAGTTGAAGCAGGCGGGAAATGATGGCCGAGATGATATTGTTCGTGCTATGAGTGATCTGTTCGACTTGGGTGCAGATGATCCAGATAACGAGCAAAGTGAAAACAAATAGCGATATCTAGAAAAATAACATAGGGCAGTCTTTAACTTAAGGCGCCTTAAATATTGTGAGAAAAAATGAAAGCATCAATAAGAGAAAAACTATCTCAGTTAAGTGAGCGCTATGAAGAAGTGGGTGCGCTACTGAGTGATCCTGAGGTGATCGGGGATCAGAATAAATACCGCGAGTTTTCAAAAGAATATGCAGAACTCGAGCCTGTTGTTAAAAGTTTTGAAGCGTATTCCGAAGTGCGTGCGAATATCGAAGAAGCGAAGTCTTTATTAAAGGATGCTGATGATGATATGCGAGAAATGGCGCAAGAAGAGCTTAAAGAAAACGAAGTGCTTATTGAACCGTTAGAAATGGAATTGCAGAAGCTGCTCTTGCCTAAAGATCCGAACGATGGGAAGAATGTTTTTCTGGAAGTTCGTGCAGGTACGGGTGGAGACGAAGCGGCTATTTTTTCTGGCGACTTATTCCGTATGTATTCTAAGTTTGCGGAAAAAAATCGATGGAAGGTTGAGGTGATCAGCGAAAGCCTCGGTGATCACGGCGGGTATAAAGAAATTATTACCCGTATTGTGGGTCAAGGAGTGTATTCGCAGATGAAGTTTGAATCGGGGGCTCATCGCGTTCAACGTGTTCCTGAAACGGAATCTCAAGGCCGTATTCATACCTCTGCCTGTACAGTGGCGGTGATGCCCGAAGCGGATGAGCTTGAAGAAGTGGCAATCAATAAGGCTGATTTAAGAGTCGATACCTTTCGTGCGTCGGGTTCTGGTGGTCAGCACGTTAACAAAACGGATTCGGCGATTCGGTTGACCCATATACCGACCGGTGTAGTGGTTGAATGTCAGGATGAGCGTTCGCAACATAAAAACCGCGCGAAAGCCATGTCTCTATTGGCTGCACGTTTGCAAAACTCACAGCAAGAGAAAGCAGCCTTAAGCCAATCCGAAGAGCGTAAGAGTTTGGTGGGGAGTGGTGATCGTTCAGAGCGTATTCGCACATATAATTTCCCTCAGGGCCGTGTTACGGACCACAGAATTAATTTAACGCTTTATAAGTTAAATGAGGTCATGGAAGGAGATCTTATTGAGGTGGTGCAGCCGCTCGTAAATGAATATCAGGCTGATCAGCTGGCAGCTCTCGGTGATTAATTAAGATGGGTAAGTCGGTTGCGGAGTGGATACGCGTTGCATCCGAACGTTTTTCTTCCGTCAGTGATAGTGCGCGTTTAGACGCGGAAGTGCTTTTGGCTTGGGTGCTGGACAAAGATAGAAGCTATTTATTTACTTGGCCAGAAAAAATACTGAGCAATGAGGCACAGGACAAATTTGAAATGCTTGTTGCTCGTCGAGAAGATGGCGAACCTGTTGCCTATATTCTTGGTGAAAAAGAGTTTTGGTCCCTACCCTTATATTCTGAACCCTCAACATTAATTCCCCGCCCCGATACTGAAGTGCTGGTCGAGCAAGTTCTTGCTCGGCTTTCTGTTGACCCGCAAAAAATATTAGATTTAGGCACTGGGTCGGGCGCGATAGCGTTAGCGTTGGCGTCGGAGCGAAAAGACTGTGACGTAGATGGAGTGGATAAGATGGCACCTGCGGTGTGTTTGGCGAATAAAAATGTGCAACGATTAAATGTGAGCAACGTGCGTGTTTTTCAAAGCGATTGGTTTAGTACGATCAATCAGAAATATGACGCGATTGTTTCAAATCCGCCATACATTGATAAAAATGATGCGCACCTGAAGCTAGGCGATGTGAGATTTGAACCAGAGACGGCATTGGTTGCAGGGGAGAATGGGCTGGCCGATATTCAGCATATAGTGAATCATGCACAGCATTATTTGGTGTCTAATGGTTTGCTTGCTTTGGAGCATGGTTATCAACAAAAAGACGCTGTTCAAGCGATAATGGTGCAAGCGGGATATACGGATGTGGTCACCGAAAAAGATTATAACGGAAAGCCACGAGTGACCTTAGGCTACTTTAAATAAGCCGTGCTCTATCTATATGATCTTTGCTGGGCTGGATAAACAGGCTGAGAAGAAAATCTATGAATGATGACCAATTGTTACGTTATTCTCGGCATGTTTTGTTGCCGCAAATTGATGTGCAGGGGCAGGATGCGATTTGCCAGAGCAAAGTGTTAGTGCTTGGTGTGGGCGGCTTGGGTTCTCCTGTCGCTATGTATCTTACAGCTTCCGGTGTCGCGGGAATTACGTTGGTCGATGATGATGTGGTGGATGAAAGTAATTTGCAGCGTCAAATAATTCATCAGCAAGAAAATATGGGCATCAATAAAACTGAATCTGCGAAGACTCTTTTGCAGGGATTAAATCCCGCGTGTGAAATACGTACTTTTGAGCATCGTTTAGATGAGGCTGAATTAGCGCGTATCTTGCCTGAATATAATGTGGTGGTGGATTGTACTGATAACGCAACGTCACGTTATGTGTTGAACAAGGCGAGCTTAAAAACGTTAACGCCCTTGGTGTCTGGCGCGGCGATTCGCTTCGAAGGACAGGTCAGTGTTTTTGATCCGAGAGATAAAAATTCGCCCTGTTATCAGTGCTTGTATGATGCGCTGGGTTCACAGCAATTGGCTTGCGCGGAAAACGGTGTATTTTCTCCGTTGGTGGGAGTGATTGGGTCGATGCAGGCATTAGAGACTTTAAAATTGTTGGCGGGTTTACCAAGTGATTTGGTTGGAAAGGTGGCTTTATTTAATGGCCTTAAAAATAGTTGGCAATATTTGGGATTGAATAAAAATCCAGGTTGTTCTGCCTGTGGGGGTTAGACTTTAGCATTCTTAAAAATAAAAAAGGCCGGAAGAACCGGCCTTTTTGTTTTTTCAGCGCAAACCTTTTTAGAATTTAACGGTGCCCTCTAAAGCGAGCGTCATTGGTCTTCTAGTAAAGCTGTAGTGTGTATTGGTGCCGAATGAATTTTCGGAAAGAGGGGCATTTGCAGAGTAAGAAATTACTTTCTCATCGAGCAAGTTTTTGCCAAGTAATCCGATTGCCCAGTTTTCACCTTCAATACCCAAGCGCATGTTGAGAATAGTATAGGCGTCGATTTCTCCTGTTGGATCTAAGTTTACGTGGACGTTATGGCCATCGACTTGTTGAACATCAATAAAGCCAACAAGGTTTATATCGTCAGTGATTGAGGTTAAATAATCGAGTGATATGTTGACGGTATAGTCTGGAGTGTAAACACCGCTTTTCCCTGTGTAATCACAAGTATCGATGGTTCCGTCTCCATCGATATCGATGCCATCTGGTATTTGGCCAGCGTAGCAGTTGCCATTTCGAAAATCGAGGTATTCAAAATCTAACAAAGATAGTCCGTAACCTGCAGTTAATCCCTCAGCTAGTAACCATCGTCCGTCTATTTCGATGCCTTGCACTCGGGTTTCTTTTGCGTTGCCGACATTAAAACCAACAGCGCCATCGAATTGGCTGATCTGCAAGTTGTCGTAGTCTGTACGATAAAAAGCTGCATTCAATTCGCCGCGTCCGTCTGCTAGGGTGGTTTTTATTCCCGCTTCAAAGGCGCTGGATTCTTCATCCTCAAATTCAAAATTTGCTACGTTGTTTGAGCGAGGATCGAAACCGCCTGCTTTAGAGCCAGTAGTGTATGAGCCGTAAACCATAATATCGTCATTAAAGTTATATTCAATGATCGCTAGTGGGTCGAACGGTGATTCGCTTCGTTTTTCGCTTAAGTTGTGACCGCCTGAGGCTTCGCTTTCAAAGAAAAACAGCGCAGGGTTTGCGTATAGAGCGCCAAGTAAGGGGTCAGTAGTTTCTTGTCCGGTACTCGGGGTAAATAGAAACAACCGCTTGGTGGCTGTTTTATCTTCCTGCGTGTAACGAGCCCCTAATATTAGGTTGAGTTGATCTGATATGTTCCATTTTACTCGCCCAAATATCGCAAATGTTTCTGAGTCCTGAGTAAAATCCCTCGCGGCGCCAGAGTTTGCGAGTGCGGATGCAAACGGTACGCCGGAAGCTGTTAAGATTGGCGGTAACGCATTCGTGGCTCTTAAGGGTAAGCGGTCTTCAAATACTTGTTCGTAGTCTTGATAGAATAACCCGCCGACCCATTCAAAGGTTTCTCCTAAAGGGGAGGTGATACGGATCTCTTGGCTGAACTGTTGGTAATCTTCAAAAAGCTCAAGCTCAAGTATTTCTGCAGAAGTAAAATCACAGTCACAAAGTTCCGTGTAGTCGAATGCTAAATGACCGGTGACGAATGTTAGTGTGTGGTCATTGAAATCGTAATTTGTGGTGAGTGTCAGGTTCTCGATTTCGTTATCGCTAAACTCGCCTATATCTGTTTGTCTTTGGTAATCAAATGCGGGCTCAAATGTCGGCAAGCTGAAAAGCGAAAGAAAGCTACTGTAGGAGGCGCCTCCAACAAGGGAATCATCTTTAGTGATTTCTATGGCTCGGCCCTGAGTTTCAAATTCATTTTTCTCAACTTTTAACAAAAAGGATAAGTTGTCTGTGGGGGTCCAATCTAAACTTAAGCGAACGGCTGTTTCTTCGGTGTTGGGTTCGTCAACGTTTTTAAACGAGTTGTAGTAGTAGCCGTCTTCTTCATAGGTTCTAAAGGCTAGGCGCGCGCGTAAATTATCACTTAGTGGGCCAGAGATAACGCCGTTAACCTCTTCTTGCGAGTGTTCAAATTCATGAGAGGCGGTGAGCTTGGCTTCGAACTCTTCCGTTGGTGCAGCGGTGGTTAGATTTAACGCACCGGCAACACTGTTTTTCCCAAAGAGCGTACTTTGTGGGCCACGTAATAATTCTGCGCGCGCCATATCCATCATTGGAACTCGAAATAACTGAGCACGACCATGGTGGATTCCATCAATATACATACCGACAGACTGCTCAAAGCCTTGGCTATTGTCTGAGCCGATACCGCGTACTCGTACCTGGGTACTAAAGCCGGATTCGGTAAAATGAATGTTCGGCATGTAGGCGGTGAGATCTTCTAAATTGTCTATGCCTGCGTCCGCAAGCTTCTCACCTGTAATTGTTGTAACGGAAATGGGGACGTCTTGTATATTTTCTGCAATTTTTTGCGAGGTGACGATGACTTCTTCAAGCCGCATGTCTGGATTATCTTGTGCTAGAGCAGGAAGCGCGGTGTGCGCGCAGATCACTCCGATCGCAAGGCTTAATAGCTTAGGGGCAAACGTTGTCGTACGGGGCATATTTTTCTCCCTATTTATTTTTTTACTGAGCCGACCAATTTACGCTCAGTGCGATCAATATAGGCCGGTATTTTAGGAGTATAGAAGAGCTGAAGCTAGCTCATCGGGGCATAATAGCGCGCTTATCAACAAAATTAAAACGCTTGTTTGAAAAATGGCGCCTTAATGTTGGTTTTGGCGAAAATAGCTTGAGTTTTGGGGGTGTTTGGAGGCGACGCTCATCTGAGCGCCGAGAGTAATCGGGGGTGTTTTCTATTCAATTAGACTTGATAGTAAGATTTATACCAATCGACGAAGTGTTGAATCCCTTCTTTAACGCCTGTGGCAGGTTTAAAGCCGATATCATTGGCGAGTGCACTGACGTCTGCGCAGGTAGATGGTACATCTCCTGGTTGGATCGGCATCATGTTGATGTCTGCCTTCTTACCAATGCTGTCTTCAATGGCATGTACGAAGTCCATGAGTTTCACTGGAGCATTATTACCGATGTTGTAGACCTTATAGGGCGCGAAGCTGGAGGATGGATCCGGATGTAGTCCGTCCCATGCTGCGTTGGCTTCAGGCACTTTGTCCGCAATGCGAATCACGCCTTCTACTATATCGTCTATGTAGGTGAAATCTCGGTACATGTCGCCGTGGTTGTACACATCGATAGGCGTGCCCTCAATAATGCCTTTAGTGAATTTAAACAAGGCCATATCGGGGCGCCCCCAGGGTCCGTATACCGTGAAAAAACGCAGGCCAGTCGTAGGTAGCGAGAATAGATTGCTGTAGGTGTGGGCCATGAGCTCGTTGGATTTTTTGCTCGCGGCGTAAAGTGACACGGGGTGATCGACGTTATCTGACTCAGAAAAGGGCTGTTTAACGTTCGCACCGTATACCGAGCTAGATGATGCGTAGCTGAGGTGGGGCACGTTTGTGTGACGGCAGCCTTCCAGAATATTGATAAAGCCAACGATATTGGAATCAATATAGGTACGAGGGTTTTCAATGGAATATCGTACGCCAGCTTGTGCCGCTAAGTTGATGACGCGATCAAACTGGTGGTCTTGGAAGAGTTTCTCCATTCCATCCCGATCCGATAGGTCGAGTTTGATAAATTGAAAGTTCTCTTTTTCTTGCAGCTGTTCGAGTCTGTTTTCTTTTAGATTTACATCGTAGTAATCATTAAGGTTATCGATACCGACCACCTCATCATTGCGTTGTAGCAATTTTAGGCTGGTATGAAACCCGATAAAGCCCGCTGCGCCGGTGACGAGTATTTTCATGAAAGTGAGTCCTAGTTCTATATGTGGCGTATTTTACAGTCAAAATATGCTGTGTCTGTTTTCAATTTGATGAATCATCTGGAAAAAACCAAGTTTTTCCATAAAAATCAGTCATATAGGAGATTTATAAGCTTATCCATGCTATTTATGTTTAAATATCGCGCGGATTCAGGCTCGCTGCCTGACTAACTTCGAATCAGCGGTAGCGTTTGATTTTCATCGTTTTGAGTAATTAAATTTCGTGAGTAAAAAAGAAACTTCTTCCCCCCTCCCTTTTAGCGAGCTAAACCTTCGCCCAGAAATTAATCGAGCCCTTGATGATATGGGTTTTGAGTTCTGTTCTCCCATTCAAGAAAAATCGCTGCCGTATTCTCTAAGCTCCCACGATGTGGTGGGCAAGGCGCAGACGGGCACTGGTAAAACGGCTGCGTTTTTACTGGCGGTGTTTGAAGATTTGCTGAAAGCGCAGCCCGAAGAAGAGCGCTATGCGGGTGAAGCTCGCGCACTTATCTTAGCGCCGACACGTGAGCTGGTGGTGCAGATCGCCAAGGATGCGGAAGCGTTGGGTAAGTACACGGACCTTAAAATTCATACGCTTGTGGGCGGAATGGATTACAACCGGCAGTTGAACAAATTGAATTCCAGCTTGGTCGATATCTTAGTTGCGACACCAGGGCGCCTGATTGACTTTTGTGAAAAGCGCGAGGTCTACCTCGATCAACTTGAAGTGTTGGTGATTGATGAAGCTGACCGCATGTTGGATATGGGGTTCATTCCCCAGATTAAGCGTATTGTGCGTTTAACGCCGAAGAATACAGACCGCCAAACGCTTATGTTTTCAGCAACCTTCCCAGACGATGTGCGTCGTTTGGCCGAGCAGTGGACACACAACGCGGTGAAGGTCGAGATTGAGCCGGAGCGCATCGCGACAGACTCGATTGAGCAAAAAGTGTATTTGGCCTCTACTGACGAAAAACTCAAACTGCTTTGCAATCTTTTTGATGACCCAGATGTAGGCAGTTTGATTGTGTTTGCGAACCGAAGAGATGAGTGCCGACGCTTGCATCAGCAGTTAACTCGTCGAAAGCTCAATGTGGGCCTGCTGTCAGGTGAAATCCCCCAGGCTAAGCGAATTCGCACCTTAGAAGACTTTAAGTCGGGTAAGTTGCACGCCCTTGTGGCCACGGATGTGGCTGGGCGAGGGATTCATATTGATGATGTGAGCCATGTGGTGAACTATACATTGCCAGATGAGCCTGAAGATTATGTGCATCGTATCGGACGCACGGGTCGTGCCGGTAAGACGGGCATATCAATTAGTTTTGCCTGTGAAGAGGACGCATTTCGCTTGCCTGCGATCGAAGAGTTATTGGGGGTGAAGTTAGAATGCACCCAGCCGCCCGAGCATCTTCTCAAATAGCACTTGCCTAGCTCTCGTCTTTCTATCTTATGCGCCGTGGTTGAGTAAACGTTTTTATCTAAACGTCAGCTAAATCGCGGACTTGCGCTTCTTTGTCTACACTAAAAATACCCTCTGAGAAATCAGTCACTTAGCGTGTGTGTGCCAAAATGATGGCCCAGCGAGATTAACCCTGATGGACGAGTAGTAATATGAGAAAGGTATTGGTAGTCGAAGACAGTCCAATGGTGATGAAGGTGCTCAAGCATGTGATGTCGTCTTCGGATCTTTTTGAATATGTCTACGCAACAAACTTTGCGGAGGCAAAGGCGGCATGTGAGTCCGCGGAAGAAGCGTTTTTTGCAGGTGTGGTTGACTTGAATCTTCCGGATGCACCAGATGGAGAGGTGGTTGATTATGTACTTTCTCAAGGCATTCCCACGATTGTATTGACGGGCAGTTTTGATGTCGCTAAGAAAGATAAGTTATTGGCGAAAGGTATCGTCGACTATGTCACTAAGGAGGGACGCTATTCCTACGAATATGCTTTAGGGGTGTTAGAGCGTCTGGTGAAAAATCAGGACCTCAAAGTCTTAGTAGTGGATGACTCTGATACGGCGCGTAAGTTTATTTCTACCTTATTGCGTTTGCAGTTGTTCCAGGTGTTGGAGGCGAGTGACGGCGTTCAAGCCATAAAGGTGGTGTTGCAAAATCCTGATTTGAAGTTGCTGATTACGGATTTTAATATGCCTCGCATGAATGGGTGTGAATTAGTAAAAAATATCCGTTTAAAATACGAAAAATCTGATTTGGTGGTGATTGGATTATCTTCTGATGGCGATGGTGAGGGCGCGCTTTCTGCGCAATTCATAAAGAATGGCGCAAATGATTTTTTGCGTAAACCGTTTAATCACGAAGAATTCTTTTGTCGAATTAACCACAATGTAGAGTTTTTGGAGCTTATCGAATCTATTCGAGATGCTGCACATCGCGATGATATGACCGGCGCGTATAATCGACGATATTTTTATGAGTGCTGTGAAAAAATATTTATCGATCAGCATTTGCAGGCAAGCGCGATTTCTCTCGCGGTGTTGGATCTGGATGAATTTCACTTTATTAACGAACAATACGGCCATGATGTTGGCGATAAAGTCATGGTTGCGGTAGTGCAAACCCTGAATACCTTACTTCAGCGTTTCGTGTTTGCACGGGCCAGTGGTCAAGAGTTTTATTTGTTGATGCCTGGGTTGGACAACGATAAGGCAACAGAGTTTGTCGAGAAGGTGCGCCAGATTCTGTGTGCGACGGCCTTTGATATCGAAGGCCACTCGATCAATGTGACTTTTAGTGCGGGCGTATCGAGTATCGCCACTGAAAATGTAGACGATATTGTCTCTGTTGCGTCAACGAGCTTGAAGCGTGCAAAAGAAGCCGGTGGTGATTTGGTCTTTGGTGATGACTAAATATATACGAGTGGTAAGTTGAGTGTTACGACTGGTTGAAAGAGTTATTTTGTTTTGATTGTTTGAGTGGGGCATACGCCTTCTGGGCAATGTTTAAGCTCACGCAACCAAAATAACGTGCCGCCAACGACGGCAACCGGCATGGCAATAATGTTGATGACCGGAATCAAACTGCACAACATAATAAACCCTCCGAAACCTAGGCTGCTATATTTTTTCTTCCATAAGCATTGTCGTAGTGGTTTAAATGCCAGTTGGTGGTTGTCGGCAGAATAATCGGCATATTGAATGGCCATAGACCACGCGCCCCACGCCAAACCGATTAGCGGTGAGATCAAATTCAGTAAAGGAATCCAGCTTGTTAAACTGCCCACCAAAATCATAATGAGTATCACTAATACGCCGCGCTTCAAAAAATACCAAAGCTTTTCGCATTCGCGAAATAAGGTGCGTCGAATCATTGTGCCGGTAGATTCTTCTGGGGGTGCGATGCCTGTGAGTAAGGCTTCTGATTTGGCGGCGAGTAGTCCGTAGAAGGGCGCAGCGATAATATTGGTGATCATGTTAAAGCTGTAGCCATAAATAATAAGCATGAATATGCCCATCAGTGTCCACACTATCCACTCAAGCGGCGCTAAAAAGCTTGGCAGGAACCCCATAATGCTATCGACGATCGTGCCAAAGTAGTGAACGAGCCCCCAAGTGAGCACAAAAAATAGTGCGCAGTTCACCAACAGTGGTACGAGTAAGTACAGTCGTAACTCTGGTTTCCAGAGTAGTTTCAAACCTTCGCGAAAGTAGTAAATTCCTGACGCAATATTGTTTTTATAGCGGGGTGGTGGCAGCACGTATATGGCTCTGTATCATCATGATGATAAAAAACTTCCTGGCGGTAGTGCGGGTATTTATTTTGCGCCGGCAGCTTTAAGTATGTTCACATACGGTGCCGCATGTCGCTGAGGCGAAATGGTATGCAAAAACGTTTCGCCGTCTTTATTTGCGCAATTGATGTTCTTACCTTCTTCTACGAAAAATTTAACAAAGGTCTCAAAATTGTCGACTTTCATGCCTCGGTAGGCACGTTCTAAGGCTGTATAGTCCGGATCGGTTTCGCCTACGTGGCTCACCTCAAGAAATTCACGTACGCGCTCATCTGAAAATGTTTCGCCCAATACTTTTTGCTTGTCTTTTTTTAATGCCATTGGTTTAGTTGTCCAGTTTGTTTTGCAATATGCTGTTCAGTTGTTGTGGGTTCGCTTTACCTTTGGCAGCCTTCATAACCTGCCCAACAAAAAAGCCAACCATCTTTTTCCGCTTGTCTGGTTCGGCAGCGCGATAATTTTCCACTTGTTTTGGATTGGCGGCGATAATTTCGTCAATCATTTTTTCTAGGTCGCCAGAATCTGTCGGCTTTAAACCTTCCTTTTCTATTACTTCGTCCACATCGCTCATGCCATTCCAAAGGTGATCAAATGCGAGCTTGGCCGTTTTACTGCTTAAGGTGGAATCTTTAATGCGGAGGATGAGTTTGCCTAGTTGCTCAGCGGGAACTTTGCTCTCGCCAATGCCAATCTCCTCGGCATTTAACTTGGCGGATAGTTCACCAATAATCCAATTGGCAGAAAGTTTGGCATCCTTGGATATCGCAAGCGCCGCTTCAAAGTAAGCGGCCATGTCTGCATCACTGCTGACAATGCGGGCATCGTAACTGGACAAGCCAAAGTCGCTTTCAAAGCGCGCTTTACGTGCAGCGGGGAGTTCTGGCAGTGATTTTCGTATTTCTGCGATGTAATCATCATCCACAATAACAGGCAATAAATCAGGGCAAGGAAAATAGCGATAATCGTTGGCTTCTTCTTTGGATCGCATGGCTTTTGCTGTGTGAGTATCGCCATCGTAGAGGCGAGTTTGTTGAATGACTTTGCCGCCGTCTTCAATGAGATTGATCTGACGCTCAACTTCTTGCGCAATACATCGCTCCATAAAGCGGAACGAGTTAAGGTTTTTTGTTTCGGTGCGCGTGCCAAGTTCTTCTTGGCCTTTGGGGCGAACAGAAATATTCACATCGAAACGCATCGAGCCCTGGGCCATTTGCCCATCACAAATACCAAGGGAGGTGACAATTGAATGCAAGCTACGTGCAAGCGCTACAGCCTCTTCGGCATTGCGCATATCCGGCTCGCTGACGATCTCGATTAGTGGGGTGCCAGCGCGGTTAAGGTCGATGCCAGACATGCCGTGGTAATCTTCATGAAGCGACTTGCCCGCATCTTCTTCTAGGTGAGCGTGATGAATGCGAATGCGTTTTTGCTCACCGTTTTCCAAGTTGATATCGATGTGCCCACCATTAACGATAGGTTCGGCAAGCTGTGTTGTTTGGTAGCCTTTTGGTAAGTCAGGGTAAAAATAATTTTTACGTTCAAATACTGAGCGTTTGCCAATCTCAGCATCGATCGCTAACCCAAACATGGTGGCAAAGCGAAAGGCCTGTTCATTCGGCACGGGCAGAGTGCCTGGCATCGCTAGGTCGACAAGGCTTGCTTGAGTGTTCGGTGAAGCGCCGAAGGTGGTGCTGCTACCAGAAAATATTTTTGATTGGGTGGCCAGTTGCACATGAACTTCCAACCCGATAACGGTTTCCCATTCCATCGTTCTATGACCTATACGTTGTTGGGGGTTAATGTGTGGAAGTCGGTGGCCTGTTGATACTGGTGCGCAACATTGAGTAATTTGGCTTCGCCAAAGAATTTGCCAATAAGTTGCAAGCCAACGGGTTTGTTATCGACAAGCCCACAAGGGATCGACATGCCTGGTAGGCCTGCCAAATTTGTCGCAATCGTGTATATGTCTTCCAGATACATCGCCACAGGGTCATCGCCTTTCGAGCCGAAGGGGAAGGCGGGGCTGGGCGATGTGGGTCCTAGCACGACATCGACATCTTTAAATGCTTGAACGAAGTCGTCTTTTATGAGGCGGCGTACTTTTTGAGCTTTGTTGTAGTACGCGTCGTAGTAGCCAGCGGAGAGCGCATAAGTGCCGACCAATATGCGTCGCTTCACCTCTTCACCAAAACCTTCGGCCCGTGAGCGAGTGTATAAGTCTTCGAGATCTTTTGGGTTTTCACAGCGGTGGCCATAGCGTACACCGTCGAAGCGGGAAAGGTTAGCCGAGCATTCTGCTGGTGCGATGACGTAATACGCGGGCACCGCTAAGTGTGAGTGCGGCAGTGAGATAGATTTTATTTTTGCGCCGAGCGACTCGTAGGTTTTGATCGCGCTTTCAGCGGCCGCTTGAGTGCCTGGATTGAGCCCTTCGCTAAAATATTCTTTAGGTACGCCAATGGTGAGGCCGTTTAAATTATCGTTGAGCGTGGCGAGATAGTCGTCGACGGGGTGATTCACACAGGTGGAATCTTTTGCGTCGTAACTGGCCATTGTGTTGAGCATGATAGCCGCATCTTCCGCGGTTTTTGTCATCGTGCCGGCCTGGTCTAGGCTTGAGGCAAAAGCAATCATGCCCCAACGCGAAACGCGCCCATATGTGGGTTTTAAACCGGTAATGCCACACAGGCTAGCGGGTTGACGAATGGAGCCACCAGTATCCGTCGCTGTTGCGGCAGGCGCTAATTGCGCGGCAACGGCTGCGGCGGAACCACCGGATGAGCCGCCAGGTACACAATCGGTCGCCCATGGGTTTTTTACGGGGCCAAAGTAGCTGGTTTCGTTGGATGAGCCCATGGCGAATTCATCCATATTGGTTTTGCCTAAAGTGACCGCGCCAGTGTTCGCGTAGTTCTCGACCACCGTGGCATTGTATGGCGGGTGAAAATTCTCCAACATTTTTGAGCCGCAGGTGGTTAACACACCATCAGTACAAAAAATGTCTTTATGGGCGACAGGGATGCCGCATAGAGGGTGTGCATTACCTTCGGCTAGTTGCTTGTCGGCCAGTTCTGCCTGAGTGAGTGCTTGGGTTTCCGTTACGGTGATGAAGGCATTGTAGTTGTCGTCTAGCGACTTGATGCGATTCAAATAATGTTGTGTCAGTTCTTTACTCGAGAACGCTTTTGCGCGCAGCTTTTGGCTAAGTTCAGCAATAGTGAGGGTATGCATTAATAGGGCTCAACGTATATGACTGTGTAAATGTGGGTTTCGCTCGCGTGGCAAGCAATGAAGTCTCAGGTGATGGAAGCTTAGTCGATCACTTTAGGTACTAAATAGAGACCGTCTTCAGTCGCTGGCGCGACGGATTGATATTTCTCTCGATTATCCTGCTCAGTCACTTCATCTTTGCGCAATACTTGGACGGCATCTAATGGGTGTGCCATAGGACTCGCGTCACCCGTATCTGCAGATTGAAGTTGATCGACGAGTGCGAGCACTTCATTAATACTCGTTGCTGTTTGCTCAAGTGTTTCCTGGCTAATCTCTAGTTTTGCCAATTTCGCCAACTTTAAAATTTGTTCTGCTTCCACCATCTTCTCCGCGCTAAAACCGGCTATGTATTCCGGAAGTATTCGAGCGCGCTACGTTATCATATTTGCGCCTTGCTCAAAATCCCTACCATTGATAGAGTGCGAGAATTTAGCGCCGAAAGCGAGATTTACGTAAAGCATTGCCGAATTAATCTGCAAATTTGATATGGCAAAGCAGTTGGGGAGATGTCAGCATTCTATTCGTTGTGGGTAGAAGGCTTATCTTTGATGAGCAGCTTACTTGGACTTCTGTCATGCTCCTCTATAATGACTCAATAAAATCGCGCGATACTAATAACGGCTCACCGTTTCTCTCCGGGTCTCAAGAATTAAATTTACTCCGATAATGAGTTGTCACTCGGAAAACCACAGGATAATTAAGTGCTATGTTGTTAAAACGTTTAAAAGGGGTGTTCTCCAACGATTTGTCTATCGATTTGGGAACAGCCAATACCCTGATCTATGTGCGAGAGAAGGGGATAGTATTAAACGAGCCTTCAGTGGTGGCTATTCGGAATGTTAATGGCCAAAAGTCAGTGGAAGCCGTGGGAATGGCGGCTAAGCGGATGTTGGGGCGTACGCCTGGCAATATTACTGCGATACGCCCCCTTAAAGACGGTGTTATTGCCGATTTCCAGGTAACTGAAAAGATGCTTCAGCACTTTATTCGTAAGGTTCACGAAAATAGTTGGTTTCAGCCGAGCCCTCGTGTTCTGGTGTGTGTGCCGTGTCTGTCGACAGAGGTGGAAAAGCGCGCAATTCGCGAATCAGCACTAGGTGCAGGGGCTCGTGAAGTTCGCCTTATAGAAGAGCCTATGGCGGCAGCGATCGGCGCTGGGTTAAAAGTAGAAGATGCTACCGGCTCAATGGTTGTGGATATCGGTGGTGGCACCACAGAAATTGCTATTATCTCCCTGAATGGGGTGGTGCTATCCGATTCTGTAAGAATTGGGGGTGATCGTTTTGATGAGGCGATCGTCAATTATGTGCGTCGCAAATACGGCAGTGTGATTGGTGATGCAACGGCAGAGCGCATTAAACAAGAGATTGGTTGTGCCTACGCAGGCAGTGAAGTGTTGGAAATCGATGTGCGTGGCCGAAATTTAGCGGAAGGGGTGCCCAAGAGCTTTACGCTTAACAGCGACGAAGTGCTCGAAGCCTTGCAAGAACCACTGGCTGGAATTGTTCAGTCTATCAAAAGCGCGCTTGAGCTTTCGCCGCCAGAATTGGCGTCAGATATTGCTGAAAGTGGCATCGTGCTTACGGGCGGTGGCGCTCTTTTACGGGATTTGGACCGCTTGCTTGTTGAGGAAACTGGCTTGCCGGTCATCGTTGCTGAAGATCCGCTAACGTGTGTGGCGCGTGGCGGCGGTCGAGCGATGGAACTCATGGACCAGTATAATATCGACTTGGTTTACTAGCCCCGACCAGGCTTGGTTTAATCTAATTCGTTTTGGCCTTAGTTTGCTGATACTCTACGGTATCTGTTGAGCGAGGCCACCTCTATCTAATGTGTGCCACCGGAGGTGAGTATCAAGCCGCTTTTTTCTAAAGGGCCATCGGTTGGTGTCAAAACCGCGATGCTTACGCTTGCTTCCGTCGCAATTGCGTTAATTTACCTCTATACCGATTGGTTTACGCCGCTAAAGCAGCAGGCCCACGATATCGCTGCCCCTTTATATCGGGTGACCAACTTGCCAGGCAAGATTGAGGAGTGGTCTGACAATCGTCTGATGTCACGTGAGCGCTTAATCCAACAAAATGAATCCCTCCGTACCGAAAACTTAGTATTGAAGCGTAAGCTCCAGTTGAATGCTTCTCTAGCCGCTGAAAATGTGCGTTTACGGCAGCTGCTCAATTCTGCAGATACCTTGGAAGATCGCGTGCTAATCGCTGAGATCATCGGGCTTTCACCTGACCCGATGATGCACCAAGTTATTGTTAACCGAGGTAAAGATCATGGCGTTTATATTGGGCAAGCCTTGGTGGATGCCAAAGGCTTGATGGGCCAAGTCGTCGAGGTGGGCAACCGCAGTGCTAAGGTGCTTTTATTGACGGATTCTACCCATGCACTTCCGGTACAGATTAATCGTAACGGCGAACAGTTGATTGCCGAGGGCATGGGCGGTCGTTCACACGAATTAGCGTTACCTTATGTCGCCAACACTTTGGATATCGTTGTGGGAGATATATTGGTCAGCTCTGGCCTGGGGCAGCGCTTTCCCACCGGTTATCCCGTTGCTGAGGTAGTTGAAGTAGTGAAAGACCCGTCACGCCGTTTTGCACGGGTCATTACAAAACCAATGGCGGATATTAGCCGCAGTCGTCATGCGCTTTTAGTGTTTGATCGTCCCCCTTCCGAAGGGCTCTAACGACATGCATGCGCCGAGTAAAAATGGTCTTCTCGTTTTAGTGGTTATCACCTTTCTTTTGGCGATGTTCATCGCCATATACCCTTTTTCCGCTCTGTTTACCGAGCTGAGGCCCGAATTCGTCTGTTTGCTAGTTATATATTGGGTGACAAATGCGCCCCAAAATTTTGGTGTTTTATTCGCCTGGAGTGTGGGGCTGATTCAGGATGTGATCGAGGGGATTCCCTGGGGGGCGCACGCGATGGCTCTGGCGATAGTGGCCTATATTTGCCTTGTTGCTTACCAGCGAATAAAAAATTATTCGGTGTGGCATCAGACGATCTGGGTGTTTGTGCTCGTTGGCTTTCATCAAGTGATTGTTAATTGGGTGCAGGGGCTTGCGGGATACGATACAAGCCCCAAGACCTTGCTGCTGTCTGCAATGGTAAGTGCGTTATTTTGGCCTATCCTGTTTATTTTTATTATGCGGATTCGTGCAAAGCATCGACTCGGTTAAGGCTTCTTCTTGGAACTACAGCTAGCTTCAAAATCTCCCCGCCGGCGTGAACTGTTGGATCAAATTGGCGTCCGATATAGAACGGTTAGTGTAAATGTGCCGGAACTGCGGGAGCACTCTGAAGCACCGCATGCCTATGTAAATCGTTTGGCGTTATCCAAAGCCGAAGCCGGTGCCAAGGCGTATCCAGGATTACCAACCTTAGGCTCAGATACGATCGTTGTGTGCGATGGTGAAGTGTTAGAAAAACCTGCTAACTTTGACGACTTTACGCGCATGATGAGTATGTTGTCGGCATGTTCCCATTCAGTGATTACGGCGATAGCTATCTGTATTGCAGATGAACGAGGATGTTTGCTGAGTGATTGGACCCGCACAGATAGCAGTGCGACGGAGGTTTGTTTTCGAACGCTCTCAGATACCGAGATAGCAGAATACTGGCAGACGGGTGAGCCTCAAGACAAAGCGGGTGGCTATGCGATCCAAGGCTTGGCCGCCACCTTTGTAAAAGAAATTCACGGCAGCTACTCCGGAGTGGTGGGGCTGCCCATAGAAACTTTGGTCCCATTATTAAATGATCATGGGATTAAGGTTTGGAATAGGCATTTATGAGTGAAGAAATACTGGTAAATTTCGGCCCGACGGAAACCCGCGCAGCCTTAGTTGAAAATGGTGTGCTGCAAGAAGTGTATGTTGAGCGTGCGCGCAGCAAAGGATTTGTCGGCAACATATATAAAGGTAAAGTTGTTCGTGTGTTGCCTGGTATGCAAGCCGCTTTTGTCGATATTGGTCAGGAGCGCGCGGGCTTTATTCATACGGCTGATATTGCGCCACTTGATAAGCACGGCATCGAGCAAAAGGCTAACGAAGACGCGGACATTCGCGAATTGTTGAGAGAGGGGCAGTCGGTACTTGTCCAAGTGACAAAAGACCCTATAGGCACTAAAGGCGCTCGCCTAACCACACATTTGTCGGTATCTGCGCGTTACTTGGTGTACATGCCAAACACCGATCATATTGGTATTTCGAATCGCATTGAAGATGATGAAGAGCGTGAGCGTTTAAAGGCGGTCGTAATGTCGTTAGCGGAAGCGCATAAAGAGAAGTACCCCGTGGGCGGTTTTATTATTCGCACGGTGGCAGAAGGCGCTTCTCGTGAAGAGCTTCATGCGGATATTCCTTTTGTTTTCCACCTCTGGCATGACTTGGAAGATTCCATTAAAAAGGCCAAGGCTCCTTCAATCGTGTATGAAGACATGCCGCTGTTTATGCGCACGGTACGTGATTTGATGCGGCCCAATATTGAAAAAGTTCGGATAGATTCCCGAGAATCCCACGCGCGGATGGAAAAGTTTGCCAAGCATTATGCGCCCGAAATTGGCGGTCGACTTGAACACTACCCAGGTGAGCGCCCACTGTTTGATTTATACGGTGTAGAAAATGAAATTCAAAAAGCCTTGCAGCGTAAAGTGCTTTTGAAATCAGGTGGCTACCTTATTATTGAACAGACCGAAGCCATGACTACTATCGATATCAACACCGGTGCATTTGTGGGGCATAGGAATTTAGAAGAGACAATTTTCAAAACAAACTTGGAAGCGACGGCAGCTATTGCACGTCAACTACGGGTGCGTAACCTTGGTGGGATCATCATTATTGATTTTATTGATATGAAAGATGAAGAACATCAGCGTCAGGTGTTACGCAGTCTTGAAAAAAATATGGAGAAGGATCGGGCAAAGACCAGTATCACGGGTGTGTCTGAATTAGGTTTGGTGGAAATGACGCGCAAGCGTACGCGAGAAAGTTTGGGGCAAGTGTTGTGTGAGCCCTGCCCTGTGTGTGAAGGTCGCGGTACACTAAAATCGGCAGAAACCGTGTGTTACGAAATATTCCGTGAAATTTTGCGTGAAGCGAGAACCTACGAAAACGAAAAATTTTTAGTGCTCGCATCGCAGGCGGTGATCGATCGCTTACTCGATGAAGAGTCTGCCAACGTTGCTGATCTGGAAGAATTTATTGGTCGAACGATTCAGTTTCAGGTTGAAAGCATGTATTTTCAAGAGCAGTACGACATCGTGCTGGTTTAGATGGAGCAGGCTGGCGTCGTGTTTATACAGGTTAGTTTTCACAAGTGATCCAAATACAGCGAAAGCATTGGCATATGATCTCTCGCCGTTTCTGGGGGACATTGTTTGCGGTGCTTATCGCTTTAGCCGTATGTGTCCAGCTGGGTAGGCAAGCATTTCCTCTGGTTAATGATTATCAGCATGAGATTACCGATTACTTTAGCCGCAAGCTTGGCATGGTGATTGAGGTTGAGTCCATTGATGCCAGTTGGAAAGGCTTACGTCCTAAACTCTCGCTTCAGGGCGTTGTGATTAAATCTCCGCAGGGAGAAACGGTTTTCCAAATTCAAGAAGCTGTTTCTGAACTGAGCATTATTAATTCCTTAATTGATCGCCGTTTGTCATGGCGCCAACTTAAATTTGACGGATTTACCACGCGTTTTGTGCAGTCTGAAAATGGTCGCTGGTCTATTCCAGGCATGCCTGACGTCAATAAAAAATCCCCTGCGACGAAGAATAAAAATACAGTTGGCGATCCTTACAATATTTTTCTTGTGGGTCGTCGAGTAAGTATAAGTTCCGTGCACTTTGATTTGCAATATTATTCCGGAGAGTCAGCTTATGTGGATATTCCGGAAATCTCCATAGAAAATGATCGTGATTTTCATCGCATTCGCGCGAGTTTGGATGTGGAGGATGCTGAGGCTTTTTCTCTTGTAGTTGAAGGACACGGCGATCCAAGAAAACCCAATTTTGTCGCCAATGGGTATCTGGAACTTCAACAATTTCCTACGTTGAATCTTGTTAAAGCCTTAGCCTTAACAGAACGTGTTGCAGTAAAAAATGATCACCATGTGAATGTAAAATTATGGTTTCGGGGGGATGCTGATAAAGGGACGACATTGCGTGGCGAAATAGATGCTGAGGGCGAGCTTCAGCTGTTGGGGCAGACATTGAATATGCCTAAGCGTGTCCAGGCACAGTTTCATGGGCGAGGACATGCTTCAGAAGGTTGGGGTATCACGTTAAAATCATTGCAAGCGGACTGGGCAGCGATGAGTTCACCTCTTACGGATATTCATCTGTACGGTGTTGGGCGAAATTTTTTGGGCCTGAAAATAAAAGAAGTTTCGGTCAAGCCCTGGGTTGATGTAGTGCTTGGTGTTGGTCTTGGAAATGAAAAAGCTGAGGATATTGTAAAGGAGTTATCACCAAGCGGAACGTTAAAAAATATCAATATACAGCTTACGGATAAAGCGTCTGGGTATTTTCTGGCGAATGCTGTTGTAGAGCAAGGGTCATCTAATGCTGTCATGGGAGTACCGTCCTTCGAAAACGTTAATGGCTATGTATCAAGCAGTATGCTTTCTGGACGTATGGATGTTTTTGTCAAAAATGGGTTTACGATCGGCTTGCCTAAAGTCTATTACGAGCCGCTGTACTTTGAGGAAGCGCAAGGGCAGATAGCTTGGGATGTCGATTTAGAAAAGCGCATGACGCATATTAGTTCAGGATTGTTAACGGTCAAAAATCCTGAGGAGGAAGGCAGTGGTTATCTGCATCTGAGCCTGCCGTTCGCGAAAGAATACGGTGAGCAATCAATGACCTTATCGATTGGCATTAAAAATACTTTAGCGAAAAACCATAAGAAATATGTTCCCAAAACCATACCTAAACATCTATATGAATGGCTCGGTACCAGTATCAAGAAAGGGCGTATTGCGAATGCGCGCTTTCTTTATCATGGCTCGGTAGAAAAGAATCCGCCCGCACCTCCTACTATTCAATTGTATGGGGAGGTCTACGATGGGAACCTGGTGTTTGATAAGGAATGGCCAGAGTTGGATGGGGTCACGGGTACGCTTTCGTTGGAGAATGAGCGGCTAGATGTGCGCGTGGCGAAAGCATCATTGTTAGGTAATTCCGTATTCGATGCGGCTATTAGCTTGGTTGAGGACGCCACCCAAAATGGGCGAGCGTTATCGATCGAGGGAAGCTTGGCGAGTGATGCAAAGTCAGCAATGACTTTACTGAAGAAGAGCCCCATAAAACAACATATCGGTTCGACATTTGATGGCTGGGATTTTTCTGGTGGTGTAGCGGCGAAGGTGGAATTAATCATTCCGCTAAATTCGGATAGTGAGGGTTTGTCACACAATATCGACGTGAGGTTTTCGGATGCGAATATAGCGATGCCTGATCTTGGGTTGGATATTAAACACATCGCTGGAGATTTAATATATCAGACGGAGAAAGGGCTTTTTGCAGACAAGTTAACGGGCTATGTGTGGGGTAAACCTTATGAGGCTAATATCTCGACACATTCTCAGCAGCAGAGTGACGGCAAAGATATACACGATACGATAATCGAGTTTTCTGGTCGTGCCAGTGTGGATGATTTATATGGTTGGACTCGTCGTCCGGAATTGAAGTTTGCTACAGGTGACGCGGCTGTTTTGGGCGATATTACTATTCCTGGCGACGCAGCGCGGGTGCCTTTAGAGGTTAATGTGAGCTCTTCATTAAAAGGGGTCGAGCTGAAACTTCCCGATCCCTTTTATAAGAAAAAAGAAGATGCTATTGCATTCAAAAGTAAGGTGCGATTTTTTGATGATGCCGAGGAGTACAAATTTACTTTTGACAAGTTGCTCCGGCTCAGTGTGTTAAATACGAAAAATGAAGAGGTAAGTGCAAAGTTTGAAATTAATAATTTTAATCCCGAAGAGGTCGAATCTGCGCGACTAGAAAACACTGGTGTATTCGATGTCGTGGGAAATTTGGGTCACTTCGATTTGGATATATGGAACGCGGCAAAAAATGAATATTTCCAAAAGGTAGCGGAGTCTTCGTCGGAGAACGATGACGTCGAGAGTGGCGATATTCCAGTAGATATCGATGTGTTTATCGATAAATTTCTTCTGGGCACTTTCGAAATCGACGGCTTGCAAGTGAAAGGCCATCGTCAATCGCCATATTGGGTGTTGGATATAGACAGTGAGCTTATGGCAGGGAAAGTGTTAGTGCCAGAAGATGATCGCCCAATCGCATTGGAACTTGCCTATCTTCGCTTTCAAGATATTGACGAAACGAATGAAGAAGATGCAGATAAAGATAATACCGACGATGAAAAGGATGCCTTGCCAACGAGCGTGTTGGCGGATATTGATCTTACTCGTGCAGTCGATATAGATTTTTCATCTGAAGAGTTTAGCTTGGGAGATTCTAATTACGGGTCATGGAACTTTAAGTTGCGAGCCATTGAGGGCGGAGTGGTGGTACATAATATTCATGCACAGACAAAAGGAATGCAGCTGGGAGGAGTAGATGGCGGTGCAGAATTTGTTTGGCTTAAGGATGAATTGGGGCAAAGCAGCCAATTCTTGGGAACGATAACCTCGAAGAACTTAGGTGATGTTTTTGATGCTTGGGGGCAAGAACGGTTATTGAAGAGTGAGTCTGCGGTGATAAATATTGATGCGCAGTGGCCTGGAGCCCCCGATCAGGTGACATTAAAAATAGTCGAGGGCATTGTAAACCTCGATATTAAAAAAGGAAGCTTTACCCGAGGTGCGGGCAGTGATGAAAATGGTTTGCTGCGATTATTGGCCTTATTTAATTTTGATACGATTCTGCGTCGTTTACGTTTAGATTTTTCCGATCTCGCATCACAAGGATATTCTTACGATAAAATCCACGGGGATTTGGATATTAAGGATGGCAAGATCTATTTAACGGATCCGTTGATAGTGGAATCTTCATCGTCTTATGTGCAGCTTGTCGGCACAATTGATGTGGTTAATGAAGAAATTGATAGTGATATGGTGGTCACGTTACCGCTGGCGAGCAGTGCGGCATTTGCTACCGCGATCGTGGTTAATTTACCTGCTGCTATTGGCTTGTATGTCATGAGTAAGATGTTTAAGAAGCAACTTGATCGTGCCTCTTCGCTCAATGTTGGTGTGTCCGGATCCTGGGAAGACCCTAAGGTGAAGGTGAAGAAAATTTTTGATATTGGCGCAGCACAGCGTCGTGGCGATGCATTAAAGAAAGAGCGTGCAAACGATGATGAGGCTGAGGTGCCAGCAATTAAAGCAAAAAAAGGCGCAGCTGAAGTAGAAGTTCCTGTCAAGACTACTGATGGAACCAGTGAATAATATGTTTAGCAGAGCCCTGTTTACACTTGGGTTTATGTTTCAGTTTTTATTTTGGTTAAAGGTTAAAGGTTAAAGGTTAAAGGTTAAAGGTTAAAGGTTAAAGGTTAAATGAGTAAGTTGAATGTAGCCGCAATACAGATGTTGAGCTGTTCTAGTGAAGAGAAAAATCTTCAGGCTGCAACGCGACTGCTTGGCGAGGCAAAATTAGCCGGAGCAGATGTTGCTGTGTTGCCAGAAAATTTTTTAACTTATGGCAGTAAAAATAAGCCGAGTTTAGTTGAGCAGAAAGCGTTTATTCAGAATATGTCCGATATGGCACGTCGTCAGAAGCTATGGGTCGTTGCAGGTTCATATCCAATGGCGGTTCAGAGTCTCGTAAATGATGGCAGTGGAGCGACACAAAAGCCCTTTGCGACAAGTATGGTCTTCGATTCATCTGGCCAGGTATCAGGCCAGTATAAAAAAATACATTTATTCGATGCCCAGGTAGGTGATCATGTAAAAACTTATCGTGAGTCTGATGAGTATGCGCATGGCGTCAACGTGGAAACATTCGGTACGCCTTGGGGTACCTTTGGTCTTGCTATTTGTTACGACTTAAGATTTCCGGAAATGTTTATTCGGTTGGCTCAGCAAGGTGCGAAAGTGATTTTTGTGCCTGCTGCTTTTACTGAAGTGACTGGTAGAGCACATTGGGAAATATTATTGCGTGCCCGTGCGATAGAGTCTCAGTGTTACATTGTTGCGGCAAATCAGGGTGGGCGTCACGATGTCGGTCGCGCTACTTGGGGGCAAAGTATGATTGTGAGTCCTTGGGGTGAAATCATGTCGGAGCTTGCTCAGGGCGAAGGGCTTTTGGTTGAGGCGTTGGACCTTGCGGCCGTGGACGATATTCGCCGTGATATGCCGGTGCAGGCGCATAGACGTTTGTTCTGAGATGTTTTTGTGATGATCTTCAGTTCTGTTTATTGCAGTATATTACGCGGTCCTTATGGGTTTTTCAGTGAGCTGGCTTTAGTTAGGTTTTTACGATGAAGATTATGTCCCCCCGTTTTTTAATCCCTTTCGCTATTCTTCTCTGCGTGACCGCGACGGGTATCGCGACGCAACTTGTCGAAACGCCTGATGCGGTATTTGGTTCAGCCGAAAGTATTTCTGAAGTCGATATCACGACGGCTAAAAAATGGATTAAAGCTGGGGAGCGATTAGATCAAGTTCCAGATAATGTATGGCGTGCCTTGCTGGGTAAACAGTCGTACGAAGTGTTGTGGGAGCAGGCCACTGAGCGGGCTTTTACAGGCGAATTATTGAAAGAAAATCGTGAGGGTGTTTTTGTCTCTAAGGGGTGCCGTATTCCCGTGTTCAAATCGAATCATAAATTTAAGTCGGGCACTGGTTGGCCCAGCTTTTGGGATGTGTTCGATAAAGATAATATCGTGTTAAAAGAAGATCGCAGTTGGGGTATGCGTCGTGTTGAAGTGCTTTCTCGCTGCGGGGAACATCTCGGCCACCTATTTGAAGATGGCCCTAAACCTACGGGCTTACGCTATTGTATTAACTCGGCTGCGCTGGCGTTTGTGCCTGCCGCTCAGGTTGACGTGCTTGGACCATTTGGTGAAAGTGAAGAAGTTGTCGTTCCCGAATAGCGTCGTTTAAAAACTGTTATTTATACTAATCTTGAGCTTGCTGAATAGTATCGCGTAAAAAGCGAAACAATTTTCTGGCGCTCGCCGGCGGCTTATTCTGAGCAGCCTCTTTTTGTGCCGAACGTAATAATTGCCGTAATTGTTGGCGGTCTGTATTCGGGAATTCTTCGATAAAGGCTGACATTTTGTCGCCACTTTGAATCAGCTCGTCTCGCCAACGTTCGATAGTGTGTTGTTGCCGCGTAAGTCGGTGATTGGTATTGAGGATATCTTCATAGGCTTGTTCAATCGCTTCATAATCACTGTTTCGCATTAGCTTGCCAATAAACTGCATATGCCGTTTTTTAGCGCTGTTACTTTTTATCTTCGGGGCTTCTTCAATGGTATTGCGCAGTGTTTCGTCGAGTGGGATTTTTGCTTGTTGCTCACGAGTCAGTTCTGCAATTGCGGCGCCTAGCTTCTGAAGCGCGAGCATTTCATTTTTAACTTTTGTTTTGCTTTTAAGGTCTTCGCCATCTTCAAATGGCTCGTATTCTTCTTGCATGGTGATCTACTAAATTCTTTGTGCGTTACTGGTTTAGTTAGAGGTTAACACGAGGTCACTGTATTTTCAGAAGCGCTGTGAATATGTCCCTATACGCTCAGCTTCGGCGTCCATGCCTCAGATGTTCTGAAAATACAGTGACCTCGTGCTCTTTGCCTGCCCAATCACGAATTCTATAGGTTTTTGTATTGATGGAGACTGGGTAAGAGGTTTATGACGCCTATGATACACACAGAGTTCGAGTTAGGCATAAAAATAGGTGGCGAGCCCAAGGAAAGCCACAAAGCCAACCACATCTGTAACCGTGGTGAGCGTAACACCACCCGCTAGTGCTGGATCAATTTTCAATTGTTTTAAACACATTGGCAGCAAGGCGCCGGCCAACGCCGCTACCAGTAAATTAATAA
The DNA here is from genome assembly GCA_045430285.1 of Agarilytica sp. Lineage (GTDB taxonomy): Bacteria > Pseudomonadota > Gammaproteobacteria > Pseudomonadales > Cellvibrionaceae > Agarilytica. The sequence continues at coordinate 55,200 of JAILXV010000002.1, read as the reverse complement.
ACATCGCTGCGGCGATAATATAAGCGAGCAACATATCGTTAAACCAAATTGCCGCGACGGCACCCATAACAAAAGACCATAGGCAGCCATTGATCAGCCCTACCCAAAGTTCTCTGGATACAAGCCAGCGCATATTACTCATCCCGATATGCCCGACTGCGATGCCTCGAATAACGACGGTTAAGGTTTGTGTCCCTGCCACGCCACCCATGCTGGCGACGATCGGCATCAATACTGCAAGTGTGACGACACGGTCCAAAGTATCCTGAAATATTTTGATGACCGAAGCCACAAGGATTACAGTGAGCAGGTTGATACCAAGCCAAATGGCGCGTCGTGGAATCGTCCTTATTACGGGAGCGAAGGTGTCTTCTTCTTCATCCAGTCCGGCGAGGCTCATGAATGCGTGGTCAGCGCTCTCACGGATAACATCAACAACATCATCGATGGTGATACGGCCGAGTAATTTTCCCTGATCGTCAACCACGGGAGCGGATATCCAGTCATTTTGTTCAAACAGTTTAGCCACTTCACTATCTGGCATATCTGCGGGAATAGCGTTGGTTTCGGTGAGCATCACTTCGCGAACGGTCGTGCTCGGATCAGCGGTGAGTAATGTCGCTAGTGGTAGTAACCCCAGATAATGATCTTTTCGGTTAACGACTATGAGTGCGTCGGTAGATGGCGGCAGTTCGACGTGTCGACGTAAGTAGCGAAGCACTACATCCAATGTGAAGCGTGGGCGTATGGTGATCGTGTCGGGGTTTGTAAGGCCGCCAGCGGTATCTTCATCATATGAAAGAACGGTTTCGACTCGGTCCCTATCTTGATCGGTCATCGCGGACAAGACTTCTTGAGTCACCTGCTCAGGAAGTTGTTGCAGAATGTCGACGACATCATCGGTTTCTAGGCCTTCCGTCAACTCTATAAGCTGGTCTGCGTCGAGGTCGCGAATGAATTCTGCTTGGATGTCTTCAGGAAGATCTTCGAGGACTTCACCGGCGGTGTCTTTATCAACTAAATCCCAAATGACCTCTCTGGATGGCGGGGGGGATGATTCTAATAGCCGAGAGATTTCCACCGGTCGCAAGCTATTTATCATCTTGCCCAGTTGGCGGACCGTGCCTCGCCCCAATAACGCTTGGACGCGTGCGAGGTGAGTATGTGGTGTGTTTTCGTCGGCCATGATTCTCGTTATATCGGGTATGTTTCGATAATGTTGCAGTATATTTTTAGGGGTTTGAGCGGCTATTCATCTTCATCAAATCGGTTGTTGATGAGTTCTAGCAGTGCGGATAATGCTTGTTCCGCATCTGGCCCATCTGTGGATAGCGTGATTACGCTGCCTTTTGCGGCAGCCAGTAACATTAGCGCCATAATGCTTTTGCCATCGATAGTTTTATCGCCAAAGATCACTTGGATTTTACTGTTAAACTTGTTGGCAGTGCTGGCGAACTTTGTTGCCGCGCGTGCATGCAAGCCAAGCTTGTTGATGATTTCGACGTTTTGTTCGAGCATGTCGTTTAGGTCCTAATGGTCGCTTTTACGATGCCTGGGGGCTTTTTGTGGGTTGGTGTGCCTTGTTTGTCTTTAAGTGCTGGTGGCGTACCTGCACGTTTTTGTGTGATGCTTTCAGGCGAGCGGTGAGTTGTTCGCTTATAAATACGGAGCGGTGCATGCCGCCCGTGCAGCCGATTGCCACGGTTAAATAGCTCCTGTTATTTTCCTGAAACGAAGGTATCCACTTGGTGACAAATGTTGAAATATCATTAACCATTTCATTTACTTGATCTTGAGATGACAAATACTTAATGACACCGTCATCCAGTCCGCTCTGAAGGCGTAGCTCAGGTATCCAGTGTGGGTTTGGTAAGCTGCGCACGTCAAACATAAAATCGGCGTTAGTGGGCGCGCCATGTTTAAAACCAAACGAGACAACGGATACGGCCATGCCTTTACTTTCATCGCCGACGGATATGCCGCGAATAGTGCTTCTTAAATCGTGGAGATTTAGCTCGCTGGTATCCACAACGATATCCGAGATATCAACGATAGGCGATAAAATGTCCCGCTCTTTTTCTAGGGCTTCGTTTAAATTGGTATTTTCATCGGAAAGCGGATGTTTGCGTCGCGTTTCGCTAAAGCGTTTATGAAGGACCTCGGTGCGTGTATCGAGGTAGATAACTTTGTACTCTTCTCGGGGAATATCCGCTTTGGTCAGAATGCGAACAAGATCACCCAGGTCTCCGTCGATATTGCGCGCATCAATACCCAGCGCAAATAAACGTGTTTTTTGGGCGCAAATATAGTCGACGAGCATTGGCAGTAATGTCACGGGAATATTATCGATGCATGTGTAGCCTTCATCTTCTAGCAACTGAAGTGCTGAGGTTTTACCTGAGCCTGAACGTCCGCTAATGACTAATAAACGCATGAGAATATTTCCGTTGGTTGTACCTGCTAATATTTTATTGTGTCGTGTTTTTTATGTTAGTCACTGTTGGCGGCGATATTAAACAAGGCTTCATCACTTGTTGCTGCGCGAAGCTTGCCAACAATATTGGGCCCTTGTAGCAGTTCCGCTAATGATGCCAGCATCGCCAGATGACTAGACTCTGCATTTTCCGGTACTAACATTGCAAAAATGATATCGACGGGTTCGTTATCAACGGCGTCGAAGTCAATGGGAGTTTCCAGTGTTATACAGACGCCGTATGTTTCTCCCCCAGTATTAAATCGACAGTGAGGAATCGCCACACCACCACCGATGCCTGTTGTACCGAGTTTTTCGCGGCCGATTAAGTGTTGATATAAATCGTCGACATTAAAGTGCTCAAATGATGCAGCAAAGGTTTCAGCTAAAAACTCCAACACGCGCTTTTTACTCACGCCGTCGACTTTCGCTTTGGTCCTTTCTGCGCTCAGAATAGATTTTAATTGCATAATCTAACTACTAAATAGTGGGGTGTTGATGAGTGTAAAGATTGAAGGCATTTTAGCAGGTTTTTATGCGCTTCTTGTTGTGTGTTTTCGCGAAATTTGTACGGTTGGTGATCGAGTTAGTTTTTTACAAAAATTTATACAAGCCGCTTACGTTCATTCGAAGGCGGAATCCCCAGAGATTCGCGATATTTGGCAATTGTACGTCGCGCGACTTTAATGCCTTGTTCTTCGAGTATACCGGTGATTTTAGAATCGCTAAGCGGTTTACGGGCATTTTCGGCCGCAATTAACTTTTTAATGATGGCTCTAATTGCAGTAGAAGAACACTCCCCGCCTGCTTCCGTCGCCACATGGCTGGAAAAGAAATACTTTAATTCAAAAATGCCCTGAGGGGTATGCATGTATTTTTGTGTTGTGACGCGGGATATCGTCGACTCATGCATTTCCACGACTTCGGCAACATCATGTAACACCATGGGTTTCATCGATTCGGGGCCGTTATCCAGAAAACCTTGCTGCTTCTCAACAATACAGGTGGAGACTTTGAGCAGTGTTTCATTGCGGCTTTGTAGGCTTTTAAGAAACCAGCGCGCTTCCTGAAGGTTGTCGCGCAAAAACGTGTTGTCTGCGCTTGAGTCTGCACGTTTTACTAGGGATGCGTAATCGGTATTAATGCGAATTTTTGGCGCGATCTCTGGGTTGAGTTGAACACTCCAGCGATTGTTGATTTTACTGACGAAAACATCAGGGACAACATACTCAGTAGAGTCTGTACCAATGTGCTCGCCTGGGCGAGGGTTTAAGCCCTGGATGATTTTTATTGCGCCTTGGAGCTCATGCTCTTTGAGCTTAAGTTTGCGCATCAGTTGTTTGAAATCACGATTCCCCAATAACTGAAGATGGTTTTCGATAATTTGACGAGCGTGATATGCATCAAGCGTTTGGTCATCAATTTGGTTCAGTTGAATGAGTAAGCATTCTCGGATGTCTTGGCTGGCAACACCGGGGGGATCGAACTGCTGGACGCGATGCAGTACAGCGAGCACCTCGTCCATTTCTAATTCTTCTTGATCTTTCTGGAGACCTTCAAAAATTTCGTCGATGCTTTGGCAGAGCATACCGTTAGCATCGACGGCATCAATGATGGCTTCACCAATAGTGACGTCGAGGTCAGACATGGGGGTTAGATTTAGTTGCCAGCTCAGGTGGTCTTGCAGAGTATCTGCGGTTGTTCTGCGAGACTCGAAATCCATGTCTTCGCCGTCTGAGCGCGAAAGCCCCGTACCGCTAGAAGAAGCTTGGTAAACATCATCCCAGTCAGTGTCCACAGCGAGTTCGGTGGGGATATTGTCTGTATTCCATTCGCTATCGGCAGCTGGGTCTTCTGAGGCGGCGGAGGGCTCGTCGTTTGTGCTGGCCGTGGGTTCTCGGTCGGATTCGTTAGAGGCCGTGTGTTCGGATTTTTCAGAGGTATTTTCAGTATTGTTTTCAGAAGGCTTTTCCGCGACTTCTTCTGTGACTTCCAGCATGGGGTTGGAGTCGAGGGCTTCTTGAATTTCGCCTTGTAGATCGAGCGTAGACAGTTGAAGAAGCCGGATCGCTTGCTGCAACTGGGGTGTCATCGTGAGCTGTTGCCCCAGTTTCAATTGAAGTGATTGCTTCATACGCGTGAATGTACTCAAAAATGTCTAAAAATGGGGGAGTGGGACGGGAGGTGCAGTGATGATGAAAATGCGCCCTTAGTCAGCACTCCGTATGGCTATCACTAAGTTTAGACCGCTCGATGGGTCCAGGCAACGATTTTTCGCGAAATTAAAAGCAAACATTGTGCCGCAAGATGAGCAATAGATTGCTTATTTGTCAAGATTTATAAAGTTATAACCTGAAGCCGTGATTACGCGACAGGATATAAGGCGTTATGCTTTCGAAAGACGGGCGTCGAGAGGCTACTCCAAACCTAGAGTTCGAAGTGCTGTCCGAGGTAAACCTCGCGGACCTTTTTATTGTTAAGGACGGTTTTGGCATCGCCTTCGGCGATGATATGGCCCTCTGAAACAATGTAGGACTTTTCACAAATATCGAGGGTTTCCCGCACATGATGATCAGTGATGAGTACGCCGATATTGCGATCTTTAAGCTGTTGAATAATGGCTTTAATATCGCTGACGGAGATGGGGTCAACACCGGCAAAAGGTTCGTCGAGCAGCACGAAATGGGGCTCTGTTGCGAGTGCGCGGGCGATTTCTACACGTCGCCGTTCCCCGCCGGACAGCGCCATGCCTAGGCTGTCTTTGATATGGGTAATGTGAAATTCTTCTAGTAAGGTGTTTAGGCGTTGCTTACGCTGTTCTCTATTTAAATCTTTACGTGTTTCGAGAATCGCTAGGATGTTCTCGCTCACGGTAAGCTTGCGAAATACAGAGGCTTCTTGAGGTAAGTAACCTAAACCTTTGCGAGCACGCCCATGCATAGGAAAGCGTGTCACGTCCTCCCCATTGATAAATACATTGCCGCGATCAGCGCGGACAATTCCTGCGATCATGTAAAAGCACGTGGTTTTACCTGCGCCGTTGGGGCCGAGCAGGCCGACGATTTGGCCGTCGTTTACGGATAGGGATACGTCAATAACGACCTGTCGGCCTTTGTAGCTTTTCGCTAAGTGTTTTGCTTCTAAACTGGGCATTTAACTCAAGTATCTGTTAGGTGTTGCTTATTCAGCATCGTCTTCTGATTGTAATCGTTTCGGGGGGATTACCATGCGTACCCGTCCGTCTTCGCCTTGTTGCGTCGTCGTATTTCCACGCGCTTTGACCACCGCTTGTTTTACATCGTACTCGATGCGGTTACCGCTTAGGCTTGAGCCATCTTGGTCAAGAGAGGCGTTGTCGATCAAAAATAAAGTTTCTGCTTTCACCGTATATTCGAGTGTATTGGCCACGGCCTTTACGGGAGGCATGTCGACTTTTGGGGTTTGCTGAAAGCGTGCGGGCTTGCCTGTAGCAACAATCTTATCTGTACTGTTCGGGTTGTCCGACTCGAATTTGCCGTAATAAATAAGTTTTTCTGCGTTAATTTTTAGGCTGCCTTGGGTGAATATAACGTTGCCATAAAACGTGGTCGTGCGAGATTTAAAATCAAACACATTGTAGTCCGCGAGGATTTCGGATCTCTGTTGGGCGTCATCAGGCAGGGCGCACGCAAGTCCAGTGGTCATCAGTATGGCCAAAAACGCGCTGATATTGATGAGGGTATATCTAGTTGGGATCATAGAGACCGCGTACGTTAGAAAGTAGTGTTAGTTTTTCTGCAGTGAGGTCAGCATCCATTCCAACGCCTTCAATCTGAGCTTTGTCGGAATGTATTCTAACAGGCTCTTTGGTATTGGCGAGTTTGTTAACCGGATCAATAATTAATTTTTCTGTATTGATCGTGGTGACGATGCCTTCTTCACTGATGTGATTGAGTACAACTTGCTGCCAAAGTTCTATGTTTTGGTCTGTCGAGGTCAGCTTGCCTTTATCTGCGCGTACATGCCAGGGTTCGTCTTTTTGGTAAATAATCAACTCGGGTTTTTCTATTATGGTGAAGACTTCGTGTTGCCGTTTTTCTTCTCTGTAGTGTTCTAAACGCGTGGCGTTGAAGGTATAGCTTATTTGCCCATCTTCTTGGTAGTGAGTTGTCTTTGTTCCGCGCGCGACGGAAAAAGGGACCGCATTCACTTCGCTTGTGAGGGCGTTGGAAGTACCCAGTATTCGCTCAGGTGCATCGGAAAAATAAATAATTCCCGAAAGCACGAGCAATAGGCTCGCAATGTAGAGCGTTGTTTTATTCACCTATATAGGGTTCCAGTGCCGCGTGATAGCTATCTTGGGCTTGCATGATTAAGTCGCAGGCTTCTCGAACGGCACCTTCGCCACCTTTAATGGCGGTTTGCCAGTGGGATCGTTGCGAGACTTCGCGGTGAGCGTTTGCCACACTTAAACTTAAGCCCACGCGAGTCATCACGGTAAGGTCGGGGTAGTCGTCACCAAGGAAGGCAATATTATCGAGCTCACAGGGAAAGTCGTTCAGCATCTCTTGTAGGGCCTGGAATTTATCCTCTCGGCCTTGTATCAATAGATGCACGCCTAAGTCGCGGGCTCGTTTTTCAACGATTGCGCTTTGGCGTCCCGTGATGATGCCCACTTCCACGCCGGATTTACGAAGCATCTTAATACCATGACCATCTAGGGTGTTGAAGCTCTTTATTTCTTCTCCATCATTGGAAAAGTAGATCTTGCCGTCGCTGAGTACGCCGTCTACATCAAGGAGTAAAAGCTTTACGCTTTTAGCTTTTGCGATGATCTCACTCTCGGATGCCAGTATTGCTTTACCGGTTATTGCTGCCGTTGTGTTCATTACATGATCCCCGCGCGTAGCAAGTCATGCATATGCAGTACACCGATGACTTTTGCGTTCTCGTTTTCCACAACGAGGGCGGTGATTTTGTTGTTCTGCATAATCCCGAGTGCTTCGGCCGCCAGCATTCCTTGGTCGATTGTTCTGGGGTTTTCAGTCATCACTTCACCGGTATTTAACTGATTAATATCGAGCTTTTTGTCGATGCAGCGTCTTAAATCTCCGTCGGTAAAAATACCTGCAAGTGCCTGGTCGTCTTTTAGCACGACGGTTAGGCCAAAACCCTTGGTGGTCATCTCTGTCAGGGCTTCTCTTAGCGGGGTGTCGAGTGAGACCGTGGGAATTTCATCGTCGCCATGCATGACGTCTTGAGCGCGCAGCAAAAGCTTTTTCCCTAAAGCTCCACCTGGGTGGGAAAATGCAAAATCTTCGGCGGTAAATCCCCGCGCTTCAAGTAGCGCAACAGCAAGTGCATCGCCCATGGCGAGGGTGACTGTTGTACTGGATGTGGGTGCAAGGTTCAGTGGGCACGCTTCCGTTTTTACGCTGATATCGAGGTTTGCGTCTGCCGCCTCTGCCAGTGGAGAGGTCGCGTTTCCCGTCATGCTGATAAAAGGAACACCCAAGCGTTTTATTAGAGGGATGAGTGTGACTAGTTCTGCGGAAGACCCTGAATTGGAAATAGCCAAGACCACATCCGTTTTGGTGATCATGCCGAAGTCACCATGGCTAGCTTCGCCAGGGTGAACAAAAAAAGCGGGTGTGCCTGTACTGGCGAGGGTTGCGGCGATCTTGTTGGCGATATGACCGGACTTTCCCATGCCGCTGATAATCACTCGGCCCTTACAGTTGAGCATGAAATCACAGGCTTTCTCAAAGGCGCCGTCAATTTGGTTGATCAAGTCAGAGAGTGCATCCCTTTCCATTGACACCGTGCGGCGGGCAGAGTCGATATAATTGGCCTTAGTCATGACTGAGTTCTTTGTCGTAGTTGATGCATGGTGAATGCGTGAATCTTACCTTGTTGATTAAGGGTCTGTCCTATCTGTTATTGCATCTTTATGTTGGCAAGGTGTGAAAAGCTTGGGCTGAAATTAGGCAGAAAGCTGCGACTGTCCAATGAACATCATGTAGCCAATATAAATAGAGAGTAGCAATACCCCACTGAGTTTCCCTAGGTGGGCGCTTTCTTTAGACTTTTTATACGCGATTCCCATGGCAACAAACAAAATGGCGGTGAGTGCCAGCATGACCATATAGTCGCGATTAAATACAGCGGCTTCCATGGTATTTGAGCCGAAAACACCAGGCACGGACATGACCGCCAAAAGGTTGAAAATATTGGAGCCAACCACGGCGCCTACGGCAATATCATGGTGCCCGCGGAGTGCACTGATTACGGAGGCCGCGAGTTCTGGCAGGCTGGTGCCAATAGCGACAATACTCAGGCCGATGATGAGTGGGCTGATACCGTAGAGTTCTGCGGTCGTAACTGCACCCCAGACCAGAACTTTGGAACTCGCGACTAAAGCAACGAGACCTACGCTAAACCATACGACCGCCATGCTGGGTTTGTAGTGATCGATATCTGCTTCCAGTTCTTCCGCCAGCGCTTCAGGTGAGTGATCTTTTTGTTTGGTGACGGCTAAGTACCACATGGTGGGCACTATCAATGCGATGAGAATCCAGCCTTCAATTTTTGAAATCCGTGCGTCGTAAAGAAATACACCCGCTAAGATGCTGAGGGAAATGAGGATGCTACCTTCATGTTTTATAAGGTTTAGGGCAACAGGAATCCGTGTGATTAAGAGAGTGACACCAAGAACTAAGCCGACGTTGGCAATATTGGAGCCCAGAGCATTCCCCACTGCGAGTTCGCCTGAGCCGTCTAAGGCTGCCATGATGGACACCATTACCTCTGGGGCGGAGGTGCCGAATGAAACAATGGTTAGCCCGACAATAATGGGCGCTATACCAAAGGATTCGGCTATCGAGGCCGCGCCGGCAACAAAGCGATCAGCACTCCACACGAGACCACCAATGCCAATGATAATCGCGATGCCCGCAAGGGCAATGGTAGGGATAAAATCCAGCATGAAGTGAGTGGCCTAAATAAATCAGCTTCTGCAAGCTATTGGGTTAAGAGCGCCAGAGCAGCGAATGAGCTTCATCTTCGCTTGGAATTTCCAGTAGAATTCACAGTCTGACGCAGTGTTATGAGGGGCGCATATTATCTTCCTGAACCGGAATTGTCAGCTTTCGTTCAGGTTGGGCGGTGTATATTGCAATCTTAGGTGGGAATACTTGGGGTCAGCCTCGCGATTAGCGCCGTTGAAATTCCGTTTTCTTAACAAACTTGTCAATAAACACCCTAAATAAAGCATTCAAAATCAGTTGGTTCACAGGATTAAAATGAGGAGAGATATCTTGACTACGCACAATACAAATTTCCGCAAGGTTGCCGGTATAGTTTCAAGGGCTTTGATTGTTGTTTCGTTACTTGCGGGAAGCATCTTTGCTGTGGCGGCAGATGCGGGGAAAGAAGCCGGTAGCGAAAAGAAAGTCGCTGTAGCGAATATCTCCCCTCATGATGTGGTAGAGAAGGTGACCTCAGAATTGATGACGGTTGTGAGCGGTGGTCAAGAAGCCTTAAAAACTAACCCTGGCCAATATTTCAAAGATGTTCGAGCGATTATGGAATCGTCTGTCGACTTTAAATATATCGCCCGCAACGTGATGGGCGCAAAGTATTGGAAGGCGGCGTCCGAGTCACAAAAAACACAATTTATAGAAGTATTTACCAGTGGGATGGTTGAGACCTACGCGAAGGGGATGGCAAATTTCGCTGACTATGAAATCAGCGTACAGAAACCTGCTGAAGCGGTGGGCGAGAAGCGCAAAGTCGAAGTGATTCAGAAGTTCAAAGGTCCAGAAGGCGTGAACCGAGTGTCCTATACCATGGGCAAACATCGTAGCGGTCATTGGAAGCTTATCAATGTCGTTCTGGATGGCGTAAACCTTGGGAAAACCTTGCGTGCGCAGTTTTCTCAATCCGTCACGGAAAGCAAGGGTGACCTGGACGCCGCTATCGCAGGCTGGGCTTGGGATAGTTAGTGCTTATTAGTGCTAGCGCCTAAATAGAAATTGTGTCTTACCATTAAAAGAGCGGGTGCGTAGCGCCCGCTTTTTTATTACACTAGCGCCCACTTTGGTGAGAGCCGTGATTGTGGGTATTTAGCGGTGATTCCTGCTTAGATAAGTGGGAATAACTAGCCCCTAACCTGTGTTTTTTACCTATCTTCCCCGTTTTAAATTGATGATACTCGCCAGCGAATATCATGTTAGAGAATGTAGCGATGACCCCAGAACAGATTAAGTCGGCCTTAGAAGCAAAAATTGACGACAGTCGAGTAGATGTTGAAAGTGACGGCAGCCATGTTCATGTTGTAGTGGTCAGTGCTGTGTTTGAAGGGCTTAATGCTGTGAAAAAACAGCAGCTTGTATACTCCGCTCTGAACGATGCCATCGCCAGTGGTGCCATCCATGCCGTTCATATGAAGACTTATACGCCCCAAGAGTGGGCCGAACAAAGCGCGTAAGGCTTTGATTTAATAACGTTTTCCCTATTTTTTAGTAAGTCTTAAGAAGGCCTCATGGATAAACTCATCATTCAAGGCGGTGTTCGCTTAGACGGCGATATCAAAATATCCGGTTCGAAGAACTCCGCATTACCGATTCTGGCCGCCACCATATTGGCGAGCGAACCTGTGCATATCGGTAATCTGCCGCATCTCAATGATGTCACCACAATGCTCGCCTTGTTGCGGTGTATGGGGGTCGATATCACCATTGACGAAAAAATGTGTGTGGAGATCAACCCGAACACCATTACAGAGCGCGAAGCCCCCTACGAATTAGTGAAAACCATGCGTGCGTCCATATTGGTGCTTGGGCCGCTATTGTCTCGTTATGGCGAGGCCCGTGTTTCTTTTCCCGGTGGTTGCGCCATTGGTAGTCGGCCAGTGGATATCCACCTAAGTGGCCTAGAAGCCATGGGTGCCGAGATTGAAGTGGATGGAGGCTATATTCATGCGCGTGCGCCGGAAGGTCTGAAGGGGGCGCATTACTATATGGAAACCGTCACCGTTGGCGGTACCGAAAACTTACTTATGGCTGCTGCTCTAGCCAAAGGGCGCACGGTGTTAGAAAACGCTGCGCGAGAGCCAGAAATTACGGATTTAGCTGAGTTTCTCGTTGCCATGGGCGCCAAGATCGAAGGGATAGGTACGGACCACCTCGTTATCGACGGCGTTGAATCCTTATCCGGATGTTCTTACTCAGTAATGCCAGACCGCATCGAGACCGGCACCTACTTAACTGCTGCCGCCGCAACGGGTGGTAAAGTGATGCTGCGAAATACCCGTGCAGACATATTGGAAGTTGTACTGTTAAAGCTGCAAGAGGCGGGTGCTGAAATTGAGTCTGGAGAAGATTGGATCTCCCTCGATATGAAAGGTAAGCGTCCAAAGGCTGTGGATATTACCACTGCGCCTTACCCCGCATTCCCGACGGATATGCAAGCGCAGTTCACCGCGATGAATGCCGTGGCCGAAGGCACGGGTATTGTTGTGGAAACCATATTTGAAAATCGGCTTGTGCAAACCCATGAATTAAATCGAATGGGTGCCAATATTACCCTCAAAGGGAATACGGCAGTGGTGACTGGGGTCGAACAGTTGAAAGCGGCACCGGTGATGGCGTCCGATCTGCGTGCGTCAGCCAGTTTGGTTATTGCCGCGCTGTTAGCAGAAGGCGAAACTATGGTGGATCGTATTTACCATATCGATCGTGGTTACGAATGTATCGAAGAAAAAATGCAAGCACTCGGCGCGAATATTCGCCGAGTTCCAGGATAAACAGACACAGAATTAAGAAACGATTATGCCTCAATTAACGATAGCGCTGACGAAAGGGCGTATTTTAAAAGAGACTTTACCACTGCTTGCGGCGGCGGGTATTGAGCCAACTGAAGATATTTCAAAGAGTCGGAAACTGACCTTTGAAACGACTTCACCAGATGTACGCTTACTTATTTTACGTGGGAGCGATGTGCCTACCTATGTAGAATTCGGCGCGGCGGATGTGGGTGTTTCCGGTAAAGACACCTTGTTAGAGCATGGTGGCAATGCGTTTTACGAACCGCTCGACCTTAAAATTTCACGTTGCGAATTAATGACGGCGGGCATCAAAGGTCAAAGCCTACCGCCAGGGCGTATTCGTGTTGCGACGAAATATACTAACCTGGCTAAACGTTATTATGCTGCTCAAGGGCGTCAGGTCGATTTGATTAAATTATACGGCGCGATGGAATTAGCACCGATTATGTCATTGGCTGACGAGATCGTAGATATTGTTGATACGGGTAATACTCTAAAAGCAAATGGCTTAGAACCGAGAGATAAAATTGCAGATATCAGTTCTCGTCTAATCGTGAATAAAGCCTCTATGAAAATGAAGCATCAACAAATTGAAGCACTGATCGATGCGGTGAGTGCTGCGGTGAGTGACACCGCAGAGGCAGTGTAGTCATGGCAGAGTTAATTCGCACGCTCGACGCTTCTGATCAAGGTTTTGATGATGCCTTGTCACGCTTGCTTGCGTGGGAAGATGACGTTGATGAAAGCGTAAATCGTGTTGTGAAAGATGTGCTGCGTGATGTGCGCCAGCGCGGTGATGCAGCCTTAATGGAATACACGCAACGCTTTGATCGCTGGGAACAAGCATCAGCTGACGATCTTGTTATCCATTCTTCTCAGATTCACGAAGCTTTGGAAAAAATTCCTGCCGAGCAGCGCGATGCTTTGGAGCAATCTGCGCAACGCATTCGTGAATATCATGAGCATCAAATCCAGGGTTCTTGGCAGTACACAGAAAGTGATGGTTCGGTACTTGGGCAAAAAATTACACCACTAGATCGCGTGGGTTTATACGCACCAGGTGGAAAAGCAGCATATCCATCTTCTGTGCTTATGGCCGCTATCCCAGCAAAAGTGGCTGGGGTTCCGGAGGTCGTGCTCGTAACGCCAACACCGGATGAACACATCGAAGATATAGTGTTAGCAGCCGCTGCCGTGGCGGGCGTCGAAAGAATTTATCGTATCGGTGGTGCGCAAGCAGTTGCAGCACTTGCCTATGGTACAGAGACGGTTCCCAAGGTCGATAAGATTGTTGGCCCTGGCAATATTTTTGTGGCTACTGCAAAGCGGGAAGTGTTTGGCGTTGTTGATATTGATATGATCGCGGGCCCATCAGAAATTTTGGTGGTCTGCGATGGTAAGACTGATCCTGATTGGATCGCGATGGATCTTTTTTCTCAAGCCGAGCACGATGAAAATGCTCAGGCGATTCTAATCTCTGAAGATGCCGGTTTTGTCGATCAAGTGTATAACAGCATCGAAAAATTACTGCCTACTTTGGCGCGTTCAGAAATGGCTGCAACGTCATTAAAAGATCGTGGGGCACTGATTAAGGTTGAATCACTCGATAAAGCGATAGAGCTGGTTAATCGTATTGCACCAGAACATTTAGAGTTATCCATAGAAAACCCTGAATCCGTGATCGATGATATTCGCCATGCCGGTGCGATTTTTATGGGGCGTTATAGTTCGGAAGCGCTCGGTGATTATTGTGCTGGGCCAAACCACGTTTTGCCTACCGCTGGTACTGCACGTTTTTCTTCGCCGCTCGGCGTTTATGACTATGTTAAGCGTACTTCGTTAATTCACGTATCACCTGAAGGCGCGGATCGTCTGGGGCGTATTGCTTCGGTGATGGCGAGGGGTGAATCTTTAGAGGCGCATGCTAGATCGGCGGAGTATCGAATTAAAGATTGAGTTTTTTTGAACGAGCATAAAAAAACCTCTCTGCCGAAACAGAGAGGTTTTTTATTGGGTGGGATAAATTAGCCTTAGAAGCTAGCGCCAACCCAAACCCAAACTCTGTCTACATCGGTTCCAGTATATCCGTCATCTGAATATGCAGAGTACTTCACGCCGGCGTTATAGTTTTTGCCGAATTTCTTTGCAACGACTAAATCAATTTCACTTCCGTAATCGGCAGACCCTTCATTTGCGCTGAAGTCGTGATAGAACGCAGCGAGTTTAAAGCCAGCGAGTTTGGTGCTTGCCGTGACATACATGTCTTCCAGTCCGTTTTCCATTAATGTTGGGACAAATGTGCCGCCCAAAAATACATCAGCCCAACCATTAAATTTATGTAAGGTCGCAAGTGGCGTGGTAAACGAGGCTGTTCCATCATCTGATCCAAGAGTTTCATAGCCTGCTTTGAGCGTGTACCCAGATACAATCGCACCGAGCTCAAGTAAGCTGTAATCCGTTTCGTAATCTGTTCCGCCCGCAGTGATATCTTGTACTGCAAATTCTACAGCGTATAAAAATTTAACATCGGAGCCGATTTTGCCATTCAAGCTGACGCCAAATGTATCGGATTGTTCGTCACGAGCTTCGTCATCTAATAAATACCCATACCCCACAACCTTACCGACAGGGGTTTTATAGCCAACGTTTACGAGGTAGTCGTTAGATTTGGCATCTTGCGCTTCGCCAAAGATTCTGTTGCGTTGGTATATGTGAGTAATATCTACGCTTAGATCTTTAGATGGTGCTATTTGAACTCTAGCAGCATCAAAAGTCTGGCGGTCCTGTCTCCATCCGACATGGCCGACATGGCGATGGCCGTCTAGCGTGATGACTTGGCGACCCAGCTTCGCAGTTACCATATCTGTTTTGTATTGAAGGAATCCTTGGTCAACCTCTGTCACTTCTGGGTCAGCGATTAATCCGTTCTTTTCGTCGATGCCAAACATATCTCTCACATCTTCAAACTCTAAATATGCAGAGAACCCATTTAACTCTCCTGATTTGTAGCCTAATCGTGTTCTGATTGTTAGTGCGTCGGCGTCGCCATCGTCAGTGCTAACATCTTCATAGCGAATGCGAATATCCCCAGAAGCGGTTCCGCTGGTCATAGCTTCAGTAAACGATTCTGCCCCAATTGCCAAAGGCGCAAAGCCCATGCTAGTTATAGCGGCCCCTAAAAGTAGATTTCTTGTTTTCATAAATAAACTCCTAACATTTGTATTTTATAAAACTGGTTTAGCGTAGTGGACCTTGTGTTAATGACTAAAAACGATCCGCTGCTAGCATTAGGCGGCTTTGTTGGAACTGTTTTTATTTTTTGCCGTTGTCTTTTTCTTGCTGTCTAAATCTTCTACCTTGCGTTGTTTTTCGTACAAGAACTTCAATACTTCCGAACGCAAGTGTGTGTAATTTTTGTCTTCGACCAAATCTAATCTACTGCGTGGTCGTTCTAAGTCGATCTCTAGTATCTCGCCGATGGTTGCAGAAGGTCCGTTTGTCATCATAACGATGCGATCTGATAAAAGTACCGCTTCGTCTACATCGTGTGTGATCATAATAACGGTATTGTTTAACTCGTTTTGGATCTCCATCAAAGAATCTTGCATGTGTGCTCTTGTTAATGCATCCAAGGCGCCAAAGGGTTCATCCATTAATAAAATTTCGGGTTGCATTGAAAGTGCGCGTGCAATACCGACGCGCTGTTTCATTCCGCCCGAAATTTCTCCAGGGCGTTTATGCATGGCGTGCTCCATATGTACGAGCGTCAAATTATGCTCGATCCATTCTTTCTTTTCCGTTTTTGTTTTTGTATTTCCAAAAACTTGATTAACGGCAAGTGCCACATTTTCATAGGCGGTTAGCCAGGGCAGTAAAGAATGGTTTTGAAATACTACGGCGCGCTCTGGGCCTGGTTCGCGTACTTCTTTACCTTTTAATATTACGCCACCTTTTGTGGCTTGGTACAAGCCGGCAACAATGTTAAGTACGGTGGACTTACCACATCCGGAGTGCCCAATAAGGGATACAAATTCACCCTTATTTATTTTTAAATCAACGCCATTTAGGGCGCTAAACGGGCCTTTTGGTGTTGGGAACTCCATGCTAACGTGGCTGATGTCTAATAAAGTCATTTTTTTGTACCCCTTAATTTTTTGTCATATACCCTTAAAGGGTTACAGATGATTTATCCCAAGAGAAATACTTCTGAAGCTGCAACATACCTCTATCTAATAAGAAGCCAATGAAGCCGATTACGATCACGGCCGCCATGATGCGTGATAGCGAATTTGAGCTGCCATTTTGAAACTCATCCCATACAAATTTTCCTAGCCCTGGGTTCTGTGCAAGCATTTCCGCAGCGATCAACACCATCCAGGCGACGCCTAAAGAAAGTCTCATGCCTGTAAATATCATGGGGACTGATGCAGGAAGCACGATTTTTTGCACGTGTTTCAGTGCGGGTAAACGGATGACCTTACTAACGTTAATAAGGTCGCTGTCGATGGAAGATACGCCCACCGAAGTGTTGATTACCATCGGCCATAAACAACATAGTGAAACTGTGATGAGTGAGGTTAAAAAAGATTTGGGCACTATTGGGTCAGGGCTTACGTATAAGGCACTGACCACCATGGTGACAAGTGGTAGCCACGCAAGCGGTGATACGGGTTTGAATATTTGAATAACGGGGTTCATCGCAGTATTGAGCGTTTTGCTTAAGCCAATGGCGATCCCAAGAGGGATGGCGATAATCGCGGCAACGAAAAACCCACTCATTACCGTGATTAAACTTGTGAAAATCTGATCCAGAAAGGTTTCCTTACCTGTGTAGGCCCTTCTTTTGGGAGCATAGTCTGGATCTATCTTTTGACGCTCAGCGTTACGTTTTTCTTGTCGTTCGTAAAAAGCGGTTTCCTTTTTACGTTCAGCGGTGTGCTCGGTGTAGAGCGTTTTAAATTGCACGTAAACTGCGTTTGGTCCAGGAAACTTCCCTAGAGAGGTATTGATGTTTTGGGCCGCTACCGACCAGAAAAATAAAAACACAACGATGCCTAGTAAAGGGATAACAATCTGCTGTGTGAGCAAATTAAGATTCGCTTTGATGTTAGGTGTCGGAATATTCAAAACACTTACCTTTTCTGTGGTAGAGGCTGATGTACTCATGTCAATATCTTCAAGCGCAGTGGGTTATGCTAACCCTTACAGCTTGTCTCCTTTCTTAAGTCCTATTGGGAATTTCGCTAAATATTCATTCGGTTTGGTCCCGTCATATACGATGCCGTCGATGAACTCTTTTTGCGGTGGTTTAAATCCTGTTTCAGTTGCAAAGTTAGGGAAGTCTTTCGCGCTGACAAGCTTGTCTTTAATCAGCGATTTCGCTGCTTTTGCGTAGATATCTGGGCGATATACTTTCTTGGCGGTATCGATATACCAGTCGTCGCTCTTGTCTGAAGAAATTTGTCCCCAGCGACGCATCTGAGATAAGTACCAAATTGCGTCAGAGTAGTAAGGGTAAGTTGCGTTGTAGCGGAAGAATACGTTGAAGTCTGGCACTTCACGCTTATCACCTTTTTCGTATTCGAATGTGCCCGTCATGCTGTTTGCAATCACGTCATAATCAGCGCCCACGTAGTTCGACTGAGAAAGGATTTTTACTGCAGCAGGTCGATTGGCATTGTTGTTCTCATCCAGCCATTGTGCGGCACGAATAAGTGCGCGAGTTAAGCGGATGGTGGTGTTGGGATATTTCTCTGCGAATTCTTGAGTAATACCAAATACTTTTTCAGGATTGTCTTTCCATATTTCATAATCAGTGATTACAGGAACGCCAATGCCTTTAAATACCGCCTGTTGGTTCCATGGTTCGCCTACACAGTAGCCATAAATCGTGCCGGCTTCCAATGTGGCAGGCATTTGAGGTGGGGGTGTAACCGATAATAGTGCGTCGGCATTAATCTTTCCTGTGATATCGCCTTTGTGAGGCGCGTAAAAACCTGGGTGGATTCCACCGGCGGCTAACCAATAACGCAACTCATAGTTGTGCGTAGATACAGGGAATACCATGCCCATATTAAATGGCTTGCCTTCGGCCTTATATTTTTCGACTACTGGTTTTAATGCGTCTGCCTTGATCGGGTGAACAGGGCGGCCATCTTTCATTTTGGGAATATTGGGCTTCATTTGTTTCCATATTTCATTGGAAACGGTAATGCCATTACCGTTTAGATCCATTGAAAAGGGTGTGATGATGTGGGCTTTTGTACCAAAGCCGATGGTTGCAGCGATAGGTTGCCCTGCGAGCATGTGTGCACCATCTAGCTGCCCGTCGATGACGCCATCTAATAAAACTTTCCAATTTGCTTGTGCTTCGATCGTGACGTATAGACCTTCATCTTCAAAATAACCGTTCTCGTAAGCGATGGCGATGGGGGCCATGTCGGTTAGTTTAATGAAGCCGAACTTCAATTCTTCTTTTTCAGGGAAGCCTAACTTTTCCCCTTGTGCGATTGAGCTGACGAGTACGGATGCAACACCCACTGTTAGTACAGCGGATGATGCAACCGCCCCGAGAGATCGGCGTGCGAATTTTTTAAGATGTGTTGAGATCTGGTTCATGGATATCTCCTGGTCGCTAACAAAGCGGAGTTTCTATCAATATGATGAGTTAAAAGTTTTGATTTAAGTTTGTGAATCTGTAATTGCATTGAGCGTGCCAAATTGTTGTTAGCTAGGAAAAAATAGAAAATAGTCAGTATTTATAGTGTTTTATTGGTTTTTTGCACTGAAATAGAACAGGGACGAATGCGAGTGTTTTTTTGTGGGGCGTGTAATTATTTCTTTTTAACACGAGATAAAATTACGCGCACAAGTTTCTGCTCATTGGCGGCGCTTAGTGCGTTATTCTGGGGCGATTGCTCGTTCTGGCTGGGTTTAGATGGTGTGTAGCTCGTGTTCTATGGCGTGTGGGTGAGTGCATGATGAGGTTTAAGAGGGGCGACTCATTATTCAGAAGTGCTTGTTTTTGGAGTAGATAGCTTGGAATGATGGGCTAGTGTTATGTTTTTTTTCGGGGTGTTGATTTGACGCGATGTGTGCAGGTTGAGTGAGCCGTGCTATTTTTGGAAGGGGATAAATGGGTCTGCGAGAATATCCTTCATATTGGCACCACCGAGGAAGCAAAGTTTTTTCATCTTTTTGACAAAGCTCTCTGCACCACACAAATACACGATGTGACCCTTAAAGCTGCCAATACTATCTTTCACGATCTGATACACGTCGCCTTCAATAATGTCTGCGTGAAAAGTTTGTTCTGAAGTGTTGTTCTGCACGATAAGCGACACATGAACATTTTTATGAAGGGATTGCAGCGCGTTTAGCTCGCTTATTAGGTAGAGATTTCCTGAATCTCTTGCGGCGATAAACATGAATATATCACCGGTATGGCCCTTGGAAAGTGCTTCCCGCGCTATACCAATTAAGGGGGCTAAGCCAGTCCCCATACCGCTTAGTACGAGTGGTTTATCCAAAGGTTGGCTGCCGTAGTAGCATTGGCCAAGTGGGCCTTGGATACGCAGTGTGTCGCCGACGGATAAATTTTCCCAAGCCCATTCACTAAATGCACCTTTAGAGACGCGCTTAATGTGAAATTCAATGTATGCGTCTTCTTCGTGGCTAGCGATAGAATAGTTGCGAGCAATGTCTTCGGTATTCCAGAGCGTGACAAATTGCCCTGGCTTGTAGTCGATCACCTTTTCGACCCGCAAACGAAAAATACCTGTGTTTAGGGCCGACAGTTCCAGAACCTTGGTTTCTATCAGTTGGTTCGATAGATCAATGCTGTTTGCACGGAACCCCTCAGCAGGGATGCAGCGACAGGCAAGGAAGGCTCCTTGTTCGATTTGATTCGGTGTAAGACCTGACGTGGCCTCTATGGGTGCATTTTTATCTGGCGCTGTCATCAAACAGCTTTGGCATATTCCTTCTTTGCAGCCGAAGGGTATAGTGTGGCCCGCACGGAGTAATCCATCGAGCAGCGTTTCATTGCGCTCGATGGAAACACCTTGGGGTTCGGGTGTTTCGTTTGCTTGATAATACACGTGCGTCATGATGTATCGTTAGGTCAGCCTGCAGCAGTTGTAAGGCGATTCGTTATTTGTTTAGCACATCATCTTTGACGCTTAATGCAATTGTGACGACTTCATCGATGGCGTCTTCGGGTACTTTAAGTTCTTTTAGTGTACCGACGAGGTTTTCCGCCACGGCGTTGAAGTGTTCTTCAGTCAACTTCATATGCTTATGGGCTTCTCGCATATCTTTGCCTGTATAGCTATTGGGGCCGCCAAACGCCATCGTTAAGAAGGCCTTTTGTTTGGTGTGTTGTGATTCCATATCTATGGTATCAAAGAAATGACTGATGCGATCATCGCTCAATACCTTGCGATAAAAAATATCAACGGCGGCGTCGACGGCGGCAGCGCCGCCTAGTTTGTCAAATAAAGACATAGTTGTTTCCTTCTTTTTAAAAAAACCAAACATGAGAAATATCACCTCAAAGAATAGTCTAACTTTGTTGTATTTGGGGTGGCGTAATTAAAGAGCAGGAATCACTTTGATACCTGTTCCAGCATGTAGGCCACGGCTTGTCGTATTTGTGCGTCACTAAGGTCGGTTTTCCCGCCCTTGGCGGGCATTAGCCCAATACCAGAGGCGGCATTTTTGGCAAGAGCGTCAATCCCCTTATCCAATCTGGGTGCCCACATCTTTTTGTTTCCGATAATGGGGGCGCCATTTATACCCTGTGCATGGCAGGCCTTGCAGTTGTTCTTAACGATAAGAAAACCTCCTGGGTGCTCCGTGGGTTTTTTGGGGGGGGATTCATTTTTGTTACCCGATGCCTTATCTCCGCACCCTGTAATTGTTATGCATGAGAAAAGGGCTAAAACAATAAATGAATAACACGATGTAATATGGTTTTTCATAGTGGTGTTTTCTCTGCGTAGAAATTACTGTGCTTGTGTTACGGATGCTGACAAATCATTTTATAACGGGACACGTATGACAACACCACCCATAACATCGCCGACTTTAAAGTCCGTTTTGGGTGTATCTTTGTGGTCGTTATGGCAACTGGTACAAGCATCACTCACGGCGACGTCGGGATAGACTGCGGTAAAATAGGTGACGTCCCCAAGCTTCTCTTCACCGTAAAAATTTTCACCTGGATTTGCGCCAATATATTGCAAGCCTTCTTTTTCTACGGGTGTTTTCGGTGCGTTTTGCTTGTTGATGGGCCATTCGGATTGCAAGGTATAAGTAAATTTATCGGTAAGCTCCGTCACCGCTTCGGATCCTGCTCTAAACATTTGTGCAGGTAAAGGCGCACCGTTTTCTAAGTCTTTCCAGTGCTCGGCGGGTTTGATTGCTCCAGCGCCGTTAGGCCCTAAGCGTTTTACAATAAGCTTTGTATAGTTGGTCCTGTCAGCCTTCATGACTGCAAATAGGGAGTCTGTATAGACTGCGGGGTCAATGCCCTTGGCTTGTTCTTCGCCGCACCCAGTTAAAAATAATGAAAATGGAACTAGCGTTGAAGCGATTATCGATTTCTTTAGATTCATGAGTTACCCCTAAGTGTTTTGACAATTAATTTTCTTTTGCGCGTTTCAGTGCCCAATCTATAGATTCAATATGTATGCCAGGTTTTCCTGTGAAGTTATTGCGGATCAGCTCCTTATCGGCCAATGCATCGATTGAAAATTCTAAGCTGTGACATTCCATGCACACACTGCGTATCATTTTTTCGTTGGGTCTTAGATTCCAGTTCTGATTGTGTTGAACGGATACAATGGTTTTATTTCCGCTCTTCGTTTTTATTCGTGGCATATGACACGAGGCGCAACTAACGCCACTCCCGAGCGGTGCTTCGTTATTAATTTCTAGTTTCCATAGTGTGGCGTGTTTTGAATTTTCGTATGCAAGGGTATGTTCGTCAGCATGGCAATTTATACAACTGTCCACTGCGGCAGCTTGTGGATTAAACTCATGGGCATTGTGACAAGTGTTACAGCCATGGGTTTTGTTAATGCTATCGGGATGAAAATCCATAGCGGATTCACCCGTGGTAATAGGGGATAGTTTCTTAGCCAGGATAGGCGCCAAGCGCATGCCGTGCTTTCCTTGAGTGAAAGTTTGGGATTCATTTTTGTGGCAAGTTTCACATTCTGTTATTGACGGTTTTTCTATCCATGATTTGTCTTCGCCTTGTTGGTGGCATCCGCCACAATCCACGCCAGCATCGGCGTGAGAACTTGCTTGCCAATGTTCAGAAATATCGGGGTGTTTTGCAATTTTGTCTTGATATAGGCTGTTATTTAAAGAAATGGGTTTTTCTTTTTGGCTGTCTGTGGCGTTGGTTTTCGATAGACGCGCAATCTCCTTTACCCATGCCTGGCCGGCGTTTTTAGTCAGAAAACTTTCGTATAGGGCTCTGTTGTCGTGAAAGTTATGGCAGCCTGCACTGGCGCAGCTATCGAAAGGAAGATCTGCATGGCTTTCCCTTTCTTCTCCAACCTCTTCATGACAGTGAAAACAATAATCATCGGGCAACGTGACTCCCATTGATCGGGTTTGTTCTTTTTGATGTTCGGTATGGCAGCTAACACAATAACGCGCATCTAATATTTCTATTCGGTAAGCTTCCCTGGGGTCTGTAAATTTTTTCTTGGGGTGTGAATCATGTGCTTCTTCGAGTTCTTCGGCATGGCAGTTCGTGCATGCATCTTGAAGCACGTCTTGCCCACCAAATGCGGAGGTGTGGCACGTGCCACAGGTCATTTCTATTTGAAAATGACCGTGGGAGGCTTCACCAATAATAAAATCACTCTTGTCATCACTCGCAAATAAACGGAAGCCAAAATATGCAACAAGGCTTGCCGTTAATATTATCCATGTGACCCATATAAGCTTTTTCATCAAAAATAATACACCGTAAGAATATGGATACTCAGAAGGACGGGAAGGGGCCAAGTTAATAATATATGGCCCCAGTTCCAAAAATTACGTAGTCGTTTTGATTTTGATGCACCAAATTTGTGACTGAATGAAAAAAATGCACCAGCCAATGAGCCCGCGACAATGACACCAATGAAATCAAGCATAAGAATTTGATTGAAATTGGTACCCAAGTGGAAGCCTGTATGCAAAATAAGGGTGCAGGCGCAAAACACGCCCAGAGTAATATGTAGGAGTCGCCACCAGGTATATTCACCAAAGCGACTAATGAGCGGTAGGCGTTTCCGTAGGGACATCAACAGTCCGACCACAGACATGCTGAGCAGGGTAAAGCCGGTTACTTGTTTCCAAAATTTATCGTTCCATATTTTTTCGAAACTATCGATTGTCTGCACGCTATCGGAAACAGAGAAGCCTGGTGTTAATATAAGAAGCAGTATTATTACAGCCGCTAGTATGCAGGCCGCGAGTACGGAGAGGGCGCTCGGGTCACGTTCGGGTTTCTCATTGTTTCCCAATAATTGGGATAGAAGAGGTTTGCAGGAGCCACACACGGTTCCCGCGCCTGTTTTGTCTTGCAGGCTTGTTAACGAGTCCGCGCCTGAGTGAATCGCGTGAGACAGTGCGCCTTGGCTTATGTTGTTGCATTGGCATACGATCGCAGCGTTAGGCCAGGTGTTTATATCATCGTCTTGTCCGCCACCGAATACACGGCCGCTTAATAAAAAGAGTAAGGCCTGCCATGGCCAGACCCGCCTTTGGTGTTGGTAAGCTTCTTGTATTCTGCGGGATTCTCCCCACTCTCCAAAACCCACGGCGCCTATTATATGGCCTTTATACGTCACAATTTTTCGATAGATGCCTTCGGCTTTATTGCTATATTGAAATTCGTGCTGGAAGGGACGTTTCTCTAGTTCGCTGACATCCCCCATGCTGCATATCGTTGCGCCCAACACCTTTAGTCGGCTAATTTCCAGGGAGCCAATATAATGCGCTTTCCCATTCACCAAAAAATCTGCAAGTATGGCGGCTTGTTCGTAGCCTGGATTTACCAGTCCGTAGGTAGCGCCCCGATGCTCACAGCATTCGCCAATTGCATACACGTCTTCTGCAGACGTTTTTAGTGTGTCGTCGACTAAAATGCCTCTGCCAACTTTTATTCTCGACGAGCGCGCAATTTCTAGGTTGGGTTTTATGCCGGCGCATAGGAGTACCGTATCGCAGGCTATGGTTTCTTTATCGCGGGTTTCCACTCCCGAGACTCGCCCGTCGCCGAGAATTTTTCTCACGCCGGAGTTTGTAATCACGCGTATGTTTAGCCCTTCTACAATCTCTAATAATTTTTTCGCGGATTGGTCGTCCAGTTGGCGGTTCATGAGCCGTGGTCCCTGTTGAACCAGGGTAATCGTAGTGTTAAAACGTAATAGTGCTTTCGCTGCTTCTAGGCCGAGCAAGCCACCGCCAACAACAACGATATGCCGAGCACGTGAAACGCGAGAATAAAGAAACTCAGCGTCTTTTAAGTTTCTAAACGTGTATACCCCAGTCTGATCAATGCCCGATATATTGGGCACATGGGGCCGTGCCCCCGTTGCAATCACCAGGCGGTCGTAATCATGATGAGTGCCAGAAATATCGATTACCTGTTTGTTGAGGTGATCAATTTCACGAATTGCGCTGATGGTGTGTGAGAAATTGGGGTGAAGGTTGTCGCTTGGAAGTTTGGTTGTGATGCCATCAATATCGATATTTCCCGCAAGCAGTGAAGAAAGTTGTACGCGGTTATATGGTTGATAAGGCTCGTTACTAAACACAATGACGTGTGCATAAGGTTGGCGTTTTAAAAGTTCGCTTGCGAATCGAATACCTACGGGGCCTGCGCCGATAACGACGGTTTTTTCTCTTGCGCTATCTGGTTGTGGATTAAAATACATGACATCGCTACTGCGCTCGGGATGTGATGTGTTTTTTATAGCCTTCTGCATTTTTGTGTATGACGTTGCTCGGGTGATAAGGGTTATTTAGTAAGGCACGGCACGACTTAAGCACTTAAGTCATTGCAAGCGGCTTGCCATGTTGTATGCGCACTTTCGAGAAATGGGTTATTTGCACAATAAGTTTTGTGAACGACCCGAAACAGGTCATAGAAATATGCAGTGCACTACAATATCTCTCTTTGAATGACGATGATTGCGTGGGACTACCATCGTCAGGCCATGATCTGACGCATGGCGGCGCTGAAAGTGGGCAGTAATTGTGGGGGCTCGCCATTTTTGGTGCATGGTGTTCAGTGTGTTAACGCAATATCACTCATTAATTAAAAAATAAAATACTAATCGTTATTTGAGAATGAAAATTGCATTTTCCATGTCGCATGTTTTTAAATTGGGTACGTCCTGGGAGTGACTTTTGGAGCGCTAAGTGACACACATTTTGTTGGTTGTTTCTATTCTTGGGCTGTTGACCTTGCTATATATAGCAAGGTCAATGTCTAGTGCGCGACGCGCGCGCAGGGGTATGGGCTTACGCCTATTGCAGGCTTTTCGTATGCTGATCAAACATATGCAAGCGCACCGAGGATTAACAGCCGCATACATTGGCGGGCACCGTGAGGTTGCGGAATCGGTGGTTGAGAAAGCCGAAGCAGTATCAACGGATATTCGAAATATTGGCGCCATTGAGCATCACCTGGATGAACATGAGGACTGGCAAGGCATTACTCGGCATTGGGCGAAGCTGTCAATGAGTGATCGCCGGCAGGATCCGTACGATAATTATGAGCAGCATTGTAAGATCGTGGCGTCGTGCTTGGTGATGATGCGTTGGGTGGCTGTGGATTATCATATTGATCAAGTTATTCGAAATGGCGATACCTTGTATTGGTATGAGCTACTTGTTTTAGGTGAAAAACTTGGCCAGTTAAGAGCGCTGGGGACGATACGCTTGTCGATGGAAGGGGGCTACGGTAATAAGGATAAAATTATCGGAAAAATAGAGCAATGCCTGAAGGAATTTGAGGGTGTTTTTCTTAATCACCGCCTGCAAGGGAAAATAGGTGAAGATAAATGTAATGAAATTAATACGTTTATTGCACTTGTGGAGCACTACATCATCGGAAATAAATTTTGGGTAAGCAGTGAAAGTTATTTTAGTCGTGCCACTAAGACGATAGAGATCGTCTATGTCTATTTTGATGAAGAAATGCAGCGCTTGTTAACGCTTATGTAGCCTATTTGGACTGTGGTTTAGTGTGGACCATCAGGTTTTTTATCGGAATAGACTTTATTGCTTAGCCACATAAATTGATAGGGCATTAGTTTGACCTCTTGTCGTATATCTGTGAAATTCTCTTCGCTTATTAGATCTACCCATTTGTCGACGGTAATGAGGTTTATTGCAGAAAGTGGAATAATTATTTCTTTATCCGTTACGTTATGTAAACAAAAGATACTCTGATCTCTGCGGTGGCTTTGTCGCCAGAAAGCAAAAACCTCATCGCCCAAGTGTAGTGTGAACTGCACAGCATTAGGGTGGAACGCAGGTTGTTTGGTACGGATTTTAAGTAGGGACACCATTTTTTTGAACACCATACTATGGTGCGATGTATCATCTTCCAGGTGTTTCGTAATGCTGTCGTAGTCCCATTTGTAGCGGTTAATAGTGCGGTTATGGTTGGTGCTTTCAACGCCTTCGTGATAGTTGTGTGTGCCAAATAGGCTGTGTATATAGGTCCCAGGGATACCTTCGAGCGCATACATAATTGCGTGTGCACATAAAAAACGCGCTACTTGCCATTTATCTGGGCCGGATGTTGTGCCTTGTAATGCGTCAAATAAGGTAACGTTAAGTTCGTAGGGTTTGTCGCGCCCTCCTTCCGCTGTGCGCCATGAGACACGAGCACCAAATAGCTGTACGGCATTCACCAACTCGTCTATTTCGTTTTCAGAGAGCAACCCTTCAGCGGGCCTTAAGCCGATACCGTCGTGTGATGCAAGGAAGTTAAAATAGAATGTGCCCATCTGTGCTGGTGGCATACTCATTTGCCAAGCTTTGAGGTGTTTGCTTGTTCCTGCAATTAATGCTTGAAGCACTAAGGGCGGCAATGAAAAATTGTATACCGCATGGGCTTCATTTGCATTTCCGAAGTAAGATAAGTTCTCACTGTTTGGTACGTTAGTTTCGGTAATAATGATCGCTTCAGGTGAGTGATGTTCGATAAGCGTCCTAATTAGGCGTACGACTTCATGTGTTTTAGGGTGATGAATACAGGGTGTTCCCAGTTCTTTCCACAAGAATGCAACGGCGTCTAATCTAAAAATGCGCACACCGCGATCTAGGTAAAGTTTTAAAATGTGTGAAAATTCGCAAAGCACCTCGGGATTTGAGAAATCTAGATCTACCTGGTCATGACTGAATGTGCACCAGACATGTCGTTTTCCATCCAGAGTTTCCACTTCGCGCAAGAGTGGGGAGGTTCTTGGTCGCACTACCAAGTGTGTGTCGTCTTGGGGAGACGCTTCAAAGAAATAATCTTTACCAGGTGATTTACGTTGTTTGAAATTATCGAACCAGCGGCTTCTGCTCGAGCAGTGATTAATGACGAGGTCAGCCATTAGGTGAAAGTTGGCGGCGATATCTTTGATGTCTTCCCAGTCCCCTAGGCTGTCATTGACTTGACTATAATCAATCACAGAAAATCCATCGTCGGAACTGTAGGGAAAAAATGGCAGTATATGTATCCCGTTAACAACGCCAGTGAGCTCTTTTTTTGCAAACTTATTTAATGTCTGTAGTGGCGCCGCATTTGGGCTAATGATGCTGTCACCGTAAGTGATTAGCCACGCATCTTTTTCGCTCCACGTGTTTTCATGGGTTTGAGGTTTTGTATTGCAGGCCTCTAAGGACATTATTTCGATAAGCTTTTGCGAAAGCGCATCAACATCCTCATCGGGATAGATAAGGCTGATGTGAGAATTAACAAGGAATTTTAATTCTTTTTGCGCAGATAAAATCATATTCTATTGGGTCCGCAATCAATATGTGACGGTGTATAACGCACTAACCTGGAAATAGCACCTATTTTTTAAATTCTGCCATATCTTTTTCTACGGCGTCTTTTAATCTCGGTAGAATGTCTGGGATGGCGCTTCGCACTCTGTTCCAGCTCGGGATAAACGGTTTTTCCATGGGGTTTTCTAAAAAGTTATGCCCCGCCGCGAGAATGTTTTTCGCAAACATTTCAACCGCTTTTTCTTCAGCGTGGATGTCTAGCGTTAGGCCATTCATTTTTGCATCGTTAAAATAGGTTTCGACAAAGTCTAAAGCGATTCTAAAGTAAGTGGCTTTAATCGAGCGAAAAGTTTCTGAGTTAAAGACGATACCGTTTGTCGCGAGTTTTCTAAATAGCGCTTTGGAAATATCTATCGACATTTTCGATAGGCCTTTTTCTGCATCGTCCGGGGAAAGCTCTTGGTGCTTATGTTCGTAAGCATCCGAAATGTCGGCTTGGCAAAGTCGGTTGTTAGCGTAGTTGCGATTTAGTTCAGAGAGTACGCCTATTTCCAGTCCCCAATCACTGGGTATGCGAATATCGTTAATAACATCGGTGCGGAATGAGAACTCGCCGGCGAGGGGGTAGCGGAAGCTGTCGATATATTCTAAGTAGTCGTTGTGACCAAGCGTTTTCTTGAGCGCGCGAATAAGTGGTGTTACTAATAAGCGGCTAACGCGGCCGTGGATTTTCCCGTTCGCTATACGGGAGTAATAGCCCTTACAAAATTCATAGTTAAAGTTTGGGTTGGCTACGGGATATATGAGGCGTGCGAGCAAGCCTCGGTCGTATGTCACGATATCGCAATCATGCAGTGCAATTGATTCTGCTTTTCCTGAAGCGAGCACGTAACCCAGGCAATACCAGACGTTTCGTCCTTTTCCGCGCTCCATGGGGGCAAGCCCTTCTGAGCGCAGCTCTTCATCAATGGCCAGCAGGCGCGGGCCGTCATTCCATAAAAGTTTGAAATCTTGATTTAAAGGTGCGAAAAACTTTAGTGCACTTTCATATTGTGACTGGTCGGCCATATCTAAACCGATAACAATTTGGCTGAGGTAGTCGACTTGGCTCAAATGCTTAACAATGTTGGGGAGCGCGTCGCCTTGTAATTCAGAGTAGAGCGACGGCAAGACCAATGACATTGGCCGCGTTTTAGAAAACTCTTTTAGTTCGGCTTCCATTTCTTCAACGGGACGATGATTCAAATTGTGCAGTGTGGTAATGATCCCGTTTTGGTAAAAGTCGGTCATGTGATTTCCTATTGGGTATTGTTATCAGTATTTTGTGCGTTGCTTGAGAGTATATCTAAAATGGCTTTGTTCCAGCCGACTGGCCCCTCACCCTCTGTGCGAATGGTGTTGGGGTTTTTCGATATCGCTGGGTAGTCCGATGTTGGTGATTTAATACAGACTGGGTAGTCAGCAATATTTAACATGTGAATATCATTGTTGTTGTCGCCCAAACAAATGAGTTTGCATGTACTATCCGCAGAGACCTGCTCGTATAATTGTTTGAACCATTCGAGCGGCTTGGCTTTGTTGCTGTCGCCGAGTAAATGATAAAAACGCCCGCCTTGTAGCACTTTTAAGCCCTGGCTTTCTGCAGTTTGGATAAATTGCGTGAGGGTGTTTTTGTCGCTGAGCCAAATAAACGGTTCAGAGAAGGCTTTATCACTCGATAGCTTTGCTATTTCCATGTTTAGGCCGGTTTTTTCTGCAATGTGTTCAATCGACCAGTCTCTATACGATTCCAAAATTTTGCCATGAATCGTTTTTTGCGTGTCGATAAAGTCGAGTATATGTGAGCGGGCGATGCCGAAGTGTACGATGGTGTGCTGCTCTGTATCCGTTGTCAGTGTTTTTTCCGGAATAGGCAATGCTTTTGCGAGCGCATGAGGAATGGCGATGGCGGACCCGTTTTCTACGATGGCGGGCTGCGCAATGCCCATTGCCTCTTGCAGAGCAAGCGCTTCGGCCAATGTTTTACTGGTGTTAAATATAATGGGAATGTCATTGGCGATGAGTTGTTCGATCGCTGGCTGGGCGGCTTCCCATGAATAGCTGTAGTGGTCGAGCAGCGTACCGTCTAAATCGGTGGAAACAATAAATTGAGTATTCACTTAGCGTCCGGTTCGCGAGGTGTTTGAGAGATATGCGTAATGCTATGGTCTTCTGCAAGCGTAAGCAACCAGTCGGACTTCGAGGGTAAAGAGTTTAGCGCATGTTCGGTTAGACGCTGGTAGTGCGAGATAAAATGCTTAATTTCGCTGGGCGACATTGTACGGTCTTTATCTTTCTGTGCTTGGGAGAGTTGCGCAATGAGCTTTTCTTCTTGGAGTAGCCGCCATTGATAAACACATTTAAATGAAGGGGCTTGCAGTACGACAAGAAGGTCGAGCTGTGTAAATAATTCAGCATAGTCTTTTTTCAGTGCTTCATTCACGTAGCAACGCCATATGTGCTGCGGGTCTTCTTCCGATTCGAGCGTGTTGATATCAACGTTAACTTCTTCGTCTGATTGTGGGCTTAGGCCAACGCACCAACCTTCTAAGATAATGACCTTTATCCGACCTTTAACACAGTCCCATTGATCGTAGGTGGCGCGTTCATCCATAGCTTTTTCAAAACGGGGTATGCTGGTGTGAACGCCCGTGGCGAGGTTTTTGAGCTTTTCAATGGTTTCTTGGGCGAGCGGAATGTCGTGGGTGCCTGGTACGCCGCGTGTTTTTAGCAAAGGATGAACGGTTTTGGATAGCGTAAGCCGCTCAGTTTTTGTGAGATAAAAGTCGTCAATGGACAGTACCGCAGTCGAGAGATTGAATTGCTGCTCCAAAAGCTGCTGTAAAAACACGCTCAATGTGCTTTTGCCGCTGCCTTGGCAGCCTTGCACGCCTACGATTAGCGTTTCAGTTCGTGCACCGGCTCTGTGTGCGATATCTTCTGCTATTGGCATGTACCATCGTTCGATGGTGCTTAGAAAGCTGGTCGGGAGCTTGTGTTGCGCGATCGTTTTCTCAAGCACGTGCTTAATTGGTGTTTCCAGTGCCTGGGTGTGAAATTTTGGTGTTTTGCTCGCTATTGGTGCATACGTCATGGTCTGGTGCTCAGCATAAGGCCTATTTAGGGGCAGTTTCTTTTGGCGGCAACCCCATTTTCCGCAGCTCAAGTGTATAGCGTGTTTATTTCACCTTGGTTGTTATACAAATAGTGCACCAAAATAGCGGCAAAGCGGGTTTTACTGAGAAAAGAGATTTTACTGAGGGGGCGAAATCTCTTATCTGTATGGGTAGAGGGTTTAATTTTACGATAACAAGAAGTGGTCAGGCATGCCGTTGGCTTAGTGGATCTCGTTGGGCTGCTCTTGCAGAAGTACCTCAATGGATTCGGTTGTACCTGAGCGGATGAATTCAACGGTAATCACGTCGCCAGGGCGAGATTCTTGGATCGTTTGCACAATATCTCTGGCCCCTCGTACCGGATTGCCGCGAATACCTACAATAATATCGCCACGGCGTAAGCCCGCAACGTGGGCAGGCCCGCCCAAGGTTGTATTGGTAATGATCATCCCTTCGGTTGTGAGCAATCCGGATTCGCTTGTGACACGTGGGCGGACACGCTTTGCTTCGACGCCAAGCCAGCCTCGTACAACACGGCCGAATTGGATGATGTCGGTAAGTGTTTGCATGGCAATGTCGCTAGGTACAGCAAAACCGATGCCTCCGGAACCCGTTTGGCCGAGGTTGGCAGTGTTGATGCCAACAAGATTGCCGTATACGTCGATAAGCGCCCCTCCTGAGCTGCCTGGGTGAATGCCGGCGTCCGTTTGAAGAAAGTCTTCAAACGCAGAAATATTAAGGTCACGATTACGGCTGCTCGTCGCACTGATGATACCTTGGCTAACGGTTTGACCAACACCAAAAGGATTGCCGATGGCAAGCACAACGTCGCCGACGCGTGGAATGTTTCGGGTCATGGCAACGGGTTGTAAATTCGTTAATTCCACATGCAGTACAGCTAGGTCTCTTTCGGGGTTTTCCCCTAGCACCTGTGCTTTTGCGTTTCGTCCATCCTCTAGTGCGACCACAATCTCATCGGCACCATTAATCACATGGTAATTGGTAAGAATATGCCCCTCTTTTGTGACGATAACGCCGGAGCCAAGCGCAGACTGCATACGCTTTTGCCGAGGGAGGTCCGAGATGTTGAAAAAGTGGCGAAAGATGGGGTCGTTCGCCAGTGGGTTTAAGCGTTGCTGAACTTCTTTGCGCGTGTAGATATTGACTACGCCCATGGACGCTTTTTCTACCGCGTTTGAATAAGACACGGGGCCGTTCCGGTTGTGTAATTCAGACGTTGGCAGTGGAGATGGCGTTATGTTTAGCGGGCTTGCGAGTTGAACGTTAAAGTGCCCAGGGAAAACGACAAGCAATAACAAAGCGATCAGCATCCCGATTATGATGGGCCAGCGAACAAATAGAATGAACGTCTTAATGCTCTGCATGAAAGGCCACTTATCGTTAGAGGATGATCGAGGGGTTTAAGACTTGGCCATTATAAGCGTTTAAAGCGTTGCGGCCACCTCCGATTGAGGGCTCGTCGTCAGGTGTTCGCGTTTCGTTTCGAACGAGATATTTTAGCTCTTGGGCGATGCGGTAATCGCCTCAATTTGATCGTCTTCTTTCGGTTCTGTTAGACCGAACTCTTCGCTGAGTGTGCCGGTTTGTCCAGGCATCTTTGGGGCCCAGTCTTTGGGAGGCTCAAACGATAGCTCATCAATTGCATCATTGGCTTCTATGCCCAATTTACTGTCACCGGCTTCGAGTATCTTTTTACTGATCTCAGCGTTGGTTAATTGTATTGCGCCTTTTGCAAGGTGGTCGTGCACCTCTTTGTAGGATTTGGTGAGGTTGCTGACAAGCTTGGACGTATCAGCAAAGTGCTGGGCAACATCGTGTTGGTAGCGATCTAATTCATCGCGTGATGACTGTAAGCGTTGCTCCAAATCTTTCTGCATTTCAGGCGGCAGTAGAGTTCGGCTTATTACTGCGCCGATTAGCCCGCCGATACAGAGTGCAATGGCGCTCACCATCACTAATGCTTCTAACGAGAACGTCACGTTCTTCCTCCTAGGGTTGTCTTACGCTTGGTGTTTTTACAATTATACTGTGTCAGTGTGTATGTGTTTCGAGCCTTGTGGCCCAAAAAGGGTG
The DNA here is from genome assembly GCA_045430285.1 of Agarilytica sp. Taxonomy (GTDB): domain Bacteria; phylum Pseudomonadota; class Gammaproteobacteria; order Pseudomonadales; family Cellvibrionaceae; genus Agarilytica. Next base: position 21,653 of record JAILXV010000002.1, on the reverse strand, counting down.
CTGACAATCATTGTCTGATGTGTAGAATGCTGCACCCGAAGTCAACGGCTGTTGAATAATCTATTGCTAGATCTGATTCTTCGCATGCCACACACCCTTTAATGATACATAAAAATTTCACTCTGCGTGGAATAAAGCTGATTTTGGATCGAATGCGTTTATGAATTTGTCACCCCTTGAGCGCTATACGCGTGATATTGAGCAGCACGGATTTCAAAAGGACAGCGCTCAGGAAAATGCGATAAAGCATCTGCAATCCTTATATGAAACGCTTGTCGCGCGCCATGAAACCCCTGTTCAAAGTGGTTGGCTTTCTTCTATGGCGTCCTTTTTGACAAGACGCTCATCGGATGACGGGATAACCGGTCTGTATTTTTGGGGGGGGGTTGGTCGGGGTAAAACCTACCTTATGGATACCTTTTATGAGGCCCTGCCTTTTGAGCGGAAAAAGCGCACGCACTTTCACCGCTTTATGCGTCGAATCCATAAAGAGCTTAAAAAATTAAATGATCAAAGTGACCCTTTGGTCATGGTGGCTGACAAATTAGCCCGTGAATTTCAGGTGTTATGTTTTGACGAGTTTTTCGTATCGGACATTACTGACGCGATGATATTAGCGAATTTGTTAGATGCCTTATTTGATCGTGGTGTAGTGTTGATTGCGACCTCCAATATTGAACCATCAGGTTTATATAAGGATGGCTTACAACGCGTGCGCTTCTTGCCTGCGATTGATTTGCTTAATAAACATACCGAAGTGGTCAATGTTGATGGGGGAACGGATTACCGGCTTCGTACTTTGGAGCAGGCTCGCCTGTATCATTCACCTGTGAATGATACAGCGCATCAAGAGTTGAGTGACTTCTTCCTCAATTTAGTACCTGACCATGAAGCGATTTCTGACAATATTGAAATCGAAGTGGAAGGGCGCCCCATTGTGGCGATCAAAGAGGCGGAAGATGTGGCCTGGTTTGATTTTAAGTCCGTGTGTGATGGCCCACGTTCTCAGATGGACTATATCGAGCTTGCCCGTGAATACCATGCCGTGATCGTTGAGAACGTTCCGTGTCTCGGCGCGGTGAATGATGATCAGGCGAGACGCTTCATCTACCTTGTGGATGAATTTTATGATCGAAACGTAAAATTGATTCTTTCGGCGGACAAGCCTATTCATGAGCTATACGGCAAGGGCCGTTTAGGCTTTGAGTTTGATCGCACCGTTAGCCGTGTTCAGGAAATGCAGAGTAAAGAATACCTGGGCCGTGCCCATAAGCCTTGATTCCCCCTTTATATCGCTTTCTTGGTGCTTAAATAGTGCTTGAATGCTGACCACCTCTTCTGTAGAATCCGCGCTCCTTTTGGAGCCCTATTGCTCCTATGTTCAATTTTTAATTACGAATTCGTACCATCGTTTTAAGGCAGATAACATGAAGACTATTAGTGCCCGTCCTGAGACAGTAAAACACGATTGGTACATTATTGACGCTGAAGGCAAAACTCTAGGCCGTATGGCCACTGAGATTGCTCACCGTTTGCGCGGTAAGCATAAGCCGGAATATACCCCTCACGTCGACACGGGTGACTACATCGTAGTTATCAACGCTGAAAAAGTGCGTGTCACGGGTAAAAAGGGTAGCGACAAGATGTACCATCGCCACACCGGCTATATCGGTGGCTTGAAGTCCATGAGCTTCGACAAGCTAATCGAAAAAGCGCCAGAGCGTGTTATACAAACCGCCGTCAAAGGAATGTTGCCGAGAGGCCCCCTTGGACGCGCTATGTTCAAAAAGATGAAGGTTTATGCGGGTGATGCACATCCACATACAGCACAACAACCTCAAGAACTAAGTCTATAAGGGCAGGATCATGGCAGCAGAACAATACTATGGTACGGGTCGTCGTAAAACTTCTACGGCTCGCGTATTTATTACGAAAGGCGAAGGCAAAATTACCGTTAACGGTTCTACGTTAGACGAGTATTTTGGTCGTCAAGTAGCGCGTATGATCGTACGTCAACCACTTGAATGTACTGGCGACGTCGGCAGTTTTGACGTCAACGCAACCGTTAAAGGCGGTGGTAGCTTCGGTCAAGCTGGTGCTATCCGTCACGGTTTAACCCGTGCATTGATCGCATATGACGAAGCCAATCGTCCTTCACTTCGCCAAGCGGGTTACGTTACTCGTGATGCTCGTGAAGTGGAGCGTAAGAAAGTCGGTCTTCGCAAGGCACGTAAAAAGCCACAATTTTCGAAACGTTAATTCGCTTTACCGCTCTTTCATCAAAGCTCAAATCCTATGGTTTGGGCTTTTTTGTTATGTCGTTGTGTTGAATATCGTTTGGCTCTTGCGTTCCATGTTTGCTGGCGGCTAAAACCGCTGCCTTTCGTGGCTCTCGCCCCCCTAATTACCTTGTTAGTTTTGGGGAATTTCTTTACCATGAGCCAAATTTTTTCTCGGTCCCACCGAAAATCTTGGTCTGTTCGCGATATGTACAGTATTAAGTAGGCAGGAATTGAGATTACCGACCACAATAACAACTCTGAGCGAATCGAAATACGTTTGATCGATTGAGCTAAGTGGGCAATCAAATTTCGACTGATGGTACTGATAACTCGGTACTCAGAAACCAGCCTTCAATTAAAATCCGATAGGGGAGAGTTACGTCATGAGTAATGACGGAGTAAATGTAGGGCGTCGCAGAGTGCTAACTGCGCTCACGTCCGCCGTAGGAGCTGCAGGTGTTGTAGGTGCCGCTGTTCCGTTTGTGGGTTCATGGAACCCCAGTGCAAAAGCCAAAGCGGCTGGCGCACCTGTCTCGGTTAACATTAGTAAGCTTGAGCCAGGCCAAATGATTACTGTTGAATGGCGAGGTAAGCCGGTATACGTTTTTCGACGTACGGCTGAGTCCTTAGCTGGCCTAGATAAAATGGAACCAGACTTACGTGATCCAGAATCCGATAAGTCGGTTCAGCCGGTATATGCCAAAAACAAAGCGCGCTCTATTAAAGAAGAGTTCGCTGTATTACTTGGACTATGTACGCATTTGGGGTGTGCTCCAAGCTATCGACCAGAAGTGGGCGCGCAAGACCTCGGTGGTGAGGCTTGGCAGGGCGGTTTCTTCTGTGCATGTCACGGTTCTAAGTTTGATTTGGCTGGCCGCGTATTAGCGGGTGTACCTGCGCCGATTAACTTGGAAGTCCCTTCTCACAAATACTTGAGCGATGATGTCATCCTCATCGGCGAAGATCAGGAGGCGTAATCATGCAAGCATGGCTAACAGGTTTATGGAATTGGATTGACGCTCGTCTTCCTGTTCAACGTGCGTGGGATACCCATATGGGTAAATACTACGCGCCTAAGAACTTCAACTTTTGGTATTTCTTTGGTGTTCTTTCTCTACTCGTTTTAGTTAACCAATTGCTTACTGGTATTTGGTTGACGATGAACTACGTTCCTTCAGCGGAAGAAGCGTTTGCTTCTGTTGAGTACATCATGCGTGATGTGCCGTACGGCTGGATGATTCGTTATTTACACTCCACCGGTGCATCAGCCTTCTTTATGGTTGTGTATCTCCATATGTTCCGTGGCTTAATGTACGGCTCGTACAAATCGCCTCGTGAATTAGTGTGGATCTTCGGTATGGTGATCTACGTTGCCTTGATGGCAGAAGCATTCCTTGGTTACGTTCTGCCTTGGGGACAAATGTCTTATTGGGGTGCACAGGTTATCGTTAACTTGTTCGGTGCGATTCCTTATGTTGGTGAAGACCTTGTTCAATGGATTCGTGGTGATTACCTTATCTCGGGCGCTACACTGAACCGCTTCTTCGCACTTCACGTGGTTGCGCTTCCTATTGTACTGCTTGCACTTGTCGTGCTTCATCTTCTTGCGCTTCACGAAGTGGGCTCAAACAACCCAGACGGTGTTGAGATTAAAAAGAACAAAGATGAAAACGGTATCCCTTTAGACGGTGTTCCTTTCCATCCGTACTACACAGTTCACGACCTTGTGGGTATTACAGTCTTCTTGTTCGCATTTTTGGGTGTGGTTTTCTTCGCGCCAGAATTGAATGGGTACTTCTTAGAATTTGCTAACTTTGAAGAAGCGAATAACCTGAAAACGCCTGAGCATATTGCGCCGGTATGGTACTTCACTCCGTTCTACGCGATTCTTCGTGCGGTAACCTTTGACTTGGGTGGTGTATTTACTTCTAAGTTCTTGGGCTTCATCGCGATGGCTGCTGCGATTGTGATTTTGTTCTTCCTTCCTTGGTTGGATAAATCACCCGTTAAATCAATGCGTTACAAAGGCACTTTCAGTCGTGTCGCGCTAATCGTGTTTGCTGCCGCATTCGTGATCCTGGGTTACTTGGGTGTTAAAGCGCCTACACCAGCACGTACAGCGCTATCGCAAATCTGTACTGTGATCTATTTTGCTTACTTCATCGGTATGCCTTTCTGGACTTCGCGTGAGAAGACGCTTCCTGAGCCTTCACGAGTTCAAATGAAGGGCCTCGGTAAAGGGCTTGTCTTTGGTGCTCTTGCGTTGTTCTTGGTCTTGGTTATCGTGCCTATTAAAGCGGTTGCTGCTGGCGGTGGCGCATGTGGATCAATCCCTTGCGAGCATTTTGAAGCGGACTTTAAAAACAAAGAATCCATGCAGCGTGGCGCAGCGACCTTCGTAAACTATTGCATGGGCTGTCACTCTGCGAACTTTTCTCGTTACGAGCGTGTAGCTGATGATTTAGATATTCCTCACGATGCTATGTTAGAAAATCTTGTGTTTTCTGATCAAAAGATCGGTAGTTTGATGCAGATTTCTATGTCGCCTGACAGTTCAAAAAAATGGTTTGGTGCTACACCTCCTGATTTAACGTTGGTGACGCGTGCGCGTTCTAACGATTGGGTTTATACCTTCCTGAAGAACTTTTACAAAGACGAGAGCCGTCCTAAAGGCGTGAATAATAAAGTGTTCGCGAATGTGGGTATGCCTCACGTACTTATGGAATTACAAGGTTTGCCTGAGTGTGCACCTGGTGAAAAGCTTGATGGCCATGGTCACACTGAGCGTAACGAATTGGGCGAAGCTGTGGAAACCTCATGTGGCAGTTTGAAAGTGGCGGATGTCAAAGGCACTTTAAGTGAAGAAGAGTACAGCGATACTGTTTACGATCTTGTAAATTTTATGGCGTATATGGCTGAGCCAGTAGTGGAAGAGCGTAAGCGAATCGGGATATTTGTATTTCTATTCTTAGGTGTATTGCTCATCTTTACTTGGTTGTTAAACCGCGAGTATTGGAAAGATATTCATTGATAAGTCCGTCCCTTAAGGACAGCTTTTTATTGTTTTTCCATTAAATCGAGTTGCCGCTGCATGACGTGTGTTTGCAGCGGCAGTTTTGTAAGCTTTAGTAAGAAAATTTTGGGGTAAGTGAATGGGAGTTGTAGCAAAGCGCTCGTCCATGACGTATTTTTCCGATAGTCGGGATCATTACAGTCATCGTGTACGCATCGTGTTGGCCGAGAAAGGCGTAACGGTTGATGTTGTTGATGTCAGTCCTGGCGAGATACCGGAAGAATTGAGCGAAATTAATCCATACAACTCTTTACCAACGTTGTTGGATCGGGAATTGTCTCTCTATAACACCGCAGCAATGATGGAGTATTTGGATGAGCGTTTTCCTCATCCACCACTGTTGCCTGTCTACCCTGTAGCCCGTGCGGAAAGTCGCCAATTTATCTATCGAATCGAGCGTGACTGGTGTCCGTTGGTTAAGGTAATTTCTGATGGCCGCAACAAAGAAGCTGTTGCTAAAGCACGACAAGAGCTAAAAGATAGCTTGGTTGCGATTGCGCCAATATTCTCTGAAAAGCCATTTTTCATGAGCGATGAATTTACTTTGGTCGATTGTTGCTTGGCACCCATCTTGTGGCGATTGGAAGAGTTCGGTGTTGAAATGCCGCGTACTCGCCAAACGATGCCGCTTTTGGAATATATGGACCGTATGTTTGAGCGTCCATCTTTCCAAGAAAGTTTGACTGAACTTGAGCGTGAGATGCGTTCTTAGTTTGGTGTCGGAATTAAATACTTAAGATTACAGGGCTCGTAGGTTTCTATATATGGCAATGACATCTAGCCGCCCCTATATGATTCGGGCCCTTTACGAATGGATCGTTGATAACGGCTTCACCCCAGTGATTGTGGTGAATGCCACTGCTGAGGGCGCGAGCCTTCCACAGCAGTATGTGAATAGCGATGGCCAAATCATACTGAATGTTTCCCCTGGTGCTGTTATAGAGCTGGATATGGGAAACAAAGCAATTTCTTTTAATGCGCGTTTTGGGGGCATTCCTACTGACGTGTATGTTCCTGTCTACTCCATTATGGGGATCTATGCGCGAGAGAATGGCCAGGGGATGAACTTCGACTTTGAAGCGCCGCCTGAAGAGCCGGATCCAGAGCCCTCTAACACCGCCACCAAAGCTAAAAAAGATACGTCTGATCGTCGCGCATCATTGCGTGTGGTTAAGTAGTTTGGCTGTAGCCTCAGGTTTTAGTTGCAGAGTTGGCTTCGTTTAACCTATATCAAGTGTTTCTGCGGTTTAGATATAGCATTTCTGCGCAAGCTGATTCTATAATTGTTACGTTTCGTAATTTCAAAATAATAAAGACCTTACATACGTTGGAGGGGTTATGGCGTTTCTTGACCACACACTAGGCATTCTTACCAACCCAGATCAGGAGTGGCAGCTCATTCGTGATCAGAAGCAATCATTTCGGGGCGTGTTTCTGACTCATATCCCGTTTCTTGCGTTGATTCCTGTTCTGGCTGCGTTTTACGGCGTGACTCAGGTCGGTTGGGCCGTTGGTGATGCAGACCCTGTTAAGTTGTCTGTAGAAAGCGCCGTGTCCTTGTGTGCCTTAACGTATGTGGCCTTACTTGCAGGAATATTTGTCTTAGGAGAGTTTGTTAATTGGATGTCTAAAACCTATGGCGTTGAAGGCCCTGCAGATCGCGTCCATTACGATGGCACGGCGCTCGCGGTATTTGTAACGACGCCTCTGCTGCTTGTGGGGGTTTTTCTTGTTTACCCTGTGCTTTGGCTGAATGCTTTGGCGATGGTTGTTGCGGGGTGTTATTCGCTTTACCTTGTTTATGAGGGCCTTCCTATTTTGATGAATATCGATAAGGATCGTGCGTTTATGTACGCGTCTTCAATCGTTACGGTTGGGTTGGTTTTGATGGTGACTGCAATGATCGGTACAGTGCTTATTTGGGGTATGGGTATTGGCCCTGAGTTTGTCGATTAGCCTTCTCTAGCTATAGAATTAGTCAAAAGCCTAGAAGCGAATGCTTCTAGGCTTTTTTCGTTTTGGTGGTTCAGAATTTTTAGTCCAGCGGCGGAACTGGACAATTGAGCGTGTCAGCGACTGCGCGAAATATTTCCTTTTCGTCGTCCGTTACTTTCTCGTCCGCATTGATGATTTTAATCAATGCTTTGAGAAGTTGAGGTTTTTCTAAGGGGCTTGTGCTTTCTAGTCGATTCAATGATTTATCCAGCGTCGGCAGTGATAATCTCATATTCGGCAGTTCGATATGTAAGGGCATATTGAGCGCAGCGAGCCCCTGGTTAAAGGCCTTAAGTGTGTCTTTGTTCTTTCCAGCGAGCGCAGTGAAATAAAGAATATTTTGCACCTCCTCTGAAAGCTGCGTTAGGCGCTTTTTACCAGATTGGGCACTGCCCTCGATTGTTTTCGTGGTGATGCGATAAATGCTCCATTCAAAGAGGGAGACCTTTTTATCTGCTTTGACCAGCTCGGCAAGGTTCTTTTTAAATACGAGGTATTGCCGACAGGAAAGCTGCTTAAGTGCCGGCATACACAAAGATAAAAGTGTCAGGCGGGAGTCTCGAGGAAGTGCGACAAGGTCCTCCAGCATCTTGAGCAGCACTCTATAGGTCACTGGGTGTGCCTCTCTCTTTAATTGTGAAAGCTGAGCGTCGCGAGTGACGACCGTATTGTCCAGGAGAAGTCCGTAAACCAGCGCCCGTGCTGAAAAAGCTTCGTGAGCGGCCTCGTATAACTCCTTTGTCAGGCCTTCGATAAGTTGGTCAGCCCTAGATATGGACTCAAATCCGGCTTCTCCTACTTGATCTACAATGTTTTCTTTTATGTTGTTTACAGAGGTGCTGTGTGAGGCCCGCTGAGAGAATTTAGAAACCTCCGCATCGGCACCACTTCGGGGGTTGTCGATTACCGCTTCATCTATGACATCAGGAAACTTACCTGCCCAGCGAGGTTCAATGCGTTTTATGCGATCTTGTAATGGGGGGTGGGTCGCCATCAGCGAGCTGAATGCGGTGCGCACACCCTGCCCGAAAAACAAATGACTAAATTCTGCAGCATTGCCGCTAGAGAGTTGAGAGCCGCCACTAAACCCGCCAATTTTTTTCAGCGCACCACTGATACCGCTGGGATTACGAGTGAACTGCACGGCGGAAGCGTCCGCCAAAAATTCTCTTTGGCGACTGACGGCAGCCTTAATTATGTTGCCGAAAAAAGTACCACCGTAGCCGATTGCCATCAGTGAGAGTCCAAGACTCATTTGTTTTCCGTCGCGACGTCGATGGTTGTGGTACCGGTAGGAGCCGCCCGAGCCGTGAGCGATGAAGTAGCCGATCAGGCCAATAAGCAATATCCCATGCAGGATGGCGATTAAACGCATATTTAAGCGCATATCACCGTTATGAATATGGCTGAATTCATGAGCGACGACCCCTTGTAGCTCATCTCTGGACAGGAGCTTGATGCACCCGTGTGTCAGCCCGATAACGGCATCACGTCGGTCTAAGCCTGCGGCGAAGGCGTTAATCGCATCGTCGTTTATGAGGTATACGGGAGGCACCGGATTCCCAGAGGCAATTGCCATTTCTTCAACGATGTTTAAGGCTTTTCGTTCGAGTGGGTCAGAACTGTTGGGATTGATGGGTTTTCCGCCCAGAGCTTCTGCGACAGCTTTACCGCCTCGTCCCAGTTGCAGCCACTTGTATAGGCAACCGAGAGCAACGACAGCTATAACGCCAAGCGCGATCCATGAAGTGATTGGTGAGCCGAGGAGGGATAGAAAATGCTCATGCAAAGATGTTCCTCGGACGTTATATGCAGACACGGAATTGGAGTATGTCTGAGCGAAATACATAAACATTCCGATTGCAAGAATCGTGATGCCTATAAGTGTGAGTACCGCAGCTAAGAGCAGGCCGACGAGTAGGCCTGTCTTTTTGCGGGCGGCGTCTTGATGCTGAAAGAAGTTCATAGTGAAACTAACTCAGACTAAAAGGAGATTTTAGGGGCAGCTTGGATCTCTTTGCTATCTTCAAATTCCAGTAATTCAGCGTCTTTATTGTGGCCAAAGAAGTTCGCAAAAAATACAGGCGGAAAACTCTGGCGGTAGGTATTGTATTCAGTAACTGAGTCGTTGAACCCTTGACGGGCAAAAGACACTTTGTTTTCTGTCGTGGTCAGCTCTTCTGTAAGTTGGGCCATATTCTGATTCGCTTTAAGGTCAGGGTAAGCTTCCATTACAACACTTAAGCGACCAAGCGCTCCGGCGAGAGCGCCTTCAGCCCCAGCAAGGTCAGCGATCGCAGCGCCGTTTGTTGGGTCTGCCGCTGCTGCTGCCAAACCATTAGCTGCAGCGTTTCGAGCGGAGATGACTGCTTCCAAGGTTTCGCGCTCATGTTTTAAATACCCTTTTGCCGTTTCCACTAGGTTAGGAATAAGATCGTAGCGGCGCTTGAGTTGGACTTCGATTTGCGAGAATCCATTTTGATAGCGGTTTTTTAGACTAACGAGAGTGTTGTAGATACTGACTATGTAAAACACGAGTACAGCAATAACTACGAGAGTAATGATGGTGCTTGTCGACATGCTAAATTCCCTTAATCTTCAAAAAATGATTGAGATCATTATGGCACTAATTGGGGCGCGAATAAAAATGATGAAAGAGACAGGTAACTCGTCTTGTGTTTTGGGAGCGGTTTAAACTGACAGTTATTTTAAAGGGGAAAAATGAAAAAAGCCGCTGACATGGGATGTCTGCGGCTTCCTATTGTTATGTGCTGTTAGCGTTGAGATGTGTGCTATACGCGTTCGACCGCCAAGGCAACACCCATACCGCCACCGATACAGAGTGTGGCCAAACCTTTGTTTGATTCTCGCTTTAACATTTCATGAATCAATGTCACGAGTACACGACAACCTGAAGCGCCGATGGGGTGCCCTAAGGCGATTGCGCCGCCGTTGACGTTTACTTTCGCGGGGTCCAATTCTAGGCCGCGAGTTACAGATATTGATTGTGCAGCGAATGCTTCGTTTGCTTCGATAAGGTCGAGGTCATCAACATTCCAACCGGCTTTGCTCAAACAGCGCTGTGTTGCAGGAATTGGACCCGTGCCCATAATTGCGGGATCAACACCAGAACTCGCGTAAGCGGCTACTTTAACAAGTGGCTTAAGACCAAGCTCTTTTGCTTTGTCCGCACTCATCATGATCACAGCTGCTGCGCCATCGTTAAGGCCCGACGCGTTGCCTGCGGTGACGCTACCTTCTTTATCGAAAGCGGCGCGAAGTTTTGACAGGCTTTCTGCAGTGGTGCCGTGACGAGGGAATTCGTCTTTATCGAAGATGATGGGGTCTTTTTTCCGTTGTGGCACGCTTACTGGGATGATCTCGTCATCGAAGCGTCCAGCATTTTGCGCGGCTTCTGCTTTTTGTTGTGAAAGCGCAGCGAACTCGTCTTGCTCTTCACGGCTAATATCGAATTTCTTCGCGATATTTTCGGCGGTAATGCCCATGTGGTAGTGGTTGAACGAATCAGTCAAACCGTCTTTGATCATGGTGTCGACAAGTTTCCAGTCGCCCATTTTCGCACCGTTACGGCTGTTAGGCAGTACATGAGCAGATTGGCTCATGCTTTCTTGGCCGCCAGCAATTACGATATCGGCGTCGCCAAGCAGAATTGCTTGTGCTGCGAGGTGAGTCGCTTTTAGCCCAGAGCCACATACTTTGCTTACGCCCATGGCTGGAGTTTCAAAAGGGATGCCTGAGTTAACAGAGGCAACGCGTACAGGGTTTTGACCCATGCCTGCATTCAATACTTGCCCGAAGATGACTTCATCAACGCTTTCTGGCTTGATGCCGGTTTGCTCTAGTAGTCCTTTGATCACAGTTGTGCCTAGGACATCGGCGGTTAAGCCAGAGATAGAGCCACCAAAGTTACCAATGGGTGTGCGGCCTGCCGCAACGATTACTACTTCTCTGTTACTCATAAATACTCCGATTCGACTAAATTTTGGGACCAAATAGCAGGCTAGAGGCGCCAGGTTTTACCCTGCGAGCCATAAACTCAAAAAAAACTGCTATTGATGAAGATGAACGAGTATACCGTAATACCGCAATGCGGAAATAACCCTTTCGATATAGCGGATATAGCGCCAGGTTATGTGCCCGTAGGGCGTGGGCTCGGCGTATTTTGGTGGTGGCGGATGAGTATGCTGCTATGCGGAGCGAGCTGTATTAAGTGGGCGCCCTATTCAATGTATTCTATCGCACGCACAACTTTATCTACTCCGCGGCTTGTACGCACGACTTCAGTGATTTTCTCTGCTTGGACTTTGGTCAGTTTTCCCATGAGATACACGACGTTATCTTCCACAATAATCTCAACGCGGTCTGAATCGATATCCGTGTTAAAAACGAGCTTACTTTTGATGCGTGAGTGAATCCAGTTGTCGTTGGTACGGGATAAGAAGGTGGTTTTAGGCCCTACGGTCAGCTCGTTGTAAACCTGGCGTACTTTGTTGACCTTGCGCGCGGTGTCCGCAGCGAGGCGTCGTAATTCGGCCGTTTCAACTTCGCCAGTCAGCAGCACAACGGCGTTGTAGGTGTGCACATTGATATGAGCTTCTTTTAGCTTCAGGTCCGATTTTTTGATATTGACGGAGATGACGGTTTTTAATTGCTTATCATCCATGTACCCACCAAAACTGCGTTTTCCTGGATCGATTTGGATGGGTTCTTCCCGTGTCGCATCCAAGATGCTGACGCACCCGATCATAAGGAGTGCAGCCGCGAGTATGAAAACGGTTCCTGCTATAGATAGCAGCCGACGAATACAGGTAGAGAGCAAAGCTGTGTTCATAAAGTTACTCTATTCCAAAAAGTTTATGGTCGATAAGGTCACAAAGGCAAAATACGGTAAGCAAGTGTATTTCATGTATTCTGCCGCGAGAGTTAACGGATACACAGATTTCGATATCGTTGTTGTCGAGTAGGGATGCAATGTCCCCGCCGTCTCTTCCGGTAATTGCAATAACGGAGATGTTTCTATCGTGGGCGGCGGCAATAGCTTGCACAAGATTACTTGAGTTACCACTGCTACTGAACACGACAAGCACGTCTCCTTCTTGTCCTATTGCGCGAATAGGTTTTGCAAATACATCACTGTAGGCGGCGTCGGAAGCGATGGCAGTGTAGGTAGCGATATTGCTGCCCAACCAGATGGCGGGTAGGCCTGGGCGTTCTTTTTCGTAGCGATCCATCAAACATGACGATAGCACTTGAGCGATCGCGGCAGAGGCGCCGTTTCCGCAAACAAGAATTTTCTTTTCTTCTAAAAGGCAGGCGACTAACTTGTCGCTAGCGGATGCGATGAGTGGTGTCAGTTCTTCGCCCACTTGCATTTTGGCTTCAACGCTCTGTTGAAATAAATTGTAAACTCGTTGATTCATAACATAGTCTTGCTAAAAAGCGTGTTTAATCCATTCAATATTATGTGCAGTAATGCCGATAACGTCGAAACGTATGGGGCGAGATTCACCAAGTGTGTGCTTGGCGAGATAGTGTCTCGCAGTGGTGACAATTTTTTCTTGTTTCGTTTTGGTGACGGACTCTAGCGCAGAACCAAAACGATCACTTTTTCGAAAGCGAACTTCAACAAACACCAGGGTGTTCTTGTCTTCAACAATAAGATCCACTTCCCCAAATTTACAATGATAGTTTTGAGCGATCAGCGTGAGGCCGTGTTGCTGGAGGTGGGCCAGAGCGAGCTTTTCCGCTTTATCGCCAGTATCTTTACTTGTTTGGCGTTTAAACATTATTGCGATGAAGTAAAGGTCGTGACGGGTATGGCTTTCCCGCGCGAAAATTTAGCCCAAATTTGTTCGCGTCGAATCCGTTGGGAGTCATCCAAATGCAGCGTCCCTGTGGAGCCGTAATAGTGGGCTTGTTTCACTTCTTTTAATTGTCGAAGGCGAGGGTGTATATGGTAAGCATCTACGCCAAGCGCGTACAAAAATTGGTAATTGGGATTTTCTGAATTACTGAGAATAGCTTTCTTTTCTGCAAGTGTGTTATCGAAAAACCAAGGCAAGGTGGTAAATCGAATATCGTTTAAGTCCCGATCTCTTTTGGGGTCATTTTTCCCGTTGTAGATATTGCGAATGGCATAAACGGGAATGTCGCCCGCGTAGTGAAACGCTAATATGGGTTTGAGCTGCCTCGCGGAGGTTGCATGGCTGTATAGAAAGATAAAATCAATGTCTTTTCTGCGGCGGGGTTCGAATTCGATAGGTTTGCCGAGCAGCGAACGGATTGCGCGTCGTCGTTGTTCGCTCTCATGAATTTTTAGTGCGCTTTTCACAAGGTTTGAATAGCGGGCCTGATCTTTGTAGCGATAATCATCGGTAACTTCACCGCCGAGGGCAAGCCATTTTTCTTGGAAGCTGTGAACGCTGCGATCGCCATTGGTTGTTGCGGGTGCGAGCACCATCGCACGTCGGTGGCCGTCTAGCCAGGCCTGCTCTGCTACTTGCTCTGCTTCGTCTTCAAGAGATAAACCAAATTGAAATAAGCCAGCAGGCAGCGGCATTTCATTTTCGGTATTAATACGATTCAATGCCAGCGTCGGTACCTGGAGTTCAGGGCGCAATGAAAGCTCCGTAATTTTGCTTTGCTCCAATGGGCCAAGCACCATTTGTGCACCGTTTAATACCGCTTCGTCATAGAGCTCGTTAATATCTTTACTGGCCGAATCGTATATTCGAATAATGGGCGGCGTTTCTTCTTGCGCGCTGGCTTGATAGTAAGCGGCCATAATGCCATCGCGTATGGCTTCGGCAGCGGCTTCAAAGCGGCCCGAAAACGGCAACAGTATGGCGATTTGGTTGGGTTTGTCTTCTTCTAGCTGCTTGAGTAATTGTAGGTCTGCGGGTAGGCGTAAACTCGCGGGGTGTTCGGGCCAGTTCATTACCCAGTTTTCCACTTCCGAAATTTGCTGGCCGAGGTTGGTTTGATTGTCCTTGCTAAGCGCGGCGAGTGTGTACCAGCCTTTTGATAGCATGGCTTCTTGTAGCTGACTTTCTAGCCTTAAGTCGTCATAGGGCAATTCCATAAGGGTTTGCCAGAGCATATCTTGGTTTGCGTTGCTTGCTTCTGTGCCATCTTCCAGCAGTGTGTGTAAAAGTAAGCGAACTTCTATGCTGCCTCGATATTCTGCAAGGCCGGCAAGTAAACGTGCGCGCATTTCATTGAGTTTGGTGCGTTCTTCCAGAGGGGCTTGCTTGGCGATTGCTTCTACACGGTCTTCCCATAAAAAGGCTTTTGCTCGGAACGCTTTTCCCTGAGCCAGAGCCAGTGCAGATGAGAGAACGGCATAACGAATATATTGGTCTGACGGAACGGCAACAGGAGACAGGTGGGCTAATGTATTTCGGGCCCAATCTACCTCATCAGCATCTAGCAGTGCGTGAGTGACATCAAGATATGTGCGCGTTCGCACTGCGCTGCCTTGCTTGTCGGCCTGGTCGAGTTGCTCCGTGATATCTTCTAAGGATATAGAAATGCTATCAGCTGCGGCGCTGTCTTCTTTGATGGGGGCGCTGCCGCATGCGCTCAGCAATATAAATCCCAGCACGACAAGACCACGGGCAAAATGGTTAAATACGCACGTTCGAAACTGGGGTGTGCACTGTATCTGCTTACTCACAAATGACCTTAACGTTGTGCTGAAACGAGGGCAGCAATATATCAAATGACAAACCAAAGCGCGCTATATATTGTCCCAACTCCGATCGGAAACTTGTCTGATATTTCCTTACGTGCCATCGAGGTGCTATCTACGGTTGCTGCTGTGGCTGCCGAGGATACACGTCATAGCACTAAGCTGTTGAGTTACCACGGTATCCATACGCCACTGATTTCATATCATGATCACGGTGGTGAAGCCCAGGTTGCACGCATTATTGGCAAGCTGGAGCAAGGGGAGTCGGTCGCGCTTATTTCTGATGCGGGCACGCCCTTAATTTCCGATCCAGGTTATCGCCTCGTTAGCGAAGTGCGCGCTCAGGGCTATGATGTGGTGCCCTTGCCAGGTGCTTGTGCGCTTATCACAGCACTCAGTGCTGCGGGTTTAGCTTCTGATCGCTTTTCGTTTGAAGGGTTCCCTCCTGCGAAGAGCCAAGGAAGGAAAACGCTTTTTTCTGAATTAGCGCAAATGCCCCATACCCTTATCTTCTATGAGTCCACTCACCGAATTCTTGATTCCCTCGAGGATATGGGGAGTGTGTTTGGTGATGATCGCCGTTGCGTTATTGCACGGGAATTAACAAAGACCTTTGAGACTTTTATTGATGGTTCGCTGGCGCATGTACTGGAACGGGTACGTGATGATAGAAATCAGCAAAAAGGCGAATTCGTTGTCTTGATCGAAGGGTTCAAGCCTGTGGAATCTGAAGGTATTAGTGCAGAAGCTGAAAAGGTGTTGGTGGTGCTGTTAGAAGAGCTATCAGTGAAACAAGCTTCTGCGTTGGCGGCCAAAATCACAGGCGAGAAAAAAAATAAGCTTTATCAGTGGGCGTTGTCTAAAAAGCAGGATTAAGAACGGTATAAAAACTGGGTAATGTGCGGGAGATGGTTGTACTCAGGGGGAATATATTGCCCCTATTGTTGTTGGTTGAGATGCTCCGGTAACCGATATGAGATTTGTCTTTTTTCCATCAATTCGTTGTTTTGCTAGCCATGCAAAAAGCCCTGCCTCGACCCAGTCTGGATTAATATTTAATGCGCTGGTGGTGTCGACTTTGATGTCGGGTAAGTGAGCACTTATTCGCTGCATTAGCGTTTGGTTGTGGGCGCCACCGCCACAGATGTATGCAGCATCTATTGCGTGATGTTGAATGCTTTGAGACAAGCTTTGGGCTGTGAATTCACATAGGCTGGCTTGTACGTCCGCCGCCGCAATTGGGCTGAGATTAGATAAAATTTGCTCTAGCCAAGCGCGATTGAAGTCTTCTCTCCCTGTACTTTTCGGGAAGTTTTTTTGTAAGTAAGGGTGTGACAGCAGTTTCATTAACAGGGCTTTGTTGATGTTCCCTGTTTTTGCCCAATCGCCATTTTCATCGTAGTTACGGCGTAGGTGAGTGCTTACCCAGTTGTCCATTAATAAGTTACCCGGGCCGGTGTCATAGCCAATAACTTTATTCTCGTCGTCGTGCAGTACGCTGATGTTTGAAATACCGCCGATGTTGATGATGCATCGGCGCTCATTGTGTGAATAAAACACGGCTTGATGGAATGCGGGTGCAAGAGGTGCGCCTTGGCCCCCAGCGGCCATATCCATGCGGCGCATATCGGCAACTGTGGTAACTCCTGAAATATGCGCGATGGTATTCGGGTCGCCGACCTGTAATGAAAATGCGTATTTCTGGTTGGGTCGGTGGCGAATAGTTTGGCCATGGCTGCCAATTGCCGTGATGCTCTCGGTTTGAATATTTTCTTGCTCGATTACAGTAAGTGCTGCGCTGCCAAATAACTCCCCCAAGGCAACATCTAACGCTCCCATGCGATCAATTTCATTATCTCCAGGCTGAGATAATCTTAGGATTGCATCGCGGATTTCAGCAGGGTAGGGCTGGTGATAGCTGCTGATAAGAGTGATGTTATTGCGTGCGTCAAATTCGAAGAGTCCGGCGTCGACACCGTCAACACTGGTGCCGGATAGTAAGCCAATGTACAGCTGGTTAGTCGTGTCGGACACGCTTAAAGGTTTTTGGTGGTGCTGTCAGCGGTCGCGTACTGTGTGGGCGCGAAGGCTTCGTTGAGTAGGGCTACTTGGGTTCGTGTGTTCATCATAAAGCGCGCAAGTTCGTTGGCGCTGATGGATTTAGCTTTTGGAAGCTTGTTGACGATGGTGCGAGGGTTGCGGTGTACACCGCTCATTAGAAATTCGTAATGAAGGTGAGGGCCAGTAGCTAAGCCCGTCGAGCCAACCGTACCGATTTTTTGCTTCTGCTTAACTTTCTGCCCTTTTTTTACGTAGCGTTTGTGAAGGTGTAGGTATTTGGTTTGGATGCTGTTGCCGTGCTGAATAACTACGTAGTTGCCATTCGCTTTGGAATAACCGGCTTTAATAACGCGGCCATTACCGGATGACCAAACGGGTGTTCCTGTGGATGCGGCATAATCGATGCCTCTATGGGGGCGTTTGGTCTTTAGTATGGGGTGCAGTCTGCGTGGATTGAAGTTGGAGCTGATACGGCGGAAATCTAGAGGCGCGCGTAAAAATTCTTTACGCATGCTTTTGCCTTCGGGCGTGTAGTAGCCAACATTGCCCCGCGTGTTTTCATAGCGTATGGCTTGAAACTTCTCGCCTTGGTTGGTGAACTCAGCCGCGATGATGGAGCCGTTGCCGATTTTCTCACCGTCTAAAAACTTCTCTTCGTAAACGACTTTAAAATGGTCTCCTTTGCGGATGTCTAACGCGAAATCGACATCCCAGCCAAACACATCGGCGAGCTCCATGATGAGTTTGTCATCTAGGTGAGCATCGATACCTGCGGTGTAGAGCGATTGTGTGATAAACGCCGAGGCTTGAGCATGTCGGATATCGGGGGTGCGTTTGGATTCGGTATATACGTAGCCGCTTTCCTGTTTCTCGAAAGCGAAACTGTTGAGTCGGTCGCTGATGTAGTTTAAGCGATGCAGTTCGCCGGCATCGTTAATGGAAAATTCAAGCTTATGGCCAGGATAGAGCGAAGCAAGCCGCTTTGTTTCTTTGTTGGCGTTGAGCAGCTCCATCATGTGGCGGTCGTTAAGCCCCGCACGTTTAAATATTCGAGAAAGGTTGTCCCCAGATTTCACTGTCACCATTTTTTGAGTCGTATCGGCGATTTCTTTGATTGTTTCTTCCGGAATAGTGGCTGGGTGGGGTGTTTCAGCAGTAATCGGGAGTTCTATAGATTCGACGCGCTTGGCTACCGCTTTTTCGCTGGGCAGGGCAGTAAAACCGACTAAAAACACGCTAAGCACAAAGACCAGTACGATGTGGCCATTCGGAAAATGAACCAGCGGGCCAGTGTTTAGGATTTTCTTATATTTTTCAACCGCTTGCGGCGCCATATTAAATATCGCATTAAGTTTTGGACGTAACTGTTAAGTTTATAACAGAAAGTAGGTGGAATTTCACGCTCAAACCAAGACTTATTTGATCCAGATTTGATGATTAATATAAGGACTTGTTTTTACGAGGCTTTTCGGTATCTTTCCGAATTCATTTTTTCTCTCTATTTCTACTTGAAAGGTTACAACAATGGTTGCCCTGGATTCCGGCTTAATCGCTGACCTCAAAGCGCGTGGACTCGTGTCTCAAATGACTGGTGAAGATACCTTAGTGGACTATTTGTCATCGGGATCGCGCACCTTGTATTGCGGTTTTGACCCAACGGCAGACAGTCTTCATATAGGGAGTTTGGTACCGTTGCTGACCTTGAAACGCTTTCAGCTGGCGGGGCATCGTCCTTTGGCCTTGGTTGGGGGGGCAACAGGATTGATTGGCGACCCAAGTGGTAAGTCCCAAGAGCGGAACCTCAATACCCCGGATATTGTCGCTAACTGGGTTGATAAGCTAAAGGCTCAGGTATCTCAGTTTATTGATTTTGAGAGTGGTGCTAACGCTGCGAAGGTTGTGAATAATTTAGATTGGACTTCTAATTTGAATGTCCTCGATTTTTTGAGGAATGTTGGCAAGAACTTCTCAGTCAATAATATGATTCAAAAGGAGTCGGTGAAGCAGCGTATCGACCGTGAGGGTGAGGGA
>JAILXV010000001.1:0-1485201 GCA_045430285.1 Agarilytica sp. | reverse complement strand
TACTGACTCATATTCATGTGACAAAACGGCGGGGATGCCGTTTTGGACGTCGAAGGCGCCCGGAGGGTGAGGGGCAGGAGCCCCGAATCATGTGTAGGTCATCGTCAGGCTTTAATGCCGAAAACCCCGTGCTCAACGAGTTCGGGGTTTTTTTATGCCCAAAACTAAAGCAAGCCGGAAAAATATATAAAGCCAAGAATTATGTTGTTCTGAGCTGGAGACTTTCGTAGGATCTAGTCAACGTTATAAGAAACAAATCAGATGATTAATCAATCTTTCGTCCACCTTCGTCTTCACACCGAATTTTCTCTCGTAGACAGCATCATTCGAGTAAAACCTCTAGTAAAAAAACTAGGTGAGCTTGGTATGGCTGCCTGTGGAATCTCCGATCATCATAGTTTTATGGGGTTGATAAAGTTTTACAAAGCCGCTCAGGGAGCGGGGATTAAACCAATCTGTGGTGCTGACTTATATCTTGAGGCTAGCGACGAAGAGTCTAAGCCTGCCTTAATTACTTTGATCGCAATGACCGAAGTTGGCTATCGGAATATCACAGAACTGATCTCGTTGAGTTTCCAAAAGGGACAAGTTTTAGGGGTGCCTTATATAAAAGCCGAATGGCTAGCAGACCACTCTGAAGATGTAATAGCGCTGTCCGGTGCTAAATACGGTGAGATAGGCCAAGCCTTAACGGGAGGTCGTGACGAAGACGCGAATTTACTGATCCAGCGATATATGGACATTTTTTCTGATCGGTTTTATATCGAAATACAGAGAACAGGTCGGGAATACGACGAGCGCTACCTGCATAAAGCGGTAGCCTTAGCTTCAGAGTTTTCTTTACCTGTCGTAGCGACAAACGATGTTCGCTTTTTAGAGCAGGCCCAGTTTGAGGTTCACGAAGCACGTGTTTGTATTGGCGAAGGGCGAGCCTTAGATGACCCTAGAAGAGAGAAACGTTATACCGATCAGCAGAATCTAAAATCGTCTGAAGAGATGATGGCGCTTTTTAGTGATATACCAGAAGCGATTGAAAATACGGTTGAGATTGCGAAGAGATGTTCATTCGATATTCAATTAGGTAAGTATTTTCTACCAGAATATCCAATTCCGGAGGGAATGACCGAAAATTCTTTTTTCGAGAAAATCTCTTTCGAGGGCTTGGACGAGCGCCTTAAAACGATACTAGATGTCGATGCCAGCGATTATGAGAGTCGAAAGAAGGAATACTACGATCGTCTCGATTTTGAAATTAAAATTATTCTGGGAATGGGCTTCCCAGGCTACTTTCTAATCGTAATGGACTTTATCCAGTGGGCGAAGGATCATGATATTCCCGTCGGCCCTGGGCGCGGTTCTGGTGCAGGGTCTCTCGTTGCTTACTCCTTAAAAATCACCGATCTTGATCCGCTTGAGTATGAGCTTCTATTCGAACGTTTCTTGAATCCTGAACGTGTATCTATGCCTGATTTCGACGTTGATTTTTGTATGGAAAATCGAGATCAAGTGATTGGTTACGTTGCGGATCATTACGGGCGCGACGCAGTATCTCAGATCATCACTTTCGGAACGATGGCAGCGAAAGCGGTTGTAAGAGATGTAGCTCGAGTACAAGGAAAATCGTACGGGTTGGCAGATAAGTTGTCTAAAATGATCCCAATGGATATCGGGATGACACTCTCTAAGGCGTACGAGCAAGAAGAAATTATTCGTGATTTTCTGGCTGCAGATAGTGAAGGCCAAGAAATTTGGGATATGGCGCTGCAACTGGAAGGGATAACGCGGAACGTAGGAAAGCACGCGGGTGGTGTCGTGATAGCGCCGACCAAGTTAACTGATTTTGCGCCTTTATATTGTGACGAAACAGGCGGAGGTTTAGTCACCCAGTTCGACAAAAATGATGTAGAGGAAGCTGGTTTAGTTAAGTTCGATTTTCTGGGTCTGAGAACGCTCACAATTATCGACTGGGCAGTGAAAATGATCAATGCTCAACGAGAGCTAAAAGCCGAAGAACCGCTCGATATTGCCTTCATTCCTCTTGATGATTCGCCAACTTTCGAAATGATCAAAAAAGCCGAAACCACAGCGGTATTTCAGCTTGAATCTCGTGGTATGAAGGACCTTATTAAGCGCTTACAACCCGATTCACTCGAAGAAATGATTGCGTTGGTGGCGCTTTTCCGGCCTGGGCCGCTACAGTCAGGGATGGTTGATGATTTTATTAACCGTAAGCACGGCCGTGCTCAAGTCGCGTATCCCGACGCTAAATATCAACACGAATCCTTAAAGCCGATTCTTGACCCCACATACGGCGTAATCGTTTATCAAGAACAGGTTATGCAGATTGCCCAGGTACTTGCGGGATATACGCTCGGCGGCGCAGATATGCTGCGTCGGGCGATGGGTAAGAAAAAACCTGAAGAGATGGCGAAACAGAGGGCTGTTTTCCAGGATGGGGCTGCTAGCCAAGGCGTAGACCCTGAGCTAGCAATTAAAATTTTCGACCTAGTGGAAAAGTTCGCGGGGTACGGGTTTAACAAGTCTCACTCGGCAGCCTATGCTTTAGTGTCTTACCAAACCGCTTGGTTAAAAGCCCATTACCCAGCCCATTTCATGGCGGCAACCATGTCGTCAGATATGGATAAAACCGACAAAGTTGTGACCTTTATCGAAGAAGTTCGCAACATGGGGCTAGTTTTACTACCCCCGGATGTGAACAGCGGACAGTTCCAGTTTGTGGTCGATGATGACAACAACATCATATACGGATTAGGTGCGATTAAGGGACTGGGTGAGGGGCCCGTTGAGAGCATAATTGCTGCTAGGGCAGATGGCCCGTTTAAAGACATGTTTGATTTCTGTGCCCGTATCGATCCCCGCAAAGTGAATAAACGGGCTCTGGAAGCGTTGGTCAGAAGCGGTGCTTTCGATAATATTGGTCCGAAGATAGATACGGATTATGATCGTGCGGTAATGTTTTTGGCTATTCCTGAAGCCGTCAAAGCCGCAGAGCAGAGCTCCGCGAATGCTGACTCAGGCATGGTCGACCTCTTTGGTGATGTTGTGCCTTCAGGGGGCGAGGGTGGAGACGTATACGAAGATTTCCGTCAAATACGCCGTTGGACGATGAAGGAGCGGTTAAACGGAGAAAAAGAAACCTTAGGTTTGTATTTAACTGGGCACCCGATTGATGAGTATGAGGAAGAGCTAACTCACATGGTGTCTTGCCGGATATCACATGCCAAGGCAGATAAACAAAAACAAACGCTTGCGGGGCTTGTGGTCGCGTTTAGAGTGATGAAGACAAAACGTGGCGACACGATGGCGTTTATCACCCTCGACGATCGCACAGGGAGAATGGAAGTCGCTGTTTTCTCCGATGTGTACGATGCGAACCGAGATAAGCTGATTAAAGACGCTATGCTCGTGATCGAAGGTCAAATCAGTCACGATGATTTCAGTGGCGGTTTAAAGATGCGTGCAGATAGCGCTTTGGACCTTGCTCAAGCTCGGTTGAATAGTGTTTCAGGTATTCGAATAGCCTTACAGCAAGCGACTTTACAGGCAAATTATACCCAACAGTTGCGCCAAGCCCTTTCCGCCGCTTCAGGTGGTCATTGTCAGGTATCTGTTTCGTATTTGAATGCGGGCGTTGGGGCAGACTACCTCTTAGGGCCGGATTGGAAGGTTGAACCGAATGACGAGCTATTAGTTAATCTAAAAACGCTTTTCGGTAACGATAATGTGGAGTTACAGCATCATTCTCGGTAACTGGGTAAAACTAGCTTTCAGCAGCTAAACGCTTTTGATAAACTTTCGCCCCTTTTACGGTAAGGTCAACCTGGCGAGATGCGGTGTATGGTGAAAACCATACGACAGGCCACTTAGTAGCGCCAGATATAGAACATAAACCGGACGATTTAACGATAGGCGACAGCAATGAATTTAAATTATCTCGATTTTGAGCAGCCCATAGCGGAATTAGAGGGCAAAATCGAAGAGCTTCAGTTGGTGGGTACCGACAACGATCTCAATATCAATGAAGAGATCAATCGCTTACGTGATAAGAGTGAAAAGCTTACGGAAGGCATTTATTCCAATTTGTCTTCTTGGCAGGTCGTGCAGGTGGCTCGCCATCCTCATCGTCCTTATACCTCGGACTATATCCCTAGAATATTCGATGATTGGGATGAGCTGCACGGTGATCGCCACTTTGGTGATGACAGCGCTATTATCGGCGGTATAGGACGCTTAGCCGGACGATCAGTCATGGTGATTGGTGAGGAAAAAGGCCGTAGTGTTAAAGAAAAAGTACAGCGTAACTTCGGAATGCCTAAACCAGAAGGGTATCGTAAGGCTTTACGTCTTATGGAAATGGCCGAACGTTTCAAAATCCCTGTGTTGACCTTGATCGACACACCGGGGGCATACCCAGGTATTGATAGTGAGGAAAGAGGGATCAGTGAATCTATTGCTCAGAACCTAGCGGTAATGTCTCGATTGAAAACTCCCATAATCTGTACGGTAATCGGTGAAGGCTCTTCCGGAGGAGCATTGGCAATCGGCGTCGGTGATCAGCTTAATATGCTGCAATACTCAACGTATTTTGTAATTTCACCAGAAGGGTGTGCGAATATTATATGGAAGACCGTCGAGAAAGCGCCACTGGCTGCTGAGGCTATGGGCGTAACGTCTACTATTTTGGAAGATTTAGGTATTGTTGACGAAACGATTCCTGAACCACTGGGCGGCGCACATCGAAATATGGATCAAATGGCACTAACACTTCGAGATCGATTGTGTGAGCAAGTTGATCAATTGAGCGCGATGCCGATAGATGAATTGTTAGCAAAACGTTACGAACGCTTGATGAGTTACGGTAACGGACCAGAATAGTTCGCAGTGTGTTTCGCCTCCTTGCGAAGCACACGGATCTCCTCATTTCGTCTTATTGTCAGTGCTCTGTAGTTCTCCCGTATTGCTCTACCCTTGGTATCTAATGTCGCTGCCCTAATGGCGGCTTCTTCTCCTACATTATGCGGCTGCTAGCGCGAGAAGTTTCGACGTAGCTGGAATCTACATTAAACTCATGAATACTTCTTTTAAAGACTATAGAGAGAGAATCAGCCTTCTTGGTTTAAGGGATGCCAACCGCCTTTTTCGCGATTTGGCACAGATTGAAAAACGTCACCAGCAAAACCTTCCTTTTGATAAAAAGCTTGAGCAGTTTGAAAATAAATTTTCAAACGCACTAGAATCTATCGCGGCAAAACAACGCTTGCTACCGCAAATATCATTTCCAGAAGAACTGCCCATTAGCCAAAAGAAAGATGAAATTTCGGCGTTAATCCAAAATAATCAAGTTGTGATTCTGGCAGGGGAAACTGGCTCGGGTAAAACCACCCAAATACCCAAAATTTGTATGAGCCTTGGAAGAGGCTTAAAAGGACGCATTGGTCATACACAACCGAGACGTATTGCAGCGCGAACTGTCGCTAGCCGCATAGCCGAAGAGCTAAATTCAGAGCTTGGTAATGTGGTTGGTTATCAAGTGCGCTTCAACGACCATACGCATAAAAATACTTACGTTAAGTTAATGACAGATGGTATTTTACTCGCAGAAATTCAGAAAGATTCCCTTCTACTCGATTACGATACCATCATTATTGATGAGGCCCATGAGCGCAGCCTTAATATTGATTTTTTACTTGGGTATTTAAAGCGTTTACTTCCCAAACGGCCAGATCTAAAACTTATTGTTACCTCCGCGACAATTGATTTAGAAAAGTTTTCTAAACACTTTGGTGATGCACCAATTATTGAGGTGTCGGGCCGTACGTACCCCGTCCAGACAGAATACCGTCCATGGCAAGATCAGTTCGATGATGTTAATGACAGTATTGTTGATGCCGTAGATGATCTAGCGCGTAACTACCCTCGGGGCGATATTCTGATCTTTTTGAGTGGTGAACGGGAAATTCGAGAGGCTTCCCATGCAATTAAAAAATCTGATATTAAGCATCTAGAAGTATTACCTCTTTATGCGCGTTTGAGTTTGGATGATCAGAATAAAATATTCCGCGGTGCAACTGGACGACGAGTCATATTAGCAACGAACGTCGCTGAGACGTCAATTACTGTACCAGGGATTAAGTATGTAATTGACCCTGGCTACGCGCGTATCAGTCGATACAGTATACGCACAAAGGTTCAGCGCTTACCTATTGAAGCGATCTCAAAGGCAAGTGCGAATCAGCGGCAAGGTCGCTGTGGCCGCGTTAGCAATGGTGTGTGTATCCGCTTGTATTCGGAAGAGGATTTTCTAGGTCGTCCGGATTTTACTGATGCAGAAATATTAAGGACGAATCTAGCGGCGGTCATTTTACAGATGTTGCATATGCGTATTGGTGATGTGCGCGAATTTCCGTTTGTAGACCGCCCAGATAAACGTCTCATAAGTGACGGGTTTAAACTCTTAGAAGAAGTTAAAGCTGTGACTTCGCATGGTAAGGTCACGGAATTGGGACGGGCGCTAAGTCACTTGCCCATCGACCCTAGGTTGGGAGCGGTAATCGTCGAGGCAAATCGCCTAGGATGTTTAAAAGAAATATTAATCATTGTCTCCGCGCTTAGTATCCAAGACCCTAGAGAGCGACCAAGCGACAAGCAGCAGGCCGCAGATGAAAAGCATCGCAGATTCTGGGACGATCAGTCGGACTTTGTGGCGTATATAAATCTCTGGGATTATTTTGAAGAACAACGTCAAGAGTTATCTCAGTCCCAGTTGCGAAAGTTGTGTAAACGAGAGTTTATCAACTTTATGCGAATGCGCGAATGGCGAGATTTGCATCATCAAATTAAAGTCGCTATCAAATCACTCGAATACAAAGAAAATACAGATACTGCAAATTACGAGGTGATTCATAAGGCTCTTATTTGTGGTTATCTTTCCCTTGTCGCCAATAAAGATGGCGAAGCAAAATCTCGGGAGTATCACGGTACACGTCAAAAAACCTTTACCATTTTCCCAGGGTCTTCCCAGTCTAAGAAAAGACACCCCTGGATTCTGGCAGCACAGTATATCGAAACCAGTCAATTGTTTGGTCACTGTATCGCAAAAGTCAATCCTGAGTGGGTCTTATCTTACGCAGACCACTTGTCTAAAAAACACTATTTTGAACCTTATTACGATGTAAAAGCGGGGCAGGTACAGGGCTTTGTTAAAACGTCTTTACTCGGCCTGGTCCTTCAAGAGAAGAAAAGGATCGCTTTTAATAAGGTTGATCCAAAAGTCGCTTCAGAAATATTTATACGTGAGGCGCTAGTAGAAGGAAAGTACCGTGGAAAAGGGCTGTTCTTTAAACAGAATATGCAACTGGTTAAAGACGTACATGATTTAGAAGCCAAATCCCGCCGACGAGATATTATGGTTGACGACCAAGTAATATTCGATTTCTATCAACAGCGTATCCCTGAACACATTAGTAATTTACGCGGTTTTGAACGTTGGCGAGAGATGTCTGAAAAATCACAGCCAGAATTATTACGGTTAACGAAATCAGATCTGATGATGCACGATGCGACATCAGTGTCAGAACAGCAGTTTCCCAATGTAATATCGGTGGGCGATTTCACATTACAGGTCACGTATTGTTTTGAGCCAGGTAAAGTCCAGGATGGCGTGAGCGTTAAAGTGCCCGTCGAGATTCTCCACGAAATTTCCGCTTCGGCGTTAGAATGGGTGGTTCCTGGGATTTTACGAGACAAATGCATCGCACTGATAAAGGCCTTACCCAAATCACGCCGTAAGCATTTTGTGCCGGTTCCATCCTTTGTCGATAAAATTTTGCCACGATTAAAGACTGGGCAGTCGCCATTAGTTGATGCATTAGGAGAAGCGCTCGGTCATATTAGCGATACTCGCGTTGATCCAAGTGAATGGGATGTAGAAGGTCTGGATGACTTCTATCGAACGAATATTCAGGTTGTCGATGAACAAGGAAAAGTTATTGACCAGTCGCGAGACCTTGAGACTCTTAGAGAAAAATATCGGGGGCGAGTGCAAAAAACACTTGCGAGCGTTGGCAGTGAACTTGAAAGAAAAGATATAGCACAATGGGATTTTGGGGAATTACAAGATAGCGTATCGCTAGACAAGGGCCATATTAAAATTAAAGCGTACCCCGCCTTAATCTCACACAAAGACTCGGTTGAGTTAAAGATGTTAGACAACCCTGCGGAGGCAAATTATCAAAGTTCGATCGCTGTCTTACGTTTGGCGAGTATTAAATGTACTCAGAGCACGAAATATCTAAAGAAATCTTTGCTAAAGGGGAAAGATTTAGGCCTTACGGTTGTGGATTTAGGTAAGCGGGAAGATGCTGTCGAAGCAATTACCCTTGCCTCAATTCAGGATGCGTTGTTTCCTGATGGTGTACTTCCTAGGGATGAAGAAACGTTTAACCGTCTTGTAGAATTCGGTAAAGCAGATATAGTTCAAATTGCCGAACAATATGAGTCGATATTGATCGATGTGCTTGCTCAAGTTGTAACGATTAAGCGTATTATAAAAACGCATAAAAATGCCCTTGCCATTGCGCTGGCTGCCGGTGATATTCAGCATCAACTAAATGCCTTGATATATAAAGGTTTCCTATTGCAGACACCTTTCTCTTGGTTGCAACAATTTAATCGCTATTTGCGTGCCATCGAAATTCGTTTAGAAAAGATTGGGCAGAATCCTAATCGTGATACCCAATGGATAAGTGTTATAGAAGACCTATGGAAAAAGCATGAAGAGCGCTTGGCTAGTGAAGGAATATGGGCGTATATGGAAAATAATGAGTGGCAAAACTATCGATGGATGTTGGAAGAGTTTCGAGTATCGTTATTTGCTCAGTCACTTAAAACACAGATGCCAGTATCAGAAAAACGCCTACAAAAGCAGTGGGTATTGAGCCTTGAGGCGTAACCTCACTGGCCAGACTAAAACCTGTGCGTGTCTATTAATTACGCGTTAAACTCCCACTTTACCCCAGTACCTGAAATTAATATTTAGGAATATATTTGTGAATAAACCGCCTTACATTGACGAGCCAGCTTATAAAAAGGCACTTTACACATGCAGTGTCTGTTTTTTGATCTCAATTCTTGCGGGTTGTGCTTCAAATACACCGGTTTCACAAGGAGAAGCTTCGACAGAGCAGCTCCAGCATACTGCCGTTGACAAGTTTGAACGATTTAATCGCGCGACTTTTAAATTTAACGACGCCTTTGATCGTTGGTTATTAAAACCAGTAGCTAAAGGCTATCGCTCCGGCGTTCCAAAACCGGTGCGACTTGGGGTTGGAAATTTCTTTAGTAATTTGGGGGAGATCCCCAATATCATCAATGATGGTTTGCAGTGGAAGTGGAAGCAGGTTGCGAATGACAGCGGCCGCTTTTTAATGAACTCCACTCTAGGGATTTTTGGCTTGTTTGATGTTGCCTCCCAAGCTGGGTTAGAAAAAGATGATGGTGAAAACTTCACGCAAACTCTTGCTGCCTGGGGTGTACCGCGTGGCCCATATATCGTCATACCATTTCTTGGTCCCTCAACTGTCAGGGGCGGGGTGTCGTACCCCTTTGATTGGGCGATGTCACCGCTACAATACACCGATACAAATACTCAGATCGGATTGAACGTACTAGATGTCGTGCACGATAGAGCAGAACTCCTTCAAACAGAAGAACTTATCTCGGGTGATCGTTATTTGTTTATTCGTGAAGTTTTCCTTCAGCGCTTGGAATACGTAGAGAATGATGGCGTAGTTGAGGATGATTTTGGTGGGGGTGACGATGAATATTTTGACGATGAGTATGATTTTTAGGCTATTGTTTATTGTATGTCTATAGCCGTTGACGTATAGATTCTTGTTTCTTGATAAAAAGTGTTTCTATTGCCCCTAGAAAAGTAGTTTGCGAGTGAATCTTCATAGGTATCGATATTATTGAGCTTGTTTAGAGTAATTGTGGGGTTATTAAGCTCCTCGTCTAAATACGTCAGTGATCGAAAATATGGTTCAAGATTAATCACTCCTTGCGAAATGGGTAAAAACGTTTCGCGTCTCAAGTATGTATCATCGATAAAACCGCCTTGATTGATTGTTACATAGTCAAATTGTTGGCTGGGAACGGTAACCACGCTGAGCTCATTTGCGTTTGCGGTTAAGTTGAGCTCATGAGTAACAAAAAAATCAGACTCACTAGGAAATATCGGTTGACCCACCGCGGTGCGAAAGCGCATGGATTCATAAACGTAGTTCCCATCCGACGAATTGTTTTGGAGTGTAAATATATTTGAATTGTTGTCATGTGACATTTGTACTGTAGGTGCGCGCGTAATGACAATTACTTCGGAGGAATCGTTAGTGTTTGGAAGTGCGAGAGGTTCTTCTATATTTCGTTGAGTCACAGAAAATTGGCCGGCGATTCGCCCGTTTTGATTGCTTGAAAAGAAAACTGCGTGACGGAATGTAGAATATGGCGTTGATGAGGGGGATATGTGTTCAGGTACTTGTGTGGAGAAATTAGTATCATCTAAACTTGATAATGAAGACACAAATATATTTACATCATCAAATTCGATGGGTGTGTACGCGCCAGATTCTTGGTCAACAACATATACAATATCTTCCTGTGAACTACATATTTCAACGTTTCTCCAAATGGTTTCATTATCATCTTCCTCACCGGGTAGCTGGGGTATCGCTCCAACGAATAATGTTGCTGTGCGAGAAGGTGAAGCGATGTTTTGAAAAAATATATTGTAGCTTGGGCATTCGCAAGATTCCGGTTGCTGAGCGTTCACATAGAAATCAATGGTATTTTCGTTGGGTATATCAACGACGGTTATATCATTCCTCAATGTATCAACAATAATCGTTTTGCCTATAATATTGTTTTCTGGAATGGTGAAGGTTTCTTCCAGGCCAGAGTACGGAATTGAGTATTCTACTGAGTCTCCATCAGTATCGAGAATTGTAACGGCAATGTCTTGTGGGACTGGGTTTCCACAGCGGTCCAGGCTATCAAGGAAGGTTATATCGTAACCAGTAGGAAGGACCTCTGTATCCTCTGGGTCGCTCGCTCCACCTCCGCACCCAACAATGATAGAGCTAATGATAAGTATAAAAGCTGCGCTAACTAGTTTTCGTCTTGTTGTGTGATTGACCTGAATGGGCATTGGGGCATTCCTTTGATAACGTAGGTTTTTTACTGTTGGAAAGGATTATACCTGTGTGCTTATTCGTGCCAAGGTTTAATTGATTGCATTCGGTTCTGAGGGGGATAGTGGAATATGAGGTTGATCTTTGGTCGCTGATCAACGGTCTGATTTGTTAGGTAGTTAGAATCGTAGCGTTAGAAATGGTTTAACCACCGAGAAGTTAGGTGGTTAAACGCAAAACGTATCATCGTAGAGTTATTATTTTATGGTGTGACTTCAATCGTTACATCTTCGATAATAATGTCAGTTTGAACATAGGGGTTTTCGGACATACTGGAAATCCCAACGTAAAAGTTTTCTCCGAACTCAATTGTCTCTGTCCCTACCTGATTCCAGTTTATTCCGTCGTTCGATATGTAATTGACTACAACGTTCCCTGTTTTGACAAGTCTTAGCCAGTAGCCTTCTTCTAGTTCGGGGACATTGATGGCTGGGTAGGGTGTGTAGGCCTCTTGCCTGGAGATAAACTGCCCGCCTTCGTTACGTGTAATAAGTGATGCCGAAAAGGGGCTCCCTGACGTTAAGTCTTTTCTGATCATGATGCCAGCCGATGCCCAGCCTTCAGAAATATACTGAACTCGTGCCCGTAAATCGATATCGCCCGAGACGGCTTCATACACATAGTAAAACCAGTCTTCCCATTGGCCAATATTACTGCCGCTAGTCTGCATGCTGTACGTGTCAGAACTTACATCGTATTCAAAAGAGCCTGGAGTATCGAAATAACCTATAGATGTGTCGTTAGCTAATACTACTTGCGGTGGAGTTGTTACCTCGATCGGGTCGAACGCAGTGATGTCCCCTTGGATATGATAAATAATGATAGGGAACCCTTCTTCATTTGTTTCACCTGTATCAGTTATTATGTCGAATCGACTAAGCATGTCGGCTTTCGTGAGGTCGATAAATTGGTCAAAAGATGTGTTCGAGAATAACTCGTTCCCAAAAAGAGTGACTCTTCCAATTGGTTCAGGCAATTCCGGGTTGAAAGGAAAATCACTGGATATAACCGATGGTTGGGGTGCCTCCTCTCCGAGCCAGTTAGAAGCACTAAACACATCTAACGTGGTTCTGGTGTCCCCTGCTAAAAAGTCGTGGATCAATCCGAAGCTAGCATTTTCGATAGTTAGATAATATGTTTGTCCGAGAACATCCGTAAATGTGTAATTTATTATTGCGCCTTGAGCAATCGCCCGATCTTCAGCGGTTTGATATGGAATCGCTTCGTCGTCGTATGTGATCGTCCCCTGAAACGTCCCACCAACGAAGTTTGTAAAGGCAGGGTCTCCAGCGCTTGTTATATCACCTTCAAAGTGGTACCCAACCATTTCTGAATAGCTGATAGAGCTAAATGTTGATATTAGAAACAAGATACAAAATTTGATTTTCATGTAAGGTCCTTAATGTCTATTCCATTTGATGAAATTACTTAGATATTATTGATGCAAGATTCGGGGAATGGTTTAAAAAGAAGAGTGCGACATTCCCTGGTCTGATTATCGCAAGTATTCTATAGCCGGAGATTGATGGGATCAATCAATTGATGAAGAACTAATGGCGTTTAATTCTTTTTTTGGGGGCTTCGTAGTTTTATGTAAGTTAGCCAAGACCAGCCTAATCCTTAGCTTTTCCTGTAGAAAGTCTAAATTTATGCAGGTGTTATCTGGAGGTTTGCGTAATTTGGGGAGAGGGCCGAAGTTTCTCAGAGGAGTTGCCGTGGGATTTTTTAGACAGCCAATACTGGTAAGCCTAACAAAGGTAATCTGAGCTTAATGAAATGGTCTATCTTATCGTTTTTTGAGGGGAGAGAATCCCTTACCGCAACACGCAGCATTTATTCTCCCCATAGAAAAAAGCCCTCTTTCGAGGGCTTTTTTAACTAATCTAGGACTTCGACAATCTCTAATCCGAGCAAGCACGGTTGCTCTTCAGATTCGGGTTGTGAAAGTATGCGAGTCACTTCAGCCTTGGCGCGTAACATGGGGTTATGGCCATGACCTGAGGCGATCGTAACTTCTGCGATGGTACCAGCAGGAAGAATGGTGTTGAGTTCTATCATTAGACCTCCACCACTCAAGTCGCGGCATATGCCATCGAAGGATGAACCGTCGGCGGTGATTGAAATATTCACCGGGGCGTCGACTTTCATACGGATGTAGTTACGTTTTTCTTGGTAGTTGCGGCTTGCAGAGTTCATCATAGTGATAGCCTTCTTTATGTCGTTATCTATCCAAGCGAATCTTTTGATCACGCTATGTACAATCTAACCCATAATTACTACTTTTGGTAGTTTCTTAGTAAGAAAAACACTCTATATTGTGGTTTGGCTCACTTTTACTCCGAAATTCGATCACTTTTAAGGCGACAATTAAAGCGACAATGGGCGTCAATCTATCTATGCATATTGGAAAACCATGCCAACTTGCTTGGGCCTTGTTTTGTATTGCGCCAATGACGAGAAGGGAGTAGTGTCAGCACTTAGTGAGTGATGTATTTAGGGTGAAAGGTGGTCTCGGTATCGTGAAGAGTAAAAGACCTCACCGCCAACTTCTCGTCATCAATACCGATGAATCAGAACGACAAGATATTGGCGCTTTTTTAGAAAATAGCGGTTTCTCCGTATGTCTGCAGGGGGCGGGTTCGGAGGCGCTTGCATGGCTAGACAGCAATCGTCCGATTGCTGTTATTACTGATATTCAAATGCCAGATGTGGATGGGATGGCAATTCTCAGTCACATACACACACACATGCCCGAAATTCCCGTGATCGTTGTGTCCGCTGCATCAGAAGTGAATGATGTGATTAGTGCGATGCGTAAGGGCACATCTGATTATCTATTAAAACCTCTTTCTGATCTGAATCAGGTTGTTGATGCGCTTAATCGTGCGATGGAGCGCTCTGAGCTGGTGTTGCAAAACAGGGTCTACCGTCAGGAGCTGGAGCAAGCGAACCGTGAGTTACGTGAGTATGTGCGCGTATTGGAACGAGATCAGAAGGCGGGGCGAAGAGTTCAAAGCAAGCTATTACCAGACGCTCCTGCTAAGTTCGCCGACTTTTCCATCGACTATCGCATGGTGCCGTCACTCTATCTGAGTGGGGATTTTATTGACTTTGGTTTGCTGAATGATCGCTATTTGGCGTTTTACCTAACGGACGTTTCAGGTCACGGCGCAGCTTCTGCATTTGTCACGGTGTGGTTAAAGCAATTGGTCCGGCGGTATTTCCGAGAGAATAAAATCTTTTATACGGAAGCGTCTTTTGAGGAAGACGCTGCCCGTTTACTTGGTCTTATTAATCAGGAGGTTATCAATTCTGGCGTTGGTTGCCATATGACATGTTTTGTCGGGGTGATCGATACGCATACACGTGAAATGCGGTATGTCTTTGGCGGTCATTTGCCGTTTCCCATTTTGATGACTGACGAGGGTGCACAATATCTAACAGGGAAAGGTAAGCCGGTCGGTATTTTTGAAGATGCGAGCTGGGATGTGAATGCGATCTCTTTGCCGGATAAGTTTTCGTTGGTGGTATTTTCTGATGGGATATTAGAAGTCTTACCTGAACAAGAGTTGATCGAAAAAGAAAACTCTCTGTTAAAAGTCGTCAATGACAATGCAAAAAGTGTAGAATCCATTGCCGAGGCATTTGGCATTGAACACCTAGAAGAGGTGCCCGATGACATTGCTATTTTGCTTATCGAATCAGAGAAAAATGAATGACCCCTGGGACCATTAAAATCGCCGAGCACGAGGGTGTTTTCGTTATTAAAATGGAAGGCGATGTGCGATTAACCCTGTGTTTATCGTTTGATGAATTTATTGAGGATATGTTGAATAAGCCGAATTATACTTCGGTGGTGTTTGACCTTACTCAAGCACAAGCGATCGATAGCACGACATTGGGATTAATGGCGAAAGTATCCATCAAGGCTGGTCATCATGGCCACGAATCTCCGCTTGTTGTTTCGAGTAACCCCAGTATCACACGCATTTTGGTTTCCATGGGCTTTGATGATATTTTTCGGCTGGTCGATAAGTCTGAATTTGACGGTGGCCAGTCAAGCGATGACGAAGTGATTGTCATTGTGGAAAAAAATGGGAATGAGACGGAAGTGCAGAAAAAAGTAATTGAAGCACATCATGTTTTGATGGACCTAAATGATGATAATCGTGCCTGTTTTACTGAGCTTGTTGAAACTTTAGAAGCCCAGAAATAGTCCAACATGTCATAAACGGTTCGTTCTACGGCGCTGTGTCTGAGTCGGTGATGAGAGCCTAGCGTCTTCCCACTTGGTGTCTTAATCGACACGCCTTACTTCTGTTACGGATATAGAACTATATTATGTTTACCGCTTCCCGTTACTTTCTCCTCGCTTTGTCGCTCATAAGCCTTTCTGCTTGCCAATCTATTGTGCGTACAGATATCTCTACGTTCCGCAGCAGTGATACAGCTTTACCCGTCGGCACTATTTTGATCACAGGCAAAGATGCGTCCGAATCTAAGTCTTTGGAGTTCAGGTATTACAGGAATAAGTTGGCCGAACGATTGGCGGCCTTAGGCTATACGCCGGTGGACAGCGCCGATGCGAAGTTTAAGGCTGTGCTCTCTTATGGTGTGCTTAGGCAAGAAAAAGACGAGCCGCAATCGCGGGTAATCATTGGCGGAACATTCGGCTATTATCCGTTCTACCCACGCGGTTCTATCTTAGTGTCTGACCTTAATGATACGGAGTTTGAGTTCGTTCGCGACGTGTCTCTTTCAATTGAATCTTTGGGTGATGAAAAGAGTAAGGTTATAGAAATAAAAGCATCAAGTATTGGTCGTTGTGAGCATCTTACGGTAGTTTATGATGAGATTTTAGATGCCATCTTTAGTGATGTTCTTCGCCCCAATGGTTCTGTTCAAAAAGTAAGAGTCGAAGGCACTGCGCGTTGCCCCTAAGCGGCGGTCGTCGTCGGCGCTTTTACTTTATGGGCTATTTCCTTGTGTCTTAGAAACGTCCTTTACGAGACCTTTCCCCTCGTTTATATCATTAGTTGTTCTGATCGTATTATAAAAGTTCTGAAGTGCGTTAAAGATGTTGAATAGCACGACTGTGCCATACACTTTCTTATTCACAGCTGGTAGGCTATAGGGCCAATCCAACGATTTGTCGGAACCGCAATAACAACGAAAATATCGGATCAGATGACTTATGGCCTATCTCCGACACTATCTAAATGGCAGCATCGTCACCATTTATGAGATAAAAGATACGGTGCTTATTGGTCGGCACCCTCGCTGCAATATCACCATTGATGACCCCACCGTGAGCAGTCGTCACGCCCAGCTCCAGGTTAATGAAACGACATGCGGGCTTAAGGATCATGAGAGCACTAACGGTATTCGCGTCGACGGGGAAAAAATATCCGAATGTGTGTTACAGCCTGGGACGCTCTTCTCAATTGGGACACATGAATTTGAATACTTGCTTGAAATTCCCAACGACCTGGATAAAACACTTAAGATTAAAAAGAGTTGGATTCCTGGCGTTTACTTTGCCAAGTGACGCTGTAGATATCCGTTTGTTCCTGCAAACCAAGCCCCAGGTGCTCGAGTGAATCAGTTACTCTTTGTCGTCGGAAAATCGCTCAACGTGCTGGCAGAATGGGTCAGTCATATTAGCTTGCGTGGTTTTGTGGTGATTATGGGCATATTGTTGGCTTTTGCGCTGCCGAATAGCCAAATATTGAAAAGAGTCGATCACGCTTTTTTATCTCTCAATAGCTATTTGTTTTCTTCTCCTCGCAGTACCGCTGATATTGCCATTGTGCGTGTGCCGACGGAGGAGATGAGTACCTGGCAATCAGATATTCATTCTTCCGGCAAGCTTGCCGCGTTGTTATCGAACATTTTAAACAGTTCCGATTCTAAAGTCGGGCTTTTGATGAGCCAGCCAATTGATACGGGCTCGGGAGCTGCAGATTCATTAATCGAAACCTTTATTGAGCAGGATACGGATAGCGATAATTATAAGCATGCTAAAGCTCTGGTGGATCGTAAATTTATTCTTATGGATTTGCTGAGTAATGATCGCGTTGTTATCGGTGTTCGGCAGTTTGTTTTTAGCGGGCAAAAACCGTTGTTAAGTGAACCGTCGTCACTTGCCTTTATTCCCCCGTTTATTCAAAAGTTTTTCTTACGGAATTGTGCTGACTGTTTTAACTTTCACGATGGCGTCGTTGTTGCGCGTCCAACACTAGAAGAATATACCGCTATTTATTCGGAAGCGCCTTTTGCTCAAGCGGTATTCTCTTCTGCGCAAGGCGAGCGTTACAACGGGTTTCTTGTTCAACTATTGCGGACGATGGAAGGCGTTGATACGGATGAAAATCTTGTTTGGCGACAAGGGCGAGGTGTCGCAATAGGGAATATTGATTTACCTCTATCTTCTTCGGGCCAGTTTATCCCATTGCATGGTTTAACTGAACGCATGGCGCCCATTGTTAATACGATTCCGTTAAACGAAGCCCTTGCACGAAATGCATTTCCTAAAGTGATTTTAATCGCCAGTGATAGCGATCAGTCTGTAGAGGCGTTGGCTGCAGCGCTATTTAGTGTTACGAACGACGCGGCTTTTTTCTCACCTTGGTGGGCGCCTATTTTTATGATGGGGCTTATTATCTTTGTTACTGTGTATTTTGCATTGGTAGTAACGCGGTTTAACCACCGAGTGTTGGTTGCGGTATCTTTGATTTTGGGTCTTTCTATTTTTTCAGCACAGATTGCCTTTTTGGTGAGCAAGAATATTTGGTTGCCGGTAGCAATGCCGCTTTCATGGTTGGTTGTGGGGCATTTCTTGATTGTGGTGTGGCGCGTTAAAAATAGCCGCGTTCAACATCTTGTGGATCGTGCGGACGATATCTGCATTAATCGGGCTCAGCAATTAATAGAAGATAAAGAGTTGCAGGGTGCTTATAGCCAACTTAAGGATTGCTCGATTCGCGAGCCACTATTACAGACACTTTATGATATTTCTGAAGCTTATACCGAGCAAAAAGATTATCAGCAAGCGATCAATGTGTTGACCTCCATTCAAAATAAACATAAATCTTTTAGAGACACCGAGCAAAAACTTCAGGTGTTGACGTCCATGCTAAAGACCATGGAAGAAGATGTCGAGGTGGAGCCATTACAGCAAACCATGGTGATTAATCCAGACGCACAAGAAAAACGTGTTTTGGGACGCTACGAACTGGAGAGAGAAATTGGGCGTGGCGCGATGGGGCGAGTGTACTTGGGGTTTGATCCTCGAATTTCTCGCCGCGTAGCGGTTAAGACTCTTAGTTACGATAATTTTAGCGGAAAAGAAAAAGACGATATTAAAGCCCGATTTTATCGTGAAGCGGAAGCTGCGGGTCGTTTGAACCACCCCTCTATTGTGTCGGTATATGATGTTGGCGAAGAAGGGGATATGGCGTTTATAGCCATGGATTTTGCGGAGGGTAAAGCTTTAAGCAGTTTTGTAAAGCCCGACAATTTGTTACCCGTGTTTGAGGTGTATCGTATTGTGTGTGATGTTGCTATGGCCTTGGAATACGCCCACGAAAATAATATTGTGCACAGAGATGTAAAACCAGGAAATATTATTTATAACCCTTCGCCATATCAGGTAAGAGTGACAGATTTTGGTATTGCCCGTTTAACGGATGACTCTAAAACAAGCACAGGGGAAATTTTGGGCAGTCCTCTATACATGGCGCCAGAGCAACTAAAAGGTAAAAAAGTGAACCGTGCAGCAGATATCTTTAGCTTAGGTGTTACATTTTACCAATTGCTAACAGGGCACTTGCCTTATGACGGTGATAATTTGGCGGCGCTGACTTACGAGATTATACATGGCCGCCACCGA
Organism: Agarilytica sp.; assembly: GCA_045430285.1. Taxonomy (GTDB): domain Bacteria; phylum Pseudomonadota; class Gammaproteobacteria; order Pseudomonadales; family Cellvibrionaceae; genus Agarilytica. The sequence continues at coordinate 1,466,043 of JAILXV010000001.1, read as the reverse complement.
TCCGTGCGTACCGTTAGAAAAGACTTGCCGGCGAGCGCTGCGCGAATCACTAATCAGGCGTTACAGAAAGACCCGAACGATCGGTATGAAACCGCAGCAGAAATGGCTTCTGTTTTGAAAAAGGCGATTAAGCGAGATTTTGCGTCCGAAGCGAAAAAAATTGGCTATGTATGAGCGAGCGGATATAGGCCGTTTAATGAAAAGTTTATTTTTTTAAATAGTTTACGTTGAGATATAGGTTTTAAGATTATGGCGATATTGGCACAATTGGTTGATGGGGTCGTTGCGCAGCGGTTTGAGATTGATTCGCCACTGTCGATTGGTCGATTAGCGCAAAATGATATTGTGATTGATGAGCCCTCTGTGAGTTCTCAGCACGCGATTATTGAGTGTAAAGCGAACCCCGATTTTCCTACTGTGTTGGAGTTTTTTATTCGTGACCTAGGCAGTACGAATGGCACAGAGGTTAACGGTGAAAAAATTGCAGGGCCTAAAATTTTGCACCACCAGGATGAGGTGAAAATAGCGTGGAATAGTTTTAAATTTCTGGATGATGATGCGCTAAATCTTTCTAAGACTGTCCATATTCTGGAGTAATAGCGCTGAAAGGCTCCGCTGAACGGGTATAGAGGGAGCCACTGGCCTTATTGTATCAAGTTGTATTAAGAGGCAGTAACCGTCTCTTTGCTGTCATCTTTATTATTTGTCGTTGAGGTCAGTTCGAAGGCAATCTGCCGACGTTCTTTGTTGACGCTTTTTATTGTTACAGACACTTCTTTTCCAATTTCGTATTTTTCGCCTTTTACTGTGAGCGTCATACGTTTTGCGTCGTATTGTTTTTCTTTATTTTTCGGAAATAGCACAAACCCTTCAATGCCGGTATCGAGTAAGCGTACGCCAAAGCCTTGTTGTGTCACGATACGTATGGTGCCCGAAGCACTGTGACCTATGCGAGATGCTTCTGTGTAAAGCGATACTAGCCATAGGGTCAGTTCACGATCAGCTTGTCGAATATTTTGCAGTGCTTCCGATAATTTCGACAGCCGGTCTTCGTTAAGTGGCGTGAATTCGCCTTTTTCTAGAATTTTTTGCAGAGCCCAATGGTTATATAGATCCGCGTAGCGGCGAATAGGTGAGGTAATGGTGGTATATCCTGGTAAGCCCATACCAAGGTGAGGGCCAAATTCACAGGACAGCTCGGCTGCATCCATCATGCGTCTTAGTGGGGCGCTAAGGTTGGCCTGCGTTTCGCTAGCACAGAGGTCTTTGAATAGTTTTACATAGCCTTCTAAAGTTTGTAGATCGCCATGTTCAATGTTTTCTTCTTTTAATAGGGCTTTGACTTCGCCCAGTCGCTCAGGCCTAAAACCTTTGTGTTGATTACAGACTCCTGCTGCGTGCTCTGCTAGCAGGTAGGCCGCGCAGGTGTTTGTCGCCAGCATGGCTTCTTCTACTATTTGATGCGCAATTGTGCGTCGACGCTCAGAGACACCATCAATATGGCCTTGTTCATTTAAGTGATAATCGAAATCTGTTTGGTCGGGTGAAACGATAAAGTTGTTTTCACGGAAAGTGCGTCTTTGGAGGGCGAATTCTTTAAGGTAATTTAATGACGTTTTGCATTCTTCTGGAACACTGTCGTTACTTTGTTCAAGAAATGCGGCGACACTTTCGTAGGAAAGCTTATGCTTGGATTCAATCACGGCAAACTCAAATATCGCGTCTTGTATTTCGCCTTGGGTATTGATATCAAGGTGGCATACTAGGGCGGGTCGTTTTTCTCCCGCGATCAGTGAGAAACACTGGTGACTGACCTCTGTTGGCAGCATAGGGATGGTGCCGCCAAGTAAATAGGCCGATTGGCCTTGGGCGAGTGCGCGCTTAGAGAGCGGTGAGCCTTGAGCAATAAAGTGCGACGGGTCTGCGATCGCGACGTGTAGTCTAAAGGCTATATTAGGATTGTCTTCAACGGGCTCAATTGCCAGGGCGTCGTCCATATCCCGTGTTGTTTCTGCATCAATGGTGACGAAGGGGAGGTCGGACAGGTCTTTCCGTTCGCCAAATTTACCGTCGCTAAACTGTGCGGCGATGGTTTGGCATTGTTCTACGACGGGTTTATTGTCGTCGAGGTTGAGTGAATATTTTGCTTTTACAAAGGTAAGTTCAAACTTTGGCTCATCGCCGTTGCCTATTCTCTCTACAATCTTGGCCGCGGCTTTTCCATCTTTGAATGGATGGGTGGTGATTTTGGCGATGACATAGTCGCCTTCTTGGATCTTATTGTCGCGCTGTTTAGGGGGGATGAAAATCCAACGAGAGGCCTGAGCGCCCGATGGTTGAACGAAATGCGTTTTTCCCTTGATGCGGTACTGCCCAACGAAGCGGCCAATCGCAGGGGTAATCAATTTTTCTAAGGTCGCTTCAAGCTTGTCTTTTTTGTTTGTTTCTATGCAAACTTTTACGGTATCGCCAGGGATAACATGCTGCATTTTGTCGGGAGAGAGGTACACGTCACGGCCATCATCCAGTTTCACAAAGCCGAAGCGACCATTGCTGCCGACTACCCGACCGGTGCCGTATTCCTTGGCGTCGATGATATCCTGTTTAAGTTGTGCTAGCTGGCTGAGGTTTTCGTTATTGAACATGGTGCGCTTACCGTAAAGCTAATTGTTTAAAGCGCGGGATTCTAGCAGAAAATGGGGGCGTCTTGGGTAACGGCGCTGGCTAAGTTGGCGTACAGTTCCGCTTTTTTATCCTTCAAATCCTAGATTGCGCTAGGATGAGGACTTATGAATCGCTGAAAACGTAAGAGGGTATTGGGTGGGTATGATGAGATGCTTTGGTTGGGTGATGATGGTGTGCGGGGCGCTTTTGGCGGGAGTCGCGTTGGCTGAGGGAAGAGTTCCGGATTCAGCAGAGGATATAGATCCCATTAAGGTGGGGCAGACAATTCCCGAAGTCACGTTAATGAATAGTGAGGGGCAGGCGGTAAAGTTGGCTGATTGGGTGAAGCGTAAGCCAACAATTCTGATTTTTTATCGCGGCAGTTGGTGCCCTTACTGCAATACTCAGCTGGGCGAGCTGAAAACCATTGAAGGAAAGCTTGAGCAGATGGGCTATCAATTGATCGCGATCAGCCCTGATTTGCCCGTGAATTTAAAATCCAGTATCGCACAACATAAGTTTAGCTATACGATTCTGTCTGACAGTACGGCGGAAGCGGCTATCGCGTTTGGTCTAGGCTTTCGGGTAGACGATGCTCTGTATGCCAAATACCTGAATTACGATATCAATTTAGAAAAAGCGTCTGGCGAAAAGCACCATATTTTGCCCGTACCGGCAGCGCTCGTGATTAACACAGCTGGTAAGGTGCATTTCACGTACGTGAATTCGGATTACAAAAAGCGCGTGAAAATTCATGACTTGCTAGCGGCAGCCGAGGCCGCTTTAAAGTGACGTCCCCTCAGTGCTAGGGCTTAGGTGGCCGCAGTAAAGCCAAGTTGACGCCAAGCCTCGTATACAACCACGGAGGTTGCGTTAGATAGGTTCATACTTCGGCTGTCTTCGAGCATGGGGATACGTATGAGGTGCTCGTAGCCCACCTGTAAGCGTATTGCTTCGGGTAGCCCCCTCGTTTCCGGCCCAAATAATAGATAGTCCCCCTCGGCAAACACTGCTTCATGGTGGTGTTTTTTACCTTTCGTGGAAAGGCCCCATAGACGTTTTGGGCTTTCTGTCGCTAGAAAGGCCTCCCAGTGTTCATGTGTTTTGACGTTTTGCCATTCGGCGTAATCCAATCCTGCTCTGCGCAGTCGCTTGTCATCCATAACAAAGCCAAGGGGTTCTATTAAGTGTAAAAAACAACCGGTGTTTGCACACAATCGAATGATATTACCGGTGTTGGGTGGGATTTCTGGTTCGAATAAAACAACGTGAAACATAGGGGCGCTGGCTCCAGCGAAAATAATAACAAGGTCTATACTAATGGTAATTGAACCCATTTTAATTATAAACAGCGGTTATTTTGCCTGATATTGGGCGTTTTTCCTGCAAAATAATGCGTTTAAGGCTGAATTCCTCGGGGAGGCTTTTACTTGGAGTGGTTAGACCGAGTTAGCGCGAAAAAAGGTGTGGTAGGTATTGAAGTTCTACCCGAAGGGCTTGCCGTGGCCGCGAAAGGCTGTTTTGGTAAGTCCTCCGACGTTGACCTGCTGCAAATGATTCGTCTGGAGGATGAGACCACCAATCTTCAAAAAGAGCTCGATCACTTTGTGCATAAACACAAAATATCGAAAAGGCTCTGTCATATAGTGCTCACACCCAAAGATTATCAATTGCTCCTTGTCGAAGCGCCTGAAGTGCCCGACGAAGATCTTCGGGAGGCGATACGCTGGAAAATCAAAGACCTTATCACTATGCCGGTCGAAAAGGCGGTCGTTGATGTTTTTCCCTTACCCGCAGACGCAAACAAAACGGCTAAACGCATGGTATATGCGGTCGTGTCGAACTTGGAGCGTATTCAAGCGCTGATTGATCTCGTCAACGAGTCCGGCCTTACGCTTTCCTCTATTGATATTGGCGAAATGGCGATGCGGAATGTGTCGTGTGTGGTGGCAGAATCTCTGCAAGAACGTGGCGTGGGCATCGTACGTATTTCCGAAGGCGAGGGGGTTGTTTCTCTGTATAAAGAGGGAAACTTATATTTGTCTCGCCAATTTAAATTGAATTACAGCGGCGGCCTATTAGATGAGCTGCCCGTAGATGCACTTGCGTTAGAGGTGCAGCGCTCCTTGGATTACTACGAACGACAAATGGGCATGGCGCCGCCTGCAGCTCTATATATTTGTGGCGAAAGTGTTACGGAAGACAAAATTACGGTTGAGTTAACACGCAGCTTAACGGTACCTACGAAATTCTTATCCCCAACAGAAAGTATGACGTTCGATGATGATACCGACGAGGGCATGATGCAGGTATGCCTGGGTGCGCTTGGTGGAGTGTACCGTGAGGATGTCTTGCAATGAGTATGCAGCGCGTTAACTTATACCTGCCCGAACTAAGAGTTAAAAAAGAATGGCTCACGGCGAACACTATCGCGTTGTCCGTGGTGGGTTTTTGCTTGTTGATGGTTGTGGCGGTCGTGTTTACGAAGCAAGGTTTAAAAGATTACGAAGAAAAAGTCGCGTTTATCGAAAATCAACAAAAAGGTGCGGAGACACGCGTTAACCGTATTAAAAACATGTCGCGGACGGTGAATTCATTTCAACTGGATCGTCGCTTATCCAAGCTGAAAAGATCGGTGGTCGCCAGAGAGCAGATTGGCCAGATTATACAAGGCCAAAACTTGGGTAATGAGGCCGGTTTTGCGATGTCAATGAATCGGTTTGCTAAGCATTCTCTTAGTTCCATTTCTTTAGACCATATACGTATTTCACGTGGTGGTAATTTCGTTGAAATGACGGGGATGGCTAGGAAAATTGAAGACGTGCCGCTGTTCATTCAGCTGTTACGTCAGGAAGAGAGTTTTGCGGATGTACAGTTTGGCTTGTTGAGTGCTGCTAAAAACCAAAAACGCAGCGGGCAGCATCAGTTCGCATTAGGCTTTGAGTCGGTTTATCGTTTGGCTTTCGATGGAGATACCGACTGATGGAATGGTGGAAAAAGCAAACAGAAATTATTGATACAAAGCCTATTCGGGAGCGTGGAATAATCGCGCTGTTGATTTTAGCTGTGGTGTGGTCTGGATTTAATTTTGCATTTTTGATGCCTTTAGATAAGGAGAAAGCAAAGTTAAAGGTCCGAATGGACGATGCAGAGCAAGCGTTGAAAAACCTGTCTGCCCAAGAAGTCGTGCTTGCAAAAGCATTAACGAATGATCCAAATGCGGTTAAGAAAAAAGAAATTGATCAGCTGGAAAAGAAACTCATCAATTTAGAGGAAAATCTTCAAACCCTATCTGCCGGATTAATACCTGCGGGTGCATTACCTGAAGCCTTGCACGATGTGCTGCAAAACGTGGGCAGCTTAAAATTACTGGGAATGCAAACCTTAGCGCCGAGCAAATTACAGCTCGTGCGAGCAGAAACGGCAAGTGCGGATAGCAACGATGAAAATAGCAACGATGAAAATAATGAGTTGAGAGAAGACGATGTCGATAATGTGGGTGTATTTAAACATTCTGTGGTGGTTGCCTTAGAAGGGAAATACTTTGACGTTGTGAGTTACTTGTCGGCCCTCGAAAGTTTGCCTTGGAAATTTTATTGGGAGAGTATTGATTACGAAGTGAATCAATACCCAAAAGCACGTGTATTAATTGAAGTGTATACACTCTCTACCGATGAGGGGGTGCTGGGTGTCTAGCCTCTGGTGGTCAAACTGTTGTGTCGGTGTTGTGTGTATGACGTTTTGTCTTGGCGCCTATGCGGCTAAGCCTCAACCCATAGAAAATAAACCAGAAGTAAAGTCCGCTGTTGCTGAAAATAAACGACCTCAGCTCGACCGTGTTGTGCTTGTTGATCCAACCAGGCCTCTCGGTTACAGCGCCAAAGGTTCACCGCACTCGACGCTTAAGCTACAAGCCATCTTCTTTGGCGATGACCGTAAGGAAGCCATTATTAATGGGCGCTCCGTGAAAGAGGGCGACAGTATTCAGGGTAAACGAATAGTAAAAATTAGACATGATGCCATCGTTATTGAAAAAAACGGTGGCCTTCGTACGCTCGTGTTACGACCGAGTATATTCAAGCAGTGAGATGATATGAATAAGAAATATTTACTTCTTGTGAAATCTTTGGTGAGATTTGGTCTCCTTTTGTTGGGGGGCTTTATACTTGTGTCATGCGCGAATAGCGCTGACGCGCCCACGTCTGCCGAAAACGCGATGCAAGAAGTTTTGGCGTCTCAGAAGGAGCAGTCCGAGGAAAAGTTAAGCGTCCCTGAGTCGGTCAGCAATGCGCTATTACCTAACGCATACTCCCCATCTATTTCAAAAAAAATCGCTTCCCGTTTTGATGTTTCCGTCAATCAAGTACCTGCGCGCACTTTTTTCGTTAGCCTTGTGTCTGATGCCGGTGTGAATGTTGTTGCTCACCCAGAAGTGGCTGGTTCTATTTCGTTAGAGCTTAAGAACGTGACCATCGAGGAAGTGCTTGATGTGACTCGTGAAGTTTACGGCTATGAATATAAGGTCAAGAGTGGTATTTATACAATTTACCCGAGAAAGCTTCGTACCGAGATATTCCCAATAGACTATCTCGATGTTCAGCGTGTCGGCGTAACGGATACCAGCGTCCAAATTGGTGAGATTACGTCGGGTTCTAGTGATAATCAAAATAGAAGCAGCAACTCTTCTTCGGAGGATTCTGGCGAATCAGCAAATCTTTTATCTTATTTGGGTGAATCCGGTAGTGAAGGTGCAGGTGGTTCTGGCGGAGCGGGTATCTCACCTGGAGCCCGTGTTCAGACATTAACAAAAACTGATTTTTGGGCTGGCCTCAACCAGACGATATTAGCGATTGTGGGTGATGGTGCTGGTCGTATGGTAATGACGAACCCTCAGGCGGGATTAGTGGTGGTTAAAGCGCTCCCGAATGAACTTCATTCTGTAAAAGATTTTTTGGAAAAATCTGAACTGAGTGTGAAGCGTCAAGTGGTACTTGAAACGAAAATTTTAGAAGTGCGTTTAAATGATGGATTTCAAGCCGGTATCAATTGGGGGGCGATCAGCGGTCAATTAAGTATGAGCCAGACCAATAGCGGCAATAGCTCTCTGTCCGACATTGTTTTTGATAATGGTGGGGGTGTCGAGTCGTTGATATCGACGGTACTGGATGTTCCCGATATCACTAAATTACTATTTCTTCTCGAGGAACAAGGCAATGTGCAAGTATTATCGAGCCCAAGAATCTCAACGGTCAATAATCAGAAAGCCGTAATCCGAGTGGGGTCAGATGAATTTTTTGTCACAGGTCTCTCTAACTCAACGACTTCAAGTGCGTCTTCAATTGTTAATACTCCTGAAGTTGAGCTCGACTCCTTCTTTAGCGGTATTGCTTTAGATGTTACGCCACAAATCTCAGAAGAAGGCGAAGTTATTTTACATGTGCACCCAATGGTGACTACAGTGACTGACCAGATAAAGGAAATTGATATTGCAGGCAGTGCATTCTCATTACCGCTTGCGTTACGGGATGTTCGCGAGTCGGACAGTATTGTGAAGGCTCGGAGTGGGCAAGTGGTCGTGCTTGGTGGGCTTATGCAAGAGACGACGTCTGATGTCGACACCAAACGCGCCTTTCTTGGGAATATTCCTGTGGTTAACTTGCTATTTAAAGCGAAACAAAAATCGACGGTAAAAACTGAATTAGTTATTTTGATGCAGCCGATCGTTGTGGGTGAAAATACTTGGCAACGCCAATTAGAGGATCATGCGACACGTATTCAAGGGATTTCTGAGGAGTTCAGAAGCCGATAGGGGCCGACAATGTACCAGGACTATTTTCAGTTTGAAGAGCCGCCTTTTTCCCTTACGCCGGATACGTCGTTCTTTCTTAATCAGCAAAGTCATCGCGATGCGCTCAATACCATGCTAGTTGCGTTAAAGCACTGTGAAGGGTTCATTAAAATCGTGGGTGAAGTTGGCACGGGAAAAACGCTGTTGTGCCGTATTTTGTTGTCTCGCCTAAATAGTGATTTTGTAACGGCTTATATTCCTAACCCTTATCTAACGCCTGAAGAGCTCAAGGGCTTCGTTGCACAAGAAATAGCGGCGGATGTCACCGACAATATGCCAGCTCATGAATTAATGAGTGCGGTATATCGACGTTTACTACAACTCGCACGCAATAATAAACAAGTTGTGCTAGTTGTGGATGAAGCTCAAGCCATGCCCCGTGAGACCATTGAATGTTTACGTTTGCTCACGAACCTAGAAACGGAAAAACGAAAACTCCTACAGGTTGTGATGCTTGGTCAACCGGAGTTGGACAGCATGTTAAGCCGGCCAGATTTACGGCAACTTAAACAACGCATTATTTTTTCTGAGAACCTTCAGCCGTTTTCAAAGCAGGGTGTTTTGGATTATATAAAACATCGACTTCAATCTGCGGGGAATATGAAAGGCGATATTTTTAGCAAAAATGCAATGCGATTAGTTTATTTTGGTTCCGGTGGTATTCCCCGTTTAATCAATGTGTTGGCGCATAAAGCGCTGATTAGCGCCTACGGGAAAGGACATCGGCGTGTGAATACATGGCACGTTGCCAAGGCGATTGCCGATACGCAAGAAAGTCGCTGGATAGGTAAGCTGTGTGCTATTCATTGTCGATTGGTCTCGTCCCCCGTTGCGGTACACTCATTGTTGGCGATTGTAGGGTTTGGTAGTGTCTTCCCGTTTAATTTGTGGGGGGGTGTATGAGCCTAATTAACGATGCGTTAAAGGATTTGGATTCTCGTTCTGATGACGTGAGCGCAAAAGTGGGTGAATCTCTTCTATTTGAAAATGAAATATGCGAACAGGATATTGCTACGCGGGGTTCTCGTGTTTTTAGAGCGTGGCCGTATTTCGTTATGCCTACTGCGGTAATTGTTGGTGCTTTTTTTGTGTTTGATTTGCAGGGCCACGACGCCGCTATTGGCTCTGAAAGTATTGACTCTGTCCGCGTGGTGAATGGAAATAATGATACCTCTGATCACGAAAGCGCAAACGAAAATGCTGCCGTGTTGAATGGCAATCAAGTAATAATGGATAGCGCTGCTGAAGATAGAGAAGCGGTTGTTTCTGAAGCGCCGTTACTTAAAAGCGAAGCTGAAACTCCTGCTTCAGTTCAGACACTGACCACGCGAGAAGCGACAATTGCATTTTATCTTGAGCAAGCGGATAGCGCGATTGCCCGCAATCGTTTAAGTGTGCCGAGCAAGGGAAATGCCTTGTTCTTTTTGTCCAAAGTGATCGCGCTAGATCCAGAGAATATTCGAGCAGGATCTATGTATAAAGATATCCAGCGCTCCTATTTAGGACAAATTGCCAGTGCGCTTGATAATCATCACTTTCGCCGAGCAGAAACACTTCTGTCCCGTTCCGATACCTTTGGTTTTAGTGAGTTAGCGCTTGAAGCTTATCAATCGCGATTATCACAGGCGGTTGAGCATAACCGTGTCATAGCTGATCGCGTTATCGAGAATGGTTATCCTGGCGGTGTGAAACCCTTATCGGTTGACCAAAACGCTGAAGTGGACATGAGAAGCATTACCTCCGCCGACACTGAAACCACTTTGCCGAATGCCAATGCCGTGCAGAGGAAGTGGGTTACCGTGACCTCTGAATCAGAAGACTTCCACTATGCGAACCAGATTAAAGAACGCATTCATTCTGGTGACGAGCAAGCGATTGAAGCATTAGCCACAAGAGTAAAACAGAACGTGAATGCGCTTCATTCTGAAATGTTGCTGTTCGAATATTATCTTGGACGATCTGAATTTGATAAGGCTCAAAAACTATTGAACCGTCTTGATGCTAAGCATATCGCATCAGACTATTTTAACGCGCAGTTAACCCATCATTTCCATGGGCCTGTTCGTGCTATATCGATATTAGAGTCATCTAATGTCGCCGATATTCAAGGTGCTAATCAGCAACTACGTGAAAGACAAACTGCGTTTTTGGCCGCACTTTATCAAAAAACAGAAAATTATAAAAAAGCACAATCACTCTACGCCAGTTTATTAAGAGAAGATCAACACAATATCCAGTATACGCTTGGGTTTGCACTCGCCGCGGATGCCGACGGAGATCGGTATTCTGCGCTTACAGCGTATCGAAAAATAAGCGCTTCAGGCTATCAAAATGACAGTGTCGTAAAGTTTGTAGAGAAACGAATTAGCGTTCTTGAAGCAAATGACTTAGCGGAGGCGACTAGATGGTAGATTCCGACGCACGCAAACGTATTCGAATAGGGGATTTGCTGGTAGCCCAGCAAATGATTTCCCAGGAGCAGCTTGAAAGCGCGCTTTCAGAACAAAAGAATACCGGTCGCAAGCTGGGTCGACAGCTTGTTGATATGGGCATTGTTGAAGAGAATGCTTTACTGACATTGCTTTCTCAGCAATTGGATATTCCCTTTGTCGAACTCAAGCATTTTCGTTTTGACCCAGAATTAGTTCAGACGCTTCCAGAGAATTTGGCACGACGATACCGTGTCATGATTTTACGAGAAGACTTAGATGGTATTTTGTTGGGGATGTCGGACCCAACCGATATCTTTGGGCTGGACGAGCTTCAAAAGATTATACCCAAAACGATTAAGCCTGCAGTTGTTCGTGAAAGTGAGTTGCTTGATATTCTTGATATCGCTTACAGCCATGCGGACGAAATTGCAGATTTAGCGGGGCAATTAAGCGATGAAATCGCTGAAGATGCAGTTGATTTTGCAGATATTGCTACTGATACCACAGAGAGCGACGCACCAGTCGTAAAATTACTTCAGAAAATATTCGAAGAGGCTTTGAGTACAAAAGCGTCGGATATCCATATCGAACCGGATGAAACGGTTTTACGAATACGCCAACGTATCGATGGTGTGCTCGTTGAGCAGGTGATGAATGAAAAGCGTATCGCAGGTGCATTGGTGGTGCGTTTAAAATTAATGTCTAACCTGGACATTTCTGAAAAACGTTTACCCCAAGATGGCCGCTTTAACCTTCGTTTAAAAAAACACAATATTGATGTTCGTGTGTCTACTATGCCAGTCCAGTATGGTGAATCGGTCGTAATGCGGATTTTAGATCAAACGGAAGGTGTCCGTGAACTAACAAGTGTGGGGCTACCTGATAATTACATCAGTCGTTTTCGGCAGATTATTACGCGACCTCATGGTTTAGTCTTAGTGACGGGACCAACGGGCAGTGGTAAAACCACCACGCTTTATGGGGCGCTTAACGAACTCAATACCCCCCAGAAAAAAATCATTACCGTTGAAGATCCCGTTGAGTATCGCTTGCCGCGAATAAGTCAGGTACAGGTACACGAAAAAATTGGTTTGGGGTTTGGCCAGGTACTTCGCGCGACGTTACGACAAGATCCAGATATCCTGCTGATAGGGGAGATTCGTGATGCTGAATCCGCAGAGATAGCGTTACGGGCCGCGATGACTGGTCATATGGTGTTATCGACACTGCATACAAACGATGCGGTTACCTCTGCACTTCGTTTGGTGGATATGGGCGTGGACCCTTACCTAGTTGCATCGAGTTTAAGGGCTATTATCGCTCAACGTCTAGTGAGAAAAATTTGTGATAGTTGTTCGGAAGAACACACATTGGACGAAGTTGAGGATCGTTTATTTAAAAGCGTTAAACCTGGTTATTCAGGCGCGACAAATTTTAGAAAAGGCGTGGGGTGCCCACATTGTTTTAATACCGGTTATCGAGGGCGTATAGGCGTATTTGAATTACTGGAATTAAATGGCCCAATGGCGGATGCGCTGCGTGAAAATGATGTGCGAAAATTTAACGAAGCGGCCCATGCCCATCCCAATTATCACCCTTTGAGCGCAAGTGCGTTAGATTTTGCTATTGAAGGCATTACAACGATTGAGGAAGTGCTTCGTGTATCAGCACAAGTAGAAGATGAAAGTCTGGCCGAAATTGCGGGTGAGTCGAACTAGCTATGGCGCAATATCGCTTTCAAGGGCATTCGAGTCAGGGGCAGTCCGTCGCAGGACAGTTAGAGGCCGTCAGTGCTCAAGCGGCAGCAGGACAGTTGGCTGGCAGAGGGATAACCCCAGTTAAGATCGACGAAGCCCCTTTGTCTGAAGATGTGCTGAAAAAAGTAAACGTAATGTTGGGTTCCGAGAATGTTTCCTCGGTAGACCTGATTATGTTTTGTCGGCAGATGTATACCATTACTAAAGCGGGTATTCCTTTAACCCGCGGTATTCGAGGGTTATCGGCGAGTTTACGACATGAATATTTTCGCGATGTGCTTAATGAGGTCGTAGACCGTTTGGAATCCGGCGTAAGCTTATCCTTGGCCATGAAAAATTACCCTAAGGTATTTAATGAGCTCTTTGTCAGCATGATCAATGTTGGTGAGAGCAGTGGTAAGCTGGATGAAGTATTTCGACAGATAGGGTTTTATATCGAGCGCGATGATGAGACGGTAAAGCGTATTAAATCAGCCATGCGTTATCCATCTTTCGTCATGTTAGCGCTCCTCTTCGCGGTCATCACCGTTAATATTTTCGTCGTGCCCGCCTTCGCAAAAATGTTCGAAAAATTTGGCGCGGACTTACCGATTGTTACAAAAATACTTATAGGCTCTTCTAATCTCTTTGTTAACTATTGGCATTTGTTAATTGGGGGTACTTTGTTGGTTGTGGTGGGGTTTTTCCATTACATAAAGACGACTGAAGGGGCTATTCGGTGGGGTGAGTTTAGATTAAAGATGCCTATTGTTGGTGATATTGTTACTCGGGCGTCAATGGCAAGGTACTCTCGCAGTTTTAGCTTAATGTTATACGCAGGCGTGCCGATAACCAAGGCGTTAACACTTTGTGCTGCGGCTATAGATAATCCATATTTAGAAGAAAAAATTCAGAAGATTCGGGAGGGGATTGAGCGTGGTGAAAGTTTGGTGCGCACTCACCTCCAGTCGGAAATGTTTACGCCTTTGGTGCTTCAGATGGTGGCGGTGGGTGAAGAGAGTGGTCAAGTAGAAGAGCTTTTGTCTGAGGTTGCTGAATTTTACGAGCGTGAAGTCGACTACGATTTGAAAACCCTGACCGATAGAATTGAACCTATATTGATTGTCGTAATGGCTGTGTTTGTGGGTATTTTAGCTTTGGGTATTTTTCTGCCTATGTGGAGTATGTTTGAAATTCAAAACTGATCTGTTCATTGTGTAATTGACCATATGATAGTTTGCATTTTTTCATTTCCGTCCAACATTTAAAGCGATAACGCTTGGCATAAGCAAAACGGATACCTGTTGATCGATATGCAGAATAATCACTATATTAAAAGCGAAGGCCGAGAACGAGACAAGATATTTGAGCTACTCGTGGTGTTGGTTATTATCTCAGTGTTAATTTTTTTCGGGATTAACTACCACACCAGGCCGATCGCAAAATCTCAAAAGTCGATTATTGAATTTCACGCGGGGGTATTTTCTCGCATGATTTCGAATATCCACGCAATTGGGAAAACGCATAGTCAAGGCGTTGTCGAGGTATCTGACGCGTTGTTTTTTCTGAATGAACGCGGGTGGCCTGCGAATACAGATCGCTCACTATCGCCTTCTTTAAAAAATCAAACAGAGAAAGAGTGCCGCCAGATATGGATTTCGGTGTTCTCTAACGCGCCAAGTAGCCGCGTTATGGGAAATTCTTATAAAAAAAATGTTGATTATGTTATTTCCTTAAATAAAAACGTAATTTGCAGGTATGAATTGGCTCGAAAACAGGAAGGTTCTTATTTCTTTGACTATGATGTAAATAGTGGAGCGGTTACCATATTTCGCCCCGAATTGCACTGATTGAAGCGATTGGCATATGGTAAATGTGATTTTTAGGATGCGGCTTCAGCCGTTTAGATAGTCAAAGTTAAATTGTTATATATCCAATTGGAGATAGTATATGAAAAAGCAACAATCGGGTTTTACCTTAATAGAATTGATTGCTGTTTTGGTGATATTGGGAATATTGGCCGCCACTGCAGTCCCCAAATTTATCGACTTGTCCGGTGAAGCTCAGAATGCTTCTGCGGCGAGTATGGCAGGTGCGATGGAGAGTGCGAGTGCGCTTAATCACGCCGTAGACATTGCAAATGAAGCAAATCTCAGTAGCGACACCTTTGAGATTATAGACGACTGTGCTGATGCTGACACCCTACTCGAGGGAGGTTTACCTACAGGATATAGTCTTACTGGCGGTGGGGTGGGAGATAAAGCTACCGCGACATGCACGCTTGTTGGTCCAGGGGATAGCGATCCGACATTTACCCTGATTGGGGCTTGTCCCGGAATTGTTGCATGTCCTTAATGGGCTATGAAACACCGAGTTTTTAGGTACTGCAGTTGTGGATTTAGCTTAGTTGAGCTGATAGCTGTGATGGCTTTAATCGGAATCATCGGTGCTACCGTTGGTTCCAGCTTGATGCCAAGTGATACCTTTCAACTACAATCAAGCCGTGACCAAGTGGTCACGGCTTTTTTTTCGGCCCAGCAAAGGGCGATGTCTCAAACGAATAGCGTGAGGGTAGTTATCAGTTCATCCAACCAATTGGATATTCGAGAAGATAGTGATGGCGATGGAAGCTATTCTGATGAATCCAGTCTTCGGCTGGGCGGGGTACAATACCCATTGGTTCTACAGCCAAACCAGACGCTGACGACGGCAATATTTAGTTTTGACCGACTGGGTCGGACTACGCCTTCCACATTGTCGTTAACTCAGAACGCGCAAACTGTCGCTATTACTATTACGGAAACGGGATATATAAATTAAATATTAATAACAAGTGGTTTGTTGTTTAGATATTTTATTTTCAGAGGTCATTTTATGGGGCTCAAGCGTTTCAGCGGCGTCACGTTGATAGAAACAATTATTTTTTTGGTTGTTGTTAGTATCGCCGTCGGTATCCTCGCAAAGGTCTATGCATATTCCGTCGTTAATAGCGTCGATCCAGTTATTCGTGCTCGCGCATTGGAGCTTGCACAGGCTCAATTGGACGAAATTTTAGCGAGAAAATTTGACGAATCCACACCTACGGGCGGCGTTCCTGCGTGTGATACGCTTTCTGGCCCTCTCTGCAGTGGTATAGTCGCTGATCCCGATTATGATGATATTGGTGATTATCACGACTTTGTTAATAATGATGATCCAAACCATACCCTCACGGTATCGGTGACGGAAGCGGGGGGCGATCTGGGCATACCTGCATCTCAAGCACGACGGATCTCAGTCAGTGCCACTCTTCCTGGTGGCGATGATCTTGTCCTTTCCGTTTACAAAACAAATTTTTGATTTATGTCTTGCCGTCTTCCTCGAAACCATCATACGCACTTAAATGCTCATGTGCGTGGTTTTACCTTGGTCGAGTTAATTACTGTTCTCGTTATTTTGGGAATTGTTGCATCGATTGGTTCTGGGTTTATTGTGAGTACCATAGATAGCTACGATACCGTTCAAAAACGCAGTAAATTAATTAATAGAGGGCGCCTGGTCATTGAGCAAATGACACGTCAGATGCGTATTGCTTTACCCAATAGCGTGCGGGTGAGTAGCCCTTCAGGGAATTGCGTCGAATTTTTACCGATCGTTGCAGGCACAACTTATTTGGATGAATTGCCGGATAGTGGAAATTTGGCGGGAGGTGTTAATAGTGTTACTACAGCGCCTTTCTCTCTTGGCTTAGGCAGCGTTAATCATGTAAGTGTTGGTGCTCTGGATTCAACAGAAATATATTCTTCTGGTAGTCCTAATGGCAGGGTTGGAGCGGGAGCACTTGGTGCCGGCCCTATATATACCACCGTTAATTTCTCGGGCCTTCATGTATTCGATCGAAACTCAATTAATCAACGTATTTTTTTGGCGGATGACCCTGTACGTTTTTGTTTAATCGGTACCACGCTTTACCGGTATTCTAATTACGGTTTGTTAACTACCGCACTCTCGGCGTTGGACCCTGGTGGTGATACGAGTGTGATGGCAGAAAATGTAGGGACAAGTGGCCAAGCGTTTACTTTATCCCCTGGTTCTGAGGACATTAATGCAAGCCTCAATATCTCATTAGATTTTACAAATGGCAGTAACCAGATAACATTAAGCCAACAGATATTGGTGAGAAATGTCCCCTAATTCACGATTCGTTTTTCATCATGCCCAAGGGTTCTTGATTCCAGCAGCAGCAATTATTGTGGTCGGTGTAGCTGTTTTAGCTACAGCAATTACAAGAATCACATCGCAGTCTTCACAAGCGAGCGTAACGGAAGGAATTTCCTTGCAGGCATTTTATGCGGCGGAAAGTGGCGCATATTACGGTATGAATCGATTAATGTTCGATGTAACGGATAGAGCTATTTCAGATGCAAATTGTGCAGCACTAAGCGGCAGCACAATTAATTTCTCAACGAATGGCTTACAATCTTGTTCTACGACTGTCACCTGTGCCGTGGATACTGTCGGGGGAGACCCAAGAAGTTTTTACTCAATTCGCAGTAGTGCAACATGCGGTAGCGGTGATATTTTTGCTGAGCGAATTGTGGAAGTGTCCTCATTTCTGTAAGTGTAACCTAACGCTTAAGCTACATATTAATCCAACTATTATAAGCCCCAATCTTAAATCGCAAACCTTGGTATTTCAGCACAATTCCATCTTCCACAATGGCTTCTAGAAAAAGCTGGTCTGAAATTTGTTGGCCTTGCCTACGTGTAATTTTGTTTAATATGACCGTTGCATTGTCTTTGCTGTAACTGTGATCGTTATACATTAATGTGGGAATGGCCTTTTGTTTTGCGTAGGGCATATCGCCGATGAAATCGAGAGAAGGGTAGTCCGCTAGGCTGGGCAGCTTTGGCGCGGGGGTGGGTTTTGGTGGCGCTTTCTTTTTTTGTTTTGCCTTAGTGGTAGTTTCGGCGCTTTTTTGGTAAATCGATGCGACTTTTTTGTCCGCTATGGTCGCCGTTGATTTAGGTTCTTCTGATGCGGTTTTTGCGGCTTCATCGTATTGTTTTGCGATCAGCTTCTCTTTCATTTCGCTATAGCGATTAGGTTCAGCTGGGTCGGTAGATGTCTGTTGGTTAGGCTGGGGCTGTGTTGGTACGTTTGCTTGCAGGGAGGAGGGTGATTGTGAGTCCTCCATGTTGTTCGTTGGTATAGCAGTATCGACAGAGGCTGGATTTGCGGTGCTGTTGCCTTTCCCCCCGAGCATTAGTGCGATAACAACGCAAACGAGCAATATAAGGGCTGCAATGAGCCCATATATGACTTTCGGATTTAGTTCGGGCGCGCGGCGTTCTACCTGGCCATCGTGGTCGCTACTGAGTGATGGCGTATCGTCCGTATTACGCTCGTTGTCGGCTTTGTTTAATGCATCAAGGATAAGAGACATAGGCGATATTTATGTTTTTGTTCGTTCTCGGGAATTTGGTGTGCTTTTATCAAAGAAACTCGCGTTCTAATGTGGTGCTAAGGCCCAGATTGTCATTGAGTTTCATGAGTGTACGCTCACCGAGTATCCCATCATCTTTTAATTTGTTTTCACGCTGAAAGAGTTTGACTCGATCTCTTAGGGCGCTATTAAATCGGTTTTTGGTCAGCGGTGTCGTTTGTGCATCTAATAGTGCAAATTGATTCGCGACTTCGGAGACTGTCTTTCCTTTATCGCCATAAGAGATAGGGGCGGTAAAATCTTTGGGTTTTTTCCAGGAGTAAAATATTTCTCCTGTCCAAAGCGGGCCGAGCTCTTCGAGCGAAACGATTTTTCGGTTTCGTTCTCCATCAATTAATAACGCGTGTTTGTCTTGTATACCCGCCAGTACAGCATAGGAATTAAATTTATTCTGGTTGATTAATGTTAAAACGACAGGCCTGTTCAGCGCGCTAATGTCATCCCATGTATCGAACTGAGCTTTGCCACAGTGGTGGCCTTGAGTATTTATTTGCCAGCATGGGTGGGTGTCTGAATTGATGTCAAAATCGAGATATTCAAACAATCTTGCCTGCGCTTTGATTTTGTCTGGTATATCAAAATTATGATTTGGGAATGTACTTTTGGTCGAGCCTTTTGCCGCAACCGCTTGTGCATTTCGGGGTTCTGATGAGCGGCCGCTATTGGCGTATGGAATATCCTCAGAATAGGGGGTTGGCGCAGCGTGACCAAAGATAAGTTGCGTCATGAAATAGATAATCACGAGCCCAACAATTGCGCTGGCAGATAGAATGCCATAAAGCACGTAAGGAGGTTCGTTAGATGGAGCGTTGATTTGAGATTGTTGGTGTCCTTCGACTTCCTTGCGGGCAAGATCAAAAATTTTATTGTCAATCTGGGATTTGTTGTGACCGTATGCGCCGATTAATGTGCGTTCGCACAGGACGTTAATCATACGAGGTATGCCGCCGGTAAAACGATGGATTTGTTTCACGATGCGGGGCGTAAACGGGTTTTTATCTTTCGGCATTCCGGCGACGGATAAGCGGTGGCTAATATAGCGCTCAGTTTCTTCGAGTGTGAGCGGTGTCAGATGAAAGCGCGCGGTAATCCTCTGAGAAAGCTGTCGTAGTCGAGGCTGTGCGAGTAGCTCATTAAGTTCCGGTTGCCCCACGAGTACGATCTGAAGCAATTTTTTTGTCGATGTTTCTAAATTGGTTAGCAATCGGATTTGCTCTAAGACTTCTGCAGAGAGCAGCTGTGCTTCATCAATTAATAATATCGTGTTTTTACTTTTTTTATGATTGTCGAGTAAGTGCTGCTGAAGGAGGTCGGTGAGTGTTTTTACACTGGGATCTTCTTTGTTATAGATAATGCCGAATTCGTCGCAAATAGTGCAGAGCAACTCCTTAATGTTCGACATTGGATTAAGGATGATCGCAATTTCGGTATTTGCTGGCAGCTGTTCTAATAAGCAGCGGATAATGGTGGTTTTACCCGTGCCGACTTCTCCCGAAAGCATGACAAACCCGCCTTCCTTCACACCGTATAATAGATGTGCAAGGGCCTCTTTATGTTGATGGCTCATATAAAGATAGCGGGGGTTTACGGCGATGGAAAAAGCTTGTTCTTTTAGTCCAAAATAATTGTGATACATGCGAATTATATTAATTGTTAAACATGTTTAGGGGGCGTTTCGTTCTGTTGGCGAAGGTGCTAACACTCCGGTGTTAGCATGGGGTAATAAAAACGATTCAACGTCCACCTGTAGGTTTCATTCAGGTATCGATGATACTCCTAAACGGGGGCTTTCTCTATCGTTGTTATTTTAAGAGGTCATTACTAGAAATGAGCGGATTAGGGGAGAAACAACGCCGCGAGTTCTTTTTCGAGTGTATCAATCGTATGAGTGTGTTCTTGAGCGTCCTGGGGGACGGGTTTTTGATCTCTTCGTTTATTAAGTAACATTAGCGCACGATTTAGCCGGATGGAGCCCTGATCTGAATCTTTAGCTGATAATACTGACATGATCTCCCGCAAGGAAAGGCCGATGTCTTGCGCCATTTTTATAAGTTTGATTGCATGTATGTGGGGTTCTCCATAGTTTACGCTGCCGCCTAATATGGTGGTGCTAGGCAGCAGGCCAGCCTGCTCATAGTGCTTAATCGAAGCCACTGAGACACCGGTAATTCGCGATAACTGGTCAATATGCATGGGTTTGGAGTGTGTCGTTATTAGTATATTAAATTCCGTTTTCAAACAGATGCTCTGTTTAATTATTAGCCATTTAATGAGAGTTTTGAGGGTAAATCAAGTGCTTATTGGCGACACAAAGTCGTCATATCGATGAGGCTTCGCGCGTCATTTTGCTAAGTGATTGAAAACTATAGAAGTATTAAATGCTGAAAGGAGTATAACCGTGACTAAAACAGGGATAAATTGTCGATAAAAGCGACAAGTGGTATGCGTCGCGCTCACGTTTTGTTTGTTTTGACTCTTGTTAACGATGAAGAGAGCTTAATGCTCTTCATCTTCTGAAAATGAAATATCAAGCGCCAGAGCGTCGGCGATACGGTCTAACGTGTCGCGAAGCTCTGAGCGATCTGTTCCGAGAGGGATCTCCAATTGTCCAGAGGCTTCAAATAGCGGGTCGCCACTATATGGCATGCTCGATAGGGAAGTTTCCAATTCCGCAAGGTTGATTTGCTGTGCAACCAAGGCTGTGGATAGCTCTTTCACAATGCCAGAACGGTCTGGGCCCAGAACGTGGATTTTGGCCGAAGCATTTTCGGTGTTGTTTTTCGTTGCGGTTTCAACTTGTTCGCACTTTATCCAAATCCCTTTTTGGTCGAGCTCGAGTAGCTTGGTTTCCAATGCCTGTGTTTTTTCAGGCGCTATCGATAAGCGAATGACGCCGGCAAACTTGCCAGAAAGTTGGGACAGTCGGCTTTCCAGCCAGTTGCCGCCTTCGTTAGAAATGGTCTCGGCGATGGCTTCAACGACACCTGGTTTGTCATCACTGATAACGCTGACGAGAATATGTGAGAGCATAGGTTTTTGGCACTATTTATAATTAATGGCCGTTAGTATAATGGCCTAACTTCGCCTTGCACATCTTTATTGCGAAGTGCAGCTAAGCACCTGTTGATGTTGCCGCGTGAAAATGCGCGGGTTATGTTGCATTGCCCTGATATTCATTGGTTTGGAGCCTTTATCGTGATCATCCCCCCCGAAAAACTTACTGTTGAGGCGTTACGCTCCATTGTTGAATCCGTCATTATTCGTGAAGGTACCGATTATGGGGTTCGTGAATTTACCTTAGATGAGAAAGTGGGGGAGTTGTTACCGAAAATCCATGCTGGCGATGTGCTTATTTCCTATGATGAGGAAAGCGAAACCGTTACCTTACTTCCAAAAGAGACCGCAACCCAGTCGGCCTAATCGGGTGTTTGTTAATTTTCGAGTATAAGAATTTTTTCCGGCTCAGATAGTATCGGCGCGATGCCATTCATAAGATCCATTCGTTCTCGACTGTGATACCAGCAGTTCCAATCTTTTTGGCTTCGCCATTTACATATCATGAAGCGATGATGAATGTCGTCGGTATTGGCAAAGTTTTCAGCGGAAATAAACCCGCGTAAAAAATAGGCATTTTGAATGATTTTTTTGGATGCATCCTCATAGGTGGATAGCATATCCTCGGCGATTCGGCGTTCGATTAATACATGGATCATTTTGTGGTAGTGTCCATCGTCAATGGCGATTGAGAGAGGGCTTGCGGTGAAACGAGCCTTAATTTCAATGAAAATATAACGTATATTGCAATGCGCAGCTACATGGCTGTTTGTCAGTGTTTTGCACTTTGGTTTGTATCGCAGCACTTAGTTAATTCGTAAGCGGGAATAAAAGATATATCATTAACATGAGTAAAGACGATTCTAAGCAGCGCCTTCACGAAGACATTAGCACTACAGTCGATGCCAAGGGCCTTATCTGTCCCGAGCCGGTGATGATGTTACATTCAGCGGTCAGAGATGCAAAAGGCGGTCAGGTAATACAAGTATTGGCGACGGACCCTTCAACCAAGAAAGATATCGCGCAGTTTTGCGAGTTTCTTGGGCATGAGTTATTAGATCAAAGTCTGGATGGCGATGTATTGATCCATCTCGTTCGAAAAAAAATCGGTTAAATAAGTAAAGTGCCTTAGGCGTGATGTCAGCATAAGACGGCATGAAATCTCAGCGTTGAATCCAACGCAATGTCGGGGTGCGGCTTTGCCTTCTAGTTCTAAAGACTAGAAGGCATTTAGGGCCTGTTTAGCGGGATTCTTCGACCAACATTGAAATCGCAGCGAGCGCTTCTGGGTCTTCCGCTTTTATTTTGTTGGCGATGTGGTGTTGGAAAAAGTATTTAAACTGCTCGTCAGATTGAGCTGGGTATAAACACTCGTCCCCAGGGAGCACAGGCGTGCTTTCCACCTTATCTTCATCAATTAGCATTCCGCTTAGGGAGCCATCATGATGCAGTCGCCAGCTAATCACTTCTTGCAAGGTCAAACACTTAAACCCATCACTCGCTAGCACGGCATGGGTGCCTATAGTATCAGGAACCTCTTGCACCACGTCGCCAGGGTTTTCACACTGGTAATCGTAATATTCAGCAGCAGTTTCCAGCTCTACGATCTTGTGGATGGGCGCTTCCAGGAAGAGCTCATCAATACCAGGATCAAAATAGCCTTCAAATGTACCGTTAAGCGGGTCGTTAATGTCCGTGCAAGGGATGATATCGTCTAGCCAGGGGACAAGCCCAACCACATCACCATTCGCGCATAGTGCCCAGCATAAGATCTTCAGGCTAAAATACTTATCGCCACTGACCTCATTGGAATAGAGCATTTCTAAACCGTCGAGTTCAGGTGAAAGTCGTATGACGCGCTTGTCGAATTGAGACGTGTAGGAATTTCCCGTGAACAGATCGATCACGTTGTCCGTCGTATTGTGACCATCGGATGAGGTCTTCATAATACTATACCTCCAAAGTTGAGGTGTAGGAGCCCGGAGGCTGCCGGGATGCCAACTTCGCTAGCTGACACTACATACAGTATAGTGTAATTCTCATTAACACAATACTTGGGGTTTGCTTTATTTTTCTCCTCTTATTTGGTGGCTTTAGTGGTACCCCGTAAAGACGCGGGTTACCGAATCCTTGTACTTAAGTTTAGATCATTTGATGTCACAAAAATTCACTTTCTTAGACAAATCGCGACTAGATAGGCTTGTGGATGTCTTTCATCGGCTATTTAGAACGCCATATCAGACCGAATTAGTGGGTGGGAGCGAAGAGCCCCTCTATCGTCCAGCGGTAGATATGAATGGTTTAAATACGATTGAGTTTAGCTATGATTATTTCTCCAGCGCGCTTCACGAATGTGCCCACTGGTGTATCGCTGGGGCCTCCAGGCGAGAGCAATTGGACTACGGATATTGGTACGCTCCCGATGGGCGAAGCGCTCAGCAGCAGCAACACTTCGAAAGTGTTGAAGTAAGGCCTCAAGCTTTGGAGCGTATTTTTTCGTTTGCATCTGGCCAGCCGTTTCGTATTAGCGTGGATAATCTTGACGGAGATGCCTGCGCAAGCCAATCGTTTATCGAAGCGGTACATGAACAAACTATAACTTATTGCCGAGAGGGTTTACCTGCTCGTGCATCGATGCTGGCCGAAAGTTTGGCGAAAGAATTTAATGTCTCAACCCCGTTAAGCGCAACGAACTATCTATTGAAGGATCTTCATTGATGGATTCTTCGGACGGCATGTGCTCTTCGTCTATACAGCCGAAACTTTATATTATCGATGCCTCGATATTTATTTTTCGCTATTATTTTTCAATGCCGAGTAACTGGTTTGCGTCCAATGGGCGGCCCACAGAAACGGTCTATGGTTATGCGCTGTGGTTACTCAAATTTATAGAGCGCGAGTCGCCAAACAACGTAGTCGCGTGTTTTGACGAGAGTTTAGGTTCGTGTTTTCGCAACGATATTTACCCCGACTATAAATCGAGTAGGGCGTTCCCAGACGATGACCTGGCCTTTCAATTACTCGCCTGTAAAAAAATAACGGCGCTGTTAGGTGTTCCGAGTTTCGCATCTGACCGATATGAAGCGGATGACCTTGCCGGTTGTTTTGCAAAACTGTGTTTGAAGCAGAATAAACCCTATACCGTGCTGACGCGCGATAAAGATCTTGCGCAGTTAGTTTATGGTGACCTGGGCTCATTATGGGATTACCCCGATAAGGCCCCATTACTTCGTGGTGATATTATCGAAAAGCATGGTATAAGGCCTGAGCAAGTGGCTGATTATTTGGCGCTTGTTGGCGATACGAGCGATGATATTCCAGGTGTGCCGAGTGTTGGGGCGAAAACAGCGCAAGCGTTGCTGGCATATTATTCGGGGTGGGCAGATATTAAAGCGCATCTAGCATCGCTTCATGAATTGCCTATTCGTGGCGCTAAATCTTTGGGTGAAAAATTACAGCAATATTCTGAGCAAATTGATATGGCCTTAAAGCTAAGCCAAATTAAAACGGATGCCGTACCGGTAAAGTGGGGCGATACTCGTGTGAATAAAGTGAAGCGGGATGAAATTTTAGAGTTGGCTTTGGGGCTGGGTTTTCCTTCTTCGTTTATGAAAAAAGTGGAAGCGTTATCGTCATGAAAACCGGCTCGGGTATGAATAAAGATATAAGCATGGTAGCGGATGAGAATATTCCCTATGTTAAAGAGCTGTTCTCGCCGATTGGAGAAGTGTCGTTGGTGTCTGGGCGGCACGTAAACAGCGCTGATGTGAAAGAGGCAAACGTGTTGCTGGTGCGCTCCGTAACAAACGTGAACGCGGCTTTATTAAAGGATTCAGATGTTGGATTTGTAGGAACATGCACCATCGGAGTGGATCACTTAGATACAGAATATCTTTCGGAACATGGGGTTACATTCACAAGTGCGCCAGGTTGCAATGCATTTGCTGTGGTTCAATATGTGGTTTCTGTCTTGTCGACATTAGGGCTGCTTGATTCCCTAGGTGAAACTCCAGGAGGGACATCGTATATCACATCAAAAAGTGTTGTGATTGTCGGTGGTGGTAATGTAGGTGGGCGCGTTTACGATGCGCTGACGAAGATTGGTTTTTCGTGCCGTATTGTTGACCCCTTTTTAAATGAGCGTTGTGGTCGCCAGTTGGCCGATCCATCTTGTATCGCATCTGCAGATATTGTGTGTTTACATACGCCGCTTACCAATAGCGGGGTGCACCCTACGCATCATATGTTTGGTGTGACTGAATTAAATAATTTAAAAAAAGGCGCTGTATTAATTAATGCAGGTAGAGGCGGCGTTGTTGATAATAACGCACTAAAACAGGTGTTAAATACACGTTCAGATTTACGTGTTGTGTTGGATGTTTGGGAAAATGAACCCGAGATCGATACCGAGCTGCTTGAATCCATCACCATTGGTACACCGCATATAGCGGGTTACAGTTTTGAAGGGCGCTTAATGGGCGCACTGATGATTTTTGATGAGTTGACAGCGTACTTAAGTTTAGATGAAGTGTTTGTTCAAGGCATTCGATCTTCTGTCGTTAGTAAAGCGCTAGGAAAACCGGTTGATTGTGAAACCTCCTCGTTTAAACGGGCTATTTTAAATACGTATGACCCATTTTTAGATGATGCAGCCTTGAGAAGCGTTGCGAAAAATATTCCGGCGGCATTTGATCAATTAAGAAAAAATTACCCGCAACGCCGAGAATTCTCTCACTATTGTTATCGCGGTCTACCGAAAGGCGCGCAAGTAAAATTTTCTGATTTAGGGTTTATCGTTGAAAACTGAATTACCTCGTAAATTACTGACCGTTGGCTTTTTGGTGAACCCCATTGCGGGTGCTGGTGGCCCTGCTGCGCATAAAGGCAGTGATTTAGCGATTACAAAAGAATCTGTGGCCGCGGGTGACTTGACTTTACGCGCGCCCGAGCGGGCCAAGCAATTTTTATCTGCATTGGATGAGAATAATCAATTCGAGCTTGTGAGCGCGCCAGGTGTAATGGGGGCGGATTATTTGCCAGAGTGCTCCCGCTTACAATATAGGGTTTTGTCTTCTGAACTTTCGAGTAGCACAAGTGATGGTGATACAAAAAAAATTGTGACTTTGTTAATGCAAGCACATGTGGACCTTATTGTTTTTGTCGGGGGTGATGGTACTGCGCGTGATGTGTGTTCTGTGCTGGAATCCAATGATAAGCAGCAAACGTTTCCCGTTTTGGGAGTGCCGTCTGGTGTAAAAATGCATTCTGGGGTTTTTGCGATAACGCCGAGTGCTGCCGCTGCGGTACTTAACGAAGTGGTCTCTGGTGCGTTGGTATCCCTAGTTGAGCAGGAAGTAAGAGATATCGATGAGCAAGCGCTGCAAAAAAATGTTGTAAAAAGCCGTTACTACGGCGCTATGTTAGTGCCTGACGAAGTGCGCTATATACAGGCAGTTAAATCTGGTGGGGTCGAAGTGGATGAACTTGTATTGGCCGATATTGCCGCTGAAGTGGCAGAGCGCATAGAGGATTGCGACGGTGATACAACGCTGATTATTTTTGCTACAGGTTCTACTACACAATTTATTCAGCAAGAGATGCATTGCCCTGGCACATTACTGGGGGTGGATGTTTTTAAAAGCGGTCACCTAATTGCAGAAGATGTGACGGCTGTGGAATTAGAAGCGTTGGTTTCAGACCATGAAGGAAACGTGATAATTGTGCTGACGGCGATTGGCGGACAAGGTCATATTTTGGGGCGAGGTAATCAGCAGCTTTCACCAAAAGTGTTACGACGTGTTGGTCGAGATAACCTTTGGATCGTAATGACAAAAACTAAACTAGAAGCGCTGGAAAAACGGCCCTTACTTATGGACAGTAATGATCCGGCGTTGGATGCACAATGGCAGGGTTTGATTCCCGTCATCACGGGGTATCATGATCAAGTGCTGTATCGTTTAGGACGACTGTAATGGGAGAGCAATGGCAAGACTTTCAGCCTCTGTTGTCAGCGCTAGAAGAGAGTGGCGTCCTTGACGCGGATACTCCGCTAGATGCTACGAGAGTGTTTCACGGGAGAGGGAAGTGTCACGAAGGTTTAGACTGGGTGAATGTGGATTACTTCTCCCCTTTAATTTTGGCGACGGTGTTTAGATCTTCAGACGTAGATGTGTCTGATGCTCTTGTCGAGCATCTCCAAAAGACTTTGATTCATTATTTTAATAATGCAGCATCAAAAAATATTAATGCAGTGTTGATTCAAAGGCGAGACCAGGAAGACGCGCCCATCAGCGCTATTGTGGGTGCCGTGCCCGAAGAGGCTTTTGCCACACGGGGTGAATTAAAGTTCGGTTTATCATTCTCCCAGCAAAACACAGGTTTTTTTCTGGATATCGAGCCTGCGCGCCAATGGTTAGAAACTCGCTGCCAAAGCAAAAGCGTATTGAACTTATTCTCATACACCTGTGCTTTTTCCGTTGTCGCAAAGGCGGCGGGTGCGCATTCGGTCGTGAATATCGATTTAAGTAAAAAATCGTTACAGCGTGGTCAGCGTAACCATCATCTTAGTCAGGTGGAAAGCAATAATGTGACGTTTTTATCCCATGATATTTTCAAATCTTGGGGAAAGTTAAAGAAATACAGTCCTTACGATATCGTCATTATCGATCCACCAAGTTTTCAAAAAGGTAGTTTTATCGCCTCAAAAGACTATGAAAAAGTAATTCGTAAGATGGATGTTTTATTGTCCGAAGAGGGTGTTTTTCTCGCGTGTTTAAACGCACCGGAAGTGCGTGTTGATGATTTTAAGACGATGATTGAAGGCAGTGCAGAGGGCTTTGTGTTTGTTGAACGTTTGGAGCCTTTACCTTCATTTCCCGAAAGTGATCCTGGGCGGGAGTTGAAGATGCTTGTTTTTCAGCGCGCGTGAAACGTCTGGCGGGAATTTTGGGGGGCTAGCTTGGAGGAAAGCATATTAGTTGTTGTAATAGTCCTCTAGGCGGTAGAGTGGCATCGGTTCATGGATCGCGTTGCCTTGGGCAAAATCCACATTCATTTCTTGTAATAGTTGAATAATTTCGTGGCTTTCTGCATATTCCGCGATAATGGCGATATCCATTTCTTTGCCGATGTTATTGATGGATGACACCATCGCACGATCAAACTTATCTTTCGTAATATCACGTACGAACGATCCGTCAATTTTGATGTAGTCAACGTGTAGATTTTTAAGATAACCAAAAGACGAAAAGCCTGTGCCAAAATCATCTAGCGCGAGGTTGCAGCCTAGGGTTTTTAATTCGTTCAGAAAATCTTTTGCTTCGTTAAGGTTTTGGATTGCGCTTGATTCTGTAATTTCGAAGCAGATTTTTTCTCTCGGGAATGTATAGCTCTCGACAACCTGTAAAATAGCACTGCGTATCCGCGGGTTAGCAATGGACTGACTGGTTAAGTTAATTGAACAGCAATTTAGTAGCGTGGTGTGTTCTGGGTGTTTGTCGAGGTAGTCTAACGCGGTCGTAAGGACCCACAGGTCTATTTGTTCAGAAAGGCCGAAGCGCTCAACCGCAGGCAGAAATTCACCAGGCAAAATGTGCTGATTTTTCTCGTCGACATAGCGTATTAAAAATTCATAGTGAACATGCTCGGAATCCTCATCATCCAGTTTAATGATGGGCTGAAAATAGAGTTCGAATGCGCCGTCCTGAATGGCTTTTTGTAGGCGACTTACCCACATCATATCTAGGCGATTATGGTGAGAGCTATCGACTTCTTCGGCGTAAACCACGACGCGGTTCTTGCCATCTTGTTTTGCGGTGTAGCAGGCGGCATCTGAAGCGCCGAGCAGGTCAATAACATTATTTAGGCTGGGGGAGCTTAGGGCCACCCCAACACTAATGCTTTGTCGGTAATTGTGGGTTTCCCATACAAAGGTAAAGTCTTCTGCCGCACTGCGCATACTCTCAGCGATATTTTTCGCTTCTTCTTCAGAGCTGTTCAGTTTTACGATGGCGAATTCATCGCCCCCTACGCGGGCGAAAAAACTGCGTTCGTCACAGGCTTGGCCAATAATTGAAACAAGATGTTGGAGTAGCCGATCGCCTGCGCCGTGGCCGCAGGTATCGTTCACGACTTTTAATTGATCCACATCGATATAGAAAAGCGCGATGCGCCCACCGCTGTCCTTGGCAATGGACAGCGCTTTTGCAAGATACTTTTCTAAGCCCTCGCGATTATGCAGCATGGTTAGCTCATCGTATTGAGAGTGGAACGAGATGAGTTCGGCGAGACTTTTTGATTCGCGAATATCCTGGACAAGTAGCAATAAGCCTTCATCTCCATCCGGCAGGGCAACAATGCGAGGTAGCAGTTTCACCCAAAGTGGTTCGTTGTCGCGATTTTTCAAACGAATATCAATCTCATATGAGATTTTCTTTCGTTGCACTTTCTCTACGGTTAGATGCTTTAGACGGTCTTGCTCGTCTTCTTCGACGAGCGCGTAGAGCGACTTTCCGATGATCGCTTCCAATGTTTCACCAATAAAGCGCGCAAAGGTGCGGTTGCAGTCGATGATGGTGTGTTGTGCGTTAATGATTAAAAAGTGTGCAGGGCTGTCATGAAAAAAAGCATCGAATCGGGGGCTGTCGTTAATATCTAAGGCCGAGGGGGTTTGTTGCGCTTCTTGTGGATCTGAGTTTTTGATGGGGCTATCCATCCCCTTGGCGGCGAGTGTTAACCATTTTTTACGCTGGTTTAGTTGCGCAAACAACGCAGTAAGAACGCAGAGTGTTCCCACTTGTACAGAGAAGGTAATCAATTGTTCTTGTGGCGTAAGCGGGAGTAGATATTCTGGTGGTACGAGAGTGGCGCCTATCAGCAAACCTGCCATTGAGAGCGTGATCAGACTTACGCCCAAAATCGCAAAGCTAAAGCCTTGAAAGGTGATGCGCGACTTTGTGGCGCTTTGAGCGGCGAAGTATTTAATAACGAGAGCAGATGCGGCAAGCGTCAGGAGTATTTGAATTGTTATGACGATTAACATTCCGTTCGCGTCCATCGAGGAGAGTAATAACTATTTAAGTGCGCATCAACTTGCTGTTTTTCTGACATGTAAATATGGGACCTTTTTAAAGTGTAGCAGCAAATGAGGGGTCGATTTTGTTCATTCGTGCCCGCAACACAGGAGACGCTTTTAGCGGCATTTTCCACGACTAAAGCGGGCAGTTTTTTACGTGTATGGTTGGCAATAAGGGGTAGGTCTGGTGCAAGGGAGGGCGAGTGCTATAGGAAATCCCGTGATTTCATCATATACCGCAGGACCAATATTTTAAGCGCTTCTGATGAGCCGTACTGAATTGTATGCTTGATATGGTCAATACGACGCCCCATAGGCGGCTCAGACTGATTACTGGGCTCTGTATGGGCGTTTAAGTGTGCTTCGTCATCAATGCTTGTCAGTAAATTAAAGCCTCTGTGGGACAATACAGCTTCTTCTACGGCCTCCTGCTTTACTGCAGTGGCGTAGTGGATGTAGTCGGCATCTTTGAGCCACACCATGGCGCTAAAACAAGATTCAAAGCGCGGACTGTGAAGCCCGAACTCATCTGGAGTGTCTGGTCCGGATATATCTTCTACGTAAAGCGTCGTTTTTACGGGAAAACGACGAAACAGCATCAGTAATATTTTTGCCGTGTCTTTACAAAAGTCGTCAATATGCAAGTCGCCAATAGGTTCTTTCATGATGCGAGAATCAGCTTCAGTGCGCCTTCGTTGGTTTTATTTTTTATAGGCCTGTAAGAAAGTGCCGAACTTTTCGATAGCTTCCGTTATCTCATTTGCCTGAGGCAAAAATACGATACGGAAGTGGTCAGGATCTGGCCAGTTAAAGGCAGTGCCTTGTACCAGAAGAATTTTGTCTTTTAACAGAAAATCCAAAATCAGTTTCTGATCATCTTTTATGTCGTACATCTCTCTGTCGATTTTAGGGAATAGGTATATTGCTCCCTTTGGCCGTACACAGCTAATGCCAGGAATCTTTTCTAAGGCGTCGCATGCGGCGTTTCGCTGTTCAAGTAAGCGGCCGCCAGGCAGGATCAGCTCGTTAATACTTTGATAGCCGCCTAATGCGGTTTGCACGGCATACATTGCCGGCACATTGGCACAGAGGCGCATCGATGAAAGCATCTCTAGGCCTTCAATATAGCCTTTTGCTTGCTCCTTGGCGCCGCTGATGACCATCCAGCCAGAACGGAAACCCGCTAAACGGTAGGACTTGGATAGGCCATTAAAGCTAATGCACAACATATCTTGTGCAATTTTTGCCATGGGGATGAACTCGGCGTCTTCGTATAAAATTTTCGAGTAAATTTCATCGGCAAATAAAACGAGCTTATGTTCGCGCGCAACCGCCACCAATTGTTCCAGCATTTCTTTGCTGTATACGGCGCCGGTAGGATTGTTGGGGTTGATCACAAGGAGCGCGCGTGTCTTTTTCGTGATTTTGGATTTAATATCGTCAATATCCGGATACCAGTCGGCACTTTCATCGCAGCGATAGTGCACGGGGTTGCCGCCGGACAAGTTCACTGCAGCTGTCCACAGGGGGTAGTCTGGAGAGGGGATGAGCACTTCATCGCCAGTGTTAAGTAAAGCTTGGCAGGCCATGACGATGAGTTCGCTGACGCCGTTGCCTAGGAAAATGTCGTCGACATCTACACCTGGGATGTCTAGCTGCTGACACTCCTGCATAATCGCCTTACGGGCGGCAAACAAACCTTTGGATGCAATGTAGCCTTGGGCATTTCGCATATTGTGAATAACGTCCGCGATAAGCTCGTCTGGGGCGTCAAAGCCAAACGGTGCAGGGTTACCGATATTCAGTTTTAATATACGATGGCCTTCTTCCTCTAAGCGATTTGCGTGCTCAAGTACGGGGCCGCGAATGTCATAGCAGACGTCTGCTAGTTTTTCCGATTTGTTAATCCGTTGCATAACGATTTCAGTATTGTTTTCACAGGTTTTGAGTTAGTTTAGAGTGCTTAAGACTTGTACCTTAAACCTTCCATATTATGAGATGCGATTATGGCAGATGATTCTTTAAAAAACGATGCGTACTGGCGAGATAAGCTTTCGGCAGATGAATACCGCATTTGCCGAGAGAAGGGCACCGAGCCACCTTTTACGGGGTGTTTCTGGGATCATAAAGGTGAAGGCCAGTATCGCTGTAAGTGTTGCGGTGATGTTTTGTTCAAGTCGGGCGCCAAATATGACTCTGGCTCAGGGTGGCCAAGTTTCTATCAGGCTGCGTCATCTGAGGCGGTTGTTGAACATACGGATACTTCGTTGATGATGAGCCGTACAGAAATTGTCTGCGCGACTTGTGGTTCTCATTTGGGGCATGTGTTTTCCGATGGGCCGGCCCCTACCGGAATGCGATATTGCGTCAACTCCGCGTCTCTTGATTTTGAGGATGCAGAGGAAACAATTAAGTAACACATGAAGAAATTCAGCGAAATATATCAGCTCGCTTGCTTACATAAAGGCGGTGAGGACGAAGTTGAAGGCCTACTTCCTGAGGTCTGTAGCGATGAAGAATTAAAAGCGAAGAGCGATGAATATTATTTATCTAATATGTCGCGCCGTATATTCAGAGCCGGATTAAAACATTCGATGGTGGATAATAAATGGCCTGGCTTCGAGGCAGCATTTAAAGACTTTGATCCATTTTTCTGTGCGATGTTAAGCGATGACGATATCGACACCGCAATGAAAAATACGGCCATTATTCGACACCGCGGTAAATTATTATCCATAAGAGCGAACGCGCAGTTTGTGATTGAGCAATCACGAGAGCACGGCGGTTTTGGCGCATACTTGGCGCATTGGACTCCTGATCAAACATTGTTGCTGTGGTGGGATCTAAAGAAAAAAGGAAAACACCTCGGTGGCGCTTCGGGCTCATCGTTTTTACGTATGGTCGGGAAAGATACCTTTAAGTTGACGCGTGACGTGGTGGCGGTATTAAAAAACAATGGTGTAATTGAGAAAGAGCCCACCTCGAAAGCGGATCTTTTAGACGTTCAAAAGGCATTTTTAACATGGCAGGCGGAGAGTGGTCGTCCGTTGTCTGAAATTAGCCGTATCGTATCCTTTACTGCTACGTAAGGCAGTCACCTAAACGACAAGCACTTAACATTTTCAGCCGAATCTGGAGCACAATAATGATAAAAACGCTGTTCAATATTGAATGTATTCTTGTGGTAGTTATGTTGTTCGCTATGGTTGCCCAGCGGTTTCAATTTTTACCGTTTAAATTGGCTTTTGGTGGTTTCTCGCTCGCTTTATTAGTGGCGGCATTACTGTCTGCCGTGGCCTTAGTGGTGTTGTTATTGTCGTTTGGCGTTATTTCGGCGGATGTGCGTAGCTTATCTGCCGCGACCTTTGCTGTTGGCGCCGTGCCCTTGGTGTTGGTTATTTTGCTTGTTGGGGCGGGGTTTAAGGTACCGAAAATTCATGATATTTCAACGGATCTAAACGATCCGCTTCATTTTGTGCATGCGAAAACCTTGCGTACTGATTCTGAAAATAGTTTGGAAACCCCTTCGGCGAAGGTGATGGATTTACAGCGCGCTCATTACACGACATTAGCGCCGCTCAGTGTTGTTGACCCCGCCGTTACAGCCTATGAAAAAGCTCTGCGAGTTGCGGAGAATTTGGGTTGGCAAGTGATTTATCAAAGTCCTGAAACCTTTACCTTTGAAGCGTCAGAAAGTACGGCACTGTTTGGTTTTGTTGATGATGTTGTGGTTCGAGTGAGGCAGACTGATAGCGGAAGCGTAATTGATATGCGCTCGGTATCACGGGTAGGTGTAAGTGATTTGGGGGCAAATGCGAAAAGGATTGAACGGTTTCAGTCTGCGTATCTAAAAAAGTAGTCTCAACAAGAAATCATTAGTCGTAAACGTTTTTCTTCTTCCAGATATCTTCTTGATCTGAGGAGAATTTGTCCCATTCGCCCTGGACCTCTTCGGCTTGGTCTTGATCTTCCGCCGAAATAGGGGCTGATTGCTCTTCGTCGGTTAGGCGTTCTTTTAGTTGAGCAACAATCGCTTTAATCTGGTCTAGGCGTTTTTTCATGACATCAGATTTTGACTCTCTCACGATAAGGTTTTGCGCAAGATCGAAGTAATGAATAGCGAGCTTGGTTTTACCGGCTTGCCGTGCTTGATTGCCATTTAGAACATGACCATCAACGGAGACTTGTAATGACAGTGCTTTAATTTGATTGCGAAAAACCTGGGCTTGGTTGCGGGGGATCGTTTGTTTCGCTTCCAGTTTATATATGTATTTATGAAGCTCTTCTAAGCAGGCTCGGACATCTTTTATTTGTTGTGGGTTGTCGAGCGTGGGTGGCGCTGAAACAGGAGCTTGTCGCTGGGTTTCGGCCATCTGTGAGTTGACGATCTGAAGGTCTTGTAAGTGGGAAGGGTCTCCAGGATCTAACTTGGATAATTGTTCGCATACGTCAGCTAAACTGCGTTGTACTAGTATTTTAAGCTCTTTGGTGAGAAAGCCCTGAGGAAAGCCATTCAGCATGAATTTGAAGCTTCGTGAGCGTGATTTTAGCGCGCTAGTTAAGCGAATACGCTGCTCTCGTTTGGCTTGCACCGTTTGTTGGACGAAGGCATAGCTTACCAGTACACCCAGTAATATAACGATGATAACGATGATGGAAGCGGTAGACATAAGCGCAGCTTTGTTCCTCTCTATATACCCAAGGCTAGTCAGTGAGGGGGGTAGACGCAAATAATTGGCCAATTAATTTACGCGTTAAGTGCTTAAAAACTAAGCATTTTGTGTTTTTGAGTTTGTTTCTGCATATGGAGAAAAAAATCCTTAAGCAAGATGTTGACAGGGACTCGGATGCTCAATAGAATGCGCCCCTCTTTGAGATTAGCGTCCTGTCCCCATCGTCTAGAGGCCTAGGACACCGCCCTTTCACGGCGGTAACAGGGGTTCGAATCCCCTTGGGGACGCCAATTTCAAGTGCGGAAATAGCTCAGTTGGTAGAGCACAACCTTGCCAAGGTTGGGGTCGGGAGTTCGAGCCTCCTTTTCCGCTCCAATTCGAAAAACCAGCCTTGTGCTGGTTTTTTTCTGCCTGTCACTTTTTCTTTGGTCCGTGTGGCGTTATCTCTGAACCTCCGGTACCCTCTATTGACTAAGTTTTTTCCGATTTCTGCTGCCCGCCGAGTTAGGTGATATGCTTTCTTTTGAGCCTTTTCAACCGCTTTTCACGCCTCAGGGTAGTCGCATATTTGCTCTGCGCACACGTGTCTCAAGACCTTCTGTACGTTTGAGGCAGTATATTCACTCTTTTGTCCAAGTCTCCGTCGATAAGCCGACGCCATATCCGGTGATTCCTGATGGTATCGCCTCCCTTTTTATCAGTAAGCATTCGACTCAGTTGGTAACAGCAATGACGAAGGTAACAGAATTTACGTTGCCCGAAGCGGGAGACTATTTCGGCGTGCGTTTTGTGCCAGGTGCTTTACATCGCTTATTTGGTCTTGATTTACGTGATACTCGGGACCAGGTCATCGATACGTCATGCCTCAAGCGGAGCGCGTTATCGCAGATGCATACTCGCCTCTATCCCGCCTCCTTCGAGAGGCGAGTCGCAGTGGCGGAGTCTTTGTTGGGGCGCGCGCAGAAGACCGAGCGCACTGAGAAGAAAAACGCTAGTGTTTTAGATACGGCCCTAGCGTTTATCTACTCCTCTCAGGGGGAGCTTTGTATTGGAGAGGGTTTGGCCGATAAATTAGGCGTGAGTCCTCGTCAACTCAACCGTATTTTTGCCACATATATAGGGATGAGCGCTAAGCGCTTTGCTCAGGTGATACGCTTACAAAATGTGTGCAAGTATTTGGCTGAGGTCCCGTCAGGCTCCCTCGTCGCTTCGGATATATACGGGTACTTTGATCAGGCCCACCTTCTAAAAGACTTCAAGAAGCATCTGAGTGCCTACCCAGAGGCTTTCTTTAAGCGTTTTCAGTCCGATTTATACAATACGGATTAACCTACTCCCGCGATACTGCCATGACGATTTAGCTTATGGAGTTCGTTTATGTTTTTTTCGCATGCAGATATTCTCGAAATGGGCGAAGGGTCCTTTTTTGGCGAGGGTAATGCTCAGCTGCCCAATTCAGAAATGTTGATGATTGATCAAATCACTCATATCTCAAAATCAGGAGGGGCGTTCAATCGGGGTATGTTAGAAGCCGCTTTTGCTGTGACACCTCAGCAGTGGTTTTTCCCTTGTCATTTCAAAAACGACCCAGTAATGCCTGGTTGCTTAGGCTTGGACGCGCTGTGGCAGTTACTAGGTGTATTTCTCGGTTGGTCTGGTTTACCTGGCCGAGGGAGAGCTTTAGGGGTCGGGAGTGTGAAGTTTAGTGGCCAAATCTTTCCTGATGCGGGAGCGATACGCTATGTGCTTGATATCAAACGGGTAATTACTCGACCGCTTGCGATGGGTATTGCTGACGGGTGCGTGATACTCGATGATAAAGTGATCTATCGGGCTGAAAACTTAAAGGTGGGCTTACTTGGGGGCGGGTAGTTCGTTTCTCGATGTGAACACTTAGACCGGGAGGTAATGAGCTACGGGGATGGCTTGATATTTACGGGAGCGCTGTGAATATGTCCCTATACGCTTAGCTTCGGCATCCATGCCTCAGATATCCCGTAAACATCAACCCATCCCCTAATCGTCAGAGGAGGAGCTTAGTGCAGGCGCCCTTTTTCCTCCTGTTCGACCAACAGAACAAGCTGTTCGTATTCTGCGTCTTCCTCTTCGGCGGCTAACAGTTCATGATAGCGCTCCTCGAGCGTTTGGAAGTGTGTAATTTCTTCATCTCCCAAGTAGTGCATACAATCGCCGCCAAAATACCAAAACAACGCGCGAGGCACGCTGGGCATGAGATGTTGATAGTTTCCAACGAGCTGTGAAAGCAGCCACTGCCCCAGATCAAGCTGTTCGGCCGCGGGTGTATCTGACTCTTGGACTTGATCGAGTTTTTCTAAGAAGTTTGCTTGAAGTTCGTCCATCTCGTCGCCATTAAACGGCGGAGTGATTTTAATCTGTTCTGCGAGTTGCTGAAGAAGTTTTCGGTGGTACGTTTGGTAGCTTGTGTTCGGCATAATCAAAGTTTCAATTAAATTAGGTTTTAGAATATGACCTTGGCTCTCGAAATTCAAGGCTTGCACAAAGTATATGGTGACCGTTTTCAGGCCTTAAAAGGTATTGACCTGAAAGTGGAGCAAGGCGATTTTTTTGCATTACTTGGCCCAAACGGGGCAGGAAAATCTACCACCATTGGCATTATTAGCTCTTTGGTAAAAAAGACTTCAGGCAAAGTAAAAATATTTGACCATGATATTGATGAAAATTTTTCTTTAGCAAAACAGTCTCTGGGGATTGTGCCACAGGAATTTAATTTTAGCGTTTTCGAAAAAATTAAAGATATCTTAATTAACCAAGGGGGCTACTTTGGCTTGCCCCGTCAGTTAGCGGTTGAACGTGCAGATAAATACCTTAAGCAGCTAGGCTTGTGGGATAAACGTGATGAGCAAGCCCGCCACCTCTCTGGGGGAATGAAACGTCGCTTAATGATCGCGCGTGCATTAGTGCATGAGCCCAAATTGTTGATTTTGGACGAGCCCACGGCGGGTGTTGATATTGAGCTTCGTCGTTCAATGTGGGAATTTCTCGAAGAAATTAATGCGGCTGGTACAACCATTATATTAACGACGCACTATTTAGAAGAGGCGGAAAGCCTCTGCCGTAACGTTGCGATTATCAGCGATGGCGAAATCGTTGAAAATACCAGTGTTAAAGATTTACTTAAACAGCTCAATAAAGAGGTCTTTATTCTGGATACTCAAAACCCTGTACCATGCTGTCCCGAAGTCGCTGGTTACTTCATCAATAAAGTGGATGAAACGTGTATCGAGGTCGAGGTGGATAAAGGTCAGTCACTTAACGCCTTGTTTGAGGGTTTATCGAAATCGTCAATTGAAGTATTGAGTATGCGTAATAAGGTGAATCGCTTGGAAGAGTTGTTTGTATCATTGGTGAATAAGAATGCTGAGGAGAATACGCATGTTAGCTAGTGCTCAGTTCACCGCATTCCGTACTATTTTTCGTCGGGAAATTCGTCGCTTCATGCGGATATGGGTTCAAACGCTCATTCCTCCGGTCATAACCATGGTGTTATATTTCTTGATTTTTGGCAGCTTGATCGGCTCACGTATTGGTGAAATGGGCGGGTTTGATTATATGGCCTTTGTTGTCCCTGGATTGATTATGATGTCCGTGATAAACAACTCATATTCTAATGTTGTGTCCTCCTTTTATAGTGCCAAGTTTACAAAAAGTGTTGAAGAGCTATTAGTTAGCCCGACACCCAACTACATTATTTTATTAGGGTTTGTTTTAGGCGGGGCTTTACGAGGATTATTTGTTGGCGCGATTGTGACGTGTTTGTCTTTATTCTTTACGGAACTGCATATTCACAATATTGCGGTCACCGTTGGAGTAATCTTTCTAACGGCTTTATTGTTCGCGATAGCAGGGCTGATTAATGCGATCTACGCAAACTCGTTTGACGATATATCGATTATTCCGACCTTTGTATTAACGCCTCTGACCTACTTAGGCGGTGTGTTTTATTCCATCGATCTGTTACCAGATTTTTGGCAAAGCGTATCCCAATTGAATCCCGTGTTATATATGGTTAACGCATTTCGTTTTGGTTTTTTGGGCGTATCTGATGTGAGTATCACGGCGTCTTTTTTAGGGATAGCAGGGTTTCTTGCGGCACTTTTTTGTTACGCGCTTTATTTATTAGAGAATGGTAAGAGGCTACGCAGCTAGTTTGCGAGATGATATATGACAAATAACATTACCCTAGGACAAAAGTCTTTATATCCCGATACATATGACGCATCGTTATTGGAGCCCATTTCTCGACAGCTCTCACGTGCCGAGTTGGGTCTCGATGAAGTGTTGCCGTTTCATGGCGCCGATATTTGGACGGGTTATGAACTATCCTGGTTGGGTACGTCGGGTAAGCCAGAAGTGGCCATTGCTGAGTTTTCTTTCCCTGCGGCTAGCGCCAATATAATCGAATCGAAATCCTTTAAATACTATTTGAATTCTTTTAACCAGACGAAATTTGATAGCTGGGAGCATGTGCAGAATACTTTGGTCCAGGATCTTTCTTTAAAAGCGGATGGGCAAGTTGAGGTTAGCTTGTTTCCGCTAGAGGATTTTGCAGATCCAGAAAAAAATTCTGGAGACTGTGTCGACCGTCTTGAAGTAAATATCGATCAGTATTCACCTTCTCCTGGTTTATTGAAAAGCAGTGAAACCAAGGTCACTAAGCATGGTTTGTATAGCCACTTGTTAAAAAGTAATTGCCCCGTGACTGGTCAGCCAGATTGGGCATCAGTCTGGATAGAGTATTCGGGCAAGGAAATTTCCCCCGAAAGTTTTCTTAGATATGTTGTCTCCTACCGACAGCATCAAGATTTTCACGAAAACTGTGTTGAGCGTATATTTTGCGATTTATTGCAGCAGTGTGAATGCGATGAGTTAAGTGTATACGCCCGTTACACGCGGCGAGGGGGCTTAGATATTAATCCCTTTCGTACAAATGTTGAACGAGAGATTCCCTTTAAACGCGTGGCCCGACAGTAAGCGTTGAGTTTTTTTGCTAGACGATTTTGTTTTTAACGCGGTCAACGATGAGTTTTAAAGATTCTACGATACGTTCTTTATCGTAATTTCGGATTTTGTCTAAATCCAAGTGCATGGAAAAGCCTTCGGTATTCTCTTCAAAGTAGCTTTGATTGCGCCCGAGGTTCTTTCTAAAATCGACTACTTGATACACCTTGATCGGGTGGCTAAACCCTTTGACGGATATTTCGCCTTTGTCACGGCACATGATTGTATCTTTTACGAGCGACCACGTTTCGTGGGATATTAATATTTCTCCTGGGTCCGCAGCTGACTCTAAACGGCTTGCAAGATTTACGTGGGTGCCGAGTACGGTGTAATCCATATAATGACTTGTACCAAAGGTGCCGACGGTACAGTAACCCGTATTGACGCCCATACGGATACGCAATGGTTTTTTAATGCCTTGGTTGTACCATTTGTTTTGCAGCTCTTTCATCTTTTTGCGCATTTCTACCGCCATAGAGACACAGCGCACACAATCGGCCTTTAAACCTTGGCTATGGGAGTCCCCAAATAGAATCATCAATCCATCACCCATAAACTTATCCACGTTACCTTTGTAATGGGAAACGATTTTGGTCATTTCAGCCAGGTAGTTATTGAGTAGTGCGGCGATGGTTTCTGATTCAAGTTCTTCTGATAGCGAGCTAAAACCTTGTATATCGGAAAAGAATACAGTGATACGTTTTCGTTCGGTTTTTAATGAATCTTCGCGTCCTTCATTGACGGCTTTCCATACGGAAGGCGTTAAATAGCGGGATAGTTTATATGTTCGCAGTTTGTGAAGGGTTGTTTCATT
This sequence comes from Agarilytica sp., assembly GCA_045430285.1. Lineage (GTDB taxonomy): Bacteria > Pseudomonadota > Gammaproteobacteria > Pseudomonadales > Cellvibrionaceae > Agarilytica. Next base: position 1,425,223 of record JAILXV010000001.1, on the reverse strand, counting down.
GGCGAGCTGTTTCGAGCCTAATTCGAGTCGGCGAATGTGAGAATGCAAATAGAATGCATAGGCGCAAAAATACGTAAAAATACTGATGGCACTTGCGACGCCGATAGTAACATCGGTGGAAAATTTCCATTGTGGTTGGAAAAATAAAAAGGTCAGCCCCACGCCACAGGTAAATGCGACATTATCTACCATCCATTTTCGTAAACCACCAATAATTAGGGCGTTGAACTGGATCATAATAATGAAGAGTAAGGTGGGAAGGACGTTAAATTGAACAAAGCTCAGAATAAAGCCAATGAGTATGGCATCCACCGACGACAGGTAGTCAAATACCTTATCGAATTGAGACATCTTCACCCATTTCAAATAGAAGTAGCTGATTAATGTGTAGCTAAACGCGACGGCCATTAATACCAATTCAATTTTGGATGGGGATGAGAGAAAGCTATTGGAGGCGACCGTTGCTGAAGCCGCAAAGCAGATGATCGCCCGAAGTTCATTTTTTTGAAATGGGGTCGCGAGTGCGTGATCGTCGTTTTCTGGCAAGAGTGTCTGCATGGCGCATTCGTTATTATTTTCAGCGGTGCGTTAGATCTTCAGTCCTTTGGCGAACATTGTCAAATTTTCAGAGGAGGATGGTCGATAGCTGTACGAATTTTATCGTGTTATTGCTTTAATTTTAGATCGAGATACTTTTCTTCTAGGTTGGCATAGCGTGTTTCTAGGTCTGCGACTTCTTTTTTCAGTTTTGCGGCTTCCCCGTTATCAACAGGTGTGGATGATTTATCTTCTTTGAGCTTTTTGGTCAGTTTTCTGTTTTCTGAAGTGAGGGCATAGACTTTGAGTTCGTACTCGTCCTTTTGCTTTCGCATTTCTTGCATTTGCGTTTTAAGGCTGGGCAGGGCTTTTAGGCGGCCTTTAAGTTGGTCCAGCTCTTTGTGCGCATTGTTGAGTTCATCTTCCATCAATTGGATGCAGGTTTCAGATTCCTGAATAAAACGTTTTTGTTTGTCGAGCTCGCCTTTGAGGCCTTCCATAATCTCATTTCGTTCTTCATCAGAGTTGGCGCCTTTAAGCTTTTCTTCCAATTCGGTGATGATTTTGTGTTGATCTGCTGCGACCATTCGCAGGTGGCGCAGCTCTCCAGCGGTTGCTTCATCAGTTACTTTGACCGTTTCGATGATGGTCTCTGGGTCACCAACACCTTGTTGAATCATTTTGTCTATATTGCCGTAGGAGGCGTGGTACCCCTCAAGCGCACTTTCGAATTTTTCGCCATTTTCCACTTCCGAGGCCATGGCACTGAGGTCGTTGTAATGTGCTTGGGCCTTGTTTTTACTTTCTTCCCATTGCTCTTCAAGGTCAAAATAGAGGGCTTTAAACTTCTCTAGGTTGTTTATGCGCTTTTTAGCGTTGGTTAGCTCTTGATTGAGGGCTTCAATATCGGCGTGATCGGCGACTTCTTCCGCTTCGGGGGTATAGTCTTCGTAAAAGTCGAATATCTGCTGGTATTTACCGCGGATGAGTGACCAGTTGATCTCTTCGTCTTCTGATTCTATGACGGAAAGAAGCGCCTCTTTTTCGGCAAGTAACATCGCATACCGAAGCGCAGCGGCCCGACGAGGTAGCTCGGTGTCCGGCGCTAAATCTAAGACAATATCGCGATCAGGGCTGAGGCTTGTGTGGTGGTCGCGTGTAATTTCAATTTGGTCGCCCACGTGGTCTAAAAACGATTTGCACAAGGCAAGAGGGGAATCGGCGGCAGCTTCAGGTGCTGGGGGTGATGTTTTTGCGGTTTTAAGATCCCCAACAAGCTCGGTCATTCGACTTTGGAGCTTTTTAATGAGATTACGTAGAGATCTGTTTTGATATAGCAGAATGATGCAAAAAATAAGCAGCACAGCGGCGACTTCAGCGGCAGCAATGAGAGCGATATTGTCCAATTGCATCTGTCTAGAAAGCCCTGTCTTGGAAGAGTTATGAACCGGTTTACTGCTTATGCAAATATGTAAGGAGTATGGCCCAGAATTTACAGTTTCGCGACATAAAGGCGTTAATTTAGGTTCTGGGTTGGGGTTTAGCGTGTAATTCGTTGATTTTTAGAGGGTTTAGGCGGATTTTAGGGGCAAAGGTACGTGTTTTTAATGCTTGATGAGCATAGAAGTAATTGGCCTCCGTGAGGAGGCCTTTGTTCTTAATATCGTGTTGCTTCAGGTTTAGTTGAGTTGCCGGTCTTTTAGCTCAAGTCGGCGCGTATTTAGCCTGTCACGCATTTTTTCCATCTTGCTTGCCAGTGTTTTCATTCGTTGGTTTTTGAACTCGGACTTTCGAAAGGTGGAAAACCTCAAAGGTTTTGTACGATAAGCGTTTTCAAGCAAATCGGCTGTTGCATTTGGAATACTTGAAACGTTTGAAAGGCTCAGATTTTTAAGGGTAAGCGGGCCAGAGACTTTATGATCGTTAAACATCAATCCGTAGAAGTCTAGGGGCAGCCAATGCTTGCCTTTGGTCAAGTTCGTTCTGTTTTGTGCCCACCCGATGGCGTCGCCTTTTCTGTTGTATAGGCTTCCTGCTATATGAAATTCACCCTCTTGATCCACATTTACCTCAACAGCGATCTGTAAATCACCGTTTTTACGCACCTCCTTAAACTTACCTGTGGTGCGGATGTGAGGGTTGCTGTATAGAAATCCGGAGGAGCCCTGTATCCATCTGCCGTCTATTGTCTCGGCTTGGATTTTTACCAGAAATGAAGCCGCAATATCGGGTTGATGTTGAGTGCCCAGATCAAACGAGGCCGTGTATATGCCATCACCTCTACGAGCATCCGCACCCTTACCATCGTCGGCAAACGAAATTGATGTAACGTGTTGCCGTTGCTGGTTTTCAATATCCGCCACCAGGGAGTTCACTACGTATCGAGAGAACCATTTGTTCAGGGTCTCACCTTCTTGTTCAGGTGCCACGGTGGCATAAAGCACGACGGGTTCAGGGTATTGAAAACTCTGTTTTTCGGGCCAGAAAGTGACAACAGGATCGCTTTCAGAGGGGCCTCGTACGGAGTGTGGGTCAGCCGCTAATCGCGCCAATATTGGGTCAAGCTCGCGTTTGTTAAGTGCGCGCGAGTTGTCGGGGTATCGTGCACGGGTGTTATAGTCTTCGATGGTGTTGTCGAGGACTTTGATCATCGCATCAAGCTCTGGTGTTGCGAACGCAGATACTGAGATCAGTGAAGATAATAATGAAATGATGAATAGGTGTTTCATGATCTGGGTCCTTAGTAAAGTTGTGAGATAAATTCGGCGGTGGTCATAGAGCTGTTGACGATGGTGTTAGCTGGGCAGGGTGAGCCTCCGCATTTCCATATGCCATCTGGGATTTGGCGCCGTGTTGCGGAGTCGCTGGCGTCACGAATGTCACTGTGGTTTTCGTGGGCGGTATCTAAATTCTTGAAGCCTGAGGACTCTTGCTTGTTTCCATTACCGCATACATTCGACTTGTTATAGCTGCGAGTCGGGTCACCGCCACACGCGTAAATACTGGCAAATTGTACGACGCCGTCATCTTCACCGCTTAGGCAAGCGCTTGCGCCGAAAATCGCTTCGTAGCCACCGGTTAACCAAACTGTTCTGTAAGGAGCGTTAGCGTTGTTTCTGACCTGAACATCATTTGATGATCGCAGCCAATAAGTTGCGTCGTCGCAGTCTTGGATAAAGCCGCCTAGAAAATTACAAACAGCACCGCCATCACCACAAACACTGTCGGCACCCTCTGACCCTCTATGTGCACCGCTTAGGGAATAAACCAGGCTGATACGACTTCCTACAGTGCTGAATGGCCAGCCATTTTTGTTGTAGTTTGGGTCATTTGAGCGCGCGTTTCCAAGAATGTAATCCAATATGGTATTACCCATGCTGTGGGCGACCACAATAAATTCGCCCCCTTGGGAATGGCTTTTACTGCACTTTTTACCCCCTGAGTCGGTTTGGCCATTGGTGGCTCTCACTATCTCGTTAGCCACTTCGCCGGCGGTTTGAGGTTCGAAATAAGGGCGAGTGCCGTTGTATCCAACAACATAGTACGAGGTGGCGAAATTCCGTGTTGCCTTCTTAATGAAGTCTTTACTGCCTTTTTTCCAGTAGTTTCTCGCCTTGGTATAACTGGTGTAAGTTCCACTGTCCGTTTGTTTTCCATGCACAAATATCAAACAGGTTGATGAGAAGGCATTGATGCTTAAGCTCCATCCGAGCGCTATACAGAGTAGGCAAATTATTTTTTTCATACTTAACTCCAATGTGTGTTGCACCGTTTTGGGTGCGTTAGGGTTGTGATTGTTAATCGCACGGCACAGCGCTTCCTCCATTGAAAATGGTGAAATGAACTGTGTGTTAGGCACTCTAATTAGGCTTATGCGACGGCAGATGCGATGGTGAAATGCATCACTGCGAAAGCGAATACGGCAAAGCGCTTCATCCTTTGCGTATCAAACTCCGGGAATTTTGCCCTCGGTTATTTTGGTTCTTATGAGGACAGCGGAAGTATAAGTTAAACGACTGTTTTAAACGTTCGTTGAAACGATGTGTGTGCCAGATAATTCGGATGAGTGTTTATTTTTTGATGGAGTGCACAGTTTTGTGGGGGGATTAGATAGGGATAAGGTGTCAGTGCGGAAGGCCTCGTTGAAATTCTCCTGATGGACAGAGCGGGGACCTATCCGGCCGTGGCGTGCAAGAGACTTCTATGGCGTTGTCATTCGATTCTCTTGTCTAGGTCGTAAGATTTGTACCCACAAAAAAACCGCCATTAGGCGGTTTTATGTATATGGCGGTGAGAGAGGGAGTCGAACCCTCGAAGCCTTACGACTTACACACTTTCCAGGCGTGCTCCTTCGGCCACTCGGACACCTCACCAGATGTTACTTTTCGCCTATTTGCGAAGGCGGCACACTCTACACAATGAGCGGTTTAAAGGCAATCTCCAGAAGAAGTGATATTACCTTTGGCTAGTATGGCGAGGGCTAGTTTTTACTCACTTTATCGCCGGCTTGGAAGCCAGAGCCACTTACAATTTTGGCTTCTGAGTATACGCTTTCAACTTCTGTGATTTTGATTTTACCCAATTTGGTGTATTTAATTTTTAGAACGGCTCCGGTTTCTGGGTCTTTAATGACTTTTCGTTGGCGTTTTACGACCAGGACATCGCCAGATTGTAGCCCTGCATTTTCGCCCTTATTTAGTGTGACAATTTTGCCTTCCACATCCGCGACTTTCACGTCACCAAATATACCGCCGCTAGCACTATGCTTTTTGCCCATGCTTAAATCAGCTTTGGCTACTTTTTTAGACACTTGTTTTATCGCTTTGCGCATTGAGGCAGTCGCATGCTTCTCGTTCCAGCGTTCACCGCCACCAAAGCCGAGCACCTTAACGTTTACGGAGGATTTGTGGCCTTCACCGGTTTCTGCAAAAACGATACGTCCGGTGGTTGCGTTAACAATACGAACGTCTACGGCTGCGTGATAGCCTTTTTTTCCTACATGCACGCCGCCACCGCCACCGCCGGAACTGCTTTGTCCATATTCTGTCACTGCACCCGTAATAATGTATTGTACGCCAATGATTTTGCCTATTTTAGCCGCCGTAGCTGGATCAATTCTCCCGCCGGTTCCTAGGTTTTGCTCTTGCATAACCGAAGCTAAGCGGTCTCTTTCAAAGATTTCGAAATCTGATTCTTTTACCAGGTGAGTGGTTAAAATATCTGCAGCACCACGGCCAACTCTCCAGTCTCCATATTGAGCACGATTTTCAAAATCCATCACGGCGATTCTGGTGCCGGCGAAGATAGTCGATGAGGTAAGGCCTAAGATAATAGCGGCTGCTATTGATACGATATTTTTATACATTTTTAAGTCACTCCATGCGGTTGCAGGTATTTTTCGGCGCTAATACTAAACGAAAAATAGGGAAATTTCAGTGAGCTTATATTCACTTACGATATAGTTAGGTAAGTTGGGGAGAGAGGTTAAGTTTGGTTAAGGAGGGCTACGGTAGGCGATTTCTCGTTAACCCATGGTGACGTCACCATCATTTAAGTCATCCGGCTGAATAGCCAAGGATGGGCAGCCAAAACTAACGCCCATCGCGAGTGCGCTAATGAGGGTCATATTGTTTTCCGGCACAGTTCGAATTTTATGGGCGACAGATTCGAGTGCTACGCTCGACATATGATTATCGTGAATGGTGACGAGTCGACCGTAACGTTGTTTTGCCGCGAGTAGGGCTGCGTAGCTGCCGACATTTGTGGCGATAAGGCGGTCATAAGCGGATGGTGAGCCGCCTCGCTGAACGTGGCCGAGTACGGTTGTACGGACTTCTGCATCTATTTTTGATTCGAGTTGGCTTTGTAGATAATTGCCGATACCGCCCAGACGAATGGGGTCTGGGCTGCCTTCAATTGTCTTTTCAACACTAAGTTCGCCATCCATTGGTTTTGCACCTTCTGCAACGACGACGATGGTGTAAGCCTTTGCGGCGCTGCGTTCTTCAATCTTTCTAACGATTTCGTCAGTATCGTAGGGAAATTCAGGGAGTAGGATGAGGTCAGCACCACCTGCAACGCCTGCGTGAAGTGCTATCCAGCCTGCGTACCGCCCCATGGTTTCAATGATCATGACGCGTTTGTGACTCTGTGCCGTTGTCCGAAGTCGATCAATGGCTTCCGCAGCGACGTTGACGGCAGTATCAAAGCCGAATGTCCGGTCTGTTTGTGCAATGTCATTGTCGATTGTTTTGGGAACGCCAATGAAGTTCATGCCGAGCTTTGACATCTCATAACAGAGGGTCATAGAACCATCGCCTCCCATGGCGATGATGCAATCTAGGCCGAGTTCTCGGTAATAATCTGCGACTATTTGCGAGACATCCTCCCCTTTGTAATTAAAAGGGGAGGCGCGATTACACGTACCGATCATGGTGCCGCCCTTATCGAAGATTGTGTCCACATCACTTTCAGTGAGTAGGTGGGTTCGCTTATCAATTAGGCCAAGAAACCCCTCTTCGATGGCATGAACCTCTGCACCGAAATTATGTATGAGGCTGAGTGTTGCACTGCGAATCGCCGCGTTAAGACCTTGGCAATCACCACCACCGGTAAGTATCCCAATCTTCATGGTCGAACCCTGAGTCGTTTATTTTAGAGGGGGTAAGCGCTCATTGTAGTCTGAAAGCATTGAAGATAATAAGGAGCCTAGCGGGAAAGTGTATGTGATGATATCTAAGGGCCGTGTGAGCTAGAGCTATGGTAGGATGAACGCCGTTTTCAAATTAATCCTTGAGGGGAGCATATGCGTATTCTATCTGTAATCATCCTAGTTACGGGGCTTGCGGCCTGTCAGTGGGTTAAGCCCACAGAAGGTGCTGATCAAGTATCCCTTGTAAAACGTGCACATATTCTGAACTGTGAAAAGCTAGGCTCTACGACCTCTACGGTTAAGGAAAAAGTCGGCATCGTTAAGCGTAAAGAGCGCAAAGTGGTTGATGAGCTAGTAACGCTGGCTAAAAATGAAGCCGCCGGCATAGGGGGAGATACCATCGTAGCCAATGGGACGTTGCAAGAAGGCAAACAAGCCTTCGATATCTATCGTTGTATGTAGTATCACTTCCGTAATTTCCGTCCTTCAATAACTCTCCATTGCCTGGGGTGTTGAATTTAACATTCATGCCCCCACTTTCTTGCTATCGAGCGCAATTCTTCGGCTTCACGAGTTGATCAACTCACCGAGGGAGAGGCGTGTACAGACAATTTGACTAACTTAGATAACGAGGAGTTTGCCCTTATGAGTGTTGAGGCAACCAAAGAAACGCGCGGTTTTGAAACAGAAGCTAAGCAACTTCTTCATTTGATGATTCATTCATTGTATTCCAACAAAGAAATCTTTCTTAGAGAGCTGATCTCTAACGCCTCGGATGCGGCGGATAAGCTTAGATTTGAAGCTTTGGATAACGACGAACTCTACGAAAATGATCCAGATCTTAAAATTCGCGTTTCTTTCGATAAAGAAGCCAAAACCGTTACCATCAGTGATAACGGTATTGGGATGACGCGGGATGAAGTCATTCAAAACCTGGGTACGATCGCAAAGTCCGGTACTGCGGCGTTTATGGAAAGCCTTTCTGGCGACCAACAAAAAGATTCTCAGTTGATCGGTCAATTCGGTGTTGGTTTCTACTCGGCCTTTATTGTTGCACAAAAAGTAGAAGTGTTTACCCGTCGTGCAGGCGCAGCTGCGGATGAAGGCGTACATTGGGAAAGCCAAGGCGAAGCCGAATACGCGATAGAAACCGTTGAGAAAGCCGATCGTGGTACCACAATCGTATTGCACTTACAGTCAGAGCAAGAAGAGTTTGCGGATGGCTGGCGTTTACGCTCGATTATCAAAAAATACTCTGATCATATTTCTTTACCGATCGTTATGTTGAAAGACGCGGTACCTCCAGCCGAAGGCGAAGAAGATAAAGAGCCTGCTGCGCCAGAAGACGAAACCGTGAATACGGCGACTGCACTGTGGACACGTTCTCGTTCTGAGATTTCTGACGAGGAATATAGCGAGTTCTACAAGCACCTTTCTCACGATTTCTCTGAGCCCATGAAATGGTCTCACAACCGTGTAGAAGGTAAGTTAGATTACACCAGCCTGCTTTATATCCCCTCTAAAGCACCGTTTGATATGTATAACCGCGAAGCGGCACGTGGCTTAAAATTGTACGTACAGCGTACCTTTATCATGGACGACGCTGAGCAGTTTTTACCTTTGTATCTTCGTTTTGTGAAGGGTGTAGTGGATTCAAACGATCTGTCTTTGAATGTTTCTCGTGAAATCCTTCAAAAAGATCCCAATATCGACACCATGCGTTCAGCATTAACAAAGCGTGTGCTTGATAGCCTAGAAAAAGTGGCCAAAAACGATGCTGAAAAATACGCAGAGTTTTGGAAAGAATTTGGTCAAGTGATAAAAGAAGGGCCTGCGGAAGACTTTTCTAACAAAGAAAAAATTGCAGGTTTATTTAGATTTTCTTCAACGAAGACCGATAGCGAGAACCAAGACCAATCACTCGCCGATTACGTCTCTCGTATGAAAGAAGGTCAAGATAAGATCTATTACATCGTCGCTGAAAACTTTAATACGGCGAAATCCAGTCCGCATCTTGAAGTATTCCGTAAGAAAGGGATCGAAGTTTTACTATTGGCTGACCGTGTTGACGATTGGATGATGGGCCACCTCACTGAGTTTGATGGCAAGTCTTTCCAAGATGTTGGGAAGGGCGCGTTGGACTTAGGTGATCTCGATTCGGAAGAAGAGAAAAAAGAACAGGAAAAAATCGAAGAGCAATTCAAAGACTTCGCTGAGCGTGTAAAAGACGTGCTGAAAGAGAAGGTTGAGGATGTGCGTGTTACTCATCGCCTTACCGATTCACCTGCGTGTTTGGTTGTTGGTGAGCACGACATGGGCGCACAGATGCGCCGTTTGCTTGAGCAAGCGGGTCAAGATGTTCCTAGCTCTAAACCTACGATTGAAATTAATCCAGAGCATCCATTGCTACAAAAAATGGATCAAGAGTCAGATGAAGACCGTTTCTCTGATTTGGCTTGGGTGATTTATGATCAGGCGAACTTGGCTGAAGGCGGTGCATTGGAAGACCCTGCAGCTTATGTGCGTCGTATGAATAAATTGTTGTTAGAAATTAACGCGTAGTATCAGTATGGGTTTCTTTCTTCGGTGTTCTAAAGGTTACCTTTTAGAACTTTCGGAGAAAGAAACTTTTCTCTCCTTCCAAATTTGCCTATCATTCATTTGCGCTATGGCTAAGCGCACATTGGTCCCTCCAAGGTCATGCTAAGTAAGCACGAACCAAGTATCACCTAAGTATTGACTACAGGCTCGTGAGACTCGCGATCAGTGAAACAGCTAAAAACCATAAAAATATTCAGCATTCACAAGAACTAGAGAAGCAGTATATGACCGAATCACTCACTATTGCAGTATTAGGTGGCGGCAGTTTCGGCACGGCAATTTCCAACATCATAGCCTCCAATGGGCATCATACATATCTTTGGATGAGAGACTCAGAGCGTGCAAAAAAGTGCCAAGAGATCCGTGAAAATCCTGAATATCTCCCTGGTTATAAATTGAATGAAAACCTGGAAATTACGAGTGATATCGCGACATGTGTTGAGAAAAGCGATGTGGTGGTGATTTCTGTCCCCAGTCACTCTTTTCGGGAAGTGACGCGGTTGGCGGCACCCTATATTCAAGTCGGCGCTATCGCGTTGAGCACCACGAAAGGTATTGAGGCGAATACTTTTTGTTTAATGAGCCAAATATTAGAAGAGGAGCTTAACGACGTTAAAATTGCGGTGTTAAGTGGCCCAAATTTCGCGAAAGAAATCGTGGCGAACCATTATACTGGTTCAGTTATCGCCAGTGATGATGCGGAAGTATGTGAATGTATTCAGCGCGTTTTCTCGTCGGATACTTTTCGTGTGTACAGTAATTCAGATCGCTTCGGCGTGGAGCTTGGCGGCACGCTAAAAAATATTTACGCCATTGTCACGGGCATGGCGACGGCAATGGGCTGCGGTCAAAACACTATTGCCATGTTATTAACGCGAAGCCTTGCTGAGATGGGGCGTTTTGCCCGTGAACTTGGCGGCGACTCGATGACGTTTTTAGGGTTGGCAGGTGTGGGGGATTTATTCCTGACCTGTACATCTGACCTCAGCCGGAATTATCGCGTTGGTTATGCGATGGGCCAAGGGAAAAAACTGGATGAAATACTAAAGGAGCTTGGCCAGGTAGCAGAAGGGGTGAACACCTTAAAGCTGGTTAAAGAAAAAGCTGATGAGATGAATGTATATATGCCTCTCGTTCAAGGCCTGTATGCAGTAGTATTTGAGGGCCGAGACATTAGCACCGTAGTACAGGGCTTAATGACCGGCGAAATGGCAAGTGATGTCGATCTTCAAGGGGGTGTATGATGGATGAACAATTAAAAGCAAATATTACGCGCAGTGAATTTTGGATACGTTTGGTCTATATGGCATTTTTTGGTGTGTGTTTACAGCTATCGCGTATCGTGTTGTGGCCTGTGGTCATACTTCAAGTATTTCTCACTCTATTTTCTGGCGATGAAAATCAGAATCTACGAAAATTTGGTTCGTCATTGTCGCAGTTTGTTTTTCAAATATGTCAATTTTTAACCTTCAATTCGGAAGAAAAGCCGTTCCCCTTTAGCGACTGGCCTGTGCCAGAAGAGCCCGTTCTTGAAGGTGAGGTGGAAGTGGCCAATGAATCTGAACCGGTTGAGTCTTCTGCGTCGTAAATAGTTCAGACGAGTTTTAGTATTTTCTCAGTGCGTAGGAGCGCGTATGGAACTGTTTGTTATGCGACACGGTCATGCCGAGTCTGAGGCGCCAAAAGATTCGCTAAGACCTCTATCGGCATTAGGTAAGCAAGAAGTTGAAAAGATTATTCTGGAGAGTGCCGAAGCACTCGTTGGTGTTCAGCAGCTTCTGGTAAGCCCTTATCTTCGTGCGCAGCAAACGGCAGGTATTGCAGCTGAATTAATGGGGGCTAAACCCATCGAAACATGTGATCTTATCACTCCTGGTGGTCGGCCTTCGGCCGTTATTCAGCATGTATGTGATTATGCTGAAACTCAGAATTTAGGTTCTATTCTGCTCGTGAGCCACCAGCCCTTGGTCGGGGTTCTGATCGACGAACTATGCGGCTTAGCACCTGGAATGCATCCTATGGCGACGGCTTCGTTGGCGGCGATCGATACGGATGTTGTGGCTGCAAACTGCAGTCGTTTGCGCTGGCTTAGGCATGTGGTAGGGTGATCGCTTCGCCAATTAAGATTAAAAGTAGAGCGCTGTAATGCAAGAGTGGAAGTTTGAATTTGGTGATATGACCTTTCGTGGTAAGCGCTGGGGTACGCCTGGTGGCGTGCCGGTGATAGCCTTGCATGGCTGGCTTGATAATTGTGCAAGTTTTGATTTTCTCGCCCCCCAATTGAAAGGTGTCGATCTTATTGCGCTCGACCTTGCGGGTCAGGGTAAAAGTGATCATCGTGCTCAAGGTGGCGCATATAATATTTGGCTCGATATTACCGAGGTAATTGCGGTTGCTAATCAGTTGGGGTGGAAAACCTTTGCCTTATTAGGGCATTCTCGCGGCGCGATGATTTCGACATTAATTGCCGGTACCTTTCCTGAAAGGATATCTCATTTAGCGGTGATTGAAGCTTTTGCGCCGCAAGTTGTGGACGCGAGTGAAGCGCCGCAGCAAATGGCGGCAGCCGTCGAAGCGCTATTGGAAATGTCCAGCCGTGGACGAAGCATGTTCGATAGTTTTGATACTGCAGTCAAAGCGCGCGAACGTGGTTTGCTTAAATTATGCAATGAAGATGCGTTAGTGTTAGCTAAGCGTGGTGTTGCAGAAAAAGACGGTAAGTTTTTTTGGAATAATGACATAAAGCTTAACGCACCTTCCGAAGTTAAATTCACCGTTGACCAAGCGCGAGCTTTTGTGGATAGAATTAAGCCGGAAGTATCACTTATTTTAGGGGAGGACGGCATCGTTCATGAATTTACCCTAATGAAAGAATTTATCGAGCAAACGCAAAACGTGAATGTCACGCGTTTGCCTGGCCATCATCATCTTCATATGTCTCAACAATGTGAGCAGGTCGCACACGTCTTAAATGAATATTTCTCCCGCTAGATTTTTTACCTGTCTTGTATGTATCTGTGCGCAAATGTTTTGCGTAAATACTAGTTTCTCCCAAACTGTGGGTGACCTGTTCCCCGGTCAATGGGTAATGTATACGGAAGAAAACGAGAATACGGCGTACCGTTTAGCTTTAAGCCCTTTAAAGAAAATTAATGGTGAATGGATTTCGGAACAGGAATCCTTGGTGTTGGGGAGCGTCAAACGAAAAACGATAGAGCTTGGCCGTCCCTATGGACTGAAAAACGCGTGGCTGCAGGTTCAATCGGTTTTTTCTGGGGAAAATGCCGCTCTAATTTATGCGTGTGAAGCGATGTCTTGCGGTAGCAGTAACGCGTGGGCCAATGAGCGTTTTGCTGTCAAGCAGCTTTATGGATTGGATCTTTCTCAGTTTTACCAGGTGTGGGAGCTAAACCGACATGGTGTAAAACAATTGGCGGTGGTGTACCTCGTCCAGCGAGGCAATAAACGGATTTATTTTCAGCAAGATATTATTACACCGAAAAACCAAACGATTAGCTTTGTGCCCAGTGAAGAAGTCGTCGCGAAGACGTTTTACCGAGATAAGCAGGTTGAGATAGCTGGGTTAAGTTTCGAACAAGGTAAGGTGCGGATTAATGAAAAATATTTAGCGTCTTACGCCAAGGCATTTAATCAGCAACCTTTTCGCTCTCTGATGATTGTGGGGCATGATTATCTTTCGGACGATGAAGCCGCAAACCGAACACGATCTGAAAGCTACGCTAAAGTTGTGCGTGATGCTCTAGTGGCGTTAGGGGTGCAATCAAAGCGAATACAAGTAAGAGGGGCAGGCAGCCTTTCTCCTGTTACCGATTCACGTAATGCAAGAGTTGTTGTGCTTTTAAGATAAGCTAAAGCGTTATTTCTATGGTACTAATAAATGTCCTTTCTGAACCATGATTAACCCGAAAGGATCCCTCGGTTGATGATATGTATTTCTCATTAAACAGATTTTTGATTCCACTTCGTAAAATGTATTTCGTTCCAAATGCAGCAAACTGGTATGTGAAGCCAATATCAGCAAGTTGGTAGTTTTCCAGTCTGGCGGAATTGCTTTGATCCGCGTACCGATTCCCCACATGATAGAGTCCTGCACTTAAATTAAACTGAGTTGTGTTTGTTTTAGCGAGTTCAAAGTTTGCATATATGCTAGCCGTGCTTCGTGTGGCGAGTGGGGGGATTTTGCCATTATAGGGCCCAGAGGTGTTTTGAGGGTTGATCAGAGACGCAGAGCTTATAATGCTGATGTTGGGGGTGGGCTGATAATTGAGTTCTATATCGAGCCCCTCCGATTTTTGAGTGTTGTCAAACGAAGCGCGTCGTAACCCGTCATCAAACATAATGCTTGCAACATTATGTTTTTTAATTTGATATATGGACGCCGTAGCAATTATTCCGTTTTCTAAGCTTAAAAGCTTTACTCCTATTTCGATTTGATGTGATAACTCTGGTTTTTCTGCGCTTGTATTGAAGTCGTCAATTGCGTAGTTTGATTTTGTGGATTCACTATAATTTAGATACGTTGTTGTGTTTCCAAAATGGTAGGTGGTACCTAAGTCAGCCGTTAGTTCTTGAAATGAAGGAAATTTAGATACTCCGCTGTCGGTTGTTCGGGTAGCCTTTGTTACGGTATATCGTCCCCCTAGCGAAGTTGTAAAGTTCGGCGTTACTTCAATATTATCTTGCGCGTATACCCCGTAATCTGCGTAGTTAAATTCTTGTTTTTTTTCTGTTAGGGCTCCTTGTGCCACGGCATTTGTTTGGATGCTATTAATAAGTTCTTGGGGGCTGGTCGCGCTGTCTTGCTCTAGTGAGAGTTCGATTATATCGCTGCGCTCTTCTAGTACCGTTGTTTCCGCTACCAAACGTTTTAACTTGTCCATACCAAATCTGATGTGGTGGGTGGCGCCTATTACCGTGGGAGACCCTTCAAAGCGTGCGGTAATAAATGTTGATCGAGATAGCGTTTGCTCGTCAAAAATACTGCGTAAAGTTGCGACTTCAAAAAGTTGAGAAGCATTTTCATTAATAGATGTTCCTGTGGGTATAGGGATCAGGATGCCAGAAATCAATATAAAATTTTGTTCTGGCTCTAAGTCCTCTCTGGATATGATGGTGTCACTGGTTGTAAGGGAGTTTTCACTTGCCCTTACGCCAAGGCGGTGTTCTTTTTGTTTTGTGTATTTACTGTGAAAAGACCAGTGCCCTGTTAGCGTTTGGGATATATCCGCACTAATTAGATTTAGCGTTGAACTAAATTCAGGACGAGCCATATTCGACGGCGCATCTAGCGAAAGTAGTGTTAGAGCTTCCCCCGTTGGTACGAAGACTAAAGCGCCTTGTTTTCTAATTTGTTTCCTGTTTTGATGCTCCCCAGCGATATTTATGGTTGTCTTTCCTGTGCTCCAGCTGACAGTCGGGGCGTATAACTCAAGCTCTATATTACTGACGTCTCTCAGGGCGTCTTGCATTTCATTCACATAGATGAATCGGTAGTTTAGGTTGGGTTGTGAGGGGAAAATGCGGTTCGTAAAATCTAGCGTAGCGAACTTTTTTTCGTTGCTACCAATGCCGGTTGTTATTTGATAATGTGCTTTTTTAAGTGGTTTTTTCCTTATAATATTAACCAGCCCTCCTGGTTCCGATTGTCCGAACAGTAGAGTTGACGGTCCTTTTAGTACCTCTACAGCACCAATTGTCGCAGGGTGAATTTTAATGCCCGTATCCGGTTCGAACCTAAAACCTTCAAGATAGACAGCATTTCGTGGGAATCCTCTAACAAAATAATCGTTATTGCTATCGGCCAATCCATCTGCAGGAGTAATTCCGCTTGTATTTCTCAATATTTCACTTAGCTCTTCTGTTGATTGGTCCAATATAATTTGAGGAGTGAATACGTTTATAAATCTCGCAGAGTCGTATATCGAGACACTTCCGTGTGTGAGGGAACTTGATATTGAATGATAGGTGAAAGGGAGCTGGGGGGCGTTTACTAACACTTCCTCTATCTCTTCGTTTGTATTTGTAGGGGGGTTAAAATGTGCTTCTTTTTTTGTGCTTTGGTCTGTGACTACAAATCGGTTGTCTTCTTGAATATAACTAAAACTAAAGGGGGAGTTAGCTAATAGTTGCTCTAAGGCTTTTTCAATCGGGTAGTAGCCAATAACCGGTACGGACGGGAAGTTATAGAGCACATCACCGGTAACGACGACGTTCGTTTTAGATTGCAGAGCGAATTCGATTAGCCCCATGGCCAGTGATTGATTAGGTATATCGAAGTGATAAATATGGTGACTAGGTGTCTGAAGTTCCTTCGCATTAACTGCCGTCATAACGCCTAAAGATAGCTGGCTAATAATAAAAGCTATATGTAAAAAAAACAGTTTCTTTCTAAAAACAATATCCATATCTCGTCCTTCCTTGTGAATCTAAGAAAGCCTCCATATTGTTGTGTGGATCACGTTTGAATGGCGTCTAATTCGTCTGTACCACATAAATGATGTTAGCTAATCAGAGACAGAAACTCAGCTCGTGTCGCTGATTTATCTCTGAAACATCCTAACATCGCCGATGTTTTCATCGAGGAGTTTTGTTTTTCTACGCCTCTCATCATCATGCATAAATGCTTGGCTTCAATAATCACCGCAACACCTTTGGCCCCAGTGACCTTAGCAATTGTTTCTGCAATTTGAGTGCTGAGCTGCTCTTGGATCTGTAAGCGACGAGAATACATATCGACAATACGGGCTATTTTAGATAAGCCAACAACTTTTCCGTTAGGGATATAGCCCACATGCGCTTTACCGAAAAACGGTAGCATGTGATGTTCACACATAGAAAACAGCTCGATATCCTTAACGATGACCATGTCATTGCTGTCTGAAGGGAACAGCGCGTCATTCACGACGTGTTCTACATCTTGCGTATAGCCGCGCGTTAAGAACTCAAAAGCCTTTGCCGCACGCTCTGGCGTGTCGACAAGACCTGGTCGGCTAAGGTCTTCGCCGGCGGATTCAATAATTTTGGCAAAATGCTCTTTCATCTAAAAGTCCTGTCTGTGCGAATCTATTATGGATCTCAACCGGTAGCGCGTGAAAATATGGCCAATCTAACCGCTCTTTAAGCCTTTAAGGGCTATTCAAACATACGTCGGCAAGGTGAAATTGGATCCACGTCAGCGATTTTTGATGGTGTCTGCGCTCATCCCTTATGCTGGATGGTCAAAAGGCGCTAGAATAGCGGCCTTTTGACCTTTTGCAAAATATTTATGAGCACATTCCCTGAATTTAATGAAGCGAACACGGGAGCCTTAACAAGCGTTCTGGATTGGTTGCGCTGGGGCGCGAGCCGCTTTACGGAGGCGGGTCTGTTTTTTGGCCATGGTACCGAAAACGCCTGGGATGAGGCGATTTTTTTACTATCATCCACGATTCATCAGCCATGGGAGCTGATTGATAAGATTCAACAGTCCGCGTTAACCGAGGTTGAGCAGCGGGCTGTACACGAGATTTACCGCCGGCGTGTGGAGGAGCGTATGCCTGCGCCCTACCTAACAGGAGTCTCCTGGTTTTCTGGGTATCCGTATAAAGTGACCCAGGATGTACTCGTTCCTCGCTCACCAATTGCGGAGCTGATACTCAAAGATTTTGACCCTTGGGTCTCTGAAGCGCCGCGTCGGATCTTGGATATGTGCACTGGCAGTGGCTGTATTGGTATCGCGTGTGCGCATCAATTCCCAGATGCTCAGGTAACGTTGACTGATATTTCCCCTGAAGCGCTAGCGGTTGCAGAACAAAACATCCAGTTTCATCAGTTACAGGGCAGTGTTTCTGCATTGCTCTCTGATGGTTTTGAAGCCTTGGAGGGCCATACCTTTGATCTAATTATTGCCAACCCACCTTATGTGGATGCACAAGATATCGCCAGTATGCCCGCTGAATTTCATGCAGAGCCGCGGCTTGGGCTTGTTTCTGGTGATGATGGACTTGATTTTACCCGTGTGTTTTTGAGTCAAGTGAATCAATACTTGAACCCGAATGGTGTAGTGATTGTTGAGGTAGGGAATAGCTGGGTTGCCTTGGAAGATGCTTATCCCGCGGTATCGTTTGTATGGCCAGAATTAGAGAGCGGTGGGCACGGTGTGTTCGTGCTGACCAAAGAACAAGTTGAAATTATATCGGACGGCTCTTCGGCGCACTAATAATGTGTTGTTGATTGGTTGAAAACTTCGATGAATTAATTCGGTGAATTAAAAAGTTATGTCAGGAAATTCAATAGGAAAATTATTTACGGTCACAACTTTTGGCGAGAGCCATGGTTTGGCTTTGGGCTGCATTATTGATGGCTGCCCTCCTGGAATAGAAATCTCAGAAAAAGATTTACAAAAAGATTTGGATCGCCGTAAGCCTGGGCAATCAAAGTTTACGACCCAAAGAAGGGAAGATGATCAGGTGCGTATTCTCTCCGGTGTGTTCGAAGGAAAAACGACCGGTACAAGTATTGGTTTGGTCATCGAAAATACTGATCAACGATCTAAAGATTATTCGAAAATCAAAGATCAATTTCGTCCCGCTCATGCAGATTACACCTACATGCAAAAATACGGTATCCGTGATTATCGTGGCGGTGGGCGCTCGTCTGCACGAGAAACGGCCATGCGTGTGGCAGCAGGCGCTATTGCTAAAAAAGCATTGAAAGGTGGCTGGGGAATCGAGGTGCGTGGTTACCTTTCTCAGTTGGGGCCTATCAAAATTGAAAACTTTGACTGGGATGAAGTCGAAAACAACCCTTTCTTTTGTCCGGACGTGGATAAAGTTGAGGCGATGGCGGACTATATGCAAGCCCTGAACAAAGAGGGTAATTCTATAGGCGCTAAAATTTCAGTGGTTGCGTCGAATATGGTACCAGGATTGGGGGAGCCCATTTTTGATCGTCTTGATGCCGATTTAGCGTATGCACTAATGAGCATCAATGCAGTGAAAGGCGTGGAGATCGGCGATGGCTTTTCGTGTATTGAACAAAAAGGGACTGAGCATCGAGATGAGATGACACCAGAGGGATTTTTATCTAATCATGCTGGTGGCGTACTTGGTGGTATTTCTTCTGGGCAAGATATCGTGGCACATATGGCATTGAAGCCGACTTCGAGTATTCGCATACCAGGAAAGAGCGTTGATGTTGAAGGTAATCCCGTTGAGGTAGTGACGACCGGTCGGCACGATCCCTGTGTCGGTATTCGAGCAACGCCCATTGCGGAAGCAATGATGGCAATTGTTTTGTTAGATCACGCGATGCGTCATCGTGGTCAAAATGGCGGTGTGGATAATACTGTTCCCGTAATTCCTGCGTAGATAATAGATTACGATGCCTTATTGGCGTTTATCTTCAGTCTATTTTTTCTACTTCTCTGTTGTTGGTGCTTTGTCCCCCTATTGGGGGATCTATCTTCAAAGTCTAGGCTTTCAGTCTCATCAAATCGGCATCATTTTCGCGGTGCCGATGATCACCAAACTTATTGCTCCCAATGTCTGGAGCTGGTTTTCCGATAGAAGCGGTCAGCGCATGTTGGTCATGCGCATGGGCGCGTTGGGTGCATGTGTGTTTTTTGTCGGTATTTTTATACGTCATGATTATGCGGGCTTAATAATTTTTACGGCGTTGTACAGTGTATTTTGGAATGCGGTATTACCTCAATTTGAAGCCGTTACGCTCACTTTTCTGGGGGATCGTGCTGAGCATTATAGTAAGGTTCGGCTGTGGGGCTCTGTTGGTTTTATCTGCGCGGTTGTGGGGTTGGGCTGGGTGTTTGAGCGAGTAGCGATTACGTGGTTGCCCGTTTTTATTCTTTCATTTTTGGTGGGTATTTTTATTTTTTCCTGTGCTTTGCCTCCTTTGACGCTGCAATCACATGGCAATAAGAGAGGCGATTTTGTCAAAACGCTTTTTTCCAATCGTGTGTGTCTATTTTTTATCGCCTTGATGTTTTTACAGCTTAGTCATGGTGTTTATTATGTGTTTTATTCGATTTACCTAGAGGCACATGGCTATGCGAAATTTTCGATTGGGCTGCTTTGGGCGATAGGTGTCGTCAGTGAAATTATCATCTTTCTATATGTTCCTCAGCTTTTCAAAAAGTTTTCGTTATTTAGCTTGTTGTATTTCAGCTTTTTAATGACGGCGTTGAGGTGGCTTGTCATTGGCGCGTTTCCCGAAAATATTCCGTTGGTGATGCTGGCTCAGTTGGTGCACGCGCTGTCATTTGGCGTTGTACATGCTGTCGCCATACAGTTTATCAAATCTACGTTTAGCGACCGATCGCAAGGTCAGGCCCAGGCGTTTTATTCAGCCTCGAGCTTTGGCGGCGGTGCGGCACTGGGGGCGTATTTAAGTGGATTGTTGTGGGATATATCACCACAGCTGACTTTTAATCTGGCAGCGCTTTCGGCGGTTTGTGCGTGGTTATTATGCGTTGTATTTTTACGTAATAGGATAGGTGCTCCAATACCTAGTTAAAAGATCAATCAGCCATTGGTCTGATTTCTTAACTGATATCGTTATAATATGCTGTTCTAAGCGTAATCCTCATATGAAATTTTATGATCATTTGTTGAAATGTCTCATTAAAAACGGTTTACTAAGATGTAACGGTCTTGTTGTTGGGCAGCGCTTTCGGGGGGCGAATGTATATTGTCGATATATTCCACCCTATTGACTGCTTACTCAAGTCAAAGATTCAAATGCGGAATGTTAGTTGCGTATATCGTTACGTGGTCTAGCTGCATATAAATGTCGTAAAGCGTTAAATTCGTCAGGAGGAAAACTAAGGTGAACTCGTCTTGGGTATCCCTAGTAGCCTTCAACATAACGGGTGACACATGATTAAAATAGTCTTTATCCCATTCTTGCTCCTTATCATTTTGGGTGTTTCTTCAGCGCACTCAGCTAAGAATTGCCCTGCAATTAATTGCGATTGCAGCAGTATTCTCAATGAAAACTGGATCAAAGCCTGTGCGACACATGAGGAGCGCATAAAGAAGGCCTGTGTTGCTAATTCGAATACTCCGAAAGATTATTGTTCTGTCCATGGCCCCAATGCGAGACCGCTTCCGCTTGCTATCGAGTTTAGCGAATTCAATCTTGATCCTTCCACAGATGTGGATGTGTTGAATGAAAAAGTCGCGTCACTATATTGGGCTATTCATGCAGATTCACTAGAAGCAAAAGAGGCATTTGAGGAAAAGAGTTATGCGCGCTCAATGCAGATATTAAAACTGATTGATTCTAATATAGATAATCTTTTTGAAATGCAGCAAAAAGTCTCGTTTGTTTATCTCTCTCGTGACGACGCCGGTAAAGCCGCAGGCTATTGGAAAAAATATGCCGGTGATACGAATAAGTATGCGAAAAAAATACAAGCCCTGGGTATGAGTATTTATGATCAGTACCCGTCAGCAACATCAAAAAAGGAAAAGAAAATATTTGGTGTTTTATCTCAAAAAGCCTTGCGTATGGCGGGCAAGGGATATGAGCATAGTGGATACGCAGGAGGGCAGGCCGAACAACACAAGAAGGCCGCACGCGCGTGGAAGTCCGCAGCGGAAATAGCGGGCACGCTTACAGAAATGAATCGGGCTTTGGGTGCGAAAGCTGGCGCAATTAAGTTTTCTGAATTTCAAGCGGCTGCGCGTTTACATCGTGCGAGTTATCATTGGATGTTAAACGAAAGCACTAAAACATCGGTTGAAGTTTTGAACGCATCTAAAAATCTGGTTGATGACGACTCGCAAAAAGATATAGAGAATTTGATGGATTCTGAATCGAAGCGTGCGGAAGAAGAAGGGCTAAAATTGTTTGGCCGCTAGTTGAGCGGTTTGATTGCACGCTCAACGTAGTGCTAGGTATAACGTTTCTATGTGATACGCTTTGCTTTAGTGTCGTTGAGTTTCTAGGTGCTACAACGCTTATTGTTTTGTTTATAGCCCCACGGTAACTCGTATAAAGGGGCCAGATATTTTGATTCTTGATTCTATATCTCCCATATCTTCTGCCATTAGCTTTGCTTTTTTATATCCGACATCAAAGCTGTAGTCGTAGCCGTGATCTTTTACCCCATAAGACAGAAGTGATTCCGAATCACTGAAGTATTCGTTTTCAGTATTGTTGTATTGGAAGGTGTGGCTAAACCGCCAGGCTGGTTTGAACAAAGGAAATGAAATACGCGTAAACACCAGCACTGTTGAGTCTTCAAGTATTCCAGTGACAGTCGATGTAGTGACCGTTGTCGTGTCTGTATCTTCTCCGGAATCTTCACCATCTCCTCCAGTACCGTCATCAACGGGCACAAATGAGAGAGAGACTTCTCCCTCGATGTTTCGTTGAGTCAGTCCTATATCAAGATCAAGACCACCTTCTGCTAAGGAATAGTAAAGGCTTATATCTTGGTAGCTCGAGTCGATCTTCGAGCTCAGGGCGGTGGCCGTCGGTATGGTTGTATCCACAAAGTTTAGATCACGAGTTAAAGTTGTTTTGCCCTCTTCAGATAGGGGGGCATTCTCGTAGCGCAACCTTGGTAGAAAAGGAATGTTGTGACGAAACTCCACGAAATAGGCGGTGGTAGATGAGTCTCCGATACCTATTTCGTATGCCGAAAATTCTGAAGCGATGACGTCGCCGTCAGTATTGGTAAAGTTATCCGATTGAATTTGGTTCTGGATGTTTGCGCTCCAGTAGCTCGCGCCAAACTTTATGCCGAGTGTTGATTCAGCATTAATAGGCAAACCGTAAAGCGCGGTTAGTGTGAATACGCAGATCGAAGCAACTTTGTTTTGTGTTATTGCGCGCTTGGGTTTATCCATATGACTAACCTGTTTTTATTGCCTGAGTGTCTTTATATCTTGTTATTTGAGGCGGTCACTCTTAACCCGTCTAGTTAGTATATATAGCAGCAAAATCAGTTACTTGTGCTCTTCAAGCACGCGATAGAAGGCTTTCGCCGCGTTACCGAGCGAACGTTTTTGATGTTTAATTACCCCCAGCTCTCGCTGCAAACTCACCTGGGGTAAATCGAGTATTTTCATGTGATTATCGATTAAGGTTGTGGGTAGTACGCTCCAGCCCAAGCCGACAGACACCATCATCTTTATGGTTTCCAAATAATTGGTGGCCATGCTGAGCTTAATCGGAAGAGATTTTTTATCGAAAGTTGATTTTACGAGACGCCCAGTGAAGGTGTTGAGGTCAGGTAAAATCGCAGGTTGCATGCTGAGGTCCTTTAAACTCAAGGAGGATGCCTTTGCCAACGGGTGGTCTGGTCCGGCTACAAACTTGAGGGGGTCATGCCACAGTACCGCGCTCTCCAGCGGTGCCTCTAGTCTTGGGGCGAGGGTGACCACAGCCAGTTCACATTCGCCTTTGATCACTTTGTCGTGAGCCTGTTCAGAATCCAGGAATTCAAATTGTAAATTCACATTGCGGTGCTGCGACGCAAAGGCGCGAAGAACGGGGGGCAGATGATGCAAGCCGATATGATGACTGGTTGCAACGCGCAACGTTCCCACTATCTCACCAGAAAGTTCTCGAATAGAGCGTTCGGTATCTTGAATATTCTGCAAAATTTTTAATGCGTCTGGCATCAAGGCATGTCCGGCTTCTGTGAGCGCCACTTCTTTGCCCAATCGATCAAAGAGTGTGTGATTGAGATGCGCTTCTAATGATGCGATTCGCTTACTGACGGCGGGCTGGGTAATAAAGAGCTCTCGCGCGGCTTCTGAAAAAGAAGCTGCGCGGGCGACAGCGATAAAAGCTTTGAGTGAGTCAGTATCCATTTGGATATTTATATGGCATTCCCTATAGGAATGCAAATTATAAAAATAATGAATTTGAGTTATTTGACTGTTCGCCATAGAATTCCTTCCACTTAAGAAAGGTCCTTCCAGGCCATTTATTTATCATCATCCAAGTGTTCAGAATTAAGAGAGGATTGAGATGTCGGCGCGAACCCTATACGACAAGCTTTGGGATCAGCATGTAGTGACAGAAAGAGAGGACGGTACAGCGCTGGTCTATATAGATCGCCATATCATCCATGAAGTGACCACGCCACAAGCATTTGAAGGCCTGCGATTGGCTGGTCGTAAACCTTGGCGTGTGGATAGTATTCTCGCGACCGCAGATCACAATGTGCCAACCACTATTAATGAGCGTCGCTCTGGTGTTGAAGGCATTGAAGATCCTATCTCAAAGCTGCAAGTAAAAACACTCGACGATAACTGCGATGAACTAGGTATTGTTGAATTTAAAATCAACGATCCTCGCCAGGGCATTGTTCACGTTGTTGGCCCTGAGACGGGCGCTTGCCTGCCAGGCATGACGATTGTGTGTGGTGATTCTCACACTTCAACCAATGGCGCCTTAGCGGCACTGTCGATCGGGATCGGTACCAGTGAAGTTGAACATGTTCTAGCCACTCAGTGTTTGGTGGCGAAGAAAATGAAAAACATGCTGGTGAAAGTGGATGGTCAACTCGGAAACGGCGTGACGGCAAAAGATGTTGTGCTGGCAGTGATCGGTAAAATTGGTACGGCTGGCGGCACAGGTTATGCGATTGAATTCGGTGGTGAAGTGATTCGCTCTATGTCGATGGAAGGGCGCCTTACCATTTGTAATATGGCAATCGAAGCCGGTGCACGTGCGGGCATGGTGTCTTTTGACGCTATCACAGAAGCGTACGTGAAAGGGCGTTCATTCGCACCCGCAGGTGAGCTTTGGGATCAAGCGATGACGCAATGGCGGGATCTTATAAGTGATGATGGCGCTGAATTTGATGTTGTCGTTGAGCTTAAGGGTGAAGATATTGAGCCGCAAGTGACTTGGGGTACATCACCTGAAATGGTGGCACCCGTCGGCGCAAATGTACCGGATCCTGCGCAGGAATCTGACGAAGTGAAGCAGCGTGATATAGAAAGAGCGTTGCAGTATATGGATCTTTCTGCGGGCCAAGCAATTACCGATATCGCGGTAGATCGTGTCTTTATCGGTTCGTGTACGAACTCCCGTATTGAAGATATGAGAGCAGCGGCTGAAGTAATAAAAGGCCGCCAGAAAGCAGACAGCGTGAAACAGGTATTAGTTGTGCCTGGCTCGGGGGCGGTGAAACAGCAAGCTGAAGAAGAAGGTCTCGATAAGATCTTTAAAGACGCGGGGATGGAGTGGCGTGAGCCAGGCTGCTCGATGTGTTTGGCCATGAACGCCGACAAGCTTGGTGACGGAGAGCATTGTGCCTCCACATCTAACCGTAACTTTCAGGGCCGCCAAGGCTTTGGTGGTCGTACACATCTTGTGAGTCCCGCAATGGCTGCAGCCGCAGCGATCGCCGGCACTTTTGTTGATGTTCGTGAATTTTAAGGCAGCATTAGGAGACTAAAAATGAAAAGCTTTACCCAACACTCAGGTCTTGTTGCCCCAATGGACCAAGCCAATGTCGATACGGACCTTATTATTCCGAAGCAGTTTCTAAAATCGATTAAGCGAACAGGCTTCGGGCCGAACCTATTCGACTCGGTACGTTACCTGGACAACGGTGAGCCAGGAATGGATAATTCGCAGCGCCAGCTGAACCCAGATTTTCCACTGAATCACCCACGATACAAAGGCGCCAGTATTTTACTTGCGAGGGAAAATTTTGGTTGCGGTTCTAGCCGAGAGCATGCGCCCTGGGCTTTGGATGAGTACGGTTTTCGTGCCGTTATTGCACCAAGCTATGCGGACATCTTTTTTGGTAATTGTTTTAAAAATGGTTTGCTGCCCATCGTTTTAGATGAGGCTATCGTAGATCAGCTATTTAATGATATGTATGCCAATGAAGGTTATGAGCTTGCCATAGATTTGGAGCAGCAAGAGGTTGTAACACCAAGCGGGGAGCGTTACGGATTTGATATTGATGACTTCCGCAAGCACTGCATGGTGAATGGCTTTGACGATATCAGTCTGACCTTGCAACAAGCGGATAGTATTCGACAATACGAAACAGATTTGAAAGCGCGATCGCCTTGGCTTTTCGACGCAATTTCATTTTGATTTTTACACGAGCTATGGGGAACAAATCGTGAGTAAGAAAGTTATTATTTTGCCGGGCGATGGCATTGGGCCAGAAATTATGGCGGAAGCCGTAAAGGTGTTGCATGCGGTCGATACGAAATTCAAGCTGGGTTTAAAGCTTGAAGACGATTGTATCGGTGGCTCGGCAGTGGACAAATATGGCGTGCCATTAGCGAATTCGACCCTTGAGTTATGCAAAAGCGCGGACGCGGTTTTGATGGGTTCTGTTGGCGGGCCAAAATGGGATCAATTAGATTCAAGTATTCGTCCAGAAAAAGGATTACTGAAAATTCGTTATGAAATGGGCTTGTTTTCGAATCTTCGTCCTGCGATTTTATATCCGCAACTGGCTGATGCTTCTGCGCTAAAACCAGAAGTTGTATCAGGTTTGGATATGTTAATTGTTCGTGAGCTTACAGGGGGCATTTATTTCGGTGAGCCCCGTGGTATCCGCATATTGGAGAACGGTGAACGCCAAGGTTACAACACCTACGTTTATTCTGAGAGTGAGATTGAGCGCATCGGTCGCAGTGCATTTGAAATGGCGCGAAAGCGTGGCAAAAAAGTTTGCTCTGTAGACAAGTCTAACGTTTTGGAAGTGACTGTGTTGTGGCGCGAAGTGATGCAGTCATTAGCGAAGGACTATCCCGATGTTGAATTGACACATATGTATGTTGATAACGCAGCCATGCAGTTAGTGCGCACGCCAAAGCAGTTCGATGTGATTGTAACCGGCAATATGTTTGGTGATATTTTATCTGACACCGCTGCAATGTTGACGGGCTCGATTGGTATGTTGCCCTCTGCCAGTTTGGACGAAAATGGTAAGGGCTTATATGAGCCCGTGCATGGATCCGCGCCAGATATTGCAGGACAAGGTATTGCGAATCCCCTGGCGACAATCTTGTCTTCTGCCATGATGTTCCGCTACTCCTTGGACGAGCCCAAGGTCGCGCAAGCCATTGAAGCCGCTGTTGGGAAGGTGTTGGATCAAGGCTGTCGTACAAGTGACATATATTCTGAAGGTACAAAGAAAGTATCAACCTCTGAAATGGGTGATGCAGTGGTTGCCGCGCTTTAATAATGCGCAGTACCTAAATAATTAAGGTGAATTAAATGAAAGTTGGATTTGTTGGCTGGCGTGGCATGGTGGGCTCTGTGCTCATGGGTCGCATGCTTGAAGAAAATGATTTTGCCAATATAGAACCGGTGTTTTTTACGACGTCAAATGTCGGTGGCCAAGGCCCAGATGTTGGCGTTGAAATCCCAGTATTGAAAGACGCATATGATTTGGATGCTTTGAAGTCCTTGGATGCCATTATCAGCTGCCAAGGTGGCGACTATACGACACGGGTTTTTGGCGAGCTGCGAAATAGTGGTTGGCAGGGATATTGGATCGATGCGGCATCAACATTGCGAATGGCTGATGACGCAGTCTTAATTCTTGATCCGGTAAACAAAGATGTTATCCAAGAAGGTCTCAAAAGCGGTATCAAAAATTACATCGGTGGTAACTGCACCGTTAGTTTAATGTTGATGGGCTTGGGTGGATTGTTCAGAGCAGGGCACGTTGAGTGGGTTAGCGCGATGACGTATCAAGCAGCAAGTGGTGCTGGCGCGAAAAATATGCGTGAGTTAATCACTCAAATGGGTGAAATTAAATCCAGTGTTGCAAATGCTTTAAGCGATCCCGCGTCAGCAATTCTCGATATCGATCGACAAGTTGCATCAACAATGCGTGAAGGTTTAAGTATTGATGAATTTGGTGCGCCGCTGGCGGGGAGCTTATTACCGTATATTGATAAGCAAATGGACAGTGGTCAAAGTCGTGAAGAGTGGAAGGCAGAGGTTGAGACTAACAAAATCTTAGGCACCTCTGGAGTGCCAACGCCAATTGACGGTATCTGTGTTCGCATTGGCGCTATGCGTTGTCATAGCCAAGCGTTAACGATTAAGCTGAACAAAGATATCCCCCTCGATGAAATTAACGAGTTAATTGCGCAGGGGAATGAGTGGGCGAAAGTTATCCCGAATGATCGTGATATTACCTTGCAAGAACTGACGCCGACGAAAGTTACGGGTACTTTGTCTGTTCCCGTGGGGCGCCTACGTAAGATGTCGATGGGGCCGGAGTATTTGAGTGCATTTACAGTGGGCGATCAGTTACTTTGGGGGGCTGCTGAGCCACTTCGTCGTATGCTAAGGATCCTACTCGAACAGTAGTTTTTGACCTGAGACTTTGTTTATATTTGGCGCCCAGTGGTTTACTGGGCGCTCTTCGTTTCGGCGCACGTTGTCGCCTGCTTTTCCTTGTTATTAGTGCCACTTCTTAGCTTTGAAGCTAAACCATCGAGAAAATCCTGAACTCTTTCCTCAAAACACCCTAATTTCTGCTAAATACGAGAAACAAACTTATAAAGCGAATTGCAGATCAAAAAATAGCCGATATTTTCCTTTTAGGTCGAAATTTACTCATAAATCACCGCAATATATTGGGCAATAAGTTGAAAAAAAGCTATTTATAATGAATACTTACGACCAATACTGAAAGATTATTCGAGGTTTTGCGTCCGAAGCAAACGCGAGGCAAAATTTCCCATCGGTGGAATACAACTCCGATAATAATTTACAAATAAAGGATCTACTTATGGGTCACCGTTCGATAATTTTGCTGATAGGTGCTTTGTGTACTTTCGTTGCCACAAACGTCAGTGCATTAGGCTTAGGCAAAATAACGCTTGATTCTGCACTTAATCAGCCTCTAAAGGGCCAAATTGAACTCTTTGAGGTTCGTGAACTTACCAAAGAAGAAATTCGAGTCCAAATCGCATCGCGCGAGGATTTTGATCGTATTGGCATCGACAAGACGTATTTCCTTAGCGATCTTAAGTTTGAGGTGATCTTAGACGGTGCGGGCGCTCCTTATATCATCGTCACGTCGACTAAGTTAGTGCGGGAGCCCTTCATCAACTTCCTTATTCAAGTGCAATGGCCAAGTGGCAAGTTGTTGCGTGAATATACCTTGCTGATGGACTTGCCCGTTTTTTCAAATGAAGCGGCGCCTAGCGTTCAAACATCCAGTTCTGCTCCGTCAACCCAAACATCTCAACCTGCACAGCAAGCTGCAGCGACGGCTCCTGCTAGCTCCTCTTCGTACAACCCCAGATCATCATACGAGCAAGCACCGCCAAGACCGACTGCCCAGGAAGTAAGTCCTACATACACAGACGACTCATATCAAGTACGTGCAAACGACACCTTGTGGGAAATTGCCGCGTCAGTACGGCCAAATCGTTCTGTCAGTATTCATCAAACAATGATCGCGATTCAGCGCGAAAACCCCGAAGCGTTTATTAATAACAACATTAACCTATTGAAGTCGGGCCAAATTCTACGTATTCCAGATCAGGACGATATGGCTGATCTTGTTCAGCGTGAAGCTGTTCGTGAAGTAGCAGTTCAAAACGCCGCATGGTCTGGTGACGACGAAGTTAGTGGCGCTCAGCTTTCTGGCTCCAGTCTATATGATGACACAGAAGAAGATGCTAGCGAACCGGAAGGGCGCCTAAGCCTAAGTTCACCAGATGACGCATTCGATAGCTCCGAGGGTCGTACTAGTGGATCGGCAGCAGATAGCAGTACGGAAGCATTGGAAAACGAGCTTGCTATCACGATGGAGCAGCTCGATAAATCAAGCAGAGAAAACTCTGATCTACGTTCTAAGGTCTCTTCTTTAGAAGAACAAATTGAGACCATGGAGCGCATGGTCGAAGTTAGCAATGAGAGCCTTCGAGCGCTCGAATTAGCTGCAAAGAAAAATGTTGAAGAAGCTGATGCCGCGCTGGAAGACGATGCTTATACATCTACTAGTGATGAGCTAGATGCCTCGTTTGAAGATGACAGTTTGGTGGAAGATAGCACCACTGAGAGTGCCTTAGAAGAGAATACTTTTGACGATGAGTTCATGGATGAGGAGTCGATAGGGGCTGAATTAGAAGGCGCTAACGCTGATGAGTTGGCCTCTAATATCGATGACTTAGATATATCGTCAGATGATTCTTCGGAGCTTTCTGAAGGCGCAGTAGATGACGTCGTGAGTGAAGAAGCTGTCGCGACACCGGCGCCAACACCTAAAATCGACGCCAAAAAAGTTGTGATTGCACCTCCCCAGCCAGAGAAGGGGATCGTCGATATTATATTGGAGAATATTCTATACATTGTCGCGGGCATTGTGATCTTAGCTGGTGGCGCCTTCTTTATCGTTCGTCAAAAATCGGCAGATGAAGATGAGTTCGATGATTTCATGCAGCAGCATGGATTAGATGACGCCGAGTCAATTGACGCACCTTCTGAGGAATCATCAGATGGAGATGATATCGATCTAGGTGACTTTGATGGCGGTGATGAGCCCATTGCTGAAGAAAGTGTCGAAGAAGACGCTGAAGATGCGGAGTCAGAGGCTCAAACTGAAGACGTTGTGACCGAAGCGGACATATACATCGCGTATGGTCGTTTTGATCGTGCTGAAGAGATGCTGTTAAAAGCATTGTCTTCAGATCCAAGTGATCAGGACGTGCGATTAAAACTATTAGAAGTGTATTCGAGTCAAGGGGATGCAGAACGTTTTGATCCTCATTACGCGAAACTTCGTGCGTTTGCTTCACCAAGCATCCTTGAACGAGCAGATACTCTCCGTCAGGGTATTCCACATATTGCAGCCTTCGATGAGGCCAGCTTCGATGTCTCTGATGTCTCTAAGTTCTCAGAAGGTGACGGCGAGACTTCGCCAGTATCTGAAGTTGACGAAGGCGGTTTTGAGGCAAGTTTAGATGCCGAAGACGATTTGTCTACAGAGTTGGATACTGATTTGTCTTTGGACTCACTAGATCTGGGTGATTCAGACACTGAAGAAAGTGATGACTTATCACTTGATATCGATCTCGGTGATTTGGATTCCGACGGCGACCCAGATAGTGCATTTGATCTCGATCTTCCTGATGAAGAAGAAACGACAGCTACCTCTCTTGATTTTTCAGGTATCGAGGAAACTAATACAGAAAGTGATGAGCTGGGTGATTTGGATTTAGACTTCGACCTTGAAGGCGACACAGACGAGGCTGAAAGCTTAGACCTTGATATCGCGTTAGGCGATGAAGAAGTGTCTTCTGAGAACGTAGATAGTGACGTAACTGATGATGCACTTACTCTCGAAGACGGTTTGGATTTTGATCTGGGAGATGCGTCGGATGATGAACTCGCTTCTGATTTGAGTCTGGAGCTCGAGGCTGATCCAGAAGCTGAGCAGCCATCGGGTGCCAATGATAACTTGGACGACTTAGATCTTGATTTAGCCAGTGATGAAACTGGAGCTGATCTGGGTGATTCTCTCGAAGCTGATTTGGCTTCATTGGATGCTGACTTAGATTTGGGTGAGTTGGACCTCGGTGATTTAGACCTTGGCGATGAGGATACAGCCGTTACTGAAGACGTTGCTGACCTGGCTCCGGCTGACGCAACTGTGGATTTTGATCTTGAAGCGGATCTCGGTTCATTGGATGAGGAAACGCTCGATTTAGGTTCTGAGGAATCTTCAGTGGGCAGTGATACTGTCGTCAATGAAGCATTGAATGATGAATATATAGAGCAAAAGCTTTCTGAAGATATCGATGTTGATATGGACTTTGACGAGATATTGCCGCTGGAAGCTGAACAGGAAGAAGCCGCGCCCGTTGATGAACTTACAGAAGCCGCGCCCGTTGATGAACTTACAGAAGCCGCGCCCGTTGATGAGCTTACAGAAGCTGATGAAAATGCCGATGACGATTTGGATTTGTCCTCCTTGGATGAAGAGCTTGATGCGCTAACGGCTAATGTACCGGACGAGCAACCCGCGGATGTTTCTACTGCGGATATGGAAGAGCCGGTGACTGACTTTGAAGATTTTGAAGACGACCTAGAGAAAGATGAAGCGAACGCTGAGACTGTAAAATCTGATCATGTTGCAGAAAAACCTGTGGAAGAAATGGGTGAAGACACGATGTTCGATCAGGCGATACAGGAAGTGCCTGAAGCCTCTGGCTCGGATGTCGAGTTTGATTTACCTGAAGTAAACCCAGACGATGTGGATGATGATGATCTGGACTTCTTAAGTGATAGTGATGAGACAGCCACTAAGCTTGATCTTGCTCGCGCATATATTGATATGGGTGACCAAGAAGGTGCCAGAGATATTATTCGTGAAGTGATGAATGAAGGTAACGATCAGCAAAAATCTGAGGCTGAGTCATTATTGGGTCGCTTAGACGGCTAAAACCTAAAGGCCAAAACTCGCCTA
This sequence comes from Agarilytica sp., assembly GCA_045430285.1. Lineage (GTDB taxonomy): Bacteria > Pseudomonadota > Gammaproteobacteria > Pseudomonadales > Cellvibrionaceae > Agarilytica. The sequence continues at coordinate 1,392,986 of JAILXV010000001.1, read as the reverse complement.
ATAATTAATATACCAATGGCCTTGCACGGTGTGCAGGGCCTTTTCATTTCTGGGCGTTTGGTTTTAGGCAGTTTTTAGGCGTTGGTTTTGTGAATATTATGTATACCCGTAATTGTGAAATTAAACCTGGTGTTGATTTTCCTCCCGACATGCATCGTGTTGCGTTGGGGGTGGAATATAACGGTGCGACCTACAATGGTTTTCAGCGACAGGCATCGACAGCGAATACTGTACAAGCCTATTTAGAGTCCGCGTTATCCTGTGTGGCGGCAGAGTCAATTTCGCTGGTGTGTGCTGGGAGGACAGATGCCGGAGTGCATGCTGCCGAGCAAGTTGTTCATTTTGATACCTTAGCCCAGCGTCCATCGAAAGCGTGGGTAAAAGGGGTTAACTGCAAATTACCTGACGATATCCGCGTGCATTGGGCAAAGCCTGTACCGTCAAGTTTCCATGCGCGCTTTAGCGCAACCTCGAGAACATATCGCTATGTTCTGCTGAGTACGGACGTTCGGCCGGCGTATTTATATAAAAATGTTACCTGGACACAATACAGCTTGGATATCTCTCGCATGCAAGCTGCGGCCAGCTACCTTGTTGGTGAGCACCACTTCTCCGCTTTTCGGTCTTCTCGGTGCCAAGCAAACAACCCTGTCCGAACCGTTGAGCATTTAACCTTGAAGCACCAGGGTCCGTTTATGGTGGTAGAGATTAAGGCCAACGCTTTTTTGCATCATATGGTACGCAATATCGTGGGAACGCTGATAGATGTAGGTCGTGGTGCGTATAAGCCCGAATGGGTGGCGGAAGTGTTAGCACTTGGTGATCGGACCAAAGCCTCTGCCACTGCTAGCCCCTGCGGCCTTTATTTCGTGAAAGCAGCGTACCACTCAGACTTCGAATTACCTGTCCATGAGATGGGCCCTCTATTTCTACAGGTGTGAGTTAGGAAGACCCTGCTAAATTGGGTCGACACTGTTCCCAAATATTTATCCCCTGGCAACCTATAGCCCGTCACAACTGTTGGGTTTTCTGGTAAGATCGCGGACCTTGTGCTGAAAATTCAACAAAGTTTTAAGGCCATACGTGAGACAGACCGGAATGAAGGCTCAGCCTGAGCGCATGCCAATGCCGACAAGAGTTAAGATTTGCGGGATCACTCGTGAACAGGATGCGGATTTCGCAGCAGCAGCAGGCGCAGACGCGATTGGTCTTGTGTTTTACCCCCCAAGTTCACGCTTTGTCTCTGACCTGGTTATGGCAAGAGACATCGCCTTGGCGGCAGGGCCTTTGGTGACCGTTGTTGGCTTATTTGTTGATGCTGAGCCTCAGGAAGTAGATAAGGTTCTGGCTACTGTACCCCTGAACTTAATGCAATTTCATGGCGGGGAACAGAATACGGAATGTGAGCGTTTTGGAAGACCATTTATCAAAGCCTTACGTATGAAAGACAAGTTAGATGTAGACGCGGTAATGGCGTCTTACCCATCAGCATCGGGGTTTTTACTGGATACTTATGTCAGTGGTTCTCCTGGTGGCACTGGTCAAGTTTTCGACTGGGAGCGAGTGCCAAGCCTACCTGTAAAACCAATTATTTTGGCGGGTGGCCTGGACGAGAACAACGTACACAAGGCGGTGCAGGTAGCATCGCCCTATGGTGTTGATGTCAGCGGTGGCGTGGAAGCGCAACCTGGTATCAAAAGCCATGAAAAAATTAACGCCTTTATAAAAAGGGCAAAAGAGGAAACTCACGAGTGAGCGAGCAAGTAGATTATAAATCCGTACCAGATACCAAAGGCCATTTTGGTCCTTATGGCGGGCGTTTTGTATCGGAAACATTGATGCATGCCTTAGATGAGCTGGAAGAAATTTATTTCCGAGTAAAGGATGATCCAAGCTTTCAGGCCGAATTCGATAAGGATTTAGCCCATTATGTTGGCCGCCCTTCTCCCCTATATTTTGCAGAACGTTGGTCAGAGCAACTTGGCGGCGCTCAAATTTATCTTAAGCGTGAAGACTTGAATCATACTGGCGCGCACAAAGTAAACAATACGATTGGCCAAGCTTTGCTAGCGAAATACACTGGCAAAAAGCGTGTTATTGCTGAAACCGGAGCAGGGCAGCACGGGGTTGCTACGGCCACCGTCGCGGCGCGTTTAGGGTTAGAGTGCGTTGTATATATGGGTGCCGAAGACGTAAAACGTCAAGCGCTTAATGTTTACCGAATGAAGCTCTTGGGCGCAACGGTTGTTCCCGTTGAGTCCGGATCGAAAACCCTTAAAGACGCAATGAATGAAGCGATGCGTGATTGGGTTACCAACGTCGATAATACCTTTTACATTATTGGTACCGTCGCAGGGCCTCACCCATACCCTCAGCTTGTTCGCGATTTTCAGTGTGTCATTGGCCGAGAGGCCAGAGCCCAATGCTTGGATATGACTGGAAAATTACCGAATGCCCTGGTGGCTTGTGTCGGTGGTGGTTCGAATGCGATTGGTTTGTTCCATCCATTTCTGGATGATAAAGACGTGAAAATGTATGGCGTTGAAGCAGGTGGTTTCGGTGTCGAAACGGGTAAGCATGCCGCCCCGCTAAATGACGGGATCCCAGGTATTTTGCATGGCAATCGTACTTATCTTATGGAAGATGAGAATGGACAGATCATTGAAACGCATTCCGTGTCGGCAGGCTTAGATTACCCTGGTGTTGGGCCGGAACATTCCTGGTTAAAAGATATTGGCCGTGCAGAATATGTGGCGATCAATGACGACGAAGCGATGGATGGCTTTAGAACACTTACGCGCGTTGAAGGCATTATGCCGGCCTTAGAGTCATCTCATGCAATTGCTTACGCACATAAATTAGCGCCAACAATGAATAAGGACGAAATTATTATCGTTAACTTATCTGGGCGTGGTGATAAAGATATTTTGACCGTCGCGAATATCGACGGCATTGACGTATAAAGGGCTTCGTAAGTGAATAGAATTCAAAAAACTTTAACAAGCCTTAAAAAAGAAGGGCGAAAAGCCTTAGTAAGCTACACCGTGGTAGGTGATCCCACTCCTGAAGTGAGTTTGCCTGCAATGCATGCTTTAGTTGAAGGCGGCGTGGATATTCTCGAGTTGGGTGTGCCGTTCTCTGACCCTATGGCGGAAGGCCCCGTAATTCAGCGCGGACATGAACGCTCGCTGGTGCATAATACCAGTTTGAGGGATACCTTTGATTTGGTTCGGCAGTTCAGGCAAAGTAATGCGCATACGCCGATAGTGCTGATGGGCTATGCAAATCCCATCGAGCGTATGGGTTACGATGTCTGCGCTCAGTTGGCATCGGAAGCGGGTGTTGACGGTTTTTTAACGGTGGATCTTCCCGCCGAAGAGGCGAAACAGCCGCATGAGTTTTTCAAACAAGGTGGCATTGAGAATATCTTCCTGCTTGCGCCCACTACGACTGAAGCGCGTATGCAGAGTGTGTTGGAATTGGCCGGTGGCTTTGTCTACTACGTATCTCTCAAAGGCGTCACGGGTGCTGGTCATTTGGATATCGATTCGGTCAGTGATCGATTATCGATGATAAAGCAAAAAACGGAACTGCCCGTGTTGGTTGGTTTTGGTATTAAAGACGCAGAATCTGCTGTTGCTGTTGCCAGTGTTTCTGATGGCGTGGTTGTTGGCAGCGTGTTGGTGGATGCAATGAGTAAGCATGACGCTGGTGATACCAAAGCAATTACTGAAACCTTAAAAAATATTGTTCGTCCAATACGAAGTGCCTTGGATGCGTTGTAAGTTATAAAGAATATCTCACTATTTAAGAATAAAACGACAGAAGAAATATACGTATGAGTTGGTTAGATAAAATTGTTCCTACAGTTGTACGATCAGAAAACAAAAGCAGCAAGGTGCCTGAGGGCGTTTGGAAAAAATGCACAAAATGCGCCTCTGTTCTTTACCGACCTGAGCTTGAAAAAAATCTTGATGTTTGCCCTAAGTGTGAGCATCACATGCGTATTGGTGCGCGCCGTCGTTTAGATGTTTTTTTAGATAAAGATGGTCGTGAAGAGCTGGCAACGGATGTGTTGCCAATCGATCGATTGAAGTTTAAAGATGTTAAAAAATATCGTGATCGCCTGAGTGCCGCTCAAAAATCCACCGGTGAAAAGGATGCTTTGGTGGCGATGAAAGGTACGCTAAAAGGTATGCCGGTTGTGGCGAGTGCGTTTGAGTTTGCATTTCACGGCGGCTCCATGGGGTATGTGGTCGGTGAACGTTTTACGCGCGCAGCTCAAGTTGCGTTAGAAGAGCGTCGTCCGTATGTGTGTTTTTCTGCGACCGGCGGTGCACGTATGCAGGAAGCATTAATCTCCCTTATGCAAATGGCAAAGACCAGTGCCGTGATCGAAAGAATGAAGCAAGAAGGCGTGCCATTCCTCTCTATCATGACTGACCCTGTATACGGCGGTGTATCCGCAAGTTTGGCTTTGCTGGGTGATATTAATGCCGCTGAGCCAGGTTCTCGGGCAGGTTTTGCTGGTCCAAATATTATTGAGCAAACGATTCGCCAGAAATTACCAAAAGGTTTTCAGCGCGCTGAATTCTTGATGGAACATGGTGCGATTGATTTAATTATTCCGCGTACGGAAATGCGTGATCGATTGGCGTCGATCATCGCCAAGTTTACCCACCAACCACAACCGATATTAGAAATTAACTAAGGCTATATTGGTTTTTATCGGATTCGCGCATTGGCTGAATCGACCTCTCGCTGCCTAGATGATTGGCTCACTTGGATGGAAACGCTCCATCCAAGTGAAATTGATCTTGGCCTTTCTCGCATCACTGATGTTGGTAGTCGCTTAGGTATTCAAAAAGCAAGCTCAAAAGCTGTGACGGTTGCGGGGACAAATGGAAAAGGTTCCTGTGTTCACGCTTTAGAGAGCTTACTGTTGAGTTCAGGCGCGACCGTCGGTACATACACCTCTCCTCATATACAGCGTTATAACGAACGCATTCGCCTAAATGGTGATTGTGTGTCCGATGAACAATTGTGCTCCGCATTTGAAAAAATAAACCAGGCGCGAGCAGAGGTATCGTTAACTTATTTTGAGTTTGGAACACTTGCAGCCTTACTTCTATTTCAGGAAAGCAGCTTAGATTTTTGGGTTTTAGAAGTCGGGCTTGGAGGTAGGCTCGATGCGGTTAATATTATAGATCCCGATATCGCGATTATTACCTCGATCGATCTCGATCATGAAAGTTGGTTGGGCGAGTCCCGAGAAGTTATTGCTGTTGAGAAACTCGGTATCCTACGTCCTGGTATCCCATGTGTGTGTTCGGAAACACGATTAACAAAAAGTATGGAAACAGGGTTTCAACAAAATGACGTGTCGTTATATTTGCGGGGCGACGCTTTTGGTTTTCAACGTGATCAAACATCTACTCGGTTTCATTATTCACTGTTTCAACGGGCGGAGCATGAACGTGAGAATGGCGATTTAGTAAAAACGATCTCTATCGATACGCCGGCGCTACCTTTGCCCAGTGTGTCAGCAGCCTTACAAGCTTTTGAGCTATGTTCGACATTACACAACGCTGTTTCGCTGGATTCAGAAGAAATTACGAAAGTGGTCGCTAGCTTAACCTTGCCGGGCCGGTTTGAACTAATAGAAACTCCCGTAATGACGGTTGTTTTAGACGTGGCTCATAACCCTGCAGCGACTAAACTACTTGCTGATAACCTTGAGCAGCGAGTAGGCCATGCCGATTACGCCGTTATCGCGATGATGTCAGACAAAAAAATGTCGGCCGCTTTAGCGCCCATATGTTCGCTGGTATCACATTGGTTGCCGGCTAAAATTGAGTATCTTGATCGCTCAGCTTCATCCAACGATCTCGGCGCTGCGCTATCAGATCTCGATGTCGGTGACGATAAAGTTCAGCTGTGTCAGAATGTGCCTCAGGCGTTAGAGACTATTGTCGATTCAACGGCGAAGCCTAGCCCCAGTGTCGATAAGCCAACAGTATTAGTGTTTGGGTCTTTTTTTACTGTGGAAGCGGCTAAGGCTTGGATAAACGATCGCTTTGGTGAGCGGTGATCACTGTTAGTGTCCATAATGACAGATAATTTAAATTGAGAACGCAGGATGGATGACGGTTTAAAGCAACGATTGATTGGCGCTTTTGTATTGCTCGCATTGGGGGTTATTTTTATTCCTGTGATATTTGATCGTGAGCGTATAGAGCCCGTTGATAAGCGAACACAAATACCTGCAGCGCCGTATATCGAGCCTGTGGTGATTGAAACCGTGACTCCTCCGGTTGTAGAGCATATCGCTGAGCCTGCAAAAGAAATGTATGAGCCTGATGATTCTGTCGAGCAATCACTAGAGCCCGAAGTTTCTGGGGTGGATGCTCAGGGCGTCCCAAATAGTTGGGTGCTTCAAGTCGCAAGTTTTCGTTTTGATAAGCATGCGACCGATTTTCGCGATAAGTTGGTTGCAGATGGATTTTCTGCCTATACCCGCAATGTGAATACGGATCGCGGTGAAATGACACGAGTATACGTTGGGCCAAAAATTGATAAGAATGTGCTGTTAGAGCAGAAGGCTAAGATCGAAAAACGTCATAAAGTATCGACGATATTACTGAAGTTTGAGCCCTAGAGGCTTGACGCTTTTATTGGGGGCGGTGCGAATTAGGACTTGAGTCGATTAAACCGTTTCTCAAGGTAGTCAAAGCGTTCTTGATAGGGTGAGCTTTCTCTTAGCGCGCCAACACGCTGAAAGCAACTCTCCATAAGTTTTAGTTCTTTTTCTTTGAGCGTCGTTTCTTTGCTTTTCGTAAGTAAGGTTTGAATGAGGTTTAAATTTAAACCGATATGGTTGGGCAGCTCTTGTAAAACATTTTGAAATGACCTGATAGCATCGTCGAATTTATTTTGTTTGTGGAAGCCGATCCCTTGTTTATTGAGCTTGGCCGCAAAAGCGATGCCTTCTTTGGTTAGTGGCTCTCTGAGTAATTTATCGATTTGAATGGCTAGGTCATTATTGTTGTTGAGTTTGGCTACTTCTTGTAATAAACGTTCGCCCTCATCGTATTTTCCTCGTGCCATGAACGCTTTTGCACAATCGATACATAGTTGAGTGGATGTATTTTCCACAACGGAAAAATTTAATTCACTAAAAACTTCTAGGGCTTTACGGTTGGCTTTGTCTGCATTTTCTTCATCGCCAATATGTTCATATATATCGGCGTTAACCAACTGTAGACGCATTTGTACCACAGGTTGCCGGCCATATTTCTTGTCTGCATACTGAACTGCTTCGAAGGCCTCGGTTGCGAGTTCTGGATTTTTCTGTTCTATGATTAAATCACTCAGGGTGCCCGCAAGGTTGGTAAAGTCTTCAGAACTTTCTTGGCAAGAATTTTTACTGTATTTAATGGCCGCGCGATATGCGTGTGCTGCTGCGTTTTTATCTCCAGAAGCTAAGCAAACACGGCCCATCTCCCGTTGACGATTTGCAGAAATTGGTGAAATATTAACAGCGGTAATCAGTGCTTGCTGTGCTTGATCAAACTTATTTTTGGCTTGATATACTTTTGACAGTGTATCGTGGGCTTCAACGCAGTATTCGTTTTCGGCGATAATATTTTTTAATACAGCCTCAGCTTTATCAAGCTCTTTTAAACCTATCAAAGCCTTAGCTAGCCCTACACCTGCCCACAGAGGTCGGCTGTTAGCGGGCATTGCATCAAATAAAAGAATGGCTTCATCGTACATGCCCTGTTGGCAAAGTAGCTCCCCCAGCAGTTTTTTTGCATCATTTTGAAACTTGCCGCCTTCGTGCACGACATCTTGGCAAGCGGCAATAGCGGAGCGGGGGCGACGTTGGTCGAGTGCCTTTTTAACGTCTTTTAAAGCTTCGTTCCGCATTAGGGCGGCATCGAGGCGGGGGCGAAGATTCTCACGGTTTATCGGTTTGCTAACATAGTCATCTGGCTGGTATTCAATGGCATAAACCACATGCTGAACGGCCATTTCTGATGAAATCATAAAGAATATGGCGGTATTTTTAAGCAGCCCTTGGAATCTCAGCTCTTCTAAAAGTTGTTGCCCTGTTTGTCCCTTACCTAGATCGTAATCTGCGAGAACGATATCGTATTGATGGCGTTGGCATAGGTCGATGGCTTCGCTAGCATGACCTGCGGTATCGACATTTGTACTGCCAAAGTCCACCAGGTTTCGTTTCAGATCAGCACGCATGTCGGGATTAACTTCCACTACGAGACAGCGTTTCTGGCCATAGGCCTTGATAATGTCGATTTGCTTCATAAAAACGATAATAAAAATAAGCGCTTAGATAACTTTTAGTGTAGTCCATCGCGTCTGGTTTTTAGTGTCAATCATGACTTTTTGGGGCACGAAGCAAGGGGTTGAAGAGTATATGAGCAAAAGGATCGATTCTCGGTGGCCGCGACGGATAAGAATCTTGAGAGGAAGAAAGTTCTGTTTACACTGGGTAGCCTCTGCTAAAATTGTGCCCTAACGCCATTGTGTAAAAAATAGTCAATATCCGAATGAATTGGGCAGATTGGGCAATACTCGCCATACTCGTTGTTTCAAGTCTCATTAGCCTCAAACGGGGCTTTGTGAAAGAGGCTTTATCTATGGCGATTTGGGTGTTGGCGTTTATCATCGCCATGACCTTCCGCGACCCACTATCCGGTCTCCTTGAATCTCAAATAGCCACGCCTTCTCTGCGTGACATGGTCGCTTTCGCCTTGTTGTTTGCCGCCACGTTAATCGTTGGTGCAATGGTGAATTATTTGATTGGGGAAGTGGTGCGTATGACTGGGCTATCCGGTACGGATCGCCTGTTTGGTATGATCTTCGGTTTTATTCGTGGCTTTATTATTGTTATGGCAGTGTTACTGCTTGTTCCAGCGTTAATATCCATCGATAAAGATGCATGGTGGCAGGAGTCTGCATTGATTCCTCACCTCATGGAGTTTGAGGGCTGGTGTCGTTTAATCGCGAAAGAATTTATTAGTTTTGTTACGGGCTTGTTTAGCTAGCCTTTGCGGTGTTTGATTTAAGGGTTTGATCTATGTGCGGTATTGTGGGAATCGTTGGTAAAAGTAACGTTAATACATTGCTCTATGATGCATTAACGATGCTACAGCATCGCGGACAAGATGCCGCGGGCATTATGACTTGCCACAACGGTAAACTCGCGCAACAAAAGGCTGTGGGTCTTGTTAAAGACGTTTTTCGTACTCGCCATATGCATCGCCTCGTGGGTAATATCGGTATTGGGCATGTGCGATATCCTACGGCTGGAAGTTCTGGCCCTGCCTTGGCGCAGCCTTTCTATGTTAACTCTCCTTACGGGATCGCTTTGGCCCACAACGGCAATTTAACGAATACGAGAAAACTTTCCCAAGACTTGTTTAAGGCGGATCTTCGTCATCTCAACACCGATTCAGATTCAGAAGTTTTACTGAATGTCTTCGCTCACGAACTTCAGCTGCAGGGTAAGCTTAAGCCCACAGCGGACGATATATTCAAGGCGGTGGAAGGTGTCCACAAAAGAGCTGTTGGCGGCTATGCGGTCGTATCGATGGTGGCAAACTACGGCATCGTAGGATTCCGAGATCCAAATGGTTTGCGCCCGCTTGTTTTTGGCGTACGTAAAACGGCGGATGGCGATGAGTATATGATTGCCTCTGAAAGTGTCGCTCTCGATGTTCAAGGCTTCACATTAATCAGAGACGTGGCGCCAGGTGAAGCGGTGTTTATTTCGGTGGATGGCGAACTTCATACGCGTCAATGTGCGGCTAACCCCAACTTAAGCCCGTGTATCTTTGAGCACGTGTATTTTGCTCGCCCTGATTCTATTATGGATGGGGTGTCGGTATACAAGGCACGTCTGCGACAGGGCGAGAAGCTAGCGGATAAAATTCTGCGTGAACGGCCTGATCATGATATTGATGTGGTTATCCCAATTCCCGATAGTAGTCGTGTTGCAGGCCAGACAGTGGCACAAAATCTTGGTGTTAAATTTCGCGAAGGTTTGGTGAAGAACCGCTATATCGGCCGAACATTTATTATGCCAGGTCAGCAGCAGCGCAGAAAATCGGTGCGTCAGAAGCTAAATGTTATTGACCTAGAGTTTAAAGATAAAAATGTGTTGCTAGTCGATGACTCCATCGTGCGTGGTACGACGTGCAAACAAATCATTCAAATGGCTCGTGATGCAGGTGCGGCGCGTGTTTATTTTGCGTCTGCGTCCCCCGTGGTGCAGTTTCAAAACGTATACGGCATAGACATGCCTTCCCGTGAGGAGCTTGTTGGCTACAACCGCAGTGAAAAGGAGATTCAGGAGGAGATTGGGGCGGACTGGTTGATCTATCAGGATTTGGAGGACCTTATCGCTGCGTCTATGGAAGGGAATCAGCGTGTGCCTAAATTCGACTGTTCCGTGTTTGATGGTAATTATATTACCGGTGATGTTGATGATGCCTACTTGAGTTCTCTGGAAGCGGATCGCGCTGATCACGCAAAGTCTGCCAGAGAAAAAGCGCTAGCAGAAAGCACCAACGCAATGGTGGGTTTACATAACGCGGAATAAGATCGGCGTGTTGCGCGCCGGTTTCTCTATTCGCATTCTTTCGTAGAATTTGGCATGCTGTTTATTATTCGTGAATAGACAGCGGTTTCTACACGCTTTATTCTTAGTCTTATATTCTGGCGCAGGCCTATCCCTGCTATACATGTTCGCGCAAAAATCCTAAGCTTTATTGATTCTAGTGCGTACCCACATTGTATTTAAAAGTGTTAAACCATGAGCATTTCTGAAAATGATATCGACCCCTTATTTGGTGCGCACTTAGACACTCTTGCCGTGCGTGCAGGCCAAGTGCGTTCACAAGAAGGTGAGCACAGTGAGCCGATTTATACCACGTCGAGCTATGTCTTTGGTTCTGCGGAAGAGGCGGCAGCGCGCTTTTCTGGTGAACAGCAGGGTAACGTGTATTCTCGTTATACCAACCCAACGGTGCGCACCTTTCAGGACCGTATCGCCGCACTTGAAGGTGGCGAGGCTGCAGTGGCTACTGCATCGGGTATGGCCGCGATTTTGAGTACCTGCATGGCCTTGCTGTCGGCGGGGGATCATGTTGTTTGTTCGCGCAGTGTGTTTGGCACAACCACCGTTTTATTTACCAAATATCTGGAAAAATTTGGGGTGAAAGTTGATCTTGTGCCTTTGGTGGATTTTTCTGCGTGGGAGGCGGCAATTAAATCCAACACCAAGCTCATGTTTTTAGAAACACCGTCTAACCCAATTTGCGAAGTTGCAGATGTTAAAAAATTGTCTGAACTTGCAAAAGCAAACAATGTTTTGCTTGCGGTAGATAATTGTTTTTGTACGCCCGCGTTACAAACGCCCATATCTTTAGGGGCGGATATCGTGATCCATTCGGCTACCAAGTATTTGGACGGGCAGGGGCGTTGTATGGGCGGTGCGGTTGTTGGCAGTGAAGACGTCATGACAGAGGTATTGGCATTTCTTCGTACCTGTGGACCAACCATGAGCCCGTTTAATGCGTGGGTGTTCCTAAAAGGTTTGGAAACGTTGCGATTGAGAATGGAGGCGCACTCCAAAAATGCTTTAGCTTTGGCGCAATGGTTAGAGTCGCATAAAAACGTTGAGCATGTTTACTACTCAGGGCTGGAATCTCATCCAGGGCATGAGTTAGCGAAAACCCAACAAAGTGCTTTTGGTGGCGTGCTGTCTTTTAAAGCGAAGGGTGGACGTGATGCTGCCTGGAAAGTCATTGATTCGACACGAATCTTGTCCGTCACCGCAAACCTTGGCGATGTAAAGACGACGGTTATTCATCCTGCCACGACAACCCATGGACGACTTTCTGATGAAGAAAAGCAGGCGGCTAAGATTAGTGACAACCTGATTCGTATCGCTGTCGGTTTAGAGTATTTGGATGATATTCAAAAAGACCTTGATCGAGGCCTATCGTTAATTTAACCCCGCTTGTTTACTGGCTAAGTAAGCGGGTTTGAATTATACATGTCGGAGGGTGGGGTAACGAATGCGCGTAGATTTTTCTGAGCTGTCTGCTAATCAGCGCTATCATATTATGACGCAAGTGGTTGTGCCTCGGCCAATCGCTTGGGTGCTCACTGATAACGGTGATACTTCTTATAATCTAGCACCTTTTTCTTATTTTAATGGCTTATGCAGTGAACCGCCGTTAGTGATGTTAAGCGCAGGGATGAAGCCCAGTGGAGAAATAAAAGATACGCGTTTAAATATTCTCGAGCGTAAGCATTTAGTTATTCATATTCCCTCAGTGAGTGATGTTCAAGCGGTGAGTGATACTGCCGTTACTTTACCCCATGGTGAATCGGAGGTGGAAAAGTTTGGTTTGGCTTTAGAGGAAGAGAGCGGGTGGGCTTTGCCTAGGCTCCGAGACGCAAAGATCGCGATGATGTGTAGCTACCATCAGCACACAGAGCTAGGCCCGAATAAACAAGCGATCTTTTTCTGTGAGGTCGAAGATGTGTATATCAACGATGATGTTGTATCGAGTGACGCTAAAGGGCGACTTAAAGTTGATGCTAAAGTACTCGATCCGCTGAGTCGCTTAGGTGCAAATGAGTATGCGTCGTTCGGTGATGTTTTTACGCTTAGTCGGCCGCTATAGTTCAGGTTTATCGTCTTTGTCGAGCCAGTAAATCAAAGGTGTCGCGAATTTGGGAGCGGGGCGTTCGGGTGAAAAGTCGCAAAACCCCAGTTTCTTATAGAACCCAACTGCATTTAACGACGAGTTTACTCGTATAAACCTTTCGGTATTTTCTTTTCTACATATTTCCAGCGCGCTAGACCATAGCGCTTTTCCTATGCCTTGGTTATGCGCGGATGGTGCCACAAACAAATGGGCGAGGTTCCAATATTCTTTGATAAGAATGTAGCCGACCGTATTACCATTATTGTATTTAAGGTAGCAGCCTTGTTGGGTGAGATATTTTTCAATATCTTTTTGAATACTGACGAGGAGTGTATTTTTAGTTTCTGAACTTGCCTCAACGGATACCATCATGGCTGATTGAGCAATAGATATGATGGATTTTATATCTTGTCGCTTGACCGTTGAAATATACATATCTATTTATTTTTTATTGTGAAGGCAATATCCGTACTTTACGCCACGGTGAGTAATATTGGCTTATTTTTCGTAATCACCATCGTGTGCTCAAATTGCGCGGAAAGGTTGCCAGTGCAGCCTGTAAGCGTCCAGCCATCATCTGTTTCGTTGACGGTTCTACTTTTTGTCGATAGAAATGGCTCTATGGTAATGACTTGTCCTTCGTGTAAGACGCGTCTATCTCGAGGGTCGTAATACCCAGGGATTTCCGATGGCTCTTCATGAAGTTTACGGCCAATTCCGTGACTGCAAAGGTTTTTGATTATTCGAAAGCCCTTTTTCTTCGCGACGGATTGAATTGATTTCCCTATATGATTTAAAGGCGCGCCGGCTTGTGCTGAATGGGTGGCCGTTTTTAGTGCGAGGCGCGTAGCGGATAGCAAACGGTTTTTCAGATCACTGCTCGGCGGCACAACAATTGATCCTCCTGTATCGCTGAAGTAACCATTTTTTTCTGCGGATACGTCAATATTAACCACGTCTCCCGGCTTGATTATGCGGCTGCCTGGAATGCCATGGGCCGCCTCTTCATTCACGCTAATGCAGGTGTAGCCAGGGAAGTTGTAGCAAAGTTTAGGTGCTGACTTGGCTTCGTATTGCTCCAACAGTGATTTGCCAATCAAGTCGAGCTCCCCAGTAGTCATCCCTGGCTCGGTAAGGCGCTGCATTGTTTTTAATGTATAGGCAACGATCCAGCCGATGTGTTTAAGAGCTTCTAGATCTTGTTCTGTTTCAATAGTCATTGCTGTTCTTGTATCTCATGGTGTCTGCTTGTTGAGGCTTTGTTTTTATTTTGTCGTTATGTGGGAGGAATGACTGATTCAAAAAGCGAGTATTTTGAGGAGGCGTTGACGCTCCTTGTGGCTCTTTAATAAATCCGTCCAAAGCTGAGATTATACATGATTATCTATTCCAGACAGTGCTAGGCTTACCTATGTAAATGAACGTATAGGAAAGCTATGAATCAACTGATTTCGGGTATTATCGACGGGGTTGGCACCGTGTTGCTGGGCAAGGAGCAGCAGGTCAAATTGGCGCTGGCGTGTTTATTCTCCAAAGGGCATCTGCTGATTGAGGACTTGCCTGGTATGGGGAAGACTACGCTTGCTCAATGTTTGGCCAAGGTTTTAGGGCTTAGTTATGAACGAGTGCAGTTTACCAGTGACATCCTTCCGGCAGATATTCTGGGTGCGGCTGTCTTTGATCGAGAAACATCTCGTTTCGAATTTCACTCTGGCCCTGTATTTACCCAGGTGCTGCTTGCTGATGAGGTGAATAGAACAACGCCGAAAACGCAAAGTGCGCTACTGGAAGCGATGGAGGAACGCCAGGTTACGATCGAGGGTGAGACGAGGCCCTTACCTGATCCTTTTTTTGTGATTGCCACTCAAAACCCTTTATCTCAGGCGGGCACGTATCCTTTGCCTGAATCTCAGTTGGATCGGTTTTTAATGCGAATATCGTTGGGCTACCCAACGCCTGATACCGAGCGTGCACTTTATAAGGGCGTAGAGCCTCGTGAGCGTTTAAAGGCTTTGGAGCCTTTGCTTACTGTGGCGCAGATTGAAGCGATTCAAAAGCAGGTGAAGGAGGTTAAGGCGAGTGATCAGTTGTTGGATTACCTTCAGCGAATTGTAGACTTCACACGTTTTAACGAACATTTTACTTTTGGACTTTCTCCCAGAGGGGCGTTGGCTCTGTTATATGCAGCGAAGGCGTGGGCTTTGATACACAATCGCGAATATGTATTGCCTGAGGATATTCAAACTGTTTTACCGTCGGTAGTGGGGCACCGAGTTAGAGGGGTGTCTTCTAGTAGCACTTCTGATGCGACAGCTGGCAGTAGCGATATTACCGACTTTATCTTAAAAAGCGTTGACGTTGTTTAAAATGCAACACTCGTTCCCTGTCTCGTTGCAAAGGGTAAAATCTTTTTGGTCGACGCGATTTCTTGCGTGGTTAGACAAAAGAACTGCACGGCAGAACCATCACAAACTTACCACTAAAAACCTGTATATCTTTCCTACGCGGAAAGGATTTATGTTTTTGTTGTTCGTCTTGGTGCTTTGGCTATTAGGTACCAACTACCAAAATAACCTTATTCTTGCGCTCACCTTTTTATTGATCAGTATTTTTATTGTGAGCATTTTGCATACTTTTTCAAACCTGGCGGGCTTGGATATTGAACTTAAGGGGGCTGGGAATGCTTTTGTTGGAGAAAATGTTCATTTTACGATTACTGTGAATAATAGCTCAACGCGTGCGAGTAATGGTGTGTCTATGTGTTGGCAGGGCAGTGAGTTAAGCAGTAGTGATTTTGATTGTGAGGAAAAATCATCACTAAGTGTGCATGTGGATATGCTTGCAAAACGACGTGGCCATATCAACCCAAAGCGTTTATTGGTCGAGTGTGAATACCCTCTAGGGCTTTTACGTTGTTGGACTTGGCTGAAGTTTGATGCCCACGCTTTGGTTTACCCCGCGCCGATTAAAGTCGATTTGGTGAATTCATCGGTAGAAGACGATGATGGCGACGGCGAGCACCCTGTAAAAGGTGGCGAGGATTTTAGTGCATTCCGAGAGTATCAGCCTGGAGACCCCATTAAGCATATTGCTTGGAAATTGTATGCGCGTGAGCGAGGTCTATATACCAAGGAGTTTAGTCATAATATTTCTCGTGAAATTTGGTTAGATTTTTTTCAGGTGCAATCGCAAGATGTTGAGTTGACGTTATCTGCTCTGTGTTATTGGGCGCTGGAATTTAGTCAGCGGGATGAGAATTTTGGTCTTGTTTTGCCAGGAATAAAAATCGCACCAAATAAAGGTGAAAATCACAAGGCCAGAACTTTAGAGGCTTTGGCGAAGTTTGAGGCGTATTAATACGGTCACATTATTATGCGTAGAAAAAACAGTCTTAATCAGAAAGGCATTCTTTTTTGAGTCAGCAAGCCTCTGATCAATGGGTAAAGCGTGCAACCCTCGCTTGGGTTTTGGTGGCGCAGGGCGTCGCGATCCTGCCATTATTTACGTATTTACCCCTGTGGGTACCCGCTGTCTGGTTGTTTTCTCTGACCTGGCGTGTACAAATATTTCGCGGCGCATGGCCTTTTCCCAATACTCGTATAAAAGCGGTGTTAGGGTTTTTATGTGTTGTTGGGTTAGGGTTTTCTTATGCAGGAACGTTAGGTGTTGAGCCGCTAGTTGCCTTCCTGGTGGTGTCGTTTGTTTTAAAATTGTTGGAAGTGCGCTCGCGTAAAGATGTGTTATTAGTGATTTATGTGGGGTTTATTGCGGTTGCGGCACAGTTCTTATTTTATCAGACCATGTTTATTGCGGTGTATGGCGCACTATCGGTGTTGTTGCTGCTCTGTGCATGGAACTGCATTTATCGCAGTAGTAGTGTTCCTGTTGCCAAACAACTACGAGCTAGTTTGATACTGGTTTTGCAAAGCCTTCCGTTAATGGTGTTGCTGTTTATCGTACTCCCTCGCGTTGGGTCTTTGTGGCATGTGCCGATTCCTCAGAAGACCGGTGTTACTGGGTTTAGCGATACCATGTCACCAGGTGATTTTAGCTCACTTAGTCAGTCCCAGGCGGTTGCCTTTCGCGTTACCTTTGATTCACAAAAACCGAAACAAAACATTCCTCCAAAAGAATCGTGGTATTGGCGTGGTTTGGTATTGGATGATTTTGATGGGCGCAATTGGAAATATGATGCAGCGTCATTCTTTAATAGACCCTCAGGCAAAAGCAGTGTGCCCGATTTTTGGACGTTACGGGTATTGCCGGATAGTAAATCATTCAACTATGAAGTGTTGATGGAGCCTCACCAGCAGCGTTGGCTATTTACCTTGATGGCACCCATTGAAGTTAGCTCTTCTTCGAATAAAGTGTATTTCGCTCCAAATTATTTAACTAAATCGGTGCGGCCCATTGCGGCACGTACGCAATACCAAGTGACGTCTGAGTCACGATTTTTAGCTGAACCGGATAGTTTAAGTGCGAGATCATTGAGGAAAAATCTTCACTTGCCCGATGATTCAAACCCGAGGACGGTGGATCAGGCTCATACCTGGGTAAAGCAGGGCTTAATGCCTCGGGAAATTATTAATAGCGCATTGAATAAGTATCGTGATGCATTCACCTATACTTTGCGACCGCCGCCCCTGGGGACGCACAGCGTAGATGAGTTTTTATTTATTACTCAGAGAGGTTTTTGCGAGCATTTTGCGAGTAGCTTTGTGGTATTGATGCGCGCCGCCGGTATTCCTGCTCGGGTAGTGGTGGGCTATCAAGGTGGCAAGGTAAACCCGATAGAAAATTATATTATTGTGCGTCAGTCCGATGCCCACGCTTGGGCTGAGGTATGGTTACAAGGTCAGGGCTGGGTTCGGGTGGACCCAACGGCTGCGGTGTCGCCCTTGAGAATTGAGCAGGGCTTGGAGGAGTCTCTGCAGGGGGATGACCGAAAGCTGATGAGTTCTTGGTTTGGCGGAACGCTTTTTAGTCGTATCCAATTACGTTTGGATGCCATGAGTTACAGCTGGCACCAGTGGGTATTGGGCTATGATAGCGATCGTCAGTCTGGCTTGTTTCGGTCCTTGTTTGGCGGCACAGAAGCGTGGCGTATTGGCGGTATATTTGTTGCCCTGATTAGTGTCTTTCTGCTGGTCTATTTCGTTTTCTTGACTTGGAAGGGGGTGCGGGAATATCAGTACCCTGAGCAGGCGCTTTACGCAAAATTCAAACGTAAGATGTTAAAAATGGGGTACGTGCCTCTACCAGGAGAAACCCCGCTAGACTTTGCTGACCGAGTGACTGCGGAAGCCTCAGAAGCAGCGCCGCAAATACAGCGGATTGTGAAGCTCTATAGTGATATTGCGTACAGTAATCAGCCCCAATTACTCAATCAGCTAAAGGATGCTGTTCGTTTACTTTAGGCGTTCGTTGAGCTCTTATGGCATGGCTAGGGGGAGTATGGTTTTCGTGATTTATGCGCTTCGGCTAATAATACGAGTGACTTCCACGTATAATCCCCATCTCTGATTTCTTCCTCGATTTTATAAAGAGCCGATCATTGCCACAGCTTGTTAGATTTCTTATTTCTCATGGGACCAGTGCGTTTGCTACTGGCATTCACCTTGTATTACTTGCTTGGATCGCGATGCAGGAGCTTCATCTTGGGGCTGCTCAGTGGGGGCTTGTTCAGACAGCCGCACTGTTGCCCAATCTGTTGTTGATGCTTATTGCCGGCGCATGGGCGGATCGCTATGACCCTGCAAAAGTCTTGGTCGTGGCTCAAGGCGTGTTGTCATGCAGTTATGCCGGCTTGTTCCTGTTGTTATATTTTGGAATGGCGAGTTTTTCGACTCTAGTTGTGTATGCGGTATTTGTTGGGGCTGGAAATGCATTTATTCAGCCCGTGCGAGAAAAGTTAGTGGCCGATATTCCCGCCATTTCACTTCAGCAGCGTGTGTCTTTATTGAGTATTACGCAGTTTGTTTTGCAAGCCCTAGGGATTGGTGTTGTTGCATTATCTGAAAATATCGGTGTGCAGTGGGTACTTATTATCCAGGCCTGTGTTTCTACTTTTTCGACTTTAATGTTTTTGAGTTTAATAAAACGCAAAGCGCAAAATGGGGTGAAGAGCGGTTCAACACTGGATGATATTCGTAGTGCTATTCACACGGTTATGGGTAACTCTGGGCTTAGACAGTTGATGGCTCTGATCGCGTTTAACGGATATATGCATATGGGCGTGTTTCTCGTAGTTATTCCCGTAGTGGCGACGCGTACTTATCATCATTCTGCATCTGAGTATGCTGGTTTACAGGTGTTATTCGTATTGGGGATGGTGATCGCACACACCTTTCTCTTAAAACAAAAAACTGTAGAGTTTCCTGGGCAGGGTGCTTTGTTTAGCTTGCTTTATACCGCCATGGTGGGTTTTGGTTTGGCAAAAGGCCCGACGCCACTTGGGTTTTATATGCTTGTTTTTGTATGGGGATTAGTGGCCGGAAATTCTGCAGGGCGCTGCCGCTTGGTAGCTCAGTCCCTTGTTGGTTCGGAAATGCGCGGCCGTATTATGTCGGTTTATCAACTTATGTTATTTGGCGCGGCGCCGGTAGGTGCGGTGGTGACGGGTTTCGTTTTAGGTGTTCTTTCCCCAAAACAGATTTTCATGGTGATGAGCGTATCGAGCATTGTGTTGTTTTTCGCCTTTATGCTGACGAAAACATTATGGTCCGTTAAGCAAAGCTCGGACTCTATTTCGGACTCAATAGATTAGCCTGATCCTTCTTCGCACGAGGTAGCGCGAACATCGCTTAAAGAACCGACCTAAAGGCAATTATTCCAGCCGTTATCGCGACATTCAAAGATTCCACATCGTTTGCCATTGGGATTTTTATTTTTTTAGTGCAGAGCTGTTGTGTCGCTTCACTTATTCCGTCCGTTTCATTTCCTAAGACGAATACTTTTGCTTGTTCTTTAGGGAGTTGCGGAAGCGTGTGTTTGGTATTGAGATCTAAGCCAATAATCGCTGCACCTTGTTCCCGCAAAATCTTTAAGGCTGGGCTAAGTTTGTCACATCGGATAATTTTTGCTTTAAATAAAGTGCCAGCGCTTGCCTTAATGACTAGCGCGTCTAGTTTTGCGCAGCCTTTTTCAGGGAGCAGTAAACCCGTCATTGGCGATGCGCAAACAGAGCGAATAATCATGCCCAGGTTTTGTGGGTTGGTGACATTATCTAGGGCGATTAGCTCAAACCCATCGGGGGCAGTGTTAATAAAATCTTCGAAGTTTTGAAAACCTCGCGGTTTGATGTCGACAGCGACCCCTTGATCCTGCTTTTTGTTTTTCGAGATGCGGGAAAGCGCATCGCGGGAGTGGTAGAGGATCTCTGCATTAGCAGCGTTCGCTAATTGTGTGATTTCATCGAGAATCGTCGCAGGTTTATTCGAATCAGATAAATGCAGTTTGTGAACTTTAATGCCTGGTGTTGATAATGCTTCGAGTACGGGTTTTCGACCGTAAATAGTTAAGAGTGTGGAAAAGAACTTCTTTTTTTCCACATATGCGTCACTGTCGTTCATGTATTTGTATGGGTAAGGTCGGGTGGGAAAATAGGGTAATGAATAACAGCGCGGACATTGCCGCGCTTTATTCTGATC
Source organism: Agarilytica sp. (assembly GCA_045430285.1). Taxonomy (GTDB): domain Bacteria; phylum Pseudomonadota; class Gammaproteobacteria; order Pseudomonadales; family Cellvibrionaceae; genus Agarilytica. Next base: position 1,372,591 of record JAILXV010000001.1, on the reverse strand, counting down.
TTATCGTTCTGCGTCTGTATACGATTCGTTAGTGTTCTAACGGCGTGACGTGCTTAGGTGTGAATGTAGCAGTCTTCGTTGATTTCGAGCAGAGACTTCAATATTAAACGCCGAGAAATCAGCCCAACGAGTTTGCCGTTTTTACAAACGGGGTAATTTTTGGGAGGAGCTTTTGCCATTTGTTCGGCAATTTCAACGACGGAGGTGTCTGGCGCAACCGTTTTGACTTCGGTTTTCATTACCGCAGTAACGGGCGGCGACTCTTCGCAATAAAAGGCATCGTTGAGCATTTCCCGTATGCAGTCCTGCTCGGATACAAAGCCGATTAGATTGTTGTCGGCATCCACCACAGGAGCCCCTGGTATTTGGGCTTCCATCAGGGACGAGACGACATCTCTAACAGTCACGGTATTTAAAATCGCATGAGGGTTGCGATCCATAAAGTCTTCGACAAGTATTGAATGCATATTATTTTAGGCCTCTTACAGAGATTTGGGCGTTAAATACTCGGACAACAGATGCAAACCTTAGTTTGCCCTGATGGATAGAATACCGCTATTTGCCCAAGTGTTACACCCAGTTTAGTTGCAAACCGCGAGATATGCCTTAAGCGCGGATTCAAAACCCATCAAAAGAGCGTCCACGGTCAGCGCATGTCCAATGGATACTTCCTGAAGCCCTGGTAACCGGCGGTATTGAACCATATTACGCAGATTTAGATCATGCCCTGCGTTAATCCCTAAGCCTAAGGCGTGGGCATATTCTGCCGCTAGGCAATGCTCTTCGAACAGTGCTTTAGCTTTTTCTGTGTCCTGGTCGAATGCCCAGGCGAAGGGGCCCGTGTAAAGCTCTATTCGCTCTGCTCCCAAGGCCTTTACGCGGCGAATCTGCTCTTTATCGGGGTCCATGAATAGGCTAACGCGAGTATCGAGCACTTTCAGCTTTTCGATGATGGGTTGCAGAACATCGCCATGTTGGATCAGATCAAAGCCATGATCGGATGTGAGTTGCTGGTCTGTGTCAGGTACCAAAGTGCATTGCGTAGGTCGTGCACGTTCAACCATCGGTAGTAAGCCTGGGTAATCGTTTAACGCCGGCGCAAGAGGGTTGCCTTCGATATTAAATTCAATGTCCGCATTACGACACATATCGGCCAAAAGATAGACATCGTCGGGGCGAATATGGCGTTGATCTGGGCGAGGGTGAACGGTTAGCCCTTGTACGCCTGCATTAATGCATATTTCTGCGAATTGGCGTAGATCAGGAAAGTTGCCTTCGCGGGAATTACGAATCAGTGCGACTTTATTCAGGTTGACGCTAAGCGCCACTGAGCCGCTTGTGTTGGTGGATGTCATTCGACTGTTAGCTCTTTCTACAAACGTGAGGCTTTTTCTACAACAACCGCGTAGTTTGGCGCTTCGGGAAAGGCTTTGAAGAGTCCACGAGGCTCTTTTTCGACTTTCTTCACTATTTTCATTCCCTTGGTCACTTTGCCAAATACGGCGTAGCCGTGGCGCTTGTTTTTGTAGTCCAAAGGGATATTGTTATTTACGTTGATAAAGAACTGAGATGTCGCACTGTTGATATTGTTGGTGCGAGCCATTGATAGGGTGCCCGTTAGGTTTTTCATGCCGTTATCCGACTCGTTTTTAATCGGGTCACGTGTTTGCTTGCGTTGAAAGTCAAATGTGTAGCCACCACCTTGAACGACGAACCCAGGAACAACACGATGGAATATGGTGCCGTCATAAAAACCATCGTCAACATATTTTAGAAAGTTGGCGACGGTAATGGGCGCTTCCTTTTGAAACAACTCAATAACGATATCGCCTGCTGTTGTTTTAAACAACACAAAGGGGTTGGCGTCCTTTATTTTTGCGTCTTTTGTTTCAGCGGCTTTGGTGTCCGCGTAAGCCGTCGATAGTTCTCCAAGTAAACAAACGAATACAAGTGTGGATATAATTCGATTAAAAAAAACGGAACGCATGCGTATAAATCCTAGGTTTGTTAAATATGTTGTAAAGTGAAAGACGGCTATTTTCTCTGGGTTAGTGTATGAGCGCTAGCGCCATTCAGAGTAGCCTTTCTTCGGCTTTAATACGGGTACCACGATCGCCAAAATGATTCCCAATACCAAAATGCCGGCCCCATAGAGCATAAAGGTTAAACTTTTGTCGCCTTTTAATTGCTCGTTTTCCGCCATCAAAGAATCTCGCTGGGTTTGCGTGACTTCATGCTTTTGCAGAAGCTCTTGATAGTTGCGGTCTAGCTCTACCGCGCCTGCGGACAGTTGTTTTAGTTTATCGAGTTCCGTGGCGATGCGCTGTTTAGATGAAGAGACCTTTTTACCTTCGTGGGAGAGTGTGGCGTTTTCTTTAGTCAGCTTTGCATTCTGATTTTTTAGTTCTGCGTTAGCTTTTTCGATACGGGCAAGTTTTGTTTCAGCAAGGTTCAACTTCAACTGAGATGTCATCACCTCGGTAAGGTACTGATTACGAATCCAACCTTCATCTCCAGATTGGGTTCTTACTTTAGACCATACCTGATCTTCACTTTGTTCGATGCGTGTTAGTTGTGTGCCGCTCTTCATTGCAGCATTAATGATACGGTATTCGATGCCGGCGCCACTTCTTAGCGGAACATATAACACATCGCTAACGTAAATGGTTTGTTGAGCCGTAACGAAAGGGCTGACGAGACTGAGTAGAAAGATAATTAAAAATTTAGTGGGTACATTCATGGTCATAATGATTGTGTTGGTGAATCAAAATTAAACGGTAGGTGAACATCGTAGTACAGGGCCGCTGTTACGCACCATGGAAAATATCTTTATGGCAGAACTTTTTTGTAAGGTTTTACCATAACATTTTTGTAAACTCCGGCAATGCGGTATGGGTCAGCTTCTGCCCATTCTTTTGCGGATTCTAGTGAGCTGAACTCGGCCACAATTAAACTGCCGGTGAACCCTGCTTCGCCAGGTTCTTCTGAATCAATCGCGGGGAAGGGTCCAGCCATGAGCAATCGCCCTTCAGTCTTGAGTTCCTGAAGGCGTGCGATATGGGCTGGGCGGGCAGACATGCGTGCTTCAAGGCTATTTGGGATGTCTTCGCCAACAATTGTGTAGATCACGGATTTATCCTTCGTCTTCTTGCGCTTGTTTTTTGTGTGCTTCTGGGTCGATAAACACCTCATCAATGGTGAGATGTGTTAAACGTGTAATGCTTTTGTACAGATAGAACAAGGTCATAAACATGACCAGCATCGATGGTACTGCGATTACAGGAAAGCTCAAAGCCGTCATACGGCCGAGCTCTGCGTTGAATTCTTCTGTTCCTGGCGGGCTGACTAAGAGGTAGCGGGCAAGGCCATAGTTGAGCACTGAGGAGAGGAAGAAGGATCCCGCGATCATTAAGGAGGCGTTACGTAAGCTAACGTCAAAATGTTGTTCGTTATCGTATTGGCTCAGCGCTGCGCTTACCTTGTCGACTTGAATGATTTTTTCGTTATAGAGAAAGGTCTTTACCAGAGGATAACGCGTATATAGAGAGGCAACTGTCGCAATGCCAAACAGGCATGGAATAGCGGCTTCCTTAATGGCGATATATTTTGGGTCTAATTCGAGTAAACTAATGCCACCTGTGAGGAAGATGCTAACGACACCGAGTGCGGAGAAAAAGTTGATGCGCTTAACACGGCTAAAGTCGTATACCCCATAGCCAATAGGAAACATGAGCGCGACGATAATCCCGTTTTTGACTCCTAAAGCATCTTCACCGCTAAATTTAATTAAGATCACCGTAGGGATGACGATATTAAGCAGTATGTTGAGAAGTAAGTTTTCTTTCTTTTCTGTTTTATCTGTCATGAAATTCGTTCAAAAGAGAATGTAGCGTTGCCGCGAGTATATGACCTTCACTGTCACAGTGATCAATCGGATGGTATTTTAAGCCCTGAGGCGCTGGTGTCGAGAGCTAAACAACAAGATGTTGATGTTTTAGCGCTTACTGACCACGATACCACCGAAGGCGTGGCCCGTGCATCTATTCAAGCCGAGCTAGAGGGGATTGAGCTGATACATGGGATAGAGTTCTCCTGTGATTGGATGGGCCGTAATATTCATGTGGTTGGTCTAAATGTAGACATTGCTTCGCCGGTCCTTATTGCCGAAATAGCCTCACAACATGAAAAACGCGAGAAGCGGGCAGAAGTGATTGCGAAAAAGCTTGCCTCTGCAGGTATAGAAGGCGCTTTAGAAGGTGCGCGGCATTATTCGGGGCAGGGGGTTATTGGCAGGCCTCATTTCGCGCAGTTTTTAGTCGATAACGGCCACTGTAAAACGATTGCCCAGAGTTTTAAGCGCTATTTAGGGGCTGGAAAACCTGGCGATGTTAAGCAGGTCTGGCCTGATATTGAGCAGATTACCCAAACGATCGTGAGTGCCGGTGGGGTAGCTGTATTGGCTCACCCCAATAAATACAACATGACTCGCACTAAACTCTGCGCATTAGTGGCCGATTTTAAAGAAGTGGGCGGCAAAGCCATAGAGGTTGTTAGTGGGAAGCAAGAGATCAATGTTACCCGCGATATGGCTAAGATCGCTTGCAAATATGCGCTAGCCGCGTCCTGTGGTAGCGACTTCCATGCGCCAGGAGGCAACTGGCAAGAGCTGGGTTTATTCTCCTCCTTACCCGAAGGCGTTGCCCCTGTTTGGCAGCTCTGGGAACACTAGGGCGGCAGGTTCTTTTTTCGTTAAAAAATCTTCTTACACCGCGCGCGTTGTGTATCAAAAGTCACATAGCGCCCTCCCTATTTCATACTAAAGTCCGCCGGTTATTCTGAGCTGGGTGTTTCCTGCGACGGAGTTTTTACGTTTTTCCGGCAGTGAAGGCTTGCGGGTTTTATAGCACTTAAAGCGAAGAATAATATTCAGTGGATGATTCTTTTTGTACTTCTGAGGCAGGTGACTTCTTCAAGTAGTGCTTCACCTTCGGCCTAAAGTGCCAGGTATACTCGTTGCGTATTCGAGCCGTACTTGCATTTTAAATTCGAGGAAAATCACTTTGCTAGGTTTTCAATAAAAGAATCGCATGTTAACTAATACGGAGAAAATTTTGTGTTAAAACTAATGAAGCATATGCGTTTGGTCGGGTTGGTACTCTCGCTTGGTTTTTGTATGGCGGGCCATTCGATAGCAAGTGGGGCAAGTTATAAAGGCTATGACTATGAGATAGATTACTCCTTAAGAAGTCTTTCGGGGGAATACGTGATGGTTGCAGAAGGGAAAGGCGGAACTGGCCCAGAAGTGGTGTTTGGCGTTGTATATTTTGATGGGGCGGGGAATATTTCCGGTTCATTGAGAGTTAATACTGGGTTAGACGGTCAGCCTCGCACCGTGAGTGAAGTGAATGTTGACGGCCAATACTCCATTGAGGGGATCGGGGAAGGCGTGTTTGGTTTTAGTTCAGCCTTAACGTCGGCTATTTATGTTGTGCGTGAATCTAAAGTACGCAGGGGGAAAAAGCGGGTGACGGAGCTAGCTTTTGTTGCTGACGGACTGACTGAAACGGGAAATGTATTACGGGGATTTATTAAAAAACGTACGCGCAAACATGACTTTACCGACGCTTCCGTTGCCGGCGATTTTGGCCTTATTAACGAGGGCTTTGGTGGGCTTGGTCAAGGTATCGCTGTGGGCGTTGTGACCTGGGAACCTGATACTAATTATATCTTCGGCAACTTTACCGGTAGCTTTCCTGGGCAAAACCCTGGGGAGCGATCCGTTATTGAGTTCTTTTCGGGCGGACCGTTTTCGATTAACCCCGATGGTACGGGCGTGACCTTGTCGGACACAACCGGTGGACAGTCTCATTACTTAGTCACGGAAACGGAATGGTATCGAGGAAAGCAGATTGCGAAGGAAATCTATTTCGCAGTGGAGTTCCTTGATCCTTTTGGGAATTGGAGCCCCGCAACGATGACGCGCATCTCCAAATAGTCCGTCTTTTTATCCATCCTTAGGGGTCTAGCAATAGGCTCCAATCCCATTTTTGTGCTTTCTTCAATTCACGATTATCGTGTTTTTCTTGTCTAAATAAGACACACTTTTCATGTCTGCTTTCATTCTGCTCGTGACCAATTAATCATTCTGTGGCAAGGTGTCGCATGTTTCAGAGTGCACTTATACGACGTGCTGCTAACCTTAAATGGATGCTACCCGTTTTGTGAAATTCATAAGACATCGCGCTCACAAAAAAACAAAAAATAATAGGTAAAATTTTGGCTCAATTTTTCTCCGTTCATCCTGAGAACCCGCAGTCTCGCTTGATAGATCAAGCCGTTGATATTGTTCGCCGCGGGGGGTTAATTGCCTACCCGACGGATTCAGCTTATGCCTTAGGCTGTCATATCGGCGATAAGTTTGCGTTAGATCGTATTCGTGCGCTGCGCCAGTTGGATAAACATCATAACTTTACTCTAATGTGCCGCGACCTTTCAGAGCTGGCTAATTATGCCCGTGTGGATAATGCGGCGTTTCGACTCATTAAGAGTCATACGCCAGGCCCCTATACTTTTATATTAAACGCCACGTCCGAGGTGCCTAGGCGCCTAATGCACCCTAAACGTAAAACTTTGGGGATGAGGGTGCCAGATAATGCAATTGCCTTGGCGCTGATGGAGGCATTAGGCGAGCCACTAATGACAAGTACGCTGATCATGCCTGGTGATACCTATCCATTGACTGACCCCTACGACATTCGTGAGTCTTTGGAGCATCACTTGGAATTAGTGATTGACGGTGGCTTCTGTGGCCTTGAAGCAACATCTGTTATTGATCTTACAGGCGATGAGCCGGCTGTTTTACGTAAGGGCTGTGGCGATACATCCGACTTTGAGAACTAAGATCGCCAAGCTTTGAGGCCCAAGATTGAGAAATAGCCCCATTGTTTTGCTTTTTCGCTTGCGGATCGTAGCGGAAGAGCGCCAAGTCTCGCTATAATGCACTGTTCAAATTCACGGCCGAGAGGCCCCGAAATGCTGCATGAGGTGAGTTCTATTGTCTGGTACCGACCCTGAGGTTCTTACCGAAGCCGACGGCGCAGATAATGCGGCCGATAGCGCAGTAGATGCGCCCGAACTGGCTGAATCTGCAAGCACCGACACTCATTCCCCAGAGCAGGCCGAAATGCCCTTTGCGATTGTGCAAGGCAAGGCGGTTACCGAACTTCCGAAAGATCTCTATATTCCACCCGATGCGCTCGAGGTCTTTTTGGAGGCGTTTGAAGGGCCGCTCGATTTATTGCTTTACCTGATCCGCCGCCAGAATCTTGATATTTTAGAAATTGACGTCTCTGAAATTACTCTTCAGTACGTGGGCTACGTCGAAGTAATGAAAGCTATCCAATTTGAGCTGGCCGCCGAGTATTTGGTAATGGCGGCTATGTTGGCTGAAATTAAGTCTCGCATGCTACTTCCTCGCTCTGAGGAGCTAGAAGAGGAAGAAGACGATCCGCGTGCATTGCTTATTCGCCGCTTACAAGAATACGAACGCTTTAAGCAGGCGGCAGAAGATATTGATGAGCTGCCTCGTCAGCACCGCGACACCCATACCGCCAGAGCCATGGCGCCAGATCGAAACCTCACCCGCCCAGACCCAGATGTGGAAATGAAAGAGCTGCTTATGGCACTTTCTGAGGTTTTGCGTCGTGCCGATATGTTTGAAAGCCATCATGTAGAAAAAGAACGTCTCTCAACGCGGGAGCGGATGTCGCAAGTGTTGGATAACTTAAAAGGTCAGCAATTTGTGCCGTTTGTGAGTTTATTTACGGTGGATGAAGGGCGTTTAGGTGTGGTGGTTACCTTCCTGGCGGTGATGGAATTAATTAAAGAATCTCTTGTGGAAATTGTGCAAACCGAATCATTTGGTCCGATTCATGTAAAAGCACGATCCACTTAAATCACACCCTAATAGTGTGATTCCTGGAAATAATGTGTAGATCTGTATGACTGAAGAAACTGAAAACACCGACAACACTCAACTGAAACGTATTCTCGAAGGCGCGATTCTAGCCGTTGGGGAGCCCCTATCTATTCAGCGATTACAAGGGCTTTTCGGCGAAGAAGAGATGCCAGAAAAAGATGAGATAAAAAAAGCGCTAGAAGAGATTCGCGAGGAGTGCGAAGGGCGTGGTTTTGGCTTGATAGAGGTGGCCAGCGGTTGGCGTTTTCAGGTGGTTGAAGATGTCGCGCCTTGGATTAACCGTCTTTGGGATGAAAAGCCGCAAAAATATTCTCGCGCACTATTGGAAACACTTTCCCTTATTGCTTATCGCCAACCGCTTACCCGTGGTGATATTGAAGAAGTGCGTGGTGTCGCAGTGAGCTCGCACATTATCAAAACACTTACCGAGCGCGAGTGGGTGAAAGTCATTGGTCACCGCGATGTACCTGGCCGGCCTGCGCTTTACGCGACGACGCGTGGATTCTTGGATTACTTTAATTTAAAAAGCCTGGATGAATTGCCGACTTTGGGAGACCTCAAAGATATTGAGAGCCTCAACCAAGCTTTAGCCTTTGATGGTGAATCAGGAAAACCGGAAGGCGACGCTGAGAATGCTGAAGCCGGTGAAGGTGACTCCACAGAATCAGTTGCGTCTTCTGAAGCTGACCAAGAGAGTAACGACGAGGGCGTCCAGCAAGACGAAGCGAAACAAGAAGAGACTGAACAGGTACAAGAAGACACGCAGATTGATGACACACTTCCTGAGTTAGGTGTTGCGCCCGACGACGAGTTAGAGAGCGAAGAAGATGTGCAAAATTTTGTTGAAGGGGATGCTCAGGCAGATGATGTCTTTGGTGAATCTCCTTTTGAAGATGTCACGTCAGATTCGTCGAGTAACGATGACCAAGAAAACGCCGTATCGGAAGCGTCTTCAGATGATGGCGAAAGCGCCGATATTGAAGCGACGGATGATTCTGACGAAATAACCGATAAAGAAAGCACCGATTAATGACTGATAAAGACGTTGAAGAAGTAACACCAATTCCTGGTGAAAAACTACAGAAGGTGCTTGCGCGCGCGGGGCTGGGCTCTCGTAGAGAAATGGAACGTGCGATTTCCGCTGGGAAAGTTGAGGTGAACGGTGAAATCGCGAATCTTGGTGAGCGTGTTGAAGATGAAGATACCATTTTTTTTGATGGCAAGCGTGTAGGAAATAGTATTCGTGAAGCACAGCCTTTGCGTGTATTGCTATACAATAAGCCAGAAGGCGAAATATGCAGCCGCGTTGACCCAGAAGGGCGGCCGACGGTGTATCAAAAATTGCCTCGCTTAAAAAGTGGCCGTTGGATTTCTGTAGGTCGTTTAGATTTTAATACCAGTGGGTTACTGCTATTTACCAATGAAGGTGAGCTTGCTAACAAATTGATGCACCCATCTTCTAATATCGATCGTGAATACCTTGTACGCGTGCAAGGCCATGTCGATGAAGAGATGATAGAACGCGTGAAAGAAGGCGTGCTCCTAGATGATGGTGTCGCCAAGTTTTCAGATGTTGTCCCAGGGGCTGACGAAGGCAGTAACTCCTGGTTTTACTGTGTGGTCATGGAAGGTAAGAATCGTGAAGTACGCCGTTTGTGGGAATCACAAGAAGTACGCGTTAGTCGATTAAAACGTGTGCGCTACGGGAATATTTTTATTCCCTCGCATGTACGTGTTGGCCAATGGGTTGAGTTAAGTTATCGCGAAGTCGTCGAGCTGTGCGATACAGCAGATTACCCGAGGCCACCTAAACCGAAGTTTTCTGCGCAGTTAAAAAATCGTCGCGAACGTCATGAGCGAAAATTACGTTCTCGTACTTTGAAAAAAACACCGACGCGTCGACGAAAGAAATAAACATGCTGAGCAAAGAATTGTTGAGGCAGTTGTTTGCATTTGGTTGTGTTGGCGTATTGGCGACGATTGTTCATTATGTCGTTGCTTTATTCTTTACCGATTTCTTCTTGGTGAGCGTGTTTTTATCCAATATTCTTGGATATTGCGCGGCCGTATTTGTTTCTATCTATGGCCACAGCATTTTTACCTACCGCACCAAACTAACCTCCGTGATTGCTCAGCGCTTCGTTATCGTCTCGCTTAGCACACTAGCGGCTAGCGAAATTATCCTTTACTGCTTGACGACCTTGCTGACACTTCATCACCGCATTGCTCTTGCGGTTGTGGTGGCAACCATCCCCCTATTTACTTTTGTGATTAATAAATTTTGGGTGTATGCCGCGCACACATCACATAAATAGTTTTTCATTGAAAACCTAGGCGCTGGAGGCTTTTACTGGCCTCGGGTCCAGGTGGCTCTCGTTCATTCCCGTACGCTGAAGATCTTGGTTTTGTTTACGTAAATTACAGCGGAAATCACCGTTATGGCAATGACCTCCGAGACGGGGGCTGCAAACCAGATGTGTTTGATCGTCCATATCTTCGGAATAATTACGATTAATGACAACAGTAATCCGTAAGTCCTGAACAATGAAAGCACCATGGCTTCTTTGGGTCTGCCGAGGCCTTGGAAGGTCGCGAGAATGACCATGTTAATTGCCGCTAACGGTAATCCAATAAAATAAATTTGCGCTATTTCTGAACCGATTCTAACCAGCGCCATATTTTCTGTGAAGATCATCATCATTCGGTCAGACATCGTGATCGTTAGTGCAACAAATGTAAGTAGGTAAGCAAAGGCGATATAGGCACCGACCTGTGCTGTACGTTTGACGCGATCTAATCGTTTCGCACCATAATTAAACGCCACCAAGGTTTGTGTTGTATTGGCAATGGCGAGCAAGGGTAAAACAATAAATATGTATGCTCTACCGAGTACGCCGTATGCGGATACCATCAGCTCGCTTTCTGGGTGAGCGGATCCGGCAAGGCTCGCATTAATAAACCCAAAAGTGAGAGATGTGCCTAAGAAAGATAAGAGCAGCGGTACACCGAGGGCGAGTATTCGTTTATATGTCGAGGTCGCGACCTTTAGTTTTATGCTTGAGATTTTTAACGCAGTCGACGGATTACAAAATAATGCTATTCCGGTTGTGACAGATATGGCTTGAGCAATAAGCGTTGCCCAGGCGGCACCACTCACGCCGAAATTGAAGTGAACGATGAGCAGGGCATCGAGCAATATATTTCCTATGGCCGCAATTATAGTAATCAGCATCATGGGTTTAATTCGGCCCTCAGATCTCAGTAAATCAGAACACAGGTTTCCGGCAAAAAACAATACCGTACCGAATATGAGCGGTGTTAAATATGCCTGCACATACGGTATGTGGGCATCGCTCGTATTCATGAGTTTGAGTAGCTGAGGAAACAGCCATAAAATCGTCGTGGTGAATATTGCGGCCGCAATAAGGCAAAGACTAATGGCGTTTGCGGCAATGTTTCTCGCGCCGCCAGTATCTTTTGCTCCTAATTTCTGACTCACAAGAGTGCTTGCGCCAGCGCCGATCATAGCGCCAAAAGCGTGAATGATCATTTGAATAGGAAAGGCGATGGATACGCCCGCAATTGCGTTTGCGCCAACATAACGCGTTACGAAATAGGCATCCACGATGTTGTATAAACCATGAAGCAGCAAGCCAAACGCCATGGGGAGCGCCATGTGTAAGTAAAGCTTGCCAATCGGCGCACTGCTTAACGCTTTTGAGCGCTCGTCTTGCGTTTGGGTGGGCTGATTGTTGGGTGAGGGTTTGGTGTTGCGCGTTTCGCTTGAAGAGGTGTCCATATGCTTACGTTAATAATTCCTTTGGTGCCATAGGGTTGGGTTTTGTCCTGACTCTACGTTAATGGCAAAATAAATAATAGCGACGCATTATGAGCTGATATTTTAGAAAATGATACTCGGCTTTATTTTAATTTTTTGTGTTGGATATGGTTGGCTAGAGCACGTTTTTTCTTGGTGTGGGCATAAAGGCTTAGATTTCAGGTGTATCGAGATCTGTGCGAGTAGCGTATGTGTAAAACACTAGCGCTACGTTGACGCACTTATAGTGGGGGAGGGATTACCTGTAGAGCCAATGTGTTAAGTATTTCGCGAAAAATAGCGCCCTCATCCTATGAGGCTCTATTTTTCTACGCGGTTACGTCCTTTGTTCTTTGCTTTGTAAAGCGCTGTATCCGCAATCTCAATCAGTTCTTTACAGTCTTCGGTCCCTTTAAAACTACTAATGCCTATGCTCACCGTGCAAAATAAATCTTTGTCGTTGAGTGATACGGGGGACATCGCTACATTGACACGGATGCGTTCAGCAATGACTTCTGCTTCGTGGCTGCCGGTATTATGGAGCAGGGCGACAAACTCTTCACCACCATAACGAAACACTTGGTCAGTTTCTCGAAGCGTATCTTGAATAGAGCTCACGATTTGTTTCAAGGTTTTATCACCGTTAATGTGTCCAACACTGTCATTTACGCGTTTAAAGTGATCCACATCGATCATCAAAATAGACAGTGGTTGGTGGTGGCGTTTAGCCAGTTTAATTTCACGGCCAAAATTCGCTTCTAATGCGTTTCTGTTACCGATTTCGGTCAGATTATCTCGCATCGAAGATTCGAGAGCCTCACGATACTGAAGGGCATTCCGCAAAGGAAAGAGCAATACGCCGATCATCATTTCCAGAACGGCCAGTTCAGTTTCACCGAAACGTTTATTGCGTGAAAACGTAACTTTTCCAAGCTTTGCGTCGTCAGTGGCAATATTGTATGCCGCCGTATGCGGGCAGGTTTTTCCTAGGCTGACTTCGACGCCACTTGGCTCATAGGTATAAGTAAGTCCAGAGGTTTGTACAAAATCCTGTAGTTTTTCGAAGAATTGCTGGAGCGTTACCTCGAGATCCAAGCTGGTTTGCAGGAGGTTATACGCCAAGTTGAAGCGTAATTCTTTGAAATACTTTTCATCCGCCAGGTGGCTAACGGAAGCAAGGTTGTTTGGCTTTGCGTTGCTATCTGGTCTTGAAGAGGCTAGTCGTACCATAATTGCTACCTAATACTTTGAGGCAAACTGTTCATTAGTGAATCAGTCAAAGCGAAATGTATGCCAGGAAATTTAATTAAAAAAAATCCTTATATTTCAATGCCTTGCTGCTTCCCCTTTATGTGTTTTACTTCCCAGCCAAAATATTGACATTGCTGATCAATGTTTGAGCGCATTGCCGACGGATATTTATTGCCGCTTTTCGAGCGTTCTTTCCGCTTGAATGCTTTGGATTTGTTGAGTTGCGAGAGGGAAGTTGAGAGAATGCGCGCGTTTCAATAAGCGTAAGTAACGAGGTTGGTAAACCGGTGTCTGATATAGGTCTATTTTTCGGCAGTGATGACGGCAATACAGAGTCCGTCGGCTATCGCATTCAAAAGCGTTTTGGTGCCGATGTGTGTGATGTGCATGACGTTGCGAAAGTAACGCAATTGGATTTTGCTGAATACGACAACATTATATTGGGCATTCCTACCTGGGATTTCGGGCAAATCCAATCCGACTGGGAGGAGTTTTGGGACGATATCTCGGAAGTGGATTTCACGGGTAAGACTGTCGCGCTCTATGGGTTGGGTGACCAGTTTGGTTACGGCGATTTCTTTCTGGATGCGTTGGGTATGCTTCACGATGTTGTTAAAGGAAATGGCGCTAAGATTGTTGGGTATTGGCCGACGGAGGGCTATGAATTTGATGCGTCAAAAGCCCTTGTCGAAGGTGAAGCCTTATTTGTGGGTCTAGGCATCGATGAAGATCAGCAGTCTGAATTGACATCTAATCGTCTTAATGTGTGGTGTAAATTAGTCCAGGAGCAATTTGGATTCGAGTCAGATATTCAAGAATTAGAAGATTAACCTTAATAAAGGTGAGCAGTTTTTTATGATTGAAAAAAACAAAGGTTTCACCCGTGTTTATAAAGCCATGTATTACTCGTACAAAGGTTTTAAAGCGTGCTTCGCGAACGAGGCGGCATTTCGCCAAGAATTGACTTTAGCCTTGATACTTATCCCATTAGCGATTTGGTTGCCGGTCACGAAGTTAGAGCGCATCGTGATGATAAGTACGGTCGTCATGGTACTGATCGTAGAACTACTCAACTCAGGGATTGAGGCAGTTGTTGATCGAATCGGTTATGAGCAGCATGAGCTGGCAGGTCGAGCAAAAGATATGGGGTCTGCAGCTGTACTGATTAGCCTCATGTTGTGGGGCTATGTTTGGGGTAGCATTCTATTTTTGTAGGTTGAAAACTAGAACGAAAGTAGCTCAACCCCCAATGTGTTTAAGAGCCTGGTTAGCGCGATAAGCGGTAACCCCGTGAGTGCGGTCGGATCGTTACTTTCAATAGATTCAAAAAGCGCAATGCCGGCTGTTTCGTTCTTGAATGCTCCCACACAATCGTAGGGTTGGTCCTGTTGTATGTAACGTTCAATCAGGGCTGGAGAGAGGTTTCGCAGCTTTACTCTGGTTTCAGTGCTTTCCACATACGTTTCTTTTGTGATGCTATTCATCACACAAACTCCGGAGTAAAAACACACGTACTGCCCGTTCAGTTCGGTCAATTGTGCCAGCGCATTTTCATGATTCCCCGGCTTTTTGAGTAAAGCTCTATTCCATTCCGCTGTTTGATCTCCTGCAATGATGATCTGTGTCGACTCATGACTAAGTTGCTCACAAACGGCCAAGGCCTTCAATGCCGATAGCCTAAGCGCCGTTTGAGTGGGTGTCTCGTTTACCAAAGGGCTCTCATCTATATAGGGCGAAATACATTGGAGTTGTAGGTTAAACCGACTTTCGAGTTGGGCCTTGCGGTATGGCGAGCTAGAGGCAAGCACAAAAGTTGGCGGGGCAGAATTAGCAAAGTCAGTGGCAGTGGGGGTTACGGGCGGTTTCATAGGGTAAATTTAAATACCATTTAGTGTGGGATTTTTATGCATTATTCTTTGACAGAGAAGGGACAACTCCCTATTATTGCGCGCTTATGTCTGAGGGCTCACCGTCACAACGACTTCCACGTCAGTTAAACCCGCGAAAATTCGCGTATGCAGGCGTTGAAATCGAAGGTTCTATCGACAGCGCCACAATGACTAGGCTTGCTGAGGCAGTCGATTCTATCGGTGATCTGTCCGCACGTCTTGTATTTTTGATACGTGAAGATGGAAAAATGGTGGTGACGGGCACAGCGAAAGCAGGTCTGGCTTACCAATGCCAGCGGTGCCTTCAATCGATGAATGAGACTACTGTAGAGCTTGATCTCTTAGTTGCGCTGGTTCGGAATGAGGATGAAGCGAAAGCGCTTCCAGGAACATTAGAACCCTGGGTCGTTGAAGAAGATGAGGCCGATGTATATGCCTTGATCGAAGACGAGCTTTTGTTGTCGCTACCTGTGGTTTCTTACCATGAAGAAGCGTGTGTAGAGGCGAGCTTGATGTCCAGTGGTGATGATCTGGAAGCGCCTGAGACAGAAAAAGATAATCCCTTTAGTGTTTTATCGGCTTTAAAAAGTACCGATGGAGGTGCTCAGGACGAGTCGTAAAACACTTTGTTGGATCAGTCAGACTGGCGAGAGCCAGGCTGTTGGTTTTAAAAATTGGAGTCAAAGTTATGGCAGTACAAAAGAGCAAGAAAACGCGATCTCGTCGTGGTATGCGTCGTTCGCATGATTCATTGAGCAACAGCACGCTTTCTGTTGATCCAACGACAGGCGAAAAGCACTTGCGTCACCATGTGACTGCAGACGGTTTCTATAAAGGCCGTAAAGTAATTAATATCGCTGGCGACGACGAGTAATATTGTCGTTAAAGCAAACGATTGCGATTGATGCGATGGGCGGGGACGAAGGTCCCCGTCTTTGTGTTCCCGCGACGCTAAAATTCCTCCAAACTCAAAACAATTTCGATGTATGTCTCTTTGGAAAAAGTGATGTGATCGAGCCTCTTCTTCCCCATTCTTCTCTGCGCAAACGAATAACGCTTAACCATTGTGACCAGGTTGTTGAAATGGGTGAGGTTCCAGGGTCCGCATATCGGCATAAAAGGTCATCCTCGATGTGGTGTGCATTGGAGTTTCTCGCTGACGGTCATGCTCAAGCATGTGTTAGTGCTGGTAATACGGGTGCATTAATGGCGATGAGTCGCCACTTGGTGACCACCGTTGACGGTATGAAACGCCCTGCGATCTGTAAGCCAGTCCCGACAATAAAAAACGATAGCTATTTGCTGGATTTAGGCGCGAATTTAAATTGCTCTCCCGAGCAGCTGTTGGCTTTTGCCTTAATGGGGTCGGCATTGGCGCAGGTGTGTGGATGTTCCAACCCTCGCGTGGCATTGATGAATGTGGGTGCAGAAACAAGTAAGGGCCATCAAGAAATCAAAGAAGCATTTTCTCTAATGGAGGCTCATCCTGATCTCAATTTTCAGGGGTTTATAGAGGGGAACAATCTATATAGTGGTGTCGTGGATGTTGTTGTGTGTGATGGTTTTGTCGGCAACGTCGCATTAAAAGTCAGTGAAGGCGCTGCGTCGTTTATATTAGATAGTTTACGCCAGGAGTTTTCATCAAGCGCTTGGCGAAAAATATTAGGAGTAATGAATCGTTTTGCGCTTAAGCGTTGGCATGATCGTTTTAATCCTTCTAAATATAATGGTGCCGCGTTACTGGGCTTAAAAAAGGTCGTCATAAAAAGTCATGGAGGTGCGGATGCTCTTGGGTTTTACGAGGCGATATGCACGGCTCAGCGACAAATTGATTTGGATATTCCTCAGCGGCTAGAAGCGAGCCTTCGACTTGCTTAGATCGTTAGAATGTTAGTGTGCTTAGTAAAAATATTTTTGTTCAAAGTTGGTAGAGTTAAAAAATGAAAGAAAATCTTGCAATTATATTCCCAGGACAGGGCTCACAAAAGGTAGGGATGTTGTCAGACTACGAAGGTAGTGAAATATTACAAACGACTTTTGCTGAGGCGTCTGAAGCCCTCGGGTATGACGCTTGGCAAGCCGTTAAGGAAGGGCCTCAAGAGAAGCTCAACTTAACCGAAATAACGCAGCCAATATTACTGACCTCTAGTATTGCTTTGTGGAGAATTTGGCAGGATAAAAATGGCAGTGTGCCTGCGTTTATGGCGGGGCATAGTCTTGGTGAGTGGACGGCACTGGTCGCGTCTGAAGTTGTGGCGTTTCAGGATGCGGTTAAATTAGTGCGCTCTCGCGGTAAATACATGCAAGACGCGGTACCCGCTGGCGTTGGTGCGATGGCGGCGATTATTGGTTTAGACGATGATGTCGTTGAAAAAGTCTGCGCAGACGTAACAGTTGAAGGGGTTGTATCAGCAGTGAATTATAATTCACCAGCGCAATTGGTGATTGCCGGTAACGCTAATTGCGTAGAGCAAGCAATAGAAGGTTGTCGAGAAGCTGGCGCAAAAAAGGCGATGTCGTTACCCGTGAGCGCACCTTTCCATACATCTTTAATGAAACCAGCTGCGGATCGCTTACACGAAGAAATTATAGCAACGGCTTTTGCTTCGCCGAAAATACCAGTGATTCATAATGTGAATGCGCAAACCGAATCAGATCCTGAAAAGATTAAGCAGATTATGGTTGAGCAAATCTATAGCCCTGTGCGCTGGGTGTCATGTGTTCAAACACTGCTAAATAATGGTGTTGAGCAAGCGGTAGAGTGTGGGCCAGGTAAAGTATTGAGCGGTTTAAACCGACGAATAAATAAATCCATTAGCTCTTTTGCGACCGAGCAGGTAGGTGCGCTCGAATCTGCAATTGAAGCAACACAACAATAAAAAGGGGGAGTTATGTCTCTTGAAGGTAAAGTGGCGTTGGTTACTGGCGCGAGTCGAGGAATAGGTGCATCAATAGCGGATACACTGGGTATCTCTGGTGCGGTCGTTGTTGGGACAGCGACTTCCGAAAGTGGTGCCGAGAAAATTACTGCGCGACTCAAAGAGAAAGGTATTAAAGGTGAGGGAATGGTCTTGAATGTTACTGATGCAGATTCCGTCGCAGCAGTGATGAAGTCTATTCAGGAGTCTTATGGCGCACCCCAAATACTCGTGAATAACGCGGGGATTACGAAAGATAACTTGTTGATGCGCATGAGCGAAGACGAGTGGTTCGACGTGGTGAATACTAATCTCAGTGCGGTATATCGCCTAAGTAAGGCATGCCTTCGTGGCATGATGAAGGCGAGATGGGGGCGTATCGTCAATATTTCGTCTGTCGTAGGTCAGATGGGGAACGCTGGGCAGACAAACTACGCGTCTACTAAGGCGGGCGTTATGGGTTTTACCCGTTCACTAGCAAAAGAAGTGGGTTCTCGTAACGTGACCGTTAACGCGGTAGCACCAGGGTTTATCGATACAGATATGACTGACGTACTTTCTGAAGATCAAAAAAACTTAATGTTGAGTGGAATTCCCATGGCGCGTTTAGGTCAGCCAGAAGAGATTGCGAAAGTCGTGAAATTCTTAAGCGGTGACGATTCTAGCTACGTTACGGGCGAGACAATTCACGTAAATGGCGGCATGTACATGTGTTAACTCTTTGATTTTTAAGAGTTAATTTATATTTTTCAAACTTTTTTTTGATAGAGCCGTTACAAGTGGTGGAAATAGCGTTAAAATGCGCGCACGTGCAGGCCGGAGCCTAAATTTTAAGTCGATTTGTGCGTAGACTTCACTTAAAACACTTGATTGTACGGCTTCACAAAAGATCATTTTAGGAGTTAAGAACGACTATGAGTAGCATTGAAGAACGCGTTAAGAAGATCGTCGCAGAACAGCTAGGCGTAAAAGAAGAAGAAGTAAAAAACGAGGCCTCTTTCGTTGAAGACCTAGGCGCCGACTCTTTGGACACCGTTGAGTTGGTGATGGCTTTAGAAGAAGAATTTGAAACTGAAATTCCTGATGAAGAAGCCGAAAAGATCACTACTGTCCAGTTGGCCATCGACTACATCAACAAAAATCTAGCGTAACTCGCTATATTCTTGATTGAATCTTTTTATAAAAGCCGTATCTATGCGTAATAGTACGGCTTTTATTTTATTCTATTTTTAATCTTTATCATCTTTTTGGCTGTGTCTGGAGGCTAATGTGGGTCGTGTGAGTCGCAATCGGGTCGTGATAACGGGCTTGGGTATGGTTAGCTCCGTTGGTCACAATGTTGATCAAACGTGGGACAGCATCGTAAATGGGAAGAGCGGTATTCGCCCCATTACTAGCTTCGATCCTGAAGCGTTTGCAACAAAGATCTGTGCGCCGGTGCAAGACTTAGATGTTTCGCCTTACTTAGATGTAAAAGAAGCACGAAAAATGGATACCTTTCTTCAGTATGGGATGGTTGCCGGTATTCAAGCGGTAGAAGATTCCGGTCTTGAAGTGACTGATGAGAATGCGCCGCGTATTGGTTGCATTATTGGGTCGGGTATCGGCGGTTTAGCCTCTATTGAAGAAACGTCTCTTCTTATTCGAGATAAAGGCCCACGCCGTGTTTCTCCTTTCTTTGTGCCTGGAGCGATCATTAATATGATCTCGGGTAACTTATCTATTCGTTACGGGTTTAAGGGGATTAACCTTGCGGTGACGACAGCCTGTACAACCGGCACGCATGCGATTGGTTTAGCCGCGCGCGAAATTATGTATGGAAGTGCCGATGTGATGGTTGCGGGTGGTGCAGAAATGGCTTCTACCCGCGTGGGTATTGGTGGTTTTGCTGCTGCTCGAGCACTGTCTAAGCGTAACGATGACCCTGAAGGCGCAAGTCGTCCATGGGATAAAGAGCGTGATGGTTTTGTTTTGGGTGATGGGGCCGGCATTTTGGTGCTCGAAAACCTTGAAACGGCGCAGAAGCGCGGTGCAAAAATTTATGCTGAAGTTGTTGGTTTTGGTACCAGTGGCGATGCGTACCACATCACTTCACCATCTGGTGAAGGCGCTGAACTTTCTATGCAAAACGCGCTTCGTGATGCTGAAATGTCTCCAGAAGACGTGGATTACATTAATGCCCATGGAACCTCAACACCGGCTGGCGATAAGGCTGAGTGTGGCGCATTGAAAGGTGTGTTTGGTGATCATGCCCATAAGTTGGCTGTAAGTTCTACCAAGTCCATGATCGGACATTTATTGGGTGCAGCGGGTGCGGTTGAATCCGTATTCAGTGCGCTTTCAATTCGCGATCAAGTGGCTCCGCCAACGATTAATTTGCATAACCCCGATGAGGGGTGCGATTTAAATTTTGTACCTCATACGGCCCAAGAGATGAACATCGATGTAGCGATGAGTAACTCCTTCGGTTTTGGTGGTACGAATGGCACTCTGGTGTTTCGTAAGCTGAAGTAGCGCGCCGAGCAGGCGGAAAAACCTTTCGGTAAAATCTGACTAATCGATTCCGGTAACGAAATGACTCAACGTTCGCAAAGCCCGGAAATTACCTCCCTAGTGAACGGTCATGTTTGCGACGATGTTTCGGTTGCTGACCGTGGTTTTGCCTATGGTGACGGGCTTTTCGAGACAATGTTGTTCGAAAAAGATGGTTTGCCTTTCCTGTCGTATCACCTTAAGCGTTTGTTTTCTGGGCTTTCCCTGCTCCATATCGCGCTTGATAAAGATGAGTTAGTGCGTCAGATTTCACAGTTTCTCGACCTTTTAATATCTCGCGCTATTGTACGCGCTAAAATTAAAATAGTGGTTACCCGAGGGAGCCAAGGCGAGGGGAGTTATGCTGTTGTTGGTGGGTCTCCGACCGTTGTCATTACTGCGCAGTCGCTACCTGAAGCATGTGATACTGGTGGTGTGAGTTTGGTCATTTCCCCGATACCTTTACCTGCTTTTCCTCCTTTGGCTGGTGTCAAATCAACGAGTCGAGCAGCCTATATAGTGGCGAGTCAGCACGTAAAGCGGCGGCCTGGCGAAGAGGTGTTATTACTGGATGCTGATAAGCATGTCGTTGAGTCGATGCATCACAATATATTTATGGTAAACGGGAAAACCTTATCTACACCGGCAATTAAAACCTGTGGCGTGAGAGGCGTCATGCGCGAATGTATTATTCAGGAATTAGCTATGCGTTTAGATTACCGAGTTAAGGAAGTGGATATTTCCGTCGTCGAATTACAGAAAAGCGATGAAGTCTTTATATGTAATGCCATAAGAGGAATGAGCGCTGTAAATAGCCTGGAAAATCAGCCGCTAGGCAATGTAGGTGTCAGTGAGAAGTTAAATGCCGAATGGAAAAAATATAAATCAGAATTATGACCATTAGTCCTTTAAAAATTTTATTTGCAATAATTGTGTGGTCGATTCTGACGTTATCAGCCTTGGGTGTGTATGTCTGGCAGTGGTTGGTGACGGAGCGAAGTGTGTTTGATGAGAATGTCACTTACGTCGTTGAGAGTGGAGCGTCGTTATATGCTGTCGCAAATGATTTGAAAGAAAAAGGTGCGCTACAGTGGCCAAAAGTATGGGTGAATTATGCTCGTATCGCCGACCTTTCTGCGATAAAAGCAGGTGAGTATGCTTTCAGTCAGACGGAATCACCGCTCTCTATATTGTCTAAGCTCAATAAAGGCAAAGTTGTTCAGTATCAAATAACCTTTGTTGAAGGTTCTAATTTTACTCTTTTATTGGATGCGTTACACAAGAATACAAAAATTACGCGAACCGTTACGCGTGAAAATGTATTAGAAACATTGCAGCGGGAAAATGTGAATATTGATCATGTAGAAGGGTGGTTTTATCCGGATACCTATCATTTCTCCCTGGGTGATACCGATGTTTCCATTCTATTGCGCGCTTATGAAAAAATGAAAGTGACCTTGGCAAAAGAATGGTTAGATAAAGGCGAAAACTTACCCTATAAAAACGCCTATGAAGCGCTGATTATGGCTTCGATAATAGAAAAAGAAACGGGCGCAGCTCATGAACGTTCTCAAATTTCCGGAGTTTTTGTTCGTCGATTGAAGAAAGGTATGCGTTTACAAACGGACCCAACTGTCATTTACGGCATGGGCGACAGTTATGAAGGGAATATTCGCCGAAAAGATTTGCGTACGCCTACGCCTTACAACACCTATACGATAAAGGGATTACCGCCAACACCTATTGCGATGCCTGGGCAAGCCGCAATTCACGCAGCTCTTCATCCCAAACCGGGTGAGTCACTTTATTTTGTGGCTAAAGGCGATGGGACTCACCAATTCTCAAACTCTATTGAGGCGCATAATAAAGCGGTGCGGGAATATCAAAAAAAACGACGTAGTGATTATCGCTCGAGTCCTGCGAATACACCTGAACCTGCTGCTGAGGTGAAGAATAATGAAGGGTAAGTTTATAACCCTAGAGGGAACCGAAGGTGTTGGAAAATCCACCAATTTATCTTTTATCGAAGAAAGACTAAAGCAAAAGGGTGTAGACGTTGTCGTAACACGAGAGCCTGGAGGGACTCCGCTAGCGGAAGAACTACGTGAGATTCTTCTTGCCAATAGAGAGGAGCCTTTTGATGCGACGGCGGAATTGTTGGTTATTTTCGCTGCGCGCGCACAACATTTAAACCAAGTCATTCTTCCTGCGTTATCTAAAGGTCAGTGGGTGTTATCAGATCGTTTTACTGACGCAACGTATGCCTACCAAGGCTTTGGTCGAGGCTTATCGTTAGAACATATTTCTTTACTCGAATCTCTCGTACAACAAAGTGTTTACCCTGATGCGACATTTATTTTGGATATAGATGTTGAACTGGGTTTGTTGCGAGCCACTAAAAGAGCTGAGCTGGATCGATTTGAGAATGAGCAAATCGAGTTTTTTCAAAAAGTGCGTGCAGGTTATGCGGAACGGGCTGCGGCGAATCCTAGTCGTTACCATGTAGTGGATGCCGGCAAAACGTTACCCGAGGTGCAGGCTCAAATTTCAGGCCTGGTCGACACTTTATTCTAAAATAGCGCTTTGTCGGCGCTTAGAATTTGGCTCTTGATTGAATAGTTATTGGTGTGCCCTCGAATGGGTGCGCAAATGATAGATATTCGGCATGTAGGGTGAGCCGTTCATGCTTTGTTTCCGAATGATTTTGATTATAAAGCTTATCACCTAAAATGGGGTGGCCGAGCTGGTGCATATGCACGCGCAATTGATGCGTTCTACCTGTGATAGGTTTTAGCCCTACACGGGTGTTGTTTTTCTCTTCGTCTCTACTGATAACGGAATAGTATGTACTTGCGTGTTTTCCGTTTAGCCAGTCAACTTTTTGCTTAGGCCTGTTTGGCCAATCGCAGATAAGTCGAGAATGCACTTCACCTTGTTGCTGACCTAATACCCCGTCGACGATAGCTACGTAGTGTTTTCTCATGAGTCGTTGTTCGAATAGTTTCCCGATTCGCTTTTGAGCTTCGTGATGTAATGCAAAAAGAACGATACCTGAAGTGGACATATCCAAGCGGTGAACAACACGCGCATTTGCGAAAGTAGTTTTAACTCGGTCGTGTAGGTTGTCAGGCTCTCTTAGCCCTGGCACACACAGCAAACCAGAGGGTTTATCAACAGCGATAAAATCGTCATCTTGGTAGATGATGCTTAGTTGATCGTGTTGGTGCATATTGGCGATGGATAGATCCGTTTGGTTAAGGGGCATTTGTTGCTTAGAGCAAACGTTAAGTCAACAGGTCGAAAGGCATAAGGCATTGTCGAGTGCTTTAGGTCTATACGCGTAGTTAGCAATAAAGCCT
This sequence comes from Agarilytica sp., assembly GCA_045430285.1. Lineage (GTDB taxonomy): Bacteria > Pseudomonadota > Gammaproteobacteria > Pseudomonadales > Cellvibrionaceae > Agarilytica. The sequence continues at coordinate 1,348,847 of JAILXV010000001.1, read as the reverse complement.
ATCGCCTGTAATCCTCGCCGCGTATTATACGGATTCACGGCTATTCGTCCTTTATTTGTGAAAGAAAGCGCCTCGTATGACTAATGCAATTTTACCGATGCCCCCCTTTGAATGGCAGCAAAGCCTTTGGGAGGAGTATTTCACTCGAATTTCTGAGAATAAGTTGCCCCATGCCTATTTGTTAGCTGGGCAGGACGGAATTGGTGCAGAGGATCTTGCGTTAGCTATGGGCCAGTTTTTGTTGTGCTTGTCTCCTTTGAATCAAATTGCGTGTGGTCGATGTCGAGGGTGCCAGCTATTGCACGCCGACACCCACCCTGATTTAAAGCGCATTCACCCAGAAGCGCCAGGCAAACAAATTAAAGTCGATCAGATTCGCGAGATAGGACACTTTGTTGATCAAACTGCTCAACAGGGAGGTTACAAAGTGATTATTCTCAGCCCTGCTGAATCGATGAATATCAATGCATCGAATGCTTTGTTAAAAAATCTGGAAGAGCCGGCCGGTAAAACGGTTTTTATCTTGGTGACGCATCAGAATAACCGTGTTCTTCCGACGATTAGAAGTCGGTGTTCTCTGATAAGTTTATTTTCGCCCCCAAAAGAAGCCTCTCTTGCGTGGTTGGCGAGTGTTGGAATAGAGGATGCTGAAGCATTGTTGTTTGAAGCGGGTGGGGCACCGCTATTGGCGAAGCGTTGGCACGATGAAGGTGAATTTCAGGAACGTTTAGCGATCTTAAAAGACCTTGTGACCGTTGCCGATAGAAAGCTCGAGCCAATGGCTTTCGCAAAAAAATGGGCTAAGCAAGCCCCCATACAGATTTTAGAGCCTATGCTGATCTGTGTAGAAACCATTCTTGCTCGTCGGTTGGGGCAGCGCTCAGTGCCGAGTCATTATGAGGTGGTGATGAGGGCCCTGGAACACTGTAAAAGCGCCATGATGTTCCGACTGCGTGATCGCCTATGTGAGCGGAAAGGCCAGTTAAGGGCTTCCCCAAACTTGAATGCTCCTCTGTTTATCGAGGAACTCGTCTTGGATTGGTCTGCGATTGTTTGCGCAGCGTGACTCTGCGATTGTTTTTGTTTGGGCATTATTTCTACCCGCTCTAGACACATGAAGTGATTTTCACTACATTACTCTATAGGAAGAGTTTTTAAAGAAAACTTTTTTATACTTATTGTATGTATTATCAGTCGTACATTGAGTTGTTTGTTGATTATCTATTTTATTGGTTAATAAGGTTACGGCATGAAAGGCCTGGGCGGTTCCGCAAGAAACGGTATTTTATCTCTTACTATTAGGGATAAAGCAGTTCTATACGCCGCATATATGCCTTTTATTCAAAATGGCGGCCTTTTTATCCCCACTAATAAATCATACAACCTCGGCGATGAGGTTTTCATGCTGCTCAGTTTGATGGATGAGCCGGAGAAGATTCCCGTAGCAGGAAAGGTTGTGTGGATTACGCCCAAGGGCGCTCAAGGAAACCGTGCTGCCGGTATTGGCGTACAATTTAGCGGAGATGACGATGCCGCTAATAGCAAAATCGAAAACTATCTTGCAGGTTCGCTCGAGTCGGATCGCCCGACGCACACAATGTAGCCCCACACTATTCATATCCTATAAATTACAACTCTAAAGCCTGCTTATGTTAGTTGACTCACACTGTCATCTGGACAGAATTAATCTTGATAAATATGACGATGGCCTGGATGGCGCTGTTTCAGCGGCTAAGGCCCGCGGTATTTCTCATATGCTATGTGTATGCATTAGCGAAGAAAACAAAGCGGCTGTATTGGATATCGCGTCACGCTTCGAGGGAATTAGCGCATCGGTGGGTATTCATCCATCTGATGTCAAAGAAGAGGTGATTAGCGAAGATACTTTACTTCAGTGGGCTGATGCACCAAAAGTTGTCGCAATTGGTGAGACTGGCTTAGATTATTATTACACTGGTGAGTTTGCTAAGCCCCAACAGGAAAGCTTTATTAACCACTTGCAGGTGGCTAAAGCGAAATCGCTACCGGTGATTGTTCATACCAGAGAAGCGCGAGAAGATACCATAGCACTGATTAAGTCCCATGGCTGCCGAGAAAGCGCAGGTGTACTCCATTGCTTCACCGAATCGTGGGAGATGGCCGAACAGGCTTTGGATCTAAATTACTATATTTCGATTTCAGGTATTGTGACGTTTAAAAATGCGCTGGAATTAAAAGAGGTGGCTAAAAAAATACCGGCCGACCGTTTGTTGGTTGAAACGGATTCACCTTATCTTGCCCCTGTACCTTATCGCGGAAAGCCAAACGAACCTAAGTACGTGCGTGAAGTGGCGGAGTATGTGGCAGAGTTAAGAGGGGTTAGTTTGGAGTCGCTCGCAGAACAGACAAGCGACAACTATTTCCGACTGTTTTCAAAGGCCGCTGTATAGCTTTGCTAGCCAGAAAAAAGCCCTAAGCGACCGCTTCATCCGGAGGACAGGGCTTAACGGATTCTGGCGTGGGGTTTGTTTCAAAGCTTTTTACGCCGTTCGCTCGGGTTTGGCTCCATAGTGTTTTTGCTAGTTCAGCGCGAGATTCAGGTTTTTCCCAATCCCCATTCGCGACCCATTGTGCGATGGCTTTGGCCACATTCGGGTAGATCACCTGTTTGCCTTCCCAGTTATCTAACCAGTCTTTTACTCTTGCGGGATCTAAGGTCTCCATAGTGAGCCCTAAACCAAGCTCTTCCAATGCACGAGCGTTAGATAGCTGTTCAATTTGCCCTTTGAGAGGTTTGATAAGTAGCTTTTTACCTAGCTGAATCGCTTCACTTGAGAGTTCAAAGCCTGCGTTACAAATGACACCGCCAGCGGTCGCCAAGTCTTGTTTGAAGCCTTCACGTGAGAGCGGTTTTAACTGAATATGCCCTCGGCTTTCGTATTGAGGGAATGGGCCGTAAAAGACAAATAGGTGGCTCTCAAAGGGCTCTAGCAAAGAAATGACTTCTTCCGGTGACTCAAAGCCAAGGTAAACGACGATCTTGTTCGGGTCGCTGACTTCTGTGCTTTGGTGTGTTTCTGCGATTGGCGGCAGGATGTTTTGATTAAAGTGATGCCAATGTAGCCCGAGGCTCGTGGACACAGGAGCAAAATTTTTCATGATCAATTTCGGAATAAACGAATCACCACGGCGTGGCACGTCGAAATTGAAGGCATATTGATGGCCCAGCCCAATACACTCCCTTTTTGCCTTTTTACAGGCCCACGCGGTGATCGGCTCATAGTCCGTCAGAATGATGTCATATGGGCTAAGGTCGAGTGCGTTTATGTCCTTATACATCTGCAGGATGCTATTTTTCTGTATGGTTCGGAAGATTTTTAGGTCACCCGCCTCATGGTAAAAGGTCAGGCCACGAAAACAGCGCCAATCGCCAAACTCTTCCATGTCGAAAAAGTGGGACTTTTCTCGCCCAGAAAAAAGGTAGTCGACATCAAGCCCTAGGGCTTTAAACTGCTTGTTCATTGCTCTAGCGCGGGTGATGTGCCCGTTACCAGTCGCTTGTACGCCAAAAAGTATTTTCATTTAAAATAAGAACATAATTGATAGGGAACAGATGGAGCTTCCTAATAAAGCGCCGGCAAGTATATCACTTGGGAAGTGGACTCCAAGCATTACGCGCGCAATTCCCACACAACAGGCCCAAGGGTAGAGAATCCAGGCGATAAAGGGAAACATGAAGGAAAGGCAGCCTACCATCAAAAATGCTGCTGATGTGTGGCCAGATGGGAAACTAAATTGGTCAGAGGGGATAACTTCGCTCTGGTAGCCTGGAATCGCATCGGGTGGACGATTACGGCGGAATGTTGTTTTAAAGAACTTATACGCAAGTCGTTCGACGAGGAAGCCCAAGGCCAGTAGCTTTGCGATATCCCACTGCTGGTGATATAGAAATACCAAGCCCGTTAAGACGTAAAGCGGTCCGTCAGCGGTAAACGACACCATGCGGCTAAGCCGAACAGCCATTTCACGGTGCTTGACCCTAAGACATTTGCTAAACGTGAGAACATCGTAGTTGTGTATATTTTGTAAAAGGCGCATACATGTTCCTCCAATTAAACCCAGCGTATAGTCCTTTAATGACGAATATATGAGATGTTAATGACACTTATGTTACAGTTTTTGGTTCGTGCCTAATAGCGTTAGTTTACCGGTCAAATAAGAGAATCTGCGCAGGATGTGATCCATGTTAGAATTTCTCTCCATCTTTAATCACGCCATTTCTTATAAGGTTTATCAATGAAGCAACAACTGATCACCATGCTCGACATGCAAGACGCGATGAATGCGAAAGTGAATGCCGATTGGCGAGAGCGCGATCACGAATGGTATCGCGCCATATGGATTGAGGCGGCAGAGTTGATGGATCATTTTGGCTGGAAATGGTGGAAAAAGCAGTCGCCAGATCGAGATCAGGTCGTGTTGGAGCTGGTTGATATATGGCATTTTGGGTTAAGTGACTTGCTTATGTCGGGCCGTTCAGCCGAAGAATGTGCTCAGGCGGTGATAGACACGCTTGATTTAAGCGATAGGAAAACGGATTTTTTGAATGATGTAGAGACGTTTGCGTGTAGCACCTTGAGTACAAAAGCGTTTGATATCAATGGGTTCGCCTTAATGATGCTGGGAATAGACCTGAGTTTCGAAGAATTGTATCGTCGTTACGTCGGTAAAAACGTCCTTAACTTCTTCCGTCAGGACCATGGCTATAAAGATGGTAGTTATAAAAAGGTGTGGCAGGGGAAGGAAGACAACGAGCATTTGGTCGAGCTTGTGGATAGTTTGGATGCGAATCAAGCGGATTTTAAAGACAGTTTGTACGCCGGATTGCAGGAACGTTACCCCTTGTAGCGTGAAAACTAGCCCAGAAGGCCCGAAATTGAGCCTTTTTGGCCATAAATGACGTTAGTTAATGACTTTTTTGCGGATTTGACTATAATTGCGCCCGCTTAACATCGATTGACTTCGATCCCACCTTTTCTTTAGTAAAGCAGACGGAGAAATATAGTGAAATCACCCGTTCGTGTAGCCATTACTGGGGCTGCAGGCCAAATCAGTTACTCCCTTCTATTTAGAATCGCCGCAGGCGAAATGTTGGGTAAAGATCAACCTGTCATCCTTCAGATGCTAGAAATCACGCCGGCTCTTGACGCGTTGAAAGGCGTTGCAATGGAGCTAGATGACTGTGCATTCCCACTACTCGCGGGTATGGTGTGCAGTGACGATCCAAATGTTGCCTTTAAAGATGCAGATTATGCATTGTTAGTTGGTGCTCGTCCTCGTGGACCAGGCATGGAACGTAAAGACTTGCTAGAAGCAAATGCGGCAATCTTTTCTGTTCAAGGTAAGGCCATTAACGATCACGCTTCACGTGGCATTAAGGTACTTGTTGTCGGTAACCCAGCAAACACCAATGCTTTGATTGCTCAGCGTAATGCGCCAGACATCGATCCTCGTCAGTTTACTGCGATGACGCGTTTGGATCATAATCGTGCGATGACTCAGTTGGCTCAAAAACTAGACAAAACTATCGCAGATGTTACTAAGATGACTATCTGGGGTAACCATTCAGCGACTCAATACCCTGATCTATATCACGCACTTGTAAATGGTGAAGTGGCTGTCGATCAAGTTGAGCAAGATTGGTACAAAGACACCTTCATCCCAGATGTACAGCAACGTGGTGCCGCTATTATTAAAGCGCGTGGCGCTTCAAGTGCTGCTTCTGCTGCAAACTCTGCAATCTTTCATATTCGCGACTGGGCACTTGGTTCAGCGGAGAACGATTGGGTGAGCATGGGCGTATACAGTGACGGTTCATACGGCATCGAAGAGGGTTTAATCTACTCTTTCCCGTGTGTGTGTAAAGATGGCGACTGGGAAATTGTTCAAGGTCTTACCATCGATGAGTTTTCTCAAGCTCGTATGATCGAGACTGAGCAAGAGCTTAAAGAAGAGCGTGACGCGGTTAAGTCTTTGCTTCCTTCATAAGCTTCAGCTTTTAGAGAATTAAGAGGCGCTTGGTTTCGATCGAGCGCTTTTTTTTTGCCTATTTGTCTCACTGAGGCGCTAAAGACGGTGAGATATAGAAATAACTAAGAAGAGAGGTTTTCATGAGCTTTCCAAAGATTGGGAACAAGGCCCCAGCATTTACGCTACCGAATCAAAACAGTGAGAAAATTAAATTATCGTCGTTCGCTGGCGAGAAAAATGTGGTTCTCTATTTTTACCCTAAAGCGCTAACGCCTGGATGTACCACACAGGCTTGTGGAATCCGCGATAGCCGCTCGGAGTTTGACGCACTAGATACCGTGGTGTTTGGCCTAAGTCCTGACCCTGAGGAGAAGCTGACGAGGTTCATTGATAAGTATGAACTTAACTTTGACCTACTCGCAGATGAAGGCCACCTCATAGCTGATAAGTATGGTGTTTGGGGGCTGAAGAAGTTCATGGGTAAGGAGTATATGGGGATTAAAAGGACCACCTTTATTATTGATAAGGCGGGAAAATTACGCGTTATCATGGATAAAGTGAAAACCAAGTCCCATCATGATGATGTTATCGAGGAAATAAAAGCCCTGTAAGCCCTTGATGTGTTGATTTTTTGCTCAATGTGGTCCAGGCTTACGTGAGGTTCGATTGCGCGTCAATACGTATTACTCTGTGCTATTCGATCGAAACTATATCGCAAATATGAATTATTGTCGCGATAGGTCTTTTGATGGCGCATTAGGTCCTATGCGAAATTGCTGCAACCGCATATTTTGTAGGCCGCGGCAGACCGTGAAACGCAACTAGCGGTTTTTCCACAAAACTAACTCCAAAGTGGTGAATATTTTGGCGCTCTCAGAAAGCAACATTTCGGTATCAGCTACAACTCCTTCTAACATCTCGATTGGGCAATGGCAACTGGACGACGCGGAACAATGCCTTGCGCTTTTCTATAATGTTATCGTTAAAAGCCATGTGATGGATTCATATAATCAGGCAATTAATCTCTTGCTTGATGCTGGGAAGTCTCGATTGGGTATGGAGTATGCCCTGGTCTCTCGACCGGTGTCGGATAGTGTTTATGAAGTTCAGGCATTCTCTTGTGACGGGGATGGGCAATTCTATGTAGGCCAGCATATCTCTACGTCTGATTTTCTGTGTCATCGGGTTAGCGCTAGTGGCAATACGCACGAAGTGAATAATATTGCAGAAACGGGGCAGATGGTTTCGCCGCTCGCCTATGGTGGTTTGTCAGTACGCTCTTATATAGGCGCGTCCGTTTCACCACATTATGCATCTAAAAGTGTTTTGAGCTTTTTCTCCTCTAAGGCTCATACCACTAAAATGACAGCGGAAGATCAGAATTTGTTGACGCAGTTGTCGGAAGGAATCGCGTATTTGGCTGATCAACAAAAAACCCAAGTCCAGCGTAAGAGTGTTGATTCCTCTATGTTTGCGTCGGGTTCAATCAGCACGCTAGACGAATATCTTGAGCAGGCGAAGTTGCCAGAATTGTTTGGTATTCCTGGCCGCGTGGTCGATGTGCTTACCAAAAGAATCGGTGAGTCACCTTTAAGTATTGGCCATGTTGCTGATGAGTTGAATTTATCTAAACGTACTTTGCAACGGCGTTTGCAACAGCAAAGTGTAAACTTTGCCGAGTTGCGCGACCAAGTGCGTTATCATTATTCAATAGACTATCTTGTCAAAAACCGTAAAAGCATTGATAGCATCTCGGTAGCGTTGGATTTTTCTGATCGCACGAGTTTTACTAACGCCTTTAAGCGTTGGACAGGAATGTCGCCAAGCACTTTCCGCAAACTGTTCCGCGACTTCGTATAAAATCTAGTACACCTCTGATAGCCCTAGAAACGCATCGACGATGATATGTTTCTAGGGTTTATTTTTGCGCGTTCCTCAATCTGTTTCCCTTCGCTGTTTTATCTCTTATGAGCTATTTGCGCTGCCTATGTTTCGACTCTCTGTGAGTAAGGAAAATAAAGGGTGTGATGTTTATTTATGAGGTACTAATAAGTTGAGGGTAAAACCGTATCAATACAGCTTGTTTTTGTTTGCGTGTTTAACATATTAACTAGATTTTCTGACGATTATATGCGCCGCAGCAATTCGCTAAGACATTGAACTGCTTGGTTTTTATTTGAGGTTTAGTGGAGCTGCTTCTGTTTAACCAAAATGAGAAGCACGTACGGTTTCCCACATCAACAACGGTTTTAAAACAGGTCTATTGGCGTATAATGGCCAGAAATCGCATTGCTTTTTCGTATTTTATTTAGTTGCGGTACTTAAAATACCTCATGATTAAGTTTCTAATTAATTATTAGCAGGAAGGAATCTCCCTGATGATAACAGAGTTAAACCCGCAGTCTAAAGTGACAGAACCTGAATTGCTTTCGGGTACCGAAGCATTAGATGCTTTCTTAGTGAAAGCTCGTTTGCCCGAAACCGTTGGTGTCGCCGCCCGTGTAGTGGAAGTTCTCACACGACGCATAGGCCAGCAACCATTGAGCATAAGCCATATCGCAGAGGAGCTTAATTTTTCTAAGCGGACCCTGCAGCGTCGCTTACAAAAACAAGAGGTGAGCTTCGCGGAGTTGAGAGATCAGGTCCGCTTTCATTACTCTATCGATTATTTGATTCGTCAGCATATGAGTATTGATAATATCTCAGCGTCTCTCGATTTCTCTGATCGTACTAGCTTCACTAACGCTTTTAAGCGCTGGACAAATCTTTCCCCAAGCACTTTTCGTAAGCTATTTCGGGACTACGTCTAGTCTGACGCTTTCTTCGGTACCTCTCGCGTATATTGCCTAGGTGCCGTTGCTTCCTCTCCTTAAGTCTTGTAGAGTTCTGCCCTCAAATTTGGTGTTAAACCTGTAGCGAGTCTCTGTTTTCTATGGGTTTATGGCTGGAAATTCGAATCAAATGATGTGCGTTTTTTGTACATCGTAGCTAAATTACGTTAGGGGTATTCCATGAGCTTCTTTATTGCTGAAGCCGTTGCGCAAACAGATGCTGCCGCTGCACCTCAAGGTGCGGGTATGATGAACTTGGTCTTGATCGGCGGATTGTTTGTTTTCATGTATTTCATGATCATTCGACCACAGCGCAAGCGACAAAAAGATCATCAGGCGCTTTGCGGTGGTATTTCGAAAGGTGACGAAGTGGTGTTGAATAGCGGATTGTTGGGCAAAGTAACCGAAGTTGACGACACTTATTTGATGCTCAAAGCGAGTGACAACGTTGAGCTGAAGTTTCAGAAGATTGCTGTACACGCGGTGCTTCCAAAAGGCACATTGAAGTCTATTTAACTCTCTTTAAAGGGGTGCTTTACCAGCACCCCTTATCGCGGTAACGTGCATTCATGATACCGTCATCTCCGCCAAAGCTTTATCTTGCGCGTACTCCTACGCCTTTACGTCCTCTCGATCGTATTTCAGAAGCCCTAGCCGGCCCTCGTATTTGGCTTAAATGCGATGATCTCACGGGCTCTACAGTGTCAGGTAATAAAATTCGTAAGCTCGAATTTCTCATGGCTGATGCGCTCTCCCTGGGCTGCGATACCGTAATAACTTGTGGTGGTTTGCAATCCAATCATTGTCGCGCGACGGCTGTGGTTGCGGCTCAACTAGGGTTGAAGTGCCACCTCGTTTTACGCGGCCCAGGAGGCCTTGTGGAGCGAGAGGAAAGGTATCGTGTCGATGAGGTGATATCTTCGGGTAGAGAAGGCAATCTATTGCTCGACAGTTTGTGCGGTGCTGATATATCCGTGTTTTCGCCGCGTTACTATGGCGCGCAACTGGATTCTATCTTTGATGAGATCTCCGCAGAATACCGTGTAAGAGGGCAGCACAGCTACGCTATTCCGACCGGCGGAAGCAATGGCATGGGATTGTGGGGGTATATTGAGGCCGCTAGAGAGCTACAGGCCGACTTTCAGACTCAAGGTATTGTTCCCCGTGCTGTCATTTGCGCAAGTGGCTCCGGCGGGACGCAAGGCGGCTTAACATTGGGCTTTCATATGCTTGGGCTTGAATGCTCGGTACTTGGAATGGCCGTGTGTGATTCCGCTCAGTATTTTGACGCTAAAGTGAGAGAGGATGTGGATCAGTGGCAATCCGCTTTTATGCCTGATCAACCAGGACTGTCCTCTCAGCTATCAATACAAACGAATGATGCATACATCGGCCCAGGGTACAGTATTGGTTATCCTAAATTATTTGAATCCATTCGATGGCTCGCGAAAACAGAAGGCGTGATTTTAGACCCTGTCTACACAGGCAAAGCCTTTTATGGCTTAGTCGAAGAAATTAAAAAAGGTTCATTTGCTAATGTTAGTGATGTGGTATTTGTCCACACAGGCGGAATATTTGGTGTATTCCCTTATAAGGATGAATTTCATTTTGACTAAATTATTGATAAAGCGAAAATAATACGTCGAGAATTACTATGCCTACTGGGTTTGGAAATAAATTGGTTATCGCGATTTCCTCGCGCGCACTTTTTAATCTAGATGAAAGCCATCGCGTTTTTGAAGAAAAAGGACTGGGCGCTTATTCCCAATATCAAATCGACCATGAAGAAGATATTTTGGAGCCTGGTGACGCATTTCATATGGTCGAGAAATTATTACGCATTAATACGCTTCTCGATGGCGAACCTCGTGTTGAAGTCATTTTGCTGTCTCGAAATAGCGCGGATACGGGATTACGCGTTTTTAATTCCATTAACCATTACGGATTAAAAATCACTCGCGCGGCGTTTACTGGTGGTGAGAGCCCATATCGCTACATCACGCCTTTCAATGCCCATTTGTTTTTATCTATGGATGCGGAGGATGTGCGTAGAGCTTTAGGCTATGGTGTTGCCGCCGCTACGTTAATGCCTTCGAGTAAAGATAAAAAGCAACCGGACGAGTTACGTTTTGCCTTTGATGGCGATGCTGTACTTTTTTCTGATGAAGCTGAAAAAGTATTTAAACAGGATGGTCTCGATGCTTTCACGAAAAGTGAGTCCGCGTCAGCCAAGACGCCGCTAAGTGGTGGTCCTTTTAAATTGTTTTTGGCTGCGCTGCAGAGCTTGCAGTCTGAGTTTAGCGAAGGTGATTGCCCCATTAGAACGGCACTCGTTACTGCGCGTTCGGCACCTGCACACGAGCGCGTCATTCGAACGTTAAGGGCTTGGAATATCCGCATCGATGAATCCCTATTCTTAGGTGGATTATCAAAAGGTGAGTTCTTGCGTGCTTACGGGGCTGATGTGTTTTTTGATGATCAAGAAGTGCATTGTGAGTCTGCAAGCGAGAATATTGTGACGGCAGGGCACGTTCCCCATGGTGTGGCAAACGCGCCAAAAAAGTAAATTAGGCGTAGTCGCGATACAGGTCAAATAAGACCACTTATGCGATTGTTGTTGCGGAATCTCAATCGTCGTAGCAAAACGATCTACTCTCATGGCATCCAAATATAAGAACGCGTGAAGCTAGTCTGAATCTATCTAGTTGTCGTATATCTAAAGCGCTTTTAAAACGCTAACCTTATGAAGAGGTTTCACAAACACATTAGGGATAATGTGTTGAGATGTTTTTATCTGATAAGTCATTCTGTTGTCGTTGGTCATAGAAATCTATGGCGAAGTGTCCCTCCTGACTTTAGTGTTTTAGGATGTTCGATGATTAAAAAAATCCTTTTTGCCACTGATTTGGGTCCATATACACCATTAGCTTTAATATACGTAGAGTCGCTTGCCAGTAACTTTGATGCAAAGATCTCCTTGGTTCATGCTGTTCCACCGCTTTCTGAATTTACCGATGCCATTGTAAAAAGCTACTGCTCAGATGCCGTTAAGCAGGAGATATTACGCACCCGTAATATTAAAGGCATTATTGAATCCGTAAGAGATGAAGTGTTTGAAATGATTGCAATGAATCATTTAATTGAAGACAACTTATTAAACCGTTTGGGCGATATTATTATAGCGCCAGGTAAACCAGCGCCGATTATTTTGGACGAAGCAAAACGTTTGCAGGCGGATTTAATCATTATGGGGAGTCACGGCGCGGACGCGATCGATCACCGCGTATTAGGTTCAGTCTCTTCAAAGGTATTGCAGTTATCAAAGGTGCCGGTGTTTATGGTGCCGATGTTGGATGCGCGGGCTTTGGTTAAACCGCGCGATGACGATATGAAAAATACCGGATAATTATTAAATGAATGTATTTGTTGATAGTTATTAATGACCGATGCTAAAAAATGCAAACCGTACACCGATCACAAAGAGTATGATCGCAAGAATAGGTTGCAAGACGCTGTTCGGAACACGTGTCGCGGCTTTTGCCCCATAGTGTACTGCGGGTAGAGATCCGATAAGTAATCCCCCCAAAAGCTGAAAATCCACATTACCGTTCCATAAATGCCCCAAGCCAGCGATAAAGGTGAGGGGTACGGCGTGGGCGATGTCGGTACCGACAATATGAATCGCAGGCAGTCTTGGGTATAACCACATGAGTAGGGCGGCACAAAACGCACCTGCGCCGACAGAAGACAAGGTAACAAAAACGCCTAAAAATAAACCGGCAAAAAAAGTCACGTAACTTGCGTTGCGATGCACCCAAGAAATATTCACTTCGCGATCTTCTGCTTGAATACGTCGTCGAAAAAACACCACGATTGACGTGAGAATCAGCATTATGCCAAGAGCACGACTAAGATCCTGGCTATAGTCGACGTCAGGAGGAATAAAATGTTTAAGGACAAAACTCGTAATAAGAGAGGCGGGGATACTTCCTGCGGCCAGCCAAAAAACCAAACGCCAACGAATAGTGCCTTGGCGCATATGTGTCGCCATGGCACCTGTCTTAGTAATGGAGGCGTAGAGTAAATCTGTGCCAATGGCGATTTTTTCAGGCACCCCAGAAAGGATCAGCAGCGGCGTCATTAAAGACCCACCACCTACGCCTGTGAGCCCAACCGCAAGCCCAACTCCGGCCCCAGCCAAGATATAAAATAGGAAATCCATCAATTTTTAGGTTTTTCCAACCGAAATGCCAAATATGACTGGCAAATATAACGATCTATAACTATTCTTCAAAAGAATATTTGATTATATTTTTATAATGAAAAAGCGAAGCGTGGCAATAATAATCAACATTCGAATTAACCGCTCAAACTGCCGCCGCTCGGAGGGCATATGAAACTGCAGCAACTGCGCTACATCTGGGAGGTGGCACATCACGAACTGAATGTGTCAGCAACCGCGCAAAGTCTTTATACATCGCAACCAGGTATTAGTAAACAAATTCGCTTGTTAGAAGATGAGCTGGGCGTAGAGATTTTCTCGCGCAGTGGTAAGCATCTAACGCGTATTACACCTGCTGGTGAGGCTATTTTAAGAACAGCTGGCGAGATTTTGCGCAAAGTTGAAAGCATCAAACAAGTTGCTCAAGAATTTAGCAACGAGAAAAAGGGTAGTCTCTCGATTGCGACCACGCATACGCAAGCGCGTTATGCGTTGCCAAGAGTTATTGGTGACTTTATACGTAAGTATCCTGATGTTGCTTTACATATGCATCAGGGCACACCCATGCAGATATCTGAGATGGCTGCTGATGGCAGTGTCGATTTTGCGATTGCAACGGAAGCGTTAGAGTTGTTCAGTGATTTGATTATGCTGCCATGCTATCGCTGGAACCGTTGTGTATTGGTGCCTAAAAATCACCCATTGACTCAGCTTTCTAATTTGTCATTAGAGGATGTGGCTAAGCATCCAATCGTGACATATGTATTTGGCTTTACCGGTCGATCAAAGCTCGACGAAGCATTTATGGAGCGAGGCTTGGCACCTAAAGTTGTATTTACTGCTGCTGATGCCGATGTGATCAAAACCTATGTTCGTTTAGGCCTTGGTATTGGTATCGTTGCTAAGATGGCATACAACCCAGCGGAAGATTCTGATTTGGTTGCCTTGGATGCGAGTCATTTGTTTGGTGCGAGCACTACTAAGATTGGTTTCCGCCGTGGGACTTTCTTGCGAGGCTTTATGTTTGAGTTTATCGAAGCCTTTGCGCCTCACCTTACGAAAGAGGTGGTAAATGAAGCGTTTAACCGTCATTCGAAGTTAGAGTTAGACGAGTTGTTTTCTCACGTTGAGCTGCCAGAGTATTGATTTTAGAAGCACCCTTGATTAACAAAAAAACCGGCAAATGCCGGCTTTTTTGTTTTTGATATTGTATCAACGAAGAAGGGGCGGATGCTTATAGAAAGTCCAAATCTTGGTTGTCCATAATATCCTTTATTTCGTCCGCTTCCTTTGTTTCTTGCTCTAGTACTTCTTTTAAAAACTTCATGTAAACGGTATAGATAATCGGCGCTTCACCGTCTTTTTCAACAATAAAAAATGGCGCGAAGTTTACACTATGCTCACGGGCAAGGGCGATGCCTGCACTTTCTGGATCGCGCTCGTCCGCGAGCACCACCTCATCTATACGTGCAATATGACCAGAGCTTTCGAGTTTATTGCTCACATCAATACATTTTTTACAGAGCGAGCCGTCTTTTAAAATTTTCTTAACTAATGTAATTTTCATTGGATTTCACACCGTTTGTGTAACAGCTTCAATAAGGAAACCGGTGGTTATTTCTTGATATTAGTGCCGTGTAGGCCACACTCTTTTTTGGTTGACTCTTCCCACCACCAGCGGCCTTCACGTTCGTGCTGACTGGGGTTAATCGGTTTGGTACAAGGCTCACAACCGATAGAGACATAGCCTTGATCGTGCAGGGCGTTGTACGGTACGTCGTTTTCTTTAATATACTGCCATACCTGCTGAGATGTCCAATTCACCAGGGGGTTATATTTTACGAGTTGATCGTTCGGTCGTGCAAAAGCGCGGTCGTTTTGGATGACGGGTATCTGCGCTCTTGTTCCAGGGCTTTGGTCTTTTCGTTGGCCGGTCACCCAGGCATCGACATCGAGCAGTTTCTTGCGTAATGGGCCAACCTTTCGGATACCACAGCACTCTTGGTGGTTGTCTTCATAGAAGCTATACAAGCCTTTTTCTGCAACCAGCGCTTGTACCGTGGCCGCGTCCGGGAACAATACATCGATAGTGATGTTGTAGTGCTGACGCACCTTTTCCATGAACTGATAGGTTTCTGCATGTAAACGACCGGTGTCTAGGCTAAAAACCGCAATGTCGGGCCTGATTTTGGTCGCCATATCCACGAGCACGATATCTTCCGCACCGGAAAACGATATAGCAATGTTGTCGTGTTGTTCTAGGGCATAGCGCAGCACTTCTTCTGGAGAAGAAGTTTGTAGGGTGCTGTCGACATCAACAAAATTAATTGTATCGCTCATTTAAATTACCTATATCCTGCAAGTTATGACGCTTTGGGTCGAAATTGGCCGGAAGGATAGCAGAGCTCTCTATCCAAGAGAAATATCGATGGCTTATACTTATATGCCAAATTTAGCGTATATTCTTGCTGGTACAAAAAACGTTCACTTAGAGGGGGTATTTATCTAGGTGAAGTGAATATGGAGGGCATGAGGAGAGATGATGTGTTCTTATACTTTCTTTCTGTATAACGACGTATCGGCGTTTATCTACCAATTTTAATTGATTAACCACGAGGAGATCAGTGTGGAGCTGGCTTGTTTAGACCTTGAAGGAGTGCTTATTCCTGAAATATGGATCAAATTTGCGGAAAAAACGGGAATAGATGCGTTAAAAGCGACGACCCGTGATATCCCAGATTACGATGAATTAATGACGATGCGCTTAGGCGAATTAGAAAAGGCTGGTTTGGGCCTAAATGAGATTCAAGAGGTTATCGCGACCTTGAGCCCACTTGAGGGCGCTGCTGAGTTTCTTGATTGGTTGCGTGCGCGCTTCCAAGTCGTGATTTTATCCGATACCTTTTATGAATTTGCTGGCCCGCTGATGAAACAGTTGGGTTACCCAACCTTGTTATGTCATAAGTTAACGGTGGATGAGACGGGTAAGGTGACGGATTATAATCTTCGTCAAGCAAACCCTAAGCGTCAGTGTATTGCGGCGTTTAAGACTTTGTATTATCGAACGATTGCAGCAGGGGATTCGTACAACGATACGACCATGCTAGCCGAGGCGGATAGTGGCATTTTGTTTAGCGCGCCGCAAAACGTGATTGAAGAGTTTCCTCAGTTTCCTGCTGTACATACCTATGAAGCGCTTAAAAAAGCCTTTATCGAAGCGAGTGTTCGCAACTTAACGCTTTAATTTTTATGCGTTTAGCGCCTCTATAAGAATGCCAATTTTCTGTAAGGACTCTTGGTATTCTTCTTCTGGGTCGGAGTCGGCGACAATACCGCCTCCGCCCCAACAATAAATTTTTTCTTCGTTTATAAGTAAGGTTCGAATGGCAATATTTGAATCAAACTTCCCGTTTACGCTCATGTAGCAGATTGCACCGCAATAAATGTTGCGAGGATGGTCTTCCAGCGTTTGTATGATCTCCATGGCTCGTTTCTTTGGTGCACCAGTAATGGAACCGCCAGGAAAACAGCGCAGAAAAAAGGTTAAGGGCGATATACCGGAAGATATTTCCCCTTCGACGGTACTGACCAGGTGATGTACGTTCGCAAAGCTTTCGAGCTCGAATAATTTGGGTGCAGTGACAGAGTTTGGCTGGCAGGATTTGCTAAAGTCGTTACGCAGTAAATCGACGATCATGACGTTCTCTGCGCGATTTTTCTCGCTGTTTTTTAATTGTTTTGCTAATTCCTTATCTTCTTCAGAGCTTAGACCTCGTGGTGCAGTACCTTTTATGGGTTGTGTTTTTGCTTTACTCCCATCAATTTGAATAAAGCGTTCAGGGGATAAACTCAGGACCGCATCATCACTCAATTTAAGGTAGGCAGAAAATGGGCTTGGCATCACTTTTCTCAGTGATAAGTAGGCGGCTAGGCTGCTGCCCGAAAAATTCCCACTAAACCTTTGTGCATAATTTATTTGGTAAGTATCACCAGCAATAATATGGTGTTTGATTCGTTCAAAGTTTTCTAAATATTTGTCTTTGCTCAGATCGGTGGAGAGTCCTTCAACCTTAAAATCTGATATGGGTTTTTTAACGGGTGAAGAGAGCGTTGTACGGATCTGATTTCGGAAATCTTCGTCGCAAAAATTGGTGAAGACAAGGTACGCAGCTTTCTCCTTATGATCTTGAATTAAAGCCCAGTGATAAATACCAAAATAACTGGCTGTGAGTGGCATTTTTGGTTGAATACCGAAATCTTCAGCGTTGAATTCGTAGTTAAGGTATCCGATAACGCCACCAATAAAGGGGAGTTGGGTATTGTTTATCAGTTCGCTGGGAGTGGACGCTTGAACACTTGCAAAGCGGTCTTCCAATTCTTCGATGCTTGGATTTTTTAAGACTTCACTTGGGGCCGCGCATAAAATATCGAAACGTCCGTACGTGGAGAGCGGTTTTCCGCTGTCGAGCCACACTGGGTGATCTAGGGTAGATAATGATAAAAAATAGCCATCCGAATTTGCTCGGTATTCTATTGGCATTACATTTTGATTTGGGCGTTGCTTCGGCATGGAGAGTAATTGCGAACGTAAGTATGTGAGGGCTTTGCATTTTACGCTTTGGTAGCGCTTTTTACTATTCAGTTGGTGTGTTGGTGACGATGATAGACCTGTTGGTGTGAAATATCGCTAGGTTCCCTATAATATGGTGTACAACAATCTATTTGGGAGCAGAGGTGTGTCATTTTTTGCGTTGGAGCAGCTGAGTCGCTTACACGATGGTTACAAACAATCTTATACCGTAGCCGGGCAGCATCTTTTGCTTTGTCAGCTTGAAGGGCAGGTCTTTCTGATTGAGAATCGTTGTCCTCATATGGACGTGCCTTTATCGAGCGCAACTATTTTGCCTGGCGCGCAGTTGCGTTGTCAGGCCCACGGCATTGCTTTTGACCTAAATACTGGCAAGGCAGCAGGGCCTTTGTCGGATACTCTGGATTGCGTGAAAAAGTTTTCTCCGGTCTACGAGGGCTCGCAGATAGGAATTGATCTTGCCGAATTGGGTGCGACTTAACTTACTAACTGTGTTCTGGCTCATAAAAAAGCCTCAAAAATGCCTAAAATGCGTTAAATCGGAGCTAAAGCATCAGTCTACTTAAGTTCTGATCTGGAGCGCTATGTTGCTCCCATAAGGTAGTAAATTCTTCTAGTCGTGTTTTTGATTCTGGTCCTGCTCGGTAAGTCGCGAAGCCTTCTACGTTTTTCTCATCATTGAAATACACCATGAATGATTGGTCAACTACCGCATAGCCTTCACTGATTGTGTAGGGTGGTTCGTGTAATTTATGAAGTGTAATAGATGATGGAAGTCGTTGCGCAAGATCTACAATAGGGTGGTGGTTACTGCCGAGAGAACTGGTGTCCTGCACCAATATTTTGATGTCAACTCGGTGGTGGCTACGCGCCATTTTGGATAGTTTGTTCGCTACTTCTGTGGTAAAAACCTTAGGATCGAGTGCCGTGCTGAGTATGTATGCGGTGCGTTTTCCGCAGGCAAATATATGCTTTAAATGGTGAGAGAAATATTGTGCGTTGTTAAGACGGATAACGCTATTGTCAAATAACGTGGCGAATGCGCTTCCGTTTTCGTGTTGAAACAACATACGTTGGTGAGGCAAGTTCGCGTCTAAAAACGTTTCACCGTTGGGGGTGAAATAACATTGCTCATACAAGCCGAGCGCTGAGGTTTGTGCATTGAGTGACAGATTGGGTAGGTTGGGTTGACGTAATGCGTGCTGCGCTATGTGTTTGAGTAGAGCGGTACCGTAGCCCTTCCTTCGGTGTTCTTTTAGAATACAAATTCTACCGAGCTGCCCAGTAATTAAAAGTCGACCTGCTGCAACTGGAATCCCGTCAAGTTCACCGATAAAGTGCTGTGTTGTTTCATCGTTATCAAATTCATCAAGCTCTAATTCAATGGGTACATTTTGTTCTTCAACAAAAACAATATGTCGTAGATTGGTCAGCATTTTCGCTTCGGTTGACCAGCTAGCGAGTCTAATAGAGAAGCTCATATACCAGACACCTTTTTGAGTTTTATTATGTGATGAGTGTGCCTTTGATTGTAACTTTCGGGAAGAAGTTTACAAGGTGCTTTTCTGTGGATTAAGCCTGATTCAATAACCCTTCTTCAGCCAAACTTCTCAATATCTTTTTATCCGCGGCATCAAGGTTGGTGTAGTTGATTTCCTGATACTGGCTAAGCATTTGTGCGAGCTTTTCAGAACATTGCCATGGTTGACCGTTGATAAAGCATGTTACGCACTTTTGTGAATCAGTGAAGTAACTTACACGGCAGTATTCACTGAGTTTGCAGTGATGATTGGTTTCGAGTTTACTTGGTATTAGTGCGTCGAACATCGTGTCGACAGGTTGCTTTAATTCAGTCGCGTATTGCGCGAGCCAGGAAGCGATGGCATTTTTGTCGTGAGATAGATCTTGTAAGATTAATTGAAAGTGCTGAATGACTTCATCACCGATTTTTCCGATGTCGTTTCCGGGGTGAAGTATTGGATCGGAGTAGCGCAAGTCTTCACTGAACGTTGACGCGGCTTCTTGACTAAAGTCGAGTAAAAAATCGGTGTGACTAGGGGCACGAAAGCCAATTGAGTACGTCATGCACTCGCCAACCGCTTCACCCCAATGGGCTTTTTTTGCTGGCACATAGAGCATGTCCCCAGGGGAGAGTACCCAATCTTCTTCGGTTGAAAAGTCTTGTAGTATTTTCATCGCTTGATCGGGAATGAGCGGCGATTCCGAAGAGCATTCTTGACCAAGCCGCCAGCGCCGTTCACCTTCGGCTTGCAATAAAAAAACATCATAGTAATCAAAGTGAGGCCCAACGCCGCCTCCATCACTCGCATAGCTGATCATGATGTCGTCTAGGCGCCAGTTGGGAATAAAGCGAAAAGCCTTTAATAGCGCGTTGATTTGCGGATCGAGACTATCAACATGCTGAACGAGTAGGGTCCAGTGATGTTCGGGGAGTGTGTTAAAGCGCTCTTCTTCAAGTGGCCCGTGTTCAACTTGCCATTGGTGTTTATTTTCGATAATTAATCGTGATTCAACGTCTTCTTCAAGACTGAGACCGGCAAGCTCGTCGGGGCTGATTAATGAAGAAAAGTTGGGAAAGGCTTGCCGTATTAGCAACGGTTTTTTTTGCCAATAATCGGTGAAAAATGTTTCGAGGCTTATGTCCCCTAACTGAGTCAATGGAGAAAAGTGTTTCATATCGTGACTCAGTTAGGGGGAGGGCTAGCAGGCTGTTGATAAACTATTTTACTCGCTGTGGCGGCGTTAAATTTGACCTCAAAATGCTCATTTACACCAGTAAACTCCGCTTTTTCGCCCAAACTTGCCTACCCTCAGCCTCGCCAATGACGTTTTTCACCAGCCTGTTGTTAGGTTTATTTAATCGCTTTTGCTTGTTCAACCGCGTTGCCGATGTAGCTAGCTGGCGTCATTGCGGTAAGCGCTTGTTTTGCTTCATCAGGAATTTCTAGTGAAGCGATAAACGTTGCTAGAGTTTCTTGCGTAATCGCTTGTCCACGGGTTAATGCTTTCAGCTTTTCGTAAGGCTCTTCTACTGCGTAGCGACGCATTACCGTTTGAATGGGTTCAGCCAAGACCTCCCATGCAGCATTGAGATCTTCTGAAAGAGCGTTTTCGTTGATAAGCAACTTACTGATGCCTTTCATCGTTGATGCATAAGCGATCGCACTGTAGCCAAAACCAACGCCCATATTTCTTAATACAGTTGAATCGGTAAGGTCACGCTGCCAGCGAGAAACGGGCAATTTAGATGAAAGATGACCAAATACCGCATTCGCCAAACCAAGGTTGCCTTCAGAGTTTTCAAAGTCGATAGGATTTACTTTGTGAGGCATCGTAGACGAGCCAACTTCACCGGCAATGGTTTTTTGTTTGAAATAACCCAGTGAGATATAGCCCCAAATATCGCGATCGAAATCCAGCAATATAGTGTTGTAGCGACAGATAGCATCAAAAAGTTCAGCGATGTAATCGTGCGGCTCAATTTGTGTGGTGTATGGGTTCCAGTTTAAACCGAGGCTTTCAACAAAGGTTTCTGCATTGCCCTGCCAATCGATATTTGGATACGCCGAAAGGTGAGCGTTGTAGTTACCCACAGCACCATTGATTTTTCCGAGGATTTCAACGTTTTCAACCTGCTTAATTTGGCGTTGTAAGCGGGCTGCAACGTTGGCGAGTTCTTTCCCCATGGTTGATGGCGAGGCTGTCTGTCCGTGGGTACGCGACAACATAGGAACGTTTGCATATTCGTTTGCTAAATTGGCGATCGCGTCCGAAATGGAACGCATCGTCGGGAGGAGGACAGTATCTCGGCCTTCTTTCAGCATCAAGCCGTGACTTAGATTGTTGATGTCTTCAGAAGTGCAGGCAAAGTGCACAAACTCGGTGATGGCATTGAGCTCGGCGTTATCTTTAATCCGGTTTTTAATGAAGTATTCAACCGCTTTTACGTCGTGGTTGGTGGTGCGCTCTTCATCTTTAATTTCTTGTGCGTCTGCTTCGCAAAAGTTCTCTACCATATCGTTAAGGACGCTTTGTGCTTCAGCGCTTAGCTCAGGTACTTCCGATATTTCGGGGTGCTCTGCAAGGCGCTGTAGCCAGCGAACCTCAACTTCTACACGAAAGCGGATAAGGCCGTATTCGCTAAATGTTGCGCGCAATGCGTCTGTTTTACTGCCGTAACGGCCATCGATAGGGGAAACTGCGGATAAAGGGGAAAGATCCATTGCCTGAATATGTCTCATCTGGGAGTTGAAAAAGGGGGCGAATTTTAGCTTAAAACCTGCGCAAATGCCTAGGAAAGCGCTAAAAAACCTATTCAGGAAAGATCTGGTTAGCCCTTTTGGGAGGAAAATAGTGCGGATTAGTTTGAAATACTCACTCTGGGTGAATGTAAGAGCGCCTTAGGGGTGGGTTATACGCGAGTTAATGTGTTCGAGCTTCCTGAAGGAGTTGCTCTGTCGCTTCGGTAATTTTTGCTCGGTACAGTAAAAGCTGCCAGCGGCTGCCGCCGACTTGCCGCCAGAGCGTTATAGAGCGAATGGCGGCCAGCAGTAGCGCACGTATCTGGGCAGCAAGGCGGGATTGTTGGAGATAGGCTGGTTCCCCCATGACTTGAATACGGTATTGGAATTTACTGATGGTGTCGGTGTAGATATCCGCTATGTTGGATACGACATTGTCGTGCGTAGGGCCAAAATGCTGGACTTGGTTCTCCACCTTTTCCAGCCGATTGCCGATTACGTAGAGCACTTCTGAGCGTCGTGCGAGCCGTTTTTGGAGGTGCATAACCCCCAGTATATAGCGGAGTAGGTCGGCATTTTTCGGTGAGCGGTGGTTGTTGAGAAGGCGCTCAAGGGCTTCTAGCCCTCGTCGGAGGTTGTGGACATCGCCATAAACGGATTCGGTGGTTTCGGGCGATTGGACGAGCAGGCTGTTTACTGCGGTTTCAAACTCGTCAGTATTCAAGTATCCAGTTTTCGCCAACTGTTCAACTAGGCTAACAGCTTGCGCCGCACCAGCCAGTGCAATCGCGATATTGCGCCAAGTCTTCTCCAATGTAACCTCTGGTAATGTGTTTAATAGGCTGTGCTAGCTGTTATAGGCTTGGCGAATAACGCCGCCACCCAGACAGATATCGTTATCGTAAAAAACAACAGATTGCCCTGGCGTTACAGCACGTTGTGCCTGTTCAAATTGGACCGCGATTGTACCATCATCTCGTATGTTGAGTTGGCAGGCTTGGTCTTGCTGGCGGTAGCGTACTTTGGCTGAGCACTTTAACGGGCTCTTGGGGGGGATACCGTTTATCCAATGGACTTGCTCAGCCGTGAGGTTGGAGGTGAAGAGAAGGGGATGTTGGCCGCCTTGAACGACAACCAAAGTGTTGTTTTCCATATCTTTTTGGGCCACATACCATGGGTCTTCCTTCCCGCCTGATATCCCCCCAATCCCTAGGCCTTGGCGTTGACCAATCGTGTGATACATAAGGCCTTGATGCTCGCCAAGCTCATTCCCGCTGTCATCAATGATTCGTCCTGGTTGAGCGGGGAGGTAATTCTGAAGGAAGTCTTTAAAGCGTCGTTCGCCGATAAAACATATCCCTGTGCTGTCTTTCTTGTTGGCCGTCACAAGGTCATTCTCTTCTGCAATTTTCCTGACCAGAGGTTTTTCGATATCGCCGATAGGAAAAAGGGTTCGGGAGAATTCTGTCTCACCGACAGCATGTAGGAAATAGCTCTGGTCTTTATTTGGGTCCATACCTTTGACTAAGTATGTCTGCCCATTTTCCTCTCGTGTTTTGGCATAGTGTCCGGTGGCGATGTAGTCTGCCCCGAGCTTTTCTGCGTAGTCGAGAAAGACCTTAAACTTGATTTCGCGGTTGCACAGAATATCGGGGTTCGGAGTTCGTCCGGCTTTGTATTCTGCCAGAAAGTGTTCGAAGACATTATCCCAGTATTCCCCCGCGAAATTGGCTGTATGCAAGTGAATGTCGAGTTTTTGACACACCGCTGCTGCGTCCATCAAATCCGTCATAGCCGTGCAGT
Source organism: Agarilytica sp. (assembly GCA_045430285.1). Taxonomy (GTDB): domain Bacteria; phylum Pseudomonadota; class Gammaproteobacteria; order Pseudomonadales; family Cellvibrionaceae; genus Agarilytica. The sequence continues at coordinate 1,325,132 of JAILXV010000001.1, read as the reverse complement.
ATTCCGTACCGTCATCCTCATTCCAGTTCTTCATGAACAGGCCTTCCACCTGATAGCCCTGGTTTTTCAATAGTAACGCGGATACGGACGAGTCGACGCCGCCGGACATGCCTACGATGACTTTTGTATCAATTATTGGCTTTTGGATTAACACGATTGCTTTGGTTAATGTCATTTAGGAAAAGGTAGGCGCGCATTCTAACTAATAGGCAGATATTTTGCACAGTTATTAATCGGAGTCCAGTGCGTACTCTACACATTGAATGATCGGGTTTATGTACAAAAATGGCGCATTAATTTTTTTTCAGGTTCTTTATTCGTTTGTTTAGGACTGGGGGGCTTTTTGTCTGATAGTGAATTTTTATGCGCTTATCATCTATTTTGGAATAACCGACCATTTTCTCAGTGCTAGGGTTATAAAAACAATAGCTCAATTCCCAAAATTAATATGTTGGCGCATGGGCCCACAAAAGGGGCGCGTAAGTATGTTGATATTTTAGTTTGGGTCAGAATCGAAAATAAAATGCTATTGGTGGCTGTCTTGAGTTTTTCCCGCCAAAGAAGCTAAAAGCTCTAGCATCCCGAAGCAAACTCCCAGATTACTTTTCAGTTAAGTAACGAGAGGAGTTAATTCTCAAAAATAAGCTGCTTAGGAGTGAGTAGAACTTATTTACATATTATGCAGAAATCAAAGAGGTTTAGTTATGTTGTTACAGCCAAAGTATGAAAACCACCAATCTACAGTCAAGCAGACCTATACTACGGTCGCAGCTAGAGGACCGATGCTCGATAGGGTGTATTCTATGCGTTATCGAAGCTATAGTGAAGAAGGATATATAGAAAAAAACACATCCGAGAAATTTATGGATGAATATGACGCTCAGTCTAACTGTACATCGCATTTACTGTATTATGGTGATAAGGCCGTGGCTTCTATCCGGACTTGTTTGTATGATCCTCAAGAAGATTTAGATGTCCCTATTATGGACGTCTATGCGAAGGAAATAGAGGAGAATATTCCCTCTAATTCTGCATTTATTGAGGTTAATAAATTCGTTGTAGATCCAAGCTTCCAACAGAAAGGAGGGCTGCAAGCTCGATTTCAGCTTTTTTATTTGATGACTGAGCAATGTCTAGATCAAGGCGCAACAAGTATTTTAATAGCCGTTCGCCCCGAGCATGTTAGATTTTATAAAATGCTCAAGTGTTATGCAATTTCTGAGTCGAAACAGTATCCTCATCTGAATTTTGATACTGTTTTGTTGGCATGCACCGAGGTTAAAAAAGCTCAGGCTTTTATCTCTCGTAAATTAGGTTTTGGTAAGGTAGGAAATGAATCAGTATCTAATTACCGCGTTAATTGATATTTGTTTAGGTATTTTCGCGTATAAAACAAAAGAAAATAGAGCTGCGAAAGCGTTGGCATATACAGCGCTTTGCTTGGGCATATGGTCTCTTGAACTTTTTTTACTGACAATCATTCAAGATGTTACGGTGTTGAGTCCATGGTTTCATATAACTAGATGGGGCTTGTTTTTTATACCTCCATGTTTTGCGTTATTATCGTGGCAGCTTGTTGGTGCTCGTTCCCGCGCGTTCTTCGTTTCTGTGGTGGTGCCGGGGTTTTTGGCTAGCTTTGCGCTAGGTGTTACAAACTTGTTTTTGGCTCCATCTATTCTGACCCCCACAGAATCTGGGTTTCTGCCCGAAATCGATACAGTTTATTATGCATTTGTTTGTATTTTCCTCTGGTGTTTTGTTGGGTCTATTATGCTTTCTGCTCGGTGTTACAGGTCCTCAACTCGACGGGAAAGACAGCGAGTTAAGTGGGTTGTTATAACTTTACTCGTGTGTTTTTTGGGGGGGATATCCAATATATTTCTTATGCCTCATGACGTCTATCTTTCTAATTACATGGGATCCGTCCTGAACATCACTTTTGTAGCTCTCTTATTTTACTCGACTGTTCAGCATCATCTGATGGACTTTAGATCCGCTATCAGCGTGGGTATTTCTAGAGCTATATTGTTAGGTTTTTTTGTGTGGTCTATTTTCCTGTTTACTTCAATAAGTGGTCCGTTAAGTTCTGATTCAGGCGGTTTTTTAGTCTTGGCAGGATTGATGATTCTTATGATGGAAACATATCCTAGGCTTTTAAAGTGGGTGTTGCCTAATGCAAAAAAATTACTATCTAGAGATGGTTATGATTATGATCGAGTTGTTATCGATACTTCCGCTGCGTTAAATGATTGTGTTGACCTCCGAACGCTAACAGCTGTTGGGGATCACTTGTTTTATCAAGTCATTCGTTTAGAGGAATACGCTCTACTCATTAAAGGGGTCGATTCTTCTTATGGGAATTTCAAAGCTGAGGCCCCTGAATTGTTTGGTCTTCTTTCATCAAAGGAGAGCTTATTATATTCAGATGAATTACCTAAAGATATAGGGAAGACGCTTGATGCTAAGGGGATTGGTGCCTGTACCCCTTTGACATATGCAGGTGAGTGTGTGGGTGTTTTGATGTTGGGTAGAGCTTCGGAGCTATCTTACTATCGTTACGATGATGTTCGGGTATTTGAGTGGCTTCAGAGTGAGCTTGGCCAAGCCATTAATAGAATCAATCAGCTAGATGAAATGCAGGATCGACTTGGCCAGGCAAAGAAAACACTGTCGATGCTTGGCGTGATGAATCATTATCATCACGATATTAAAGCGCCGCTTGCAATTATTGATGGTGTACTTTCCAATGATATATATGATAAGGAAAAACAAAAAGATATTGTTTTGCAGCAAGTTGAGCGTGGCTCACAATTAATTACAACGATGGCAAGCCTTCTAAAGGGCGAACGCAAGAGAAAATTACAGGCTATTTCTTTGAGTGAAGTAGTTAAGGACAGTGTGTTTCTATTTAGTCAGGGGATAGATGAGGTTAATTATTTATTTGGAGATACTCCTGAGATTCAAGGTGATGCCGAAGATTTGAAGATTCTTGTTATTAATGTTGTAAAGAATGCAATTGAGGCTCGGCAAGATCACCAAAATTTAGTAGTGACTATTTCTACTTGGCAGTCTGAGAGCCATGTGTGCTTAAGTTTTTCCGATACTGGCGTTGGGATTCCCTTAGACCGCGTGGAGTCATTATGGGAAGAAAATTTAAGTAGTAAATCTTCTGGTAATGGCATAGGGATGCAGGCGATTAAACGCATTGCCGATGAACATTTTGCTGTGGTCGAAGTGAATAGTGAAGTGGGAAGTGGCTCTGAGTTTATCTTTAGGTTTCCTAATTCGATTGTGGTCTCTGGGGCTATTGATACGCAGGAGCAGGATGTTTCTGATTCGCCATTCACGAAGTCGAGCAAGGTCAATAAGCCTCTTGCCGGCTAAGGTACTCCCTCCCATTTTTGTTTGGTGCCTTTAGATTTTATGGTGTGATAACGCGAAATGTTTATCGTTGGATAATTTCCTCGGGAAACCTTGGTGTTTTTATTCAAAATTCGTTTGGAGAGAAAGCCCGACAGTTCGGGGTTCTTCATAATAGCCCCTGGGTACCCCAAGGAACGATAAACCCCTGAAGCGAAGACTCGTTTCGTTCGTCAGATTTTTTACCCATAGCGATACGTCAAGAACATCATTAAAGTTTATGCCTATATATCCATTTACTCGAAAAGAACTGCCTACTTTGTCGAGGGTGTCGTCATTTTGAGGGTGGGCATAATATCCATCTGAATAGCTGTAGTTAATATGAAAATAACCGTTTGATTTGGATGACGTTGGGTGTTGGATATTCAAGCTTGTAAATGCACTGAACTCAGGAGCGTAGGAAAGCTTGTTACCGTCATAGTCAATGCCAGGGCCGCCGCCATCTTTGAAGTCCGTATACTCTGATTGGGTGTAACTGGTGTTGAAGTCTACATTAATATTTTCATTGACATAGTATTTTAATTCTAATTCAAGCCCTTCGGTATTCGCTTCTCCTGCATTGGTGATTTCGTTTGCACCGCTTTCGGAGATAAATTGTGATACTTGTAAATCGGTGTAATCAGTATGAAAGACTGCGGCCAAAATAGATGCTCTGTTATCTAGTATTTTGTTTTTGTATCCAATTTCGTAATTGATAGAATATTCGTGGTCGAATGTAATGCCGTCCAGAGACGTAACAAAGTCAGCATTCCAGCCACCGCTTTTAAAACCGCGCCCTAGGCTCGCGTATAGAAGCGCGTTATCGCTCATCGAATAGTTGATGCTGGTTTTAGGTATAAATACGGAGCTTGAATCTTTATCTTGTAGATTTCCATTAGTGAAATTACCCGTCGTATCGACTATTGTATAATCAATCTTTTTAGATTCTTTTTGTAGACGAGATCCAAACGTTAGAGTCAATCGATTCGTCATGTGGTAGTTCATGTTTCCGAATAGGGCGTATGATGTTGATTTTAAATCCCCTGGTGTATTTGCAGAAAGTGTGATCGTCGGTGATAAGAACAAATTCGCACTCCTTCCTGTACGAATTTCATTGGACTGCAGGAATACTCCAACCACATAGTCGAATTGCTTTGTCGTCGCGGAGGCGAATCGGAATTCCTGAGTCAATTGGCTGTAGTCTTCGTCAAATGTACTTGTGGCAAATGAAATGCTGGAATAGTCTTCTTCGCTTAGTTCTTGAAACTCGCTATCACGGTAGCCTGTAATAGAAACAATTTCTGAATCGCTATCTAATGTGTATGTGACTTTTAGTGAGCCGCCCCACACCTTTCGATTTTCAAATTCATCGGCATCGTGAGCAACCTGGTGACTGTTTGGTGCTGCGCTGAACCCAGACAGAGGAACAGTACCAAAAGTGGTGGAAAAAGCTGCATTGCCAAGTGCCTCAGCATTTGTCGCAGATGCGTTATCTTCGAGCCAGTCCAAACTGGCGCGAAGGCTGAGGTTCTCATTCGCGTTGAATAGGAGGCTCAGTCGGCCTGCATCAAGGTCGCTTCCTTGAAGCTTTTCATTGTTGAAGGTGTTACGAATATGGCCGTCAAATTCTCTGTGAGTCAGTTGTAATCGTCCAAAAAAACGCTCATTAAATGGAATGTTAGTTTTAACCGAATAGACCCCGTAGCCGCGATCGCCTGTATCTATCTGTAGTCCGTAGGCGAGCGTATCTGTTGGCGATTTTGTTGTAATGTTGATGGCACCTGCGATTGTGTTTGCCCCAAAGAGAGTACCCTGGGGGCCTTTTAATACCTCGACTTGCTTAATGTCGACCAAACTGCTGTCGAAGGCCGTAGATCTTCCCAAAGGAATATCATCTATATATACCGCTACGCGACCGTTAGAGCCAATGTTTCGTGCGAAGCCGCCCACGCCTCTAATGGCGATTTCGCCACGCGTTCGTCTTCCTCCCCGACCAAAATTTAGGGAAGGAATTGCGTATTCTAATTCGCTGAGCCCAATTGCTCCGTTTTTATCAATGAACTCGCCATCAATAATATCTATGGCAATGGGCACAGAATATAAATTTTCTTGCCTTTTTTGTGCGGTAACAATAACTTCCTCGATCCCGTGGGTTTCAGATGCACGGGGCGTTGATGCTATCGCAGAAGTTGTAGTTGCGATGATAGAAGTTGTTATTAAAATGGAAGGTAACGGCTTCATTGTAATTTTTATAGGACCTATTTTATTTAGCTGGATATTGTTGCAAGTGAAGATATTAGTTTACTAAAACGATCTAACTTAAGCGGTTTGTCCAAAAATCCATTAAATCCGCAGTCCAATAATTCTTGTTTCTTTGATTGAATCGGCATGCTCGATAGGCCGATAATGAGCGTCGGTGTTGTCAGTGTTAGACGTAGCTCGGCAACTGTTTGCGGGCCCGACAGGTCGGGCATTTGCATATCCATTAGCACCAAGTCAAATTGCTCTTCCTTGCATCTTTCAATCGCGGCTAAGCCACTTTTTTCATGGGTGATATTATGTGCTGAATTGAGTACAGCTTCACCGATGTCGTGGTGAATGTCTTCGTCGTCTACTAGCAATATTTTAAGTGACTTATTGCTGAGCGGCGCTGTTTCGTCGTTAGCGCTAGGGGCGTTGTCTTCTTCACTTTCTTGTAAGCAGTTTAGGTAGGTTTTGTATTGCTCCAAAGATTTTTGCACAGATTTAATATTGTTCTGAATTAACCCTGGCGCATGTTCAATTGCGACCTTTATGTGAGCTGGTATTTTTTCGGCTTCTGGAGTCTCAAGCATGCTAACAATGAGCTTATGATACTCATTGAGCAAGTCCGCATTCATCTTTGCCGTCATGAGTGGCGTGGAAATATCATGTGCGAAGACCGCAGAGACGGATTCCACGCTCAGTGTAGGGCTGTTATTGTTGTTTTCTGCCATGCGTCTGTACCACTTTTACCAAAACAAGGAGATTTAATGCAGTCGATTTGACGGCATGCCCAAATAGTCTTGATAGCATGTTAGGCATTGCGATTGTTTCTTCACTAAGGCGCACAGATATTCTTCGTTTCCTGCTACTCGGTGTATGGGGTAACTGTGCTCACGCCATTGTTCTATATAACTGGGCTCGAATACGCCTTCATCGTTTTGCAGCAGTGGAATATGTGTTTCTTTTCGCATTACATTCAAACAGTCTTCAGACGCGCCGAGCTTTGTAATGTCTTCTAACATTGTCTGGTAGTCATTGTGGGTTAATACAATAAGACGGCTCATGTTGCCTAACTTATCTATTAGTAAAAAACCACCAGGGTTTGTGACGTAATAGTATTCAACTGCGTCCAGATCCTCGCACACTTGTTCGAAATAGTCCGCGAATACGGAGTCGTAAATAAATGGAATTTGGGTGACGGCATCATGATTTGATAGGGGCATTAAATCCATAAAATAACGCACGTTCAACGTATCAACAATGGCCTCTAAACGGTTGGCGAGTTCGTCCTCGTTTTTACCAATATAAAAATCGATTAAGTCCGAGTTAAGGGCATGAATCGCTTGTTTTTCATTAGCAACGCCGGTTAGCAGTATTTTTTTGCAGTTTGGGCTGGTGAGCTGTGCGCTCAGGTCTAAACCGTTTAAATTCGGCATGCTGAAATCGACAACAACAACGGACGGCTCGGCGAAGCGATTCAGGGTGTTCAGTTTTTGGCATATTTGGTTTTGAGGTAAGACCAATTTATGCGGTGTATTAATGTCGGGAGATAAGGGCTTTCCCTTGCTGAAATTCTCACTGAGTCTAAACTGCGCTTCGATATACGCGAGCCCCTCATGGGGGTCGTCAAATACCTTGAACGAGCCAGGTTCTGACTTCATTGTCAGTGTATTTAAGAAGTCTCTATTATCATCAACGTATACTGTCGTGGTGGGGTGATGATATAGGCTCAGTTCGGGTTTTCCCATTTCAGAATCTTCTCCGATAAACGAAAATACATGCCCAGGCTTTTCTACCTGATGGCGGGGTTTGCGCATGAGTATCAGCAATATTGAAGGTGCTGGCAGTGTTAACTTTCCAAGTGTAGCGCAATAGCGCTCACGACAAAATGGAAGGGCTTGAAAAATGAGGATATTGGTCTTTATTTGAGCTGAGTGGGCTTATTGCCGATTGGCTAAGGTGTCGATCTTTTTCTGGAAGCGATTTTTGTATGCATCTGACTCGGCTAGCACCTTGGCGTGCTCTAAGGCAGACCTTGAAGAGGCGCGTTCGTTGGTATAGAAATAGGATGTTGCGAGTGTATGGAAAAAATCGGGCTCGGCATCGTGGATGCGGATGGCTTTTTTTACCAGTTTTATGGCTTTTTTATACTCGCCTCTGTCTATCGCTCGTTTTGCCAGCTTGTGGAGATGGTAGGGGTTTTTGCGGGCGTATTTTTCGGCCTTTTTTGCGTAGCGTTTAACTAAGCGCGTATCGCCAAGGCTTTTATATAGAATGAATAGATTGCGGATAATAGAGTTGTTTTTGGGGTTGATTTTTAAGGCTTTTAAATAGCTTTTTTCAGCTTTTTTGAATTCACCTTGGTGCTTATAGGCGACGCCAAGGTTAGACCATGTGAAGTCGACGTTCTTATCAAAACCTAGGGATTTATTAAAGTAAGCGATGGCGATGTCTAGGGATTTTACGTTGAGTTTTTCAACGCCAAGATTGTTGTAAAATTCTGCTTTTGCTCTTTCATCTGAGATGACACGCTGGGTCAATTTACGCGTTCGAGCCTGTTCGTAGTAGGTGCCATTGAACTCCACCACCGCTTCTTTAAAGGGGAGGTTAACAACCACGTTAATGTGGCCAGGTACTTCAAAAAACTCTCCCTGAGGTCGCCATTCGCGTGCGATTTCGACAACTTGGTAGCGGGCGTCTAAGCCGATATAACGGGCCGCCGCTATAAAAAGGTTGGCCAAGGAGATGCAGTTGCCTTGGCCACTGTAAAACGTCTCCTTCGCGGTCTTGTTGGAATATGCGTCATATTGAATGTGGAGGTTCCCAGTGTCGAAAAGCAAACTGTGGAGGCGTTCTAATTGATTGGCTTTGCCGTCATAAATGGCTACGCGCTCATCTAAGAGTTGAGTTATATGGGGGTCTAGTGCAAGAAGTTCGAGCTCTGGTATGTGGTGTGCGGTGGGCGCAGCGTGGCCCGCCACCTCGCGGTCTGAAATAGTCGGTGTGCGGCTTTCTGGCACTTTTGGCACGGCGTTACACGCTGTGCTGATGCACCAGAAGAGTATTAGCCCAAAAAGATCATACCGCATCGCAATTTATGCCACCTTCACGTTGTTTCGTCCATATTGATTAAGTTTAGTCCATGCTCAGTCACCCCATTAGATGATCTCTCGATAAGCACTTGTTTATATAAGACAACTGGCCCTAACTTTGCCGCAATAAAATATAAGGTGAAATAAATACGGTTTCATTTTATTTGCGGAGAGATGGCGCTAGGCAAATGGGTACAGATCTTGCGATAGGAGATGAGGCTGCCCAAAGGGCGCCAAATTATCGTCTTATTTAATGCCTAGGCCCGTGCATATATGTCTGAATCGTTTTTAAATCATCTAAAGTCGCTTCCAGGAACGGCTAACCCAGAAAACACGTGGTCAAATATCCAGAGCGTAGGGCGCGGCAATTTAAGTGTGCCGATATTGCTACTGATGCTGCTTGGTATGATGATGTTGCCGTTGCCGGCTTTTCTTCTTGATGCCTTTTTCTCTTTTAATATTGCCCTCTCTATTGTCGTTCTGTTGATCGCCGTATATACCCTTAGGCCGCTCGATTTTGCGGTCTTTCCGACTATTTTGTTGATAGCAACGTTGTTACGCCTAGCGCTTAACGTCGCTTCTACGCGTGTGGTGCTGCTAAAAGGTCATGAGGGCGGGGACGCTGCAGGTAAGGTGATTGAAGCGTTTGGTGAGGTAGTGATTGGCGGGAACTATGCGGTCGGTCTAGTTGTTTTCATTATCCTTATCATTATTAACTTTGTTGTGGTGACCAAGGGTGCAGGCCGAATCTCAGAAGTGAGTGCTCGGTTTACTTTGGACGCAATGCCAGGGAAGCAAATGGCGATCGATGCGGATTTGAATGCGGGTGTTATTGATCAAGACGAGGCGAGACTACGCAGATCAGAAGTGTCTTCAGAAGCCGATTTTTACGGCGCGATGGATGGTGCAAGTAAGTTTGTACGAGGGGATTCTGTCGCGGGTATTTTAATTCTTATTATTAATATCGTGGGTGGTTTGGCCGTGGGAATGGCGCAACATCAACTTGAGTTTGCCGACGCTACCGAAAAATATGTGTTGCTCACCATTGGTGATGGTCTGGTTGCCCAAATTCCTTCGCTTTTATTGTCGGTTGCAGCAGCAATCATGGTGACACGGGTAAACAGCTCTGAAGATATGAATCGACAGGTGCTTTCGCAAATGTTTGATTCACCCAAAGCATTGGCCGTTGCTTCGGGCATATTGTTTTTAATGGGGATTGTTCCTGGAATGCCTCACGTCGCGTTCTTGGGGCTTGCGGCTATCTGTGCAACATTAGCGTACTACATACATTTTAAAAACCAAGTTGTAGAAGTGGTCGAGGAGGGTGGCTTTAAGGGTCGTGTTCCTCCTCAAGGTGGTGGCGGAGGTGGTGGAGCCCCCGCGCCTTCAGCTTCGCCAAGCGCTCAACCTGCGCTAGAAAATCAATCCTTGGAGTCCGCGACCACAGAGCCAAGTGAGGTCAGTTGGGAGGATGTTCAGCCTGTCGATATTGTGGGCTTAGAGGTTGGCTACCGTTTGATTCCGTTGGTGGATAAAGGGCAGAACGGTGAACTGCTCGGTCGTATTAAGGGCGTGCGTAAAAAATTATCCCAAGACCTTGGCTTTCTTATTCCCGCTGTACATATTCGCGATAACCTGGACCTATTACCCAGTGCGTACCGTATTACCTTGATGGGGGTTTCTGTGGGTGAGGGGGAAGTCTTCCCTGACAAATTTATGGCAATTAACCCAGGTCAAGTTTTCGGTAAGCTCGAAGGCGTGAAAACGACAGACCCCGCTTTTGGTTTGGAAGCGGTGTGGATAGATGAGTCGAAGAAAGATCAGGCGCAAACGCTTGGGTATACCGTGGTAGATCCCAGCACGGTGGTTGCCACGCATTTAAATCAAATTGTCCAAAACCATACCTACGAATTACTTGGTCATGAAGAAGTGCAAAAGTGGCTTGATTTACTCGGTGAAAAATCGCCGAAGCTCGTGGAAGAGCTGGTGCCGAACACGATAAGCATCAATCAATTACTTAAAGTTTTGCAGGCCTTATTGCGCGAGCAAGTGCCTATTCGTGATATGCGAACCATCGCAGAGGCATTAGCCGCTTACGGTTCGAAAACGGCAGACACTGTTTCGCTGACCGCCGTTGCCCGAAGTGCATTGTCCCGACAGATTGTTCAAAACATTGTGGGTGCCGACCCCAATCTCCCTGTTATTACCTTAGACCCAGCACTGGAACAGTTGTTGCTACAGACTGTTCAGCAGGCACAAAAATCCGGCGCAGGTGAAAGCGCCTTTATTGAGCCGCAGCTCGCAGAAAAATTAAATAATGCCTTGGTGCAAGCCGCCCAAAAGCAGGAAGCGAAAGGGAAACCTAACGTACTGTTGGTGGCTGTACCGCTGCGAAATACCTTGTATCAGTTTGTGAGATTTAACATCCCAACGATGAAGGTACTGGCATATAACGAAGTGCCCGATAACAAGCAAATCACTATAGAAGCCAGTGTTGGCGACGAAGTGTTAAACGGCAAATAAGCGTAAATATGAATAGGAGACGACTATGACAGATCAACTAGTAAAGAGATTTGTCGCACCAAGCATGACGAGAGCCCTAGAGCTCGTTCAGCGAGAAATGGGGCCTGAGGCCGTCATCCTTTCGAGTAAACGCATTGATAAAGGGGTGGAAATTATTACCTCCCTTGAGCCAGATCTACCGACGCGCGGTATCGATGTGCGTCGTGAATTTGGCCAAAATTTTGACGCTGACGTGGATACAGCAATGAGCAGTGATTCCGCTTGGCGTTCACAAGCCGGTGTTGAAAAAGCCGCTGCAAATTATGGCGGTGTGACTGAGCAAAATGGATCAGCCATTAAACCGCATAAATCATCTAGTGATTTGGCGAAAGAAATAGAAGTTGCGCGAGAAAAAATGCTTGCCGCAAAACGTCGTGCAAAAATGGAAGCTGAAGGGATGCCGGAAGAGGTCGCTTCTCCTTCGATAGAGTCTTCTCCTGCGTCGTCATTTGCAGATATGGTGAATCATGGTGGCGCTCAGGAAAATACAGGTGGGGTGGGCTCTCCAGAATCTTCTTCACCTTTTGGCGTTCAGCAACCCGCCCCAGTGGCCAATAACCAGGGCGCAGGCCAACAAGCGCATATCGATCAGCTGCAAAGCGAAATTGCCGATATGAGAATGCTCCTAGAACAACAGCTGTGGCAGATGTCTGAGCGCGATAACGCTTACGGACATGGTTTTAATCAAAGTCATGGCCACGTGCCAATGCCTCAGCAGATCAATATGCCCAAACAATTCACCTTGGTATCTCAGCGTCTGCGTCGCATGGGCTTTTCTGACCCATTAATCGAAGAGCTTATGGCGAACACCACGCAAGGTGCTCGTGCAAGTGTTGCGTGGAAAGAGGCCATGGTCTCTTTGGCTCGCCGAATTCCTGTCGCGCGCGAAAGCGTTTTGGACGCGCCAGGCGTATACGCCTTTCTTGGTCAAACCGGCGTCGGCAAAACAACTACGATCGCTAAGTTAGCGGCGCAATATGTGTTGAAGCACGGCCCAGGTAAAGTCGCCCTCGTGACTACGGATACATATCGCGTAGGCGCCTTCGACCAGCTTCGTACCATGGGGCGTATTTTGAATGTGCCCGTAAGAGTGGTGGACCGCGATAATAGCCTTCTTACCGTCCTATCGTCGCTTAGACAGTTTCCTTTGGTACTGATTGATACAGCAGGTTTCCGCTTGGGCGACCCATTACTCAAAGCACAGCTGGATCAGCTTGATACCAGTCCCTCGATTAAACGTGTCGTCGTTCTTTCCTGTAATAACCAGTTGGCGACGATGAAGGCCTCTGTGCACGCTCATAGCGGGAAGCGAGGCTTACATGGCTGTGTGCTCACTAAGCTTGATGAATCAGCCAGTATCGGTGAAGCGCTTAGCTTAGTTCTGCAGGAGCGTATTCCGGTGGCTTACACGACCGATGGTCAGGATATTCCCAACGATATCAGTGCCGCCAGTGGGCCAAATTTGGTCTCGAAAGCGGTACATATCGTGAAAGAACAGTCGCTCGAAGCCCATCCGGAGGCGCTTTGATCTCAGTACCTAGAGCAATGCGCCAAATTAGCAGGGACAAAGTCGTGGCTTTTGCTACATTTAGGTAAGGGCGAAAGCAAAGTGTTCGTCTATCGACATAATTAAGAGAACAGGTATTCATGGTTTCACATCACCCAATAAAAGTAGTAGCCGTGACAGGTGGTAAAGGGGGAGTGGGGAAGACAAACCTTTCCGTTAACCTCAGTATTGCCCTCGCCGAAATGCGCCGAAGAGTGATTCTGATGGATGCCGATTTGGGCCTTGCGAATGTGGATGTGCTGTTGGGTTTACAAGCGAAATACACCCTGGCAGACGTGCTCAGCGGTGCGAAAACGATTCGTGATGTATTAGTGAATGGCCCTGGCGGTATCAAAATAGTGCCGGCTTCCTCGGGTATTCAGCAAATGGCGGAACTTTCTCCGCAAGAACACGCGGGTTTGATTCATTCGTTTAGTGAGCTAAGTGATCAGGTGGACGTGCTGGTGGTGGATACCGCAGCGGGTATATCGGACACTGTAGTGAGCTTCGTGCGTGCAGCGCAAGAAGTCATTGTCGTTGTCTGTGATGAACCCTCGTCGATTACCGACGCCTACGCACTAATAAAATTACTCAATGCTGAGCACGGTGTTTTCCGTTTCCGTGTTGTGGCGAACATGACGCGCAGTGCCCAAGAAGGCATAAACCTTTTCGGAAAACTGAATACCGTGTGTGAACGATTTCTTGATGCCTCTTTGCAGTACGTGGGGCATATTCCCTTCGATGAAAATGTTCGAAAAGCGATCCAAAAACGCAAGCCTATTGTGGAATTTGCGCCGCGGAGTAAAGCGGCAAGCGCAATTAAGGTACTTGCTCAAAAGGTGGATGAGTGGCCTGTGCAATCTTCACCTCGCGGCCATTTAGAATTTTTTATTGAGCGCCTGTTACAAACTTCTCATGCCAGCGGTATGTGATTTAACGAAGTTGTCTCATGTCAGGTTCTGCGGCTGAAAATTTAATGGTATACGAACAAACCAAAGGTGATGCTTCGACAATAAAGGTTGAAGATTACGCATTCCTGGTGAAACGTATCGCACATCACATGATGGCGCGTATGCCATCTTCCGTGCAGGTAGACGACCTGATTCAGGCAGGCATGATTGGTCTGTTGGAAGCTGCGCAAAAATACGACGGCACCAAGGGCGCAAGCTTTGAGACCTATGCCGGTATTCGTGTTCGCGGTTCTATCGTTGATGAAATGCGTCGTGGTGATTGGGCGCCGCGTTCCGTACATCGCAATGGTCGTAGGGTGAGCGATGCAATTGCTGCGGTTGAAGGTCGTACGGGGCGAGATGCCAAGGATGCTGAAATTGCCAAAGAAATGGATGTGTCGATGGACGAATATTACGACATCGTTAAAGACACCGCGTCCACGCGCTTATTTAGTTTTGATGAGATTTATGAAGATGATACGTCAGCCGTCTCCCCTCTCGAGCGACGATCTTTCTCGGGACCGTCTGAGGATGTGCACCAGGACGCAATGCGTGATTCCTTGGCTAAAGCGATCGAGACACTGCCCGATAGAGAAAAACTCGTCCTGTCTTTGTATTACGAACAAGAACTCAACCTAAAAGAAATTGGCCTTGTGCTAGAAGTGTCCGAATCCCGTATTAGCCAAATACATAGTCAAGCCACTGCGCGGTTGCGAACGCGTCTGTCTGACTGGGTTCAATGAGATTTTTTGCCCAACAATCAAAGAGTTAGTTCGGTAAATACAGTTTTTATTTAAGTTAATAGTCATTTTAGTTATTTCCGATCGCGAAAAACTGGAGGACTGGCTACAAGCAGCTAGACTTGGTAAGAGGGAGTGCATCAACGCGCATTGTAAGACTGTGGGGCAGCGAGCTACTTTCTAAAACACTGCGTAAAAAACGTTAACGCAGGGACTTTTGCCAGAGACGAAAACCGGCAAGAACATTGGCAGAATTTTGGAGGTTCCATTGGACAAAAATATGAAAATATTGATTGTTGATGATTTCTCGACAATGCGTCGAATCATCAAGAATCTACTGAGAGATCTTGGGTTTACCAATACCCACGAAGCGGATGACGGTTCCACAGCGCTCCCAGCGCTTAAAAGTGGCGACTTTGACTTCCTCGTGACGGATTGGAATATGCCTGGGATGTCTGGCATCGATCTTCTCAAAGAAGTTCGTGCGGATGCGAAGCTCGCACCCTTGCCCGTTTTAATGGTGACCGCTGAAGCAAAGCGAGACCAAATTATTGAAGCGGCGCAAGCAGGGGTTAATGGCTATGTTGTTAAACCCTTTACAGCCCAAGTGCTCAAAGAAAAAATTGATAAGATTTTTGAGCGAGTCGAAGGCTAAATATAACAATAAGGTCGCTTAATGGATAATTTTGCACCCCTGCACGACGATGATCAATTTAGAAGCCAGTTGCAAGACTGCGCCAATCAGCTTGTTGAAAAGTTGCAGGCGGATAATATTGATGAAGCCTCCGAGCTTATTCATCAACTTGTAGAAGCTAGAAACAGTCATATATTTCAATCCGTTGGTCAGCTTACCCGTGGATTACATGAAGCGATTGTTAATTTTCATGTTGACGTAAAAATAGATCAAACACCTCCCGATACCAATGGCTCAGAAATACGAGATGCCTCTGACCGACTCCAATATGTTATCGATATGACGCAGGCCGCTGCCGACAAAACCATGGATAAGGTAGAAGCCGTGGCGCCTTTAGCGATGGATCTCGGAACTGAATCCGCAAAGCTGAAAGAAGAGTGGAAGCGGCTAAAACGCCGAGAAGTTACCAAAGAAGAATTCAAAAATCTTTACGGTCGTGTCGACGACTTTTTAGATCAAATGGGCACAGGAACAACTGTGCTAAATGCCAGCTTGCAAGAAATCATCTTGGAGCAAGGGTATCAGGACCTTACCGGCCAAGTGCTTAAGAAAGTGATTGGTCTCATTTCTGATGTAGAAAAAGAATTAGTTAACTTGATGCGTATCGCGTGTCAGGTTGAAGAGGTAACAGGCTTAGCCGCTGATGGCGAAGGTGATTCTAGCCCGTCAGAAGGGCTCGACTCTGTTGCTGAAGGTCCACAGATTCATGCCGATAAACGAGAAGATGTCGTTTCAGGGCAGGATGAAGTGGATGATTTGTTATCGAGCTTAGGCTTTTAGGGGCGCTGAATGGGCTTTGGCGACGACGAAGAAATATTACAAGACTTCCTGGTAGAAGCCGGCGAGATTATCGAGCTGCTGTCTGAGCAACTGGTTGATCTTGAGCAACGTCCAGACGATAAAGAATTGCTAAATGCAATTTTTAGAGGTTTTCATACGGTAAAGGGCGGCGCTGGCTTTTTACAACTGAATGCCATGGTAGATTGCTGTCACGTTACAGAAAACCTGTTTGATATTTTGCGCAACGGGCAGCGTTCAGTCACACCCGAATTGATGGATGTGGTATTGCAAGCTTTGGATACCGTCACAAATCAATTTACACAAATCCAAAATGGCGAATCCCCTGAACCTGCGGACCCTGCGATTATTACGCAGTTAGAGCGTTTGGTTTCGTGCGAGGATCTTGCTGAAGGCGGAAGTGAAGGTGGCGGTGAAGCCGCCGCAGAAGCACCTGCAGAAGAGGCCGCTGCACCAGCAGAACAACCTGCAGCCGGTGACCCAGCCATCGATATCACCGACGATGAATTTGAAGGCTTTCTCGATGCAATTAATGAAGAAGAAGCGCCTGCGGCCGATGCTGCAGCGCCAGCCGCGTCCGCATCGGGCAGTGAAGATATCTCCGAAGATGAATTTGATTCCTTGTTGGATCAGTTACATGGATCAGGCAAGGGGCCTGGTGGCGGCACCACCGCTGCACCTCCCGCAGCGCCTCAAGCGCCGGCAGCACCTCCCACAGCAGCAAGTGGGGCCAGTGGTTCTGAGGATATTTCAGAAGATGAATTTGAAGACCTATTAGATCAGCTTCACGGTGTTGGAAAAGCGCCGACTGTGGGCGCTGCTGCACCTAGTCCAGCAGCGCCAAAAGCTGCTGCGCCTTCAACTGATAGCACGCCAGCAGCAGGCGGCGAAGGGGATTTGATTACCGATGATGAATTCGAAAATCTCCTTGATCAACTTCATGGCGCAGGTAAAGCACCGACTAAAGACGTAGCAAAAGCGTCCGCACCACCAGCACCTAAGGCGCCGCCGCCCCCGAAACCAACGCCACCTCCTGCGCCAAAAGAAAAGATTGTGTCTGCGCCGCCTCCAGCAGCGGCAAAAGCGCCACCACCTCCTCCAGCAGCGAAACCCAAACCTGCGGCACCTGAGCCTGCGAAGCGAGAAGCGCCGTCGTCGGCTGGAGGGCAAAACAATGCAGCCCCAGCGGAAACAACGGTTCGTGTTGATACGCAGCGTCTTGATGACATCATGAATATGGTGGGCGAGCTCGTGCTTGTGCGAAACCGCTTGGTACGACTAGGCCTAGAGACCTCCGATGAACCCATGCAAAAGGCCGTGGCCAATTTAGATGTGGTGACTGGTGATCTTCAATCTGCTGTGATGAAAACGCGGATGCAACCGATCAAGAAAGTGTTCGGTCGTTTCCCCCGCGTTGTACGTGACCTTGCACGGAACCTGAAAAAAGAAATTCGTCTGGACCTTCAAGGGGAAGAAACTGACCTTGATAAAAACTTAGTTGAGGCGCTTGCGGATCCATTAGTTCACTTGGTGCGAAACTCGGTTGACCATGGTATTGAAGTACCCGATGTTCGCGAGAAAAACGGAAAACCCAGAGAAGGGACCGTGTTACTCGCTGCAGAACAAGAAGGGGATCATATCCTGTTATCCATTACGGATGATGGTGGCGGTATGGACCCAGAAGCATTAAGAAATAAAGCTGTGGAAAAAGGCATATTAGATGCTGATTCAGCCGCACGGCTTTCAGAAGTTGAAGCCTACAACCTTATTTTTGCGCCAGGCTTCTCAACCAAGACAGAAATTTCAGACGTCTCAGGCCGTGGTGTTGGCATGGACGTGGTGAAAACGAAAATCACCCAACTTAACGGTTCGATTGAAATTAATTCTAAATTGGGCGAAGGCACCCGAATCGTTATTAAAGTGCCGCTTACCCTTGCGATCATGCCGACCTTAATGATCCTACTAGAAAATCAAACATTTGCTTTGCCGCTTGTCAGTGTGAATGAAATTTTCAATATGGATTTGGCGAAAAGCAATATTGTTGACGGACAAGAATGTATCACCATTCGAGATAAAGCCATTCCCATGTTTTATCTCAAAAAATGGTTGATCAATGGAAATACCAAAGTCCTAGACCCCAATGAAGAAAGCCATGTGGTCATTGTTTCTGTGGGCACACAGCGTGTTGGGTTTGTTGTTGACCAATTAATTGGTCAAGAAGAGGTGGTAATTAAACCGCTCGGTAAAATGCTTCAAGGTACGCCAGGCATGGCCGGTGCCACCATTACTGGTGATGGCACCATCGCCTTAATTTTGGATGTGCCAAGTATGTTAAAAGAGTATGTCGGCAATACAGGAAAAGCCGGCCTTGGTGTTTCGTAGTAGTTGAACACGGCTCGTTATTTTTTATTGCGTTACCCATTTTTTTGAGGAGGAGCTGTGCCCTACAGCGTGTTGGTTGTTGATGATTCAAATTTCTTTCAAACGAGATTGAAAGAAATTATTAACGAATCTCCGGATTTGAATGTCATCGGCATCGCGTCTAATGGCCAGGAAGCCATCGATATGGCGGCGAAATTAAAGCCGAACATTATTTCTATGGATTACGAAATGCCATTTTTGGATGGTGTTTCTGCAGTCAAAATTATCATGGAAGAAAACCCAATTCCTATTGTTATGTTTTCTTCGATGACCTATGAAGGCGCGCGTATTACGTTGGATGCGTTGGAGGCGGGTGCGGTCGATTTTATGAATAAGAACTTTGCTGAGGTATCAGCAAATTCTGTTTCGTTTAAAAAGAAATTTCACCAGAAATTGGTGACCTTTGCGAAAAATGCAAATACTACAGCAGTGCAGTCAGCGGTTGAATTGACCCGTGAAGCCCCAGCGGCTCCCTCAGCCAGGCCTGAAACAACGCGTCCTCGCCCAGCACTTTCGCGGTCAACATCACCTGCGCCAGCGGCGAAAAGTTTAAAAGGTAAAGTAAAACTTTTAGCCATTGGATCCTCTACTGGCGGGCCAGTGGCGCTCACCGATATTATCACGCAACTACCTGCAGATTTTCCTTGCCCAGTCATTATTATTCAGCACATGCCAGAAAATTTCACCAAAGCTTTTGCTGAGCGTTTAAATAGAAATGCGGCGCTTTCTGTAAAAGAAGCGGAAAATGGCGATCGTCTCGAGAAGGGAACCGTGCTGGTTGCTCCAGGTGGAAAACAGATGATGATCGAACGCACCGGTAACACCGTAAAAATTATTGATGGTGATGATCGCGTGAATTATAAGCCCTGTGTTGATATTACCTTTGCTTCAGCGGCCTCTGTATTTGGTGGTAGTGTGCTGGGGATTGTATTGACCGGCATGGGCGCCGATGGCGCGGATGGCGCTCGATTATTAAAAGAAAAAGGTTCCACTATTTGGAGCCAAAATAAAGAAACTTGTGTGGTATATGGTATGCCCGCAGCGGTTGCAAAAGAAAATATCACCAGTTGCGAATTACCCCTAAAAGAGATTGCGCCTAAAATAATCGCTGAAGTTTAGTGTGTAGCCTGCTAGGAGAAATTGATTCCACTAACGTAGAAAGATCACCATGGACTTATTAAGTTTTTTGGGCGTCATCATTGGTTTTGCTGCACTGATAGGAGGTAATTTCCTAGAAGGCGGCTCATGGGCGTCGTTAATAAATGGGCCAGCGGCGATCATCGTATTTGGCGGCACTTTCGGTGCAGCCATATTGCAAACTCCGGCCAGCGGCCTTAAGCGCGCAATATCTTTATTTAAATGGATTTTTCGTCCCCCCCATCAAAAATTTAATGCGGGCATTCAGCATGTTGTGTCGTGGGCGATGGCGGCACGTAAAGAAGGTTTGTTGGGTTTAGAAAATATTTCCGAATCAGAAAAAGATCATTTTTCACGTAAGGGTTTACAGCTCTTGGTGGATGGCAGTGAACCCGACGTTATTCGCCATGTGATGGAGACGGACCTGATTGTGGCCGAACAGCGCGATCATGAAGCCGTTCAGTTTTACGAAAGCATGGGCGGCTACGCACCGACGATCGGTATTATTGGCGCGGTGATGGGCTTGATTCATGTGATGCGTCACCTAGCGGATCCCGCAGAACTCGGCCCAGGGATCGCTGTTGCATTCGTAGCGACTATCTACGGCGTTGCACTGGCGAATTTATTGTTATTGCCCATCGCCAATAAGTTAAAGGCGTGTATCAAAGAGCAGTCCCAATATCGGGAACTGATTATCGAAGGGATTATTTCTATTGCCGATGGTGAAAACCCTAAGGCGATTGAAATGAAACTAAGCGGCTATTTGCAATAGCCTCGCTATGATTCGCCGCCCTCCTATTGAAACCAAAGTTAACCACGAACGGTGGTTAGTTTCCTATTCTGATTTTATTACCCTGCTGTTCGCATTTTTTGTGGTGATGTATTCAGTTTCCCATGTGAACGAACAAAAGTATCGTCAATTATCTTCCACATTAGAAAGCGCATTTTCTTCCGGTGCATCGTCCGTCGAAGATATATCTGAAGAGGATAAAGAAAACCCTGATGCACCTGTGTTAGCGGAAGTGGAAGCACTTGCGGATGATATTAAAGAGGCGTTAGCCGGTGTCGTGGATGATGATCGTATTAGTATTTCGGGCAACGAACAATGGGTGGAAATCGAGTTAAGTGCAGGGCTTTTGTTTCAATCGGGTAAAGCGGATATTAGTGACGACGCGAGAACATTGCTCGCGCCGGTGGTTGAGATTATGGCGCCCTTCGATAACGCCGTTGCCATTGCGGGTCATACGGATGATATTCCGATTCAAAACGCAGACTTTCAAAACAATTGGGCCTTGTCTTCTGCACGCGCGGTCGCGGTCGTTAATTTTCTTGCTTATCAAGGGGTAAAACCGGAACGTTTATCCGCGGTTGGCTACGGTGAATACCGGCCAGTGGTGTCGAACGTGGACGACGCATCGCGTGCACGTAATAGGCGGGTTGTACTCAAAATTGCAAAAAATGCTGTGCCCCCGCCAAAGCAGTCTTTTGATGAATACAGTAGCGAGGCTACCAGAGACACCACCAACACGACGGATAATGCCATAAGTGAGGAATTAGGTGAGGCGTTAAATGATGGCTCAGAAGCTTCTCTCGACCAGGGTGAATTGTCGTCAGCGGATCAGATCAAAGTGAGTGATGACAACCCAAGTGCAGAGTTGCCAGATCCAGGCGTGAACCCTGTGCGCTTACAAGGTGGTGGCTTATTGTTTAGTAGTGACCCAGATCTACCTCGTAGTAATCCTCCCGTCGCCATCCCGCCCGAGGAGCCAATTACCGAATTGGAGAACTAGGGCTTGTGTTGTTCAGGGTAACGGCTCGAAGCAGAAGTCCGGCGCAAAAATCCCAGAGGGGCACGTTTATTGCCTTTGCCATATAGAGCAGTTAAAGAAAGTATAGAGTGCGGTAAGGTTTTGCCGTGAGAGTGAGAAGTTGCGCGCAATTTGATCGAGTTTCGACGTAGCCCGTGCCTCACATTCTATAATTAACGCAAGAGATCGCGATTGTAAGGGTGTAGTTTGCAAGTTTGGACGGTATCAAATCAGAAAGGCGGTGTTGGTAAAACAACGACTGCCGTGTCGTTGGCCGGCATTGCTGCCGAGGCTGGGCGACGTGTTTTGATGATTGATCTGGATCCCCATGGTTCGCTTACGTCGTATTTTAGGCTTGACCCCGATACTCAAGAAAACAGTGTATACACGCTCTTTAATGAGCGAAAACGTATCTCGCATGGTTTTGTGTCTGACCTGATATTCGAAACGCCTTATGCTCGTATCCATCTTCTTGCTGCCTCGACCGCGCTCGCAACTCTTGAGCGACAAGGGATTGGCGATGGTATGGGGTTAGTGTTAACCAAAGCGCTCGCGCAAGTATCTGATGAATACGATCTTGTCGTGATTGATTGCCCGCCCCAGCTTGGCGTGCTGATGGTGAACGCGTTGGCGGCGTGTGACGTACTCATTATTCCCGTACAAACCGAGTTTTTGGCGATTAAAGGTTTGGAGCGGATTCTTCACACTCTAAAAATGTTAAGTCGTTCTAGGAAGCGGGATTTGTCTTATCTGGTGGTGCCCACAATGTTCGATCGGCGGACCCAAGCTTCCGTAGGCAGTTTACGAGCGATTCGAAATGACTACGGTGAAAATGTGTGGCCAGGTAAGATCCCGATTGATACCAAATTTCGTGATGCGAGTCGGGCGGGGGTGCCCCCCAGCCTTTATGAAAAAGATAGCCGAGGCGTGGCCGCGTATGCCTCGCTATTTCAGTTTCTCTCGCCACAAGCGCCTAAAAGCGCTACGTCCCAAGGTACTTCACACAATAAGACACGGGATACACATGCCGATCAATCGTTGAGACACCAGGAAGGGTAGGTGTATGTCTCACGATGTCGCAGACAAAGCATTAGCTGGTTATTTTGATGATCTTCTTGCCGAAGATGAATCGCTTAATGAGAGTGAGGGGATCGCTGATCCTTCCTCAAATGAGACAGAAGAATCTGAGCGCAGCGTTGAACCTGTTGCGCCCCCCGAAGTAATAAATGCGCCGCCTGAGGTTCCACCCGCTACCGCTATAGATCGTCCTCAAACCTTGCAAGAAAAGGCTGAGGAAGCTTTACAATCCCTGCCAGAGCCAGAGCCAGAGCCAGAGCCAGAGCCAGAGCCAGAGCCAGAGCCAGAGCCAGAGCCAGAGCCAGAGCCAGAGCCAGAGCCGCCCAAAATGGCCCAGGTGAGTCAGCAGCCCCCCATCGCGAAGCCTCAACCGGTAGAAAAAGCGCAGTCTAAAAGTTTTGTGAGCGAGAACCTCGCGACTTTAGAAGCGCAAAAGAAAAAATTGCTCCAACGCATGCTTGCCCAGCAGGCCGTGACAGAAGTAAAACCGAAAACAGAGCAAAAGACCGCACTGAAGGTTGAACAGAAAGTTAAGGTCGAGCCTAAGGTGACGGAGGAGGTAAAGGTTGCTCCAAAAGTGGTGACGGCGCCTCCAGTAGTAGAAGAGGTCGTCAAGGTAGATGCCGCGCCAGCAGTAAAAACAGAAATTGATACCGTTGTTGATGAGCAATGCGGGCTCTCTCAGGATTTTTTAACATGGGCTGAAAACGGACGGCCTCGTTGGGCCGAAAACGATTTCGAAGTGTTGTTATTCGAAGTCGCCGGTTTATCTCTCGCAGTTCCTTTAGTGGCGCTTGGGCAAATCGTCCCTCTGGACAAAAAACTGACGTTTCTTCAGGGCCAGTCTGAGTGGTTTATGGGGATATTACCTTCGTCTGTGGGTGATATTCGTACGATTAACACGGCCCTGTTCGTAATGCCTGAGCGCAACAATCCTGATTTTGCCGATAACGCCAAATATGTTGTCACGATAGATGGGTTGGCATGGGGGCTCGCAGTGGATAATGTGAAGCAGCCGATTTCGCTAGGCCCTGATGATGTTAAATGGCGAACCGAACGTTCAAAACGTCCATGGCTAGCAGGCACCGTTAAGTCTCACATGTGCGCGTTAATCGATATTCCCAAGATGGCAGAGCTTTTAGAGGGCTCTGATCGCAATCGACCCCACTGATTCCTCATTCCGACTGGCACAGAAGCTGCAATTAACTATATTAATAGGGTGTTGCGGCTAAAATTTGACGCCGTTTAAGCATCGTCAATCCGTAAACCCTATTACAGTTGGAAGGCCGAGATGAGTGTTAGTTTAAAAAAGAATCAGACGGGCGAAGACCCCATGTTGCAGTGGGTCACGTTTAAACTCGCAGGCGAAAAATATGGCGTAAATGTAATGCAAGTTCAGGAAGTTTTGCGTTACTCCGAGATAGCGCCGGTGCCAGGTGCGCCACCCTATGTGCTCGGTATTATCAATTTACGGGGCAAGGTGGTAACCGTAGTGGATACACGCCAACGTTTTGGTATCCCTACAACAGAAGTGACGGATCATTCACGCATCGTGGTTATTGAAGCAGAGACCCATGTGATGGGTATTCTCGTCGACAGTGTTGCCGAAGTGGTGTACTTGCGTTTATCGGATATTGAAACAGCGCCGAGTGTTACGAATGACGAAAGCGCCAAATTTATTCAAGGTGTATGCCACAAGAATAATGAACTGCTGATTCTCATAGAGTTAGACAAGTTGTTAACTGAAGATGAATGGGCAGAGATAGAAGCGTTTTAGAGAATTAATCAATGGTGAATATATGCAAGGTCTAGATCAACTTATCGAGTTTTTTCCCTTAATCGGGGCGATATTAGGGCTTACTGTATTAACCAGTGTTGTGTTGGCTCATCTATTTGCACGTTCCAGTGTAAGCACGCTCAGAAGCGCACATGATGCGGAAATTCAGAAACTCCAGACGAACGTCAGTGTGCTTACCTCTGGCGCCCTCGGCATGGGGCAAAAAATGCTGAGTTTGGAAGTCAAATACCAGCGTCTAAAAGACGCTCAGGAAGAAATTAAACAGAGTGACCTTGAGTTTTCTTACACTCAAGCACAAAAGCTTATCTCTCAAGGGATGGATGATAGCGGCGTCGCGGCGAATAGTGGATTATCGTCAACCGAGATTAATTTAATGCGGATGCTTCAGCAGGGCGAGACCACAGCAGACCTTGCGCAAAAACCCTATGCGCCGGCTCATCATGCGTAGCCAAATCCTATTAAAACGGTTTTTAGCGAGCATGTTTTGTGTTTTCACTGTGGCATGTTCTGTATCGGATCGTGTGACATATTCTGACCAAGAAGGTCCGATCCCGCCTCACATTATTGAAAAAATCCAGAAGACTAAAACTGAGAAAGCGTGGGTCATGGCGAATTTGGGTGATCCTTTTACGATCGACCGAGTAGAAACTACAGGCGTTAACTCAGAGGTTTTATACGAGGTATATAGCTACCGTATTGCTCGATCATCAGTTCGCTCAGGGCATGTTGCTTACGTTTTTACTGTGGGTGGACGTGAAGATCAGGTGGAGTATTTCCATGTGGCATTTGAAAAAGATCAGGTGCAAAAAGCCTGGATGGATAAATTTGCACGCGCCCAACTAGGTACTCGATTACACCAAGAGGACAAAGTGCATACTGTTAAAGTGGCCTCGAAAGAAGAGGTGCATCAGGTCGTGAATAAACGCGAACCGATTAACTGGAAGTTACCCATACTTAAGAAATGGTTCGGCGGTGATCAAAACACTCAGCCACCAGCGGATACCGATGAAATGTCCGAGGAAGAAGCCAGAAAAATGTTTAAAGAAGTGGGTTCAGAGGGCAAAGCATCACCCTCTGAGGTCGGTACGGAAACGGTCGATATGGCTAAGGAAGCCATGTAGCGCGCGATTAGCGAATGTACTGACACATGTAAGCGGTATCCGTTGCCACTTTTACATCGAATGATTTATTGGCTTCCACTTCAAATACTTGTCCATCAATAAACACTTGCCAATTGTCCTGCTCTGGAAGTTTTACGCTAAGCTCGCCGCACACAACCGTCATAATTTCTTTGCAGTCAGTGCCAAAGGTATAGTCGCCTGGCGCCATTACACCGACGGTGGCCGGCAGGGTTCTTGTCTGTAAGGCAATAGACTTAACTTTGCCGTCAAAATATTCGTTTACGTCTAACATGATTAGGTATCTTCGTCGTTATCAGAGAGTAAGTTAAAGAGTGCATCTTTCTCGGACTGAGTGACTTCCGCTTTATTGGCCAGTTGATCAGAAGGCCTGCTTACACGGTTGCGCCCAGACTGCTTCGCCTTATACAGCTCGGCGTCCGCGCGCGCAATAAATTCTTCCATTGAGTCATCATGGGAGTGTAAATAGGTATCAACACCAATACTGGCCGTTATGGGGATACTTTGGCCGTTTTCGTAGAGAGGGTTTTGTTCAAGCTGTTGTCGAACACGTTCAGCAACCTGCGTACCGACCAGTAATGGCGTAGAAGGCAGTATGACCCCAAACTCTTCGCCGCCATAGCGACACGCGACGTCTATCTTGCGAATCACCGTTTTGATCAGCGAGGCAATATGCTGAAGCGCTTTATCTCCGACCACATGGCCATAGGTATCATTGATGCGTTTAAAGTGGTCGGCATCGAGAATAAAGAAGGTGGTGGGTTGTTGGTTGCGTTGGGTGCGCTCCATCTCTCGTTCAAGCATAAAACGCAAATGACGGACATTGGAAAGCCCAGTGAGAGGGTCTGTGCTCACTTGCTCTTTTAAGGCAATAATTTCTTGATTGAGCTGCGCTAGTTTTTCGCCGATAGCGCAAGAGCTGTCGCCCTTTGGGCAAGCTGTAGTATCGTCAGCGTTGTTCAGAGTGATTCCCCAAAAAACCTTTTAAATTACATGACCTTAAAGAACTATAGCGGGAATCCGGAAAGCCTTCCAGAAAATGATCAATTGAGCGATTTCGGTTGTTTTGATGGGTGAGCAATGCTGGAGTAGAAGGGAGCTTTGACTACCTCGCAGAAGAGGGCCGAAGCCCATCTTCTGGAGTAGAGAGTCCGCTGATGGCAGACTATTTAGCGGTCATAGACCTAAAGCAAAACTAGTGACGTGTCTCTTTTCGTTTGGCAGATTCCTCTTTTAGCTTTCGTTCAAGTGTGGAGAAAGCGTCTCTCACAGCAATATGTACAGAGGGGTCATCTTGGCTAACTGTGATGGGAGAGCCTTTGAGCCCGAGTTCGATGGATGCTCGAAACATCTTACCTTTGTGCTTATGCTTATGGGGTGCGTCTAAGACAACGCGACTGTGGAGAATAGAATCAGAATATCTGTGGAGTTTTTCTATTTTTTTGTAGATGGTGTCATTCAGTGCAGGTGATGCGTCGAAATCACGATATACAACGTCTGCATTCGCCTTCATAGGCTAGCCTCCATATATGTGCCAAATTAAATTACTACTAAATCCCACTCCAATTCGGTGTTACCCGAGAAGTGTTCTTTTAGAAACTTAAAAAACTGTGGCCACACTTATATATTGACTTCTGTCATAAAAAATTCAAGGATTTTTTGAGAATATTATGTTCGGTTCTTATGCTTTTGGAGAAACTCATCCGCTAAGCCTCTGAAATACGTAGAAAAAATATTAAGTAATTTATTTGGGCGCGAGGCGTTTTTTTTCGAGAGATATATGCAGAAAAATATTTCAGTGATTTATGTGACGGGTGGCACGGGATTTGTTGGGAGCGAACTGACCAAGCAATGGATTGCGAAGTCTAAGCAAAATCGCGTGATTGTCCAAACACGCTGTCCAGAGCAATATAATGACTCTGAGTCGGTGAAGTACGTTAGATGTTACAAAGACGTGGCAGCAGAGCATGTCGATGCAGTAATCAATCTTGCTGGTGCGCCAATTGCGGATAAGCGATGGAGCGCCAAGCGAAAGAGCTTGCTGTGTGAGAGCCGCGTCGCGTTGAGT
This sequence comes from Agarilytica sp., assembly GCA_045430285.1. Taxonomy (GTDB): domain Bacteria; phylum Pseudomonadota; class Gammaproteobacteria; order Pseudomonadales; family Cellvibrionaceae; genus Agarilytica. The sequence goes on along the minus strand of JAILXV010000001.1, from coordinate 1,297,659 downwards.
GAGTCTCTGGTTGAGGATATGGCTTTGTCGCCGCCAAAGGTTGTGGTGAGTGCTTCAGCGATCGGTTTTTACGGGCTGGGAGATTCAGCTGTGGATGAGCTCGATTCTGTCGGTGAAGGTTTTGCCAGTGATCTTTGTAAGTCGTGGGAGCAGGCGATAGCGCCCGCTGCTGAGTATTCTCGGCTTGTTGTGTTTCGTTTAGGTGTGGTGTTAGGCGATGGTGGGATGATGGCGAAGTTATTACCTTTGTATCGTCTTGGCCTGGGCGGGCCGGTTGGAAAGGGAAATCAATGGTTGAGTTGGATTCATATAGACGATGTTATCGAGGCGATTTTGCAGGCGGTTGGCGAGTCGGGGCAGGACGGCACGCAATTAAAGGGCACGTATAATTTAACCTCTCCAGAGCCAGTCCAACAAAAACTATTCGCAAAAACGCTCGGGAATGTATTAGGTCGGCCCGCGTTCGTGCCTACACCGGCGTTCGTGTTCTTGACAGTTTTTGGTGAAATGGGGAGGGAATTACTGCTTGGCGGCCAGCGTGTTTTACCGAACCGTCTGCTTGAAACGGGTTATCAATTTTCACATCCGGATCTAAAAAAAGCGCTGACAAAGATCCTTCGTGTTATTTAGTGCGTTTAGTTTTTGTAGAGGTTCTTTTTTATAACCACTCAAGACTATGGTCACTTATTTCCGCATCTACGTTGTGGGTACAGTGATCTATCACTTTGTTTAAGGTGGCCTCTATCAAGCGCTTGTCTGTACTTGTACAGACAAAACTCCAGCAAGCTTGTTGCCAGGCGTCCATATCATCAGATTCACATACAGCCATATTCTTTACTGTCCCGAACCTATCGCGAAGCCCGCTTAAGCGGCTGCGCTTTTCCTTAAGAGAGGCGCAACCATGCAGTAAAAAACGTATTTGTAATAGGCCAATAAACATAATTTAAAATTTTTAGTTGAAATTGTTTTGGGGTGTCACCATATCTCTATTGAGCCTGCTCTACGAGAGGTTCGTAATAAAAAATAGTACGTCATAGTTATATGCGGCTATTTTAATGGGTTCGATCTATATTGATGGACCTTAACTTTTATTGCTCAAATATGAGGATAAACACCCATGAGAGATTTTGACTTGTCCCCCCTATATCGTTCTTCTATCGGTTTTGATCGTATGGCGAATTTACTGGATAACATTAGTCGCACTGAACAAACGCAGCCGAGTTATCCCCCTTATAATATTGAATTAACCGGTGAAGATAAATACCGCATTACGATGGCGGTTGCAGGTTTTACTGACGATGAAATGAATATCGAGGTAAAACAGAATAATCTAACTGTTACCGGTAAAAAGGCGACAGAAAGCGAAGGTCGTCAGTTTTTACATCAAGGTATTGCCGCACGTAATTTTGAACGACGCTTTCAGTTAGCTGATTATGTTCGTGTTGAAAATGCGCGTTTAGAAAATGGTTTGTTGCATGTAGAGTTAGTGCGTGAGGTGCCTGAAGCGATGAAGCCCCGTACTATTGCGATAAATTCTGAGGAGTCACGTTCGAATTTAATTGAAGAGCAGGCTAATAAAGTTGCTTAATTCTAAGTCACTGTAAACTTCAGGTAGTCCAGCTTTTGTTGGCCTACCTTGATATTGATCCCGCTTTAATGACTTCGAGTCGTTTATCATTAAGGTTGCACCCCAAAAAACACATAAATCCATCCGTGGAGTTTCGGCGATTCTTCCTGAATCGACGATTTTTGGAGTGCAACCTCAACGCTAAACTAAGATTTTGGTACCGTTAAGTGCGTGAGTTGTCTCGGAGAAACCCATATTGGTGGGGAAGGTGTGTGTTGTGTTTTCAGGACATCTGAGGCATGGATGCCGAAGTTGAGCGTATAGGGATATATTTATAGCGTTCCTGAAAAGACAACACGCACCTTGTGATTATGAATGATTTGTTTGTTGTTATTTCGATAAAAATTACAGGCTAAACAATTTTGCCCTTACCGTTGTACGGTATTGCCCCGGCGTTGTCCCATGATGTTTTTTGAATAAAGTATTAAAGTGAGCAATATCGTGATAGCCCACTTTAAACATCACTTCACTAATACTTAAATTTGTCGTTTTTAATAAATCTTTCGCCATCTCCATTCGGATTTTTTGTAAATATTGTAAAGGTGTAGACCCCGTCGCATTTTTAAAGCGGCGATTAAACGTGCGGGAACTCATATCAAATTGCTTCGCAAGTTCTTGTAAATTTATTTCTTTCCCGTGATTGTCCTGCAACCATATTTGCATTTGCACAATGTCTTCATCGGGGTGGGCATTCATCACATCTTGATAGGATTCAGAGCCTTCGTAAGCTCGGCGAATTTCATGGAAAAAATGTCGTTCTACATGACTCGCGATCGTGCGTGAAAAATAACGTTGTATAAAGTGAATGGTTAAGTCAGCGAGCGAGTTAACGCTGCCGGTGCAATAAAGATTGCCCGCCTGGGTAATAAAGTATTGCCGCTTTAGTTTGACCTCAGGGTAACGCTGCTGAAACTGATCGAAATAATGCCAGTGAGTGGTGGCAGGTTTATTGTTTAGCAATCCTGCTTCGGCCATCAGATAACAGCCTGTTCCCACGCCTGCGATTAACGCTCCGTTTTCATATTGCTTTTGTAACCAAGGCAGCAGTTCTGCGTTTTGCCTGACGATGGGGCGCGGGTTTCGCCACAATGCGGGGAGGTAAACGATATCACTCTTTGCGATTTCGCCGATCGCTGCGTCTGGGGTGATTGTGATACCCGTGTGAGTATGGACCGCTTGTCCATCTACGGTCACCAATTTTATATCTAGGGTTTGGGCTCTTTTGCGGCGAGAAGCACCGGATTGTGACAGCGCTTCCGCGGATCGTAGTTGTTCCAATGGCAGTGAAACGCTCGTCGCGAGCATATGTTGGCAAAGAACGAAAGTGACGCTAAGCATAAATCCACGGAGAAATGAGTGTTTTAATTAGAATAGCGGCTTTGTGGCCTATATGCCATGGTTTTGTGGCTCAAATCACACAGTTTATTTCGCCAGGCTTCTCTACACTATCGCCCTAAATTTCCTATCGTGAAGCGAGATTTTAATGCTTTGCGAATCCACAGAATATGTGGCGGCCAAGGTTTTATTTTGGCGTCGCCTCTAAAGATTCTTCCCCATTTTTAAATATTCGACTGATGGGGTGATTAGATATTTAAGGTAGAGAATGAAATCACGATTACCCGTTATTGTTGGGTTTGGCGGCTACAACGCAGCAGGCCGTAGTTCTGGTCATCAAGGCTACAGAAGAATGGTCTTTGAAAGCTTGGATACCGCGCAAAAAGCGCACACGGTATCTTCTTTGTCGCACCTGATGGGCTTGCCTGAAGCTGATGAGGATGCGGTACTTAAAGGCACATTGATTCGCCGAATAGAATCTAACCACTTTGACGCGGATGCAACACCGCTGACGAAAAAGTTCACTCTGGAACCCACTAAGGGCAGCTCCGCAAGCTTTACCGTATCACGCCGCCAGTTACCGACGATGCCGCCTGAGAACTGGCATATCGAGCCTTTGGATGAAGAGGGTAAGAAATTTCATGTCACGGTTTCAGATCAACAAGAAATAAAAGTGGATACGCGTGAGCCTATCGCTGTGAAAACGGCAGGGCAGTTACCGAGTGGCTTTAACCCAGGAGAGCATTATCGTTCCTTGCATCATCCTCGTGGTTTACAAATGGCCGTGCTAGGCGCTTCCGATGCGGTCAAATCTGTGGGCATTCCCTGGCGACAAATCGTCGAGCAACTTTCACCCGATGAAGTTTCGGTGTATAGCGCGAGCTTGATGTGCCAGTTGGATAACACAGGTTTCGGCGGCTTGTTTAACGGTCGATTAAATGGCGATCGCACTTCTTCTAAACAAGTCGCGCTTGGCTTTAATTCTATGCCGGCAGACTTCATCAATGCCTATGTGTTGGGCAGCATGGGGGCAACGGCGGCGTCTGCGGGTGCTTGCGCAACGTATTTGTATAACTTGCGCCAAGGTATTGAAGATATTCGCAGTGGGCGTAGAAAGGTATCGATTGTTGGTGCGAGTGAAGCGCCAATTTTACCTGAGATCATTGATGGTTATGCTGCCATGGGCGCGTTAGCCACCGACCTAAACTTAATGAAGCTCGATGGTTCTGATACACCCAATCATCGTCGTGCGAGTAGGCCCTTTGGTGACAACACTGGATTTACCTTGGCGGAGTCTGTTCAGTACACGGTATTGATGAGCGATGAATTAGCCTATGAGTTGGGCGCTAACATTTATGGCTCGGTGCCAGGTGTTTATGTGAATGCGGACGGCTATAAAAAATCTATTTCGGCGCCAGGTCCAGGGAATTACATTACGATGGCGAAGGCGATGGGCTTGGCGCGTACCTTACTTGGTGAAGAAGCGCTACAGCGACGTAGCTTTGTTCAAGCCCATGGCTCAAGCACACCTCAAAACCGTGTAACTGAATCACGTATTTTCGATGCGGTCGCAAAAGCCTTTGGTGTGAAGAATTGGCCTGTGTGTGCAGTTAAAGCGTATCTTGGGCATGCGTTGGGTACGGCAAGTGGCGATCAGATGGCTGCGACTTTGGGTGTATTTCAGCACGGGTTTTTACCTGGGATTAAAACTATTGATGGTGTGGCTGATGATGTCTATGGGGATCGTTTGAATATATCCTCTTCGGATATTCCCGTTCACGAGGCATCTGATGTGGGCTTTATTAATTCCAAGGGCTTTGGCGGAAATAACGCCACTGCAGCGGTTTTCTCTCCTCAGGTAACAGAGCGGTTTTTAGCCAAAAAATATGGCAAAACAGCGACCAGTCAATATCAGCAGCGCCGAGAGCAGACCTTGTCCTCAATCGATAATTACCTTGCAGAAGCTGATGCTGGGGCGTTGAATCCCATATATGAATTTGGTACAAAAATTGTGGACGAGGATAAGATTGAGGTTTCATCAGATGAGATTTCGGTGCCAGGATTTTCTCATGGTGTCGGTTTGAATATTAATGAGGGCTTTGGCTCCTTCGAATAAAAATAAGGCACTTGGTGAAAAAACGCAGCGCTGGCATGTGTCGGCAAAGGGTTTTATAGTCGATACATGACTGATTCTTCCGACACTAAAAATACGCCAGAGCCAACACGCGAGCATTCTAATTCTCGTGTTCAGCCAGACTTAAGTGATACCGTCGGGGCACGCTTGCAGTCCCTTCGGCAAAAGTTTGGGTTATCTCAGCGGGAATTGGCGCGGCGAGCGGACGTCACTAATAGTACCTTGTCGATGATCGAGCAGGGGAAGGTCAGCCCATCAGTTGGTTCTCTCGAAAAAATTCTCCACGCTTTTCCTATATCACTCCAAGAGTTTTTCTCCGAGTCTATCGAGTTAACGCCTACAGTAATCTCTAAAGATGGGTTTATTCATGTGCAGCGTGGTGAGGCGGACTTTCGTGTGTTGCCATTAACCGTTGGCAACGAGCGAGAAGGTATCTATTTAGCCGAGCAAATATACCCGCCTGGTGCTCGTGTCAGTTCGCAATGGATGGTTCACAATGGCTTTATTGGCGGGATTCTCATTAGCGGTACTTTAGATCTTCATTTGGATGGCGTCATTTTTAACCTAACTGAAGGTGATGGGTTTAATTTCTCGCTTCACCGTGATCACACTTTTGTGAATCGCAGTGATAGCCCTTGCAAAATTGTGTGCGTCTCATTTAGCGAATAGGTCTTACTAAGTTCAACTGATGTAATTCGCTACTTCATATTTTTGATCAACTATACTCATAGGCACCGTTTCCTCCACGTTCGTTGAGGTCAGTATCGTCACCAAAGTTGGCGCTTAATCACCTTGATGGATATGTGTAATTGTTGGAACCTGGGTACTATTCTGGTGTGCCTCCAGAGCGTCGGTGTTTACGGTTAGAAGCGTCAGAGTTCTATTGCTAGCCTTCTGGAAAGCACCGATAATGCGCTTCACACGCTTGCTTGGCCTTCCTTTGTGTTTGATTTGTGCTCTATGAGTTCAATCTGAGGTCAAAAGGCGTGTTTACGTCGGCATTAAACAAACGTTAAAACAAAAAAAGGATAAGCAATGTTATTCGAAGGCCAAGCGATTCAGCTTTCGCAGCTCGATAATGGGCTCGCGGAACTGCAATTTGATTTAAAAGGCGAATCCGTAAATAAATTTAGCGCGTTAACACTCGATGATCTTGAGAAAGCGATCGAAGTGGTGAAAAACACGCCAAATATAAAAGGGTTACTTCTATCCAGCGCGAAAAACGTCTTTATCGTGGGCGCGGATATTATGGAATTCGTGCCTATGTTCGAGCAGGGCGTCGAGGCGGTTGAAAAGGCCGTAGCGCGTTCGAATAGCATATTTAATAGCCTGGAAGATCTTCCGATTCCAACCGTCGTTGCCATAAACGGTTATGCATTGGGCGGTGGCCTAGAAGTTTGTTTGGCCTGTGATTTTCGTTTAATGGGGACAGCCGCAAAAATCGGCTTACCAGAAACAAAATTAGGCATTATTCCTGGCTGGGGCGGAACCGTTCGTTTACCTCGGCTAGCTGGGCTAGATGTGGCAGTTGAGTGGATTGCTGCAGCTAAAGAAAACCGCCCTGATGCAGCATTAAAAGCCGGTGTTGTAGATGGTGTCGTAGAGCAGGATAAATTAAGAGATGCCGCACTTGATGTATTGTCCCGAGCAGTAGCCGGCGAATTAGATTTCGAAACGCGTAAAGCGCAGAAACAAGCGCCGTTAAAACACAATGATATTGAGTCACTGTTAGCGTTTGAAAGTTCTAAGGCATTTATTAAGGCTCAGGCAGGTCGTAATTATCCTGCTCCGGTTGCTGCAATAAAATCAATGCAGGAAGGCGCAAAACTGTCTCGCGACGAAGCCATAAAAATCGAGACGAGTATATTTACCGAGCTTTCGCAAACCTCAGTCGCTAAATCCTTGGTTGGATTATTTATTAGTGACCAGGTGATTGGGAAAAAAGCCAAAGGCTGGGAAAAGCAAGCCGATAAGAAAGTTGAACGAGCGGCAGTGTTGGGTGCAGGTATTATGGGTGGCGGTATTGCTTACCAATCCGCCTATAAAGGCACGCCGATTGTCATGAAGGATATTGCCCAAGCGGGTATTGACCTTGGTTTATCAGAAGCATCAAAACTTTTGACCAAGCGTGTGGATCGTGGACGTATGACGCCAGCGAAAATGGCGGAAGTCCTCAATAATATTGATCCAGCGTTAAGCTATGAAGGGTTTGATAGCGTGGATGTTGTGGTCGAAGCCGTTGTCGAAAACCCCAAAGTAAAACATGCTGTATTGGCGGAGTGCGAATCACACATCTCTGATGATGCCGTGTTGTGTTCTAACACCTCCACAATTTCTATTACCTATTTGGCTGAAGCGTTAAAGCGACCAGAAAATTTCTGTGGTATGCATTTCTTCAACCCCGTACATGCGATGCCTTTAGTCGAAGTGATCCGTGGTGAAAAAACCAGTGACAATGCAATTGCTCGCACGGTCGCATACGCGAACGCGATGGGTAAGAAAGCGATTGTTGTAAACGATTGCCCAGGCTTTTTAGTGAACCGTGTATTGTTCCCTTATTTTGCAGGCTTTTCTTTGTTGTTGCGTGACGGTGCAGACTTTCAGGCGGTTGATAAAGTCATGGAGCGCTGGGGCTGGCCAATGGGACCGGCCTACTTGATGGATGTTGTCGGTATCGATACCGGTGTGCATTGTGAAGAGGTTATGGCAGAAGGCTTCCCCGACAGAATGGGGCGTGACTTTAAAGCTGCTTCAGATGTTATGTATGAAAGTAAGCGTCTGGGTCAGAAAAATAATTTAGGTTTTTATAATTACGCACCAGATAAAAAAGGTAAGCCACAAAAAGTTGTGACGCAAGATTCTTATGATTTGCTTAAACCTCATGTTGCGGACACGAAAGAATTTAGCGATGAAGAAATTGTCGCGCGCATGATGATCCCAATGGCGACCGAGCTTGCGCGTTGTTTGGAAGAAAATGTTGTGTCCTCTGCTGCGGAAGCGGATATGGCCCTTATTTACGGATTAGGCTTCCCGCCATTTAGAGGCGGTGTTTTCCGTTGGATTGATGAAATAGGTATTGAGGCCTTTGCAGAAATGGCAAAACCTTACGAAAAACTAGGCGTGTTATACGAGTTGACGGATGGCATGAAAGAAAAATTAAAAACGGGCGCAAGCTACTACACGGCGAAGTAAGGAGAAACCTATGAGTTTAAATCCGAGAGATGTTGTTATCGTAGATTATGCCCGTAGCCCTATGGGGCGTTCCAAAAACGGCATTTTCAGAAATCGACGTGCAGATGACTTGAGTGCACATATTATTTCAAAATTATTAGAGCGTAATGATGCGCTAAACCCCGAAGAAATTGATGACCTAATCTGGGGTTGTGTCATGCAGCGCGGCGAGCAAGGTTTTAATATTGGTCGTAATGTACTGTTACAAGCGGGGCTACCGCATACCGTTCCAGGACAAACTGTGAACCGCTTGTGTGGTTCAAGTATGTCCGCTTTACATACTGCAGCGACCAATATTATGGCGGGACAGGGCGATGTTTTTGTTGTTGGTGGTGTGGAGCATATGGGCCACATCGATATGATGGAAGGTGTTGACCCTAATCCTGCGTTGGGACTGTCTGTTGCGAAAGCGGCTGGATCCATGGGCTTAACGGCTGAATACTTGGCTTTGTTACACGGGATTTCTCGTGAACAGATGGATGAGTTTGGTGCTCGCTCTCATCAACTTGCTGCTGCGGCAACAGAAAAGGGTGAGTTTGATCGCGAAATTATTCCTACGATGGGTCATGACGATATTGGCTCTCCGATTTTGGTTAAACACGATCAAACAATTCGTCCTGAAACTACTGTTGAAGGTTTAGCGGCTTTGAAACCGGCATTTAACCCGAAAGGGGGCACTGTTACAGCAGGCACATCTTCTCAGATAACTGACGGTGCTTCTGTAATGTTAGTGATGTCAGCAGAAAAGGCTCAAGCCTTGGGGCTCACTCCGATTGCTAAGATTCGCTCCATGGCGCTTGCGGGTGTTGACCCATCGATCATGGGATATGGCCCAGTGCCATCAACTCAGAAAGCTTTGGCAAAAGCAGGTTTGACGATGGACGACATTGATAAGCTTGAGTTGAACGAGGCATTCGCGGCGCAAGCATTACCCGTACTAAAAGATTTGAACTTGCTTGATGTTATGGATGAGAAGGTCAATTTACGCGGCGGTGCAATCGCGTTAGGTCACCCATTTGGTTGTTCAGGTACGCGTATTACCGGGACCTTGCTGAGCGTTATGCAAGACACTGATGCTACCTTAGGTGTTGCGACAATGTGTATTGGGCTTGGCCAAGGCATAACGACGGTCGTTGAGCGCGTTAACTAGTTCTCTTCAATTTTGTGTCTAAAGGCGGGCTAGATGTTAGCCCGTCTTAATTTCTTGAAAACCTCTATCGTTCTAGTCTGGGCTATGATCGTGGCTTCGATCGTTTATCATCAGGAAGACCTTTCAAAAAACACATAAATCCATCCGTGGAGTTTCGGCGATTCTTCCTGAATCGACGATTTTTGAAAGGTCTTCCCAATGCTAAACTCGGATATTGGCAGGTTTTTCTGTTTATCATGCTGGAGAGGCGTATATCTAAGTTATCTCCATTCGCTTGGGGCTGCTCTTTTTTCGAAGAGACATTTCTAGACGTATCATGAATAGTGAGCGTTGAGCTGGAGCCCTCTTTCAAAAATCGTCATTTCATGGATGAAATGCCGAAGCCTACATGGACGTATTCACGCGCTTTTTGAAAGAGGGCTCCAGATTAATGCGTGTCGAGGTTGAAATACGAACGGACAAATTTGGGATGGGGAGCGGGGGCTGCAAAAGAAGTGGAAACTAGCTATACTCGCGCCCCTAAAAACCAATCACTCACTCATGTGGCCTTTAGTATGGGTCACCACTGGTAAGGAATAGATATGCCTGTTATTACCCTCCCTGACGGTTCCCAACGCACTTTCGATAAACCCGTTTCAACCCTTGATGTTGCCGCTGATATTGGCCCCGGTCTAGCGAAAGCGACCATAGCTGGCCGAGTTAATGGTGAACGTGTTGATGCGAAAGATATTATCGAAGAAGATTCAGATCTCACCATCATTACCGGAAGAGATGAGGACGGATTGGAAATTATCCGTCACTCCTGTGCTCACCTTATTGGTCACGCGGTAAAACAGTTATGGCCTGATGCCAAAATGGCTATTGGACCAACGATTGAAAACGGCTTTTATTACGATATCGATTTAGATCATATGTTAACGGATGAAGATATCGAAGCGCTCGAAAAACGTATGAAAGAGTTAGCGAAAACTAATTACGAAGTTGTTAAGAAAAAAGTCAGCTGGCAAGAGGCTCGCGATATTTTTGAGCAACGTGGCGAGAATTATAAAATTGAAATCCTGGATGATGACATCAGTAAAGATGATCGCCCAGGCTTATATCATCACGAAGAATATGTGGATATGTGCCGTGGTCCTCATGTTCCCAGCATGAAGTTTATTGAGCACTTTAAGCTAATGCGGGTGTCAGGTGCATATTGGCGTGGCGATTCCGAAAACAAAATGCTGCAACGAATATATGGCACTGCGTGGGCAGATAAAAAACAACTTAAGCAATACCTTAAGTTTTTGGAAGAAGCGGCCAAGCGTGACCACCGTAAGTTAGCCAAAAAGCTCGATCTGTTTCATCTTCAAGAAGAAGCGCCAGGCATGGTGTTTTGGCATCCGCGGGGTTGGACTGTGTACACCGCGATTGAGTCGTATATGCGAGACGTTCAACGCAAAAACGGTTACCAAGAGATTAAGACGCCTCAAGTAGTTGAACGTACACTTTGGGAAAAGTCGGGTCATTGGGACAAATTCCGCGAGAATATGTTTACTGTGGAGTCGGAATCACGAGATTACGCAGTGAAACCCATGAACTGTCCTTGTCATGTTCAGGTCTTTAACCAAGGGCTTAAGAGTTACCGTGACTTACCACTTCGTCTTGCAGAGTTTGGTTCGTGCCACCGTAACGAAGCGTCGGGCACTTTGCAGGGCCTGATGCGTGTTCGTGGTTTTACTCAGGATGATGCGCACATCTTCTGTACTGAAGCTGCCATTCAGGATGAGGTTTCCGTATTTACTGATCTCTTATTCGACGTGTATAAAGATTTTGGTTTTGATGACGTGATCATTCGTCTGTCGACTCGCCCAGAGCAGCGAGTGGGTAGCGACGAAGTCTGGGATAAGTCCGAAAAAGCATTGGCTGACGCTCTGAATGCCAAAGAGCTTAAATGGGATTTATTGCCTGGTGAAGGTGCTTTTTACGGGCCGAAAATTGAGTTTTCCCTGAAAGATTGCCTAGGCCGTATCTGGCAGTGTGGCACCATTCAGGTCGATTTCTCTATGCCTGGGCGTCTAGATGCACAATATGTAGCAGAAGACGGATCGCGCCAAGTACCTGTCATGCTTCATCGGGCAATTCTGGGATCATTTGAGCGTTTTATCGGGATTCTCATTGAGGAGTATGAAGGCAAATTTCCTGTCTGGTTGGCGCCAGATCAGGCCGTTGTCATGAATATTACGGACAATCAGGCCGAATATGTGGAAAAAGTGCGTGATTTCTTGCAAAACAGTGGTTTTAGGGCCATATCTGACTTGAGAAATGAAAAGATCGGCTTTAAAATCCGCGAGCACACTATGCAGAGGGTTCCTTACCTGCTGGTAGTGGGTGATAAAGAAGTTGAGAACAATACCGTTGCCGTGAGAACACGGGACGGTGAAGACCTCGGGACACTATCTCTAGAAGCTTTTTCTGAGCGTTTGAATGGCGATATTGCCAAGCGCGCTCGGATGACGTCATAGCTTTTGGGGTACGTGATCACGGGGTCTGTTGTTTTTGTCATATGAACAAACGGGAGAAATAAACTATCAGCAATCGAGAGCAATCCAAAGGGCGTTCTAAGAAACCTGCCATTAACGATCAAATCGAAGCAAGTGAAGTACGTCTAATTGGTAAAGATGGTGAGCAAGTAGGCATTGTAACAATTGAAGAGGCGAGGGCTCAGGCTCAGTCGGATCAATTGGATCTGGTAGCGATTGTGCCAGATGCCGAACCCGTTGTTTGCAAAATCATGGATTATGGCAAACATTTGTTTGAGGCGAAAAAAGCCAAAGCGGCCGCTAAAAAGAAACAAAAACAACAGCAAGTTAAGGAAATGAAGTTTCGCCCAGGTACGGAAGAGGGCGATTACAACGTTAAGCTTCGTGCGGTTTCTCGTTTCCTAGAAAATGGTGATAAGGCGAAAGTGTCATTGCGCTATCGTGGCCGTGAGATGGCTCACCAAGAGCTGGGAATGGAAATGATGAAACGCATCGAGACCGATTTGGATGAGATCGCAACCGTCGAGCAATATCCAAAAATGGAAGGCCGCCAATTGATTATGGTAATGGCGCCGAAAAAGCGTAAGTAAAACGCTTTAATTCAAGTTATAAGGTAAGCCTTTTGGGCTTACAAGAATTTGGATGTGGGTGAAGGTTCATATCCAAACTACGGAGTCGCCGGGCTATTTAGCTGCCTAGGGGGCTTACAAGTAAAACCCTTGCCTTCGGGCAAACTCTATATCGGAGAAGTAACATGCCAAAAGCTAAAGTACACAGTGGCGCAGCTAAGCGCTTCAAGAAAACCGCGGGCGGCTACAAACATAAGCACGCTCACAAAAGCCATATCCTCACTAAGATGACCACAAAGCGTAAGCGTCAACTTCGCGGTACTAGCATGCTAAATGCTGCAGATGTTCCAGCGATCAAGCGTATGCTTCGCGCTGATTAGTACAGGACGTACTGTATGTCGATTTTGCAGGAGTAAAAATCGACCAGTTGAAGACTGCCTATTTAGTGAATAAGAATTTTTATTGAGGAAATATCATGGCCCGAGTAAAACGTGGTGTTGTGGCGCGTCGAAGCCACAAGAAAGTATTAAAAGCGGCTAAAGGTTATTACGGTGCACGTTCACGTGTTTTTCGTGTAGCGAAGCAAGCCGTTATCAAAGCAGGTCAATACGCATATCGTGACCGTCGTGTTAAGAAACGTAATTTTCGCGCGTTGTGGATTACTCGAATCAATGCACAGTCTCGTGTAGAAGGTTTGAGCTACAGCCGCTTAATTGCTGGACTTAAGAAAGCAGACATCGCTTTAGACCGTCGTGTTCTTGCGGACTTAGCCATTCACGATAAAACCACTTTTGGTTTGATCGTATCGAAAGCTAAGGAAGCCTTGGCGGCGTAAGTCCTCATTGGCGAGAAAATGAGAAAGGGGAAGCGCCGTGGCACTTCCCCTTTTTTATGCATATTTCTGCATAGAAACCGAATAAATTTTAAGAATTGATTACCTAATATTAATAGAGGCGTGAATGGAAAACCTCAACGCATTGACTGAAGAAGCGATTGCTCAAGTCAAACAAGCGGAAGCATTGGCAACACTCGATAACGTTCGTGTCGACTATTTAGGAAAAAAAGGGCAGCTGACTGCACTTTTAAAAACACTAGGCAAGCTTTCTTCAGAAGAAAGGCCTAAAGCGGGGGCTCTAATAAATGAAGCCAAAGCGCGCGTGCAGGAAGAGATCAATACTCGCAAGACCACGTTAGAGAATGCGGCAATTGAAGCAAAGCTCGCCTCTGAAACGATTGACGTAACCTTGGATGGCCGTCGTTCCGAAACGGGTGGGTTACACCCCATTACGCAAACAATGCGACGTATAGAATCTATCTTCGCAGCGGTGGGCTATACCGTTGAAGAAGGCCCTGAAATCGAAGACGATTTCCATAATTTTGAAGCGCTAAATATTCCCGCGCACCATCCTGCGCGTGCGATGCACGATACGTTTTATATCGATGAAACCCATGTGTTACGTACACACACTTCTCCTGTACAAGTGCGGACAATGCGTAATAAAAAGCCGCCGATACATGTGATATGCCCTGGTCGTGTTTATCGCTGTGATTCAGATTTAACGCATACTCCCATGTTTCACCAAGTTGAAGGCTTGGTGGTCGATAAAAATATTAGCTTTTCTCATTTAAAAGGGACGGTTGATCAGTTTTTGAAATCGTTCTTTGAAGCAGATGTTCCGGTTCGCTTCCGCCCATCTTATTTTCCTTTCACGGAACCCTCAGCTGAAGTGGATATCCAGTGCACTAACTGTTCTGGAGAAGGCTGTCGTATTTGTAAGAATACCGGTTGGTTAGAAGTGATGGGCTGCGGCATGGTTCACCCTAATGTGTTTGACGCCTGTGATGTTGATAATACGGTTTATACAGGCTTTGCCTTCGGTATGGGGGTAGAACGATTAGCGATGCTTCGCTACGGCATTAACGACATTCGGCTCAACTTCGAAAACGATTTAGATTACTTGAAACAATTTTAGGAATAGTTAAATGCGTGTATCCATTTTTGGTACAGGTTATGTTGGTTTGGTAACCGGGTCTTGTTTGGCTCATTCAGGTCATCAGGTGATGTGTGTTGATATTGATGAGCTAAAAGTTAAGCGCCTAGAGGCGGGGGAAATCCCCATTTATGAGCCGGGCTTAGAAAGTATCGTAAAACAGTCAGTTTCCGATGATCGTCTTCAGTTTACGACAGTGGCAAAAGACGCTGTTGATTTTGCCGAAGTTATTTTCATCGCTGTTGGCACTCCTCCGGATGAAGATGGCGCAGCGGATTTGCGTTATGTATTGCAAGTGGCTGCGTCTATCGGCGAGCATATGCAGGATTATCGTTTGGTAGTAAATAAATCGACGGTTCCTGTTGGTAGCGCAGATAAAGTCAATGCAAAAATAGCGGAAGTCTTGAAAGACCGTGGAATTGATATTCCTTATGATGTTGCATCAAATCCTGAGTTCCTAAAAGAAGGTGCTGCGGTTGGTGATTTTATGAAACCAGACCGTATTATTGTTGGTAGGTCATCTGACCGTGTTGAAAAGCTAATGCGTGAACTTTACGCGCCTTTTAACCGTAATCATGACAAATTAATGTTTATGGATGTACGATCGGCTGAATTAACCAAGTACGCGGCTAACGCAATGCTTGCTACAAAAATTAGCTTTATGAATGAATTGTCGCGCATCGCAGAAAAGCTGGATGCGGATATTGAACTCGTGCGTAAAGGTATCGGTTCTGACCCTCGAATCGGTTATAGCTTTATCTATCCTGGTTGTGGCTACGGAGGTTCATGCTTCCCGAAAGATGTGAAAGCGCTAGTGCAAACTGCTAATGCGATTGATGAGCCTGCAGAGTTACTTACCGCCGTTGAAAGTGTCAACGATACACAAAAAGAAGTTCTTGTTGAAAAAGTGAAAAAACACTTCTCTGGTGATTTGTCAGGTAAAACCATTGCTTTGTGGGGATTGGCATTTAAGCCAAATACAGATGATATGCGCGAAGCGCCAGCGCGTGTATTTATGGAGGCGATGTGGTCGTTAGGTGCCAATGTTAAGGCATACGATCCAGAGGCAATGGAAGAGACTGCGCGTATTTACGGCGAGCGCAGCGATTTAACGTTTTGCACAATGGCTAATGCGGCTCTTGTTGATGCCGATGCGTTGGTGGTTTGTACGGAATGGTCAGCATTTCGTTCTCCAGACTGGTTGAAGGTTGGTGAATTACTAAAGAATAAAGTCGTATTTGATGGCCGTAATTTGTATGAGCCAGAATTGATGGCAGAAAAAGGCTTTACGCACTACGCAATAGGCCGGCCTCAAGCAAAGTAGTTTTGGCGCTACTTTGAACGAGGTAATGCTAGAGCGTCAGTTGAAAAGGATAGCGCTTGATTCCGACATGCTGTGAATATATCCCTATACACTCAGCTTCGGCATCCATGCCTCAGATGGTCTGAATCAAGCGCTATCCTTTTCATTGGCCTCTGGTTAGTAATGTTAGATAAAAACTGCAAACAAATTTTTGAAGAATCGTTAGGAAACTAGAAATTAATGAATATCAGTGAAACTTGGCTAAGGAAATGGGTAAATCCGGACATCTCAACACAAGCCCTCGTGGATCAAATTACCATGGCAGGCTTGGAAGTGGATGCGGTCGAGCCTGTGGCAGGTGAATTTAGTGGTGTTGTCGTCGGTGAAATTCTTACGGCAGAACAACATCCTGATGCTGATAAGCTACGAGTGTGCACGGTGGCGGGTGCGCCAGATGGTGAAAAGCAAGTTGTATGCGGTGCGCCTAATGCGCGCCCCGGTATAAAAATACCGTTTGCTACTGTTGGTGCAAAGTTACCCGGCGACTTTAAAATTAAAAAAGCGAAGTTACGTGGTGTGGAATCATTCGGCATGTTATGCGGGCAAACTGAATTGAAAGCTGGTGACGATGACGACGGTTTGTGGGAATTACCTCTAGATGCGCCAACAGGTACCGATTTACGTGAATATTTAGAATTAAATGATTCTATTATTGAAGTTGATCTAACACCGAATCGCAGTGATTGCTTGAGCTTGAAAGGCATCGCCCGTGAAGTGGGTGTTTTAAATAAGATTCCGGTAAATACGCCAAAAATTGACATTATTCCTCCCGTATCTGAAGAAGAGAAAGCCGTGACGCTAGAAGCGAGTAACGCTTGTTCTCGTTACGTCGGTCGCGTGATTCAAAACATCGATGTAAGTAAGCCTAGCCCCTTGTGGCTGCAAGAAATACTACGTCGCAGTGGCTTACGCAGTATTGACGCGGTGGTAGATATCACCAATTACGTGCTGCTTGAATTGGGGCAGCCAATGCACGCTTTCGACCTCAACAAGTTACAAGGAAATATCGCTGTTCGCTTGGCGAAACAAGGCGAGCCACTTACCTTATTAGGTGACCAAGAAATTTCATTGAATGACGATACTTTAGTGATCGCCGATGATTCTGGTGCAATTGCGATGGCGGGCATCATGGGTGGCGCTTCTACTGCTGTTCGTTCTTCCACAAAAGATATTTTTCTCGAAAGCGCATTTTTTGACCCGATTGCCATAGCAGGCCGAGCACGCTCCTATGGTCTTCACACCGATTCATCGCACCGGTTTGAACGTGGCGTTGACTATGAAGGTGCAGAGGCCGCACTAGAGCGCGCAACCGGCCTAATATTGGATATTGTTGGTGGTGAGCCTGGTCCGACAATCGTCGTTGACTCTGAGCACCTACCCAAGGCTCGTAGCGTCGCGCTATCAAAAGCACGCATTGAATCTGGTTTGGGTTTCGCGATAGCAGATGCCGAAGTCGAAGATATGCTCACGCGACTCGGTTTTGGAATTGAAAGCAGTTCTGATACGGGGTGGCAGCTGTCGGTGCCCAGTTACCGCTTTGATGTTTCTATAGAGGCCGATTTACTTGAAGAGCTTGCCCGAATCTATGGCTACAACCGTCTGCCCATAGCGCCAGTGAGCTTGTCGGTTAATTTGCCAGAGCAAACAGAGAAGGCATTGCCTGTTTCCGCGATTGAAAGTCAACTGGTTGGACGCGGTTACCAAGAAGTCATTACATACAGCTTTGTGGATCCCAAAATTCAACAAATCTTTGATCCAGAAAGTGACGCCGTTGCCCTTATGAACCCCATTAGTGCCGATATGGGCGTGATGCGCACCTCGTTGGTCCCTGGTCTCGTCGGCACATTGTTGCACAACGTAAATCGTCAAAAAGGGCGGGTGAGGATCTTCGAAAAGGGGCTTCGTTTTGTTCCCTCACCAGAAGGTCTGACTCAAGACCGTATGCTGGCGGGTTTGATATACGGCCCTCTTACGGAGCTGGGTTGGAATGCAGATAAGCAAGATGTTGATTTCTATGACCTAAAAGGGGACCTGGAATCGGTATTGACCCTAACGGGGCAGGAGGTACGCTTCGAATCGAGCAAATCGTCATCGTTACATCCTGGTCAGACTGCCGAGATTTTTATCAATGGGCAGAATGTTGGTGTGATCGGAGCTATTCATCCAGGGGTTCTTCAACAGTTAGATATACCTAAAGCGACATACGTCTTTGAATTGACACTAGATGCCGTTTTAGAGTCCTCTGTTGCCAGTTTCACCCCAGTCTCTAAATTCCCCGAGGTCGCGCGTGATCTTGCTGTCGTCGTCGATAGAGGGCTTTGTGTATCAGAACTTGAGAAAAGCATTACAAATGGGGCTGGAGAGTACCTTAAAAACTTAAAGGTGTTTGACGTATATAGCGGCGAAGGTATTGATCCACAAAGAAAAAGTGTTGCTTTTAACTTGACGTTTCAGCATCCATCACGCACTCTTAATGAGGAAGAAATTAATAACCCGATGGCTTCAATTGTGAAGCAGTTGGAGGATGAGTTCGATGCCAGACTTCGATGACCAAGCAGCAATCTCTCTAACCAAGGCCGACTTGGCAGAGAAATTGTATGAAGAATTAGGCTTTAACAAACGTGAAGCTAAAGAGCTGGTCGAACTATTTTTTGAGGAAATCCGAGATTCGCTTGAGAAAAATGAGCAAGTGAAGCTCTCTGGGTTTGGAAATTTTGATTTGCGCGATAAGAAACAGCGCCCAGGTAGAAACCCCAAAACAGGGGAAGAAATCCCCATAACCGCTCGAAGAGTGGTAACATTTCGACCTGGACAAAAACTAAAGGCACGAGTCGAGGCGTATGCTGGAACCCAGTCATAACGACGAATTACCTGCGATCCCTGGCAAACGCTACTTCACTATTGGCGAAGTGAGTGAGCTGTGTGCGGTAAAACCCCATGTACTTCGTTACTGGGAGCAAGAATTTCCGCAGCTAAAGCCGGTTAAACGTCGTGGTAACCGCCGCTATTATCAGCGCCTGGACGTTGTGACCATTCGCCAGATTCGCACCTTGCTATACGATCAAGGCTTCACCATTGGTGGCGCCCGTCAGCAAATGAGCGGAGAGCCAACCGCGACTACAGCGAAACCTGAAGGCGATGAATATCGTGTTTTGGTACAAAAGATGATCACCGATCTAGAAGAAGTCTTAGCTGTACTAAAAACCTAGTTACACCCACAAAAAACCTCCTTGCAATTCAACCGTTTATACGTATTATTGCCGACTCTTCGGAGCGTAGCGCAGCCTGGTAGCGCACTACACTGGGGGTGTAGTGGTCGTCGGTTCAAATCCGGCCGCTCCGACCAAGCATAAAAAAACCGCCAAGAAGGCGGTTTTTTTATGCTCAGACGAAACGTCCTGAATTGCTTCTTGGACCTCGGTTCATAAAATCGTAGGGAACGCTTTTAGACGGCGGAGCCGCCCGAATGCTTACATGGATGTAAGTGAGTAGAGCAATGCAGGAGCAATTGCAGAGGGTGAGTGCCAGGAAGGCACGAATCAAATCCGGCCAAACAGGCTCATCGATTGCGCTGGTTTTTTGAGGAGCGGTTTCAGGTAATACCAAAAAGGGTTGGATGGCGTTATGGTTTACATTGACCCCATTCAACCTACTGGTGCATAACACCACTCTCAACTAGACTTCCCCCGAATAATTTGAAACACTCAACAGGTGATTTAGCGTACACCTCAAACCGAATATCTAGGACACTATCGTGAGCAAATCTCTTCAGGATCAACTCTTAGGCGCCGGCTTAATAGATAAGAAAAAAGCGAAAAAAATCACCAAGGAATCCAAAAAAGCGAAGAAGGAAAAAATTCGTTCTAAGGATAAGTCCTTAAGTGAAGAGCAGGAAGATCTGATTAAGGCGCAGCAAGAAAAACAAGCTAAAGATCGAGAGCTAAACAAACAGCGCGATCAAGAGACAGAAAGAAAAGCCATTGCCGCGCAAATAATTCAGCTCATTCAGCATTATAAGATCTCGAGACGTGACGGCGATGTTGAATACAATTTCACAGACGGGAACACGATTAAAAAAATACTCGTTTCATCTGTCGTGTCGGACGAAGTCGCTCGCGGAAAATTATGTATTGCGCGTTTAGGCGATTCATATGAAGTCATCCCCAAGCCCATCGCCGATAAAATCAGCGAGCGAGATGATTCAGCTATCGTCGTTGCCAACACAAAATCGTCTGAACAAGAAAGAACAGTAACGGAAGAGGATGATGCCTACTATGCGCAGTTTGAAATTCCTGATGATTTGATGTGGTGAAGATGAGTTCAGGGGCATATGCCATCGATTTTTCGTGTCTGACAAACCTATACGCCACCTTCATTATTGAAAAGTAGTGTATAGGTTTAAATTCACTGGTTAAACGTATTGTTAACTATCGCCTGAGCCTCTTCACATATTTTCTGTAAATGCGTCTCCCCCAAAAAACTCTCGCCATAAATCTTATAAATATCTTCCGTGCCCGAAGGGCGCGCCGCAAACCAGCCATTTTCCGTCACGACTTTTAAACCACCTATGGCGGCGTTGTTGCCGGGGGCGAGCGTTAGTTTGGCGATAATTTTTTCTCCAGCGAGTTCTTCGGCTTGGACATCACTTTCGGATAGGTTTTTCAATATGGCTTTTTGTTCCGATGTCGCGGGAGCATCAATACGGGTATATACGGGCGTACCATATTTTTCGGTGAGTTCATCATAAAGCTGCGATGGATTTTTTCCGGTTACTGCCGTTATTTCTGCTGCGAGCAAGGCTAGAATAAATCCATCTTTATCGGTTGACCAAACACTACCATCTCGGCGTAAAAATGAAGCGCCTGCGCTTTCTTCACCGCCAAAACCGTATGTACCTTCATGCAAACCATCCACAAACCATTTAAAGCCGACAGGGACTTCTGATAACTTTTTCCCTAGTGCGTTAGCAACTCGATCTATCATGCTTGATGAAACGAGGGTTTTACCAACGGCTAAGTCGGAAGCCCATTGCTTGCGGTGTGAAAACAGGTATTGAATGGCAACAGCTAAATAGTGGTTGGGATTCATCAATCCGGCTTTGCTCACAATTCCGTGACGATCGTAGTCGGGATCGTTGCCTACGGCGATATCAAATTTATCTTTTAGCTGAATAAGGCCGGCCATGGCGTAGGGCGACGAGCAGTCCATTCTGATCTTGCCGTCTTTATCTAAGGTCATAAAGGCAAACGCCGGATCGACCTTATCGTTAACGACTTCGATATTTAATCCATATGTCTCGGCAATAACTGGCCAAAAGTCGATACCTGATCCGCCAAGTGGATCGACGCCGATCTTAATGCCGGCTTTAGCGATAGCCTCCATATCGATGACATTTTTTAAATCATCAACATAGGGTTTTACAAAATCATATTCAGTCACGGCAGGGGAGTTTAGTGCTTGTTCGAAATCGATTTGGCGAACGGCGTCGAGTTGGTTAGCGATAATCTCATTTGCACGTTTTTGAATTTGGTCGGTGATGTCACTGTCTGCTGGGCCACCATTAGGCGGGTTGTATTTAAAACCACCGTCTTGCGGTGGGTTATGAGAGGGGGTAATGACAACGCCATCGGCGAATTCGGCTTGAGGCCCCACTTCGATATTCTGGTTATGAGTCAATATTGCATGAGAGATCACTGGAGTGGGCGTGTAGCCTCGGCCAGCTTGTATTCTGACCTGTACGCCATTGGCGGCGAAAACGCCTACAGCCGTCGCAAAGGCGCACTCAGACAGAGCGTGAGTGTCCATACCAATAAAGAGCGGGCCGGAAATGTTGTGTGTTTGGCGGTATTCGACCAACGCTTGGCATATGGCGGCGATATGGGGTTCGTTAAAGCTTTTGTTGAACGCGGAACCCCTGTGCCCTGAGGTGCCAAAACTAACGGGGGCCAAGTCCGTTTTGTGTAAATAATATTCACTGACTAAGCGAGGAATATTGGTAATGTCTTGCTGAGTAACTGCTTGTCCCGCTCGTGGGTGTAATGCCATCGCTATATCCGCCGTAGACTAAATTTACATGGCGGTCATTCTACATTGATATCGCTTAAACTCTAGCGATGCGCGGGATCTTTGTGTGTTTTTATTTACTCGGATTGAGACGGCTGAAAGTGGTATGAAGATAAGTAGGTAAGAGAAACATAAAACGTGGTATGCGAATGATTAATACGCGTACCACGTTTTCGGAGCTTGCTTTATTTAATTAAATCGTACTGTTTAGATGATGTGTATTTCTGAAGACCAAAGTGTCCGTAGCCGTAGGAGTAACTCGATCTTTCGCCTTTGATTTGGCTGGAGTGCTTACCATATACTAGACACGTTCCTGTTCCGCAGACAATTTGATCAGACCAGCTCTTGATGGAGTAAACGCGGTTGGCAATCTTTTTACCATATAACCAGTCTAGGAAGGGGCTGGAAATTGAAAGACCATTGTTGCCGCAAGTGGCTGAAGAAACATTAGCCGGATGAATGCCACAAGAATATAGACCACGATAAGCACCTGCTATCCCTACAAAAGAATCTACTTTGGAAACCTTACCCGCCTTAATGATTTGTTGCGCTGCAAGCGTAACCCCCATTGAGTGACCGATAACATCAATCTTGCCTGTACACGAACTAGAGATTGCGCTGTTGATGGCATTTTTTACTGGTGTTTCTTCTGAGCCTGAATGATCGTTACAGCTACCTAAGCATGAGCGTGACCCCCAGTTGGGCCGAAAAATTTGGCTGCTGCTATAACCTTTACTGATTAACTTGTTATACGTGTTATTCCAATCACTTGATTTTCCAGAGTTACCGTGAACAAGCACGACATTGTCTACGCAAGCTGCAAAAGCTGGAATGGATAGGGTTGCGGAAAGTAGTGCGATAATTATTGCTTTTATTTTCATTATCTTATTCTCTTTATTAGGGTTAGGTCGTTCGAAATTTCCTAATCGTTGGCCGACGAATTGAGTTTTAACTTCCAGTGACAACCATCGATGCAGCAGGGTTGTATGTGTTGCTGCGTCAATGCCGTGGCGTGATATTCATCTTAGTGAGATGGCGTGTGAATTCTATTAGACAAAGGTACTGCGGTATTTGTTTAGGTTATTAATGATTTTTATATCTCGGTGTTATTTGTTAGTTACTTAGTTGAATATTGCGTTTTTAAAATGCCTTTTTAGTTATAACCAAAAGCGTTAGTTTATGTAAAAACGACGTGACTACATTTTTGGCTATAACACACAGATCTAACGCTATAAAAATCATACTTTTTTATAAGCAAAATAATTCTGCTTTTTAGTCTTTGAGGTTATGGCTTTGTAATTTTTTAGATTGTTTTATGTAAATGGTTTTTGTGTGGTTGATTGGATTGTGAAATATTCTGGAAATAGGTGAGGGGCACCTAATATTGAGTGGCGTGTTGTGTATGTGATCGTGCGCGGTTTAATGCGCTCATCTTGTTGTTTTTTGGATGAATTTCAAACAAGAAAATATGTGCCATTTCTTAAGCATATTTTTGAGCGTTAGGGACGGATAATTCCTAATGGAATCCGTAACTTAGCCATCTCTCGGCGTTTTGTTAAAACTTCAGATATTTAACTCCCCAAAGTGTTGACAAGAAGTCTGTTTCGCGTAGAATGCGCGGCTCTCAACGCAGGGTGGTTAGCTCAGTTGGTAGAGCGGCGCCCTTACAAGGCGTAGGTCACAGGTTCGACCCCTGTACCACCCACCAAAACATTGTGTTGTGAATTGCGGCCCGGTAGTTCAGTTGGTTAGAATGCCGGCCTGTCACGCCGGAGGTCGAGGGTTCAAGTCCCTTCCGGGTCGCCATATACGAAAACCCCTAATCGAAAGGTTAGGGGTTTTTTTGTGCATGGGCATCGGGCAGAGCTTTAAATGTCAGCTAAATTGCTGTTAGTTCAGAGCAAAGTGTGTGGTCGCAAGCAGTTGTGAAAACATGTATAGCGTAAACGACGTTTTCTCTTTGCTAGAAAACCTGTTTGAAAATAGAATCACCTAAATATAATAATCAGAGCACCTGTGTTGCTTATTCTGCCGAGTGGCGGAGAATCTCGTCATAAGCGTCATTTGCTAGACCTTTAAACATTTCGTTAGAATCGCATCATGTCAGAATCAAAAGAAGATCAAGCTTCAAGCAGTGATTGGTCATCCTTGAGTGATACGCCTCAGTCGGTGAACGTTCAGGAATCACCAGGCTTGGAGGTCGCGCTTGCCGATGTGTGGCCCGTGTTTGCGATGTCTAAGCAAGAGGGCATTGCGCTTGACGAAATAGCGCAACGTATAGGTTTGCCAGCCAATACTTTTGATAAGCCAGAAGGGTATATTGGCTTAGCCGATTATTTTCGGATGTTAGGTGAGCTCTCCCTTATCTATCAGGATGAGACGTGCCATATGTCCGACCGGCCTATGCTGTTAGGGACGACTCAATTTGCTTTGGATCAGGTCAGTAGTTGCAAAACGATTCGTGAGGCGCTGCATAAGATCGCTGAAATCAGTAATTTACTTAATGGCGGCCCCTATAACCAAATCCGAGAAGCCGACGGTCTTGTGAATTACATCATTGATGACAGCCGTTTTCCCTATTTGCACGAAACGAAGCCGTTTTTGTACTGTGGGATGGAGTGCGTACTGATTTTGGTGCATGGCCTGTTAAGTCATATTTCCCCTGGGGCGCCACCACTGGGCTTACCTTATATCTCTATCAAACGAGAGCCAGATAGAAGCGCTAGGCATCTTAAATTTTGGCGTGATCGTATACGTTTTCAGTCCTCTACTTACGTGATTACTTACGATGAGAGCGTGGGGGATAGAGCCGTTGTCGTCCCTGAGGGCGGTTTTACCTCGCAAGCCTTATTTGTGGATATTGTCAGCCTGGTCAAAGCGCCACACTCTGAAAGGGCGCCTGAGGCGATCAGTCGGCAGGTGAGACGATTCCTGTTGATAGATCCCTCTCGAGATCAGCAGCAAGTGGCCGCTGAGCTTGGGATGAGCGTCGCGACTATGCGTCGTAGGCTTAAGGAAGAGGCGATCAGTTTCCGAGAAGTGCGTCATTCGGCCTTAAATGAACTGGCCACTAATATGTTGGATGCGGGTTTTCAGGCTTACGATGTGGCCGAAAAGCTCGGGTTCTCTGATTTACGCAGCTTTTCAAGAGCCTTTAAAAGCTGGCATGGTATTACGCCTAGTGAATATCGTTCGAATCAAGACTGATTAATGTCGTTTATTATAATCTCCTAGGTCCTCTCCTCAGCTCCTTGTGAGCTAAATTGTCCTCTTCGACTGCCCCGTATTGTCATATACGGGCTTCCCCATCATTTTTAATATACACGCTACCAGGTGTTATGTTGTCGACCACGTGAGGTTGATGCGCAGTTATCTAGGGAAATGTAGAAGCACCGCGGTTTTTTATAATAATTTTAATAACTCGGTTAACAATCATGTTCACAAGAAAGCTGTTTCCCTGCAGCTCCTATTTACTCATGGGTTTAACGCTGTTCTGTTGCTCCGTTTCATGGGCGGCGATTACGGAGAACGTTTTATACCC
The DNA here is from genome assembly GCA_045430285.1 of Agarilytica sp. Taxonomy (GTDB): domain Bacteria; phylum Pseudomonadota; class Gammaproteobacteria; order Pseudomonadales; family Cellvibrionaceae; genus Agarilytica. Next base: position 1,272,133 of record JAILXV010000001.1, on the reverse strand, counting down.
TGACGAATCCCTTTATTTGGAAGATTATATTGAATCTTCCAATGGTCGCTATCGTTTGTACATGCGCAACGACGGTAATGTTGTGGTTTACGGCGATCGAAACGACGTCATATTTCAATCTAATTCTGCGGGCTCTGCCGGCGCCTACCTTACTATGCAGGCTGATGGAAACTTAGTCGCTCACGGCAGCGATGGTTCTGCGATATTCACCACAGGGACGCACGGCAACCCTGGTGCGTATGCCACGCTGGAAGACAGCGGTAGCCTTGTTGTATACGCCGCAAATGGCACTACCCCGCTTTGGACGTCGACGAGACCTGCGTGTCTTTCACAACAAGGGAACGCGCTGAGTCGCGGGATTACGCCGCACTTTCACCGCTGGTTAAATGACAATGGATACGGCGCATATGACTTAGACCGCAGTGATCTTAGCGGGGGGAGTTTCGGCGGCAAAGTGTCAGAGTCCGACTGCGCACTGGAGCAGCCCGTAATTTTTGTGCATGGAAATTCAGATCGTTGTATAGGGGGGCTTATTAATGGATGGGAAAAGTCAGCCGAATATTTTCAATCGAAAGGATATCGCTCATCAGAATTATATTGCACGAGTTATGGCACGGGCTCAGCTGTTTCTGCGGCCAGTTACTATCATTCTCAAGAATTTATCATGCGTATCCGCAAAATGGTGGAAGCGGTAAAAGCTTATACCGGTGCGGATAAGGTCGACATCATTGGTCATAGCATGGGGGTTACGCTTGCGCGCAAAGCGATTAAAGGCGGCTGGGCAAATGATTTACTGGCGGGAGGTGTGTATTACATTGGTCCAAGTCTTACGTCCAGTGTCGATACCTTTGTGGGTATTGCGGGCGGAAATCGTGGATTGGCAAGCTGCTACTTTACAGGGCCAAGTACACCTGGTTGTGGCGCCAGCAATGGTTTTTATCCTGGCTATATGTTCTGGGGAATGGTCTTTGGTGTGTCCGATTTCCTAGAAGAACTCAATAATTCCTCACGTTTTGAAGGCCGTTATCGGTATTCCATTTGGTCCACGGTGGACGAAGTCGTGGGTGGTGCGTGTTTGGTCTGGGGGCGTAATACATGTCGCATTCCAGGGCAAACCAGTGAGAAAAAGTTTTACTCCTTCCCTTACGGTCATATCGGTGTGAGAGATCAAACTGGATATTACCAATATCGCATGGTCCATGATCACGCGACTAACTAGGGGCGTATTCAAGCGCAAAAGCGGCAATATAAATACTTAATACGTTAAGGAGTACCCAGTTTTCTGGTGGCCGTCTCGTGACGATTTAGCATTGATTTCTCAGGGTTGGGTCGATGAAGAATCTACTCACGGACGGGGCGGTCAACCAGAATTTTAATTTCTTACGCCATTCTTGAGCGGCATATATACGCCAACTTGCTAGTTTTCACGAAAATATCTCGTTATCACCCGCGAATTTCGAATCTTCCTGTAAAAAGACTGTCATTATCAACTACTACTATAGTGGTTCAATAAAATGAATATGTGAATGGCCGAATGAATAGGTTTGGCCCATAGAGTATTGGAGTAAACGTTACATGCAGGATTATTTAGAAGAGTTATTGGAATTATCGTTATTAAGTACACCCGCGGAGCATGGTTATGTTGATGCGGATGAGTCTGATGTCGAGAATGATATTGATGAATGTGCAAGTCTATAAATATGCCGTTCATCAGAATAGAGAAAGACCTAAAAGTTATAAAAAAGCGAGATGCGTTGAAATATGGATGTTGAATTGTGATCTGAATCTCAAATTTCCCGTGACTATATGATTAATGCGTATAAGGGAGGGGATACAGTTCACACTTTTTGAAAAATAGTTGTTAGATAATAATCACCATTACAAAAAGAAAAGAGTAGATGCAGTTTGCGGTCTAAACTTTGATAAAAGCTACAAAAAGAAGGTTTGTGGGTGATATTTGATGACGGTGATTTAGCTGGCGCTATATTCATTTTTTCTGAAGATCGAGAATTGATCAGAGAAATGAATTATTCCGAGTTTGAAGCGCTACTTGATGGTTATGTTCCAGCAATGGACCTAGCCAATAGAGAGCTACACGCTGTTTATGTCGAAATTAATTCACAGTTCAACATCGTTAACGCCGTATTCTTCCTTGTCCGTTTTACCGCACATGGTTTTATCGACCAAGGAATTTCCGTTCCTTTATTTCAGCTCGCACAACGCGCGCGTAAAGGCCCTGATTTAGGTTATGGTCCCATCGGTTTGGTCTGTGCCAGCCAATGCCCGATTAAGCATTTTACACCGTTTATGTGGGATCCGGAGCTGGGCAAAAAGCATGAATTCAAATTGCTTATGGAAGCCGTCGAGCGCAATCGCATGGCGATTCATTTTCATGAGCCCGATCCTGAAAAGAAACGCCAAAAAGTCGAAGAGCAGAAGTCTCGAGCCTTAATTGAGCAATCGGTCTCGAATCGTTTACGTAAAGAGTTCGACAAAGAAATCCGCGATCGTATGGCGAATACGATTCGTGAGCAGCGCCTTAAGGCCAACACTATCATTCGTCAGCGTGAACGATCCGTCGCGGAATTAAAACAACAATACAATGCGCGCATAGACGAATACCGTCTCATGCTGGACCAAAACAAATCATTGTTGGATGAGGCGCGCGAGCGTAATTCTAGCTTGAAAGATATCATCGACGGCCAAGCCGAGAAAATCCAAGGTTTGCGTGAATATTTCGAATTGAAGCTGGAGCAAGCTGAATCAGTTGAATACGATCAGCTGCAAGAATTAAAAAATAGTCACGAAATAGAATTAGAAGCGGCGTTAGAATCCGAAACAAAAGAACTAAAAGAAATGCTCCAAATGCGTGAAGTGGAGATTCTGTATCGCAATGAGCAAGATGCGAAATTACATGCAGAGTTAGATCGCTTGCATATCGAAAATAAAGCACTTATCGAAAACAGTGGCGATCACTTGCTGAGTAAGATGCTAGAAAAAGGCATTAGCTTTGTGACGTACCAGCCTGGTGCTGGCCATTTAACGCTTCCTGTCAGTGAAATTCCTGACTTTATGGATAGCCCATCTTCTTACGTAGCTGAAAAGTGCGGTGTGTCTGAAACGCATTACGCCGAGTGGTTAGAGCATTATCACGTGCCGGTTTGTCAGGCGGTCGATAAAGAAGGTAACCTGTGTGGCGAAAATATTAGTCGGGTCGAATCTCCATCAGATTATATTGCGGGTGAGTCCGATTGCTGCCATACCCATAAACTGCATAAAACACCACGCCTTAAAATCGCTGGAAACTCATAATAAAAAAATAATTACTGGACGCTCGCATTGTTACTGCCAACTGACTGGCTAGATCGAAATTTAACTGAAATCGCCTGCCTCGCCCCACTGCAAGAAATCGTACTCGATATCTTTGAAGAAAAATCTGTACGTGTGTTTATTAAGCGCGAAGATTTACTTCATCCCTTGATCGGCGGAAATAAAATTTACAAACTATATGGATATTTACGCCGCTATATTCAGAATGAAATCCAAACCCCCATCTTGAGCTTTGGGGGCGCTTACTCCAATCATATTTTGGCCTTGGCTACGGTGGGGAATATGTTGGGTATCCCTACGATTGGTGTGATTCGAGGGGAAGAGGGTAAAGCGCTAAGTGCTACGCTAGTGGATGCAAAGGCCCAAGGCATGCACTTACATTTTGTCTCGCGGTCTGATTACCGTCAGCGGCATCAGTCCGAGATGCTACAAGGGTTAGCAAAGCGGTTTGGCGATGTTTTTCCTATTCCGGAAGGCGGAGGTGGAGCGACTGGAGCGGAAGGATTGATATCGCTCGCGGAGGGAATCACCCTTCGCGCAGATTTTAAGCCTGAATATATTTTTCATGCTTGCGGCACGGGTTCATCGTTGGCGGGGCTGATCGCTGGATTTAGCCGTCAGCCTGTCGGCGGCATTTACACCTACGGTGTGCCGGTGCTCAAAGGCTATACAGCCTTAAATGATGACATTAAAACCCTTATGCAGACGCTAGGGGCGTCATCGCAGAACTGGCGCTTGCTAGAGCGCTATCATTGGGGCGGGTATGCGAAGTTTCCGGATGCTTTGGCTTCTTTTGTGCAGAGCTTCGAGGAGAGGACCGAGATACCACTAGATCCGGTCTATACTGCTAAAGAGATCTGGGCCATTGTTGACCAGGTGTCACAGGATAGATTCCCCCCTGGGGCGAACATTGTAGCAGTGCATTCTGGCGGTCTTCAGGGGCGAAGAGGTTACGGTTTATCGTTCTAGTGAAGATAGACGGCACTTTCTGACTCTTTTTGAATCGATCGCTCAAGTTTAGAGGCTTCTTGGCAATGACGCTGAGAAAAACCAGGAGTAACAAGCGCTAAATGATGCCCTTCGAAGTTTTATCTCAATCGTACGGACGCCTAGTCGAGGATGCTTTCGACACGGCCGATACGCTTATCCCCCTGAAATCATTACGTCCTAGTTTTTTGGAAGATTTATTTAGTCACGTTGCTGTGCAAACGATTTTTTCTGGGCAAGTGATTTTCGAAGATGGCTGTGTTGATCATCAGCATATTTATTTGCAAAGCGGCGAAGTCGTTCTTGAATATCCAAATGGTAGAAAAGAATTGATACGCGCTGGCATCACCTGCTTGCCAATCGTTCACCAGCAACCAAGACCAGCGCGATGTGTTGCGAATGGCGATTGCACCTTACTTCGTATAGATAGCGACCGCGTTGACCGCACCATTAGTTGGAGTCAGGTCGCGGATTATTTATTGTCTGAACTGTCTTTGGAACGTGATTATGATGAAGATATTGAATGGATGCAGACGGTATTGAATTCCAATCTTTTCCTAAAAGCGCCCCCTGTAAATGCAGAACAAATATTCTCCCGTTTGACGCCGATGGTGGTCGAAGAGGGTGAAGTGATTATTCGTCAGGGTGAGATTGGTGACTGTTGTTATTTTATTAAAGAGGGCGATGCGCACGTTACCGTCCGTAATAATGACATCACGCATGCGGAATTAGTGGCTGAAATTGGGCCTGGCAGGTGTTTTGGTGAGGATGCGCTGGTCAATGAAACCGTGCGTAATGCCACCATTACCATGACCGAAAAAGGCGTGTTGATGCGCCTGGAAAAAAGTGACTTTATGTTGTTGCTCAAAGAGCCTGCTGTTGATGAAGTGACGAGAGATGAAATTCGTACAATGCTCGAAGCGCCAGTGTTTGTGGATGTACGAACGGAGGACGAATATAGTGCAGGGCATTTGGCTTTTTCTGCGAACTTGCCCCTGTCGTTATTGAGTATTAAAAAGCGGTTGCTGTCGCCAGAGAAACCCTATGTTTTTTATTGCGATACGGGCACGCGCAGTTGTGCTGCTGCGCACTTGCTAGGAAAGCAGGGCTATAATGTTTCGGCGCTTGCAGGGGGAATTACTGGTGCATCATTACTTGATGAGCTTGTCACTGATGAAAACTATATATTGCGTGATGGCGATTTAGTTTCTGGGCAATAATTAATTTTTTCTAGTCATTATTCTCGGTACATTCATAGTATTCTCCTTAAATAAAAAGTGGGCGCGGTAGCACCGCGCCCACTTTGGTCATATCCCTTCTTGTGGCACTAGCATCCGCCAAGTTCCCAATACGAGCCGTTATCGCTGTGAAGAGTGTTATACCCCCATGTTGATCCAGACATAGTATCATCACTGCCATTGGCAAAATAGCTTGGCGACCACGTGGAGCCAGTGCTGTAAGCTCTTCCACCCGTTTTATGGTAATAGTTATACGCCGATACTTCTTCGCAGTTTGGCACGGGCGTAGGGGTGGGTGTTGGCGTCGGAGTGGACGTTGGTGTAGGAGTAGGCGTCGCGGTTGGAGTGGCTGTAGGCGTTGGCGCTGGTCCAGTTGAGCAAGCCTGCTCTGGCCCTGCACAATTATTTGCACCTGCTTCATCCACCCAACGACAATTACCGCCGCTGGTTTCCTCTTCAATCATCGTGAATGAAGTGGAACCACTGTACGCGGTGTAGCACCAAGAATAACCTGCGCCGTATGTAATGGTTCCTTCGGCCAAGTGGTAATTAATATCGCCTGTTTTACCTAGGTTAACGGTCGTAAAGTTTGTGCTTGCAGAAGATGTGGAAAGCGCTGGGCTGGCGGTATCCGTGCCAGAAATAACCACACTGTGAGAACCGTAAGCAAGGCTGCATTCTTCAATACTGAAGTTAGTAGCGCTTGCATTCGTCACGCTAATGGGCACAACTAAGCTGCCATCAAAGGTGGCATTCGCACTGCCTAGGTTACCGTCAATGTCCGCAACTGTTCCCGTGACCGTAACACAAGCGCCGGCTACAGCGGTGCTTACATTTGTGATCGTCGGTGCACTGTTGGGTGGAATAGGGCCAACCCAAATGGATGCTGTATCCGAGCTACTGGCGCCGTCATTATCGGTAACCGTTACGGTTGCCGTGTAATTCGCATCCGCAAGCGATACGGTATCACCAACAAAATATCCAGAGCCGTCAACATTTAAGTTAAGTGTATCGACCGTTTGGCCCGTGGTGGTATTGGTAACGGCCACTGTCACGGAAGCAACCGATCCATCGTTATCGAGTGCGGTTCCGCTAACAGTAATGATGCTATTGCCTTCAGAGAGTGAAAGACCCGATATATCGGGTGATGCATTTGTAACAACGCGGCGGTTATTGTCAAAAAAGAATGCCGTTACATACTCAGGATAGTTAACATGTGTATGATCTACGTAATTGCCGCCGCCAGAACTACCTGGTCCGGCAGGCCAAGCATGGCCCATGCCTGTGACAATGATGTTTGAGCTTCTAGGGCCGTCTGCATCACAAAAAGTATTGACGACACCTCCACCGCTAATACTGGTAGGGTTGCTGCCGCCACTGCAGTCGCTTACTGGGGTGTCTTCATCGTAAGTTGCCGCCATAATATCCGACACTCGGTCACACCATACGGGTGCTACCGTGGTATCGTTTGCACCGCAAATGGTGCTGTGTATTTGCGTGTAAAGCGATGACTGACTATTCGCACCATCTTTATTCGATAATGTTTTACAGTTGCTCACGCCTTGATTCACAGAGATGTTTGCAGAGTTTAATGACTGGCCGTTGGAGCCAGGCCCAGGCCCAGCATTGACTCCTGCACCGGCAAATACCTCTGGTGCAAGACATGCTAAGCTAGCGGTCATACCGCCACCGGAAGAAAGCCCAGATAAATACACCTGTGTGGGATCGATATTTAGGCTCGTGTTATTAAGTAGTGCGTCCACAAGGTTCAATATATATTTTGCGTCACTGCTGTTTCGGCTCATGCTCATTCCCACATGAAAATTCCAACAGCCTAAACCACCGTATGAGCCTTCGCGGGAAGGGTCTGGCAGTGCGACAACCATTCCGTAAGCATCTGCTGTCGAAGGCCAGTTCGCACCCTCTTTAAGTTGTTCATTGGTTTGGCCACAGCCAGGAAGGCTGACCATTAGTGCGCGCTTATTCGAAAGTAGTGGGGTGGTCGTGGGGACGTAAAGGATGGTGTTAAGTTTACCTCCGATGACAGTTTCAGATTGCCAAGCCGCCTGGGTTCCCAACGAGATGCTTAAGCTAATAATAGCTAGCAAAGTAGATTGAATTATTTTCATTATTATTTTCCTGACTCGAGTTAGTTTTATAACGCATGGAAAAACTTTATTTTTAGCGAGTAATAAATCTCAAAGGCCGACGCTCTGTCGCTTCTTTGACTAACTTGAAACTGATATACGATGAGATGCGCGTAAGCAGGTCGAATAACCTCACTTAGTTTTTAGCCGACGATATCAGAATTAGTAAGTAGCACTTTTTTGGCGATCCTTGCCATTATTATTTAACCAAATCGAGAAGCGCGTTTTTACCTAATCTTGGGAGCGCGAACGTTTGGCCTTTTTATTGTTATCGCTGTTTTTGTGAAGGCGTAAAACATCATTGATGTAAATTATTCAACGCCTGCACAAGGAAAAGATTAATCTTCATTGGCTGTTGAATAAATGCAGCTAAGGTCTAATTGATTTATTTTTCTATTTATGGTAATTAGGTGCGCTTTTTATTTCTAATGGAAATAATCTTTATTATTATTGATTTCTATTAGGTTTTAAAAGGTGGAAATAGATGAGGTTTGAAACTTTGGTGTTGCGACTAAAGTGTGACGCTTGTATTAATTGTGAGCGTAATTTAAGTATACGTAATACACGCAAAAATTCAACACTTGTTTAGTTTTGTTTTAAAGGTAGGCATTTTGTATGGGTTTTAACTCGCGGGTTTTTACCTATGAGTTACATGATATTAAATATGAGAAAACTATGAATTTCATATTTTGAAAAAAGAAGGGCTGGTCTGGGGCCAGTTGTCGGGCACGACCATGAATCGCGCTGGTGTATCGTAATTGTCGTGAGGGTCGGTCTGCCACACCATAAGCCCTGGAGGGGTTCTTCGTTCTTTTTGTGCGATTTCATAGAGGCTGCGCATTTGATTGATCACGCCGTTGGGGCCGCTAGCATTATGTTTTTCTGGTCCAGTGAGCCATTCCATTTTATCGCATAGTGTAAATTCGGCGTCGTTGTTGGATATGTGATCGAGAAAATTACTTATTGTTATCCACTGCGAGTGGAGTAGGTTTGGGTTTGTATTTTTGGGGAGCTGAGTAATTAAGTCGCCATTAAAGGGCGTAAAAAGTATGCCTTTTATAAAATGCAGGGACGCAATTTTTTCCGGTTTTTTATTTTCATTTTTCAGTGCACGAAATATTTCTTCTGTATCTTTACGCTGCGGGAGTGGTAACTGATGGCTGCGCATTCTTTCAAGCTTAATGTCGAGTCGGTCGATGGCATTTGGGCCGAGCCACGAGTGCCACTCAGTCGCTCCTGGTTGAGTCTGTAAGAAGAATTTAACGGCTATTTCTATGTGGGTTAAATACGGTTTTGTGTTGGCTAATACGACATCGCATTCACCTATTGTTTGATTTTCACCCTGTACGCGAAAATTCTTGTAAACCGTATTCTTTTCTTCTGGCGTGTTCTCTAAATAAAAATTGAATAGGGATTCACAATAAATCCCGAGTCTGCGAAAACGGCGTCGATCGATTGCGTGCGGAGTGTTGTTGTCAGCAGTAATTGCAGCATCCACTGTCCTGAGCCAGTTGATGAGAGCGGCCTGGGATTCGGGGGTGGGGCAGGGCTGATAAGCAGAAAACTCCCCTAAATTTTGGTCGATAAGCGCTGGGGAGAGCAGTAGCCACGCCAAATCGCGCACGCAAGAGTGTTCAAACTTCATCCAGAGGGGCCGGCTCATCATGTGTCTCAATGTCAGTATTTACATGATCATAGTAGGGCTTGCGTTCGATGATCGCTATAGATGGTGGCGAATATGCTGTGTCAGCATTGGGTCGGAGGGGAAATTACTTCGCCGAGTACCGTTCTCGTGTAAAATTGATCTTCAACGATGGGTGGTCGCGCGTTTCCTCTTTGAGCCGGTTTTGACCGTATTTGGTGATTATTTGCTCAGTTTTGGAGCGTAAACCCGTCATAAATTCGTAGTTAAGGTTATCTATGAGTAAGTTTTCTACCGTTGGGTTAATTGGCCGTTTGGCCAGTAAAAGCACAAAGGGTTCTTTGCAGCGTTTAGTGTCCTTTTTGGAAAAGCAAGATGTGACGATTTTAATCGACGAGGAGACGTCTTCGGCGATGCCCGATTGCCCTTTGAAAATTCAACCGCGTAGCATACTCGCAGATGAATGTGATCTGATTATTGTGGTGGGTGGTGACGGTAGCTTGCTGTCGGCAGCGCGTGCGTTTTCTGGTCATGATGTCAAAATCCTAGGGATTAACCGAGGGCGTTTGGGCTTTCTTACTGATATTTCACCTGATGATATTGAATACAAAGTGGGGGCCGTGTTGGAAGGGAAGTACACCACGGAAGATCGCTGGTTGTTAAAATCGGTGGTTAAGCGAGACGGTAAGATTGTGTCTGAAGGCGTCGCACTGAATGACGTTGTGGTCCACCCTGGTAAGTTTATTCGGATGATCGAGTTTGAGTTGTTTATTGATGAGCAGTTTGTTTATCGTCAGCGTTCGGATGGTTTGATCATTTCATCTCCCACAGGGTCGACGGCTTACGCGTTAAGTGGTGGTGGGCCGATCATGCATCCGCAACTCGACGCGGTTGTACTGGTGCCCATGAATCCTCATACGCTTAGCAGTCGCCCGATTGTTGTGCATGGCGAGAGTGATATTAAGTTGGTGATCAGTCGATCCAATCAGTTACACCCTCACGTGACGTGCGATGGGCAGACGCATGTGGTGTCACAGCCTGGGGACGAGGTTTACGTCTCAAAGTCGGATCGTTTACTGCATCTCGTTCACCCAGAAGGCCATGACTTTTTTGAGACTTGTCGTTCGAAACTTGGTTGGGCAAGTCAAGCATCGTTAGGATAATAGGCGTATACGATTGAATTTCTCGGGTTATGACATAATTGGTGATGTTCACGGCTGTGCAAACACGCTCACTCGTTTGCTGGTTAAGTTAGGGTATGTCGAAGAAGACGGTGTTTTTCATCACCCCTCTCGGCAAGTGATTTTTGTTGGTGATATTGTGGATCGCGGCCCGCGAATTCGAGAAGCCCTGCATATTGTTAAAAATATGGTAGATGCAAATGCGGCTCAATGCGTCATGGGTAATCATGAATACAATATCTTAGGGTATATAACGCCCACACCAGAAACGGAAGGGTCTGATTCCGTAGTCTATGTTCGTTCACACAATACGCGCCATAATCGTTTAATTGCTGAAACCCTTATGCAGTTCGCTTCGTATCCTGAGGAGTGGCGTACATTCTTGGAGTGGTTCCGTACCTTACCTGTATATTTGGATTTGGGGGAATGTCGGGTTGTGCACGCATGCTGGGATGATGGGTTGATCAAAGAATTCGAGGCGCAAAATTTTGGTTCCGTGCTAGATAAAGCTTTTATCCAGCGCTCGGCTGATAAAAGTACCTTAGAGGGGCGCTTTATGGACCGCCTGACTCGCGGCACTGATATGGTGTTGCCTGGCGGGCGCCAGATAACGAGTAAAGATGGTTATAAGCGTAGAATGTTTCGGACTAAATTTTGGTCTCAGGCGCCCGATGTGTTTGACGACGTAGCATTTCAGCCTGACCCGCTTCCAGACGATGTTGCTGTAATTCCTTTGTCAGATAAACACAAACAATCACTTATTTACTACGGCGTAAATGAAAAACCTGTTTTTGTTGGTCATTACTGGCTAGAAGGTACGCCTAGGCCTTTACGCAATAATGTCGCGTGTTTGGATTACAGTGCGGTTAAATATGGCAGTCTTGTCGCGTATCGGTTTGACGGAGAGTCCTGTCTTGATCAATCAAAATTTGAGTGGGTGGATGTAACGCCCGAATATAAAAAGTCGTAAGGTGTGGCGATGCTATTTGGCGAGTTTCCTCTCGATCAAGATTTAAGTTTATTAAGCCGTAAACTCAATCAGAATAATATTGCGCACCGCTTTACTGAAGAGCACGGCGTCCAAAAGTTGTGGTTGCAAGACGCAGCGCATGTTGCGGAAATAAATGCGTGGTTAACGGATATGGACAACTTGGAGAATAATCTTCTCCAAAGTTCCGAGGCTGAATTTTCTTCCGGCCCAAAGGCTAAGTTTACAATTGCCCCCGTGGTGATGACACTATGTATTATTTTATGTGGTGTGCTTGGGTATTTGTTGGTGTTTTTTAAAGCTGTTGGCCCTGTTAACGCGTTGCTTTTTGCTCCCTTGTCGTATTTGATGAAAAGTGGCGAGTTTTGGCGTTTATATTCGCCAGCATTTCTTCATTTTAGTGTGATGCATATTGTATTTAACGCGCTATGGATTTGGGTGGTGGGCAAGGGCCTTGAGCCGTTTATGAATAGAGCCTACTATTTTGGCTTGTTTGTTTTCTGCGCATTAATCTCAAATATTTTTCAGTATGTGTTTAGTGGTCATACCATTTTTGGTGGATTATCTGGTGTGGTCTACGGATATTTTGGGTGTAATTTTATTTTGTATCGTCGCTGGCCAGTGTCTTCTTTAATGCTTCCGCCAGCGATATATGGTGCGATGCTTGTATTCTTATTAGTTGGTTTTTCGGGGTTTATGGATTTCTTTATTTCTGGCCAGGTCGGAAATTGGGCACACCTTGGCGGTTTGCTGGCGGGTTTGGCGTATGCTGGGTTTTATAAACTAGTTGCGAAGCCGTCTGTGACAGGCATGTAAGCTGAGAGGAAAGGCTGGCTAGGTAAAGCTGATCAGGCAGTTATTATTTATGTGAAGAGGAAAGGGGGCTCTAAGTTTTCAGGAACGCTGTAAATATATCCCTATACGCTCGGCTTCGGCATACTCGACCGCATGCTCCTGCGCGGTTCTAATGCGCCACATCCATGTGGCAAATGCCTCAGACGTCCTGAAAACTTAGAGCCCCCTTTTTTCGCTTCATCGTTAATGTGTATGTTATTCAGAATTAAAAACAGAGTTAGGATTTATGGAATCAGACAAATATACGAGTGCTCTCACTCCAGAAATTATTGAAAAATTTAAAACCGCTGTCGAGATTGGTAAGTGGCCAGACGGAAAAAAATTAACGCCAGAGCAAGTGGAAACTTGTATGCAGGCAATCATCACGTACGAGCATGTTCATGTCGATGAGACAGAGCGTACTGCGTACGTGCCGCCGAAAGCCACCCCGTGTGCGCCCAAAGATGATGAAGACGTGATTAAGTGGGAAAAATAAGCCCCATAAACAATATGTAGTGCGTGCAGACACTAGAGAGCTATCGGAAATATTATGAAAGACGCTAACCCTAAAGCGATTTACCTAAAAGATTACAGTGCTCCAGATTACTGGATTCATAAAACGGATCTTTGTTTTGAGCTGAATGATGATGAGACAATTGTGACCTCTACTCTAAATGTGGAGCACAATGAAGTAGCGACAGAAGATGCCGCATTGGTGTTGTATGGTCAATCACTGACGCTTATCTCGGTAACGCTCAATGGGAAGGAGCTTAAGGAAAGCGAATTCAGTGTCGACGATGAATTACTGACGATTCCTTCGTTAGACAAAAGTAATACTCTCGTTATTGTGACCAAAATCTTGCCACAAGAGAATACCTCATTAGAAGGTTTGTATCGTTCTAAAACAATGTATTGCACTCAGTGTGAGGCAGAGGGTTTTCGCAAGATTACTTATTACCTGGATCGCCCCGATGTGATGAGTGAGTTTACGACCAAGATTATCGCGGATAAAAAATCTTACCCCGTACTGCTATCGAATGGGAATTTGATTGCGTCGGGGGATCTTGATGAAGGTCGTCACTTTGCTACGTGGCATGACCCTTTTAGAAAGCCTTGTTATTTGTTTGCTTTGGTTGCGGGCGATCTTGCCTGTGTCGAAGATAAATTTTCGACAATGAGTGGCCGTGATGTTGCAATAAAAATTTATGTAGAAAGTAAAGACGTCGATAAGTGTGAGCATGCCATTACCTCATTAAAGAATGCCATGAGGTGGGATGAGGAAGTATATGGGCGTGAGTATGACCTCGATATTTTTATGATAGTCGCAGTAGATGATTTCAATATGGGGGCGATGGAAAATAAAGGCCTCAATATTTTTAATACATCATGTGTGTTGGCGAAACCAGAGACAACGACCGATGCCGGTTTTCAGCGGGTGGAAGGCGTGGTCGCTCATGAGTATTTCCATAACTGGTCGGGCAATCGCGTCACTTGCCGAGATTGGTTTCAATTAAGTTTGAAAGAAGGCTTTACCGTATTTCGCGATCAGGAATTTTCGGCGGATATGGGGTCGCGCACGGTTAAGCGTGTCGAGGATGTGGAGATGCTTCGCACTATGCAGTTTGCTGAAGACGCCGGACCTATGGCGCATCCTGTACAGCCATCCTCTTTTATCGAGATATCCAATTTCTATACCTTAACGATTTATGAAAAAGGTTCTGAAATCGTACGCATGATTCATACCTTGCTTGGGAATGAACTGTTCCGAAAAGGTTCGGATTTGTATTTTGATCGGCATGATGGTCAAGCGGTAACGATTGAAGATTTTGTTGCGGCGATGGCGGAAGTGTCTGGGCGGGACTTTTCGCAGTTTATGAATTGGTACCGACAGGCCGCCACACCTGAATTGAAGGTGCGCGGTGAGTACGATAAAGAGGCCGCAACGTTCACCTTGCACTTTACTCAGTCATGCCGCCCAACGGCAGAGTGTGAGGAAAAATTGCCAACACTTATACCTGTGTCGATGGGACTCTTGGGTGATGCGGGTGCTTTGCCTCTTCAAATACAATCACAAGAAAAAGATTGTGAGACGGATGACAATACACAAACTGTTTTGGATATCACCGAAGCAAATCAGAGTGTTGTATTTGAGGGCGTAAATGAACAGCCGGTGCCTTCTTTATTGCGCGGATTTTCTGCACCAGTAAAGCTAAGTTACAGCTACTCCCGTGATGACTTAGTCCGTTTGATGGCAAACGATACAGACGGTTTCAATCGTTGGGATAGCGCTCAAAAATTGGCGGCTCTCGTGATTAATGATGTGATGGCGGCTTTAGTGAATGAGCCTGCACCTTCAGTGGATAATCGTTTAATAGATGCCTATAGGCGTCTATTGTGTGACGATAGTCTGGACCCAGCTATGGTTGCGTTAATGTTAACGCTCCCTGCGGAAGCGGCGTTGGCAGAGCAGGCGACCGTTATTGATGTTGAAAGTATTCACCATGCACGTAATCGCGTTGAACGAAAAATTGCTCAGGTATTGCGTGAAGAGCTATTGGCTACCTATCACCGTTTGCATTCGGAAGGGCCGTTTTCTACTGATGCGACAGAGATTGCGAAGCGCAGTTTAAAAAATACCGCGCTTCACTATTTGATGGTGGGGGGTAAGGACGACGCGATCGCGCTTTGTGAACAGCAGTTTACCTTAGCAAAAAATATGACGGATGAATTAAGCGCGTTTACGGCTATCGTCCATTCGCCGAAAGCATCGATCGATGCATTGCGTCAAACGTGTATTCAGGTGTTCTACAAAAAATGGCAACACGAAGCGTTGGTGATGAATTCTTGGTTTGCCGTACAGGCGATGAGCCCCGTACCAGGCACTTTGGATAAAGTGAATGCTTTGATTGGTCATCCGGCATTTGATATGAATAACCCCAATAAAATCCGCGCGGTGATCGCGACATTTGCATCCAGAAATGCAATTAATTTTCATCGTTTGCAAGGGGATGGTTACGGTTTCTTGGCCGACAAGGTGATTCATTTGAATGAAACGAACCCTCAGATCGCCTCGCGCTTGATTACGCCATTAACCCGCTGGCAGCGATATGACGATACAAGAAAGGGCTTGATGAAGGCTCAGCTTGAACGAATCGCCGCTCAGCCTGACTTGTCGAAAGACGTGTATGAAGTGGTCACAAAAAGTTTAAACAATTAGTGGTATGATTTTTTGCCAATGTAATCTATTCATTTTATGTGGAGCGAAGGTATGCAGCTCAAAAACAGTACGGCAAGTTACGGTGTTGTCTCTGTCGTCTTACATTGGTTGATCGCGATTGCGGTGTTTGGTTTATTTGCCGTGGGGCTGTGGATGGAGGATCTTGATTATACGAATCCTTGGTATAAAACGGCGCCTCATTGGCATAAGAGTATTGGGGTGCTGGCCGTGTCCTTTATGGTGTTCCGCTTGGTGTGGCGCATGATGCAACCGCGGCCAGAAGAGCTGCCCACACATGCAACATGGGAACGCTGGCTCGCGCGCGTTGTTCATTACGCATTGTATCTACTCTTGTTTTTTATGCTGCCTACGGGCTACCTGATAACGACCGCCAAAGGACAAAGTTTAGACGTGTTTAATTGGTTTTCGCTGCCGGCGACGATTGTTGGTATCGACAACCTGGAAGATATTGCCGGCGAAATCCATGAACTTATCGCATTTTCAATTGTTGGCATTGTGGTGCTACATGCATGTGGCGCATTAAAACATCATTTTATTGATAAAGATTCAACGCTTCGTCGTATGTTACCTTAGTGCTTGTTACGTTTTTACAAAAGCCAGAAACAACATATTATTACGAAAAGATCATTGATGTTTGTGGTCCGTGTATATAGTTACGTTTACCCCTAATAAAAGAGGAAGGTGTTATGAAGGTGTTTGTTCCAGATCTTAAAAAAGTGATTGTAAGTTTTTGTATCGCCAGCCTGTTCTCTCTTGGAGCATTAAATAGTGTGGCGGCTGAAAATATTTATCAAATAGATGTAAAGGGTGCGCATGCTTTTGTTCAGTTTCGGGTGAAGCATTTGGGTTACAGTTGGTTGTACGGTCATTTTGACCGCTTTGACGGAGAGTTTGTTTACGATCCGAAAAACGACAGCAAAAATAAAGTGGCAGTTACCGTGGACGTGACAAGTCTGGACAGTAATCACGCAGAGCGTGATAAGCACTTACGAGCAAAAAAATATCTGAATACCGATAAATATGCCGAAGCAAAATTTGTCAGTACAAAATACGAAACGGTATCTAAAGATAAAGCGAAGCTAACAGGCCAGTTAACCTTATTAGGTGTAACGAAGGAAATTACATTAGATGTTGATGTGATTGGCGGCGGAGATGATCCCTGGGGTGGTTACCGTCAAGGCTTTGAAGGCAAGACAACTATTCGAGCTTCTGATTTTGGAATGAAGGCCAATGTAGGAGAAGTTGAGCTGATTTGGTCTGTAGAAGGTATCCTTAAAAAGGAAGGTGACTGTTTTATAACAGATTGTTGAGCGCGTGTATTCGTTTAGGGTAAGCATGTGCGTGAAAATCCTGTAGCTTAAAGGCGTAGCCCATGGAAACAGTCGCGATTTTAGTCGATGTTCAGAACATCTATTACACGACCAAGTCTGCGTATCATCGTAACTTTGATTACAATAAATTTTGGGCAGCGGTGACCGCCAATCGCAATGTAACGCAAGCCGTTGCTTATGCCATCGACCGAGGGGATGAAAAGCAAAGGCAATTCCAGAATATCCTCAAAGCCATTGGGTTCGAAGTCAAACTTAAACCCTTTATTCAACGCTCAGATGGATCGGCGAAGGGTGATTGGGATGTGGGTATTACATTGGACGCGATCGAATATGCGGCGCAGTGCGATACGATTGTTCTTGCCTCAGGTGATGGCGATTTTGATGTCTTGGTCAATAAAATGCGGACCAAATATGGCGTTTCTGCTGAGGTGTATGGCGTTCGTGAGTTTACGGCGTCCAGTCTTATTAATGCGGCGTCGGTTTATCACCCGATTGAATCGTCGTTGCTTTTGTAGTGATGCCAGCTGCAGTGATACCCGCAAACATTCAACACCGCGAGAGCGTTTATCTTTCAATAACGCTTTAACGAAAATGAAGCGCTATTTTTCTTTCTGCGCTTCCGGAAACGCATCAGGTTTTTCAATCGTCGTGTTTTGTCGATCCAGAACACCCACATCCAGTACGGGTGAGGCGTCGATATGCTGGGCATCCATCATTTGGGCAATGCGCTGAAGGGAGGAGATGATCATCGTTTGCTCCCATTCTTGTAGGTCACCAAATTGCCTGGCGAAGTGCTCCTGCAGAGGGATAGGGGCTTCTTTTAGGGTGTCAGTGGCTTGATCTGTAAGGTATGCATGCACCTTGCGTTTGTCTTCCTTCGAGCGCTCACGATATACCAATTCTCTTTTCTCAAGCCGATCTAAGATACTGGTAACAGTGGCTTGGCTAAGGCTAATTTCATTTGCCAGCTCACCGATGCTGGCGTCTCCTTTGTCACGAATAGTTTGAAGCAGTAGGATCTGAGGCGCAGTGAGCCCCGTTGTCTTAGCTAAATGTTTGGAATGGAGGTCGGTGGCGCGGATCACGCGTCGCAGTGCGACCAATACGGCTTCAATACTGTTCAAAAGCGCTTCTCTGTAAAAGGTAGGGTAGGGGCATTATATAGCACCGTTTGTAGAACTGAAGGTCTTCTTGTGGATTGTTCGTGACCCAGTTGATGAGTGAATATTGCTTAGAGTACAATGTTTAGTGTTCTAAGCAAATATTGGTGATTTCTTTGATAAATAGCCATTATATTGTGAAAATATGGGTTTTCCGCCTTTTTATTGTTTAGAGTACAAATAAAATTGTCTGATTATGGAGGGATTTTGTCTGGTTTAGATAGTTGTGTTTTCAGGCGTCCGACGCTTGAAGATGGTATGCAGGTGTATCGCCTGATTGAGAATTGCCCACCGCTGGATACAAACTCCAGTTATTGTAATTTGCTCCAATGCAGCCATTTTGCCGATACCTCTGTTGCGGCGGAAGTGAACGGGGAGCTTTCGGGGTTTATTTCCGGCTATATCGTGCCAGGGCGGCCCGACACCTTGTTCGTTTGGCAGGTGGCGGTTGCCAGCTCTTCTAGGGGAATGGGTTTGGCGTCACGTATGTTGACCCACATATTGGAGCGCCCCCAATGTAGAGCAGTCGAATATATGGAAACGACGATTACAGAAGATAACCAAGCCTCCTGGGCGCTATTTGAGCGCTTTTCAAAAAAGCAATCTGCGAATTTCCATTCATCCGAGTGGCTGGATAAAGAATCCCATTTTTCAGGCTTACATGAGCCTGAGTCACTTGTTCGTATCGGCCCTATGAGCCGTCCCGAAATTACAGCAAAGAGAAGTAAATGAAAATTTTTGATGAAATAGAATCAGAAGTACAAAGTTATGCGCGTTCATTTCCGCGAGTCTTTAATCGTGCCAAAGGTGAGTTGATGTGGGACGAAGACGGTATAGAGTATTTGGATTTCTTGGCGGGCGCGGGTACTTTAAATTACGGTCACAATAACGACATATTTAAAAAAGTCTTGCTTGAGTATATTCAAAACGATGGTATCACCCATGGTTTGGATATGCATACAAAGGCAAAGGGTAATTTTTTACAGGCCTTGAACGACAAAATTTTAAAGCCGCGCAATATGGAATATATGGTCCAGTTTACAGGCCCAACGGGAACAAATGCGGTTGAAGCCGCAATGAAAATCGCACGTAATGTCACCGGACAGCAAAACATTGTTACTTTTACCAATGGTTTTCATGGCGTGAGCTTGGGGGCTTTGGCAGCAACAGGAAACTCCCATCACCGAGATGCAGCGGGCGTGAGTCTGAACGGAACTCACCGGATGTCTTATGACGGGTATCTAGGTGAGAACATTGATACTACTGAATATTTAGATAAGGTCTTATCCGATTCCAGCAGCGGTATTAACTCACCTGCAGCCGTGATAGTTGAAACTGTGCAGGGGGAGGGTGGTATTAATGTGGCGAGTATTGAATGGCTAAGAAATCTACAAACGGTGTGTCGTAAGCACAAAATTTTATTAATCGTTGATGATATTCAAGCGGGATGTGGCCGTACGGGCGATTATTTCAGTTTTGAAGAAGCGGGTATTGAACCGGATATTATTACGTTATCAAAATCGTTAGGCGGTTACGGCCTGCCATTTGCGGTGGTGTTGATGAAGCCAGAATTAGATCAATGGAAACCTGGTGAGCACAACGGTACTTTTAGAGGTAATAACTTAGCATTTGTGACCGGGAAGGCTGCGCTTGACCACTATTGGTCCGACAATAAGTTCTCTGAAGACATAAAACGAAAAGGGCGTTATGTGTCTGAGCGGCTGAAATCTATTGTGAAAGAATATGGTGAAGGCAATTTTGCCACCAAAGGGCGCGGTATGTTCCAAGGGATTAACTGTGTTAATGGTGAGATCGCCGGAAAAATCACAAGTAAAGCGTTTAAAAGCGGGCTTATTATTGAAACCAGCGGTGCAGATGACCATGTGGTGAAATTTTTATGCCCGTTGATAATTAGTGATGAAAACTTGGCGAAAGGTATCGATATTGTTGAAGACGCCATTCGGGAAGTGTGTGCTAAAGAAGATATTCCTGAGGAAGATACTTACTTTGAAGAGCGCGCAGCTGGCGGAAAGTAGTCAGCCGTATTTAACCCTCTATTTATAGGCCTAATTTTTGGCTAACAAAATCCGCATGTGAAGGTAATTGAATGATTGTACGTACTTTATCTGAGTGTCATAAAAATGGTCGTAGAATAGTATCTCCCGATGGGAATTGGGAGAGTACACGACTATTGCTTAATGATGATCAAATGGGCTTTTCTTTCCATATCACCACGATTTATGAAGGTGCAGATTTCCAGATGCACTATCAGAATCACTTGGAATCGGTTTATTGTATTTCTGGGGAGGGTGAGGTGGAAACATTGGCTGATGGTAAAAAGCATCCGATAAAACCAGGCACCATTTACATTCTTGATAAGAATGATAAGCACGTGCTTCGCGCGACTAAAGAAATGGTGATGGCCTGTGTTTTTAATCCTCCGCTAAACGGTAAAGAGGTTCATAATGCAGAGGGAGCATACGAATTAAATGCTGAAGCAGTAACAGATTAGCGTCTATTCCGCTTAATCTCTTACTTAATTTGCATAGCGCATCGTTTAGTTCAATCCTCCACAGGTAATGAGTTTCATAGTAGGGCGTACGGATGGTTTTTTCCTTTGTTGGTTTTTTATTCCTGTTTACCTTGATCGGTGTGTCTTCGGCATGGCGTAGCCGCGGTACAAAAGAGGATTACTATCTGGCCAGTGGCAGTGTGCGGTCTTGGCTTGTTGGCTTATCGGCCGTTGCGACCAACAATAGCGGTTACATGTTTATTGGTGTGATCGGGTACACCTATGCGACAGGGCTCGCGTCTATATGGCTCATGATTGGCTGGATTACGGGAGATTTTATTGCATCCTTATATGTTCACAAGCGTTTACGAATTGCTGCTAACACCACAGGAGAAATTAGTTACGCAGGTGTTCTTTGTAATTGGTATGGGCAAAAGCAAGGTGCGTTACAGCGTTTAATTGGTGTTATCTCACTACTATTCTTATTAACCTATGCTGCAGCCCAATTGGTTGCTGGTGGAAAGGCGCTGCATGTACTGCTGGGCTGGCCACTTTGGTCTGGCTCGGTGGCTGGCGCTGTGTTGGTGAGTCTTTATTGCTTTTCTGGTGGTATTCGCGCGTCAATTTGGACGGATGCAGTTCAATCCATAGTGATGATTCTCGCAATGGGAACATTGCTTGTTGTTGCCTTAGCAAATCTAGGCGGTGTTAGTAGCTCGCTAGCGCAATTACATGCCGTGGATGGTTTTATGGCGTGGCTACCTCAGGATTTGGTGGTTCCAGGTGTTGTTGGCGGTGGCTTGTTTATCCTAAGTTGGCTGGTCGCTGGATTATCGGTAATAGGGCAGCCTCATATTATGGTGCGTTTTATGACCCTGGATAGCGCCGCGAATATGGGCAAGGCTAAAGCGTGGTATTACCTATGGTTTACGTTGTTCTATTGTATGGCGACCGGTGTTGGCTTGCTTGCGCGTATTTATTTACCCGACGTTGCGACCTTTGACGCTGAATTAGCACTGCCCACTATGGCGCAGCAGTTATTACCATCCGTTCTGGTCGGCTTGGTGCTTGCCGGTATTTTTGCGGCAACGATGTCAACGGCCGATTCCCTCGTACTCAGTTGTTCTGCTGCGTTAACTCACGATATTTTGCCACGAAAAGTTGAAAGGACATGGTTGTTAAAAATTACGACGATCATGATCACCGGTGTCGCATTATTATTGGCGTTAATAAACAACGACAGTGTTTTTAGCATGGTCCTTATTGCGTGGTCTGGTTTGGCCAGTGCTTTTGCGCCCTTGCTACTGTTTTTGTGTTTGGGTAAGCGTCCTTCCCAAATGGCAAGTATTATCGCTGTGATTAGCGGTTTCGTCGTCGCCTTCGGATGGCGACAATTCGAACTGCATGGCATGGTATATGAAGGATTGCCAGGAATATTCGCAGGGCTACTTGTTTTGTCTATTTACGAAATGAAAACGGGTGCGGTCAAGTCGGCTTAACTAATAAAAATGATAAGCTAGTTTAAGGTTTTGGTAAGACAAACGATTTAAATCATGTTTATGGCGCTATAAAAAGGCGCATTATATTGATGCGTGCTTCGATTGTTTTAATCACCGATAAATACTTTTCTGAATTAATATCTGTAAACTGATCCTGAAACGCTTTGTCGCTTAGCCCCTCAGGGAGTCCATCAATAGCGGGGAAGAAGTCGGCTTCTTCTATGGATACCTTCACCCGTTGCTGAAGGGCTTTGGCGTGTTTGGTGTCTTGGATGGCAAATTCCGCAAAGCGTATTCCTGTTAGATCTGCTGCGATATCCGCAAAACTAAATCCACTGCCGCCTTGGTGCGTATCGAGTATTTCTTTTGCTTCGCCGAGTGAAAAGCTCATCCCTTTTTCTGACAGGATATGAAGCGCCATGGAATAGACAAAGTGTTTGGCTAAATCGTGGCGATTGCTGAGGGTTAGCATTGGTTGATACGTGGCATTAAGACGATGCACTTTTAAATCTTCTACAAAATGGCGGAAGGTGCCAGGAGCAACTTGCACGGCGAGGGCGTAGAGCGCAGCGAGATTTTCGTCTTTTGCAGACAAGGCATTAAGTCGTGTTTGAGCTTCGGCTTCATTCATTAGGGCGTGGATGTAGCGCGAAACGGAAATATTTTGTTTTGGGCTGGCCCGCGTTAAATCGACTAAGAACGCTAAGTAATGTTGTATGCGTTGGGTATTAAAATCCAAAGATTGGCCGGAGTAGGCACTAAAGCGTTTGGCAGCTTTAGCAAACCCGTATTCTAAAGCACTGGGAGGTGAAAAAGACATGGAGATCATATCGTCGTGAATACTCACGTCGTTAATCCCTGAAATGATGTTTGTGCCGTAGTGTTTGCCTAGCAGAATATGAACGGCTTTTTCGAAGACCGTATTGGTGATGGATTTGGATAAAGTGAGTGAGCTGATTTGTCCGTTGCGCCACTGAAAGCCGTGTTCAGATTCTAAGAGTGTTGCCTTTGCATTCAAGTAATAGTAATCCCCTAGTAAGGGGATGCGAAAAGAAATGGTGAATACTGCTTCTTTTGAGCGAATATGGACATTGCCATCTACGCGGTTGTTGGCCCGTTGAACAAAGCGAAGCGCACTGCTGAGCTCCGCTTGGCTGGCATATAGTGATGTGCCGCTTTTGGTATTGATCAACTGTTTGCTGACACGCTTAAGGAAGCCGGTGGCGACTTTGAGATCATTATTACTGAGCTGCGTGTTGTTGCTATATTTTGCGTGTCTATCGAGTAAAAGGTAGAGCGCAAGTGCGTTAAGCAGCAACAGGGCGCCTATGCCCCACAGTGTCAATTTTATACTTGCTCTGAATAGGTGCCGCCAGTGAGCCGTCTTGACTGCCGACACAACAGATTCAAATGTGAGGCCGCTGGGTAACATACTACTAGGACTGATCCCGTTGTGATTCGTGCTAGGTCGTCGATGCCTTTATCAACTTCCAGTTAAATGCCGCCGCTAGCAGCTATTATGGCGAGACTAAAATGTACGGGCTGCAGTGTCAACCTGTAGTAATGTGGTGCGTGCACGCTCAGTATGTCGTGGATAATCCGAGTGCAAAGTTTTGGCGATGTTATTTTCCGTAAAGCCCCTCTAACGCGGGGCTTTTTTCTTTGTTTTTTTGCTTGGCGAGAAATGTTTTCAGTAGGGCAGCCAATTTATTTCCATCTACGTGGTTGCTGTTAGCATCGATATCGACGGCATATAGCGAGGCGTCTAGGAATTTGAGCTCTTGTGTAATCTCTGCCTCGTCGATTAAGTGGGCGATATCATCGAGTGTTTTGGGATGCTGATCTGGCCAATAGGCTTGCGCCCAAGGAAAGAGGGCTGCGCGAATTTCATGGCCGGAGCCTTGTTGGCATTTTGTGAGCAGTTGAGAGAATGCTTTTTTAGCGACGTTGGACGAGTGATTACCCGTGTTAATGTCGACTTCGTTTTGTAGTGTGCCCTTTCTTATTTTTTCACGAATAAATAATGCCACTGTGGCTAGGAGGAGTAGCAGCAGCACATATTTCTGGGTATTGGCAGAGCGCAGTTTCGTTTTTAGTGCGAGAATTTCGTCGTTCAAGGATTCAGTCAATGCTGATGATTGTGCATTATTCTGTACAGTATTTGGTGTCGATGAGGAAGTTGCTTGGGGGGCGCTGTTGATCACGCCTTTATTAGTACCGCCTTGGACACTAATGGTACGTTCGGGGACTGCGGCCCATTGCAAAGTGTTTGTGGTGCTATTCCACCACGGTATTTTTATGGCGGGCAGCGTGACACTTCCTGCATTATTGATGACTACCGCACTGCTTTCTTTGCGAATAGCGGTAAACCCCTGGTCCAGTTTTTCATCATTTAATACAGGCTTATCGCCATATATTTTCATTTTCCCCGTGGACTTTGCTTTCCATATTACGGGGAGTTGGGCGGAGGTAAGCCCCTCAACTTTTAAGGTCAGCGTTCGCGTCATAGGTTCCCCGACTTTCATTTGGCTGGGGTCGCTACTCCAGGTTTCCTCTAAAGACACGTTCTGTGCAGGGAGCCATGTGTTCTGAGGTGGAAATGTATCTGGCTGAGGTAGAACTTGAATTGTATGGCGCTTGGTGCGTTGACGCACGGCTTTGTTGCGTCCGGAAAACCCGAGGAATGAGCGGCTATTATTTGTGGGGATACTGATCGTCCACGAGAGTGAGGGTATTTCAAATTCGCCACTTTCTTGCGGGAATAGAGCATAACTATATTCGGCGACCCGATACAGTTGGCCGTTGATACGATGGTTATATTGCTTCTCTGGTAGGGCATCTATAACGACGTTTGGAATGACAAGAGGTTGCGCTTCAACTGAATTAACATTTCGAGAGAAAAATAGGCGATACCTGACAATGAGTTGTTCTTGTACAAAAGTTTTTTCTTTTTCGACCACGGTATCGAGAAATACTTCTTTAATTTTCCCCGCGGATAATTGTTTCTCGGGGGTTACAGTGACTTCAACCGCATCACTAATAAGACTGCCCAGGCGAAAAGAAGGAATAATCAGTTTGCCTTCGCTTTTCGGGTCTAATACCAGCGTCCAATCGGTATACGAAGAAACTTGCCCGTTAACCACACTGTATTGATTGCTTTGTTGGCGTGAGCGAATATGAAATTGGGTTTCGAGTTGAGCAAAGCTGGGTGCGGCCTGCTGCCTTTCACCGGTATAGCGCACTGTAAGCACAATAGATTCATTGATACTGATAACGGTTCGGTCGACAATTGATGTCAGGTTGTCGTTATTAGCAAGGCTATTAACGGACAAAAAGACAAGTGATAAGAATAGCCACTTGATAGCATCAACAGAATATCTGCGAGTCATAGTATTACCAGCGTTCTTCATTTTCGTTTGCGTTTGGGGATTGAAGCTGTCGGTCAAACGATTCTCGACGGCGTTTATTGTATTCATATCGAAATTTTTCTCGGAGTAGGCCGCTAGGATCATCCGGTACTTTACGCAGCCATTGCTCCAAGGATTGTTGTTGTTCTATTTCTTCTGGCGTCATCTTACGCTGTATTGTTGTGCCGTCGCCATCAGCATCATTTTCGTCTTTGTTTGGATCTTGTTGTTTTATCTGTGTTTGTTCTTCTTTTTCGTCTTCTCCGCTCTGAGTTTCTTCATCGGGCGATGATGCTTGCTGATCCTCTTCTTTTTTCTGCGCTTCTTCTGAACCGTCTTGTTGGTAGTGCTTATCTAGGGCGTCTTGCTTATCTTGGTTTTGTGATTCATCTTCGCTGAGTTGTTGGTTTTTATCTGATTCTTCACCGTTCTCTTGATTTTCAGCGCCATTGTTTTGCTCAGACTGTTCGCCTTGTTCGCCTTGTTCGCCTTGTTCGCCTTGTTCGCCTTGTTCGCCTTGTTCGCCTTGTTCGCCTTGTTCGCCTTGGCTTTGCTCTTGAGATTGTGACGACTCTTGGGATTCATCCCCTTCTTGTTTTTCGCCGTCTTGTTGCTGGTCGTCCTGGTTTTGTTGATTCTGCTCAGATAGGGACTTCAGTTGTTCGGCAATACTGAGGTTTTCTTTTGCTTCTGTGAATTCTGGTTGAAGTTCTAACGCGTTTTTATATGCTTGTATGGCCGATTCATATTCACCTTTTTGTGTTAACGCATTGCCCAGATTGAATTTGTCTTGTGCGCTAGCACCGTTTTGAAAATGCGTAATTGCCTGATCGAAATTCCCCGTTTTATAGTCTGCAATGGCTTTCCAATTGGGGTCTTTGAAAGTGTTGGCGGCTTCTTCTGCTTGGTTTTGTTGTAACAATTGCTGTGCTTGTTGATCTTGGGTCTGCCACATACCTTGCCAGGTTTTTTGTAGGTCAAGCGCGTAGGACGGCTTCGGATAAAGATTAATGGCAAAGAATAAACACAATACCCATCCGCGCCGAAATATAAGTGCAGCGAAGGGCAGGCACGCAATAACCAGCCACTGACCGTACTCAACCCATTCATCGCTGGTGCGCAGTGTTTCGCTTTCTTCTTGCGCGAACTTTTTAAAACCAAAGTGTTGAATAGATTCAATGTCGCTATCGTCGTTTGAGAAGGGGATATAGGTTCCCCCCATTTTTATGGCGGCTTCGGATAATAACTGATGATTTACTTTGGCGATGACGATCTCGCCCTGCTTGTTTTTTGCGAAGCCGCTGTCGGGGATGGGAATAGGGCTACCTTCGGCGGTGCCGATTCCCCAAACCGTAATTCTGTGACGGGTATCTTCGGCAAGGCGTTTAAGTTCTTGCAAAGCTTGGTAAACGATATCGTCCGTAAGGAAAACAATCTCGCCTTCAAGTACGCCAGTTTCTTTTAATAGCTCATTAGCGAGCGAGAGCGCTTGCTCGGGGTTGCTGCCTGGAGTGGGCAAGACACCTGGGGATAATCCAGACAGCATACTCTTAATTGTTTTTGTATCGTCTGTTAAAGGCGTAACGACGTGGGCGTCTCCGGCGTAAGCAATCAACGCAGTAACGCCATCTTTTCGTGTATTTAATAAGTCATGTAGCTTGAGTCGTGCACGGGTAAGCCGCGAGGGTTTTATGTCTTCCGCATACATAGAAGGGGACAAGTCCCAAAGTATCACAAGCGCCGAGCTGTCACGCTGCACTGGCTGGGGCTGTTTTTCCCACGTTGGGCCGGCAAGCGCAACGGTTGCAATAAGCCACAACAAACAAAGCCCAATTATGGGCAGTTTTTGTCTTGGCGATATTTTTCCTTCGATAAGGTAGGGCAGCAGATTTGCGTCGATTAGGGCGTGCCATTGGGATTGACGCTGGCTGTTCCACAGTAATCCAACAGTGATCGCAACGCTAGGCAGTAACGCAAGTAACCACCATGGGCGAATAAAGTGAAAGTTGTTTAAGATGAGTTCCATCTATTTCACCTCGTCTTGCGCTAAGCGAAAAAGAAAAGGGGAAAAGGCCGAATATGCTGAATAGAGAAAACTCAGCAATATTGCCAACGCCAGGGGCCAAAAAAATAGGTTTTGTGTCGGACGAAAAGTTTCTTCATCTTGTTCTACAGGTTCTAGCTCATCCAGTAATGCATATATTTGTGCGAGTTCTCTTGGGTTTTTTGCCCGAAAGTATTGCCCGCCTGTTGTGTCGGCAATATAGCGAAGTGTACCTTCATCCAAATCCAATGAAGGGTTAATACGTTGAGAGAAAAATCCGCGTTGCTGAATCATTTCGTCAGCGCCAACACCAATGGTGTAGATTTTTACGTTAGCCTGTTTTGCTAAATCTGCGGCTTGGCGTGGCAGCACTTCACCGGAGGTGTTGTCACCGTCGGTTAACAGAATAAGTACGCGTTGTGATTCTGGTCGGTCTTTAAGTCGTTTTATCGCGAGTCCGATCGCATCCCCAATTGCCGTGCGTTTGCCAGCGAAGCCAAGTTGAGCTTCTTGCAATAAACGGTTCACGGTTTTTCTGTCGAAGGTAAGGGGGGCTTGCAGATAGGCTTGGCTGCCAAATAGTATTAGACCAAGGCGGTCATTGAGTCTACGCTCCAAAAATTCACCGACGACATACTTCACCACATGAATACGTTGAATCTGTTGCCCTTCAATCATCATGTCGGTTTGTTCCATACTACCGGATATATCTACGGCAACCAGCAGGTCTCTGCCGCTGGCAGGCACGGTAACGGCTTCGCCGACGATCTGAGGTTTTGCGCCGGCACAGACGATTAGTATCCAGATAAGGCCCAGCAGCATTAGCTTAATCCAGGAATGTTGGCGGGAGAAACTTTTTGCCTGGCTGAGCGCCATTTCTGCACGTTTAAAAAAAGGTACGCGTATCGCAGCTTCTTCCCGTTGCGAGGTCGGTGCAAAATACAGGACTAATACAGGAAGCACGATAAACACAAACACCCAAGGCAGGCCAAAACTAAACATGGGCTGCCTCCCTGTTTAATTGCACCGTGAGGTGGGCTTTGTGATCAGCTTTATGTTGCCTAATCCAATGTTTACTCAATGCTAAGAATGTCAGCGCATCAAGCGTATGGGATGTTGGGGCGTAAAGCGTGCTCTCAATTCCGTTTTCAATTTGTTCGTCAAATATGGTTTTTCCGGCACAGGCATTCAATAATTTAATCCACTGAGCACCATGTATTCCGGCTGAAGTTGCTCTCGAATTTGGGTAGGCCGTAAAAAAGACTCGTTTTAAAATATGAAGCGCGCGCAGTATTTTTTCTTGTTCTGACAAGTTGGCATTTGATGCGATGAATGATATTTCCTTCAACGCTAATTTTCGATACTTTCTTTTTTGAATAAAGGTGACGAGTAGATATGCCGCCGTTATGCATATAGATACGATAAGCAAAAATAAAATCCACCAGCCTATGGCCGGAGGCCACAGTCCAATTGGTGTCGGCGTGATAACGTCATGCATCTTCGCTAAAAGTTCTGCCCTAGGATCGGCTACAGGGTTGGCCATGTTCGGCATTTGCACTAGCGCTAGGAACGGCGACAAAAATTCCTTGATCATGTGCGGCCACCTCGTGTGGTGGTGCGTCGCGCGCGAAAAAGGTCTTGCATGAGCGCCGTGGTCGACTGCTCGACGGAGGTTGATGCTAAGTTCACGCCGGTTTGATTGCAGGCTTTACGTAAAGAAAACAGTCTGTTTTCAAAGGCGGATTGGTATGTCTGCGCGAATTCTTGGGGCTGCCCGCCTAAGTTAAGCTTCTCGTCGCCATTTGTAATGGAAAGGAATTTATCCGTAGGTAGCTTTGATTCAAGCGGGTCAAATATTTGAATGGCAGTAACATCGCAGTGCCGAGCAAGTACGGCCAGGGGCTCTTGGCAGGCATCATTAAAATCATGGAAATCACTGATGACAAAAACGGCACTGCCAGGTTTGGCGACACGTCGAATATCATTCAGCATATTTTCCATTGAAAATTGCGGATCACCAATAGGGCTGTTGAGTTCTTGGTTGTACTCGACAAGTTCATGAATAAAGCTGAGGGCAGAATGCTTGCCTCTGCGTGCGCGGGAATCGGTTTGGTTTGTATCTGAAAAGATAAAACCGCCGATACGATCATTACTCTGCAAGGCGACCCAGGCTATGACGGTGGCAATTTTTGCTGCAAACACAGATTTAAATTGTGTAACGCTGCCGAAAAACATTGGGGAGCGTTGGTCCACCACAATATAGACGGGGCGCTCTCGCTCTTCTTGAAAGAGTTTTGTATGCGTCTTTTGCGTACGCGCCGTGACTCGCCAATCGATATTCCGAATATCGTCACCAGGCTGGTAGGGCCTTACTTCCGAAAACTCCATGCCTCGTCCACGGAAACTGGAGCGACTATCGCCGTCCATCATGGCCACGTTTTTGCGGTTGTTCTCTAAACTCAGTTCTTTCGCGATGTGACGCAGATTGAGTAAGGCATCTACAGTGACGTAGACGCCTTCAGGGGCGGCATTTTTACCAGGTTTAGCGGTCAGGATAGGCATAACTAACGGTGAACTCGTTAAGCAACTGGCACTCGTTGAATGAGTTCATCGATCACTTTGTCCGGCGTAATGCCGTTGGCTTCTGCTTCAAAGCTCAATATTAAGCGGTGACGAAACACATCGTGCAATATCGCGCGGACATCGTCGGGGCTTACGTAGTCACGTCCTTGTATGTATGCGTGGGCGCGAGAACACCGGTCCAGACTGATGGTTGCTCTTGGGCTGACGCCAAACTCTAACCAGCGTTCTAGGTCTTCACCGTAGTGTGTTGTTTGGCGAGTCGCTTGGGTCAGTTGTACGATATATTCTTCAACCGCTTCGGACATATGAATACTCAAAGCTTCTTCTCTCGCCTGGAATAGGGTTGCTTGAGTCAGAATATCGCTAAAGTCTGTGTCGCTACTGTTTTGGCTGGCTTCACGGCGGCTGAGCCGAAGAATTTCTCTTTCTGCTGCCGCATCAGGGAAATCGACGCGCACATGCATAAGGAAACGATCCAGTTGAGCTTCAGGTAATGGGTAGGTCCCTTCCTGTTCAATGGGATTCTGTGTGGCCATTACCAAAAATAATTCAGGCAAGGGGTAGGTGGTTTTTCCCACACTGATTTGGCCTTCCGCCATAGCTTCTAGTAAAGCGGATTGCACCTTGGCAGGCGCACGGTTAATTTCGTCCGCAAGCACCAAGTTGTGAAAGATAGGCCCTTGTTGAAAGTCGAAGGTGCCGGTTTCTGGGCGATAGATATCGGTGCCGGTGATGTCGGAAGGGAGCAAATCTGGCGTAAATTGCACACGGTGAAAATCGCCTTCAATACCATCTGAAAGGGTCTTAATGGCTTTTGTTTTCGCGAGCCCTGGGGCACCTTCAACCAGAAGATGGCCATCTGCAATCAAGGCAATAAGTAAGCGTTCCATGAGTGCGGGTTGACCAACAATTTGAGTCTCTAGCCAAGTCAAAAGTGATTGAATTTGAGTAAGTGTCGACATCGATAATCTCTTGTTCGTTGTTTTCAGCTTTTTTGTTTTGAAGATCTAGGCGCCATGGTACCCGATGATGGGTGTCGAATCCGGACAAATTTTTATGTTTCCAGGCCGCGCGGATTCTAGACAGCAGCTTTAATCCGAGAGTTCCCGTCAGAAAGCCCCTGAATACGGGAAAACTTGTTCAAAATTAAGGTCTTTCACGCGTAATCTCCTCAAATTTATGAACTATTCTTATGTAAGGTCTGATTCATTAATATCAATAGTTACTTGGCCATAAAATAACGCAAAGAATAATGAGAGGAAGCCTGTGGAAATCAACGCTAGCCACGTCGAAAATCGCTCCGGATTGATTAAAAGTCATACAAGCCTGGCAAATAAAAAACTTAAATCAGAAGATGCCAAGGTATTTCTCGGATTCGCGAATCAGTATCTTAAGTATTTCCCCGTGGATGCGTGGGTTGGCAGAGAAATAAGTGATCTCCATGGCTTCTTGTATGGTTTGTTCCTTTCTATTCAGAAGGGGCTAAAAGGCGGTGGGCGGGTTAACGTGTTTAACCCCAACCTTGAAGAGCATGGCTGGATGTGTGGTCGTACCGTGATCACTGTTTTGCAGGCGGATATGCCTTTTTTAGTTGACTCTATTCGTTTGGAGTTAAACCGAAGGGATATCCCCATTTATGTTGTGCAAAGTTCTGTACTGCCAATTGAAAGAGACGCAAGAGGGAAGTTTAAATCGGTTATCTCTGCAAAAGGCGAAGCGACTAAGGCAAAAAAAGAGGCGCTCGTATATGTTGAAGTCAGCTTGCATACCGAAGAGTCACAGCTGGCGGAAATTCGCCGCTCTATATCGGGCGTGTTGAATGATGTGGGGAATGTAGTAAGCGATTATCGCGGTATTTTGGCTCAACTGGGTAAGACCCAAGTGAATATGTTGGAGTCCCATCCTGAAGCAGAAGAGGCATTTGCCTTTTTGCAATGGTTACAAGAGTCCCATTTCACCTTCATGGGGTATCGTGAGTACGACATTGTTTCAAGTGGTAAAAAGAAAGGGCTGAAAGAAAATACCGATGCGCGTCTAGGGATATTCAAAAAACTTACTGACGACTCCTCTGATGTAATTTCCATCGACTCTAATGCAGGTATGCGACTTTTCCATAAAAGTGATGATGTCGTTTTCTTCTCTAAATCGGCGACACGGTCGAATGTGCATCGGGGCGTGTATCCAGATTATATTGCGGTAAAAAAATATGATGAAAAGGGTAAGGTCTGCGGTGAATGTCGGTACCTAGGCTTATTTACTTATGCTGTATTCGCGATGTCACCAATGCAAATTCCGCTTATGCGTAAAAAAGTGGAAAACGTCATCTCTCGTACTGGGTTAGATACGAGCGGGTATTACGGTAAAAATTTGTTACGTGTGATTGAAAGCTTCCCTAAAGAAGAGATGTTTCAATCAGATGAAGATACGCTGTATAACAATATTTGGAATATCACATCGATTAATGAACGCCATGTCGTACGTTTGATTATACGGAAAGACCCTTTCGGTAGCTTCGTAAACTGCATGGTTTACGTACCCAAGGATTTATATAGTACCCGTGTTCGCATTAAGATTGAAAAGCTTATCGGTGAAGCGCTGGAAAGTGAAGAGTGTGATTCGACTACCTATTTTTCTGAATCTACATTAGCGCGTGCGCAGTTTGTCTTTAGAGTCGACGAAAATAAAAAGATGGATCTTGATGTTGCGGCGCTAGAGGAAGCCATTCGAGACGTCACAAAAAATTGGGAAGAACATTTACAGCATGCGCTAATCGATCACTTTGGTGAATCCAGCGGTATTGATTATTACAACCGTTATCACTATGCCTTTTCTCAAAGTTATCAAGAACAGTTCGATGCACGATCCGCCGCGACTGATATTGAGATGCTAGAGAGCTTAGGCTCAGAAAAAGACATCGCAATGAACCTATATCGTCCTATCGGTGAGGACGAAGATACGATGCGTTTTAAAATTATGCATATGCATAAGCCGCTTGAACTTTCGGATGTGATACCCATTTTAGAGCATCTTGGCCTACGTGTGCTTGGTGAACATCCTTACAAAATTAAGACCGATGATCGCGGTGTTGTATGGTTGCACGACTTTCAATTAGCCTTTGGCTTGCCTGTTAATGTCGATGTGCACGGTGTTCGCCCCCACTTCGAAGAAGCTTTTCTGAATATTTGGCGTGGCCATAGCGAAAGTGATGCGTTTAACCGTTTGGTTTTAGGCGCTCGTTTAAACTGGCGTGAAGTGTCCATGCTGCGCGCTTATGCCACGTACCTAAAACAAACTGGCTTTAATACCACCCAGCAATTTATTGCGGATACCCTTGTCCACCACCTTGATGTAACACGTAATTTAGTGGCCTTGTTTAAAGCAAGTTTTGACCCGCGCGTAAACAAAAATGAAGATGCAGAAGACGAGCGTGTAGAACGCTTAAAAGCAAAAGTCATTGAAGCGCTCGATGCGGTTGAAAATTTAAATGAAGACCGAGCTTTGCGGCGTTATTTAGATCTGATGAATGCCACGCTGCGAACAAATTACTATCAGAAAGATAGCAGTGGCGAAGATAAAAGTTATATATCAGTAAAATTTAGCCCTCGAGATATTCCCGATATTCCCGAGCCGCGCCCCATGTTCGAAACGTTTGTTTACTCCCCGCGAGTAGAAGGGGTGCACCTTCGTGGTGGCAAAGTTGCCCGTGGTGGTTTGCGATGGTCCGATCGATTACAGGATTACCGAACAGAAGTGCTCGGGTTGGTGAAGGCGCAGCAAGTAAAAAATGCGGTTATTGTGCCGAACGGTGCAAAAGGCGGATTTGTGGCTAAGCGTTTAACTAAGGCAATGTCACGTGATGAATTTTTAGCAGAAGGCATAGCCTGTTACAAAATCTTTATTCAAGGCTTATTGGATCTTTCAGACAACTTAATTGAAGGTAAGCCCGTAGCGCCAGAAAATGTTATTCGAAAAGATCCCGACGACCCTTACCTGGTTGTCGCGGCCGATAAAGGCACGGCGACATTCTCTGATATCGCAAATGAAATTTCGATCGCGAATAATTTTTGGTTGGGTGATGCCTTTGCTTCCGGTGGTAGCCAAGGTTATGACCACAAAGGCATGGGTATTACCGCCAAAGGTGCGTGGGTGTCGGTTCAACGGCACTTTAGAGAAAAGGGTATCGATATCCAAACAACGGACTTTTCCGTAATTGGTGTGGGAGATATGGCGGGCGATGTGTTTGGTAACGGCATGTTGCTTTCGGAGCATATCTGCCTTACGGCTGCCTTTAATCACCTTCATATTTTTATTGACCCAGCACCTGATTCTGCATCGAGTTTCATCGAGCGTAAGCGCTTGTTTGAAACGCCAGGAACAAGCTGGGAAGACTACGATACGTCCCTTATTTCGAAGGGTGGGGGTATCTTTTTACGCAGTGCCAAGTCCATAAAAATATCCAGCCAGATGAAAAAGGTCTTCGATATAAAAGAAGACAAGCTTGCACCGAACGACCTGATTACCGCATTGATGAAATCCCCGGTGGATTTGATCTGGAATGGCGGTATTGGTACATACGTAAAAGCCAGTTGGGAAACCCATTCCGATGTGGGTGATAAAGCCAATGACAGCCTTCGTGTGGATGGGCGAGACCTTCGTTGCCAAGTATTTGGGGAAGGAGGTAACCTCGGTTTAACCCAGCTCGGGCGAGTGGAGTTTGCATTAAACGGCGGTGCCTGTAATACCGACTTTATTGATAATGCCGCTGGGGTGGATTGTTCGGATCATGAGGTGAACATTAAAATCTTATTGGATGAGCTTGTCGCCAATGGCGATCTTACATCCAAACAAAGAAATCGTTTGCTCGCGCAAATGACGGACGCCGTTTCTGATCTTGTGTTGCAAAACAATTATCGCCAAACCATGTCGATCAGTTTGGCTGAGCACGAAGTGTCGCAACGGCTAACTGAGTATCGTCGTTTTATCAGTTACCTAGAGGGCGAAGGAAAGCTAAACCGTCAGTTGGAATTTTTACCAACGGATGACGTGATCGTAGAGCGGCAGGGCCTTGGTAAGTCTTTGGCTCGCCCAGAACTTTCCGTATTAATATCTTACGCAAAGGTTATGTTGAAAGAATCACTCATCGCGTCTGATATCGCTGAAGATGCGTATATCGTGAAAGAGATTGAAACCGCATTTCCCGATAAACTTCGGAAAAAATACCCTGATGAAATTTATCATCACCGTTTGAAGCGAGAAATCGTAGGGACTCAGGTCGCCAACGATTTAATTAATAACTTGGGGATTACAGCCGGGCATCGCCTATTGGAAACAACGGGTGCCTCCCTAGATGATGTCGCACGTGCATATATCGTCTCGCGGGATGTGTTCCAGTTCGAACGTTTTCAAAGCTATATTAAATCTTTAGATAATAAAGTACCTGCTGAATTTCAGTATCAACTTATGGGCAATATGATCAGGCGTGTACGTCGTGGTACCCGTTGGTTCTTACGAAATCGTCGTTCAGGTTTAAACCCAGCAAAAGAAGTTGCGGTTTTCCAGGAGGGGGTTCTAGGCGTACAAAAAATGACGGCAGAAGTCGTGATCGGAACCGCTCGGGAAGAGTGGGAATCTCGGCGTGAAGCCCTGCAATCCCATAACGTATTAGAGGAGTGGGTCTTACCGTTATCCATGCCTGGTAATTTATTTTCCGGTTTGAGCGTTGTTGAGGTGTCGATTCATACCAAAGCAAAATTGCGCGATGTGTCAGAAGTCTTTTTCCGTTTGTTAGATGAGCTGGGGTTAAACTGGTTCGCCACTCAGATATCCAATGTACGCGTTGAATCTTACTGGCAAGCAATGGCGCGCGAGAGCTATATCGATGACTTGGAGGCGCAATTACGCCGTCTTACAGTAGCATTAGTTCGCTTACAGAAAGGCCGCCCGTTAGATGAAGTCTTGGCCCTATGGTCAGAAAAACATACTTACCTAGTGAACCGCTGGCGCAATATGGTGAACGAAGTGCAAGGCTCCCAGATGACAGATTACGCGATGTTTTCAGTCGCCATGCGTGAGTTGATCGATTTGGCTCAAGCGACGGATCATAGCGAGAGTCTATAATTTTCCTGTCTTAGTTTTTTTGCTGGGCGCCACTTTCCTGTGGCGCTCGCTTTATTCTTCTCTGTTATCATCTCTAGCACTAGTCGAAATGACTTAGCGGTTTAGCTTGTCATTCGTTAATTGGGAATTGGCTATGAAAGTTAACAACCTGGAATTTAATATTCAAGACTCCGGTTCCGGCGATGCGCTGTTATGGGGGCATGGATTGATGGCGAGCATGGCCAGCGAAGATTTGTTGGGTATGTATGGTTGGGATCAATTTCCAGCTGGCCAAAGGTTGGTGCGCTACGACGCGCGTGGTCACGGTAAGACGGAATCTTCTTATTTCCCTGAAGATTATCATTGGAAAAACTTATCCAATGATATGTTATCTATAGCTGATGAATTGGAAATAGATCGCTTTATTGCCGGCGGCCAGTCCATGGGGTGTGCAACATCCATCTACGCTGGGTTACTTGCTCCAGATAGAGTTAAAGGGATGATATTGATGAATCCGCCTACAGCTTGGGAAACGAGAGTGGCGCAAGGGAAGCTATATCGAAAGTTTGCCAGAATGGGTGGTTTACTGGGCGGGAACATTCTAGAAAAAATAATAGGAAGAGATATGGGAAGAATCCTTCCTCAGTGGCTTCTAGATGAACATACCGGAAATGTTCATGGGGCTTTGGATGGGCTGAAGTCATTAAAGAGACGGACGCTATTAAACCTTTTTAAGGGCGCAGCTTTGACTGACTTACCTTCCCCTGTCGAGATTCAGGCGATCGATATCCCGACGCTGATTTTGGGCTGGGTTGATGATCCTAGTCACCCACTTGAAACAGCAACCGAATTGGATCGATTGCTACCTCAATCGGCGCTTCATATTGCGAAGGGCTATTCAGATTTTGAACGGTGGCCGGAATTGATACGTGAGTTTTCTGCGAAAATTAATTAGTGGTTTTGATCGCCTAGTTACCTCATACATCCTCAAACTAAACTGCGTATAGCTTTCTACACATATAATCTGCATTTCTTTCACCCCTCCTGACAGAATGCTGTCAGGAGCCCTCACGTATAGTTTATTCCGCAGTCTGCATTTACCTAATAACTTATTGATTTTGGAGAAAATTATGAACCATATTATTACTTGGGGTGAAATTCCGGTTACTGACATGGCGCGCGCGAAGGCCTTTTATTCTGAGGTGTTTGATGTAAGCTTTACGGATGACGAAATGGAAGGTTTTGAGATGGCGATGTTTAGTGCCAATCCGGCCCTTATTTCGGGAGCGCTAGTGAAGGGCCCTGATTATAAGCCGAGCAGGGAAGGGACGATCGTATACCTAAATGCGGGTGAAGATCTAGCGCCTGCACTAGAGCGGGCAAAGCATTTAGGGAGTGAAATTATGTGCCCAAAAACAGCCATTAAAGAGGGTGATTGCGGGTACTTCGCTCAGATTTTGGATGTAGAAGGTAATCGTGTAGGGCTGTATTCGCTGAAGTGAGTTGATGCCTGAATAAGATGACACCGAGTAAATAGATGAGACGTGCCGATAGGCTTTTTCAGATTGTTCAAATTTTACGAAACCGGCGCTTAGTGACAGCGAAAGCACTCGCTGAGCGTTTGGAGGTCTCCGAGCGGACGATTTATCGTGATATTCAAGACCTGAGCTTATCGGGCGTACCCGTTGAAGGTGAAGCGGGTGTTGGCTATGTGTTGCGTCACTCGATGGATATTCCACCGCTTATGTTCAGCCAGGACGAGATTCAATCGATCGTTCTGGGAGCGAGAATGGTGGGGACTTGGGGTGGTCAGGAGTTAGCTAAGGCCGCTCAAACGGCGATCGATAAAATCGAAGGCGCATTGCCAGAACACTTGCGGCATTTAACACAAGAAAGCCATCTGTATGCACACCCTTATCATTTTGAGACGGATATTTTTAATAACGTAGATGTTCTACGGCGTGCGGTTAATGACAAACTCAAAATATCATTTGAGTATACGCGCGAAGACGGTAATGGAAGTGAACGCACAATCAAACCGCTTGCGTTGTATTTTTGGGGGTATGTATGGACGTTAACGGGGTGGTGTTATTTACGCAATAGCTTTCGTAATTTTCGTATTGATCGAATGCAATCTATTCAGGAGGGGGAAAAATATGAAGAGGTGTGTGGCGAATCTTTAGAGGATTATATTAATTCTTTGAGTCAGTGTTCTGGTGGTGAGAGCTAATGGCTGCGATCTATTGAAATGATGTCATGCTCTTTTTCAATAGGGAGTATGAGGCCAGATAGTTTTTGTGCGGTTGCGGTATTCGCTTGGGCATAGATATCGATCACAACATCGAAGGTTTGAATCAATTTTATTTTTGGGTCTGAGTTCGGGGGTACTGCGGATAAGGCATTTTCGATAAGTGTTTTGACGGACTCATTGCCAATCACGCCTGCTGGAATTTTTTCTATCGCAGTTTTGGCTTTTTCACATAGCGCCGATAGTTCTTTTTCCAATATCTCGATGACGGATGCGTATTCTGTGCGTTTAAGCTCATTGCACATCGACATTGAAAACTTCAGTAGTTCACATTTTATTTTTCCTTTCAGAATCGAAGACTCGCGCGCTTTAAGCAGATTCATGATGGAGAGTAGATTTTTGCCTAGCATTTTTGTTTTATCTTCCGGAAGTAAGAATATACACGCGGCGGCTCTAAGCCCGAGGTTGCTATTTAAAGCGTCGATAACGGACTGATTATTTTCGTAATCTTTTAGCGCTTGGTCTTTTTTGTTGGTAATGAAAGCCGATTGACTTTCGTTGGCGTAACCAAACTTTAGTGCGATGGAATCTAGGTGTGCACTTACCAATGAGTCCGCGCATTTTGGGAAGGCTTTGATTGCGCTGTCATTTTTTTCAATGGCGGGGCGCAGCCCGATAACGGATTTACTGACGAGAGCTTTTAGTTCATCGGGTGTCTTTGTTTGTAGCTCTGCAGTATCCGGAATTTTCCAGGCGCAATGGGGGAAGAACCAATATCGGCTAAACGAACGTAAGTTATCTTCTTCAACGGACATAGTGTTGTAAGGCGCCACGTAAACTGAATGTCTATCTACAGCTAAAACCCCGTAATCTCGAAGAGAACCTGGGGAAGTCTTCGCTGTAGATGAGCTGCCGAAGGTTTGGCCTAGGCCGAACACTGGCTTCGTCTTTCAGTTTAGCAGTAAACCTTGTAGCTGGAGGAAATTAGCCTCTCATGTCATTCTATAATCAGTGCTTCGATTACCGACTTTGTATTTACGGATCTTGTGCCCGAGGAGGGCAATGTTTGCATGGTAATGCGGGCTAATAGCTGCTTTTGGTAGCGATTCTCTGCTCCGTCCCTATCTACAAATATCACGATAGCCTTATCTTCTTGTTGGATCTCTACATAGTGGTCCATTTTTCGCGGGGAGGGGCCGAGGAGGTAATCACTAAGGTCTAGCACGTCTCCAGCGCCGAAATCCAAAAGGGTATCTGGCTCATCGTGATATTGTGTAAACACAAAACGGTCTTTCCCTGGCCCGCCAGAGAGCGTGTCTGCGCCAGCACCTCCAATCAACACGTCGTCGCCTAATCCGCCGTGTAATGTATCTGCCCCCAGACCACCGTGTAAGCCGTCGTTATGATCTCCGCCCGTGAGCGTATCGTTGCCGCCTTGACCACTTATAAAATCAGCTTGGTTTGTACCTGTTATGGATTCGCTGGCCATCTCTCCGACATGAAAGAGGCCTTGATCAAATGTTGAGGTGTGGCGTTTTTCCCAGTTCCCGTTTTCACGGTTAGCTTTGAGAACAAAATCCCAGCGGGGAGTTTTATCTTCCAAATGACGTAGAGCGCCCCAAGAGCCCCAGCGAGAGTGTTTGCTGAGCTCAACAAAATGATTAAATAAGGTCGCGCCGGGTATCTTAAGCCAGCCCTCGTGGGTCATCTCGTAGAGGTCGGCCATACGCGGGTCGTTGTTCACATCCATAAAAAAGTCAGCAAGAGGTTCGTTGTATTCTTCATAACCTAGTAGATGAGTGCCACCTTCGTAGGAAATTGTATCCAGCTTATATTGCGTGGCCAGCTTCGCTTGAATGCGAATATTTTCCAACACCTTGTCAATATTGGGCTGTTCGTTTTCTGGTACGCCTTTGAAGTGGTTTTTTTCACCGTTCAGTTGAGAGAAGATCATATCTTTTGCGACATCTTCTCCGTAGGTTTCAATCCATTCGGCGACATATTTATTGAGTTCGGCAGGAATACCAAAATACCAAGTGACCGCTGCAGAATGAATAAGGTCGTTTAGGTTTTTTCCGTGAGTTTTGCAGTAGTGTTTAGCGCCGTTTATCGCAGTAAGTAGTGCGTAGTTGTTATCGTCGGTTTGAGTCGCAAGTGTAAAATGGAGTCGCCCCCTGGCTTCCTTTCCAAATTCATCATGAATAATATCGCTGATGTGTGCGCTTCGGTAACCGTAGTATTCTCGTAGTGGGTATTCTCCAAAGCTATCACCGAATAAATTTTGGCCTGCTTCTTGAGATTGATGTGTTTGGCTAAATATCCAATTCCATACTTCATTTGAATACTCGAAATAGGCGATAAGTTTTGGATCTAAATGTGTTTTTACATAACGAGAAAATTCACGTACGTAATTATTATCGGCATTAAAAGGGATATTAAACCAAGGGTCTGTACCCGTTAAGTTAGCAAGTTGTACCATCGCTTCAATGGGTACGCCTTTTTGTGTTTTCCGTTCGAGCGTTACGCCCCAGCTATTGGTGGAGAGCCGTGCTCGTTCAGACCACTGTGTTTCTATCGATCCATTTGTAAATTGCCAGTCCATATAGCGTAAAACACGCATGTCTTGTACGAGTGCGAGCCAGCTGGGATTAAAAATAAGGCCGAGTTCGTGTAAAGGAAGATGATCCTCTTTCATAACGGTGATGTCACGAACGTAGTCACCGTCTTTTTCGGTGTCTGTTGTTTCGATTTTGATTTGTATAAATAGCTGGTCGGAATTGATCGTAAAACCAATTTCGTTAGCCTCTTCATACAATGTTTGTCCATTGGTGACGACACTAACGTTGCCTTTACCTTTGTAACGTACGACATAGCGACCACGTTGACTGGGGACATGGTCCGCATCCGCGCTGACGAGCGATGACCAGTAGTAGTGTTGTGGCAGCTCGGTTGGCCAGCCGTTTTCATCCAATAGGCCTTGAGCTTCCATTGCATCGTAGAGTTGGACAGTGGTTCCCGCTGGTGCGCCGGATACAGGTTGTAACTCGCCTGCGGTGGCTTGCTTCATTAGGTCTATAAAGGAAAAGTTCGGGTTCCAATATGCAACACCATTTAGGCCGATGGCCATTGAGGGAAAGTTTTGACCGTTGGCGTTTAGCGGGGGTGTTGATGTTGTTGAATGGGGTGCGGCGTGGGCAAGTTGTGCCGATAATAAATAGATCAGATAGAATACTAAACTTCCCTTAAACACAGAGCGGCCTCATTTTCGATGACGGTGGAATGCGTATTGTCAAGAAATACGCTTTGGCCTTAAGTTTGTCAAAAAAAATGGTAAATAGGTACTACTTTTGGTTGTGTGCGTTTTCTCTAAATTGATAGAGCGTAGTCGATGGTCGCCCGTCATCACTTAGTTGCCGAACAAGTTTGCCGCGTTGATCTTGGAATATTGGTGCTAAGGCGTTATAAAAGGTTTGTTCGGCCGCGGCATCCTTATGGGTGATGGTGATTTTACATAAGCTGGTTCTGCAATCTGTTGTTTCTATATTACTATTTTTTAGTGCTGCTTTTTTGAAGATATTCCGAGCTTTTATTTCCATTTCTGGAGCCCATTCTCCGTCGTATTCCTCGGTTAATAACTTTTCCTCCAAGTCGGTTATGTGATTTTTTGTTGTATCGTATTGAAGGGCTGGTGATTGAATGGGCAATATGTCAAAAGGGGACGTGGTGTTATCGATATTTTCGCCTTTTATTAGTCTTTGGCTGTTTTCGACGGTCTGATAAACGAGTTGCTCCGGAGCTTTGTCGGCGGAAGTTCTGTTGGACGACTGTTTTGAAGTGAGCAGAGCGATAGCCGTTTGTAGTTTTTCTTGTGAAACGCTGGGCGCTGTAGCGGTGTTAGGGTGTTGTTGTCTTTGATTTATTTGAATGCCCGATGCTTTTTGGCTTTGGGGCATTTGCGTTTTATAGAAAGCGATGGCTGCGAGCATACATAGCAACATGGCGATTAATGTTGTGGATGGTTGGGTTATGTTCATGGATTTTCTTCCTTTCGTTTGTTGTCCGTTTCATGAAAAGTAAAATCCACGAGGTGCGCTGAGCTCCTCGTGGCCTTTACATTCTTTTAGAACACTTAAGATTGCGCTCTGAAAATCACATAAGGAATATCGTTATTTGAATTGGAGTAGGTTTTTGTACAGCTGTCACCAATCCAGCCAAACCAGCTTGCAGCGCTGCCATTCTCACGGCCTAGGCATTCCAAACCGACTTTATCAAAGGTACTGAATTCGTCTCCGTCTTGGACGGCACGAATAGCGGCGTACCAAATGTTGTTGCCAGGGTCTTGTCGCCAGCAGCTTTCTGGTAATACACCTTTGTATGCCGCGCTATAGACGCGTGCTCCGGCTGAATCCAGTACGCCTGGCAAGTCAGGAGAAACTGTTGTCACTGCGCTCCACGTAGGGCCCCAATAGGGATAAAGGCCACCATGGTATGCAGGGGAGCATTCAAAGGTGACCGAGTGTGCGGTATCGGTGGTCCATGCTTGAAGTGGGATTTGGTTGGTATGGCTGGAGAATTCCTGGTTCCAGTATGGGCTTGTGAGCAGGCATCCGCTAAGCGAGAGTATTGCGAGGCATGCGCCAATAAGTTTTAAGCTACTTGAGAAAATCTTGGATGAAGTTTTCATTTTAAGTTCCTTTTTATGATGGTCGAATAACGTTTCAGTGCATAAGATGTTGCATTAGATAGCGCTGCGGTTTGCCGTCAGCACGTGGGCGCAATTTAGCGTTGCCCAGCCTATGCTGCCATCCTTTAACGGCAATAGTGCCGCACTTTTACAATGAGAATTGTGATACTGAAAAGTGACTTATTTACATCGTCTGTGGGGTCACCTGCCAAACAAGCGGTTCTGTGTATATAAAGGTGGTGTGTATAGTGCGTTAGGCAGTAAATTTCCCGTAAACATGTAAATGAAGGCTTGAAAACACAATATTTTGGCGTATTTTATTCCCGTTTTCCTGGTGCCAACGCCGATACGTGGATTGTGTGCTCGGTCCGCTGACCGCCCTGATAGCGCCTCGTTGGTGATCGCAAGCGTGAGTTCAGAAAGCACAATATTAGCGACTATAATTACCCTCAGAGCACTCAATTTGGGGGAGTTGTGCACTGCTTAATTATTGATATTCACATTAAAGCTGACGAGTATTTGAAAATGTACCAGGGGTCCGCAAATGCAGTGCGGACCTACTCTCGCGACGGGCGTTCGATTCGTTTTCCCGCACGTATTCTTCAGAAGTATGTGACTCGGAAGGGGATTTCTGGATCATTTAGGATTTGCTTCGATGATGACATGAAATTTCAATCCATTGATCGACTGTAGACCTTGTTTTCTGTATTCTTGCCGACGTTTTAAACAGATCTTAACATTCGATATTAAGCCCTATATGTACTCTATTGCCCGTAAGCTGCTATTCCTTCTTGACCCTGAGACTTCCCACGAACTGTCGCTCGACCTCATCGGCGCAGCTGAGCGTTTGCGGCTGATTAAACCATTTTGCCCAACACCCAAATATGAGCCGGTTGAGGTGATGGGAATCAACTTCCCCAACCCTGTGGGTTTGGCGGCAGGGCTCGATAAAAACGGCGACTATTTCAATGGGCTTGGCGAAATGGGGTTTGGTTTTGTGGAAATCGGCACGGTTACGCCGAAGCCGCAGCCTGGGAACCCTAAGCCTCGTTTATTCCGCTTGCCGGAACAGCAAGCGATCATCAACCGGATGGGGTTTAACAATAAGGGCG
Organism: Agarilytica sp.; assembly: GCA_045430285.1. Classification (GTDB taxonomy): domain Bacteria; phylum Pseudomonadota; class Gammaproteobacteria; order Pseudomonadales; family Cellvibrionaceae; genus Agarilytica. The sequence goes on along the minus strand of JAILXV010000001.1, from coordinate 1,227,872 downwards.
TTGAACACTTGGTTGAGAACGTGAAAGCACGGCGTTATCAGGGAGTTTTAGGGATCAATATCGGCAAGAATAAAGCGACGCCAGAAGAGAATGCCCTAGACGATTACCGCTTTTGTATGGAGCGTGTGTATGCCCACGCGGATTACATTACTATCAATATCTCATCCCCCAATACGCCAGGCCTGCGGGATCTGCAATTTGGTGAAGCCTTTGATCATTTATTGTCTGGTTTGAAAGAGACCCAAGGGGCCTTGGCCGCTGAGCATGGTAAGCGAGTGCCCATCGCCGTGAAAATCGCACCGGATATGAACGAAGATGAGCTTGCTCAAGTTGCTGGCAAGCTGCTCGAATATGAGATAGATGGCGTAATCGCCACAAATACTACGATTGGGCGCGCTGGTGTTGAAAGCTCCAAGCATAAAGATGAGGCGGGTGGCCTAAGCGGTGTACCTGTGACGGAGCTTTCCACAGAGACGATTCGACGATTGGCCACCCATTTAGATGGCAAGATACCGATTATCGGTGTTGGTGGCATCATTGACGGGGCAACTGCTCAGGCGAAATTAGATGCTGGAGCTAGCCTTGTTCAGATCTACAGTGGCTTTATTTACAAAGGGCCGAGTTTAATCCACGAGATTTTGAACCGATAGTCACTAATAGCCACTATATACCGGCTATTGAAGCGCGATTTGTGGATAGGGTTTGGTGGGGTATTCTCAAATCATAAGAAGCCAGAAAGGATGAGGGAGCCTCAAGGAAGCTAATAGCTAACTGAGGCTTGAGACTAGGGCACTTCCTACATATTGCTTAGCTTTTGGACTTGCGCCAGAGTGTTGAACCCGTCCCACTGGTCTTGCCTACCAGAACGCCATCCGGTAAGCCACATATGTCGGGCTTCCCCTGATTCGTGAGGGCACAAATTGCGGGATTTCCCGACCATGCCTGCTTGGTATCCACGAGAGAGAGCGAGATCTGAACCAGTTCTTTTTTGACGTTTCATAGGCAAAACTACCTTAAGGATGAGATAGAAGAAAGAGTGGCTGGAGAGCCAAGCGAGCACGAGGCGGAAGTGAAATGCTAGATCTCTACTTACCGGAGCAGCGTGCCCGCAAATGTTAGAGTCGATTGGACTCTTGGTATGCCGCACAACGAAGGCGGACGACAAGTGTCCCAGAGCTAGCCGAGAAAGTGAACGATCAAATTTTTATAGCCAGCGAATCCTATATGGCCGGAATGCATAATGAGCAAAAACGATACCGAATCTAACTATTTCGCCAGTTGTCCGAAAGGCATAGAGAATATCCTCCAGGAAGAGCTTGCTGACCTTGGTGTTAGCGGCATAAAGCAAACTGCTGCTGGTGTGAGCTTTAGTGCGTCTCAATCGACGATTTATAAAGTCTTGTTGTGGACACGTTTTGCGAATCGTATATTAATGCCGCTTGCGAAAGAAAAAGCAAAAGATGCGAAAGATCTCTACAGTGCTGTTTATCAAGTGCCTTGGGAAGATTATATTGCCGATGGTATGAGTTTTGTGGTCGATTTCGTTGGCAGTAACGAAGAGATTAAACATACGCAATTTGGTGCACAGAAGACAAAGGACGCGGTTGTTGATCGTTTTGTTCGTTTAGAAAAAGAGCGGCCCAATGTCAACAAGCTTACTCCCGATGTACGTATCAATGTTCGCTTAACAAAAGTAAGTTTAATTATCTCGCTGGACCTAAGCGGCGAGAGCCTTCATCGACGTGGTTACCGTGGCAAACAGGGTGCGGCACCGTTAAAAGAAAACTTGGCAGCGGCGGTACTATATCGTGCGGGTTGGCCAAAATTAGTAGAGCAAGCGAAACAAGAAAATAAACGCATCGCATTGATGGACCCAATGTGTGGTTCAGGTACTTTTTTAATTGAAGCTGCGATGATGGCCGCAAATATGGCGCCAGGTTTGATGCGCGATCGGTTTGCCTGTGAAAATTTAGCCTCGCACGATAAAGTCACCTGGGACGAGGTAAAAGCGGAAGCCAAGGCAAGTATGCGTGCGCTAGATGATTCTTTTCCTATTATACAAGGCAGTGATATTGATCGTCGTGTTGTCGGCATTGCGGAAAATAATGTTGCATGCACGCCGTTCCGATCGGTGATTCGTTTAAACACAAAACCCGTTGCCGATTTAAGCCTTTCTGAAGAGCCTACTGACGTCACTGGGTTACTTATTTGTAACCCGCCATACGGTGAACGTTTAGGCGAAATAGAAGACTTGCGGGAAGATTATAGAATCCTAGGGCAGGTGGTGAAGGAAGGCTTGCCTGGTTGGCAGGTAGGTGTGTTTACAAGCAATGTCGAACTTGCCAGAGAGATGCGTTTACGGGCAAAGAATAAATATAAGTTCTTTAACGGAAAAATCGCTGCTGAGTTACACATGTTTGATATTGTCGGCGGTGAAGCGACGTTAAGAGAAGATCGTGATGTTAGCACCGCTCCTTTATCGGAAGGCGCACAGATGGTCTTTAACCGATTGAAGAAAAATCGTAGGCGTTTGGATAAGTGGATTCGGAAGCAAGACGTTGAATGTTACCGGCTTTATGATGCGGATATGCCCGAGTATGCGGCCGCGATAGATGTATATGGTGATCAGTATCATGTGCAAGAATATCAGGCACCTAAAACGATTAACGAGAAAAAAGCACAAATTCGTTTTCAAGAGATTTGCCAGGCAACCGTGCAAGCTTTTGAATTACACCCGAAGCAGCTCGTGTCAAAAACGCGTATGCGACAAAAGGGTAGTTCACAGTATCAAAAATCTGACCAGCAGAACGAAAAGCATTTTTTTACCGTACAAGAGCAGGGTGCGCAACTGTATGTGAATTTACACGAGTATTTAGATACTGGCTTATTTCTCGATCATCGTCCCTTACGGGCGCGTATCCGAAAAGAGGCGAGCGGTAAGCGATTTTTGAACCTGTTTTGCTATACCGCAACAGCATCTGTGCAAGCGATATTGGGTGGTGCGGAAAGCTCGGTAAGTGTTGATATGTCGAACACGTATTTAGATTGGGCCCAACGTAACTATTCTCTTAATAATATTCGTTCTAATCAACATCGTTTAGATCGTGCTGATTGTGTTGAGTGGTTGCGAAACTGCCGTCAGGGTTTTGATATTATTATGTTGGATCCGCCCAGTTTCTCAAATTCAAAATATACGGATACGGTATTGGATATCCAAAAGGACCATGTACAGCTGGTAAATCGATGTATGGAGCTGCTAGATACAGACGGCGTTCTCTATTTTTCAAATAATCTGCGTAGCTTTAAGTTGGATGTTGCGTTGACTGAAAAATATCAGGTTAAAGATATAACTAAAGAAACCCTAGATCCTGATTTCGAACGTAATCAAAAAATCCATTCCTGTTGGATGATGAAGAATCGGTAGAGTGCTGACGCTATGTCGAAGCCATTTAAAATACACAGTAAATATAAGCCCGCAGGGGATCAACCTGCGGCTATCGAATCCTTAGTTGATGGTTTGGAGTCAGGTCTTGCCCATCAAACCTTGTTAGGGGTTACCGGATCGGGAAAGACTTTTACCATCGCGAATGTGATTGAGCAAGTACAGCGCCCGACCATGGTGATGGCGCATAACAAAACCTTGGCCGCACAGCTGTATGGTGAGCTCAAAGAATTCTTCCCCGATAATTCCGTTGAGTATTTTGTTTCATATTACGATTACTATCAGCCAGAAGCTTACGTGCCATCTTCCGATACTTTTATAGATAAAGATGCTTCCGTAAACGAGCATATTGAACAAATGCGTTTGTCTGCCACAAAAGCCTTGCTGGAGCGTGAAGATGCCATTGTTGTTGCAACGGTTTCTGCTATTTATGGTTTGGGTGATCCCGATTCTTATTTGAAAATGATGTTGCATGTTGTTCGTGGTGATCGGCTTGACCAGCGTCAGGCGCTTCGTCGTTTAGCGGAACTGCAGTACGAGCGCAACGATATAGATTTTAAGCGTGGTACATACCGTGTGCGTGGTGATGTTATTGATGTCTTTCCTGCAGATTCCGATACAGAAGCGGTGCGAATAGAATTGTTTGATGAGGAAATAGAAAAGATCTCTATTTTTGATCCGCTCACGGGGGAAATTTTCCAGAAGGTACCGCGTTATACCATCTACCCTAAATCGCATTACGTAACACCTCGTTCGCGTATACTCGAAGCGGTCGAGCATATAAAAGTTGAATTAAAGGAGCGGCTTGAGCAACTTCGTTCTATCGATAAGCTTGTTGAAGCGCAACGATTAGAACAGCGCGCTAAATATGATTTGGAAATGATGCAGGAGTTGGGTTACTGCACCGGCATTGAAAATTATTCCCGTTATCTCTCTGGCCGTGAGGCGGGAGCCGCACCACCGACCTTATATGATTACTTGCCAGATAATGCTTTGCTTGTGCTGGATGAGTCTCATGTAACGGTACCGCAATTAGGCGCGATGTATAAAGGTGATCGGTCGCGAAAAGAAACTTTAGTGGAATACGGCTTTCGTTTACCTTCAGCCTTAGATAATCGCCCGATGCGTTTCGACGAATGGGAGCGCTTAGCGCCACAAACGATTTTCGTTTCCGCAACGCCAGGGAAATACGAAGCAGAAAAACAAGATCAAGTTGTTGAGCAGGTAGTACGGCCAACCGGTCTTGTTGACCCTGAAGTGGAAGTCCGCCCAGCGCAAACACAAGTCGATGATTGTTTGTCTGAAATAGCCAAAAGCGTTGCGAAGGGTGATCGAATATTGATTACCGTGCTTACTAAACGTATGGCTGAAGATCTGACCGAATATCTTATGGATCATGGCGTACGTGTGCGCTACCTCCACTCTGATATCGATACCGTAGAGCGGGTAGAAATTATTCGGGATTTACGTATCGGAGAATTCGATGTTTTAGTGGGCATTAACTTGTTACGAGAAGGGCTGGATATGCCCGAAGTTGCTTTGGTCGCTATATTTGATGCCGATAAAGAAGGCTTCCTTCGATCAGACCGCTCCTTAATTCAAACCATTGGCCGTGCCGCACGTAACGTAAACGGTCACGCAATTTTATATGCAGATAAAATTACTGGTTCAATGCAGCGCGCTATGGATGAAACCGCGCGTCGCCGTAAAAAACAAACAGAATTTAACGAAGCGAATGGCATAACCCCTAAAGGAATTGTGAAGTCAGTCGCCGACATCATGGAAGGTGCCCGTGCACCTGGTTCTAAACCGGGTTCGCGCAAAAAAGTCGCCGAGAAAAGAAAAGATTACCAAGTGGATGTTCCGGATGGAAAATCATTATGGGAGCACATTGAAGTGCTTGAAAAAGAAATGTTTACCGCCGCAAAAGATTTGGAATTTGAGAAAGCTGCGGAATTGCGAGATCAGATTCAGAAGTTAAAAACGAAGGTCGTATAGGAAATTGACCTTTGATCTGGAATTAAAAGGGTAGGCCTAGCCTTAGACTTACCCAATTAATAATGCATTGTGCGATATGTTAGCTTTTAGGCTGCGCATCAACCTGTTGCCCACTTACATCCTTGCTGTCCTCCCCCATTAAATACAAATATGGCATCATAATCGCTTCAGCCGCTGTCACCGTGCCAGGGTTTTCGGCAGGGTAGGCGCGTGATCTCATGGTTGTGCGAGTCGCGCCTGGGTTCAGCGTGTTTACACGAAGGCTTGGGTCGCCGTCGTATTCATCAGCAAGTGTTTGCATCATGTTTTCACATCCGGCTTTTGTCACCGCGTAAGCGCCCCAGAACGCACGGCCTTGTTTTCCAACTGACGAGCTTGTAAATAGAATGCTTGCTGAGTTTGACTTCTCTAAAAGCGGTAACAAGGACTTGGTCATGGTGAACGGAGCGGTCAGATTTACTTGAACGAGTTTCTGCCATTCCCCAAGAGGGTATTGCGCAAGTGGTGTTCTTGGGCCAAGCTCCGCTGCATTATGAAGCAAACCATCTAAGCGACCAAACGCATCATTAATGCTATCAAACATCGCCTCGTAATCATGTTCTGTTGCGCCTTCCAGGTTCAGAGGGAAAATCGCAGGTTGAGCGAAGCCAAGCTTCTCGATTTCATCGTATACGGCTTCCAGTTTTTGTATGGTGCGGCCGAGTAATATGACCGTTGCGCCGTATTCTGCAAATGTAAGTGCCGCTACACGGCCAATACCATCCCCTGCGCCGGTCACTAATATGATTTTGTCTTTTAACAAATCTTTGGCTGGTGAATATTGATCAAAAAAAGTCTTATCTAACATTAGGTGTTTCCTAATCTAAAAATCTATTGTTTGTGTCTTGAAATAAGATGTTCGTTATTGGTTTTGAGGTTTTGCTGAAAATACCAGAACAGCCCTAGGGGTGGATAAGAGTGTAAAATGTTTGACCGTCTGCCGCATGGATGCGGCAGTCGAGCCCCCAAGGAAGGGTTCACGGCGTGTTAAATATTTTCCACTCTTGTCTACTCCGAGCAGCAACCGGCGAATCACAAATACCGTTCAACTATGGGCCAAATCTCATCACCCGTTTCCACAACATGATCCGCACCCCATTTGTGTGCGCTATCGTTTTCACGAATATAGCCATAGTTTACGGCAATCGTTTTCATCCCTGCATTAATACCACATTGTATATCCCGAAGATGATCCCCAATATAGATTGCCGTGTCGTTTTCACAGCTCGCATGACGACATGCCAAGTCTAAGGGTTCGGCGTGCGGTTTTCTATGCGTTACATGTTCAGGGCAAATTAAACACACTGGGCGACTCGCAAACTCAAAGTCCTCGATCAGCGGTGTCGCATAAGGCTCAGGTTTGTTTGTAACGATCCCCCAATTTAAATCAATGTCAGCGAATTTTTGTATGAGTTCGCCAAGACCCGGAAAAAATGTTGTTTCAGAAGCTAAGTCTTCAACATAAAAATCGAGCAATCGTTGGCGCAAATGCGCTGTCTCTGGGTGATCTTTTCCAAAACCGAAGCCTAACTCCAGTAGGGCGTAGGCGCCATCCGATACTACGTCACGCGCGACGTCTAAAGGTACGGGGTCTTTACCTTCTTCAGCTAATACGCGATTGAGCGCTTTGGATAGATCCGGCGCAGTGTCGAGTAGCGTTCCATCCAAATCAAAGAAAACAGCTTTTAATGTCATGCGGATTTTTTCGCGTGAAGAATATAGTTTACGCCGACATCTTTTGGGTTTAACCGAAAATTTTTCGTGATTGGGTTATACGTCATGCCGGTAATATCTTCTAATTGTAGCCCCGCGTTTCGCAAGTCTCGCGATAATTCTGACGGACGAATAAATTTTTTGTATTCATGTGTGCCTTTTGGCAATACTTGAAGCACATATTCTGCACCGAGAATTGCAAATGCGTAGGCTTTAGCTGTGCGATTGATGGTGGAGAAATATAGATCGCCGCCAGGTTTGCATAATTGTGCACACGCTTTTATCACGCTGCTTGGGTCGGGTACATGCTCCAGCATCTCCAAACACGTCACGACGTCAAATGATTCTGAATGATCTTCGGCGAAGGCTTCTGCAGTGCTTTGTTGATAATCAATATCGAGCTGATGTTCTAGCTTGTGCAGCTGCGCGACTTCAAGTGGCGCTTTACCCATATCAATGCCGGTAACGTTTGCACCACGATGGGCTAAGCCTTCGCAAAGAATACCGCCGCCGCAACCTACGTCTAAAATACTTTTCCCTGCGACAGGGGAGCCTTCATCAATATAATTTGCGCGTATTGGATTCATATCGTGCAGCGGTTTAAAGTCGCCTTCTGGGTCCCACCAGCGACTGGCCATTTTTTCAAACTTTTCGATTTCTTTCTCATCGATATTTTGTGCGACGGTCATTGTTCGTTATCTCGCTATTTTTTCTTGCCACATACGTGTTTTCTGTTTCAGAGCATCGGCGTCGATAGTGGTTAGGCGGCCGTTGTCTACGAGGTGTTTTCCATTTACCCAAACATTACTGACACAATGGCCGACATTCGTGTAAACGATTTGGCTGATCGGGTCGTACATTGGTTGATGTGCTGCACCGGATAAATCTATGGCCACAATATCTGCTTTCTTCCCTGGTTCTAACGAACCTATCAAATTTTCCATGCCGAGGGCTTTCGCGCCGTTAATTGTAGCCATTTCTAATGCCGTGCTTGCATCCAGTGCGGCAGCGTTCTCGGCGGAAAGTTTGCCAATTAACGCGGCTGTTTTCATTTCAGAAAAAAGATCTAGATCGTTATTACTGGCGGGGCTGTCGGTACCAAGGCAAACGTTAACGCCGCTCTTTTGCAGGCGATCAACAGGGCAGAGGCCACTCGCTAGTTTTAAGTTGGATTCTGGGCAGTGCACCACGTGTGCGCCGCTTTGAGTGAGCAACTCGATGTCTTGATCGTTAATTTGCGTCATATGTACGCATTGCGTCAGAGGTGTTAGCAAGCCTAAATCCGCCAAGCGCTGTGTTGGGCGCATACCGAATTGTTCCATAGAGGTTTGGACTTCAAACGCCGTTTCATGAAGGTGTATTTGAATAGAGGCTTGAAGCTCTTCCGCATAGGTGGCTATACGGCGAAGCGGGTCATCTGAAACGGTATACGGAGCATGTGGCCCAAAGACCACGTTAACAAGCTCGTGAGCGCGGTACTGGTCGTGTAACGCGATACCTTTACGCAAGTATTCATCTGCGTCGCTCGCCCAAACCGTAGGGAAATCGAGTACAGGAAAGGCTATTTGTGTGCGCATACCGACTTCTAGCGATGCCGCAGCCGTGTCTTCTGGACAGAAATACATGTCCGAAAAGCACGTTGTTCCCGAGGCGAGCATTTCCGCCATTGCTAGCGTAGATCCATCGCGCACGAATTCATCAGATACCCATGTTTGCTCGGCTGGCCATATGTGGTTTTCCAACCAATCCATCAGCGGCTTGTCATCAGCATAGCCCCGCAAAAGCGACATGGCTGAATGCCCGTGGGCGTTAATAAGGCCTGGAACGAGGGCGTGCCCAGTAAGGTCTAGTGCTTCTTTTGGCGAAAAGCGGGCTTTCAATTCAGCTGATAGTCCAATATCTATGATGTGTTCGCCATCTACTGCGATGGCGCAACCCTCGAGAATACGACCGCGGGGGCAGACCGGAATAATCCAAGAAGCATGGATAAGTTGGTCTATCTGTTGAGGATGGCTTGAATTTTGATCGTTATGCTGGTTTTGCATGCGATTTGTGCTGCCTGTCTGAGGTATTTGCCTTGGCTTAGAAGGGGGCAGTATACCGCCAAATCTTGGTATGGGAATAATGTTCATCTCACTGGCTTACAAGGCCAGTTAAAGCTGCCTATCGTACTGATTTTATGGTAGAATTTTGGGTTTTTATCGGCGGGAAACTTACATTTTTCCTGGCGTGAAAAGTCGCTGTTTTGATTGCGTGGAATAGCGGCAGTTTTGACAGTAAGAATGACAACAACAAAATAATATTAGGCGGCCAACTCCGACTAGCATTCCGATTAACATTTCTGCTTTCTATTCCCTGGTTTTGGGGGCGTTTTGGGTGGTAGTTTTATCCCTGGAGCGTTTTTGATTAGTGGTTTATTGCAGATACGATAAGACAGGAACTCCAGATCTAAATGGGTGATATAGCTAAAGAAATCCTCCCAGTAAACATCGAAGATGAGCTGAAGCAAAGTTACCTCGATTACGCGATGAGCGTTATCGTTGGCCGTGCCTTGCCCGATGTTCGCGATGGGTTAAAGCCCGTTCATAGGCGCGTACTGTTCGCGATGAACGAACTCAATAATGACTGGAACAAGCCATACAAGAAGTCTGCTCGTGTTGTCGGGGATGTGATTGGTAAATATCACCCTCATGGTGATACTGCGGTATACGACACTATCGTGCGTATGGCTCAGCCTTTCTCGTTGCGTTACATGCTGGTCGATGGTCAGGGTAACTTCGGTTCTATTGATGGTGACAGCGCAGCAGCGATGCGTTATACCGAAGTTCGGATGTCTAAAATTGCACATGAGCTGTTGTCCGATCTTGATAAAGAAACCGTCGATTTTGTTCCTAACTACGATGACACCGAACACATTCCTGCTGTATTGCCGACGCGAGTGCCAAACCTACTTGTAAATGGGTCGTCCGGTATCGCCGTGGGTATGGCAACTAATATCCCTCCTCATAACCTTACTGAAGTTGTTAAAGGTTGTTTGCATTTGATCGATCAGCCTGAAGCGACTATCGATGATTTGATGGAATTTATTCCTGGCCCAGATTTTCCGACGGCAGGCATCATTAATGGTCGTGCAGGTATTCTGCAAGCGTATCGTACTGGCCGTGGCCGTATTTATATTCGTGCGAAAGCGGAAGTGGTGGTTAATGAAAAAAATAACCGCGAAAGTATTATTGTTCACGAAATACCGTATCAGGTGAACAAGGCTCGTTTGATTGAAAAAATCGCTGAGCTAGTAAAAGAGAAAAAAATCGAAGGTATTTCTGAAATTCGAGATGAGTCAGATAAAGACGGCCTTCGTATTGCGATTGAAATTAAACGTGGTGAAATGGGCGATGTTGTTTTAAACAACCTCTACGCTCAAACCCAAATGCAAAATGTATTTGGTATCAATGTTGTGGCCTTGGTTGATGGCCAGCCGAAGATATTGAATCTTAAAGAGCTGTTAGAGCACTTTATCAAGCATCGCCGTGAAGTGGTTACGCGTAGAACGATTTATTTGTTGCGCAAAGCACGTGAACGCGGCCATGTACTGGAAGGTCTTGCTGTTGCGATTGCCAATATAGATGAAGTGATTGCAATGATTAAAGGCTCGTCAACGCCTGCTGAGGCGAAAGAAGCCTTGTTAGGTAAGGCTTGGGCCATGGGCGATATTCAAGGTTATCTTGAGCGTGCAGGTTCGGATGCTTGCCGTCCAGATGAGCTAGGAAAAGAGTTTGGCGTAAGGGATGGCAAATATCATTTGTCTCCCGCGCAAGTTCAAGCCATTCTGGAATTGCGTCTGCACCGCCTTACTGGTATGGAGCACGATAAGCTTATCGCTGAGTATGAAGAGCGCTTAAAGCTGATTGGCGAGTATTTGGAAATATTGGGTGACCCCGCGCGTTTGATGGCGGTTATTCGCGAAGAGTTGGAAAAGATTGTTGACGAATACGGTGATGAGCGCCGTACTGATATTCAGCATTCTCAGACAGATTTAAGTGTTGAAGACTTAATTACGGAAGAAGATCGCGTTGTTACTATCTCTCATGGTGGTTATGCGAAGAGTCAGCCATTAGATGCCTATCAAGCACAAAGACGTGGTGGTATGGGTAAAGCGGCAACTTCAGTGAAAGATGAAGATTTTGTTGAGCACCTATTAATTGCAAGCACGCACGATTACATATTGTGTTTTACCAATGCAGGTAAAGTCTTCTGGTTGAAAGTGTTCCAAATCCCTGTTGCTGGTCGTCAGTCACGCGGTCGTCCTGTAGTGAATTTATTGCCGCTGGATGAAGGTGAGCGTATTACGTCTATGCTGCCAATTCGTGAATTTGATGATGATCACTTCATTTTTATGGCGACAGCAAACGGTACCGTTAAGAAAACACCGTTAACGCAATTCTCTCGCCCGCGTTCTGTGGGTTTACGTGCGATTGAGTTGGTTGAGGGTGACCATTTGGTTGGCACTACAGTCACCGATGGTAAGCAGGATATTGTATTAATGTCCTCTAATGGTAAGGCTGCGCGTTTTACTGAAGAGCAAGTTCGTTCCATGGGCCGTGTATCACGCGGTGTGCGTGGTATTCGTTTGGCGGAAGGGCATCGTGTTATCTCAATGGTTGTGCCAGTTGAAGGTGGCAAGGTGCTTACTGTAAGTGAAAACGGCTTTGGTAAGCGTACGGATGTAAACGACTTCCCAACGAAAGGCCGTGGTTCGCAAGGTGTGATAGGTATGCAAACGTCCGAACGTAACGGTGATTTGGTTGGCGCGGTACAAGTGCTTGACGGTGAAGAGATCATGCTCATCTCTGATCAAGGAACATTGGTGAGAACGCGTGTCGATGAAGTATCGGTGCTTGGACGAAATACTCAAGGTGTTCGCTTAATTAAAGTGAAAACTGGTGAGCATATAGTGGGTATTGAGCGTATCGAAGAAGGTTTGGGGGATGACGACGCCTTGGCTGACGAGAGCGTGGATGAGAGCGCCGAGACGAATGAAGGTGGTGAAAACTCGGGTGATGCTCCTGCGGCCAGCAATGAAGAATCAGAAGATTAAGGTTTTTGTTTGTGTCAGATAAATCAGAACAGACTCAGCAGCAGCAGAAGAACGAAGAAGAAGCGAAATTACTTTCTGAGCTTCGCGATAAGATCGATGATATCGATGGAAAACTCGGTGAGCTTTTTAGCGCCCGCGCACAATGTGCAATGGATGTCGCTACGGTAAAAGCAAAATTTTCTGATGAGTCTGTTACTAAAACGACGACGTATTATCGGCCAGAACGCGAGGCACAAGTGTTGCGTCGGGCCATGGAGCGTAATAAAGGCCCTTTAAAAAACGAAGATGTTGGACGCTTATTTCGTGAGTTAATGTCGGCGTGTTTGGCCTTAGAAAACCCTATACATGTCGCATATCTTGGCCCTCAAGGGACTTATACCCAAGAGGCCGCGCTAAAACATTTCGGCGAGTCGGCGGTGACGGTTTCTATGTCGGCGATCGATGCTGTATTTCGAGAGGTTGCCTCTGGGGCAGTGCATTACGGGGTGGTGCCGGTAGAAAACTCTACAGAAGGTGTTGTGACGCATACACTCGATAACTTTGTCGATAGTAATGTCAAAATTTGTGGTGAGGTGGTCTTACGCATTCATCATCACTTGCTAGTTTCTGATGTCACCAAGACGGATAGCATTACGCGCATCTATTCACACGCGCAGTCTTTAGCTCAATGCCGTAAATGGTTGGATGAGCATTACCCAAATGTCGAGCGTGTTGCAGTAAGCAGTAATTCTGAAGCCGCAAAACGCATTAAAGGTGAATGGAATTCTGCTGCGATCGCGGGTGAAATTGCAGCGAAACTTTACGGTTTAACCAGCCAAGCAAAAAATATTGAAGATCGCCCAGATAATTCCACGCGGTTTTTAATTATTGGTCGCGATGAAGTGGGGCCCAGTGGTGATGATAAAACATCAATCGTTGTATCGACTAAAAATGAGCCAGGTGCTTTGCATGATTTGTTGCAGCCGTTTCATTCACTTAATGTCGATTTAACGCGCTTGGAAACACGGCCATCCAGCTCGGGTACGTGGAATTACCTTTTCTTTATCGACCTGTCTGGTCATGTGAATGACGAGAAAGTTGCAGCCGCGATTAGTGAAGTGAAAAAGCGCGTGGCCGATATTAAAGTCCTCGGGTCATACCCCGTCGGCGTCCTTTAACTTCTCGGTTTTAACGCGTGCCAAAACCTGCTGAATTACAGTCTTCTCCTGTTATCGATAAATTGGTTGTTATCGGTATAGGTTTAATTGGTGGCAGTTTGGCTGCCAGCTTAAAACAGCGAAATCAATGTAAAGAAGTGATTGGAATTGCGCGTCGAGAAGAGGTTTGCCACCGAGCGTGTGAGCTAGGGATTGTTGATCGTGCGTACACGGATATCGCGAAAGTTGCCAATGAACTGGGCGAACGGGACTTAATATTCGTTGCTGTGCCAACGCTTACCGTTAAGCATATTCTTAATCAGATTAAAGCCTGTGTTTCGAGTAATGTCACCATTACGGATGGTGCCAGCGTAAAAGGCAGTATTCGCAACGACGTTATTGAGGTTTATGGTGCACCACAAGCGCAGTTTGTGCCAGGCCATCCGATAGCGGGTTCCGAAAAAAGTGGTGTTGAGGCGGCTGATCCCAATTTGTACGACAAGCATCGCGTAATATTGACGCCCTTTGATTATAGTGGTGATACGCATAAAGAAAAAGTCCGTGCCGTTTGGAAAGCAGTAGGTGCCGAAGTTCTCGAAATGGATATCGACGAACATGATGTTATTTTAGCGGCAACCAGTCATTTACCCCATGTTATCGCTTTTTCGTTAGTGGATACCTTGGCCCACGATAGCCAGAATGAAAATATTTTTCGGTACGCCGCTGGTGGCTTTCGAGATTTCACCAGAATTGCATCCAGTGATGCGATTATGTGGCGAGATATTATGCTTGCTAACAAAGACGCGATTTTAGATTCCATCGAAATGTTTTCAGACAATTTAAACCGTTTGAAATGCGCAATCGAACAAGAAGACTCTAAAGATATTACGGGTATTTTTACGCGGGCCAAAGTTGCTCGTGATCGATTTACCTCCATGTTGACCCATCAATCATACAGTGCCGCAATGCATAAAACAGATACTCATATGATCACCTATAAAGTCGCTCCTGGTGGCAGTGCAAAGGGGACAATTCGTGTTCCTGGCGATAAATCTATTTCTCACCGTTCCATTATGTTGGGAGCTCTAGCTGAAGGTGTTACCCATATTGAGGGCTTTTTAGAGGGTGAAGATGCGTTAGCTACATTGCAAACCTTTCGTGATATGGGGGTGGTTATTGAAGGCCCTAATGATGGTTGTGTCACGGTGAACGGTGTCGGCCTTCACGGGTTAACGCCACCGACGGGCCCACTTTATGTTGGTAATTCAGGCACCTCCATGCGTTTGTTGTCTGGCATTTTGGCAGGGCAGTCTTTTGATACAGAGTTGACCGGTGACGAGTCTTTAACGAAGCGGCCAATGAACCGAGTGGCGAATCCGCTTCGTGAAATGGGCGCTGTGATCGATACCGCTGAAGAAGGGCGTCCCCCGATTAACATTCATGGCGGCAACGCGCTAAAAGGTTTTGATTATAAATTACCTATGGCGAGTGCCCAGGTTAAATCTTGTTTGTTGCTTGCTGGTCTGTACGCCGAAGGTGAAACAAAAGTCACAGAGCCCGCGCCGACACGTGATCATACCGAACGGATGTTGCGCGGTTTTGGTTACGACGTGCAACGTGACGGCGATACTATTTCATTATCCTCTGGCGGTTCGCTTAAAGCCTGTGATATTGATATTCCAGCCGATATTTCTTCGGCGACCTTCTTTTTTGTGGCCGCTGCAATTACGCCAGATTCGGATGTTACGCTCACTCATGTTGGGATCAATCCAACACGTGTTGGTGTTATTAATGTCTTACGTTTGATGGGTGCGAATATAAGGCTCCTAAACGAGCGTGAAGTCGGTGGTGAACCTGTTGCTGATATTAGAGTGCAATATGCGCCGTTAAAAGGCATTACGATTCCAGAAGACCAAGTGCCTTTAGGTATCGATGAGTTCCCCGCATTATTTATAGCGGCTGCCTGCGCAGAAGGAACGACGATCCTGTCTGGCGCTGAGGAGTTACGAGTCAAAGAAACGGATCGTATTCAGGCGATGGCCGATGGTTTAACGACTCTCGGAATCGACTGTGAAACACGAGAAGACGGCATCGTGATCCAAGGTGGTGAGTTGCAAGGTGGGGAAGTAGAAAGTTTCCACGATCACCGGATTGCGATGTCATTTACTATCGCAGCTTTAAGATCGAAGGGCGAAATAGTCGTGAAAGACTGCGCGAACGTGGCGACATCGTTCCCGAACTTCACTGATTTAGCGAAACAAATTGGCATAAGCTTAGATATTATTACTTCTTAAATTCGGCAGGGCCTTTCGCTATACTCCTTGCGCGTTGCCTGAGGCAACGTGGCCCTTAAAGACTGAATAAATTACAGACATTTTGGTGTAAAACAATCATGACCACAGATTACACAATGACCCATCTCAAACAGCTGGAAGCGGAAAGTATTCATATTATCCGTGAAGTCGCTGCCGAGTTTGATAACCCCGTAATGCTATATTCCGTGGGTAAAGATTCAGCGGTCATGCTGCATTTAGCGTTAAAAGCCTTCGCGCCAGGTAAGCTACCGTTTCCTTTGATGCATGTGGATACCACATGGAAATTTAAGGAGATGATTGAATTTCGCGATCAAATGGCGAAAGACAAAGGTTTCGATCTTATCGTGCATAAGAATCAGGAAGGCATTGATATGGGTGTCGGGCCTTTTACACACGGTAGTGCGAAGCACACTGATATCATGAAGACACAAGGGCTAAAGCAGGCGTTAAACAAATACGGTTTTGATGCTGCTTTTGGTGGCGCGCGTCGCGATGAAGAAAAGTCCCGTGCGAAAGAGCGTGTTTATTCCTTTCGTGATAAAAATCATCGTTGGGATCCTAAGAGTCAGCGTCCGGAGTTGTGGAATATTTATAACGGCAAAGTAGATAAGGGCGAAAGTATTCGTGTGTTCCCTTTGTCTAACTGGACCGAGTTGGATATTTGGCAATATATTCATTTGGAGAGCATTCCCATTGTCCCTCTTTATTTTGCGGCCAAGCGTCCAGTTGTGGAGAAAGATGGCACCATGATTATGGTCGATGATGACCGTATGCCTATTGAAGAAAACGATGTTATCGAAGAGAAAATGGTACGGTTCAGAACATTGGGCTGTTACCCGCTGACCGGCGCGGTCGAATCGAATGCGACAACCTTGCCTGAAATTATTCAAGAAATGTTATTGACCAAAACATCCGAACGTCAGGGCCGAGTGATTGATCATGATAGTTCTGGATCAATGGAAAAGAAAAAACAAGAAGGGTATTTCTAACGTAGTAGCGTTAGAAGCATTTGTAGTGAGTGAGATCATAGTGGACCAAAGAATCGGTCTTGTATGATTAAGCTTCGTTACCCTTAAGTAGTGCGTATTTGCGCCAAAAGAAATTAAGAGGATTTTTTTTCAACATGTCTCATCAATCTGATCTTATTGAAGAAAACATCGATGAATATTTGAAGCAGCATGAACAGAAAGAGCTGTTGCGCTTTTTGACTTGCGGTAGCGTGGACGATGGAAAATCAACATTAATAGGCCGTCTATTGCACGACTCCAAGATGATTTATGAAGATCAATTGGAAGCGGTAAAGTCTGATACAACCAAACACGGCACAACGGGCGAGAAAATTGATTTGGCGTTGTTGGTTGATGGTCTTCAAGCTGAGCGAGAGCAGGGCATTACCATTGATGTTGCGTATCGTTATTTCTCGACGCAAAAACGTAAGTTTATTATTGCGGACACACCTGGGCACGAGCAATATACCCGAAATATGGCAACGGGCGCATCGACATGTGACCTGGCGGTTATTTTAATTGATGCACGTTATGGTGTTCAGGTTCAAACTCGTCGCCATACCTTTATCGCCTCCTTGTTAGGTATAAAACACCTGGTCGTTGCTATTAATAAAATGGACTTGGTGGAATATAGCGAAGAAACTTTTAACAAGATTAAAGCGGACTATCAGCAGTTGTTATCGACGCTTGGCGAAAAAGAAAATGTTTACTACGTGCCTATGTCGGCACTGGATGGGGACAACGTTGTAAACATTAGCGAGCATACGCCTTGGTATAAAGGTCAGTCGCTCATGGAAATTTTGGAAACGGTACAAATTGCGGGCGATAAAAATATTGCTGATTTTCGTTTCCCCGTTCAATATGTTAATCGGCCTAACTTAGATTTTCGTGGGTTTTGTGGAACAGTCGCTTCCGGTCTTGTAGCGGTGGGTGATGAAATTAAGGTCCTTCCATCTGAAAAAAGCAGCAGGGTTAAGTCGATCGTAACCTACGATGGTGATATTTCCGAAGCCTTTGTCGATCAGGCAGTTACGCTAACATTGGAAGATGAAATCGACATAAGTCGTGGCGATATGATTGTTCATGGCGATTCAAAAGTAGATTTTTCTAACCGTGTTCGCGCACATTTGGTGTGGATGTCCGAATCGGATTTACAGCCTGGTAAGCAGTATTGGTTTAAGTTCGCCAGTAAAACCACGCCAGGCATGGTCAGCAATATCAACTATCGTGTGGATGTAAATACATTTGAGCAATCTCCCGCGGATACGGCGGCGTTGAACGATATTGATGTGGTTGAACTGGATTTAGAGCAGCAGGTGGTTGTTGACCCTTATCAAAAAAATCGTGCCACAGGCGCTTTCATTGTTATTGACCGCATTAGCAATATTACGGTTGGGGCAGGGATGGTGAGCGATATATTGGAGCAAGGGCAGCAAGCTCAAAGTGATTTCTCTGCGTTTGAAGTGGAGTTAAATGCATTGATTCGTAAACATTTCCCTCATTGGGATGCTAAGGATATTCGCTCTATACTCAAATAGTTTCGCGAAACCACTAAGCTGAGGTGTATACATGAGAACATTGATTCTAGCCTTTTTCGTTTTGGCCGCATTATCTGCTCAAGCGTCAAAAGATAAGGGAGTTTACATCGGTGGAAGCGTGAGTCTGGTGAACGTTGGTGTTAACGATCCCTTCAGCAACGAAGTGACCTTTAAAACAGGCGAAGTGTTACTTGGGTATAAATATAACCGTTATCTTGGTGCAGAGATTCGTCGAGGGCAAAGCCTTCAAGAGGAGGTTATCTCTGTGGATGACCCAAATACGGGTTTAGAGGATACCGTTACGGCGTCATTGGATAGCTATTTTTCGTATTACTATCGTGCTGAGTTGGCGAACGAAATCGCTAAAATATATTTTCTCCTCGGCCAATCTTCTGTTACGACGCAATTAGAATTTGATGAAAGTGGTCGTCCTGATTACGAGGCTTCTGAATCTGGTTTGTCTTATGGTGTTGGTTTTGGGCTTTGGCTCGATGAGCGAATGAATTTGAACTTTGAGTTCAAAAACCTTGTGAGTACCGATACGGATAATTTTACCAGTGGCAGTATTAGCGCCGATTACCGATTTTAGGTAAAGGCGCTATTTCAGTCTTTTCCTATTTGCGCTTCGTAGTTATTCCTTTCCTTCTGTAAACGCACTTGCCTCAGATTCACTTTCAAAAATGTGGGGGGCAACATCCCGTTCGCCAATCGATTCGCCTAACTTCATGCGTAAAAATGCACTGGTCGTGTAGCGAGTAACTTGAGCATAGTATTTGTCGACAAGGCTTCTCACTACTTCCGCATAGGACGCAACTAAATCTGGACGAAGAGTGAAATTATCGTAATTGACGATAACATTGACACGACGGTTTAAAGGTTTAAGAATATCTTCAACGGTATTTTTCACCCGCTCAATTTCTTCTGGCAAATTTATTGATAGTGCTTCGAAATTGATAAACAGTAAATTTGACTGAGAGTCGTAATCAATGCGCCGCTCAATAGGCACGTGTAACAATACGGTATCTAATCCCATCAGCCCTTCTCTGAAGATTCTCGCATCCATGGTTGCTAGCGAATCGGAAATAATGGGAAGGAAATCCATATGAGCAAGAATATCTTTCTTTAAGTCTAGTCCTGGCGCTATTTCGGTAAGCGTTAATCCTTGGGGTGTTAATTCAAATACGCAGCGCTCGGTAATGTACAGTACCGGTTGACCTAGTTGTGCAGCTCGCTCTCCGCTAAACGTCACATGTTCAACAAGCTCTACGAACTTCGTGATTTGAGATCCTTCTCCGATCTTAATATTGCCGTTTTCTATGGTTGAATTTGCTTTACCTGCCGTAAATGTTCCAACAAACACCAGTCGTTTTGCGTTTTGACTGATATTGATAAACCCGCCTGCGCCGGCTAGGCGTGAACCAAATTTGGACACATTAACATTTCCGATGGTATCTGTTTGAGCCAAACCTAAAAAGGCGATATCGAGTCCGCCGCCGTCATAAAAGTCGAATTGAGAGGGCTGGTCAATGAGCGCATCTATATTAACCCCTGCGCCAAAATTGAGTCCGCTAGCGGGAAGCCCGCCAATTAAACCAGGTTCTGCTGTCAGGGTGACTTTATCAAGAATGTGTTCTTCGTAGGCGATGTTCGCAATACCTTCCGGCATACCGATGCCTAGGTTCACGACGGCGTTTGCGCGAAGTTCGAAAGCCGCGCGTCGGGCAATCACTTTTCGTGCATTGAGTTCCATGGTCTCCATGTTTTGCATAGGCACGCGCACAGAGCTAGCAAATGCGGGGTTGTAGGGTTCTGCAAATGTTTGCCAATGATGCTCTTTTTGTGCGACAACGACACAATCCACTAAAATTCCAGGAATTTTGACATTTCTAGGGTTGAGGCTGTGGTTTTCTGCAACACGTTCGACTTGAGCAATGACCAGTCCACCGGAGTTGTGGGCGGCGGTTGCGAGTGCAAGAGACTCCAGGTATAGCGCTTCTTTTTCGCAGGTAATGTTGCCGGCTTCATCCGCTGTTGTGCCACGAATAAAGGCAACGTTAATGGGAAAGGCTTTATAGAAAAGGTACTCTTCATCTTCAATCTCGATAACCTTGACGAGATCTTCTGTGGTGGAGTTGTTTAATTTTCCTCCGCCATTTCTGGGGTCTACGAAGGTTCCTAGGCCCACTTTTGTTAGGGTGCCAGGTTTGCCGGCTGAAATATCGCGAAATAGGTGGGAAAGACAGCCTTGGGGCAGGTTGTAACCTTCTATTTTATTGTCATTGACGAGGTTTTGAAGACCTGGAACAAGTCCCCAATGCCCGCCAATCACCCGTTTAATCAAACCGTTTACGGCAAGGTGGTTAAGCCCTTTGTTTTTACCGTCCCCTTGGCCGGCCGCATATACCAACCCTAAATCACGGGGGCTTTCTGTTTTATCGAAGCGCTCTCGTAGAGCGATGGCAAGCTCTTCCGCGAAACCTATACCGACAAAACCTCCGGTTCCTAGCATATCGCCATTTTGAATGAGGTTAACCGCCTCTGCTGCTGACACGATCTTACTTCGTGCAGCCGGTTTATTTTTCGATGTTTGGAATTTTGAGTGCATAGAGAGCTGTCGTTATTGATTATTATGGGGACACTTTCAGCTTAATCTTGGCTGTGGTTTATGTCCAATAGATAGTTGGTCTGTCAATCAGTGTTTATGCTAAACATTTGTTGAATGCAAAGGGTGTGATAGATCAAATGTAGGATATTTCTCACAAATCGAGAAGGTGATGTCGTCTGTTTTTTAAGTTTTCGCGCAATTAGAATGTTTTGCGTGGCCATGAAGGTTGCATTTAATTATTCATAGGAGATGAACATGAAGCACTATACACATGCCGTTCGAGCATTTATTCAAAAAGACCTATTCTCAGCGTTCCTTGTTATTGCGCTTAGTTTTTTTATGGTGGCCTCGCCTTTGTCTATGGCGGCTGAAAAATCAAAAAAACACCATGGAGCTGAGCAGCGCGTTGACAGCAAGGTGAATATAAATCGAGCAGGTATTCCCGAATTAACCCAATTGACGGGTATTGGCGAGCGAAAAGCGATCGCTATCGTCAAATATAGAAATACACACGGCAAGTTTAAAAAGGTGGAGCAGCTGAGCCAGGTAAAAGGAATAGGTGAAAAAATCATCGATAAGAATCGTAAACGGATAGTTTTGTAAGCGGTATTATGTCGTTCTTGTTCTGTAAATAGCGGTAAACAGCACGTAAAAGTTAGCAGGCACTGATGCTGGGACCGTCTGAGGCACGGATGCCGAAGCCGAGCGTACATGGATGTATTCACCGCGTGTTTCCAGGGGCAGTGCCTGCTAACAAAATCACTGGTATTGATTCGCAGGCTAAATTAGTAAGAGACGTCGAGCTTTCCGTTTAACTCATACATTCGTAATCAAGCCTGGGCCACAGAGCAGTCTTTTGTGTAAAATGCGCACCATATTGTCTAGCTTGGAGACCACGTTGGCCGACCCTAAAATCATCGTTGCGCTCGATTATCATGATCAAGCGCAATGTCTAGCGCTAGTTGAGCGCCTAGACCCCAAACTCTGTCGTCTTAAAATCGGGAAGGAGATGTTTACGCTCTTTGGTCCACAATTGGTGGAGCGTGTTCAAAATCTCGGGTTTGACGTTTTCCTTGATCTAAAATTTCACGATATCCCTAATACCGTCGGCAAAGCGGTCGCGGCAGCGGCTAGCCTAGGCGTATGGATGGTTAACGTCCATGCCTCCGGTGGGCGGCGGATGATGGAAGCTGCGCGTGATTCCCTGGCTCCTATAGCGAAAGCTCCCAAACTTATCGCAGTCACCGTGTTAACGAGCATGGATGCCAAGGATCTATCTGAGTTAGGTTTGACTCTCCCGCCGGAAGAGCAAGTGAAACGTTTGGCGCAATTGACCTCAGAATGTGAGCTGGATGGCGTAGTATGTTCTGCCCAAGAAGCTGGCGTACTTAAGTTGCTATGTGGTTCTTCTTTTTTATGTGTGACGCCAGGAATTCGCCCTGTGGGCACTGACGCAGGTGATCAACGGCGTATTATGACACCAGAAAAAGCGTTGGCAGGTGGCAGTGACTATCTCGTGATTGGGCGTCCTATTACTCAGGCAGCGAATCCTGAAGAAACGTTACTGACAATCGCTGAATCAATTGAAAACCTGTAGCGCTTGGCAAGGCTTGCTAGCGAAGCGATAGAACCGAGTCAGTTAAGTAAGATAAATCATACTAATTTGAGATATTTAAAGGAAGTTCAATGATTCCAGTGGTTACCATCGATGGTCCGAGTGGTGCGGGAAAGGGTACTATTAGTCGGCTCATTGCCCAGCAGACCGGATACAGTTTGCTTGATAGCGGCGCACTTTATCGTTTAACGGCTGTTGCAAGTCTGCGAAAGGGCATTGATCTGGATAATGAATATAAAGTAGCAAATGTCGCTTCCCAACTTGCTATCGAGTTTGTCGTGGAGGAAGAGGGGATTCGCGTAATGCTTGAGGGCGATGATGTGTCTCTTGATATTCGTACAGAAGAAGCAGGTATGGCGGCATCGCAAGTGGCGGCGCATTCTAAGGTACGCGATGCATTGCTTCAGTGTCAGCGAGATTTTCGCAAAGGTGAGGGACTTGTAGCCGATGGTAGAGATATGGGAACGGTGGTATTTCCTGATGCGCCGGTGAAGATTTTCCTTACCGCAAGTGCTGAAGAGCGTGCTATACGACGTTTTAAACAGATTCAGGATATAGGCGGTTCCCCCGATTATGAGAAGATTTTGGAAGATATAAAAGCGCGGGACGAAAAAGACTCTAACCGCGCAAGCGCACCGCTAAAAGCCGCCGATGATGCACTCGTTTTAGATTCTACTACTATGGATATAGATGAAGTGTACCGCACCGTATTAGCGGAAATAGACGTGAAGATTCATGATGTTTAAAAAACTCCTTAAGTGGTTTGTGCGTGCATTTTTAGCTTTATGGTTTCTCTTTGCCTTGATTATCGGTATGTGGATATGGCGAGAAAATAGTGTTGAAGTCGTTGTGAGCTATTTTGGCTTTGAGTTGCATCAACAAACACTTGGCACGGTTATGACGACGATGCTGGTGGTAGGTTTTACGCTCGGAGCTTTACCGATGTTTTTCACCGCTATTGTGAGAGAGATATCTCATAAACGTCAGATTAAAAAAGTTAAGAAAACTTTCGAAAAAACACATACTGTAACGACGCAGGAATAGTTTCTGTGTCGGACACTCTGGTATTTGCTTTTATATTCGTCGCATTAGGCATCGGTTATGTCATCGGAAAGTATCTTCCATTCTTTCTTAAACAAAACACCCCCTCTGAAACGCATACATCTAATCGTCGTTACTTTGATAGCTTAACGTTTTTATTAAAAGAGGAGACGGACGAAGCAATTGATCTTTTTATCTCCGATATGGAAGTGAATGACAATACCTTAGATGTTCATTTGTCTCTAGGCAGCATGCTCAGGCGAAAAGGTGAGCTTGCACGCGCAGTAAAGGTGCATGAAAACCTTTTATCTCATTCAGAATTAAGCGCTTCAAAGCACAATATTGTGCAGTTTGAATTGGCAAATGATTATATCCAGTCTGGTTTATACGATAGGGCCGAGCAGTTGCTTAATGGTCTTGCTGGTGTTGGCGATATCGACAAGTCACTTCGTCATAGTGCGATGGAATCTCTTGTCGACGTATATCAAGCGACTCATGATTGGTTAAAGGCCATAGATATCGCCGACCAGTTAACAGGTCAAAAGTTTTCGAAGACGCCTGATCGCTGGCGAGTAATGCAGTCGCATTTCTCCTGTGAGCTGGCTCTCCTTGCTCAGCAAAATGATGATGAGCCGGAATGCAGTAAGTGGATTCGAAATGCACTGCACTACGATACAGCTTGTGTGAGAGCGACTTTGTTGCAAGCGCAGCTGGATATGAAGTCGGGTATAACGCATGCGGCGATGGCCGCATTGAAATCGGTTTCTAGCAATAACCCTCAATTCGCAACGGAAATGATAGCGCCGCTACATGAGTGTTATATCCAGCTAAATAGTGAGCAGGATTACATTCCAGTGTTGAGAGATTATTTGGATCAACATGCGGATGTTCGGGCCTTGGGGCTGTTGTTCGAATTGGTTTCCAGGTATGCGAGCTTTGAAAATGGTATGCGTGATTTGAGTGTATATCTACCAAAATACCCAGAGTTTACGGCGATTAATAAACTGGGCGATGTTCTATGCGAGTTGGAAGGCAATAAGCCTGATTTTCTCGATCAATTTAGACCCGTATTTGATTCTATTTTGGAGGCTGAAGTGGTGTATGCCTGCAGTGATTGTGGCTTTGTTGGTCACGAAATGCATTGGGCTTGCCCTGGCTGCCATCATTGGGCGAGTACGTTTTTACATAGCGATAAGTGAACTTTTCCAAAGAGAGCTGGGCATTGGAAGGAGCCATGCTAGCGTTTTGCGGAGGCTAAAAATGCCGTTATCTCGATATTCTTGTTTTACATCTCTAATTCTGTTAGCATCGCGCGCCCGTACGGTAGATCCAGAGTCGAAGCGCCTGAATTACCGTCCTCCACGTCTCTTTTGGTTGTACCAGTAAACGCCTTGAGAGGCTAATTGTTAACTGAACCGTGCACTGGTAGTGCGGCGAAAATATTAGTAATCACTCGATTGCTGATTTTATAGGTATATTCATGAGCGAATCTTTCGCAGAGTTATTCGAAGAAAGTTTACAAACCATCGATATGAAACCCGGCACGATTGTGACTGGCGTTGTCATCGATATCGATCAAGATTGGGTTACTGTACACGCAGGCCTTAAATCTGAAGGTGTTATTCCAGCAGTTCAATTCCTAAACGAAAAAGGCGAATTGAACTTAAGCATTGGTGATGAGGTGCAAGTAGCACTAGAAACCGTAGAAGACGGTTTTGGTGAGACGCGCCTATCTCGTGAGAAAGCGAAGCGCGCTGAATCTTGGAAAGTCCTTGAAGCAGCTCACGATGACGAAGAAGTTATCACTGGTGTTATTAACGGTAAGGTCAAAGGTGGCTTCACTGTTGACGTTGCGGGTATCCGCGCATTCTTGCCTGGTTCATTGGTTGATGTTCGCCCAGTACGCGAAACTAACCACCTGGAAGGCAAAGAGCTTGAATTTAAAGTCATCAAGCTAGATCAAAAACGCAACAACGTTGTTGTTTCTCGTCGTGCTGTTATGGAGCAAGCAAACTCTGAAGAGCGTGAAGAGTTGTTGGCCAACCTACAAGAAGGTATGTCTGTTAAAGGTGTGGTTAAAAACCTTACTGATTACGGTTCATTTATCGATCTTGGCGGCGTAGACGGTCTTCTTCATATCACTGATATGGCGTGGAAGCGTATCAAGCACCCAAGCGAAATCTTGAATGTTGGTGACGAAATCGACGTTAAAGTACTTAAATTCGACCGTGAGCGTAACCGCGTATCTCTTGGCTTGAAGCAATTGGGTGAAGATCCATGGGCAGAAATCACTGCTCGTTACCCTGAAGGCGCTAAAGTTAAGGCGAAAATCACTAACCTTACCGATTACGGTTGTTTTGCTGAAATCGAAGAAGGTGTTGAAGGTCTTGTTCACGTATCCGAAATGGATTGGACGAACAAAAACATCCACCCATCTAAAGTGGTTAACTTAGGTGACGAAGTGGAAGTGATGATCCTAGATATCGACGAAGAGCGTCGTCGTATCTCTCTAGGTATCAAGCAGTGTCAAGAAAACCCATGGGATGCATTCTCTGGTCGTTTCGAGAAAGGCGACAAGATCTCTGGCAAAATCAAATCTATTACTGACTTTGGTATCTTCATCGGCTTGGACGGCGGCATCGACGGCCTTGTTCACTTGTCAGACATCTCTTGGAACGAGCCTGGCGAAGAAGCCGTGCGTAAATTCAAGAAAGGTGACGAGATCGAAACTGTTGTATTGGCAATCGATCCAGAGCGTGAGCGTATTTCATTAGGCGTTAAGCAATTGGATACAGATCCATTCTCTGCTTACATCGCTGAAAATGACAAAGGCACCATCATCACCGGTATCATTAAGAGCGTTGAGCCAAAAGAAGCCATCATCACTTTGGCTGAAGATGTAGAAGCAACGCTAAAAGCCTCTGAAATCAGCCGCGATAAAGTTGAAGATGCGCGTAATGCTTTGAAAGAAGGTGAGGAAGTTGAAGCGAAAATCACTAACGTGGATCGCAAAAACCGCACCATCATGCTGAGCATTAAGTCGAAAGACATCGCTGACGAGAAAGAAGCAGTTAAAGAGCATAGCCAAAAGTCAGAAGCCGCATCAGCGCCTGCGACTATTGGTGATTTGATCAAAGCTCAAATCGAAAACCAGGACAAATAATCAGCTTTAGCTCATTGTTTGTGTTGTAAAAACGGTCCGAAAGGGCCGTTTTTTTTGCCTGTTTTTGTGTGGGTCGTGCTTTGTGCTGTTGGGGCGCCTCGGTCTCCAGAAGCGCGCAAAGCGAGCGCTCCAGCCTCGATTTACCTTTTCAAAACCCTCTTATCGGACCTGAATCATCCTAAAAAAGTAGCAATTAATCCCAAAAATCCTTTTATTACAAGAACTTGCGCTTCAAATATAAGCTAAACTATTGTTTAATAGTGTAAGGTTATGATATTGCCGTATTTTTGGACTATCATCACCAGGTGCCTTAAAAAGATACTCGATAACAATATTTAGGCTGTCTCAATGACAAAGTCAGAGCTCATAGAACGGATCGCTGCCCGGCAAGACCAGCTTTCCGCCAAAGATATCGAATTGGCTGTAAAATTAGTGCTTGAGTACATGTCCCAGGCTTTGGCGACTGGCGAGCGCATTGAAATTCGTGGCTTTGGCAGCTTTTCCCTTCATTATCGTGCGCCACGAGTAGGGCGCAACCCCAAAACGGGTGAATCTGTCGAGCTTGAAGGTAAATATGTACCGCACTTTAAACCGGGCAAAGAAATGCGTGATCGAGTAAATGAAAGCTTGGAGAAGGGCTTTTAGGGTGGGTTGTGAGGAAATCAAACGATTTCATTGAGAGATAAAACTGTATTAAATAAAAAAGGCCAAGCGTTCCATGCTTGGCCTTTTCGGTTTGTCACCTCATGCAAATCCCTGGTGTGTCGCCATCCTGGCGTTGATTACATCTCCGTATTTCCCTTATTGGCTTCATCCTGAAGCCTCGAAAAATTAGGCGTTTCCTTTGACCGTTCCTGGCCGTTTAACTTCCGTGTGTACCTCCCTGTTGATAAGCATTATTCCGAAAATGCTCAGGAGATAAAAGGCGACATTGTCGCTAGGTTTTGTGGGATATATCGCACAAAAAAGCGGAGGCTGGAACGCCATTTTCGCTCTTGAATATAGAGTAGCACTGGGTATGTGTGAAGAGCGGTACTTTTAAGCTTCAGGTTTAGAAGAGTTTGGCGCCAAAACCTCCTTTTAAATCCGGTTTTTACATATTTAAACAATACGAAGCTCGATCAATTCGCTATAATCGCGCCCGCATGCAATGAATACCAACCCTTACTCCTAAAGAAAAAGCAAAATAGCTTTTAGGGTTGGCGTACTATCAAAGGTTAATTAATGGATCACCCTTCAGCATCAAACGTTATTCCAGTGATACTCTCTGGCGGTAGCGGCTCCCGTCTTTGGCCCAAATCTCGTAAAGCCTACCCCAAGCAACTTCATCGTTTATATGGTGATTACACCATGCTTCAACATACATACAACCGCGTGAGCCACCTGGGTGCGCCGTTAGTTGTATGTAACGATGCTCAGCGCTTTATGGTGGCAGACCAATTGAGTGAAATGTGCAAAGACAAACCGACCATCATGCTCGAACCCGTCGGCCGCAACACCGCTCCTGCAATTGCCGTAGCTGCTCTGCAAGCGCTTAAACAAGATGAGTCCGCCGTATTGGTCGTATTACCGGCCGACCACCAAATAAAAAACGATGACGCCTTTAAAGCGTCATTAATTGAAGCTGTCGAACAAGCGCTTTCGGGCAAGCTTGTTGCCTTTGGTATTGTGCCTACCCACCCTGAAACAGGGTATGGCTACATTAACTCGACCGCTAAAAGCGTCACTGGCGCAAAAGTTGATCGTTTTGTCGAAAAGCCAGATCAAGAAACAGCTGAACAATACCTTTCCAGTGGTGAATACCTATGGAACAGCGGTATGTTCGTCTTCTCTGCACGGGCGTATGTGGATGAGTTAAATAAATTTGAGCCCGACTTGATTAACGCGTGTACAGAATCTCTCGAAAACGCTCAACATGATCTAGACTTTATACGCTTAGATGAAAAAGCCTTTGCTGAAAGTAAAGATATTTCCATTGACTACGCGGTCATGGAAAACACTGAGCAGGCTTGGTGCGTTCCACTTGATTGTGGCTGGAGTGATTTAGGTAGCTGGCAGTCCATTTGGGGAACCTCTGAGAAAGACCAAAAGGGCAATGTACTAGAAGGGGATACCTACATCCTAAATTGCGAAAATACCTTACTGCAAAGCGAGCGTAAGCTTATTGCAGGCATAGGTCTAAAAGATACTGCAGTGATTGAATCCGATGACGCCATACTTGTTGTCAACCTAAATCAAACCCAAGACGTTAAGAAAGTCGTGGATTGGTTAAAAGAAAATGATCGCAGTGAGTTCACCTTTCACCGTGAAGTGCACCGCCCATGGGGTTGTTATGATTCAATCGACCATGGTGACCGCTTTCAGGTAAAACGAATAGAAGTTAAACCGGGTGCCAGTTTGTCATTACAAATGCATCACCATCGAGCAGAGCACTGGATTGTGGTGACCGGTACCGCATTGGTACAAAAAGGCGAAGAAGAAATATTGTTGACTGAAAATCAGTCAATCTATATCCCGCTGGGAGAAAAGCACCGCTTAACCAATCCAGGCAAATTGCCGTTGCAGTTGGTAGAGGTCCAAAGTGGTAGTTATCTAGGTGAGGACGATATCGTTCGTTTCGACGACAAATTTGGTCGTTCCTAAGTCTGGCGATAAATGAATATGTAATAGTCTGTAATGGACGAATGTGGTTTAGCTGCATATAAGCACATAATTAAGAATATTTATAAAGGTATAACCAATAAATGGAACAGGGCATCGTTATACTCGCATTCTCGTTTCTGGCAGCATTTGCGATTGTTAGAATCCTTAAGCCAATTGCTTTTTGGGCAGATTTAGTCGATAAGCCAGGCGGCAGAAAACAGCATGACGGCTTAATTCCGCTTGTGGGTGGCATAGCGATCTACATAAGCGTTTTTATGAGTTCGCTTTTATTTCTCGAACAGCCCATTTTTGTTCGTCTATTTTTACTCGCAGGCGGCCTAATTGTATTTTTAGGGATGGTCGATGACCGCTATGATCTAAGCCCGCGCTCGCGCTTAGTAGGCCAAATACTTATCTGCTCTATATTTGTGTACGGGCTAGAAGTTCGTATTGAAAACTTTGGTAATTTATTTGGCTTTGGAAATATTCAGGCGGGCATGCTTAGTTACCCATTAACCGTGCTTTCCCTTATGGGGGCGATGAATGCCTTCAATTTTTTAGATGGTATGGATGGCCTCGTTGGCTCCGTCGCTATGGTCTCTTTTGTGGGCTTGGTTGCCTTATTTGGTGCAAATGGCGACCTAAACTTCCAATTACTCAGCATGGCTTTTGTTGGTGCAACTGGGGCCTTCCTTGTCTTCAATATATGGGGTAACCCCAAAAGAAGAAACTTCAAAAAAGTATTCATGGGCGACGCCGGCAGCATGTTTTTAGGGCTTTCCCTGGGCGTACTATTGGTGACCGGTTCCCAAGGTGAAAAAGCAGCATTCAGCCCAATCACTTCGTTATGGTTGGTGCTTCTCCCAATGACCGACATGTTCACAATTATGTACCGCCGATTAAAACGCGGAAAATCCCCCATGTCACCAGACCGCACACACATTCATCACATGCTTTTAAGGGCTGGCTTCAAAAAATACCAAACCCTTCATATTATGGTATTGGTCCAGCTCGGTTTTGTTTCTTTAGGTATTTTTATTATGGAGCAAGGTTACCCCGAACTGGCGTCATTTTTATTGGCGATAGTTTTCGTGCTCCTATACCAACTGGTAATGAAACGCTCTTGGCGCTTAATTCGCTGGGCAAGAAAGCGATTAATATAGCCTTTTCCTGAATCCAATGACAGATATCCGGTGGCACCAAAGACTCAGCAGCTTCAACCGAGCGCTCTCGCAATTGAAAGACGCGGTTATTTCAGCTCAGTCGCGCGAGTTGAGCGTGCTAGAGCGACAAGGATTAATTCAGGCGTTTGAATTTGCCTGTGAGCTAGCTTGGAATACGATCAAAGATTTTTACGAAGCGCAGGGGGAAACAGATATTCAAGGTGGTCGCGACACATTTAGGCTTGCATTCAAGCGTGGACTCATAGAGAACGGTAATGTGTGGATGGAAATGATCCAAAGTCGCGTACTTAGCTCGCATACCTATAACGAGTCTATGGCAGAAAAGATTATGCAAAAAGTCATAACCGAATATTACGGTGAATATGAGGCTTTAAGTAAACGTCTTTTGGCGCATAAGTAATATGTTGCAAGCCGGCCTCGCCACTGGCGAAATCTCACAAATTAAAGCGGCGTTAATCGGATTTCCAGAAGTAGACAGTGCAATATTGTATGGCTCACGGGCCAGAGGTACCTACAAGCCAGGCTCAGATATCGATTTAACCCTGCTAGGGGAAAAAGTAGACTTCTCTTGCCTGGCCGCAATTGGCACAGCACTGGACGATCTGCTTCCACCATACAGCTTCGACCTATCCATCTTTCACGAAATTGATAACAAAAAATTAGTCGAGCACATCGAACGTGTCGGTATTTCGTTTTACGAGGGGCCAAAACCAAAATATCCTTTAATTTGGCTGTGTTCACAGCTTGAACGGCAGGCCTAAAGTCTATAGACTCCAGACTCCAGACTCCAGACTCCAGACTCCAGACTCCGTTTTTATGCCCTTATCCGACGACCTACGCTACCAGCTCCTAAAAGAGTTAGACGCAAACTCGGATATAAGCCAACGAGAACTAGCGAAGGCTGTTGGGATTAGCTTAGGTAAAACTAACTATTGCCTAAAAGCACTCGTCGAAGCAGGCTGGGTAAAAGCCGGAAATTTTGCGCGCTCAGAAAATAAAATGAATTACGTTTACGTGATAACACCAAAAGGCATAAGTGAAAAAGCAGCAGTAACCGTAAGATTTTTGAAAAAAAAGCAGACGCAGTATGAACAGCTCGAGCAAGAAATTGTCGAGCTAAAGAAAGAAGCAAACACGCTAAATGCTAAACAATAGGTTCTGTATTTATGCCAACCGAGATCGCGAACCTGGAGCGATAGAGCTCAAAACTGCCGCCGTATAAGTCGGCTCGCTCGCCAAAGAATTGGTGGCGTTTTCTAGTAGTGGTGGTGCCATCCAATACGTTTACATCAGCAATTAGGAGTATTTTATTTTTTATGGTGGGTAATGTAATACTGTTACTTCCTTGTAATAAACTTATTGATTAGAAAAAGTGTTTAGTTAGAAAGTGATTATCTGTTGGTCCGGGGCAAAAAACTATTGGCCTGGCTTTTTGTTTGTATTTGGAATGCTCTAATATGAAAATACTTGTTACCGGCTCAGCCGGTTTTATTGGGTCCGCACTGACGCTTCGTCTCCTTGAGCGCGGTGATACTGTTATTGGTATAGATAATCACAACGATTATTATGATCCAAAAATAAAAGAAGCACGTTTAGCTCGATTTGCTAACAATGAAAGATATATTCACCAAAGAATTGATTTGGCAGATAGCGCTGCGATAGCCAAGTGTTTTTCAGACCATAAGCCACAACGAGTTGTGAATCTCGCTGCTCAAGCTGGAGTTCGCTATTCCATCGAAAATCCTCTGGCTTATATAAACAGCAATGTTGTTGGTTTTGCACACATCCTTGAAGGATGTAGGCATAATAATGTAGAGCATTTAGTTTATGCGAGTAGCTCCAGTGTGTACGGCGCAAACACTAGTATGCCATTTTCAGTGCATCAAAGTGTGGATCATGCACTAAGTCTCTACGCCGCAAGTAAAAAGTCAAATGAGCTTATGGCTCACACTTATAGCCATTTATACAAGTTGCCAACAAGTGGTCTTCGCTTTTTTACTGTTTACGGTCCATGGGGCCGTCCAGACATGGCTTTATTTAAATTCACAAAAGCGATATTAGCTGGCGACCCGATAGAAGTATTTAATTATGGTAAGCATCGGCGAGACTTTACTTATATTGATGATATTGTTGAAGGCGTTGTTCGAGTTCTGAGTAAGCCGGCACAGTCAAACCCAGAGTGGGATGGTGCTAACCCCGATCCGGGTACTAGCATGGCTCCCTGGAGAGTTTTTAACATTGGGAGTAACCGACCAGTAGAGCTTTTGGATTATATTGGTGCAATCGAAAATGCATTGGGCAAAAAAGTTGTAAAAGAATTATTACCCCTGCAGCCAGGCGATGTCCCTGATACTTTTGCGAATGTAGATGAGTTGATTTCGCAATTTGATTACAAACCTTCGACAACGGTTGAAGAGGGAATCAGCCGATTCGTGAAATGGTATAGAGAGTACTACAATGTTTAGTGATAAATTAATCAAGCTTAAAGATTTAAAGCTTGCGATAATTGGGTTGGGCTATGTAGGTTTGCCTCTGGCTGTGGAGTTCGGCCGTCTTCGGTCAGTAGTAGGTTATGATATCAATGTAACTAGAATTGCGGAGCTTAAAGAAGGCGTTGACAGTACTTTAGAAGCCAACGCGGAAGAATTAGAAGCGGCGAAGAATCTAATATTTACTTCTGAAATTCAAGACTTGAACGCTTGTAATTGTTTCATTGTTACAGTGCCTACTCCCATTGACGATCACAAACGCCCGGACTTAACGCCATTAATTGGTGCTAGCGAAGCTGTTGCTCGATTACTAAAAAAGGGAGATATTGTGATATATGAGTCAACAGTATACCCAGGGGCAACTGAAGAAGACTGCGTGCCCGTTTTAGAGAAATTGTCTGGTCTTAAGTTCAATGAGGATTTTTTTTGTGGGTATAGCCCAGAACGGATAAATCCAGGTGATAAAGAGCACCGCGTTACTAATATTAAAAAGGTGACGTCTGGTTCCACTAAGGATGTGGCCGAACTTGTGGATAAACTCTATAACGAAATTGTCATCGCTGGAACCCATAAAGCAGAAAGCATAAAGGTAGCTGAAGCAGCGAAAGTCATTGAAAATACCCAGCGAGATTTAAATATTGCGCTAATAAATGAATTGGCAATTATTTTTAATAAAATGGGTATAGATACGCGAGCCGTGCTTGATGCCGCAGGAAGTAAATGGAATTTTTTGCCCTTTCGTCCGGGGCTGGTTGGTGGGCATTGTATTGGTGTCGATCCTTATTATCTCACGCACAAGGCTCAATCCATTGGCTATCATCCTGAGATTATACTTGCAGGCCGCCGTTTGAATGACAGCATGGGTCAGTATGTAGCTACCAGCTTGATTAAAAAAATGTCGCAACAAAAAATTCAAGTTGGTGGGGCCAATGTTTTAATTATGGGCTTTACTTTCAAAGAAAATTGTCCGGATATTCGTAATAGCAAGATTATTAATGTCCGTCAGGAGCTGACTCAGTATGGGGTTTGTGTGGATGTCTATGATCCTTGGGTTAAAGTTGAGCAGATAAAAAAAGAGTGTGATATTTCTCCTGTGGATGAGCTTGCAGAAGGGAAATATGATGCTGTAATTGTAGCGGTTGCTCATGAAGAATTTAAGATGTTTTCAACTGCTGAATTTAAAAAAATCTGTAAAAATGAATGTGTTATTTATGACTTAAAAAATGTGCTCAATGACGATTTGTCAGTTATGAGGCTTTAATGAGATTACAATAACAAATATTTGAGTTCCAAATTTTTCAAAGATAAGAATGTACCCTATGACTCCAGATAGTGCGGCTATCAATGAACGACTTACTACTATAGAAGGTAGAGTGGATTCTCTTCTTTCCATCCCGTCTTCTCGCAAGAGCGCTCCTGAGAGCGACGAAGTTGGTCTCAGCGACATCCTTTCAATATTTTGGCAAGGTAAGTGGGTGGTTTTTCTTTTTACGATTATTTTTGCGATTGGTTCGCTTGGTTATGCTCTTTCTCAGCGTAACGTTTACGCTTCTTCCGCATTATTGGCTCCATCTGAAGAGTCTGGTGGGTCATCGGGCCTGTCGGGGCAGTTGGGCGGGCTAGCTTCCTTGGCGGGAGTAAGTTTGTCATCAGGAGGTACAGGGAGTGTAGCAATTGCTATTGAGGTTATTAAGACTCGTAGGTTTGCCGAAAAGCTGATTAGCAAATATGACATGCTTGTTCCGCTTATGGCTGTCGTAGGGTGGAAAGATGGAAAACCCCTAATAAATAGCGAGACTTACGATCAGGTTAGCGACAGATGGGTCACAAAACCAAGTGATCAGCAGGCATACGAGCGATTCTTGAGTCTGGTAAATGTTAAACAAAATAAAAAAACGTCACTTGTTACAATTGAGGTGGAGCACTATTCTCCGGAGATTGCAAAGCAGTGGGTTGATTGGATCGTTATAGAAATAAACGATGTTATGCGAACAAAGGATGTTAATGAGGCAAGTAAAAGCATCGCCTATTTAAATCGAGAGCTGAAAAAAACAAATATTGCTGAAATGCATAACGTGTTTTTTCAGTTGATCGAAGATCAAACAAAAAAAATGATGTTGGCAGAGATTAGGGACGACTACGTATTCTTTGTTATTGATGGAGCAGTTGTGCCTGAAAGAAAACTGAAGCCGAGCCGGTCAAGTATTTGTATCGTTGGTACTGGGGTGGGTTTCTTTTTTGGGCTTTTTTTGATATTTGTAATTCACATTGGCAAAATTCTTATTGCTGAACAAAGAAAACTTGGAATTGATCAATGATCGATTCTGTAGCCGCTTAATTTATGTTTTGGAGTAGATAGTGCCTGAGTTAAAAATTGGAAATAGATTGATCGGTGATGCGCATCCACCTATTGTTATTGCGGAGATTGGAATTAATCATGGAGGCTCGTTAGATTTGGCTATCCATATTGCAGATACAGCCATAGATGCTGGGGCAGAGATTATAAAACACCAAACTCATGTGATTGAAGATGAAATGTCGAAGGAAGCTAAATCTGTCATTCCTGCTAATGCCGATATGTCGATATATGACATTATGGAGCAGTGTGCTTTATCGGAGGATGATGAGCTGAAGTTAATGCGTCATATTAAGGGACGTAACGCAACTTTTATAAGTACGCCATTCTCGCGGGCAGCAGCCGAACGATTAAAGCGTTTTGATATAGATGCTATAAAAATAGGCTCAGGAGAGTGTAATAATTACCCTTTAATCAGGCACGTAGCCAAAATGGGTAAGCCAATTATTATTAGTACTGGGATGAATACTATCGAAACGGTTCGTCCGTCAGTTGATATTTTGAGAGCTGCAAATGTGCCGTTTGCTCTTTTGCACTGTACGAATGTATACCCAACGCCGCCCGAACTTGTTCGTTTAGGTGCGATGACCAAATTACGTGAAGCCTTTCCTGATGCGGTAATTGGTCTGTCGGATCATACCGTTTCTAACTATGCCTGTTTAGGCGCAGTGGCTTTAGGAGCATCTATATTGGAGCGTCATTATACGGATACTATGGAAAGGGAAGGGCCGGATATCGTTTGCTCTATGGATCCTAGTGCTTTGTCTGATTTGATTGACGGAGCTAATACAATCTTTGCGGCTAGTGGTGGGGACAAAGGCCCTGTTGCTGCGGAAGAGCCGACTATTGCTTTCGCTTTTGCGTCCGTGGTGGCGATCAAAGATATAGCGCCAGGGGAGAAGCTCACAGAAGAAAATATTTGGGTGAAGCGTCCTGGCGGGGGTGATTTTAACGTGAACGATTACGAGGGTTTGAAAGGTAAAGAAGCAAGCGTTCAGATCGCTAGTGGTTTTCAAATTAAGAAAAGCCAAGTCATAGTATAATTTATACATTCTATAATGACGTTTTATTTTGTCTTTAAAAGGGCCTCAAATTGAATACATTCAGCTATATCCTTGATCGAACCGAAGTTTTGTTTAGAAAAATAGAGCAGTGGAAAAGCCGTAAAGCGCTCGCTAGAAAGACGTCTATGTGGAGCGCGCTGGAGACTTATCATAGTAAAACTAAATCTACAGGCTGTAGTTATATTGATTATTACGAGCTTTACAAAGCCATCCGTAGAGACAAGCCCACTGAAGTCTTAGAGTGCGGTACCGGCGTTACAACGCTTATTATTGCTCATGCAATGATGGAAAACGAGCAAGAAACCGGTGTTAAGGGCCGTGTGACCTCAATGGAGGAAATCGGCGAGTGGATGGAGATGTCCCGTAATCTGTTAGCGACTGAGTATCACCCTTACGTTGATTTTTGTTTAAGTGACACCGTTGATGATTATATATCGCTATTTCGTGGAGTGCGTTATAGGGATATCCCAAAGCGAGATTACGATTTCGTGTTCGTAGATGGTCCGAAATACAGTTCGCCACTTGACGGCGTACCGACCTTTGATTTCGATTATATATACGCGGTTATGAACTCGAATAAACCCGTTTCTGCAATTATCGATAAACGAGTGAGCACGGTGTTTGTCTTGCAACAGGTACTCGGGGTCAAGAAGGTCAAATACTCTCCAATTAAGGGCTTGGGATTCGTTTCTTCTTGCACCAAAAAAGATCTTGGCGAGCTTTCGCGTGACCTTTCGTCGACAAACTTCCTAAAAAGTTTCAAATTGTTCGGTCGTACCGTACTCGGCTTGTCTCCTTTAAGTAGGGGATAGACATGACTTCAGTGCTATGTGTTATTTCCGCACGCGGTGGAAGCCAGGGCGTTCCAGGTAAGAATATTCGCCCCTTGCTAGGCAGGCCTGTTATCGCCCGCGCTGTTGAGACTGCTTTGCGTGCTCCAGAAATAGACCGGGTATTAATCAGTACCGATTCTCAAGCGATTGCTGATGAAGCGACGGCAGCTGGAGCGCAAGTGCTTTTTATGCGTCCCCCAGAATTAGCTGATTCTACTTCAGGTAAATTTCAAGTTTGGCAGCATGCGTTAGCGACCTGCGAAGAGATGGAGTCCCGGTCATATGATCTCTACGTTGATATTGATTGCACCAATCCATTGATAGAGACGAGTGACATTTCGAACACGATTGCACTTTTTCTTGAGAAAAAACAAGCCGGCGTACCTGTTGATGCAGTATTTACTGTGTCAAACGCTAGGAGAAACCCGTATTTCAACTTGGTTGAACCGGATTCGGCTGGACGTTTGAAAATGTCTAAGTCAAAAGAACAAACAGTATTATCCAGGCAAAAGGCGCCTCCGGTGTTCGAGCATGTTGCCGGTGTATATGTTTTAGATCCTGCCTACTTAAAGCGTGCAAACCATTTACTTGAAGGGCACGCTGAAGGTTACGAGTTGCCAGAAGAGAAGGCGCTCGATATCGACTCTGAGCTTGATTTTTTGATGATTGAGTATCTTTTGAAACGACGGTTCGATGCTGCCGCGGATACCACCTATTGATAAAAATAATTGTTACTGGCGCTTCCGGGTTTTTAGGGCAGTACGTATTAGCCCGTTTGAAGCAGCATGACGTTGAGGTGGTCGGCGTAAGTCGCGGTCATGCTCCCGGATTGTTTCATGTTCCCTCATATGCAGACGCTCCCAGTGGAGATGTTCTCATCCACCTAGGCGAAGCCAACGACAGAGGCTGGGTTAATAGTCAGGGTGCTGAGTATGAGCGTGAAGTAAGTAAAAATTTAAAAGCCTTGTTAGATAAAGGCTTCGGCCAAGTTGTATATTCGTCGTCGTCAGTCCTGTACGGAGATCAAAATATATCTCTCTCAAAGGTAAGTGATGAGATTAAGGTAAGCGACGTTTATACATCTGTTAAGTATAAATCAGAGCAAGCCGTTTTAGAGCAAGGTGGCATCGCTGTACGGTTGGCTAATTTATACGGCCGTGGTATGTCCCAGCAAAACGTATTAAGTGCCGCGCTAAATCAGCTATCCGCGGATGCTCCAATGTCTTTACATAATTTGAAGCCAATTCGTGACTTCCTTTGGGTAGGAGATGCGGCGGATGCATTGGTTAAAATGGCGCTGAGTAAATCGTCGGGAATATTTAATCTGGGAACGGGTGTCGGGGTGTCAATTCACGAACTCGCGGAGCTCATATTAGTATCGGCAAAGCAAAAAAGTAGAACCATTGTCTCTAAGCTGCCGGCTGATGACACCGAGAGCGTGTCACACTTGGTCGTTGATATATCCGAGACGACAAAAGAGTTTGAATGGCAGCCGCAAGTGGCTCTATCAGACGGTCTAGAGACTCTAGTTAATAGTTAAAATAATATTTGATAAATTAAGGTATGTAATTACATGAGAAAGCGAACTATTGCCATTTTTACCGGTAACCGAGCAGAGTACGGTCTTCAATTTCCAATATTAAGAGCCGTAGATAAACACCCTGATCTGGAATACCAATTGCTCGTGTCGGGAGCTCATCTGGACGCAAACTTTGGGCGTACCCTGGGTGAAATCAGCGATGATGGCTTTAAAATTACGTCTGAAATAAAAATAGAAATGGACGCTGGCTCTTTGTACGCAACCGTTCGCGCCATTGGTTCTGGCATATTAGAAATCAGCGAAGCGCTCGAGGAACTTAAACCAGACTTGATGGTGGTTTACGCGGATAGATTTGAGGGTTTGGCAGCGGTAGTCGCAGCAACTCAAATGAATATTCCAACTGCCCACATTGAAGGTGGTGACCTTACTGAAGGCGGCGCACTTGATGATTCGGTACGTCACGCGATGACCAAATTGGCGCACTTACACTTCACTACAAACCAGCAGGCAAGTAATCGTATTCTTGCTATGGGCGAAGAGGCTTGGCGTGTGCATACGGTTGGTTTTCCGGCCATTGACCTGATATCAGAAGGTTGTTACGCCAAACCCAATGAAATTGTCAATCAGCTAGGCATCGACCTTGAACGTCCAGTGGTATTGTTTACTCAGCATTCTGTAACCACTGAGTTTGACCAGTCCGTTCAACAGATAGAACCAACGCTTCAAGCGATTGAGCAGCTCGCCGCTGATGGTGTACAAGTTATCTTGACCTACCCAAATAATGACGCTGGCGGCAGACAAATTATTGAGCAGTTGGATAAATTCGCTGCACGAAAAATTCCTAATACACAAGTACATCGTTCACTTGGACGCTACCTTTATCATGGGGTTTTAGCCTTAGCAAATGATCACTTAATGAAAGTTGCTTGTGTGGGTAATTCATCTTCAGGTTTAAAAGAGACACCAGCATTTAGCTGCCCAACCGTTAATATCGGCTCTCGTCAATCCGGGCGCCTTCGTGGCGAGAACGTACTGGATGCTGGTTACGACCAAGAAGCTATTTGCGAAGCCGTTACACGCTGCTTGTCAGATGAAGAATTTAGAACACTTTGTCGCACCTCCGAAAACCCCTATTGGTTAGGCGATGCCGGTCCAAAAGTTGCCAAAGTATTAGCCGAAGTTGAAATTGGTCAAGACCTAATTCGTAAGCGTATGACGCTTAAGGGTGAGGCAAAAGACGGATGGTTTCGATGATAGAAAAGCCGCTAATTACGAGCGACCCTGTTGTCGAGGCGGTTAGAGCTATTGAAGCTAGCCGACGTCGAATTGCGGTTGTCGTGTCGGAAGACGGTCTTCTTAAAGGCACCGTAACCGATGGTGATGTAAGACGTAGTTTGCTATCCGGAGGCACTCTCGATACACCTGTTGCTGAGGTTATGAATGCTACGCCGTTGACCGCACCAGTGGGCAGCTCAGACAGCTACCTTCTAGGAGTAATGCGTCGTGGGAATATCATGGCCGTCCCCCTAGTTGACGCGACGGGTAACTTTTCAAAGTTAGTGCATTTGACCGACCTCTCTAACGAGAAAGAGCCTGCCACCGAGGCGAACTTTGCCTTTGCCGTTATTATGGCGGGTGGAGAGGGCATGCGATTGCGACCAATAACGGAAAACATACCAAAGCCGATGGTTGAAATTGGCGGTGTACCCTTATTGGAGCGTCAGATTCAACGACTCGCCAAAGCCGGAGTTACCCGCATATACTTGTCGGTAAACTACTTGAGCCATGTGATCGAAGAATATTTCGGTGACGGATCTAAGCTAGGTCTAGATATTCGTTACTTGAGAGAGCAGGAAAAACTGGGTACGGGAGGTGCATTATCCTTGTTGCCTGAACGCCCTGATGCGCCAATCGTCGTTATGAATGGCGATATCTTAACAACCTCAGATTTTGGCAATTTAAATGACTTTCATTGTTCGCAAAACGCGGTCGTGACCGTTGCGGCAATTGATTATCATGTGAATATTCCGTTTGGTGTTATTAAGAATGATGGCCCAAGCGTCACCGGTCTCGTCGAGAAACCTTCGCAGCATTTTCTTTGCAACGCAGGTATGTATGCCGTGTCGCCCGAAGCGCTTGATTTAATTCCAGTGGGTGAGCCTTACAATATGACCGATTTGATTGATTCCTGCCTTGAACAGAAGCGAGCTGTTTCCGTTTTCCCTGTTCATGAGTACTGGAGTGATATCGGAACGCCGGCAGATTTAGATAAAGCACGAACGCTATTTGCGGAGAATGTATAGCTATGAGTAACGAGAGTATTTCTGGGAAAAAAGTATTTATCACAGGTGCCGATGGTTTTATTGGTAGCCACCTTGTCGAGTTGCTAGTAAGTGAAGGCGCCGACGTCCGAGCCTTGGTTTATTATAACTCGTGGAATGAGCGTGGATGGCTTCGTGATACCTCTGCAGAGGTGCAGGGCAGTGTCGAGTTATTTAATGGCGATATTCGTGATACGGAGCGAGTTCGTGAAGGTATTGCTGGTTGTGATTATGTCTTCCATTTATCGAGCCTGATTGCTATTCCGTACAGCTACCAAGCTCCCCGTTCATATGTTGAAACAAACGTTACTGGGGCACTTAACGTATTACAGGCATGTCGCGAAAGCGATAGCATTACCCGTTTGGTGCATGTTTCGACTTCTGAAGTATACGGAACCGCGCAGCAAGTGCCTATTAGTGAGAGCCACCCATTGGTCGGCCAATCACCTTACTCTGCAAGTAAAATTGCAGCGGATAAAATGGCTGAAAGTTTTTACCTATCGTTTGGTTTGCCTGTCGTAACCGCTCGTCCATTTAATACATTCGGCCCCCGCCAAACTGCTCGCGCAGTGATCCCAACGATTGCCAGTCAGTTGTTGTCGGGCGTAAGTGAACTCAAACTTGGTGCATTGCACCCGACGAGAGATTTTAACTTCGCCACTGATACCGCACACGGCATGCTGGCCTTAGCTCTGTGTAAAGAAGCAGAAGGTGAGGTCGTTAATATCGGTTCTGGCGAAGAGTGGTCTATCGCTCAAACCGTCGATATGCTTTGTGAAATTGTTGGCAATAAAGTAGAGATCATTACTGATCAGAGTCGCATTAGACCTGATAAGAGTGAGGTTTTTCAGTTGTTAGCCGACGACACAAAAATAAAATCGCTTACCAACTGGAAAAGCGACGTCGAGTTTAAAGACGGTTTGTCTAAAACTGTCGATTGGATTGGCCAAAATCTACAGTACTTTGACCCTGAAAGTTACGCGCGCTAAGGATAATTTGTGAAAATTTTGTTCTGTACTCAGAGTGAAAGCTTACGTATGTTCGACACTTTGAGGGGCGCTATAAACAAAAGCGTTCCTGTGGAAAAGGTGGCGTATACAGTCGCGGATAGCTTTACTTACGACAAATGGCTCGTCGAACATCCTGACTTTGAAAATCAAGGTCACGAGATAATGAAAGAGTGGGACATTACCTCTCAGCGACATGGCGTCCCCGACCTAGATAAATTGGCCGAGTATGAGCGCAAACTGGATTGCGAGGCAGGGTTGTTTGGCGCAATTATTGCTGATCGTCGTTTATTTATGGGGCCGGACTGCGCTACCAGTCAGGACTATCGTCGAAGATTCAGTGATACCGAATTATTATGCATCTTGCAGAAGGCGCTAGAAGAAATCGAAAAACTCTTTGATACGGTTCAGCCGGATATAATGGTGAGCTTTATTTGCGTTACTATGCAAGATTATCTTGCCTATATATTTGCAAAAGCACGCGGGGTCAGGGTCTTCAATTTACGCCCGACTCGTGTTGGTGATCGGGTGAGTTTCTCGTCCATTTTAAACGACCCTTCGCCTGAGTTTACAGACAATTATCACGATATCTTGGCTTCAGGAGAGTCCACTTATTTACCTGAAGCCCAAGCACACATTAAACGTGTTCGTGAAAAGCATGGGCGTTACGAAGGCGTGATTAAGCCTTCTGACCGTCCAGCTATGAAAGCTAACATCTCACGATTTAGAAAAGTTGGCGGCATTATTTCAGCCGCGAAAAACTATCTAAACTATCGGAAATCTACAGCGTTTAACGACAATCACGTACCAGATCCCCTGAGGACGTTGTTGTTTACCGCACTGAAAAATCCGTATAGAGCTCGTAAGGCACAGCAAGCCCTGGCAGCGACGTATATTCGAAAGGATGAGCTGTCCAAAACGAAATACGTGTTTTTCCCTCTTCACACTGAGCCGGAAGTTTCGCTGTTGGTTTACGGGCGCCCCTATGTCAATCAAATTGAAGTCATTCGCATGCTCGCTATGAGCCTGCCTATCGATATGGTTGTGGTGGTGAAAGAGCATCCATGGATGGTGGGTAAGCGTAGCCTTAATGCATACAAAAAAATGCTGAACATACCGAGAGTACGATTAGCCGATCCCGGTATGGATGCTCGCGATCTAATTATATCTGCTGATCTAATTAGTGTTATCACAGGTTCAGTTGCACTTGAAGCCGCGATGATTGGTCGGCCAGTGATTACGTTTGGGGATTGCCCTTATAACTTATTACCGAATTCGATGGTGCGTCGTTGCGATGACCCACGGAATTTGCAGTCGATAGTTAAAGAGAGCTTGTCGTCGTCAAAAACGGATGAAAATGCCCTTGAGGCGTATGTTGCGTCGGTGTTTGAAACAAGCGCGAGCGTCAATTTATATTCTTCATTGCTCGGCAAAAAGAATGTTCACGTTGAACATGACCGAACATACAATGATGAAATCCAAAAAATGGCTGATTTTTTACTCGAGCAAGTAAAAACTGATGAGCCATCCGTGAGCCAATATTCCGCAAATTGGTAAACCTTTGAGAACTATAGGTGTTTTAATGAGTACAAAGATCCAGATCGAACAAAGAATTACAGAGTTAGGTGACATCCAGCCTTGGAATCACAATTACGCTTTACCTGAAGGTGTCGAAACTTCACCTGGTAAGCAAGAATCCCATGGGAAAAACTTGGTTAAGCTTGACAGGCTTCAACCAATATTCGATCTGTTCGGCTTGAACGGAAAGTCAGTATTAGATGTAGGTTGTAATGAAGGATTTTTCTCGTTACACATGGGTAAAGCAGGTGCGGATGTTCTTGGGCTTGATATTGATGAGCACCGAATCACTAAAGCTAAGTATGTGCAAAGCCTTATCGGCGGCGAATCCAAGGTTCGTTTTGATAATGTCGATATATACTCAGATCAGTTTAAAGCCTTACCTCGTTTTGATTTATGTTTATGTCTGGGCTTTATCCATCGCATCCCAGACCCGTTCACAGCAATCGCCTCTTTGGCCGATCGAACCAACGTTATCATGTTTGAATGGAAGGCTCTAAAGTTTGGCCCCCATGATGAGCCATTCGCGTATTTTTCACCGAAGGGTGTGGATGACAAAGATTACTACGGTACTGAGTACTGGCTGTTAAGTTACGCTGCTCTTGAGAGTATTTTGAAGCGTCAAGGCTTCAAGCATTTCCACAGAATAGATGACCCCCGCCAACGTAGAGCAATACTGGTTGCGGGTCGCAGTGAGCAC
The DNA here is from genome assembly GCA_045430285.1 of Agarilytica sp. GTDB lineage: Bacteria > Pseudomonadota > Gammaproteobacteria > Pseudomonadales > Cellvibrionaceae > Agarilytica. The sequence continues at coordinate 1,183,450 of JAILXV010000001.1, read as the reverse complement.
GCCATATTTGAACAGAAAGATGTCGTTGCACACCGAGGGCGCATCCCAGCTTTGTTATCCCATGGTAAGCGTGCACTAAAGACGTTTGTAGGTATATTGTCTGGTAAAGTAAATGCTTAAAGAGCCGTTGAAAAAGCTAAAGCACGCCCTTGGGCAGTGTGTTCGTATTGCTACCAAGCGATGGTATCAGTATGAGATTTCACCCGACGATGCAACGACGATTTTCGGGTGCAGCTTTGGCGATGACGGTTGGCACCATATTAGAAAAACGTTAGAAGAGTTGGAGGGGAATCCCTCCCTGCCTGTGCATGAAACAACACTGCACAAGTATTTAATCAATTTTAAGCCTTCTAGTATTTCTAGTTTAGCGGGGGTCTCTGAGGGTAAACCTCTAGCCTTATTCGAGTATCCGTGGGGGTCTTTTAGCACAATAAAGCGCGCTAGAAATAAAAAACCAGAGAACTCAAGATTTTGCGGCCCATCCACTGAGGCTTTTATTAACGAAGAGCTAGCACGAATTTTGGCGCTAAAAGATAGCGTAGCAGTTGACGGTTACCATCCCGAGGTATACCCCAATTCGTATATCTCTGGAACCTGGTTAATTGATTCGCAAGGGCAGCGGCGTTTTGTGGTCATGCAGGGGAATCACCGGCTCGCTGTTTTGGCTCATTTGGGTTACAAAAAAATTCAGGTAAGGTCTACGCGTCTTGCTTTGGATAAGGTGCTGCATAGCGATATTAGGCGATGGCCTGCAGTATTGTCTGGCCGATGTACACTAGATGATGCGGAACAGATATTCAAATTCTTTTTTGTAAACAACGGGCGACATATAAGGGCACTCCTTGAACGATAGTAATAAGGCTGGTGGTGTCAGCACGTGGGGCGTAATTGGCCAAAAACATGTTAAATTTATATTGTTTTGTTTTTTGACGTTAACGAAAATATAGAGTCTTGGTGCAGCGTGTGGATGTGATCGATAAGGTTGTTAGAACGGTTGTCAGCCCCTTGTCAATGCGGGCGAGAATCGATGTCGTGAAGAGATATCACCTTGCGAGAAGAGGGAGGTATTTAACTTACCGTGAAAAATTACTTGAAAACGAATTTGAGGGGATGCGTGATAACTCGTTGTTAAATGACTCTTGGGGTGTTGACACTAGTGGACAGCTCCCGTTTTTGTGGGGTGCTATCGAAGGCGCTAAAGAGGTGCTAAAAGTTAGCGACTCAGTTAACGCTAGGAAGGGCTATCTACAGAACTTTTTATCAATTGACAACCTAAAGCGCTACCCGGTGTTTTTGGAGTTTGCTTCTTCAGCAGAGATTGTGTCGGTAGTGGCTTCATACCTGAATTTTTTTCCGGTGCTATCCTCTATCGAAATATGGCGATCCGAAGCCGCGACAGATGAGGTTGCAAAGGGCAGTCAGAAATTTCATTTGGATAACGTCGATATCAATCAGGTAAAAGTTTTTGTCAACATTGACTCGGTAGATGATTCAAACGGCCCGCTACATTTTTATGGCGCTGAGGATTCCAAGCGGATATCGGAAGCGACTAAATATGGGAGCGTAAAAGGAGTGCACCGGCTGGAAGACGAAGAGGTATATACTGCCGTTAATGGGAAGAATGCGTTAACGAATATTGGCCCGTCAGGCACAGTTGCGTTCGTAGATACTTGTAACTGCTTTCATTTTGGTAGCCGGACAAGGGCTCGCCCCAGAACTGTATTGATGTTGCAGTATGCATCACCTTGTCGTGCGGACTTTAGGCCTAGGCCTCTTGACCCTTTGGGTGTTAATTTCTCGGATAGGTTAAAAAACTTGCTGATGAATCCTAAGTGTTTGGCTTGAGAGGTTAATAATAAGCTATTGGCTAGTGATAGCCTGAAGAATCGTCGGATCATAGTCCTGCCTTTTTTAGACTATAAAAACTGGGTAAAGTTGATTTGCTTTATCCTGTATGGGGTCTTATATAACTATCATAAAAATCGGCCGAGAGTATTATCAGTCCGATGTACTATTGATGAGGCGGAGCGGATATTCAAGCTCTTCTTGGAAAGCAACAGATAACATATAAAGGGTTCTCCTTGAACGAAAGCAATAGAACTGATAGCGCTGAGAGTGAAAAACGTTACAGTAATGGACCAAGCAGTTCTCAAACTAGAAAGAATGTGATCTACCTTTGGTTGAATCGCCTTGTCGCGATGGCATTCCCCCTTGTTACCACGCCTATTATTGTGAATGGCATGTCAGCAGAGTTGGTGGCGGTTTGGTTTTACGCAACCCAAATCGCAATGCAATTCGCTGTCTTAGATATGGGGATTACCAACGGTCTCACTCGTATTATGGCGTCATCTTCGGTTACTGTTGATGAGCGTAAAAGAATTTTTACCACTGCTACATACTTCTTGGCATTTGTTGCATCTGTCATCCTGATGATTGCACCGTTTTTATCTGAATTGTTGGTTGCAGATATTGGGGGGCTAAGCCCTGATGCATATCAACAAGGGGCGAAATTGGTTAACCTCGCGTTGATGACGACCGCAGTTATCTTGCTTCTGAGGCCCGGCTACAGTCTTCTGATGGGTAAACATCGTTTTGACCTTGTTCAGTGGGTTGAAGCGGTTGGTTTGGCTCTAAAGTTTTTTCTAATTGTTTTGATTTTCAAGTTCTTGGAACCCACTCTTGCGAAGCTAGGCGTGGCTGTATATTCAATACAATTGGTAGCAGCCTTTTGTACCTTTGCGATAGGTTTAAAAATATACGGTCTTCGTGTGAGGGAGTTGAGTTTCAGATGGTTTTCAGTCCCACGGCTTAAAAAGTTAATGTCGATATCGCTTGCAATGACTGCGATATCTTTGGGAAGTGTCATTTTAAATCAAGGCAGTACGGTAACGAGCGCACATGTTTTCGGTGTCGATGCGATAGCCCCCATTACCTTGTCTCTGTTGGTTTTCGTTTCGATCACTCCATTTTTCCAAGTGTTCGCCACGGTGATTGCTCCCATAGCCGCTGGTGTTTCGGGTGCTAAAGAGGTTGAACTCTTGAAGCACGATTTAATTACGTCGTCGAAATACATTATGTTTTTTTGCTTGTCTTGTGCAGTCTTTTTCTTTATGAATGGCGAGCGCTTACTGGAGCTTTGGCTTTCCGGCAGAAATATTGGGGCGAAAGAGGTTTTTTTAATTAATTCAATGCTGGTATGGCTGTTAGTTGGTTATGCCGTTGGTGTGACCGCATTTATTGGGAAGTCGGTATTATCCTCTGTTGAAGGGCATTGGTTAGTTGCTATTATTGAAATTAGCACTGCAATCGTGGGACTGTCGATGGCGTTTGGCTTAGCTGTATATCTTGATTTTGGACTAGTAGGGTTTGCGATCGGTAGTGCATCGATATACATGTTTAGAGGTTGCTTGATTTACCCGTTCTTTTTGGCTCGATTTTTTAAAACAAGTAGTTGGGTCTTGGTAAATTCAGTTGCGAGCAAGACTCTGTTGGCAACAGGCGTGTCTTTTTTGATTGCGGATAACTTAAATTTTGAGATCGCTGGAACCGTATTTAAGCCTTACGGCTTTGACTTGGCCTATCTTGTGTTTGGTGTTTGTCAGGTTCTTTTCTTTTGGTTTGTAATCATTGAGCCGAAACACCGGACTAACATTCGAAGGCTTGTAGTTAGCTGAAATTGTTGTGAGTTTTAAGGTTGAACTCAGGACGCCGCATTTTGATTTGGCGTAAACTACTGCACGGAGAATACGACTAAGGTGCCTAGGCGATTAGAATTTTAAAACTGTAGGTAATACACAATGTTTGGATTGTTCCGTTTTATCCTTGCCATGATGGTTGTTGTAACGCACATCGGGGGCATCGAAATAGTTGCAGGTATTGCAGTTTGGGGCTTTTTTATGTTGAGCGGTTTTCTGATGACAGGGGTGCTCAACTCAAAGTATGGCTTTCAACTGGCTGGATTAAAACGCTTTGCGTTTAGCCGCTCGGTCAGGTTGTTTCCGACGTACTGGTTATCTGTTCTCATAACGGCTGTTGTTCTAGTTATTTTTGGGGCTGATTTCCCCGCCACGTTAATTAATTCTTCGCTTCAGTTACCAAGCGATATTGCTGACGTCTTCTCCAATATATTTATTGTTGGCCACACGGTATTTGGTATTGGGCGATCTGAGACGGCTTTAAGCCCTTCAGTTTGGGCTGTTGATGTAGAAATTCTAATGTACGTGTGCTCCTGCATATTTTTGGCTCGCAGCCCCTCACTTGCTAAGTGGACTTCTCTATTGCTTCTGGTAACTTTTCCGCTCTTATGGGTAGCCTCGAAATATGCTTTACGGGAGGGGGATAGTGAATTGGCTAATCAGCTGATATATAGTTTTTTACCTGCCGCGTTGCTACCTTATTCTCTTGGTGGTTGGTTGTGGTTTTCTCGCGATAAGCTGCATAAGGCACTTTCCTCAAGCGCTCTATGTGTCGCATCGGTTTTAGGGCTGATTCTTTGTATCTTCGTAGTAAGTCGAGTATCCGTAACGGGATCTTACGTACTATCTCTTATACCATTAGGAGTTATAATTTTATATCTATCGAAGAAGCGGCAGGGCTTAATTCCTCGATGGGCTGATGAGTTTTTCGGTCGAATGTCTTACCCCATATATTTACTACATTGGTTGTGTGCTTACCTTGTTGTCTTGTTGGTGCCGTCTAACGAGGTTCTATATACTGTGGCCGCGGGAAGATTGGAATTTAGTTTTCTGGGGTTTTTGGCGGTTTCGGTGACGATAATACTTGTATCCGCATTTTTTGCTATTTATGTGGAAAAACCGATAGAAAAAATACGTCATTCATTTAACAAGCGTAACGCTGGACGTAGTGCTACTGAGGGGCTGAATTCAGAAAGTTCGGTACACAAACACAATGTGAATCCGGGGTAAGAGCGTTGTATTGAGAAGCAAAAGAATAAACTAACAATAAAATATGAAGTATGTGTTCCGGGTGCGTAATTAGTGCCAGCGTTTGTTTACTTTAAGAGTATTGTCGATAAAGTCCTATGTTCTTTACCAACTTATATTATTGTGCTGCTTTATTCAGTGTAGCCTTGCTGCCTCTCTTTGTTATTAGTAAGGCGAAGCGTGATTTAGTTCTTGTTAGAGTCATACCTAGTATGTTTATCATCGCTGTTTACCTGTTCGGCATGCTACGCAAAGATGGCGTCGATATAGATAATTATCTAATGGCCTATTATGATGACGTCACTCATATACCGGATGTCGGATTTCAGTACTTAATGCTAGTGTTCAAAACTATGCATTTACCATTTGAAGCAATGATGTTGTGCATAGCATGTATAAACCTTTATGCGTTACGGCGGGTTTCTACGTATTATTCGGTATCATTTGGTCTTGTACTTGTCATTTGGTTTCTGCACATTGCAGTTGTTCGTGACTTTGCGCAGCTTAGATCTAGTGTTGCTATATCAGTCGCGTTAATTGGGGTGACGTCTAGGCATGGTGGTGTTCGATGGGCGCTTTATGCCTGCGCATTTAGCTTCCACTTTACAGCGACTATTTTTATATTCTGTTTCGAACTGTGTTCACGAATCACTCGAATTCGCGGGACTTTTTTGCGTACCGCTGCGATTGCCGGAGTATCTTTCTCGATATTGGCCCTTGGTTACATGCTGCCCTTTTTGGGGTTTTTGGATGAACGGGTTGAGATCTATTTAAGTTGGCAAAAAGAAGGTTATGGCGCTAAGGTAAGTAGCTTTGGCTCCTTACTGCTTAACTTTGTGATTTTAGCTGCAGCAATTTGCTATCGACGCCAATGGCAGTCTAACGAAAAGCTGAGAGTACTGTTTTATATGCAACTGTTAGGTGTTGCTGTTTTTGTCGGTTTTGCAGGCTTTGCAATATTTGCATTTCGCCTTTCAGCGATGGTTTTAGCTCTTTACCCGGTATTGATAGCATCAGTTATTCAGATGTCAATTGGCCTGGATAGGGAGGGAGGGCGCGCGATTAAAGCGTTAGAGAAAGGAACGATATTACTGTGCTTTGCAGCAATGTTACTCCTTAGGCCTAATACATTGTTTATTCTTAATTTGGTCGAGCATTAAGTTTCTTATTTATACGGTTGAGTATAGAGAGATCGATTGAACAATTTCTCACACAATTGCAATATGAATTAGGGATAAAACACTGAAAGGTAGTGTGTAAGTAATGAATAAAACCGTTTCAATAGATATCGATGGGGCCCGTCGGGGCTACCGCAACTTTATAACTGCGACATCAAGTGATGGCGGCTATCGGTTGACGCCGCGCGCTGAGCCAACAGCTTATGCTCGGTGCTTCGCCATATTTGGGTTTCAGTTACTGAAAGAATACGAGTTACTGGCCAGTAATGCGGATATTTGGGCTGAAGAACTTCGGAGTGAGGTTCGTAGTTTTCGTGAGCGACGTGAAAACACTGGAGTCGAGTTGCGCTACGACAAAGCCTACTTGCAGCTTTTAACCTTTACGTTGAGCGCTTTAAAAATTTTGGATCAGCTTGAAGTTGATCCGCTGGAAGATTTAGTTTTACCTTTATTAAGTTCCAACGTTAAACGTGATCTCAGTCAAGTCAAAGCGGATAAGGGGGTTCCACGAAGTGGTAATCAAGCCATGTTTATGGTCATATTACTTTTACACGCACGGATCTACCTAGGGCAAAATGTTGATGAAAAGATTGAGCTGTGGCAAGCTTTCCAAAAAGAAAAAATGAATCGTTTCGGGTTTTGGGGGGAGGATCGATCAATGTCGCATCTTCAATTTCAAAACGGTTATCATCAGTACGAGATTCTAGAATATCTATACAGCACTGAAATTCCATGGGAGGCAGCAGCAGATGCGGTGGCTTCCTTAGCTGATGTTGAAGGGCATTTCGCTCCATATCCTGGCGGTGGTGGGTGTTACGATTATGATGCTGTGTTTATGTTAACAACAAACTCCTCATCGATTTCAAAACATTCCCAGTTACTAATTAAAACCGCTACAACACTACTGTCGGAACAAAATACTGACGGTGGGTTCTGCGAGTCTCAGAGAATACGTCCCCGTAGCGTTGATAATATGGTACGAACATGGCGACATGTTATGGCCGCCAAAGGTGTCGCTCGTAGGGAGCGCATTCGCCAGGCGATTACTTTACAGCGTCCCAAGCATGATAGGGTTCATACTCACTGGAGTATATATTCGCGTGAGTGGGGGGAGTCGGATCTTTGGGACTCTTGGTTTCGCATGCTGGCGGTTGCGAGAATTGATGTCGCGTTAAACCCGGAAAACGCTGATAAATGGGGATTTATTGATTATCCTGGAATCGGTTTTCATCCATCTGTATGTAAAAAGGCCTGATTTTGAAGCGTATTCATTATATTTCACCGTCACTTCTTCCGTCTCGTGCGGCTAACTCTGTGCACGTTATGCTGCAATGCGACGCGCTTCGGGAGGTTGGCGCATTGGTGACTCTGTATGCAAAGAGGACGGAGAGTGACTCTAATAAATTGCAAGGGATACTAAAAGAATCTTATGGCGTTGATACGGAACATTTAAACCTTGTTACGTACTTTTCACGATTTGTGCGTGGAGATACCCTTCGAATTGCGATGATGGCGGTTCTAAAAATATTGTTCGAGTCTAGGTCGGACCTAGTATTGTCACGTAACCTTTACGCTGCGTTTATTTTGTCGGTTATTTTTAAGCGCTCGTTAATATTTGAAACGCATCAACTTGAATATGGTTTTAGGAAAACCTTTCAGCGCTTGATAATGACGAGGCCTTGGGTGAAAACCGTATTGATTTCGGAAAAACTTGTCGAATGCCTAGTTGAGCATCACGATGGTATTGGCCCTCTGAGGCCTATCGTGTTACACGATGCGGCACCTTCTGGCATTACCCCATTAGCTCTATCATTAAGACGAGATGAACTGAGCGCGGCAGTGGGTTCAGACCTTAGCGGTTGGCAATGTATCGCTGGATACTTTGGTCATCTTTATGAAGGTAGAGGCATTGAGATTATCGAGGCGATGGCTGCCCGCGATCCTTCGTGTTTATTTTTAGTATATGGTGGGAATGATAGCGATGTGGAAAAACGTCGGATGGCGAACCACTTGGATAATTTACGTTACGTCGGGCATGTTCCTCACCCAGTGGCTAAAAGAGCAATGCGCTCTGTTGATGTATTGCTAATGCCCTATCAGCGCGAAGTGTCGATCGGTGTAGCTAAGCACGATACGGGTCGCTGGATGTCGCCAATGAAAATGTTTGAGTACCTTGCTACCGGGATCCCGGTGATATCATCGAATTTACCTGTTTTAAGAGAAGTGTTGAATGATGGTGAAAACTGCCTATTAGTGCCACCAGAAGACGCAACGGCTTGGTCTTTAGCTTTGGATAAAATAACTGGTAACCCTAGGCTTGCAGCGGAACTAGGGCAGCGTGGGCATCAAGATTATATTAATAAGTATAATTGGACACAGCGAGCGGTGGAACTATTGGAAGCGGCAAAGGACTTATGAAACGACACATATTTATATTAGTGCCGGCTGACACTCCCGATGGGCCAATAAAGGGAGCATACGCTTTGGCGAACCTCCTCGCTGAGCAAAGGCAAGTGACATTGGTTACCTTGAAGCGTGGTCCGGGCTCCAGCTCTCCACTCGATAGTCGAGTTGAAAAAGTGTGTTTGGCCGACAAGGTTCAAAGCTTCCGGAGTAAAATTTCCTTATATAAGTCGATGTTAAAACAAGCTGGTGGGCGCGATCAGGTAGCTTCTATTTCCATGTGTTTTTCTGCCGATATACTTAATTTACTTTGCAAATCTTACGCTGTCATTTGTACGAGTGTCCGTGGGAATTTGATTGCTAACTATAAAATGGACTATGGCGGCCGAGGCATTTTATTGGGGGCTTTCCATCTGTTTAGCCTACGTAGATTTGACCATGTTGTGGCGATGACCAGTGCCATGTCACAACAGGTTCGAAAATATGCCGGTGTGGAGCCAACGATAATAGGCAATTTCGTCGATGAAGCGGCACTGAACAGCTTTAGGGAGAGCTATGTCGTTGGAGCTGAAATACGGTTTGTTTTTGTTGGCTCATTAAGTCAAAGAAAACGGCCGTGGTTAATAGTGCATGCGTTAGCGGCTTTACGTGAGCGTGGTGTCTCGGCCGTATTGGATTTAATTGGCGTCGGGCCCATGAGTGATTACATTCAGTCTGAAGCACAGAGACTTGGCGTTAGTGAGTGGGTTAATTTTCATGGGTTTATGGCATCGCCATATCCAGTAGTTGCTAAAGCCGATGCTTTTGTTTTGCCGTCGTTGTCTGAGGGGGTTTCTAGAGCCTCGCTTGAAGCGCTGTATTTGGGCGTTCCTTGTGTACTTTTGGACGTCGATGGTAATGGGGAGTTAGTCACTGAAAATCAGAACGGTGCTCTTTTTTCCGAAGATGACGAACTTGTAGCGGCCATCGAGCGGGCAGTTAGTATCAGTCACAAATCGGATGGGCTCTCCCGTATGAGCTTGCTTCCATCTATTTTCACTCAAAAAACAGCTGCCAATGAATATTTGAAGCTAGTGGAGTTACAAAAACTATGAGCGAATCTCTTAATTATTTTAATTACCTTAAACAAAGGAGCTTACTCGGATTATTGTATCGGAGGGGCTGGTTGTATCCTCGATTGAGTAGGCATTTGGTAGGTAAGGCGCTGGATATCGGTTGTGGTATCGGCGATATGTTGCGCGCTCGAAAAAATACCGTAGGCGTCGACATAAATGACGAGACGGTTGCGTATTGCAAGGGGCTAGGGCTGGAAGCTCAGGTTATGACAATGGATAAGTTACCTTTTGAGGAGGCAAGTTTTGATAGTGCTGTTCTCGATAATGTTCTAGAGCACATTGAAAACCCCAAACCGCTGTTGGCCGAGGTGCGGCGAGTTTTACGACCCGGTGGAGTGTTTATCGTCGGGGTTCCCGGTGCACGCGGTTATCAAGTCGATCCAGATCATAAAGTTTTTTATGACGCGGAACGCTTACAGGCAACATTGGCTGAAGCAGGGTTTTCAAGTTTAACCATGTTAAGAATGCCGCTACCTTTTTCGGGGTTGACGAATGTTATGAATAGTTATTGTATTTATGGCGTATTTCGAGCTGATTAGTAGATTGAGATTGAATATGAGCTCACCAATTATAAGTCTATCAATCGTAAGTCACGGGCAGGGAGCGCTAGTGCGTAAGGTGTTGGCTGATTTGAAGCAGTTGAGCGATGTTAGTTTCGAAATTATATTGACTATCAATGTACCCGAAGATATGTCGTTTGTTTCGGAGTTTGATGATTTACCGATTAACGTATTAACAAACTCTATAGCGAAAGGCTTCGGGCAAAATCATAATCAGGCATTTAGAGCCGCAAAGGGGGATTACTTTGCTGTTGTCAATCCTGACATTCGGGCTGAAAACTTGAGGCTTTCTCCTATTATTGAGACTGTTAGTCAGGATGGAGTGGGCGCTTGCGCTCCAGAGGTCAGGTCTAGTACCGGTGAACTTGAAGATAGCGCACGGCATTTTCCTAGTTTATTAGAGTTAATAGGAAAGGTATTACTTAAGAAGAAACGTCAGGGTTATACTTGGCAGTCGGAGCCTGTAAAAGTAGATTGGGTTGGAGGGATGTTTATTGTGTTTCCTCGTAAAATTTATTCAGAAGTTGGTGGCTTTGACGAGCGGTATTTTATGTATTATGAAGACGTAGATATTTGTCGAAGGCTGGGGCTGCGTAAACTAGCTGTGATGTTAGAACCCAGAGTTTGTGTGATTCATGATGCCCAAAGAGCTAGTTGGAAAAACTCACAACATAGGAAATGGCACCTTCGAAGCGTTTTACGATACTTCCTCAACGTTTAGGGGGCAGTTTAAATTTACGATCTTTGCTAGGTTTTATAGAGTTGTGAAGCTTTTGTAAAGCAGCACTTGTAATATCTATTCACTAAAATAGAGTAACCCTTGCTTTGGATAGGAATATGGGTTTTTGGGTAAATAATACCTCACTGTGGCCGTTTTAACTAAATTGTTATCTAAATTTACCAAAGGTTGAATTTGGATTAGGGGGAAAGTGAACATGAAGCAACTTATATTTTTGGAGTTGAATGAGATTAATTTTTCGGAAATGGAAAAGTATATTAGTAAAGGGAAGCTTCAAAATTTCAAAGTGTTATTCGGTGAGTTTGGCTACAGTGAAACGATATCTGAAGACAGGTATGAAGAACTAGAGCCTTGGATTCAGTGGGTTACAGCTCATACGGGTAAATCGTATGGTGAGCATAAAGTTTTTCGCTTAGGTGATATAAAAGACCGGGATATACCTCAAATTTGGGAGGAGTTGGAAGCGAAAGGCTACAAAGTCGGTGCCATTAGTCCCATGAACGCCAATAATTGCACTAAAGACGCATCATTTTTTATTCCTGACCCCTGGACCGAGACTGATGTGACGGGATCTACGGTCGACAAAAATTTATATCAGGCAATCTCACAAGCTGTAAATGATAACGCGCAAAGTAAAGTTACGCTTAAAACGATTTTGTGGTTATTGATCGGTGCGATCTCGAACGCACGAATTTCTAATTATTTGAAATATTTACGTTTGGCTATGAGCGCACGGAACAGTCCGTGGGCTAAGGCTATGTTTCTAGATTTATTATTGGGCGATCTCTTTATTAAACAATATAAGAAAAAGAGCCCTAACTTTGCTAGCTTATTTTTGAATGCTGGAGCCCATATTCAACACCATTACATGTTCTCGTCAGCTGTTTATGAGGGTGATTTAGGTAACCCCGATTGGTACGTAACGGGTGGGCAAGATCCTGTGCTAGATGTTTATGAGCTTTACGACTCCATCGTCGGGGAAATTAGGCGCGTATTTCCGGGAGTGCGTATAATGCTCGCGACAGGGCTTCATCAGGACCCTCATCCAGAGGTAACCTATTACTGGAGATTGAACAAACATCAGCGTTTTCTCGATAAAATCGGCGCATCCTTTGACTCTGTACAATCGTTAATGTCTCGTGATTTCCTTGTGCGCTGTAAAACAGAATCCGATACATTTGATACTGCGCGATTGCTCGAATCCGCAAAAGACGCTAACGGCACCCCTTTATTTTCTGTTGATAATCGCGGAACCGAACTGTTTGTTATGCTTACATACGCGGAAGATATTTCTGATACCTTTGTATGTACTGTCAACGGTGAACAATATTCTGAATTTAAAGCGGATATCAGCTTCGTTGCGATAAAAAATGGCAGGCATAACGGGGTGGGTTATTTTGTGGATACTGGGGTACCTAAAGATTCACACCCTGAAAAGTTTCCTCTTAAAGAAACACCAGATATCATTAAATCTGTATTTGCTTAAACGATAGTTAAAGCAAAACTTTGCCTATATAGAACTTATGATTTTAAACTACTTTGGGAATTTTAAGTTGAAGGTTAAACAGCCACTTTTAGGTCATTACCCATAAAAAGTTAAGGTACGCGGCAAGCCTCTAAAGTACTGACTTGCGCGAAGTCGGCGCCAAAAACCACTCAGCGTGAGGGCTATAGCCCATTATTATCCGCTGCGTTTTCGTAGCTATTGCTTTACTTGCCCACTAGTAAGTAACAAGTTTTACTTCGCCTACCTGAGTGTACTACCGGCTGTTGTAGCGCAGCCTAAGTCTTGATGTCTTCGAGCTAGCCCCGTATTTTTAAAGTAAGCGAGCAGTGTTCGGGTTTACTACTCTTTGCAGTCGGTCGTCGCAGATGGTTATTTTGTGACACGCCAGGTGGAGCGAAAGCAAGTGCGATTCATTATAGTTTGATCGAAACCTGCAAAGCTAATGAGTTGAACCCCGATGATTATTATCGATATGTTTTAGCCCGCATTGGTGACGCGGATACAGTTGAGAAATCGGAGGCGTTACTGGCTTGGAGTGTAAAGACAACAATAATAGCAATAATAGGACACCCATATATTTGACAAGTAAATCTACCTTGTAGTAATCTTTGCGGTGTTGGCATATGCTAATGTATATGCTTTGTTTTGGGAGGTATGCAATGGAAGTAGAAAGACATGTACGGCTTTTTCGAAATGGTCGAAATCAAGCGATCCGAATTCCTAGGGATTTAGAGTTAGAAGGTGAAGAAGCGGTGCTTCGCAAGGAAGGTAATAGGTTGATTATTGAACCTGTTGGCAAAAAAAAATTACTATATGTCCTAAGTGAATTGAAACCCATCGACGAGGAGTTTCCTAATGTTGATGAGGGCTTATTACCTTTAGATGATATAGGGCTATGAAAAAAGGAAAGCGTTTCCTGCTTGATACTAATGTTCTGTCTAGCCTTATTCGAAACCCACAAAACAGTAAGGTTATAGCTCGAATAGAAGATGTTGGGGAGGACAATGTTTTTACGAGTATTATCGTAGCGGGGGAGTTGCGTTTTGGCGCTAAAAAACGAGGGTCAAAAAATCTTAGCAGGCAAGTAGAGACCGTGCTTTCAACGATAGATATAGAACCTTTCGAGGAGCCAGCAGATAATTTCTATGCTGACATAAGGTGCGTTCTAGAAAGCGTTGGAACACCTATTGGGCCAAATGATTTACTTATCGCCGCGCATGCATTGGCACTTAACACGACGATTGTAACAGCGAATACTTCGGAGTTTTGTCGAGTAAGCGGGTTGGTAGTGGAAAATTGGTTGTAAAAGAAACGTATAGGGCACTCATATGTTTGTGACACACTTTTCATATTGAGTTGTTTTTCATCGAATGAAAACAATAATGGGAATATAAGCAAGTGTTCAGGCAGCGCCTTTAACTTTTCTCGTAACGCTAAACCTTAACCGTTAAAAATATGACTAAACCTCGTAAAGAACAAGTCTCCCTCGAATCTACTTCTTTTTATCACTGCTATGTTCGCTGCGTACGTAAGGCGTATTTATGCGGGGAAGATTATTCGAGTGGCCAAAATTATGACCACCGTAAACAGTGGATTGTCTCGCGCTTGCGCTTCTTATCCTATGTTTATGCTATTGATATTTGTGCCTATGCGGTGATGAGTAATCATTATCATGTGGTGTTGCATGTGGATGTTGAGCGTGCGAAAGCGTGGACGAGGGAAGAGGTGGCCGAGCGCTGGATGCAGTTATTTAATGGTCATATCTTAGTGAAACAATACCTTAAAAACCCGAATGATATGGAATCTGCAACCCTTGCCGCTGTGGATGAGATTATCGAAGAGTGGCGTGATCGATTAACCAGTATTAGTTGGTTTATGCGTAATATTAACGAAACAATCGCACGCATGGCGAATGAGGAAGAAAGCTGTAAAGGTCGATTTTGGGAAGGCCGTTTTAAAAGTCAGGCCTTGCTAGATGAGGCCGCATTATTAAGTTGCATGGCTTATGTGGATTTAAACCCTATTCGAGCGAGCATGGAAAATAATGTCAATGAAAGTGATTTCACCTCCGTTCAGCAACGGCTTTATGATTATGCATTTGGCGGCGTGAGCGGGGTAAGTGTTGCTAGCGAACCCAATCCGGAAGTGGCTGGTGTGAATCTGGCGCCCAGCGATGCCTTGGTTGATCGCGTTCAAAAGCAGCATGCGTTAAAGCAATATTTAAAGTTGGATAATCAGATGGCGGCGCCGTTAATGCCTTTTTGTGGGAGCAGCCACACAGATATTCATGCCGCTTTACCCTTTACCCGGGAAGACTATTTTGATTTGGTGGATAAAACCGGCCGATTGATTCGCGAAGATAAAAGCGGGTTTAGTACTTCAGAGTCACCTACGGTACTTTCGCAGTTGGGGATTAACCCGGATAAATGGCTAAATCATATTAAGGGGCTTTCTCGTACCTATGCGGAGTGCGTGGGCTCGCCTGCGAATATTATTGCCTATGCGAATGTTTTTGATCGGCGTTGGGGGAAGGGTGTGGGCTGTTCTGGGGGCGTTTATATAAGCTAGCTTGGAGGTGAGTTATTCTCTATCCTCATGGGCTATATGATTCTTAGTTTGGCGGCGTATAAAACGTAAGCAAAATAAAAGGCAGATGGAATGTTTGAGGCGCTCGATAAGTTAAAAGAAAGGGTTGATGGGGCTAGGCCAATTCCTGAGCATACGGCTAAAAGTTTGCATGAGGCCCTGGTTTTGGAGTGGACTTATAATTCCAATGCTATCGAGGGTAATACGCTTACCTTAATGGAAACGAAAGTGGTGCTGGATGGGGTAGCGATTGGTGGAAAATCCATGCGAGAGCATTTTGAAGCGATTAACCACCGAGAGACTATTTTTATGTAGAAGACTTAATCGTTAAGCAGAGCTTTTTGAGCGAGCGTTCAATTAAATCTATTCATCAATTGGTGTTGAAGAATATAGATGATGAGAATGCTGGCGTGTATAGGCGGCAAAACGTGGTAATTTCCGGTGTATCCCATACTCCGCCAGACCATTTGCATTTAAGAGAGGAAATGAAAAGCCTTATCGACAAGTATTCAAAGCTCGATGCGCACCCAATTGAACGGTCGGCTAAATTTCATGCCGATTTTGTTAAAATACACCCGTTTGTTGTTGAACTTTGAGCTGATGCGTTCCGGTTACCTCCCCATTATTATTAAGGCGGAGGATCGATTAAATTACTATCAAGCATTGGACCTCGCCTGCGCCCAGGGCGATTATTCAAGATTTGTAGAGCAGGTCAATAAGCTTTCCGTTGAGCGCTTTGAGTTGTTACTATCCTTGGTGGAAGGAGCGTAAAGTATCCACAATTAATTTGATCAGCCTTATTTCGCCGCTGCTCTAACCCGCAAAAAACTAGCAAATCGCGGAAGCTTGTGTTTAGTAAGTCCGTGATACTTAAAAGTAACAATACTGCCTATACTCGGCGGGTTAGCACGGTCTTTATCGCTAAACCCAGTTCCAATTTTAAACTCCACAGACTCATTTGCACTTTTCTGCCAGCGCACTTTTATTGAGCCCATCATCCCCTTGTATTTTCCTTTGCCAGGTAGGTGTTTTAATACAATGGCTTCTGCATCCATGTAGGGTTTTAGTTTGAGTATGTTGCGGCTTCGTCCATCTGTAAACTTTGCTTGAGCTTTGTGGAGCATTAGGCCTTCCGCGCCTGCGCGGGTATAGTGATGACAGTTGCGTGTTGTTGTCTACGCGAAATTGTTTTACTGGTTTTATGTGGTCAAAATCAAGAGTGTTGATGAGCTGGGTGTAATACGCTGCTCGTTGCTGAAAGGTTTGTGTGGTATTGGGTGCGTCGAAGACCATGTAGCGCATCTTTTTCCACTCGCTATCCACGGGCGTGTCTTTGCTAACGGTTGATGATATGAACTCAAAATCCTGGCGTTTCGACCAAAGTTCGCCATCTAGCCAAACATTTGGCAGCCCCGCTAAAAACCACGCAGGTGCATGAATGGTATTGCCGTTACGGGTTAGCAATTTCCCATCTTTCCATATCGCCCGGATACCGTCATATTTTTCACTTACAAGAAACGTTTTAACGTCAGATTCATCGTCATATGTGTGAGCAAGTTGGACGGGCGGGTTACTGGCGCCGTGAGCGGGGCTTATATAAAAAATGCAAGCGGTGCAAAAGAAAAGCGCACAAGCCTTCAATAAAAATCGAAATTGTTGCGAGCTTATTAAAAACACAGGGAATAGGGGGCTGTACGCATGATGGCTCCTTGCCGATAAAAATCCGTTTTAATGATCATCAATTCCACGGATATTTATAGAATACTATGATTGTGATGGCACAGTAAACTGCTCAGGGTACGGGTTTCACGTCGATAGGTAGCGTGCGTTAAGCTGGCCGATGGAAGAGGTTGCGGAGCGTTGGTTGCCCCAGCAGAGACCGCTTGGGAGTTCTATATTGGTGGCAATTATCAATATGAAAAGCGGTTCAGTATCAGACGTCTACAGGTCATTTCAATTGACTGGCGACCTATTTTCGGTCTATATTTGGTCCGAATGAGAGGTGTTTATGAAATTATCAGATCAAATCAAACCTATTAGCTATTTGAAAGCTCATGCCGCTGAAGTCGTGCGTAACCTGTCGACTCAAATGGAGCCCTTGGTTATCACTCAAAACGGTGAGGCCAAGGCTGTAATGCAGGACATCAAAAGCTATGAGCAAACCCAAGAAACTATGGCGCTGCTTAAGATGTTGGTATTGGGTCAGCGTCAGATCGACGAAGGAAAAGTTCAAACTGCTGGTGATGTTATTGCCAAACTTCGAAATCGTAGCAAAAATCCCTAATGCGTTATCAGGTATTTCTCACTGGCGATGCCGCTCACGACCTTGAGGATCTATACGACTATATCGAATCTCATGATGCACCCGAAAAGGCTGAGTACGTTCTAGACAAAATAGAAGAGACATTTTCAAGCCTTGCCGACAATCCCGAGCGAGGGGCTTACCCAAACGAGTTGCTAGTTGTCGGCCTACGAGAGTATCGAGAAATTTATTTCAAGTCCTACCGTATTATCTATCGAATAATTGCGAAGCATGTTTATGTGATGGTTATCGCTGATGGTCGTCGTGATATGCAATCTCTTTTACTGCGACGCTTGCTCCAAGCCTGAGTCACTGGGTTTATACCTTAGCTCGGCATAAAGATGGCTCACTAGGGCTAGGTATTACCTTCTTTTTGCGTAATACTGATACACCCTATTTTCCCGCTGTTTCCATGGAATCAGTGTATTCATCTGCTACAGACACTTCTCTCGACGGGTTTTTCGTTTCTTAACGTTATATTCGGCTTCGGAAAATGATTGCTGATCCATCATTACCTCTAATATGATGATTTTCTGTATTGTGCCAAACTTGGGCGCACAATTAGAGTTTCCCTGATGGTTATTACGTCTTAAGCAGTGATGCACTGTGGAGTTGAATTCGTGCTATTAATAAATAGATGGGGCTTCCAGAGTTATCCGGTTTTGGTGGGGGCTAACTTTGTTACATAGCGGGTACTGGGTCCTGTTGGTTCTCTAGTGTCTCGAATACGGTCGGCATGTCCCATCAATATAAGAGATTTCTGGGTTCTGAGATATGTCATCGTGAATACCACCATGTTAAGTGTAAGGTGATAGCACTATCGAGATACAAAAAAGCCACTCAGAAAAGAGTGGCTTTTGGAATTTGGCTCCGCTTGCTGGGCTCGAACCAGCGACCTAATGATTAACAGTCATTTGCTCTACCAACTGAGCTAAAGCGGAATAGGTCTTTCAAAGAGCGCGTATACTAAACGCGCTCTGAATTACTGTCAACTAATACTTTAGTTGTTAACTCCTTGTTTTTCCATGAGTTTTTGGTAGGACCGGGCGGATTCGAACCGCCGACCTCTACCATGTCAAGGTAGCGCTCTAACCAACTGAGCTACGGTCCTAAAGCTCTCATCCTGAGAGGTTGGGCATTGTAATTAGCTATGGCTTTTTGGGCAAGAGCTAATTAGATTTTTCCAGCCTCCAGCCTCCAGCCTCCAGCCTCCAGCCTCCAGCCTCCAGCCTCCAGCCTCCAGCCTCCAGCCTCCAGCCTCCAGCCTCCAGCCTCCAGCCTTATAGAGAACCAATAGCTGCAACACCCAGCGCCGCTTGATACATAATCGTTGTGACACTGCTCCACATCGTGAGGGAGTCGACTCTGTCTGTGTCGATTGGCACAATAATCGTGTCTCCAGGCTCAAGGGATTTGGATTTCGCTCTAAACCATGCTGATGAAGAGGGGGAATACACTCTACCATTGGCTTTTACAACGTATATGCGCGCTTTGTCTGCGTTTTGTTTGGTGCCGCCAGACATGTCTAAATAATCGCTCACGTTAAGCTTATCGTTGTAGAAGTGGGAGGTAGGGTGTTGGATCTCTCCTACGACTGTTACAGATGGTTTAAAGCGAGGGATTTCTAAACGGTCTCCATCGGTCAGTTCAAAGTCGAAGGTTTTGGGTTTATTCAATATAGCGGGCAGGTCGATAACCATGCGGCCAAGTGCTTGCGACTTTTCGATATTCTCAAGTATCTGCGTGGTTTCTGCTAGGTTGATATCATCTGAGTTTTTGGATTGTTCGATGTTGGAGGCGGCAATATCTGATTTGATTTGCACCTTTAAGTTCTCAAGTCTGTCACTTTCTAATATACGTAACTCTTCCCTAGAAAAAATAGCGCCTTCGGGGTATGCGTGAGGGGTTAATCCTCCAGCTCGCTCGATTACATCTAAAATAGATTCTCCCGGAAGAATGTCGTATATACCGGGGTAGTTAACCTCGCCGGTTAATTCAACTGACTCCCTTTGGTACCATTGCGGTACCTGTTTAACACGAAGAGTATCCCCTGGTTTAAGTGCAGGATTTTCTATTGCAAGGTCAAGGTCAATACGTAAATCAACTCGATCACGACTTTCGCTTAAGTCGTAGCGAGTGATTTCAGCCCCGGTACCTAGTGCGCTTTCCGTTAATCCGCCTGCGAGATTGATTAGGTCTTTCACTGTCATTGTCGCGCTAGCGAGCGGGTATTCACCAGGGAAGCGCACGCTTCCAAATACGCGAACAGTTTGTTGTCTTTGCTCGAAACTGGATTGTACCTTGAGCTTTGAATTTAACCCCTCAAGAATAGCGCTTCGGTCAGAGGTGTACTCAAATAGTGTAATCGTGTCGCGAGGTTGTAGATTTGGGTCATCTTTACCATTGGGTTTTGCAAAGGCTTTTTGTGGTGAAAAAAGAAAGACCTGTATTTTACGGGTGACCTTTTCTTCTCTTTGGATGAGCCCCACAACAATGTCTGGGTTAGGGAGTAGGTCGTCGGCATTTGGCACAATGTCGGTGAAATGCATTTCTTCACGCCATGCGAAACCGCCGGGGCGTTTTACGTGGCCATCGAGTTTTACGATGTCTCGCATGGTGTCTAAAGTGGAAAAAATTTGAATGACGTCGGCGTCTTTAACTTTGAATTTGCGACCGCGGGTAGTAGATACATCCAGGTTAACGAGTGTTTTCTCGCCTGATTCAGTGATGCGCTCAATGCGGGAGGCGGGAACGTAGGCGGTAGGTAATAGCCCTCCCGCGAGATTTATGACATCTTCAACGCTGGCCTCTTTCTTTAGTTCATATATTGCAGGGCGTTTTACTTGGCCTGATACACCGGCGGTTTTTCCTATGGGTGGGATAAATATGACATCGCCTGGAAGTAAACGAGAGTCTTTACTTGTATCGCCGTTCAGTAGTAGATCGTAGAGATCAAGCGTTGTAACAACCTTGCCTGCGCGCTTTAATTGAACGTTTCTAAGTGAGCCGATTTTTGTGATCCCGCCGCTAGCAAATATCGCGTTAGTCATGGTGGAGAGTGAGCCAACCACATATGAGCCAGGAATTTGGGCTTCACCTAATACAAAAATACGAACCGTTCTAAGTGCACCCATCGTTACAGAGCTTTTTACGCCGATCATTTGTCGGCTTACGATTTCCGAAACTTTGTTTTGCATACCTTCATAGGAAAGGCCTGACAGCGAAACGGGGCCAATATTTGGAAACTGAACTTGGCCTTCACGGTCTAGGGTAAGCGAGTGGGTAGAATTGTCTTTTCCGTAGAGCTGAATAACAATCGTATCGCCGGGGCCGAGTACATATTTTGCGGGAATTGGAATGTCGCCGGCGGGGACGAAAGCTTCGGCTCCGAACTTGAAAATATCATAGCCGAAGAGCGTTAGTTTCTCTCGGGTGGCTTCGGGGGCTTCGTCTTCACTCAGCGTGAGGCTGTCTGTGCCTTCTGAGCCGATTTTTTCAAGCTCCGTGCCGTTATTTTTACGTGTATTTAAGTCTTTGCGATTACCGGAAATAGGTTCTGAGGTTTTCGTAGGCGCAGCTCCACCACTTTGCCCCAGCCCAAGGGTAGAAATATCAATCCCCATGGATCTAGCCAGCGCCTGCTGCTCTGAGGGCGACATGCGTTTAAATTGTTCAATTTGTTGTGGTGACGGTTGTTGCGCCAATGCGTGTGTAGCCACAAAAATGGTGCTAAAAATTACTGCGCTTTTAAATAATGTGTTCATCATAGGTGGTGGTCTGACGTAAGCGTTAAATATGGTTGTTGTATACGAGTACCTTATTCACGTGTTAATGAATAAGCTCGTGTTAAAATCTCAGTTCGAGTTGTAAATAAGCTCCAGAATTAAGCTTGCGGTTTACAAGCATCATATCTTCACTTAAATAAAACCCGCCGGCATTAACCAAAGCAAAGCCACTAAGCGGGAATTTAAAGCTTATTTCAGCTATTTCTTGTGCTAAGGGCGAAGGTGTAAATACATTCCCGCTTTCGCTATTTTTGTTTATATCGAGTTGGCTGAATCGCCAGCTCAATTGAATGCCATTGTCTAAGTAATGATCGCCGAGCGCTGATATCTTGGTCGCATTCGTTCCTGCAGATTCCCCGATAACTCTACCGTGATGACGATAGCCGCCTAGATAGGAGGGGAGACCATAAATCGGGTTTTCGCTTGGCGTTTCAGTCGTTGTTATCGAGTTTTCTGTATCAGCGATTTCTAATGCAAGTCGATTGTGAGTTGCGGCCCACGAGAAGCCTAGCTCAAAGCCTGCCATCTTAGCAGATTCTGCCTTTGCTGTTGCGTGGTCTTCGTTGTGTAGCCATTGCCCGTATACTGCGGTTGAGAAGGATCTGGAGGGTAGACTTAATCGAAAGTCATAGCTGGTATTGGTGGTGCTTTTGTCTTCACGGTTTTCGTCGTCACCTGTTTCTTCGCGCCCATCGAGTTCTGGGAGGTCGCCGTTTCGAATAAGAATTTTACTGAGACTTATTTCAAGAAAGCTTAGTGGGGTTGCGGTAAAGCGCGTGCCCATTAACCGATCCTTAGGTACGCTATTCTCCCCAGCGAGTCGGCCTGCAAAAGCTTTGAAGGACCAGGGGCCAAGTAGTGATAGTAGGGGCAGGTTGACCCCCAATGATTGACTACGTCGAATAAAAACACCTTCGGTGGGGCGGGCGTTGTTGCTGAGTATTAGGCTGGATTGCCAGCCAGGCCCCCACCAGCGGTCAAAGCTGCCGATACCGGCAGTCCAGTTGCCTATTTGAGTGGCGAGATAGGAGCCATCGAATCGAGTGCTGTCTTCATTTGTCGGGTTGCGTATGGCTTGCACGTCGATGTTGAGGGCAAAATGATTATGTAACAACGTTGTTTCAGAGTTTAGATACGTTTCCTCTGTTGAGCCTGAAGCAAAGTGTGTAAAGGGGTTGATGCTATTACTGCCATAAAAACGCTTCGTAGTTTTTATTGAGCGATCGTCCTGTTCCCTAGCGTGCCGTAAGTAGCGATATGACCAAAGTTGTTTTGAGTCGAGTTCATCCAGGTGTATATCAACCAGTTCTCGATTGATATCTGCCCAGCTGACGGGCCAGGAGGTGAGAGGAAGGTTAATTGCGCCGGTATCATTGAGATATTGAAGGTGGTGACGGCTTCTTTCGTCACCGGTTTCAATCCATGGGGCAGCATTAGCGTTATCAGATGGAGAAAAAATGAAGAGGGCTATAAACAGCAGCGACAGAAGTCTTACGGCGTTCAATAATTGCCGCAAATACGTGAAGGCCAAATTTAATACTTTCCCCTGCATTATGATCTTCGCTCTGATTGAACGGGCATCTTAGGGAAAATTCGATAGGTGTCAACGATTTAGCTGCGGATGTAACGAAAGTGGTTAAATATTGAGCGGTTATTCGTGCCATTGTACTCCTGTATTAATCAGCCAATCTAATTTCAATAAATTATTGAACCGAAAACGCCTCTATGGCACAATTGCGTCCCTTCTTAAGAGGGAGGTCTAGGGAAATGCTATTTTCTCATAAAAATCATAGGCTTAGCTCTCTTAGTTGATAAAGAAGTAGAAGATGAATTGCTTAGGCAATGCAAGTGCGCGGTCGTGGCGGAATTGGTAGACGCGCTGGATTTAGGTTCCAGTGCCGCGAGGCGTGAGAGTTCAAGTCTCTCCGACCGCACCATCTCTTCTTCAATATGTATCAGCAAAAGAATCAAACATTAGTCATTTAATACACCCCTCTATATATAGTGTTCACGAGGCAAAATCATGCAGGTTTCCATTGAAACGACTTCAGGTCTTGAGCGTAAATTAACCGTTGGCGTTCCTGCCGATGTGGTAGACAAAGAAGTGAATAAGCGCTTAAACGAGGCCGCGAAAACGGTTCGTATTAATGGTTTTCGTAAGGGCAAAGTCCCGATTAAAGTTGTTAAGCGTCAGTACGGTGCTGGTGTTCGCCAGGAAGTGGTTGGCGATACAATCAACCGCACTTTTTACGAAGCTTTGCAAAAAGAATCTATTCGTCCTGCGGGTCAGCCTGCGATTGAGCCCAAGCAAATGGAAGAGGGGCGAGATCTAGAGTATATCGCAACGTTTGAAGTCTACCCCGAAATCGAGAGTGTCGATTTTGAAGGAATAGCCGTTACTCAATACGATGCGGATATTACAGATAAAGACATTGATAAAATGATCGATAATTTGCAAAAAGGTCAAGCCGAATGGGTTGATACTAAAGCGCAAATTAAGAAAGACTTTAAGGTGAATATCAATTTTGCGGGCACCAAAGGCGGTGAAGCGTTTGAAGGTGGATCGGCAGAAAACCATGAGCTTACCATTGGTTCTGGCTCTATGATTCCTGGTTTTGAGGATGGAATCGTTGGTATGAAGCCTGGCGAGGAAAAAGATGTTGAAGTGACGTTCCCAGATGATTACCAAGTGGAAGATCTTCGAGGGGCGAATGCCGTATTTAAAATCACCGTTAACAGTTCGCAAAAGCAAAAATTGCCTGCTCTTGATGATGCTTTCTTTGAAAAATTTGGCGTCACCGAAGGTGGTGAAGAAAAGTTCCGAGAAGATGTAAAAGGCAATATGGGGCGTGAGAAAGAAAAGGTCCTAAAAAATAAAACTAAGCAGCAAGTAATGGATGGGCTTTTAGAAAAGAACCCTATCGATATTCCTTCCTCACTTATCGCTGGTGAGATCGATGCGCTTCGCAATCAAACGATTCAGCAGTATGGTGGTGCTGTCGCGAACTTGGATATGAAGACCTTGCTTCCTGACGATATGTTTCGTGATCAAGCTAAACAGCGTACGGCTTTAGGTCTACTTGTCTCTGAAATTGTTGTGAAAGAAAAGATCGAAGCGGATAAAGATAAGGTACGTGCACTTGTTGAAGAGGCTGCATCAACCTACGCCGATCCTGAAGAAGTTATTAATTATTATTACAGTAATGATGAAATGCTAAAAAATGTTGAAGCCGCCGCTTTGGAAGAGCAGGTTGTGGATGCAATACTCGCTAAAGCTGAGATTACTGAAGTTAAAGTTTCATATGACGAAGCTTTAGAGCCGTTGGCGCCGAAAGAGAGTGATGCAGCAGAATAAGTTCCTAGCGCTTTTTAATCACCCAGGTTCGCTTGGGTGATATGCTTAAATCCGACGCGAGTTTTTACTCCGCGCTCGGGTTTTATGTCTCAACTTCCCCCTTCCTAGTCTCCCTATTCGTAATAGTCTTCCATCCGAAGTAAGCCATTTCTGTTGATTGGAATACAACACTTCGTTTTTGCAGTGCGAAATATTTCTGTGCTTTTTAGGTTTCAGTTCTGCTTGGAAAACTAAGCGGATAAAAACTCACCAAAATACGCCAATGTCACGCTATCTTTTTGAAATTAAAAGCGTTTTGCTATATTAGCTGTTAACATCATGACTAAGTTTTCGCACACTTTCTGCGATGTTAGGCTAGTCTTTCTATAATGAGAACGTTGGTCGTTTGGCCTTGTTCATATTGATGTGTTCAACGACATGATATCTGAAAGACTTGCTTAAAAAACAAGCGCCTTTCTATAGGTCAAGAGCACTAATTAAGACCACCAATAAAGAATACGAATATAAATTTTGGGGAACACTATGTCCGTTATTGATCCATTCGGTAGTAGCAACTTAAGCGTAGATAATTCACTTGTGCCCATCGTGATTGAACAAACAGCACGGGGCGAGCGTTCGTTCGATATTTATTCTCGTTTATTAAAAGAGCGTGTGATTTTTCTTGTTGGTCAGGTGGAAGACCATATGGCGAACTTAGTTGTGGCTCAATTACTATTTTTAGAAGCAGAAAACCCTGATAAAGATATCCATTTGTATATCAACTCCCCAGGCGGTTCTGTAACGGCTGGGCTTTCGATATACGATACCATGCAATTTATTAAGCCAGACGTTAGCACTATGTGTATCGGGCAGGCCTGTAGCATGGGGGCTTTTTTGTTAACTGCTGGTGCAGAAGGTAAGCGTTTTTGCTTGCCGAATTCTCGTGTCATGATCCATCAGCCTTCAGGCGGTGCTCAGGGGCAGGCATCTGACATCCATATTCATGCTCAAGAGATTTTGAAGATTCGCTCAAAACTCAACGAAATTATGGCGAATCACACTGGCCGCTCTATTGAAGATATTGAACGTGATACTGAGCGCGATAACTTTATGAGTGCTCAAGAGTCTCAGGAGTATGGCCTGATAGATAAAGTGCTCAACGAGCGCAGTGGGAACGAATAGAATTATGAAAACCCTTAAATGAAATGGGGCTTTTATATCTATTCCGACCAGTATAAAAACGAAATAAGTGACAGTGGTTTGAAAATGGCGTTCGGAACTTGTTTTTGGTGAAAAAACCACCAAAGTCGACTCCTCAACAGCTAGATTCGGACTAATATAGGTATGCGGGTAGAAAATTTAGAGGCCCGCACTTGAAAGTTAGCCTTAAAACAAGCATCTTGTTGAAAGGCTGTATTAAAGAAAGAGTTGGAGATTCAGATGCCCGACCAAAAAGGTGATGGCGAAGATAACGGCAAGTTGCTGTATTGCTCGTTTTGCGGCAAAAGTCAGCACGAGGTTCGTAAGCTAATTGCAGGACCTTCCGTGTTCATTTGTGATGAATGCGTAGAGTTGTGTAACGATATCATTCGTGAAGAGATTCAAGAAAGCACCACAGAAGGTAAGGGCGAAAAGCTCCCGACGCCTAAAGAGATTTCCGAGACCTTAGACGAATATGTCATCGGTCAGCGTGATGCTAAAAAAGTGCTCGCCGTAGCGGTCTACAACCACTACAAGCGCCTCAGAATGGGCGATGGCAAGAAGTCGAAAGAAGATGTAGAGCTAGGTAAGAGTAACATCCTACTTGTCGGGCCGACGGGTAGCGGTAAGACGCTACTTGCTGAGACGCTAGCGCGCATGTTGAATGTGCCCTTTACAGTCGCGGATGCGACGACCTTAACCGAGGCGGGTTATGTGGGCGAAGACGTCGAAAACATCATTCAAAAGCTCCTGCAAAAATGTGATTACGATGTTGATAAGGCCCAGCAAGGCATTGTCTATATTGATGAAATCGACAAAATCTCGCGTAAATCAGATAACCCTTCAATTACTCGAGATGTCAGTGGTGAAGGTGTTCAGCAAGCACTATTGAAGCTAATCGAGGGTACTATCGCCTCTGTTCCTCCACAAGGTGGGCGCAAACATCCCCAGCAGGAATTTCTGCAGGTTGATACATCTAATATCCTGTTTGTCTGTGGCGGTGCGTTTGCCGGCTTGGATAAAGTGATTAGAGATCGTTCAGAGAAGGGCGGTATTGGGTTTAGCGCTGAAGTTAAGAGCAAGGACTCCAATAAGAACGTCGGAGAAACCCTGAAGGATCTAGAGCCAGAAGATTTGGTTCGCTACGGTTTGATTCCTGAGTTTGTGGGACGTTTACCGGTTATTGCAACTTTGGATGAGCTGGATAAAGCGGCGCTTGTTACCATTCTTACTGAGCCTAAGAATTCATTGGTTAAGCAATACGGCAAGCTCTTTGATATGGAAGGTGTTGAAGTCGATTTCCGTACGGAAGCCCTCGATGCTGTTGCAGAAAAGGCAATGGAGCGTAAAACAGGCGCACGTGGTCTGCGTTCTATCATGGAAAATGTTTTACTCGATACGATGTACCGCCTGCCTTCAGAAGAGGGTGTTTCTAAGGTGGTGGTCGATGAAGCGGTAATTAAAGGTGAGTCAGAACCTCTCCTTGTATATGAGGCTGCAGAACCACAAAAGGCATTGCCAGAAGAGTAGCCGGTCGATATTTAACCGATGACGTCAAAAGGGGCTAAGAAAGGCCCCTTTTTTGATTCTCGCTTGTAATTTCGCTGAACTGCCCCCAATCTTATAATTCAAACAATTACTATTTTGAGGTCGTGAATGGATCCCCTGGAATCATCCTCTCCTGAATCACCCATTCCATTGCTTCCCCTGCGGGACGTAGTGGTTTACCCCCACATGGTTATCCCTTTATTTGTTGGCCGCGCAAAATCCATTGCAGCGCTAGAGAGGGCGATGGCCGATGATAAGCAAGTCTTATTGGTCGCTCAAAAGCATGCTTCTGTTGATGAGCCTGGAAAGGGTGATTTGTACGAATGCGGAACGATAGCGACCGTATTGCAGTTGCTAAAATTGCCTGATGGTACCGTTAAGGTCTTGGTTGAAGGGCAGAACCGCGCCAACATCATTGATGTGGTTGAGCAAGATGAATACTTCTTAGCGGAATTTTCTGATTTCGAAGATGAGAGCGACCAAGAAACCAAGGCCTTGGATATGTTGACGCGAACCTTGCTGTCACGTTTCGAGCACTACGTTAATTTAAGTAAGAAAGTCCCTGCGGAAGTTATGACATCCTTGAGTGGTATCGATGAGCCTGGTCGGCTTGCGGATACTATTGCGGCACATATGTCCCTTGAGCTCGCTCAGAAGCAAGAAATCCTCGAAATTATTTCGATCCGTGAGCGCTTGGAGCATTTGGTAGGGCTTATGGAAGCCGAAGTGGATTTGTTTCAGGTCGAGAAGCGTATTCGCGGACGTGTGAAAAAGCAGATGGAGAAAAGTCAGCGCGAGTATTACCTCAATGAGCAGATGAAGGCCATTCAAAAAGAATTGGGAGATATGGGTGAAGAAGGGAATGAAGGCGATGAGCTGGAGAAAAAGATCAGCGACGTCGGTATGCCCAAAGAAGCTCAAGAAAAAGCAATGGCCGAGCTGAACAAGCTGAAAATGATGTCCCCAATGTCGGCTGAAGCCTCTGTCGTGCGCGCCTACATCGACTGGATGGTGAATGTTCCTTGGTCCAAGCGCAGCAAAGTAAAACACGATCTAGAGCGCGCTGAGCGTATTCTCGAGGAAGATCATTACGGCCTCGAAGAGGTTAAAGAACGCATTCTTGAATATCTCGCGGTCCAAAAGCGGGTGAAAAAGGTCAAAGGCCCAATTTTGTGTTTGGTGGGCCCTCCTGGTGTGGGTAAGACATCCCTGGGTGAATCGATCGCTCGATCTACCAATCGCAAGTTTGTGCGTATGGCGCTGGGTGGTGTTCGCGATGAAGCCGAGATAAGAGGGCATCGTAGAACATATATCGGATCAATGCCTGGAAAGCTCGTTCAAAAAATGTCGAAAGCGGGGGTAAAGAATCCGCTGTTCCTTCTTGATGAAATTGACAAAATGGGAATGGATCACCGAGGTGATCCCGCATCAGCACTACTGGAAGTGCTTGATCCAGAACAAAATACTACCTTTAACGATCACTATTTAGAGGTGGATTATGATTTGTCGGACGTCATGTTTGTATGTACCTCAAATACGATGAATATCCCCGGTCCTTTGTTGGATCGAATGGAAGTTATTCGTATTCCTGGTTATACCGAAGACGAGAAACTCAATATTGCGAGCCGTTACCTCATCCCAAAACAGATGAAAAATAACGGGCTGAAAAAGTCTGAAATTACGATAGAAGACGATGCCATTCGAGACGTCGTAAGATATTACACTCGGGAAGCCGGTGTGCGTGGTCTTGATCGAGAAATAGCGAAACTGTGCCGCAAGGTCGTGACAAAAAATGTAAAAGCTAAATCTAATGATAACGTTGTTATCGTTGCAAATGATTTGGAAGATTACTTAGGTGTTCGTAAGGCAGACTACGGGAAAGCAGAAGACGAAAATCAAATTGGCCAGGTCACAGGGTTGGCTTGGACGCAAGTGGGGGGCGAGTTACTGACAATCGAATCCTCTGCTGTGCGTGGTAAAGGGCGCTTCACCAAGACGGGTTCACTTGGTGATGTTATGCAGGAGTCCATTCAGGCTGCCATGACAGTTGTTCGTTCGCGAGGGCAAGTGATTGGTTTGGCTCCAGACTTCCAGGAAAAGCTTGATCTACATATTCATGTTCCCGAGGGGGCAACACCGAAAGATGGACCAAGCGCTGGCATAGCAATGTGTACCGCTTTGGTGTCGGTATACACCAGTATTCCTGTTCGTTCAGATGTTGCGATGACGGGGGAGATTACTCTGCGTGGAGAAGTGTTGAAAATCGGTGGGTTAAAAGAGAAGCTTTTGGCAGCACATCGCGGTGGAATCAAAACCGTGATTATACCAAAAGACAATGAGGCCGATCTTCGTGATATCCCTGATAATATTAAAAATGACCTGACGATATTGGCCGTGAAGTGGATCGATGAAGTGCTTGAAGTTGCACTACAGTACATGCCGACTCCGCTGAGCGACGAGGAATACGAGGCACTGGAAGCGAAAGCGAATGAGCCAAATAATGATAAAAATCGAATAAGCACACATTAGATTATTCTTATTCACGCCAAAACTGGTTGATTTGCACCCAGTTACTCAAGGTTTTACAGAAAGAGGAATAAATACCTTATTTCATTCTTGACCGGTATGATCCCAATTGGTATAAATCGCAATTCGTTGTGGCTTTCGGGTTTCCAGTCGGGGCAATAGATGACCAGGCACATGGGTGCAAATGGTAGGTGCGAAAGAGCACAGGTCTGTAAGCTTATCTAGGCAGAGAATGACTTCAACCTTGTTACTTTTAGCGTAATCAGGTGTGTTGTTCGTTGATTAGTGAGTTTAGGTGCGGGATTTGTGTTTAATACTTTGTTCGAATGCAAAGTGTTTGAAGGGTGCCGAAGTTATCAAATACTACTTCTCTAAATGAAGTGATAATTTTAAGTTTTACGAAGTTAAATTCGAATAATTAAAGGGGTTAATGGTGAATAAATCAGAATTGGTTGAAGCAATTGCAGGTTCTGCAGATATTTCAAAAGCTGCAGCAGGACGTGCGTTGGATGCGATAACAGACTCGATTGCAAATGCATTGAAAGAAGGTGATCAAGTGGCGCTTGTTGGTTTTGGTACTTTCCTTGTTAAGGAGCGCGCGGCGCGTACGGGCAGAAACCCACAAACGGGTGAACCAATTCAAATTGCTGCGGCAAAAATCCCCTCTTTTAAAGCGGGTAAAGCCTTAAAAGACGCGGTTAACTAAGATTTATAGAAAATCCTAGTTATAGAGTTTTATTAGGGTTGATAGCGGCAACGCTTAAATAGTGACATCGCTGAGCATGATAAGACTTTATATAAAAAAAGGCGCAAACGATGCGCCTTTTTTTATATGCTGAAATAAAACAAAATTACATCTCCGTCTTACAGTCATATACAAAAAAAGATATCAATCAGGACCAAATAAATACAAAAGGTGAAACAATGCTGCTAAACATTCGTGAGAACTTAAAAGGTACTGTGGTTGCCGGAGTCGTTCTTCTACTATTCGTGGTGCCCTTGGTATTAACTGGCGTGGGTGGCTCGTTCTTGGGGAGCGCGGCCGGTACAAATGCGGCGTCAGTTGATGGGAAAAATATTTCTGAAACTGATTTACGTCGCGCGATTTATCAGCGAAAACAACAGCTTCTCAGTCAGGAAAATGTCGATGCAAACGCAGAGTTTCTTAAAGATGAGAACCTTCGTGGCCCTGTGTTAGAGGGCCTGACGCAGCGAGCAGCAATTGTTGTTTCTGCAAAGAATGGGGGTATGGGGGTTTCTGAAAAAACGATACTCGATACGATCCGTGAAATTCCAGATTTTACAATAGACGGTAAATTTGATAACCAAACCTATCAGCGTCTTTTATCTAGCCTTGGTTATACGCCGGCTAGCTTTAAAATGCAGCTTCAAGAAGATCTATTAGCAGCTCAGCATCGCCAGGGAATACAGGCTTCAGCTTTTTCGACCGATCAAGAAATTGATGCCTTGGTCTCTCTAACACAGCAAAAACGTTCTTTCTTTACCGTTAAAGTTCCTAAGTCCCTAGTTGAAAAAGACGTGAGTGTGAGTGATGAAGAGATTGCTGCGCATTACGCAGAACAGAAATCGTCATTTATTGATGAAGAGAAGCTCTCTGTTCAATATTTGGAACTGTCCACTGATGAGATCTCTTCAACCATAGAGATCAGTGAAGATGACGTGAAAGCACAGTTTGAGCAGGAATTAGCAGAATTTAAAACTTCAGCAGAGTATGAGATTGCTCATATCCTTGTCGAAGAAAAAGACAATCAAGCTGATCAGATCAAAGCCTTGACGCAAAAATTATCTGCAGATGTAGATTTTGCTGAGCTGGTCGCGAAATACTCGGATGACAGTGGATCGAAAGACAATGGCGGTAACTTAGGTGTTCTGACGAAGGGTATTTTCCCTGAAGCATTTGAGCAAGCAGTTTACGCGTTGGAAGAAGGGCAGGTGTCTGAAGCAGTTATTACAGATGCAGGTACGCACTTCATTAAAGTTATATCTAAAAAGGTAGAAGAGGCGCCGACTTTCGAGTCTCGCAAAACGGCGATTGAAAATGCGCTGAAGCTTGCAGAAGCTGAGCAAATTTTTGCCGATAATCTTGATCAGTTGGGAGAGCTGACCTTTAGCAGTTCAGATTTACAGGCCGCCGTGGATGCATTGAATCTCAAGATTAAGACAACACCTGCTTTTACTCGTGATAGAGGTGTTGGAGTTGCAAATAATGCAGAGTTTCGTGAAGTGGCGTATAGCGAAGAAGTGCTCAATAAAGGTTACAACAGTCGAGTGATTGAACTGTCGAATAATAAAGCTATCGTGCTTCGAAAGAAAGAGCACCATCCTGAGCGTATTAAAGACATGGAAGAAGTAAAGGCAAGTATTGCTAAAACTTTAACCAAAAAGAAAATGGATGAATCATTAACTGCCATTGTCGATGGTTTGATTGAAAAGCTGAAGGCGGGCGAAAGCCCCGATGCAATCGCAAAAGCAGAGAGCTATGAATACAAAACCTATGACAAAGTTGCAAGAACCTCGTCGGATGCCAGTTTTCAAGTGAATAGTAAAGCCTTTGCGATGAGTTTAGCTGAAAATAGCGTTGTTTATGACTTTGTTGCAGACCGAGATGGTAATTATACGGTTATCGGTCTCGATGAAGTCATTGCTGGTTCGCGTAAAGATATTAAAGATCAGCAATATAAAGGCTTAGCAACTCAGCTTGTAATACAAAGTTCACGTTTTGAAAATACGAACTATGAAGGTCAAGTCGTTGCTGATGCGGATATAGATATCAACTAAGTCTTTTTCATAAAGTATCGATAAAAGGGTCGAATTTTTCGGCCCTTTTTCGTTCTCAATATCAGTTTACCCCCCCCTGTATACGTTTACATTTTAAGGTTGATCACCTATGGACACGAAACTAAAAGCCGATGGGAATATCATTTGGCATGATATGAATGTCACCAAACAAGCTCGTGCTGATCGCTATGGTCAGAAGCCAGCAGTAGTGTGGTTCACGGGCCTATCGGGCTCAGGTAAGTCTACATCTGCTAATGCATTGGAAAAAGCCTTGTTTTCGATGGGGTATTGCACTTATTTGTTGGATGGCGATAACGTACGTCATGGTTTATGCGGTGATCTTGGGTTTAGCGATAGGGATCGGGTAGAGAATATTCGGCGAATCGGAGAGGTAGCGAAATTAATGGTCGATTCTGGTCAGATCGTGCTTTCCTCTTTTATTTCACCATTTAGGCGTGAGCGTCAAATGGTGCGTCAAATGGTTGGGCCAGGTGAGTTTATCGAAGTGTATGTTAATACATCGCTTGAGGTTTGCGAGCAGCGTGACCCTAAGGGCTTATACAAAAAAGCACGTTCAGGAGAAATCAGAAACTTTACCGGCATTGATTCGTCTTATGAAGAGCCGGATAACCCTGAAATCGTTATTGATACAAAAAAGTTGAGTATTGAAGAGGTTGTTGAAAGCCTTGTCCAAAAGTTAAAAGGCTACGGGGTGATTGCTTAGCAATAAATACAACCTATTTTGTACAGTAAATGCTATCGTTTTAAATATTATGTTAAATATAAAATATTAATGCAGCGCATTGACGAGTATATACAGTTAAAAAGCTAATGTGGGTTCGAGTAGTCAATGCAATAGAGACTCTGGTATATAGATTTGTGGAGATTTATAGAATAACTCGACGTGTCGGTCGGTATAATTTTATTCTATTAAGTACGGCAATGGGTTTTTATGTGGTGTTCAAATAACGCAGCGTTGGCAGAGCTAATCAATTGAAATTCCAGAGTTAAGTTTTTCTTTTTTGAAGATCTCATGTTGGGTTTACCCCCTAATAATGTTTGAACTCTATCCGCAATTGCTTTTCCTGAATCAATCCAATTAACATTCTTATTTTCACCTCGTGCCCAACTAATTAGCTCAGGCTTTAGTAGAGGGAAGTGTGTGCACGCGAGCACGACAGTATCTATTTCTTCTCCATGCTCCTTATCAAATAAAGTGCGTAGCTCTTGGTTTAGTTGCCCCTCGTTTATTTCACCTTTATTAATTTTATCTTCGGCTAACGTCACTAAGGTGTCGCTTCCATGCATCACGATTTTCTGCTTTGGAGCGAAGTCTTCAATGAGATTGTGTGTATAAGCCCGATTAACGGTGGCGGGTGTTGCGAGTACGCCAATAACGCCGGTTTGGGTGAGTTTGGCCGCGGGTTTGATCGCGGGGACGACGCCGACAAAAGGGCACGGAAACTCTGTTCTTAGCGTTTCTAGCGCAAGTGTACTGGCAGTATTGCATGCAACAACGACGAGGTCTGGTTGTATCTTTTTATAGAGTGATTCGACTTGGGAGACTATGCGGGCGGTGAGTTCGGCGTCTTGCTTAATTCCGTAGGGAAAGTAAGCATGATCCGCAGCGTAGACAAAGTGGGCCCCAGGGCATGTTTTGATGACTTCTATGGCAATACTTAGGCCTCCGGCGCCAGAGTCAAAAATCAGTATTTTCGGGGCTTTGATCATTGGGTTTTTTTTGCCTAGTGCCAGATGGGTGGTTGGGTGTCTTCTCTAATGGGAGTAAACTTGTGGCTTATTCCGCTAACTTTTTGCCGATTAGTCAATGCAGGTCGTTAGACTGTAGATCATACGTCTCAAGGCAAAAAAAAAGAAGGTTTCAGTAGTGCAGATTGGACAAATAGAATTTTTTCCCTGGGTGGTAGTGCTTGCAACTTTGAGTGTTGCTTTGCTCGTTTTCCTGATCATTTTGGTGCAGCGTATACGCTTTCAAGCTGTGGAGCTTGCTCGGCTTAACTCTGAGCGCATAGAGGCTCAGGAGGCTGCTATGGAGCGACAGGTTCGAAGTGATGGCATGACGATGGAGAAAGAGCGCCAGTTGTCTGCTTTGGAAGCCTTGCTTTCTCAGAAAGAGATACAGCTAAGCGAAGCTCAAGATCACATTAAAACACTGTCAGCAATTAAAGAGCGGCATATTGAGCTTCAGGCGCGGTTCGATGAAAAAGAAGCGCAACTTCAATCAAAGGAACAACTGTTGGATGAGTCCAAAAAGACGCTTTTGAGGGAGTTTGAACTGGCGGCAAATAAGCTTTTCGAATCCAAGCAGCAGAGTTTTAGCCAAACAAGTAAACAGGGTCTGGAAACGGTATTGTCGCCGTTTAAACAGCAATTGAAAGACTTCAATAAGCAAGTTGAGGATGTTTATCATAAGGAAAACACCCAACGGAATCAGCTCATTGGCCAGATAGGCGAGCTACAAAAACAAACGAAGCAAATTAGTGAGGATGCGAATAATCTGGCCAGTGCTTTAAAAGGCGACAACAAAGTACAGGGCCAGTGGGGTGAAATTATCCTGGAGCGACTTCTGGAGCAATCGGGCTTAGAAAAAGGCCGAGAGTACGACACTCAGAACACTTATAAAAGTGAAGATGGCAAAAATTTTCGTCCGGATGTGATTATCCATCTACCTGAAGAAAAAGATATCGTTGTAGATTCTAAGGTCGCCCTGGTGGAGTATGAACGGTTTATGAGCGAGGAGGACGCAGACAAGAAAGCGGCGTCACTTAAGGCCCATGTGGAGTCTGTTCGTACTCATATGAAAGGTTTGTCGTTAAAAAACTATGAGAAATTGGAAGGCATAAAGACTTTAGATTTTGTCTTTATGTTTGTTCCCATTGAGGCTGCCTATGTTGCGGCGGTGCAATCCTCACCAGGTATATTTAAAGAAGCCTATGATAAGAATATTATGCTTGTGAGTCCTTCGAGTTTAATGGTGGCATTGCGGACGGTTGAGACAATGTGGCGCTATGAAAAGCAAAATGCCAATGCTGAAAAAATAGCGACGAACGCTGGCAAGTTATATGACCAGTTTGTCTTGGTTGTCAATGCGATGGAAGATGTTGGTGGCTATATATCAAAGGCCAACGATTCTTACGATACCGCGTTGAATCGACTTTCTCGTGGCCGAGGGAATGTCCTGAAAAAAATTGATGATCTCAAAAAACTAGGAGCGAAAGCGACGAAATCGATGCCGAAGAGCATGCAGGATCGCTTAGAGTCGGATGTTTCTGAACCGTCAGTCGTGGCGGAAAAAGGTGAGTTGATACAGCAAAAAAATGTGAGAGACCCTAGTGACGGGTTTGAGCTGGTGCAAGAATCACTCGATGCCAGCCTCAGTAAAGAAGATAAAACGGACGCTTAATATGATAAACCCCATTTTTATTTATGCCGGAATAGTTGTGATCGCGATACTCATTGCTATCGCTGCCTATTATCACGTAAAACTTTACAATAAAAACGTAAAGCATTCGGAAAACGAAGCGGAACTTCGTAGGACCTTGGCTGAGAATCGACAGAAGAATATAAACAGTGTGGAGATTATCGCACGTGCTGTGCTTGATGATCAGGTTACGCTTACTGAGGCGAGCATACGTATTAATGCTTTGGTTCAGGCGATACGTCTGGAGGAAGACAAAGCGAAAGAGTTATCTGTTTTCAGGCAGTTAGCCGAAGCGACGGCCCATATTCCTATATTAGAGAAGTGGAAAGCCTTATCTCGCAAGGAAAAGCGAGATTTTGAGAAAGAACGTGAATCGATAGAGGCTAATTTTCGGGATTTCGTTATGGCCGCTTCAGAAAAAATAGCACGGAATAATCTGCTGCGATAGTGTGTTTTCGCTCTTGCTAGCGGAGCACTATTAATGAATACCCATGGCTTCGATATAATATGCAGGAACGGATACCCTTTGGGTAAGACGCGCTGTAAATATGTTCCTATACCCTCGACCGCCGCATCCCTCGGCAATTGCTCCTGCATTGCCCTACTTCACGCCGTCCTGGCGCTTATGCGGCAGACGGTCTTACCCAAAGGGTATCCTTCCTTCCGCTTCGGTAGCAAGTAAGATTTGTTGACTCTAAACCATTCGTTTTAAAAACACGCCGCATTCTCTGTGGTCGGTGTAGGGAAATTGATCAAAGAATGCGAATTTCTCAATGTTATGTGTTTCACACAGGGCTTTTAGATTTTCTTTGAGCGTTACTGGGTTGCACGAGATATATAGAATATTGTCAAAACGTGCGACCATTTTTTCTGTATCTTTATCTAAGCCCGAGCGGGGTGGATCGACGAAGACCGTTGAAAAATTATATGCGTCTAAATCAATATCTCGTAAGCGCCTAAATTCGCGTTCACCATTCAGTGCCTGAGTAAATTCCTCGCTAGACATACGTGCAATCGCGATGTTTTCAATCTTATTGAGCTTGATATTATATTGCGCCGAATAAACGGAGGTTTTAGCGACTTCCGTTGCGAGGACTTTTTCGAATTTTTGCGCTAACGGGAGCGTAAAGTTTCCATTGCCACAATAGAGTTCCAGTAGATCTCCGCCGATATCGTTGGCTGATTCAACCGCCCAATTTAGCATACTTTGACAAACTGCTGCGTTGGGCTGTGTGAAGCCTGTTTCAACTTGTTGATAGTGGAAGGTTTTGTCTGCAACTTGGAATTGCTCAACAATAAAATCTTCAGAAAGTGCTATTTTTTGCCCTCGACTACGGCCAATAATTTTGCAGCCTAAATATTCACTTAACTTTTTCGCTGATTGTGACCATTCATCATCGAGTGGACGGTGATATATGAGTGTGGTGATCGCCTCTCCGGTAGTCGCAGTCAAAATCTCAACCTGGAATAGTCTTCGTTTTAGTATGTCACTCGCGTTAATTTCAGTAAGAAGCTTGGGCATTAGCGAACAAATTAATTCCGAACCAATGGTGTAGGCATCTATTTTTACCGGTTTTTTGTATTCGCCAGGCTTATACATGGCGTAAAACGCCGTGCCTTTCTCATGCCACACTTTAAACTCCGCGCGCATACGGTAGTGTGCTGGTGGAGAAGGAAATGTCTCTAGTGCTGGAGGGTTAAACGCTGAAAACTCTTCTTCAGTGAGCTTGGCTTTTTTTTGAAACAAAGTCTCGTAATCTTGAGGGCTTGCTTGCCCTAAAGGAATCGTCATGAAATTAATACCAGGTGTGAATTGACGAGTGTTCTGTACACAAAGTGACAAACTCGCGGTATGAAATCTGTTTGGTGTTATATGTCTGCTGTGCTGAATTACCTATTGCGGATAATACCAGAAAAACCTGAGCATTTTTTTCGTGACACTTTGATACGATGTCTACGCTTCTCACGGTTCCTAAGACTTCTTTCAGTATCACGAGGGTATCGTCCGTATCGAGCATACTGAGCATGTTCTGATATACGGTAGCGGAGGAGGACGAAAGTATATGCAGCATGTTAAAAACTCACCGAGGATACGTGTTGTTGAACGATGGATCTGAAGTCATCTTTTGATAGTTGGATGACGTCATGTTGCGGGGCTATTTCATTGGTGTTTATACCGTATACGCAGATACGTTTAAGCCCCATATCAGTCAGCATTGCTAATTTGTCTTGGTAGGCGGGAGAGAGCGTGTGATCGAGGTGTTTAGCTGGTATTGAAGAATCAACGAATACAATATCCAGTGCCTGTTCAAACGCGACGACAGTCAGGGCAAGGTCTAGCCCCGTATGGCATCGATCATGATCGATAAGGTCCAATGTAATTAGCATACGCGCTGCCCAAAGGTGATAAGTCGATCAGACTTCAAGGAGGCTTCTACCAATTGCCCTAGCCCCGCGATGGTGAACGCTGGGTGTATTTTGGTGCTTGGCCCACCAAGAGTATCCGCTAGGCCCTTCGTTTGACAGGAGGCCGTGCAACAGGCTGCATCACAGTTATTCGAGGAGAAAAACTCTGCCCAATCGTTAGATATTGCCTGGTCGATATGCGCATTGAGCACACCCTCGTTAAGAAAGAATACTCGGTGGATCGAGTGCGTTTGAGCGATTATCGCATGGCAGAATTGCAGCGCTGCGCGGGAAGCTGGCAGCTCAGGAGAGGCATTGACAACAACAGAAAACTTCATAGAGAGAAAGAAAAAAGCCCCGCTAAGCGAGGCTTTTGAGATCAATATACTTGCTAATATTAATCGTCGTTGCTGAAAGCGCCGATCAAGTGAAGCAAGGCTGTGAATAGGTTCAATATATCCAAGTACAAAGCAGCGGTTGCCATTAAGTAGTTGGTTTCACCACCATGGATGATGCGGCTTGTGTCATACAATATGAAGCCAGACATCAACAATACGATCATCGCGTTAAGTGCTAGGAAGAAGCCAGAGATAGCCACGCCGAAGAAGCCTGCGACCATCATACCTAAGCCGGCAATCAGCGCGACCATAAGGCCGACAAACAAGAAGCCGCCCATAAAGCTGAAGTCTTTGCCGGTAGTCAGGACGTAGCCGGAAAGCGCAAAAAAGACCAATGCGGTTGCACCAAGTGCCTGCATAACGATCATTGAACCGCCAGGGAAGGCTAGGTAGTGGCTAAGCATGGGGCCAAGGCCGGCACCTAAAAGCGTGGTAAAGGCGAAAACAACTAATATGCCTGATGATGATTGCGCAGTACGTGGTAGTACGAACCAAAGTAAGCCAATTGCGATAAGGTTCATAACCAATGCCATACCATGGCCAACTCCAAGCGCGATAGAGGCTCCAGCGGCAATAGCACTGGTGAGAAGAGTCATAGACAGTAGGGCGTAGGTGTTGCGTAATACTTTGCTGACTTCCTGTGATCTAACGGCAGCACCGGGTTGAGAATAAAGTTCTTGCATAAGAATCTCCGTTTGTCCTCTCTAAAAATTATGGGTCAATCATACAAATAAGCGCAGGCTTATCAAGCCATTCTACGCATATTTGACACAAATTTAATATAAAAGTTTAGCCTTGAGTATAGGAGATGGGGTGGCTTCAGAGAAAAACAAGGAAAAGATCGGTTTTTAGCGAAAAACCTTATAAAAAACAGGGTGTTAGGGCCCGCTTAATTTCCTTCAAAACTCTTGTTTGAGTGGGTGTAAAGTGAGCTCATCGATGACTTGATGTTTAGGCCCATTAAGTAAGTGGAGTATCGTATCTGCCAGCGCTTCTGGCGGTAGCGCCTTCTCACTCGCTTGGCTACCTTCAGTGCCGCCGTTAAAGCCTGTATCGATAATACCAGGGTTAACCAAACTTACCTTGATTCCCTGATCTTTGACTTCACGGAGGAGAGATAAGCTGAAGCCTCGCAGGCCGTACTTAGAGGCGACATAGGGTGCCATATTGGCTAAGGGGCGGTGGCTCAAGTCGGATGCAATATTGATAATGTGGCCGTAACCGCTGGCGCTCATCCCAGATATAACTTGGTGGCTTAGTTGAATCGCAGATTCAAGATTGAGGGCTAATATTTGGCTTATCTCATGCTCTGAGTGTTCTATGAAGGGTTGGTAGCTTCCGGTTCCGGCGTTATTAATCAATATATCAATGTCCCCGAGTGTGGCGGTCGCTTCTCTATAGAAACTGTTTCGTTGATCTGGGCTTGTTAGGTCACATGGGGCGTAAAACACGTTGATGTCCGGTGTTTGAGCTTGGATGAGTGTCGCGAGCCTGCTTAGTTCATCTCCGTTGCGGGCAGCTAACGCTAAGTGGCAACCGTTGGCTGCGAGCGTAAGTGCGATATGTTTTCCTAGCCCACGAGAAGCGCCGGTCACTAGGGCTACTTTTTCTTGCAGCATATTCTTTTAACCTGTTTTAACACTCTTTATGAGCTTGACGTAATTATCATGCCTTATTTCGCACAATCCTAGCATGCTGAAACGGTATAGAGGTGGCGTGTGCTTATGCATACGTATGGAATAGATAAAACCTGTAAAAAAGGCCAATATGCTTACTTAAAATAAAAATACAACGGCACAGAATGTCATGTTGAAGATACAACAGCAGTTGACCAATAGTTTTTATATCTTACTTAGCCTACCAGCCACGGCGATGGGTTTCGCCCTTTCAGTCCAGATCGCAGCGCTTAGCTGGATTCTTTCCACGCAATATCAATTGGAAATACATGATATCGGTCTCGTGTGGGCTGCAGGTCCATTGGCGGGCATTTTAGGGCAAGTGATAATCGGTTTGATTAGTGACCGCGTCTGGTTTTGGGGTGGCCGTCGCAGACCATTTATTTTAATCGGCGGTACCTTGGCGGCTTTGATGTTGTTAATGCTGCCGAATATCCAGGTTATATCTTCGGCCACCGGCGGTACTGAAATTTTAATCATAGCGATCATCGTTGCGCTTTCACTCGATCTTGCTATTAACGTTAGCTTTAATCCCACTCGTTCAATAATTGCTGACGTAACATATACACCAAAAGAGCGTGCGAAAGGCTATACCTGGATGCAGACGATTTCGGGATCATTTGGTGTGGCGGCCTATTTTATTGGTGCGGTCTGGGGAAATTATGTCCTGATTTATGTTGGGGCAGGACTGGTATTGGCCTTATCGATATTGCCGGCGTTCTTTATTGTTGAACCGGAGAGTGTCGCTGAGGAAGATGCAGACTCTACGTATGAATTGCATTTATCCTTTGTCGAGATGTTACTGCAGATTAAACCCTTGTGGGGTTTTTTGATTTATTCCCTATATGCTTTGGTCGCACGTATTTTTCATTATGAAACGGATAGTTATACGGTCGAAATTGTTTGTACCATAATTACGGTTTCTACCATTGCTCAAATTTTTAG
Organism: Agarilytica sp.; assembly: GCA_045430285.1. GTDB lineage: Bacteria > Pseudomonadota > Gammaproteobacteria > Pseudomonadales > Cellvibrionaceae > Agarilytica. The sequence goes on along the minus strand of JAILXV010000001.1, from coordinate 1,142,058 downwards.
TACGGATACAGCGAGTTTTGGTGCGAGTAATTTTCGTAAAGTGCTTGCCGCTCATGCCTTTACATGGATTGGTGTGCAAGCAATGTTTGTTTATATGTTCGCTTTTGTTCAATACAGCTTGCCTGAGTTAGGTGATGTGGAGATGGGGCGGGTTGTCTCTATTTCTTTTCTCATTTTAAGTGCGGTGGCGGCGGTATTACCCGTTTTAGTGTTGAGACCCATGAGTGAAAGTTTTGGGCCGCTTAAAACCCATTGTGTGTGTATTGCGTCGATGGCGGTGGGGTATTTGTTGTTGGCCTCGATTGTGACGAATGTGTGGGTTATTTACGGATTGATGGCTTTATTAGGTATAGGTTGGGCGTCAACGATTAGTTTACCGTTTGCGATCATGTCTGTCTCGGTGAGTAAGTCGCAGATGGGGGCGTATATGGGGCTGTTTAATTTGTCTGTGGTTTTACCTCAGTTGATTGCGAGTCTTGGTGTTGGGCCGATTGTGAGTGCGGCAGATAATAAGAGTCTTATTTTTGTTATTTGTGGTGTTTCTTTGGGGGTTTCTGCGGTGATTTGGGCCTTTGTACATGACTCAGGCTCGAAGTAATTTTGTTTGGGGTTTTCGTTGTTGTGTAGATCACAAGCAATACGGTGACTATATGCAAGACACGCCGCGAGTACGTCCGTGTAGGCTCTCTGTTGACATTCATGTCAACAGAAGGTCTTTCATATAGTCACCGTATTGCTTTTGGGTGTTTGGGATCGGGGTTTTAATCGCGTTCATGTTTAAAATTTTTCGGGTATACGTGCTTCGAAATACGTTTTATATCTAATAGTATTTTGTTTTTTATGAATTATTTTTAGTAACCAGTGTACGTCGCTTCGCAATGGGCTTGGATCGTATTTGCAGGACCTTCTGCTGACAGGACGTCAGCAGAGAGCCTACATGGACGTACTTGCGGCGTGTCTTGGAAATATGAGCGAAGCCCAAGAGATCTATAAAAGAAACCCCAAGCCCTAGCGCTCTTGAAATATTACAAAGCTCAACGCAGGGACATTAAGCTCAATAACGCCACCTTCTGTGCTGATCATAGTGCCTTGCGGTATTAATAAATACGGTCTCTTGTCTATACTGATAGTCGTTTTGGAATCATTATCACTCGTATTAAACGCCACGAGATAGTTTCCTTTTTCTGACTTTCGTTCCACCACAAACAACCCAGATGACTCTTCCGAATAAAGTACTCGCTGTTTCCCATGGCGTAACCCTGGGTGTGCATGATAAATATCGGCGTATTGACGAAAGCTTTCAAATAAAGGATGTGATATATCGAAGTTATCAATTGCGGTGGTGTTGGACGTTCCGAGTAAATCACCATTATTATAGTGTTGAACCTGGGAGGCCATCATATCTTCGCGGGCGTATTTATCGCCGCCAGTACCAACAAAACCTTGTTCGTCTCCATAGTAAATAACGGGGATTCCACGTAGAAAGAACATCATTGCATGAGCAAGTTTGATGCGTGCTAGCGACTCTTCTTCTGAGATGCCAGGATTATGTTGTTCGAGGAAATACGCAAAACGACCCATATCATGGTTGCCGATAAAATTTAATAGATCAAGGGCGGAGTAGGGCGCTGAATTATAGAGATTGTCGTTGTCAAAAAACGCTTTTAAATTATTTGTAGGTGATTTTTTTACGATACTATCGATGACGATATCTTGAAATCCGAAATCCAATACGGAAGGCAGGGTCCCCTCAGTCATAAAGCTACTCAACACTTTTGGGTCGGCGCTATAGACTTCGCCAAACATATGAAAATTATTTATGCCCACTTTTTTCGCATGTGCCATTAACGCGGGAGAGAAATGTTGCCAGAATTCGATATTGACATGCTTTACTGTATCAATACGAAACCCATCGGGCTTAAATTCCGTTACAAGGTCTTTAAAGATGTCGGTCATCTTTTCTACGACTTCTGGATTGTCAGTATCCAGATCATCAAGCCCAGAAAAATCACCGTAAATGGAATTCTCGCCCTCAAAGGTAGTGTCGCCTTGGTTATGGTAATACTTGGGGTTATTTAACCATGCGGGTTTTTTAATTGTGTTTGTATTATCTGGCAGTACGGGGGTGTAGGTATCGCCGGATGCTATTTGAGCCAGGGATTTATACGTGCACCGTTCGCCTGTATATAGTATTTCCTGACCGCTTTTTCCATGGCATTCTTTATATTTAATGACATCAGCCGTATGGTTGGTGATGATGTCAAAAAACACTTTCATATTTAGTGCGTGGGCTTTTTCGATCAGGTTGTGCAGATCTTTTGCTGAGCCTAAATGCGGGTCAATTTCTGTAAAATCGACGATCCAATAACCGTGGTACCCAGAAATATTTCCCTGAAGGGACTGGTTTCGTAAAATGGGGGTGAGCCATATCGCCGTTGCGCCAAGAGACTGGATGTATGGGAGTTTTTCGGCAAGACCGGCTAAATCACCGCCGTGATAGGCGTGAATGTTTTTTGGGTCGAAGCCACCGCGAGATACGTCATCGGTTTTTGATCCCAAGTCATTACTTGGGTCGCCATTGTAAAAGCGGTCGGGTAAGACGAAGTAAAAAACCTCATCTTTGATGTCGCGTGTACGGTAATCTTGTATCTCGTGATGTACTGTATTGGTTTTGGTTACAGTCTCGTGTTCGTCGGAGGTTTCCGGCTGACACCCTAATAGTAGCGAAAATAACATAGCCGCACAGAGACCTGTGTGAAACGGTTTTACTGAAAAGGCCATAGTGATCCCATTGTTCTAGTTACTGTGTCAGGTAATTTTTAGAGGCTTCACCGCAGGTACATTAAAGTGCTGTAGCCTGCCGAGCAAGTTCAGAAATCTCAGCCCAACGCTTTTCTACGATAAGTGATTCCGGTGCAAGCCACGATCCACCTACACAGCGTACGTTAGAAAGCGCTAAGTAGTTTGGTGCATTTACCGTCGTGATCCCACCGGTGGGGCAGAAGGTGAGATTAGGCAGCGGCCCATTAATTGATTTTAGCATTGCCACGCCTCCCGCGGCTTCGGCGGGGAAAAATTTCAGATGATCAAAACCTTCCTCATATAAACTCATGGCTTCACTTGGTGACGAAACACCAGGTAGTGCAGGTATGTCTGTATGTTTCAGTGCTTCTACGAGTTTAGGTGAAGTACCTGGGCTTACCAAAAAATCCACGCCAGCTGAAGCAGCCTTATCAATATCGTGTGGAGTGATAATGGTTCCTGCACCGACAATAGCGTGTGGAAAAGCCCGCTTAATTTTGGTGATTGCTTCCAATGCGATGGGAGTGCGCAGAGTGATTTCTAAAGTGTTGATGCCACCCTGTAATAAAGCGTCGGCTAAGGGTATTGCTGACTCCAGTTCTTTTATGACCATAACAGGCATGACGGGAGATGCGTTAACGACTTTACGGATTGCGTCGTGCTTGGTGCTATTTGTGGAAGCGTTCATTCGAATCCTCGATGGGTGTTATCGTTTTAACCAAAATTATTTTACGATGTCTATTTTAAGTACAATTGCTCTAGGTGTTGAGCTGCGCCCAATAGTGTTGGGTGATCATGATTGATAAGGAAAATAGGCACGTCTTTTAGGTAGCAAGACATTTTCCCTTTATTTTTAAACCTTTCAATAAAGTCGCTGTGATGAAAAAAATCTTCAATTTTAGGGAGAATGCCGCCACCTAAATATAAACCACCTTTGGCTCCGTAGGTTAACACTGCATCGCCTGCGACCGAACCCAGTACGGCACAAAAAATGGAAAGTGATTCTTGTGCGTGAGGATCTCTTTCTTTAACTGCGAGTTCTGAGATTGCAGCAGCAGAGATATCGTGATCTGCCATCTTGTCTAGTCGCAACAAGCTTTGATATATATTCCGTAAACCTTCACCGGATAAAATATCTTCTGCTGATACATAGTCTTTCTCAATTTGCATAATATCGAGTAGTTCTTTTTCTCTTTCTGTGTAGGGTGCGAATGCAACGTGACCACCTTCACTGGGGAGTGAAAGTACCGTATTTTCTGTGGTGACGAGCGCTGCAACGCCAAGGCCAGTGCCAGCACCGATAACAGATTTCACTTTGTTTGATATGGGTTTTGCTGCGCATATAACGCTAAGGTCGTTATCGTGTAAATGATTTAATGACAGTGAAAGTGCCTCAAAATCATTGAGAATGGAAAACGCTTTAAACCCAAATTCTGTTGAGATATCTGATTCTTGTATTAACCAGTTTTGGTTGGTCATTGCTACTTGGCCATTGTTGACTGGGCCGGCCACCGCAATGCATGCAAAATGGGGTTTAACGTCTAAGCAGTGTAGGTATTCGGAAATGACTTGCGTAAAGTCGGCAAATTCGTCACATAGGTAATGCTGTTGTTGACTGAAAATATATTGCCCTGAGTCGTCTGTGCCGATTACGGTAGCGAAGCGTGCGTTGGTGCCGCCAATGTCTGCAACAAGTAGAGGGGGGGCAAATTTATTTTCTAACGCTTGCTTCATGATTCATCCCCTAATGCTTTTACACAGGATGCGCCGTTTTCGGCGCTACTGACACATTGTCGGAACATGGAAAACAGTTCGCGGCCCATACCAAAGTGGTGATGGTTATTGTCTGGAGCACTGGGCAGGCGACTATTAAATTCCGATTCATCGACTAATAAATTAATACTGCCGTTTTCTACGTCGAGCTCGATCATGTCGCCGTTGCGTATCTTTGAAAATACTGTGTTTTCACTACTTTCTGGTGAGATATGAATGGCGGCGGGCACTTTTCCTGATGCGCCAGAGAGCCGTCCATCGGTAATTAGCGCGACTTTAAAACCTTGATCCTGTAATGCGCCGAGTGGCGTCATTAATTTATGTAATTCCGGCATTCCATTCATTTTGGGGCCTTGGTATTTTACGACGGCGATTAAATCTTGATTAAGCCTACCGGCTTTAAAGGCATCGACAAGTTCTAATTGGTCATGGAATACAATGGCGGGGGCCTTAATATATTGTTGTTCTTTTTTTACTGCAGAGACTTTAATCACGCCTCGTCCGATTGTGCCTTGAATTGTCTTGAGGCCGCCGTTCTCCAAAAATGGGTCGTTCGCTGGACGCAGTATGTTTGAATCGGCGGATGTTTGTGCGGCATCGTTCCACGTGAGTTTGTTGTTGATGAGTTTCGCTTCATGACGGTAGCTTAGGTTGAGGCTTGGTTTATCGGCGACGCCGATGACTTCACCGTATAATTTTCCCGCGTCCATCAGGGATGCCATTAAGAAGGGCATACCGCCTGCCGCTTCAAAATGGTTAATGTCGGCTTCTCCGTTGGGGTATATTCTGGTCATTAAGGGAATAATGTCGGATAAGTCAGAAAAATCCTGCGGTGTTATTTTAATTCCAGCGGCGTTCGCAATGGCGATTAAGTGAATCGTATGATTGGTTGAACCGCCAGTGGCAAGTAAACCAATGATGCCGTTAACAATGGCTTTTTCGTCTATTATCTTTCCGACTGGGCGGTAGTCATTTCCGTGCGCGGTAAATTTTAGGATTTGCTCGGCGGCTCTATTGGTTAATGATTCTCGCAGTGGTGTGTCAGGATTGCAAAATGATGACCCAGGAAGGTGAAGCCCCATTATTTCCATCAGCATTTGGTTGCTGTTTGCGGTCCCGTAAAAGGTACAGGTACCTGCGCTATGGTAAGAGGCCGATTCTGCTTTAAGTAATTCTGAACGGTCAATTTCACCCATTGCAAACGCTTGCCTCGCTTTAGATTTTTCTGCATTGGGCAAGCCGGATGTCATTGGGCCGGCAGGGACAAAAATTGCCGGTAGATGGCCAAAGGAAAGCGCGCCAATAAGTAAGCCTGGTACGATTTTATCGCAGACGCCGAGGTATAGCGCACCGTCGAACATGTTGTGCGATAGCGCGATTGCGGTAGACATGGCAATGGTATCGCGGCTAAACAATGAGAGGCCCATTCCTGGTTCGCCTTGCGTTACGCCGTCGCACATTGCGGGAACACCACCGGCGAATTGTGATAGGCCGCCGGCTTGTTGGATGATTTTTTTAAGTTGCTCGGGGGTATCTTTATAGGGTTGATGGGCGGATAGCATGTCGTTATAGGCAGAGACGATGGCAATATTGGCTTTTTTTGTATCCGTCATGTCTTCTTTTTCATTTCCGCTACAAGCGGCGAAACCATGGGCAAGGTTGCCGCAGGGTAAATTTGTGCGAAGTGGTTTTGTATCGATAGCGGCTTTAATGCGTGCTAAGTAGCGTTGACGAGTAGGGTGACTACGCTGAATAATTTTATGTGTGATTTCTACTAGTTTGGAGTGCATAGTCATTGTGATTGTCAAATCTGAATCGTGAGTTTATGGGCAGTCGGGTAGATCCCGTCGTAGGCTAGTAATGTTCAAGACACGCTGCGAGTACGTCCTTGTAAGCCTTCTGTTGACTTCCTGTCAACAGAAGGTCTTGAACATCACTAGCCTACGACTTGTTAATTGATATTGCGGTTTTTATCGTGTGTACCAGCTGTGGCCGTTTTTTGATAGCAATTCATCGGCTTGTTCTGGGCCTCTGCTTCCCGAGGGATAGAGGTGCGGTTTTGTTTTAGCTTCTTGCCAAGCTTTTAGCATGGGGTCTATCCAGCGCCAGGAGTGTTCGACTTCGTCGCGATGAGCAAATAAAGTTTGGTTATCGTCGATCACATCGAGTAACAAGCGTTTGTATGGATCGCACAGTGCACTATCGATTTTTCCACCGAAATCCAGGGAGAGCGATAATGGTTTAACGCGAAACGAAGATTGGTTGAGGTCTTTTGTCATGAGCGTCAATTCAATGGTTTCTTCCGGCTGTAATCGAATAACCAGTTTGTTGGGCTCCAATGGCCCTGAGTTTTTCCCGTAGACGTTGTGAGGTACAGATTTAAACTGAATGACTATTTCCGCATAGCGTGCTTGCAAACGTTTACCTGTTCTAAGATAAAAGGGCACACCGCTCCAGCGCCAGCTGTCGATATGTGCCTTAATCGCAACGTAGGTTTCGGTGGTACTTTTTTTGGTTTTACCCAATTCATCTTGATAGCTATTGACGGATTTTCCATCTACGACACCGGTGCTGTATTGACCTCGTACGACGTGCTGGTCCATTTCTGTTTGTTGTATGGGGCGAAGTGCTTTTAGCGCTTTTAGCTTTTCCGTTCTGATGCTGTCCGCATCCATATTATTGGGCGGGTCCATTGCAATGAGGCTGAGCAGTTGTAATAAATGATTTTGTACCATGTCGCGTACGGCGCCGGCTTGGTCGTAAAACCCAGCGCGACTTTCCAGGCCAACCGTTTCTGAAAGGGTGATTTGCACGTTGTCTATCGCCCTAAAATCCCATAGTTGTTCAAATAAAGGATTTGTTAGACGAAGAACTAGTAGGTTTTGAACGGCTTCTTTTCCGAGGTAGTGGTCGATACGATAAATGGTTTTTTCGGGGAAGTATTTTGCGACCGCGTCATTTATTTCTGTGGCGGTTTCCAAATCGTACCCGATGGGCTTTTCTAAGACGATTCTGGAATTTTCTGTAATCAGTTGTTTATTGGATAGATTCTCACAGGCATTACCGTATAAACGTGGCGGTATTGCCATGTAAAATACACGGTAATCACTTTTTAGTTCGGCAGGTTTTTCTAAGAGTGTCGCGGCTAGGGCGTCCCAGCCTTCATTGATATTCGCAATATCCACGCGAATTAGATGTAGGCGATCACGAAAATTTTCCCAAGTATGTTGTTGTAACTCGCCATGACCAAGGCGGGATTGAAGATTGTGGTATATCTTACTTGCCCACTCTTCTCGCGAACCTGGGTCACTATGTGCAGTGAGAACGATGCGGGTTCCACTAGAAAGTTGATTACACGCTTCTGTTCGATATAGCGATGGGAGCAGTTTTCGTAGGGAAAGGTCCCCCATGCCGCCAAATAAAATAATGTCGACGTTTTTCATGTTGAGAATTCTTTTGTCAGTTAAACGTTGAAGATCACACTACCGTTTCTGCAAAGCCTGCGCTAAACGGGGGGATTGTAAATCCTTGGTACGCGCCGCTTTGTTTTTCATCGAGTAATCCTTGATTCAGGATGTGTTCACCGACTAAGCGCAGTTCTGCAAATGCATTGTTTATAGCGATGGCTTTATCTGTAAAGTTGAAGGCGCATAGAAGTGTTTGTGATTCATACCGGCGAATAAACGCGATGCAATCTTCTTCGCAATCTATGAACTCAATATCACCGAGTGTGAGCGCTGGGTTTTGTTTGCGCCAAAACAGCATATTGCGGTAATGATTCAGCACTGAATGGTTGTCGCTGTGTTGTGTATCTACTGCCATTTGCGGATGGTCTTCAGCCATGGGTAACCAGGTGTTGCCGCCAGAGAATCCGGCGTTTTGGCTGTCTCTTTCCCAGGGGAACGGGGTTCTGCATCCATCTCGCCCTTTGAATTTTGGCCAGAAGTTGATGCCGTAGGGGTCTTGTAGCTGTTCGAAAGGGACTTCGGCTTCTGTTAATCCGAGTTCCTCACCTTGATAGCTGCAAACGCTGCCGCGCAGGCTGCAGAGGAGAGCATTGTAGAGTTTGGCGAGCTGTTCACGCTCACAGTCGTGTTCCCATCGTGAGGCGACGCGAGCAACATCGTGGTTGCTCAGTGCCCAGCAGGGCCAGCCGTCGGTCATTTTCGCGTTTAGCTCTTCGATGGTTTGTCGAATGTGCTTTGTGCAAAAGTCATCGACTAACAACTCAAAGCTGTAGGCCATATGAAGGCGTTTATTGCCTTCGGTATATTCGGCCATGGTTTTGAGTGAGTCTTCCGTTGAAATCTCACCGAGCGTGGTTACACCAGGGTACTGATCAATGAGTGCTCGTAACTCTTCTAAGAAGGCGATGTTTTCGGGCCGGTCATTGTTGTAGTAGTGGTACTGTGCCGCGTAGGGGTTATCTGGTCTAAAACCACGGCCTTCACGGTCTTCGAGTGATTTAGGGGGGTTGTCTCGCAGCTCTTGATCATGGAAGCAGTAGTTGATCGCATCGAGACGGAAGCCATCTACGCCTTTATCTAACCAGAACTTCACTTCACTAAGGATTTGTTTCCGTAATTCTGGTGCGTGGTAGTTAAGGTCAGGTTGGCTATCTAAAAAATTGTGAAGGTAATACTGGCAGCGTGTCGCGTCCCACTGCCATGCGCCGCCACCAAATATGGCGAGCCAGTTGTTGGGTGGTGTGCCGTCGTCTTTTGCGTCGGCCCAGACGTACCAGTCAGCTTTAGGGTTGTCTTTCGATGAGCGGCTTTCAATAAACCATTCGTGTTGATCTGAGGTATGGCTAAGTACCTGATCGATAATGATTTTTAGGTTTAGCTTGTGAGCAGCCGCAATCAGTTCGTCGAAGTCGGCGAGGGTGCCGAACATCGGATCGACATTGCGGTAGTCGCTAATATCGTAACCAAAGTCTTTCATGGGTGAGGTAAAGAAAGGGGATATCCAGATCGCGTCTACACCCAGGCTCGCAATGTAATCGAGTTTTTCGATTATGCCTCGAAGGTCGCCAATCCCATCGCCATTGCTGTCATTTAAGCTTCTAGGATAAATCTGGTATATAGCGGCGCCTTTCCACCAAGGTTGTTCTGACATCTGGTTTTCCCATTATTTTGGTTATTTAAACGTGTACAGCTGGCTGGCCAGTGAACATGTTCTATACGTTAAGTCATGCAGATCAATTTCTCCAAATGAATACATACGTATTCAAAATGCTTTCATTAGGAAAAGGGGTTTCAGCGTTTATGAATACGTATGCACATTCTTGTCAGGGCGTCGGAATAGGGAATAGGATGACCAGAAATCAACATACATTCCTAAAAACACATAATAAAAGTAGAAAAACGGAGATATCCTAATGAGTTCAACCTCCAATGCAAAAAAGCTTTTTTCGCCCTCTCTCTTGGCGATAGCTGTTGCCGCTATTACCTCGGGGCAGACATTCGCACAAGATAAAGACGTAGATTCAGCACGTCCTGCCACTGAAGAAGTTATTGTAACGGTTGAGCGCCGTGAGCAATCCATACAAGACGTTGCCGCTACGGTTCAATCATTTTCTGCAGAAGATTTAGATACCTTCGGTGTGAACAGCGATTTCCGAAATCTTCAAAACGCGGTTACGGGTTTACATATCTCTAACCAGGAAGGCAAGCTTGAAGTGTTCTTACGGGGTGTGGGGAACTCTGATAGTGATTTTGCTTCAGATCCTTCTGTTGCGACACATTACAACGGTATTTATTTGCCGCGTCCTCGCTCAATCGGTCCTATGTTTTTCGATGTTGAACGTGTTGAAGTCAATAAAGGGCCGCAAGGCACACTTCGCGGACGAAACGCGACCGGCGGAACGATAAATATAATTTCCAAACGTCCAGACTTTGACGATGGTATCAGCGGTGAAGTGAAAGTAGGTGTTGGTTCATATAATCAACGTCATTTCGAAGGTGTTCTTAATTTACCTGTTAGCGATACTTTGGCATTTCGTGCATCGGTCTATTCTGAAGAACGTGACCCGTATATGAAAAATGCATTTACTGGTTCAGCGGAGGCGTTAGATTCATTGGACGGAGGTGCTGATCGTATTCGTGATGCTTTCGGTGGAGGTATCGATGCTCCTGGTGCCTTGGATGATCAAGCGATTCGTCTCTCTGCGCAATGGAATCCTAGCGAAGCCTTTTCGGCTTTCTTTTTGGCTGACCATGTTAGGCAACGGGGCTCTGGTACGCCAGGAGCTTTTTCTGGTCGTGCATTATCTGCAGGCTATGATATAGATGATTTAGATGATCCTTATAACCAATATTTCGTTAATGAAGGCGAAATGAAAAATGATATTACCGGGATAAGCACAAACCTTGTTTATGACTTTGGTTCCGTTGCGTTGGAATATAGCGGCGCATACCGTGAATATGACTTTCAGCATAGAAATGCCGCGCGTGAGTGGCAAATAGGTATGGATTACCCAGGCGCACGTGAAGAAGCTGAAGCGGTGATTTTAGGTAATGAGCAGACTGCTTACGGAAACTTTACTCAAGGCGAAGTTTCACAAAGTAAAATTCATGAGCTTCGTGCTTTCTCAAATGGTGATGGTCCGCTTCAGTGGACCGCAGGCGTGTTTGCGATGGACGAAAACTTTAGTTGGGCATCGCAAGATTTTAACCATGGTTGGTGGGGCGATGGAGATGAAGGTTTCGTAAACGGCTGGTTAAATGGCTTAAGTGGGGAAAACAGAAATGATGACTCCACGGTTGAATCAAGAGCGGTGTTTGCTGATGGATCTTTTGCTGTCAGTGACGCGGTTCGTATAAAAGCTGGTTTGCGTTGGACGCGTGATAAAAAAGTTGCTAACGAAGCTAATGCAAACTATCAGCTAATTTTGACGGATGAGGCTTTAGCTGCTTTAGGTTTAGATGGGCCTCAAGATATTGTAATGGGCACAAATGGTTTGCAGCTAACGGAAGCTGGCGATAGACCAAATAATGTGGTGCCTCTTGGTAACTCTGCGGAAACCCGTCAGTATTTCCTTGATGGAATTACGCAGTGGGGGCATCTTGATAACCTAGATGATTTGATCGCGTATGACCCAGATGCATTCCAAGTTGTGATTCGTTCGGATTTTAGTGGTGATATACCGAATGGGAATATTACTCAGACTCCTGATTCTGATCCTTATACTGATTGGCGTTTGGGCGTTGAAATTGACGTTGATGACGATCATCTTGTTTACGGTATGATTTCCACAGGTACCCGATCTGGCGGAATTAATAGACCTTTACCTGAAGGTGCTGGCCAAGGCACGGAATGGGAACCCGAACAGCTTCTATCTTATGAAATAGGTTCAAAAGATACATTTGAACTAGAGGGCGCGCCAATACGATTGAATACCGCGCTATTTTTCTATGATTACAACGATAAAGTGCTACAAGGTTTAGTTAATGTAAGATTGCCCTGTTCTTCATCTGAGTCTGGGGTTTGCGATAATAACTATATCCAAAATCAGAACGCGGCTAAGGCCTCGTTGATTGGTGCAGAAGTTGATGGAGATATTTCACTTCCTGAAGGTTTTAAATTCAGTTGGAATTTTGCATATCTCAACAGTAAGTTTAAAGAGAGTGTTGTTATCGATACTCGTCAAGCAGGTCAGGTAGAGGTGGATATCACCGACAACATGTTACCGAACACTTCAAAAGTGAATTTGAATTTGGCGCTTTCTCAAGATATCCAGTTGGATTGGGGTGTGTTTGATTCGGCTGATTGGTCCTTAAGTATGAACTATCGCAGTAAGTTCTACCTATCGCCTTTTAATAATAAGGGTTACGACTCTGACGGAAATCAAGCGGATTTGTCTTCCATGGCTATCAATAATCACTGGTTGATCGCCGGGGCTGGTTTTGACGAAGCAAATGGTAATTTCCTTTCGGATGAGGTGCCAGCAACAACGATCTTTAATCTAAATATGGGTGTTAACCTCGGTAACGAAGACAATTATCGTTTAGAAGGCTGGGTATCAAACCTAACCGACGAGACATATTCTTCTAAGGCCTTTATCAATGATTCGGTTAATATCCGCTTTTTGAATCCTCCTCGTATGGCTGGTGTTCGTTTTAAAGCGAAATTCTAGTGGTAATGTGAGCGATGTAGCGGGGCGGCGATATGGTCGCCCCGTTAATATCACCACTTACAGAGAGACATAAAAACCATAGTTTGCCTTAAGAATAAGGTTTCAAAAACACATTCCCCCCTAAGATGTGATTCCAGTTTCATGGATGAAATAAAGAATCTTGAAACCTTATTCTTAAGTTAAACTTATATCGTACTGAGTACGTTAAAAAATAAAAATACTACTGTTATACAGTGATACTTACTTCTTTAAGGCCGTGATGTGCATCAATCACAACCACAATTAAGCTTTTGGCAAATCTGGAACATGTGTTTTGGGTTTCTGGGTATTCAGTTCGGCTTTGCACTACAAAACGCTAACGTCAGCAGAATATTTCAGACTTTGGGCGCATCAATCGATGAAATTCCCTTATTGTGGATTGCGGCTCCGGTAACGGGGTTGGTTGTTCAGCCTATAGTTGGTTATTTTAGTGACCGCACTTGGACGCGCCTGGGGCGTCGTCGACCTTACTTTCTATACGGTGCTCTTGTTGCGAGTGCCGCTATCGTCTTTATGCCCGATTCTTCAACACTGTGGATTGCGGCGGGGACATTATGGATTATGGATGCGTCGATTAATGTCTCGATGGAGCCGTTCAGAGCTTTTGTTGGGGATATGTTGCCGCAAAAACAACGGCCCCTCGGTTATGCGATGCAGAGTTTCTTTATCGGTCTTGGGGCTATTGTTGCTTCTGCACTGCCTTGGATGATGAGTAATTGGTTTGGTGTCAGTAATGTGGCGGCAGAAGGCGAAGTCCCTGATTCGGTAAAATTTGCGTTTCGTTGGGGCGGTGTTGTGTTTTTATTGGCCGTTGCTTGGACTGTTTTTTCCACAAAAGAATACTCGCCAGAAAAACTGCGTTCGTTTTCAGCTAAGTCGGATAGTGAGAATAACGATACGGAAGTTTATGTTATTCGTTCAGGCAAGCAATACCTAAAATCTGCGCTTGTGTGGGTTTTTGCGAGTGCATTGAGCTCCATGTGTATTTATATTGGTGAATGGGATAAGCAGCTATATATTATTTCTGTTGGTATCGGGGTTGTTGCGGCCATTCAGTTTTGGGTGGCTCGAATGAAATCACACGCACTGAATAGAAGCGCCGTTTGCGAAGTGGCTGACGATTTCTTTTTAATGCCAAAAACCATGAAGCAATTGGCGGTGGTGCAATTTTTTTCGTGGTTCGCGTTGTTTGCAATGTGGATTTACGCTACGCCGGCCGTTACCCGTTTTCATTTTGGAGCTACCGATGCCAGCTCTGAGGCTTTTAATAAAGGTGCTGATTGGGTGGGGGTTCTATTTGGATCCTACAACGGTTTCGCAGCGCTTGCGGCTTTTTTAATTCCCGTATTGGCCAATCGATTCGGTTTGCGTATCGCCCATATGATCGGTCTTTGTTTTGGTGGCGTAGGGCTTATCTCCTTTGTTGTAGTTAAAGACCCTAATTGGCTCTTGCTTTCAATGGTGGGGGTTGGGTTCGCCTGGGCGTCTATTTTGTCAGTGCCATATGCCATTTTATCTTCTGCAGTGCCGTCACAAAAAATGGGCGTGTATATGGGCTTATTTAATTTCTTTATCGTAGTGCCGCAAATACTCGCAGCGAGTGTGTTGGGGCTATTCGTGAAGTATCTATTTGATGGTCAAGCGATAAACGCTTTATTACTAGGTGGCGTATTGATGATCTGCGCTGCAATCAGTATGTTTTTTGTTGATATTCCAGGTGAGAAAAAAACGCCGTAATGCGGCCTGGAATATCTATCTTTTCCTTGTGTTGGTCCCGTTGCCTCAATACCGCACATTAATGAGGCAGTTTGATGCCCGCATTTATGCGGGCATATTTTTATCTGCTAACTCGACTCTCTAACAATCAACTGTGCAGGGATGATGAGTGATTCAGGTTTTTCTTCTGCAACTCGTTTAAGAAGTTGTTCAACTAATAATTCACCGGCGTGTTCTGCGTTTTGGTTAATTGTTGTTAGCGCTGGGTTTACCAATGAGGCTGCAGGAATATTATCAAACCCGACGATCGATACATCCTCTGGGACTTTTTTCCCAATTTTTTGTAGGGCCTTAATCGCGCCTATAGCGATAAGGTCACTGCTGCAAAAGATAGCATCGTAAAATTGGCCGGACGCTTCTAGTTTTTCGACGGCGAGGATACCAGCATCATCTGTATTGGTTGTGCTGATGTGGAGGGATTCTTTCGCTTCAATCTGTTGCGTTTGTAAGGCATCCTGGTAACCGAGGAGACGCTCATAGAATTCTGGGCAGTCTTCGGATGTGTCACCAATAAACGCGACATCCTTACGTCCACGTTCTAGCAGGTGATCTACTGCCATGCGCGCGCCACTTCTGTTATCACAAGATATTGAGCTGCCAAGTTCGCTGTCTAGCTGTGGTCCCCATAGCACAAAGTTCGCCCCTGCATTTGCCAACTGTTTTAGTTTTGCCTCATAGCTAAGGTAATCACCGTAGCCGAGTAGAATCAAACCATCTGCCTTATGGGAGTCTTCGTATTCCGCGTGCCAATCATCGTCGAGCTTTTGGAAGGATACCAGTAAATCCAAGCCCTGCTTGGCACTGGCTCGCGTGATACTCGATAACATAGCGATGAAGAAGGGGTTTATTTGTGACGTGTCTGTATCCGAATCCTCAAAGAGTAAGAGGGCAATGGTGCCACTGCGCTGTGTACGTAGGTTGGTCGCATTTTTGTCGACCTTGTAATTAAGCTCTTTGGCGATCTGTTTAATGCGATCACGAGTTTCCTTCTGAACCAGAGCGCTGTCTCGCAGGGCGCGGGATACCGTGGATTGAGAGACGCCCGCTAGGTGGGCGATATCAAAGGAGGTGGTTTTACCTTTCTTCACTGCGAATCCTGATTATGCCCATGTATGAGGCGTTCGCTGTATTGTACGAGAAAACTATGTGAAAGGAGGGAGATACTTGGCGGTTTTTTCTTTATTACGTTTATTGGGTGATTTATCCGCTGTTTTGTATGATATATCGCACGTAGATTGGGTGTTATATCGCCTAGAACGGTGTACCGGCTGATGGGAAAATTACACCCGTTGAAACATAAACCGGATGCGAAAAAATGGCTCACCCCAAGAGTAAGCACTGCGTGATTGCGCTGAAGTTTGATAACCACTACATATCGATTCTGTGTTACTACGGAGACGGGATACGGGTAGGGGAGATATTAAGAACGTCGTTTTCAACACAGCTCGATGCTGAGTCTCTGGTCGCGAAAGGTGACATCGCGAACCTATCAATCGCCCCGATCCAGTTTTGTACCGCAATCGGTTACACCTGGGCTCAGGCGAAGCCTGTGGCGCATGAAACGCCTGCTGCGCTTGCAGAGTATTGTCTAGCCGTTGGCGGCTCTCATATCCATGTGTTCGAAGGGGGTAGCTGGGATGCGATTGCCTTGATTCGCACTGATGAAGAGCAAAAGCCTCCGCGAGAAACCGCGCTGTCATTGGCAGTATAAAACCGGTCTACCACCCTTGATGAAGCCCCACGTATAAAAAACACTCAAGCATAATTCTTGAACTGAGACGTTCCAATAAAAACCATCCGCCATATACGAAAAAAGCCCGTCCTTTTGGGACGAGCCTTTTCGTATATGGCGGTGGGGCAGAGATTCGAACTCTGGGACCTGTTACAGTCAACGGTTTTCAAGACCGCCGCTTTCGACCACTCAGCCACCCCACCGGAAGGACGCAAATTATACATAGGATCACGTTTGGTACAAGCCTAATCCTATGTTTTTAGGGCCTTTTTTAAGGCCCAGGGTGAAAATTATTAATCTGCTGGGGCGTCAGTTAAATCAGTTGATTCTTCTTTAGCCTGTTTTGCTTTTGCGCGAGGATCGTTAGCTGGGCGACGAAGGTTGCGTGGCTTACGTTCGACGGCTGCTGGAGCAGCGGTATCGAGCGCGCGTCCCATCTTAGTTTCGACGGTAACATTGGTAACTTCAGTGGCAGCAACAGCCTTTGGCGCAGATCTTGGGTCGTTAGAAGGGCGCGTACGTGGTTTTTTCTTTTCTGATTTTTCTTCGGTCTCTGTAGCTTCCACTGCAGGTTTTTCAGCAACTTCAGTTTTAGCCGGTGCTGCTTGCTCAGCTTTTGGTTCTTCAGCGTCAATGGCTGGCATTTCTAAAGTATCTGCAAGAGAAGCGGCAGGTGCTTTTTCTTGCACGGTCGGTTCTTGCGCTACCGGAGTCGGCGTAGGTGGTGTTTCAACTGGCGCAGCCGGTTTTTCTTCAGCTTTCGCTTGTGTAGCCGGAGCGACTGGAGCAGTTTCTGCACTTGCTGGTTTTTCATCAGCAGGTGCCGCAGCTACGTTTTCGTTATGCGCTTCTTCTGGCATTGGTCCGCGTTGTTTTTGGGAGGATTTTCCACGACGATTTGCTGGGCGCTTCGCTGGGCGGTTCTCTTTATCGCCGCTTTGCTTGTCATCATTTTGATTGTTGTCACGATCAGAGCGCTCGTTATTCTTCGCATTGCCTTGCTCTCCGTCGCGGTTTCGGCCACCGCGGTTTCTACCGCCTCGGTTTCTGCCACCTCGGTTATCATTATTGCGCTCTTCACCGTCCGAGTTGTTGCGATCATTATTTCCGCCACGCTTATTCGAAGGCTTGCTTGGTGCTTTACCGCTTAGGTTATCGGTAATTTCGTCTTCTTCATTGCGACGACGTGCGCTGTTGTTATTGTTTTTACGACGGCTTTGATTGTTGCGTCGGCTGTTATTGTTACGACGTTGTTGGTTGCCTTGTCTGCCATTTTGAGCAGGTTTCTTTTTCTTCTCTTCTGGGCTAAACAGTGCAATTAGTGTCGCAATGAATTTTGCTACTAGACCAGGCTCTTTCTTTTTCTGAGGCGCTGGTGCTGGTGCGCTAGGAGGAAGTTGTTGAACCGCAGGACGTGGAAGATTGGCTGAAGGAGGGGTGTCAGCCGATTCCATCAAATTTTCTTCGCTTGCGACTTCAATTTTGTAACTCGTTTCAAGCGTATTTAAATCGTCGTCACGTAAGCGTTGCACTTCAAAGTGAGGTGTTACCAGTTCTGTGTTGGGTAAAATTACAACACGTGTGCTGTGGCGATTCTCAATTTCAGAAATGGCTTTTCGTTTTTCGTTAAGTAGGAATGTGCCTACAGGAACGGGAACAACGGCGCGAATTTCTGCGCTGCGCTCTTTTTGTGCTTCTTCTTCAAGTAAGCGTAAGATAGAAAGCGCTAATGATTTAGTGCCCCGAATCGTCCCTTGGCCTTCACAGCGAGGGCATACTTTCGACGTCGTTTCTCCCAATGAAGGACGAAGACGTTGGCGGGACATTTCTAACAAGCCAAAGCGAGAAATACGACCCACTTGAACTCGTGCACGGTCGATGGCAAGTGCATCGCGCATACGGTTTTCAACAGCACGTTGGTTTTTAACCGGCTGCATATCAATAAAGTCGATGACGGCTAAACCACCGATATCACGTAAACGGAATTGACGCGCAATTTCGTCAGACGCTTCTAAGTTGGTTTGAAGGGCTGTCTCTTCGATATCGCTGCCTTTAGTTGCGCGAGAAGAGTTAATGTCGATACTGACAAGCGCTTCAGTTACGTCGATAACGATCGAGCCGCCTGAAGGCAGTTTCACTTCACGTTCAAAAGCCGTTTCGATTTGGCCTTCGATTTGGTAGCGATTAAATAGTGGTAATGCTTCTTCGTAAAACTTCACTTTGCTCGAATAATTCGGCATAACTTGTTGTACGAATGCTGTAGCAAGATCGTAGGCGCCGCGATTATCGATAATAACTTCACCCACATCTGGGCGAAGGTAGTCGCGAATAGCACGAATAATTACATTACTTTCTTGGAACAAGAAGTGAGGTGCGCCAGCGTTGTCAGACTCGTCTTTAATAGCAGCCCATAACTTGATGAGGTAGTCCAAATCCCACTGAAGCTCTTCGGCACTGCGGCCAACACCTGCAGTGCGCACAATAATGCCCATGCCTTTCGGGATTTCAATTTGGCCAAGTGCATCTTTTAGCTCAGAACGATCATCGCCATCAATACGTCGTGAGATACCGCCTGCACGAGGATTGTTTGGCATTAATACCAGGTAACGACCGGCTAGGCTAACAAAGGTCGTCAGTGCGGCACCTTTGTTGCCACGCTCTTCTTTGTCGACTTGAACAATAACTTCCATGCCTTCTTTAAGCACGTCTTTGATTTTGATGCGTCCGCCAGCATCTTTGGAGTCTTTAATGAAATATTCGCGAGAAATTTCTTTTAAAGGGAGGAAGCCGTGTCGTTCTGAACCGTAGTCGACGAAGGCGGCTTCTAGGCTGGGCTCGATACGAGTGATCTTACCTTTATATATGTTTGCTTTCTTTTGCTCTCTTAAACGGTTTTCGATATCTAGATCGTAGAGTCTTTGGCCGTCGACGAGGGCAACACGCAGCTCTTCAGGTTGCGTGGCATTGATTAGCATTCTTTTCATTAATAGTGTTTCTCAAAAAGGTACAGCAAATCGAGAAAGATAGAGCGGAAAACGAGAGGGAATAATTACATCTTTGAAAAACGCTGTATTTGAATGTAAATACAGAGATACAAGTAACACTCTTATTACTATTCAGTGATAATGTCACACACTTGAATGAGTATTACCTTGTAGCTGTCTTTTTCTAACAACCTGAAAATCAAGTTGTTTTAAGTCGTAACTGATTATTCGTATTTGAGCCGGCTTTTATCTGGCCTTCACCATTAAAGGTTTAAACATATGAAGTAAAACGCCTTCATAGACTCCTAGGTCAGTGTGATTGCGTTTTACACCAAAGCGCCACGGTTGTGCGGCGAACGATGTTGTAATGACTTTAACGTAACTAACGTAATTCTATCTAACGACCTTGGGCTATTGTATGGCCATTGGTTGCTAGTGCTAGCTTGCTGAGTGCAATATTTACAGATTCAATTAAATGACTCGCTATGCTTGGGAATGTAAGCCCATGTATCTTTTGCGAACCCATGTCACTCTGTACTTTCTGTACGAACGGTATGATCGTATTTTGCGTTGTTTATCCTTTGATCGCTATTGTCAAAGCGCTAAGGTGTAGCGCAAGACCCTGTTTCAGGACCTTCACATTCTTTTATGTTTAGAACGTAAAGGTTTAGCGGTCTAATCTCAGCCAGGTGAAGGGCCTACCGACCCATTAACCTCTATTTATTCTCTATAATTCGCGATCGTTATGTACGCGAGTTTATAATCTGCGTCACTCCCTGAGGAGTCACGCACCAAAACGTGTAAATTTACGTGTAGCAGCGCAGGCGTTCATCGTGGTGCCGTGGCCAAACTACAGCGCTTTCTATAAGGATTGATCTTCGCAACGAGGCTTTCTAGGTCTCAATTTGGCCGGTTTTGGCTAGATATGGGACGTAAGCCACCGTTTGACGCGGTGCACCAATCATTCTTCAATATATCACCGAAGTCTCAACCTTTCAAATATGGCACGTATTTTGGCGTTTTTAGGTCTTATCTTCGTTAAACGGACTTAAACTTCAGTTCGTTTCGGGCGAAATTTGGTCAGATCCTCCGTGTTTGTAGGCGCCTGGAAGCATTGTGGGTATGATGCGCGCTTGAAATCACTAATAGCAGCCGCGCTTTATGTCTTCGGGTCCTTCTTCACGTGTTCAGCTCCTTACTATCTCGTCGGATGAGGCGGGGCAGCGCTTGGATAATTTCCTTATAAGAGTTTTAAAAGGTGCTCCTAAGTCATTGATTTATAGGGTGATTAGGAAAGGTGAAGTACGTGTAAATAAAGGCCGAGCAAAACCAGAGCGAAAGCTGCAAGCGGGGGATGTGGTACGAGTTCCGCCGGTGAAGCTTGATGATAAAGTGGCTGCCGCGAAGCCCAGTGCCGGCCTAACAGGGGTGTTAAAGGCTTCAGTCCTGTATGAAGATGCTGGCTTATTGGTTGTGAATAAGCCTTCTGGTCTGGCGGTCCATGGCGGTTCAGGAATACAGCTAGGTTTAGTCGAAGCATTGCGGCAGATACGTGATGATCACTATCTTGAGTTGGTGCACCGTTTAGACCGAGCCACTTCTGGCTGTATTATGCTGGCCAAAAAGCGGTCAGTCTTGAGAGCTTTGCATGCGAAGTTACGACAGGCCGGTGGTATTGATAAGCAGTATTTAGCCTTGGTCAAAGGCAAGTGGTCTAAACGGCGAGGCAGTATTGATGCGCCGCTTAAAAAGAGTGAACAAAGCAGTGGTGAAGCAATCGTGCGGGTTGAGGCGGATGGCAAACCGTCTAAGACGATGTTTGAGCTGATAGAAACCTTTGCCGATACCAGCCTTGTTAGAGCAAAGCCCATTACAGGCCGTACTCATCAAATTCGCGTACATGGACAATACGCGAAGCATCCGTTGGTGGGCGATGATAAATACGGTGATGATGATTTTAATCATCTGATGAAAAAACAGGGCATAAAACGTTTGTTTTTACACGCGGCGTCGCTACGCTTTAGTTTAGATGGCGAAAACTTCATAGAGGTGAATGCGCCACTGCCTGATGATTTAGCATCCGCCTTGGTGGGATTGCGGAAACAGGTTTAGCCTTATCAGCACTAGCGACAGTGCGGCGTCACCGGCAAAACACATAAAAAGGTAACGAACAGTGCTTTATATTTTTGATTGGGATGGCACCATAAGTGATTCTGCCCCGAAAATTATCAGTTGCATGCAGCGTGCCGCGGAAGATGCGGGCCTTACTGTTCTGGATGACGATACGATAAAGAACATTATCGGGCTTGGCCTGCCCGAGGCTATTCATGCGCTTTACCCTGATATTGACGCTGAGCGAGCCGAAGCCTTGCGTGTTCGCTATGCCGACCACTTCATTAATGATGATGTAAAACCTTCCCCGTTTTTCCCTGGTGTGATGAATACCCTAGAGCATTTGCACGAACAGGGGCATTCACTTGCCGTGGCGACAGGTAAAAGCCGTAAAGGCCTGCACCGTGTATGGAAAAACCTCTCTATGGAAACGTTCTTCCATAGCTCTCGTTGTGCCGATGAGACAGCATCCAAACCGAATCCTTTAATGCTTGAAGAGCTATTACTGGAATTCTCAGTGCCAGTAGAGGAAGCCGTAATGATCGGCGACACAGAATACGATATGGCAATGGCGCATACGCTTGGGATGGCAAAAATTGCCGTGAGTTATGGCGCGCATCATATTGACCGTTTGAAAAACTATGACCCTGTTTTATGCGTCGATGATTTTGAACGCATTTTAGATTGGGATTGATACGTATTGAGAAAAAGCCATTAGAGGCGTGCGCATGGCACCTAGTCCTCAATAGCGAATACCACCGTAAACTCGCTGCCTTCACCTACCACGCTGGACACTTCAATCGTGCCTTTCTGTAGATCTACATATTTCTTGACGATGACTAATCCAAGCCCTGTGCCGCCAATGTTGCTTTTGTCGTGTTGTTTTAATCGTGTGAATTGTTCAAACAAACTTTGAATCGCATCATCGGGAATACCGCAGCCGGTATCCTTTACTGATATCGCGACGGTACGGGAGGCATCGCGCACTGTTACGCCAAGGGTAACGGTGCCTTCGGTGGTATATTTGATCGCATTCGAAAGAAGGTTCGATATTATTTGGCGAATGCATTTTGGATCAAGTATTACAGGTATATCTGTTACATTTTCGGGTGTTTCGAGTTGCATCACGATATTTTTTTCTTCGGCTAGGATTTGCATGTCAGTGCTAACCGCTTGCACGACAGACATGATATTTAGGCGGTCTGTATGTAACTCAAATTTCCCAGATTCTATTTTTGCCATATCGAGCACATCGTTGATGAGCGATAGTAAGTGATTTCCACTTCGGTGGATCGCATCAAGCGCTGTTGTTGTGCGTTGATCTTCCCCAGAATCACGTTTTAATAGTCTTTTTGAAAACCCAATAATTGCATTGAGCGGTGTTCTGAGTTCGTGGGACATGCTCGCAATAAATTCTGTTTTGTGTTTTGACGCGAGCTCTAGTTGTCGATTTTTTTCATGGATAGATCTAGAAAATTCATCATGGATTCTGATGTAGTACCAGCCGATCCAGCTTACAATAAATGCAACAAATGAAACGGCAATTGCTCGGGCAACAAAAATACGATTGCCATCAAACGCAGGCGCTTTGAAGGGGTATTCAGTGAAGTTGAGGTAGCCAAATAGAATAAATATGCTAATGGTGACAAAGAAAGTAATCCAGCCGGTAATATGCCCCACGAGTAAAAACGCCATGACCGGAAGCGTGATAAGTAAATAAATAACTGGCCCTTTGAATCCTGCAGATATGATGCAAAAAATCACTAAAATTGAGCCGATATTTATCAATAAAATACTTGCGATCAGCCGCTCATTCAATCCGTTTCTGAGCATAATTAATGAGATGGATGTAATTAATATAGATGCAGGCGTAACGGGGTGAATGTATTCTATCCCTAGAGTCATCAAGCGTATGATGACGACGGTTACTTGAATGCACATCCAAACTATCGCAGTGCCATAAATTAGTTTTTTCCGATTTATGCCTGGCAGTGCCGCTTCGTCAACACTTGACTGCGTATTTTCGTTTTGTAAGGGTTTTAGCGGCATATTCAAAATCACACCAGCCTAAAAACTCAGGTTTGCAGTGATGCCGAGCTGCCGCACACCATCGCTGGGGTTACATACCAGTGTTGTGGTGTTGTTGCTTGGTGCAGCGGTGCCTGGGGTGGTTAGCGTGGCAATCTGGTGACAGGTTTTTTCTTCCGTTAAGTTTTTACCCCATGCTGAAATTTTCCAAGAGTATTTTTGGGATGCCTGTTGCGTAGGATGGAAGGAGATAAAGGCGTTCCAGTAAAGCTGTGCGTCTTTGTGTGTAAACGGATCATTTTCTTCCCTGAGTGAATCCACTTGATCACCGACATAGTGCGCATCGCTTCTTAACTGCCATTTGCCTATACGTGTTGAAAACGTTTTTTCGATTAGCGCGGTATAGCTTTGTGATGGCGTGTTTAAAAGTTCGTGTCCTTCATCAACACCGGCGAGGTCACCAGAATTTGTAATCTCTGAATTAAGAAAACCGGCATTCGCGGCTAAGCGTAACTTTGATGGGCTTTGCCATGAAAGCTCGAATTCCGCACCTTTGATTTTTACGTTCGGAATATTGAGAAAGGCAGGGACACCCGCAACGGTGTCAAAGGTTTGTAAGTCATCCCAGTCGTAGTAAAACACGGCGCTGTTAAGTGTAATGCTTTCGTAAAACGTTGACTTAATGCCAAGCTCTAACGCGCTTAAGTATTCTGGTTTGACGGGTTCGTCCGCAGTGCCTGCGAATGCGGCTAAAGCGCGGGTGTCAAAACCGCCAGATTTAAAGCCTTCCGCGATGCTCCCATAGATCAGTGTATTGTCGTTATAGCGATGACTTAAGCGCATGTTAAATCCGGTTTCTTCCGAATTTTGATAAATGCGCCCCAGATCCATCGTGCACGGAATGCCGCCTACTGGTGGAGGGCATTGTCCTGGGGTGGTGCCGGTTAGTTCCGTGACAATGGCTTCGTCAATAAAGGTATCTGCACTGAAGTCCACCTCAGTCGTTCTTACGACACCAAATAAAGAATCAGCGGCTTTTTTATTGTCGGTATAACGAAGGCCGGTGGTAAGCGTTGTGGAATCTGTGAACTCAAAGTCTAATTGAAGATAAGCGGAGTAGTCGTGTTCGTCTTGCTTTAGCTTGTTATATGCCGTGATAGGGAGTGAGTTCGCAATAAGTACGCGTCGCACGTTTGTGTTTTGTCGCATATTTTCGTCAAAAAGATAGATGCCTGCTATCCAACGAATATTGCCGTCGCTTAGCGATGTGAGTCGCCATTCCTGGGA
Organism: Agarilytica sp.; assembly: GCA_045430285.1. Lineage (GTDB taxonomy): Bacteria > Pseudomonadota > Gammaproteobacteria > Pseudomonadales > Cellvibrionaceae > Agarilytica. The sequence goes on along the minus strand of JAILXV010000001.1, from coordinate 1,117,388 downwards.
GAGTTGTTCAAACTCGGAATCCTGATATGCGATCATTCTGAGTTGATCCTCTGCGCCCAAATCCTCGCTAAAGCGTACCTCGGTTGTTTCTAGCGAGGTGATGGAAGCCAATTCAAAAGCGTTGAAGTTGAAGGTTGCTGTGAGTGAGGCACCTCCAAAATCGACGTCTTGAGAGGCTGGCGAAACGTCCGCCAAGCTGTGCCAATCATCGCTTGAGGGGTTAAAACCTGTCGATGTTACACAGTTGGTTCTTCGGCGAAAGTCACTGCCTGCAGAAAGCGTTTGGGTATCACAATCGGAACTGGGATCATCTGGGTCGCGTAACCCAATGGCTTTGTTACTGACGGCGGTCCCGCCTTGGCTGCCACTGTGCAGTTTTACTAGAAAACTGGATGTCTCGTTTGGCTCCACGAGTAATTGAAACCTTGCCGCATTCTGATCTTTTTCACCTAAGGAGTTTTCGCCGCTGGTGTCCAGAATGTTGTCGAACAGGCCGTCTCGCTGAAAACTTGTTGCTGCAAAGCGTCCAGCGGTCTTTGTGCCGACCTTAAACCCAACAGCGCCTTCGGCACGACGAAAACCATAGTTACCCGTATGAATATTCAGATAGCCGTGGGCGTCTTTCCCTATTACAGGTTTTTCCGTGATGTAACTTATGGCACCGCCGATGGCGTTGCGGCCAAACAGAGTGTTTTGCGGGCCACGCACAACTTCAATACGTTCGAGGTCAAAAACACTCATAGCACCAATATAAGGGTTGTTGTAGCTAACTTCGTCTTGTGACACCGACACTGCACGAGCAACATTGCCATGGAAGTTATTGGTGCCCACACCGCGGATGGTAAACCCAGCATTGATACCATTGGCTGCGTTACGGCCCACATTGGCCATTTGCTCCAATATGTCGCTTGCCTGGGTCATGGCCCTTGCTTCTATTTCTTTTCGAGATAGTGCTTGGATCGAGAGCCCAACAGATTGAATATTCTCTTCACGTTTTTGCGCTGTAACGATGACTTCCTCTATCGTTGCGGCGGAGGCAAGGTTGGGGAGGGTGCCGGTCAGTATCGCGCTGACGGATAAGCCAAGCGCGAGAACAAATCGTCGGCTATGGCTATGAAATTGGTGTAGTCGCGTTATTTTTTTATGTATCGACATGCTTGCCTGCTTAGATCCAAACCCATACAAAAATAGAGGCTATTGCCCCAGATTGCTCACTCTACTGAGAGTATAGACGGCGATAATCGGGGGTGCGTTGGTCGATGTAGGAAGTTTTGGCGTCTATTCTAGCTGGGCTTTCAGTGTGTCGTGATCTTCACTTTTCTCCATCCATAACTCTTCTTTTTCGGACAAGGTTTCGCGCAGCTGGCGTTGCTCCTGGTGAAGGGCTGTTAGCGCATCACTGGGACCTTCGTAGAGTTTTGGGTCGGCGAGTTTTGCTTCAATTTCTACGATCTCGGTGTTGAGCTTTTCGATATCCTTTTCTAACTTCTTAATGGCATTTGCCACTGGTTTTAGCTTCTCTCTAATAGCGGCTGCAGCTTGTCGCTTTTCTTTTTTGTCGGCCTTCGTGCCTGGCTCTGTCGTAGTGTCGATATTTGATGATGGTTTGTTTTGCTTATTGGCCGAAAGACTTTCTTCTGGGTTTCCGTAGCTGTTTTCCTTGTTGCTTCGGTTTGCATCATTCAGCCATTGCGCATAGTCGTTCAAGGTTCCGTCGAATTCCTCGACCTTGTTGTTATCTACAAGAAAGAAGTGCTCAACGGTATTCTTGAGCAAGTGTCGGTCATGGGAAACGATGACAATAGCGCCTTCATAGTTTTGCAAAGCAACGGTTAGGGCGTGCCGCATTTCCAAATCTAAGTGGTTCGTCGGCTCATCGAGTAATAAAACGTTGGGTTTGTGCCAAGCGACGATAGCGAGGGCTAAACGTGCTTTTTCGCCGCCAGAAAAGTGCGTAATAGTTTCAAAGGCACGGTCGCCAGAAAAGCCAAAGCCGCCTAAAAAGTTACGGATCTCTTGTTCGCTCGCTTTGGGCGATATGCGTTGTAAGTGAAGGGCGCATGAGGCGTTAATGTCGAGGGCTTCAAGCTGGTGCTGAGCAAAATACCCGATCTTTAAGTGGAGCCCATCAGTGCGATCGCCGCTTAACAATGGAATGTCACCAGCAAGGGTTTTCATTAATGTGGATTTACCCGCGCCGTTTCTACCGAGGAGTCCCACACGAGAGTTGGCAAGAATTGAAAACTCGATGTTTTTCGCCAGTGGGGCACTCTGGTCGTAGCCAATACTGCCTTCACTGATATTAAGCAGCACTTGCGGCTGCTTTTCTGGGTTAGGGAATTGAAAATGAAAAGGAGAGTCGATATGCGCTGGTGCGATTTTCTCCATGCGCTCCAATTCTTTTAATCGACTTTGCGCTTGTTTTGCTTTTGTTGCCTTTGCCCTAAATCGACGAACGAAATTTTCAATCTCGGCAACTCGGACTTGTTGTTTTTGAAATGCCGCTTCTTGTTGGGCGAAGCGTTCCGCTTTTTGTATTTCGTACGAAGAGTAGTTGCCCGTATAGGATGCAAGTGAACAGTTTTCTATACTGACAATATGGTCGATGACATTATCGAGAAAATCGCGATCATGGGATACGATTAATAACGTGCCTTTATAAGCACGGAGCCAATTTTCTAGCCAAAGTGTTGCATCTAAATCCAAGTGGTTGGTCGGCTCATCCAGTAATAAAAAGTCGGAAGGGCACATCAGCGCCTGAGCGAGGTTTAGGCGAATTCGCCATCCGCCCGAAAAATCTTTTACCGAACGATTAGAGTCTTCTGACTTAAAGCCTAACCCGAACAATAATTGCTGGGCGCGGGATTCGGCGGTGTAACCATCGATATTCTCCATGTCTTCATAGAGGTGCGCGAGTTTTTCACCGTCCGAGCAGCCAGAAATCTGGTTTTGTATTTGTCGAAAGGCTCTATCGCCGTCCAGAATGTATTCTAGTGCAGGCCGATCTTTTGCGTCGACTTCTTGTCCCATGTGGGAAAGTTGCCACTGCTTTGGAATTGTCCACTCGCCTTTATCTTCGTGTAGCTCACCTAAAAATAATTTGAATAGGCTGGATTTTCCCGAACCATTTTGCCCAATAAGCCCCCATTTTTGACCTGGGTATATCGTGAGGTCAGCATCTTCTAATAATACTTTTGTACCGAGCTGTAGGTGAACTTGATTGAGTTGAATCATAAATACTTTCGTTCTTGTATTGGGGTGGCTGAGTGGGGGGCAGTGTATTTCTAGAACGTCTGAGGCATGGATGCCGAAGCAGAGCGTATAGGGATATATTTACAGCGGTTCTAGAAATACACTGGCCCCCGCTCAGAGGCCGAAATATTAAATTGTTTTTTGCCAAAACAGAGCACGCCCGGTTTCATCACTCAGTTGATAGCCTTCAAAGCCAAAATTGTTGTAGGCGTTTTGTGCAATGTGATTGCCTTCGAGCACTTCAAGTGTGATTTTACAATAGTCACGCGCTTTGGCAGCGTCTTCAATGGCTTGTAATAGTTGCTTGCCAATGCCGCGTCCCCTGTATTCCGGAAGAACGGCCAGATCATGAATATTAACGTTACATCGGCTGGCGAAGGTGGAAACGTTTTCAAAGCAATTGGAGAAACCGACCGGAGTGTCGCCGTCGTAGGCTAAAAAGCTAAACGCGTATGTCTTTTCGGCAAGTAATGCAATGCTTCGTTGCGCTGTGTCCTCTGCTAATGCTCGGCCGCCGCCCATGGGGTCAGAAGAATAGGCGATTAGCTGTTGGCATAAGTCAGTGCGCTGTTTTGAGTCTGAAAAATCCACAGCGCATATGGTGATCTTTTTATCCGTCACGAGTATTCCTTATTTTGTCCTGTTTGCCACAAAGATGCCTCTGAGCGGCGCGGGGTGTCCTTCTACTGTGCGTGTAGGATCATTCGGATCGAGAAAGTCTTCCAAAGATTGTGTCGTAACCCAGGGTGTAATGCGTTGTTCATCTAACGTTGTGGTGTTGGTGTCGACGCAACGAATATTTTCAAATCCGCATTTTGCTAGCCAAGAGCATAGTGTCGGTGCGCTAGGAATAAACCAAACATTATTCATTTTTGCGTAGCGTCCTTCGGGCACTAAACAAGCGCCGAGTTCGCCATCAATAATCAGGGTTTCGAGTATTAGCTCTCCACCTGGTTTGAGCGTATCGCGCAATTGTTTTAGATGGTCCATGGGTGAGCGCCGATGGTATAGCACGCCCATTGAAAATGTTGTATCGAATGCTTGTAGATTTTCTGGCAGGTCTTGAATGCCGACAGGTAAAATATCAACGGGTGTGTTCGGTAGATATTTCTTTGTGACATGAAATTGCACAATAAAACGCGGGGAGGGGTCAATGCCGATAACCCGCCTGGCTTTCTCACCCAGCATACGCCAGCAGTGATAACCGTTACCGCAACCCACGTCGAGAATTTGTTTGTTTTCTAAGGGCGCAATGTGGGGAAGTAGTCTGTCCCATTTCCAATCAGAACGCCATTCTGTATCGATATCGAGCCCGAATAAATTATATGGGCCTTTACGCCAAGGCCGTAATGCCATTAAGTGCGTTTCGAGTGCCTTACGTTGTTCTACGGAGCAGTCTTTTTCATTGCCGATGGTAACCGAGTGTTTTAGCTCTGTTGACGATGCTGTGATATCGGGCAGCGCTTCTAAGGCGTCTAGCCAACTTCTGAGATCGCCATAGCGTTTAAACGAAAATTCTCGCTCAATTTGAGCGGGCAGAATGTCCGCCCAACGGCTTAATGCCGATTGAGAAATCGATTCTATAAAGGGTGCGAAATTAATCATTATTTAAACGCGATAAAAGAGGCAAAGTTAAAGCATTGAAACCACAGTTCTGTGCCTTTGTAGCCAATTTTTTCTAGGCGCTGTTGGTGTGTTTCAAAACTTTCTGGGATGAGGACGTTATCAATAGCATTGCGCTTTTGCGCGATTTCTAATTCGCTGTAGCCGTTGGTTTTTTTAAAGTAATGATGCAGTTCAGTCATTAATGTTTGATGGTGAGCATCTGAAAACGCAAGTTTTTCAGAAATGACCAGAATGCCACCAGGGACCATACCGTCATAAATGGTTTTGAGTAGGGCTTGGCGTTTGTTGGGCGCGATAAACTGCAAAGTGAAGTTCAGCACGCAAACAGACGCATTTTGGATGTTGATATTTGTAATATCGTCGTGGATCAGTTCAACGGGTATTTCATTCGAATCTGCATCGATGACTTGCTGGCACCGTTGGATCATTTCCTGGGAATTATCAACCGCGACAATTTTTGTATCGGCGGCGTTAATACGGTGGCGCATCGCTAGTGTCGCGGCGCCTAATGAACTGCCCAAATCGTAGCAAGTGGTGCCGCTTTGGCAGTAGCGTTCTGCTAGCTGACCAATCATATGAACAATAGTGAGATACCCAGGCACCGATCGTTTGATCATGTCGGGAAATACGTCCACCACGCTTTGATCAAAAGTGAAGTTTGCTACTTGGTCAAAGGGGGTGGAGTAGAGGGTATCTTTGGGGGTGTCGGCCATGATCTGCGGTAGGTATCAAATTTGGGGGTATTTTAGGGAAGCGAAGGGCAGGTGTATAGTTATTCTGATGGCGGACATAGGGTGTGAATGAAAGGGGCTTACTCGCTTGTCAGGAACGCTGTGAATATATCCCTATACGCTCGGCTCTGGCTCCATGCTTCGCTCTATCACCTATATCCATATAGGCGTCAGCTTCGGCACCCTCGGCAGTTGCTCCTGCACTGCTCTAATTCACGCCGTCCTGGCGTTTATGCCTCAGATGTCCTGACAAGCGAGTAAGCCCCTTTCAACCCGTCTGCCTCTGTTTACTTACTAATAATCCCTGACCGTCTTTCTATTAATAGTTCTACTACACTAGAAAGTACGAAAAGCAATTATTGGGCAAATGGGGATTTGTGGGCAAAATCAGGTATTCGGACCTTGCTGTGCTTGTTGCTGACGACTTCAGTAGCTTCCGCAGTACAGTCAATACAATGTTGATGAACCTTGGGGTTCTCGATGTGGAGATGGCGTCTAATGGTGAAGAGGTCATCGAGAAGTGTGGCTTGAAAAGCTACGACGTGATCTTGTGTGACTACGATCTAGGCCCAGGCCGTAACGGCCAGCATGTGCTTGAAGAGCTTCGTTACGGCAAGATGATGGCTCCCACCAGCGTCTTTATAATGGTGTCGGCTGAGGCAAGCCGGAATATCGTCATGTCCGCTTACGATTGTGAGCCAGACGATTACTTGATGAAACCTATCACCGGCATGATGCTTGAGCAGCGTGTGCATCGCTTGTTAACCCAAAAAGACGTTCTTCGCCCTGTATTTTCCGCCTTTAAAAAGGGCGATATTCAAGCCGCTACTGACATGCTCATCGACCTTTCTATCGCGGAAGATCGCCATTCGGTGGCCGCTCAAAAGTTATTGGGCGAGCTGTTTATTAAGACGGGTGAGCTACAGAAAGCAGAAAAGCTATATACGCGGGCATTGGAAGTTCGCCAGGTGGATTGGGCGCGTTTGGGCCTTGCTCATGTAAAACAGTTAAAGGGTGACTTGCAAACAGCGGGTGAGTACCTAGAAAAAATCGTGGAAGAGAGCCCATTATATTTGCCTGCTTATGATGTGCTGGCAGACAACTGGGATAAGCAAGGTAATAAAAAGAGTGTACAGGATACGATTTCTCGCGCGATTGAAGTATCTCCGATGTCGATTTTACGGCAGAAGCGCTTGGCCAAAGTCGCCAATGAAAATGAAGATGCAGTGAGCGCGGTCGAAGCGCTCCGCAAGGCAATAAAGCTTGGCAAGTTGTCTTGTCATGGGTCGCCACAGGATAGTTTTGAATTAGCGAGAACCGTCTCAAACGCTATGGAGAAAGACCTTAATCTACCTGCGGGGGCCATCGCTGAGGCGGTTGAAGTGCTTGATTCAGTGAAAGAGGAGTTTGCGCTTAGTGAGGAGGAACAGTCTCAAATCAGTCTATTACAAGGGCGAGTGCTCGCCAATGAAGGAAAGACGGGCGCCGCACAAGAAAAGCTCCGCCATGCGCTGCATGATATGTACAGCGATGATCTCGATATCGATATGGATGTGGATCGTGTCACTTTACTGCTTTCTCTCGGTGAGAATGAGCAGGCTGAACAGCTCTTAGAATTCTTGCAGGAAAAGTATAAAGATGACCAGCCTTCGTTAGAGAAACTCGATAAGTTTCTTAGTGAACCTGCGAGTGAGAGTAACCGTGAATTGGTGGCTCAGGTTAACCGTGAAGGTATTGATCTATATAGCGTGGGCGACTTTGACCGTGCGTTGGAATACTTCGAGCGGGCACGCAAGCTCTTTCCGAAACATGTGGGGATTCAGCTGAATATTGTGCAATCGCTTATCGGAAAAATGAAAGCGGACCCAGAAAATGACCAGCTACAGGAGGAGTGTCACTCGACGCTTATTCTCGTTGAAAGCTTGGTTGATAAAAACCACCCTCAATTCGGTCGTTTTTCGCGTTTAAGACGGCGATCTGAAGTGTTTCTTCGCTAGAACTATATTAATTTAAGTGTGCATTGGGAGCTGACTATGTCGGACAAAAAAGAAGACAACATAGATTTTTCATTGGTCATCGCGTCCAGCGTGCATGACATGAAAAATTCTATCGGCATGCTACTCGCATCCTTGGAAGGGGTGATTCAGGATACGCCGCCTGAAAACGATGAGCAGTCCAAACGTTTTAGCACCTTGCATTACGAAGCCTCGCGGATTAACAGCGAGTTGATTCAGTTATTGACCATTTATCGCATGCAAAACCAGTTTTTGCCCGTGCAAATAGACGAACACTATGTGATCGATGTACTGGAGGACCAAATTGCTCGTAATCATACCTTACTTGAAACGGGTGGCCTGGAACTGAAATTTAACTGTTCAGAAGACCTGCATTGGTACTACGACGACGACTTGATCGGCAGTGTGATTCACAATGTGTTCGTTAATTGCATTCGTTACACCAAATCAGCGATTGCCATTCATGCTGAAATTGTTGATGAGCACCTGTGCATATCTGTGGAAGATGATGGCCCTGGTTACCCCGACCATATGCTAGAAAAACCCTCTAACCTGGTAGAGGAAGCTGAAGTAAGCCAGGGGAATACCCACTTAGGTTTGTATTTTGCCGAGCGGATTGCGGCGATGCATACCCAGAAGAATCGACACGGATATATTAAGTTAGAGAACGGCGGGCAACTCGGTGGCGGCGTGTTTAAACTCTTTATTCCTTAATTTATCAGCCTTCATTTCGCAAGGATTCGAGACTATTCGAATAGCCTCTCTATGGGTAGTTTCCGACTCGGATGTGTTCTCATGCTTAATCAGAGGTTCCCTAGGTAAACAGGCTATGCTCATGTACAATGCGCGGCCCGTATGCACCTAATAATTTCCCAATCTTGCATACCTCCAGATAGCGTTCGCAATTAAATTGCACCACGCATCCAAAATCTGAATTTATTAAAAACACCGTGTTTACTAGGCCGTAAGCACGCTGATGTATAGGAATGTTATGTTATTACACTCTACTAAAAACGACTGGCTGGGCAATATTCGAGGCGATACGCTCGCCGGTTTGGTGGTTGCGCTTGCCTTAATTCCGGAGGCTATCGCGTTTTCAATTATTGCCGGCGTGGACCCGAAAGTGGGGCTGTACGCTTCGTTTTGTATTGCGGTGATTACGGCCTTTATCGGTGGTCGTCCAGGAATGATTTCGGCGGCGACCGGTGCAATGGCGTTGTTGATGGTGACCTTGGTGAAGGACCACGGTTTACAGTATTTATTGGCCGCCACACTACTGACAGGCGTTTTCCAAATCATCATGGGTTACTTAAAGCTTGGTAGTTTAATGAGCTTTGTATCGCGATCAGTGGTGACAGGCTTCGTGAACGCTCTGGCTATTCTGATATTTTTAGCGCAATTGCCGGAGCTGACCGATGTCACGTGGCATGTCTATGCCATGACGGCTGCTGGGCTAGGTGTCATCTACTTGTTCCCGCACTTTCCTTATGTAGGTAAGACGGTGCCGTCGCCCTTGGTGTGTATCATCATGATTACCGCATTAAATATGTCCCTTGGCTTGGATATTCGTACGGTGGGAGATATGGGCGAATTACCGGATACCTTGCCAATGTTTTTGTGGCCAGATGTACCTCTTAATTTTGAAATCCTATCGATTATCTTCCCATATGCCGCAGGCCTTTCTGTTGTCGGTTTACTTGAGTCCTTAATGACTGCAACGATTATCGATGATTTGACGGATACTCCAAGTGATAAGAACCGCGAGTGTAAAGGGCAGGGTATTGCTAACATTGGTTCTGGCTTACTTGGCGGTATGGCGGGTTGTGCAATGATCGGTCAATCGGTTATCAACGTGAAATCCGGCGGTCGGGGGCGTTTATCCACCTTAATCGCTGGCTCGGTCTTGCTGATCTTGGTGGTATTTATCAGTGATTGGGTCTCTCAAATCCCTATGGCGGCCTTGGTGGCGGTAATGATCATGGTATCGATTGGGACCTTTGACTGGAGCTCTTTAGTCAATCTGAAGCGGTACCCCTTATCTGCCAATGTCGTTATGATATCTACCGTCGTTGTGGTGGTTTGGACCCATAACCTCGCGCTAGGGGTGTTTGTTGGGGTGCTACTTGCGGCCTTATTCTTTGCGAATAAAATCAGCCACTTTATGTATGTTGAAAAAGAGATGGATGAGAGTGGAGAGGTACGTACCTACGTTTTCCACGGTCAGATCTTCTTTAATTCAGCAGATAAGTTTATACAGTCCTTTGATTTTAAAGAGGTCGTCTCTAAAGTGGTGATTGACCTAAATCGCGCGCATTTTTGGGATATCTCAGCCGTACATGCGCTGGATATGGCGGTGATTAAGCTACGAAGAGAAGGTGCTGAAGTAGAAGTGATCGGCTTGAACGAAGCGAGCGATACGATTGTCGACCGCTTTGGTGTGCACGATAAGCCTGAAGAAATTGAAAAAGTTATGGGAGGCCACTAAATGAATAATAAGAATGTGGTATTGGCATGCATCGACGGCTCTTCTGTCCGCGAACCCGTATGTGATTATGCCAGTTGGATTTCGAAGAAAGTGGAAGCGCCACTGACGTTGCTGCATACGATAGAGCACGCACATACGCCGCCTGTCAGTGATTATTCTGGCGCGATCGGCCTAGGCACTCGTGAAGAGTTGCTGGAAGAGCTGACGGAAGTCGAACAGAGTCGCAGTCGCTTATTGATAGAGAAAGGGCAGGATATGCTTCGCGTCGCCCAGGAGCGTGTGGTCGCGTCTGGGGTGGAAGCCCCTCAGCTTTGTCAGCGCCATGGCACTTTATCCGAGTCTCTTATCGATCTTGAAGAGACTACACGAGTTCTGGTATTGGGTATTCGCGGCGAACATCATGAAAACGAAAGTGGTATCAGTACCCAGCTAGAATCCATTATTCGTTCGTTGCATCGCCCTATCTTAGTGGTGAATAAAGAATATACCGAGCCGAAAAAAATCATGTTGGCGTACGATGGAAGTGATTCGTGTAAAAAAGCCTTGGATATGGTGGCTTCGAGTATCTTATTTAAGGGCATTCCTTGTCATCTAGTGCATGTTGGGGATCAAGGCGAGTCGTTGCTGAATGAGGCGGCGAAGGTTTTAAGGGGTGCCGATGTCGAGGTCACCACCATCGCCTTGAGTGGCAAGATAGATGAAGCGTTAACGGCTTATCAAGCAGAACAAGATATTGATCTGATGTTGATGGGTGCGTTTAGTCACAGCCGCTTTCGAGGTTTGTTACTTGGCAGCTTTACGGAAAAAATGTTGAAGAATACAAACAAGCCTTTACTCCTTCTACGCTAGTAAAATGACGCCAGAATCCTCTATATGGGTTCTGGCGGTTCCAGAGTACATCTAAAGCCTTTTGGCCCCCGCCGTTTTTTGGCAGAATACCCGCAAACTACAACGAACTATAAAAATTACTCGCGCAATTCGGCTAGTTGCGTTTTCTCTTGGGGGGAAAATGATTCAATCTACCGCAAACTTTTTCACACGTATCATGCAGCGCTGGTTGCCTGATGCCTTTATCTTCGCTGCAATTATCACGCTTATTGTCTTCGTTGGGGGCATGCTCGGTGGCGGCCATTCACCGGTTACGATGGCGAATTATTGGGGGGACGGTGTTTGGAATTTATTGACCTTCTCGATGCAGGTAACCGTTACCTTGGTGGCGGGGCACATTCTTGCGCAAACGCCTATGGTGAAATCTATTCTGCAAGCTGTTGCTTCACTGGCGAAAACGCCTGCCCAAGCGATTATGTTGATGACGTTTATCGCATTAATTTGCTGCTGGGTGAGCTGGGGCTTTGGTTTAATTGCGAGTGCTTTGTTGGCGAAAGAAATTGCCAGTCGTATTAAAGGGGTGCATTACGCCTTACTTGTTGCCTCTGCATACTCTGGGTTATTAATTTGGCATGCGGGTTTGTCTGGTTCAATTCCTTTAAAAATCGCGGTGTTGGATGGCGGTATTATCAGTGAATTAATGAACGGGCAATCGATCCCAGTAAGTGAAACGATTTTTAGTATGCCTATCATTATTATTTGTGTGGCATTGCTTATAACGCTTCCTTTCGTAAACCGACTTATGATGCCGGATGAAAAAGATGTCGTTGAACTAGATCCCTCAATATTTAACACCCGTGAACGACCCAAACTTGATAAGTCGAAAATGACGCCCGCCGAGCGCCTGGAAAATAGTATGGCTATTTCTCTTTTGCTTGGCTTGTTAGGCGGTACGTATTTAGTAAGCTATTTTGCTGAAGGTGGAAAATTAAGCCTGAATACAATTAATCTCATTTTTCTTGTGCTAGGTATATTACTTCACAAAACACCTGCAAATTACTTGCGTGCACTGAACGATGCAATTTCCGGTGCGGCGAGTATCGTTTTACAATTTCCGCTTTACGCAGGAATCATGGGGATGATGGTTGGCTCTGGATTAGCTATGTCTGTTTCTGAATGGTTTGTCAGTATTTCTAATACAACAACTTTCCCACTGTTTACATTTTTAAGTGCGGGAATCGTTAATTTCTTTGTACCTTCTGGCGGTGGTCAGTGGGCGGTGCAAGCGCCTATTGTATTGCCTGCTGCAGAGGCTTTAGGTGTGCCGTTAAATCAAGCGGCCATGTCTGTCGCGATGGGGGATGCTTGGACCAATATGGTACAGCCTTTTTGGGCCTTGCCTTTGCTTGGTATTGCAGGCTTGAGTATTAAAGACATTATGGGGTATTGCACGGTGTGTTTATTGTGGTCGGGCTTGGTGATGAGTTTGGGTTTGATGTTTTTATACTAGAGCAGTAATCATAAAAATAACTAATAAGTTTTTACTTTCCAGATTACATTGGGGATGTGGTAGAGCGATATGTGAATTTAGCGTTCGGGTGCCCCTTCAAAAATCGTCGATTCAGGAGAATCGCCGAAACTCCATGGATGGATTTATGTGGTTTTTGAAGGGGTGCCCGAATGATAAACGGCTCGAAGTCGCGGCCCATGACGCTACATTTTTTCGATAGCTAAACGATGAGTATTTAAAAGAGGATTGTAAGCTTCTTTTTTCTAGGTACTTTTATTCCACACAAGTAACACAAGAAACCAAAACATGCCGTCCAGTATGTTCACTGCGTATTGGACGAGGGTGCTGATCTCGTCGACTCATCGACTTATATAAAATGTTTTCTTTCAAGATGGTTTTTCTTTCGTGGGCTGCAGGATAAATATGATTATCTAAGCCTCCGTCCGCTATGAAAGTATCGGTATCTTTTATGATGGAATGGACATGAAGAAGTTCGTGCAACAAAGCATCCGCAGGCGACGCAACACAAAAAGGGACTTTGGTAGCGCATTTATCATAGAACTTTAATTTTGCGCCAGACCTGGGGTCAAAATAGACCGCTACCTCATTGACGTTGATTCGTGAACCTTTTACATCCGTTTGGAATGTATGGGGCGCATATTTTAATTTCCAATACTCTCCCGCGAGTGACTCAATCAGCGCAGTTGCTTCGGGGTGTGTCGAATAATAATCGGCGAGAGACTGCATGTCTGCCGCGATGGTATGAGGGTCGTCAGATTGGCTTTCAAAGTGCGAAGCGAGTATCGATTGTATTTTTTTACTCGTCTCTTTATTGATCGGCGTGTTGTAACTTTCTAATTCGGGGGTGAAATGGCCATTTTCATGAAGCGGTGCGACCATGCTATTTTGGGGCACCATATTAAGGGTGGACTCTCGGGTTTCTGAAAATGCGGCACCGGCGTTTACGCCCATGGCCAAGAACATTATGGGTAGCAGCTTTTTCCGTCTACCGTTGCCATTTTCATCTATCGGTGCCCGACGGTCAGCCTTTAGCTTGATGCTGTGTTTTGTCGCGTATTCGGTGAGCCGCTGAAAATAGGAAGGGTCTTCCTCTATAAGCTTTGGCGAGTGGATATAGTGCCGTTGGCCATTGATGATGCAGGAGTGAATAGGGTGTACCGAGGCGCTCTTGTGTCGTCTTGGGAAAAGTGACTGACAGATATCAGTCCAGGCATCTAAGGTGGTGAATTGACTCATCTGTTACTGCACCAGATCGCTTACACTTTGTGACGAAGCTCTACTGGTCTGTTGCAATGAAACAGGAGAGGGCCGTCGCTGATAAGGGCATTGTCATCATGTCCTTAAGATAACAATAGCAGCCTGGCGCGTGATACGACGGACGATTTAGTTAGCGGAGATATCGTTTTGATCGAATATGGTTATAAGGTGGTGTGATTAGGCTGTTTTAATAGCCTAGGGTTCTAGATGGCTAGGAGCATCAGGGGTTACGGGTTCAAAAATATCCCCAAATAGGCTGTGCAAGGTCAGCTTTTGCTGAGATTTTTTGTCTTCGGTAACGTCCTGCCAGGGTACGACGTACAGAATCTTGGGCAGCTCTGTATTACCCTTAATGATGGTGGTCTCGAGTTCAATCTTATCTTCCGCATGGCCAAGCTGGGGAAATACCACTGGAGACGCAGCAACAATTAGCGGGAGCGCAACGTGGCGAAATATGGATGGAAGGCTGATTCTAGTCATTATTGCTCCAACGAATATTTCAATTGATCAACCCAATCTCTCGTTTTTTGATCGTCAGGCTCAAGTTCAAGATAGCTGTTGTAGTAGGCATAGGCTTTATTAATATCTTGGAAATAAACGTCATATAAGAGGGCGATATTGTAATGGGCTTCGGCCAGTTTTTTGTTGAGCGTGACTGCCAATAAATATTCGGTCTCAGCTTTTTTGTAGGCCTTCTGTTCTATCGCAATTAAGCCGAGCACGTTATGCACTTCAGCCACGGTATTGTTTATTGAAAGTGCTTGCTGTGCTGTACTTGCCGCTAAGTCCAGGCGTTCAACTAATAGATAGTTTGTTGCCAAGTTGATTTTAACACCTAGGTGATTTGGGTGCTTTTTATCAAGTTTCTGTAGTGCTTTTAGAGACTTTTTGTAAGCTTTCTGATCAAGGTTGTTTAACGCTTTTTCATAGTGCTCTCTATCAATAGGGGAGAGCGTGGCGACAACAGAGGACGGTTGCTTTGTGGTTGGCTGACTGATTTGCGGTCCAGGGCTTTCACAACCGCTAAAGAGAAATGAGCCACTGATGAAAAGCGTACACATAGAGAGTTGTTTAATTAAACGTTGCATAGCCATGGTTACCCTCTGTACGCGCTAACTTTTCCACGTCGCATATAGCGAACAGGAAAAAGTTTTTCTAAGTGGTTAAAGCTGCGGTCAATCCATTTGTCGTGGGTGCCTTCCTGGGTTCTCGCCATATTGGTTTCATAGAATTCAATGGCTTTCTCTTCAAATGGGAAAGCCTGATCTTCGAGTAAGATTTCGTATTGTTCTAGTTCATCGTCGTTCAGGTTTTTAGGCCGTTCGGAATCGAGTAACGACGCACTGAACTGAAGGTAAATCTCGCCGATAGAGTTGGTGGCTTCTGTGGTAATTTCTTGAATACCGTAGGCGGAGGCTTGGCCGTATAGTTTTACCGAAGCTAGCATAGCCGTTTTCTTAAGCTTTAGGTTTTTTGCGATGGGTTCAACCAATTTTCGGCGTTGAAATTCCGAGCGCTTTTCGTGTGCCAGGGCCAGGGTAGTAGTCGAGGCAATAAACGTTGTACGGTCTGTTTTTACCCGTTTCGTGGCTTTTTGATCATCTCGTCGAATACGGTTTTGCCAAAAATATTGTTTCTGGCGATCGCCTTTTTTCCCGTAGAGTTCCGTTAACGCGTACATTGCTTCTACGTTTTGTGCATAGGGCGTTTTATACGTATGCGCATAATCACGGTATGCTCGAATTGCGGCATCAGTATCCTTCTTCGTGCGATATAGTTTAGCGGCTTGCCAAAGTGCTGCCATTTTAATTTCCATATTGTTTTCGAGTTTGGCGATCTTCTCGAATTCCTGAGCAGCTTTGCCTTTTTGGTCTGAATTTAGGTACGCAACCGAGAGCTTTTTAGATACGTCATTTTTACGTGGGTGTTTCGGGTAGCGCTGTTGAAATTCCTGTATAAGTACAACCGCTTGATTCCATGTTTTATTTTGCATTGACATAGCAATGGCATCGTACAGGCCCGTCGCGGCGAGTTTAGATTTAGGTGAAATACGTACGATACGGGTAAAGTGGTTGAGTGCGACATCGAGGGCGCCGTCTTTTTGGGCTTGCTCGCCTTGACGATATATCGCGAGCGCAACACTGTCTTTAATGGCCGCTGCGTCTTTGCGTTTCGTATATTTAGAATCGAGTAATTCGAGGTATACGGCTTCTGCATCTGCGTAGTGTTCTTG
The DNA here is from genome assembly GCA_045430285.1 of Agarilytica sp. Lineage (GTDB taxonomy): Bacteria > Pseudomonadota > Gammaproteobacteria > Pseudomonadales > Cellvibrionaceae > Agarilytica. The sequence goes on along the minus strand of JAILXV010000001.1, from coordinate 1,101,430 downwards.
AGCAAGGTAGGCGCGGGCTTTCAGTTTGTCGGCATTAAAGTGGGTGAGAGCACTTGCCGAATCAGGAATGCTATTGGCAATTTCTATCGTTTTAGCATAATTGGTTGCAACAAAGGCGCGCTGAGCTGCATTGGTCGCAATAGCCTCTGAGCGTTTGTCTGCTGGGTATAAGTCAATAAAACGTTGAGAGTAATTAAGGTGATCAGTCAGTAGTTGAGATTTTTCTTTTGATGAGCCTGCTTTATCCATCAATTCACTCGTCAATACAATGCTGGAGTAGGCCGACTTTTTATCTAGGATGATATCGCCATCAAATGCGGCAAGAGTGAAGTATTTAAGAGCCTGTGGTTTTTGGTTGGCAGTCAGTAGTAGTTCAGCATATAACGAGTTCATATGATCTTTCGATGCATAGGCCGAGAAATGTGTTAAATAGCGGGTATACCAACGCTTTGCCTGATCAAGATCGGCAGTCTTCTTTTTCTTTTGGTAGCGGTCGTGAAAGTAGGAACTGACCTGCGTTAAGTAAGTGCGTAAATGTTCTTGTGTGTTTTTGTAGGTATTACTGTCGTCAATTTTTTTCCAATAGCTGGCGCTAGGGTTGTAGCGAGTATAGTAGTTCTCGATTGCCTGATAGAGTCGTGCTGTAAAGCCGCCTTGCCGCCAGGCAGCTATCATCATTTGTTCTGCGAAAGGTGTATTTTTAGAGTTTTTATGTGTGTTGGTATATTCCTCAAGAATAGTTGCGGCATCCGAGTATCGCTCTTGCTTCAGGTAAATGTCACTGACCGTCGTATATGTTTTATAAATGTACTTAAAGTTTTTTCGTTCAGAAAAGTATTGTTGAATGGATATTTGATCCTGTTGATGAGAGAAGGCAAGCCCCAGTGCGCGAAAGTATTCATCAAATTGTGATTTATCGGCAGGGGTGAGGTCTTCATAGTCTTCAAATGAATGAAACTCAATTGAATCGACGTAGTCATCGATGGACTCTAAGTAAAGCTGTTGTTTGTAGCGTGTCCATCCACGTTTAAACAGTGATTTCTCGTAAAATTTTTCACTGCCTGGCGTCAGAACAACTTCGGTATATGCATCTTCAGCGGCGATATAGTCACTGCGAGCAAAGGCACGTTCAGCAATACGAAATTGTGCTTCTGGGTAGTAGAAAGAGCGCCTAAATCGCGCAGCAAGAGTTTCTAATGTGTCAATAGATTTTTCGTATTGGCCTGCACGATCGTATGCTTGTGCTAGTTGGTAGAGGACTTTGTCGTTATTTTTAGCTTTTGGATAGTCTTCTAATGTCGTTTCCAGAAGGGATATGGTGCGTTGTAATGAGCCTTGTACTGCAGCGCTTTGTGGATCGTCGCTATCTGTCTGGTCTGTGATGGAATTACTGAGTTCGAGTTCCAGTTGCGCAAGACGAGTAAGGGCTTTTTGGCGTGATGTATCGTTAACAGAGGCGCCTTCGACATAGGAACGATACGCTTTTCTAATATCATCCTGAGATTTTTTAGTGCGCGAAGGTGACGCTTTTTCTTGTGTCTTACTTGATTTCCTCTTTTTCGTCGTAACACGTTCTTTTGACGAATAATCGATGTCGGCAAGTGTAGGTCCGCCACTAGATTCTTCTGTCGTACTACAGCCATAAAGCAGACTGAATAAAAGAACGAAAGTCCCTGATTTAAAAAGAGAGGAACACTTAAGTGCGTTAGGGTGCATCATACAATTTCGCTAATCCATATTGTGATTGGCTTAAATAACTTTTGAGGTTTTCTGCTTTTATTTGCAAGGCGCCGATCACTTTTATTGCGAGGTGCCGATTGAGCTTGGATTGTAATGCACGAATTTTTTTCTGTGTGGCGCGATGGCTTTGCTCAGTATCCAGTTCGTTTAGCATTTGATGGGTTTGGTTTTCGATCTCCGGTAACAGTGCCAACATATCTTCTTTTATTGGCGCTTCAAGGTTTTCCCTAATTGCATCGATCTGAGCGTTTAGTTCCCGTGTTTTGATTTGGTAAAACGCAATGGCCTCGGAATAGCCTGCAGCGGCTTGATCAAGATTGTCCATGCGATTGTATGTGTAGGGAACGAGTAGGTAGGATTCTAGCGTTGGTAATTCGGTATTCTCGATCGTTTGAAGGTGGCCAAAAGCATTAATCGCACCGAGGAAATCTTTCTGAGATAAGGCGCATAAGCCAATGCCATGCAGAGCTCTATTCATGTATTTGCTGTCTAGGCTGACACGACGAAAGGTTTTACGTGCGTTTCGGTAAAATTCATGTTGAAGCTGGGAGTAGCCTAGTATTAGGAGCAATCGGTTGTTGATTTCTTTTTGGCTTTCGGGTGTTTTTTGTTGAAGTGCTTCTTCAATGGCGATCTGAGCGTCTGTCCACCAGCCTTGACGGATATGCGCCGTGGCGATGTTTAATCGACTGTGACCGTAGTATTCCGATTCAGGAACAATTTTTTCGTATATTTTAAGCGCTTCTCGATGTTTTTTTTTCTTTTGAAGTGAAATCCCGAAAAGGAGGGTGGCGTAATCTCGCTCATTTTTTGAGAGCGGTTTACTTGATTCTATTGAGGTGAGATGTTCGATGGTTTTATCAATATGGTTCTGAGAAAAATAATACTCAGCCAATAAATAATGTATTTTTGATTGGCTAAAATAGCGGCCGTTTTCTAAGCCGTGTTGAGCCAAGTTGTTGGCGCTTTTCCATATATTGTGTTCTAACAACTGCCCCAAAAAAATGGGCATTTCTCGGCTATCGATATGTTTTTTTATTAAGGGGAAGTTTGCAAGTATTACGGCATTGGCTAAAGCATGCTGATTGTTCTTGACCAAATTAATAACGGTACTTTTAAGCGCCTTAATTGAGGGCTTGATATAAAAGGTGCCCTTGAGTTCCTTTGCAGCTTCTTGATAGTAAAGATGAGAAAGGACAGCAACCTCGTTTTGAAGTGCTTCGAACTCTTTTTCGCTGTTCGTTGTTGCTTGCGAGGTTAGCGATAACGAAATAAGGAGTGCGATTGCCGATACAATCAACAATGTCTTCCATAAGTGCAGAAGAGGTAAGCGTTTAGGGCGATATGCGGTCATCGGCTTAGTTATCATTATAAGAGCTGGGTAATTATGACAATAGTGCTTAATAAGTGCGCATAATTTAACATTGAGCGCCAAACCTGTCTATTCAGATTTGGCGCACATTATCGCTTAGAGATTGGTTGTTACTCAGCTAAGTTCGTAGCTGAATATACCTTCCTCATCCACACCGATGTGAACTTTGTTGATTTCTTCACCAATGGCCATGCGTGATAAGCATTCACCTGCAAGTGCAGGGAGCATGGTGCGGGTTAGAATATTTTCGATATTTCTCGCTCCAGTCTCTACTGCTTGGCTACGGGCAACGATATGTAGCATCACGTCTTCGTCGTAAGTAAATTCTGCACCATAGTGCTCTTTTACCCGTTTTTCGATCTTGTTCATATTTAGCTTACAGATCTTCATCAGGTTTTCGTCATCAAGCGGGTAGAAGGGGATGACGGTGGTTCTACCAAGAAATGCCGGTTTAAAGTAGTTGAGCAACTGAGGTTTGAAATTTTCGAGCAAGGTTTCTGGATCGAGTTTTTCCTCGGAAGAGGCGATCATTGCTCGTAGATGTTCTTCGGCCGCATTGGAGGTCATGATAATGACAGTGTTTTTAAAATCGATATCGCGACCTTCACCGTCTTTAATCGTGCCTTTATCGAACAGGTTATAAAATACGTCCTGTACGCCAGGGTGAGCTTTTTCCATCTCGTCTAGCAGCACAACACTATAAGGTTTACGACGAACGGCTTCTGTTAATACGCCGCCTTCCCCATAACCCACATACCCAGGGGGTGAACCGAGTAGCATTGACACTTTATGCTCTTCTTTAAATTCAGACATATTAATTACGGTAATGTTTTGTTCGCCACCGTAGAGAATATCCGCCAATGCTAGTGCGGTTTCAGTTTTACCGACACCACTAGATCCGACCATGAAAAACACACCGATGGGTTTGCGAGGATCTGTAAGGCCCGCACGGGAGGTACGAATAGATTGGGCGATGGCTTCAAGCGCATGGGGTTGGCCGATAACGCGTTGTCCCATATGCTCTTGTAGGTTCAAAATGGAACCGATTTCATCGGATACCATTTTACCGACGGGAATTCCGGTCCAATTGGCAACGACTTCTGCAATCGCTTGGCTGTCGACATTAACCTGAATCATTGCCGTGGTTTTTTGAACGCCTTCAAGCTGTTCCATTAAACCGTGTAGTTTTGATTTGACGGACTGACGCTCTTCATCAGAAAGTGCTTTGGGTGCACCTTCTTTAGCGAGTTCCTCATTTGCCATACGTTGCGCGTGAAAGTCATCTTCGATTTGTGCTTGTAAGTCGTGGATCTGAGAAACGAGACCTTTCTCCTCATCCCACTGTGCTTCTTGTGTGACTAATTCAGCTTCGAGAGCCGTTTTCTCTTCTTTTAATTCGGCGATTCTGTCTTCACAGTTACCGAGCGTGGCATTTTCACGTTCTAGCGATGTAATGGTTGTTTCACTCTGAGTAATACGTCGTCGTGTATCTTCCACTTGTGCGGGTGTTGCGCTTTGGCTTAATGCAACACGGGCGCAAGCAGTATCGAGCAAGCTCACTGATTTATCGGGTAGCTGCCGCGCGGTGATATAACGGCTTGATAGTTTCACCGAATCGACAATGGCTTCGTCCATGATGCGAACGCGGTGATGTGTTTGTAGCATCTCAGACATGGCGCGCATCATATCGATGCCTTTTTCAATGCTGGGTTCTTCGATTTTCACAACTTGGAAGCGGCGTGTCAGCGCCGGGTCGCGTTCAAAGTATTTTTTGTATTCAGCCCAAGTGGTTGCTGCGATGGTGCGTAACTCTCCACGGGCGAGTGCAGGCTTGAGTAAGTTTGCCGCATCGCCTTGACCTTCTTTACCGCCAGCGCCGATAAGAGTATGAGCTTCGTCGATAAACATGATGATCGGGTCGGGCGACGATTTTACTTCTGCAATTACGGATTTTAATCGATTTTCAAATTCACCCTTAACACTTGCGCCGGCTTGTAATAAGCCAAGGTCCAAGCTTCTAATGGTAACGCCACGTAAAGGTTCTGGCACATCACCAGAAGCAATACGTAAAGCGAAGCCTTCTACGACAGCAGTTTTACCTACACCAGCTTCACCGGTAAGAATGGGGTTGTTTTGACGACGACGAATAAGAATATCAATGATCTGTCGAATTTCTTCGTCACGACCAAGTACCGCATCGATTTTACCTTGCTTGGCGGCTTCGGTAAGGTTGACAGTGTATTTATCAAGGGCAGGGGATTTACTTGGTGCGCCTGATGGGGCATCTCCGTTAGCAGCACTTCCTTCTGATGAAAGGTTACCTGCGTTTGCAGACTCCGAGGTTGTACCGACAATAGAGCGGACAACATCACGTAAAGATTCGGGTGGGATTTTACTTAACTGCCCAGAGGTAATATTAGTTGAGCGACGTAAATTTTCATCTAACAACAGTGCGGCTAGTATATGGGCGGATGTAGCAATGCCATGGCCGTATTCGACGGAGGCCAACATCCACGCATTTTTCGCGATATCGACAATGGTCGGTGAAAGTGAAGGTGCACGTGAATTGCCAGATTTTATATTGTCAAGCTCGCGATTAATTTCTTGTGCGAACTTGCCAAGATCAATATCAAACTTATCGAGTACCGCTTGCAGATCGCTGTCCTGAACTTCAAATATCTTTAATAACCAATGTTCGATTTCGACATTGTAGTGTGTTCGCGAAACACAAAGTCCCGCGGCGCCTTCCAGGGCAACTCGGCAGGGTTCGTTAAGTCTTCCGACGAGTGATTTAAGATCGATATTGATCATACTAGGTCCTTACTTTATGTTGATCTAATTTAATTTTTTTGATGAGACGAGAATATCAAGCTTCTCGTCTTTATCTGTGTTTGTTTTGGGTTTTCCCGAAAGCCATGCATTCCATGCGAGAGTAGGTGGGCTAGCCTTATCCAGAGATATTTTATTGGGCACGTCAGCGCGATCGACCTCGATCATAAAGTCAAAGTCATTATCTGTATTCATATAACTTTCGACCATTTCGTTGAGTGCGCGAAGGGCGCCGGTGCCTGGTGCGAATTTTTGGAACTGATCTTTGTTAAGCGGACCGATTTTTATGCGTGTTTTTCCCTGCGCAAACCAACCCTTACGCCCCAGCATGGCGGATTTTCCTAAGCATGCGTTCTGGCCTTTTTTGTTGCCTCTCCATGGAAGTCGTGTCCGTACATCATCAATCAGTTCTTGCCATTGCCCCATAAAGCCTTCAAGTTTTGCGGGTACACCGAAATAATGTTCGATCATTTGCTCTAAGCCCGTCGAGGTTTTTACCTGTTGGGTATATAAACCACTAAAATAGATGAGAGATTCATCACGTAGGCTTTGGCGGTTGCGTAGGCTTTCAGTGCCCAGGCCGAGCAGGCTCAAAAGCGCTTGGGTATGGGTGCAGTCTTTTGTTTTATTGGCTTGATGTAATTTACTGCGCTCGTATTCGAGAGGTAGATGGTACTTGGCAGATGCCTGAAAAAATAAAGATGTGGTCCTATGATTGAACAGATCCAGAAACTCAGCAAGTGAATCATCTTTTTGTTTTAGGCGTTGCAGAATCAATTCGCTGTAATGAAAGGGCATAACGCCCATTGATCCTGTAAGCCCGATAAAATTCACCGCCATGGACCATTGTTGTTGCTTGCCTGCCTTCGATACCGATTGTACTTCGGTATTGGGGAAACCTAGGCGATGATCCGATGATATTCTCACAACCTCTCGCGAGGGCGGTGAAAAACGGGCGATAGGGTGGTTACTGGAAATATGGTTACTGGCTAAAGGGTTTTCCGAAAGCTGTTCGATATTTGACGCGCTCAGTTTTCCCGAGAACGCGGCAGCGCGTTCAAGTATCCTTACGGCTTGAACAAAAGAAAAGTCTTCTGGATTGGCGGCTAAGCGCTCAATTATAGAAGCACTTGTTCGCCGGCTCGAGGTGGACATTTTTTCAAATAACCTTCTTTATTGTTGATTTTTACCAATACGCGGGTAAAGGAATTGATGGTGCAATAGAGTGCGAAAAAGTGTTCAAGAACGGAAGCGTATAGAAAGCTGCTGCTGCCTGTTAATAAAGCATCATTCAGTACCACTTCAACTTCTATTCCACGGCACATCGTTGCGTGCCCATCTATATTGAGTGGTGCGCTGATATGACGAGTGCTGACAGACATTATTGAATCCACTAAGCCTTTTGATACAGACGAATCTTTAAAGTCATACAGGCGCAAAATTTCTTTTAGGGCATTTGTTGCATTGCCGCCGCCTGTAAGCGAAAGGCTATTCAGATTTAAATGCGAAATGAGTCGCCAGCGTGCGTTATTGCGCAGTGGTGGTCGCACTGTTTTTGTCGGTTGCGTTATGAAGCGAATCTTTTCGCAAGGAGGTGCGTTATCGACGCATTGTAGTTTTGGGTGTTCCAAGTTGTAGGGCAGCTTTGTCGGTTGATCACGGTTGCTACAAGTGAGGTCAAGGCTAAGCGTTCGATCATCTGGAATATTTGGATTGAATTCCAAATCCACCAGACTTAAGAATACATCGGTGCCGTCATCACGTTCTTGGTAGCCCAGTTTGGCATTTTTACGGGACGCTAACCAAAAGGCATGGTTTTCATTGTCTTGATGTTCATGAGTAAGCCCGTAAAAAGGCAAAAACTCTTTGTGCTCGCCGGATGGGGTGGATGCGTTTACTTTGTCGACCGAATAAACTTCGAATCCCGACGGTCGGCGTGCGTCTGGAATGATTTGATATTCTAACTCCGTATGGTCTAAGCGAATCGGGTCTGCACGGTGTTTAAATAAGTTGATCGCAGGTCCGCAGCCCAGAACAAAGTTATCTTCATTGATGTTGTGTTCAAGTTCAACATCCGCGCTTTCAAGATAAACATATAAATCCAGCTTTCCTTCAGTGTCTTCTGGGATCTGAGATTTTAGGTTGGTAAAGTCTATAAACATGAATTTTTCTGGAAATACAAAAAACTCCGTTAGTAGACGATAACCAATAAAAGAGGTTGGTGGGTAGGGGAGTAAACCATCCTCTTTATCGAAACCTACGGCTTGAATAGTATCTGCGTTCAAATGAACAGGCGGAGAGCCTTGGTCTGGTGCAGATAATACAATACCAACGTTTTGGTTGAGCAGATAATGATAAAGCGGGTGAATATGTTGAGATTGCCCCCGTAAATAGAAGCGCAGGTTGTCTAGGTCAATTTCAGGGAACGTTATATCCGGTGAAAATGTTTCTAACGATATTTTGAGAACGCCACCCGCACCTTTCATTTTGGCTGAGCCAGGCGTGGTAAATGGTCGACCGAGTATTTGAGCATTGGTTACCGTAATTGGGTATAGCTCCACATCGCTACTCAAGGTAAAGCGACAATGTTCACCTTGAAAATGCTCTGTTTCTATTAGTGAATGACGGTCAATCTTAAATTTTGCATCCAACTGTTCTTTATCTGGCGTGAATTGAGTGATCGCCATTGAAGGAATAGGGCGTTGATAGTGGGGGAATACCACGCTCAATATTGCATCTGTCAGTTCTGGGAAGTCGTCGTCTAGTTTGTGCTGAATTCGTGAATTCAGATAAGCGAAGCCTTCTACTAACCGAGATACGTGAGGATCTTCAATGGTGTCGGAGTTGATACCAAGGCGCCCTGCAATTTTTGGATGCTCTTTGGAAAATTCCGCACCCATCTGGCGAATAAACGCCAGTTCCTTTTCATAATAGGGGAGTAGCTCATCAGCCATGTTGTGATTCTTCCACATTCACCGTTCGTGATACCGGCTCTAATACTGAGTCGAAGACGACGACCTCTGGTGCTGGGTCTGCGTAGAGGGTCGCGTTTACGCGAAAGCGCAAGGTCCTGTCGACCTTTTCTTGGTTGTCTATAAAGGTTACTCGAACAGATTTAAACCGGGGTTCGTATTCCCGAATAATTTTCTCTAAGTGGCGAGTAAATTCTTTTTTCTTTTCGTTATCTGTAATATTTACGGTCGCGAGGTCCGGCATTCCGTAATTTAATAATGAGCTTTCTAGCTGCTCATAATTACTTGAGGGTTCGAGCATGCGATAACGTGTGTTTAGCAGGTTTTCCAAATCTCTGCGCACACTATTGCGCAGCTCTCGAAGCTGTTGATGGCGATTCTTTTCTGCTTCGATATTTACATGGGGCTCATTGTCGATTAAGCGATCTAAAATCGAAGGACGCAGATTTTTCTTTTTATCGACTTTGGCCATAATTATTTCGATTGCACCAGTTCAGTTACCAGCTCTAGCTCGGACACCATCTGATCAATCTGGTAGTGAGGAACAATTCTGATACCGCAGACAAATTGCCCAGGTTTTTCTGGGTGCTCTTTTACCTGTACGCTGGACTCCAAAATAGGATAGCGTGCTTGATCTTCCCAGGCGAGATCTTTACGACCGGAGGTGTATTTTATGAGCCAGTTTCGTAATAGTTCTTCACAGTCTTCTGCGCCGATGAATGAACCAACCTTATCTCGAATCATCACTTTAATGTAGTGAGCAATACGAGACCCACATAAAACATGTTGGAGCATTGAAGATAATTTTGCATTGACTGCGCTCGCGTCGGGCGAATTTTTCTGATATTTGGGCTTCTGAATGGATTGGTTACTATAGAAGGCCGTAAAAGGCGTGTCGTAGCATTGGCACAGAGGCGTGAAGCCTTGGTTGCTAAGTTCTCGTTCAGTGGTGTCTGTAATAACGACGTCGGTTGATGGTTTATAAGCAATATCATCAGCGTCGGTATCAAAGCAGTCACTAGGTAGGTTTGTCAGTAATCCACCGCCAATCTGGTTTCTTGGTACACCTCGGATATGGCCGAACCAACCGACACTGGCGAATTCTCGAATTAATATTGCACCAAAACCGTATGCGGCGTTTCCCCACAGGTAGCCTCGGCTCGCATTTTTTTCTTTCTTTTCGTAGAAAAACAATCCTTTATAGCTGCCTGGTTTTGTTCGGTAAGGTTTCCGCATTAATATGCGTGGTACTGTTAAGCCGATAAAACGCGCGTCTGCTCTATCCCGTAATCCGCGCCAGGGAATATATTCTTCTTGGCGAAAAATATTTTGTAAGTTGATTGGGGAGCCAAATGAGGAAAAATCATCTAAGCCAAAAAGTTCGCTTGATGCACCGGCTATAAAGGGGGCAAAAGATGCAGCCGCGACATCACACAAGCCACGCAGGGTAGCGATATCATCATAAGGGTGGCTCTTTGATGGGCGATGGCTTATTTCATAATCACCGATCAAAACACCGTAAGGTTCACCGCCAGGCGTACCGTATTCTTCGCTGTATATTTTATTGAATAGTTGGCTTTGGTCAAATTCCATCGCTCGGTCGATGTCACGCACAATTTCTTGCCACGCAATATCAAAAATTTTAATTTTTAGGTTTTTAACGCCTTCGGCTTGAACAACTAAATACCATAGCCCGCGCCAAGATGACTCGAGTTTCTGTAGTTCTTTATGATGTAAAACCGCGTTAAGTTGGTCGTTAATTGCGTGGTCGATTTCGTTGATACGGCGATCAAGGCAGCGGTAAATGTCTTCTTTGGTATTTAGTTGAGACGTGTTTTCGTGCTCAGAAAGCCAATACTTTAATGCTGCCGCGTCATTTTTTTTGTTTAGAAAATCATTCAGGTTAGTGATATTTGGTGTGTTTTCGCAAAGCGCATCCAGGCTCACAGAAAGTGATGCCGGTTCTGGTTGGGGGTTGGAATGAGTATGCGTTGCAGTCACCGGTTAATCCAATTACGGTAATGAAACAGGGAAATAAAAGGGGACTACGAGGTCCCCTTTAGGCAGATGAGCCATGTAGTGGCCAGTTATTATCCCGCTTTGGGTATATTGGCCACTAGGCGCAAGGAAGCGGTTAACTCTTCCATTTGTAACCAAGGGCGCATCCACGCAACGGCGTTGTATACACCTGGTTGACCAGGAACTTCCTTCACTTCAACACGGGCTTCAGCTAATGGGTAGCGAGCTTTCATTTCAGGGCTGGCGCCAGGAGAAGCGTTTACGTATTTGTTAATCCATTGATTGAGCCATTCTTCTGCATCACTCGCTTCCATAAATGAACCGATTTTGTCTCGGGCCATTACTTTAAGGAAGTGTGCGATACGAGACGTAGCCATGATGTATGGCAAGCGTGCAGAAATTGCAGCATTTGCTGAAGCATCTGGGTCGTCAAACTGAAGTGGTTTTTGCGTTGTTTGAGCACCAAAGAATACCGCATAGTCAGTATTTTTGTAGTGGCAAAGTGGTAAGAACCCAAGTTTACTTAGTTCAGCTTCGCGTCGGTCTGTAATGCCTATTTCAGTAGGACACTTCTGATCCATATCACCGTCATCACTTATAAACGAGTGACTTGGTAAGCCTTCAACTTTGCCGCCGCCTTCTGCGCCACGAATACTCGTGCACCAACCGTAATCGGTATAAGCTTGTGTTAGCGTTGTCCCCATGGAGTAGGCCGCATTCATCCAGCAGTAGGATGTATGGTCGTTTTCTATGTGGTTACCTTCGCTATCTTGATCGGCTTCTTCAAAATTGAATGCTTCAATTGGCTTAGTGGCTTGGCCATAAGGAACGCGAGCCAAAGTACGAGGCATGGTTAAAGTAACGAAACGGCTGTCATCGCTGTCACGGAAGCCGCGCCATTGTGAATATTCAGCAGAGTCGAAGATTTTTTCCAGGTCGCGAGGTTTAGACAATTCTGTAAAGCTATCAAAACCAAACATAGTAGGAGCGGCAGCGGCAACAAATGGGCAGAAACCCGCTGCGGCAACGTTCGACATTTTGCTAAGCATGGAAATGTCGTCTGGGCGAGATGAAAATTCAAAATCACCTATAAGTGCAGCATATGGTTCACCACCGGCAGTACCAAATTCGCTTTCATAGATTTTCTTAAAGATCTGGCTTTGGTCAAATTCAACGGCCTTTTCAAGATCGCGACTTAACTCTTTCTTGGAAACATTCAACATGCGGATTTTTAAATCTTTCCCAGTGTTGGAATTGGTCACAAGGTGGTTAAGCCCGCGCCATGAACCTTCCAACTTTTGGAATTTTTCAGTGTGCATGATGGTTTTTAGCTGTTTAGACATTACGTTGTCAATCGCAGCGATAGCACTGTTAATCGTGCGGGAAAGATTACTATCCCACGTTACAGTGCCTTTCATTGCTTCAGCAGTTAGCGTTTTGAGAAGATCTTCAGTTTCGTCACGCGAAGTTTGCTTCGTAGCACCTATCGCTTGATCAAGAAAACTTGCTTCCTGCGCCTCTGCTTCTTGAGCTTCTGACTGTTGTTGTTCTTCTTTACTCATTGTTGTTGTCTCCGTCTTTACCTTCTTCTACACCGAGTTCACTGGATAAGTTAGCAAGGGCGTCTGTGTTGCTTAACACTTCTTCAAGAATGTTTTCGAGATCTTCTGATCGATCTGCTTTCGTTAGAAGATCACGTAATTTGTTGCGTGTTTCCATAAGCTTTTTAAGAGGATCGATTTGCTCAACCAATTTGTGAGGCTCGAAGCTTTCCATGTTCTTAAAGTTAAGATCAAGGGCCATTTCACTGCCGTCACCTTCAAGCGTATTTTCAACTTTCAAATTTAGTTGTGGGTTAATGTTACCCATAAGCTCATTGAAGTTGTCGCCATCAATTTGAGAAAATTTTCTATCTTTAAGCGCTTTCTTCCCTTCAGCATTGTCACCAGAATAATCGCCCATGACGCCCATAACAAAAGGCAGTTCTTTATCAACTGAGAGGCCATTGGCTTCAAGATCATAGGTAATGTGAACGCGAGGTTTACGAACTCGCTTTAATTTGTCATGGATACTCTCGGACATTGTCCCTTCCTCTATAGCTATTAAATTTAGTGCTTACAAATAAATCGTTGCTTAGCGTGTATTGCTCTTAACTTGGTTATTCTTCTAGACTCTCTACGCCAGTGAGCTCACTATAGCGCTCACGAGACGAGTGGTCTGGTATCAGTTCGCCAATTAGTTCTCCTAATGGCATATTGCCCCATTTTACTGCCTTTTGTAGGACATAGGAAACGGGGGAGTGCGGCTCCGTTTTTCTAAAAAATTCTGCAATTTCAATAAGTTGTTTAAAGGCTTCGTCCCTTGTGGCAATAGGGCCTTTGGCTTTTGCTGCAGCCGGAGATGATCCTGTACTGGAATCAGAGGTGTTGCCGTTTTCAGTTGTTTCTTCTTCAGCTTCTAATGGAAATTTAAGTTTACCTATATGCTTCACCGTGCCTAAGCAGACATCCAATACTTCAAGTATTGTCCGTGTAGGTGGTGCATCTTCAATGCCGCAGAGTTCATCTAGTTTTGTGCCCGTAGCTTTGTAAATGGCAATGCTTTCAGAAAGATCGTCACGGATATTAACGAAAAATGCTTCGCTGGATTCATTCACTGACTTTTCAATATCGTCAGCACTAAAGCCAAGATTCGCGATTTTTGCTTGTCTCGCTTGTTCATCTTGCGCTTTTAGGATGTCGAGTGATTGTTGATACTGCCAGAGGCTAAAAGGGCCTGGGTCATAGCCGTCGGTTAGGCGAACTTTTCGAATTGGTGCGATTAGGACGCCTTCGGCACCTTCTCCGTTTAAGCCGGAAAGGCATGAAACGCGTGTTTCCATCCCGTATTCGTCGGGCATGGGGTGGAGGTTGTCCCAGAAATTATCGACTAGGCCTTGTATAAGTTTGAAAGCGTCACGTAGACCGGCAAAGCCGTGTTGACGAAGCATCGCTTCCGTGTACCAACTCGCGACTTCTAAATCTTTTGATAAATCGCGAATGATTTCTGGCGCGATTTGGATGACTTTCTGCCAGTGCTCCATGGCTTGTTGGCTTTCGCCGTCGTGGATACTTTGACGTTCGGCCGCGCGAGCTTGGTTTCGTTCATTTTTGATTGTTTGATATAAGGAGGTTGGAGATAGGTCTTCTCGAATATCCTCACCCGTGGGGAATTCGCCAGCGATCGGCTGTAACAACGTATCGATATCAATCAATTCAGGGCTGGCCATATAAATCTACCTTGTAAAACTGCTGTTTAATCCATGAAACCAGAGTGGGAAATCACTTATTTTTCAACGGGTGTATTTTATACAGGTATTTTTGTTGTTTTTTGCGTCATTTCACGTTTTTTGCGCCATAAAACTGCGCGAGTGTGACCCCGTTCCAATTTTTTCATAAAACTAGCATAACTCTAGGTCGAGTGTAACTCTGGGGTCGCTAATTTTTTTGAAAAAAAGTCTTTTTTTTCAATCGTCCGCCGCCAATTGATGATAGGTTACTTTAATATCTTAAAGCGAATCTTTGACGTGGTTCATGACTAAACAATTTGAGCGCAACTTACCTTTGAACCGCACCTGCGGCGATAATATACTATCGCCGCAAAAACGCGTGCGCGGTAACTAGAATGCGGGCGCGAACAAAAGATGTTCTTCATAACATCAGGAAGATTGATAAATGGCATTGAACTTATCGGTAGTTAAATCACCCGCTGGTGTGACTTTAGCGTCCTCACAAAAATCCTTCAGTGAAAATGGCGGCTCTATTGGGCGTGGAGACGGCAATGATTGGGTGCTAGGTGACCCAGATCGTTTTCTTTCGTCTCGCCATTGTTGTGTGAGTTTCGAAGGCGGACAGTATTACCTGACCGATACGAGTACAAACGGTACGTTCATTAACGGTGCCCCAGAACCCATCGGTAAAGGTGGGAAGATTCCTGTTAATGATGGAGACAACATAGAACTGGGCGATTACCAGTTTCGTGTTTCTCTGCAACCTGAAGTGGCAATACCCAATGATCCCTTTGCTTCTGCGTCTTCAGCTCCAATTGAGCCGCTGGCTCCTGAGCCTCAAGCCTCTTTTGGCGGGGGAAATGATCCTTTTGCAAGTGCTGCGGCCGCTGCGTCGCCGTTTGATGATCCATTTGGTTCTAGCCATTCAGGCCAAGGTGCGACCTTAACAGGTGATCTGGGTTTAGATCCCGAGCCAATGACAGTCGATCCCTTAGCTGCTTTGGATAGAGTCAACGGTCCAGGGGGCTCAGAGCCTGCGCCCATGTCCTCTCCTGCGCCCCAAAATTTTGGAGATACGCCTCTTGGGGGCGCGAATACCGATATATTCGGCAGTGCAACACCCCAAAACGATGTTTTTGGTGGCGCGAGTATGGGAGATAGTGCTGGGGCGATGAATCAATCCGTTGATTGGCCTGAAGTGAAAAATGACAGTGTGATTCCTGAAAATTGGGATGATGATCTACTTGGCGGCGCTTCGGCGTCTGCTCCTTTAGAGCATCAATCTGCACCCGCTGATCGTCCTGCTCCGGCGAGAGCGCCAGAACATCGAACACCAGAACCCATAGCATCAAAAACCAGAGCGCCAAAGCAAAGACAAGGCCTGTCTGGTGGACATCGCTCACTCCCGTTGACCGAACCTCCCAAAATGCCCACGCAACTACCTGAAGATGAGCTACTCGCCGAGCGTTCGCCGGAGCGAGTAGATGCGTTTTCTCCAAAAGAACAGAGCGAGCCTGCACCGCGCACGCCGACGCCACGCCCACAACCTCGGCGTGCCGCGCCTTCAGGTACGCCTTCCGATCGAGCGGCAAACGCTGTTGGGAATGCTTTACTTGAAGGCCTTGGCTTGAGCGAGAGTGAACTGACGGCTGATGACGTTGATCGTATTGGTGGGATGATCGGCGAGCTAATGCCTGTCATTATTGATGGGATGATGCAGGTTTTACGTTCGCGCGCGAGTATAAAGAACGAATTCCGTATGAACGTCACAACGATTCAGCCGATTGAAAACAACCCGCTTAAATTCTCGGCCAATGCACAAGAAGCCATAGACAATATGTTTTTGCGTAATAGTGATGCTTATATGGCACCGAAACAGGCTTTCAAAGAAGGCTTTGACGGGATAGGTGAGCACCAGGTGGCGATTATTGCGGGCATTCGAGCCGCGTTTAAGAGTATGATGGACCGGTTTAATCCTGGACAATTGGAGCGCCAATTCGACAAGCAAAATAAAGGCGTGGTGTTGCCTGGTATGCAAAAGAATAAATACTGGAATAGTTACAATGACTATTACACCGGTTTCATCGATAACATGGAAAACTCATTTCAATATTTATTTGGTGATGAGTTTGTGCAGGCGTATGAGGATCAGCTCAGGCGTTTGTCATTTGAGAGAAAGCAAAAACAAAAATAGGATCAGCTTGGGGTGGAGTTATGTATTTGAACAGCGTTCTTCTAAAAACGGTTTGTTTGGTAGGGCTAATGTGGGGTGTTTCAGCCTGTTCAACGGTTAACCATAAAGTGGGTGCCGCATTGAATTTGGATACTGATCTAAAGATAGAGATCGTTGCGGACAAATTTATAAATCCTGATGAGCAAGACCAGTCTTCCCCTGTAGTGCTTCGCTTATATGAATTAAGCAGCACTCAGCTATTTGAAAAAGCCGATTTCATCGATCTTTACGAGCGTGATGAAGAAATTCTTGGTGCAACGTTCGTCGCGAAACAAGAACTAAAAAGCGTGGTACCTGATACAACACGTACTGAGCGCTTCGTCTTATCTAAAGATACCCGTTTTATTGCGATTTTTGCCGAGTTTTACAGTTATAAGAACGCTAAAACAAAAGTGGTTTTCCCTGTGACGGCAAGCAATGTGGTACGTAATTCTATCGTTGTAAAAGTATCGGGTACGGACCTGGCCTGGGACTCATCCCGATAACACATGATCTTTTGTTTGTAATCGTTTGCCAATATTTTAGCCAGTGAAAGGTGCTTACCCCCATCGGGGAGACAACAGGATATTTCTTTATGTCACTAGATAGTAAAGTCGTTTGGTCTGAGGGTATGTTTCTCAGCCCACAACACTTCCAACAACAAGAGCGTTATCTCGAACGCTTCGTGAATGGTAAATGTGAAGCTTATGGCGCTTATGGGTGGGGTGTCAGTGAGTTTGAAATTGATCAGCAGTTACTTAAACTTGGCAAACTCTCTGTTATTAGTGCGAAAGGCGTTTTTCCTGATGGTACGCCTTTTAGCGTTCCCGATTTAAATGATCCTCCGCCCGTTATAGAGCTAGGTGCGAATTTACATGATGTGGTTGTATCCATGGCGATTCCTGTTCGTCGGCCAGGAGCGGTAGACGTACTAAGCGAAGAAAATGCCCAAGGGCTAGCCCGTTATTATTTGTCTGAAATGCCAGTCCGAGATGTAACGGAAGAGGGGAGCGAAAACTTAAATGTAGAAGTTGCTAAGCTGAGAACTAAGCTGCTTTTAGATACCGATGACTTGAGCGGTTATACCTGCATCGGCGTATTAAAAATAACAGAAACCAGAGAAGATAAAGACATCATTATAGATGATCAATATATTCCCACTTGCCTAGATATTAATATTTCTAATCGATTATCTGGTTTTTTAACTGAGCTTGTTGGTTTGTTGCGTCACCGAGCAGATTCAATTGCAGGTCGCTTGGCCGATGTTCGCCGAGGTGGTACGGCAGAAGTTGCAGACTATATGATGCTGCAATTGATAAATCGTATAGAGCCTTATGCCAACCATTTGTCGCTTATACAGGGGCTTCACCCTCTAGCAATGTATGGTGAGTTAGTACAAATGGTTGGCGAGCTCTCCACCTTTGTTGCCAAAAATAAACGTCCCCCAGAATTTATGCGTTATTTACATGATGATTTAACGCAAACGTTTTTACCTGTGATGAGTACGCTAAGACAAAGCTTGGCAATGGTTTACGAACAAAGCGCCGTTTCCATGCCTTTAGTCGAAAAAGCCTATGGTATTCGTGTATCAGAAATTACCGATCGCAGTATGTTGGCTTCCGGTACATATGTGCTTGCGGTCTCTGCGGATTTAACGGAAGAAGTCGTACGTACGCGCTTCCCTGCACAAATAAAAATTGGCCCTGTTGAACGTATTCGTCAGTTGGTGAATGCGGCAATGCCAGGTATTGAGCTTAAGGCATTACCTGTAGCACCTCGTCAAATTCCGTTTCGCTCAGGGTATTGTTATTTTGAATTAGAAAAGAGCAGCTCGTTTTGGAAGGAGCTACAAACCTCAGGCGGTTTTGCGTTGCACATTGGCGGGGATTTCCCTGGTTTGCAGCTAGAGTTTTGGGCAATTCGACAATAATTACGCGCGCTCGTTTGTCGCTGGAGTAGCACATGTCTTCGGATGAATCAGATAAAACCGTTTTTAAACCCGCAGTAAGAGGAAATATGGATCAAACCTCTATGCGGCCAATGCCTGGCGGGCGCGGTCCAGGAGCAAAACCTCAACCGCAAGCGATGTCACGACCGGATACGGGCGGCGCACAATCAACACAAGTTATGCCGTCAGTAAATAGTGAAGCATCTCACTTTCGCGTCGCGCGCGGGCTAAATCCGTTGGTAAATGCAGCGTCTTCGTTAATTGCGGTATTTGAAAAAACCCGCGGTTCCATGACGCATCCTGATATAGGTGGATTACATCAACGCTTAACTGGTGAAATTCGCACATTCGAAAGTCGGTTGCGTGACCAAGGGACTCCCCCTGAAATTGTGTTATCTGCGCGCTATGTTCTGTGTTCGGTGTTAGATGAGACTGTATTAAATACACCCTGGGGTAGTGAGAGCGCTTGGGCGCAGCGTACTTTACTCAGCGTTTTTCATAATGAAACATCCGGTGGTGAAAAATTCTTTTTAATCCTTGATCGTATGCGCCAATCTCCGGCAGAAAACATCAATATGATTGAATTGATGTACATCTGTTTGAGCTTAGGCTTCGAAGGTAAATACCGATTAATGGATCGGGGGCGTGACGCCATTGAACAAATACGCGATGAGTTGTTTGCAACGATTCGGCGTTATCGTGGGGAGTATGAGCGGAGCCTTGCGGATAAATGGTTAGGTCTGGGGAATTCCCGAAATTCTCTCGCGCAATATATTCCTGTCTGGGTGATTGCCGTGGTGGTGGTTTCAATTTTGTTTTTCAGTTTTTCAGGTTTCCGTTGGTGGTTATATAAATCCTCTACGCCAGTGTTTGAAGAGTTGAGTTCAATAACCACTACCGCCGATGAAGCGTTGCAACAAAACGAAGATAAAGAGACGAATTAAACAAGGATCGAATCGAGTTATTTTATGAAAAAAATCTTGGGGTTTTTCTTGCATCCAATCACTATCTCGGTGTTTGGTTTGATCCTTATTTCGCTATTAGTATGGTTCGCTGGGCCACATATTAAATTCGGTGAAAACAATTCCGCGCCATTAGCTGAGGTGACCACGCGCCTTATCGTTATTATGGTGATACTGGTTTTGTGGGGCCTAAATAATCTGCGCATTCAGCTTAAAGCCAAGAAAAATAATAATGAACTCGTTGAAGATCTTGAAGAGAATCAGGCGGAATTACAAAAAAGTGCGGAAAGTGGAAAAGCAGCTGAAGAGATACAGCAGCTTAATCAACGTTTTAACCAAGCTTTATCGACGTTAAAAAATCTGAAGTTCAGTGGTCGTGGTGCTAAAAAAGCACTTTATGAATTGCCTTGGTACATCATTGTCGGTCCTCCTGGTTCGGGGAAGACCACAGCGTTAGTGAATTCAGGTTTAGAATTTCCGCTTGCGGAACAATTTGGTAAAGGCGCCTTACAGGGTGTCGGCGGTACGCGAAACTGCGACTGGTGGTTTACTAATTCGGCGGTGCTTATTGATACGGCTGGGCGCTACACCACGCAAGACAGTCACCGAGTAGTGGACAGTTCTGCCTGGGAAGGTTTTCTAACATTACTTAAACGAAATCGTCGTCGTCGTCCTATTAACGGGGCAATTGTTGCGATCAGTTTGCAAGATCTTCTCACGCAAACGGAAGAAGAGCGTATACAACATGCCAAGACGATACGTTTACGTTTAGATGAGTTGATGGAAAAACTCGAGATTCGTTTTCCTATATACCTTATGTTCACCAAAGTTGACTTAGTGTCGGGGTTTCGTGAGTTCTTTGAGGACTTGGGCCGAGATGATCGAGATCAGGTGTGGGGGGTATCTTTGCCTAATGCACCTAAGCCTATGCAAGGCCCAGACTTTGACTACTTTAGTAACGAGTTCAATCAGTTAATTAATCGTTTGTATAGTCGGGTGTTGTGGCGAGTCCATCAAGAACGGAATGTGCAGCGGCGCGCGAATATTTATGGGTTTCCTCAGCAAATGGAAAATCTGAAAAGCATTGCCGATGCCTTTGTTAAGCAAACCTTTGTAAAAAACCGATATAAGTATCAGCCTTATCTAAGAGGCGTGTATTTTTCCAGTGGCACCCAAGATGGAACGCCCATCGATCGCTTGATGAGTGCTATATCTGCTAATTTTGGTTTTTCCCGTGAAAGCAGTCAGTCGCCATCTCAGCAAGGTCGCAGTTTCTTTTTGACGCGTCTCTTTCAAGAAGTTATTTTTCCTGAGTCCGAATTGGTGGGCAGTAATGCACGTTACGAAGCCCTTATGCGCTGGGGACAACGCGCGTCGATTTTGGGTCTAACAGCAATCACCATTCTCATTATGATTGCTTGGAGTGGCAGTGTTACGCGCAACAAGATGTTTATGTCTGATGTCGGTGAGTACATTGCCGAATTTAAAGAAGGTGAAAAACGCATAAGCCCTTGGAATAAAGATATTCGGGCTGTCTTACCAGCTCTGAATGCTTTGGCAAAAGCGAGCATTGTATACGACCAAGATAAACACCCCTGGTTGTCCGGCGTCGGCTTGTATGACGACAGGGTAGATAAAGAAGCAAACCTGGCGTACGAGGCACATCTTAAAAAACTGTTTTTACCTCGCGTGATTCAAATATTGGAAGATGAGTTGGATAAAGGGCATGAAGGTGGCGACCTCTACAACACATTTCGTTTGTATATGATGCTCAACAAACGCGATAAGTTTGAAAAAGTCTTGTTGGTGAACTGGTTTACAGGTATGTGGGATCTCAAATATCAGGGGGAAGCCACGCGTCGACAAGAACTCGCTTTGCATTTAGATGCTTTGCTCGATTTAGATTTGATGCCAATAGAATTAAACCCTCGTATTGTTAAGCAGACCCGTCGTTCATTACTGCAGGTGCCGGTATCACAGCGAGTATATGCCCGAATTAAGTCGAACCCTGCGTTTATGCAAAAGGTTAACCTGCTAAATTTATTAGGTGAGTCCGCTTCGACAACCTTTAAAATCGATGGCTCTGTCAAAAAATCATTATCGATGCCAATTTTATTCACGATTGATGGTTATGAGAATGTAGATTTTTCTGAAGGCTCTGAATTACTGTCTGACGTGGTTAACGAGCGCTGGGTATTGGATGACGACGATTCGGAACGGGTAGATTTTATCGAAGACGATCTTGCTGATTTAAGTAAGCGGGTAAAAGATCATTACTATGCAGATTATATTAAGCAGTGGGTGCGTGTTTATAAGCACTTGGACGTTGCGGAGTTTCGTAGCTTACGTCATGCAAACGATGTATTGATGAGTATGACTGATCCTGTTTATTCGCCTCTGCGCTCAGCATTAGAGTTAGGGGTTGCTAATACGCAACTAACGCCACCGGTTGCAGCAGCAGAACTAGCAGCGGAACATGGAAGGGGGCGTGTTAGTCGTCTTGGTCGTCTAGCGAATTTTGCTGCTACCAATAGAGACACAACAAAAGTCGATAAGCGCTTCAACGAATTGCATATGCTGATGCAGGAGTCTTCGCAAGGGACTTCATCTTTTGAAACCTGGGTGAAGCGCATACAACAAATGCAGGATTTTCTGGCTGAGATTTCGATGTCGCCCGATCCAGGAAAAAAAGCGTTTGAAATTGCGCGCGACCGCTACAAGAACGGTTCAGCGAATCCGGTCGCGGCATTAAAAAATTACGCGAAAAACGCCCCAGAACCTTTGGAGCGTTGGTTGATGTCATTAGCCGATGAAACATGGCGTGTGGTCATGACAACAGCTAGCCAATACGTGAATACGCAATGGCATAGCCGTGTGTATATGCCGTATGCAGATACGCTTGCGGGACGATACCCTCTAAACCGTCGGACGTCAGACGAATTAGCATTGTTTGATTTTGTCGAATTCTTTAAACCTAAAGGCATTATTCATAGCTTTCATGAAGAGTTCATCAAGCCTTTTGTTGATCTGAATAACAATTGGTCTAACCGTGTTGTCGATAATTACAGTATAGGGTTCTCTTCATCGTCGATGAGTCAGGTGCGTCGTGGGCTACGTATTAAAGATGTCTTTTTCCGTTCAAACCCCGAATCACCAACGATTGGTGTCGAGCTTAAACCTCATAGCATGAACGCCAAACACGCGAAGTTTATTTTAGATGTGGCCGATACCCGGGTTACCTATAAACACGGCCCGAAATTTTGGAAGCCGGTATCTTGGTCGGGCGATGATGAAGGAAAACGCATTCGTATCGCGATAGAAGATCTGAACGGTAGTTTACACGAGCAAAATTTTTCCGGACCTTGGGCGTGGTTTAGATTGATGGATGCTTCAACGATTAAAAAAACCAGCCGCTCCAATGTTTACCGTATTACCTTTTCTGCGGGTAGCCGTGGGGGAGAGCACACGATCGTCTATGAAGGTAAAACTAAGAGTGTGAATCATCCTCTGAGTAACAGTCTGCTTGCAGCGTTTAAAGCGCCGGAGTCTCTTTGATGAACGAAAACCTCACAGGGTTATTTGGTAAGTTGCCGGCACATGGTGATTTTATCTACCGCGATTTACCAACGGGCTTTATCAACGTATGGGACGAATGGTTGCAAGGTTATGTTGCCAGTGCCCAAGAGCAATTGGGTGAGCGTTGGCTGGAGCTGTATTTAATCAGTCCCATATGGCGTTTTGCTTTTTCTGAAGGGGTTGTAGACGGTAATGTTTGGGCGGGAATAATGCTTCCTAGCGTCGATCGAGTTGGTCGTTATTTTCCTTTTTCTGTTGTGACTAAATTACCAGGTGACACCAATCCTGTTGATTTTATCTGCACACGACGTAATTGGTTTCAGGCGATGGAAGATGCCGCGCTTAATGCCTTAGATGGCCAGATTGCGATTGAAGAATTGGTTGAAGAATTGAACGACAGTTTTCCAATGAAGAATGATACCTATCGTAGAGGGGGTTCCTTGGATACCCCTTCAAAAATGATGGTCCCGCTTAGTAATAACGAGCAAGCACCGAATATGGTTTTACCGTATATGTTAGATGCATGTTTATCCTCTAGTTTACAAAGTTATAGTGTATGGAGTACCTCCGGTTCTGAGACG
The DNA here is from genome assembly GCA_045430285.1 of Agarilytica sp. Taxonomy (GTDB): domain Bacteria; phylum Pseudomonadota; class Gammaproteobacteria; order Pseudomonadales; family Cellvibrionaceae; genus Agarilytica. Next base: position 1,077,951 of record JAILXV010000001.1, on the reverse strand, counting down.
ATTCATCCTGGAATGTTCATAAGTAAGGGATTGCCCGCCCTAAATGGTGTCGCAGCTATGCTCGATGGATGTTGGGATCAATGGCAATGGCAGCAACCCTTTAATTTAGCAAGCGCTTAAAACTCGGACCTTTTGAATGAACGATACCACCTTTAGACGCCCCGTTGCCTGGAAGAGTTTCTCTTTGAGTGACGTGGGCTGTGTGCGAGAGGTAAACGAAGACTCTCTGATAGAGTCAGTTGAAAAGCAACTATGGGTTGTTGCTGACGGAATGGGCGGTCACCAAGTGGGAGATGTCGCTAGCCAGAAAATTATCGAATTAATAGCGCGTGTAAACCCCTATCAAAATCTCAGTGACTATGTCGATGAAGTTGAAGATGCTTTACTCAACGCAAACCAAGCACTTATCGATTTTGCGCGTGAACATTTTGATTCTCAAACAATGGGTAGTACGGCGGTCTGTTTGATCATAAAGCAAAATGTTGGTGTTGCCATGTGGGTTGGTGATTCTCGTTTGTACCGATATCGCAACAATCAATTACAACAATTGACGCGAGATCATAGCCAAGTAGAAGAAATGGTGCAGATGGGGCTCATCTCAAAAGAAGAGGCAGAAGTTCACCCGCATAAAAACGTCATTACGCGTGCCGTGGGTGTTGAGCCAGATTTATTTGTTGATATTAACGTATTCAGTGCTCAGGTCGGGGATACGTTCTTATTATGCAGTGATGGTCTATATAACGCCGTATCCCAAGAGGATGTGGAGTATATGTTGAGCCATAGAGATGCTGAGGCCTGTGTGCTCGACTTAATGAAAACCTCCCTAGAAAATAGTGCTGACGATAATGTTTCTCTGATTGTTGTGAAGGGCGAGCCAGGAAAATTAAATTGATGTCTCAATATGATGCATTACACACAAATGAATTCCGATTGAGAATAAAGCAGTAGCAGTATGTCAGAAGACGATAAAACACGCATTAAATTTCCGAACACTTCAAATACTGAAGATGAGAATCTCACGTCTGAAAATGCTGCTGGGGATGCCTCGGAAGAGACGCTAGAGGCAAAAGAGCAGCGCGAGAAAGTGGAAGCAAAGCGAAAAACGATTGCGGAGAAAAAAGCACGGGAACTTGAAAAGCGGTTAGCGGCGATATCCGCTAAGAAAAAAGCTCGTCCGTCTCAAAAACCTATTGAAAAACATAGATCGCCCGAGATAGATGGACAGATATCCGAACATAGTGAGTCGGACAAAACTCAAATAGACAGTCGTCGGCAACTGCCTGCAAGTGATAAAACGCAGATCCAACCGAGGGGATCGCTCTCATCACCCGATAAAACGCAAATCAAGCTGCGTGGTTCCAGCCTCCAAGCTGCAAGCGATAGCACAGTGTTTCAGCCAAAAAAACAGGGTGCCCCTGGTGATGCTGTTTCCCCAACGGATGAAACTACTCTAAATGAATTGCTTGTCTCGGCACCCAAAAATAGCGGTGGCTTAGAGGTCGACCGCTCGGAATATTTAAAGAGCGGTCATGAATTATTAAAAAATCGTTTTGTCTTTGAAGAAGTGCTTGGCGCTGGTGGCATGGGGGTAGTGTATAAAGCAAAAGATTTGCTTAAGGTTGAAGCGCAAGACAAAGACCCTTATGTGGCAATTAAAGTATTGAGTGACGATTTTAAAACCCACCCTGAAGCGTTTATTGCGCTTCAGCGAGAGTCACGAAAAACACAGAGGATTGCTCATCCCAATATCGTAAATGTTCATGATTTTGATCGAGATGGTGAAACGGTTTTCATGACAATGGAGTATTTGGATGGGAAGCCCTTAGATGTCTTAATTAGTCAATATAAGACAACAGGCTTGCCAGAAGAAGATGCGTGGAAAATTTTAGAAGGCATCTCTGCCGCGTTGATTTATGCGCATGGTCAAAAGATTATTCATTCCGATTTTAAACCTGGCAATATATTTGTAACGAATCAAAATAATGCAAAGGTGTTTGATTTTGGTATTGCACGGGCGGTGGCAAAGGCCGAAGTTCACGAAGAGACCGCTGATGATAAAACGGTGTTTGATGCGGGGAATCTGGGCGCTTTAACGCCTGCATACGCTAGCTTGGAAATGCTGGAAGGCAAAGTCCCTGATGTTCGGGATGATATCTATGCATTGGGTTGCATCGCTTATGAAATGTTTACCGGTATGCACCCCTATAATCGAGTGCATGCTGATGAAGCCAAACGTAAAAAATTAAAACCTAAACGTATTCCTAATATTTCCAAGCGCCAGTGGAAAGTTATTGAAAGCGCACTCGCGTTTAAGCGCGAGGACCGTGTCGCAACAGTAAGTGAGTTTTGGGAATGTTTAAATAAAAAACGCGGTACCGGTGTAATTGTTGCTGGGGTTGTTTTGGTGCTAGTCACAGTGATATCGGTGTTGGCTTACCAAAATTATCTTGCTCCGAAAGAGAACAATTTTTCCGAAGATGAAATACGCAGTGAAATCGAGCGAAAAGTGTTTATCGAGCAAAACAAATTGGCGCTTGAAGAATTGCTGACCTCACGAGAATTTACGGAGTCCTGGGAGCGTAAAATTGCTTCGACCTACAGCAGTCTCGAGAAGTTACTAGGTGCAGAAGACGTATGGTTGTTAGAGCAGCGCCAGCGAGTGTTTCAGGTGTATTTCGACCATATTGTATCGTTGATTGCGAAAGAGGAATTCGAGCAAGCACGTAAATTTGTCGAAAGCGCGCGTGGATTTACTAATGATGATACGAAGTTGACGGCTATCTTATCGCAGATTGACGAGGCAGAAGCGCTTGTTGCGAAACGTATTGAGCAAGAAAAAATAGACAAGCGAAAAGCAGAAAGTAACCAGAAAGCGCTGGCCCAAACGAAAAAAGCACAAAAAGAAAGAAATGTCGCCTTTGATGTTGCCCTTGCAACTGTGAATAAACAGTTACAATGCCGCAGTAGCATGAATATGCGGGATATTGATATTGCAATCGGTAAATTACGCTCACTAAATCCGAGTCGATATCGTAAAGCGGAAAAGGACATCGTCTCTGCGTTGGCGGCGTGTATCAGTAAAATTGGCCGCTCTTTTCCGGAAAGAGCAGAGGAGTTCAAAAAGCGAGCTCTGCGTACCTTTCCCAAGAATACGATTATTAGTCGTCTAAAGATTGAGCCTAAAGACCCCTGTGATACGGCGTTAGCGGGGCTTGGGGCGAGGGGAAGTCGTGCAATTTGCCGTGATATCTTAAAAAGTGAAGGTGAGTCGTTTGGAAAAGGGCCTTCTTTGGTGGTCATTCCCGCAAAAGGAAGTTTGGAAACCTTTGCGATAGGGAAGTTCGAGATAACTATTGATGACTTTAATAAGTTTTGTGAACACAGCGGTAATTGTGACGTTCGTTCAGCTGATAATAGTAGATTACCAGTTACACAAGTGGACGAAGCGCTAATTGATCAATATTTGAATTGGCTAAGCCGTAAAAGTAAGCGAAAATACCGTCTGCCCACGAAAGCTGAGTGGATGTATGCCGCTCGTGCGGGAAGCGCTAAGCTGGATTCAAATAGAAACTGCCGTTTGGATTCGCGTGGGATTAAAAAGGGCGGGGTGCTGATTAAGGCATCTAGCGGTCAGCAGAATGCCTGGGGCTTGATCAATTATTTGGGCAACGCGCGGGAACTAGTGCGAGACCGAGACGGATCCTTCGCGCTTGGTGGTTCTTATGAAACTGCAATTGAAGAGTGTGTCGTCACGAAGAGCGTTAGCCACACGGGTAAGGGAGACAAGTACACCGGTTTTCGGCTTCTTCGGGAAATTGACAGCAAGAAATAGTTTGAGAGATATGCAATCAACCGAACACAATAAGCCTTCTGATACACAGCGGGTTAAAAATAAAAGCTTCTCAGCATTGATTAAGCTGTTGGCGAATGATTATTACAATCACCGTATAAGTGTTACCGATTATCGCGCACAGAGACGAGACTTATTGAATAGAGTTGATTTTGAATTCAACCGAGAACCAATTCCTTTACAGGGTACGAATTTGCGTGATGACAATGTCTCCGAGGCAGAGTCTTTGCGTTTGGGAGATACGTTGACGATGCCAGTAAAAGGCATTCTCGACGCGATAAAAAATAAAATTTAATTTGTTCGCTGAAAAAGCGAAAAGACGTTATAGATAATGAGGCAATAATATGGACTTAATCGAGTTTTTCCAATCAGGTGGCCCTTTCATGTACGCCATCCTTGTTGTCATGGCATTAGGTTTGGCCATTGCGCTTGAACGTTTCCTGTACATTACAAAAACACAGGGGCGAACAAATAAAATCTGGAAAAACCTATCGCCAATGTTAAAGGCTGACGATTTTGATCGCGCTTACGACGCTGTTCAGGCCGTAAGGACACCATTAGCGACTGTCTTGCAGTACGGTTTTGCTCGTCATAAAGCACAAGCTAAGCGTGACTTGATTGATGCTGCAATGGAAGAAGGAATTATGGAAGTAACGCCTGAACTGGAAGAGCGTACTCATTATCTTGCCACTTTAGCAAACATTGCCACTTTACTTGGCTTATTGGGCACGATCATTGGCCTTATACAAGCATTTACCGCAGTTGCTTCAGCAGACCCAGCAGAGAAAGCGGATTTACTTTCTGCCAGTATTTCTGTTGCAATGAATACAACGGCTTTCGGTCTAGTTGCTGCCATCCCGCTTATTTTGATCCACTCTTACCTTGCCACTCGCACAGCGAGACTCGTGGATAATTTAGAAATGGCTGCCGTTAAATGCCTTAACTTGATTTGCGACGAGTAAGTTAAAAGGATGAAACTCGGGCGTAAAAAACGCAATCGCATGGAAGACACGGTGGAGCTTAATATCACCGCGTTTCTTAACCTAATGGTGATACTTGTTCCGTTCCTTCTTATTACTGCAGTTTTCTCGCGAATGACGGTATTGGAACTCAACTTACCTGCATTGGATGCGAAATCGAAAGAAAATAAAGAAATTAAGTTACAGCTGCAGGTAGTTATCACCGAGGAAAGTTTGGTCGTTAAAGATGCAAACTTGGGTGAGTTTAAACGTATTAACTTAAAAGATGATAGTGGCCTTATTCAGGATAAGCAGCGCTACGTCTGGAAACCTTTGAGTGAGATATTGTTGGAACTAAAGCGCCGATTTCCCGAAGAGCAAAGTATCGCATTGTTATTGGATCGTAGTGTCAGTTACAAAACTATGATTGAAGTTATGGACCACGTACGTGTCACGGATATTGTGCAAGCCGCTACTTTAGAAACGGTTGAATTATTTCCGCAAGTATCCATCGGTGATTTACCTCATGACTCTCAGGATACTGCTGTGACTGATGAAGCACTCCAAGGAACAGCAGAAGAGGGCGCGCAATAATGTTAGAAGTCTCGCGTAGAGCGCGTCGGATGGAACGGCACCATAAGCTTGCAAAGGGTTCGCCTCTTAATCTTGTATCGCTGATGGATATATTCACAATATTGGTCTTTTTCTTATTGGTGAATTCATCAAATACTCAGCAACTCCCTAGTAACAAAGAGCTCACCTTGCCCACATCGTCAACCAAAAAAGCACCGCAAGAGACGGTGGTTATTATGGTGACTAAGCGAGATATTCTCGTACAGGGGCAAAAAGTTGCCGCGATTTCGACGTTAATAGACAACGGTGAAGATGATATCCCCAGCCTTAAAAAAGAGCTGGAGTTTTTGTCTGGCGGGGTTGTATCTGCGGAAGCTACACCCGCTAAACGCATCACAATTATGGGGGATGAAAATATTCCTTATGACGTCGTAAGAAAAATTTTAAAATCGTGTCAGCAAGCGAAATATACAAACATCGCTTTTGCGGCTACTCAAGTGGCTAAAAAGGCGGAGTGACGGAAATTTAATGACTGCACGGAACTATACATCCTTAGCGGTAGCTTGGGTCCCCGATAGCCAAGAGAAAAAGCCTTTCTATATCATTGTTGCGGCTGTGTTATTTGCCGCATTCATTTTGGCTCTAGTGGTATCGTCGGTAGACGTACCTCCAAAAGAACGTAAGCCTCGCACCGTGGTGCCAGAACGAGTGGCCAAGTTTATTACGCAAAAGAAAAAGGTCGAGCCGCCCAAACCAAAGGCGACACCAGTGCCGACGCCTAAAATTATTCCCACACCAAAACCCAAAGTTGTACGTAAGAAAGAAACTGAAGCGGAAAAGAAAAAACCACTGACGAAGAAAGAAAAAAAGGCGAGAGATAAAGCGTCTGAGAGTGGATTATTGGCCTTGAGTGGCGAGTTGGCTGATCTAATGGATACCAGCGAAGTGAATGATTTGGTGGGTGCTAAAACCAAAAAAACATCGGCTAGTGCACTTAAAACTGCGGGTGTGAGCAATGAAATCCTTACCTCTGGCGCTAACGAGGGCAGTGGGAATGTGAGCACTTCCGATTATGTTGGTGGCGTAGGCACAACCAAACTCTCTGCTAGAGACGTTGCTCTCGTAAAACAATCCTTAACGAAGAGTGATCAAGTTGAAAGTGACGATCCAACCAAGCCCACTAAGTCGAAAACGGGGGCTCGTGGCGAAGAAGATATTACGATTGTCTTTGATCAGAACAAAGGTCAACTTTTTTCGCTCTACAATCGTGAGCGTCGTAAGCAACCAGGCTTAAAGGGTAAATTGGTATTGGAAATCACAATTGCAGCAGATGGTTCTGTAACTAACGTGAAAATTGCATCTAGCGAGCTGAACGCTCCGACGTTGGAACGAAGAATTATTGCACGAGTTAAGCGATTCAAATTTGAAACTCGCGAAGCGCCGATCACTGTAACTTACCCAATTGAATTTTTGCCCTCATAGCTGCTTGTTCCGCTCAAGGGTGGGGACTAGCGTAGTCGTTAGCTCAAAATAAATGATGTGTAGATTAGGCGAGTGTAAAGAGAGGTAGGCTATCAAAAAGAGAAATAGGTGTGCGTCTACAGCCTATTTCTTTCCTCGAACATATACATTGTATAGTTTTCTAAAGTGATGGGGTGGAAGCCCTGTCCAGCGCTTAAAAGCATTGATCAAGCCGGTGCGATCGGCGAAATCCAGCATAGGAAACATCTCTTCTACCTTCTTACCATCGATCAACAACTGAATGGCATAATGCTGTCTTACTTGATCCCGCAGATAGGTAAAGCTTGTACCCTCTTGAGATAGGTGGTTTTGTAGGGTGCGTGTTGGCATATCCAGTTCATCAGCCACCAGGCCGATTTCTAATTTGGTTTTACCTAAGCGCCAAATGAGAGACATCATTACCTTACTCGTCCACCCATATACCATAGGCAGTTTGGCGCGATCTATGTGATGGGTAATGATTCGTTGATAGTGCTTTTCTATTTCCTTGAATTCGGTTTTTTGGAGATTCAACTCGTTGTCGGAAGGATGCTCAGAATCCGACATATAGGGGCTCCTTGTTGGCGCATTTTCGTGGGTGAGAATTATACCGCGAACGATTCCGTTTTTCAGGCGTATTTTAAGCGATGAGTACGCATATTTTTCTATTTCTTAGTTACCGGTTATAACTTTGTGCGGTTACGGCGTGCGACTGGGTCGGTCTGTACAGGACAATATAGCTTAGGCAATAAAAAAGCCGAGGCATTCCATGCCTCGGCTTCTATATCTTTTCACCTACATCCATATCCTTGGTGGTCTACCGTCCTGGTAAATACGTGTTCCGTCGTACTGATACTCCACGATGCTCCTATTGCATCTCCCTTTGGTCCGATCCCTTTAAATGCCTACGAATCCTTGTGCAGTCCTGGCTGATGTCCGACCTTGGATATCACAAATGTCCTTACGGGGTCCTGCCCTCAATTCCTTCGGGGTTAACCCTATGTGCATACCTGCTACCGGCCCTGGTCAATCCTGTGCTGCGATTTCATGGTGGCCATTATTCCAGGGCAGGCAATGTAGGAATAGTGGAGATCGTCACTGATGTTTGTGAGATATATCCTACAAAAAAGTCACAACGGTTCATATCTGGTCCCTAATGAAATTCAACTTCCCGTAGGCATAGCGCAAGCCAATATAGTGCAAGGCAGTGGAGATAAAGTAAGCCAATATCCCTAGCGCCCCAGATAAAAATGTAGCGATAACACAAAAAACACTGAAGCCCTTGGGTATATGTCGTTTCTGTAAATCATCCACAATCCAACGTGCAACGAAGAGCATGTAGGCTAGTATTTCCGTCCAAAGGTTGAGTACTCGCTCAGGCACACTTAGCATCGTAATAACGCCGTCATAACTAAAAATGTGACCTTTGGGCTCTATAGAACGAGTAAGAGCTACACCCGATAGAAAAGCTGCAAGCAGCACTAGCGGTATGAGCCGGCCCCCAATAAATAACAAGCGGCGGCGGTTAGGAGACTCGTACGCTAAAAAGCTACCAATAAGTAGGCTTAACCACCCCAAAATAAAGGTGTTAGATACGGTGTTAAAGATGAATACATTATCCATGATCGTCTTTCCTTTAGATTAATGACACCTCTAAAAAGCGCCATCAGAAAACTTTAATGTGTAAGTACGTACGTCTTTTGGCCAGAAATTAACGTGTTCGACAAAAGCTGCTTCATTCCCTGAATACAGCGCACGCGTGGCCTCTTCAAAACCTGGTAAATCACCGGCTATCGCGGAAATAAAGCGGTTGGTTCGGTCTTGTGCCATACGTATCCCATCAGAATGGGCGCTTTGCTTTCTGGCTTCATCAACTAAACGCCGGATAGTGCCCGAAGCGCCACCTCTTTGGCGGTCGAGCCACTCCCAGTGCCTTGGGAGTAGCGTAACTTCACGACCTACGACGCCTAACTTGGGGCGGCCTCGTTTGCCTTTTCCTGGTTGTTGAGGAGAGTTTTCCTCGGTGTCGGGCAGGGCGAACCGAGTCTGTATCTCCGTCTCTGTGCCGCGGGTATCAATATCGATTTGCCTTCCAGTATCCATCTCAAAAATAAGGACTGGCAGGTCGTTTTCGTCCTGCTCGCGAGCTCGGGCCCACATCGCAATGTCTAATAGCGTCCCGTAGCACGCGCAATGGTGTTGCTCAAAAACAATATGTGAGGTCATTGTTTTAACTCCTTTAATAACCTTGGTTAAAATAATAATACCATGGTAATAATAAATTGGCCACGGTTGTTAATGTGTATGTCGGTTTTAAACCGACCGAATAGCGGTACGTGATTCTGATAGGGTCTACTTAATGAGGTTTTTTGGCTGAGTTCTCAAAACTATTCATACACTCCCTTGTTTTCTTCACGCTCTGAGGTATATCAGGTAGCATTAGCGCCGCGAGAGCCTTTAAGGACGAAAATTAAGGATATTTTTATGTATAGCCCTCCATCTGCACCCGCTGCCCCTCGAACTATCGCCGGAAATCTCGGTGGTAAGAGAGTTCAGATCGTACCTGCGTATGAACAGACATATGACCTATTGAATAAAGCGGCTCAGGCTGGGAATCACGGGCGCGATTGGCTGTTGGTGGTCTTCAAGCATTAAGCTCAGGACGATTAGGTAAAGATAATATTTATATTCGTCCAAACGAAATGGTGGCTCGTGGAAAGGAGCAGTTTTTTGTTATTTTGCCTGGTATTAAAGCGACGGTTGAAAGGCAGGTGAATGATACATACAAAATTGATTATCTCGAATTTGACACTGCTTATTTCGAAGTAAATGATCAAAACACGATGACCGGTTTGTATAACGCTACAAAACGAAGTGACAAGTGGGACGTCGAGTATCTGGAAAATGGAGAGTTATCTGATGGCCAAACTGGACAGCGATTCGTTGGCGTTACCGATAGGCGTCACCATGATGCAAAAGACGCTGCAGGAACGATGGCGCACAGGGTGTCGAAAGCCCCAGGTGGTGGAGGCCCATTTTTTGATAAGTTCGATTTACATTTTACCCCTGGCGAAAAATCTATCGGGGGGCTAAAAAACTATAACAAGGCGGCTAACCCTTTAACGAATGAATCAATTTATGGGTCTGCGCTAATGTTGGCTCAGTCAATGATCAAATCCAAAGATACTAAAGGTATTAGCTGGGTCTCTGAATTTGGTGGGTCGGCAGTATTAACTCAGGCAATGAAAATTGTTGTAGACCAAAACGTGAAGTTAGCGGGGCATAGCGCATTTATGTATCGGCCTAGTACAAATGTTAACCAAGCTGTAATGATGGCGCATGAGCTTGGGTTAAACTTGGACAGAAATTTTGTCACCACTGAGGTCGGGGATTACATGGGTAATCGTGATCAGGCCCGTATGATAGTTAACCGTCTCAAAAAAGAGGAAAGGTATCGGGTTGGTAATGCAGTCTGGGATTTTTCTGGTCAGGTAACAAAAGTTCAGGGTTTAACCGCTATGGCGACGGCTGCAGTTGGGGCTGTGGGCGTGGGGATGGCAATACCAACCTTTCCAATTTTGACCGCGATTGGAGGTGCTATTGGTGCTGGTCTTGCTGGTTTAAAAACAGGAGATACAATAACAAGGCATGTCGCTCCGAAATACTACGACAAAAATGTTGGTAAAATTAAGTGATCTCTTTCCTGAAATGTAATGCTTTAAAACTCCGTAATCCTAAGGAAACAGATAAGGTTTCGGGACCTTCATTTTCGGGAGCTAAGCGTCATGAGTTTTTCATTGCAGGAAATAAGCTGACCTTTCGAGCTCCCCACCATAGCCCTCACTATAATTCCTCCGGTTGGTTAACGTCGAAAAAATTTGAAGTAATGGATGAGCCTTTTCGAAGTTTTGCTTCCGGCCTCTTTGCTGTGGACGCATGGGAGTCTGCTTCGGTTTATAGTAGAGCTTGGGGGTTTTATTATTCCATGTTTGGTGGCAACGCTGGGCAATTGAGTATGTATGTCGGAATAAACAAGAGAAAAGGTAAATATGAATATTGCTCGGGGTCATTACTGCACCCTAAAACATTCGAAACCACATTAAGTTTGTATTTAACTAACTTGTTTGGTTGGAAAACATTGATGGGAAAGGCGAGTTATAAGGCTCCTATCAATTGGATTGTAAATAAAAGCTTTCCTGTTCCTGCTGCTTCGTATGATGTTGCCGGAAGTAATGAGGAGCGAGTGTTTGTTTTTCCCATAACCGATAAGCATTTTGTCGAAGTGAACTTTTCCTATATTGGACGGGGAAAAAATGTACGTGAATCAATGCGGGCTTTGGTTGATCGAATCATAGAAAGTATGTCGTTAGAGCTTTCTGCTGAAACCCAGGGATTGATCGAACAAGTTAAGCAGGGAAGCCCAGGTATAGAATTAACGGAATGCTTCGCTCCATTAAAGTGGCCTGTAGCCAAAGAAGACGTTGAAAAACACGAAGGGCTTGAAAGGGAGCTGTTATCTTAAGCCTTGATTTCGTGTATTTTCTATGTCGATTTATTAAAGACTGAATAATTTGAGTTCTAGTGGTTGTAAACGAGTGCTTAGGAATACATGAATAGAGCGCCAAACCCCAGAACAAGCTCTCAAAAATCGATCAAATCCATAGATGTTGGGAGCCATTTCTGACACAATTCCGCCCCTGAAAATCACACACTTGGGGCGTACTAAACCAAAAGATATTGGTGGCGCCGGATCGTTTTTTTACATGGAGTCATCAATGACGCGTTCGCTTTCATTTCTTCGCTCAACTTTTATCCTTTCGCTCGTTTTTATCATCAGTGCATGTGGGGGCGGTGGCGGCGGCTCAAACCCAGATACAACCCCAGATAGCTTTAGTTTTACGGCTGAAGCAGCGGTGGAACCAGGAGAGCAAGTCGAGTCAGCAAGCGTCACCATTACCGGAATAGACAGCGCTGCCGCTATATCGATTAGCGGTGGCGAATACCGCGTAAATGGCGGTAGCTACACAAGCGGAAGTGGCACCGTCAGTAATGGCCAGAGTGTTCAAGTACGCTTAACCGCTTCCAGTGAGTTCAGCAGTGATGCCAGCCTGACGCTAACAATTGGTGGTGTTAGTGGCACGTACACCGTTACAACGCTTGCTCAGGATATAACGCCCGCAAGTTACGAGTTTGCAGCGCGATCTGATGTCGCGCCAAGCAGCCAGCAAGACACCATTGCAACGCCGATTTCTGATTTAAATGATGCCGCACCGATTTCCATCTCAAACGGTGAATACGCAATCGATGGGGGCGCGTTTACCTCGGAAGACGGACTCATCAGCAACAATCAAGAAGTGATTGTGCGCGTGACGGCATCCTCATTATTTTCAACCGGTGCCACCGCCACATTGAGTATAGGCCCAGCGGGAGCGACGGTAGACGCTGCTTTCACAGTGACTACCCTTGCTCAGGACATCACGCCCACAAGTTACGAGTTTGCAGCGCGGTCTGATGTCGCGCTAAGCAGCCAGCAAGACACCATTGCAACGCCGATTTCTGATTTAAATGATGCCGCACCGATTTCCATCTCAAACGGTGAATACGCAATCGATGGGGGCGCGTTTACCTCAGAAGACGGACTCATCAGTAACAATCAAGAAGTGATCGTGCGCGTGACCGCATCCCCATTATTTTCAACCGCTGCCACCGCCACCTTAAGTATTGGGCCTGAAGGTGCAACCGTTGATGGCACATTCACGGTAACAACATTAGATCGAGACGATACCCCCGAGTCTTTTGCGCGATCACCCATCTTGGGATCGGCGATATCAACCTTAAATAGTTTTCCAGAAATTATCGTCGCAGGGTTGAACGACCAGGTGGATATTAGTATTACTGCAGGCGCCTTTACTATTAATGGTGGCTCACCAGTCACTTCAGGTACGGTATCAAATGATGATAGTGTGATTGTTCAGTTAACAAGTTCAGCTTCTTTTGATACCACGGTTAACGCGACATTGACCATTGGTTCTGAAAGCAGCATGTTTACCGTCGTGACAGAAGCGCAAGACATAGCCCCAGCGTCGGTCACCATCACCGCCGAAGATGAAGCCGTGGCCGGTGCGTTAGTGATCTCTGATGACATAACCGTTTCGGATATCAACGATACGATTTCAGTCAGTGTCACAAACGGCACCTTTGATGTTGGTGGCGACAATAATTTTCAATCATCGGGTAATGTAACGAATGGACAAGTGCTGCGTGTTAGAGCAAGCTCATCGTCAGACTCTTTAGGTGTTACCACTGCCACCCTAAATCTTAGTGAAGGCGCACATCAGCAATCTGCGGATTTCCAAATAAGAACAGCACTCACGTTTGAGAGCCAAACGGATATAGCGCCTGAAACAGAAAATGTTCAATCAGATACGGTTGTGACCTTATCGGATTTTGGCGAAAGCCAGGCAGTAAGTGTGACGAATGGCGAGGTGAGCATTAATGGCGGGGCGTTTGTTACGTCGGGCACCGCATCAGATGGCCAAACTGTTGAAGTAAGAGCGGATGCTTCATCTGATACGAACGATGACGTTATCGCTACGGTCACTATTGGCGATTATTCAGGAACGTACACCGTCACCACCCTAGCAGATGAAACTGCGCCAACGGCTGATATCGTTTTTCCCACGCCCGTCACAGCGACGGAAGGATTAACGCTAACGGTTCGTGGTACTGCAGAAGACGACTATAACGATATTCAAACAATTACACTCACAGTGACAACGGCTGCGTCAGGCGTGATTGATACCGTTACGGCAACATCATTGAATGATGGTACTTTCGCTTCGTGGTCTGGTGAGGTAGATCTTGAATCTGGTGCTACGAATGTTATTAGCGTCACGACAGAAGATTCGGCTGGGAATATAGAGACTTCAGCAGCATCAGTAAGCGTCAATCATCAAGCGGTTGTCGCAAGCTTCCCTGATGCCAATAACCGGTTAGAAGATATCTCTAGTGGAGGTATCTCGTTAGACACACGAAATAACAGGTTAATTGTTTCAGATGCCGACGCGGTTTATCGAGTAAATATTGATACTGGGGTTAGAACAGAGCTTATTTCATCAGCGACGTTACCTTCTGCTCCAAACCGAGTTCATATTGACAATAACACTGGGAATATATTCATTTCTGCTTTAATTGGTATTTTTGGCGATGTCTATACAACTGACGAAGATGGTTTGGGATTAGCAACAATTTCTGAGTCACCGTCTATAATCGGCGATCCATTCGGCTTAAGAGTTAGTCCTTTCGATGGAAGGCTATACGGGTCCGATAATACCAGTTTGATCTTCGCGATAGACTTAGAAACGGGTGCAGCCGAACGAGAAGCTTTTTTTGACGTTAATTTTTCACTCACAGAACCTAATGGTTTTGATTTTGTCGATTCACAAACGCTTTTGATAGCTGAGTCCGATGAGCAATACATTTATTCCGTCGATATAACAGTTGATGATGGAGTATTTACGGTTCTGTTAGATTCGTCTGATGTCGATACACCAAGAGATGTTGAATACGATTCAGATAATAACCGCGCCATCTTTGTAGATAGTGGACTCGACGCTGTACTTTCGGTGCCTGTTACGGGCGGCGCTATGACCACTATTTCCAACGCGACGAGCCCCAACAGCGTGAATCAGCTGTTTGACCCAGCGGGTATTGTTGTGAAGGATGAGGAAGATATTGCGTTCGTAACGTCACGTAATAATGCATTGTCATTGGACGATATCATAGTTGTGGACCTTATATCCGGTGAGCGGGTTATTTTGTCACGCTCGCAAGAGCCATAGTAGTGAAAGTTAAGTGTTAATTTTTCTGTGACACGGATAACGTCTTAAGCATAACCAAATAGCTGTTCCTGCCCATTATCGAGCCGCTTTCTGCGGCCGTATAAATGGTTATCGTGAGTGTGAAAGATCGAAAATGAATTGTTACCCTAATTTTACTTATCGCTTACCCAGCTAGGCCACGAATAGCATTCACGGCTAAATCGTTTGCTCGTTTTACTAAAGATTGAAGTAAATACCTTAGAAATGCGTGGGATATACTTGTCACGCCTTCTTGGTATTTTAACCCCAGAATCTTCATCACTTTGCGAATAAATAATTTTACATATTCCGCACACTTATCGCCGATTTCAATACCCTTAGCCAGTATCCATGCGACTTTATCGAGAAAGGTATGTATACCCATCGCCGCCCATTGAAGCCCTACCGTCAGCGTGTGGAGTTGTTTTTTCAATAGCCAAATGACGGCGCTTTCCAGCCATTCAAATGTTTTAGGGCACATAGGATTGCTGTTGGCATTTGAGCGTAACCACTCTTCAATAGCGGCTTCGTGATTGTTGATAGGGGGCGCCGAGACGAGGGATTCCCAGCTGTTGCCGAGCCCTTTAGTGTAAGCGGTCATTCGGTGTGCTTCACCACTAATGATAGGGTTTTCACTGATTTTGCGATGGCCATAACCTGGGAGCGGGGTATGCAAGTAAGGAAATACGGGCACCATGGGCACAGGGTCTGTTGTGTGGAACACCCTATGAATATTTTTGGCCCCGAGCTTTTGCGTTAGCATTGAGGAGAAAAATGTCAGCCCAACGCGTGGCTGGCCAAAGGTATAAAGCTTGACCGGCAGAGCTAAACTACTGGCCGCCCAGTCTGCGGCAAGGGTTGCCACAGCGCCTCCCAAGCTATGACCAATGCAGTGAATGGTGCCGGTAATCTTACTTTCTGCAATGAAGCTACGAATCTCGGGGAGCATACTTTTGAATGTATGATTAAAGCCGATATGGACAGGTAATCCGGTCGTTGAGCGTTCAATACCAATGCGCGCATCTGTCACCATGTCGGCATTGTTATTTGCGGTGGTCGTGCCACGAAAAATAAAAAACAAATCGCCGTTATATTGCCCGGCACCTTTTGCGCAGAGCCCAAAACCGTCTTTCGATGCGCGGAATATTCTGCCGCCCGTTTCGGCTTTTAGTGTGGTTTGAGAAGAGCCTTGAGAGAATTCTCTACGAGCTAAGAATGCTTTTAAATCTCTTTGAACACCTGCATTAAGGGTGTATACGGCTAGAGCTAACGATGCGGCCGTTTCGGGTAAAAGAGTGGTCGACATATTTTTTCCTTAAGTGAGAAGGTTCCTATTGTTTTATTTGGGCATGTTTGTCCATCGACATTTGGTTAGTATGGGCATTGGGTCAGTCTGAACAGGAATCTCTTCATCGTTTATATCGCAAGTAAGATTTTCAATCTCTCCGTTGGTTTCAGAGAAAATTTCAGCATGAAACTTGCTGCTATACCAAAATATATTGTCATCATTTTTCGAGTAAACGCTTAATTCGGCCTTTGCCACAAACTGCGCAAGCATACCCAGCGTCAAATCTACTTCGTGTATCGGAAGAGAAAAGCGGCCCTGATCATCCGTGGTAAATGTCTCAGTCAACCCATCTTCGTTGTCATTCCACGTCAAGGTGCGAATAATTTTAGTATTTGCCAGCGGTTGGCCGTCTTTCATCAATACACCTTCCATGGGTGAGGAGATGACATAGGTTTTTGTGGAGGGCTTTATAAACACGTGGCTATCCTTTGTGGGTAATGAATTGTCAGCGTTACAGCCGAGAAGTAATGCGTAAATGAGCAGGGTGCTTACGGCTTTCATATTAGCGTTGTATTAGATTATTGGTGAGCGAGAGGCACGATAAACCTTTAGTGTCGATTTTGACAAGATCACAAGTCACAAAAGTCAGAGTTTCAGCGTTTATGAAATGTTGATGTGTTGGCGCCAAATCGTTTTTCACATGGAGTAGTAAGGGCCGCCCCCTCTTTTGTGATATCTGGAGTTATGTATATCTATATTTATTCGCTGGTTTAGGTCTATATCCCATCCGCGAGAACATAATGGATGTGACGATTAATTCATGTTTGATTCGTTTTTTATAACCATTCTTGTGACACAGCTAACGTATTCATAGTAAGAAACTAGGTGTATTTGCCTGATTAATATACAATTCTGCCCGTTTTAGTAATAAGTCCGTATAATAACGCTCGCTATTATATCGATATGATTGATCTGCCCGTTTTTGGGATGAAGTAAACATACAGGAATGTACTCTATGAGACGCGATTTCCCCCGACGTGTTCTTAACCCTTCTTTTCTATTTCGTTCATTTACCAATCTGCTTTTTACAGCCGCATTGACCAGCCCTGTATGGGCTGGGCCTGAAGGCGGTGAAGTCGTTGGTGGGTCCGGTTCTATAAACCGTTCTGGTAACACCACAACCATCAATCAAGCTACGGACCGTATGGCCATCGACTGGCAAAGCTACGACGTGGGCACAAATGAGCGCGTTAACTATATCCAGCCAGATAGCTCTTCAGTGTCACTTAACCGGATCTTGAGTAATCGCGGCTCACAGATCCAAGGCCGTATTGATGCCAATGGGCATGTCATTCTTGTAAATCCAAACGGGATCATTTTTGGTGAAAACTCTGTGGTCAATGCTGGGGGAATATTGGCTAGCGGGCTTTCTATTGATCCTAGTGACTTTATGAATGGGGATTTTGCCTTTCAAGCGATTGAAGGGACGGATGGATTAATCATTAACGCGGGCTTAATTAACGCCGCGACCGGAGGCAATGTTGCGCTAATTGGTCAGCGGGTCGAAAACGACGGAATGATCAGTGCTCAGCTTGGTTCCGTGACGCTAGCGACCGGTCGGGAAGCTGTGGTGACGTTCGATGGAGGCGGGTTGCTAGGTGTTCAGGTAACTGAATCCATATTGCAAGATGATATTGGGGTAGATGCAGCGATTGTTAACCGCGGCGAAATCTCGGCGGAAGACGGGCAAATTTTGCTTTCTGCTTCAGCAAGCCAGGAGATTTTTTCGCAAGCAGTAAATTCAGGGGAAGTGAAACATGCGACCAGTGTGGTCGTAGACGAGGACGGAAGCTTCACGCTCAGTGCGGGAGCTAACGTGGTGAACACTGGGGTGCTCTCGGCGTCGGGGGACGCTGGGGGTGCCGTGGTGCTTCTTGGGGAAAATGTAAGTTCTTCAGGGCGAATTAGTGCGGATAGTGCCATGCACGAAACGGCCGGTAGTGTTGAAATTCACAGTGTCATGACGACGGAGCTAACTGAGGAAAGTACAACAACAGCCAATGCGGCATTGGGTATTGGTGGTGATATTAAAGTGCTTGGTGAAAACGTTGGTTTATTAGATAGCGCAGTTGTTGAAACGAATGGGTTTCACGGTGGCGGTGAAGTTCTTATAGGTGGAGACAAAACAGGAGAAAACGAATTTATTCGAAATGCGCAATTTATTTATTTGGATGAAAATTCACGCGTAAGTGCTGACGGTTTAGTTGACGGCGATGGTGGTAAGTTAATTACGTTCGCTGCAAATACTGCGAGAATTTATGGTGAGTTAACGGCACGAGGTGGCGTTGACGGCGGCTTTGGTGGGTTCATTGAGACATCTGGTTTACAGGGGTTTGATATTCGTACCACTCCAAATGCGGACGCTCCCGTTGATGGCGGTGGTGAGTGGTTGATCGACCCATATAATGTCAGCATTGTGAGCGGGGGTGGTGACTTTGGTTCGGGCAATTCGGGTACGGACGAAGATCGGATCTACGCGGCTAACAGTTGGAACGATACTATTGGTTGGAATTATATTCGGCAGTGGTTGGATGGAAATAGCACATACACGGCTGGAAGAACAGTAACGATCACCACTGGAGGTGGCATTGCACAAAGTGGCGATATTACGGTTGCTACGGATCTTATTTTTACTGATGATGAGGCGAATGTCCTTACTAATTCTACTTTAATCCTTGATGCTGCGAGAGATATTCGTATTCATAACAGGGATATTTCTGTTGCTGAGGAGAATGATTTACTCAATTTAGAGTTTGTTGCCGGCCGAGATATCCGTATTACCGGTTCATCTTCAATAAATACGGGCGGTGGCTACTTTTATGCTGAAGGTGCGAGTTTTACAGCTGGAGCCTCTTCAGGCAGTAGCACAAACATTGAAACAGATGGCGGTAATTTTTCGGTATATGTGAGTGGGGCCGTTAATTTATACGACTCGATCATAACAAATGGCGGTGATTTTAATGTTGGCGGGGACCATGATAATGACGGCGGTACCTCCACAGCAGACATTATTCCTACACAATTTAATAACCATCAAAGCGCTAGTGTCATAAATACCTCTTCATTAAATGGTGGTGGGGATATAAGTGTATTTACGTCAGGGAATATTAATTTAGGGCAAATTATTTTTAATGATACCGATGCGGTTGCGAATCCGCTGAATGACAATGGTACACCGCTTGATTTTGATGATGATTTTGATGGGGTTAACTTAGTTTTTGATTCGTCTGCGGGTTCTGGAAATGTGAATTTGCAAGCGGATATTGATTATTCTTCTCCTAATGAGAACTATATTTCTAATATTTTTCTTCGCTCAGGAAATAGAATTAATATTCGTAATCGTGATATTGATAATGGCGTATCTGGAAGTAATCGGTTAAACGTTACTTTGAATGCGGCTGAGAATATTCGAATTGATAGTGGCTCAAACCTTTGGCTGGGAGGCGGTGAATTTGATGCTGATGCAGGAGGTAATTTTGAATTGGGTTCTGGTAACACCTCAAGAGCTCATTTAGATTCAGAAGGAGGGGATATCCATATTGATGCTTCAGGAACTGTAGAGTTTTTTACAGTTGGGGGCATAACCACTGAAGGTGGCGATTTTGTTATCGGAGATACAACTGCACCTACAAGTGTAACGTACGACGATGCTATCGCTGCTACGGGTGATATCGATACAGAAACAGGAGCCGCGAATGACGATACAGGCACAGTTCGAATTACTTCTACTGGAACAGTGACGCTTGGCTCAATCACAACCTCAAATGGTACAGGGTGCGGTATCAACCCTTGTGGTGATTTAACCATTACTGCCGGCAGTGATATCACGCAAAACGCTAGCACTGCCTTGCTGATTAACGGAGTGACGACGCTAGATTCCGACTTAGCGAATATTGATCTTCAATCGACTTCTAATGATTTTTCCATTCTAAATGTTACCACTGCAAACGATGTATTCGTTGGTGATGCAAATAGTATCGAAATTGGTAATTCAACTGTAACTGGTGACGATTCAGAAACTCGCTTTGAAATTAATGCACTTGGCGGGATCAGTCAAACAGATGCGACAGAAATTCGTAGCACAGGCGGTGGGGATGTGTCCCTTACTGCCGGTACTACGTTAGATGTAATCGATATAAATACAAGTACCACGCTAGGTTCAATCTCTGCCGGAGCTATTTCTTTAAGCGGTGCAGATGTTGATATTGCTACGTTAGATACTACAGCGGCGGGCGCCTCCGCAAATGGTGGTGATATTACTGTCGGTATTTCTTCTTCATTTAATGTAACGGGTACCGTAGAGGCGACGAGTGATCAGGCAACGGATGGAAATTTTACTGTCACAGGTGATGATACAGACAATGCCTTTACCGTTGATGCAACAACAAGCTGGGTTAGCAGCGGCATCTTTTTAATCACCGGCGAAGACGGCGGCGATACATTTAATTTAAATGCGCCCGTTACGATTAACGTGTTTGGTCATCAAGTTGAATCTGGGTCAGGGGGCGTATCGGACGGCAGTAATATATTTAATATTAATGCAGATGTCTCGGGACTAATTGAGGGGGAAAGTAATTCAGATACCTTTAATATTGATGCGGATGGAACAGCGATAATCCGCGGTCGTCAGGGAAATGATATTTTTAATATCGATTCTTCGTATAGAGGCGCAATTCAAGGTAACAACGGTGCAGATGCTTTCAATATACTTTCAGCCGGACTTAATGTGTCCGTTGAGGGTTCCAGCAGCGCAACAGATCTTGACTCGATAAATGGACCAGATGGTAATCCAGATCTGGATGAGGCTTCTCAAGACGGAAATTTTTGGTCGATTACGGGCGGCGGGTTATTTTTAGATAATGAATTGACCGATAGTGATAGTAGTGTTGTGACCTTCTCCGGTATTGAAGTGATTAACGGAGGAAATGAGGTTGAGCGTACAGGTGCGCCTGATGTTTATGTTGGTGGTCGCGATAATTTTGATATCCAAACGGATTTTTCTGGAACGATCAATGCCGGCTCTGGTAATGATGAGATTGATGTAGTCACAACTTCGGTAGATATCTCTGGTGGAATAAATGGCCAAGCAGGCGACGACGTTTTTGATGTGGGTTTTGAAATAACGACAGGTGCGATTGATGGCGGCGATGGTTTAGATACATTCAACCTTACGGCAAACGTTACCACCGTAAATGGTGGTGCCGATGCCGATGATTTCAATGTCACGACTTCAATCACGGCCGATTTAAATGGTGACGGTGGTGATGATACTTTTGATATTGATGCGGCGTTGACCGGTGATATTGATGGCGGCAGCGAAGCTGATACATTTGATTTAAGCGCAAGCGTAACGAATGTGCGTGGCGGTACGGGTAACGATAGCTTCAATATTTTGGCCTCTGGCATTACGGCGAATGTACAAGGTGGTGAAGATATCGGTGATGGTGATGTGGATACTATCAGCGGTTTTGATGACGCGACCAATACGAACGATTGGACAATTACAGGTGCCGAAGCGGGCGACCTTGTTAATGCCGCTGCGACAATTATGTTCACGGAATTAGAAGCGATTAACGGTAACAACCTGGCGGGTGGTGTTACAGGGAGTGATACCTTTACCCTAGATGCGGTATTTGATGGTTCTATTGATGGGCGAGGCGGTAATGATACTTTAAATGTTAGTGTTGCAGACACTTATACCGTGGGCTTTACCGGTTCAGTGGGTGGCATTTCCAGCGTTGAAAGCATCGTGAACACAACGGCATCTTCAGCAGGTTTCACATTTGTACTTGGCGCGAATTCGGCCACGGCGGATGAAAATATCTGGACCATCACCACCACCAGCGACACGACTAATACGGGTTCCGTAGCGGAAGAAGATGGCACGGATACCGTATTAAATACGATTACCTTTACCAACTTTGATTTATTTGAAGGCAATGCACTGACCGATACCTTTGACGTGTCGGGAACCGGTGACGTGAGCAGTATTAATGGCGGCACGGGTGCAGACAATAGTTTGGATTATTCCGCGGGTGCTGGCGACCGTGATTGGGTATTGGGCACACTTCACGCGGGTACGATCGATACCGACACCGCGTTTAATAATATACAAAGCATTATTGGGTCTGGAACAGATAATTTAACGGCACGTCTGCAAGACAATCTATGGACGATAGCCACTGAGAATACCGTTTCGGCACGATCCGATACGACAGACGAAATCACCTTTTCCGGTATGGATGCTTTGATTGGGAACAGCATGATCGATCAGTTTGTTGTGAATGCGGATTTTTCTGGCGCGATCAACGGGGCCGCTGGTGGCGATATTTTCGATTTGAATTCTGATGTGACCGGCGGTGTATCGGGCGGCGCAGACGATGATCAATTTAATTTGGCAGCAGCGACGTATACCGGTGACCTAGAGGGTGATGCAGGGGCAGACACCTTTACCATTTTAAATGGTGGTCTTGTTGCAAGTTTGGATGGTTTTAATGATGGCGTGGGTACAGATTCAGACGTGGATATTATTACCGCGTTTAATGACGCCACAAACACAACGACGTGGACGATTGATGGCAGCAATAATGGTCTTGTGATTGCCAGTACGGCAACGGCGATCACCTTTGAAGGTATTGAAGACTTACGTGGTGGTAGTGGCGTAGATCAATTTAATGTGACGACGGCTAGTTTTACCGGTGATATATCCGGCAATGGTGGTGCTAATACTTTTGATATTGATGCGGCGGTGATAGGAGATATTAATGGTGGTGACGCCATTGATACTTTTGATATTGATGGGATTGTGACCGGTAGTTTAAATGGTAATGGTGAAGCGGATATCTTTAATCTGAATACCAATGTCACCACGGTTAATGGCGGCGCTGGCAATGATCAGTTTAATGTGACCACAGCGATTGTAACGGCCGACTTAAACGGTGATGAAGACGCGGATAGTTTTGATATTGATTTTGCGTTAACCGGTACGATTGATGGCGGCAGCGAAGCTGATACATTTAATTTAAGTGCAAGCGTAACGAATGTGCGTGGCGGTACGGGTAACGATAGCTTCAATATTTTGGCCTCTGGCATTACGGCGAATGTACAAGGTGGTGAAGATATCGGTGATGGTGATGTGGATACCATCAACGGTTTTGATGATGCGACCAATACGAACGATTGGACAATTACAGGCGCCGAAGCGGGCGACCTTGTTAATGCCGCTGCGACAATTATGTTCACGGAATTAGAAGCGATTAACGGTAACAACCTGGCGGGTGGGGTTGATGGGAGTGATACCTTTACCTTAAATGATACTTTTGCGGGCTCTATTGATGCACGAGGTGGTAACGATGCATTAAACGTTAGTGTTGCAGACACTTATACCGTGGGCTTTACCGGTTCAGTGGGTGGCATTTCCAGCGTTGAAAGCATCGTGAACACAACGGCATCTTCAGCAGGTTTCACGTTTGTGCTTGGCGCGAATTCGGCCACGGCGGATGAAAATATCTGGACCATCACCACCACCAGCGACACAACTAATACGGGTTCCGTAGCGGAAGAAGATGGCACGGATACCGTATTAAATACGATTACCTTTACTAACTTTGATTTATTTGAAGGCAATGCACTGACCGATACCTTTGATGTGTCGGGAACCGGTGACGTGAGCAGTATTAATGGCGGCACGGGTGCAGACAATAGTTTGGATTATTCCGCAGGTGCTGGCGACCGTGATTGGGCATTGGGCACACTTCACGCGGGTACGATCGATACCGACACCGCGTTTAATAATATACAAAGCATTATTGGGTCTGGAACAGATAATTTAACGGCACGTGTGGGTATCGCTAATTCCTGGTCAATTGACGGTGTTGCTGGTCAAGGTAATGTTGACGGCATTATTTTTGATGGGATGAACGAACTTAACGGAAGTTCAAACACTGATATATTCACTTTTACTGAGGATTTCACAGGGACAATTAATGCCGGTGGCAATCCAGATGAATTTAATATTAATGTTGCGATTACCTCAATCATTAACGGTGAAAACGGCAATGATATTTTTAGGGTTGGTAACGTAGGTCAAGTCACGGGTTCTGGGGTTCTACGTGGTGGCGATTTAAGTACCGACACTGGAACGGACACATTGGAAAGTCGAGATACTGCAACGGGTGAGACGTGGGTAATTACCGCCAGTAACGAAGGCTCAATCACAGGTATTGTTAGTAGCTTTACAGGCATTGATGTCGCGAATGCTCGCTCAGGTGACGATACCTTTGATTATTCTACGCCGTCGGCCGCGCTGGTTCGAATCATTGGTGGTGCAGGGGATGACCTTTTAGACCTTCGAAACGCAAATACGGATACCAATGTCATTGTTGACGATGGAGCCATAGCCATCTCTGGTATAAATCGTACAACTTCCGTAGAGAATATTGTTGGAAGCGCCAGTGCAACGAACCAATTAGCATTAATTAGTGATTCTTCAGAGTTTTACCACTGGAACATTGGAGATGATGGATCAATTTTAGGTGTGACCGTAAACGGAATTAATGACGGCGTTATTACCAGAATGGACGCAATTGAAGAGGGGGCAACGCCGCTCGCATCATCAATTGATTTTGTTGATTTTGAAATAATTACTGGTGGTGATGGTGGGGATCACTTCATCATTGAATCAGGTGGTGATTTCGGTATCACAAATACGATAAATGGTGGTGCTGGCAGTGATGTTGTTACTGGGGCTGATGTAGCGACTAATTGGGAAATTACGCCTTCTGGTGGTCTTTCAGAAGCACGATTCGAAAGCAACATTCCAAGTGACTTAGATATTTATACAAACTTTAACGCGATCGAACGAGTAAACGGTGGTTCTGATATTGATGCCTTTACTGTGAATGATACGGGGGTTGTTATCACACTAAACGGTAATGATGGTATTGATACGGTTCAATTACCGCTCAACCAAGACGTTGATATCACTATCGGTGAAGCGAGTGGTGGCGTTGGTTTTGAAAATATCGAAACAATAGAATCTCGTGGCACTGGTGGTACCAGTAGTGTTCGTTTTGCGAGCTCAGCCGATGTCGATAGCCAATATGTGGATTGGCAAATTACTGGCCTTGATGAAGGTTCCGTTGGGCTAAGTACCGACCCAGCAAATAGAACGAGTTTTATCAATTTCCAATACTTAATTGGTGAAGCGGAAGACGATACATTTGAGTTTTCTTCAAGTACGGCACAAGTAACCTCCATTAACGGCACCAATTCTCTACCCCTCAGTGGTGATGAAGAAAATATTATTATCGGTCGCCCGAATGGCTCGCGCTTTAATATTAGTGGCTTAGATCAAGGCACAATATTGAATGCCGCGGGTATCGCGAATTATGTTGATACCTTCACATTCGTTAATGCGCTGGTTGGTAGCGAAACTGCTGTCGATAATTTTGTAATTACAAACACTGGCCAATTTAATGGATCACTAGACGGTGGCGGAACAGAAGGCGATGCAATCACAGATGTCCTAGAAGTTCAGTCTGTGAGTGGTATGGATAACCGCTGGACAATTACAGGCGCAATTGATGATGCACACCAAGTTCAACGTTTTGATACTTCTGTTGTTAGCACAACAAGCTTTACAAGTTTGGAAAGTTTAACGGGTGGCAACGCTGTAGATTGGTTTACTTTCACAACTACCGACGCATTTACTGGAACGATAAATGCGAATTCCGGTACAGCTGATGTAATAAATGTAAGTGCATTGCCCACAGGTTCAGGTGTATACCGAGCGGTATACAGCGGCGCTCAAGTGCTTATTACTGAGCAAGGTTCAGGATCTCTTTATACTGTCTCAAACGTTGAGCAGGTGACTGGTAGTAACGGCGGAAATTTAACCTTAGTTTCTTCCGCAGGAACAAATAATTGGGATATTGAGGATTTTGATAGTGTGGTATCGGGCCTTAATGCCGCAGATGGCAATAACGACGGCGACATTAATGATGGGTTTAGGTTTGTTGATTTTGCTAGTTTGGAAGGGAATGCGCAAAACGACACCTTTACTATAGAAAGCCCCGCTACGTTTTCTGGTGTTATTGACGGTGTAGGCAATTCTGGCAATACATTAACGTGGTTGTCTGGAGGAAATAGTTGGGTATTAGATTCTGATGTGATCCACGCGGGTGATGTGAGCACTGTACGTTTTGTTAACACGCAAACAATTAATGGCGGGAGTGGTGATGTAATCGTTGGTCGTAACCAAGCCAACACTTGGTCGGTCGCAGTAGCAAGTAATTATGTGGAAGCTACTGTTGGCGGCGGCGACCGAATCAGCTTTACGGGCATGGATACCTTAACGGGGAATGCGGCTGCCGATATCTTCAATATCTCTGATGACTTTGATGTGATCCAAGGCGGCGGTGCGTCCGACACCTTTAATCTTGATGCCACCTCGCTCACAGGGGCGATCTACGGCGGCACCCAACTCGTGGTCGAAACCAGCGGCAACCTGATCACCGGTGCGGATGCGAGTAACGCATGGACCCTTTCTGATAGTGCGGCACGGGCAGGCGAAGTCCTCAGTGGGGGCGAGACAGTGACCTTTGCCCAAGTGGACACGATCGAAGGCGGATCGGTCAGTGATGAATTAACCGGTCGCGATCAATCAAATACCTGGACAATCGCGGCAGCGGGTAACTACGTCGAAGCGACCTCCGGTGGCGGCGATCGTATGAACTTCTCGGCGATCGAGACTTTAACGGGGAATTCGGGCGTTGATACGTTCACGGTTAATGAAATTTTTGGTGGTCAAATTTATGGTTTGGGCAACAACGATGTCTTTAATATAGCGGCCGATATTTCTGACGGGGTCGGTGGTAATTACGATGTGCTTGGTGGCGATGGTGATGATGAATTTAACATTGAGTCGGCAGGAGTTGTTGTCGATTTCGATGGCGGTAACGATGAAGATACTCTCGTTGGCCCCATACGTTCTGGCCTAGCATTTAACGATTGGCAAATTTCGGCCACTGGAGTGTCCTTAAACACTGATGCTAACGGAATAGGCTTTGAAAATTATATTGGTAACAGCGGGCAAGACCGTTTTGAAATCGTCGATGGCGCGATCGTAAATGAAATTCGTGGCATTGCGTCTGGCGCTGGCCCCGATACCGCCTATAACACGCTTGTTGTTAATAGTGCAGCTGCGTCTGGCTCAAATAGCTGGCAAATAGATGGCCTCAACCAAGGGAATGTTGTTGGTGTCGTAACAAATTTTTACGATATTCAAAACTTAACTGGTGGTGCAGGCGAAGATACCTTTACCTTTACTGTATCTTCTTCAGCGATAGACGGTTTAATTGATGGTGCTGAATCGGGGCAGGCTAACGATACCAATACCGATATTCTTAATATCGAAGCTTTGACTTCTGGCGTTGTAGTGGAGCTAGGTGCTAGCTCCGCAGCTTCTCCTTCACCGGTTGCTGGCCGTGAAACTTTCGATATTGTAAACGCCAATAATATTGAAGAAATTATTGCTTATGCGTCGAATGATGCTGATGAAGCCAATAACTGGATTGCGATAACTCATACGAATGGTGTGCTATGGGATTTCTCTGAAAGTATTGGAGCGGGAATAAACGAAGGCTTTATTCAAGAGCTATTGCCTAATACCGACCCAATTGATAACACTCGTGTCGATGTTTCTAATTTTGGGAGTTTACAAGGCGCGTCAGGTATAGAGTCTGTTGTCGATGTCGTAGTGGGCGATAGTATTTCTGGTATTTATATGCCAGGCACAGGTCAGCGTAGCTTAAGTTATTCTGGCCCTGGTTTAGTTGTTGTGGATATTGACCGAAATATTGATCGTGTGGACGGCAATAACAATTTGTTATTACGTATTTCTACAGGCTCAGAGTTTGATGATGATAATAATAGTTGGTTAATAAACGCCGCTAACGCCGGCACGTTTACTGCGGGAGATATTGCTGATCCATTTAGTTTTGATTTTACTGGCGTAAATCAATTTGAAGGTGGCGCTGCGAACGATACATTTGATTTTGCTGAGGTAGTTGACGGATCGAACATTCAGCTTTCAACAGGAAGTTTAGCAAATGGCGCGATCAACGGCGGCAGCGGAACTAACATTCTTAACATTTCGAGTGCAACCGGTGATTTAGAATTTGGCGTGGGGGAAATATCGACTGCGCCAGCCTCTCCCGTTGCATTTTATCCTGAGACGGGTATCCCAGATGCATACTTAGTAATAAATCGAATTCTTGACGACACAATTACCGAAATAGCAAATATCGGTCAATTGAATGATACGGGCACGCTCTCAAATCTAACCTTACATGGCAGTACGGATACAGGAAGCAATACAACGTGGACGATTGATTCTACTGGCAACAGCTTGGTGGATATAGCCAATAGCGTGAATATTAGTTTTACCGGCGTAAATACGATCGTGGGCGGTGCAGCGAACGACACGTTTGATGTAAATGATCTTTCAATTGTTAACCCAATATTCGATGGCGGCACCGGGTCGGATGTTCTTGATCTTCAAGATATATCCACAAGTGTGGTGGTGTCGACTGATCCCGCAGTCGTTTCAAATGTGGATGTTCACATTTCAAATATCGAGCAATTAGATGCGACAGATAACAACAATACACTCGTAGGTGGTTCTTTAAGTAATATTTGGACATTGACCAGCGTTAATGATGGAGCCCTCACATACAACAATGGTACAGGCGCCACGACGCTTTCCTACACTAACTTTTCGCATATAGTGGGTGGTGCGGGACAGGATCAAATTACGATTACTGATGTTGTTGACGACGATGGCTTAAGTTCTGATTGGGGCACGATTAACGGCGGTGGTTCTCCATTGGATTCCATAATTGTAACTGCCGACAGCGGTGTAAGTATTCAACTTAATATTACTGATATCGACGGTAGTGTTATTGATAGCGTTGAAGCAGATCGTTTAGATGTTGTAGGCGTTGAACAGATTGATGCAAACGCTGCACAAACCAATAATTTTTATGGTCGCACTGACACTGAGAATAACTGGGATATAAACACGAGTGATCATAGTGTTGACTTCGACGCTGAGACGGTAACGTTTAGTAATTTTCAGAATTTAACTGGTGGTGATGATCAGGACATATTTACCTTTAATGGGGAGATTGTTTCAGGGCTTGTTCGTGGCGGTGCCAGTGGCAATGATACGGTCAATTTACAGAACCTTGATAACACGGTGGTTCACGTTGGTGATCGTGTAACGGCGGACATGAATATCGTTGATATAGAAGACCTCAATGCTATAGGCAGTGGTTATGTTTTACGTGGAGATGATCAGCTAAATATTTGGACTGTTCGTAACGGTGTTGATGATCTGTTAAATACGATTACATTTGATGGCTTTGAGCATATTGTAGGTGGCGCTCTCGATGATCAGATTGCGATTAATGTAGGTGTCGATATTGCGCTGTACGACTCGATCGATGGCGGTGCATTTGGTGACGATACTTTGGATATTTCTGCTGTTGACCAGGACCTTGTCGTGTCGCTTGATAGTGCTACGCTAGTGGCAGACCTTTATCTGAATAATATTGATAATGTCGCTGCGAATAATACTCAAAGCAATGAGTTGATAGCTGCAGATCTCACTAACGTCTGGGATATCGATGGTACGAATGCCGGCACGTTAAATATAGGGACGGCCGCTGAAGTTGTCTTTAGTGGCTTCGCGAATTTAACGGGTAACGATCAGCAAGACACATTTAATTTTGGGCAAACCGTTTCTTTTGTGGACGACCTTGTGACCGGATTGATTGATGGCGCGGGCGGTGCTACTGATATATTAAATGTAACAGCCATGGTCGATGGCGTGGTGGTTGAACTTGGTGGTACGGTCACCGTAGAAAACCCAAATGCGTCTCTCACTAATTTACATGTAAACAATATTGAAACCGTTAATGCATTTAATGACGTTGACGAAGCCAATGCCCCTGACCAAGAGGCAAATAACTGGCTTGTGAATAATATGTCAGGTGACTTCCGCTGGGATGTCACGGCGCGAAATGGTGGAAGTTTAACGCCAACTGGGGGGCAGCCGATTAATGGTGTGGTATTTACAGATTTCGCCTATATCCAAGGTACGGATAACGGGGTTGATGAGTTCCACTTTGTTGATGGTGGCGCTATCACTGCTCAGTTTGTGGGTGGAAATGGTGTCTTTGAAGACTTGGCTGATTTTTCTCTGGTCGTAAACTCTGATATTGACATTGCTGTGAACAGCAGTTCGGCGCAAGCAATTAATTTTGCTGGCTTAGAGCGTGTTGTTGGTAACAATGATGGCAGTTCCGACGCCTTACCAAACTCGACGTTACGTGTAGAAAACGGCGTGAACTCTTGGACGATCGACGGCGTGAATGATGGTGAGTTAGACACCGCCGGTGATGATATCGCATTTGAAAACTTTAATATTCTTGTTGGAGGTACTGACGCGGACCTATTTGATATTGATGGCAATGCCACGATAACGGGGTCGATTAACGGTGGTACGAATACCGTCGCTACTGATCTTGATATTGTGGATGTAACGGGCGTGATTGGTGATGTGGATGTTCAAGTTGACGGAACGACGTTTGGAATTCTCAATATTGCTGGTGTTGAAGAGGTACGCGCAAGTGGCACTAATAATACAATTCGAGCGGCGGATCTTGGCGATAATAATTGGCAGGTTAGCAGTGTTAATCGCGGTACATTAAATACAGCGTTAGAATTTATTGGTTTTGATAACCTGGTGGGTAGTGCTGGTGTTGATAGTTTTGTGCTTGCTGAAAATGGCGTTGTTGCTTTAGTCGACGGAGCGGCCGCTACAGGTCTTGGCGATATATTAGAAGTACAAAGCAGCACAGGTGAAAGCTGGATTATTGATGGCGTGAATGAAGGGGCAGTAACTACACGAGTTTCTAATTTCGTATCTATCGAAAATATCACCGGTGGCGAAGGCGCAGATAGTTTCACGTTTGAGAATAGCACGGCATTGATCAGCGGGTTGATCGATGGCGGTGAATCGAGTGATGAAGTGGACGCAAATATCGACAGCTTGGATCTCCAAGTATTGAATTCAGGTCTAGTTGTTGAAATTGGGGCGGATTCTGTGAATGTACCCAGTTTTATCGCTGGACGTGAAACGTATGCACGCGTAAATGCTCATAATTTCGAGTCCATTACTGCTGCAGACAGTGCCTCTGGAGCAACAGAAGAAAACAATTGGCTATCTGTGACACACAATAACGGTGTCCGTTGGAACTTTACAGAGGGCTTGGATAACGGTTTGGTGATTAACGAAGGTTTTATCGTCGAACTCTCATTGGCGGATGCCAGCGAAATTCCAAACACACAAGTAGATTTACATAACTTTGGTAGTTTGCAAGGTGGTGCAGGTTTCGAGAATGCGATTAATGTTATTGAAGATAATACCATTTCAGGTCTTTATGTTGCGGGTTCAGGCCTCCGTACGCTGAGTTATTCTGGTAACGGTTTAGTCGTCGTCGATATTGATAGCAATATTGAAGAAGTGCAGGGTAACAATAATTTGCTACTCCGAGTTGCAGAAGGAAGTGAGTTTGTAACTTTCGATAACGGCTGGTTAATTGATGCTGAAAATTCAGGGTCTTTTACCGCGGATGTTGGTGGGACTACGGATTATAGTTTCGACTTTACTGGAGTGAATCAATTTGAAGGCGGTGATGGAAATGATACTTTTTCTATCGCAGGAACGGGCTCGCTGATCGACGGAACGATTAATGGAGGTGAAGGGAATAATATTATTGATATTACAACGGTAACTGCTGACCTATCATTTGGTGTTGGGCAAGTCGATGTTGCTCCTGCGTCACCTGCGGCTGTTTACCCCGAAACAGGTATACCGCCAGTTTATCTTGTTCTCAATCGAGCGCCGGCTGACGGAGTGACAGAGATTGTAGGGATACAAGAGATTATCGATAGTGATGTTGCTTCTCGAATAACTTTATACAGTGGGTCGATCGCCGATAGTAATAGTGTGTGGACATTGGATACTACCGCAAGCCAGTTGGAAGACAGTGCCAATAATGTTGATCTGAGATTTACCGGCGTTGAGCGGATTGTCGGTGGTGCAACGAATGATACCTTTAACGTGCTTGCACTTGATGTCGTTGAAGATGTATTTGAAGGTGGTGCCGGTGATGATACCGTTAATCTCATGAATCTATCGGATAGCGTAAGCGTATTGATTAACAACAGCGTTGCAAGTGGAGATGTTTATATTAGTGCTGTTGAAAATGTTAATGCGAACCCTTCGGCTACGATTTCGAACACTTTGTACGGCGCGAATGAAGACAGCTTATGGGCGATCGATGGCGCGAATGCCGGTGACGTTGAGGGTGTTGCTTTTAGTGGCTTTAATACTTTGGTTGGTGGTTCTGGTGACGATGAGTTTACGCTAGATGGTACAGACCAAATTACCGGTTTAATTACTGGCGGTATGGGTGACGACGAACTAAATGTCGCAGGTATGACGAATGCAGTCCGTATTGCGGTGGGCACAGAAGTGGATGCGGATCTTAATGTAACGGGTATAGAAACGCTTACTGCAAATGATAACGGCAACGAATTAATTGCGAGTAGTGAAGAAAACACTTGGAATATCTCCGGTCGTGATGCGGGTCAGTTATTAAGTGCAGCGTACGCCATTGATTTTTCTGGTTTTGCGAATGTAACTGGTGGTGGTGCGAGCGACACCTTTGACTTTGACCGCGTATTAAATGTTAATGATGAGATAACTGGCGTAATTCGTGGTGGCGCTAATGGCGATAATACCGTCAACATTAATGGCTTAACGGATACCGCTCCGGTGACCATTGCATTAGGGACCGAAAACGACGCTGCTATTAACTTAGTTGATGTGCAAACGGTTAATGCCAGTAATGGTGACTTTGAAATAATTGGTGACAATGTCGAAAATACTTGGACGATTCAAGGTCAAAATGCCGGTACTGTTAATACAGTTGCATTTAGTGGATTTGCTTTCCTTCAAGGTGGCTCGGACGATGATCTCTTTATTCTTGCGCGTCAAGATGGCGCCACAGAGGATGACAGTATTACTGGCGTAATCGACGGTGGTGAAAATCCTGTAACGGGTTCGTCAACGGATAGTGTTGATTTAACAGGGCTAGTCGATTCCGTTAACGTTTCGTTCGATAGTGCTTATGCCTCAGCGGATATTCAATTGGCACGCATTGAAGAAGTCGATGCAAATACCGCTAACGCTAATTCACTTGTTGGTTTTGCTCAGGACAATAACTGGGATATTACTGCACAAAATGCTGGTGAGCTAGAAGGCGTCGAGTTCGTTGGTTTTAGTAACTTAATCGGCCGTGATTTCGTAGATGTCTTTAGCTTTACTGATGATGGTTATATAGATGGTTTCGTTGATGGTGGTAACCAACCCGTTGATCAACGAGATGTCGCAGATTTAAACGAGTTGACCGATGTGCATGTTGTTATTGGTGATACTACGGCTGGTTTTATCAATATTGAGGAGTATCGCGGAAACGGTGACGACGGAGTTATTACCGCTGAAAATATCGAAAACACCTGGACAATTGATGCTGAAAATTCGGGTAGTATTTTGGATGAAAATGGAAACCAAATTGCGTTCTCTAATTTCGGTATCTTGGAAGGGGGCAGTGATGACGATGTCTTTATTCTGAATGGTGGCTCGGTAACGGGAGAAGTTCGAGGTGGTCAGGGTGACGATGAGCTTAGCGCAACAATTGTCGCTGGTGTTAACGGCGGTGTAATGTTCCGTGGAGGCGAAGGGCAAGACGAGTTGAGCATCGATGGTGGCACAGCGGGTTACGAAGTTTCCTTTACGCCAGTGAATGACGGCAGTGCCACGCTGGCTTACACTTTCCAGGGTGACAACACTAACGTCGCTTATGATGTAGGTTATGCGTCGGTTGAAACAATTGAAGATGATGCTGTCGCGGATGTGTTTACAATAAATGATTTAGCCCAAAACGTTGACCAGCTGTTACTCGAAGATGGGCGCTTTACATTAAATGGCGTCAGCGAAATCGAGTTTACCAATAAGGATAGTCTGGTCGTAAATGCTGAAACTCAAGATACCTTACAGCTTGATGGGCAGATCGTTTTCAATAATCGTTTCTCTGTGTCTGGTGCGGCAGTGATTGCAGTTGACGCGAGTGCCGAGATTCAGGCATTGGCAGTGACGTTTAATCGCAATCAATTGGTGGGTGCCGCAGAACAGCCAATCCGCATCGATGCGGAATCACTTGCTCTCGAAAGCGTGGTTGGCGATGTGTATATCCAAGAGGCTAATGATTTGTCTATCGCAGGGCTGAATAATCCAGGGGGTATCACAAATATTGTTGCCACTGGCTCGATAACTGACAGTGCACCTATAACTGCTAATGAAGATATTTATTTGCAAAGTATCAATGGGGATATTGTGCTTGATAACGCAAATTCTGTGGCTGGGGTACTGAATGTGAGTGCCAATAATCAAGTCACGATTAACAATACTGTCGCGACTACCCTCGGTGATGTTAATGCTCAGAATATGACATTAACTGTTAATGGGAATCTGGCGGATAATGGTGATATTAATGTGTCCGGCACGACGATTATTGCAGCCAATGGAAATAATGTGATCTTCGATAATATTAACAACGATTTTGGTGTTGTTGATGTGAGCAACGGTGGTGATGTTGTACTTACTGATGTCGATGACATTACAGTAAGTGGGACTGCCAGTGATTCGTTTGAGGTGAGCGCAGAACAGAATATTCAAACTTCGGGTGAAATAATCAGTGAAGAGATTGTTTTAGTTTCTGTAGCTGGAGATATTAACGCGAACAATAATCTCATTGCTGATAATGGAATTGCTTTAACCGGGCGAGATATCACAGTGAACGGTGCGCTTAGTGTTAACGATAATGTGACCGGCGATGCACTGACAATTAATGCGAGCGGCAATGTCGATTTGCTTGGCCAAATTGATACCGTCAGCGAAGCTGGAAATGCGGGGAGTATTAGTATTGAGGCCAACCAACTTACCCAACAACTTGGTGCTGATATTAATTCAGGTAACTTGGGGATAACTTCAGTTTTAGATGTTAGTCAGGGGGCTGATATCACGGCTCAAGGTAGTATTACTATCAATGTCTCAAATGGAGGCTTTGAGATGGGCGCGGGTACTAACACCAGCGCTACCCAAATAAGTGTGAGTGCGATGGAGGATGTTGATCTGCAATCGCTTTCGGCTACTAATGTGGTCTTAGATGCAAAAAACATTTTTCAGCAAGGCGCCTTGATCGCGACTGATAACGTTGACGTAACGGCTGCGAATATTTTTGAAGTAACCGAAACGGGCGCGATAAACGTAATGGATGGCAGCCTGACAACAGACTCAGGAAATATAGAAATAAATGGTGATGTGGCCGTTGGCGCTGGCTCGATAACCTTGAATTCTCGAGAGAATACCGTGGTGGATGCGAGTATCACGGGTGCTTCTTTGTCTGTGTTGTCTAATCAGGAAATTGCTATGGCCGCGAATGGCCAGATCGATGTAACAGATTCAGTATCCTTGGATGCTCAAGGCGATATTGGTTTGACCAGTGTGAATGCCAATACAGGTGAGGTAAACCTAAGCACGCTTGCCGCGGTGACAGACAATAACGGTTCAAGCGTCAATATAGTGGCTGACAGTCTGAATATTAGCTCTGGAACAGGTATTGGCAGTGCAGAGACTTTTATTGAAACCGAGGTTGCTAATCTTTCTGCTCGTAACACTTTAGGTGAGGCTAATATTCTAAACTCCGGAGATATCACGATTCATGAACTGATTTCTGATGGGAGTATTCAGCTAGAAAATACTCTGGGTAATGTGACCTTACAGGCCTCTGAAGGAGACATATATGATAATAGAGAACCTGAGGGTTTAAGCCCCCTAGACGCTGGTGGCGTGATGAATGCTGGCTACCAATCTGGCACCATGCGTATTGCTATCGCTGACGGCGACTTGATTGCAGCGCCAGCTCCTGGAGCAGATAAACGTCGACCAGACCTTGTGGGAGATCGTATTGAGGTCGTTGTATCTAACGGAGAATTTGCCAGCTCAGAGGGTAGAACGATTGTTGTTTATGCTCGCACCTCAATGTTTATTAGTTCTCAAGGTGGTACTCGGCCAGTTCCTGCTTTTGGTATTGAGCCTATTGAGGGTTTCCAAGGTGTGGATGACCTCTTGGATTCCTCCTTCGTATCGAGCGTAAGTGATCTGTTGGTTGATGTGGAATCACTTCAAGAGGTTGATCCGGCGGTGTTCACTGAAGTTAGAAACTACTCGCACGATAATATTTCGATTCGTATGCCGGTTGATCAGCTCTATGGCGACGAATATGAAGACGAAGAAGAGGACGAGGAATTTGCGCTATAAACCGCTAAGACTATCGTTATAATAACCATTGATTTTGGCCGGCAGGCGGTAAGTTTGTCGGCCAAGTAATTTAAAGCGTTTCACTTTCGTAATTGCATGGATTTTTATGTTCGCTAAACCATTCGGTCAGTCTTATCATTTTCTTTTATTGGCTTCTTTTTTGAGTTTGTACAGTGTGTCCACTTTGGGGCAAGGATTCCTTGAGATGCCAGATACTTCCGAAGTGCCTGAGTATGAGCGTGAGTCGATGTTGCTCGATCTGGATGTGCCTCCAGTTCGAGATCGAGACCCAGATCCTGAGGCAGGTCCGCGCTTAAACGTAAAGGAATTTAAGTTGCAGGGTTTGGTGGAGTTTCCCGAGCTGGGAATTACCAGGAAAGGTCTCATTGAGCGCGTAGAAGCCATTCGTTTTGAGTTAATGAGTGAGGGAGAGCTTACAGACTCTGGCTATACAATAGACGAGTTAGGTGAAGTATCTGATCTCATTGCGGATATTGAAAAAGAAACCGGCGAGGAGCACGTTGGGCCTTTAGAGGTTCAAAAATTAGTGTTTTTGATTCGTGAGCAGCGCCGCCGGCGCGGTGTTACGTTAGGGATGATTGAAACGGTTGCGGATACTATTACTCGGTATTATCGCGAACGTGGTTTTATTCTGGCAAAAGCTTATATTCCTGAGCAAAAAGTTCGTGATGGCATGGTGATCTTGACGCTCTTGCTTGGTGAGCTTGGACGAGTGAGCGTAGAAAACAGAGAGCGAGTGTCTGAAGGGCTCGTGACAAGTGTATTTAAGAACGATATCAACGCGCCCGTCACCAGCTGGAATGTTGAGGAATCGATTTATCTTATTAATGATATTCCAGGAGTGAACTCCCAGGGCTTTTTCTCACCAGGTTCACAGGTGGGTGACACTAAACTGACTGTTAATTTATCGGATGAAGATTGGTATAGCGGGAATATTCGGTTGGATAATCATGGATCTGAGGACTCTAGTCAAAACCGTGCCTATTTTGATGTATATATCCATAACCCCCTTGGTTATGGTGATGAAGTTTATCTCGCATTGTTAAAATCTTATGATCCTAATGAAAGCACTTACGGGGCTTTTCGTTATAGCTCTATGATTGGTAGCCCGCGAGTTAGGGCTCAATTTGGTGTGTCTACCAATGACTTTGTTTCGCGCTCGGTCATTAACGATTCTACCGTAATTACCGGAGAGTCTCGTGTTGGCGACGCTGGATTTTCCTATATATTTAAACGCAGTCGGGTAAAGAATTTCTCGCTAGACTTTACCTATATGGATGTCGCAACCACGGTGGATTCAGGCATAGGTATAGGTCTAGAAACCGAAAGTGATATGCAGAGGACTTCAGTTACGTTTAATTTCGACCTCCTGAATGAGAAGCGGCGGCATTTGTATGTAGGGGATGTATCGTTGTCTAGCTCAAGTACAGAGACCAGTGAAATATTTTTAGGTGGCCAAGGTGAAAGTAAAGGCAGTCATTTCTTGTTTAATTACAATTTTACCATGCTCTCATTCTTTAAATTTCCATTTACGGACTATGAGAATCGCTTTATCGTTAAAAGTAGTTTGCAGTACGCTGGGGAGGGGGTCTCCAATCTCAACCAAAAAAGCTTAACCGGCCCTGATACAGCGCGAGCGTTTGGTGTAACGGGTTTTCAAGCTGATGACGCGTTTTACGCAGGTGTTGATTGGATTTTTGGTTTTCCTTCCTTTGGGGAGACTAAAATATTTGGTCAGAGTATAAGTAAAGTGATCCAGCCATATTTATTTATGGACTACGCATTTGGCAAACAATATCCAGGGATTGAGGCTACTGAGCCTGATATTGGGCGTTTAGCGGATATAGGTTTTGGAATTTCGTTTAACCATTCGAACTTTAGTTTAGGCGTTGTGGCTGCAGCTCCCCTCGAAGATGCTATCGCAGGCCAGAAAGACTCGACGCCAGAAACAAGTTTTTATGTCGACTTTCAATACTCTTTTTAACTTTCGAAAATAAATTAAAACAAATCATCAAAGCCCTGAAATGACTCAGGTTCAATATCTTGTAGCGGATCACCATAGAAGTTATCCATATTGCTAGAATCGGTTACATCGAAGGAGGCGCTGCCAAAGTGGGCATTACCTTGTTCAGGGGCGGTTGCCATCGCGATATCCAGGTGCCCCCAGGCGTCACCATCATACTCTGCTAGGTCGCCGTCTTCGTATTGAATTTCAATGGTGCCGTATTTTTCATCGACGGCAATAATCTCAAATAGCTGGCCGGTAGCGAGTTCGATATACCACGAGCCGATTGCTGGGAAGAAAGACGCCATAGCCACTCCTGAACGTATTTAAAACACTCTGGTTACTAATTAAACTACCATCGATCTTGCTTTTCTGCACATGCTAATTTCATTGCTAGATCAGCTTTACTTTTAAAGTGAGTTCTTCAAGACGTGTACTAAGTAACTGTTTATAAATAACTATTACTGGTGCACTGAATATTCCAATAAAAGTTAATATTCTAAGTTTGCGCCAGGAAAGATGAAAAAAGTCTAGCGTTTGTCGTGTTGTTATCTGCGTCACATGAGTGGCATGTTGATATTCGTTAGGTGGTAAAATTTGTGTTCGTGGATGGTGTTGGGGAAGATTAGTAGGGTATGTGGGATGTTTCTGGCTTAGGTCCTTGGTTTTTGGGTTGGAATGGCATTCTGCGCTCGACAAGCCTAAGGGTGAGTCTTTATCCTCACACCTCAAATAGCTCACGTTGTAGATCATAAATATAAGAGTGGGGGTAGTTATGGCTCAGAATGATACGGTTGAACGTTTATTGCACGCAGCAACGATTCTTTTCGCTGAAAGAGGCTTTGCAGAGACTTCTCTGCGTACCATAACCGGTATGGCTGGGGTGAATTTGGCTGCGGTGAATTATCACTTCGGTTCTAAGAAAGACTTAATTCAAGCGGTATTCTACCGTTTTCTTAACCCCTATTGTCGTGAACTTGATATTAAGCTCGACGAGCTGGAGAAAGATGCTGATGGTAACCCAGGTGCCGAAGCCTTACTTAAATGTATGCTTGAAACCTTGTTGGTGGCCACTGAGGAAATTCACGAAGACCCTCAGATTTTTATGCGGCTGCTTACGATGTCTTACACACAATCTCAAGAGCATCTTCGACATTATCTGATCGGCGCATTTGGGCCTACTTACCAGCGTACGGCGGGTCTTTTGAAGGGCGTGTGCCCCGATCTCGATCCGGTAGAGTTTTATTGGCGTTTGTATTTTATGTTAGGCGCAAGTGTGTTTACGCTCTCGGGCTTTGATTCAATTCGTGCAATCTTAAACTCGGATTATCAAAAAGATACGGAGTTGCGTTCCACAATTGATTTAATGATTCCTCCAATGGCAACGATGTTGACGTCTCCAAATGTTAAATAAAAAGTTAGGTCCAGTGATGCTGGATATTGCCGGCATCGAATTGCAAGCTGATGAAAAAGAAATTATTGATCATCCCCAAGTCGGGGGGCTGATTTTGTTTTCTCGGAATTTTGAAAGCTCTGATCAACTGCGTGCTTTAGTACGCTGTATTAGGGAGCTGCGGCCCAACTTAGTTATCAGTGTCGATCACGAGGGGGGGAGGGTTCAACGTTTTAGGGAAGGGTTTACGGTATTGCCGCCAATGCAGTCGCTTGTCAATACATTCGGCGAGGCGACTCCTGAAGCGCTTAATGCCTCAAAGGATATTGCGTGGTTAATGGCTTCTGAACTGATTGCCCATGATATTGATATTAGTTTTGCACCAGTGCTCGATTTAGACGATTGCGTGAGTGATATTATTGGTGATCGTTCGTTTTCTCCGGTGCCAAATGTTGCCGCCGAGCTTGCTGAAGCGTTTTTAGATGGTATGCATGACGCAGGAATGGCAACTACGGGTAAACATTTTCCTGGCCATGGTGGTATTAAAGCCGATAGTCACTTGGAGCTTCCTGTTGATCCCCGCTCTTTAGAGGAAATTAAGGCGCATGACCTTGTACCGTTTATCCAATTGAAAGATAAGTTAGATGCACTCATGTCCGCGCATATTTTATTTCCAAATATAGATGATGCCTTAGTGAGTTTTTCTCCTTTTTGGCTGAAAGATTTTCTAAAAGTTGAATTGGGCTATAAAGGGCTCATTTTCAGTGATGATCTCTCCATGGAGGGCGCGGCTGGTGCTGGAAGTTATAGTGATCGTGCTCATCAAGCATTAAGTGCAGGCTGTGATGTTGTGCTCGTGTGCAACAAGCCAGACAAGGCTGTTGAGGTAATTGAGTCATTGGAGCGTTCGGATGCAATACCGATATCGTGTGGGTTGGAGCATATGGCGAAGAAGAGTACGTGTACCATAGAGGTACTTGAAGGCACGGATAGATGGTTGCGTGCAAAAACTATTGTTGAACAATTACATAGGTAAAGAGGGGGTTTTTGTGGAGTCTATTGTAACTGAGGCATCAAGCCTGATGACGACAGTAACAGGGAAAGATCATTTATGGATGGTCGAAGTGTTTGTTGTTGTTTCAATAACGTTAATATTTGCGTTTGCAGTTAATAGTTTTGTCGATAAATTAAAAAGCAAGGCGGATCAAACAAAAAACCTTTGGGATGACGCGCTGTTTCATTCGTTATCTCGCCCTTTGAAATGGTTTATATGGGTCATGGGGTTGAGTGTTGCCGGTGGTATTGCCGCTGAACACTCCCAGACGAGTCTGTTTGACTCTCTGGGGACGGTACGGCATATATCTGCGATCGTTATTGTGACATGGTTTATCCAGAGTTTTCTAAATACGATAGAAAAAAATATTGTCGATCCTGGTTATATGCGAAAACCGATGGATAAGACGACCGCGGTTGCTCTTGGTAAATTACTTAGAATGTCCGTGGTTATTACAGCGATACTGATTGCCTTGCAATCATTAGGGTACAGCATCTCAGGCGTGCTAGCGTTTGGTGGGATTGGCGGAATCGCTGTTGGTTTTGCTGCAAAAGATTTATTAGCCAATTTTTTTGGCGGTTTAATGATTTATCTTGATCGGCCTTTTTCAGTGGGGGATTGGATTCGTTCACCCGATAAAAATATTGAAGGGACGGTGGAAGATATTGGTTGGCGCCTAACGCGCATTCGCACTTTTGATAAACGCCCTTTATATATTCCGAATGCTACCTTTACCCAGATTTCTGTCGAAAACCCTTCGCGTATGTTAAACCGGCGTATTTATGAGACGGTTGGTGTTCGTTATGGGGATGCCTCGAAAGTTAAAACTATTGTTGCTGATGTGAAGTCGATGATCGAGTCTCATGAGGATATTGATCAGTCGCAAATGATCATGGTGAACTTTAATGAGTTTTCCTCCTCGTCCTTAGATTTCTTTTTATATTGTTTTACGAAGACAACGGACTGGGCCACCTTTCATGAAATTAAACAAGACGTACTATTGAAAGTCCTGGATATAGTGGAGGCGCAAGGTGCCGAGTGTGCGTTTCCGACGTCAACACTTCATATTCCGGACGGTGTTTCGATCGTCGACTCGGCAACATCGTGATAAAAGGAAGTTGTATTCTAAGGCGCTAACTAAGTAGGAATGTTGGGTTTATATGGCCGTTATTGCAGTAATTGGGGGCTCTGGGTTTTACAATTTTCCAGAGTTAGAGAATCAGAAGGTTGTTTCGGTTGAAACACCCTACGGCGTGGTGGACGACATTGTTAAAGGTGTCTGGAAGCAAACACCGGTTTTATATCTGCCTAGGCATGGCGGTCAACATCGCATACCACCGCATAAAGTGAATTATCGCGCAAATATTTCAGCGCTTGCGACGCTAGGTGCGGAAAAGGTTGTTGCGTTTAATGCAACGGGGGGAATAGGCGAGTCTTTTAGTCCAGGCACTTTTGTTGTGCCCGATCAAATTATTGATTATAGCTATGGTCGTTCGCACACCTTCTTTGAAGGGGATGACGAACTGTTATCCCATATCGACTTTACCTTTCCCTTCGAGGAAGTGATGCGCCAGGATCTGCTGGAAAGTTTGCGTTATAACGGCGTACCTTTTTATGACGGTGGTACGTATGGATGTACACAAGGGCCACGTTTAGAGTCGGCCGCAGAGGTTAAAAAGTTGCGAAATGACGGTTGTGACTTGGTGGGAATGACGCTTATGCCTGAAGCCGCTTTGGCGCGAGAAAAAGAGTTGGCGTATGTATCTCTCAGTTTTATTGTGAACTGGTGCGCAGGCGTGCGTGACGAAGTTATCAGCTTAGATAAAATTATGGCACGTTTAGAATCTTCAGTACCGAAAATAAGAGAAGTAATACTCAAAATGATTAGCCTAGGCTAGACATCTATTTTCTATTCCCATATCTTCGCTAGCGTAGTCCTGCTGAAAATTTTACTAAACATTGATTTTCGGCAGGGATTTTGTTTTTCTAATAATAAAAATAGAGGTGCGAAGCATGGCAGCTCGAGAAATCGGCACTGTTAAGTGGTTTAACAATGCACGAGGCTACGGCTTTATAACCCAAGACCAAAAGATCGATGATATCTTTGTTCACTACCGCAATATTCGTGGTGACGGATACAAAAGTCTGGCGGAAGGGCAAAAGGTTGAGTTCGAACTCCAGGAAGGTGACAAAGGATATCAAGCCGACGACGTGGAATGCGTTTGACAGTTTGAAGTGACGAGCAGCTGGCTAAACATTTTGGAAGGGTGTTTAGCCAGCTCTTTACGTTTGGAGTATCGCCATTGGCGTACCGCTTACCGAATCAGTATTGTGCTTGTTTGTAAAGTTAACCACCAGTTAGCGGCAACGTCATCCCTTTACTAGGGTGCAGGCACATTGTCATCCGTTACTGCCTCAGTTTCTGACGCTATATATTCCGGTTCATACTTCACGATATTCACAAGCAGGCCCAGTTTTGGGTGGTCCAAATAGTGTAGCTCGCCGCTGCGCATTCTACGTTTTTGTTGCATCTGCACAATATGTTTTACGACGTATGTACGTTCTCCTTGGGTGGGCAGTGCGTAAGGGTTTAGTATTGATGTGCTACCGATATCGCCAAACGAAACTGTATCGCTGTTATTGAAAGATAGGTTAAAGTCTGGCGATGCCGTATCCAGTTGTGTGTCGAATGATATTGGTAGGGGGCTGTCTTGCGGGGTAATCGGATGGACTTCACTTCCCTCTGGATTGCTCGCCGTGGTCGGTAGCTCCATTTCAAATTCTAAGGGTGCGGGTCGTTTTGGCAGAATGGGCCAATGTTCATTTTGTTGACCGATATTTGCTTCGAATTCGGTGAGCCATAAATTAGTGTGAAGATGGAGATAGCGACTAACAAAAAGTTTTATGCTGCCTTCAAGTTCGTAATGATCGTCAAATACATCACCGCCTGAAATAAGAATCGAGGAAGCTTGTTTCTGATTCGTCATCGGTTGCCGCCACGTTTTGTGAAGCAGTATCCGCATTGAACGATCTCGCCCAAGTATGTGGGCTTCATGATTGAGTTGGCTGATCTCTTCGTCAAGCATGGTATATGGCTTTTCTTTGGGCGTAATACGATCGAGTTCAGATTGTTCAACAAGCTCCAAATATTTTTTATTCAGCGGGTCAGCAAGATCTGTGCGTTTGAGTGTTTCCAGTAGTTGGCTGTTGTCATCTTTCTGCTGGTTTGGGTGTGCGCTGTCTGAAGTTTCCGCGGTATCGTTATCTGGGTTGTTCTCGCTTGCATCTGTATTTTCAGTGTGACTTTCGTCGACCAGGAAACTTAGATTGTTTGGGTAATCTAATGTCAGATTTTTTGGCCACAGCTCGGGGTCTTGTC
The DNA here is from genome assembly GCA_045430285.1 of Agarilytica sp. Classification (GTDB taxonomy): domain Bacteria; phylum Pseudomonadota; class Gammaproteobacteria; order Pseudomonadales; family Cellvibrionaceae; genus Agarilytica. Next base: position 1,033,498 of record JAILXV010000001.1, on the reverse strand, counting down.
CGGTCTGTTCAATTCTTTCGAATATGATTAATTCAACTTGGTACCAATTTTTAAAATAGTTTTCAAAGACCTCCTGTGCTGATTGTGCAAATGCTTTATGCGGAGGGAATAGGGATAACGCAATAAGACCTAAAGCAAAGGGAATATGAAAAATAGGGCGCATGTTCGTTATTGGTTTCACAGATGGGCCTCTTAGCTAGCCTGCTTTAATTTGTCGAGAACTTGATGCACTGATTTTAGTCGTTCATCAGTGGATTCCATATCAAACATGAATTTTAGATGGTTGGCACCATCGAGACGATAATGTTGTGGTTGTTTTTGGACGAGCTTCACAATTGTTAGTGGGTCAACCTTCGGTATTTTACTGAACTCCAATCGGCCTTGGGTTTTACCCGCCTCCACTTTCGTGATGCCCAGCGCTTCTGCATCGAAACGCAAGCGAGTCTGGCGAAACAGATTTTTTATGGCTTCGGGCAGCAAACCAAAACGATCGATCATTTCTACCTGTAAGCCGTTAAGTTCTTCTTCATTTTTAGTCGACGAAATACGTTTATAAAGTGTGAGCCTGGAGTGGACGTCTGGCAAATAATCCTCTGGGATTAAGGCCGGAATTCTTAGGTTTAGTTCCACGCTGTCTTTGTGTGGATTATCTAATGAGATTTCTTCGCCATTTTGAATCGCGGTTACCGCTCTATCCAGCATGTCCATGTAGAGCGAAAATCCGATGGTGTGGATCTGTCCGCTTTGATCTTCACCGAGTAGTTCACCCGCGCCGCGAATTTCTAAGTCGTGAGAGGCGAGTGTAAAGCCTGCACCCAGATCTTGAGCTTCTTCGATGGCCTCTAAGCGTTTATGGGCGTCGGTTGTCATGACCTTTTTATTGGGTGTAAGTAAATATGCATAGGCTTGATGGTGAGAGCGACCGACACGTCCTCGTAATTGGTGAAGCTGAGCCAAGCCGAAGTGGTCCGCTCGGTCAATCACAATGGTGTTGGCGCTGGGCACGTCGATGCCAGTTTCAATAATGGTCGTACACACGAGCACGTTGAAACGTTTATGGTAAAAGTCTGCCATAACAGACTCCAGCTCTCGCTCTCGCATTTGGCCATGGCCGATACGAACGCGTGCTTCGGGAATCATTTCTTCTATGCCACGTGCGACTTTTTCAATAGTCTTTACTTCGTTGTGTAGGTAATAGACTTGGCCGCCACGCATAATTTCACGCATTATGGCTTCTTTTATTAGGCTTTGATCACTCTCGCGCACAAAGGTCTTTACCGATAAGCGTTTTGCGGGAGGTGTTGCGATGATGGATAAATCACGAATACCCGCCATCGACATGTTGAGTGTTCTAGGGATGGGGGTTGCCGTCATTGTGAGAATGTCGACATCCGTGCGAAGCGATTTCAGTGCTTCTTTTTGGCGAACGCCAAAGCGATGCTCTTCGTCAATAATCATCAACCCAAGGTTTGGATATTCTAAGTTGCCTTGGATAAGTTTGTGCGTGCCAATAATAATATCGACTTTTCCTGCGGCTAGTTTCTTTTGAATTTCAGTGGTTTCTTTTTGGCTGCGAAAACGGGAAACGACTTCTATATTGGCTGGCCAGTCGGCAAACCGATCTTTAAAGTTTTCAAAATGCTGTTGGGCGAGTAGGGTGGTCGGCACTAACACGGCGACTTGCTTGCCATTTTGAACGGCGATAAAAGCGGCACGCATGGCAACTTCTGTTTTACCGAAACCTACATCACCACAGACGAGTCGGTCCATTGGTTGTGCCGATAGCATATCGTCACGAACCGCTTCAATGGCTTGCTTCTGGTCTGGGGTTTCTTCAAAAGGGAAGCCTGCACAAAAAAGCGCGTAATCTTCTTTTGGATTTGTGTAAGCGTAACCCACTTTAGCTTTTCGTTTTGCGTAGATATCCAATAATTCAGCGGCAACGTCTCTGATTTGTTCTGCGGCTTTACGCTTGGCTTTTTGCCATTGTTCGCTACCGAGTTTGTGCAATGGGGCATGTTCCGCGTCTGAACCAGAATAGCGGCTTATCGTATGCAGGTTAGCAACGGGTACGTAAAGTTTTGCCTCATTGGCGTAATCGAGCACCAAGAATTCCTCGGCTTGGCCCCCATGCTCCATAGTGATTAAGCCTTGGTAGCGACCAACTCCGTGATCGATGTGAACCACCGGAGCGTTAGTTTTTAGCTCCGTAAGGTTTTTAATAATGTTTTCATGGTCGTCCGAATTACTTTTTTGCCGGCGACTTTGTTTGACTTGATTGCCAAAGATCTGTGTTTCTGAAATTAAAATAAACGCGGGTGATTGGCTGTTGATGGTTTCTTCAATGGGTGCGACGGTGATGGCTAACGATGTGTCGCCATGAATAAAGCTATGAATATTGTCTACAGGGTTTGGCTGTACGCCGATTTTTTCCAGTTGTTCACATATGACTTCACGCCGACCATTTGATTCGGCACAGAAGAGTACGCGCTTTTCGGTATCGCATAAAAATGCTTCTAAGTGGTGTAAGGGGTTTTTTACTCGGTTATCAATCATCAGCAGTGGCGTTGGGCTTAGATTGAAATTGGTATGGCCCTGTTTTTCAGCAAGCTTTTCATGCTGCAGCTGTATTTTTGGAAATTGTTTGAAGCGAGAAAAAATCTCGTTTACGGGGAGAAAAACGTCTTGTGGGGCTAAAATGGGGCGCTCTAAATTGCCGGAGCGGCTTTCATAGCGGTTAACGGCCTCTCGCCAAAACTCTTCATAGGCTTTTTCAAAGCCTTCGACGAGGAATAGCTGGCTATCACTGGGGAGGTAATCCAGTAGGCAGGCAGTGGTGTCAAAAAACAAAGATAGAAAGTATTCGATGCCCGCAGGTGACAGCCCCGCATTGACATCTTGGTAGACAGGACAGGCTTTGTGGTTGACGTCGAAGCGTGCGTGCCAGTGTGAGCGGAAGTTAGCAATGCCTTGTTCATCAAGTGGGCATTCTCGGGCTGGTAGTAGTTCTATTTTGTCTACTTTGGTAATGGTGCGTTGGTTGTCTGGATCGAATTCGCGAAGTGATTCGATTTCATCATCAAAGAGTTCAATTCGGTATGCGGCGTCGCTGCCCATTGGGTAGACATCTATAAGGGCACCGCGTAGGGCAAACTCTCCATGCTGATATACGGTGTCTACGTGGGTATAGCCGGAAAATGCGAGTTGGTTTCTGAATTTTTCTCGATCGAGCTTTTCACCAACGCTGAGGACGAGGCTTTTTGATAGTACATAGCTTTGTGGTGCGATGCGTTGTGCAAGGGTTTGTGCGGAGACAACAATAAAGCTTCGTTGGTTGCGCGCGAGTTGATAAAGGCAGCGCATTCGGTTGGATACAATATCTTGATGAGGGGAGAAGCTATCGTAGGGCAGTGTTTCCCAGTCAGAGAATATTTCAACGCTTGGTGCATCGGTCATTCCCTTTAGAAATTGACTGATCTCTGCGGACAGCCGTTCCGCGGCGGCCATATTGGGCGTGACCAGCATCGTACACGCATCATGGGCTAACGCGCTTTGTGCCAGGACGCAAGCCATGCTGCTATGAGAAGGAAGGTTTCCCCAAAGGGTTTTGTCGGCAGCTTTTCCTGCTTCGGGCGGCGTAAGTATGCTTGTTGTCATCAACGTCTAATCATTAGCTTTTGTCATAAAAAAGGATAAAGCGATTGTGCTGTAAAAGCGCGTCATTCTACCAACCTCGTGGCTAAAGCAGAACGGCGTTGATAGGGGTTTGTGTCTTTATGGGGGGTTATTTGTTTTTTCTGTTGTGCCTTGTGCGAAAAACAAACGTGTTTTCCGTGTTTGTGTCGCGTTTCTCCTTGCGCTGATTTGAATACCGAGTATTGATGAAATGAATGCCAGCGATTCTTTATGACGGGGTACGAGAGGGGTAAGCGCTATTTTTACGACTTTCAGTTAAATATCCCGTGAATATAGGTGAAACTTGCGCAAGATCAAGGAGAGGTTCATAGGCTATTGGCAGTACGTTAAAGCAAGAAAAAAGGGTGAAAAAACAGTAACTTAATTTATTTTCTGACTGGCGAAATTTAGGCGTGATCCGTATAATTGGCGCGGTTTTTCTGCGTGTGCAGCGCGCATTTGTGTTCTTTCGACTACATTTATGACTAATATCGCCGTAACTTCGTTTAACAAGTCGTGATATGGCGTGTTTAAGTAGTGAATTTATCCGGCAAGTGGTTTTTTAGTGTGCCTAGGTGTATCGAAAGAGTTGGGTCGTGAATCGTAGGGCTCAAGACTCGGCACCCGTTTATAGCTGCTAAATATTGCCCGATATGGGAACCGGCAAGACCAATAACATATATACGATTGGTTTTTGCACAAATTTTGTTCGTCGTTGGTAAAACTGTTATGCGGAATAGCGGAATATTTGAAATAACGGCGCGCACATCAAAGTTTTTAAACTCAAAACTAGGCTAGACGTATGATAAAGATTCGTCGTGGATTGGATTTACCAATAACCGGGGCCCCCCGGCAGTCCATTGAAGAGGGTCCTAACATTCGCTCGGTTGCTGTCATTGGATACGACTACCACGGTATGAAACCTACCATGGCAGTGCAGGTCGGCGATAAAGTGAAGTTGGGACAGTTATTGTTTACAGATAAGCGGACAGAAGGCGTTCGTTATACATCACCTGCATGTGGCACTATTGCTGCGATTAATCGAGGGTATCAGCGGGCGTTTCAGTCTGTTGTTATTGACGTTGATGGTGATGACGCTGAAGCTTTCGCGAAGTATGACGTAACCCAGCTCTCCTCTTTAGATCGTCAGGATGTTGTTGATAACCTGGTTAATTCTGGGTTGTGGACTTCACTTCGTACACGTCCGTACAGTCGCGTACCTGCGATTGATTCTGCGCCAACCGCGATTTTTGTCTCAGCGATGGATACTAATCCTCTCGCGGCAGATCCCGCTGTGGTTTTAGCTGAGCGCGCCGACGATTTCAAAAATGGATTGGCCGTATTGTCACGCTTAACTGAAGGCAATGTTTATGTGGGTCATGCTGAGGGCGCTTCTATCCCTGCAAGTGGGCTTGAAAATGTTGTTTATGAAACCTTCGGTGGTGTTCACCCTGCAGGAAATGTCGGGACACATATTCACCATTTAGCACCTGTCAGTGCTAACAAGTCAGTCTGGACGTGTGGTTATCAAGACGTCGTTGCGATTGGTTCTCTGTTTGTCTCCGGTCAGCTAGATGTTGAACGCGTCGTAGCTTTGGCTGGGCCCCAAATCGAAGATCCTCGTTTGGTGACTACCCGAGTGGGTGCAAGCCTTGAGGAATTGACTGCAGGTCAAATGAAAGGTGGTGAAAACCGCCTGATTTCGGGTTCTGTCTTTGGTGGTCGAGCTACCCATGGGCCGCTTGCGTTTTTGGGACGTTATCACGTTCAAGTAAGTGTGTTAACAGAAGGTCGTGAGCGTCCGTTCTTGCATTATTTCCAACCAGGCTTCAACCGCTTTTCAGTCCTTTCTATTTATATCTCCAAGTTATTGGGCGGTAAAAAATTCGATTTCACCACATCTACTAACGGTAGTGAGCGTGCGATGGTGCCAGTCGGGGCTTATGAAAAAGTGATGCCGTTGGATATTTTGCCTACGCAGCTATTACGTGCGTTGATTGTTGGTGATACGGACTCAGCGCAAAAACTCGGTTGTTTAGAACTTGATGAAGAGGATCTCGCTTTGTGTACATTCGTTTGCCCAGGCAAATATGAATACGGTCCAATCCTTCGCGATAATCTCACACGCATTGAGAAGGAGGGTTAAGGGATGAAAGCATTACGAAAGATGTTCGATAAAATGGAGCCAGCTTTCCATAAAGGCGGTAAGTTTGAAAAGTGGTATGCGCTTTATGAGGCGGTGGATACGGGTTTATTTCAGCCTAACACGGTAACGCGTTCAACCGCTCATGTACGTGATGGTATCGATCTCAAGCGTATTATGATCACGGTTTGGGCCTGTGCATTCCCCGCGATGTTTTACGGTATGTACAACCTTGGTTTTCAGTCGAACACTATATTGGCTGAGATAGGGGCTACTTCTATTGAAGGGTGGCGCGGTGTATTGATCAGCTTATTTGCGGGTCATGACCCTTCTAGTATTTGGGATAACCTTATTTACGGTGCGGTGTTCTTTGTACCTATTTATGTCACGGTGTTTTTAGTCGGCGCGTTCTGGGAAATACTCTTCGCGATGAAGCGCGGGCATGAGATTAACGAAGGCTTCTTTGTTACTTCTATTCTGTTTTCTCTTACGTGCCCACCGAGTTTGCCATTGTGGCAAGCGGCTTTAGGTATCAGCTTTGGTATTGTTATCGGTAAAGAGGTGTTTGGCGGTACGGGTAAAAACTTCCTTAACCCCGCACTTACGGGTCGCGCCTTTTTGTTCTTTGCATACCCTGCGTACATGTCAGGTGATGCCGTGTGGACAGGTGTTGACGGTTATACCGGCGCAACGGCACTTTCTGTTGCAGCACAAGAGGGCATGGTGGCCTTACAGAATCAATTGACTTGGTTTGATGCCTTTATAGGCAATATGCACGGTTCTGTGGGTGAAGTCTCTGCTTTAGCAATTGCTTTAGGCGGCATCGTTCTTCTCTTTATGGGAATAGCTTCCGCACGTATTGTTGTCGGTGTGTTTGCCGGTGCGGCAATTACATCACTGTTATACGGTGCTGTAGGTGACGCAGGGTCAAACCCAATGTTTGCAATGCCGTTTTACTGGCATTACGTGCTTGGTGGTTTTGCCTTTGGCGCATTCTTTATGGCAACAGATCCAGTGTCGGCCTCTATGACTAATGCGGGTAAATGGTGGTTCGGTGGATTAATCGGCTTTATGGTCGTGACAATTCGAGTTGTGAATCCGGCCTTCCCAGAAGGGATGATGCTGGCCATTATTTTTGCGAATTTATTTGCGCCGTTGATTGACCACTTTGTGGTGCAGTCGAACGTGAAGAGGAGAATGGCTCGTGGCTAGTAAAGACTCTACTCAAAAAACCATTATGGTTGCACTCGTCCTGTGTGTCGTGTGCTCGATTATTGTATCCACCGCTGCGGTTATGTTGCGTCCTTCGCAAAAAGCCAACAAGGTCATGGATATTAAAGTCAATATTCTAAAAGCAGCGGCAATGTACGATGAAGGCGGCGATATCGACGCTCAATTCGAAAACATTGAAGCGAAGTTGGTGGATTTGGCCACTGGGAAATATAGCACTGATATTGACGTGGATACTTACGATCAAATTAAGGCTGCTAAAGATCCTTCGTTGTCTGAGCAACTTTCAGGGGATGTTGATATTGCCAGTCTGTCGCGCTTAGAAAAATACGCGAAGGTGTATGTTGTAAGCGGTTCCGCTGGCTTAGAAAAAATTGTACTACCTATTCGTGGTTACGGTTTATGGTCAACGCTTAAAGGCTTTATCGCTTTGGAGTCGGATCTCAATACGGTTGTTGGTTTAGGTTACTACGACCATAAAGAGACTCCTGGGCTCGGCGGCGAAGTTGATAATCCCAAGTGGAAAGCGATGTGGCCAGGTAAAAAAGTTTACTCTGCCGATGGCACTGTAGCGCTTAGCGTTATTAAAGGCATGGTGACCGAATCAACACCTGGTGCAGAGCATAAAGTCGATGGCCTTTCAGGGGCGACACTTACCAGTAATGGTGTCGACTATATGGTGAAATTTTGGTTGGGTGAAAACGGATATGCGTCTTTCCTCAATAACCTTAAAAGCGGGGAGGCGTAACAAATGAAAGTTAAAGAGTTATTGTTTAAGCCGATTCTTGATAACAACCCAATTGCGTTACAGATATTGGGGATATGTTCTGCATTGGCAGTAACATCAAAGCTAAGCGTTACCATCGTGATGTGTATTGCATTGACGTGTGTAACCGCGTTGTCGAATTTCTTTGTGGCACTTATTCGCAATCAAATTCCAAGCAGCATTCGTATTATCGTTCAGATGACGGTTATCGCGTCGTTGGTGATTTTGGTTGACGAAGTCCTTAAAGCGGTCGCCTACGATATTAGTAAGCAGCTTTCGGTATTTGTTGGTTTGATTATTACCAACTGTATCGTTATGGGACGTGCTGAAGCGTTCGCGATGAAGAACCCGCCGATTCCAAGTTTCTTGGATGGTATCGGTAATGGCCTTGGCTACAGTGCATTGCTATTAGTTCTTGCGGTTATTCGTGAGTTGCTAGGAAGTGGAAAATTAATGGGAATAGAGATTCTTCCATTATCCACTGACGGGGGCTGGTATGTGTCGAATGGTATGTTCCTCATGCCACCAAGTGCATTCTTCTTAATTGGTTTATTAATTTGGGCACTGCGTGCGTTTAAGAAAGAGCAAGTGGAAGTTTCCGAATTTAAAATCGCGGCCAACACCACAACGCGGGAGGCTGTGTAATGGAAGTATTATTAAGTATTTTTACTGAATCGATTTTTATTCAGAATATGGCGCTGTCCTACTTCCTGGGCATGTGTACATTTTTGGCGATTTCTAAGAAAGTAGATGCTGCCATTGGTTTGGGAATCGCGGTAATTGTTGTGTTAACGATTACTGTTCCCGTCAATAACCTGCTGAATACCTATCTCCTTTCTGAAGGTGCATTAGCGTGGGCTGGCTTCCCTGAAGTTGACTTAGGCTTTTTGGGCTTAATTAGCTACATCGGTGTTATCGCAGCGATCGTACAAATTATGGAAATGGTTCTCGATAAATATGTTCCGGCGCTGTACAACGCGCTTGGTGTTTTCCTACCGCTGATCACAGTGAACTGTGCGATCTTAGGTGGTGCCTTATTGATGGTTGAGCGTGACTACAACTTTGCAGAGAGTGTCGTATTTGGAGCTGGCTCTGGAATCGGTTGGGCGCTGGCGATCGTGGCCTTAGCGGGTATTCGCGAGAAGTTGAAATACAGCGATGTTCCTGAAGGTTTGCAAGGCTTGGGAATTACCTTTATCACGGTGGGGCTAATGTCATTGGGTTTTATGGCATTCGGCGGCATCAAACTTTAAAGCGAGGAATTAATCGAGATGAATTTAGAAATCATTCTAGGCGTTGGCATGTTTACTGTCATCGTCCTCGCTTTGGTAGCCATTATCCTAAGCGCACGGGCGAAGTTAGTTAGCAGTGGTGATGTCGAAATCGTTATTAACGGTGAAAGAACATTAACAGTGCCTGCTGGTGGAAAGCTTATGCAAACACTTGCAACGGCTGATTTGTTCCTACCTTCAGCATGTGGTGGTGGCGGCAGTTGTCAGCAGTGTAGTTGTGTTATCACAGAGGGGGGCGGTTCTTTACTTCCTACTGAGGAATCTGCTTTTACTAAACGTGAAGCAGCTGAAGGCTGGCGTTTAAGCTGTCAGGTACCTGTTAAGCAAAGCATGAAGATCGAGGTGTCCGAAGAGGTCTTTGGTGTTAAACAATGGGAATGTACCGTTGAATCAAACCCAAATGTGGCCACTTTTATTAAAGAGCTTACGCTTAAATTACCTGAAGGCGAAAATGTGGATTTTCGTGCGGGTGGTTATGTACAGCTCGAAGCGCCCGCTCACCATGTGAAGTTTGCTGACTTTGATATCGAAGAAGAGTATCGCGGCGATTGGGAAACTTTTGGCTTCTTTAAAATGGAATCAAAAGTTACTGAGCCAGTGATTCGTGCATACTCGATGGCGAATTACCCTGAAGAAAAGGGCATTGTGAAGTTCAATATTCGTATTGCAACACCACCGCCGCGTACTCAGGGTTTACCTCCAGGTCAAATGTCCTCATATGTCTTTAATTTAAAACCAGGCGATAAAATTACCGTTTACGGCCCATTTGGTGAATTCTTTGCGAAAGATACCGAAGCTGAAATGGTATTTGTTGGTGGTGGTGCAGGTATGGCGCCAATGCGCTCTCACATATTCGATCAACTTAAACGTTTGGAAAGTAAACGTAAAATATCCTTCTGGTATGGTGCACGTTCATTGCGTGAGCTTTTCTACCAAGATGAATATGACATGTTGGCTGGTGAGAACGATAATTTTGATTGGCATATTGCACTTTCGGACCCTCAGCCAGAGGATAACTGGGAAGGTTTAACAGGCTTTATTCATAATGTACTTTATGAAAATTATCTGAAAGATCACCCAGCACCGGAAGATTGTGAGTTCTATATGTGTGGACCGCCCATGATGAACTCAGCCGTGATCAAGATGCTAAAAGATCTTGGTGTTGAAGACGAAAATATTATGCTGGATGATTTTGGTGGCTAATATTTCACGTATCAATACGGTGAAAGTAAGAACAAAAAAAAGGCCGGTTTATCTGGCCTTTTTTTGTTTGGCGACGTTATTTTTTAGCGTTGGTTGCTCGGATAAAAACGGCGGTGCAAAGTCCCCGATTATTTCTATTCAAGGCAGCACCATGGGGACGACTTTCTCAGTGAAGGCTGTTCTCGACGGTGACACGCCAATTACTGAAGCCTATTTATCTAAGGAGGTAAATATTACGCTAAAGGCTTTCAATCAAAGCCTGTCCACTTATATTCTCGACTCTGAGTTGTCGATATTAAATAACGCACCAGTAGGGGAATGGATTGAATTGAGTGATGTCTTATTAAATGTCTTGGATATGAGTGGAAAAGTCTATCGTGAATCGTCTGGTGCATTTGATGTCACGATTGGGCCTTTGGTAAACCGTTGGGGGTTTGGGCCGCTAGACGTGACTGATTTACCTAGCCAAGAAGAGGTCACGCGTTTGCTTGATGAGATGGGATTCGAATCCTTGGAGATTTCAGGCAATAAGCTTCGTAAGCAAAAAGCTGTATATATTGATCTTTCCGCCATCGCGAAAGGGCATGCGACAGATGTAGTTGCCAACCGTTTAGGCTCGTTAGGGTTTAAGAACTACATGGTTGAGATCGGTGGCGAGTTAAAAATTAAAGGCGTAAATGGTAATGGAAAAACCTGGACGATAGGGGTGGAAAAGCCAACGCTGGGTCGTAGTGGCGCAGTTCAGGCGGTTAGTGGCAATGATATTGCCATCGCTACCTCAGGAGATTACCGTAATTACCTAGAACAAGACGGTAAGCGTATTTCTCACACGATTGACCCGAAAACAGGGCGACCTATTGAGCATAAATTAGCTTCTGTGACGGTGATTACTAAACTGGGCGGGTTGGCAGATGCCTACGCCACAGCGATTAATGTCTTAGGCCCAGAGAAGGGTATGGTGATGGCTGAGCAGTTAAGCTTAGCGGCATATTTTTTGGTGCGCGAAGATGATGGCTTTCGCGTCGATATGACAGAAGAATTTAAGCGGTATATGGTGGATTTATGATGGTATTTGTTTTGAGTTTTGTGGTGCTCCTTCTTATCGTGATTGGAATGTCCGTGGGTGTTATTTTTGCGAACAAGCCGATTAAAGGTTCGTGCGGCGGCATGAGCGCCTTAGGTGTTGATACAGAATGCGATATTTGTGGCGGTGACCCTAAAAAGTGTGAAGAAGAAAATGCAGATTCATCAGATAAGAAATCTGATGCATTATCTTACGATGCAACTAAGAAATAGATAATTGGTTACGCCACTAGAGTGCGTATTTCTTTTGTTGGTGAAGTTGAATGGCGCAATTGTTTTAGTGATACATAGAGTTTAGGAAGTAAGAGTTAAATGGCAAACTACGAATACGATGTGTTAGTGATTGGTGCGGGACCTGCGGGCGAGTCTGCTGCAATAGCAGCGGCAAAAAACAAGCTAAAAGTGGGTGTGGTGGATGCATTGGATCTTCTTGGCGGTAATTGTGCTCACAGAGGTACGATCCCTTCAAAAGCGTTGAGAAACGCGGTGAAACAGGTTATTCGCTATCGTACGCAACCCATTTTTCGTTCTCTCGGTAGCACTAAAACGCCTAGCTACCCAGAAGTGCTAGACGCCGCGAAACAAGTAATTCCTTATCAAGTTAAATTACATACGGAATACCTCGTTCGTAATCGCATTACTTCGCATACCGGTACAGCAACTTTTCTTGGGGACAATAAAGTTGAGATTCTTGGGAAGAGCGGTACGCGCGATGTTGTCGCCGCTAAACATTTCTTAATATCTACCGGCTCTCGCCCTTATCGTCCGCCTGAGGTGGATTTTACTCACCCGCGTATTTACGACAGTGACACGATTTTAGAAATGCAGCATACGCCTCGTAACATGGTTATTTTTGGTGCAGGTGTCATTGGCTGTGAATATGCTTCCATATTTACTGGCCTGGGCGTGAAGGTCGATTTGATTAATGGCCGAGAGCGGCTACTGTCGTTTCTTGATGATGAAATTTCGGATGCCTTGAGTTACCACTTACGTAATGGTGGTGTCATGGTTCGCCATAGTGAGGAATTGGAATCTGTCGAAGCGACGGATAGTGGCGTGCAGATAAAGTTAGCCTCTGGCAAGCGCATTAAAACAGATGCCTTACTTTGGTGTAATGGCCGCACGGGAAATACCGATGGTTTGGGTTTAGAGAATGTTGGCCTTAAAGCGAATCATCGTGGTCAAGTAGATGTAGATAAGGGTTACCGTACTGAAGTTGAAAATATTTACGCTGCTGGGGATGTCATTGGCTGGCCTAGTTTGGCGAGTGCATCCTTTGATCAAGGACGTTCTGTCATCGATACAATTATGGGACGCGAAGCGAGATTTGTTGAAGATGCGCCGACGGGTATTTATACCCTTCCAGAAATTAGTTCTGTAGGTAAAACAGAAGCGGAGTTAACGACCGCAAAAATTCCATATGAAGTAGGTCGTGCATTTTTTAAAGATACAGCGCGGGGCCAAATCAGTGGCGAACGCGTTGGAATGTTGAAAATTTTGTTTCACATTGATTCGTTGGAGATTCTTGGTATTCATTGTTTTGGTGCGGAAGCTTCAGAGATTGTGCATATTGGCCAAGCCATCATGAACCAGTCTGGCAGTGCGAATACAATTGAGTATTTTGTTAATACGACATTTAATTACCCCACAATGGCGGAAGCTTATCGTATTGCCGCGTTAAATGGTCTGCATCGAATGCATCGCCAATAATAGTCAAACCTGTAGACAGCGTGTTGGCCATTTTAACGGGGTGTTTTATTGCGAGACCCGAATATAGCCTTCAATAAATTTCAGGTCCATTCGTTCGCCTTTAAGATATCGTTCAATATCATTTAATACCAATGGGCTTCTTAGCTCGCTTTTTTTGTGGATTATTTCTTCGTAGCTCAACCATTCTATATCGATGATGTCAGGGTCTCGCTTGGCATTTTCGTCAAAATGTAAGGCCTCTGCTGCAAATGAATGCCGTACATAAGTAAGGCCGTTGCTGGGCGCTCTATATTGGCTAACCCCCAAACCTCCCGTAATCTTTACGTGCCAACAGGTTTCTTCACGCGTTTCGCGGAGTGCTGCGTTTAACAGAGTTTCACCGTTTTCCATATGCCCAGCGGGTTGGTTGTATACCAATTTGCCGTTTGGTTGCTCTTTGACGAGTAAGAACTTGCCGTCTTTTTGAATGACAGTCGATACGGTGATGTGGGGCAGAGCAGCGCGCTTATTCATTATTTTTTGGCTCGTGTGCGTGTTGTTTGTTTTGGTAAATGGACTTGCTCGGTACGATAGCTTCCTGGGCTAAGTTGATCAATGCTCCATGGTCCTATAGCTGTTCGTATAAGTCGGAGCGTTGGGAACCCTATGGCTGCTGTCATTCTACGTACCTGCCTATTTTTACCTTCACTCAGGCGTATTTCTAGCCAGGTTGTCGGTAGGTTTTTACGTTTACGAATGGGTGGGGATCGATCAGTGATGTTGGGTGGGCTTAAGATCTGAACTTTGGCGGGTAAGGTTTGCCCATCTTTTAGTTTCAGCCCCGTTTCAATAGGGCTTAAGTCGGTTGAGGTGGGGGCGCCTTCTACCTGCACCCAATAAGTCTTCTCAAGCTTCTGAGAGGGGTGGCTAATACGGTGTTGGAGCGCCCCTTCGTTGGTGAGCAATACGAGCCCCTCCGAATCGTAGTCTAATCGACCGGCAGGGTAATAACGGGGAAACTTCTTCGGGTCCACATAGTCAGCCAGGGTGGCTCGTCCTTCTTTATCGGTAAATTGACAAAGCACATTAAAGGGCTTGTTTAGCAGTATGATTTGAGCCATAGGAGTGTACGAGAGGGCAGGGTGTGCGCCAGTTCTTGTGGTTTCTAAAATACCATATGAGTGTTCTCAGAGCACGGTGAATATGGTGGGTGTTTTCCTTAACGATTTAGTATGCCAAGTGGTTGAATTTGCAAGGGTTATTTTCTTGGCAAACACTTAAAATGGACAAGAATCACTCTATGCAAAATTGCCTAACAATGGTAAATTGCCCGACCTGGTATGATGCATAGGACTGTTTTTCACCCAAGGGCTCAATGGCTGTTCGCTATTTAGCGTTATAGATCTCTGGGTGAGTTTGATCAACAAGTGTGCCACTAGCAGACTTACATACCTGCCATCACATAGATTCCAACTGAGGAACTGCGTTTGACCAAAATACTCGTTGCTGATGATCATGATCTCGTGCGTATGGGGATTGTGCGTATGCTTGCCGATGTGGATGGATTTGAGGTAGTTGGCGAAGCAAAAACCGGTGAAGAGGCGGTGAAGCTTGCTCGTGAGATTTGTCCTGATGTGATTCTCATGGATGTAAAGATGCCAGGTATTGGTGGGCTTGAAGCTACGCGCAAAATTCAAACGGCGTGCGATACGGCAAAAGTCATCGCTGTGACGGCACTTTCCGACGAACTTTTTTCTGAACGTTTGATGAAAGCTGGTGCCTCTGGTTATGTCACAAAAGGTGCGGGCTTTGATGAAATTGTCAGTGCTATCAACACGGTTGTCGGTGGCTCGCTTTATATCAGCAGTGATATTGCCCAACAACTTGCTCTGAAAAATTTTGGTCAGAATAAAACCGAAGCCTCGCCCTTTGAACAACTGTCAGAACGTGAGCTGCAAACGGCTATTCAAATCGCCAACGGGGTAAAGGTGAACCAGATTGCGGATGCTTTTTGTGTTAGCCCTAAAACAGTCAACAGTTATCGCTATCGAATTTTTGAGAAGCTCAATATTAACAGTGATGTTGAGTTGGCGCTTTTGGCCGTTAAATACAAAATACTTGTTGTTGAAAGTTTGTTTTAATGTCTGATTCCGAAACCTCCGCTGGTTTTGACCATCGAAGTTTTCTCAAAACCCTGACCAAACAACCTGGCGTTTATCAAATGTATGATAGCGACGGGAACATCCTTTACGTCGGTAAAGCCAAAAACCTTAAAAACCGCGTTTCTAGTTATTTCCAGAAGACAGGCCTTCCAGTAAAGACTCGTGCGCTGGTAAAGCGTATTGCATCTATCGAAATTACTATTGCGCCGAGTGAAGCCGAGGCTTTGGTTCTCGAGCACAACCTTATTAAATCACAAAAGCCACCTTTTAATGTGGTGCTTCGTGATGACAAATCCTTTCCCTACATTTTTTTATCCCAAAATGAGACGTATCCGCGGTTGTCGTTTCATCGCGGGACAAAAAAAAAGAAAGGCCAGTATTTTGGTCCGTACCCCAATGCGGGTGCAGTGCGGGAAAGCCTGAGTTTTTTGCAAAAAACTTTCGGTGTTCGGCAGTGTGAAGATAGCGTATATAAAAATCGTACGCGCCCGTGTTTACTTTACCAGATTGGCCGCTGTTCTGGACCTTGTGTAGAGGAGAACATATCCGCGCAGGAATACGCGGAGGATGTGGATCAAACCGCGTTGTTTTTAGAGGCTAAGAATGATCAGCTTCACAATAAGCTTGTTACCAAAATGGAAGCAGCTTCGGAGTCATTAGAATTTGAAAAAGCGGCGCTGATGCGTGACCGTATCACCGCGCTTCGACAAGTTCAGGCGCAACAAGTGGTAGAAGCGGGGCATAGTAACCTTGATGCAATCGCATGCGTTGTCGAGGGCGGCTCGGTCTGTGTTCATGTGTTATTTATTCGACAAGGGCGTATAGTGGGCAGCAAAAGCTACCTGCCGAAAGATCGCTTAGGTCACGATGAGCCGAGCGTTTTGAGTGCTTTTATTGCGCATAACTATTTGGGTGGCTCACAAATGCAGACCCCCTCAGCGATTATTGTAAGCCACACACTTGCTGACGAGAAGCCACTTGCTGAGGCGATTGCAAATCAGACGCAGTACCAAGTTAAGATCACCTCCAATGTCAGAACATATCGTGCGAAATGGTTAGCCATGGCTTTGCAGGCAGCGCGCCAGAATTTAAAGACACATTTAAATGCGAAACAGACCTTATTGCAGCGTTTTGAGCGCCTACAAGACATTATTGGTTTGGATGAGCTGCCAGGGCGCATTGAGTGTTTTGATATAAGTCACAGCAGTGGAGAGCGAACCGTTGCCTCTTGTGTGATATTTGACAAAAACGGCGCACTCAAAAGCGACTATCGCCGTTTTAATATTGAAGGTATTCAATCCGGTGATGACTATGCCGCGATGGAGCAGGCCATTACACGACGTTATTCCCGCTTGCAAAAAGAAGGTAAATCCCTGCCTGAGCTACTACTTATAGATGGGGGCAAAGGCCAATTGTCCACGGCACGCAAAGTTATGGCTGACCTAGGGATTGATGAAATTATGCTCGTCGGTGTCGCCAAGGGTAATACACGTAAACCAGGGTTTGAAACTCTGGTACTCGAAGACGGAAGGGAAATGGCCATAGAAAGCGATGATGTTGGCCTTCATCTAATCCAGCAAGTGCGAGATGAGGCGCACCGGTTCGCGATTACAGGTCATAAGCAACGCCGAGACAAGCAGCGCAAGACGTCTGCATTAGAAGATATCCCAGGTATTGGCCCCAAGCGCCGACGGGAGCTACTCCGTCATTTTGGGGGGCTGCAGGAAGTAATGAAGGCAAATGTCGACGATTTAGCCAAAGTCCCATCAATCAGTAAAAAAATGGCGGAAGAGGTTTACAGTGTGCTTCACAGTGAGTAGTGTTCCCCAAAATTTCTTACCCAAGGTTGTAACTGCGTGCCACAGCATCCTTTTTTAAACCCCGCTAACCAGCTCACCATGTGCCGTATAGTCTTTATACCGCTTTTGGTTGTTCTCTATTATTCGCCGTTTGAATGGCGGTTTTTAGCCTCTGGGGCGCTTTTTGGGCTTGCGGGCATCACCGATGCTTTGGATGGCTATATCGCGAGAAAGTACAATATAGCGTCTCCTTTTGGTGCTTTCCTTGATCCCGTTGCCGATAAACTTATGGTGGCCGTCGCGCTTGCCCTGTTAATCCAGAGTCATAACGACGTAATGTTTACCTTGCCCGCGATTGTGATTATTTGCCGAGAAATCGTCATATCCGCGCTACGAGAATGGATGGCTGAACTAGGTAAGCGTGCAAGCGTTGCAGTGTCGAGTATAGGGAAGGTGAAAACGACTTTTCAGATTGCAGCGATCGTCATCTTACTGGCCTTTACGCCCACCACATTTCCACTCTTTAACAAGATTGGTTTTGTGGCCTTATATGCGGCAGCGGTGCTTACTATTTGGTCAATGTTGGTGTATATCAAGGCCGCATGGCCAGCATTGATGGGACGAGACTGATCTGCCCATTAGATCACTGATATCACGCAAGATAGACTAGGATTTAAAAAATAAATCCAGTACAATTCGCAGCCCTAAAACGCTGTAGACGATTCAGGGTAGAGGGCGCGATAGCAAAGCGGTTATGCTCTGGATTGCAAATCCAGCTAGGCCGGTTCGACTCCGGCTCGCGCCTCCACATACACGGATGCACAGTAGGTTCACCAATACCTACTTTAAAAAACTTCTCGATTAAGCCCGAGTGGTGCGAAGCGCAGGACAGCGCGAGTGTCGTTGAAGGCAGGAGCCGAAAACGACGAATTGGCCGAGTTCAAAGAACTCGTAAAAAACTTTGAGAAGGGCGCCAATCCCTGCTTAAAAAAACCTCTCGATTATGCCCGGGTGGTGGAATTGGTAGACACAGGAGACTTAAAATCTCCCGATCGCAAGATCGTGCCGGTTCAAGTCCGGCCCCGGGCACCACTTCGACACCACTTCGACACCACTTCTTTCGCGTTTATCCTATTCTCTACGAGCTATACTCCTATCTACGATGTGATGTGTTTGATATATATCCATCGTGAAGCTCTGATTAGGGGCTAATCTTACTTCAAGGCCGTATATATACGGGATACCTTAGAAATTATTGTAGATATCAATCTTTCGGATACGTATATGCATAGAAGAAAGCGGACAGAAACGGAGTATATTCTTCTGGCGCTATGCGCGATTCTTGGTTTAGTTATTATTCCATTTACGGTTATACGCTTTGTTTCTGGTGAGCTTAGTTTAGCGTTGCTAGATGTCGGAATTCTGCTTGGGACCATGGCCGTATTTACCTTCGTTTTTGTCACAGGCAAAGTGAAAATACCAGGATATATTACTGCCGCCGTTTTTATCCTGGGAACCATATCGACAATTTATATTAAAGGGGGGCAGCAAATTCATTGGGCTTACCCTGCATTTGTCGTCATCTTTTATTTTCTTCATCCGAAAATAGCCCTGTTATTGAGTGGCCTTTCTATCGTGGCGATCGTCCCTATTTTGCAGGAAGAGCTAGCCCCATTGGCTATTCTCAAAATATTGGTGACGCTTTTCGTTAACGTAACGTGCGCTTATGTCTTCTCTTTGGTTATGCGAAACCAAAGCCGAGCACTTAAAAAGTTGAGTCAAAAGGATCCGTTGACGCAGGTCGGTAATAGAGGTGCGATGGATGCTTCGCTAGAAAAAGTTTTTAAATCACATGTGACGGAAGGGTTGCCGATGTGTGCATTGATGGTTGATATCGATTATTTTAAGGAAATTAACGATACCTTTGGGCATCAAGTCGGCGATGATATTCTTATAAAGGTCGCGGAGATTCTAGAACTTAATGTGAGGACCGCTGAAAGTGTTTATCGGTATGGCGGTGAAGAGTTTTTGGTGCTCGCGAAAAATATGACGATTGCTGGCGCAGGTCAGTTGGCAGAAGAATTGCGAACAAAAATTGAATCGTCAGTGTTTAAGGACGACGCTAGAATTACAATATCTGTTGGCATCTCTGCACTCACTGAGGAAAAAGGAACGGTAGAGTGGGTTGAGCAAGCGGATAAGGCGCTTTATTCTGCGAAGAGCAATGGGCGTAATTGCGTCGTGGTCTTTGAGGCTGAGTAGTTTTGGTGTATCCAATGGCCTACCTAAGGTATGTTATATTGTACCGAAATCAAAATCTTAGAAGGTAGCTGTCGGTGAGTAACGGTAGAAAAGTCGTTTTTATGTATTCTGGGCAAGGTTCGCATTATTATCAAATGGGCCGAGACCTCTATCATAATAATGCTTCTTTTAGGGCGCATTTTCGTCGTTTAGATGCGCTGGCATTTGCTCGTTTAGGGGTATCCATGGTGGATATCTTGTTTGATGAGACAAAGCTCAAGACCGATGTCTTCAATAAAAGTGCTTTTACGAATACCGGCATCTTCCTTATTGAACGTTCTTTGTCCTTGGTGTTTGAGGAGAACAGCCTCGTGCCCGATTATGTATTGGGGGCAAGTATGGGGACGTTTGCAGCGGCTTGTCAGGCGGGTTGTTTTGACGAAGAGACCGCTTTAGATGTTTTGTTAAGTCAGTCTAGCGCACTGGAACAAAGTGCTCAGCCAGGCTTGATGATTGCCATAATGGATGCGCCGGAGCAATTTTTTGATCATCCGTTTCTCGTTGAGCGCAGCGATATAGCGTCCGTTAATTTTCAATCCCACTACGTGATTGCATTGCCTCGTGAGTATCATGATGACGTCGTGCGATATCTGCAAGACAAAGGTCTGGTATATCAGGAGCTAGCCGTTGAATATCCTTACCATTCTCGATGGATCGAGCGCGCAGAGGGTGCCTATAGAAATCTGATGTCGCATTTTACTTTTAATAAGCCCAGTATTCCGTTGGTTTGCTGTGCTCAAGAAGGTGAACTGCCGGAGCTCACCATCGACGCATTATGGAAAATCGCTCGTCAGCCGATAGAGTTTAAAAATACGATAAACTTCTTAGAGCGCTCAGGTGAATACGATTATGTGGATCTTGGTCCAGCAGGGACTTTGGCTACCTTTCTAAAATATTTACTTCCTAAAGCATCACACTCTAAATTTTACCCCATCATAACGCCTTATGAAAAAGCACAGGAAAATCTTGATGTAATTCAATCGGCTTTGATTTCAGAGCACGTGAATTGATTGACCTATATTTTTGCAACATTAGGTACAACACCTTGTCCGACATGAAATTCCTGGCGTTTATTAATATGAGGATATGGGGATGATGGAATAGGACGTTGTAAAAAATCACAAATACTTTCCCATCCATGTTCATTATCTAAAATAAAAAGGCGATGATGCGGTATTTGTTTTTTTACCGTTGCTATATGTCGGAGATACACATCGGTTGCGTAATCTTTATCTTCGATTTTTCCATTGAATACTTTCTCCCATATGTTATCTGTAATCCATGCGCCGATTCGTTGGAGGTACATTTTTCTGCTGTGCGTAAAAGCAAGGCTTTTCGGGTATATGGTATTCATAACGCTCGTATACCATTCGTTGGGATCCCTTTCTGTGAGTATAACCCGAGCTTCTGGGTAAAAATGGGCGAGCTCAACGCAATAGTTGGCCGAGGGCCAATCCACCGTTGAACGGTAGTTTGCGAAAATTCGGTTCCAGTCGACGTTTTTTTCGTTTGTTACGGAAGACCAGATTGCGAGGTGGTCGGGGTGTTTTTGTACGAGCTCACTCATGTGGTAGCAGGGGCCGTAGTTAAGTCGTTCCAATGCCATTTTTAATGACATTGTTGCTGTTCGACCAAATCCAGCCCCGATAATGTCTAGTCCCATTAGGGTATTACTCCTGAGTTACCGCAGTAGTGTAGTCGGTAACTGTATATGTATTGAAAGTTGTCGCGCTATGATTCTATCGTCAAATTCAACATAAGTTCAATGGCGACAGTGATGATATTCACGTTCATTGGCTAGTCAAAACGTACTATGCTGCTTACATAGGTCCTGAGTATTTGCGCGTTTAGTAGTGCGATACCATGATGGATGATTCTGACAGTCGGTTATTATGGATATATGCGGGTATGCATCAAATACGTCATCCCAATATCGTTGATGTAGAAGCTTCTGGTTTCGGTGGGCTCAGTTACCCTATTGAAGTGGGTCTTTCGATGGCTTGTGGGAAACGATATTGTGCATTAATAAAGCCTGATCCGCATTGGACGCATTGGGATAAATCTGCGGAAAGCGTCCATGGTATTTCGCGTGAGATGCTGGCGGAAAAGGGCAAACCTGTATGTACCGTTGCGGATGAGCTGAATTGTTTATTGGATGGTGAGGCTGTGTACACCGACGGTTGGGTTGTCGACGAACCGTGGATGATTCGTTTATTTGATGCGGCCAAAGTGAGGCGTGGTTTTCGAATGTACGATATCCAAACGATTATGAGTGAGTCTCAGATGGATCACTGGCATAGCGTCAAAAAACACGTCATGAAGCAATTGAAACTCACTCGTCACCGCGCAAGTAACGACGCTCGTATTATTCAGGAAACCTTCGTGCAAAGCGCTGGTGTTACCCAATAGCGAATCAACCCAGTTCAATATAGTTCAGCCCAGCCTGCCGTTGCCTCCATCAGTATCACCACACCTCAATTGGCTATACTAATGCTTAAGCTATGATGTAAATCATGAAGCGTTTGGGCCCATGTCTTTATAGTGTTATTCCTGAGGTAGTCTTACCTCGATAAACATGTGTAACGGGGCGAGCATGGGCTTAGCGATTGAGCGAGAGGAGTTTTCCAAGAAAGAATACGACGCTTTTTCGGAGCGATTGTATGAATGCTTATCTGCGTTAAAAACCCAAATTCGTTCGCCGAGTTTTGGCTTGGGTACCCCGATGTTGGGGGCGGAATTAGAGAATTATATTGTCGATTCTCAGGGCGAGGTTTTACCCCTGAACAGCGAAATTATTAAGGCGGCAGGCAGCGACAATTACACGGTGGAGCTGAACAAATTTAATTTAGAGGTCAATTTTGACCCGCTGCCTCTAAACGCTGTGGCGTTTTCATCCTTAGAAAGCGCAATGACGCATAATTTGGATAATTTAGATCTTGTCGCCAAAGCGTTTGGCGCTCATATAGTACCTACGGGCATTTTGCCCACACTGCGTGAATCTCATCTAACCCCCAAATATATGACTAATTATCCCCGTTACCGCGGGCTATCGAAGTTCTTGTTGAATATGCGAGGTGAGAATTTTCATGTGCATATTCGTGGTGAAGATGAAATAAAGTTAACCAGTAGCCATGTTGCTTTGGAAGGTGCTAATACATCTTTTCAATACCACCTGATGGTAAAGCCAGATGAGTTCGCAGATTGTTTTAACGTGACTCAGCTGGTTACGCCTTTACTTCTTGCTGTTTCAGCAAACTCTCCTATTTTATTGGATAAAATGTTGTGGGACGAAACTCGCATTGCTTTGTTTAAGCAATCGATTGATAGCAGAGTGCGTAGCGAATTCAATTGGCGACAGCCCGCACGAGTGACCTTTGGTCATGGTTGGGTACGGGAGGACGCTTGGGAAATTTTTGCGGAAACGGTTGCTTTATACCCGCCCATATTTCCTATTCTTTCGAATGAAAACCCGATGTCCGTTATTAAAGCGGGCGGTATACCTAAGTTAGAAGAGTTGTGTTTGCATATGGGCACAACTTGGCCCTGGAATCGCCCAGTGTATTCTGGAAATGATGGTGGACATGTACGAATTGAGATGCGGGCGCTGCCAGCCGGTCCGACCACTGTCGATATGTGTGCGAACGCAGCGTTTGCTACGGGGCTGGTGATGGGGTTAAAACACAGTATTCGTGATTTTTTGGCGGTAATGCCATTTCGTTTCGCTGAATATAATTTTTACCGTGCAGCAAAAAATGGTTTAGACGCGTCGATTATTTGGACCAAGCCCAGCAATCATCAGTTAGTAGAACTTCCCATTACTGATGTTATCTATGAAATGTTACCCCTAGCCGAGCAGGGCCTGTTGTCTATAGGTATTTCTCCTCAAGAGGCAAAGTTTTATCTGGGCCTTATCAAGGCGCGTCTCGAAAAAATGCGTACTGGCGCCCGCTGGCAGAGAGCAATGGTGAAAAAATTTGAAGAAAAACATGGTCGTACAGAAGCCTGCTCAAAAATGTTTTCGCGTTATATGGCCCTTCAAAAGACCAAAGCGCCCGTAAGCGATTGGGAGCTTTCATGCTGAGTATTCTAAAGTCAGATACCATTACACTGCCCAACACAGTAGAAGAGTGGTTGATAGAGTTACACGATTCGAGTGTTATCGAAATAAAAGGAAAAAATACAGATCAATGGCGTGTAATAAGTACCTTGATTCATGGGAACGAGCCTTCTGGATTGTTGGCGGTATTCAAACTGTTACAACAAAAAATAGTTCCAGAAACCAACTTGGCGATTGTTATTTCATCCGTGCGAGCTGCGCGACAAACCCCAGTGTTTACGCAGCGATTTATTCCTGGGGAATTCGATTTAAATCGTCGGTTTGGGTACTTTGATTGTCACGATAGGGTGACTGAGCTAGCAAAGCACATTACCGAATATATTCGAGATTTATGCCCTCAGTTTGTAGTCGATCTTCATAATACTTCAGGGAATGGCCCCGCGTTTGCCGTCTCAATCAGTGACCATATGGCGGTGCGAAAAATGGCTTCGTTATTTGCTACCGAGATGGTGGTGACGCAATTGGTCGTTGGTTCATTAATGGAACAAAATTTTAATTGCCCGATTGTTACGATTGAATGTGGCGGTGCAAAGGAAGAAAAATCACATCACACGGCGTATGAAGGCTTAATGGCTCTGGCAACTCGACCTGATGTTTTTTCAATGGCACCGCCGGATATTCATGTTATTTGCCACCCCGTTCGTATAAAAGCTCAGGAGGGAATGTCGCTGTGTTATGGGGTGAATAAAACAGATGATGTGGATATTACTTTGATTCCCGATATTGAAAAACTTAATTATCAAGTGACGGAGGCGGGCACAGAATTAGCGTGGCTAGATCGTAGTTTAGGTGATTGTCTAACTGCGATTAACGATCATGGGGAGGAGGTGATTGAGGCTCTTTTCGAAATTGTCGAAGGGCGTCTTACCGCGAAACGAAATTTACGTGTGTTTATGGCGACTGAACGGGCTGATATTGCGCTGAGTGATTGTATTTTCTACGCAGCGATAGTGTGATCGTATTTTAGCTTCCATCTCCATTGTTGCTGTTAGTGCTACTAGGGGTATTTGCGGTGTCCGAGATTTCGCTTTTACCTAGTATTTGATCACGAAAATTTTCATATCCCTCGAATACGAGTTCGTAGGTTTTGTCGATATCCTCTTTGACTGTGCCTTCTAATACGCCGAAGCCATCCAGTATTTCACGGGCTTCACTGAACCCTTGATCTACGCCACCGCCAATGAGTGAGAGAAAGCTGTCAACTTGTTCTTCTAGCCCCATATCCTGGTTTTGCTCTTGATATTGGCTAAAGAAGGCAGTGGAGAAACTTATGATCCTGTCGGCTGTGGCTTGAGGGGAGACGTCTATTCCGTTGTCTTGAATCTTTTGGGCGGCATCAGGCCCCATAGTAGGCTCTAGTGCTTCGTTGATCCCTTCAAGAGCGGCTTTATATACCAGGCGCATGGGATCGTTTTTACTGCCCATGCTTACGTCTAGATGAGCTTGTAACGTCGCTGCATTGGTTTGAGCGGAGCGTGTTGATCTATCTTGTATGGTCGTACTGTCTGTAGCGTCTTCGTTTGCAGGTCGTGGCGCTTCAAGGCTGTCCGTTTTGGTGGGCGCTGCGTTGCTAACAGAAGTGGGGCTTGAGTGTACCTGTTGATTATGAATAGTATTCATTCCAGGGATCCATGTTGATCAATATTCGTCCAGTATAGATCCCTTTGGGGTGGGGTTCAATAGAATAGATATCGCTTGGAGCGTGTGCCCCAAGCGATGGGTTAGGGGCGTCGCAGAGCGGTATTGCGTTCTTAAGTGTCCGTGCTTTTTTTACTTAGTCCTCGCAACTCCCTGTGCTTTCATTGGTCATTCCATTTTGTTCGATATCAAATACTGTTGATCCAGAACCTGTTTGTGTGAGCTGTGATGTGTGGATAATAAAGTTCGAACTCGAGGGCGGGATATCTACAGGAGCGGATCCACCATCATTGATATTTAGGGGTAACTGCGCTCCGTTGTGGTTGCCCTCGTCATCGAAGGGAGTCCAATTTGATATCAAAAGGGTATCACTAAGGCTTTCATTAATTTCTCCATTGGAATAGAAGTAAATGTTGAACTGCGAAAGCGTCGCTTCTGTATTGGCAGGAGGTGCGAGTGTGGTATCGGGGTCCCCAACGTTATAATCATCAATCAGCACAAACACTTTCCAGTGATTGGTTTGAGACGAAGGGGTATTTGGGTTGTACCCCTGCTTAGAAAAATATAATTGTAAATTGTGTGGCAGGCCTAAACTATCAAAAATTTGGCCTTCTGTGCGGAGGTTGTAGCTTCCTCCAACGAGTGGATCAAAAGGGTTGATGGTGACATCGGTGAACTCTGAAGCGCTAAGAGGTTGAATAAGATTTTGAATTATCGGCTGCTCAATATCGTAGCCATCGGCCAACAAAACGGTGATTTCCCCACCGACAACGCTTTTATTCGCTGTAGCACTGAAAATATCATTGGTCGCAGGTGGCACGGAGATTCCATCACCAGTGGGATCGGCCTCCAAAACCTGGGGCCGGCCAACACTTAGTCCTCCATTTGTGGAAACCTGTCCCTGGACCGTCAGCGAGTCACCATCATCAATGCTATCGATACTTATTTCGATGTCATTCCCCGTTGCAGAGATTAAAGATAACGCTAAGCCTGAAGTATTAAGCTCCGCAGAAACACCAGGCAAAGTCGTTTCTGTTAGAGAATTTATTTCTGTTTCAAGCGAGGAGAGCGTATTGCTGGAAAGCACAACATCATTTATGGTCACAACCATATTCCCGTTAGGGCTGTTGTAAAAAGATAGTACCACTTGTGTTTGTGCTGTCGCGGTCACACCTTGTAAGGCATTTAAACCTGCCGCCGTTTCTGCCGCGGTATCAGCGGCTAGCGCATTGTAGGTTACGGTTGTACCATCAGGCGTTGTAATTTCAATAGCTTGTGCGGAGTATCCATTTGTGGATTGTGGAACTCCTAGTGTAGACGTAGGGACTGGGCCACTTAACCCCAGTTGAGAAGAATTGGCTGATAGATTAGCTAAAGATATTACTGAGCTGACGCCTTCTTCCGTGGCTGAAAACGTTATACCAAAGCCGCCGCTTCCTAGATCAATGGCATCAGCAACTACGTCGATCGTTGACTGTCCGCCAGAAGGTGAAAATAGTTGCGCATTGATAACGCTCGCTAAAATTCTCAGATCATTAAATGTAGATACGGTACTTGGCACGCCGGCCACCGTATCTAGGCTGATGCTGACGGTACCAATATTTGTGCCTGCACTCAGATCAACATCAAAATTAATCGATGTTGTCGAAAAGTCATTGGACAAAGGCAAGGAGAACGCTGAACTTGAAAGCGTAGTCGAGGTTGCTGTTTTCAAGCCAGTGTTGGCTAAGCCAATATTGACACCTGATGTAGTGAGCTGTCTCCCTGCAGTTTGAGAAGCTTCCGCGGCTGCGCTTAAATCTATTTGAGGGAAAACCTCTGTGGTATTAATTGGTGACGTAACACAAGCTTCGTCTTGTGGGTCTGAATAGTTGTAATAGTAATTATTTTCAGTTTTATCGTCGCAGCTAATGAGAAGTAGAGCGAGAGAAAATATGATGAGGCATTTCATTGGAATATTCCTTATTCTTGTGCGTTTGTCACAACGGCTGATTGTATCCCTTCAACTAAAGTACAGAGAGTGATTTTGAAAAGCAATTCTGAAAACTATTTGTGAGCAGTCAGGTGAATAGTTAGGCGCAATACATAGAAATAAAGGTTAATAGCAAGGATGAACTACAAGATCGAATAGCAGAATCAGTGAATAAATCGATCAATCGCTTTGCCCATTTGTCTCGCCATATCGTATAAACCGTCCGTTGCGGATTTAACGTGGTGGACATCTTCCTGAGCGGTATGGGTAATATTATTAATGCCAATGAGGTTTCGATTAATTTCTTCCGTTGTTGCAGCTTGCTGTTCCGCAGCGGTTGCAATTTGCATATTGAGGTCATTCATTTCAGACACGGCTTGAATAATATGCTCAAGGGCTTCGCCGGTATGGCGCGTTTTATCGCTGGTTGTTTCTGCTACAGAAACAACGGCAGCCATACTTTTTGATGCATCCTCAGCGCCAGCATGTATGTGTTGAATAATTTCGTCGATTTCGTGGGTCGATTCTTGTACGCGTTTTGCCAATGTTCTGACTTCGTCAGCCACGACCGCAAAACCGCGACCTTGTTCGCCAGCGCGTGCAGCCTCAATCGCGGCGTTTAAGGCGAGCAGGTTCGTTTGTTCGGCTACGCCATTGATTACATCAAGCACCTTATTAATCTTTTCTGCGGTATCGAGCAGTTGACGTATCGTCGAGCTAGAATCGGCAATTTTTGTTACCAATGTATCCATGGAGACAATGGTTTCGTTAATGTTTGACTTACCCGCGTCCATTTTTTGGTTGGTACTACCGGCAATCTCTGCAGCATGAGCCGTGTTGCTCGCAATCTCATTCACCGTCGCCGACATTTCGTTAACGGCAGTGACGACCTGATCCATTTCCATGCTTTGTCGGTCGGTGCCAGATTTGGTGCGATCTGCAATTACCACTAGTTCTGCCGCTGAGGTATTGAGGTTGTTGTTTACCACGTTAACCTCGGAAACAACCTCTTGCACTTCAATCTGCATGCGATTGAACTTCACCGCGAGCTCGCTAAGCTCATCTTTGCCTTTTTCATCAATACGTTCTGTCAGGTCTAGTTTTTCGCCGGTTATCCGGTTCATACTTTCGACCGTGCCTTGAAGAGGGGAGATGATACTGCGCATGACGGCGAAGGAGATCCCGCCCAAAAATAAGCCTGTAATAGCAAGCACGATAAGGGAGGATTTAACGCTTCCGGCTACGACCTTGTTGATTGAATCGGAAAAGTCGCCGGCGCTGAATATCCAGTTCCAGCTACTATACAATTTATTGTAAGCAAATTTCTCAGAGGGCTCTTTTTCACCTGGCTGCGGCCACCAGTAGTAGTTGAACCCTCCCTTTTCCGCGTTTTGCACTGATTTGATGTGATTGACAACAATCGGAGCGCCGAGTTTGTCCTTTAGGTAATTCATATCCTTGCCAGCGAAACCTTCAATGGTGGGGTGCATAATCCCCATACCATCGGCATCCAAGATATTAAGGTAGTTACCGCCGTCGAAGCGCATACGTTTTATCGCTTCTTTGGTGTAATGCTGTGCTTGTTCTGTGGTGAGTTCGCCCGACACCTCAAGCTCGTGAAAATATTCGGCTACACCGGTACTTGCCACCACGACTTGGCTGATGCCATGCTTTTTGAATTCGAATAATGAATCGCGCAGAATCGCGATAGTGAGCACGCTCGCCACGAGCAGTGTAGCGAGGGACAACACCACAAGTAGGTAAAAACGTACTTTTATACTACTGGACCGCAACCACGACATTAATTAATGGACCTTTCTAACGATTATCCGAGTATTTTTCGACTCTGTACCCCAGATCATAATAGATTTCGACATTCAGGCACCTTCCCTTACTCAGTATAGACGGCCATTTTGAGAAAGTAAGTGTCTTGAGGATTAGATTTGGCGTGCAAAGTGATGATTTTCCTCATAAATATCTAATTATCTTCGGCCGCAATCTTCTGAAGTTGAGCAATTATTTATGTTACTTTAGACGAATAACAAGGGATGTGCTTATCTCTCCCAGCTTTTTCTAGCCTGCTTTTTATCACTTTAGGTCATATTTTATGAAGAAAGTCCTCTTTTATGGGCTTATTGCCATTGTTAGCAGTGTGTCTGTGTTGCTTGTGTATATGAACAGTCAGCTTGATTATGAAGATCTTCTGAAGCACCACACACTCATTCCAGAACCGATCAATAGCCAGAATGAGCTGTTCGTGCAATGGCTGGGCAACGCGACAGTGGTGGTGAGTGACGGAAAAAATACCATCATGACCGATGCTTGGTTCTCTCGTCCGAGTTTTAGCCAGATGATGAGCGGCGTCACCACTGATGAGGAAGCGGTGAAGGCCTCGTTGGCTCGCGCTGGCATCAAGGTGGTTGATGCGATTATTCCCGTTCATTCTCATTATGACCATGCAATGGACGCCCCTGCAGTGGCTGAACTGACAAACGCGGTGATATTTGGTTCTGAGTCTTCTGCAAACGTGGGGCGGGGCTGGGGACTGCCAGAGGAGCAATTGCTCGTAGTAGATAAAGCTCGGTCTGAACGCTTCGGCGAGTTTACCGTAACCTTGTTAAAATCGAAGCATTACGTGTTTGTCGATGAAAAATTCAATGAAGACGCAGGCAAAGAGATTACACAACCACTGAAGCAGCCGGCGGCTTTCACAGATTATCATGAGGGAGGAGCCTATGCTGTTATTATTGAGCACCCTCAAGCGACGATATTAATTAATGGCTCAACAGGGTATTTGGATGGGTTATTGAACGATATCGATGCTGATATCGTGTTCTTGAGCGTAGCAGGGATTGCCGTGCAAACCGAACAATACCAAAAGGAATATTGGGCAGAGGTGGTTGAAGTGGTCGGCGCCACCACTGTAGTACCGATTCATTGGGACAGTATGACTCACCCCTTGGGTGATGAACCGCAAGGGCCTTCTCGCCTGATGGACAGCATATTGCTGAACGTTAGGATGAAAGAAAGCGTCTATTGGTTAATTGATAAGGGCGGGGCTACAAATGCCGGAGCTATAAATGCCGGAGATATGAATAGCACTAAAGGTAAGGCCGAAGAGTATTACACACCGCTTATGCCGCTATGGGAAAAAGTGCCGCTAAGTCAATTGGTACGAGAAGAGCGTTAGATGTCGGTATTACGGAAGGAGTGTAAAAAGCCCCGTTAGGGGCTTTTAGATTTAGCTTTGAGCTGTGGCTTTTTTCTTTCGGGCTGAACTGCCTGATTTTTTCGGCGGTAAAAAGCGTAGATTGCCCTCTTCACAAGGGTATGCGATTTCTTTGCTATCCAGCTTATCTGACGCGATCCACATGCTTTGATCGCCCACCCATGTATTGTTTTCTACTTGATCAACGAAGTCGGCAATGATGCGACAGCTGATATCGGGAATTTCTAGGGTAAAGGCGTGCGCATAATGTTGAATAATCATCATCTTGGAGTTTTTAATATTCCGTCGAATAATGTCGTGAATGTGCCGCGGAGTAAAAAAATCATATTCAGCGTTTAATATGAGGGTGGGCGCAGTAATTTTTTGAATATCTTTCGTAATGCTAGGGAAGTGGGCAAGGGACTCCATCAGGTTTTGGATACCGTATACATCCAGACTCAAACTTGAGAGACGTTTTGAAACCTCTAATACTTCAGCCATGTTTTCAAGATATTTACTCGTAAAATTGAGCGGCAATAATAGGTTTAGATAACCTTCAAAACCGATTTGGGTCAGCGCCATGTGAAGGTTTTCGCTGTGAAGCTTAAGCTGACCATCTAGCTCGGAAAATGTGCTGATAGGAATCAACCCTTTGGTTTTCTCTGGGTAGCGAAAAGCGAACTCCTCGGCAACAACACCACCAAAAGAGATACCGGCAATATATGCCTGAGGAATATTGAGTTCACTCATAACCTGAGAGATCGCATCGGCATTTTCACTAAAGTTGGTGCCGAGCACGGGCTTCGATGAAGCGCCCTGGCCAAGCATATCGTACAGCAATACCGAAATATTTTGAGCGGTGAGCAGTTTTACAAATGGTTCCCAGTGGTTGGTACGCATTGAAAGCCCATTAACAAAGACAATCGTCGGGCGAGATGTTTTACCGTAGTATTCGTAGTAAACGTCGTAGCCGCGGTACTTAACGGTCGGCATAATTTTCTCCAGTAAATTCGCAAGTAATTATCGTTTAACGATAGCGGCTAATAGTTCATCAAATGCATCGGCAATGATGCTGTGCATACTATCAACGATGTTTTGCTTTTCCTCGTCAGATAACGTGATGTCCATGTCCTTTAACATACGAACTTGGGTTTGAATTTGCCGGCTGTTTTCCTGATCGATTTCATGTAAGCAATGAATGAAGGGATCATTCAAATCGAAGTCTGGGGGTAGGAGTGCAAGTATTCGAAGTTCCGACATGAACGCATGGCTGAGTGCGAGGTATTCGTAGAAGGTCTGATTCTTGTCGAAAAACTCACCCAAATATTTCGTGATTTCAGCATTTTGCCATAAGTTCAGGTTGATCTGTGTTGCTTCCATGTAAAGCATGGGGTTAAAACTCCACGCTGTTGCTTTTGCGAGCAATGTTGAATGCTCTATATCCTTATAATATTGCGTGTGCAGGTGTTTATAGGGGAGCCAGTCAATCGGCTGAAGCTCTATTTTCGACAATATGGTGGCGTTGGTTGATTTAACGCTCTGTAAAAAAAGGCTTATGCGTGTTTTATCATCACTTGAAAGTCTGTTCTCGGCGAAATACTGTCTTGCTTTGTCTCGAATGTTAGCTGCTACTTCGGTCATTGGGTTTGGCCTGCTAATACGAATCTTATAGGGTTAAGCGGTGCTGGGTTTCTTTAGTTGAACGCACATGCTTATCTAGCCTAGGGCAGATGCGTGATTCTAAAGATTTGATTGAGACCAAAAAGCGAGTTTTTTGCTCAGATTTGGGTGCTCAGATCAAGTGTGGGGGAATGTACCATAAGCGTACTTATTCTTCACTGGAAATGGTCCAATACAATGGTGGGGAACGGCGAGTATTTATGTCAATATGTCGCTGTTTGTGACGTTGTTCATGCGGGGTGTAGTGGGGTGGCTCGGTGATTGAGTGTTTTACTGACGAAGAAGCCCCAAGTGACAGGTCGTTCTGAAATGGGCTCGCCACCGAAGTCCCCATAAGCTTAAGTTGTATCCAAAGAGGGCAGTATGCGCGTATTTATATTGATGATGGTTTTAGTAGTAGTTGCGGGTTGCCAAACGTTGCCCAAAGCTCAGAAAGTGGTTTTTCCTGAGCAGCAAATAGACGCGATTGTCTGGACGGAGGAGGAGAAGCAAAAGGACTTCGCGATTCGTTCGTTGTATAAAGGCGGTAGTTCAAGCGCCGTACTCATGCTTATGAATGCGAATGAGCCGCCGCACTACCATGATTATCACGATCTCTCGGCTACGATTATTTCAGGCCACGCTGCAATCAACTATAAAGACCGAAAAATCGAATTACACCCAGGTGACGCTATTTTTATTCCCAAGGGTACGTATCATTGGGCCGAACGTTTAAGCGACGGACCGGTTGTTGTGTTTGCCGTATTTTCGCCTGCGTTCGATGGGACGGATCGCCGGATGGCTGACGAGGAATAAAGAGTGGTTTTTTCGATGGCGGTATAGGTAAGAGCTTTGTGGTAGATCGGGTTTCGTCTCCTGTTACCCGCTATAGCGCCATCGCCCTTCGTAAAGACGTTTCTTAGCCTGTCCTATCTCCCGCACGCCCTTGCGATACTATATACTCCGTTGTACATTTGCCATCTGTTCAGGGCGAGAATAACTATAACGCACACTGGGAAACATTATGGGTCCAGAAATTTTTAAGTATCTTCTGCTTATCACCTTCGTTGGCTTAACGTTTTGGCTTTCTTGGATAGGTATGCAAAAGGCAAAAAGCATTAAAGGCTTTGCAATTGGCAATAAGGATATGAGCCCGATTCTTGTAGGGATCACTATGGCGTCTTCCACAGCGAGTACGGCGCTTTTTGTTATTAACCCTGGTTTTGTATACCAGCATGGTGTTTCTGCGTATTTGCATTTTACTTTTGCTGCGCTGGGTAGCTTTACTGCACTGATTGTTTTGACGAAAAAGTTCCGGAAAAGCGGCGATTCCATGGGGTCGATCACTATTCCAGGTTGGATTTACGATAGATACAAGCACCGCGGCTTAAGTTTGTTTTTTGCACTAACGAACTTGTTGATGATTTCTTTCGTTGTACTCATCTTGGTAGGAAGTTCGCTTCTGCTTAGTGTGCAATTTCCTGTTTCTCCGAAAGCGGCCTTGGTGTGCTGTTTATTTTTCGTGTTTTCTTATGTCTTGATGGGCGGCGTTTACGCACATGCGTACACGAACGCTTTCCAAGGGGTAATGATGTTCGTTATCGCAATATTTCTCTTTTTTCAGGGATGGAAGCATTTTGGTGGTGATATTTTCGGTAGCTTACAAGGCGTTAGTGAGCATTACGCTAGCGTGTTTAATCCCGAGTCCCTTTTGTACCCCTCAGTTCCTAATTCACTGTTGTATGCGGATTTTGTTTCCGTTTTCCTTGCGTCCTTCGTGGTGACCTTTGCGCTTATGCTTCAGCCTCATATTTTAACGAAAGTGCTGTACTTAAAGGACGATAAGCAAGTCACCAAGTTTATAGGTACAAGTGTCGTGGTGGGCGGAGCGTATACCTTGACGCTATTTCTTGGGTTTTATGCACAGCTTTCTGGGGTTGAGGTCACGCGTCAGGATCTTGTTGTTCCCACATACCTTTATCAAGAGTTTTCTACGGGCACCTTTGGGCCCTATATATCTTCCTTTATCACAGTGACCTTGCTTGCTGCGGGGTTAAGTACGCTAGATGGTATTTTGGTTTCGCTTTCTGCGATGACGGTGAATGATATTTATCATCCTTTTGCTAAGCCGGAATCACCCGAAATATACGCGCGTCGCGGTTTAATGCTGTCTCGTTTAGTGTTGATCGCTATTGGTTTGGTGGCATTGGTTATTGCCTGGAATCCACCGATGCTTGTGGGTATTTTTGCCCAGCAAGGTATATATGCGTTGGCGGCAGCGAGCTTAGTTCCCATCTTGATGGGCGTGGTCGGGCCGAAAGGGATCCATGTTTATTGGATTTTCGCTTGCGCGGTGGTGGGTTTATTTGGGCATTTGATATTGAATTTATCGGGTATTATCTTCAACCCAGCGGTATCAAGTACCTATGCGATATTCGCTTCGGCCTTCATTTATATCCTGGGCTACATCCACGCGCGCTTTATTGCAAAAACGCTGGAGCCTGTTGAGGCGGCGGCTGAGCCGCAAGCATAGCGTGTAAGCACAGTTAAAGTGCAATCCCCCATGTGTTGTTTTGCATGGGGGATCATAAGAGGGAGGTAAGCGGGGAAGTCACACTGTTTGTGGCAATCAGCTCGAGCGCTAGCTGGGTCTTTAGTTGTTTGGTTGCATACTACAGACAGACTAGCTGAAGAGGGAGCGCTAAGACGCGTGGTGCCTATACGTTTTCAAATACACGCTTTTTCTTGACGATTACGTTAGGTACTTTCTTTTGGACTGTTGGTTCAACAATGCCTTCAGTTGAATAGAAACGAGCACCATTTGAGACCTTTTGTTCAATCTCACGCTCTTCCTCAGTGGGGGGCGTTGCTGCAATTTGTTTTTCTTGCTGAATGCGGCGATATATTTCTTCTCGGTGTATCGCAATTTCTTTTGGCGCATCGGCACCGATTCTCACTTGGTTTCCCTGCACGCCAAGAACCATTAGGGAAACATCATCACCAATTCGTAATGTCTCACCAATACGACGTGTCAATATGAGCATCTGTTCTTTCCTCTCTATCTTTTACCCAGTCTTTCGAGGGCGGCATTGTGCATATCGTGTAGAAAATAGTCAAACGATTTGATCGAATCTAGGAATTTTGGCATAAAAATCCAGTTAAAAATTGAGATTATGTCGATCGGAGATGCATTCGCACCTTTAATATTGCATAGCGCATTTGAATGAAATTAGGCTTTCAATGAAAATAGAGAGAATTCCGACCATAATGAGTTTAGTCCGCGGATAGCTCCCGAGTATAGGGGGATGGTCATCTTTTGAGAGTTCGATTTAACCGAGCTTCAACATTTTTTATGCAGGTCAGGACGTGATATGAGCAGCAATTTTAAACTTAAACGGATTAGTGACGGGGAGGAGTTTGATCTCAGTGAAACCTCTCTGCTTGTTGGGCGCAGCGACTCGTGCGACATTCAGGTAATGGAAGGGCATCCTTCCCGTGAACATGCACGGGTTATGGAGCGCGATGGCGCGGTGCTGGTACAAGATCTCCATTCTACAAACGGGACCTTCGTTAACAATAAGCGTATTGAGGTTGATGCAGTAATGCAGTTGGGCGATGTGGTTAAGTTTGGTGATGAGGCATTTAGCGTTCAGTCTCTCACAGCGCCTGAAGCGACAGTGATGATGCGTTCACTAGGTGTTGGCGCAGGCCAGAGTGCTATGGTGATTGATGACGACGAGGAAGACGACGAGGATGAGGATTCTACCAGTTTACTTGAGATGTATGCGATGCCACCAGGCTGGGATGACGGGGCGAGCTTCAAAGGCGTTATTGGTAAGCTTGATGCAAAGAAAAAGGCAGCGATCGATCGATACATAGATAAGTTTAATCGTGACTTAAAAGGGCGTATCGGCATATTTCTTATCCTGTTTTCTGAGGATAACCTCCCAATATTCAAAAGTGTGCTTGTCACCCCAGGCAAGCAATCGTGGCGTTTTGGCCGCAGTGAAGACTGTGATGTGTGTGTTAAGGACCCTTGTATATCCAAGCACCATGCTGATATCCACTATAAAGACGGAGGGTGGTTGATTGTGGACTGTGATTCAAAAAATGGCTTGGTTGCGAATGGGCGGAAAGTAAATGAAATCACGCTTGAGGATAATGCCTCTTTTGAAATTAGCTCACTGGAAGTGTTGGTGAGTTTTGTCAAAGCGCCTTAGCTTAGGTTTGAAGGGATTTGAGCGCTTTTTGAAGACTTCCGCAGGGGGTTTTGGTCGCGTCAGCACTCACCAGGGTGGGCACCGACGCTGGACTGAAAGCCTTGGAAAACGAGTCTATGGTATGTTGTTTATTGCGACAACAGCCAATTTGGAATAGGCGGAGAGCTTAGTCTTACAACGCGCTATATAGCTGGCTTTACTCTTTGTGTGTTTTCTAGAAGAGTGATGTAACTTATTGATAATTATGATGTTAGCGTTTTTTTATCACGCTATGAATCACATAGTCTCCCTCAAAATACACGGTAAAATCTTCATACTCCCAGTAATAAATTGGTGGATTGCCATTGGGGCCGTGAGCGCTGCTTGGCGAGCCAAACTGAGCTTCGACTTGGCCTTTAGTTTGCCCTTTTTTAGGGGTAACGCCTGTATAGCTGCTTTGGCCAACCGGTACTCGAATCGACTCCGCAAAAAGTGGCGTCGGCATCGTTGCTGCTGAAAATGAAAGCGTCAGAAATAGTGCGGATACGACTTTTTTCATGAAGAGGTCCTGTTGGAATTATTGGCTTAGCTTTTTCTTTTTTCGGTGACTCACTTGAGCCTTTAATATCTGTCGTGATATTTCTTGTCGATCGATATCCGCTAAACGATGAAATTTAGCGGCTATTTGGTGTTGATCGTCTTTTATATCGCAACGCAATACTTTAGCAAAAGTGATGACGGGAGAATAGCTTGGGAGAAAGATCAGCCGTACCGAGATATAGCTTCCTTTGTAAATTGGACGATCGCTTAAGAACGCGAGCCCATCTTCACTAAGATTGATACGTGTTGTGGGTTTGCTATTTGAGTTGGCGTCTTGGGCAAATAAGGTATGACGGGCAATGAGGTCGATCTTACTGCTAAGCGTCTGGAGATAGTCACCGAGCAAACGGTTTTTCTCGGTCAGTAAACGTAATGTTTGGATATTATCTTTATCTAAGCGTCTTAGTTCT
Organism: Agarilytica sp.; assembly: GCA_045430285.1. Classification (GTDB taxonomy): domain Bacteria; phylum Pseudomonadota; class Gammaproteobacteria; order Pseudomonadales; family Cellvibrionaceae; genus Agarilytica. Next base: position 996,352 of record JAILXV010000001.1, on the reverse strand, counting down.
TCAATAAGACTGAGGGACAGGGCGTCCTCGAAGGCATTTTCGGCTTTATCGTGCTCTGCATTAAAGGATTCTGCGGGCTTAAAGTCGAAAATAACGTCTTGGCTAACACGAAAAAAATCCCGTTTATCAGGTCCACTTACCGGTTTTGATTCGGGTTTGTTCATAATCTCGTCGATGCGTTTTCTCGTTGTCATCTACATCATAGATCACTCAGATAGTTCTTGTCCCGTTTTCGTTTCTCCTGTTTAATTTGCGCCATGTCGCACTCCGTCCCATGGTTTATCGGTCTCCGTTACATTCGCTCTAAACGGCGCAATGGCTATATTGCATTCGTCAGTCTTTTTGCTTTGCTTGGCATGTTGTTAGGTGTGTTCGCGTTGATTGTTGTTTTGTCCGTAATGAACGGTTTTGATCACGAATTGAAAAGCCGAATATTACGCGTGATTCCACACGGTTTTATCGCCACCGAAAAACCTCTGAAAGAGTGGGAAAGCCTCTCTGAGAAAATTGCCGGAAACGATGGGCTGAAGGGCTCAGCGCCTTTTATTGAGGGTAAAGGCTTGATCGGCTATGGCCGATCGGTGCGTGGGGTGGAAATTCAAGGCATCGACCCTGTATATGAGACCGCTGTTTCTGAGTTAGGGGACAATATGCTGGTTGGTCATATAGATAACCTCCATTCCGGCGAATATGGGATTATTCTCGGCAGTATTATTGCGCGTCATCTGGGGGTCACCACTGAGGACAAGATTTCGCTGACGCTTCCTGTTATGTCAATTACCCCCGCAGGCATATTTCCGCGGAGTAAGCGCTTTACCGTGGTCGGTGTGTTCGAAGTAGGGGCTCAGGTTGATCAGACCTTGGTCATGATACATTTAAACGACGCACAAAAATTATTCCGAATGCCAGGCCAAATCCATGGTCTTCGATTAAATTTTGATGACCTGTATCGTGCTCCAGATGCTGTGAAAATTATTGCAGGAGGTTTGGGGGAAGGGTACTCAGGAAAAGATTGGAGTCAAACGCAAGGCAGTTTGTTTCAAGCCGTAAAAATGGAAAAAACAGTGGTGGGTATTATGTTGGGCGTCATTATCGCGATTGCAGCGTTTAATATAGTGACGAGCTTGATCATGATGGTCACAGAAAAACGTTCAGATATTGCCGTACTGCGAACGCTAGGCATGACGCGCCAAGATATTATTAAAATTTTTATGGTACAAGGCACGGCAATGGGTTTGGTGGGGATATTTGTAGGGGCGGTCTCTGGCGTAATTGTGGCCCATTATCTTTCCGACATTATGGCTGCACTGGAGTCCCTTATGGGGTTTCAGATGTTCGATAAAAATGTGTATTTTGTGAGTTATTTGCCATCGGTGTGGCACTTGGAAGATACGTTAATTACCTGCGGGTTTGCTGTTGTGGTTTCATTCCTTGCGACGATTTACCCTTCTTATCGCGCGGCGACTATTGAGCCTGCGGAAGCCCTACGATATGACTTATAAAACCTAATAAATTATGAATAAAGATTTTATTCTTACCTGTACCGATGTAACGAAAACCTACGACGAAGGTCCTCAGCCTGTTGAGGTGCTGAAGGGGGTGAATTTTCAGCTTGCGAAATCGCAGCGCGTAGCTATCGTCGGCACTTCTGGCAGTGGGAAAAGCACGCTATTGAATGTTCTGGGCGGGTTAGATACGGCTACCAGTGGTAATGTTGTCGTTGATGGAAAATCTTTCGCCAAGCTTAATGAAAATCAGCGTGGCCGCGTGCGAAACCAAACGATGGGTTTTGTATATCAATTCCATCATCTACTTCCTGAGTTCACCGCGCAGGAAAATGTCATGATGCCTTTACTTATTGCCGGACGGGATAAAAAAACGGCGAATATTTTGGCTTTGTCGTGTTTGGAAAAAGTGGGATTAGACGCTCGGTCTCACCACAAACCTTCTGAACTGTCTGGCGGGGAGCGTCAACGTGTCGCTATTGCGCGAGCGCTAGTAAACGACCCCGCGTGTGTATTAATGGACGAGCCTACGGGGAATTTGGATAAAGGGAATGCTTCTGCCATACAGGCACTTATGTCTGAATTGAGTGAAAGCCTCTCGACCAGTTTCGTCGTCGTAACTCACGATGAACACATGGCTTTCACCATGGATACCGTATACGAGCTTTCTGATGGAATTCTCGTGGAAAAAACGGCGCCATGAATCTCCCCGCGTTTATTGGTTTGCGCTATACCGGCGCAAAACGAACATCACGCTCTGTATCATTCTTGGCGGGCGTGTCTATGTCTGGTCTTGCGGTGGGCGTTGCCTTATTGATTCTTGTTTTGTCTGTCATGAATGGTTTTGATCGCGAATTGCGGCAGCGTATTTTAGGGCTTGTACCTCAGGCAGGTATCTATCATCGACAAGGGGTCGAGGATTGGAAAACCCTACAAACACGCATTGTGCAACATGATGAAGTTGAAGCTGTCGCGCCCTTTGTGCAGTTGGATGGGTTGGTAAGTCATAAAGGTGAATCGATGTTTGTCGCGCTGTATGGTTTCGACCCAGAAGCAGAGCGGAGCGTCTCGCTAATTAATGACTATGTTTTACCTGAAGTACAACAGCGTATTAGTTCGGGTGAAGCGATTATATTATTGGGGAAAAGCGTCGCAAAAAAGATGGGGGTGAGTGTTTTAGATAAAATCATGGTTGTTGTGCCTGATAAGAACCGATCTACACGTAGCCCTAAAATTGCTTATTTCACCGTGGGTCAAATTATCGAATCCAAAACGGAGCTGGACGCGAGCTTGGCATTAACGTCTTTGTCTCAAGCATCAAAGCTTTCTGGGAGTGAGGGGCGAATTACGGGCTTAAGGCTAAAGCTGACCGATTTATTTGCGGCGCCTCGTGTTGTGTATGAAGTGACGCAGCAATTGGGTTCTGGATATTACAGCAGCAATTGGACTCGCACTCATTGGAATTTATATCAAGCCATACAGATGTCAAAAAATTTGGTGGGTTTGTTGATGTCATTGATTGTGGCGATTGCTGCATTTAACGTTGTCTCGACCCTAGTACTTGTCGTTATTGATAAACAAAGTGATATCGCCATCTTGCGTACACTCGGTATAAGTGGCCGTGGCATTATGGGTATTTTTGTTGTGATGGGTTCAACGATAGGCTTGATTGGGACCATGCTTGGCATAGGTGTTGGTTGCTTGCTTTCTCTGATGGCACAAGATTTTGTTGCGTTTATTGAATCTGTGTTTCACTTCCAATTTCTTCAATCGGATGTGTACCCGTTAACGTATTTGCCGACTGAGATTCGCGTTACTGATATTGTTTCTGTGACGGCCACTGCGCTGGGAATGAGTTTAGTTGCTACGCTGTTTCCCGCATGGAAGGCTTCTCGAGTTCAACCCGCGGTTGCGTTACGTTACGAATAGAAAATAACTAAATACAATAATGTGTTGTTGGTGAGGTGCTTTGTCTGTTTAAGCAAACTTTCTAACTGTATCGAACTTCCTGTTTCGTATTTATCCATCATTGGTCTGATGCGTGAGGTCATGACGAGAGCGGTATAAATTCTGGAGTACCAGTATTAATAAGTTTCATCACTTTTGCTTTTCTTGAATAAAAAAACCGAGGGTGGTAGTGCACCAACCCTCGGCGATATCAAAACTTATGGACAGGAAGAAGTTTTAACAAAATAACCTGTACGGCTTTCTTTTATGCGTTTACGGTCACTCGCATATCCTAACCATTGATATGATCCTTTCGCTGAGTAGTTTTCGTAAGGTGGTACACCATTTCGAATTGCTCTACCAGCATTGTAATGATTTAGGTTGGTCGTTCTTCCACAGTAAAGGCCACTGGGAGGAGGTGTTGCAGTTGGTGTTGGGGTTGGTGTTCCACCGCCGCCACCGCCGCCAGGATTACAGCTTCCGCCAGCACGTCTGTTGTTTTTACATAACCAGTCGGTAAGACCGTTAGGATAGTTGTAACCAGAGTTTTTAATGTAAGCGCCACCAGGGCCACCGCCAGCTGGCCACTCATGACCTAAACCGTTGACCTTTTTGTTCCAGCCAAGTGGGTTACCAACAGCCTTCATGACATCAACGTTAAGCTGACTGTAGCCTTGTGCGACGAGGTAGTCCGATGAACCGTATACGGCTGACGTAATTTGAGTAGAAAAATGACTTTTCCTGCTTCCTGCCCAGTTATTACATAGGTTTTTGGCAGCGTTTTTATTTGTTTGAACCGAACCGATTTGGCTACTAGAAGTACCGATCGTAGGGCCAGCGTTAATACCAACGCCTGCAAATATCTCTGGTGCAAGACAACCTACAACCATGGATTGAGAAGCGCCTGACGAGAGACCGCTAATATAAACTTGTTTAGAGTCAATATTCAGAGAGCCACGGTTTTTCAAGGTGTTGGCTAAGCCAATAAGATTATCGTTGTATTTATTACTACGAGACTGGTTCGTTCCGTAGTAGTCCCAACAACCTGCAATAACACCGCCACCTGGTACGCCAGGAATGGCGACGACCATGCCGTATTTGTCTGCAGTCGGCTTCCAGTTTCCGCCATTCTTAAGGTCGGAATTTGTTTGAGCACAACCGTGGAGGTTAATCATCAACGCGCGTTTGCCATTTCGGGCAGGGCTTGTTGTGGGGGTATAGACATAAACTGTCATGCCGTTGAGGTTCTCAGTTTTCCAACTTCCTGCGAATGAGAAAGTGGATAGTGCCAGTAGCGCTGGGGCAATAACCCCCATTGCAATCGTTTTTATCGTTTTTTTCATATTGCGACTCCGTTATTAATTATTATTATCTGGCTATTGCTTTAGAGTGTTCACCAGACCACCTACATTAGAAGTAATATTGTTCAGAGCATATCCCCTGATTAGGGGATATGCTCTGAACTGAGAAACGCTAGGAGGGCTGGGGCTAGTTCACGCTGAGTTAACGATAGCGTGCTAGAATTGGTGCTGTAGATGTGGTTAATAATAAAAATACGGCAAGCCGTTTTTCCTCTATATGTTTTTAAGAATATTTTCTTTTAAAAGCAATATTTCTAGGAAGGTAATGAGAGGTTATGTGACGCGCGACTGCTGAAATAGAATAAATAGAATAAAGAGCTATCACCTATGCCTAATACTTATAACGTCGCTTTATTTAATTCTGCAGATGCCGACAATAAAAAATTCGCACAGCTTTTAGCGCGGCATCATTCTGTTCAGCGTGTCGTGGCTATCAGTGATGTTAAGAAGTCTGCTTTATTATTTAAATCAACGCCTTTTTCACTATCCATTATTTTAGGTGACACAATGAGTGATGAGTGTGATGAACTCATTTCGTTGGCGATATGTAATGACCCCAAAATGAATGTGATGATGGTCTCCAAATCAACAAATAGTGATTTGTTAGTACGGGCAGCTAAATTAGGTGTTACCGGTTTTTTGCCGGAGAATGAGCGACCTATTGTTATGTGTCAGGCAATACAGCAGATGTTCACTAACGGGTCTTATATTCACCCCGATATCGCACCGACGTTATTGAAAGCCATGACAAATTCGCCTTCGTTGCATGAGGTGAGCGCAGGCTTAACGAGTCGCGAGAATGATATTCTTATTTGTATCGCAAAAGGGTGTTCAAGTACGGAGATTGCCGGCTTGCTTAATATTTCTAGTCACACGGTTTCGTCGCACGTTAAAAATATTTATCGAAAGCTTGATATTCACAGTAAGGGCGAGGCGGTTGTTGAAGCGATACGGATGGGGTTAATCGATATTAATCGGTCGGAAGCTGGGTAAGGGTATGTTGTTGTTCAGGAATACAACACCGAGAATATGTGGCTAAGGCGCAACTTGTTTTTTTAGTCTGCGCAGCTTTCTTTTTTCCCATTTTTTAACAACATGCCAGCGCCATGTCCACTGCATCGCAACATAACCAAGACAGCCAAAAAACAGCCCCGATAATATGCAGCCGAGTAAGAGCGGCTGCCATATCAGCAGAAACTCCGAGTGAAACCAGGCCATACTAAATTCAAAATTAAAACTTCTTTCGGGCAGCTGCAGAATACGAGAGCCAAGCTTGTAGCATGCAACGAAGATAATCGGAAAGGTGAGAGGGTTGCTTACCCATACCAGCGCAGCGGATATTGGTAGATTGCAGCGAAATAAAAGCGCTCCGCCGGCAGCAATAGGAATCTGCATAGGCACAGGTATAAAGGCAACGAACAAACCAACGAAGAACGCGACGGAGACCGAGTGGCGGTTCAGATGAAACAGGTTTGGATCGTGAATTACAGAGCCCAGAATTTTGAGCGCAGGATTCTCGCGAATTGCTTGGGGCGATGGGAACCAGCGTTTAAACGTTTTCCGTGGCATGTAGAGGGGTTCAGCTACCTAATTCGGTGGGCCGGTATTATGCCGAGGAAGGTCACGTTTTTCCAGACAAATTCCAGACAAAGATTCGCGGTAAGCGTTGTGCTTTCGGTTAAAAATGCGCACCACACACTGTTCTTATCCTTGAATGTGCAGGCCTTCGGATCGTTGGGGCATGACGTATTATGCTTTGCGCAACATACAGTTGCGCTAGAACTATTAGCGTGTAGACTCTATCGTTTAGGACGTTGTTTAATGTGATTTGGCCATGGATATGCCGCGATATTTGTCTCTTCTCGCCTTGTGTTTTGGCGCTTTCTTACCCCTTTATACCGCCATTTTATCTTTTCAGATACTATGTATTGTGACCAGTGTAGCGCTGTTGTTTCGGCGTTCGCTATTGGTACGCACTATAGGGTTGATGTCTGTAGGCGCGATTATCACTACCTGGCAATTACAGAGCGTGATTGATAGCCAGCTTCCAAAGTCTTTAGAGAAAGTAGATCTGCTCGTCACTCTGTCGATTGAAGACGGCGTTGCGGTGAGCGGCAATACCTTGCGGTTTAAAGGTCGGGTACTCACCATGGACCGTACTGATACGGAGGTCTGCGAGAAATGTGACGACATGATTGGACGCATAATGCGCTTGTCTTGGCGACGATATGGCGAATTGCCCAGTATTGTTGCGGGTCAGCAGTGGACGCTTATGGTGCGTCTGAAACGGCCGAGAGGCTTTGTTAACCCTGATGGCTTCGATTATCAGGCGTGGTTACTCAGTACGGGTGTCTTGGCCACTGGGTATGTGAGAAAAAGTACCCTGACCCATTTGAATGTCTCAGGTGACGCGCGTGTACCTTTTATCTTACGTATACGACGATCTATCTCAGATGTGTTGGATGATTTCAAACATGCTGCGCTATTAAAAGCACTTATGGTCGGTGATAAGTCCGAGATATCTCGTGAGCAGTGGGCGGTTTTTCGGATGACGGGCACGCTGCATTTAATGGCGATTTCTGGCTTGCATATAGGTCTAATTGCGATAATCGGGTTTGTAGTGGCACGTGTTCTCTTGGGTGTATTTCCACTTTCATATTCTGTTGGGGTTGTGCGGGGCATATCTGCAGTTGCCAGTATTATGTTATCTGGGTGTTACGTAGCGCTGTCTGGTTATGGAATACCCGCTCAGCGTGCATGGTGGGCGGTGGTGTTGGTCGGCAGCCTTTACATTTTTGGACGCAGAATTAACCCCTTTTACCTATTGCTCTACGTGGTTTTGTGCGTTGTTTTACTTAACCCCCTGGCGCCGACTCAAAATGGTTTTTGGTTGAGCTTTGGAGCTGTGATGGTTCTTATGCTGGGCTTTGCTTTTCGGTCGCGCGGTGAAAACTGGATACTGGGGCTTTTTCGCGCTCAGGTGGTTATTACCATCGGGTTACCGATCATGTTAATCGCCCTTCATTTGCCCATTAGTGCGTCGGGGTTTTTAGCTAATGTTGTCGCTGTTCCGGCGATTTCTTTCGTCGTAATGCCCTTGTTATTTTTTTCAGCCTTGCTTGCTACGTTATCCGCGGCGACTGCGTCAGTATTCATTTATATTGCAGACGGGAGCATGCATGTTTTATGGATGTATCTCTCGTGGCTAAGTACGTTTGAAGGCGAGCTGTGGTTTTCTGTTCGATCTTCGTGGTTGCTCTTTGTTGCAGGTGCAGCTGTTGCGCTGTTGTTAATGCCGAAGGCCTTCAAATTATTTCCTATTGCTGGAGTGTTCTTGTTAACGGTGTGGTTTTCTCACGCTTTGCAGCAGCAGAAAGTTAACGCAATCTTGACGGTGTTGGATGTCGGCCAGGGTTTGTCCGTTGTTATAAATAGCGGAGGTAAAACCTTGGTATATGATACCGGCGCTAGATTATCTGATAATTTTGACGTTGGAAGTGGTGTTGTGGCACCGTTTCTTCGTTCAAAAAACATTAGAAAAATAGACACTATTGTTATAAGCCATGGCGACAATGACCATGCTGGCGGACTGAGTGGGCTGGTTGAGCAGTTACCCTATACCCAAATATTAAGTAATCATCACGATAAGGCGAGATTGGCGGAGCCTTGTGTATCCGGTCGTACTTTTTTTCATGAAGCAATCAAATACACTGTGCTTTGGCCTCAAATTCATACGCTGGGTGACAGCAGCTCAAATAATGATTCCTGTGTGCTGCTGGTTGAGGTGGCTGACCTCACCATTCTGCTGGCAGGCGATATTGAAAAAGAGGTTGAGCTGGCATTGGTTAATGGCGGTCATTTGCCGAAGGATATCGATATTTTGATAGCGCCTCACCATGGCAGTAATACCTCATCTTCTTCTGATTTTCTAAAATGGCTCAATCCTAAAGACATTGTTGTGAGTGCGGGTTACCTGAACCGTTATCGTCATCCGTCGAAAGCCGTTTTGAGGCGTTATGAAAATATTGGGGCCAGGGTCTGGAATACGGCGGTTCATGGTGCCGTGACGGTGGAATTAGAAAGCGATCATATATCGAGGTTATTTTCTGAGCGAGAGCGGGCAAGCAAGCCGTGGTTTGATTAGCGTCCGTTAGGCTCTGGACCTTGCGGCGTATCTCGCAGAAATTTTACCGATGTTAATGTATTATTAGGTTTTAGTGGTACTCTACGTTTCCTTCGATAATTCAATAAGTTAAAACACTGTTAGGCGTAAATATTAGGAGCTACGTGTGCAAGAAATAGTCTTCTCTGGCGGTATCTTGATGTTGCCAATATTACTGTGCTCTGTGGCCGTGATTGCCATCGTCGTTGAGCGCTTCTGGACCCTCAATCCCACAAAAATTACACCTAAGGCCCAGCTCGGCCAAGTATGGTCACTTATTCGTGATAATGAATTGGACAGCGATCGCTTAAAGCAGCTGCGCCGCTCATCACAGTTGGGTCGTATTTTAGCAGCTGGCTTAAGTAACTCTCGTCAGGGGCGGGATGTTATGAAAGACAGTATTGAAGAGTCTGCAAGCCAGGTCGTGCATGAGCTTGAGCGATTCCTGGGAATGCTCGGCACCATTGCTGCGATTGCCCCATTGCTAGGTCTACTGGGTACGGTTATTGGTATGATTAAAGTATTTACCGCATTGAATTTGGAGGGTGGTGGCAATGCCGCAGTATTAGCCGGAGGTATTTCCGAGGCGCTTATTACGACGGCCGCGGGGTTAACCGTTGCGATTCCTGCGATGATCTTTCATCGTTTCTTTGTGCGTCGTGTAGATACCTTGGTTGTCACGATGGAGCAAGAGGCAGTAAAACTTGTTGATGCACTCCACGGTGATCGCCGTGTAGATTTAAAGGTGGCATAGGGTCCTATGAACTTTAAACGACAAGAAACCGCTGACGAGGGTGTTAACCTAACACCGCTGATCGACGTTGTATTTCTGCTGTTAATCTTTTTTATGGTGTCGTCAAGTTTAACCAAACCCAATCATTTGAAAATTGATTTGCCTGAAGCTGCTGGTGATTTACAGCCTGTGCATAAGCAACAAATTGACGTGGTCGTAGATGCGCAGGGCGGTTATTCGGTGAATGGTAAATTATTGGTAAATAACCAAGTTGATACCTTGCGTCGTGCCTTGGAAGAAATTTCCGGTGGTGATACTAAAATACCGTTTATTATTACCGGCGATTCCAACAGTTCCTATCAGTCGATTATTTCTGTGATGAGCTTGGCTAATGAAATGGGCTTTGTGAATTTCAGTATGACAACAAAAACACCCGAAGCTTAACATTAGAAAACCACTAGGCAGTGTTTGACCCATTATATGAGTAGCAAGCCTTCTAAGTTTCAGCAGTGGGTAGAAGGGCATTGGTACGGTCGACCAGGTCTACTGTCTTTGCTTTCTCCCTTCGAGAGCCTTTATAAAGCTGTTGCTGCTTCTCGCCGGAAGACTCAATCTCGAGCGGCGCAAAAGTATGCTGTGCCTGTTGTGATCATAGGTAATATCTCTGTCGGCGGTACGGGTAAAACCCCTACAATTATTGCATTAATTTCTTTTTTACAAGGTAAAGGCCTGCGGGTAGGTGTTGTATCCCGTGGGTATGGCCGTATCACTCAGGGACTTGTTATTGCGAACAAAACAAGTGCGACCACGGAGATAGGTGACGAGCCGTATCTTATTTATCACAGTGCGGTTTGTGAATTAGCCGTATGCGAAAACCGAAATGATGCGGTGAGTGCGCTTAGCAATGGCAATATTTGCGACATTATTTTGGCCGATGATGGCCTGCAACATTACTCGATGTATCGGGATCGTGAAATAGTTGTGATCGATGGGGCTCGCGGGGTGGGGAACGGCCGATTGCTGCCTGTTGGGCCATTAAGAGAGTTACCTCAGAGAGTTGACGAAGTTGACTGGGTGCTGGTTAACGGCGCCGCCTCATCAATGCCTCTTTTAGATACGAAGACAAAAGTATTTAATACGCGCATCGCGCCGGTGGTATTTATTCAGGTTGTGTCTGGGGATTCTTTCCCCTTGACTCATTTTTCCGGTAGCAATGACCTGATTGCGATGGCTGGGCTGGGTAACCCTCAAAAGTTTTTTGATACACTAGATGAACTTAATCTGAAATTTCAGGAAAAAACCTTTAAAGATCATCATGTCTATGATGAAGAAGATTTCTCCGATATGGTGGGCAAGGTCATTTTGATGACTGAAAAAGATGCCGTAAAGTGTAAATCACTTGTAGGTGATAGTGCGTTTTACTTGAAGGTAGAAATGACTCTTCCCAAAGAGTTTCTCGAAGATTTTTATTCCCAAATTAACACATTAATTAAGAAAAATTAGCATGCGTTTTAATGTCATTATTCCTGCTCGTTACGCTTCTCAGCGATTGCCAGGTAAGCCGCTTAAAGACATTGCCGGTCAGACGATGATCCAGCGAGTGTATCAAGCTGCAAAGAAGAGCATGACTGAGCGGGTAATTATTGCAACTGATGATCAGCGAATTTTTGATGCTGTGACGAGCTTCGGCGGAGACGTTGTGATGACGTCAGCTGAACATGCGTCGGGTACGGATCGTCTACAAGAGGTTTGTCAGACATTGGGTTTAGACGAAGATGAAATTATCGTGAATGTTCAGGGTGATGAGCCCCTTATTCCTGCGTCGGTAATTAATCAAGTCGCTGAAAATCTTGCCAGCTATACGTTGGCGAGTGCCGCAACACTTAGTGAAGCGATTACCCACAGCAAGACGGTTTTTGATTCAAATGCCGTAAAAGTCGTATCGGATAATGATGGCTATGCATTATATTTTTCCAGGGCTCCTATCCCTTGGGTGAGAGATAACTTTGATTCAGACCAGCCCGCACTGCCAAAAAACGATGTAATTCAGCGGCATATTGGCATATATGCCTACCGAGTTGGCTTGTTGAATGAGTTTGTCACTTGGCCATTGTCAGTGTTGGAAGCGCATGAAAAGCTCGAACAGTTACGAATTTTATCGAACGGTAAGCGTATTCATGTGGAGCAGGCCTGTGAGCTGGTGCCTGGTGGTGTGGATACCCCTGAAGACTTAGACAAAGTGAATGCGTTGTTTGGTAGTGCGGCGTCTTAATGAAGTCTTGTCGCGTATTATTTGTTTGCTTGGGCAATATTTGCCGTTCGCCTACGGCTCAAGGCGTATTTGAACACCTGGTTGCGCGTGAGAAGTTGAGTAAAATAATTTCAGTCGATTCGGCTGGAACTTCTGGCTGGCACATCGATTCTGCGCCGGATGCGCGTACGGTTCAGGCGGCTAAATCACGCGGTTACGATTTAAGTGCTTTACGCGGTCGTAAAGCGATAAAGCAAGATTTTGAACGTTTCGATTTTATTCTCGCGATGGATCAACAAAATTATGATGCATTGAATGAGATAAAACCGAAAGACTATTCTGGGCACTTAGGTTTGTTTTTAGGTTTTGCATCAAGCTCTTCTAAGCGAGAAGTGCCTGATCCATATTACGGTGGAGCGAAAGGTTTTGATACCGTTCTAGATCTAATAGAAGATGCGTCTGAAGGCTTAATGGAGCATCTTAAAGCTGCGCGTTAACTTGAGGGTAGGGTGGTTAGTGTTTTTAGAATATCTGAGGCGTGGATGCCGAAGTTGAGTGTATAGGGACATATTAATAGCGTTCCTAAAAATATAAACCACTCTATTCAGAGATCTAAATCATAACCATTCTAATATGAATAGCCGTTTATCAGAGACAGTCTCGAATAATAAATACAATGCATATTGAATCAAACAAACCCTTAATTGAATTTAATACCCTGGCCTTGGCAAGCACAGCGAAATTTTTTGTGCCAGTGGATTCGCTTCAGGAACTTAAGGATTCTGTGGCGTGGGCTGCAAGTCAAAAATTAAATGTATTAGTGTTGGGTGGCGGCTCAAACGTAATTCTACCCAGCTGTATCGATGCTTTGGTGATTCACCCCAATATAAAAGGTATTACATCAGAATGCGCGAATGAAGGTGTGCTACTTGTTACCGTAGGTGCAGGGGAGCAATGGCATTACTTTGTCAGCTACTGTGTTGAAAACGGTTTTTATGGGCTGGAGAATCTTGCTCTAATTCCGGGTAATTGCGGTGCCGCGCCGGTCCAGAATATCGGCGCTTACGGTGTTGAGGTTAAAGATCTTATTCATTCCGTTTCTGCTTTTGATATAGAGACGCAAGCAGTACGTACCTTTTCTAATGAACAGTGCAAATTTGCTTACCGTGAAAGTATTTTTAAAAACCAAGAAAAAGGGCGCTATATTATTCTTGATATAGTCTTTCGTTTATCCAAAACGTCACAGCTTAATGTGAGCTACCCAGCGTTAGCTGCCGAGCTTGGCGACATTTCCAGTAGTGCTACTCCAAAACAAGTGATGAATGCCGTGATAGGGATACGGTCCCGAAAACTGCCGGACCCAAGTCGAATTCCCAATGCGGGCAGCTTTTTTAAAAACCCCGTTATTACTTTGGCAAGCTATGCGCGGATCAAGCAGGATTATCCGGAAATACCTGCGTATGACGCTGATGCCGCGCATAAAAAAGTGGCGGCGGCCTGGCTCATCGAGTCCGCTGGTTGGAAGGGGCGAGCAATGGGTGATGTGGCGATACACCCTGATCATGCCTTGGTGTTGACTAACCTTGGCCAAGCAGATGCGGACGATATTTTTTCAGTAGCGCAAAATATACAAGCGGATGTGCTAAGTAAGTTCGATATTCTGCTTGAGATGGAGCCTCAGCTATTTTGTTGAGGCCCTTCTTGCGCCTCCTAATGGTGCGCTCAAAAGCAAGATATCACACTTGACCACTGAGATTTGCTCGCTATGGGTGCACGGGTACAGAAGCAGCGATAACAGCTACCCCTTCATAGGTATCAGTGGGACGCAACATGCTTAATCCCCCCGACTCATCTTACGTTGAGCCACAAAGGCTGGTATAATCCGCCCGCTTTTGTCAGAGCTAAACCCTGATTTCGCATGTTAAAAGATGGCTTTAACGGTAGTAGACGTTAATGTGCAGTCGAGTATGAATCAGCGTTTATCTGGCATCCATTCGAGCGAAACATTCAAGACACTTGTCGATCGATTAGACTCATGATCTGGGTTTTTTTGAATTGTAAGTATCTAGTAACTGCCAATATAACAACGGAGTTAACGCATGGGATATCAACATATCCAAGTTCCTACTGATGGTGAAAAAATCACCGTAAACGATGACCTTTCTCTTAATGTCCCTAATCGTCCAATTATCCCTTTTATTGAAGGTGATGGTATTGGTGTCGACATTACTCCTGTCATGAAAAAAGTGACCGATGCTGCTGTTGAAAAAGCGTATAACGGTGAAAAGAGCATCTCCTGGATGGAAGTCTATTGTGGCGAGAAAGCTGCGGTAAACTACGATGGAGAGTGGTTTCCTGGTGAAACCCTTGAAGCGCTTAAAGAGTACAGCGTATCAATCAAAGGCCCATTAACAACTCCTGTTGGCGGCGGCTTCCGATCGCTTAATGTTGCGTTACGTCAAGAAATGGATCTATATGTATGTCAGCGTCCAGTGCGCTGGTTTTCGGGTGTTCCAAGCCCAGTAAAAGAGCCAAACCTTGTGGATATGGTGATCTTCCGAGAAAACTCTGAAGACATCTACGCAGGTATCGAATATAAGCAGGGTACGCCTGAAGCGAAAAAGCTAATCGACTTCCTTCAAAATGAAATGGGTGCAACTAAAATCCGTTTCCCAGAGACCAGTGGTATCGGTATTAAGCCGGTTTCTGAAGAAGGGACAAAACGCCTGGTCCGTAAAGCGATCCAGTACACCATTGACCAAGACCTTCCCTCACTGACTTTGGTTCATAAAGGCAATATCATGAAGTTCACCGAAGGTGCCTTCGCGGATTGGGGATATGAGCTAGCTCGTGAAGAGTTCGGCGCTACGCCAATCGATGGCGGCCCATGGTGTTCATTCAAGAACCCTAAGACTGGAAAAGAGATCGTTGTTAAAGACGTCATCGCTGATGCGATGTTGCAGCAAATCTTGTTGCGCCCATCAGAGTACAGCGTAATCGCAACTCTTAACCTTAACGGTGATTACTTGTCAGATGCTTTGGCGGCTCAGGTTGGCGGTATTGGTATTGCGCCAGGTGCAAACATCGCAGATCGAATCGCAGTGTTTGAAGCGACTCATGGCACCGCTCCAAAGTACGCTGGTCAAGATAAAGTAAACCCAGGGTCGATCATCCTTTCAGCTGAAATGATGTTGCGTCATATGGGCTGGAATGAAGCGGCTGACCTTGTGGTTAAGGGTATCGAAGCTGCAATCGGCGCAAAGACAGTGACTTACGATTTCGAGCGTTTGATGGACGGTGCTGAGCTTAAATCTTGTTCTGAGTTCGGTGACGAGATTATTAAGCATATGTAAGATCAAGTTAGATCTTCTTATATAACACGCACGTCGTGATTATGAGAAAGCCCTCGCTATATGCGGGGGCTTTTTTTTGAGGCAGATTTCAGTTTGGGGAGGCGGCATGGTCCAGTCTGTTAGGGCGCCAACTCAAGTTGGTTCGAGGAAAGATCAAGAATATATGCTTTGTTTTTGGCTGGCGTAAAAAAACCCCGAAATAATCGAGGTTTTTTATATAAATCAGAATGTTACGGGGCTAAGCTAAGGTTGTTTTGAGCTTTAAAAGGCTTCTTCTAACTCTTTTTCTGGCGCTGCTTTTTTTACTTCCGTTGCATCGGCAGGTTGCGCTGCGGTGCTTTCATCTGTCTCTAGCTCATGTGACTTTATGTGACAGGCGTGTAAGCCCTTATCTCCTTCTTCAATTTCAAAATCTACTGCTTGTCCAGCCTTGAGTGTACGGTAACCGTCCATCTCAATAGATGAGTAGTGCGCAAATAGATCGCCACCTCCATCTTCAGGCAGGATAAACCCAAACCCTTTCGCATTATTAAACCATTTGACTGTTCCACTAGGCATAACGTACTCCCCATTTAAAGTGAATAACTACGAACCCATACTTGCCAAATAGGTGTAGTATTGAGGTTAATTATTATTATCGGCTGCTTGATGAGCCGTTGTGTAATTTTCAAACAATAGTGAAGCGGTTGTCAAGTTTTTCGACGATTTTTTGACTGCTCTTTAGTCTTACTTCTATGGTTCAGGTTAAAGAGTGCGCATCATGTTCGTTTGGTGTCTGGTATAGCGACTTTTAGTTAGCAAAAATCATTAATCTAGAACGTTTTGAAAGGGTCAGGTCAATCCATGGGTAATTCTGAAAAACTTCAACTAACATTAAATAGAGAGAGCGATTCAGGCCCCCTAATTGATGACGGTGGGGTTGCGGTTCAGGAAGATAAACCGAAACTAAAACGGCCTCCGATGTACCAAGTGGTGTTATTGAATGATGATTACACCCCAATGGAATTTGTCGTAGATGTTTTAGAGCGTTTTTTCGGAATGGACAGAGAAAAGGCAACGCGAGTGATGTTAGCGGTGCATACACAAGGGAAAGGGGTTTGTGGTGTTTTTTCACGGGATGTAGCAGAAACAAAAGCTGCGCAAGTGAACCAATACTCTAGGCAAAACGAACACCCTCTTATGTGCGAAATTGAAGTAGCAGACGAAGGTGATTCAGAGTAAGACCTGAGGACCGACCAAAGAATCTAGGCGAAGACAACATGCTGAGTAAAGAACTAGAATCAACGCTGAATACAGCATTTAAGAGTGCCCGAAATAAGCGACACGAGTTTATGACTGTCGAGCATTTGTTGTTGGCACTGACTGACAACGATTCCGCCGCCGGTGTACTTCGCGCGTGCGGGGCAGATTTAAATTTACTTCAGCAAGACCTGTCTGAGTTTGTCGACTCGACAACGCCGCTGATACCGGAAGAAGATGAGGAGCGTGAGACGCAGCCGACTTTGGGCTTCCAGCGAGTGCTTCAGCGCGCCGTTTTTCACGTGCAATCCTCTGGTAAAAATGAAGTGACCGGCGCCAATGTTCTCGTCGCAATTTTTAGCGAGCAGGAAAGCCAAGCGGTTTACTACCTCAAAAAACAAAGTGTTGCTCGCATTGATGTGGTCAACTACATCACCCATGGGATTTCTAAAGTCTCAGGTCCTGGCAGTTCGCATAACGAACAACATGATCAGCAGGAAGACGAAGCGGTCAGTACAGGCGAGGGTGCTCAGCAGAACCCGCTAGACTCTTACGCGACGAATTTAAATGAAATGGCGTTGCTTGGCCGTATCGACCCTTTAATTGGGCGCGATATGGAAGTAGAGCGCGTTGTTCAAATCTTGGCGCGACGTCGTAAAAATAACCCCTTATTGGTGGGTGAAAGTGGCGTCGGTAAAACCGCGATTGCGGAAGGTTTGGCTAAAAAAATTATTGATGGTGAAGTACCTGAGGTCCTCGCCGAAAGCACAGTCTACTCATTGGACCTAGGCTCTTTGTTGGCGGGTACAAAATATCGCGGTGACTTCGAAAAACGTTTTAAAGGCTTGCTTGCAGAATTACGACGCAGAGAGAATGCTGTACTCTTTATTGATGAAATTCACACCATTATCGGTGCGGGCGCTGCGTCTGGTGGTGTCATGGATGCATCAAACCTGTTGAAACCTTTACTGACCTCCGGTGATCTTCGTTGTATTGGCTCTACAACCTTTCAAGAGTATCGTGGAATCTTTGATAAAGATCGTGCGCTTTCACGCCGTTTCCAAAAGATCGACGTGGATGAGCCGAATGTAGATGACACGTTCAAAATATTAAAAGGCTTAAAGCCTCAGTTTGAAAAGCATCATGGGCTTAGATACACAGACAAAGCCTTGAGAGCGGCATCAGAATTAGCGGCTAAATATATCAGTGACCGTTTTATGCCCGATAAGGCGATCGACGTGATCGATGAGGCCGGCGCTTATCAGCAGTTACAGCCTGTAAGTCGACGTAAAAAGCAGATTGGTGTTCGTGACATTGAAGAAGTGGTTGCGAAAATAGCGCGAGTACCTGCGAAGACTGTTTCGTCTGATGATAAACAACAGCTTGCGAAGTTGGATGATGTGCTGAAGATGACTGTATTTGGTCAGGAAAGCGCGATCGATTCTATTTCGTCTGCGATCAAATTATCCCGTGCAGGGCTAACGAATCATGACAAACCTATAGGCTCTTTCCTGTTTGCTGGTCCTACCGGTGTGGGTAAAACAGAGCTTTGTCGGCAGCTTGCTGCGACGATGGGTGTTGAGCTGGTTCGCTTCGATATGTCTGAATATATGGAACGACACACCGTGTCACGCTTAATCGGTGCGCCTCCTGGCTACGTAGGTTTTGATCAGGGCGGTTTACTGACTGAAGCGGTAACTAAGCAGCCCCATTGTGTATTGTTGCTTGATGAGATTGAGAAGGCGCATCCTGATGTGTTTAATCTGCTTCTGCAGGTAATGGATCACGGTACATTAACGGACAACAATGGTCGTTCGGCTGATTTCCGGAACGCCATATTTATCATGACGACCAATGCTGGCGCAGAGTCTATGAGCCGAGCGTCTATCGGCTTTACGAAGCAGGATCATTCCACCGACGGAATGGAGATGATTAAGAAGACCTTTACGCCGGAATTCCGAAACCGTCTTGATGGCATCATTCAGTTTGGCTCGCTCAGCTTGGATGTTATCAAAACCGTGGTGGATAAATTTCTTATGCAACTGCAAACCCAGTTGGATGATAAGAAAATTACCATGGATATTACCGACGAAGCGCGGGAATGGTTGGCGACTAACGGATACGATGAAAAAATGGGTGCACGCCCTATGGCGAGAATCATCCAGGAGAAAATCAAAAAACCGTTGGCGGAATTGGTCTTATTTGGTGATTTATCTAGCGGTGGCGGAACAGTGGTTATTGAGGTGGTTGATGATCAGATATCACTGCGGCCGGAAACCGAGAGCTTAGAGCCAGCATGATGCAGGCTTGATTGTTGTCGGTAAAGCTATCGCCAATAAAAGACGAGTAGATACGAAAAAAAGCGGCCAACTGGGCCGCTTTTTTTATGTCACAACTAAGGGTTATCGGGCGCGGTAAGTAATGCGGCCTTTACTTAGATCGTATGGCGTAAGCTCAACTTTCACTTTGTCGCCAGTTAATATACGAATATAATTTTTACGCATTTTTCCTGAGATATGAGCCGTAACCACGTGGCCATTCTCAAGCTTTACTCGGAATGTTGTATTAGGAAGGGTATCGATGACTTCACCTTCCATTTCGAAATTGTCTTCTTTTGCCATTCGGCAGTAACCTCGACCTGATGTATATGGGCAAATAGGATTTATAGGAGTAGCGGCATAAACTAGGCTGCTGACTCAAAACCATCTGGATTTTGAAAGGCGGCAATTTTGCCTGATTTGCTGGGTAAAGCCAAGAACCGTTGAGCGATCTGACGATTTAATTAGAGTTTTCGTTACTTTTATGGCCTGAAGGGTAGTCCCGTACCATCATCCATTGGTTTTCGACGAATACTTGGAAGGGGCGATAGTCGACTTTGTAGCGCATTTTTTGGCATTCCTTTATCCAATAGCCGAGATACAAGTAGGGTAGGCCCTTTGCTTTTGCGCGTTGAAGTTGATCGAGCACGTTGAATACCCCAAGGCTCCTCTTTTGTTCTTGCGGGTCAAAATAGGCATAAATCGCTGAAAGGCCATTTTCTAAGCGGTCTACAACAGATACCGCGAGGAGCCGTTCTTCAAACCGATATTCTATATATTGAGTAATGTCCCATTCTTTGGTGAGGAAATCTGCATATTGGGCTCTTGTTGGCGGATACATGTCGCCGTCAGAGTGGCGTTCGTTGATGTAGCGTTCGTAAAGCGCATAGTGTTCGTCTGTATTGATATTGTCGACAATGCGTTTAGATAGATCTGAATTTCGTTTTAAGCAGCGCTTTTGGCTTTTGTTGGGGGTAAATTCTCGGGCGGATATACGAATGGGAATACATGCATTGCAATCACCACAATGTGGACGGTAGATGTGAGGCCCACTGCGACGAAAACCGAACTCCGAGAGTTCGCTATACAGCTCTGCATCGACAGGCGCATTTGGGTCTACAAAAATGGTTTTTGCCTGTTGGTCAGGGAGGTAACCGCAGTCGTGTTCGCGCGTGGCGTAGAATTTTAGTTCGGATATGTCAGTCAATGGTTCGTCGTCTTTATGGCGCGTTTGAGGTTAGTTAGGAAAGATCATGAGCGTTATTTCTGGCTACTGGCGATATCCAGTGTCCATTGCGTGTCGTTAGGGTAGGAAACCGCTGAATCTAATCGTTGTTCAAACTCCTCACGGGGTACTTCCTGCGCGCCAAATGAAGCTAAGTAATCTGTGTATATCTGGCAGTCTATCAATTGAAAGTCCCATTTTTGAAGTGTTTTTACCAAGCTCATAAAGGCGAATTTGGATGCGCCGGAACTCAGACTAAACATCGATTCACCAAAAAATGCCTTGCCTACGCTTACACCGTATAAGCCCCCAACGAGCTGTTCATCTTGCCAGGCTTCAATAGAGTGTGCGTGGCCTGCTTTATGAAGGTCACAATAGGCCTCTATCATCTCAGGCATTATCCAGGTTCCGTCCTGATCGGCCCGAGGGGCTGCAGCGCAATGTTCAATTACTTGTCGGAATGCGTGATTAACTTTAATGGTGAACGGGGCTTTATTGAATAGCTTTCGGTTGCTGCGACCTAGATGAAGTTTGTCTGGGATCAATATGGTGCGGGGGGAGGGGGACCACCATAATATCGGTTGGCCTTCGCTATACCAGGGAAATATCCCTTGGCGGTAGGCGCACAGTAGGCGTTCGACAGATAAGTCACCGCCGACGGCAAGTAGGCCGTCGGGGTCCGTTAGTGCTGATGCTGTATTTGGGAATTCTAGTGTTTCCCCGAGCCATGCCAGCTCGCTCATCGTATTCGGATCTATTTATTGATCGAGGAATTTTTCAGCGTCAAGTGCTGCCATACAGCCGGCACCAGCGGAAGTTACCGCTTGACGGTATACGTGATCAGCCACATCGCCAGCAGCGAAAATACCAGGGACGTTTGTAGATGTCGCACCGCCTTCGATGCCGCTTTTAATCACGATATAGCCGTTATCCATGTCGACTTGGCCTTTAAAGATATCAGTGTTGGGTTTATGGCCGATTGCGACAAATACGCCGCTGACATCCACATCTTGTGTACTGCCGTCGGTAGTGGATTTAAGTCGGGCACCGTTAACACCCGAGTCATCACCAAGCACTTCTTCTAATGTGTTGTTCCACATAATGGTGACATTGCCGTTCTTTTCTTTTTCGAATAATCGGTCTTGTAATATCTTCTCTGAGCGCAAGCTGTCGCGGCGGTGAACCAATACGACTTCTTTACAGATGTTGGAGAGGTAAAGCGCTTCCTCAACGGCGGTATTACCGCCACCGACGACGATCACTTTCTGATCTCGATAGAAGAAGCCGTCGCAGGTAGCACAGGCGCTAACGCCACGTCCCATAAAGGCTTCCTCTGAAGGTAAGCCAATATATTGCGCTGAGGCGCCGGTAGCGATAATCAACGCATCGCAGGTATAGGTTTCATTGCCGACCAAGGAGAAAGGCTTCTTACTGAAATCGACTTCATTAATGTGGTCGAAGATAATCTCTGTTTCGAAGCGCTCAGCGTGTTGTTGCATTTGAACCATCAGATCTGGCCCTTGAAGCTCCGAGTTGCCACCAGGCCAGTTTTCTACTTCTGTTGTGGTTGTGAGCTGCCCACCTTGTTGCATGCCGGTTATCACCACGGGATTTAAGTTGGCGCGTGCAGCATAAATGGCGGCGGTATAACCTGCTGGCCCAGAGCCAAGGATGATAAGTTTGTGGTGTTTGGCATCGCTCATAAATTCGGGTGTCCTGTATAGATGTTTCGCTGTGTTAGTGGTTGGCGCGTGAGGCACATAATGTTGCTTTGTAGGGTGCGGTATTACGCCAAAACCTATAGTGCTAAGTCAGCGGCAGATGATAAGGGATTCGGGGTAAATTCGCTATTTAAAACCGGCTATTTGGTTGATAGATATTGGCTAAATGCCGACTGGCGAATGTACGAATTATCATCATTAAAATGAGTTTGAAACCAAAAGAGTTTTTCATGTTCTGTTCTGGTAACTAGGGTAAAATGGCCGGTTTTATGATCCTGGCGCCTGAGCTGTCTTATTTTTAGACAAAGTGAGGGCGATATCAGGATGTTCACATTCTTAGAGTCGCACTTCAGATTAAGTACGTATGCCGAAAAAGAAAGCAAAAGTAATAGAGCCTGAACCCGAGGTAGTAGAGGCGCCTTCAGTGGGAAGCAAAATTCTCAGAGAAGGTGTGCTGATTGGTTTGGCTGCGTTGAGCGCCTATTTGATTCTTGCGCTGCTGTCATACAGCTCAAATGATCCTGGTTGGTCGAAGACCGGAACAGGTCGCAGCATAGAAAATGCTGCAGGCCCAGCTGGCGCGTGGATTGCGGATGTATTCTTTTCGATTTTCGGCCAGTTGGCGTATTTATTCCCTCTCATGCTGGTTTTCCAGGTCTGGCAGCAAATCCGAAACCGTTTGGGTGTAGGGTTTGATCCTCTGATGATCGGTCTAAAAAGTATCGGGTTTATTTTGGTGATGGTATCCGCCACGGGTATAGCTGTTATGCAATATGGCGATGCCAGTGCGACTTTGCCTTTTTCAAACGGGGGTTACCTTGGCTTAAGTACCGCCACTGCGGTCGACGGCTCGTTTGGCTATATGGGCGGGACATTACTGTTGCTGGCCCTGTTGTTGTTTGGTTTGACCGTGTTTATCGAGATCTCTTGGTTGGCAGTAATGGATTCTATTGGCGCAGGTGTACTGTGGACGATCGAATCTGTTAAGCGTAAGTTCATCGCGTGGCGAGCAAAATTGCAGGAAAAGAAACAGATTAAACAAGCCGTGCAAGAGCGCAGAGATGCCGTGCAAATAGAAACTAAACGTCAAGAAAAGCGAATACCGCCGACCATTAAACCGGTTAAGGAAAAGCCAAAGGTTAGCGCTAGGGTTCAAAAAGAGAAGCAGCAAGCGTTGGATTTTGATGATAAGCCCGTTGGTGAACTACCGGCTATCAGCCTGTTGGATCCAGCCGAAAAACGTAGTGATAAAGGCTTTTCTGATGAATCCCTCGAGGCCATGTCGCGCTTACTGGAATTAAAGTTGAAAGACTTTGGGGTGATCGCTGAAGTTGTTGCGGTACTGCCTGGCCCTGTGGTTACACGCTTTGAAATACAGCCCGCCGCGGGCGTTAAAGTCAGTAAAATTTCTAACCTCGCAAAAGATCTCGCGCGTTCGATGGCGGTGATTAGCGTGAGGGTTGTGGAGGTCATTCAAGGAAAGTCTGTGGTCGGTATAGAAATACCAAACGAGCACAGAGAAATGGTGCGCCTGAGCGAAGTTATTGCCTCTGATGTTTATGAATCCCATAAATCACCTCTCGCCTTGGCCTTAGGGCATGATATTTCAGGGCAACCGATTGTTGCTGATCTTGCGAAGATGCCTCACTTACTTGTCGCGGGGACGACCGGTTCGGGTAAATCCGTGGGTGTAAATTCCATGCTGGTGAGTATGCTTTATAAATCATCGCCAGAGGAAGTGCGTATGATTTTGGTCGACCCGAAAATGCTAGAGCTTTCGGTCTATGATGGTATTCCCCATCTTCTAACGCCGGTCATCACCGATATGAAAGATGCGGCGACAGGTTTGCGTTGGTGTGTTGGTGAAATGGAGCGACGTTATAAGTTGATGGCCGCGCTTGGCGTGAGAAATCTCGCAGGCTTTAATAAAAAAGTACGTGATGCGCGAAAAGCCGGAACCCCGATTTCAGATCCGCTTTGGATTCCTGAAGATGATGGCGTGATCCAGGCTGAAAACCCCGAGCCGCCGTTGCTCGATACGATGCCCTTTATTGTGGTAGTAATCGATGAGTTTGCGGACATGATGATGATTGTCGGCAAAAAAGTAGAGCAGCTAATTGCGCGTATCGCACAAAAAGCACGAGCCGCAGGCATTCATTTGATATTGGCGACTCAGCGTCCGTCGGTGGATGTGATAACAGGATTAATTAAAGCCAACGTGCCGACTCGAATCGGTTTCCAGGTCTCATCGAAGATCGATTCACGAACAATTTTGGATCAAGGTGGTGCGGAACAATTACTTGGGCATGGTGATATGTTGTACCTCGCTCCAGGCACCGCAGTGACAACACGTGTGCACGGTGCGTTTATTGACGACCACGAAGTGCATAAAGTTGTCGCGGATTGGAAAAAACGCGGCGCGCCGAATTATCTCGAAGAAATTTTCAGTGAAAGTGTTGATTCTATTCCCGTGCCTGGTTTTAGCGATGAAGGTGAAGAGGGTGGTGATACGGAATCTGACCCTCTTTACGATGAAGCAGTTGCGTTCGTAACAGAAACACGAAAAGCCAGTATTTCTTCTGTGCAGCGGAAATTACGTGTTGGGTATAACCGAGCTGCTCGACTAATTGAACAAATGGAAGTGTCCGGTGTTGTAACGCCCATGGGTAATAACGGAAGTCGCGAGGTTTTAGCACCTGCGCCGCCACGGCATTAACGTAAATGCACTTTGTTATTTAATAAGTGAAAAAGAGAATTTAAGTATGCAGTTTAATCGTTTTGTTTTATTGGCTGTACTTGTTGTATCTGGCTTTTCTCACGGTGGTGGGAATGATCAAGGGGATAGTGCTGCGACGGCGTCATTTTCTGACACCTTATTAGCGATGGATACCCTTAAAGGGGATTTTCGTCAACGCATTATCGATAGTGATGGTGAAGAGCTGCAGGTGACAGTTGGCGAATTTAGTATTAAACGTCCTGGATATTTTTTATGGCATGTAGCGCCGCCATATGAACAAGTGGTTGTGGGTACGCCGAATGCGCTAAAAGTTTATGACCCTGACCTAGAGCAAATGACAGTGCACGGGCAAGACTCCCTTGCTGGCACTCCTGCAGCGTTAATGAGCGGTGATATCGCTGCAATCGAAAAGGGTTATCTGGTAGAGCTAGAGCAAAGCGCTAAAACGGAATCTTATTTTCTTAGGCAAAATAACGAGGAAGAAGGCGCTTTTGAGTCTCTGGTATTTGTGTTCTCTCGCAAAATGAAACCGAAAATGCTTTTAGAAATGTCTTTTACTGACAAGTTAGGCCAAAAGACTGAAATCACTGTGTCGAACCCAAAAATAAACGACGCTATTGATGAAAGCGTTTTCCTATTCGAACCACCGAAAGGCACAGACATTATCGTCGATGGCTGATCTATTCGAACAAAATAATGCTCAGGTAGGTGTCTCTGAGTCGAACTCCCAAAAACGTTACGAACCTGGCGCGCCGCTAGCTGCACGTATGCGTCCTGCCCAGCTAGACGAATATATCGGTCAGTCCCACCTTTTGGGTAAAGGAAAACCACTTAGGTTAACCATCGAGCGTAATCAAATTCACTCTATGATTTTTTGGGGGCCTCCTGGCGTTGGTAAAACAACCTTGGCGAAACTTCTCGCCAATGAAATTAGTGCCCATTTTATTGCAATTTCCGCTGTGCTCGCAGGTGTTAAAGATATTCGAAATGCTATTGATGAGGCGAAAGCCCAGCGTAGCGCCTACGGAAAAAAAACAATACTATTTATTGATGAGGTTCATCGCTTTAATAAATCGCAACAAGATGCGTTTTTACCTTTTGTTGAAGATGGCACGGTGGTCTTTGTCGGTGCAACAACGGAGAACCCCTCATTCGAAGTAAATAACGCTTTGCTCTCGCGTTGCCGAGTATACGTACTCAAAAGCTTTGATGATGCGCAATTACAGCAAGTGATTGATAGAGCTTTAAACGATAGCGCAGATGGACTAGGGCAGCGTGGTTTAATAGTGGAACCCAAGGCCATGTCACTGCTGACTGCTGGCGCGGATGGTGATGCGAGGCGAGCCCTTAACCTATTGGAAATCGCCAGTGACCTCGTCGATGATGGTGAGAGTCTTACTGAAGATGTCATCAGTCAAATTCTGACCGGGGATGTGCGTCGTTTTGATAAGGGCGGTGATCTTTTTTATGAGCAAATATCCGCGCTGCACAAGTCAGTACGGGGCAGTAATCCGGATGCCGCATTGTATTGGTTGATGCGTATGTTAGATGGTGGTTGTGATCCCTTATATGTCGCTCGAAGAGTGGTTCGCATGGCAAGTGAGGATATAGGAAATGCGGATCCCAGAGGGCTATCGATTGCGATTAATGCCTGGGAAGCTCAAGAGCGTCTTGGCAGCCCAGAAGGAGAGTTATCTATAGCACAGGCCGTGGTGTATTTAGCGTGCGCACCCAAAAGTAACGCCGTGTATAATGCCTTCAAAAAAGCCCGCAGTGAGATTAAAAGCCTCCCAAGTTACGATGTGCCGATGCACTTACGCAATGCACCGACCAGTCTCATGAAAGAGATGGAATACGGAAAAGACTATCGTTACGCGCATAACGAAGATGATGCTTTTGCGGCTGGGGAATCATATTTTCCAGAGGAAATGGGAGAACAGCTTTATTATGAACCGGTTGAGCGTGGTCTTGAAATTAAGATCGCTGAAAAGCTAAACAAGCTCCGCTCGTTAAATCAGAAGGTAAAGTAGTGATCATCATAAAGTGGGCAACGTTATGCATTGGTTAGCGGTCGCATTAGGTGGCAGTATCGGCGCGATGAGTCGATACGGATTATCTATCGTTATACCTAACGCACCAGGTAAGTTCCCCGTTGCTACTTTCGCGACTAATGTTTTAGGTTCGTTGCTAATGGCTGCGCTCTTTGTATTGATTGTTGAGAAAGGCGCTTTGCCTGCTATGTGGCGACAAGCGCTAATGGTCGGGTTTTTAGGTGCATTTACGACGTTCTCTACCTTCTCTTTGGAATCGTTACATTTAATAAGCGAAGGCCATGGAAAGTTGGCTTTTACGTACATGTTGAGCAGTGTGTTAGCCTGCCTATTTGCCGCTTTTAGCGGATATCATTTAATTCACAAACTTATTATAGAAAATTAGACGGGACCCCTATGTTAGACCCAAAACTCCTTCGTTCAGATTTAGATGCTGTTGTTACTAACCTTGCAAAGCGAGGGTATGCCTTAGATAAAGCAAAAATTGAACAGTTGGAAATTCAACGGAAAGCGATTCAAAGCGAATCTGAGTCGTTGCAGAACTTGCAAAAACAAAGCGCTAAAAAAATTGGTAAGGCGAAAGCTGCCGGTGAAGATATTGAACCGCTTTTAAAAGAAGTTGAAGACTTAAAGTCGGCGAACAACCAAGAAAAGCATCGCTTAACTGATATTCAGAATGAAATCGAAGCGTTGTATTCCTGTATTCCAAATATGGTGGCAGAAGAGGTTCCTGAAGGCGCAAGTGAAGACGATAACGTTGAAGTGACGGTATGGGGTGAGCCTAAGCAATACGCATTCGATGTAAAAGATCATGTGGATGTAGGCGAGGGTGTTGGTGGTTTGGATTTCGAAACCGCTGCCAAAATTACCGGATCTCGTTTTGCGCTTATGCGTGGTGATGTCGCAAAACTGCATCGTGCTCTTGTGCAGTTTATGTTGGATGTTCACACGGATGAGCATGGTTACGAAGAAGTGAACGTGCCGTTTATTGTGAATCGTGATTCGTTATATGGCACGGGGCAACTTCCCAAATTTGAAGAGGACTTGTTCAAGCTAAACGAAGAGCGCGAGTTCTATTTGATTCCCACAGCAGAAGTGCCTGTGACGAATATTCTTCGCGATGAAATCGTTGATGAAAGTCAGCTACCACTTAAATTTACAGCGCATACGCCATGTTTTCGGTCCGAGGCTGGGTCAGCTGGGCGTGATACGCGCGGTATGATTCGTCAGCATCAGTTTGAGAAAGTTGAGTTGGTGAATTTTGTAAAACCAGAAGATTCAGATCAAGCCCTCGAAGAGCTTACCGGCTGCGCGGAAAAACTTTTACAGAAATTAGAGCTACCGTACCGCAAAGTGATTCTGTGTGGTGGCGATATAGGCTTCTCCTCTCGTAAGACTTATGATCTGGAAGTGTGGTTACCTTCACAAAACCAGTATCGCGAAATTTCTTCTTGCAGTAGTTTCGGTGACTTCCAGGCTCGCCGTATGAAGGCTCGCTATCGTAATAGTGAAACCGGTAAGCCAGCACTTCTTCATACCTTAAATGGCTCAGGCCTAGCGATTGGTCGTACATTAGTGGCAATTTTGGAAAACTACCAAAATGAAGATGGCTCGGTTGATGTGCCTGCAGTGCTGCGGCCCTATTTGCGCGGTCAGACTAATATTAAAGCGGGATAAATGGCGTTTATTGTATGGATTTTCTGCCGTTATTTTTCGATCTAAAAAGTAAGCACTGCCTTGTTGTGGGTGGCGGGTCGATTGCCACACGTAAAGCGCGCTTGCTTCATAAAGCCTTGGCGACGATTTTTGTGGTTTCGCCCACTATTGAAGGTGAATTACTTGAACTCGTTGAAAAAAGTGGCGGGGCGCATATTACTGGTGAATACGACGCCGTACATATTGAAGATAAGGTTTTGGTTATATCGGCAACGGATGACCAAGCATTGAATCAGCGCGTTGCGCATGACTGTCACGCAAAAAAACTACCCGTTAATGTTGTCGATAATCCCGCTTTATGTAGCGTGATTATGCCGGCCATTATTGATCGCAGTCCTTTAATTATCGGTGTCACCAGCGGTGGTGAGTCTCCCGTTTTAGCCAGGCGTTTACGCACACAACTAGAAAGCAGTATTCCTTCGGCTTATGGTGAGCTGGGTAAGGTGGCTTCAGAATTTCGCCAGCAAGTAAAACAAACTTTTCAGTCGGAAGACGAGCGTCGTCGTTTTTGGGAAGCCGTGCTTAACGGCGATATTGCTGAAAATGTATTGAGCGGTAATGTGGCACAAGCACGTTCCGATATACAAAAGAAAATCGATGAGAAAGATTGCGATACTCATGGAGAAGTGTATTTGGTTGGCGCCGGCCCTGGCGACCCAGATCTCCTAACTTTTAAAGCTTTACGCTTAATGCAAAAAGCCGAAATCGTTTTGTACGATCGTCTCGTGTCTCCTGCGATTGTGGATATGGTCCGGCGTGATGCGGATCGAATTTACGTAGGGAAAAAACGCGATAAACATGCGGTGCCTCAGCAAGAGATCAACGAAATGTTATTGGCCTATGCCCAACAGGGTAAACGTGTTTTACGCCTTAAAGGCGGCGATCCATTTATTTTTGGTCGCGGTGGAGAGGAAATAGATCTGCTTGCTGAAAATGACATTCCTTTTCAGGTCGTCCCAGGAATTACGGCAGCTTCTGGGTGTGCAAGTTATGCAGGTATACCGCTTACTCATAGAGATCACTCGCAATCTGTTCGCTTTATCACTGGGCACTTGAAAACGGGGCAAGCAGAATATCCATGGGAAGAGTTTGTAAATGATCAACAAACCCTGGTCTTTTATATGGGTTTAAAAGGGCTTCCCCAGATCTGTGAACAGCTCGTGTCACATGGGAAGAGCGCAGATACGCCGGCAGCATTAATTGAAAAAGGGACGCTGCCTGAGCAGAGAGTGCATGTCTCTACGTTAGCTGAATTACCCGAAACCGTGCTAAATAAAGAGATTCATGCCCCCACACTGTTGGTGATCGGCAATGTAGTTTCACTTCACAAAAAATTGAATTGGTATAAAACTTCTGGTTAACTGGCCGATATATAGTCATATAAGGCAAAAAACCTGCTTTTTAGGCTGCCTTTTGTGATTATTTATGGTGCATTCGATGTAATCGATAACCGTATAAAGTAACCAATCAAGTCAATGAAAGTGAGGTGCTAGGCATGGTCGATAGCATACGCCCTACCTACCAACCCTTAAAAAATAGCAATTCCGCTCGGATAAATCAGTCATCTGATGTGGAAACGCCTACTGATGATAAGGCTGGACAAGCTTACGTTATTACCAAAGACCGACGTCAGAAAAAAGATCGTCGTGATCAGGAGCGTAACGATCGTGCGGTTTATGATATGCGCAGTAAATCAGGCGGACGCAGAAAGGACGATAAAGGCGGCCCTAATATCGAAATTAAAGTGTAGCGTGGGATAAATACTGCGTGCTTTGTCCGTAATTTTTTCGTGAACAGATAGTGATTTATTCGTAACTGAATTGCGGTGTTTTTAATTTTAATCAAAATTAATCGTCTCGATTAAAAAGCGTTATAGCCAAAGCGTTTTTATCTATTCATATATCATCTAAACTCCCAAGTGTTTCTATAGTCATATAGGCAGTGTCACATAAGCGTTGTTATTGTGTGTGAGTTTTTTAATTTTTCTCTGGAGGCAGTGTGAAATACGATTACGATTTATTTGTTATTGGAGCAGGTTCTGGTGGTGTAAGAGCTAGCCGCGTTGCGTCGCAGTTGGGTGCACGTGTTGCCGTTGCAGAAGATCGTTACCTTGGGGGAACCTGTGTCAACGTGGGATGTGTTCCGAAAAAGCTATTCGTATATGCATCTGAGTTTTCAAAGACAGTGAAAGACGCGAAGGGCTTTGGCTGGACTGCCTCTTCTCCCGAATTTGACTGGGCCACTCTTAGAGATAACAAAACCAACGAAATTAACCGATTAAACGGCATATACGGATCCATACTGGAGAATGCCGGCGTTGAGTTAATCAACGGAAGAGCGACGATTGTAGATCCACATACAGTGGAAGTTTCCGGTCACCAATACACATGTAAAAATATTTTGATTACGGTGGGCGGCTGGCCAAGAAAGCCGAGTTTTCCTGGAGGTGAATACACTATTGATTCGAACGATGTATTTTCCATGGAGCATTTCCCTGCGCGTGTTTTGGTGCAAGGTGGCGGCTATATCGCGGTAGAGTTCGCGGGAATTTTTAACGGGCTCGGGACAGAGACCGAGCTTGTCTACCGCGGGCCATTATTTCTAAGAGGGTTCGATAAAGAAGTGCAAGAGTTTGTCGCAACCGAAGTCGGGCGCAGTGGCGTAAAATTAAGCTTTGATACAGATATAGACAGTATTGAACTGCTATCGGACGGAACACTATCGGTCGCGCTTAACACCGGCGAAACCAGAATTGTGGATGCAGTATTTACAGCCGTTGGCCGAGAGCCGAAAACGGACGGGCTTGGTTTAGAAAACACTGCGGTGACATTCGGGCCTGGTGGGCAGATTGAGGTTAACAACGAGTTCCAAACCCAAGAGCCAAGTATATATGCACTGGGTGACGTAGTGGGGCGTATGACGCTTACTCCGGTCGCTTTGGCTGAAGGCACCGCGTTAGCGAAGCATCTATTCGCAAATGAAATGGTCGATCTCGATTATCAGAATATTGCCACAGCGGTGTTCTGCCAGCCAAATATTGCCACTGTAGGGCTGACAGAAGAAGAGATTCAGGTTTCTACGGTGCCTTATGAGATCTATTCTAGCGAGTTTAGGCCGTTAAAAAACACTGTGAGTGGCTCAGAGCAGCGCACGCTAATGAAGCTTATCGTAGATAAAACGAATGATAAGGTAGTGGGGGCGCATATGGTTGGTCCGGATGCTGGAGAAATTATTCAAGGCGTGGCAGTGGCGATAAAGGCTGGAGCCACGAAGGGGGACTTTGACGCAACTATAGGTATTCACCCCACATCAGCTGAAGAGTTTGTAACCATGCGAGCGCCGGTAAGAGAGGGAAATACTTAGTAATATAATGCTTTAACAGGTATCTATATGTTGTTGATAATAAACAATTTATAGATTCCCCGCTTTCAATTCTGCCTTTATCATATCGTTGAAGGCCAGTACCCACTCCTCATCAAATTGAGCACCAATACGCGCATTGATTTCTGATACCGCTCTCACAGTAGATTTACGCTTTTTGCGGTCAGCGCGGCCGTTGGTAATTGAAAAGAAGGTGTCTATGATGGCTAGGATTTTGGCGCCATCGTGGATCAATTCACCCTGATTACCAATAGGATAACCCTTACCGTCGGTGCGTTCGTGATGCTCCAATATTATCGTGGCTGCTTGGTCCCAACCCTCTATGCGAATAAGGTAGTTATAGCCCCAAACCGGATGCTGTCGAATTTGTGAGAGCTCCTCGATGGTTAGGCGCTGTTTTTTGTCGATGATGTCATTAGATATAAATGACATGCCTATATCATGAAGATACGTCGCGGCGGACAGTTGGTTTGGATCTACAGGGCTGCCCCTAAGCGCGTTGAGTTTCTGAGCCCAATCGTGAGATTGCTCACTTCGTCCTTCCCAGTATTGGCTTTGACGGTCGATCTGTTGTGCCAATTCTCGAAAAAATAGTAAATCGAACGCTTGTTTACTATGTTCTGCGGGCATGGAAATGCATTCATACCTATGCTCCGCTTCGGTGTCAGTTTCGTCACTTTCTGCCTCGCTCTCATGAACGAAATCGACGCCAACACGTTTTAGTATTTCGCGGCATTTAACATCCACGTCTTCGCCGCGGGCATGCGCAAGGTCTGTGTAGCGTTCAATGAGCTCAGGTTCTTGAAGGTTTCCAAATGACTGATCGAATAGATCCCGTTGGTGGATGTCTTTAAGGCGATCCATACCAAGCTGTATCACCTCACACACAATAGGCGTTGGCTTGTAATGCTCATTTCGAAGGGAGCCAATGACTTCTTCAAGGCTGTGAGTGAAATTAACGACGGATGTCAGTTGTACGATCGCCGCGTTTCCCTTGATGTTATGGATCGCGCGGAACAATGCGTGGAGGTCTTGTTCTGTCCCTTGGCTTAAGCGATCCAAGGATATTTCAATTTCATATGCTAGATCGGTGAACGAGTCCAAAAGTTCAATGCAAATATCGCCATCAATATCCATGCCGAGCCTTTAAATTTAGGGATTATTGACACAATGATAGTTTAAGCTGAGCGGAATAGCGGAGAAAATTATTGAGACAAAAAGATGTGTGCAAATGTTGTGCAAAGTGTATGTTTAGAAGCCTCGAAAGGCTTCCAAACAGGGTGACTACTTATAGTATTTCGGTCCGGTAAAATTTGCTTCTCTTTCTACTGGGCGATAGTTTCGCAGTTTATCTGCGATATTTTTTTTGAGCGCTGCTTCGTCTTGGGCGCTATCCCGAATGGGATGCACTTCAGCTGTCACTGGTTCCGCTAATTCTTTTTCCTTGAATTGTTTGCTTTCCTCAGCTTTTTGCTTTTTTGTAAATCGCGTTAACATCATTATGCCTTCTATAATTTTTGTCGATGCTTTAACCCACTCAAACGCTTGTTTTAGCCCTCGTATTGTAACGAATTTCGACAGTAATATGATACACGGTTCATGATATTTTTCTGATATTCGTCTCAATAGTGATCTAGATCACATTGTTTTACGCGCCACCCCATGAACAAAAAAGCTTAAATAGTGAACAGTTCTTGTTTAAGAAAAAAAGATCCGGATTTTGTTTCTATATATCAAATTGGCAAGCGATTTGATCGATTTTCGCTCTGAAAATAAGGCGGCTTACTTGAGGTGTTGATCCGCAATGGCTTGCAGGGCATGAAGAGTTTCGTGGTCGGGGACGTGTTTCAAACCACGGGTTACCCAAACGGACACATCGCGCCAGTCTTTTGCATTGATTTCGGCTTGGGCAAGGACAGCGTATCCGTCTGCAATCTTCATTGCTAGGGTAGGTAAGTTTGGATCCTCGGGGGCGATTCGTGTTATCTGTGTGTATATTTTGTCCGCGCTTTTTGCCCTTCCGTCAGCGAGGTAAATACTGGCGCGTTTGTGAAGTGTGGCGATTTTTTTACGCTTTGCTGCGTTGATTTTATTTTGTCGAATTGAATGTTTCAATTTCGTTTTAAGTGAAGGTAAAGCATCGTTGTTGGGGGCTAGTTGCTCAAGCTTCGATAGGTAAGTTTGGGCTAATTTAACATCGCCTTGATTGATATAAGTCTGGGTTGAATCTTTTAGTTGAGCGAAGACTTGCCTTATGCCTTCTTTGGCCTGTGCGTTATTTGGTGATAACGACAGTGCTTGAGTAAAAAAGCTATGGGCGTTTTCTGTCTGTGGTTGAATTAATTGCTTTTTACTCAGTGCTACTTCACCACGTTTTATTAGAGAAGAAACTTTTTTTCGTTTCTCGATGCTTTTCTCTAATTGCCGAATATCTATCGATAGTGTTTCAAGGGGGATTTGATGCTGCTTGAGCACTTTCTCATTTGTTTCTGTTGCTAGCGCAAGATGGATATTCTCGGCGGCGTTTTTTGCGAGGTGAGGTTGTTGTTTTTTAATTGCAGTACGAGCAGAAATAAATTCATGGTCGATAATTGAGCGAAGCGCTAGACTTGCTTCTTCGTTATCTTTGGGACCCTCCAGCACGTCATTGTATTTATTCACAGCAGTCGAGATATCTCCCGCGTCATATGCCATCGCAGCCTCGTTTAATGTCGTTTGTATCTCTTCTGCGTGTGTTTCTTCAATGAGGGTGACGCGTTCAGCAAGGAGGCGATATTTTGAGTGTTTTGGGGAAATTTCTTTTAAGTGTCTAAGCGTTTTATTTGCGGTGAGTAGGTTTCCATTATTGAGTGCTTGTTCTGTTTGTGTGGCGAGAGTTTCTGCTATGGCGTTTATACCATTTAGTGCTACAGGATCGTTCGGTGATATGGCCAATATAGCCAGATATTTTTCATAGGCGTTATTACCTAAGGGTTGTACCAAGTGATTTTTTGCGAGGTCGGCGTCAGCTCGTTCCAATAATTGAGTGAGCCGAATGGTTTGCCCGGGTGAAAGTGTTGCTTTGGGTTTCAGCACCCCATTCATATTTAAAACGTATAGCCCCGATACGATACCGGTGAGAAGAACGAATGATAAGAGTGTGTATGATTTATTAATGTGGGTTACAAACACTTTAAAACGATTAATTTGCATTATTACCAACTGCACCGTCGTGCGGTGAGAAGGCATCACGTTTTGGTCATGGGACTTTGTGTATGAATACGCGTTGTCGGATGAGAGGGCATGTTCCGCGGGTGGCCGTTGTATGGGAATGTCATGACCGAGAATACATTGATTGTTCTCACTATCCCGAGGGAGAACTTCAGTTTCGAGTTCGCTAAGATCACTTGTATCTATAGAAAATGCATCTAGGTTTTGATGAGTCTCGGTAATGCCGTAGTCAGCACTGTGTGTGTTAAGTGATTGACTTGGTTTTTGTGTGTTGTCATTTTGTATTGTCTGTGCCGGCAGCTTGTCTATTGCGGCCAACGCAGAATCAAAAGCCTTGGCCATTTCTTGCCCGTTAGTGAAGCGTTGTTCGGGAGTCTTGGCTAACGCGCGATCAAAAAATGACTGTAGTGTTGAAAGGGGCTTGCCCAGCGTTGGTATTGGTGCATTGATGTGTTTAATGGCTACGCTGATTGATGATTCGCTTTGGTAGGGTAGTTGCCCTGTGATTAACTGGTAGGCGATAACCGCGACGCTATAGAGGTCTGAACTTCCAGTTAATGGTTTTCCTTGGGCTTGTTCCGGACTCATGTAGGACGGAGTACCGATAACCATACCGGTTTGGGTCATGTGCGTGTCGGAATGAATGGCTCTAGCAATGCCAAAGTCAGAAAGCGCTAAGCTGTTGTCTTCTCGAAATAAAATATTGGCCGGTTTTATGTCCCTATGGACGTATCCTCGATCATGAGCATAATCAAGCGCAATAGCGAGATCACGAATCACATCAATGACGGATTGTTTGTCTAGGCCGGTATAGGGAGTGTTTATTTCAGGCTGTTTTATTTTATCTGTTAAATCGCCGCCTGGTACGTACTCCATGGACAGAAAGAGTGTTCCCTCAACGCGACTTACGTCGTAAATCTGTACAATATTTTGATGGTTTAGGTTGGCCGCTATCCTTGCCTCCCGAATGAATCGCTCACCGAAGGATGCGTCTTTCGCGAAGCGCGGTAGCATGATTTTTAGCGCAACTTCTCGGTCTAGCCTTAGGTGGCGGGCACGATATACTTGCGCCATGCCTCCTTCGCCAATTGACTCAAATACCTCGTATCCTGGGATTTCTAGCGTCACTTTTTTTGGCTACCCTGTACCTGTTTGTTGTATCTAGCAATGCTGCTGCAATGACGCATTATATTTTTTATGGGCTGACCTGGCTATAAGTGCTTTGTGATGACTAAGCGCATCGCCCTTTAGGCTTACGGATATAAAGCAGAGGCTTCCATCAATCAGTCCAAGATTCCCATAGCGGGATAAGAGGTTAGAGTGCCATTGTGCGTTGCTTTGGCTGATTTGACTGGGATACTTCTGAGCCTTGACTATAATAGACAAAGCGCCTGAACAATTTATTTTAAATGCGAATTAACGCGTCAACCATGATTATTATAGGGTATCGATGCAGACCAGTACCGCCGAGGCAGCACAATGCCTAGATACAAAGTTTATTACACCCTTTTTGCATGGTGTAAAACAGGTCTGCAGGGATATGGTGGGTATTGAGCCCTTAGCTCAGTCTCCCAAGCCTTATATCAAGCCTCGTCCTATTGGTGATGCTGCTAGTGTGATGCCGATGAACAGTCCAATTCTTTCTGGGCAGTTATGTATCTCGTTCACTGAGGACGCACTGCTGGACGTTTCGCAGCGTTTGCTGGGCGAGGTGCTAAACGGAATCGACGAGGTGGCGCTGGATGTGGCCGGTGAAATCACCAATATGGTTACTGGCGTAGCAAAAGCAAGCTTGCAGGAGGCAGGGTATGATTTTGACCTCCAGCGTCCGGTCTCGTATTCAGCAAAAGATTTCACGGAATTTACTTTAGCGGGATCTCCTAGGATTGTTGTGCCTTATGAGTTACCTACAGGAAAACTTTTCGTTGACCTGGGCTTTATCCCTTCTTAGCGTGGCCTACCACGGCCTTTGATGCGCGCAAGCGGTACCAAAATGTCCACACTCAAGCCTTTGATTCATGGCATTTTCGGTTTTTCTCTATTACTTCCGTTGCTCTCGGTGGCTGAAGAGGCGAACGAGTATGAATCCCCACCCCGTATTACCGTCAAGTCGGTCGAAAAGAATAACTTTTTGGATAAACAACGCACCTTTGTGACGAATCAGCTTGTTGATCTGACTGATGCGCTGGATAGACTCTTATCTCGCCAAGGGCGGGCTGATGAAAATAATAGCTATTTGGTGCTGGACCTGGAAAGCGTGTTCAGCGAAGGCGGCGAAAGAGAGCTAAATACCCGAGTTAAAGCGAAGGCAGACCTGCCGAATACAAAAAGTCGCTATAAACTTATATTTGAATCCGGTCCTGAGGGCGATTTTTCTCCGAAGGATAATGAGCTTTCTGGACAAACAGGGAGTGAGGGGCTCACTTCCGACAGCGCTATTGCAGGCATTGAATACAGTAAAAAACGGGCCAAAAATAAGTGGCGACCTTCTTTGGGGGTTGGGGCTCGGTTTCAATTTCCAATCGACCCATTTGTGCGTTTAAAGCTGGGAAAACAGAATAAGTTGTCGGATTCGTGGCGTTTGGATACGCGTGTCAACATGCCATATTACGCTCAGGAAGGGGCTAAACCTTCAGTCAGAGCTAGCTTCATCAAAGACCTTTCAATAACACTATCGTTTACAAGTGTGAGTCACTATAAGCACACTCGAAAGATCGACCTTCACGAAAGCTTTCAATCCTTTCAGTTAAACCATTTTTTAAGTCAGGGACGTGGTATGGAGTATAAAATTGGCGCTTATAGGACGAGTGAAGGTGAGGAAGGAAGAGGCTACTTTATTCAGTTGTCTTACAAAAAAAGCGTATATCGAGATTGGATGTATCTCGTTTTTGTCCCTCAGGTAAATTACCCCGAAACGGACGACTGGCACCCCAACTATGCCTTCGTAATGCAACTGGAAGCGATCTATAGTCGTTAGCGTGTCAGTGTTTACGGGTTAGATAAGATAGCGGGATTCATATCTCAGTGTAGCGATTGAACGCTTGAGGAAAATACGCAATCGCTCGTCTATTAGGCAGGGTATACACGTACCCTGTGTGGAACACCTTTAGTTTATCCTCCTGGGCCGTTGATTTAGTGGCCCATGCGGAAATTTAGTTCGTATATATCTATCGAAAAGCGTTACTAATTCGCCAGATACAGCAGTTTTCTACTGGAATTGCTGGGGATCATTTTGTGCTTTAAAACGACCTATTTTTCCGCATGGCTCACGATCAACGGCATTTTTTTGCCCGCATTTTATTTGACTTGATCTAACTTTGTCCCTAAAGTTCGCGCTGCATTTGGTCTCTTGGCGCAAATTTCGTTCGACTGAAGTTTGAAACGCGAGAGTTAAATGGGAAGTTTGGTGAAAGACCAACGCTGCCCCCGCAACGGTAAGTTCTGCTTAAGTTTATATTGAGTCAGAGAACGAGTCCGATACCAGCCTAATGTATGTTCGTTGATGGAGCGGAGGGCTGCCATCCAGGACTGATTCGTGGCCTTTCTCAAGTTCTCTCGTCTCATCCTAGTGATGCCTCCCTCAATTGCTTAATGATTTACTAGCTATTGAGGCTGAAAAATGAAAAAAATCGTAACGTTAATGGCACTGTCTTGTGCTTATTATTCTTCATTATCTTATTCTCAAGATAAACTCGAAGAAGTCGTTGTAACACCCACTCTTACAGAAAAGCCGCTATTTGAAGTGATGGGTTCAGCGAGCTTAATTACTCAAGAAGACATCGCTCAGGTTCAGCCTTTGGATTTTAGCGATATTCTCGAGCATCAAGCTGGTTTAGATCTTTCCCGAACGGGTGGCCGTATGTCAAATACTAGCTTGTATACTCGGGGTACTAACAATGGCCACACTTTGATTTTAATTAATGGGCAGCGTTTTAGCAGCGCGACCCTAGGTGAAACGCAGTTTCAAATTGTAGATCCGGAACTTGTAGAGCGTATCGAAATAGTACGTGGATCTCGTTCAGCCCTATATGGCAGTGATGCCATTGGTGGCGTGATGCAAATCTTTACAAAGAAACCCCAAGATGGTTTTGATGGGTTCCTCACGGCGGAAGCAGGTACTGAGAGTACGCAGCGTGTGTCCGGTGGTGCGAGTGATTCTATTGGAAAAGGGTCTTACTCCGTTGCTCTTTCGCGAGAGGAATCAGACGGTATTGATAGTACAGTAGTCGATACAGAGAACAATTATGATGACGATCCCTATGAGATAGTTAATGCGAACGTATTCCTTGGATATGCTTTTAGTGAAGAAACTGAATTAACCTTTTCTCATATGCATTCGGTATCTGAAGCTGATTATGACAATGTTTATGTTGAAAATTCCCAACCATATACAAAAAATAAAGTTCGGGTGACTAACCTTGATTTTGATTACTCCCGTGGCGACCAATATCACAGTAAAATGTCTGTAGGCTCGTCTGTTGACTATTCGGACCTGAGAGACAGGACATTCCCCGATGCTGATAGTAGTGTGATTGAAACTAACCGGGAAAGTGTCTACTGGCAGAATGATATTCTCATCGGTGATGCTGTAACTGGGACTATCGGTTTAGAGTACATAGATGAGTCTGTGGTGGGAACAACAGAATATGTGGAAAATGGTCGTATAAATAAGGCATTTTTCAGTCAGCTTCAATGGGAAGCCAGTATCGTTGATTTTGTTATTGGTGGTCGTCACGATGATAACTCGTCCTACGGTGGAAATACGACGGGTAATTTCGCAGCGGGAGTAGGGGTAAATGAGAATTATCGTATCTACGCTACATGGGGGCAGGGGTTTAACGCTCCATCGTTTAATGATTTGTACTGGCCTGGTGCTGGGAATGATGGACTATTACCAGAGGAATCAGAAACGGCAGAGTTGGGAGTTAAGGCTCAGTTTGATAATTTTTCCTATGAGTTAAGTATTTATAAAAATGAAATCATTAACCTAATAGCATGGGCACCTATAGAAGAAAATTCGAACTTTTGGTTGCCTGCCAATGTAAATGAAGCAGACATACGTGGTGCAGAATTTTTTGCTCGATATGATGCAGAATCTTGGCATCTTGAATCTAGTTTTACGTACGTTCGAGCGCTTGACTCAGAAACAGACACGGATTTGGTGAACCGCGCTAGAAGAAAGTTAACATCAACGTTACATGTTCCTTTGCGAGACTTTTCCGTTGGGATGACAATTAAAGCTCAGGGTAAAAGAACTGTAAGCACTGGCTCTATCGGTGGATATGGAATTGTAGGGTTGTATGCAGGGTATGAAGCGTCCGAAAATTTATCTGTAAGATTAAAGCTTAATAATATTGGTGGTAAAGACTATCAGCTTAATGAACGATACAACGAAAACGGAGCCAATGGCTCATTGAAACTCGTTTATAACTTTTAATGTAGGGATACCTATATGACGAATGAACACGATAAAAAAGACCAAAAGCACAAAGCGGCGATGGAAAAGCAGAAGGCCAATGTTGACTCAAAAATAGAACAAGCCGCAACGGAGCGCGGCGTTTCGATTCTGTTAACGGGCAACGGCAAAGGAAAATCCAGCTCTGCCTTTGGCATGGTGATGCGTGCCTTAGGGTATGGTCATAAAATTGCGGTGATCCAATTTATTAAAGGTGAGCAGTTATCTGGTGAAGAAATTTATATTCGTGACCAGTGTCCACAAGTTACCTTTTATCAAATGGGTACAGGGTTTACATGGAATACTCAGGATCGTTCAGGAGATATCGCGGCGGCAGAAAAAACGTGGGCCGTTGTCGTACCGATTTTAAAGGACGAAAGCTACGATCTTGTCGTGTTGGATGAGCTAACTTACATGCTCGCATACGATTATCTAAACGAAGAAGAAGTGATCAAAGCAATTTGTGATCGTCCGATAGAACAGAGTGTTGTTGTGACCGGCCGTGGTGGCGGCACAGCATTGCGAGACTGCATGGATACGGTGTCGGAATTGAAAGAAATAAAGCACGCTTTTAAATCGGGTATTAAAGCGCGAAAGGGCGTCGATTATTGATGCTTTGGCAACCTGGAGGGAGCCTTGAAGATCAAGTTCGTATTGACTCGCTAGGTTGCCGTATTTCTGTAAGTGAGCAGGCGGTGTCTGTCTCTATTGATAGTCCACGCCTATTTGTCAGTTTGTAGGTTCTTAATGGTGGAACCGTTAGCGGGTCGTTTTATAAAGCTCAATGTTAGCGATGGCTGCTCGTCGATTAAGCCATATCAATCTGGTCCTTAACTGGGTGTTAACTCATTCTTTAGTGCGTAGAGTATCTGATGAAACGCAATACGATTATGGTGCAAGGCACAACTTCCGACGCCGGCAAAAGTACGCTCGTCGCGGGTATTTGCCGTGTGTTGCGTAATCAGAGGTATCGCGTTGCGCCATTTAAACCACAGAATATGGCGCTTAATAGTGCAGTGACCGTCGACGGTGGTGAGATTGGTCGTGCTCAGGCCGTACAGGCGCATGCATGTCGTGTGGAAGCGCACACAGATATGAATCCGGTATTAATAAAGCCTTCTAGTGATACTGGAGCACAAATAATCATTCAAGGCCATGTAAATACAGACATGGATGCGAAGGCATTTCATTTATTTAAAAAGGAAGCAATGGCGGCGGTTCGTGAATCCCATATGCGCTTAAGTGATGCGTATGAGGTTGTTGTTGTGGAGGGCGCAGGAAGCCCCGCGGAGATAAATTTACGCGAAGGTGATATCGCTAACATGGGTTTTGCGGAAGCGGTGGATTGCCCCGTAATTTTAGTCGCGGACATTGATAAAGGCGGTGTGTTTGCGCACCTAATTGGTACTCTTGAACTGCTTTCAGCGACAGAACAAAATCGTGTTGTGGGTTTCGTGATAAATAAATTTAGGGGGGATATTGACCTCTTAACGCCGGGGCTTGAATGGTTGGAAGCGCGAACAGGAAAGCCCGTATTGGGCGTACTTCCTTATCTGCACGAATTCTATTTGGAAGCGGAAGATGCAATAGATGTCCGGCAAGTGTGTGATGGTAAAGAGGATATGCCGCACGAGTTTTTAAATGTTGTGGTGCCGGTTTTTCCTCGCATCAGTAATCACACCGATTTCGATGCTTTGCGACATCATCCTAGTGTAAACCTAAAGTATATTGCGACGGGCCAGGTACCCCCTGCCTGTGATTTATTAGTTTTACCTGGTAGTAAAAATGTTAGCGATGATTATCAGTGGCTTATCGAAAACGGATGGGAGGAATACATTGAACGGCATTTACGATATGGAGGAAAAATTATCGGTATTTGCGGAGGCTTTCAGATGTTGGGGCAATCGATTAGCGATCCCTACGGTGTTGAACAAACATCGTCAAATGAAAGTAGCTGTGAAAGTCGTACGGTCGAAGTTCTGGGCTATTTACCTATTTCAACCCGTTTCGAAAAGGATAAAACATTACAGAAAAAAACGGGTGAATTTCGTTTAGGGACACAAGCAGGGCGGGTGTCCGGTTACGAAATACACCACGGTGTAACTCGATATTTGCTTGATGGTGATTCACACGCGAAACCTGCTTTCACAATAAGGTATTCCGATAAAAGTGCCGACGGAGTGCTTAGCGATGATAATCAAATTTTTGGATGTTATTTGCATGGTTTGTTTGATGATCCTACAGCATGCCAGTTGCTTTTGGAGTGGGCGGGGCTAAATACGACTTCAGTGAAAAAATCGGTGGATATGCTGCAATTACAAGAATCCCAAATAGAACGCTTGGCTAAAAGCGTTGAAGATAATCTTGATTTTGAAAAAATACGCAGTATGTTTGACAGCAAAGAAACGGTAACCAGTTGACGACAAGTATATGATTTTATCTCACCGCCAAGTTTCCCACCATTGGGGTCGCCTTCGCTGGGGGATTCTTTTTGTTTCTGTCTTGGTTGTGCTTGTTTCATTAAGGTTTGGTGCGGTTTCTATTGATCTTACTGAGGTGTTTTCTTTTTTAGTCGGCGCTTCCAATGGTCAAACTGAAATGATCATTGGGCAGTTGCGCTTGCCAAGGGCCTTGCTCGCCATGTGCGTGGGAGCATTGTTGGCCTGTTGTGGTGCAGTGACCCAGGGTTTGTTTCGTAACCCTTTGGCAGACCCTTCACTTATTGGTGTTAGTGCTGGGGCAGCGGCTGGTGCTAGTTTGGTTATTGTATTGCTCGATGCATATCAATGGTCTTGGGTCGGGCTTTCATTGGTTTCTTTCGGCGCATTCGCTGGTGGCATGGTGGCCGTGGTATTTGTGTATCGTATTGCGACCGGCCCAACGGGTACTTCCGTCGCGACGATGCTGCTGGCCGGTATAGCGGTAACCTTTTTGGCCGGCAGTATTTCCAGCGTCTTTGAATTTGTTGCTGATAATGAAATGTTACGGCGAATTAGCTTGTGGCGTATGGGTGGGTTAGAAGCCGCGGATTATTCACGCGTAATTATAATTTCCGTCGTATGCATTGCGGTACTCATTTTATTACCGGCGCAATATAAAGCGCTTAATGCTATGTTGTTAGGTGAGTCTGAAGCGCGGCACCTGGGCATTCAAGTCGATAAAGTAAAGCGAAACATTGTCGTGATTGTGGCGGCTGGCGTCGGCGTATCCGTGGCGTTAGCGGGAACCATTTCTTTTATTGGGCTTGTTGTGCCGCATATCGTTCGTTTCTTCGTCGGGCCGAACCACCGTTATTTGATTCCGATTAGTGCGTGTTTGGGGGGTGTGCTGTTGGTGATCGCTGATGCTTTTTCTCGTACGATTATTGCGCCAACAGAATTACCCGTCGGTTTAGTGACGGCGTTTATCGGCGCACCCGTATTCATTTCGTTGTTAAGGCAGCGACATCGTTATGGGATGCAATGATCGAATGAATCAAAATTACCCGAATAGTAAAGCTCGTCAAGTCCTCTCTGTTGATCATGTGTCAATTAAAAGGGAGGGACGTGAACTCCTAAAAGATATTAGTGTTGAATTAAATAGCGGCGAAGTGCTCGCCATTATTGGTCCAAACGGTGCAGGCAAAACGACCTTACTTAATACCATTACGGGGGAG
Organism: Agarilytica sp.; assembly: GCA_045430285.1. Taxonomy (GTDB): domain Bacteria; phylum Pseudomonadota; class Gammaproteobacteria; order Pseudomonadales; family Cellvibrionaceae; genus Agarilytica. The sequence goes on along the minus strand of JAILXV010000001.1, from coordinate 952,332 downwards.
CTGACGCCTAATCATGGTTCCGTTCACGTGTGCGGCCAAATGTTTAAAGATTGGGGAATACAAATACGCGCAAAATCATTGGCGGTTTTACCTCAGTTAAGCTTACTCAATTTTCCATATACTGTTCATGAGGTGGTGAGTTTAGGGCGAACGCCTCACAGCACCGGAGTCGAAATCGACGATACGATTATTCAGGGTGCCATGGTCTTGATGGATATCGAATACCTTTCGGACCGTTTATATACACAGTTATCTGGCGGTGAAAAACAGCGTGTACAGTTGGCCAGAGTGATGACACAGATCTGGCGGGATGAAGATGCGGAACAGCGGCTACTGCTGCTAGATGAACCGACGACTGCACTCGATATAGCGCACCAACAGATGTTAATGAATGCTGTTGCAACATTCTCTAAAAATGGCGCTGCTGTGTGTATGGTCGTTCACGATGTAAATATCGCGGCTAACTTTGCTGATAAAGTTATTGCGCTACGAAATGGTGAAACACTCGCTGTGGGTACAGCAGAAGATGTCATCACAGAAAAGACAATGACGGCGCTTTTTGGTGCAGAAATCGAGATCGTTGAGCATCCCAAAACAAAAAATAAGGTCATTCTTACATGAAAGCGTTGATCTTAGGCGGCGCTCGAAGTGGAAAAAGCCGTTATGCGGAAACCCGTGCCCGAGAGTTTGCTGCGAAGGATTTACCTGGCGAACCCAAGTCACTGGTGTATATCGCTACCGGTTCCGCGGGTGACGAAGAAATGGCGGCGCGGATAAAACATCATCGATTATCACGTGGCGATGATTGGACCTTGATAGAAGAGCCTATGGATTTAGCTAAGGCTTTGGCGCAAGTTGATAGTGAAAAATACGTGATCGTGATTGATTGCCTAACGCTATGGATTACGAATTGTTTATGTGCAGGTCAATATGATCTTTATAAGAAGCCGTTTTTAAACAGTTTAACGGATCATCGTGGGACCATTTTCATTGTAAGTAATGAGGTGGGATCCGGTATTGTCCCGCTGGGTGAATTATCTCGTGAATTTATTGATCAGAGTGGGTGGTTAAACCAAGAGCTCGCTAACATATGTGATCACGTAAGTTTAATTGTGGCGGGTTTGCCACTTTATTTAAAAGGGGAGTAATAGCGTGTTTGGTAATGACTCTGAAAAAGCGTGGTATTTGAGTCCAGCGAAAACCTTAAAACAAGCTGATTACGATCGTGGACTCGCATATCAAAACACTCTCACCAAACCAGCGGGTTCTTTAGGTGAGTTAGAAAGCATTGCTACACGTTTTTGTGCCTTCCAAAGCACCTTGGCGCCGAGTGTTGATAAAGTATGTGTGCGTGTATTCGCGGGTGATCATGGCGTTTGTGCGCAAGGCGTTTCAGCCTTTCCTCAAATAGTGACGACACAAATGATAGAAAATTTTGTGCGTGGTGGTGCTGCGATCAGTGTACTAAGCCAGCCGCTTAATGCTGATTTTTCTGTGGTTAATATGGGAATAGCAAACCCGCTCATTAGTGAAGAGGGAGTAGTGGATGCCGCAGTCGCTAATGGAACCAAAGATTTCTCAGTTGAACCGGCAATGAGCGTTGATGAATGTGAACAGGCTTTGGATGGGGGCCGAGATTCTATTGGTGCTGCCGATTTATTTATTGGTGGTGAAATGGGAATCGGAAATACGAGTGCCGCGACAGCAATTTATAGTATTTTACTTGATCTCCCCGTCGTTGCCACCGTTGGCCCTGGTACTGGACTGGATTCTGCTGGAATTTGTAAAAAACAACAAGTGATTGAGAAAGCGATCACTTTGCATCGCGATCATATTGGTTCGCCCTTAGCTGTTCTACAGTATTTTGGTGGGTTTGAAATTGCGGCGCTAACCGGAGCGTATATTCGCTGCGCCCAAGAAGGGATCCCTATATTGGTTGATGGCTTTATTAGTACAGCTGCAGCGTTGCTGGCAGATAAAATGAACCCTAGTGTACGACCTTGGTTTTTGTTTTCTCATCAATCGGCGGAGCCTGCACATATACTGGCTATGCAATATTTTGATGCGCGTCCGATACTGAATTTGGGCATGCGTTTAGGAGAAGGGAGTGGCGCCGCGGTTGCCGTATCTATCGTAAAAAGTGCACTCGCTTTACACTGTGGTATGGCCACTTTCGAGCAAGCGGGTGTGAGCGAAGGAGACGAATCGTAGCATCTGAATTCTAATTATTACTTCCGACTACGGTGCAGGCTCTCGCTGCTTATGTCGATATAACATGCCAATTAAGGTAACAATCATATGACCACTGAATATGAAACTACGACCTTAGATCTATTGCGACACGGCGAGTGCGAAGGCGGACATATTTTTCGTGGCACCACTGATGTGCCCTTACTTCCTTCCGGTCTTGCGTTGATGAAGGCTGTCTCACATGAGGTTCTCAGTTCAAAGGGCGGTTGGGATGTCGTGGTTTCTTCTCCGAAGCGTCGCTGCCTGGCGTTTTCCGAGTCGCTCACGAAGGAACAGAAAATTCCGCTTGTTATCGAACCATTATTAGCTGAAATGAATTTTGGTGAATGGGAAGGAAAAGAAATTTCGCAGGTTTGGAATGATTATCCGGACGAAATGGCTCAGTGGAGCGGAAACCCATCAAAGTTTACGCCGCCAAAAGGCGAATCCATCACATCGGTATACGAGCGGGTTAAGCAGTTCTATAGCCAATTACTTGAGCAGTACCGGTCCCAACGTATTTTGTTAGTGACGCATGGGGGCATTATTCGGGTGTTTCTAACACATTTGTTAAATATGTCATTAGCGAACGTAAACCGTTTCGATGTGCCTTACGCAGCAATTTCTCGGTTTTCGATATTTCACAGTGAACAAGAAGATATCGTAAAACTTATCGCACACAATTTTTGCGGGCATCATGCCTTTTCAGCAGGTTTTGTAGAGCGAGACGCGCCGGAAGTTTCCGAAGAGTCAGATCAAACCAGTCGGAAAAACTAAGGCCTATGCAATATATCCATGCTTTTTTAATCGCAATAGCCTTACTCACTCGCATACCGTTACCGAGCAGTCTATTTCCTAACGAGATTAACGACAAAACTAGAAGTCTTTCAGCGTTATTTTACCCTGTAGTTGGATTGATTATTGGTATTTGTGTTGGTCTTGTTTTTTATGCAGTACCATTTTTACTTGGCAAGGACGTTTCTGAACTAGTTGTGGCCAGCGTAGTGCTGACGTTTTGGGTTGCTATCACCGGAGCGCTGCATTTGGACGGCGTGGCAGATTCAACCGATGCGGCGTTTGCATCTCATAAAAATCGCGAACGAACACTGGCAGTATTTAAAGACCCGCAAGCGGGACCGATGGCTGTTGTCAGTGTGTGTTTGATATTGATACTAAAGTTTTCGCTTTTGTCGTCTTTTATGCATGCCGAACATACATTCTTGGTGCTCGTTGTTTCTACGACGACCTCGCGTTATGCAGCGCTATTTTTTATGTGTGTAACCCCGTATCAGAGTGTGCAGGGTATCGCTTCCGGTATTCAGCTAGCGGGATTTAAAAGCAAAATATGGCTTATTGGTGGAGTTTTCTCGTTTATCCTACTATTGCTTACATCTTTTTGGTTGGTGGTTTTACTGTTCTTTGTTGTTAGTGCGTGGGTCTATTATTGGCGTCGGTTTTGGATGAAAAAAATCGGCGGATATAATGGTGACTGCGTAGGCGCATTAATTGAGGTGGCTGAGGTGCTTTGTTTGTTTACTTACTTAACTGCGTTGTCGTGAGTTTTATGTGATCAAGGATATCCTACAGATATTTTTTTGCCCTGGGCTTATTGGGGTAACTGGTGATCAGTTGCAAATATTTTTAGAAAGGTTTAATGGTGTATGTTGATTCGTGATAGCCAATTCGGGTTAACGGCGGTATTTTTGTTGCTAATGAGCTTTCTTGCCTCTAATGCATGGGCTGACATTCATGTGGTCGATTATCTTAAGCGGGACGTACGCTTAGATAAACCCGCTGAACGTATCGTCGCGCTGGCGCCTCACATTGTGGAAAATCTGTTTTCCGCGGGTGCGGGGGAAAGAATCGTTGGCGCTGTCGATTATTGTGATTACCCCGAAGCAGCGCTTTCTATCCCAAGAGTTGGTGCGATCAGTACCTATAGCCTTGAGACCATCGTCAGCTTAAAGCCTGATTTGGTGGTGATATGGGGCTCTGGAAGTGCGAAGAAAGTGATGGAGAAACTGATATCTTTAGGGTTCAACGTCTATGCTAGTTCTCCCCATGTGTTGGCGGACGTGGCGCGTTCGATTCGGGATTTTGGAGTGCTTTCTGGTACAAGTGAGTATGCGGAGAAAAATGCTCGATTATTTGAAGAGAAGTTGGCGAGTTTAAAAGCGCGGTATTCCGCTCAAAGGCCTGTGGATACGTTTTATCAAGTTTGGGACGATCCGATGCAAACCATCAACGACGAAGCCTTTATCAGTGATGTTATCACTCTATGTGGGGGACGAAATGTCTTTGGTGATGCAATCTCGTCTGCGCCTAAAATTAGTGTTGAATCGGTGCTTCAGCGAAATCCTGAGGCGATTATTGCCAGTGGCATGCAAGAATCACGTCCGGATTGGCTGGACGACTGGAAAAAATGGGTGGGGATTTCTGCAGTCAAAAAAGGAAATCTATTCTATGTCCCCCCAGATATCATCCAACGGCACTCGGCACGCATTGCAGAGGGTGCCCAAATTATCTGTGAACAACTTGATTCTGCTCGCCTCAAATAATACCGTATCACCCAAATACGAGAATATGTGAGGATTCAATGGCTTTTGAGAGTTCTAAGCGGTACGTAGTCACCGAAGCGCTTAAGATGGCAGTAGATGCCGCGGTGCTACTGGAAAGACCCTTGTTGGTGAAAGGCGAGCCAGGTACAGGTAAGACTATGCTGGCAGAGGAGGTCGCAAGTAGTCTTGGTCTACGCCTCATTCAATGGCATATCAAATCCACCACGAAAGCACAGCAAGGCCTTTACGAATACGACGCTGTTTCAAGGCTGCGAGATTCACAGTTAGGTGAAGATCGTGTTCACGACATCAAGAACTACATCAAACACGGTAAGCTATGGGAGGCCTTTGCTGCTGACGAGCAGGTGGTGCTATTAATCGATGAGATAGACAAAGCTGATATTGAATTCCCGAACGATTTATTGGTCGAGCTGGATAAAATGGAGTTCTTTGTTTATGAAACTGGCGAGACGATTAAAGCTAAGCGTCGTCCGATTGTGATTATCACGTCCAATAATGAGAAAGAATTGCCTGATGCGTTTCTACGCAGATGTTTTTTTCATTATATAAACTTCCCTGATCTGGAGACGCTAAAAGCGATTGTTGAGGTTCATTACCCCACAATAAAGCCACAACTCATTTCTGAGGCCTTAGACATCTTTTTTGATGTAAGGAAAGTGCCTGGGTTAAAAAAGAAACCTTCCACATCAGAATTGATTGATTGGTTGAAATTATTGCTTGCGGACGAAATCCCAGAAGATGCATTGCGTAATCACGATCCAAAATCCGCTATTCCGCCACTATACGGGGCACTCCTAAAAAATGAGCAAGATGTGCATACGCTTGACCGATTGGCGTTTATGACCCGTCGAAGTGAAAGCTAATCCTGGGTATTTTGTCTGCCGATGCTGATCAATTTTTTCTCAGAGCTTAAAAGTGCAAAAGTTCCTGTTTCGTTAACAGAGCTATTGACGCTAATTGAGGCGATACAAGCACGCTTGGCTTTTGGGAGTATTGACGAGTTCTATTTGTTGGCTAGAGCGATCATGGTCAAAGATGAGAAGTATTACGACCGTTTTGATCTCGCATTTGCTACGTATTTTAATGGCGTTCAGAACCTTGAAAACATTCTCGATAAACTGATTCCCGAAGATTGGGTTAAATCGGAGTTTTTGCGAAGCCTTACCGACGAGGAAAAAGCTAGAATTCAATCTTTAGGTGGGCTCGACGAATTGATTAAAACATTTAAAGAACGGCTTGAGGAGCAGTCAAAACGCCATCAGGGTGGCAGTAAGTGGATAGGAACCGGTGGCACTTCGCCCTTCGGCAATAGTGGTTTTAATCCGGAAGGCATTCGAGTAGGCGGTGATAGTAAAAACAAGTCAGCGGCTAAGGTATGGGAAAAGCGTGAATTCAAAAACCTTGATGATGGTGTTGCGCTGGGAACGCGAAATATTAAAGTCGCACTCAAAAAATTGCGTAAATTCGCACGTACCGGCGCGGCAGAGGAGCTGGATTTAGACGATACAATTTCCTCTACTGCGCGCAACGCAGGCTACCTCGACTTAAAAATGGTGCCTGAACGCCACAACGCGGTGAAAGTATTACTGTTTTTCGATGTGGGTGGCTCAATGGATCCCTATGTGTCTATTTGTGAGGAATTATTTTCTGCCTGCCGCAGCGAATTCAAACATATGGAATATTTCTATTTTCATAATTTTATCTATGAAAATGTATGGAAAGATAACCATCGCCGGCGTTCTGAGCCTACGCCGCTCATGGATATATTACATACATATTCAAGAGATTATCGTGTGATTTTTATTGGCGATGCGTCGATGTCGCCTTATGAAATCGTCAGTCAATATGGCTGTGTTGAAGAGATGAATGATGTAGCGGGCGCTCTTTGGATGGAGCGGGTTACGCATCATTTCAATAAAGTCATTTGGTTGAATCCCGTGGCCGAGCGTTTTTGGGGGTATACGCATTCAATTGGTATAACCAGCAAGCTACTCGATAATAAAATGTTTCCGTTGACGATTGATGGCCTGACGAAAAGCATTGCCTACCTCTCCAGATAGCTCCCTGTTTTGACCCATTCGCACGCCTTACGTATCAAATGTTATTGATGTAGGCGGGTATCCGCGGAATTGATAGGCGATCATGCTTTAGCGAATTTTTATTCCGCCATATGTTTTTAATCACTTTTAATCCTGATCTTTAATATCTTCGTAACAGATAGATATAAAGCATCGCTTATATCGCTTAGCACGGCAGATTTTTTAGTGTTTTCGCGCTATAAAATCTGCCGTGATACTGGCGTCTGTGTTAACATATTGATCAATGCATAAGCAATTTTGAGCGGAATAGGTGTCGTTTATAACGAATGTATAAATAAGGGTTGTCAATATAATTAATACGCTATGGTTGATGTTTCGATCAAAACTCCGCTTGCACCTTTTCTATCGATGAAAGCGTTGAGTTAATCGAATGAATAGATAAATCAATGAGTTGTTAATACAAAAATGTAGGAAGGTTACGGTGAAGCGACTAAAGTATCTCACTCATGATCCAGCTGCAGTAAAAAATGCAATCCGTGCATTGGCTCAAAAAGGTTTTGATGTAAACCGACTAAAGGTTGTGAGTCGGGATAATTCACGCCATCATTATGATCGGCTCATCACTGCATCTGAAAATGATGCTCAAGCCCGAGCGTTCTCGTTTAGTATTCTATTCTATGTATGCTTTTTTATGTTCGGGTCGTTAGCGATATCATTGTCGTTTATCGATTTTCCCTCGCTCGCGCTTCTGATATTTGCTTCGGTTTTTATCATTAAAATACTGCACTCTGCTGGTCTATTGCTTTTTTCCGGAGTGAAGCCTTCACGTGAGGTATATTTTTTGGTTGTCGATGTGGATAAGCAGTCAGAGGGAATGGTTTCTAAAGTGACTAGCGCAGAGCCACGCTTATTCTCCCAATAATAACGAAATGAAAAAGGCCTTGCTTTATTACGTAAGGTTTATTTGCAGAACAATATGGGATGTCAGCCCTATATCGATTTCCCGTATGTTTTATCAAGTTTAATTAAAAAATCGATCCTTTTCTTGAGTGTGCGGATTTCGTAATTTTGTTTCTCATCAGTATTGGCAGATAGGGGGCAGTACCGCCTCAGGGAGCACCTCAAGTACCACGATAAATGGTAGGTCAAGTTTTTGAGGTGCGGCGCCTTACTCCGCCTGAACCGTCTAAAATATAGGCGGATATTATTGCTGAAATAGTCTCTATAATTGGTACTATTAGTAGGCCGTCAGTGCGGCGCAAAATACACCATCAATTACAGCGGGTAACAGGTGAAAGTAGGGTATACGCCAACCAAGATCACTCGACCTACAGTCAAAAACGTCTATCAGCGGCCGCGCTTGTTTTATACCTTGGACCGTGCGCGTGAACGTCCTGTGGCTTGGGTTCAGGCGCCTCCAGGCTCTGGCAAAACCACCTTGGTTGGCAGCTACCTGGACGATCGAGCACTTCCGCATATCTGGTATCAAATGGATGAGGGTGACAAAGATGTCGCGTCTTTCTTCTATTATATGAAGTTAGCCGTTCATCAAATGTACCCAGATAAAGAGCTAAACCTACCTGTATTACTGCCTGTCCATCTAGCCAACATAAACGCATTCGCAAAAAAATATTTTGAGACGCTGTTTGAATGTGTGAACCATGAGCTTGTCGTCGTGATCGACGATTATCAGTCGTTGGCGCTTGATAGTGGGCTGCAAGAGGCAATTGTTGGCGCAATCGAAGCCCTGCCTGATTTTATTCAGTTTGTTATCTTGAGCCGAGAATCACCGCCCGATCAGTTTTCTGAGGTGTGTTCGTGTAATGGATTTAGTTTTTTAGATTGGGAGGATATTCGGTTTTCTGCTGAAGAATGCATGGGCTTGGCGAAGCTATATCATACGGCGGAATACGAGGATAAAAACGAAGTTCAAGAGATTTACGAACAGACTCAAGGATGGGTGTTGGGTATGGTGTTTTTGCTTCAACCGGATACTTTGGCGGCCACAGAGGTCCCCATGTATGGTGCGGATAAGACCGTTATTTTTGATTATTTTGCAGGTGAGATTTTTGAGAAAGAATCCGGTGATATTCAAAGCTTATTACTAATCACTTCGTTATTAGGGCAGTTCACACAAAAAAATGCAGAGGCGGTATGCGAAAGTAAGGGCATTGGCGCAACACTTTCGGAAGTCTGTGAGCGAAATTATTTTATGCACCAGGTTAGTCAAAATGGTGTGTTCGCGTATTCTTATCTTCCATTGTTTAGAGATTTCCTACAGAACCGTTTAGAGGATTATTTTAATGGGGAAGATCTGCATGAAATTAAACTGAAAGCTGCCAAAATTCTTTTATCCAAAGGCAATCTTTTATCCGCAGCGACGTTATTAACAGATATAGAAGCATGGGAGGAGTTTTCTCAGGTCGTTATTGAGAACGCAGAGGAGGTATATTTCAGTGGTCGTTATATTACCTTACAACTTTGGCTGGATCGTATGCCTCAGTCAGAGATCGAGAAGGATCCTTGGCTGATGTACTGGGCCGCTATGGCCAAACAACCTTTTCGTCCGAGAGCCTGTCATGACGACTTTAAGAAGGTTTTCCATGGTTTTATGGAAAAGGAAATTTATGATGGGGCGTATTTATCGTGGGTTATGGCAATGGAAAGCATTACCTATAGTCTCTCGGATATTACCTTAATCGAATACTGGCAAAACCAGCTGGATAATTTGCGTTTACGTTGTCCTGAATTTTTGAACCCTGAAATTGAAGCACGGGTTACTGTGTGCATATTGGGTGCGTTTGCGTGGCGAAATTTTAATAATAGCGCGCAGATAGCGAATTGGGCAAAACGTGCAGAGGCCTTATTAGATACGGATATCACGACGAGCTATAAAATCACCATTGGTTCCAGCTTGCTAAGTTACTATGGACGTTGGATTGGTGATTTATATAAATGTTGTGTTATTTCTGAAAGAATTGATCCCTTAATCGAAAAAGAAGAAATCGCCCCAATGAGTCTGGTGGTGTGGTACATAGCAGAATCTATGATTTTTTGGATGACGGCTAGGCCTGAAAGGTCGATAGAGATCACGCAAAAGGGAATTAAATTATTGGGCTCGCAAGGCGCAGATGCTTTAAATCCGATGCTTCAAATGCAGATGGTTTATGCATCTATCGCAGCAGGAGATTTGGAAACGGCTCGATCATATCTGCGTAAAACAGAAGGGAATCCGGCGACTCAGGATAAAAAATATAGATCTCATCATTATTTTCAGAGCTGTTTAATTCATATGGAAAGTGAATGTTTTGATATTGCGATGGAACATATTTCATTGGCGGTAAAGCACGTAGATAAAAACGATTTACCGCTGTATCTCGGTTTTATTAATTTGGCGTTTTCTCAATGTCTAATCGAGGAGGGTGAATTTCAGAGAGCCGATGACAAACTATCGCTGACAAAGAAATGGGCAACCACCTGTGGTAATCAACACGTTATTTTCCAAATACTATTGGTTCAAGCGCAATGGCATATAGAGCAAGATGATATCGATCAAGGCGTAAAAATTCTCAAGAGCGCTTTGCGGTTAGGTAAAGAAAATCATTTTTTAACGCACCCTTGGATTGGCTGGCGTCGTGCAGGAATTCAGAAGATTTATAGTTTTGCTCTGGATAGGAATATGGAGCCCGCGTATGTGCAGACATTAATTGAGGTAAATAAGGTTATTCCTACACGCATGGATATTGTGAGTGAGGTATGGCCATGGTTTTTGAGAATTGAATCTTTTGATGGTTTCTCGATGTATCTTAAGGGGCGAAGCCTTGAGCTTGAACAGTTTTCAGATAAAGAAAGAGGTCTTTTAGAGCTGATTGTTGCGTTTGGTGGGAAGAATGTAAATGCTGAGATGATTGTGGAGTCGCTCTGGCCTGGAGTGGAGCAAAAACTTGGCGAGAAATCCCTGGCTGACACACTTCAGGGGATTCACGCACATCTTTCTAGGAGCGATGTCATTGTTTTTGAGAATGGTCGTTTAAGCTTCAACCACACCTTTGTTTGGTTGGATTTATGGGCTTTTGAACAGATCGCTGACCGTATAGAAGCCTCGTTTAAAGAGAATGACAACATCGGCATGAGTATTGATCAAGCTATAAAAACCTGCAGTAAGTTACTTGAGCTACATAAAGGAGACTTTTTGCGGGGGGTTAGTAGCTTGGCGCCGGTGATCGCTATGCACAATCGTATCAGCGACAAGCTTGATAAGTCCGTGAAGAGAGTGGGTTTGTATCTTGAAGACAACAGTCGACACACTGATGCTGCAGGGTTATATTCTAGGGCGATCAAATTATCGCCGCTTACGGAAGAGCTTTATTACCAGCAGATGTCTTGTTTCGCTGTGTTGGGTGATATCGATGGCGTAAAAAATACATATGAAATGTGTAAGACTATATTGCTCGAACGCTTAAAGAGCCAGCCGTCGGAGGCGTTTGAGCGTTTGTATCGGCGCTCAGTTCCAGACTCGTAATTGCCGCTATTTGACCGCCTTGTATCATCATCGCACTCGTTAGTTGTGAACATCACATTCATTCATGGCCTTTTTATGATGTTTACGTTATTTCCCACTATAAAATCTATTCCCTTACAAAAAATATTGTTACAAGCTTTGTCTCACTTTGATAAAGTGTCGTCCGACTGATTTTCGATCTTTTTGGTGCAAACCTTGGGGTGGCGCTCGCCGTTGGTGCGAAAATATGCGCTGTCGTTGTGCAAGAAGGCTAAAACAAAAATATAAAAATAGAGGAGTGACAATGAAATTTCTTATCCGATTGTCTTTGGGGTTACTGGCTTCGCCGTTTGCCTTCGCAGGGGACACGCTAGATACGGGCAATACTGCGTGGATTCTGACAGCCACAGCGCTCGTATTGTTTATGACATTACCAGGGTTATCGTTGTTCTATGGCGGTCTCGTCCGTACAAAAAATATACTTTCGGTACTTATGCAATGTTTCGCGATTGCATGTATCGCTTCGTTGCTTTGGTTTGTGGCGCTCTACAGTCTTAGCTTTGGCGAAGGTAATGCTTGGGTAGGGGATCTAAGTAAGCTGTTTCTATCGGGAATTGGGGAAGATACTGCTTCAGGGGATATTCCTGAGTCGTTGTTTGTTATGTTCCAACTTACTTTTGCGGTCATTACGCCAGCGTTGATCGTGGGCGCATTCGCAGAACGCATGAAGTTCTCCTCACTCCTTATTTTTAGCGCATTATGGCTTGTATTGGTTTATGCCCCCGTGTGCCATTGGGTATGGGGTGGTGGCTGGTTGGGCCAGATGGGCCTATTGGATTTTGCGGGGGGTACAGTTGTTCATATTACCGCGGGTGTAGCCGCTTTAGTGGCTGCTCTGGTGATAGGGAACCGCAACGGATTTCCAACTACCGCTATGCCGCCTCATAACATGACCATGACCGTTACGGGCGCAGGCATGCTTTGGGTCGGCTGGTTTGGGTTTAACGCGGGCAGTGCGCTTGCAGCGAACGGAGATGCTGCGATGGCGATGTTAGTGACACATATCTCAGCCGCCGCAGGCTCACTTGCTTGGATGACAGTCGAATGGGTGAAATTTGGCAAGCCGAGTGTTTTAGGTATCGTGACGGGTATGGTTGCTGGTCTGGGAACCATTACACCTGCGTCAGGTTTTGTAGGCCCTGCAGGTGCACTCGTCATTGGTCTGAGTGCAGGTGTGGTATGTTTCTTCGCCACTCAGTTTATTAAGCGCAAATTAGTCATCGATGATTCCTTAGATGTCTTCCCTGTGCATGGCGTGGGCGGCATCCTTGGTACATTGTTTGCGGGTATATTTGCTTCGACAGAGTTAGGGATATTCAGCGGTCAAGGTTTCGCTGACGGTATAGAAAGTATTGGCGCCCAATTTCAAGTGCAAGTCATAGGGGTATTGGCCACGGCAATATATACTGCAATTGCCACCTTTATTATCCTCAAACTCACAGGATTTATGACGAATGGTATTCGCGTTTCAGCTGATGAGGAAACCGAAGGATTGGATATCGTGCTTCATGAAGAGTCAGGCTATAAATACTAGCTGACAAACAAATTAGGCTCAGTTATGAGCCGCCAAAAAAAACGCGCCATTTAGTAGGCGCGTTTTTTTTGCGATCGAGCTTTTTAAGCTGTTATGAATCCAGGTGTATTATTTGATTATATTTTTTTGCTTTCTATTTTCCGCATACAGATAGGATTCTTTTAAAAATGCGTACATTGCTTCAATGGTGGATTGAATTAATCCTCGTGCACCGGATAAAAAAAGCCTTCTGAAAAAATAGACTTTAATAAAGGTAAATATAAATACAAGCGAGAGTTTAGAGATAGAGGCTTTTTTACCTTTTTGGAATTTCGACAGCGCGGACAAGCGCGCATATTTATTCTGTTTCTCCATAAAGGTATATAAGTCGTCATAGCCATAGTGGATTATTCTGCTGCTTATGGTCGCTTCTATTCCAGTGCTGACGATGTTTTCATGTACCATTCGGTCCAGGGGATAAGAAACCATGGATTTCTTAAACGCTCTTACAATAGAACGTTTTCTTGAAAGACGGTGCATGGGGGCGCCGAGTACGTAGTCTTCAATCGGTATACGTATCGTATCGCATGTGGATGTGCCAATTAATGTTTTGATCTCGGTGAGCGTGGTTAATGGAATGGTTTCGTCACCGTCCAAGTTAATGCACCACTCGTTTCTACACTGTTCCAGCGCAAATGACTTTTGCTTCGCAAACCCAAGCCATTCTTGGTGTATGACTTTCGCGCCAAGAGATTCAGCGATTTCTATTGTGCCATCGCTTGAACCTGAATCTACGACGATGACCTCGTCGAGTTCAATTACACTTTTTATCGCTTCGGCAATGGTGTTGGATTCGTTAAGGGTCACCAAAAAAGCGCTAATCTTTAAATCAGTCACATGTTGTCCGGTCGATTTCTTTGTCTTCGAGAGATAAAAGCGTGATATAGCTTTTGTCTTCGAGAGATAAAAGCGTGATATAGCTTTTGTCTGCCCGAGGAATGGCTGGGTTTAATGTCTCGTTGTTGATGACTTTTTCATATGTTTTAAGGTAATTCTCCGCCATAAGTCCCATTCCAAATTTTTCTTTCGCCGTCTGATGACAGAGCATACGGCTAAATCTGCTTACGTCCTTTATGCCTTCTGCAAGTTCTTCATAGCTTGTAGACAACAGGCCTATCTCGTCTGAATCGATAATTTCCGGATGAGATCCAAACGGCGTCGCGAATACAGGGCAGCCTAGGTAAAGGCTTTCGGTAATCGCTAAACCGAACGGTTCATGCCACAGAGAAGGTGCGATGAGCCCGTTAGAATTCTTTATTGTGTTGATTTTTTTCTGGCCGCCGACCATCCCGTGAAACTTAACTGATAAATCCCAGTAAGCGATAGGGCTTCGCGTAAAGTTAAATCGAGAGCCTCCGAGTACATCTAATCTGGTTTTTGCCCTTTTGGCAATATCTATTGCGCCAGCTAAATTTTTGGTTGCGGTTTTTGCTTTGCCCAAAAAATGAAAGTAATTTTTAGGTTGTGTTAGGTTTGGTTCTCCGTAGCTGCGCCAATCCAAGCCGTTGTATATGTAGCATTTTGCGCCATGGTTTTCAGCATGTTTTTTTGATAGAAACACCGTGTTTATAGGATACGATCTGGCATGATTGGCGTTTCCGTGCTCAGTGCATACAAACGGTTTGTGTAGCTCACCTTCATAGGGCCAATGAAAATGTACGACATCTGGCCAGTCACCAATTTGCTGTGTTAGCGGTATTTTTTTATTGTAAATGATAGTGTCTTTTGGGAGAGGGCTTGCCTTCTTCCATAAAAAACGTACGTCATGCCCTTGGAGGATTTGCCCCTGAGCCAATGACCAGACGACTCGCTCTGTGCCCCCATATTTTGTTGGCGGCAAAGGCAGTCGACTAAGAAGAACGTGGAGGATTTTCATCTGTTTACTTTGTTTTTTAATGCGTATTGCGTGTTTGTTTTAATGTTTGGGTGTGCCCGTTTTTTTTGTGTTGTTTTGCGCTTTACTCAGCTGTAGTGCGAAAAGCGCGGCGTATTTGTGAAAGGCGTATTGCCCCAAAACAATCGCCATTAATAATCCTCGCCAACCATCCAAAAAACCAAGTCGGAACACGTATTGTTGTATAAAATCAGAAGCGAATCTAAATATTGCGAAAAAAAGATTACTTCGTTTTCCTTTTTTAAATTTTTGTTCAGCCAGCAAACATGCGTATTGTAAGTGCTTAGCTTGCATGTGTTGATAGCTACGCCAACTATAATGAATTAGAGGTGATTTAAGTGTGACGGCGCGTTCGTTGGGTAGAATCAGCGTTTCGTGAACGGCTCTGTCTTTGAATTTAGCATTCGTTTGTAAAAATAGTTTCCCCTGTGGAGACGAGTATCTTCCATAGCGAAGTGCCTTACCAAATAATACCGTTCTCCATGGTATTTTGATCAGGTTGGCTGGGATACGATCCAGAGATAACAGGTCATTGATCTCAGATTTTAGAGCGTCGGTGACGACTTCGTCAGCATCGATGTTTAATACCCACTCATGTTGGCAGTATGACAACGCTCTGTTTCTCTGTGCACCAAAACCAGGCCAATCGGTCTGATATACCTTATCGCAATAACGTCGAGCGATCTCAACGGTATCGTCCGTACTGCCACTATCAAGAACGATGAGTTCGTCCACCCAGCCGGCAAGCGGCTTTAAGCAGTTTTCTATCCGATCTTCTTCGTTACAAGCGATAACAAAGCACGATATTTTTTTTCGAGACATAGTTCTATTCTGTAGCGGCGCTTGGGATGTAAGGTTTAATTGTATCCCAAACAAGCTGAGGTTCGATTCCTGATTTACTACCGACAACACAGAATAGCCCTGGATTGTCTGATGAGAAGCTGTTGGCGACGTCCCAGGTTTCAAAAGGGTGAGAGTCATGTATCAGCAAGAGCTGGGGGGTTTCTATCGTCCCTGCTCGAATATGGTACTTATCCAACAACCCTAGTTTCATCGCGCATAGATAGTAAAGAGAATATTCTGTCCATTTTGACCGCAGGAGGCGACCAATCGTCCAATTGGACGGGCTTTTAGGGTTGTGTAAAGCGCACAGTCTGTCCACCCAGGATCCGCCGTTTTTGGGTTTAAGTTGCTCCGCCAGTTGCTTACAAAGATATGTAGACAGAAGGGCTGGGGTAACCGTCATTCCTATACTTGGGTCACCAACATTTGGGTTCATTTTCAACAGCTTTGATGATGATTTCCACCATTTTGGGTGTTGAGAGCGTTGTTCGTATTGAATAAGTGCTCGCCCGTTGACGATCAGATCCGAGATAGCGAGAGGGCCTAAGCACACAACATCTGCGTCAAGGGTAAGATAAAAATCTTCGTTAATTTCCCGTGCGGCAGCAAGTTTAACAATCTGTTGCTTTCTCCAGCCTCTAACATGACGGTATTTCGTAAGCTCCGGCACTAAAGCTTCTTCTGATAGTACGCGGATATTAAATTGAGGCCACTTTAAGCACTTCTTTGCGACAATATCAGTTTCGTCGGGCGGTGTTACGATCAGAAATGAACCAAACATGTCAGCTTCAGCAAAGGCTTCAAGTGACCGAAAAAAAATTTCGATTCGTCCAAGGTCATCATTGTCATAGCTGCCTCTGACGCTCAGAGGTAGAATAGCACCAATTTTCATGGAGTTATGTTCCTATAATGGATTTACAGTGCAAGATCTAGAAGCGCCAGGAAATATAGGTGGCAATACTGGTGAAGTCTAAAAAAATATCTGGTCGAGATCCCTCGGGAGTTGCGCCACGCCTATCGCGAGCCAAGCCGTTTGCATGACGTAATTCAAAAGTGATATCAACATCGTCAATGATATTAACATAGGAAAAGCTTGCGCCTGTGTAATAGCCATTTTGGGGTAGGCCACTATCAAGAGAGGCCGCGCCAAAAAAACCTCCTAGCCTAATAGACCGATTTAATTGATATTGATAGTCAAGCGCCCTATATCCGATAAGGCGATTACCTAATATTTCATCAATATCTATACCCCCTCCGAATAGGTGTTGCTGATCTCGTCCATAATGGTTACGAAGTCCGATACTTAAATGAAACCCGTTTCCCTCACCTGAAACTGCTTCTTCTGCGTCATATTCCAAATCAAATTTCACGTCATGCTGTTGATAGCCGATACCGATAAAGGATTCATAACCCCATGCGTTGCTGGTTAAGCTGAGTATGGCGATAAGTATTAATAGGGGCGTGTTAATTTTCATTAATATCTCACGAAAGCCGAAATTTGAGCGAATTGTTCACCATATATGTCCTCTCCTGCACGTAATGTTACGCCAGTAATCCAACGACCTTGTTCGTGGGAAAGTTCTAGTGAAACCTCTTCACCGGCTTGGATCTCAGGTGAAGGATTTTCGTTTTCTATTCTACGATAGTTCGTTGTTAGGCTGGTGCCAGAATCGATATACCAAATAAGCTTTGCTGAATGAGTTGACGCTCCTCTGGCGCTGCGCTCCGGTCGGTGATTAGCTCCCCAATGTCCCATGATACTGTGATAATTCATTAATCCGTCGGAATAATTGGAGTTGACATACCAAGCGTTTTGCCATTCTGCTGATTCGTATGTAAAGCTAAGGGAGTCGGTAATTTGTGGAATGTGGGCGCCAATCATTAACGCGCTATTTCCTAGATGGACATCTGAACTCGCCGACGTATCTTCTCCTGCATATTCCATATAGAGGGAGATCGGTGTTTTACCTGTAAACGTATACCTTGTTGTGATAGAAGATAATTGATTGCCGAGATCACTACTATCATCGCCAATATTATCTGCATCTTTGGGATTAAAAAATGCGTTCGCAAGGGCTGTTAGATCGTCATCTCTGTCAGCTCCGCCGTATTGCATTAGTCGGTTAAACCCTATTGCGAATCCTTCTAATGGCTGGAAACTTAAGTGAATACCAAAAAGGCGTGGATTTCCGGTTAGTCGTGAGTCTGGGTTTTCTGCGGATTCAATGCCATTAACGGAGCGGGACATTTTCGCCATGAATACTTCGTATTGTATGCCTAAGAACGGTAAGGGTGAAACATTTGATAGCGTTATTCCAGGCATAGCTGCGGCATTAGTTGAAAGTAACATATCGCTGTCCTGGAAAGGGCCTAGCCAATGGGGACGAAACCCCAAGTCCATCTGAATGTAATCTGTACCAAGGGCGATATAGGAGCCATCATAAAAATTGGATTTCTGGTTGTTGACACGCTCGGAACTCATGCCGCCTAAACCTACGGCAATAGTATCACTTATGATTATTTGCCCCTGAAACGACGCTTGGTAGGAGGTTTTTGTGTCAGTGCCACGTTGATTTGCGAGCTGGTACGGCGCGGAGTCGCTATGTGAAAGGGAGACATTGGCGTGTGTAATTGAGGCGCGTTTTTCATAACGTTTCATGTAGGTGCGCACGCGGCTTACGGTTCGGGGGGAGCTGTTTTCAATTTTGCTCATCGCATCATAAACTCGCTTAACGGGTATTGGCCGCTTTATGATTGGCATATTTGCGAGTAGGAAAAGTTCGTCAATACGAGCCTCGATTTCGGGGGACATATGCAAAGGTAAATACAAAGAGCCGGTCCAGCCTTGAATTGGCAGCAGCGTTATGAGCAAAACGAACGACAGAGGTGTACGAAATAGGTATCGTCGATAAGATTGGGGTAAAGCCATAACAGTGTAATTAAATACCTTATATTATAAGTAGGAATTGCATGCCCAGAGAAAAAGTGATTTATATCGTTTTCGATTTACTTACATGCGGCCATACCTAATTTAACTTGCGTATCCATAAATCCATTATCTTTCACCATCATTTTTAGTGGTTGGTGTTGAGGAATCTCGGAGTCTATTGGTTACGGTTGTACTTTCTTCGGGCTACTCGGTCGGATATTCTAACAAATTCCCGTCGAATTTTTTGTCGCAGTGATAACTTCTGTTTAGTTTTGCGAGGAATCTCGCTTTCCAGCTCTGCTAGGCAGATTGCAAAAGGTGTTAGTGCGTAATTGTTAATACCATGTTCCCAATATCGATCCATGTAGGTGTCTATTGCTCTAGGCCAGCTACCCGAATGCTGAATAAAGGTTTTTGCAGCTTTGGGTGTAATCATATAACACTGCGTGCCCGAAACCCCCTTTAAAAATCGAATCAACGTAAAGCTGTTGTATTCAGTTACGGGGCTGGATGGGCTTTCCCAAATACGTGCAAGACGGATATAAGGGTATTTATGCGCGAGTTTTTCGCAACAAGATAATGCATCTTTGAAGAAGTTTTGAATAACTACGTCATCTTCCATTACAATAATTGGCGTATTCAAATCGATGCATTTTTGCCACAGTAAAAAATGGGAAGCCCAGCACCCGAGCTCGCCTCCTGAAAGAGTAGCTTGGACCACCTTGTCACTGCTTTTTTTATCATAGCGGTTGAACAAGGGGTGGTGATCTTTTCTTCCATCTATGGCATCGAAGAACTCGAAATCTATCTGTTGTTGTTCCAGCTGTTCTGACATAAACATTCTACGTTCAGACGAGTCTGCTAGATTAATAACGAAGACTTTCATTGTCATCGAAGACGCCTATCCCTTTGAGTTCAAGTATTTTTTTTTCAACTGCTCTATAAGAGAGCCTTCAGTAAAATCACTGTTTTTGTCAAAGCCTTGCTCTCTTCGAGCAACCTCATTCCACAAATGAATCGCATGCGTCTCAGAAAACAGCTCTGTATCGTTACAGAGCGTAGAATCAAAGATGGATTTCCAACAGGAGTAATGTATTGGATAAAAATAGGTAAATGGTTTCGCGTAGTGAAATAATTTAAAATGTACAAGAGCGCTGGAAAATCCTTCTGGCCCGCCAGTTTCCCCCCATCTGATATTGCTTCTTGAATTATTAATCAGCCTACGAAGTATTTTTCGTCGTCGCACCTTTGGGCTGTCGTAAGGTAGAAGGGTGTTTGGTTTGTCGCACACATCCGCCATAAACTTGCAAAGTTCATGTCCAGCAGGAAAGCTAATAACGGCATTACAAACCTGTTCCCCTTGCAAACCAAATATCGTGTTGCGATCAAATACAAACGGTTTGATGCACACGACATCCATATCCACCCAAAAGCCACCTAATTTATATAATAGTACCCAGCGAAACCAATCGGCAAATGGGGCAAAACTCTGGGTTTTTCCCGTGGTGAATATCTCATTTTTAGGAATTATTTCATTTCCATCTTTAATCGTCACTCCTGCAGGCACATTGTCTACATTACCGTATGTATATAGATGGAATTCATGCCCATGGTAAAGAAAGGATGATGCACATAGCGCCTCAATTGTGGATAGTCGATCGCCTATCCACATGGTTTGGATAATAGGTAGCGGCATAATAACGTTATATCTATGTATTGAACGGAAGAAGTTAAAGACAACTCGCTTCGCTTCTCTATATTCATATTTGGGATATGCACTCCCTGTACAAACTTTAATCAGGATGGGAGTGCGACAACCTCAAATGGTAACATAGCAGGTACTATTTTTTCTTGGATTTCGATAAAGCACATATAGTCTGAAGCTGATCCCGCAATGATTAGGGAGTGATTTGGGCCAATAAGTATAAGGTTGTTAATAATCATCACTTTATAATTTATTGGGGTGATTGAGTAAGCCGATTGGAGTTTGTTTAGTCTTGCGAAAGGGGAGGTAGGCGATCTCGCTGATGAAAGATCATAATAGACGTTAGTCGTGTCTAGTAGTGAATGGGGCGTGGAGGGGCAAATTGACTGCGACAAAAACCTTGAGTTTATTTTCTCGGTTATATCTCAGTCTGTGATTTCGTTTGTCATATCCTTTTGCTACTATCGCCCCCATGAAAAATCTGCGTCCAATCATAGCCTTACTCCTAGTCTTCGCGATTACCGCGGCGTCTGTGGTGCACGCAGATCATGGGCATGACTCTGGAGCGGTCGAGCACGACTGTATTGTTTGTCAGTTAGACGCCAGTAAAGAAGGTGGCACACTAAACTCTTTCATACCCAATTACGCATCCCCCCTGTCACAGGCCTTCTTTTACAGAACCTTAGTCGGGGATGTATCAGTCTCGGCGCTGTATTCGCCTCGCGCCCCGCCTTATCTTTTCTAGCTATTAACACTTCGTAACGACTTTTTGGTCGCGCTTAGCTGCGTGGCTCGTGTTTTTGTATAGGAAAGTATTATGTTTTTTAATAAGAATGCCATTTTGGCTGCTTCGTTGTGTCTCTCGTCTGCTATTTGTGTGGCAGCCCATGCAGAAAGTTCAGAAGCTGGATCTGATGTCAGCCTCAAAAATGACGGCAAACCTAAGGCGCACAATCACAACCATCGCTCTCACCAATTAGAAGAAGTTGTGGTGAAAGCACACCCCTTACATGAAAAAGGCTTGGCTCAAAGTATTGCAGTGCTTAGTGACACTGAACTGGCTGATGCCTTACAGAGTAATCTTGGCGCTACCTTATCTCAGTTGCCTGGAATTCGTTCGGGAAGTTATGGTGCTGCCGTTGGCCGCCCGGTGATCCGAGGCCTAGGCGGCCCACGCGTGAAAACTACTGAAGACACTATCGATACTCTCGACGTATCTGTCACCAGTGCTGACCATGCAGTGACCGTCGAGCCATTTATTGCCGATCAAATTACTGTCTTGAAAGGTGCAAGTACCTTACTTTACGGCGCTGGAGCTATAGGCGGTGTTGTCGATATCGAAACCGCACGTCTACCCACAACGATTAATGAGAAAGAGTTTAGCGGGCGCGCGGAAGTTAGAGAGGGTGATAACCAAAACAGCAGCGCGGCTGCGGCGCGTCTTGACGGTAATATCGGAACTGGAATGGCGTGGCATTTCGATGCTTTTACCAAGGAAGCTGACGACTATGAAATCCCTGGTTTTAGCGAATCGGCTCGTTTTCACGCAGCAGAAGAGGCTGAAGAAGCCGAAGAAGGGGAACTCGGAGAAGAGCACGAAGAGGGTGAAGAGGCTTTTGGTGCGGTAGAGGGCAGTCGCTATGATATTCAAGGCGGTGCACTAGGCCTGAGCTGGGTAGGTGAGCGTGGTCACTTGGGCTTTTCTGTAAGTGCTATTGACGCGACCTATGGTTTGGTGGGCGGTCATGGACACGAGGAGCACCATGATGAAGAGGAAGGTGAAGAGCATGAGGATCACGAAGACGGTCCTGGTTTTATAAAGCTGGAGCAGACGCGTTTTGATTTCAGTGGTGAACTTCTCTCACCGTTTTCTGGGTTCGAATCTCTCAGTGTGCGATTTGGCGTTAATGATTATGAGCACGTGGAAGTAGAAGGTAATGGTGAGGTCGGTACGGTTTTTGAGAATGATGCCTGGGAGGCGCGTATTCAAGCCAAACACCTTGCCATCGCTGGCTTTTCTGGAATCCTGGGGCTTCAGCTTGGTGATCGAGAATTTAGTGCTGATGGTGAGGAAGCCTTTATTCCGCCCACGGAAACGCAAATGACTGGGGTCTACTGGGTTGGTGAACGTGAGTTCGATGCATTTTCTCTTGAGCTAGGCGCTCGAATAGAAAATTTTAACACAGAGTCATTCGGGGAGGATGAGACGGTGAGTGTTGATTTCAGTACCGAAAGCGCCTCTGTCGGTTTCATAATTCCTCAGTCCGAAGCGATGTCCTGGACACTTTTACTAGATTATTCAGAGCGCGCTCCAAGTCTCGAAGAGTTGTTCTCCAATGGCCCTCACTTGGCGTCCGGTACTTTTGAAAGAGGAGACCAATTTTTAAGCGAGGAATCAGCAGTTAATTTTACGCTTTCCTGGGCTTATGAAACTGAGAGCGTCGATGCTCACGTCAGCGTTTATCGAAACGATTTTGACGACTTTATTTATCAAGAGGATACGGGCGGGGAGGAAGATGGGCTTCCCGAATTTAATTATTTTCAGAATGACGCAAAATTTATCGGTTTGGATATTGAAATAGGCGTTCATCTACTGGACCTTGCTGGTGGTGACCTAGATCTACGTGCGAC
The DNA here is from genome assembly GCA_045430285.1 of Agarilytica sp. GTDB lineage: Bacteria > Pseudomonadota > Gammaproteobacteria > Pseudomonadales > Cellvibrionaceae > Agarilytica. The sequence continues at coordinate 929,349 of JAILXV010000001.1, read as the reverse complement.
ATTTGATACCGTATCGGGTGAGATTGATACTGATGGCGATCAGGATTTACCAAGGATTCCCGCCGACCGTTATAGCACAGCGTTAATTTGGGATAACAAGGTATGGCGTGGAAGAATCAGCTTCAGTGATGTTAGTTCGCAAAGTGATGTTGCGGAGTTTGAATTAGCCTCCGATGGTTACCAGGATGTTAGTGCGAAGCTAGAGCGAACGTTTGAATTAGGTAAATCTAAGCTCAATGTCTTTTTACAAGGCCGAAACCTAACAGATGAAGAGCAGCGTGAGCACGTTTCTTTAGTTAAAGATCGAGTGCCAGCTCCTGGTCGCTCACTGGAACTAGGGGCGCAGTTTAGTTTTTAGTTTTGAATTCCCTCGTTCGTGAGTTTTCGATGTGCATTATAAAAAAGCGGAAGTCTTGCTTCCGCTTTTTTATCGAGTCATTTTAATGAGGCTGAGACTAGCTTATTCTGATGCGCATGATCGTTAAAGCCGTAACTGCGTTGACATCTATATATAAAGCGTAGGACGAAAGGTTTTGTGTTACGCAGAGATCTCAATTTTTTTCATCAAACTTAGTCCTATCTTTTGATCGTAATAGGCAGCTTCATTAATAAAAGCGCCGTATACCGTTTTGTCCCCCGTATACGAAATAGTTTTGCCATCTAGGGTAATAAAGAGCGGGTCACCTGAATTAATTGCCTCGTAATCTTTATGCTGTCTTTCAGGGTGGACCATTGCAGTAATTTCACCGCGCTCGTTCGTCGGTAGCGCTACCTTTTTAAGGAATTGATAGCCTTCCATTGTCTCGGGAAGATCAAGTGACTCTCCAAGGTTGGATTTCTCAATATAATCCAACGCGTGCAGCACGGCTTTTTGTGTTTGTTCATAGACGTGGTGATTGAGAAGTCCCTGAGCAATTGGACCGACCTCTATGAGTAGACCGTTTAACCGCGCAATCGATGTAAGAAACTTATCTTTTAATCGGTCAGTGGGTTGGCTAAATAATACGGCCTCTGGTATTTGTTGTTTAATATAGAATGCCATCTTAGCGACAAAAGGATCCTCCGTATTAAACACTAAGGTCAAACCCATGTTGGCGGTGGTGGTATGCATATCTAATACAAAATCTACCCTTGGCTTCTCTTTTGGGCCAAGTAGGGCGTTGAGAACCTTTGCGCGGTTGTGTTCATACCCATCTAAATGGTGATCGTTAAGTGATGAAAGACCAAACTGCCGGTTTAGATCCTGATCAATATAACGTCTAACGGCCTGGCGAGCTTTGGGGTTGGCCAAATGACACTCAGTATTAAAGCTTGTCCGCTGTATTTCCTCGGGGCGGTTAGCCCAATGATCCAGAAGGTGAACGCCAGTGAGTTCATTGCCGTGGGTGCCCCCGATAATGGCAACGGTGGATAGTTTGGACATACAAGGTCTCTAAAAAGCCAGTGGGTAGTGCTTATTAGCTTAGCAGAAAGCCTAATGCTCTTCAGTAGGGCGTGGCGGGAGGGCGGTAGATGGAGTACGTGTATTACGGAAAAATAAGCCAGGTTAAAAGGGGGTAAGTCGATAACCTGGCTACAGGTGTTGTGAGCGAACGCAAGATGCCTTTAGATATTTTGCTCGATGGTCAGGTAGACCAGAGTTTGGTTGAGCAATTGGTAAGCCACTTCGCCGAAGGTAATGGGCCCAGTCATTTTGCCGGTTTTTTTACCTTCTAATTCGGAGTAGAGGAAATTTAGAATACAGTTGCAACAGAAGGCCACGTCATCAGAACCACCTGAGGGCAGCGCCTTATTAAACTCTGTGACGTAATCATCGACGGGTGTTGCAAAGCGGTATTCAACACCTGGAAATACGGGTGCATATAAAGCGACTTTTTCGGCGCTTACATCTTGAATACTGACATTCACCATAACCCCAGAGTAATTAGCGACGAGCGGTAGGCGTGTGTCGATATTATGCTCTTTGATATAGTCGCTAAAGCGCCATTCATTCCCGTTCACAAAGCACTTATCGGTAGTAAAGCTTTTATCCGGAAAGGTAATCGTATCGCCATCACCTTGTGAAAATAAGTTGATGATTTTGATATTCGCGTTTTGTTCTTCTGGAAGACTGACATGCATGGCCACAGCTTGGTTGTCGACTAACATGCCAGAAGCCGGTCCGAAACCAACCTTTGCGGTGCTTGTTTCCAAGTCCTCTAAATGCACGCCAGATATCCAGCCGACAATAGGAGAAAAAAACATATTCGGAAAATCAGGTGCATTTTGGGCGTATGTCGCATGAACATCAGACATGGCTGGTAAAATCAGTATGGTAAAGCCGTGTTTTGGTGCTTCCTGTGCGATGCGAGATATCGTATCGCTGTTATACATGGTAATGCGTGGCGAAACGTCTGCACCGGAAATGGTATTGACGTAAATCCTTTCACGATCGACGGTGCCACCATCTTCACTCATAAAATAGGGGATTGTGCCGCCTACCCAATTACCGGAGGGTAGGGTGGATAATATACTTTCATCGGCAGCGATAATCAGAGATTCCCCCGCGTCTATTTTTGATCTTAGTGTATCGATATCCACAAGTTCGTGATTGACCGAGACAGTGCTTTTACTACTCATCAGGTATCTCCCGTATTAGCTGGCAGTTCTGGCCGTGTTAGTTTTAAACATTTGATAAAGCTCTTTTTTCATTGAGTGCTGGTTTTGAGAAAGGAAGCTGCGAATACTTCTTGCGGCTTCAAGTTCAATAACTGGGTCTCGGTTAAGCTTTATCTGGGCACGTAATTTTGATAACAATAATTGATAGGCCATATGATTGCTGGAAATAAACTCTTCATCATGCAATATCTTTTTCCAAATCATATGTTCTGCGTTTGGCAGTTTAAAGGCTGATTTTTTATGGATTGCCAGGGCGCGATTAATACGCAGTAATTCTGGGCGCAACTTTCGATGATTTTTAAGGAAGTATTCTCGAATTGTTGATACTGCTGCAAGTTTTTCCTGAGAACTTTTTCCGTTTAAAAATGCAGAGCGCTGGCTAGATATCAGCAGGTTTAGTGCGATACTTTGTGAGTGCAGTGGTAGCTTGGCACTCATTATATCTAACCAAACATGGCTTTTTAATGATGGTAATACTAGTTTTGCACGTCGTTGCGATCGTTGTGGTGAAGTGGTTTTGGCCTTAACCAACCCGCAGAGTTGTTGAACTTCAGAGGTAAGATTATTTGCGTTAAGAATAAAAAACTGTCGTAGTTCGTTAATATGTTCCCATTGAGATCCTTTGTTTTCTCTGCGGGCATTCGCTAATTTAAGCTTAGAAAGCAGCATTTTTAATGGAATAGACTGTGTTTTTAATAAGTGCTTATCACTCAGTAAATTTCGCCACACTAAAGCCGTTTCTGTTGGCAAATAACTCAACGACTCCATCTGTGCAGGGAGGGTGTCTAAATCCTTGACTATCGTACCGATCAGTTCCTTTGGCAGGTCATATATCGATGAGAGTTTTTGCTCATCAAAACCTTTTAACAGATTTTGTGCAATTTCCTGACGCAGCTCATTCGTGTATTGGCGCTGATCATTTCCGACAAAACTGGGTAAAGAGGCAATATATTCATCGATCGCATGGGTTGGCCGTGTTTCATTCGCCGTGATGGGGGCATGTACAATGCAGCGATATTTTCCGAGTTTGATATGGAACCATTTTCCAAGCACGGTTGGCTTTGTATCACCATTGCCTATTTTGTTGAAAATAGATAATCGTGATGTTTTTTGAACCATTGCTAAGGTTATGTTGGCTTGGTTTTCTGCGTCATTAAAACTAATGTTATCTATCTTCCATGGTGGGTAAATCCCCAGCGTTTGTTCAACCAATTTTAAACTGTCTTTTTCCATGGGTAACCTCTAATGATGCTGTTTTGTTGACAAATCACCTCATGGCAACAAATAAAATGCATGTGTTAAGTGTATCTATTTTATCGATTAGCGTGTGTGATGGTTTATTCTCTAAAAGTGCAACCTCAAGAAGTAGGAGGTTAAGTGCGTATTCCTTCGCGGGAGATGATAAATCGCAACCAACTATAGCGGAACATCTACGAATGTAAACAAAGAATGGTGATTTAGGCGCAAGTAAGGTCGTTGTATTATGGAAAATGGCACGAATGATTGCTTTGTTAACTATTGTAATGTGAGCCCGTCAAATTTATAAAGCAAAATTCGTATGTTTGAAACGTTTGTTTAAAATAATGTGATGGATCAGGTTGTTTTTTTCGCGCTATATTATTCTGGTTAAATAATGTTCGTCCTCACGATGTTCTTGTTGTCATTCTATACCTTGTGTATGCCTCGTTCGTTATAAAATGATGCGATTTGATGTGACATTCGTCATAAAAATTCGGAGTAAACATTTAAATAACATGTTATCTATGTAACGTTATGTTCGTTGTTTGATGTAACGATATAGGAAATATGTATGGCTATTAACACACGAGAAAAAATGAAGGTCGGCATTATTGGAACGGGGAAAGTGGGAACGGATTTGTTAGTGAAGGTGTTGCGCTCTCCACACCTTGAATGCACCGTCTTCGCAGGAAGGAATCGCACATCCGAAGGGCTTAGTTTCGGTAAAAACCTCGGCGTTCGCACCTCTACACAAAGTATTCAGGGGATATTAAACCACGGTGCGGATATTGATTTGGTGTTTGATGCCACATCGGCAAAAGATCATGAAATTCATGGGCCAATATTAGATCGTCTTGGCTTTATCGCTATAGATCTAACACCTGCTAATATTGGTGATGCATGTATTCCTGCGCTTAACATCGATTTATCACGAAACAAAAAGAACATTAATATGGTGACATGTGGTGGGCAAGCCTCAGTGCCTATTGTTGAGGTGCTTCCTAAATTCCTCGAAAAAATAGCATCTATCGAAGTGAAAAGTGTGTTGGCTCAAGACTCAATTGGCCCAGCCACAATTGCCAATATTGAGAATTATTATTGTGTGACCAAAGCCATGTTAAGCAAGTACGGCGGCACTTCTAACGTTGAGGTAGAGTTACTATCGGACGATGGGCCGACGCCCAAAAACATGTTGACCTCCATTGTTGTGAAAACGGACCAAGAGCCCCCCGCAAATTTGGCGAAGGCATTGGAGCGACGGGCTGATGAAGTTCGTGGCTACGTTCCTGGTTATAAATTGGTTGAATCACCTCGTTACGAAGATGGGTATGTAACTATTGACGTTGAAGTAGAGGGCCAGGGGGACTATTTACCTGCGTATGCAGGTAATTTAGATATTATTAATTGTGCGGCTATCGCAACCGCCGAATCCATCGCCGTGAGACGTGTTAAGCGACACTTCCCTCATATGTTTTCGTCCATGGCGCAATTTTGGTCTAAGGCTGGCTGACACCGTTCTTTGGTCGTGTCAGCAGGTATACGGTGGGGCTACTGGGGCTTAGATAGAGCCCTAGGGTATTTGATGCCATAATGCTATCGACCTACACTTACTATTTACGTCGTTGATGCCTATGGAAACCTATCAGATACGTCCTCTTTTTGAAGACGAATGCGCCACCGGTGAACTGGGGCAGGCCATGACCCAGCAAGTGCAACTGTTACTGCGCCAGCAACTCGAAGAGGAGAAAACTCTTTTTGAACAGCCAAGCCTATTAACGCACTTGCACACGAGTGATGAAACAATTCAACGGCTCGTTGATCATTGGCAGGTAGAACCGAGTGTTTCGGTTTTTGTTGCCGTTTGTAATCAGTCGATATGGGCTTTTCTCGCGGCGCAGCTCAAGAACGATATATATAACAATCAGGACGTTATTAGTGGCGAGGTTTTGGCTGTGTTCGTGTCGCCGTCACAGCGAAAAAAAGGCCTAGGGACGGCATTGCTGTCTCATGCTGAATCATGGTTCAAGGCGAATAAGGCTTATGCGGTGAATGTTTCCTGGCTCAAGGGGAATGATCCGTCTAGTAGCCTTTACAAAAAATTTGGCTTTGAGCCAGTCTATAGCACTGGCCGAAAGATCTTATAGGCCCATTCTTGCCGCTTTCTTCTCGTAAAACCTCGTAACTTAGTCTTGGTTACGTCCCATTTTTCCGTCCGTGATCTATCCTTAGTGAAAGGTATAATGGCACGAAGATTGTCTTTCATTCAGCGCCAAAACGACGCGCTTCAACGACTCAATACGTAAGTGGCATATGACGACAGCAAATAACGAAATCGTAAAACATTTGATGAAATACCGTAAGGAGACGAAAGGGTCGATCATGTTTGTCTGGTTGATGTTGATGATTCCAACATTAATAGACGATATGGGGTCACTTTTTGTATGGATAAATGCCGCCGTCTTTTTTGTTTACGACAGTATCGCCTATATCTACAAAAATCTAACCGACTCCTTTTATGAGGAACGTCCACAACGGGTACGTAACTTATACGTTGGCTTAGCCGTTTTGTTTGCGTTCCACTGGGGAGCGGTCACGGCCTATATGTTTTCCAACTCAGCGTACGAATCCATTTATATTTCTCTGGCATTGGTGCTCGCATTTTCGACGGTGGGTGGTTTCTCAATCTGGTTGCTCAGTCCAGTGGCGGGGAAAGTGTATCTTGCGGCATTATTTTTTCCATCTACCTTGGTCATGATGTTTTCCGGTGACGTAAGCTCAGTAATCACATCAGTATTTATGCTTTTTTGCAGCATTATACTTATTCAGCAGGGTGGGTTTCGGCAACGATACATCCAAGAAGCCATTAGCGATAAAGTTGAGCTGGGTGAGCGTGCTGATCTATACGAAGAAATAAGCCATAGAGATCCGCTAACAGGTATTGGCAATCGTCGTCAATTTGATTTGAGTTTGGCAGGCTTAGTGTCTAAATCTCACTTGGAGAAAACACCGTTGTCGCTTTTTGTGGTGGATATTGATCACTTCAAACGTATTAACGATAAATACGGCCATGAAGCTGGGGACGAATGCCTTAAATTTGCAGCCGAGTTACTTGCGCATGAAATACGTGACTCTCGCGATGTTGTGTGCCGCTATGGTGGTGAAGAGTTTGTGATTATTATGACCGAGACCGCCGAAGCCTAATTGCTGATCGTATATGCCGGTCGTTTCATACGACTTCCTGTCAATTTAATGAACAGGATATTCAGCTAACCGTGAGTGTTGGGGTGAGCACCTGCGATTTGAACCACCAGGTCCCAGATATGGAATTGTTTAGACTTGCGGATAAGTCACTTTATGAGGCGAAACAAACTGGGCGAGATAAGTATATCCACAGCAATGCCTTACAAGCTTAATTAAGGACGGTAGATAAATAAGGAGTGGTCGTCTTATCGATCACACTTTTCCCCTAACAGTAAGCGCTGTCCTAGTAAGCAAAGATTCCCGTGTATTTTTGGATGAGCATATACATATCTCTATATGATGTTGTTTTTGCGCCCATAAAAAAGCCCTGCACAATGGCAGGGCGTTGTTTTAATTAAGTTGACGTTTTTAGCTTACTGAACCGATAGTTGCGTATGAGGTGCGTCGCCACATTGGTAACTATCAGGTGAAGAAGCATCTCCCTTACCATTAAAGCGTGATACTTGAGGGTAGGCGCATGATGGGCGAGTCCATACTTCTTTTTTGTCTTTATCAAACTTAGTCAGTAATACGGTTTCCGGTGCGGTATCTCGTTCAACCCAGTTTTCCAAAGCGGTAAGAAGATCAAACCCATTTTGTGTCGCACCAGGGCCTTGTACTAAGCCGCAGTGGTCCATGCCAGGGAATAAAAAGAAGCGAGCAAATTCTTTAGTTTTTTCTACTCCACCAAAACGGCTAACCATGCGCTCGTAGTAATCGATAGACATATCGGGTGGGATAATCATATCACCCCAGCCGTGCCATAAAAGGAACTTGCCGCCGCGCTCTTTAAATTTCGAAAGGTCAGGGTTATCTGCGTTATAAATGTTACTCATGAAATCAAGTTTTTCGGGGTGCTTGTCGAAATCAAAAGTCGTTGGTGAAATTTTATCGCCAGGGTCATTTTCAAATGCCATGTAGCTCAAAAAGTTTTGATTAAGTGAGGACATTAACCCTTTTGCTTTTAGCGCGACTTTCTTATTCATCGCCTTTTTATCTTTAGGGCTGGCAGAGAACCATACTTTCCAGAAATGTTCCGCACCGATAGGCACTGCGCCAGGAAATAGAGCATCGCCTTTACTGTTAGTTGGGCGCGAGTAAAGTTTTTCTAAAGCAGCGACTTGTGGTGCACTTAAACAGGCTTCGGCTTGATCATTTTCGCAAAGTAATTGTTGAGGGCGAAAGTTACATGCACGGGGATCGTCAATTAGACCATCGACCACACCGTCTTTCCCATCGCATTCGTCATATATATGCTTTTCTACAATGGATAGATCTTGAGCCGAAATTACCTCATTGCCGTTCTTATCCGTATTGTGTTGAACCATCCAAGCAAAGTATGTCGCAACAAGACTTGTGTAATTTAACGCAGGAGCACCGCTGATAATGCCATCAAAGTCTTCTGGGTACTTAGATGCTTCCATTGCCGCCATGCGGCCGCCGGTTGAGCACCCTGCGAAATAAGATAGGTCGGGTTTGTTCCCGTAATACTCATCAATAGCAAGTTTTGTGAGGTTCGCAGTTTTATGCACCGCTCGGTGCCCCCAGTTATGCTCAGCATCGCGATTGTTGTGTGCCCAAGAGCCATCTACCTTAGATGCGCCTCGGTGACCTGAGTCCATAGTGGAAACGGCGTAGTTACGTTTAAGGCCGTAGTTGATAGAGTTGATAAAGCCTGGTGTGTCGCTGCCCACTGCACCGCAAAATGCACCGCAACCAGCCATGTAAAACTTGCCGTTCCAGTTTTCAACCGGTAATCGCATTTCAAACCCGATTTCGGGTTGAATGGTGCCTGTTACACGACAATATGAAGGAAGGTCACCCGCGGCTGCGACCATTTCAGTTGAACTAATCGAGACTTCTTTGGACGCCAAATTATCTATTTCGTCACACGTTGTTTTGCTTGATGCAAAACTCGGAATACTCACAGAAGTGGCTAAAAGAAACACAGCTGAGATGGTTAATCTGTTCATAATCAAAAACTACCGAAATTGAAAAGGTTAATACTTAGTCGAATAAGGAGGCTTTTAGCGCCACAAATTCCTTAAATCCATTATAGCGACTTAAAAAACCTCTATTTGCCTACATTAAAAACACTTTGTTTTAGAAAATGGAATATCCCTGTGTTTTTGATATAACTCTACGTTCTATATGATCGGATGGTTGGGAAGGGTAGATATTTATAACCAAAATGGGTCCTAATGTGCTTTGTATGATTTAAAACTCCAAGTTTGGTTATAAAGCGTTATAAGGACGATTTGTTCAAAACTGATTCCTGAGGGTGTATAGCGACGAGAATTTGAGCGGTGTTTTTGGGGTAAGAAAGATGGAAATTCGATAAATTTATAAGCGAAGAATAACTGTAGGAATTTCCGTATATATGACCGAAAGCAACGGAGAACTATTTAGGCGATTCTTTCCCTTTCAAGGTCTGTATAATTTCCGCTTTTACATTGCCAGAAACCTTCAATTTTTGAGTGCCATACACGCCTATCGTTGTTGACGAGTAAAGAGGTGAGGAAAGAATAGATGATCGCACGCCGTTTTGGGTGTTTTGTGATACTGCATATTGTGGTCAACTTTGTTCACGCAGAGCATGTGAACGTCGCGGTTGCTTCCAATTTCGCTACGCCGATGAAGGCCATCGTAGAGGCATTTGAAGAAGCTTCAGGACACAGTGTTTCGTTATCCTTTGGCTCTTCAGGTAAGTTTTACGCCCAAATCAGAAACGGCGCCCCATTTTCAGTCTTTTTTTCCGCTGACCAAGCAAAGCCTATCGCGCTAGAAAAGAGCGGCCTAGTTGTAGATGAGAGCCGCTTTAGTTACGCAGTAGGCCAGTTAGCACTCTGGTCACCAAAGCCAGGCTATATAAAGGAGGAGGGGCGCGTATTAACAAAAGGAAAGTTTCGTCGCATAGCCCTCGCAAACCCGAAACTTGCCCCCTACGGCACGGCAGCGTTAGAAGTGTTAGAAAACCTAGGCCTAAAAGATAAGACGCAAGCAAAATGGGTGCGCGGCGAAAATATAGCGCAAACCTATCAATTTATCAGCACAGGGAATGCTGATCTTGGTTTTGTCGCATTTTCTCAAATCATAGAAAGTACCAGTACCAGTACCAGTACCAGTACCAGTACCAATAAAAAAGGCGCTTACTGGCTAATTCCGAGTGAATTACATTCACCTATTTTTCAAGATGCAGTGCTTTTGCAAAACGGCAAAAATAATACAGCTGCGCAGGGGTTAATGCGTTTTCTCCGCAGTGAATCGGCAAGTGAGATCATTAAATCTTATGGCTATACATTACCGTTGATTAAACATAAGGCAGCTAAATAAAGGTATGGGTTTTTCAGAAGCAGATATTGCGGCCATTGGTTTAACCTTGCGTTTGGCTGCAACGGTAACTTTTGTGTTGCTAATTGTCGGTACTCCCATCGCGTGGTGGTTGGCAAAAACACAGTCGTGGTGGAAAGGGATTGTCGGTGCAGTCGTCGCACTGCCTTTGGTCTTACCTCCCACTGTGCTTGGTTTTTATCTATTGATCGCGATGGGCCCGAGCGGGTTTGTTGGGCAACTTACGCAGAGCCTTGGTCTCGGTACATTACCGTTTACGTTTTGGGGGCTGGTCGTCGCATCGGTATTCTATTCCATGCCGTTCGTTGTTCAGCCGATTCAAAACGCGATTGAGTCTCTGGGAGAAAGACCTTTAGAAGTTGCTGCGACTTTAGGTGCGGGACCTGTCGATCGTTTTTTTTCTGTCGTTTTGCCTTTAGCTAAATCGGGATTTATTACTGCCGCCGTTTTAGGCTTCGCGCATACCGTGGGTGAATTTGGGATCGTATTGATGATCGGTGGTAATATTCCTGGTGCTACTCAAGTGATCTCGGTTCAAATATATGACCATGTCGAAGCCATGGAATATACCCAGGCACATATGTTATCGGGTGCTTTGGTACTCTTTTCCTTTTTGGTCTTGCTCATTGTTTATAGTGTTCAACGTAAACATTCCGTTTTTGGGATGCGTTTTGGGGGTAAGTTGTGAGCGGCGTGAGAGAAGGGGTTATTTATGCGCAATTTAAACTAGCCTACCCAGGCGATCAGAAATCGCCACGCCCGAAATCTAATGAAAACAATAATCCATTTTTACTTAATGTTGATTTAACACTACCAGCCTCGGGCATTACTGCAATTTTTGGCGAATCAGGTTCAGGGAAAACAACTTTTCTTCGTTGCGTCGCAGGCTTGGAAAAAACTGACGGAGGCGAGCTGTATGTCAATGGGATTGTTTGGCAGAGTGCTGACGTATTTACACCAACGCATAAGCGTCCTCTTGCGTACGTATTTCAAGAGTCCAGTTTATTTTCTCACCTTACGGCGCAAGGTAATTTACATTATGCGATTAAGCGTTCAGGTGAAGTTGCGAATGTGGACTCTGAAAAATTATATCAGCGCGTATTGACCTCTATGGGGATTGGGTCGCTATTGACACGTTACCCGCATCAATTATCCGGTGGTGAAAGGCAAAGAGTCGCCATTGCTCGTGCCTTATTGATTCAACCGCGACTGTTGCTTATGGATGAACCGTTGGCGTCATTGGATGCCGCCCGTAAACAGGAAATTCTGCCTTATCTGGAACGCTTACGCAGCGAGTTTAACGTGCCCATTTTGTATGTGAGCCACGCCATGGATGAGGTGGCTCGTCTTGCAGATCACGTTGTCGTATTGAGTCATGGCGAAGTGAAAGCTCAGGGAAGTCTAACGGAAGTTTTCTCTCGTATTGATCTGCCTTTGGGGTTCGGTACCGAAGCAGGTGTTGTGTTGCAGGGGCGTGTGGTGGAGCGGGATTCTCATTGGCATTTAATGCGTGTTGCTTTTCCTGGTGGGGAGCTTTGGGTGCGTGACGATGGCAATGAGCAAGATAGCCCGTTACGCGTTCGAGTGTTAGCACGAGATGTAAGTCTTGCGCTTTCATCGCATGAAGACAGTAGTATTCTTAATCGGCTTCCCGCTGAAATAGCGGAAATATCTGAGGACTCAGATGAGTCAATGTTACTAATAAGGTTAAAATCCGGCGAGTCATATTTAATTGCTAGATTAACCCGCAAATCGGCGCAACATCTAAAGCTTAAACCAGGAATGCATGTGTGGGCACAGGTAAAGTCTGTGGCCTTAGTTCGATGATCATTCCTGGTGTTTTACGTAAAAGCGTAAACACCAGAAAAGTAAATCACACAATATCTTCCATAAAATCAAGCATGGCCTGTTGGCGAATGGTTTTTCGATGCCTAGCCCACAGGGCTTTAATTTTTTCTTGATTACATTGCTTCCTGTCCACCAATACTCGGGTGTTGAGTTCGCCGACTTTTTCGGTAGTGGGGCATTTGGTGAATACAACTTGATTACTGATCAAATCCATAAATGGGCCAGATTTACTCGTTGGCATAATAAAAATAAGTTGTAAGCCTAAGGAGGAGGTGAGGTAGTTAATCACTTCTCTGGAGCGGGTTTCATCCATTTTAGAAAATGCTTCGTCCACTAAGACCATGCGGCAGTGAGAGCTGCCATCGGCAAAACGAAATGCGGAAGTGACTGCGGCTGCACGAATGATATAGGCGGGTGTTTCCAGCTGACCGCCGGAGCCAGTACCGTATTTACTTAAGGCTATACGTGCTTTATTTAATGGCTCTTTGTAAATTTCGTAGCGTCTATAGTGCCTGTAGTCACTAATGCGTTGGAGTTCTCGTAAGGCATACTGTGCGTCTTTATCGAGCAGCATCCCCAGTAATTTATCCCTCACTTGGCAGGATTTTTCGCTGATCTCGGCATCAAACAATGTGCTGCCATCACCGAGGTTGGGTATTTCGATCACTTCTTTGAAGAACTTCCAATACTCTTGAAATTCGGGTACCCATTCCCAGCCAAAACTAAAGCGTTCCTGATCGGAGCCAAAGACGTGTTGTTCTAACTCTTTGTTCAAGTCTTCTAATATGCGCTTGCCGTCATTGATAGACTGGAAAATAGAGTGACATAGATTAGTCACAAAGGCGGTGTTAAAGCTGTCTTTTAGTGAGGAGAGTTTTTCATGCTTGCCTACTAAGACATTGTTCTTAAGACTGTTATGAATGCCTGATATCTGTTGGGAGACGCCGACGATATATTTAAAGTGTTGCGTATCATTCTTCTCGGCGTTGCCAGTAAAGTAGACCAGGTTATTATGGGTATTACTGGTTTGGTTGTATGCCATGATGGTTTCGTAAAGCTGACGATCTACTTTATCCATGCGCGTAATACATTCCGTGTTGTCATGGGTAAAGCTGAATTCTGCTCCTGCGGCAGCGGCACGTTTATCGGCGTTGCTCAGCGCAGTTTCATCATCGAAGCTGGGGTTAAATTTTCCAGCATCAACGACGGACTGTTCTCGTTGTTCTTGTTCGGCTTGAAGGGTTTCTTGTTCTTTTGTTAGTTTGTTAATGGATGTTTCGAACGTTTTAATCTTACTGACGAAGGCGCCACGCTCCTCACTCAGGGATTTAACTTGGGCATCGACGTCGGAATACTGGCTTTTAAGTGTGGTGAGTTGTGTTTCAAGTGCTTCAAAATCGGCGAGGTCTAGATTGCCAAGTTGTGTCTCCGCCATTTGAAGATGGCGGTATTGCGTCAGCATATCGTTGATAATGCTACTGCATTGTATAGGCTGGATTTGATTTACAAGCGTGTGAATTCGTTCGATTTGGTGATAACTTTCTTCCACTTCATGACTTTGGCTTAGCAGTCTTTCGTATTCATTTTGCTTGGCGAGTAAGGCGCGTTCGCGAGCACATTGGCCAAACACCAAGTTGGCGTCACTCACATCGCAACGGAACATACTGTAGTTGCCGGAGCCTAGTCCTTCAGCGGTAATACCGCGTGCGGTTTTTCTAAGCTGCTCTTCGTCTTGGACGCGAATAACGGCACCATAGGACGCTTTTACATAATACTCGGCAATCTTATGCTCGAATTCCATTACATCAAAAATAGACCCTTGGGGCGGGGTGGTCTTGGATGCATCCCGTTGTACCTTCGCGCCTTGAATGATGCGCGCTGAATTTCTACCACCTTTCATGCGCCTTACTATACGAATCGCATCGGCTTCATATTCTGGTTCCACGATAATGGAAAACCGCGCGCCGCCAATATAGCCTTCAATGGCCATTTGCCATTTAGGATCGATTACTTCAATGTAATCACACAACACTGCGGGCTTCGCATCGGGGCATTGTTGTGCAATTGCGCTAATCGCAGTTTCGATATGGGGAGGGTAGTTAACTTGCCGATTTTCTAGCTGCTTGATCTCCAGCGTTTTAGCGCTCAGTTGTTGTTTGGATTTTTCTAAGGAATCTTTACACTTTGTGGCCGAAGAAAATAGCTGGTCACGAATGCTAACACCGTTAATTTCTTGGTCTGAGTTATGTAAGGCATTAGCAAGCTTACTGTGAGTGTTTTCTAGTTCGATAACTTCATCGAATTGATGCTCTAAGGCATCAATTCCCACCCAGTCTTTGGTGAGGAGTTGCTGCATGTTTAATCCGGTATCTTTTTTACCGTCGACAATTGCGAGCAACTGTTTTCTAAATGCTGATCTGTCGATGGATGGAATATCGACTCCGATTGAACATTCAGAAAGTTTTTTGTGAAGTTGTGTGGCGGCCTGATGGTTTCGCTCAAATTGTTGATCTTGTTCTAGCAGGGGCTTTACCAGTTGTACAAGCTTTCCTTTTCCGCTGCCTATATCCTTTTCGAGTTGATCTTTATCTTTCAGCGCGCCGATACCTTGGCGTTGAGCCTCTAGCTCTACTAGCTGAGAGTGAAGCAGTTGCTTTTGCTCATTAATTTTTACGAGTTGGCGGTCAGTATCATCTATCTGATCTAGGTTGTTTTTTTGTGCGCTTTTCTGCTTTAGGTACTCTTGTTGTTTAACCAAGAGTTGGCGGGAAACTTCCGCATACTCCCCAACGCAATGGGACAACCAGTCTTCTATGTATTGCTCCGCAAGAGTTTGTGCGTTATCTAACGTAGTAATAGCATTTTTTATATGGCGGGTTTCTTCATCCATACTGTGGATGGTCTTCATCAGCTCCGAGACTTGCCGAATGTCTTCAGAAAGATCTTTCGGGTCAAGTATTTCCCGAGAAACGAAATCCGTAATACTTTTTACGGGCTTGTATGCCATAAAGTTAGAAAACGTACGCGCCGCGTGTTTTGCTTCTCTATCAGGAACAGCACCTTTCAAGCCTTTAAATGCACCATATAAGCGGCGTAAGTAAGGGCCTTTTTTATCGTATATTTCAACCGCGTCTTTACCGAACTCTTTTGAGAGGTAACTTGCGATTTCGGTTATGGGAACAACATATTTTCCGCCTTTGTCTTCTCTGACGAAGTGCGATAAATGCAGTTGCTGATTGGGTAATACCAAAAATAGTAGATCGTCTTGGCGAGCTTGTTTGGGTGAACTTGCAGTGTCTAAGCGTGCACGAACGCACATGACAGCCGTAAATGCTTCACCTTTCTCACCTGTGGTTGGGTGGAATACTCCAGCCACATAGCCATCCGTGACACGTGGGCGTGCGTAGCTACCATCGTCACAACCGAGGACGTAGGAGGCGAGGGTGCGGACTTGTTTACCGCCGCGACCACGCTGGGTGGTTTCGTCTTGGCCTGGGTTGTAGGTGAATAAGTTCTCGTGGGCCGCTGTCATTAAGGATTGAATGCCATCGGCAGCGGTGGTTTTACCTGATCCATTTCCACCGGAAAATAGATTAATAGGACCGAAGTCGAATTCTAAGTGCGGGATATTGCCCCAGTTGACATATATGCCTTTTTTACAAAACATCTTCTGCCTCCGTGCTGCTTTCTACTGCATTAAGCGAGCCATTGGAATCTTCCTGCTCAGGATATAAATGCGACAACACTTCATCGCTCACAAAGCTGGTAATAGAGGGTTGAATGCTTATCCAGCTATCACCGGACACCATATCGGTGTCTTGGTTAAAATTAATTAAGCGTAATTGCCGTAAGCGTTTAAATAGCGCCTTTCTTTCACTTAGGTTTTCAGGGAGGGTGCGCTTGAGTAGGTTTGATAGTGAGATCGCAAGACCTTCTAGTGGGAGTAATACGCAGCCTTTATCATCCACTTGGCCTTCCCTTAAAGATTTTTCGTATTCTACGCGTAAGGCAAGAATTACGGCCACTTCTTGTTGAGTGGGCTTAACGCGGAAGCCGCTGTTAAACGCATTGTGCTCATCTTCAGCAATACCCGCTACCGTAGCGCCTGGAGGAAAAATGCGAATAAAACAAAATTTTTGGTCGTGGAGTATGCGTACTTTCAGCACTGACAGGTAGTCTTCAACCAGTTCAGCACATTGAACATATCGGTCATAGAGTTTCGCTTCCACCAAACTTTCGTCACGGTTAATTACCCCGTAATCGAGTAAGCGGATCATAAGCTCTGAAAACTCTTCGTTACTGATGTTGAGTTTATCGAGCGCTTGCTTAATAAGGTCTTCTAACATATGTTCTATGGCCTAAATTTTATTGCGTATGTTTTGTCTTTTCTTTTTCGTTGTCTTTTTCTTGTATTCTTCGCTAGAACTTACAGTGCTAGTGGCTATCGTGAATGAGCTCTATCGAAAACTCATCGTAGCTATGGTAATACTCAGAGTTACTCACGGTTTCACCCGTAGGCTCGACCTTAAATTGAAAATCGGAACTTAAATTATTGATTGCACCGATTTCGATTACGTGTGCCATCGCGAGCAAGTCTTTAGCACCGTCCACCGGTAACTCCCGTGTGGAAATACGCTGCCCAGCTCGTAGCGCATTTAATACATATTCACGCACACCCTTACCGTTAATAAGAAAGGCTTGATCTAAGAGCTGTTGGATCATCAATTCACGCTGGGCGTCTTCATCGACTGTCGTGTTTTCCCGAATGCTGCTATCTACCCATTCCTTTTGTTTTCTTTCTTGTAATTTTATGTGCTCAGGATCGACATATTGTAAGCGCATGGCCGACATGGCATTTGCCGCATTCTCCATACGGCTTTGGTAATCTGAAGCTGACAAATCACTCAGTTCTTTGCATACATCAAGCAGGTCATTATTCTGGTGGCTATTCATATAGCTGATTTGGCGAATAATAATATCGGCACGCTTGGTGAAACTGTGTAAAGCGCGGCGTAAGGCGGGCAGCATGATTTCTGCTGCATTGCGCATATGTTTTTCAATCGCGTCGAGAATAAACCATAGGTAGGATTGATCTTGATGACACAAATCCGGAACGGTGCGACGTAATTGGATTTCCGTTTCTTGTTTAAAAGCTTTTTGCTTACGACGAATCTTGCTGATGGTTTTATTAATATCTTCACGGTGTTTTTCAACACTATCAGCCGATAAACGAATGGAGATATCGGGCTGAAAGCGTTTTTCCATAAATTCGAAAAACTGGTCAGAGGCCTGTTGTACCAACTGCTGGGCTTCCACTTCACGCACAAGCTCACGTTTACGTTCCTCAAGCTCCGAAATCACATCCGTAAAATCGGTGACGATACGTTCCGAATATTCATAGGCATCCAACAGGTCGTACACTTCGCCACGGCTGAGAAAGGCCTCAAGGGCGTTGAGCGTATTCCGTGTGTTGCGGTGGCGTGTGCGCACCTGTGTGTTATCTGACTCTATTAAGGCCAGCGCGAATACCCGTCCCATGCGG
This sequence comes from Agarilytica sp., assembly GCA_045430285.1. Classification (GTDB taxonomy): domain Bacteria; phylum Pseudomonadota; class Gammaproteobacteria; order Pseudomonadales; family Cellvibrionaceae; genus Agarilytica. The sequence continues at coordinate 911,471 of JAILXV010000001.1, read as the reverse complement.
GTAAATGGGTAGGTTGATTGGAGGGTGGCGGCATCTACTTGACGTTCGATCCAGCCACAGTCGATCAATAGCTTCAATACCCAATTGGCGTGTTCTCGGTGGTTCTTAAAGCGCTGTTCCTGCTCCCCAGTATCATCCTCAAGGACAAGGTTCTTTGAGCGAGCAAGGGCCTCTTCAAGTATTTCTATAAGTTGGTCGCGGGTTAGCGATTGACCATAGTCGGCGCTGGCACTGTACTGGCGTTGATAGAGCAAGCACAAACATTGAACAACTTGTTCGCGGTACTTACTTGTAAGAGCTTTGAAGAAGTGAAGGCGTTCGTCGGTAAAAAACATGGGCTACATTTTGGTTTTTGAGGAGGAGAGAATATACAAGTTACCGAGGTGGGGCCAGGGGCATTTGGCATGCAATTCAAGAAAGTAGGGCATAACTATTCGGGGTCGTGAGGGATAACGATTTTTTGAAAGACCCCTAATAAATACTATTTAATAATATTTTAATCTAATCAATAAGATACGTGTGTTTGTTAATGTAAATAATGGTGGGGTTGTAGGTGTAAATATTAGCGTACATAGGCCTTCCTAATGTAATATCGTTACCTTTCATGCTCGTTTAATGATGAGAAAACGACTGTTTTTGATACGCTCTAAAATTTAGGAAAACAATAATGCCAAAGGCCAGTGAAATAAAGAAAAATGCAGCGATCGACTATAACAACAAGACTTACATCGTAAGGCAAATAGACCGATCCGTACCCCAGGGTCGCGCCGGTGGCAGTTTGTTCAGGATGCGTATGTACGATGTAGTCTCCGGAGGGAAAATTGATGAGACCTTCAAAGATTCCGACATGCTGAACCTCGCTGACCTTATTCGCCGACCGGCGATGTTTTCCTATATCGATGGCGACGAATATGTCTTTCTAAACACCGAAGATTACACGCCATACAACCTCAATAAAGAATCTATTGCCGATGAAGTGCTTTTTATCAATGAAAGCACCGAAGGCATTCAGGTCATTATTGTGAACGATGTGCCCGTTGCACTGGATATGCCCACCACCGTAGAGCTGGAAGTCACCGAAACGGACCCATCCATCAAAGGCGCTTCTGCAACGTCACGAACAAAGCCTGCGGTGCTTTCAACCGGTGTCACGGTGCAAGTGCCTGAGCATATTTCTACGGGTGATAAAATCAAAGTGAATGTCGAAGAGCGCAGGTTTACGGGGCGGGCTGACAAATAGGCTCGTCATTGTTATTTTTAACTTTGACCAAAAGCTGATATCTTCAATATAGGCTCCCAATTCGGACCAACATAGTGAGTGCATCAACATCAAACAGATTAACCCAGTTATGGGTGATTCTCCTGCTTCTGGCCTATTCGGTTCAGTCGTTTGGCGTTGTTGGGCATATGCATACGACTATGCTGGAGCCACAAGAAGCAGAGGTAGCACTCATGAGCCACTGCGATGGTATGGATGGTGTCAGTCCTGTATCCCATAACACGGCTTCAAATGAAGACTGTTGTGGCGACAACTGCTCTATGACCAATTGCCATACCGCTAGTGTTGTAGCGAATTCATTTCGAACACCGTCTTTTCTTGTTTCTATCCCACCCAAGTCAGCAGTGAACATTGCTCACACATCTTTCTTGCTAAGTGCCTTGTATCGCCCCCCAATATCCTCCGCCCACACAGGATCAATCCGTCTGTAAGACGGCTATTTAGGCCAGGGTTAAGTTTAGCCCTCGTATTTCAAAATTAGCGCATAGCGCAAAAACTTGCTCTGTTAAAAGGAGCCGTAATGAATTCATCTTCTCATACAAAATCTCTGATGGTGGCCGTAAGTCTGGGCGTCGTTTTGGGCGCAGCCCTCGTTGCTGTGTTGTTTTCCATTTTTGGTCCGACGTCGTTTAAGGATGATCAGGCAATGGCCGAGGATCAACCCCTCTACTGGGTGGCCCCAATGGACGACAACTATCGTCGAGACGAACCAGGAAAATCCCCAATGGGAATGGATTTGGTACCTGTTTATAAAAAGGTACCTAATGAAATTAACCAAGATGCTGGAAGCATTTATATATCTCCCGATGTGGTAAATAATTTGGGGGTTCGGACTGAGCGCGTCAAACGCAAAGTGCTAACGAGTGAAATCGTTACGGTTGGCTACGTACAATATGATGAGGATAAACTTATTCATATTCATCCCCGTGTTTCTGGCTGGGTAGAAAAGTTGTATGTCACTTCCACAGGGCATCCCGTTAAAAAAGGTGAGCCATTGTATTCCTTGTATTCCCCTGAGCTGGTGAACGCGCAAGAGGAATTCATTTTAGCGCTTAACCGAAAAAATCCTCGTTTTATTGAAGCCTCTGAAAACCGCCTTCGGGTTCTTAAAATTTCTGACTCATTTATAGAGACACTCAAAAAAGACCGCGTGGTAAAACAGACGGTATCGTTTTACGCGCCCCAAAGCGGGGTGGTCGATATGTTAAATATTCGCGATGGTTTTTACGTTGAACCCGATACGACCATGTTAAGTATTGGTTCGCTAGATCAAGTATGGGTTGAAGCAGAAATATTCGAGCGCCAGGCATCGTTTGTCAAAACTAACGATGCAGTGACCATGACCTTGGATTATCTTCCTGGAAGAGTATGGACGGGCACTATCGATTATATTTATCCCACACTCGACAGTAAAACCCGCACTTTACGTGTTCGGTTACGTTTCATGAATAAAGATGAAGCCCTTAAGCCGAATATGTTTGCCAAGATTATTGTGCATTCTTCAAGTGCTGACGAAGTATTGGTGATTCCACGTGAAGCATTAATTCGTACTGGCAAACAAGATCGTGTCGTGTTGGCAATGGGGGAGGGGCTGTTTACATCACTGCAGGTAAAAGTTGGGCGTATTGAGGGGCACCAAGTGGAAATAGTGCATGGCCTTAACGAAAGCGATAGTGTTGTGACTTCTGCACAATTTTTATTAGATTCCGAATCGAATAAAACCTCAGATTTGACACGTTTGGGCCATGCAGACGATAGTAGAGATGACATGCTCCCACCAGAAATGATAAGCGAATAGGGGGCAGACATGATTGCGTCCATTATTTATTGGTCTATTTCAAATAGAATTATTGTATTACTAGTGACAGCGATACTTATCGGACTCGGTTTGTTTTCACTAAAAAATACGCCAGTCGATGCTATACCGGACCTATCTGATGTCCAGGTCATTATTAAAACTTCATATCCTGGACAGGCTCCTCAGGTAGTAGAAGACCAAGTTACGTATCCATTAAGTAGCGCGATGTTATCGGTGCCTGGTGCGGTGACGGTACGCGGTTTTTCTTTTTTTGGGGATTCCTACGTTTACATAATATTTGATGACGATACTGATGTGTATTGGGCACGAAGTCGTGTGCTCGAATATCTTAGCCAAGCTTCATCGCAGTTACCCGACGGGGCTAAACCTCATTTGGGGCCGGACGCGACAGGTGTTGGTTGGGTATTTCTTTATTCCCTTGTTGATAAAACCGGTAAGCTCGACCTCAGTGAACTACGAAGTTTGCAGGACTGGTTTCTAAAATATGAATTACAAACCGTTCCTGGGGTAAGTGAAGTTGTTGCGGTTGGGGGGATGGTCAAGCAATACCAAATTACAATTGATCCGATAAGAATTAGGGCGTACGGCATACCGCTTCGGCATATTCAAATTGCTGTTGAACAGGCTAATCAGGAAATAGGGGCTTCTGTGGTCGAGATGGCAGAAGCTGAATACATGGTAAAGGTGAGTGGTTATCTCAAAAATATCAATGATATTGAAAGTATCCCTATCGGATTAAATGATAATGGCACGCCAGTATTATTAAAAGATGTGGCAGATATTGGCGTTGGCCCGCAAATACGGCGTGGGATCGCAGAGCTAAATGGCGAGGGTGAAACCGTCGGTGGTTTGGTGGTAATGCGTTCAGGCGAAAATGCAAAAACCACGATTGACGGTGTAAAAGAAAAACTAGAACAATTAAAACAAGGGCTTCCTGCAGGTGTTGAAGTTATTCCCGTTTATGATCGGTCGAGCCTAATTCAAAATGCTATCACGAATTTGTGGCAAAAACTTATTGAAGAGTTTTTAGTAGTTGCACTTGTTTGCATGCTCTTCCTTCTTCATGTGCGTTCATCCTTGGTTGCCATTATAACCTTGCCTATCGGTATCCTCGCGGCCTTCACAATTATGAAGGCCCAGGGCATTAATGCGAATATTATGTCTTTGGGAGGAATAGCTATTGCCATCGGTACAATGATCGATGGCGCTGTGGTGATGATCGAAAACATGCACAAACATATTGAAAAGACACCTCTAACGCCTAATAACCGTTGGCGTATCGTGGCGCAATCAGCGACAGAAGTGGGGCCGGCGCTATTTTTCGGCTTGCTTATTATTACCATAAGCTTTATTCCCGTATTCGCACTAGAAGCGCAAGAGGGCCGCATGTTTAGCCCGTTGGCATTTACTAAAACCTATGCGATGGCGGCTTCGGCAATACTCGCTATTACCCTAGTGCCGGTATTAATGGGGCTGTTTATTCGTGGCCGAGTGCTTTCTGAAAACAGAAATCCTATTAATCGGGTTGTTAGAACATTGTATATTCGTTTGCTCACGAAAGTGTTGGATTTTCCCAAGGCCGCTTTAACCCTAACGTTTTTGCTTTTGATGAGCGCTGCTTGGCCGGTGCTAAATACTGGCAATGAGTTTATTCCCGATCTCGACGAAGGTGACTTAATGTACATGCCGATTACTCACCCAGGGATATCCATCGGCAAGGCGCGTGAATTACTTCAACAAACGGATAAGCTTATTGCTACTGTTCCCGAAGTGGAAAATGTATTTGGAAAAGTAGGGCGTGCGGAAACCGCCACAGACCCCGCGCCCCTTACGATGATTGAAACTTTTATACAGTTAAAGCCGCGTAGCGAATGGCGTAAGGGCTTAACAACCGACCAACTAAAGAAGGAGCTTAATGCCTTAGTCTCCTTTCCTGGTGTTACCAACTCGTGGGTTATGCCGATAAAAACCCGCATTGATATGTTGGCTACAGGAATTAAAACGCCTGTGGGCATAAAAGTCGCGGGGCCTAGCCTGGCCGGAATTGAATCTGTAGGCAAACAGCTTGAGTCGATACTAAAAGAAGTAAAGGGTACTTCATCTGTATTTTCGGAGCGAGTGGCGGGTGGTCGTTATTTGGATATCGATATCGATCGTGTTAGCGCGGCGCGATTTGGTTTAAATATTGCCGATGTTCAACAAGTCATTTCTACTGCGGTAGGCGGTGTAAATATTTCTCAAACAGTGGAAGGGCTTGAACGCTATCCTATTAATCTTCGCTACCCCCAATCTTATCGAGACTCGCCCGAGCAACTTAGACTTCTACCCATACTGACTCAGCGCGGAGACCGTATCGCCCTTGGGGATGTAGCGCGTGTAAAAATTACTGATGGCCCCCCTGCGATAAAAAGTGAAAATGCCCGAATAAATGGATGGACCTATATCGACATAGAAGGCGTGGATCTGGGAGGGTACGTAAAGAGTGCACAGAAAGCCGTGAGTGAAAAACTTAAGCTCCCTGCGGGCTATTCCGTGTCATGGTCTGGCCAATATGAATATATGGCGCGCGCGAAAGAAAAACTGAAATATGTCATTCCTCTTACGTTAGCCATCATTATTGTATTGTTATATCTCAGTTTCCGGAATTTTACCGAGGTCGCACTCATCATGGGGACGCTACCCTTAGCCCTTGTTGGGAGTGTGTGGTTGATGTATTGGCTTAATTTCAACTTTTCTATTGCTGTTGGCGTGGGTCTCATTGCGCTTGCGGGGGTAGCCGTGGAAATTGGCCTGATTATGCTGGTGTACCTAAATCAGTCCCTAAATACCATGACGCAGGAGCAACAGTCACCGCAACATCGAATAAGCGCTAGCAAGCTCAAACAAGCGATTCTGAATGGCGCAGTGCTCCGAGTGAGACCCGTTTTGATGACGGCTGGCGCAACGATCGTTGGATTAGTTCCCATCATGTATGGCAGCGGTACGGGGTCTGAGGTGATGCAACGCTTAGCCGCTCCGATGGTAGGGGGGATGTTCAGTGCTTTGGTGCTGACGCTATTAGTTTTACCTGCCGCTTATTATCTATTGATGAAAAGACGGCACTTAAAAATTGGCTAAATGAGCGCTACATTTTTGGGCAACGCCTTGTATACTCCTGGCATATTTGAAGAGAAGTAAATTATGTTGACAGTCGGCAGTACCTACGAGTTAGAAGTTATCAAGCACGTTGATTTTGGCGTGTATCTGGATGCAGAAAACCTGGGCGAGGTATTGTTACCCAAACGTTTCGTGCACGAAGATACCAGTGTTGGCGATATGGTGCGGGTATTTCTGCATAACGATTCAGAAGACCGTTTAATTGCTACCACTCAGCGGCCCCGTATTCAGGTTGGGCAGTTTGCTTATTTAAAGGTCTTAGAAACAACGCGTTTCGGCGCTTTTTTGGACTGGGGTTTGGATAAGCATTTACTTGTCCCTTTTGCGGAACAACATCAGCCGATGAAGGAAGGTAAATCCTATCTCGTTTATGCCTATACCGATAAGCGTGATGGTCGTATTGTTGCCTCTTCTAAAATTGATAAATTCATAGATGATGATACGCCCTATCGATTTAAACCCCGCCAGGCCGTCAGCCTCATTATTGCCAACTCTACAGAGCTGGGTTTTAAGGCAATTATCAACCATACACATTGGGGCGTGCTGTACAAAAATGATGTTTTTCAGCGGCTTAGTTTCGGTCAGAGTGTGAAGGGTTTTATTCAAAAAATTCGTCCTGATGGTCGAATTGATTTAACCCTGAATGGCGGCCACAAGTCGCGTGACAAGAACGCAACGACCGTTATCGATTACTTAAATAAACATGATGGCTATGCACCACTGCACGATAAATCTGACCCCAACGATATTTCGGACGCGTTGGGAATAAGTAAAGCGGCCTTCAAAAAAGCGATTGGTAGCCTCTATAAGCAACGCATCATTACGATAGAAAACGACGGGATTCGTATTGTGAATTCCTCCACAAGCCCTGAATAATGTAACCGGTAAATCTTATGGCGCTAAGTGCCACCATATATAAGTTTTCACTGTCAATATCTGACTTAAATCGTGACTACTATGATTCACTCCAGCTAACCGTTGCTCAGCACCCATCCGAGAGTGAAGAGCGCATGATGGTACGGGTGTTGGCCTATTGCTTAAATGCCAGTGAAGCGCTGGCTTTTACTAAAGGCCTATCAACCCCCGACACACCAGACATTTGGGCAAAAAGCTTAGATGATCAGATAAATCTATGGGTGGAAGTAGGTGAGCCGTCGGCAGATAAAATAAAAAAAGCAACACGCCAATCCAAGCAAGTAAAAGTGTATAGCTTCAATAGCAAATCGGATGTGTGGTGGCGCCAAGAGCAAAAAAAATTGAGCGCGCTGGATGTGACGATCATTCAGTTCCCTTGGGCACAAATCCAGCAGTTAGTTGAATTAATCTCTCGTACTGTGAATATTTCAGTAACCATCACGGGTGAATCAATCTTTTTAAATGCGGATAATGGTGATAGAGAAATACATTGGTTAAGGCTGCAAGATAATGAATAAGGGGTGTTTGTTTTTCCTTTTGGAGAACTCCTTATGAGCGCGTGCCCATGTTCCAGTGGGAAAATGTTTAATGCCTGCTGTGGTCGATACCTGTTCGGGAATATACAAGATGCCGAGCGGATACCTGCCGCGAAAACACCAGATCAATTAATGCGCTCTCGGTTTACAGCATATGCGCTGGGCGATCACGGCGACTACCTATTAGCTACGTGGTGGCCGGAAAATGCAAAACACTTAACGTCCGAATCTCTTTCAAAAAAAAGTTGTGAGTGGTTAAGACTAGATATTCTAGATAAAGGTCAAAAAGGGAACGATGCATGGGTGAACTTTTGTGCTTGGTTTTTAGATGAATCAGGAAAAGAGTGCGCTATGCGAGAGAGGTCTACCTTTAAACGGGAACAAGGTCGTTGGTTTTACGTGACTGGAGAGCTAAGCTAAGTACGTGCGTGCTGTGCCCTGAATATATAATAGGTTGTAGAGTCTCATGATTTTTCGTTTAAACGTTATTTTGGTTTTAATGGGTTTACTTCTATCTTGCGATACGCATTTAAATGGTGAACCGCCTCTACACCGAGCTGCATATAAAGGCGATGTATCATCAATTGACAAGCTCATTAAAGAAGGGGAGCGCGTTAACAGCCTAAATACTGAGGGCGCTACGCCTCTGCATTGGGCAGCCTTTAAAGGAGAAGTTGAAGCTGCAAAGCTGTTGTTACAATACGGTGCTGACGTGAACGCGAGGACAAAGAAAGGATCGACACCTTTGCGCTTGGCGACAACCCACAAAAGGCAAGAAATGGTTAGATTACTTGAGTCTTTCGGCGGGGAAATTTAGCTTGCCTGTATAGGAAACTAGGCCTGCACTTTCAAATCTGTATTTTTATTCAAGGAAAAAGCCTGGCATTGCACCAGGCTTTTGATTATCGCTAATTATTTATTTGATAAAAAATTAGATAACCACTCCATATGTTCTAGCACATCACTAAAGCCAAAGTCCCAACCTTCCGAACAAGTTTTGATATATTGGTCATTCGCGTAGCTAAAGCTTTTGTGATCGCTGCTAGGGTTACACGTTGGTGCTACTACATCAGAGATGTCGAATTTCCATAGCGCATCCCCGTGGCCACCAGGAACATTGTCTAGGTTAGTGCTGTCTGGATGTTGAACGGATACAACAAACTCTGAAGGGTTAACAGGGTTGAAAATCATACCTGTTGCTTCAGCACCGTCCACTTGAACACTCATGAAGTGATCGACTGATTCAGCAACGCCGTTGTTGTCAGCATCTCGGATAAACCAAATATCGCCACCAACACTGCCACCGTTTGGTGCGTCTTCAATGATGTATATGTTTCCAAATGCATCTTGGGCCAAGTTGTCTGGCGCATTAATGACACCTGTAGTCGCAGGGAAATCTACGTTTTTAGGCGTGTTGGCTTCACTTGCAAACTCACGAACCACCGCACTGTTAGTGCCAGTCATTTCAACTGAGTAGATAGTTGATTCAGAAGTTGCTGCGAAATATAACACTTCATTCCCGTTCGCTAATACACCAACTTCCACGTCTTCCGGACGACCAAAAGGGGTTGCACCAAGTTCGTCAGCCGCGATACGACCAGGACGTGATGCAGAAGAATTTTCAAATGGGTTTTGAGTCGTTAGTGGTGTGCCACTTGCATCCGTTAGCGGGATCCAAGTTGCTACGCCAGTGCGGGTTGAGCCGATGTTTGGAACACGGTCAAAACGTTGCGTCGCGTCGCCGTTAAACGCGTTGACAGAAAGAACAAATGTTTGTCCATGATTAAATTCTGCATCGGTGGCGACTAATTTGTAAATTGAACCCGAGCGATCTTCATCAACGTAGTAAACAACATTTTCGTTGACTTTACCGAAGCGAATACCTTCTTGTGAAACATTGGCAAATGATTGTTTTTCTTGTATTTGAATGTCTGCTGCCGCTGCCATTGGGTTTAATACTTCGATAACACGTCCTTCACCCGACCATTCTTCACCTAGTAATACTGTACCGTAAGGTGTAAATGTGGCGGGGTCAAACGCACCATAGTCACCGCCCCAAGTGCCTTCGCTACCGCGAATGCCGGTATTGTCGCCACTGAAAAGCACTTCAGCGAAATCATTCGCTATGTCGTAACGGGTTAGTCCTGCGCCGTTAATCGTTTCGTGCGGAATGAAGATATACTCACCAGTTGGATCGAACGCGACCATATCCCACATTGAAGCACCGGATCCCAGACCAGGTGAGCGAACTGTAGATTGTGTTATGTCAGCTTCAATTTCTTGCATGCTAGTAAGGTTAACTTGTGAAATTCCTGCTGGTGTCTGCCAAGGAGAATTTAACTCGTTAATGTGGTTCGGTGTCGCCACTGCGGAAGATTGTGTTAATGGATTAAAATATGGTTGTGTTCCAGCAAACGCGGAAGAAGCAGCAACTGCCGAAATGGCTGCGACTAAGTGTAACTTTTTCATTTTCGTACTCCCATGGGTGAAATATAATTTAGCGAATATCACTATTGTTGAGGAGGAAACCCCAGGGAGAGTATCGAGAGTTAATGTGAAGAATGGCTTAAAGTTATGTTGCGCTTACATGAAGTTTTTAAAACAAATGCTAGGGCCACGCCAGACGAATATCCCACGTATATATCGATTCCTGGTTCAGGGTAGGGGATGTTTCATTGTCCACTTTGTCGTAGACATTTTCTAGTGGCATGATCACCGCGTCTCTACCGAAGAGATAGCTTTGTTGCTCTACGATGGCTTTGTAAGCTTTGTTCAGCGCCAACGCCCGTTCCGCCGATGGTGTAATTAATGTATATACATCCTTGCCAATCACAGCCTCTTTTTTTACAGATCCGTCTTTATTAAACCATCGTGCAAGCATCTCGGGGTTACTGCGGAATTCATCCCCTCCACCTACGCGCTCAAAATAGGTAAGTATTTCGCCACGCTCTTCACCTCTGTTGGGTGCATCGGGCATGCCTTTTAAGTTGATATACCCCCAGCCGCCTCGGCCATCTATTTTTCTAGCAAAACTAAATGTTTTATCAATAGTTGAACCGATAGAGCCGTGGCAGCCCATACAGAAGAAGTTCTCTTCAAAGGTATTTACACGTAAGCGCCCATTTGCGTTTTCTATAAACCCTTGTACAGACCATCCCATACCGTTATCTAAACCATAATCGCCCAAATTTGTGTAACCTGGTAAATGCCCAGCTTCTTTAGAGAAGCCTTCTTCTTCGTAATACCGTGCGAGTACACCTTTAGGGTAGGTTTTCCACTTTTTCATGTAGCGGACTTCTTTCATGCGCCTAGGAATCTCAATTTCTTTATCTTTTGAAATACCTAAATACCGGACGGTGTGTAAAAACTCTGTGCCTTGGGGGTATAGGTGGGTATCTAAGAAGTGTTTTTTTGCTGCGCCGACGTAGTGATCCAAGGCTAGAATTTCGTTAACTGTGGAGAGCTTCTTATCGCCGTTTAAATCCAGGCCAACGTTTTTTTCATTAATTGGCCATGTGGAAATCTGCTCCAACCCTTTGAAGTTCGCTTCTAGGATAGCCAAGTTTGCTTTGTATACGTCTCGCGAAATTTCACCATGCTCATTTTTTTGGTATATGGTGGCCAAACGTATCATTACGTCATCGGTTGAGCCGTTTGTTGGCCAAAAGGTACTAGGGAAAGGTTTATAGTTGAATGCCACCCAGTTCGAGTCGTCCAGTGCAAAGCCCTCATTATCGAAAGCAGCGGCTCCATTTTCCAAACCTTGTAAATCTGGAATCCATCCGTTAAAACCGGCTTTCTCTAATCGAGGAGCCAATTCGCTGTAGTTGTCTATTTTTACCCACTCGAGGATCTCCGAATCTGTAATTTCATCAACCCTAGCGGTTCTATCTTTAAACAAGCCTCCCCAGTGGTTGGTCATACCCAAATCACTGAAGCTATAAGCCTCTTGAAGGTCCAGATCATTCATGACATTTTCACGATTAGGAATTTCATTCTGATGACATACATAGCAAGGGTTATATTTACCTTCGGTACGCGTATAGCACTGGGGGGGGATAACCGCTTCTCGATTGTAGGCCGCTGCGACGGGGTGTACACTGGGCGATGGTGGGATGACGGCGTCGGATTTGCGGAGTAATTCGAGTGTTTTCTCGTAGGGGGGTAATGTTGCTTCTTCCCGCAAAGAGGTTGTGACGGGATCGTCTGAAGGATTCTTTCCGCACGCAGTAAGCATTAATAACGAAAAGTAAGTAAGTAATCTGGTGGTATACCGTGGCACAATGTTTTCCTCGGCGTCTGAATAGTAGGATGAAAACTATCAGGTGGTTGTTACAGATTTGTTATTGCTAACCGTAAAAATAAAGCAGCTTGGCGCGACGTTTTCTTCCCAATGGTTTTTATTACGCCAAAAACTATAGTGAGATAGATATGCCTAGTTCTGTGTATTTGAACAAACAGCAACATCAGTAAGAAAAAAGTTTAACGTAATGCACGAAGCCTCTATAAATCACTCGGTTAGTTATTGCCTTCAAAGTTACCTCTCATATTCGCATACTCTCGGTATAATTCGTGCTGCCAATTAATCATCATTTACCTAAAATACTGCAGATACTCGCCTCTGAACAAAACCTGGTCATACAAGCAGAGCCCGGGGCTGGAAAATCTACCGTACTCCCACTTAGTCTACTTGATGCCAAGTTCTTGCAAGGCAATAAGATTGTAATGCTTGAACCGAGAAGGATCGCTGCAAAATCTATTGCACGCTATCTAGCAAAACAGCTTGGGGAAAAGGTTGGTCAGCGGATTGGTTATCAAATAAAAAATGAAAGAAAAATTTCAAGCGAAACCATTTTGGAAATCGTCACCGAGGGTATTCTGACAAGAAGATTACAGTCCGATCCCGAAATATTGGATATAGGGCTTATTATTTTCGATGAGTTCCATGAACGTTCAATCCATGCCGATTTATCACTTTTACTTACTTTGGATATACAGCAGACAATTCGAGAGGATCTTAAGCTGCTTGTAATGTCCGCTACGATAGATACGGAGCTGGTGTCAGATTATATGGGCGGGGCGTATGTTGTGGTGTGTCCTGGGCGGACTTTTCCCGTTTCAGTGCGCTATATACAACAGAACAACATGCCGCTAGTCGCTTTGGTGAATCGCGCGTTAGCTTTGGTGCTGTCGAATAATCATGATAGCGATGAAAGAGATGGTGGAGGTCGTAATGGCGATATATTGATTTTTCTGCCAGGCCAAGGTGATATTAACCGATGCCTTTCTGAAGCTAAACAACGGTTTGGAGAAGACTCAACATTACTTTTTTTACCGCTATATGGTGGTCTTTCGTTAGCGCAACAGGAATGTGTGCTTACGCGCAATGCTGATGGAGGACGACGTATTATATTTACAACAAATATTGCAGAAACCAGTTTAACAATCGACGGTGTGACGCACGTAATCGATAGCGGCCTTGAAAAGCGCATTGTATATGACCCCACTAGCGGCATGACTCGCCTAGAAACGTGTTATATTTCCAAAGCTTCTGCAGATCAACGAAAAGGTCGGGCAGGTCGTACGCAGGCAGGTTCCTGTCTTCGACTATGGGACGAGAATAGGCAGCATTCGCTTAGGGATTATCAAGGTGAAGAGATTCTATCGGCGGATTTAACAGGGTTTGTTCTCGAACTGTTAGTTTGGGGCGTTAGCTCATTTGATGATATTAATTGGTTAACGCAGCCTCCTAAACCACATTTCGATTCCGCACGAGAAACGCTTATTGCCCTAGGATTGATTGATGCAAAAAATAGAGTTACCGATATAGGTGTGCGAGCCTCTAGTATATCGGTTGTTCCGAGGTTGGCTGCGATGCTTTTAAAAGCCGAAGACCCCATCGAAAAATCTATTGCGTGTGAGATGGCTGCTTTATTATCTGATAGAGATATTTTTTATTTGAATAAAGGCGTTGATATCATAGAGCGAATATTGGCTCTGCAAGACTATAAAGACAATAAAAACTTGGCCCTTAAAAATCACCCAGTCAGACGATCTTCAGTAGAGCAGTTATTGCTAAGTACAATGTCTTTGAGAAGGATGATAAACCTAAAAGGAGGTGCCGATATATATTCTCTAGCTCAGATTCAAAATGTTATCGGTAAGCTATTGCTTCATGCATACCCAGATCGATTAGCAAAAAAACGGACCGGTGAAGATGGTCGTTATCAGCTAGCTAACGGAAGGGGTTTATTCTTGTTTTCTGACGATCCATTGTTCGGGTGTGAATGGTTAGTGATTGCTGATTGTGATGCACAAAAAAAAGAAGGGCGTATATATGCTGCAGCACCAATTGCTTATTCAGTAATATCTGACCAGCTTGAACACAAGTTCTTCGCGCAAGATTGCTTTGAATTTAATGTTGATAAACAAAAAATTAGCGGTCAGCGAGTTAAAAAATACGGTGCAATTACGATTTCGTCAAATGTGATATCCAAAATACCTCCTGAAAAATTTCAAGAGTGTTTGATCCAGGTGTTAGAGGATGAGGATCAAGGTTTTGATATTCTTAACTGGACACCTGACTGTGAAGCATGGTTGTCACGTGCAGAATGGTTGGGCGATAAGTTGGATTCGTTTCCAAAACTATCAAAAACAATCCTGCTGAACACTATGGAAGACTGGTTGCTCCCGTATATCTCGAATGTTACATCGATACCGGAATTAAAAAAGGTAAACATCTACAATTTGGTAATCAGTTTTTTATCTTGGGAGGATCAGCAGACCCTAGAAAAGGAGGCGCCACCCAAATACAAAACACCAAGCGGCAGAATTGTTGCAATTTCGTACAATAATCAGCAGGGACCTTTGGTTTCCGTACAACTACAAGAACTGTTCGGTGAAACTGAATCACCGAAAATAGGTGGAGGAAGCACGGCTATTCGTTTCGAGCTACTTTCTCCCGCGCGAAGACCCATTCAGACCACCAGCGACTTAAATAATTTTTGGCAAAACTCGTATTTCGAGCTTGCCAAAGAAATGAGAGGCAAATATCCGAAACACCGCTGGCCAGAAAAACCTCTATTGGAGGTGGCGGGAAAGTCTATCAAGAATAAGGTTAAAAAATAGGTGCAAGCTATTATATGAGTAAGTGCCGGGCTGAACTTACTATTTCTCATAAATAACTATCAGTCATAGGAAAGTGAAAGGAGCATAAAACGCAGAGACTGAGGATGAAATAAAACGTTATGCTGGCAGTTCTACAATACGCCAATAATGATCAAGAAGTTTTACCAATTCGTCGAAGCCGCCATCCAATTTTTCTTTCGTAATATAGCCTGCAATGTGTTGGTGATAAGCTGCGAGTTTATCTTCATCATCGTTGCTGGTTGTTAATACAAACACGACGCTATCACTCCAACGATCACTTGCTCTAAGTTTTTCCAGCATTTCCAAACCGCCCATACGGGGCATGTTCAAATCGAGCAGAATTAAAAAAGGGCGCTTCACTGTGTTGTTTTCCAACAGCTCGAGGGCTTCTACGCCATCTTTCGCTCGAATGATTGGGTTTGCTATCTTCATTTTAGAAAATGCACGCATTACGCTTTTTGCGTCAATCTCGTCATCTTCGACAAGTAAAATAGAGGCGGGGGTATAGGAGGGGGCCATGTTATTCATTTCCAGTTGAGATTACTTTCGGCCAGGTAAAGATAACACACGTACCTGATTTTCCGTCGGATTCAATTCTAATAGTACAGCGATGCGTTTCAAGCATTTTTTGGATAATTGAGAGTCCCATGCCACTGCCTTCTACGACATCCCTTGGCTTAAGTGTTTTAAACAATTCAAACGCTCTTTTGTGGTATTGGGGGTCGATACCTGGGCCGTCATCACAGACTGAGAATTCATAATGATGCGTGTTTTCCGTAACAGATATTGTAATGATGCCATTTTGCTTATCACCGTGCTTAATGGCGTTTCCAATTAGATTACGAAATATGACATCCAATGGTGCCGCGAGTGTATCGAAGACAGGCATTGTGCCTTCGCACACCAATTTATACCCTTGTGGTGGATTCTGGAGTTCAAATACAGTGCTGAGCAGCGCTAGAATATCAACCCGTTGTTTTTCCCCCTGATTGCGCCCAATCCGAGAATAGGTGAGTAGGTCGTCTAGCAGTTTTTCCAGCCTTGCGGTTCTGTTTTGCAAAAGCGCAAGGTTCTGTTTGGTATCCTGAGACGCAACATCTTGTATATCCTCTTCAATCCAGGAGGCAAGCTGTGAGATACCTCTCAATGGCGCTTTGAGGTCATGCGAAGCCACGTAAGCAAAGTCATTTAACTCCTTATTACTTCGTTTGAGTTCGTTTGTTATATTCTCGTGGGTGGTCATGTCGATGATGGTGATCAGCACTTTTAATCCATTGTCAGCGACGAACTGCGCCAAGCCTATTTCAGCAGGAAAAAGTTCACCATTTTTAGTCAGGCAGTGTACATCACGTCCCAGTCCCATACGGCGTTGTTCGGGATTTTCCCAAAATTGACGTCTGTACTCGTGGTGGTTATTACGGACGTTTACCGGCACTAGGCGTTCCACTGGTTGATTCAAAAGTTCGTTTTCCTGATATTCCAGTAATGCCAGAGCGTGTGGATTTAGCGTCTCAATTAATCCGGCCTCATTGACAATCAATATGCCGCACGGCGCTGCTTCGATAATATGACGAAAATACGCCTCACTCAGTGACATTTTTTTTGATATTTTTTTCGAGAGCTCAACCGCCCTAGATTGAGAGCGTGATAGCGCAACAAAGAGAAACAGTAATAGGGTATCGATAATGATACCGGCAATAAGTATAAACGAGGATTGATGCACGGCTGCACCATGGCGAAATGATTTAGCAGTGGAAATGTCGAATTCCCAGGGGCGTCCATACATCTCTATTGTCTCTTTGCTGTGAAAGAGCGGTTTACGATCATAATGAGGGTTATCACTGGATAGCTCATCGTATAATACATCTTTACCATCACGCACAGAGAAAACGACTTTACGGTTTTTTTGTGACAGTGTGCCCTCCATCAATTTATACATAATAAATGGGGCGTAAACATGTCCAATAAATTGGTTTTGTCGCTGTTCCAGCGATCCTAGCTCTTTGCTTTTATAAAAGGGGACGAACTGCAGAAATCCTGGTGTTTTTTTAGCATCCTGAACGAGAACAATGGGCGCAGTGATTTGAGTGGAATTCGAATCTCTGGCTTTTTTTGCGGCGGTGAAACGATTTATTTCAAAAGCGATATCCAAACCGATGGCCTTTTTATTGGCCGCCACAGGTTCCACATAAGAAATAGGCCAATGCTCATTCTGTTCGTGAGCAGGGTGAATAGCATAATCTGGACGTAACTGTCGTTCCCTTGCGAGATATTTTTGTAGTTTGTTTTTGGGAACGTAATGAATAACACCGATCCCATTTATTCCTGGATATCGTTTTTCTATATGCAGCGTTTGTGCCAGTCTTTGCCATTCGGCTACGTTAATATCGTGATTCTGAGCGTGTATCGTGGCAACGCCGGAACGAAGCGCGTCTTCGTATCGCGACATGCGTTCGGAGACTAAATCGATTAACTGTCGCGCCTGAAAATCAAAACGGAGCTGAAGTTTTTCTTCGGTTTGTGTTTTAGAAATGTGCCAGGCTAATAGGGTTAGTAATAGTGACGATGAGACAACGAGCCAGTGAACCCAGTGCAAACCTGCATTTATTTTTAGCCGTTTTGGCGTCATACAATAATCCGGTTTTGGGTATGTTTAGCTATAGGGCTTGGTTGATTGTTAAGGCTGTTTGTTTAAATAATCACGTTCAACAACCTGAGCAGAAACAGGTTTAGAATAGAAAAACCCTTGCACCCGCGGAATGTTGAGTTTTAAGCAAAGTGATTCTTGTTGCTTAGTTTCAACTCCTTCAGCGACTACCTCCAGGCCAAGCACGCTAGCCATGTATTCTAAACCTTCGATTAGGGCTGAGTTTTTCTTGTCGTTTTCGTTTTCAGGCATCAAGCTACGATCAATCTTAACAACAGATATCGGGTAATTTCGAATGTGGGAAACGGACGAAAACCCTGTGCCAAAATCATCAAGTGAGAGACGTACACCAAGGTTATGAATTCCAGTGATGACAGACAAGGTTGTTTCATTATCTTTCATTAAGGCGGTTTCGGTTAATTCTATATCGATAAGCCGTGGGTCTATATTGTAACGCTGCATAGTGGAATCTAGGCAGTCGATTAGGACATTGTCCGATAACTGAATGGCCGATACGTTAATTGCCATAGACCAGGGTCGAGCCCGTTTAGCGTTCCACTTCGCCAGGGTGGATATGGCTTCTTCGATCACCCAGCCCCCAATTGCGCAAATTTGGTGCGTTTCCTCCGCAACACCAATAAATTCATCCGGTGTCCTTACCGCGTCATTGATATTCCAGCGCAGAAGCGCCTCAAACCCGATTACGCATTTGTCATTAGGGTTTACGACCGGTTGGTAATACAGCTCTAATTGATTTTTACTCAGTGCCTCACGTAACTCCATCTCAGTTGTTAGGCGGGATTGAAAACTTTTTTGCATTTCCGGCTCGAAAAAACACACTTGGTTTTTCCCCATTTTTTTTGCACGATACATCGCAATATCAGCAAATTTAAAAAGGGACTCACTCGTGGAGCCATTATCCGGATGTAATGCAATGCCTATACTAGCGGTTGTTTTAATCGACGTAGTCGCGATACTAAAAGGCTTAATCAAAACACGCAATATACGTAAGGCAACAAGGCTGGCGCTGTCCTCCGTTTCAATGTTAGTTAGTGTGATAGCGAATTCGTCTCCGCCGAGACGAGAGAATAGTTCATTACCTCGCAAGCAGCCTTTTATACGATTTACAACTTTTTTAAGCAATAAATCGCCAATATCATGACCGAAGTTGTCATTTATAAATTTGAAATTATCGAGGTCGAATAATAGTAGTGCTAATTTAGATTGTTTTCGTCGATTATTTACTATGGCTTGTTTAAGCGCCTCATCAAACAAATACCGATTCGATAAGCCTGTTAGGGCATCCGTTTCTGCCAATGATTTAACTTTTTGATAGGCTTCGTAAAGTTGTTTTTCTAGTTCAAATCGCGTGGTCGCATGGAGGAGGGCGCGTTGTAATCGCGTTTCGGATATTTCCGATTTTGTAATGAAGTCTTGCGCGCCCGCACGGATGCACTGCAAGGCGAGTTCCTCGTCTTCAGAGGCGCTCATCATTACAATCGCAGTGCTCTGATTTTTAGGCTCATTTCTGAGTTCTACAATCATTTCTATGCCGTCACGCTCGGGCATACGATAATCAAGCAGGACGATATCAAATAGCTCTTTGGAATAGAGCCGTAAACCCTCGTCTACACTGAGTGCTTCGGTGATACTGGGTTGTAAATCGCTTTTCTTTAGCGCTCGCACAATTAGCGCGCGGTCCACCTGGTCGTCATCAACGAGTAAAATATTCATCTTTCGCTACAATTGTCCTATGAATTCATACGCTAGTAGTTGACTCGTGGACTCGCTGGCGATGAATACTAATCCGTAATGCAAAATGAAATCAAAAGCCCTATTAAAAGAGGGGTTATGCCCCAGGTAATTGCTGGCGTGTAAACGGCTTGCATTGATAAAAGGTTAGTACAAAGCTGCGTATAATCAATGCCCTATGCTGGCATGTAAATGACCTCCGTTATAAGCCAATAAACGTATATTTCACGTATTAAAACGCTTGCAAGATGTGTTTTTGACGCTGCTTACCTAGCTTTGGTGAACGAGATTGCTGGTGCTTAGGTGAGAGAACGTGAGTTTGTTGACTATCGATTAGTGATCGGCGAACATCCTCACAAAGAGTAACGTCACGACGATGCCCTGAGACAATCAATAGCTTTTCGAGCGGGGCAGCTTCAGCGTGGTTCATATGTTGTTGAAAAAGGGCATATTGTGATATCCCCTTGCCATGTGGAAGTTCGAATACACCCTACTTTAGAGAAGTATATACATGCGTTTTTTTGAAACGGTCCCCTCATTATTCTATTCGTTATTACCTATCGTTTTAGTGGTTTCACTCGTTGTTCTAGGTCTGGCTGTTGCCAACCGTGTTTTACATCGTCGCTGGGTCGATCAAGCGGATCTAAAATTTCGCTTTCAATTTATTATGTTGTCCTTATCTTTTATTTCGGGGCTCATCATTATTGTGGCTCTCCCCATAAGTGATACTTTGCGTGGGCAATTACTGAGTCTTATTGGTATTCTGCTTAGTGCCGCAATCGCACTGTCATCTACCACGTTTATCGGTAATATTTTGGCGGGTATTATGCTAAAAATTATTGAGAGCGCTAAGCCTGGCGATTTTGTTACGGTGTCTGATATTGTCGGTAAAATCTCAGAGATGGGCTTGCTACATACGGAGGTGCAAACCGAAGACAGAGACCTAGTCACGATTCCTAACATATATATGGTGACACAACCCATGAAGGTTGTGCGTGTGACGGGCACCATTATTTCTGCCGAGGTGTCTATTGGTTATGATGTTGCACGCTCTGTAGTATCAATGCATTTGATTGAAGCCGCTGAATCCGCGGGGCTTAAAGACGCCTTTGTACAAGTGAGAGAGCTTGGTGACTATTCGGTCGTTTATCGTGTTGCGGGGCTTCTTGAGGAAGTGAAAAGTTTAATTTCTGCAAGATCAAAGCTTCGTGAAGAAATGTTGGACACACTGCATCAGAATGATATCGAGATTGTGTCGCCAGGGTTTATGAATACTCGCACTATCGCGAGAGGCACACGGTTTATTCCTGAAAAGTCTTATATGGGGTCCGTTGTGTTGCAGGAAGCTACAGCAGAAGATGAAGTCCTACCCGAAGATGTGGTATTCGATAAGGCAAACGCCGCCGCGTCGGTTGTTCAGCTAAAAAAGGCAATAGAAACGATTGAAAGTGACATTAGTGAGCTAGGCATGTTGGATAACCCCGAAGAAAATCAAGATTATTTAAACCTGCACTCGAAGAAAAATATTCTGAAACAGAAGCTCAGCTTCGCAGAAGAAAGATGTTTATCCTTGGATGAGAATAACAATAGTTCGCAGTAGGATTTCCGTCGCTTTATTGCAGAGTTAATACGGAATTACTTTAGCTCCTCGCCATCGATCAGGTTAATCGCTACCGCTTTGCTGGCTTCTCCGGCATACAGGCTGACATGGGGAAACGGTATTTCAATGTTGTTTTCTTCAAATGCTTTTTTGACGCCCTCATACATACTGTTTTTAAGTTTAAGAAAGTTTTCTCGTTTCGCCCATATGGAATATTGCAGATCAATGGATGATGAGCCAAAGGCCTGAAATATAAAGACCGGGGCCGGTTCTTCAAGGCATAAGGGGTTGTTGGCAGCGAGAGTGTCGAGTATCGCTTTTACGTTGTCTAGGTCTTCTTTATATGCGATAGCAATTTGCATATCTATTCGCCGTATTGGGAATTTCGTGAGTGTTGTCACTTCACTTTTTATCATTGTTTCATTGGGTATTCTTACAAATAGGTTATCGAAGGTCCGTAGCTTTATGGATAATAAGTCTATGGATATCACTTCTCCGGTTGTGCTGCCGACACGAATGACGTCCGCTACTGAAAATGGTCGCTCGACCATAAGAAAAAGCCCACTGATTAAATTGGATGCCGATGTTTGAGAGGCGAAACCGATTGCAACTGTCAGAATCCCCGCAGCGCCGATAACAACATTGAGGTCCAATCCCAACTGCTTGAGTGCGGACACGCCAAACAAAATAAACACGGCATAAAAAACCGATCGTTTTAATACTAGAAGATTGTGAGGGCTCATTTTCTTTAGGGCGATCTTTTCAATGGTTGCGCTCGCCGCGCGCCCTAAAAAATAGCCCAATACGATGAATAGAATCGCCTGACTAACCGAAAGGAGTCGAGTCGCTTCCAGTATTTCTATTAGTTCACTCAGTTTGGTCACGGTACTTTCTCTTTATCTCATTGCTTATCGTTTTAATATCAAACGATGCCACCTATTATGGCGATTTAGGCGAATAGGCTGTTAAGGGTGCGGAACACGATATTTTTTTCTGATTCGGTGCGCGGTTTTGATACCAATGTCGGATTCGATGCATGGGGAGGTGCAACTTTGTCTAGCTGTAGTTTTGCCATGTCGCCATCGGATTCTCGTGTAAGTGTTATTTCCTCAGTCCAAAGGTGATGTTTATCATCACTGAATAGGTGAAGTAGCGGTACGGGAATACTGAGCCTTTCGACAATCAACGCTTCGTTTCGTTTGTTAATTACATGTATGGGCGTAATTGCGCGATGAGGGCGCTGCTCTAACTGAGTAATGTTGACACGTGCATCGGTATATTTGGCATAACAGAATTCTCCGCTCATTGTCGAGGGGCCAAACCACGAATCAGAAGGGCGCCAAAAGGGGACATCCATTATTGTCACGTCGTTCGGGCATGTTTTTACATTGAACCACAGCGGTGTGCTTATATAGAGGCATATTCGCTCTTCAGCTAATATCTGCAATGGCACGCTGGGCCGAATCACCATTGAGCGATCTGCCATCATGGGGCGAACACTGATTTGTTCACTGGTTTCATGTTGGAGATAGCGTCCCAATGTGGTGTGATCTGGGAGCTCGGCAGAGGCCTGTAAAGCGCTGTGTTTGAATACGTATTCGCCGCTTTCTTCTGGGGTTTCTATATTCCATGTTTTCCATTCACCCGATGAGCGATGGATAACGAAGCGTCGATCACCTAATACCCACTCTTTGGTTTCTTCCTCGTTGAAATGAAAATCTCCCCACCAACGCTCTTGGTTGATCATGTTTATGGCCTTAGTATAGTCAGATATGCGATCAAAGATTGAACGTTATATTACCGTGAAATCTTACACCAAAAACATGACCATTGGCGATGCAAATCGGTCGAGAATAGAGGTCACCTAGAGCTGATCGAGTGTGGCATAATCTTGCTAATAATGAGACAGCAACCGCTTAACTGAGTGTTGGGCCTGCGATTTTCGACTGAGAGATAGCATGACCACCAAACAGCCCAAATCTTTTCCCCCCAAAGCGCCCTCAAAAGCGGTGACACGAAAAAAACTCCCCGCCTTAAGGCAAATACTGACGGACGTTGCTGATGCAACTAATTTAGATGTTGCGCTTCGCGTTATTGTCAAAGGCGTGGTCGAAACGTTGGCGGTGGAGGAGTGTTCTGTTTATCTATCGGACGATATTGGCAAACGTTTTATTCTCATGGCGACCGAAGCTCACCCGAATGAGCTTGTGGGTAAGTGGGCTGTGGCGCTCGAAGAAGGGGTTCTGGGCCTTATTGGAACAGTCGTCGAACCCCTCAATCTACCGGATGTAAAAAAGCACGGAGCATATTCTAAAAATTCGATTCCTGGTGGTGAGCAATATCGCGGTTTTTTAGGTGTGCCTATTGTTTATCAGTCAGAGGTGTGTGGCGTTATTGTTGCTCAATCGAAAAAGTCCCGTGTATTTAAAGAATCGTCTCTTTCGTTTCTATTGACGCTTTCTTCTCAGATAGCCACATGTATTGTACTGGCAAAATTGCGGGGCGAGATCGCCCACACCACTTCATTGCCCACCGCTGATCGGTTGTTTATCGAAGGACAGCCTGGCAGCCCTGGTATCGCATTAGGCATAGGTACATATGTAGGGACACGCCTTGACCTAAAAGATATTCCCGATCGTCAGCCCGATTCAGTAGATGATGAGGTGGCGCTATTTCAACGTGCAATTAAAAGCGTGGCAGAGGAATATAGATCACTTGGTCAAGAAAGTGAGAAGACGATTGGAGAACAAAACAGCGTATTGTTTGAAGCTTACGCTCAAATAACCGAAGGCCCCGAGTTGGTCGAAAATACGATAGCGCGTATTCATGGCGGCAATTGGGCCGCAGGTGCGCTTAGGGAAACGGTGTTGGACTACATTTCCCAATTTAATGCATTGGACAATGCCTATCTTCGCGAACGTGCGAATGACATCGAAGAGATTGGCAAACGCCTTCTGAATGAGATGTTAGCGTCGAACAATTCGCAGGATATTGTATATCCGGAAAATACGATACTAATAGGGGAGGACCTAAGCCCCGCGGATATAATAAATGTTCCCTCAGGTTGTTTAAAAGCCGTTATTTCAGGTAGAGGCTCAGCCTATTCACATTTGGCTATTTTCTCTAAAGCCATTGGGGTTCCCGCCGTTCTAGGTATGGAGGCCGTTGTACCGTTGGCGCAGCTAGATAAAAAACCTTTGGTTGTGAATGGCAGCCAAGGACGACTATATGTCGAGCCCGATGGAATCTTGTTAGCAACATTAAAAAAAGAAATCAGTCGCGAAGCGTCGATGTGGCTAGAGCTGGATAAGCTGGCACAAGAACCTGCGTTGACTACGGATGGCTTTAGAGTGTCATTGTTGACCAACGCAGGGATCGCTGCCGATCTAAGTCATTCGGTGGCCGTTGGCTCTGAAGGGGTGGGCCTATATCGTACAGAATTCCCGTTTATGAATAGCGAGGGGTTTCTTACTGAACAAGAGCAATATGAATTATATAAAGGGGTATTGTCTGAAATGGCCCCTTTACCGGTAAGTTTTAGAACACTGGATATCGGTGGGGACAAACCCCTCCCTTATTGGCGGATACATGAACAAAACCCTTTTTTGGGTTGGCGGGGTATACGGATACTATTGGACCAACCTGAAATATTTCTTTGCCAGATTCGAGCGCTGTTTCGCGCAAATGTCGGGTTGAACAATCTTAAAATTTTATTGCCAATGGTCAATTCTATCGATGATTTAGAATCAGCACTTGAGCTAATAGCGCAAGTAAAGCAAGAGCTTAAGGAGCAGGGCGTCGATGTTGGTTTTGTTCCGGTAGGTGTCATGATAGAGGTGCCATCAGCAGTTTATCAAATAAAGGCTTTTGCTAAACATGTCGATTTCCTCTCCATTGGAAGTAACGATTTAACTCAGTATCTTTTAGCCGTTGATCGAAATAACGAACGTGTAACGCGCTGGTATTCTTATTTCCACCCCGCGGTTATCTCTGCGATTCAAAGTATTATTGTTGCAGGGGATGATGCGGGAATTCCGGTGTCTATTTGTGGTGAAGCGGCGGGTGACCCCTCTATGGCGATTCTATTGTTAGGTATGGGCATGGATGTTCTAAGTTTGAGTGCCGGTGATTTACCGCGTATAAAAAAAGTGATTCTTTCTATTTCTAAAGATTCCGCAAAAACACTGGCGAAAAAAGCGCTAACATTGGATAAAGCAAAAGATGTTGAGCAGCTACTAGACGACGCGTTAGGGCGCTTGGGTTTATCGGAGTTGATATGTTCAATGTCGCGTAAGCCATAAAATACCCATTTCATAATCAATATTAAATTGACCCATATAAGACATTTTTAAACACCATAACGGTTAGTAGGTAAAATAAATGAATTCTATTGATGATCCCATCATATCCAAGCTTCAACTTGTTATTCATCACTCGGTGAAGATTTTAGCGGTGTTAATGACCTTTGTTATCGTGATGGGGGTTGTTGATGTGTGCTGGGTTATATATCAAAAATTAGTCAGCGCGCCCATTTTGATTTTTACAGCGACCGACATGTTGGCGACGTTTGGCGCATTCATGACGGTGCTTATAGCGATCGAGATATTCGTTAATATCACGATTTATTTAAGAGACGAAATGATTCATGTAAAAATCGTTATGGCGACTGCGCTGATGGCAATGTCCCGAAAGGTTATTGTTTTGGATTTGAAGATCGTTACGCCTGAACAGATCTACGGTATCGCAGCAGTTATTATTGCGCTTAGTATCGGTTACTATCTGGTGCGTCAACTACCTGGATTTCGCTTGTTTAATGATGAGCGTGCAGAATCCAACAAGCCACTCTCAGATCTTTTAAGTAAAAAGAAAGATGAAATAGATGTGGACTAAGCAGTAGGCCCCGTATTAATTATCGGGCTGTATACCTTTGAGAAGGCGACCGAGTATGTCCGCGCCGGTAATAATACGGCGCTGATTGGACCACAATAATATCAAATCATGGTCAATGGTTTCTTCGCAGGTTACTGTTCGGCCGAGTTTGAGACGTTCCAACACATCGCCGAGCGGCATATTTTCATCAGTAATAATAATCGGACGATGACAATAGTCATATGCGTTTGAAGTGCTTGTACCATTAAACAGTGCGGCACGTAAAAACCCATCCGCATCAAGTACGAGTAGCGGGTGTTCGTTTTCGTCGGTGAGTACAACCCATTTATGCCCTGACTGTTGAACTTGTTGCAGAAAAGGGTCATCAGAAGATGCACTAAAAACTGGGATTACGGGTAAATCCAAATGGCAGGGCAGTTTTACAATACTGTTTGGATCCAGTATCTCTCCCTCCTTTGAAACCGGAATATCATCAATCTGAAGAAAATTAAGCGCACCTATTCCTTCAACAGCATCAACTTCCGCTTCCTCGGCTTCAATATGACGAGCGATAACGTGCCGAAGATCCCGTTCACGCATATATGTAATGCCTTCCTTGCCAAGCCACATATCTAAAACAATAGCGCAAGGTTTTGCGAGCGGATATAAAAGCGCTTGGTAAAACCGTAAAAGTGGCGCCATCAATGATGCCGTTTTTAGAGCGTGGCGAGAAAAATACGCTTGAGGTGTAATTTCACCAAATAATGTAATGAATACAGCGGAAAAACAAAACGCGCTAACGCCTGCCATGACGCTGTCGGATAACAGCGTAAGCAAGACATTAATGCCCACGTTTCCCCATAAAATCGTGGTCAATAGAAAGTTGGAGTCTTGCCGCATCTTTAGCACTTTAGTGGCGGCTTTATCGTTGTCGCTGGCTTTAACCTCGAGTTGTAATCGATTCAAGCTGAAAAAAGCTAAATTCAATCCAGAGAATATTGCAGACTGCGATAGGCAAAAAACGATGCCTAACCAAATAAGTGCATCGTGTGATAGCAGGTCTTGCCATGCAGGCATTGGAGTTCCTTTGCTAAATTAGCGTTTGATCATCAAATGTGGGATTAGGTGGTTGATCCGCGGTGTTTTGGAAAGCCTCGACCGAGGCGGCGACTTCTCCAATATCTTCAAACCGCGCGACATGAAATAAGGCGTCGCCCTCATTCACGAGCGGGATGTTCGTTCTTCCGATAATCAGGCCAGAATACTGCGCTTTAATTTCATATTCGTATGAATCGAATAGGTTTGATGGGTCAGAGATCAACCCGAGAATGTCACCCTTTTTAACCCTGGCCCCTAATGACGCGACCGTGCGAAAAATACCGCTTTCAGGTGCGCGTTCCCAGCTGCTTGATCGCGCAATAAACGGCGGCACAGGCTTTTTTGTGGGTTTTTTATTGGTCGGGATCATGGCCAGCGTCCGTAGAACGGACAAAATACCGCGCACGCCGGCACGTATTGATAACTCGTCAAAACGTAGAGCTTCCCCAGCTTCATACAACAGAACTTTTACGCCATTTTCATCCGCAGCTTGTCTTAAAGAGCCGTCACGTAAATTAGAATTCAACAGAACAGGCACCGCAAAGGCCTCCGCCAACTGCTTTGTTTCTGGGTCATCTAAATTTGCACGAATTTGTGGTAAGTTTGATCGATGAATTGCGCCAGTATGGAGGTCTATGCCGTATTCACATTTAGTGACGATTTCGTCCAAGAAGGTATGCGCTAATCGTGATGCCAAAGACCCCTTTGGTGACCCAGGAAACGAACGATTCAGATCCCGACGGTCGGGGAGATAACGCGAGTGTTGAATGATACCGAAGATATTAACAATCGGGATAATAATAAGCGTCCCTGAAAGTCGTTTTAGCGCGGCGGTTTTTGCCACGCGTCTAACAATTTCAACACCATTTAATTCGTCACCATGAATGGCCGCACTGATAAAAACAGTTGGGCCTATTTTTTTCCCGCATATGACCTGAATTGGAATACTTGCATCGGTCCTGGTATAGAGTTTTGCTACGGGCAGATCAATTATTTTACGTTCACCAGGCTTTACCGTAACCCCATTTATTTCGAGAGGTTTATTAATTTCGGACACTGTTAGCCTTTACCTCGTGTGCGGGTTTTATTTGGCTTTGCGTTTTTTTCAATAAAGTCCACGATCATACTGGCGACATCTTTATTTGTGGCTTCCTCTATGCCTTTAAGCCCTGGCGATGAATTAACCTCCATAATTAGTGGGCCTCGGCTTGATCGAAGTAGGTCAACACCACAGACATTCAAGCCCATAACATTTGCTGCTTTTACCGCGATGGCGCGTTCTGCTGGCGATAGCTTCACAAGCTGCGCAGAGCCGCCACGGTGTAGATTGGATCTAAACTCTCCCTCAGGCGCAGTTCTTTGCATGGCTGCGATTACCTTTCCGCCGACCACGAAACATCGGATATCACTTCCTCCGGCTTCTTTGATGAACTCTTGAATCAGTATGTTACTTTTTACGCCCATGAAAGCCTGAATAACGCTTTCCGCGGCTTTTTTCGTCTCGGCAAGTACAACACCAATGCCCTGTGTGCCTTCTAACAGTTTGATAACAAGCGGGGCACCGCCAACTTCGCGAATTAGACCATTGACATCGTCAGGGGAATTGGCGAAGGCTGTAACGGGAATCCCTATCCCTTTGCGGGACATCAACTGTATCGATCTTAGTTTGTCTCGTGAGCGAGATATCGCAACGGATTCATTAACGCAATAGGTGCCCATCATCTCGAACTGACGCACGACGGAGGTACCGTAAAAAGTCACCGAAGAACCAATTCTTGGGATGATGGCGTCGAAATCACCAGGATTAAACTCCTCGTTCTTGTAATGTATCGAGGGGTTACTTGTTCCCATATCCATAAAACACCGAACATGATCAATCACTCGGGCCTCATGACCGCGCTCTTTTATGGCTTCAACTAAGCGATTGGTGGAATAAATTTTGGGGTTTCTGGATAAGATCGCTATTTTCACGGTATCTCCAATTAAGGGTTAGCCAGTTTATTGTAGTTGAATGATTCTCCTCTAACTTCTCTAAAAGTGCACGACAAATTATCAATATCTTTTCCATTAGTTGGGGGTTAACATAAGTTCGATTTCGCTGACGCTAAGATGAGTGGTAGGCCTTGTTTATTGCGAGCTCAATAATAACGGGGGAGTGTGGGTGGTGTTACAAGTACCCTTATCATAATTAAGGGCTTAATATTGAGCCCCCAAATGTTCGGTCACTAGGCTTCTTGTTAGCGGTTTTTTAGTAAAGGCAATAAAGTAAAGGCAATAGTAAAACCATGAACAAACGTATTGAATCTGCAGAATGCGAGTCCTCCGAACTCGCAACTTTAGGCTGGCGAGAGTGGGTGTCATTACCTGACCTGGGGATTATGAAAATCAAAGCTAAAGTCGATACGGGTGCAAGGACCTCTGCGCTTCACGCCTATTATGTGGAGCAGTACATGAAGGATGGGGAATCGCGCGTGCGATTTGACTTACACCCGATACAAGGAGACGACCTTACACATATTCATGCGGATGCTCGCCTGTTAGATGAACGACAAGTCACCGACTCTGGCGGTCACAAAGAAAGTCGATATGTAATCGAGACACGTATGCTCATTGGTGCCCATGAGCACCTCATAGAGATGACGTTAACAAACCGCGATACGATGAAGTTTCGTATGCTTGTCGGAAGAACAGCCCTTCGAGGCAAATATACCGTGGATTCCAGTCGATCATTTGTGCTGGGTGAACCGGTAATCTAGCGTTGGGCCATGCGTGTGCCCTAGAGGTATGCATAGAGGTATGTGGGCTAGGGACGCAAAAAATAGTGCTATTTTTTAGACAGCGTTTGACGAATATTGACAGCTGGTATGAATATGAATGTAGGTGTTTTGGTAAACGAGTTCAGTGTTTTGACGAACAACTTTTTCAAGTTGGCCACACAAACGGAGACTTATAGTCAGGCGGGAATAATCATTCTCATTTATTTTTTCGCCTATCTGCTTTCTAGCCGAGTTAGAAAATATACCCCCTTGCTGCACATGGAGCCAGGAACTGTAGATGCCGGCCCCATCTCATCACTTATCTATCGTTGTGGGAAACTCCTATTCCCTGTCTTTGCCATCATGTTATTGCGTATCTCGTTAGAGTTTAGTCAATATGTGCTGGAAGACGGTTGGGTGATGAGAACGGCGCTCTCGATCGCTATCTTATTGTTATTTTATAGTTTTATTAATCTGATTATTACCAACCCAATTGCCGCAAAGGTTTTTCGTTACGTTGGTATGCCAATTTTATTGGCGCATGAAGTGGGTATATTGGATGATATTATTCGCGTTTTAGAAGCAATATCACTTGATATCGGCAGTATTAAATTATCGGCTTACGGGCTTATTCGCACGGCTATATTCGGCTCACTTTTATTTTGGTTTGGGCGTGTCTCAAATTCGACGGGCAAAACAATTATTCGAAAACAAGAGTCTATTGATTTTCGGACACGTGAAATATTCGCAAAACTCTTAGAAATCGCCATATTTTTTATCGTTATATTACTTACCCTTCAGTTAATGGGTATCAATTTAACGGCTTTAGCCGTACTTGGTGGCGCAGTTGGTGTTGGTATCGGTTTGGGTTTACAGGCGATTGCCTCTAACTTTATTTCCGGCATCATCATTATTATGGATCGCTCTATTTCCGTCGGGGACTATATCACGATGGAAGACGGGCAATCGGGGCTTGTGACGGAATTAAATATGCGTTCGACAACCTTGGAAACCTATGATGGCAAAGATATCGTCGTCCCTAATGAAAAATTCATCACCAGCTCATTTACAAACTGGACACATAAAAATAAAAAGCAACGCTATCGTGTTGATTTTTCTGTGGCGTATAAAACAGATGTACGTGCGTTGGTTGAGTTTATCAAAGAGGCGGTCGCTGAACATCCACAAGTGTTGAGCGGTGAAAGTTACCCGATTGAAGAAAGACCGGATTGTGAAATTGATAGTTTTGGTGATTCGGGTATAAATATGTTTGTAGAGTTCTGGATCGAAGGGATTGATGACGGTCAGAACCGAGTCGGGGGCGACCTGCTACTGATTATTCTGGAAACATTGCAGCACAATGGTATCGAAATACCGTATCCGCAGCGAGACGTACGCGTTGTCAATGTGGGAAGCTAGCTTCTTAAATTGAACGGAACGTTATTTTGTCTTTGTGGAATGCCTTGAGTTGTTCTGTGAAGCATTTTCGTTTTCGATTGTTCTAAGATGATGGCGTCTGAGCATCCGTGGTTCGTTTACACCACATGAATGGGCGATGATGCCAACTTCCTTCGCCATATTTTTTGCATATTGGGCAACCCTTAGAGATTTGTCATTTGGATCTAGCCCAGCTTGTAAACGTTTATTATGTGTCGTAATGCCAGTAGGGCAGGTGTTGTTGTTGCATTGCATTGCTTGAATGCAGCCCAGTGAAAACATGAACCCCCGTGCATTGTTTACAAAATCTGCACCTGCACATAAAGCCCAAGCCACATCTGAGGGGTTAATTAATTTGCCGCTCGCAACAACCTTAACTCGTTCACGTAAGTTATAGCGCACGAGAA
Organism: Agarilytica sp.; assembly: GCA_045430285.1. Lineage (GTDB taxonomy): Bacteria > Pseudomonadota > Gammaproteobacteria > Pseudomonadales > Cellvibrionaceae > Agarilytica. Next base: position 880,051 of record JAILXV010000001.1, on the reverse strand, counting down.
TATCGACAATAGTGGGCAAACTTTCGGATAGTGGCATACCAACGTTATCAATCAGACTCATCGGCGCTGCGCCGGTACCGCCATCGCCGCTGTCGATGGTAATGAAATCGGGGGCGTGCTCCGCGCCAGCTTCTAATATGGCTTCACATAACGCTTCAATTTCAAAAGGGTTACCTAAGCATAGTTTTATGCCCGTCGGTTTTCTGGTTGCTGTGCGTACCCGTTTAATCAGGGCGAGGATATCATTTGGCCCTTCAATTTCATGAAACCGGTTCGGACTAATCGCGGCTTGCCCAGGTGAAATCCCGCGAATATTTGCGATTTCGTTGCTGACTTTTACGCCTGGCAATATGCCTCCTTTACCTGGCTTAGCCCCCTGGCTGAGCTTTATTTCGAACATTTTTATATTCGGTATTGCACCAAGGTCTTTAAGTTTATTCGATGAAAGTTCACCTTTTTCATCTCGCACACCAAATTTCCCCGTGCCGATTTGAAATACGATATCGCATCCGCCCTCTAAGTGATAAGGGGATAAGCCACCTTCACCGGTGTTCATCCATACGCCGGCGATTTTTGCTCCTCGAGATAATGCTTTTACTGCGGGCGCAGAAATAGCGCCATAACTCATTGCCGATATATGAAAGAAACTATTGCAATGGTAGGGATGATCAGTGTTAGGGCCGACGGTAACAGCGTGCGGCTCTTGTTGAGTGTTGTCGAGCATCGGATAAAGGGAATTCGCAAAAAAAACCGTACCTGCACCATATGCATGCTGTGTTGAGCCAAATGCACTTGTATTATCCAAATCTTTGGCCGCTTTATAAACCCATGAACGCTGAGCGCGATTAAAAGGCATTTCTTCCCGATCTAGCGCAAAAAAGTATTGTCGAAAAAAAGTGCCCCAATGCTCAAATAAATAACGTAAGCGTCCAATCACAGGGAAATTATGACGTACCGCGTGTCGCGTTTGGTGTTTGTCGTAAAAGTACATCCAGATGATGGCAATTACGCTTAAACCGACAACCAATATAAAGCCATATGCCAGCGTTTGAATGATTAGGTGATAACCGTCGTACGTCTTCATAAATACCTAGTTGTTTTGGGAGGGCCAAACAGATGGCGGGAATGACATGCCGAGATTATATGACATGCGCTGTTCTGAGCCAATTTAAAGCCGGTAATATCGCCGGCTATATAGGACAATGGCTATTAGCAATGTGAGCTGGGTCAATCTACGGAATACAGGTAGTTTGATAGCAAAGAAAACGCCGGTTATTATGGCGCGGGCAAGGCTGGGGCTACTTCCGATCAAGGGGCTTACTGGCGATAGTTATTATGGGGGGGCGCCGATGAAAAATGAACATAATGTTTTATGCCAAGAATATGATGGTGCTTGCGGGCTTAAATTAGCAGTCGTGACGCTAAATTCGCCTAAAACGCTCAACGCGCTCAATACCGAGATGATTGAACACTTATATAACAAATTACAGGAATGGAAAAATGATGAGCGTTTTGCATGTATTGTTATACAAGGCGCCGGCGAAAAATCTTTCTGTGCGGGTGGCGATGTGGTTAGTCTGTATCATGCATCCGCAGCGTATGGAGAGACATGTGCAAATACAGATGGCCTCAACTTTTTTACCAAAGAGTACCGGCTCGATTATTTGATTCATACCTACCCGAAACCCATTGTCGTGTGGGGAAGCGGCATAGTCATGGGCGGCGGGCTTGGCCTGTTGTGTGGCGCAAGCCATCGAATCGTGACAGATAGCACTAACATGTCCATGCCGGAAGTCACAATAGGGCTTTATCCGGATGTGGGGGCAACGTGGTTTTTAAATCGAGCACCAAAAGGTGTGGGTATGTTTTTGGGGTTGACCGGTGCCAGCATGAATGCAGCGGATGCGATCTTTTCCGGCCTGGCAGATGGATTTATCCCAAACAGTGTTAAAGATGACTTTTTTGCGGATTTGAAGGGCACTCAATGGTCAAGTGACAACACATGTAACCATAAAAAAGTTGATGCTATTATCGCTGCATTTCAAGAAAGGAACAGGCTAGCAATTCCACGAGGGAATATTGAAAATAATTTGAGTTATATTCGTAGTCTTGAACAATATGATTTTTTAGAAACAGTTCAGAAAATTTCTGAATACGACGGTGAAAATAAATGGTTGAAAAAGGCCTCCGTAAAATTAAGACAGGGCTGTCCTATAACCTTGTTTCTTGTCAACGAACAAATGCGGCGAGGGGCGCAGCTCACCTTGAAGGAAGTTTTTCAATTTGAATTAATGCTTTCTGTTAATTCTCTGCGTTTAGGACATTTTAAAGAAGGTGTGCGTGCTCTTTTAATCGATAAAGACAACCGGCCAACATGGACACCTAAGACAGTAGATACCGTACGTCCCGATGACATAGAGGCCTTTTTTATGGCGCCTTGGCCTAAGGATCAACATCCTTTGAAACATTTATAGCTCGTGAATCGCACTGGCAGTGATGCGGTAATATATTTAGTAATTAACTGAAAAATAAAGATTTTGAATTAATTTTTACCTTGTTGCATTTCGACCGACTTTAACTGCAGTTGTTTGTAGGAGTTTTCGAGTTCTAGTAGCACTTCTTTAGCATTGGGCAGCTTTTTTGAAATCACTATCCTGCCTTGGACAGTCAGTACATCGTGATAATACAATTCGGGTAGATCCATGTTTTCCAAGGCTAGATCAATCGGCAGTTGATAGTCCAACAGATAATCTACTCGGTGGGAGGATAGCATGCGCAGCGCTTGGTCGTGTTTTATCGCCGATTCGTAGGTGATATTGTTGTTTGGGTCCTTAATATAATCAAACCAGCCGCCGTAGCTGTAACCATGTAAGATGAGAATATGCTTTCCGTTTAGATCTTTTTTTGTCTTTACTGGCGGCATTACTTTTGTCGAATATGCCCTTAAAACAGCGCTATTCACTGGCATAGAAGATATTTCGGTATGTTCGGTAAGGTTTTCCAGAGTTGATAAACCAATCCAAAAATCGATTTTGCCGCTTACGATATTCTTTGCGAGTCGTTTAGCAGGATACGCACGAAAACTGATGTCATATCCGGCATTGGCGATAATATCCCTGGCGAGATCGGCCATGGCGCCTTGGGCAACGCCGTTTTCGTCTGTGTAATTAAACGGTGGGAATTCGACGTATCCCACACGCAACGTCTTTGATGAGTGTGCATCACACGTAAAGAGTGCCAGGATAAAAAAGAGTAAACCGCTAATATTACGCATTAACACAATAACAAGACTCTGAACGAAAGAAGCGCGTAAAGCTTAGCACCGAATATTAGCGAGTATCAAAGGAAATTCCCTCAGTCAGAACGTTGATCAATGCGCTTACGAAACGCTTCAGAGGATTCTTTACGCTCAGAATAACGATCGACTAAATATTCACTGCGGTCGCGAGTGAGTAGCGTAAATTTCATCAGTTCCTCCATCACATCCACGATACGGTCATATAGGGATGAAGGCTTCATTCTGTTGTTGTCGTCAAATTCCAGCCAGGCCTTGGGTATGGATGACTGGTTTGGAATCGTTACCATGCGCATCCAACGCCCCAGAATACGCATCTGATTAACCGCGTTAAATGATTGCGAGCCACCGCAGACCTGCATAATGGCGAGGGTTTTGCCCTGAGTAGGGCGGATACCTTGAAAAGCTAAGGGAATCCAATCGATTTGCGCTTTCATAACGGCTGTCATTGCACCGTGGCGCTCTGGGCTGCACCAGACCATCCCTTCGCTCCATTGAGCTAGCTCACGAAGTTCTTGTACTTTAGGATGTTGATCGTCGCTGTCATCAGGTAAGGGTAGGCCCGATGGATTATAGGTTCTCGTTTCAGCACCAAAATACGTCAAGATTCTTTCCGCTTCCTCAACCGCCAGCCGGCTGAAGGAGCGCTCACGAAGGGAGCCATACAGCAACAGGATTTTTGGTTTTCGCGCATTAACGCTTGGCTTGTCTAGGCATTGAATATCGATGGGTTTTAGGGACTCAAAATCGATATTAGGTAAGTCTGTTTTATTCATTGTGCTTTACGCCTTATCAAACCAATGACGAGTTTTATTAGCAAAGGCTACGAGTGTTAGCATGACGGGGACCTCTACTAAAACACCAACTACGGTGGCCAACGCCGCGCCAGACTGAAGTCCAAATAATGAAATCGCTACAGCGACAGCCAATTCAAAGAAGTTAGATGTCCCGATCATACAGGCCGGTGCCGCAATATTATGAGGGAGCTTTATCGCTTTGGCGGCTCCGTAAGCAATCATAAAAATTCCGTAGGTTTGAATGAGTAACGGAATGGCAATTAGTACGATGGCCAATGGCTTGGCCAAAATTGTCTCTGCTTGAAATCCGAATAACAGCACGACTGTCGCCAATAACCCTGCTACCGAGATAGGTTTCAATGTTTTTGAAAAGCGATCGAGTTTTGAGTGATCAGTCTTTGAATCCAGTGCCTTACGTGTTAGCACGCCCGCAATTAGGGGGATAAGCACATATAATACGACAGATAGCAATAAGGTATCCCACGGTACGATAACGTCGCTCACGCCTAGTAAAAATGCCGTGATAGGCGCAAAAGCAAAAATCATGATCACATCATTAACGGACACCTGAACTAGCGTGTAATTCGCATCACCTTTTACTAAGTGACTCCAAACAAACACCATCGCTGTACACGGTGCTACACCCAATAGGATCATGCCAGCGATATATTCACTCGCGGTTTGGGGATCTACTAAATCAACAAATAATACGCGAAAGAACAGCCAACCAATGAATGCCATGCTAAAGGGTTTGATTAACCAGTTAATAATTAATGTGAGGAGCAAGCCCTTTGGTTTTTTACTAATATCTTTTATTGATGAAAAATCTACTTGAATCATCATTGGGTAAATCATCACCCAAATAAAAACCGCCACGGGGATATTTACGTGTGCAACTTCCAACTGCGCAAACCAGTGGAATAAATCGGGCATCAAATTTCCGAACAGCACACCACAAAGAATGCACAAGCCCACCCACATAGTCAGAAAACGTTCAAATAAACCCATGATCATGACTCCCCAATCAAGCTATTTAATACCTGTTGTCGCTCATTTTTTGATAACTTTTCAAGTCCACATCCAAGCAGCTTTTGAATACGTTGCTCAATTGTTGCCATTACTGCAAAGAACGCATCCCTTATTTCGGTTTCACTCCCTTTAAGTTTTGATGGGTCGGGCAAGCCCCAATGTACTTTTGTAGTATCACCAAACCAAACAGGGCATGCTTCACTCGCGGCGCTGTCGCATACGGTTACGACAATATCAGGACGCTCAGCTTCAAAATCGTCCCACGACTGACTGGTTAAACTCTCTGTGGATATACCTTTCTCATCAAGATACTTCAGTGAAAGGGGATGTACTTGGCCTGCGGGTTGGCTGCCAGCGCTAAATGCCTGAAATCGACCGTTGGCTAAATGATTGGTAATCGCTTCGCTCAGAATGCTGCGGCAACGATTATGCGTACAAATATATAAAATTTTCATTGGCGTTTAATCTCTGTATCGATCATTAACAGCATTGAGGGCGGCTCTTCATTGCCTTTAGGTTATTTTGGAGGGCCTGCAATGATTTTTTGTTGGATTTAGCGGTGGCATTCAGTATTTCTTTAGCCCATTCAGGTAAGCTTTTTTCGATGGAGTAAAATACCCATTGGCCACGACGAGCGTCATCCAGAATGCCGCAATTACGAAGCTGGGCGAGGTGTCGAGAGATCTTAGGTTGGCTGCCACCAAGCGCTTCCACTAATTCGCATACGCAAAGCTCACCTTCTAAAAAGATCAGCATCGTCGCGTACAATCGTGTGTCGTCAGAAAGGCATTTAAACAATTGAACAGGTTCTATCATGGGTGCAATAGATATAATGATATATGGATATCCGTATATTGATATGTGTCAAGGTGTAAGTCAAGGTCCAAATGGCTTCACGCAATAGGGCTCTGACTGTGCTAAAAACTAAGTCACTGGTCAGCGAATCTCTTTAAGGCTGTTTGCAGGCTAGCTGGAGTCGAAATGGTGTTTAGTGTATTATGCTTAGTACACTAAACAATATTTTTGGTGCTTTCCCATTAATTTCCCTCATATTGTTGTAAAATGAGCCTAATTCCTCTCTTTAATAACACCTTAATATAGTTGAAATTATATCGAGCACTAATGAATATTTGCTGTGTTTTGAAGTTTTTTGTCTGATACAAAATGTATGTCGTCTCGGCGATTGTCATCCTGTGTATCGGCTGCGTCAGTGTCCATAGTTTACATCAAGGTTAAAAACGTATTTATGCATACCATTGAAAAAATTGGCGGAACATCGATGAGTGATTACGTATCGGTGCGAGACAATATTATTAAAAGTGACGAAACAAACCTTTATCAGCGTGTGTTTGTGGTCTCTGCTTACGGAGGAATTACAGACAAACTGTTGGAATATAAAAAAAGCGGCCAACCTGGTGTCTTTGGTTTATTTGCCAGCGGTATTGAAGATGAGAGTTGGGATGCGAAGTTTGATGACTTAGACGTTGAATTACGTCAGATTAACCAAGATTTATTTGGTGAGGGCGATTTGTTACAGCAAGCCAATCAGTTTCTAAGTGAAAGGCTGGAGGATGCCAAACAGTGTTTAGTGGATTTGCAAAGTCTTTGTCAGCATGGCCATTTTGCGCTTGAGTCTCATCTCGCTACCGTGAGGGAAATGCTTGCCAGTATTGGCGAAGCGCACAGTGCCTGGAACACGGCAACGTTATTACAACGGGATGGTGTTAATGCATGTTTTGTAGATCTTACGGGATGGCGAACGGATAAACATATCCCCCTCGACGAGCGTATTCGAACGGCTTTCGCCAGTATTGATCTCGATCGGCATTTACCTATCGTAACCGGTTACGCCCACAGTAATGAAGGGCTAATGACGTCCTTTAATCGTGGTTATAGTGAAATGACCTTCAGCCGCTTGGCGGTTATTACCAAGGCGAAAGAGGCCATTATTCATAAAGAGTTTCACTTAAGCAGTGCAGATCCAAGACTTGTTGGTGAAGACAATGCGGTTCCCATAGGGAGAACCAATTATGATGTCGCAGATCAGTTAGCGAATTTAGGTATGGAAGCCATTCACCCTAAAGCCGCCAAAGGGTTAAGACAAAATAATATACCTCTTCGCGTTAAAAATACGTTTGAGCCGGAGCATACAGGTACACTAATAACCGGCGACTACGTGAGCGAGACCCCGCGCGTGGAGATTATCGCCGGCTGTAAAGGCATATACGCCGTAGAACTATTTGATCAGGATATGGCTGGCAGCATTCACGACTATGACCGAGAGGTTCTTGCGATCATTAAGCGGTTCAAAGCGCATATTGTTTCCAAAGACATCAACGCGAATACCTTAACGCACTTTTTATCGACAAATTTAAAGACGGTAAAGCGTATACAGGCTGCTATCGAAGAGTGTTATCCCGATGCAGAACTAAACCAGCGAAAAGTCGCAATTGTTTCTGCAATTGGAAGTGATATGCAAATACCAGGGATTTTGGCAAGAACGGTGAAAGCGGTTGCTGATAGTAATATAAGTGTATTGGCGGTACATCAGTCAATGCGCCAGGTGGATATGCAGTTTGTTGTCAACGAATCGGATTATGATGTAACCGTTAAAAGTTTGCACTCAGCATTGGTTGAAGTCCATGACCACGGGAGGGCAATATGTTTAGCACAATAAAAAATGGTGTATTTTTACTGCTTATGTTACCTGCGACGTTAATTGCGCAAGAGGTAAATGAGGAAAAAATTAGCGAGCAAATAGAAACGTTGAACAAGCCGCTTTACTCACCGTTTATTGAACGCTATGTATTGGATGAGCTTAAACAACTTCGTGCTGAGCAGGCAATAACGAAGAACGAGCTAATCCAACAAATTGTAGATCGTGAACACCAGTCTGTTGATCGTGCAGTCGCCTATGCGACGGACACCGTTACCTACTTCTTTTATTTAATTGCCGCGGCGACTTCGGTATTGGTTTTGGTGGGTTGGACCTCGATTCGAGATATTAAAGAGCGGGTTCACTCCTTAGCGGATGAAGAAATATCTAACTTAGTCATGGAATATGAAAAGCGACTTGCCGTAATTGAAAAACAATTACAGCAAAAAACGCAGCATATTGAAGAGAATAGGGAAGAGATAGAGCTGACTCAGGAAATACAGTCCCTTTGGCTTAGAGCGCAACAGGATTCATCCCCCGCAAATAAAATTAGCGTTATTGATGAGATACTCAAACTTCGCCCGCTAGATGCAGAGGCCTTAACCTATAAGGCTGATGCAGTGTTAGAACTAGATGAGCCGCAATGGGCCGTTAACCTTTGCGGTCAGGCATTAGCGATTGATCCGAACTACAGTTTTGCGCAATATCAGATGGCCTGTGCTCAATCATTGATGGGTTTTCAAGACCAGGCAATTGAATATCTCAATCGAGCTATAGATGCTAAATCGTCCTATGCGGTTGAAGCAAAATCGGACCCTGCATTTGAAAGTATCAAAAGTAATACAGATTTTTTAGCGCTCATCAAGCAGCCTTCTACGGTATAAAGCATATGGAAATAAATTTGCTGTTCATTTGTTCTTGCCAGGGCAGGGACGGCGAAAAAGTGTCGAAGATCTGAAAAACTTATCCTCACGTATAAATAACGCTAGTAATTTATGGCGCCAATGCGCCTCCACTTCAATGTTCGAGAGTATTTATATGTTCGGCCTGTTCGGCACTTCTACCACACAAAAACTTAATAAACGATACAATGCCCTGCTACAGGAAGCTATGGCCGCTCAGCGATTGGGGGATATTCGGCTCTATTCAGAGCTCAGTGAAAAAGCTGATCTTATACTGAAGGAGATTGAGCGCCTAGAGAATGAGGTACACGATAAATGATGTAAGTGTACGAATAAAAAATGTGCTTAAAGATTCTATTTATGACGGTACGACCTTCGTACTTTTGTTTCACGATCATTTTATCTCACTGCCACTAGCGGCTTGTTTCATGGAGGAAGTTGCTTTTATAGAGTGAAAGGCACCCAGTGCTCTTTCCCGAGAGACTTTGATATCAACAATCGGCTTTGGATAAGTCACCCCAAGTTCAACGCCAGCAGCGTCCAATATTGCTTCAGGTGCTTCCCATGGTTTATATAGATACTTGTCTGGTAGTGAGCTTAATTCCGGAACAAAATGACGCGTGTATGCACCGGATGGATCAAATTTTTCACCCTGTGTTACAGGATTAAATACCCGGAAATAGGGGGCGGCATCGGCGCCACACCCCGCTATCCACTGCCAGCTTGCGCTGTTGCTAGCGAGATCGGCATCTACAAGACAGTCCCAGAACCATTGCTTACCATGGTGCCAGTGAAGCAATAAGTTTTTTACAAGAAAAGAACCCACAATCATGCGCACACGGTTGTGCATATAGCCGGTCTGCCAAAGTTCGCGCATGCCCGCGTCAACAATAGGGTATCCTGTATTTCCCTGTTGCCAGGCCGCTAAATTCTTTGCGTTGTCACGCCAGGGAAATGTGTCGAATTTTTTCTGCATATTTTGGTTTGGTAACTCTGGAAAATGATAAAGCAAAGCGTAAGAAAATTCGCGCCACCCTAATTCGCTCATCAAACAGTCTTCATTTTGCCCGTTACCTGCGCCTTGCACGTCGTACCAAATTTGGTTGGGGGAAATTTCTCCCCAGTGAATGTGAGCGGATAAGCGAGAAACATTGTCTTTCGCAGGATAATTTCGTCCTTCTTTATAGTTTGCAAGCCCCTCATTAATAAATTGTTCCAGTCTGAGCTGTGCAGGTCTTTCGCCAATCTTCCAGTGGGATATAAGCTTGCGATCCCATGGGATAGTGGGAAGCAAGTCCAGATCATCAATGGTGAGCGCTCCAAAATCGCCTTCTGCAAAATCGATTTTTGGTTGCGGGAGTGGGGCTCTCGGCTGTTCTCCGATTAGGCATCCTCGCCGATAAAAGGGCGTAAAGACTTTATAGGGCGTGCCATCCTTTTTGAGGATTTGCCAAGGCTCCCAAAGAAGTGAACCGTTGAAGCTCCGGACATTAACGCCAAGCTGAGTCAGATCCTCTTTTATCTGCTTGTCTCTGGTGATACGCCAGGGCTCGTAGCAACGGTTCCAAAAAACAGCACAGTTTGAGTGGCGCGAGGAAAGCCTACTCAATATTTTCCGAGCGTCTCCCCGATAAACACGCAGTTGACCACTAAGGCTCTTGTTTAAAGCATTCAGAGACTGGAATAGCCACCATCGACTTGCAGCCCCTATTTTGTAATCGCTTGAATTTTCATCATCGAGAATAAATATAGGCAGCACCTTGCCGGTTTTGGCAGCTGCAATTAGAGCAGGGTTATCTGATAAGCGTAAGTCCTGCCGAAACCAATGGATCGCGATTGTGTCAGTCATTTTAAAAACCCTTGGCAGTTAGGCTTCTCGATCGAGTTGCCATACACAAACAGAAGCATGGCTCAGTTCTGGTATCGTGATTTTTTGGAGTGATTGTTTTTCTGCTCGTTTAAAGACGATCAGCGTGATAAAAATCCCTGTTATGACAAGAACGTGCGCCAACCAAACGAATTGAAAATGAAATATAGACAGAAAGCTGATCGAAAATATCATACTCCACATCCAAGCAAGTACATGCATGAAATAATGTTGAGACGCCATATCCATGTAACGGAGTGGGTTATAACGATTGTCCATAACGAGATTCCAGCAGCTTTTTATGAGTGATTTCATGTGTGTTTCCTCATGTTATATCTGTGGGTTTATTTAGTTACTCATTTAATTACTTAAATAGTTGCTCAACTTTTTGAGACGCTAGATTTAATATGCTTGGAGAATTACATTCAGCTGAGTTGAAAAATCTTTGTTATATACGCGCTGATTTACCATTTGGTTTAGTTTCAACGAAATATTACTTACTCGATCGTTGGTAGGTGTTGTTTTGATTCGTCGACTCAGTGGTTTTGTCTAAGCTAATAAGGCTTACCGCCCCCTTTTTTGCTGTTGACAAGTGGATATTTTGTGACGGTAAGGTTTTGTTAAGGTTCGCATGCCACACTCCCCTTAGATAGAAAATCTACGTGTAGAATTTCCAAACGCCCAGGTACGAGCATAACTGTTGAGGATTACAGATGTTGAAAAAATTTGGTATATCCGTTTTTCTATTACTACTAGCTATGCAAGGCTGGACGGAAAGCGTTTTGTCGCACGAAGCATTTAGCGAAATCAAGTCATCAGCATCAATGAGCGACGACGATATCCTATACGTCGACTTTTGGGCGTCTTGGTGTAATCCCTGCCGCAAGTCCTTTCCATGGATGAACGATATGGTCGAGAAGTATGGTGACAAGGGTTTCAAAATCCTGGCTATCAATGTTGATAAAGATCGGGCTTTAGCTGAAAAATTCCTGGCCACTGTCAACGTCACGTTCCCCATTTACTACGACCCTACCGGCACGAAGGCGAAACAGTTTCAGTTAAAAGGTATGCCGTCTAGCTACATCCTTGACGCCGAAGGAACAGTTTTGCTAGCGCACAAAGGCTTCTTCGAGGATCAAGTGATCGCCTATGAAAATGAAATTAAGACCCTACTTAAATAATAGTTTCGAGGATGTATTGATGAAGAAATTACTCGTAATAATAACCGCGTCTGCTGCGCTAGGGTCAGCAGGTTGCAGCTCACTTGGTGTTCAACCCTGGGAGCGCGACTTGCTGGCAAAAGACGAGATGTCTTTAAGTGCGGGTGCGACGGATCTCACGTTGGATGACCATATTTACTTTAGTAAGGAGGGCACGAGTGGTGGGCGTGGCTTTGCAGGAGGTGGCTGCGGATGCAACTAAAGAAAACGAACATCAAAAAAGCCTTGTTTGCTGCGTCATGTACCTTGCTTGCGGGAAACGCTGTGGCCGATAGTTGGGATTTTGATACTGCGATAATGTACTACGGCGAAGCCGATCGTGTACAAGCGCTTGAAGGTATCTTTGCGGCCAAAAAGACGCTAAAAAACGATAAAACGTTTAGCGCTAAGCTGGTGATAGACTCGCTCACGGGTGCATCAGCAAACGGTGCAGTTCCACAAACATCGCCCCAAACATTTACAACGCCGTCGGGCAATGGCCAATATACGGCAGGCGCCTATGAAGCACCTTTAGACGATACATTCCTAGATACCAGAGTGCAGGTTGCTGCCCAGTGGTCTCAGCCCCTCGGAGAACGCTATATGGCGTCGACAGGAGCAAACTTTTCAAATGAGTATGATTATCAGTCTCTCACGTTTAATGGCTCGCTAGGGCGTTACTTCAACAACAAAAACACCACTGTATCTCTAGATTTATCTTATGCCTTAGACTCTATAGACGCGGTAGGCGGTCGCCCTGTTGGTTTATCGGCTATGGTGGTCAATAGTGGCCAATTCGCAGACGAGACGTCCTTTAGGTCAGCCTTTGATGCTACCCGACGGACTGACGGCGAAGACGGAAAAGACACCGTGGACCTTATCGTAGGATTGACTCAAGTGATCAATCGTCGATGGATTAGTCAATTTAATCTAAGTCTTTCAGAAGTGGATGGCTACCTGACAGACCCTTACAAAGTGGTCAGTGAAGTCAGCGCCACTGGCATAGCCACGCGACAACTCTATGAGAGTCGTCCAGAATCTCGCTCAAAACAGGCTTTCTTCGCCCAATCTAAATACCATTATGAGAAGTCGGTGTGGGGCATTTCGTATCGCCTGACTGATGACGATTGGGGCATACAAAGCCATACGCTTGAGTCCCGCTATCGTTTGTTATTCGATAACAACAGTTACCTGGAACCACATCTTCGCTTTTATCAACAAGGCGAAGCTGATTTTTACACCCCATTTATTCGCGAGGGCGATCCGCTGCCAGAATTTGCCAGTGCAGACTATAGAATTGGGAAGTTGAATACGTATACGTTAGGCGTCAAATATGGCAAAAAACTAAGCGGTGGGCGCGAATATGGCGTTCGGTTAGAATATTACAGTCAAGCACCTCAAGATGTCGGAGTTGAAGCGCCAGATGAATTGAGTGGGCTCGACCTTTACCCAAGCGTCGATGCCGTAATTTTACAATTCGATTATAAGTTTTAATACGCGGAGCGCTCTGCAATTACAACGGGTATCCCAAAAGAGTAGGAGAGTACCGTGGCGATCTCGGTCAATCAAAATGTAAAGCTGAGTCGTCACGATTCCTACATAAGCGCAGACTTCCGTGCAATGGCGAGCCCCTGTGAGTTTCTATTTGATACGTTAGATAAGTCGCTTGCGGGGTCACTTGCTGAAAAAGGCGTCGAGGAAGTTCAGCGAATAGAGGATAAGTTTAGCCGTTATAAACAGGACAACCTCTGTTTTGCTATCAACAATGCCAAAGGCGCGAGAGTTGATATAGACGACGAATGCTACCGCCTACTTGATTTCGCTAATACGTGTTTTGAGCTTTCTAATGGCATGTTCGATTTGACTTCGGGTGTGTTGCGGCGCGCATGGAGGTTTGATTGCAGCGATAACGTTCCTCACCAGCGACAGATTGATGCTTTGCTGCCCCTCGTAGGGTGGCAAAAAGTGGTTTTCGATAAAAACACTATTCAAATGAAAACAGGAATGGAGATTGATTTTGGCGGTATAGGAAAAGAATACGCCGTCAGTGCGGTTAATGATATGTTTCGCACTCTCGCGCCCGATTTATCTGTGCTGGTTAATCTGGGCGGAGATATACAAATCACGACGCCTCGTAAAGCTGGGCAGCCATGGCACGTAGGTATCGAAAACCATAGCCACGTTATCCCCATTTTTCACGGTGCGCTCGCCACTAGCGGTGATGCGAAACGTTACTTGCTTAAGGACGGCAGGCGTTACAGTCATATTTTAAACCCCAAAACTGGGTGGCCTATCGCTAATGCGCCCTCATCCATTACTACACACGCGCCTCTGTGCGTTCAAGCGGGCTGTTTAGCAACGCTGGGCTTACTCAATGGAAAAGAAGCCGAACTCTTTTTGAACAATCAAGAAGTTAAATATTGGTGTACACACACGTGAGAATACTTTTAGTTGAAGATGACGAGCTTCTCGCTGAGGGTATCAAGTCCGCCTTGACGCATTTTAAATACAGTATTGACTGGGTCGAAACAGGTCAGAGGGCACTTCAGGCACTAAAAAATGAGAGTTACGCATTAATTATTTTAGATCTCGGCCTATCAGACATGGATGGTTTACAGGTGCTAAAAAAAGTACGTCACAATCAGCTCGATCTCCCTGTACTCGTATTGACCGCAAGAGACCAAGTTGACGACAAAATTCTTGGGCTTAATACGGGTGCCGACGATTACATGGTCAAGCCTTTCGATATTAACGAGCTAGAAGCGCGAATACGAGTGCTTACTCGGCGTGCGAATGGACGCCGAACCGATATTTTGACGGTCGGTAGTGCGAGTTTAAATCTCAATGAGCGTGTGTTATTGCTTGACGATGTGCCAGTCAGTTTTTCTAGGCGTGAGTTCTCGTTGGTTCAAGCTTTTTTTGAACGACCAAGACAAGTATATACACGGGAAGTGCTTGAAGGCTTATCGTATAGCTGGGACGAAGAAATAGAGAGTAATTCGTTGGAGGTCCATATTCATAAGCTTCGGAAAAAACTGGGGAATAACGCGATCAAGACCGTACGTGGGGTTGGATATATGTTGGTTGAAGAGCATTTTTCATGAAATCCATCCGTTACCGTATTATCAGCTTTTTATTGCTGTCATTGTTCTTCATTAATCTAGTGTCAGGTTATTACATCTACCGCGACACACAAGACGAAGTTGAAGAAATATTTAATGCTCAACAAGCACAAGTAGCACGCACAATCGATCAGCTCATCACCGACACTATGATTTCAGATCGGCGAGCGACCTCTATTACAAAAGTGCCCACCATTGATGAACCAGCGGACCACAGCATTTTGGGACATCACTATGAAAAGAAAATCGCGTATCAAGTGTGGGATGTAAATGGAAATCTTCTACTTATGTCTGAGAACGCGCCCTTGCATCCTCTGTCGGCGACCGCACCTGGTTACAGTCATATAGAATATGATAACAGCAGCTGGCATATCTTTGCGTTGTACTCGAACTCGGCAAAAAAATGGATTTACACAGCACAAAAAGCAGAAGCGCGCGAGGAACTTATCGAGCTCATCACACGGGATCAGCTAGTTACTATGTTAGTGGTGAGTGTGCTTATCATTGTAGTCGTTGTAATTGGCGTTATTTTTGGAACCAGACCAATAGAGATGTTAAGCCGAGAAATTGCCATCCGAGACGGCAATAATCTTGACGAGATAGACATGCCGATAAGCAAAGAGCTCTTGCCAATTCAACATGGCGTGAATCGACTTCTTGGAAGGATAGATGAAACGTTAAAGCAAGAAAAAAGTTTTAATGCGGATCTATCGCACGAACTTAGGACACCATTAGCAGCTATAAAAATTCATGCGCAAAACCTCGAGCTAAAGGAAACCTTGAGTGAAGATGGACGTCTATCTATATCACGCATGGGTCGTGGTATTAATAATATGTCAAAAACAATCGAACAACTGTTGCTGCTTAACAGTATTGACAAAAACAAACGCGAGCTCATGAGAGAAGAAGTGGGGCTATACGAACTAGCAAAAGATGTCATTGCCTTACTTCCTTCTGAGATGCATAAAAAACATAATATCGAATTGGTCGGCACCAATGCATATGTCTTGGGCAACCGTACGCTTTTAAATGCATTACTTCTAAACCTGATCGAAAACGCCTCGAAGTACAGTAATGAGGGCTCACACATTCTTGTGAATACATCAGAAAACAATAACGCAGCCATTCTCGAGGTGATCGACACTGGGCCAGGAATGACAGAAGATCAAAAAGAAAATTCGATCAAGCGGCATTATCGTGTATCAGATACACAGAGCTATGGCAGTGGATTAGGTCTGTTTATCGTGAAAAAAATTGTTGACTTACATTTGGGATCACTAGCTTTTCTGGATAGAGAAAATGAAGAAGGCTTGATAGCAAGAGTTAGCCTTAAAAAATTAGACACGGCTTTATTATTAGGCTCGTAAATTCAACTAACAGTGAACCGGTGTTTTAGACAAAACATAACACTCTCGTATCATTGTGTTGACATTTTGAGGGTAGACAGCGTGAGTCTGATCGGCTATTAATCTTATTGTCTGATGTTTGACGTCTGTGTTTAAAGTTTGACCGATTTTTACCTCTCTATCTGAAACCGCAGTTAAGATCGTTGCAGACAGAAGCTTGAAACAGAAGTACAATCCTCTCATAATGAGGATCGAAGCGACATCGCAAGTGGGATTAGACTAGGTACTAGTGTGGACCCCGCTAAAGGCTTAATGCAGGCCTAAAATGTACGAATCGTGATTTTGCTCGACGGGGGAAGATAATAAATAGGCGACCCTGGAAAAAAAAGAGTAGTAAAACTGTCAAACCCGTTCGGGTGGTGGGAATGGGCTATGGATTACGGATATAGTAATATAGGTTTAATGAAGACTTTGGATACTTAAGTTGAGCTTTTGTTCCCATAAATTAATCTTCGATAAGGAGTTGCTACTTTCTCTAAAAACTTCCGTCAAATGAATCGCCTTTCGCTTAAAGCGGGGCATATTCTATTGTTCGAAGGTTAAGTTTTGGGGGGTATTTATGCGCGATACCGGTCGCGAGGAAGGTTTGTTAACTAAGCTCCGAAGTTAAGGGAACAGGATGATGTATCACTAAAACAGGACCTATGCAGGGATTCTTCTCATTTCATACGTCGTATTTATCAAATCAGCACTGGAGCCCTAATCTGTATCGATTTTATCGAATGCGTTCATCGGTCCCGTTTGTTTTATGAAGTGCAACCCACCAGCCTTCAAACGGTCAGGTGTTGATAATTAAAGTTTTCCATTGTTGAACAACAAGTAGCAGTTAAGGCTTGGGCTTTACTAATTAGAGATAACATAGATGATTAAACAGACAGGCATATCAGGGATGTTGCAAGGCATCTTGTTATTTATGATTGGCGTGCCGCTTATGGCGTTTGCCGCTGATTTTAGGGTTGCTGGTCAGTTAACTCCTCAGCAAGAAAGCGTTAGCTACACATTGAGTGTTCCTAACTGTACTACGCTGGAATCAGTAGATCTTGTTGCTGGAAGCTTTAATCGTGCTGTTAGTATTCAAGAATTCGTAAGACCTGACGTCCTAACCAACTCGTGTGAGTTTAATTTTGTTGCGGAAGGTGACGGACGGTTTTCTCCGCAAGCTACACTTAACGACGTCAATCAATCTACGTCGACTCATAGTGAGTCGTTCGTTTATGAGGAACACAACCCTATTATTGCTTTGCAGAGTGTTGCATTAGCGTCAGCCTCAGGTGAACAGCAACTGGTTATTTCACTCACCGCAAATGATGATGTGGATATTAGCTCAGTTGGTCTTACGGTTTCGGGCATACGGGCCTCTGATCTCGCAAATGCAGGAGGTGTTATAGCAAAGGCTAAAGCTACGCAATTTGCAGGGACGGATGGTCGCGTTACAGTTTATCCCGAGCAGGACGGTCAAACGACTTTTGAATTTATCCTGCCTGTTATCGATTCTCTGGATGAAGAAGAAATATCGCGTAATGGTCTAGTGATTATTGATGCATTGGTTCAGGATTCTTCCGGAAATTTTGAGAATTTATCAACCGTAGAATTTACTGGTGAAGATATTAGTGAACAAGCACTTTCGCTTGCCACGATGCCGTCAACAATTGAGATAAGCGATCCCCTTCAAACAGTTGCTATTGTACCGACCGTTGACTTTGAGTTTCGAGGCCCAACCCCAGTGATTGGTGTTGGTGATGGTGTTTTGTATTCTTCGAGCCACCCTGAGCTCGTGGACGTAACAACCTCGGGGTTGGTTCGCCCAATTGCAGAAACCTCAGGTGAAACTGTACAGATTACGGTGACCTACCCAGGTTTAGCTTCAGTGACAATTCCTGTTGTTATCAACTATTCCAGACAGTTGGCCAATATCGAGTTAACGGGCTTAAATGGAAATGGCCAGCTCGAAATTTCTCAACTAAATACTTTTCAAGAACTCGGACAGGTTGATGCGATATTTGATGACGGGTCGTCGACCCAAATTACTTCCCAATTTCAGGTGAGTTATGGATTAGGGGTGGGTAGCACAGGCCTATTGGAGCTCAACGGACGCAGCATTAGGGCCAATGCGATAATTCCCGCTGATTCTAGTGTGCCTTTAACTATTAGTTTAGTGAACCAACCAGAGATCAGCGTATCGGTTCCAGTCATTGCCAATGATGGGTTACCAACCGTTGAATTGGAAGTACTAAATACTGTGCGAGCAGGGGATGATCTTACTTTAAGTGCTACAGCATACGACGATGTAGGTGTAGAGAGTGTTTCTTTCGTATTGGATGGAAATGTAATCGGAACTCGGGACAATGCTCCATACGAGATGCTGTTATCAATCCCACAAGACTGGCTAAATAGGTCTTTGCGTATACAGGCTATCGCAACAGATACTTCGGGTAAAACAAACCTTGCTAACGAAAGTACGGTGTTAGTAAGAGAAGAAGCTCAAACAAGCGTACCGTTATTATCGCTTGTCAGTCCCATTGATATACAGCGTTATGTCGAGGGCGCACCGATTTTATTTCGAGCAGAGCGAGAAGTGAATGCGCCAGGCGTATCGCGCGATATAAGTTATGTCGATTTTGTCGCTGATGGCACAGTAATCACGTCCTCTTATTTTCCACTGTTTGAGCAACGCACAATTGGTGCGGGGAGTAGTGCTCGAGAAGCAATCTTCGAAGTTTGGATCGCAGAGGCGCTTCTGCCACAAACATCATTGAACGAAACAAGTATGTCTATTATTGCAGTTGCGCATGGTAGACAGGGTGCAGAAAGGCAAACAGAATCTAAGCTTGTTCGAGTGTTGGGAAATAGTGCTCCAAGTGTTGTTATTGAACGCCCGACTGTAGATCAGCTCGTAAGTGTAGGGCAACAGTTACCTGTTTTAGTCACCGGTTCGGATGATGCGGCTGCAATTGGCGTCGACCTGGAGCTACTCGTCAACGATGTTGTTGTTAACAGTTTTCGCTATGAAGATCGTGCGCGCCGTTTCGAAGGGAGTATAGACACACAGCCTTTTAGTCATCGTTTTCTACTCGCCTTGGATGAAGATTTATTAAACACAGCAATAAGATTGCAGGTGAAAGGGACAGATTTTCACGGTAGAGAAAGCTTTTCTAATGAAGTGCCGCTCGTTGTTGGGGCAGACCAACCCCCTTCGGTTGCTGTTAGTTTTCCTCAGCAAGGCGACACCTTAATTTCTGGAACTTCAGTTGAGCTGCGGGCAGAGGCCATCGACGATGTCCAAGTGTCTCGTGTCGATTTTTACGTGGACAACCGGCTTCTTGGTTCTGACCATTTACCACCATATAGTGTTCGTTATGTTGCGCCCTCAAATGTTTCGAACGAGCAGGTGTTGCATATACATGCTGTCGCCGTCGATAGCGATGGGCAGCAAACCGAAAGCCCTGCGGTCGAGGTTGGGCTTGTGCGTGATTCCATCGACCCGGTTGTTAATTTTGCTAGCCCTGGCATTACGAGAGTAGATAGCGGGGATGATATTGCTGATGTTGTGGAAAATAAAGTTGTTGTTTTTAGGGCTACGGGCTATGACAACGTAGGTGTTGAAGAGCTTACTTTGGCGGGCGTTCGTCAGATTGGTAGCCAGTATCATTTGACCGGCGATCAGAACGATATTATTCGTGGTAGCCAGTTTTCTATTGAACCAATCCCCGGAACGTTAAATGCTTTTTCAGCCTTGCAACTGGTTCATATGCCGGCGTTTTCGTTCACTCCTGGACATAGCGACGATCGTTATTCTGTCGTAATTACGGCTAACGATGCTGCGGGAAATCAAGCGAGTCGTACGCTACAAATTGCTGTTGGTGCAGATGAGGATCCGGTCATCCAGAGTGCAACAACTGACAGAAATACTTACTTTCCTCAAAATGTGATTCAGCTAGATGTGCATGCCACAGATGATGTTGGTGTTGCAGAAATAGAAGTCGCCTATTTTCTAGATGGCAGCGCGACGCCGGTTTTAATTCAAACCCAGGACGCATCGTCCGGTTTAATTCCAGCTGAAAGCATACAAGCGCGATTTAATTTAAATTTAGCCGACCTAAACTTAACGAATGCGGATCACCAAGTCGCGGCTCAAATTATTTCAACGGATACAAATGGGCACAGATCGAATGACAGTGATATTATTTTCGAACGATTGATTTCGATTTTGCCAGATAATACGGAGCCTTTAGTAGGGGTTACGTCACCGGTACCAGGTTCTCAGCTCTACCATGGGCATAATGTTAATTTTGAATGGAATGTAGCGGATAATTCTCTGCTGCAGGAGATTCGTTTTTTCGTCAGCTCTACGTTATTTGGAAGCCAAAACTTGAGCGGCACTGAAGAGAGCGGAAGTGTTTCAATAATGTTGCCAAATAGTGGAAGCGAATTTGTATTAGAGATTCAGGCGGAAGATGTCTTCGGCAACATATCCACTACGCAATGGCCGTTTAGTTTAATAAGTAATAGTGCACCGGTTATCACAATTCGTTCTCCCGCCCATGGCACACGTCTTGTTGAGGGAGAGGCGTTTACGCTGGCGGCTTCGGTTACGGATGATCGGACAGTTACTAGTGCTGAGTTTTTCGTCCGGCGCGGTGATTTAATACTCGAAAGTGTGACGTTTGATGAAAACGAAATAGAGCAACTACAATCTGGGGGCAGGTATCTAACTGCATCTTTGACTGTACCGACACGGGACGAAAGCGGATCACACCTTATTAGCGTGGGGGTACGAGCAACAGATGATAGTGAACAGGTAAACGAATCCTTATTAGTGCTATCTATATCGGATGACACTGAATCGCCTATTGTCAATATTGTGCAGCCAGCAAACTCCGTTTCTTTGGTTCCAGGTGAAACCTTGAGGGTTGTTGGACATGCGGATGACAATACGTTTATTGATTCAATCTCGCCGGTTTTGATTGACCCAGACAGTGGTGAAGAAACACTTCTAGAATGGAGTTTATTTTCTAGATCTGATCGGCGTGAAGAGGTAACGCTACCTAACCCTAATAGTTTTGGTAACGTGCTTACGGGTTCTCGTTATTACGTTGACTTTGATGGACTAGTGCAAATCCCCACAACACTTTTATCACGTGCAGGCGAAACGTTTGAACTCGTGTTTAGAGTCAGTGATTTTGGCGTAAATAGTGCGGTATCTGACCCAATTGCACTGACTATTCTGGCGGACCAAGAAGCGCCGAGTATCAACTTAATTAGCCCTCTTGATCGGGTAATAGACCGGCAAGCTTTGCAGTTAAGTGTTGAGTTCACCGATACAGTAGAGTTGGACTCTTATCTCGTTTACATTGAGGGGCAACAAGCAACACCTTTAGCGCAAGCCAGCGCGCTAAATAGGGATTTCGTGCATGTTGAGGATATCGATATTGATTTGTCCAGTTATGTACCAATCCCAGAAAGTGGCACCCAGTTTACGTTGCAGTTACAAGCCACCGATACTTCAGGAAATATCGAAAACCTAACTCGTGTGATATCTATTTACCCAGACCAAGCACCCACGCTTGAAGTAACTAACCCACATCCCCAACCGGACTTTATTCGAGGTGCCCGTCTACACCATTTGCTATCTGTTAACGACGATTATGTGTCTTCAGCGGCACCGGTTGATTATGTATCCATGTATTCATCGCTTTCAGGGGTGGGCATCGACAACATAAGACCTCTAATGGGGTTAGTGCAAGGGCGTCAAGATGAGGACGGCGATCCTCTACCGTCGAGACCTTATCTGTCAATGCCATACCCAGAGGCACAAGCAAATCCTTATAGCCTTACTATAGGTGGGCAGCCTTATATTGAAGCTGATGGCACAACGTTGTTAGCGTGGCCTCGTCCGAATTTAACGGGTCTATTAAGTCTTGACGTCGATGTAGACCTATCCGTTCAATACCGTATTGCGCGCTACAGTGACGATAGCTGTACAGCAATGCTTTCTGAATTTGTTGTCGATACTGTGGATCTTGATTCGATTTTAGATAACAACACAACAGCATTGACAATAACTCCAGAGGTATCAAACGGGGAGGGCTTCCCCGTTGCGATGAGCTTGCAAAGTATTCGCATAGATGCAGAAAATTTAAGTTTGTCTAACAGTTACGTAGGCGATCAGGGAGCACAGATACCGACACGAGCGGAACCTTATGTAACAATAATGTTGGTTGACCAAGGTGAGTCTCAATCACGAATCGCGATGCTTGCTACGAGTGCGATACAGGAAGCAACCGCTGCCAATGAGCATAGTGGCCATGTTCTCCCAGTGCCGGCAATTTACGATATTCAGCGTGTTAAGGTTTTTGCTCATGCCTCTGATCGTTTTTCTACTGAGAGAATTCCGCAATCATTAACTTCGTTGCTCGAACAAAATGCGCGTGAAAATATTGCGCCCCCAGAGGTTTCGCTGCGCCAACCTGATGAAGGGATGGTCGTGCATGGAGGGCAACGGCTAGACCTTGAAATCCATATTGACGACGAAAGTGAGGGGGTAAGGTCTATTCAAATTATTGAAAACGGCAGTCGCATTGCTCGTGAAATAGGTGGCGTATACGGAAAAAGTAGCTATACCATCCCCTATGACGTGCCTGCGAATGTTGCTGGGAGCGTGCTGGAGCTTCTCGTCGTGGTAACCGATAACTCGGGGCATGTTACCAGTGTCACGAGGCTTCTGCCTGTTGCCGAAAATACGTTGCCGTTGCTGACGTTGAGTAGTATAGAAAGTTATAAAGTCGGAACTGTATACCAAAAAATTATCGATGATGCGTCAAGTCTCAACACCGGTGAATTTTGGATAAGAACTGGTGAAGAGTTTTTACTGACAACACAAGTTGATGATGATAGTGGTATCGACACCGTTATTATTAATGAAATTGATAATAACGGTGTGCGTTCCGAAGTTTTTCGCCAAGAAAATAATAATATCTGTCCGCAGCCACATATTATTTCTCAAGAAATATCTGTACCCATTCTTTTTGATCGTGTCGAAGCCACACAGTACGAAATAGTTGCCGAAGATAATCTTGGGCAACAAAGTACGCGTACTTTTATCGTGCGGCCGATAGCAAATATTGCACCTCAGTTACGAATCACTGTGCCGGCTGACAACCAGTCCATTGTTGCTGGAACTTTCCGAATTAAAGTTGGTGTAATTGCAGCAGATGATCGGGAGCTAGACCCTGACAGTATCGAACTGTTTGCTGATAACGTCCCGTTGCAACAATTAGAGGGTTTGGGCAGTGAGAACATCGGCGGCGAAGCAGTTATAGTACAAGCCTTTCAAAACATTCATGACGCGTTTGCGCTTCAATATTCGCCGGCCGTAGCGCAAGAATATGGCGCACGCGATAGCCGGTTTGCGATCGAATCCGGGTTTACTATGGCCGTACCCACAAATGCGTTCTCCGCGGGTGTGCCAGTACAGTTGGTAGCGCTGATTCGAGATTCAGATGGTGCGGTGGGGCTTCACGAAGTGACCTTAAATTTGGCTCCCGATACTATCCGGCCTGAAATCGCGATTTTGGACCCAGCGGTTGGCTTTGGTCCTACGGAGGGAAGCCAGCTTAGCCTCGATGTACAAGCCTTCGATAACGTAAAAGTAGAAAGCCTAGCTATTTATAATGCGTTTGGTGTTCGTGATAGTGCAGATAATTATCATGTTACCGAGTATGGCAGCCCGGTACGCACGATCGATAATATCATTGCGCGCGATTTTAATCCGATCACAACAGTCGATATAGATACGCCAGAATTTTCGCAGTTTATTTCGGTCCCGAGAATTTCTGAGTTGATCAGTATGTTTCCTGCTGCGCTTCAAGGCGATGAGCCGTTCGATTTATGGGTCCGCGTTGTCGCTGCGGATGCAGTGGGAAATAGCAGAGAAATAAATGTTAGTTACCCAATAAACATAGACCAAGCGCCTACCATTGATATTACGTCTCCAGAGTTGAATGAATCAGTAGTTGAAGGCTCTTTGTTAACCGTTAATATCAACGCGTTTGATGACGTTGGTGTGGACTCCGTTCGCCTTACCGCGACACGGGCGGGCGATGCTTCTCCACTATTTGATAGCGCTATTTTTAGATCGCCCTTTAATTTCCAGTTTCCCCTTCCTGCGTTTGACTCAGAAGTTGCATCAAACAACATTATTACCTTATTCGCAGAGGCCATTGATACCTACGGAGCGGTGGAAGACCCACTATTAAACCATCGTGCAACAGAACAAATTCAAGTACAGCTTGTTGGCGACCAAGCGCCGACTATTCTGGTGGCTTCTCCTTTAACCAATAGTAGTGTGTTAGAAGGGGAGAAGTTACTCGTTCAGGTCAATGCAATTGATGACGTTGGTATACAGCAGGTTACCCTAAGCGTTGAGGGGATAAGCGGTGGTGACCGAATATTCACGGATACTCGTTATCCATATGAATTCATCGTTGATGTACCTTACGGACAAGCCGGCAGTGACTTGTTGATATCAGCACGAGCAATAGAGCAGCGCACACTGGGGTCGGCTAGGGATGTCAGTACTTTAACACCCGTTGTGGTTCACGTTCTCAGAGATACCCTTGCACCTGATATCGTCATATCCGAGCCGGTTTCCGGGGGCAACGTGGTAGAAGACAGAGGTTTGCCGTATCAGCTCAACGTTGTCGATAATGTTTCTGTCAGAACTGTGGCGCTGTCGTTACTGGCTGACCTCGATGGCAATAATCAATTTACCAGTGACGAAGAGATTGAGCAGGCCGTACTACTAGACGCTCCATATAACGGTGCGATTCGTTTACGATCCCTTGACGATTATCTGGGCGATAACGCTGATGGTGTTAGTCAGTTGCCTTTGTTGCTGATAGTAACGGCACGTGATGGTGCCGGCAATGCCAGTGAAGAAAGTCGATCGCTGTCCCTTCGTCGCAACGCGCTGCCCCAAGTGGATGCAATCCAAATTTTTGACCAGAATGGATTCTTACTCGGTAATAATCTGTCGGAAATTACAGAGGGTAGGGAGATCGTCGTCCATGTTGTTGCAAGTGACCCTGAGGCTGGTGTAGATCGAGTCGTTCTTCAGCGAGCCATTGGCAGCAGCTCTGAATACCATTCCGCGGGTACCGATCAAACAGCCCCTTTTGAGTTTTCTCAACAAATTCCTCTCGATCGCGTTGGCGAGACCTACAGTGTGCGAGCCCTGGCAACGGACGTTGATGGTCGAACCTCCCTACCCTCAGCAGCTTTAAGTCTCACAATCGTTGCTGACCAACCTCCGAGCGCTCAGATAATAACCCCAGCGAATGATGAATCTTCGGTGATCAGTGGGGAGAATATAGAGGTCGTTGTCGAAGCCATCGATGACCTTGGGGTTGGCGGTGTTGACCGTGTCGTGTTCTATATCAACGGTACGGCTGTAACAACCGTTTCTGAAGCAATGAGTACGCAACCTGGGCAGCAACACTTATATCGCGCTCAACTCTCTACTCCAGAAGGTGTGCAAGGTTTTGTTATCCATGCGGTAGTATTCGACCGTGTTGGTAACTTTACGCAGACCCCACCTGTGCGCGTTGGTATCGTCGAGGACACTGTTGTACCACGGGTTTCGGTTCTGCAGCCTATAGATGGTGAAATTTTAACGGCATCGGAACTACGCAGGGCCGTGGTGGCGATTGACGATATTGGATCTGAAACACAGCGTAACGTGACGCAAAGCTGGATAAGGGAGTACCAGGACGAAACTGGTGTTTGGGTCACCTTGGAAGAAAATCATATTGTTCTCTCTCGCAACGATAACCGTTCTGGTGGTGATACTACCCCGACCAGCGACCCCGATAATCACTATTATGTTTACTGGGCAGATGTGATTAGCCCCTTAGTGCTTCAGCGCCAGGGGATGCGCAATGAACGCGTTCGTATTGTGTCAGAAGTGCAGACCCCCAATCACACCGAAAGTGTTGAGACTCATCACGAGGTTGGATTGCCAATAGCGGAAAAACGCTACTTATTGAACACCCCACCTGCGCTTGACGGAAGCGTCACTCCTGAGCAAGAGGCTGAAGCGGCATCACGGTATTATGGCTGTGTCGATCAGTTTATCGATCCTCAGGGGAACGGGGGGCTGATCGCATCATGGTCTAACATAGACCCGATGCGTATTGAGCGAGGCTTGGGCAACGCGCTTATCACTGATACCACTATAGAGGTTTCTCCAGTTACAGGCCTCTTTATCGCAGACGATACCAACGAGACAATCACATCTAACGGTAATGTATACAGTTACGCCGATTGGATGATCGCTCCTGATCAGAGCTTTGAAGGAACGATTACGGACCTGCATGCGGACCAGAGCTTTGTATTGGCGGCAAAGTCAGGTTTATTGACTGCCGATTACGCTATTCCAGGGGAGCTACTGTTGTTCACTGTAGCTGATCAGCAAGGCCCTGGTGCTTTGCCTTACCAGCTAAATGGGCGCATCGACTTACCGTTTAGCGACGTCTACGGCGTTACTCGGAAAGATGATCTTGCCGCCGTGGCGAACGGGTTTGGAGGCATACAACTCATTGATATTAGTAACTTGTCTGCCCCGTATCGAGTCGGCTTTATCAGCACAAACGGGTTAGCTCGCGATGTCGTGATTAAGGGGCAATTTGCTTATATCGCTGCCTCCAATGAAGGTGTTTTGGTCGCCGATATTGCGGATCCTAGCTTACCCATTGTGGGCCGTATAGATACCGCCGGAGTCGCTAACAGGCTGCACCTAGATGGCAATTGGTTATACGTCACAAATATGGCGGGTGAGGGCGATGTATCCCAGCTAAACATCATAGATGTGCAAAACCCCTACAGACCGGTAACTGAGTATAGTGTCGACCTTTTACCATCACGTATTGATGCAGTAGCTGACGGGAGTTTTGATGTTACTGTTGCAGGGGGTATTGCCTACGTCACCGCGCATTACTCAGACCAAGAAGACCGTCCGCTACAGTCAGTAGTCGAGGCCATTGATGTATCTCGGTTGGATGAACCCGCTTGGGACTCGACTACGCCAGCATTGATCCATTCCGAAGCTAGTGAAGATGATTTTGCTGCTAGAACCGTGACTTTGGGTCGGAGGGCAATTCAAGTAGCCGCGGGGAAGGAGGGTATTAGCCGCTTAGAGTTCAACCAACTGACAGTATTGGCTCACTTTCCAGAACGGCATCAGAACCAAGTTCCCATAAACATAGAAGAAATTCGTGTTGAACTTTCTGCACCGATTATCCCAACGGCGGTAATTGCTGATTACCTTACTATTCGCGAGGCTGATCCATTAATCGGAGAGGATGTGACCAGTATGTTTACGGCACAATTCGCCCAACACAATGGGGTGGATGATGCCCAGGTAATACTGATCTCTCTAAATGTAGGTCACGCTCTCAATACTAATACGTCGTATTACGTAACACTATCGTCGGGCTTACCGCCCTTGGTTGGCCTCGCATTGCCACACGATTATCAATTTGAGTTTTATACCGTCGTATCAAATGACTTAGCGGTCCCTGACATTATCAGCTTGGCGCCAGATAAAGGAGGTATCGAAGGTGGGACAGAGCTGATCATCCAAGGTGCTAATTTCGGGATGAATCCGCGCGTTACACTCGGAGGCAGGGAACTAGCAGTTCAATATGTTTCCGATCCGTCGGGTCCCGAATTACAGCAAACAATTACAGCTTTGAGTGCGCCAAATAATGCTGGCCCGGCCGCGTTAAACGTAACCAATGAAGCCGGGCTTACAGATACTGTTATAGGCGCTTTTACTTATACTGACGACATCGTTATTTCATTTGTTGACCCTCCCGTTGTGAGAGTTAATCAAACCGCGGCCAACGACGAGGTTAATATTGTTGGTTTTGGCTTCCATGATGAAATTCAATTACGGGCATACCCTAGTGGCGAACCTGATAGAGCTATAGACGTTACGGTTGATCAAAACCAGTTGTCTTTGGTCAGTTCTGAGCGGCTGCGCTGGATTGTCCCGGATTTTGGTGATCACAGGGGGTTCGTGGACATCGAGATAAGCGATTCAGAAGGTGGGATATCTCGACTCGCAAACGCCGTGTTTTATGGTCGCTTACAAACAAATAGGACTATAGAGGCAGGGGCCCCATTGAGCGGGCCTGAGCTAGAGGCAATGATCAGAGGAGATGATAATGCGTATATCCCGGATCCTCTCAAATTACCTCCCGGAAAAATTGTTGACGTAGAGGTTGATGAATCTAGCGAGCTTATTTATGTGTTGGGCGAAGGTGAATTAACAGGTGGTGCTCGAGCTTCAACCATTACCAGTAGGGAAGAGCTAGAAACCAGCTTTGCACCAGGGTGGATCTCATTGGTCGGCTATGATCTAGATGACTTAACTAGCGCAGCACCGCTTCATGGTTTGGGATATTTCAACTTGGCTCAAGACATAAAGCCATATGCATTAAGCCTTCATCGTGATCATGTCTATCTTTCAGCGCAGGGTTATTATTTTCCATTTATCGAGACGGAAAATGAGTCTCGTCACCTCCTAATGGTTTTTGATAGGGAACTGCGCGACCCAACCGACCCAGAGACGTCGCGTGATCGCGGTGTTATATATAGCTTGCCTTTGAACATAACAAACCCAGTTACGCAGTTAATTGCGCAGGACAATTTGCTACTCGCGTTGACAAGTGATCAAGTCTTGGTTGTTAATATTTCGGCCCCTGATCGGCCAACACTCATCAGCTCGATCCAATCCGCTGCGTTGGAAGGGGATATCCGTAACATATACCCATCGAAGTTGAACGTCGTAAACGAGACTCAATTGTTTGTCACGGCCAATTTAGGCCATGCCGATTCCTCTGAACAAGTGCTGGTTGCTTTTGACCTCACTAAACCTAACCTTCCTCAATTAGGTTGGAGTCATTTTGGTGACAAAACGTCAGCATTGCTTCAACGTCCTAGCCTTGTGCAGGGAGATCCGGTGAGTGTTCTCGATGCTTCGCGTCCACATCATATGCGCCGTGTGACCCAATATGAAAACAATGGTTTTTCTATTCCCGGCCAGTTGATCGATATGCACGCATTACGGAGCCTAAGTGCAAGCATTACTGAAGATCAATCGTGTGGGCAAAGCTACCTTTCGCTTTACGATGTTGGGCAAAACGATCTTATTTCGATGCTGGATGCGAGTCAGGTTTCCGGTTGTAATGCAAACAAAGTCAGCACATCCGATATGGCGTTTGACGGATTAATCGCGATGGGCACAGTTGCGATTACGCTACCGGAGAACAATCCCTCAGAATTAATTTTATTGGATAGTTTGGTAATGGACCTAGTGTCCTCGCAACCTGAAAATGGAGCTGTGGGTGTTCCAATTGATCAAGCTATAACGCTTCAGTTTAATAGAGCGATACATATTCCGTCAGATGAAACGGAAGGAGCATATTTATCCCGTTATCTCGCTCTCATATACGATGATGGTTCACCCAATGGCTCACCTCTTGCGTTTTCCGCAGTCCTCGATAGTAATGATTCAAGTAGGGTGATCGTAACCCCCGATGCTAGTTTTTCACCGAATCAACCACACAGCGTAGTTATACAAAGTGAACTCGGCAGCCGCCGCACGGAAGGTTTGATCGATGTTTCGCTTAGCTTTATCACTGGCGCTGACAATTCGCTTCCCCCTGTTATTAAATCTGTTTCTCCTACGTCCGTGCTGCAAAGCGGTGATGTTGTTTCGGTAGACGTTGAAAATGCAATTCAGCCTCAGTTTATAGTCGCGGGCCAAACTGCAGCCGTTATCGGAGAAAGCGTGGTTGACACTGAGACAACTCGTTACCAGTTGGCGGTGCCATCTAATACCCCTGGTACAGCGCAATTGGAAGTTGTTAATCAAGCAGGTGGCCGCGATTCGCTCGTTGGCGCTTTGGAGTACGTAGAGCCCCTTACCTTGACGAGCATTACACCATCGCTTGGCTCAATAAATGGTGGCAGCCGCGTGACTTTGCACGGGGTTGGTATTAGGGGCGATTCGTCACAAATCCAAATTAATTTTGGCGGTATTGCAGTGGACCCGAATACCATCAGAGTTATTGATAGTGGAACACTGGAATTGACCACACCGGCAGGGCGTATTGGCCTTTCTGATGTGGAAATTATCTTAGCAAATGGCCAGCGAAGCTCGCTGGTAAACGCATTTGAATACCAACAACCGATTCAATCCAATATTACAATCGATCATGGCAAAATTTATGACGCAGCTTTAGATCCATCAGAAAACTTCTTAATGGTTGCTGCGGGAAGCGCCGGTTTACGCGTATACAACGTCGACGCGTCAAGCCTGACCGGTAACGCCGATCAACCCGTTAATGCAGACGATTTGAGGCAAACCATCGACTTAAATAATGATGGTATCGATGACCGTCTTCTTGTAGAAGTGCCGCTGCCTGGAGGTTTTGTCGCATTAGGTGTTGATGATTATTTTGAGCGCGGGCTAGATCGCGTATTTGTTACTGCGGCGCGTCTAGATAGCGACGGTGCGCCACAACCTGAAAGTGCAAGGTTATTTGTCGTTGGTTTTGACCCGTCAAATATTCAGGAAGCCGCAATAATAACTGAATTGCCGCTTCCGGGTGCCTACGCAAGGGGGCTGGAAGTTGAGAATAATATGGCAGTGATTGCCATGGCCGAAGGGGGCGTGGGTATTGTCGACAGCTTTATCCAAACGAAGTCTTACCTCGTCAGTCAATTGGCCTTGTCGAATAACGCTGTAGTTTTAGATGTTACCAGAGTCATTGATGATGACTCGGCGCCAAACGCTTCGCATTATGCAGCGGTTGGAGGCGAGTTCGACTTCGCGCTTAATCGTCTAAGCGGCACTGCCGGCGGGGGCTTCGTTATATTAAGGAATGATCCGAGTTCTGGGCTTACTGAGTTAGGTCGATTGGATATTGCGGCTAGCAGAGTAGTTGTCAAAGGCCACTATGCATACTTGGCCGCGGGAGAGTTGGGACTGGTCATTGTCAATATTGAAGACCTTGCCAATCCCCGAGTTGCCTACCGTGTTACGGACTTGGGTGATGTATTCGATATAGATATTCGAGGCAACACACTTTATGCCGCGATCGGTGAGCAAGGTGTCGTCACTGTCGATATCACTGACCCAACTGCACCCGAAGTGCTGGTTGGGATGGAGGCCTTTGCAGGCAATGCTGTGAATGTTATAGCAGCAGGTAATTTTGCGGCCTTCGGTGGCGGGAAAAACCTTAGCAGGGATACCTTTATACAAGTTACTCCTGATGCTGCGTTAAAAATTCACGGCATTGATCCTGTAGGAGGCGTTATTCAACCTGGTGTAGACGGCGCGCTGGAAATCCGGGTCCGGTTTAACAAAGCCATTGATGTTTGGCCTTCTAATGCAGCGCATTTTCGAATATTGACATCAGACGGTGCACAATTAGATACATCCGTTGAAATAGTTAATAACGATGCGGTTATTCGAATCGCGCCTGAACAAGTCATTCGATCTGGTGATGAATTGACATTACTTGTTCGGTCCGGTGTTCGCGTTGCCACTCAGCTCGATTCTGGCGGCTATCAAGCACTTTATGACCTGGCACAAGATCAACGATATTCGTTTACGTACCGAGCTAATCCCGCTGATAGCCTCACTTTTGTAGGTCTATCGCCACGTCACGTATTGGAAAATTCTAGTAGAACCGTCACTATCGCGGCTATCGGTATTCCCAACGATATTAGCCGGTTACGGGCCAACGTTGGCAATCATGAATTGGCTATCACTGCAATCGGTACAGATAGTGCGGACCAACGTTCTCGGATACTTACTGCAACATTACCACCAATCAGTGAAGCGGGAATTTATGATGTCAATTTGCATGTAGAAAGTGATGGGGTATGGGAAAAGGCGACGCTTTACGGCGGTCTAATTGTTGATTCGCCTGTTCTTTTAAACGGTGTCGGCACTCAATGGGGGCCGTTGCAAGGGGGCAGCAGACTCGTCGTGCACGGCAGTGGTTTTGAGCCCGGCACTAGTGTGTCTGATGGCATTCAGCTCCGTATAGGCGCAACACCAGTTACTGACCTACGCGTAATTTCTGCTACGGAACTTCACATCACAACACCTAGGGGAGCGCCGGGACGGCACGCGCTTAGAGTACAAGATCGCTATGGAAACATTTCTCAACTCGATGCCGATAACGGGTTTGGTTACGGGCTACCTTTGATCGCTAGCCATAACGCGAGCCAGATTTTCCCAAGTGACGTGGTTGTTGATACTGAGACAGGGGTTGCTCTAACAAATGGCGGTTATATATACGAAGGTTGGGCTACGCAATTATTTCAAGGGCTAGAACTTCCTGAGACAACTCGTGCCGCTAGTTTTGATGTACAAGACCCGAGGCAACCGCTGTTAGCAGGAGGCGTCTCTTCCTTACCCAGTGGTTCTGACGGCCAGCAAACCTTGCACCGTTTTGCCCGTTGGCTCGAACTAATGACACGCGACCTTGAGGCGAGCTTATCAGCCGACGAACAACGTGAATTGGCTAATCTAGGCGATGCTAATCTTTCGCGTAGTTTTGATTCCATTCGAATCCACAGTCAGCGCGAATGGGAAGCGGGTGCTTGGCACAAACGCATGTATGTTGCTAGTGGCTCCGGCGGGGTAACGAGGCTCAACGTAGACGAGCAAAACGGGCTTCAAGTCTTATCTCAGGTTCTTGATAATCATGACGGCCTGACGGGCAATGCACAGGTAGGTGATTTAACGAGGATCGGTTACACCGTATTTGCGTCACGCTCAGAGCCTGTTAGTAGTTTGTTCACTCCTTTTGAGCCATGTGAGTCGGCTGTGACAAGCGTTTTTGCCGAAGGAAGTGTTGAACAAGTTAACTACCTTGAACCCGGAGATCCAGTTGAGATAAACCAGCTGGATAACATGATTGGGGCTAATGCCGTAACGGGCGTGAATGGCTGGCTATATAGTGGGGGGCAACGACCTGCGCGTCAGTGGAATACAGAGCCACCATGTGACTTACACCGTATTTACAGTGCGGCCAAACCTAGCGATTCAGAAGCGGGGACAATCAGTGCGATTAATCTCTATGACCCTGCTGATATTCAAACTTTTATCCTTAACAACAATGTTCATGATATTGAGACGTATGGTGCCTATCTAATCGCGGCCCTAGGAAGTGGCGGGATTGAAATTATAAACACTCGTAGGCCTACTCAGCGTACTCAACTCGCGATAGATAATCTTCTTCAAACTGCCCCCGGGCGCGCAATACGCCTGATGCGTAAAGCCAACCTATTATTTATATCCGCAAGTACGGGGGGGATTGTTATCGTGGACATCGCCAACCCGGTGTCGCCAGTTGTTGTTTCTGCGGGTAATGAAGAAATTGTCGATGCTGTTGATATTTATAAGGATCGTCTAATCACAGTGGCTAGCGAAAGTGGGTTAAGCACTTTCCAATTGCCCGGTAGCTTAGTCGTCTCGACATCGGTAGATCATGATGCGGTAATCGCGGATAGCGAAGATTTGGTGTTGGTATTTAATGAACCAATACTTGAAAGTTCTTTAAACGCTGCATCCGTAGATGTTATACGCCTTTCTGATAGCGCGGATATCGCCCATACCATCGTAGCTTCCAGCAGTATTGATGGCGCTAGTGAAAACTATGTTCTGAGTTTTGATCGTCAGCCTGGCGAGGTATACCGTGTGCGTATTAACGAGGCGGTTAATACGCGTGGTACTGGTTTATGGGCCGCGTTTAGTCAAGACCTTGTTGCAGCGAGTGAACCTTCTGCTACACGCCCATTAATTTCGCAGGTTGTTGGTGGCGCGCGCCATGCAGGTGATGGTCACGATATTGTCATAACGGGGTCTGGATTTAGGAACGACGTAGACTTTCGTTTATTCATTGATCAGTTTCATGTGCCTACTTCATGGATAAGTGACACCGAAGTAAGAGTCCAATCCACCGATTTTAACGCATTGCCGTTAACGCTCGGCCAACATCACGTGCGAATTGAAGATAACGGGTTAGTCACAGACTATCCGGGTTCAATTGTACTGGCGGAGGCCCCCAGTTCGCTTTCCTGGACGATGCAACCTAATTCGGGCGTGATTGAAGGCGGTCAATTGGTAACGTTGACATCAGATGGCATAGCCCTTTTGCCTGGCGCTAAGGTCGTGTTACGCAATGATCAGGGCGACGTGATACGCACGGGTGATGATTTGGGAGGAGGTGCCATCGTTAACCTCTACGACGACGTAGTTGATTTACAAACAATGACATTTAGGACTCCTGGTGTTCTAGAGCCAGGGATTTATGATGTATTTGTCGAATTCAATGGAACAGAAATATTTATCGATGAGTTTTCATATCTGTTAGAGCATGGACGACGTTTGGAACTGCCAAATTACCCTCCTATGGAAGTGGGAAGCTTTTCTTTACAGGGTGACTTCTTGTATGTCGGTGTTAAGTCTGGTCAAGCTCCCTCCGTAAGCAATCGATTCCTATTGGAAGCAGGCTTGGAAATATATGATATGTCGATCTGGGATCAGCCTATCCGCATGTCACAATTGCCGACAGAAGAACCCGTGTTGGGCGTGGTTGTTGAAGGGCACACGGCGTATTTGGCAAACGCTCGT
The DNA here is from genome assembly GCA_045430285.1 of Agarilytica sp. Lineage (GTDB taxonomy): Bacteria > Pseudomonadota > Gammaproteobacteria > Pseudomonadales > Cellvibrionaceae > Agarilytica. The sequence continues at coordinate 845,063 of JAILXV010000001.1, read as the reverse complement.
GCAGGTTTGCAAATCGTTGATGTGACTCATAGTGCTCAACCCCTAGTAATCCGTACCGTTGATCTTGCCGGCGGTGTGGCGACTGACGTTGCGGTTAACTCAAATGAAAATATTCTGGCGATGTCCGTCGCCAATGATGACGGAACGGGGTTAATTCGTTTCTTTGATTTAGATGACCCTGACCTAGGTATTCGCCCTAATTTTGATGTATTTGCTCTAAGTGAAGGTGATCTTCGTGGCCAGCCTGTCGACATCCAATGGTTGGGTAACGCACTGTACGCACTATTTAGCCGCGATCAGCAGCTTTATCTGCTGAAGGTAAGTGACGTTGGTACGCCCGAAAACTATAGCGTCCATATGCTAGACCCCGGTCTTAGCTCGGGGCTTGAAAGTGCCTCCTTCGTGGTTAATTACGGGCAGATAGCTGTTACCACAGGCAATCATTTACTCCTCGTCAACGAGCAGTCAGGAACCTTTGAAACCGACTACTGGCAGTCTTTAAACGGAGCTGCCGAAATGGTCAATTATGGAGGCATTTTGCTCGCTGGATCAGAGCACGGTGCGGATATACTAGCCACTGAATCATTAGTGTTAGCCAGTGCTACCCCAGCAGAATATGCGCTCCTAAGCCGAGATGATACGATTGAATTGCGGTTTAATCAGTTATTGAACTCCGATCCCGCACACATATCTAGCGTTATTCAATTATTAGATAGTACTGGAACACCTTTCGCTGACGCGGACTATCAAATAGAGGTGACTAACGAGACCAGCGGGGGCAGGGTTGCTATCGGGTTCACCTCAGGAAATACCTATAGCGGTGTCATGACGGTTGTTCTAGACGCTGGGCTATTATCGTTGTCTGGCAACCCACTTACAAATACTCTAAATCTTTCCTACTCTCGCCAAAATACGCCGGCTTTACGCTTGGACTCAGTAAAACGTCTTGTAGATGGCCAGGAGACACAACATTATTTCCACGCAGACGGAAGAGAAACAGCGAGTATCACAGGCCAAGGTTTCGGTATAGATAGCGCTGCTCTTACTATTTCCGTTGGCGGTACTGCTATAGCCACCGGGGATATTGTTCATATCAGTGATAATCAAATTCACTTTGTGGTGCCGGATTTGCCCGTTTCCGGTGATACAGCCCTAACGGTGGCTATCGAACGAGCAGGAATATCGAGACGGCTAAACGGCGCGATGGTAGTGCATCCACGTATAGTCCTAGAGGAGGCTCTACCACCAAGTGGTACCCCTGATGGCGGAAATATTGTCGATCTGTTCGGGCGAGGTTTCCATCACGATATGCTCGTGAGGTTCGATGGGACTCTCGCAACGGATTTGCGTGTTTTAAGTCAAAACCATGTTCAAGTCAGAGCTCCAGCGGGGCAGTTTGGTGGCACGGATATCACGATCGATAGTGCGTTGTTTATTGGTGAGCAAAGCCTGTTAAGTGATGCTTACTTTTATACCGGCAAAGAAACTGGTTCGGTAGAACTATCGCCCGAGTATCAAGATAGCCCGGTTAGTGCAATTGTACTGAAAGATCAGATTTTGTATGCGTTTACCGGCGGTGGTTATGAAGCGATTGATAGCGAGGGGAGGTTACTCGGTGCTCCGCACACTAATCGTGGGCAGCTTATTGTTACGGATGTTTCAAACCCCGTCCGTCCGCTAGTACTGGAAAAAACTATTGCGGGAATTTCTGAACCGTATCACTTCTTAAATGTTTTACCACCAAATGGTTTTACCGATGCGGATGTGGCCGGAAATAGTTTGTACGCGGTTGGTGGAGATCGTTTATTTCACTTTGACATTACACTTGCGACGGACCCGTTACTTCTCACCGAGCTGATTTTGCCTCAGCCCGTTACAAGTGTTATTGCTGACAATGATTTGGTTTACGTCGCGGGAGAATATGGATTACGTATTTACCGTGTGCAACCCGACAGAAGTTTACAAGAATTGAAGACTATTAACCTTGGTGCGATTGGTCGTATTAGCGTTGATGGTGAAAAACTTTTTGCAACTCGACAAGGCGTGCCGGAGATAGTTATCATTGAGCTGTCTAGCGGCGGGTTTGAGGTGCTTAATAATATTAACGTTGTCGATTTTGCAGGGCAGCCTGCGGTACCGTCAGATATTTTGCTGGTTAATGGTCATCTGTGGGTATCCACCGGTAACTTAGGTAAAGTTCTTAATTATGCCCCAGACACAGCTAATGAAAATTCATACAGCGTTGTTTCAGAGCTCCGCCTAAGCTATTTGTTACAGCAAGGTGATCTTTTTGCAGGAGACTTGAGCTTACGAGGCCAAACCCTGTTCGTTACCGGTGGGCAGGGCGACGTCCAGTTATTTGATGTAAGCCCTTGGTTTGAGAATCGCCTTCAATCAGTAATACCTCTCTCTAATTATTTTTCCGTATTGGGTTCCGTGAATGCACTTGCTTTGGGTAATAGCAGTATTTATACCGGGTCTGCGTATGTCTACATAAACGATAATGCCGTTGAGAATCCTTTACCCATACATGCTGAAATAGGTCGACTTGGTGGTGCCGTAGGAATCATACAAAATGACCAATTGATGATTGTTGAACAACACCCTCGTTCTCGTGGCGTTTTATCGACGGACGAAGCAATTGAAATACAATTTAATCAAATACTTGATACGGCGCATTTACAAAATTCGTTGAATAGCCTAATCGATGTGACATTGTCTGGCGCATCGGTAAGTGGGTTTGTTTCGAGCACGGTCAATAATATTGGTACAAAATTAATTTTCCGTCCTGCTTCTAATTGGAATCAGGGCGCCGAATATAGAGTTAACCTGTCGTCATCAATTACTAGTGTGACAGCTGCTCAGTTGGATAGTGAGTACACCTTTAGGTTCGTTGCAGAAGATGGACGTGCCCCTCAAATAGATCAGTTAACGCCGTCGTCCGGAACCTGGTATGGCGATACCTTAGTAACGCTAATGGGGGAAAATTTCTCGAACTCAACTCTGCTTGAATTGGGCGGCATTGCCGTTCCAACCGAAAATATTGTTTCGATACTTGAGAATGAAATCGTCTTCCGCACGCCCGCGCTGAATAGCGTTCCTCAGGCTAACCGCACCGTAGGGCTTAGTGTTCGTAATGGTCTGTTCAGCAGTTTCCGCCCCGCTCAGTACACATATACAAGCGACCCAGTAATCGAAGCGATTGGCCTTTTCGACGAGGCTAACCAAGCGGTAGATCCCTTGCAACAACACTTTGCATATAACAGCGGAGCAACGGTCGCGTTGGCGGGGCAAGGTATTAGCACTTCTACACGTGTAACAGTTAATGGCCGGCCAGCGAGGGATTTAATTCAGGTGAGCCCTACGCTCATTCGTTTTAGTTTACCCGACGAGACTTTGGGCGCGCTTACCGTAGAATTAAGAAATACTGAAAGTGGTGTGGATGCCGTTAGTAATCACGATTTACGTATTGATTTACATGCACAACTTCAGCGTGCAGGTGATTTTCAGTTGCTCCATCGTTATCACGATATACTCTTACTTACTGAAGATGATCAGATTAATTTGTTCAGTACACGCAATAGCAGTCAACCGGTTTTCCTTGCAAATATTCAGGCCGGAGATTTTGTTCACGAAGCTGTTGTTTCTGATGGTTATCTTGTTGCCGTGGTTGGCGATCAGAAAACGGTTGAAGTCTTTGATACTCAAAATCTATTCGCTCCTGAATTAGTTAACAGAATAACGAATTCTTCAGCCGTTGATCACGACGGATTATCTATTTACCGACAGACCCTCGTGAGTTTTGACGAAAGTTCATTACATGTGGCTAACGTTCGGTCGGCGGGTTGGCAAACGGTAGATGTAGGCCAATCTATACGTGATATATCTTTAGTTGATGGTATGTTGTTTGTACTATTGGACGACCGTATAGATGTGCGGGATATTGGTGAGCCCGAATCCGTTATATCGTCTTTCTCACACAGCTTGGTTTCCGTAACAGCATTAAGAACCAGCGGTCATCAGTATTTGGCAGTGTTCGGTGGCGATCAGCTTGAACTATTTAATATTGCGCCATTTATGCATAGCCATGTTCAGGGCGCGACCGCTGATGTGCTTGGTCTCATCAATATTCCTGGATTAAATACGCTATCAATAAATGGTGAATTACTTGTTGCTAGACAACGACAAGATGGGATAGATAGATTGACAATTTACGATGTTAATCTAGATGGGATCGCCAACCTATCGCTTCACTCGATGACGGAAGTTGAGTCAAACAACATCGAGGATATCGAGCAACTAGTATTCGAAAATAATTTATTGGAATGGATTGGTGAAGCCGGATACCAAAATCTCGAATCGCCGATTTCTAATATCAGCCATATTCTTCCCGCCCATACTATAAATAACGATGCCCAGGTTCTCCAATTTTATGTTACCGGTAATGGTGCTTGGCAAAATGTTATTTTGGATATCACTCGTGAAGTAGATGCTCAACCGTTAAATGGAGACAGTAGGTTCGCCGGGCAGCAACTCGAATTTAGGCCGCTTATAGACCGTTATACTCCCGACACACGCTACAATATTGGTTTATTCAATGCGCCAGCAAATGTTGTTGATGGGGCGTCAACGTTGGTAGATTTACCGCGCTCGCTGCGTTCGGCAAGTGTTTTTGGCCTTGCTGATATAGCGATTCATAGTGTAAGCCCTAGGAGTGCTTTAGTTGGGCAAACCATCGATGTCATCCTACATGGCCAACAGTTGCAAAATGTTGATCAGTTGAGTGTAGGTGATGTCATTATTCCTAGTGGCAGCTGGCAAACGGACATTTCTGGCACATCATTGACCTTTTCACACACGGTAACGTCGACGGGTATTTTCTCCATTGAACTCGGTGGGCAAGGGCAGACAGCTAACTTGCCGGCCGCGTTATTATCTTCCGACCCGATAAGTGTTAATACTCTGGTAACGGATCATATCGCTGGTGCAAATCGCGTTAGTAACGCCGGTGGAACTCAAGTCAATATTAGCGGTGTTGGACTAAGCGGCGACATTACGGTGCATTGGTTTGCCGATGGCATGGGGCTTCAAGCTTCGTCGGATAATCAGCTTACCTTTGAAATCGTAGGCGGTGATATCCAATTTGTATCACCTGAAACACTTGCTGGCCAAGCATATAGGGTTACTATCCAAAAAGCTGATACGAATGAATCTTTACTTTTGGGTACGCCGTTGCTCGCAATTGACGATACGCCTCCTTCGTTGATAAGTGCCCAAATGCTGTCCTCTCAGCAACCCCTTCGGCTTGTGTTTAATGAACCTGTTCAGGCCTTGTCCTTTTCGGTCGTTCAAAGTGACCGCAGCTATACTGGGCTTCCCGATACCGATGTTAGCGCCCAATTTGAACTGCGTAGTTTCGGCAATACTCTTGAATTAGCTCAAAGATCTGGGTTCGCGCTGAATAGCAATGCACAATATGACGTGGTGGTGGATGGCATTTCAGATCTCACCGGTAATGTTCCGATCAATGCGATGGACTTAACCGGGGGATTGTATAATGCGCAGTACGTTACTGAGGACTCTCTGGCGCCGAGAAATATACAGTTAAATTTATTTACGGGGGAGCCTGTAGACGGGTCTACAGCGTTAACTCGTGGACGTAGTTACCAATTTGTTGTTTCGGCTGAAGACAATATTGATACAAGCATTGAACTTCATTACCTCGTCCGTATTTCTCGTAATGGAGGTCTAACATTTGGGCCAGCGGAATCACTGACAAATTTCTCCCATCAAGTCAGAGAATCAGATGGCAATTTAGCGTTCTTAGTAACCGCAACTGATGCCTTAGGTAATAGTCAGCAAACACGCTTCGACGCCAATGTTGTAGAACCGGTAATAAACGTTGCCACTTTGCAAACGTTACCCAGCCCTGTAGAAGAGTTATCCGATACGGCTTTGCAATTCTTGATTAACGGTGACGTGGACTTAATCAGTCATGCCGAAATGCGCGTTGGAAACCGTTGGTTTGATGTCAACTTGTTACCTCAGACGGACCAATCTACCTTAGCGACACTCAGCTACACCAATCCGAGGCTGGCAGATTTGCAAGGTGACACACAAATACCCGTTACCCTGAGGCTGACATATGGCTTTGCCAAGACGCTGAATATTGAAGACGCGTATACTTTGGTACTTGATGCAACGCCTCCAAGTATTTCTATTGTTTCTCCCCAAGATGGTGGACTGGTTAACTTAAACGAACCGGTAGATATTCTACTTCGAGCATTTGATCAGAATGGCGTTGATCGTGTAGAGCTGCAGGTTGACAGTTCCGGATTCGCGCCGCTACCGGATCCTACTCGATATCAATTCATACCCACGTCGTTAAGCCCGGTTACTGTGGATGCCCGAGCGATTGACATAAACGGCAATATGAGCGCCGTCGCAAGTATTACGCTTCAGCCTCATGATGTCAGTGGGTCTGCGCCTCAGCTAGAACTCTTGTCGCCAATGAGCGGGGAGACGTTCCATGAACTAGAGCATATTTCCTTAAACATATTGATGCGTGACCTAGCCATTGCCGATCTATATTTCGATATTGGTGGTGTCGAATCTTTGGTGCCTGTGGCGACGCTTTCACGAACTGCTGATGACTCCGAGCGTTTCGACCATGTGGTGCGTTTACCAGATGTTGCCGATGACACCGTGGTTGTAATTCGCCTGGTGTCAGGAGCGATAACGTCGCGTGTATTCTTGAACGTTCTACGTGACGAAGGCATAGATGAGCAACCCGCGATTACCTTGATGCCAGCTAATCGTATCCTAGGCGGCACCGATCTATGGATAAGTGGGGATATTCCGACGGGCATGGACGACTTTGACAACGGTTCCGAAATTGGGGTGTTCGATCCAGCAGAAGCTGCTTCGCCTACTGCAACCTTACCGATGCTAACACCACCACGCGCGGTTAACGTTTCTAACGTTGGTAATAGTGTTGAGGTTAACGCGACACTGCGTGATCGTTCTGGCTTCGAGAGCACGACGACGAGTACGCTAACCAAGCAGGCTTATCTAGATACCGCAGTGAGTAGTGTATATGCCACTGAATCGGTGGATCAGCAAATCGCAGAGATGGTCGTTGTTCCTGGTCTTGATGCAGCAGGTCATAACGTTGTCTGGGCGATTAATAATACTGGCGGAGGATACCTTGTCAGAACTGCGGCTGGAACTGTCATAAGCGAAGCCCAAGGCCATATTGAACGCCTAATATTCAGCGGGAGCTTGCTCGTTGCGGAAGTAAGGAATGGCCCAGTACATGAAATTCTTGTTTGGGAATTTGGCGGGGGAAGTTTTTCTGATGAGTCTCGTCGTACATTACATGGAACGTTAGTGGGTGCTAGTGGAAACCTACTCTATACCCAACACGGTAATTTATTTGGTGGCTATGCATATCAAAACGGAGACTTTGTTCGAGTTGCCGGCATGGTAGTTGAAGAAACAGTTCACGATCTCGTTGTGGATCATGGCCGCCTCTACGCGTTGTCCGAATCAGGCATTTATATTTTGCATGTGGACTACTCGTCGTTTGCTCACGTCGACCAATTGGCGTTCGTAGCCCTTAACGGTTACGAAAACATAACGGTTTTCGGCGAGAAAATGCTGCTATGGTCGGGTGACTCGGCACAGGTATATGAACTGCAAGCTGACAATTCCATCGTAAGTGGATCGAGTATTTTAGTCGAAGGGGTGATTAGTGATGCGCTCTTTGACTCCGATCTAGTGTGGTTATTTATCGACGGTGCAGTTGCTGACAACGCATGGCAGGTATTCGATAACGGCGAGCTTATAGGTGTGTTGGGTCCTCAGGCCAAACAATGGCTATTCGACGGTGACCGCATCTATGGCTTGAACCAGGGGCAAACCGTTGTTGATGTAAGGGCTACTGTTGCGAATTCAGCTACAACGGCGTTTTCCCCTCAAATAGCTCAGTTACCATACGGCGTCGTCGTAAGCGATATTGCGACCGCTACAACGTTGGGCGGCCAATCTATACGTGTTTCAAACACCACTCATACTTTGCCGGCAGCCCCCTTATGGTACAACGGCCAACCAGCGTTATTTATTTCTCTCGATGCTCTTACCGAGTCGGATATTACCGTAACGAGAACTGATCGCAGTGGCATTTCAGATTCTGCAACGTTTGCTGTGGATAGCGCACTGTCAACGATATTTGATAGCACATTACCACCTGATGGTGCATTGCTCACTCGGGGAGCTAACGTGCCGGTATCAATTAATGCTAACGCGGCGGCGGCGATCAACCAACTGTCGTTATCCTCGGAAAGCCTTGTGAATGAATTTGCTCGAGCTGAAAGCGGTTCGGCCGTTCAATGGCTAAGTTTGGGCGTCGGTGCAACACAAAGCTTGGATATCTTGGCGAATGGAGCCGCCGACGTAACACATACGCTTAATCTTATCGACAATGCCCCTGATTTAGATCAGGTAAGAATATTACAACCCGCCAACAATCAAGGCTTTACAGAAGGGCAGGTACTTGCAGTTGAGTTCAGTTCTTCAGAGAACACTGCTGACGATTTCAATTATGTGGAAATAAGTCTACTCGAATTTGATGGCAGCTTGGTTGAACGCCTATACAGTAGAGACTCCAACGGATCCGTATCTATCGTTCTGCCTAGGGTGAGTGAACAGAGCACTATGACGATCGTATTGCGTGCCTATTACGGTGATACGTACCGGTATAGTGAATCAAGTATTGGCATTCGCGTATTCCCGTCACTCAATATTCCAGCGTTGGCACTAGAAGGGATTTCGTATCAAACGATGCCGGGATCAGTGCATACCCTGGAAATCACAAGTAATGTTCCTGTCGATGCACGTGCAGATATAGCGGTTTACGATCAAGGCAACGTGCTGCTGGCCGCCGGGGTTACAAGTGCAGCGTTCACCGTTCCCGAAACCGCCACTGAACTGCTTGTCGAGGCCAGTGTTGTTGATGCCTTTGGGGCCGGCCGTACAGTGCGTCACGAAGTGAGAGTGGTAGACCCCTTCCGTTTCGTTTCAAGCCCGGATGTTAGAAATTTCCAGCATGCTCTTCCACTTGTCGGCGAGACTTGGATTACGTCTGGACGCCAACTATTTGATCGTAACAATAATGAATTGGCGACCATGGAGAGTGAGATCGACGCATTAGCGACCTCAGGCGGTAATGTGCTCCTTGCACTGCGAGGGCAGGGGCTTGCTTTATTGGATCCGTCAGCCTCCTTTCAGCAACTTAGTAACCTTGCCGTAGGTGGTCGTGTTAGTGCGCTTTCGACCACCAATAATGCAGCTATAGCCATTATAGAGGGGCAAGCCGTTGGGTTTACGTTGGAAGGTACACGTATTGAATTGCTTGGAACTTTACCCATCGAAGGGGAAGCCCTTTCCGTGATTGATCGTGGGAATGATTTTGTAGTGTTAACAGATCAAACCCTGGCGGTTGTGAGCGATGATCTAGTAGTACAACATCAATTTAGTGGCTCGTACACCGCCATGACCTTGTTAGATAACGACATCATCGCAACGTTAAATAACGGCCTAGCTCAGCGAATTGATGCGAACTTAGAAGCCCACGAGTTCGAGCTTCCAGTCCAGGTAGTGCAGTTATTGCCCTTACAGGGGTATTTATTGGCGGTTTCGTCCGATGGCCAAGCGATATACGTCGTAGATCATAGAAACATGCATGGGCCTGTTTTGACGGGCTATTTTCCAATCGATGTTGGTAGTGAGGTGGCAATAAGCGCTGGACAACTATGGACTGGAAACGATGTCGGCGCAGTTTTTGACATAATCGTACAAGAAACTGCGCCTTATGAAGTCTATAGCCAGCTTCGGCCAAGGGGGCTTGTGCGCGATATCGCTTCTGATCATGGGCATATAGTTGTTGCGGCAGATAATTACGGCGCTCTATTCCTCGATCCAGATGGCGAAGGGGGCTGGAGTTCCGAGGTTTACCCAGGGCCATATATGGTCCCTTCTACTCGGGTTGCCATACACGAGTCCGAGCGCTATCTCGTGCAACCAGACTTCCAACGTATTGTTCGTGTAGACGCGTCTGGCAGAGAAGAGGTGTTATTACAGGGGCATAGCTTTAACCATTTTGAGGTGAGCGAAGACCTTATTGTAGCCAGTGCGGGAAGTGATCTCTTTATTGCCGACAGGAATAGCGTCAACTTGGTTGATCAAGTCACGGTTGCGGCTGGAGAGGATGTGACAGCCTTGGCCTTGGTTGGCCAACAGATTATTGTTGCGATGAGTGGTGGCGGAATATACCAGCTAACGGTAGCCGATTTGCCTATTTTTGATAATGAATCACCGCTTGTTCGTCTTACGACAGCAGCTTCAGCAATAGACCTGCTGAGTTATAGTGGTGAGTTTTTACTTTATGCGATTGATAATAGTGTTCATCGCTTATCCATCGACAGCCTTGCTTCCGCCAGCTTGGCCTTGGGGGCTGATATTGATGCTCTTGCCTATCAACAGGGGACTGTTTGGGCAGCAGTAGGGCAAGGCATAACAGCTATTGATGTACACACTTGGACTACGCTTCCGAATATTATCGCGACAGAAAGCCCTGTCAGCGCGCTAGCTGCAGACCAACAACGCCTAGTTATCGGGATGGGCGATGATGGTGTTAGTGTGATTGAGTTCCCTCAAACATGGACCTCTTCGAATGCCGCATTGCGTGCGCCCTCGCCAAACGAAGTGGTGAGCCAAGAGGATGTTCTTTCTCTAACTCACGTCGATATGGACGGGTTTGCTTCCATCGAATATCGGATTAACGGGCAACGGGTGGCAATTGACAGCGAAACACCATTCGTAACTGAAATCCCTGTTCCGGCAAATGTATTAAATGGTCAACCGTTTACATTGGGTGTTTCAGCCGAAACTGTCACTGGGGCGTTGATAGATGTCGTAGACCGAGAGCTCATCCTACAAGGCGAGGGAGCACCGGTTAATCTGTTCCAGGTCGACGTGACCGTGGATAGCTTCTACCGGCCTTTGCCTTTGCGTATGGAAGCTTCGATTAACGGCAGCACCCAACCCATTGAGAGAGTTGAGTTTTATTATTCCTCATCGATAGACGGGTCACAGGAGCTCATTGGAACGAGCGTAGGGCCAGAACACATATTGTTCCAAGGTTTGGACAACGACGGATACATTGTTGCCCACGCTATCGATATCTATGGCAACGTGGCAACTTCTTCGCCATATTCTTTTGCGCGCATAAACGACCCGTTCGCACCTAGCGCTACCCTCACGGTTGATGGGCAGTTTATCGGTCCTCAGCTCGCAGCAGGCCACCCGTTTACGTTGACAGGTGTTGCGGATGATAGTGGTAGTGGAGTGGATGTTGTCTTATTGCTACGTGACAACGAAATTGTTGCCGCGGGCTTTGGTAATCAGGGCGTAGTCTATACCCAGAGTGCCCCTGTCGCCGGTACCAATTTCGTTTATACATTGGATGTTCTTGATCATACAGGCAACCGCTCACAGGATACGCTTAATTTAAGTGTGGCTACTGACAACCCGCCCACAATCAGCTCGTGGCAAACGCCATCTACGATTATGGAGCAGAGTAGCTTTGAGGTTGACGTCTCGGCAGACGATGATCTTGAATTAAGTAATCTGCGAGTCACGTGGCGCGGTGTAGACTACGACTATGCTGCAAGCCAGTCTCATTTATCCCACCGTTTCGCCATCTCTGATACACGCAGCACAAGAGTTGCAGGAACACTTATCGAGCCGCTGCAAATAACTGTATTCGATAGCTTGGGCCAAAGTACAAGTCAGAGTATTGATATTACTGTAACTGAGGATAGTGCTCCCGACGTGAGCGCTTTAAGCCTACAGTACCCGCCATCAGGGTTCTACGATACCAACATAGCACTGACATTAAGTGGCTTGAATGGTGTTGACGATGGGGGCGTGGAGAACATGACCCTTGAACTCATTGAAATCAATGCAGCTGGTCAGAGATTGCTACAAAAAACGAGTGACATCAGTAGCGATGAATGGCATGCGGCAATCAGGACTAGCGAAAGTGCAATTACCGATACCGACTACAGCTTTATCGTCAAAGTAACAGACCGGTTGGGGCAAAGTGCTCAAACAGCTGTACAAACGATAGCGATGACGCAGCTCCCGAACACGATTAGCTTTTCCAGTCAGGGTGATGCGAACCTTAATCCTAACATTATCAGTGTTGGTGGAAGTGCCACCATGCAGGTACAGGTGCGTGACAGTGCTAGCCGCGGAGTAGCAAACCAGATGATTAGCTGGCAATTGTTAGATAGCGATGCCACGGTAGTGCAAAGCAGTACGAATACTACTGATAGTAGCGGTTTAGCGGCGCTAACGCTAGACAGCGTGCTAACGAATGGCGCGTACACGGTACGCGCTGCGCTGTCAGATTTCTCATTTGTAACCCCGGTAACCCATGCATTGGAGGTACTACCGGGTGATATCAGCGTTGTGTCCTTTGACTACGTTGCTCCAGTAGTAGCAAACAGCCCATTCACTATTTCAATGCGTGCGCTTGACGAAGCAGGCAACCACGTAAGTGCTGTGGCCAGCTTACCGGTTACCATGCGATTGACCGACCCGGATCTCCATTTTGGTTTCAATGACCAATCGGTGATAAGCCCAATTATGGAAAATGGCATTGTAGTCGGTGAAGAAGCCGTAATTACGTTAATCAATGGCCTGGCCACGATCGATGTAGCGGCTTCTGATGTCAGCGGTAATTACACAGCATTATTGGTCGATCCAGGGGCTTCTTTGAGCTTTAGTTACGATCACGATGACAACCCTGTAACAGGCGCCATCGACGTTTCTAGCCTACCTTTGGAAATTTTGCCTGATGCCCCGGCAGGGTTTGAATTTGAAATTATTAGTCAGTCTAACCATGCGTTAGGTGACCCATCTAGATTAGAAGTTGATGAAACGGCAACGGTTGAAATTCGACTCTTGGATATTCACGGTAATCTTGTGGAAACCCTCGGAGACAGTCAGAACCGTAGCGACGCTAACTACACCATTGATGTTGCATTTGATGGCAGTGCCACCAGCGGAGGCAATACTGGTAGCAGCAGCGTAAGCATGGTTCGTGGTATTGCGTCACTGCCAGTTAGCGACAGTGAAATTGAAACTGTGACGTTGTCGTTGAATAGTATGGTGCCTTTATCTGTAGGGCTGCCACTGACCGAGACATTCTCGTTAAGCTTCTTGAAGCGACTTCCTGCCATGGAAACAGCTCAGTTTGGCTTAGCCCATAACAGCTTAACCCCACCATTGCAGTTCAGTTTTAGTGAAGAAGTCTATGAACCCGCTGCAGATAGTGTATTTGTCCCGATTAGTTTGGATAGCGTTGCTACTACGGGCCAATTTTCTGTCCAGGATCGAACCGTAGAATTTACGGCAGATGGACCGATAGCACTTAACCGCTGTTACGATTACGACACTTCAGCGTCTGACCTCCTAGGGCTTGCAGAAGATGATCCCGTTCTAAACCAAATTGGAACAGTATGTAGTCCTCAGGTTGCCATACATAACCCTGTACCGCTTTATGCACTTGAGAATCACGTTATTTCGCTGAATATAGAAGTTGGTGTAGGCATTGACCTTGGCCAAGTTTCTTCCGGGGTAGCAACCGTAGGTGGTGTTACGCATCCCTTTGATTGGTTAGCAGGTAGCATTCAGTTGCCGACTCACAGTAATACTCAGGCGCCTGATGGCACCGAAATTTCCATTGAGCTTGGGGGCGCTTACCAAGGCGGCGCATTACACGTTGCGAACTCCGTATCCCTCATCGTGCTTTACGAGAACGGTGATTTTGATAACGATGGTTTGTCGAACTCTATCGAAATTACGCTCAATTTGGATCCAACCTCCCTAGATTCTGACTCAAATGGCGTTGACGATGCGCTTGAGGATTCAGACAGTGATGGACTGACCAACATTCAAGAGATTACTTTAGGCTCCGACCCGGCTCTCGCTGACACCGATGGAGACGGTCTAGCCGATGGTGCAGAAGTCAATGTTCATAGGACAGATCCGCTTAATTCCGACTCCGACGGAGACGGCGCTCCAGATGGTTTGGAAGTGGACCAAGGTAGTGACCCGAACGACCCTAGTAGTATCAATTTTGACCCTTCAAATGTGGTCGCAATATCGGTATTACCTGAATCCCTGAGCGTTAACATAAATGAGCTTTCAGGCCCGGTTGCCATACAGGTCATCGCAGATATCCTTTACAACGGCTCAAACTACACCGTTGATGTCACCGACCCTGCGACTGCAGGGGTGAATTACAGCAGTAGTAATGAAGTTATCGCCACTGTCGGGGCTCAAGCCGGCGAGTTCAATGTAATTGCTTCTGGCGCAGCTAATCTTATCGCAACCGTAAATGGTATAAGTGACTCAACTAGCTTAAGTGTGAGTAGTGAAGTGGTACTTGGGGATGTCCAATGGATTGATCAAACGGTTGCGTACGACGATGACGTGACCGCAACAACCGTTTTGATTAATCAATCTACGGCGACAATTGATGGACACTTCCAAGTTGATCAAAACTTAACGGTGAGTGGTTCAAGCTTTAGTAATGTTATTACTGCGACTTCATTGGATGTTGGCGGCGATCTCACAATTGATGGCGTATCGCTCTTACTAGAGCTGGATGAACAGTCAACTATCGGTGGCACGGTGAATTTAATAAATGGGGCCACATTGACGCTTACGGCACCTATACATGTGAGTACCGATATGAACGTATCCGGTGGGTCCGTACTGACTGTACCCACACTTGAGTCTAGTGCTATTCATAAATCGGCGGACTTACGGTTAAATATCTCAGGCGATTTAACCGTAGATGCAACATCAGCCATTGATGTGTCTTCGAAAGGGTATCCAGGCGGGCCTAGCTTTAGCCCTGAGCGTGCAGGGTGTCATGGGGGAATGCGTTTTTTCCGCAGCGACAGTGTGACACCGTTTGATTGTACCTATGGTAATTATCGAAGGGTAGCTTCTGCAGGTGCAGGTGCGACACATGTTGGCGGTGGGTTTATTGAAATCACCGCAGATCGCTTTGATTTAGCCGGTGATGTTCTAGCTAATGCCGAAAGTGGTGGCGGCATATACAGCGTTGGCGGTTCTGGCGGCGGTATTCATATCGACGTCAATACACTGGCGGGTAGTGGTCGTATAGAGGCGCAGGGTAATGCTAACTCTGTTTCTCATGGTGGCGGTGGGCGTATCAGTATTGATGCTCTGGACCGCAGTGGTTTTAGTGGTCTGATAGAAACCGCTAATTCCGGGACTCGAGCTGGCGCGGGCACTGTGTTTATACAGGATGCTTTATCACCTGATGGTCATCTCGTTGTCCATAAATCAGGCGAAGAGCGTGGGTTTATCACCCCAATCAAATCGATTGGCCGACACGTGATCACTGCGGCGACAGACTTAGGTAATAACCAATGGGCCGTTGGTATCGGCCAAGATACCTCGATCTACCAGCGCTTCAACGGCTCGATTACTAATAGCGGCCCTGGGTCCGTGACGTACCATAGCCTTAGCTTATCGGCAGAACGAGAGCTTAATGTTCGCTACGAAGATGGAGAGTTTGATACCGGTTGGTTGCAGGTGTTTGTGGATGATGGAAGCTTGGATTCAAGCGATTACGTGGCCAACTTCCGTCTTGACCGACTCGAAACAGATAGTGTGAGTCTTGCCGCTGGCAATTACATTCTGGCCTTCAGTCATTACGTTCTAACAACCGATGAAGCGATTGCAGGGGAAAACAACGATAATCCGACCTATGGGGAAGGTGCTTATACGCTATTAGTGGAAACTACAGGCGGTACCTGGCGTCGAAGTGACGCGTCTTATGATCGCGGCTTTGTTGATTACCGGGTTTCCTTGGATACGGCTAATATCGATGCACCGACTTACCGAGTTGTTTCTAACACTGAAGAAACACTTATTGTCGAGTCGAATGTTGATTTGTCCTCTACTGTCGGCAATGAGCTGATTGGTGTTCAAACCTTCGATACCATTCAGGTGACAGGCCAGGCAATTGTGGATATTCCTGACCATGTTGTGATTAATGATTTGTCCGGTACAGTGGTTGATAGTAGTGGAAGCTTGAACGTCGGCCTACTGGTCTTGGATTCGCCTACTTATACCGATGTAACTCAGTTTATCGATGCCGATGAACTTGTTATCCGGGGCAGCCTGTCAACAGTCAATGCCAATGTTACGCTCACCTTCGCTCAGCCGTTGATTGTAGATAATATCTCGGTAGACGGAGGAACTCTTGCGCTCCTTGGTGATTCGCCGATTACCAATACAAATACCAATGCGGTTGACCTAGTAAATGGCGCAACCTTAATACTGGCATCATCGTTTAATGTGAGTGGAGATATGGATGTAACTGGCGGTTCTTCAGTAACCGTTCCCGTACTTTCATACAATGCAGTAGACAAATCAGCAGATCTACGATTAAACATCTCGGGCAATTTAACGGTGGACACAACATCAGCCATTGATGCGTCTTCAAAAGGCTATCCAGACGGACCTATCTTTAGCCCAGAGCGTGATGGATGTCATGGGGGAATGCGTTACTTCCGTAGCGACAGTGTGACACCGTTTGATTGTACCTATGGTAATTACCGAAGGGTAGCTTCTGCAGGTGCAGGTGCGACACATGTTGGCGGTGGGTTTATTGAAATCACTGCAGATCGCTTTGATTTAGCCGGTGATGTTCTAGCTAATGCCGAAAGTGGTGGCGGCATATACAGCGTTGGCGGTGCTGGCGGCGGTATCCATATCGACGTCAATACACTGGCGGGTAGTGGTCGCATAGAGGCGCAGGGTAATGCTAACTCTGTTTCTCATGGTGGCGGTGGGCGTATCAGCATTGATGCCATGGACCGCAGTGGCTTCAGCGGCGTAATTGAAACATCAGAATCAGGTACACGAGCTGGTGCGGGCACGGTATATATAAAGGATGCTATGTCACCCGATGGCCACCTTATTGTGCAAAAATCTGGTGAAGAGCGAGGTTTCATCACTCCCATTAAGTCTATTGGCCGGCACGTGATTACTTCGGCAACAGATTTAGGTAATAACCAATGGGCCATTGGTATCGCTCAAGATGACTCCATCTATCAGCGCTATAGTGGCGCGATTACCAATAGTGGTCCGGGGTCTGTTACATATCACAACTTAAGCTTAGCTGTAGATAGAAACCTTAATGTTCGCTACGAATACGGGGATTTCATTGACGGCTGGCTACAAATATTCGTCGATGATGGTGTTTTAGATTCGAGTGATTATGTGGGCAATTTCCCGATCGATAGACTGGAAACCGACAGTATAAGCTTAACAGCTGGCGACTATATTTTAGCCTTCAGCCATCGCGTTCTAACGACCGAAGAAGCAGTTGTTGGCGAGAATAATGATAACCCAACTTACGGTTCAGGGGCTTATACATTCCTCGTGGAAACTACCGGAGGTACCTGGCATAGCAGCGACTCTGCATATGATAAAGGCTTTATTGATTACCAGGTTTCACTGGACGCCCAAAATGTCGTTGCGCCCACTTACCGAGTTGTTTCTAACACCGAAGAAACACTTGTTGTCGAATCAACCGTTGATCTGTCCTCTACGGTCGGCAACGAGCTAATTGGTGTTCAGACCTTCGATACCATTCAGGTGATAGGCCAAGCGGTTGTGGAAATTTCTGACCGAGTAACGATCAACAACCTATCGAACTCGACATTTGATCGAGATCGTTTAATGGTTGAATTGATCGCATTTGAATCTGGAGAGTTCAACAATGTCGACTTTTCTATCGAAGCAAGTCAGGTTATCACCCAAGGTGACCTTATAATCACTGACTCTACCTTCGAATTAATGGGCGGTAATCTGAACGGCATCAATAATATTCAAATCGACAACAGTAATGTCGAACTAAATCTTGACCTGCCGTTGCAGATCGCAAACAACGTAACCTTATCTAACAACACTCTATTGTCTATATCATCTCCGGTATTTGATGTTGCTAACGATCTAAATGTCCTTACTGGGTCGACAATTAGCGTACCTGAGCAATTGACCAGTAACATCTTAATTACGCCCGTCGACCTTAACATAAATGTGTCTAACCAGCTTTGGGTTGATGCGACCTCTCAGATAGATGTATCGGCAAAGGGCTATGCCATAGGCGGTGGTAACAACGCAGTGGTTGGTCCAGACGGAAGTTATGGAACAGCGCGAAGGAGTTGCCATGGAGGAATGCGCAGTTTTACGAGTGATCTGGATCGTTCCGAAGGCGTATTTGATTGTACGTACGGCAACTACAGCAGAGCAAGGTTCTCAGGTAGCAGCGGCACAAATACAGGGGGCGGATTTGTCGAAATTTCTGCGCAAACGTTGTTTTTAGAAGGGGCTGTATTAGCCAATGCTGAAGTTTTTGGAGGCAGTTATTCAATTGGTGGTGCTGGTGGTGGCATCCATATTGATGTGAGCGCACTTTCCGGTGACGGTAGAATGGAAGCTAACGGCGATCGAGATGCGGATTACGATGGAAGCGGTGGACGTATCAGTATTCTTAGTGATGACCGAACTGGCTTTAGTGGAACTTTAGAAGCTAGCTTAAACTCCACAGGTGTTTCAAATACTGGGGCAGCAGGTACGGTTTATTTGGAAGATACGCTGTCAGGTGCTCGTCATCTACGCATAGACAATAAAAATAATAGTGCCGCCAAAGATGTTGTAACACCAATTAAATCTATTGGGCGACATACGATTAGTAGCGCAATAGACCTTGGGAACAACCAATGGGCTGTTTCGATTGGTAATGACAGCACAATTTACGAAAGAGTTACGGGAGCCACAACCATCTCAGGGAATGGCTCCGTTCAGTACTACAACTTGAGCCTCGTTGACGATCGCGACCTGAGTGTTAGATACGAAGACGGAGAGCCTATCGCTTTGGCATTCCAGGTGTTTGTGGATGACGGAAGCTTGGACTCAAACGATTCCGTTTGGGGGGGCAGCTCAAGCCTAGGGAATTCGAATAGCTTTTCGCTTCCTTCTGGCGATTACGTTATAGCAGTTAGTCATTTTGACTTGAGTGTTGACGAAGCAATAACTGGGGATAACAACTCAACAAATGACACCCACTTTGGTAGTGGATCTTACCAATTCATAATTGAAAGCTTAGGCGGCACTTGGCATGCCAGTGATGCTCTATTTGACTGGGGCTATGTCAACTATCAAGTATCTTTTGATGCCGCCGACGCGAATGCACTGACTTACCGTGTACTATCCAATACTGAAGAAACGTTAGTGGTCGAATCGACAACAGATCTTTCAAGTGTTGTTGGCAACGAATTGATAGGCGTGCAAACCTTTGACAGCATTCATGTTACGGGTCAAGCAGAAGTGGAATTCACGGACCGCGTCGTTGTTAATGAGTTATCCGGGATTATTGTTGACCTAGATAGCCGATTAAAGGTTGGGTTATTGACCTTAGAATCACCAACGTTTAGCAATGTATCGCTGGGGCTTATCGAGGCGGATGACCTCGATATTCAAGGAGACCTCTCTGTCGCTAGTGGTGATATTTCACTTTCATCGATACAGCCAATAAGCTTTGCTGGCTTATTGGCTGATAACGGCAGCGTTTCATTTGAACACACGCCGTCCTCAGTGTTTATTGATAATGTTAACTTGTTAAATAGCGCGACGTTAACACTAACCCGGCCGCTAAATATTACAAATAACATGAATGTTTATACTGGGTCGACGGTAACTGTCCCCTCGACCGATACACCGTTGAAAGACCTATACAGCTTAGAACTTAATGTCGGGAATACATTAACTGTTGATGCGGCTTCGAATATTGATGTCTCGGAGAAAGGTTATCCTGCGCAATACGGTGGTCCAGAATTCCTATCAAACCGTTATAACTCTTCAACTCGTGAATGGAACCCATCACACACAGGCTGTCATGGGGGTATGCCAACATTCAATTCCAATACAGATATTGAGCAACCGTATGATTGTACCTATGGAGATTATTGGGAGGCGCGATTTGCTGGTAGCGGTGGGTTTTTATCGGGTACTGCGGGTGGCGGCTACGCGCGGATTTCAGCTTCTACATTTGTTCTCAATGGCGGTGTATTGGCTAATGCGAATAACGCGCCATTTGAAAACGGTGGAGCGGGAGGTGGTATTCACCTTAATGTCGATACCTTACTGGGTAGTGGACAAATAGAGGCAAACGGAAATAGTAATTCAAGTTATGACGGAGCCGGTGGCCGAATTAGTATATATAACAATGACCGAAGCAGTTTTACGGGCGCAATCGAAGCCAGTCTTAGTGGAAGTAATGGCTCAAATACAGCTAGTGCGGGTACTGTTTATTTTGAAGACATCGTGTCAGGCAATAGGCATTTACACGTTGATAACAAAAACAATAGTGCCGCCATTAACACAACGACGGCAATTAAGGCTGTCGGGCGCCATACGATTACAAGCGCTACCGACTTAGGGAATAATCAATGGGCCATTGGTATCGGGAATGATAGTGCGCTGTACGAGCGCTTGTCCGGTAGTCTCACCACTAACGGAACTGGTTCAGTTCAATATCATAGTTTTACTTTGACGGAGGATCGTAGAATCCGTCTACACTACGAACAGGAACACGAAGAGTTTACTATCGCGTCGTTCTATTTGTTGGTGGATGACGGCAGTCTTGATAGTGCCGACCTATTTGCTGGATCGAACTTGTCACCCGGCAGTGTTTATGAATATGAATTGACGGCTGGAAGTTATTTAGTCGCTATAAGCCATGCGACATTAACTAGTAACGAAGCATTGTCCGGCGTAAATAACAATTACTTGGGATATGGGTATGGTGCTTATCAAGTCATATTAGAAACGCTCGGCGGCACCTGGCACAGCAGTGATTACATATATGGCTGGGGCTTTGTAGATTATCAAGTATCGCTTGATGCTGGAGATAATAATGCTTCAACTTATCGAGTGCTTTCCAATACCGAAGAAACATTAGTGGTTGAATCGACGTCCGATATATCTTCTGTTGTGGGCAACGAACTAATTGGTGTGCACAATTTCCAAACAATGAGAGTTACTCGTGATGCTGATGTTAACTTTGGCGATGACCGTGTGATAGTTATCGATACATTAAACTCGTTAATCGATAGTACAAGTAGCGTAACTGCAGACATAGATAGTGAATTGCCATGATAAAAACACTTATAAATAAAAGTTACTTGGTATTTTTGATAACGCTCATACTTGTGAGCTGTGGTAAAAAAATACCTGAAGGCCAAGTACTGGTAACAGTTAACGGTTCCAATATTACTGAATACGAACTAGAACAAACGATGCGAAGGACTCTAAGGATAGAAAATGTCGAGCAGGTTAATCATGACCTGCGTAGTAATATTTTAAAAACGATGGTGCTCAGTCGAGTTGTATTACAGTCAGCAGAAGAAAAACTAGACCAGAAAAAGAAATATGAATTAGATATTCAAGCGCAAGCCTATCGTGAGGATTTGTATTTAAAGGCATATTTGCAACAATTTTCCCCTCCGCGCCCGGCAACTGTAGAAATGATACGAGATTTTTACGACCAAAACCCCGAAAGATTTGGTGGCGGCACGGTTCATTCCTATGAAATGTTAACGGGAGTTACTAAAAGTGATGGAGCAGACAGCAGCAAGGTTATGCTGGCGTTGAACAATTCGGCGAAAGCGCTGGATTGGAGGCAATATATGAATCAGTTACTCAAGCAAGGGGTACCTGTGCGGTATAGTCAGGGCGAATCGTCAGATGCGATTTTACACGAGCGTTTACGCCTAGCTATGCAGAATATGAAAGTAGGAGATGTCTCTTCAGTAGTGTTAGTTGATGGCAAGCCTTATGTAATACGGATAAAAGATGTGAAGGAGAATGTTCCAGAACCCCTAGAAAAGGTGAGCAACGAAATACGCCGGGCCTTGCTGCCCATACAACTAAAACAATCACTCGAAACAATATCAAATAAATTAATGAACCAGTCCAATATTCATTATAAAGATCCGGAATTCCAATAATGCTAAACATTACGACCTACTCTCGCAAGCTAATCCATATTTCTTTTTTTGTTGCTCTAGCAGGGAGTATGAGCGCATGTACACCTAAAGACCACTTAGCAAAAGTTGGTGGCAAGACGATTACTCAACAAGAATTTGTAGATTACTTAAAGGTGGAACGTATCAGTGTTAAGGATGAACAGCACCGTGAAACCATATTGAATCGTTTTTTAGAGAGAGAAGCGCTAGCTCAAGCGGTCGTCGGTAGTGGGGCGCTGGAGGAAGGTTTGCTCGAAGCAAAGGTCGCTGAATATCGCAAGGAAATACTGATTAGCACCTACATCGATAAGTATTTGGCCAAAGCGGTGAATGACGATGCACTAAGAGAATACTATAGCGCACACGAAAAAGAGTTTGAAGATCAATCAATTCATGCTGCACATATTTTAATGCGCACCAATGAAGGTATGAGTAATGTACAGCTTAAAGCAAAATTAACCGTTGCTCAGGAAGCATATTCCAGATTAAAAGCAGGTGAAAATTTTTCTGAGATCGCCAAAGAATATTCAGACGATACGATATCGGGAAGCAAAGGTGGCGACCTTGGTTGGTTACAAAAAGGGGCTGTCGACACGTCGTTTTCAGACAGAGTATTCGCAATGAAGGAAGGTGATATTTCAGAACCTTTTAGAACGAAGTTTGGTATTCACGTCGTGAAAATACTAGGTGGGCCAGCCATTACAAAAAAACCTTTTGAATCGGCAAAAGGGAATATTCGTTATCAATTGCGCAAAGAAATACGAGAGTCTGAAATTAAAAAATTGTTATCAAAGGTCACTATTAACACAAAGTAGTTAAGCAACGATACGTCTAGTTTATTCAATATTCGGCTGTATGCTTTGGTTAAACAAATAAATGGTATTTAAGATGTTAGAAAAAATGTCAAGGTTAACAATTACGCTTAAAACCTTTGTAAGGCTAGGGCTCAGTATATTGTGTGCGCTCTCGTTTCCGGTAGCCGCTCAGGGCTCGCCGGAACTATGTTATAAGGCCGTGGACGCTACCAAGCGTTATGTGACAAGCAATAAAAAAATCTCCGAAGCACGATTTAAAGCAAAAAAGATATCACATGCTCAGTACACCAATATGGTGAATGATTTGAATACCATTGAAACAGAAATTTCAATGGATCAATGTATGAAAAGCGACGCCGAAGCATTACAGATTTTTCGGTGTTTAGCTACAAATGGTGGCAATTACACTTTTTGCAGCGCAGATAAATCTTAATAAGGGAATCAAGGATCATCATGCGAAATACAGTTTTAAATAAGAGCATGGTCGTTACCCGGCTGTTACGGCACATGGGGTTAGCGCTAGTTTTCTTATTAACATTTATCTTACTTTCGTCACAGTCTGTTGCCGCACCGCCTCAAGTAGTAGAAGAACCTGTTACCGAAGGGGAAGTCGGTCAGAATTATAGTTACCAAATTTTGGCGAGTGATCCGGAAAATGGGGCACTTACGTATTCATTGCTCACTGCTCCCGAAGGGTTGACAGTAAATTCCGCTGGTTTGGTTACATGGATCCCCTCGACCGAGCAGGGAGGTAATCACCCCGTTAACGTTCGTATTGCAGACGAGGAGAACCTTACCTATTACCACTACTTTGTAATTGCAGTATTTGACCCGAATAACCAGTTACCCGTTATCGGTCAAGAACCGCCTACTGCTGCGTCTATCGGTAGCGTATACAGCTACGATTTAACCGCGACTGATGCAGACAATGATACTTTGTCCTACTCCTTTTGGTCCTGGCCAGAAATGCCAGGCGCTCAAATTTCTTCCGAAGGGGTATTTTCCTGGAACCTTACTGATCGTGACTTCGCCGGCGAATATTTCGTACGCGTAGATGTAGACGACGGTAAACTTGGCAATGCTGAACGTCAATATACATTACGGGTGGAAGACCCAAATAATACGCTCCCAGTTACCGCCCAAGAACCGCAGCTTACTGCAAATGTCGGAGAACTATATAGGTATGACCCACAAGCGAGCGACTCCGACGGTGACCTTTTAACTTACAGTTTGGCAACATGGCCATTAAACCTAGGCATTCAGCTTTCATCAAGCGGCGTTATCACTTGGACACCAACCATCGATCATATCGGCGATAACTGGATATCATTGAAAATTAACGATGGGCACTTAGGCCTTGTCGAGCAAGGTTTTTTAATCACCGTTTTTGACCCAAATAATCAGGATCCTGAATTCATCAGTACACCCTCATTGGTTGCTCAGTTAGGAGTCCCATACCAGTATCAAATTCAGGTAGAAGATCCTGATCAAGATCCAGTAACCATCTTCATAACCCAGGGACCAGAAGGTAAGCAGTTTGATACTGACACCAACACCCTTACATGGTGGACCCCGCAAACACCTCCGCCCAATAACGAAGAAATTTTTATCATTGACGCGAGTGATAACAAAGGAGGATCCGCTCGCCAGGTGTTTATCGTCTCAGTGAGCGACACGGGAGGCGGTGACAGCGATGGAGATGGGGTACCCGATGATCAAGACGAATTCCCAACAGATCCATCCGAATCTGTTGATACCGACGGCGATGGTACGGGCAATAACGCCGATACCGACGATGATAACGACGGTGTACCCGATATCAATGATGCATTCCCGTTAGACAGCACAGAAACGTCAGACTTAGATGGCGATAATATTGGCGATAATAGCGACCCTGACCGAGATGGCGACGGTGTGGATAATGACCAAGAAACTTATCCAAATGACGCTTCACTAACCCTTTTGGCTGCGGTGGAAAATCAGCTGGCAGCGTTGACGGGCAATACCAATATTACGCTTACTTGGTCTGCAGGATCTGATACCGCTAATATTTCAGGTTATTCGATTTACCGTAACATATACGGGGCTCCTGCCAGTTTACTAACAACTACCTCAGCATCTGATACGGAGTTTGTCGACACTGATATTGCAAACGATACAGCTTACGAGTATCAAGTCGTAGCGCTTGACCAACAAGGGCTCGAAAGCCACCAAGGGTCCCTTGCTCAAATTTTTGTTGCGTTCAATATTACATCTGTCACGCAGTTACAGGCTTCTCGTTTAGCAGAGCCGGTATCGCTTAGCTGGGACGTCTCATCAGGTACGCCACAAGATTTTAACTACGAAATATTCCGCGCGATTAACGACGGTACAGCGGAGCCACTTGCTCAATCGAATACTAATAATCTCGTAGATCCTGGCGCTTTTTGGAACAACACATACCACTACAGCGTACGTACGGTTTCGGAGTTTACGAATCCTCTCACCAATACCAACGTTTCAGTTTTTGGCCCGTTATCTGATTCTCTCCAGGTTAACGCTATTCCGCCTCTCGGTTTGGCTATTAATTCTGCTCACATGACAACAGCAAACGTTTGGGAGCAGCTGGTAGGCACGAATGAGATAGTGTCGGTAAGCGGCACCGTTGAGCAAGCACTGGGGAGTCTATCTGTTACCGCGCAGTCGGGTGCAAGTACTATTTCTACCGAGACAGCTACCGGCCACTTCCGTTTAGCGCTTCCGCAAACACAAGGGAGCAGTTGGACAGTTACCGTTTCTGAGACGGCCGTCGCTAATCGGACTGTTAATGCTACGTTGAATTTTGTTATCGACAGCGTACCACCGTCTATAACAATCGATGGCGATCAAACTCGTTCAACAGAAAATGGGACGATCCTCTTAGCAGGGAGCGTGGCTGACAATAACAACGCCATCAGCGAAATCTTTGCAGAATTAAATCGTTTTGACACGAGCCGTTTTAATCCAATTATTGGTCAAGCAGGCAGCTTTACTGTCGAAATACCATTGGCATTTGGCGACAACACTGTAGCGATTACGGTGACAGATATTTCGGGTAATAGTAATACTGCTCAGATTTTAGTGAATCGTACTTCGCCAACAGTTCCCGAGATTGTCGTGCAGTCGCCACAGGATGGGGCTGTAATAAATCAGCCTACGATTTCAGTAAGTGGCAGTATCTACACCAATCAAACTGAAAATATTCGGATTGAACTGGCAGGGCAAATACAATTCTTACAACCATCTTCACAGGTTGGCCGGTACGATTTCGTTTTCAATGGCGTTGAATTGCAGGAAGGGCTTAATACTTTGCAAGTTCGCGTAACGACTCCGCTTAGTGTTAACCAAGAAGCACTTTCCCTGACATATAACCCGAATGCTGATCAAGGACCAAGTCAAGCACCCGTCGTTACAATTGATCCATCCCTTATCGGTGCCGTAGTCAATACGGATACCATTGTAGTCAGTGGGTGGGTAGCGAGTGACGCAGAGATTACAGGCGTAACGGTGGATTTCGTTGATGCGAGTATTTTCGGTGGAGTAGGTGAATTACAATTTAGCCGGTCGGTCGATATTAGCGGTATGGCGGGCACAGAAATTACCATACCTGTTACGGCAACAGACGTAAATGGCGATACAGCAACGGAAATATTAACAATATTTCGAGACACCAATGCGCCGGTCATCAGCGTAACATCCCCCAATATTTTACCGCCGCCAGCAGTGAACAATATTGTTAATATACCTTTTGTGCTAGAAGGGGACATCACTGATTCCCAGCTTTCAAGTTTTAGCATCAATGGTCAGAGCATCGGTCTGGTCCCATCTTCTCAAAGTGATGTTTACCAATTTTCGGTACAACTAAATGTTCCATTTGGGCAAGATCACGCTCTTACGCTTGCCGCTGTTGATCGGGCCGGTAACACAAGCACCGAGAATTTACTTGTCAATATAAATACGCCAGTGACCACCGAGTTTATTTCCCCGGCATTAAATAGTGAGTTTATTGTGCTTGGCACTGAAGATATTGAAGTGGTGAGTAGAATAAACGGATTAGCGCCAACAGATGTCGTTAACGTACAAGTAGATAACGACGTGCCACAAGCCATGCTGCTTGATGGAAACATCGCGACACAAATATTAAACATTAACGATACTTCTGGTGAACATACCATCACGGTTGAGGTACTAAACGATCAAAGTACGGTACTTGCACGTACGAGCACAACCATTCAAGTAATAAACGCGAATGAAGTTGCGTTAGAAGTATTAAAAACGCAGCCTGTTAACGAGGCGAATCACGTTAGTGTTGGCGAGTTCATAGCTTTGTTTTTTAACAGACCTATAGACCCAGAGCAACTAACCGTCGAAGTTCGTGAAACAGTACATGGAAAAACTTGGGATTTTTCCCAGTACGACAATCTCAACTTACTTCAAACAAGTTCAACCAGTGCTTTAGTTGAAGTACATCGAGATCAAGCTCTTATTCTGGGGACGCTTTCTGTATTCCCTGGTCTTCAAGCGGTTTCTTATCATTTAGGTCAAGAATTTGCCTATGACGCAGATGTTTTTGTTACTGTCGATTATGAAGGGCAGCGTATCGCGGACTACAGTTTTTCTGTTGAATCGTTACCAACGATGCTCGTTGGAGTCGCTGTCAATCAATTATACCAACCGATCGAAGGGCTTAGCGTCAGTCTGCCCGAGGCCAATGTTTCTACTGTTGCCGATTTGCAGGGGAATTTTCGTTTCGGTTTCGAAGACAACCCAACCTTTCGAATACCTCCAGGCCGACAAAAAATTATATTTAATGCCGACAATAAATTTCCCAATTATGGTGTGGTAGAAAGTTTTATCAACTTGCAAAACGGTGAAGCAAACCAAATTGGAAAAACGGTTGTCCCAGCTTTGTCATCACAAATACCGTTCGAAAATATACGCTCAGGGTCGGGTAACATTCGTTTAGCTGGCGGAGATGTAACGATAGATGCGAGCCAAGCTAACTTTGTTTTCCCTGGTAATCGATCGTCGGGAAATGTTCATGCGCAATTTACCTTAGCGCAACAACTATCTCATACCTCTGCAACGACAGCCGCGCCAATATGGGTTTATGCGATTCAACCCCAAGGAATAGAGGTGCATGGAGAGTTAAGCATTGATGTGCTAGCTCCTCAATTAAATGGATCTCGTGATTATTTACCTGAGGATGGTACTTTCGTTATGTGGATAGGGCAGGACCCAGACACTTTACAAATCACACCAGTAGGCGTTGGTGAGCTGGTGGGGCAGCGTATCGTGACGCGAGGTGAGCTTCAACTAGAGCGGTTGGACTACATCGGGTTCGCATTTGTAGCGCCCGATCAACAAGAGTTGTTAAGGCAGTATACCGACGATGAGATTAGTTTGGACGAATTGACTGCAACTTACGAACTTCAGGTAAGAGGCTCAGGACAATGATGACGCACGGGAAGAAAGTGTTAAATAATATTATGAGAAGTATTGATTGGCTAACAATCGAAAGGTCTGAATATGTTTGTTTGCTTCGGGTATCGACCGGGCGCGCCCCTGTTTTGACATTTCTGTTTACGATGGTGCTAGGCCTTCAAAGTGCTCAGGTAAGTGCGCAGCAAACAAGTGAAGTATTGGGTTATCCACCTGTAAACGTATATGCAGGTTATGTGCTCGCACGTCCACAAGCTGAAGATCAGGACGGTACTGATGAGGAAATTGAAGATCAACGTTTGCTCGACGACGAAGGAAACCCGTTAGCGCCCGTCGGCCGAGTTAAATTGTATACCGGGGCAGGGACTAACGGTTTTACCTATAGTAATGACCTGGGCGAATATGCACTAGCATTTTACGGACCACCATGTCCCTCTTTTTTTTATACCCATAGGGATATTATCACGGCAGAATTTTATCCAGATTTACGCCCTCGCTACCCGATCTTTACGCTTGCAAATACCTATATTCCGATCTCTGTTCGTTGTTTCGGGTTAAATTCTGGATTTACGTTTCCCAATATAATTTCTCTAACAAATCATCTGATACTCGACAGTATTTATTCATCGGTCGGTTCAAGCTCTGTTGCGGAACGTCTCAATATTTTTATGGACACCATGTTTGTTTTTGGCGCGGTTCAAATACAACAGGATGGAATCAACATCCCAATTGCCACGCCTACAACTTACGATGCAGGCGGCCTGTTAACTCAGATCAGCGAAGATGATTTACTGAATACCGATATATTCATTTACAACCAAAGAACAAATCAAATCATTGCAAACAACAGCTTCAGTCCGATTATAAGGAACGGCAGTGCTGCAACAACAACATTCCAGATCCCAATTTTTGGTCCAGATTATAACCTTGTATATCGTTCATTAAGCGAAAATGGTGCGCTATGGTCTCCATCAGCGCCTCCAGAAATTATTCAAGCTGCTGAGAGGGCTAGACCAGGGGACCCTATCACAATATATGCCGTAAACCGAACAACCGGCTATATGGGGTACGTGCACGACACCTTGGAAAGCATCGGTTTAGAGGCGAGCCCCGACGATAGTGACGATATCACCGTCGCTATTATTAATATGGAGCCTCCCAACCTTAAAGTAACTGCAGATCGTCGGTATGATATAGAGCGTGGTTCTACGTCAGGTGAAGAGCGACAATATCTGATCGGTTTTGAAGGGAGCGCCTTAAAGGATGATGAACTAATACGGCTTACAACGGAATGGACTTCTCCGGACGGCACCCCTATACCTCCAGGTATCCCGGGTTATACAGGGCGAATTGCGCGAATTGTCGACTCCGGAGGTAATAGCGAAATCTCGAGTGCCCTCAGTGAGATTGCCACCTTCGATATTAACCCAGGGTTTTCACAACAATGGATCTACAATCCCGCTGGAGGCTTTATTCGTAACGGCGATCATCTTTATATGCATGTATGTGCGGAAGCGAGTGGCTCAGGTAATACCTGTGATTTTGAGATGGTAAGTGACCCAAGCGACCCCTTAAGTTATAGGCCTATCAACAGAATGCCGATGCAAGTGCTGGAATTTGGTTCTCGCGTTAACTCACTGGGTAATGTAGTAGCCAATGATACTGATGGTGACGGGATCTCAAATATATATGAACAACAGTTAGGTTTCGACCCGAACAGTACTGTTTCTTCTCCGCCGGATAGTGATAACGACGGTATTCCAGACGCCGCTTGGATATATCGTCCGGAAATGAGTTTTTCGATATACGACCTCACTCTTCACGGCATAGAATTAACCCACGAAGGCGGGGCAACTTCGGTAGATATATTCTCTCTTACGGACGACCCAGTTATTTCATGGGAAGATCAGCAAGTGGATATCTTATACCGGCTGGATACACCCAATTATGCTGGAGCCACTTTAACAGAGTTGCCTCGCTTAGGTGTTCCTCGAGAATTTGTATTTTCATTCGCCAATCAAACTGTTGCGGCAACGCTCGACCAAGATACTCAAGCACTCTTTGACGATTTGTCACCTATCCAAGAAGCGTTACAGCAATCATCGCCAGAAGAATATTTAGCTTTCCGGCTTTTCCAAACATCCGATCTCGGAAATGTTTTATGGGAGTTTGGATTTGATCGAGGGTTACACGTCTTTTATAAAATACCGCATGACGAAACTGAAATATTTATAGAGCCCGACAGTGGCAACAACCTGATTAGAACCTTGGGGGGGATGCGCTTAAAATACGAATATTACATTCCTACCGGTGCTACGCTCGAAGAAATTACGTGGAATTTTAATGCCCCAGGACGGTTTTGCCCTGATTACGGCGTCGATATCACCGGGTGTACGGATGCTTTAGCGGCAAACTTAGATCATGGTGGCACCGGTGCTCTAGCCTCAGCAAGAAGAGAAGTTTATTGGGAACCTGTTGATACGAGCATCGCGGGGAATCCTGCGCTTTGGAGCGATAGTTTTACTACTTTAGATAATGTGAACAGTGGTAGCAGCGCTCTGTTGACGGTTAGCTATTCCATTGATGGAGTTTCAACGACGGAGCAAATTCCGTTTACTGTAACTACGAGAATTATGCGGCCAAGTTCTAACTCTGTACCTCTAATAAGCGGTTCAGATGTTGAGATGTTAGAGACTATGCTTTGGCAGTTTGGATTAAGTCCGCAAAAAGGCGTCGACTTAACTGTCAACTCCTGGGCTGGGGAGCAGGGTAATAGAATTAATTCAGATCGTGGAAACGGTAATGGGTGGATCCTAAATTGTGATAATGGCCTTCAGGCTAACTCAAGGAACACCTATAGAGGAAGCTGGGGGTCATGTGCAGCTAATAATGTTTCTTTAGAGGGAATGGTTCGTAGACTGCAAGGGCGGACACTCGCAACCTGTACTCGTAACGTATCAGTATGTACAAACGATTATGCAGGAAACACCGTTCGTAGTAACGGCGTTGTTGATAATCAGTTCTTAGGAACATTAGTGACATTATGGCCTGACTATTGGCGTGCATATTCATTGCATACTACCGAGCCAGTAATTGATTTGGTTGATTCCAATTGGATTGCTAGTGGAGTAACTCACTGGAATGGAACCTATACAGGTAGCCCTGGGGGAGCCCATGAGCAAGTACTGGCGGCATCGGGACAGCTAGCAACATTTACTCGAGAAGGTCTACTTAACAGTTGGGTTCAACAAGAAGCATCTGTTGGCCACTGGGGTCAAGGTCGCCCCCAAACAGATTTTCGTATTAGTGAAGGTGGCGCTGACGAATTTGGGAGCATTGGTTTAAGCCAAATCAAGTACTCTTTTCGGTATGGAAATGCCGGGCGTTGTGCTGCTTTGAATAATTCGAATCTATTTTCTCCTTCAGGCAGCATTGGTGGTATGGTTATATTCGGTTCAAGTATATGCAATGGCGGGTTTATCGATGCATTTACCACAGGTGGAGCTTGGCTCACTCTGCAGTCTGGCAATGCTGACCTGGTGGGGTATAGGCAAGGTGCAGGCGGCGTTATTACAATGAACGCAGCCCGGACGGATGACGCTTATGAACGCCTTATGAAAGCTATTGCAAAATACAACGGCGGTATACACCTCAATCAGCAAACGTGGGGTAATCTACTCACTATAGGTCACCGAATGCAAAACGGAAGGCATGTTATGGGTGGAGTGTATTCTAATAGAACTTATGCCATGCAAGTGATGAGACGATATGGAATTCCGCCGCGTACTTACATTTGGGTGGGTAATCGCTTCCCAGACGTAGACCCTAATACAGGGTTACCTCATCCGCAAGCGGGACAACCAGAGTGGTGCTTCGAGTTTGGGGAGGAGGAATGGATGAATGGAGAGCAGTGGGCCACTGCGCTTCTAAATGCTCGATCAACAAATATTCTTGGCCTACCTCAGACACCGGTTGGGAGAACTCCATGTCCATAATTAGACTCGCTAAGATGAAATATTACGTTCTTTTATTTTTCCCATTATTGTTTTCTTCGGAAGCTCACTCTCAAATGAGCCTTCAGACTGCTTTACCTTGTGATGGTACAACTATGCAGATGACTCCCGAAGACATACTCGCGGGCCAATCTCTTATCCAAGTTGCTTCAGGTCAAAACATTGAAATGGTTGGAAACTGTCTAGGCTGGACGAATACGGGACAAGGAAACGTATGGTACGCAGCCTTGAAAGACGCGACCGTATTCGCCGTAGATTCAACTCAAAACAGATACCTCGGCTCTTGGTCAATTGGAGAAGCGAATTCATGTGAAAATAACCCTTCGTGTACGCACCAATGGTGGCATGGCCGATGGTCAGCAGATGAGCTTCTAACTGATCGGGTTATCGGCGAGTTCCCCGATAATATGGGATGGACAGAGCTTTCCTATGAAGTTTCTCATGTTGATTTTATGGGATGCATGCAGCGTTCTCCTCTTCGCTATGGTGATATTGACGGAGATGGGACAAATGAGCTTATTATGTTGTTATCTAACTTATATTCTATAGACTGGGTTGTTTTTTCAACTCAAATGAATCGAACTATTTTTACATCAAAACTGAATCTCAATGATGTTGTA
This sequence comes from Agarilytica sp., assembly GCA_045430285.1. GTDB lineage: Bacteria > Pseudomonadota > Gammaproteobacteria > Pseudomonadales > Cellvibrionaceae > Agarilytica. The sequence continues at coordinate 811,950 of JAILXV010000001.1, read as the reverse complement.
TTAAACTCTGTCCTCGATAGCGGCCTGGTTTCCCCGATACCTGTTGACCAAAGATATCAATACTGGTCTAGGTGGGGGGCAGAAGAAAGTTTAACCTCTTCTTTAGCCCAAGGGGTTCGCTCTTTTGCTAAGCTCTATTTTGATGACTTTGACGGTGATAATAATTTTGATATTTTGGTTTGGCGAAAAGTATACGAGTCTCGTTTAGTAAATGATGCAACGTCAGGGTTTGAGTTACGTGAAGAGGTATTCGGCCATTATGAACTGGTTGAAGGCGAATATCTGTTACAGACAACAGATGCACCCACTATTGAAGGCTGGTTATCTCAACGGCAATTGACCTGGGCAGCAGGCTACCCGAATCAGAGTGAATGTCCAGGGGAAGAAGGACATCTTATCCCCGAAATGCATTCTCCATTACTCAATGATCCTGAAGTGTTGCCCTCAACACCGGCACCATGATGCTGTTTTTTGAAATGTTCAATACAACCCCTCTAGTCCGGACAGTATGTAACTTACTTATATGGTTAGAGAAAAACGTTTTGATCACGAAGACGTTGATGGGAGGTGTTTGGCAAACCTAAGCCGTTAAAAAGATAGATTGAAAGCACTGAATTATAGGGAGAGGATGTTAGATCGCCGTGTTACTTTAGTTTAAATATGGAAGTTGGTGATAATTATGTTTGGTGTGGTGTATATGAGAAACATATGCAATATGAATGCGATTGGATGCCCAACCTAAAGTGGAAACTTATACCCCTACAAGCAATTAGGGGTACTGAGTAAAAATGGATGTTTTATCTCGTGAAACAATTCCGCCCTCGTGAAACCACCAAAGTTCCGGGGTTTTCAGTGCTTTCACAGAGGAAATAACTAGCACGAAAATGGATATCTGGCGCTACTTCCGATGTAATCTTGCTCAATGTTCCTAAGCAAGGGTACCAGTCACTATACTGCTGAATCATGCCAGAAAACGTGACAGAGCTAAATTTCGAGTCTTCGCTATAGCCTTTCGATACTAATCAAACATGAGGCTTGGTTGGAATTCGATCGATGCATGGGCTTTCTAGCACTACGGTGTCCCCAATCCCAAACCAAGTTTCAGTTTGCGTATTTGATTTCCTATTAGGGGGCTTTCGATATTCAGTGCCTGTAAGCGAATTGACCATGGGCGCACAATAATCAAACAGTACGCTTTTGATTTGGTCGTTCGTGATTGCTTTGGCCATACAAAACGCACACAATGAGCGGCTGTTTTGTGCTCAAAAAATCGTGGAGGCATGCGTGTATATTCTTAGCGAAGAACAAATTTCTGAATTATATTGCCCACCAAATGTAGATGAGGCCAACCGAGATGTCGTTTTTACTCTGAACGATAAAGAAGAAGCGCAACTACGCCATCGAGAAACTGATCTGTTGCAAATCTATTACATACTCTTTCTAGGCTATTTCAAAGAGAAGCCTGTGCAACTTAAGCCAGATTTAAAAGCTATAAAAAATGATTTCGAGTATGTTCGTAAGCGCTATTTCTCCAATAGTTCTTGCAAGTTGGTATCACTAACTCCCAATCAAAAATACAAAATCTATAAAAAGATATTTTCTGTCGTGGAAATTAAAAAGTTCGACGCTGATTTAGAAAAAAAGATTGAGGAGTTTGCCAATCATTCGGTTGTAAATCAGAGTCTACCCATTGCGCTATTTGATGAACTGTTGGACTGGCTCCGGATTAATTCGGTTGAGATTCCTTCCTATAACAAGTTGCAGTGGTTGGTTACGGTTACATTTAATGCAGAAAAAAATAGGGTGCTAAGCGTCGTTAATCGTATTCTCTCTCTAGATGTACAAGATATGTTTAAACGCTTTCTGGTTGATGCTGAGCAGAAGCAAATCTTTAAATATATACGCTACGAGGGACGTGATTTCTCAAAACCCGAGTTAAATAAGGAATTCGATGCGTTTGATACTCTTTCTAAATTGATAAAAGATGTCTTTCCCTTAATATCTAAACTTAATATTCCTGCGGTTAGAATAAAGTACTATGCAGAGCTGTTTAGTGAGTTATCTCTTTCCCGACATAAAAAACGGAACGACGCAGAGTTTAATCTCTACCTTGCCTGCTTTATCTACTACCGATACCGATCGCTGATTGACTATTTGGCCGACGCATTTACCTATCATGTCAATTTAATTGAAAAAGATGCACGACAGTCCGCTAATGAGAAGATTCTTAAGATCAAGTCGTCAATGGATGATCTTATGGTAGAAGGCGCAAAGATTCTTTCGTTTTTCTCGGCCAGATCTGATTATAAATTTAAGACCCTTGCGCAGGCAAATAAAAGTGCTGCTGAGATTCTTTCTGACGAATCGTTGAACAACTTAATTCGTCATATGTCAAGAAGCAAGCTGGAAAAGGATGTGTACTTTTGGGAGTATGTAGATAAGTGTAAAGAAAAGATTTCAGGAGTTCTTCGCAGCATAGTTTTCAGATTAAATTTTATAGATTCTGCAGAGTTAGGATTACTTTTTCGTCAGATCGAAACTTTGAAATCTGAAATAGGTGAGGTTGGTCATGTTAAAAGTATAGACAAAAGGCTTTCAAAGAAAACGAATGAATATTTGCACGATGAGGATAATAAGTTAATTTCAAACCGCGCCGAGTACCATCTCTATCGTTTGGTGTCTCAAAGATTGTTTGATCGACACTGGTTGTTGCGTGATAGCATTCGATATCAGCCGATAGAAGAGATGCTGATTGCTGAAGATAAAGTGGAGGCATTGTCTGACGATATCAACGCGGAAACGATAAAGCGGAATCTCTCAGGTCTTCTTGACGAAAGGTTTGAAACGTTAGATGAGTTATTAACTCTAGTTCCTCAACGTGTACAAAGCAAGGAGAATGAGTCACTGATTTTGGAGCGTAATGGCGGGGAGCACAGTTGGACAATCAAAAAGATTAAGGGCCAAGAGGCCGTTAACCATAAAACGTTTGATTTGCTTTCTAAGACGGATATTTCTCGAGTCATATTTAAGGTGGCTCAGGATACGGGTTTTTTGGATGATATACGCCACCGAACAGGAAAGAAAAGGCCTGAATACTTCGAAGAGAAACTAATAGCCTGCTTGATCGCCAACGCTACTCGACAGGGAGTTTATAAGATGGCGGATCTCTGTGAGTTCTCTCATGATACGCTGCTCAGGTTTCAACAAAACTACCTGTCGCTAGAATCTCTTAGAAAGGCCTGCGATACAGTTTCTAATTCTATCTCTAAGCTGGAGATATTTAGCCACTACAACTATCGCGCAGGCTTTGTTCACGCATCCCTCGATGGTCAAAAGCTTCATTCCCGTAAAAATACAAAGCGGGTACGCTATTCTTCGAAGAACTTTGGCAAGCGAAAGGGCTTATACGCAGATACCTTGACGGCAAACAATGTCCCAGTAAACGTCAGCCTTAATCCACTGAATACACACGAATCCCATAACGTCTTTGATTTGTTGTATAACAATACGACCGAAATCAATATAAATGCGGCCTCTACCGATACTCATGGTGTTAATAGTTTTAATTTTGCCTTGCTAGATTTGTCAGATTGGGAGTTTAATCCGAGGTATAAAAAAACAAAGCGTGTATTTTCGTCGATGTTTGAATTGGTTGAGGGAAAAGGTGATAACGATTGGTCATTGAAGCTTGCTGCCCCAATCAATCGTAAAGTAATTGAGGATGGCTGGGAGTATGTGAAACGAGTGATTGTTTCCCTTCATCAAAAAAGTGTTTCACAAAAAGATCTTGTTGCTCGGCTTTCTCAGTCTTCACCGTCAGATAAAAACTTAAAGGCTCTCCGTGAGTATGATCGCCTGATAAAAGCTATCTACTTGCTGAATTACGTTAATGATGGACAGTTTCGCCAGTATATTCAAACTGTTCTGAATCGAGGTGAGGCCTATCACCAATTGCAGCGATATTTTGAAAAAATTGGAGATGGTGGTGGATTTCGAGGGAAGTCAGACGAAGAAATTGACATGTGGTACGAATGTAGTCGCTTGATGGCGAATTGTATTATCTATTTCAATTCTGTTGTTCTCAACTACCTTCTTGAATATGCAAAAGTTAAAAAAGATGACAAAAGAACTGCCTCATTAGCACGGATATCACCAGTTGCTTGGGTGCATATTGTTTTGAGAGGGAAGTACCCTCTCGAAGGCTTGAGGGATACGCCGGATTTACATGCGCTAGCAAAAGTTATTATTGCAGCCTAATTAATAAGGGCGGCGTAAAAAGCGCTAGTCTTGCTCGTAAAGATTTGCATCACATTTTCCGCATTTAACATCTAAATCAGGTTTTCCCCACACCTGCATGAAACAACTTGGACAAACATATTTGTGGCGGTTAGATCGGTTTTTTATCTTGCTAGTTTGAACTCTGGGTGGAAGATTGGGTGTTGAAGTTTCACTCTCATGCTCTTCAAGTCGTCGAGCAAGGTCGGCCAAATCAACTGGAAAATCAGTATAAATCTCTTTTTCGTCGATGTTGGACAGTAAGCGTGATTCAATTTTGCTCTCTAATGAGATTACATTACTTTGTACTTTGTTTTGTTGGCGGGGGGTTGGTGGAGGTAATGGGACTGCGTCGTACCAGTGAAGTTTAAAGCCAGACGATAAGAGCTCCCCACATGCTTTTTCAAATGCCCCCCCCTCTAGGACGTAGTCGGATACGTTTTGGCCGACCATAGCGCCCCCAGGTTCACCAGTAGAAGAGGGCATCAAGCCTATCTTCCTCATTTTATTCGACCATTCTTGGTTGTGATAACCTGATCGTGTAGGTTTACCGAAATGTTCCTGCCAAATATGAACCATCTCATGACACAATGTTTGGAGGATGCTGCTAATGTGATAGTTGGCGAAATAGGTCGGATTGATAGCTAATTCATCAATCGTTTTTCCTTCCGTATTGACCCAGCGTTTAAAGGACACATATCCCATCATGCGTGCCTGGCGTTGGAAGGTTATAATGCAAGGGGGGAGCGTATTCTCAAATAGCTTTTCATTAAAGAACGAATAAGCTTTTTCAAAGAGCCCGTACGCTTCACTTGTTGATGTTCTGAATGTGCTCATAATATGAATAAATAGTGTAAATATTATACGTATTGTGCATTACATAAAAATGATTTTTCGGTGGTAATAACGACTATTTATATAGCGAATTGAAATATTTTGCTTTCCCTGAATTATGCACATTCTATATTAACTTAATAAATATCACACTTTTTTCAGCGTCGTCCTTCCTTAAGCAGTGGGAACTAGTAACTACCGTCCTGCTATTAAAATAAGGGGTACAATAACGTGCGAAATTCAATACGCTTATTCTGGGCAACTTAGGTTTGTTGACTCTGAGGGAGGGAAAATAGGGTGTTTGACGATCTAGAGGGAAAACTCTCGAAAAGGCACCTAGGGCATTGTTTTTAAAGGAAAAATTATTTAATTAACATCTCGATTTTTACCGCTTTCAGCGCGGATCCTGTTTTCAGTTTGGACGTATACGGTGTCGGTTGTGGCCATGCTGGAATGCCCAAGATCTTCAGATATGTCTTTTAACGCACGACCACGCTCTACCTCCATACTGGCGCCCGTATGTCTTAACCAGTGCGTAGATGCCTCCTTAAGTTTTCTAGCGCGGTCTTCACCTTCTTTCTTTTTCATTTGCTCGTAGGCGATATCAAATACTTCTTGAACGATACGGGAGAGTTGCCGAGAACTCATTCCGCCTTTTCCACGAAGTTTTTCGACGATAGGGGTGTTTTCTCCGGTAGATGGCAAGGAGGGCAGTCCTCTGTAGTGACGGTATCGTTTAAGGTAGTCTATAAAGCTTTCAGGGACGGTTATATCCCTTAATTTGCGCCCTTTTCCGAAAATTTTAAGCCACCAGTTACCATCCCTGTCCTGCCAAAAATGACTCATAATCGGCGTCCAATCTTCCCGCTCGGACAGCTCTGAGATACGTAAAAATAAGGTTTTTAACGCACAGATGATGAATAAACTTCTTTCGTATCCACGGTCTTCTTCAGCTAGCCTCAACGCCACATTAAAGACATATTGCCACTGAGCTTCAGTTAAACGACGAATTTCTTTCACTTGTGCATCTTTAATGAAATGTCGGCAATCGGTTTTGGCGATTTGTGCGGGATTGCCATAGAGATGTTCTTCATTCATTAGGTATTTGTAAAACGCGATAATTGCAGTAAACGCGGCTGTTAACGTCTGCTGAGATGGTTGGTATTTTTTCTTATCCGGTTTAATGTCGCTGTTCTTTAAGTTCTTGGGTACCTGTAGTTTGAACGGCGCCCAGGAACGGTTCTGTGTGTAACGACCGTTGTGGAAGTTGAACTTTTCATGATTGGCAAAGCAAATCCAGGATGCTGGCGGTTGCCAACAAAAATCGGCGTACTCAAGGATGTCGGCTTTTCGTAGCTTATCCATGGGTTGTTGTTTAATAAGAAATAACCACAAAAGAAAACGCTCGGTTTCATTACGAAATCGCGTAAACGTGTGGCCAGATTTGTTTCGGCCAATATAGCTAAGGAACTCTAAACCCCAGTGCCAATGGCGATTCCACCAAGTTTCGCCGGAATCTATGAAACCCTTTAGGTCCGGATATTCTGAAAAATCTAGATTCTGAAACTCAGCATATACTGGGTACAAAGCAACGGGCTTGGGTATGGCCATAGGTGTTCACGTATTAAAGAATTTTACATGCACCTATTCTAGCAGCCTGGATACGCTATGTCGAATACTAGACCGTATAGGAAATAGTGAGGTTTCGTATTGAAGCCTAGTTTTGAGTGTTTCTTAATGTGTCGCTCTTCTTGGATCGAACGTATACCTACCTTGTAGGGTTCAGCCATTCCCTACCTTTACGGCTTCAAGAATACCGGCACGCCATTGGCTCACTTCTTCTGCTGAGCCTGATTCAATGATATCTTGAATTAATGCAACCTTTGCAGCTGGAATATCTCCGTCAAACCATAAGACATATTGATCAAGGATTTTGCGAAGTTTTTCGGTCGCAAGCTCATTTGGGACATTTACGGATCTTACTCTTCGGAATAACTCTGACATGGTTAATCTCAAGTGCTTGAATTAATTTTGGCCAGTTAACTCTGATAAAAAATAACTGGCGCAATGTGGTTAGCTGAAAATGATTTCAGTGACCAGTTTGTTACGGTGAGTTTATTCCATGAATTTGACTGATAAGTTTTCCACAAAATATCTGTGATTGACTAGCTCTGTGAATAGACTTGGATTTTAATTTGCTTTCGAAACTTCCGCCTTGGGATATGTCATACAAACGACTTATAGCTTCATTAATATCCCTATCAGCCTTATTGCAAATTGTAAATGTCTGAAATATTTTGTAGTACCGCCTAATTTGTGTAAAAGTAAGCTTCATAAACAGCTCAGACTTTTTATCACCATCTTCACAGCGATCCCTGCTCCAGTATTCTGTAGCTAGTATCTCGTAGCTAGAAACAAGGCTAAGAATGTTACTTTTTTGTAAGTTGAATCCATTTAATTTTTGATTGTATTGAGTTTGTTTTTTTGTCAAACAATACGCGACAACCGCTCCAACCGAAGCCGCAAGGATACCACCGAGAGTCGTTTGAGCCAGTGTGGATACCCAGTCGCTCGACATTGACGCGTAAATTTTTTCTAGCCATTCATTCTGCTTTGTTATTAAAAGAAAATGATCGTCCATGAGTCTCAACTTTTTGTCGTTTTATATTTCTCAGATGAATATTCTGCATCACTAACATACTGAATTATTCTTTTTGAAAAAAAATCGAACTCGTCATCACTATATTTAATTTCGATTTTTGACAATAAATCTTCCGAAGTGTAGTGGCCATATTTAACGCAGCCAGCAAATGCTTCGACTAAAAAAGATGATCCGTAACCATCTACTTCATCATCGATAATTACTTCAAGGACATCGTTATCACCTAGCTCAGATAAACGCTTAAGCAAATATTCCTCTCTAAATTCTTCTCCGCTACCCGGTCCATCCGTATAGTATCGTCCGATTGGGTGGCTGGAGAACTCTTTACCAACATTCAATATGCTCATAAAACCACCTTATTATGTTTCTTCGCCCAACTTCACTTTCCAAATAATTAGTGTGCCTAACACAGGCATCGAAAAATGCTCTGTTTTTGACCGTTCTCTATCGTTAGCTATTTCAAATTTATATAGGCCGTGCCCACTTATCACGGACAAATAACCTTGACCTCTCTCCCGTATAAAGTTCAACAGGTCTTGCAGCCCTTTTCCTCGGTCTCCTTGACCTGTACTTGTTCGAGAAATCTCCATAGCTCCCTTGATCAGATTTGCATGGTGCAACCTATTACCAATATTAGCACCAATACCCAGCCCGAGGTTAGACAAGAATTCAGTCAATCTCTCCCAATGCTTAGAGGACGGCAGTGATTTAGGGATTCCAATCCCTTGATCGTAAAAAACAATCTTCATTTCCTGTGTATCTTCCCTAAACGCGCCAGTTAAGTACCAGTTTTTATCCCTGACGTTAATTTCGTAGTCTTCTGGGTAAGCATGGTGACCTACATTTGTAATCGCTTCATCAAGCCCACCACTAAGAATTGGCCACTTTTTAATCTTTTCTTTGCCAACGATAGCCAACACCTTTTGTCTAAGCCCGTGGTCTTTATTGTGGCAACTACCTTTTATATACCTGACAAGACGTACGTTCGAATCACGAGAGCTATCATGTGCGGGGTCGTTTTGATGAGATTTAAACAGATCGAAGAACCCTAGCTCGCTAAATCTACTTAGAATGTCGGGGTGCCATGTTGCTATGTTTGGTGTTAAATTTATGGGTAGCTGGTCTTGCCATAAAGATAGCTCTGCAGTTAATACTAGTGCCGCTGACGTTGAAATTTGTTTTAAATTATTAAAGTGAACATGCCGAATTTGATACCCCCCATTCCGTCTGTTGGAATTTTTGGCGAGTCGGCGAAGCGCATTTATGTAAAGAATTGTCTCATCATAGCTGTCTGAAAAATTCATTTTTTCAGGTAAGAAAATCTCCAAGCTGTTATTTCTTAACTTAACGACATTTAATCCTTTATCGATTAAATAGTCTAACCACCGACTATTACTGACCCCATTAACAGCCGCTTCTTTCTTAATTTTTCTTTTTGTTTTTTTTGATTGGGATGTCCTATGCCTAAAGGAATTCCAAACATCTCGATCTCTTTTTTCTCTCGAATATTTTTTCATTGAAGAAGTTTTTCAGGGCTAAGTATATTTAGTGGAAATCCACACCATCTAAAAAATGCGCGCCATCAAATGTCAGAACATTGGTATAAATTTCAGTTGAATCGACTGAACGGTGCCCCAATAGCTGCCCGACATATTTCAGTGGCCGTCCGTGTAATAACAAATGAATCGCGAAGGAATGCCGAAATGTATGGCTGCTAATCGAAAACGGCGCGCCCCCTACTTTCTCGAAAATTTGATTGATGTGGCGATTCACCGTTTGTCGTGATACCTGAAATATTCGTGCATTCTTCCGAAAGCCCCCCGCCCATAAATAACTTTGAATTCGGTCTTGCAGTGTTGCGTCCACAATCGGAACGTAACGTTTTGACGATCGCTGTAGGGTAGCTTTGGAAGTCCGCCCTGCCCTTTGTTTTAAGGTCTTGAGAATCACTCCGTAATCAAAACCATCGTCGACAAACGAACTGGGGGTTAAGGCAAGCACTTCGGATATGCGGGCGCCGGTACTCCACATAAGATCCAGGATCAGTCGAAATTTTGGGTGTTTTTCAGCATCTAGGAGTACGAGGACTTCAGGTTTGAGCAGATATGCGGGGATCTCATCGACAGTTTCCAGCAAAACCGGCCGTTTTGCGAAGAGGCGCTCCCAATCGATATGGACCTGCTGGATGGGAAAGCGTACCGGCGACGGTTCCACGTGCGGAAACAGACGCGTGGGTTTCGGTTTGGTAAACCCTGTGTCGATAAGTGAATTTTGATCCATTTGCCTAGACCCCTTGGTGCAAAGCGGTAGCATTTAAAACCACCTAGCGTGCGCGCATCTTAACCAATGTGACGCCAAAATACGGGGAATACGAGGACAAAATGTGAGCGAAGTGAAATGCACCAAAATAGACGAAATTGGTGCATATTTACCGAAACGTCTAAATTAGAGATAAAAGGGCTAGCTCGATGCAAGTGCCTCCCTTATCTCCTGGCTATCAATGGTTTAGGCCGAGCGCCGAGGGAGCATAAGCCTATTTAACGTAGTCTCCAGGAACAATTATCGCTATCGTCAATCCCAAAACCCTAAGTCAAACGATCTTTTTGTCTTCTATTTTCTCTTTGAGGCCCGCCACTATACATCCCGTACGTGCAACAAAGCGATCAAGGCACTGCTGTGAACAAAACTTATATTTAATGCCGCGATAGCTCCGCCAGAGTTCGTCATTAATTTCTTTCATCCCACACACCGGACACGTCAGGTCATTTTTGTGAGACGACGGTATATGTGTCATAGGCGCCACTACTTTTTAGGCTGTTTGGTTTTGGTTTGCGTGTTACCGTGGCAGCTCCATGGCTCTGTTTTGGCGTTGTCTTGAATATTTTGATCGACAAACCGGTAATAGCCTTCCTTAAAATTTGTCCACCAGTCGTGACTTATTTCCAACGCGTATTTTGCTATCAGTTCTTCGATACACTCAATACTGAGCCTTGTTGCGTCGTAAGCGATATTTAGCACATGCGATGCTGCATCAAAAGACACAGAATCCACGCCGTATATTTCATCGATTTCATGCACCACCGCGTCTATCATTTCTTGGTCAGCGGGCTCCATTTTCAAGTGGCGAACCACCAGCGTCACTTCTGAAACGCCCAGTCGATGTTCTTCACTCATATCCACACCTCATATTGCAGAGTTAATTTAAAGATTGAACATACTATTCAATCAATTCTTGTTTTTTGTGAGTTCTAGTACTCGTATAGGACGCCAATGGGCGTCCTATACGTTTTACCTTTTCTGTAAGGCATCATTTTTTCTTATGTTGATGACCCTTGGTTTTTTTTGCCTCCGATTGATGTGACATCATCTGTCCCATCATCATTTGCATCATGCCCATACGCTGTTCCATCATCTCCATACGTTTTCCCATGTCCATATCGCCCATTTTCTTCGAGTGTTTATGTTTTTTCATTTTCTCGCCACCGTGCATCATGAGCATTCCCTCTTGCATGGCTTGCATATGTTCCTGCATCAATTTATGACGTTTTTCAGGATTTGTTTCCGCCTTTATTTTTTCCATCTTGGATTTCATCTTCGCCATATGTTCATGCATTACAGACATTTGTTCATGACTCATCGTGCCCATCATTCCGCAAGCCATTCCATTCGACTTGCCTTCACCGTGCTGATGTTTCCCTTCAGCAAATACAGGGGAGATTAATACGCTTGAAATTACGATAGATGAGATTAACTTTTTCATAGTTTTTTCCTTAGATAGGAGTGGGTTCGTGTTTAAACTTGGGTATCCAGCTGGGGGTAATCACCATATAACGGCGATATTCATCACCAAATTCGGAAATCGCGATATTCTCCTCGCGCTTGGCAAGGCGCACGTAAACCCATACTAAAATCGGAAACATCACAACGGTTGGAATGGTGGGCCATTGAAGAAGAAATCCGAACATAATGAGAATAAAGGCGAGATATTGTGGGTGACGACAACGTGCATACCACCCAGACGTCGCGAGCGATCTCGTCTGCTGTGATTTATGCAATACTGCCCATGCCGACGATAGAAGAATAAATCCAAGAACAATGACGACATTGCTGAGTAGGTGCAATGGGTCAAAGTGCGCATTTCCCTCAAACCCCAATAATGTATGTAACAAATGCCCGTTCTCGTGGGATAGAAAATCGACACCGGGGTATTTTTCTGACAACCACCCCGATAAGAAATATATTGTTAATGGAAAGCCATACATTTCTGTAAACAAGGCAACAACAAAGGCTGAAAAGGCAGTTAGGCTTCGCCACTCCGTTTTCGTTTTCGGTTTAACAAAGCTAAACGCAAAAAAGATAAAAATGGCAGAATTTAAAATGACTAATGTCCACAAACCGTAGGCGGATTCACCGTGCATAATTAATCTCCTTTGTGATGATTTTGATGTGATTGTCTCCGGCCCTCTTCCACGCCGCGCTTATATGCTTGGGACGGATCGTCTTGATGGTCGTCGTGGTGCCCATGCCCGTGTGAGCCGTGCATAAAAATATGCATCAGCGGACACAGTAAAATAATCAGGAATGGGAAAAACTCAACGACATGCTGACGATGTTCCATCAACAAAAAATAGGTGACCGCGGCAATAAGCCCCATCGCCGCTAATCCTTTTGGTGTCATCCAAAAGCTTTCTCTTTGATTACTCATGATCAGTTTCTCCTAGCCAACGTAGATAAATTGTGGTTGTTAACCACACCACCAACCACGTCATCAATGCCCAAGCAAGCATGCCCACTACCAGTTTGCTTACCGATAGATCCCATACCCAGTGCGACATTTCGAGATGCATCATGGCACCACTGATATAATTGATTGCACCTGGCGCAATGAGCACCAGGACTGAACACATCAGCCAAATCAATGCCGTGCTCAAGGCCGCGGCGCTTGCGAGTTTTATGGGGATTACGTTCATTTCACACCGCCTTTATTTCTGACAGCCTTATTATTCATCTGCTTTTGGTGTTGTGATTGGTGACTCATAGTTTTCTCCGGTTATTTAATGCGTACATCAACACGCTTTAGTAGGATGGAGTTACCAATGACAGACAAAGAACTCACAGTCATCGCAATAACACCGATCATAGGGTGAAGCAGGCCGAGCGCAGCCACAGGAATCGCCGCAAGATTGTAAAACCAGGCCCAAAACAGGTTTTCAACGATTTTTCTAAACGTTGCTTTTGATAAAAGAATGGCTTCGACAAGCTTGGTCAACTGCCCCTTCACCAGAGTGACATCGGCTGCCTCGATCGCCACATCCGCGCCGGCGCCAATCGCAATACCTACGTTGGCCTGTTTTAACGCCGGTGCGTCATTAATCCCGTCGCCCACCATCGCCACACTATTGCCGTACTTGGCTTGCAACTGTTTAACAGAATCCACTTTGCCTTCCGGTAGCACGTTGGCCAGCACTTCATCGATACCGACTTGGTCTGCAACAAATTTAGCTGTCCGCTCGTTATCGCCAGTCACCATCACGACATGGATGTTAAGATCGTGCATCGCTTTTATGGCGGATTTGGAATCGTCTTTAATCGTGTCGGCAACCGCGACAACCCCCGCTGCCTGCTTATCGATCGCAACTAACATCGCTGTCTTTCCTTGAACCTCAAGGGCGGTTAAGGTCTCTTCCATCTCTCCCGGATCAACACCTTGTTCGTTAAGCAATCGACGGCTACCTACGTGTACCAACTGGCCGTTAACAACGCCCTCTACGCCACGTGCCGTAATGGATTTAAAGTGCTCTACCTTGGGAATCGCCAGGTTCTGAACCTTAGCCCCTTGCACAATTGCCTGCGCCAGCGGATGCTCCGATCCCGCTTCTACCGCCGCAGTTGCTAACAACAGGTCTCCGGCGGTAAAGGCGGCAGTTGGAACAACATCAGTGAGGGAGGGTTTTCCGGCGGTAATGGTGCCTGTTTTATCCAATACAACGACCTTAATATCTTTCAAGGTTTGTATCGCTTCGCCGGAGCGTATCAACACACCTCTTTCAGCACCCATTCCGGACCCCACCATAATCGCCGTGGGCGTCGCCAATCCAAGCGCACAGGGACAAGCAATAACAAGGACGGCAACAGCCGCCAGTATGGCTGCAATAATTGGACTCAGCGTCGGATCGACCCAGGGTAAAAAACTTCCTCCCCATTCCAAAACAGGCTGCAATGTGTCGAAAAAAATCGCCCATGAAAGAAAGCTTAAAATTGCGATCGCAATAACCGCAGGCACAAAGGTGGCCGTAACCCTGTCAGCGAATTCTTGTATCGGTACCTTGGAGCCTTGCGCCTGTTCGACTAATTTGATGACCTGAGACAAAAACGTGTCCGCGCCAATCTTGGTGGCGTTAACCTTTAGAAGCCCTTCTTTGTTTATCGTAGCGCCCAGCACTAAATCACCTGGGCCTTTCTCTACCGGTACAGACTCACCCGTTGCAATCGACTCATCCAAGTGACTGTAGCCGTCAACAATTTCCCCATCCGTCGGCACTTTGGCCCCCGGCTTAATGACCATCACATCCCCGATTTTTAGCGCTTCAACGGGGACTTCTATTTCTTCACCGTCGCGCATGATGATCGCCGTTTTCGCACCGAGTTTAATCAGTTTTTTAATGGCCTGTGACGCCTTCCCTTTTGCACGAGTCTCAAGGTAGCGGCCTAACATATGGAACGTCATAATGGTGGAGGCCATCTCAATAAATGACGTCATCGGGTAAACAAACCCAATCAAACCAATTAAATACGGCGGCATGCTTCCTAATGAAATTAAAACATCCATATTGGCGGTTCTATTTTTTAACGAACGCCACGCTGAGCGATGTGTCGATTTTCCACCCCGAAAAAACACCACAGGAAAACCCAGCACAGCAACTATCGCGAGATATCCAGGTATTGGTTGCCAAAACATTTCTGGGATCATTAACAGCATAATGAGGGTGGTGGGTATTGCTGCAAACCAGAGGTTTTTCCACGCTTGATCGAGATATCGCGCTTCGGCATCTTCCGCTGTTTTGTGTGAATCGAGATGAGCGCTTTCTACATCAGCAACGTCATACCCTGCGTTTTCTACGGTTTGTTTTAAGCGAGCGCTGTCAACTTCGCTCGGGTCGAAACTCACTGTAACTTGATGGTTAGCAATATTCGTCTGGATGTCGAATATACCGGATAAACGCTCAAGCGACGTACGAACAAGGCCAGCGCAATGGTTGCTGCCCACTCCGGGGACTGTGAGGGTAACCTTTTGAACATGGGCGTCTGTCACGAGCTGCGCTGTCGTCACGTCATAACCGGCGTTTTCGATTGCTACCTGAATATCTTGCAATGATGAGCGAGATGAATTGAAAGAAACGTTCACCTGATGACTGGCTATATTAGTCTGAATATTTTCAACGCCTTGCAACCTTTCGAGGGATCTTTTTACCAGGCCCGCACAATGATTACTCCCCATACCCGGCACGATAAGTTGGGCATCGTCAGTCACTGGGCGCGATATTGTCGTGTTTTTATTTTTGATAATGATGGCATCAGTCATAATTATTTACCCTTGCGAAAATTTGCGCTATATCGCTAACATGGTGGGAGTCCGAAGCCGCAGCGCCTTGGCGTTGCGTCGCACCTGACATTTCGTGTGTATTCATTCGTCTTCCTTTATCATGAACTCTTCGATTAAATGACAAAGCATGTGACCCGTCGGCGCCTTATCTGGCAAGCTACGCCACTCGTCTACCGCGACGCGCATCCGATCACGCAATCGCTTCGTCTCCTGGAATTGTGCTTCGGTTTCTGCAAGACGCTGTTCTATCAATAACCTCACCACAGGACAGGGGGCATTCTTTGCATCTGCGACGGCCAGAATTTCCCCAATATCATTCACCGTGAATCCCAAAGCCCTCGCACTCAAAATAAAACCCATACGCGCTTGCTCATTTGGGCCGTATTCCTTGTAGCCATTCGTTGGACTCTTTACCGGTGATAGATAACCTTTTCGCGTATAGAAACGTATCGTCTCCGGACTGACCGAAAGAGTTTTTGCTAATTCATTTACACGCATAAAGTATTTCCAATTTTTTAGTAAAACCAACTCCCAGGTTTAAAACCTGAGTTTAAATATGCATACCCACTCTAAACCTGTGTGTAAGACACAGGTCAAGGCATTTTTATGTCTCCACCATCCTTGGCACTATTTATCCTAATCAACCTTTAATATGCTATTGCTCATTCATCCCTTTCTGAGATAAAAACGTCGCTAACGCTTCAATTTCATCTGCCGTCAGCGGCATTCTCGGCATTGGTGACGATGGATTATTAAATTGCGGGTTTTTCAATTTTTTAACAAAAAATTCGTTTCCCTTATCTTCGATCGTTGAATCTAGCGCTGGACCGACCGTGCCGCCAGTCCCTTGAAAACGGTGGCATCCTAGACAGCTGTATTTTTTAAATAGAGCCGCACCGCTACTAATGGATTTTTTCTCCGAGTCACCACTGCCATTTTTAACCAATCGAATAAACTGCATAACCGCATCGGTTTCTCTCCCCGTAAGGTGTGCTTTTTCACGCATATGAGGCATGATGACGGCCCATTCGTTCAAGGAAAATTCATCTAACGAACGGGCATTATGACAACGTGCACAGTTGTTATTAAACACCGCAGCGCCGTTAATTGACGCTTTATCTGTGTCGCTGGATACCGCGCTCATTCCCAATAACATGAGAACCGCGACAAGTAACATTAAAAGGCTTGCTTGAAATTTTATTTTTTTCATCATCTACCTCGCTTAAAACCCATAACTTAATTGAACGACAAAACGCTGATCATCAGCGTCATCTTTCACGTCAGTATCGTCATATGCCACTTTGATCACTGAACGAGTGTCAAGCCAATAATTTATCCCCGCCATCCAGCGGCTGGATTCTGCTAATTTATT
The DNA here is from genome assembly GCA_045430285.1 of Agarilytica sp. Classification (GTDB taxonomy): domain Bacteria; phylum Pseudomonadota; class Gammaproteobacteria; order Pseudomonadales; family Cellvibrionaceae; genus Agarilytica. Next base: position 795,204 of record JAILXV010000001.1, on the reverse strand, counting down.
TGTTTCTGAATATTCGATAACGATTTCCGTTCCCGCTACGGATGGCCAGACTTTTCCAATCTGTAGTGTGTTTTGTAGATACCACCCGTCACCTTTAAATGTATGGGTTTCAATTTCGCCTTCCTCTTCTTCCAAACCATCGGTTTCCGTAGCAATGTATTCACCACGAAGCGCGTAGTGTGCACTGGAAATATTGAGGTCCAACCCACGCGCATTAAATTCCAAAGCGTCTTCATCATCGTATTTTGATGTGTAGAAAGAGGCTCCTATTTCGATATTTGGCAGCAAGGCATACGCCACTCTTCCGCCGAACGCTTTATTTTTGTTGTTATCGCCATTGGTGGCATCAAATTCAAGTTCTGGCAACTCATCATGAGACTCCTCTTCGACAACGTCACCCTCTTCCCCTTCGTCTTCATGTGCCGCTTCGACGCGCGGACCGTTCGTACTGTATAAATCCAAAAAAATCTTTTGGTTTTCGCCCACTACGAATGTTTTTTGAAAAGCGATCCCTACGTCACTCAAAACAGGAAGTAATGCCTCCATAGCTTGAGTACCACCATGTGTGCCGTAGATTCCCGGTGTCCAAGGTGAGCGGTTTATCCAACTAGGGTGAATATTTGGTCCAAACTGACCGAACGGTAGAAGGAATTTCCCTGCGGTCACTGTGACTGTATCGGTGAGAAAATAATGCAAATCGGCATATTCTAGTTCGATTTCTGTCTCTCCTTCCGCAGAAAGGCTTATTTCTGTCTCGGCCTCAACATGCATTTTGTCGTTCAAGCTAAATAAAAAAATGGGAACGAAGCGAGCGCTATAGGCGCTTGTATCGTTTAGTTCTGTTGTTTCATATTTAACATCGCCATAACCGCCCACAGCGAATCGTGGGCGATCCTCATCCGCCAATGCGCCGGTAGGTAACCACGCAACCAACGTCACCAGCGGGACGGCCGCCAAAAATTTAACGGACATGTTTCTGTCTCCTTAAGACTTTCGTGAGGGGAAAAACGCCAATGGCGCTCAACCATCACTTACGGTCAAGATATTGATTAAATAAAAGGTATTTTTTTTAGTAAGGAGAATAAGCCGAAGACCGGATAACCCAAGCTACAAAAAAGAAGCATAGGACGTAAACAGCAGACGGACTTATCCTAGGTTAGGCAAAAATGGGGGGACGAAAAAGTGACTCGCGGTACGCAGCCAAGATATGCGTGTAAAGTAGTTTATAGGGGGAAAAAGCATAATTTCGAAAAGCGGTTAAATCACTGGGTTGCACGACTACGCCACACTGACAGTGACTCATATCACCATTAACACAAGGACCGCAATCATGAGGTGTAGCTTTCATCAATGAATGCTGTGCGTCTTGGCGGGCCTGATGGACAACTTTATGCTCATGGTGATCGACTTTTCCGTCATGCTCTTCGTGATGAGCGCCAGAATGCGTACCGTGATGATCATGGTGAGCTGATGAATGATCATGACCTGCATCTTCATGTGCCGCCAGATTCGTTAATGCAACAGAAAGCACAGGCTGACTCATCAGTAGCCAGGCTAAAACTATTGCACTTATACGTCTGGTCGCCATCAATTTTCTCGCGTTAGATTTGGCAGATTCAAAAACATTGAAATCTAAACATAGAGGTGTATTATTTCATCACATTACGTTTTAAGCTTGATTCATGTCAATCAATATTTAGTCCAGAAAAAATATTTTTATTTTTCGAATCCTAGATGAGAATCATGCCGTAGAACAACGACTCCCGTTATAAATGTTAATTGTTTGAACCCGCGTTTTTAATGTCATTTAGCAATGTATCCATTTGCGCCAATGTTTTTTGAGTGGCTTTTAATGAGTGCGCTATCTCTCGCATATAACGAACTTCCCCATTTTTTAAACAGGCCACACTTCCACACTCTGCAAGTTCATTCTGTAATAACAATGTTCGTGAACGTAATACGTCGAGTTGTCGGGAGAGGTTTTTAACTTTCGATCGAGATTTCTCACTTCCTTTAAATTCCGACTGGTATTGTTTCAACCAATTGAGCGCTTTATCCAACTCTCTCTGAGGATCTTTACCGCTGTGGGCATACGCCATCGTGCCAAAGCTTAATAAAAGTGGAAAAACGCTCATAACAAACACTTTTTTCATGGTTACCTCGTTGCACCAGTTGGTTTTGATAGTCTGCTTTTAATGATGATCATCGGCGTTTCCTCGCGCGGTTATAATTTGATAGTAGTCCTCGTCTAACTCAGGAAGCCGTTGAATAAACGCCACCATGGCCCATATACGTTCGTCACTATGGGTTGGCCCCCACGCGGGCATTCCGGAGGCTTTGATCCCATGTTTTATAATCCAAAACTGTCTTTTTGCTTGCCCTTCTTCCGAAGGGTCACCATGCACGTGGTCATCATGAGGCGTGCTTAAATTAGGCGGTTTTGGGTACAGGCCGATACTCAAGTCGGATTCTGTGACGCCAGGCTTTAGGTGGCAACCAGCGCACATATCATTGTAGTCTGCACCACCACGCAATAATAAATCGGCTTGGATTAGATCCGGTACTCGAATATTTTTAGATGCATGTGCAACTGATCGCTCTCGCGCAAACTCTAAAATTTTATATGTTAAAGCGTTGTGTGGCACATCAGCACCAATCGGATAGAATCCAGAAGCCATATACACAAGCCCCCCACCCGCAATAACAACAAATACCAGAATACTGCCCCAAATCATTTTTTTCATAAAACGCCTCACCTTTAATGATTGTGCTTTTCATTCTTTTTGGGTTCTGCATGTTCCGAATCAGGTTTTTGGTGTTGTTTGTTATTGCTATCGTTCTTTGCGTTATCTTGGTCGCTATGGTGCATACATTTTTTCATCATGGCTTGCATAATCGGGTCGTCTTTTTCTATTTTGCTATGATCCATGTTTTTCATACCTGCACAACGCGGTGCTTCCGCATCTTTTGCATGAAGTGATTCATCGTGCGCCCAAACGAGCGATGAAAAAAGAGTAAGACCGAATAAAAAGAATGATTTGTTTTTCATGATGGATACATTTCCTTTAATGATTAAGTTAACGTTGAACCAGTCGATTCTGGACCACACTTGAAAAGCGATCGTTTCCATAGAAAATAGATCGCGGGTAACACCAACAAAGTAAGAACCAAAGCACTTACCATTCCCCCAACCATGGGTGCGGCGAGACGCTGCATCACCTCTGAGCCTGTTCCTTCCCCAATCATAATCGGGAGCAAACCCACAATGGTGGCACCCGTAGTCATCAATACTGGCCGGACTCTTAATGCTGCTCCTTCGATAACGGCTCTTCGGATACCCTCTTCGCTGACCTTGTTTGCGTTCTCATTTTCGTCCAACACGTTGGCAAGCGCCTGATTAAGATACACTAACATAATCACCCCAATTTCAACTGCTACACCCGCAAGGGCAATCAAGCCAACACCCACCGCAATTGAAAAATTAAAATCCAGCCAATACATCAACCAAATACTGCCGATCAAGGCAAAGGGCAACGTCCCCATCAATAACGCCACTTCCGCTACGCTACGAAAACTCATGTACAAGAGAATTGCAATAATCGCCAAGGTTAACGGAACAACATACATAAGCTTCGCTTTTGCACGTTCCATATATTCGTATTGCCCTGACCAGTTAAGTGAATACCCCGCCGGCAAATCTAATTGATCTGCTACAATACGCTGGGCGTTTTTCACATAGCTACCGATATCAACGCCATCGATATCGACAAAGGTCCAGCCATTGATACGCGCATTTTCACTTTTAATCCCTGGTGGACCATCGGCTATCACAATATTTGCCACGTCGCCAAGTGCAATACGTTCTCCTCGGGAAGTGACAATCGGTAGCAAAACCAATTGTTCGGGAGAATTACGATAGGACTGCGGGTAACGAATATTTACCGGATAACGTTCTAAGCCTTCGACCGTTTGAGTGACATTCATGCCGCCGATGGCAGACGCGATAACTTGTTGTACGTCTGCGATATTCAAGCCAAAGCGTGCTGCCTTTGCACGATCAATATCCACATTTAAATAACGACCACCCGCGACCCGCTCGGAATATACCGACGCGGTGCCTTCCACATCTTTTAATAGTTTTTCCAATTGCTGGCCAATATCTTGAATGACGGCGAGGTCTGGCCCAGCCACTTTAATCCCCACGGGGGTTTTTATACCCGTTGCTAACATATCAATACGGGTTTTAATGGGCATCACCCAGGCATTGGTGACGCCAGGCAGTTTAACCAACGCATCCAATTCTTTTTTCAAACTTTCGGTGGTCACTCCATCACGCCATTCACTACGCGGTTTTAATTGGATAAATGTTTCTATCATTGTGAGGGGCGCCGGATCAGTTGCCGTTTCTGCACGCCCTATTTTCCCAAAGACAGATTCAACCTCTGGCACACTCGCTATCAATTTATCGGTTTGCTGAAGTAACTGACGGGCTTTTCCGATGGAGATTCCTGGGTATGTGGTGGGCATATACATTAAATCGCCCTCATCTAATGGCGGAATAAATTCACTCCCAATTTTTCCTAAGGGCCAGACCATGGTCGACAACAGAATAAACGCTGCAACCAAGGTGACTTTTGGGTAGGTTAAAATTTTATTGAGTGTCGGCATGTACACCCCAATAAGAAAGCGATTGATTGGATTTTTGTGCTCAGGTAAAACTCGCCCGCGAATAAAAACCCCCATTAACACGGGCACCAAGGTAATGGCCAAAGCGGCAGACGCGGCCATGGCATAAGTTTTAGTAAACGCCAAGGGGCTAAACATACGCCCTTCCTGTGCTTCCAAAGTAAAAACCGGAACAAAACTGACTGTGATAATTAACAAACTAAAAAATAAAGCTGGCCCGACTTCACATGCGGAATCGGCCACAATTTTCCAACGGTTCTCATTGGTGAGCGGCGTTTTCTCCATATGCTTATGCATATTTTCAATCATTACAATCGCGCCATCAATCATGGCGCCAATCGCTATTGCTATTCCCCCTAGCGACATAATATTTGCGTTAATCCCTTGCGCATGCATCACGATAAAGGCCGTTAATATACCTACCGGCAAACTAACAATTGCCACTAGGGAGGAGCGAATGTGAAATAAAAATAGCATGCACACGATGGCCACAACAATGAACTCTTCGAGTAGTTTGTGCCAAAGATTTTTTATTGCACGTTTGATCAAGCCTGAGCGATCATATACGGTGACAATTTCGACGCCTTCCGGTAAACCTTGCTTTAATTGCGCTAATTTTTCTTTTACACCATCTATGGTGGTTTGTGCATTTTCGCCAAAACGCATCACAACGATACCGCCAACCGTTTCGCCTTCGCCATTTAATTCGGCGATACCGCGTCGCATTTGCGGCCCATGGCCAATATCAGCAACATCCTTGAGTAATAGCGGTGTACCATTATCGTTTACCCCCAATGGAATATTGGCAAGGTCTTCTTTGTTTTGAAGATAGCCCGATGCGCGCACCATGTATTCCGCTTCCGCCATTTCTACCACCGAGGCGCCGACTTCTTGGTTCGCGCGTTTAATCGACATTTGAATATGAGCGAGCGGAATACCGAAAGCACGCAGTTTTTCTGGGTTAATGGTGACCTGATATTGCTTCACCATGCCGCCGACGGCCGCCACTTCCGACACGCCAGGCACCGTTTGCAGCTCGTATTTCAAGAACCAATCTTGCAAGCTTCGCAATTGGCTTAAGTCGTGTTTTCCAGTTTTATCAATTAGTGAATAAATGTACACCCAGCCCACACCCGTCGCATCCGGGCCCAGTTGCGGTTTGGCGGCGCTTGGCAACGACGGCGCGACTTGACTGAGGTATTCCAGAACACGGCTGCGCGCCCAATACAGATCCGTTTCTTCATCGAAAATAATATAAACATAACTGTCACCGAAGAAAGAAAAACCTCTGACTGTTACTGCACCGGGTACGGAGAGCATGGCGGTGGTCAACGGGTATGTCACTTGGTCTTCAACCACTTGGGGGGCTTGCCCTGGATACGAAGTTTTAATAATGACCTGAACATCACTCAAGTCTGGGATGGCGTCAACGGGCGTTTGTTTCAATGAAAATAAGCCCACGCCAATTAAAATCACGGTTGCTAAAAGTACAAAAAAGCGATTGCCAACAGACCAACGGATAATGGATTGAATCATCACTTTCTCCCTAATGGCCTTGATGATGGTTTAGTTGATCATTTGAATGTTCCATCTCGCCATCATGCGCCTGGCTATGATCCATTTGGGAATGATCGACCTCTTCATGATTCGTGTCGTCATGCTCCGTTTGGGTATGGTCCATCTGAGAGTGATCCACCTTCATATCGTCTTCGGGCATGGCGTTGCCGTGATCAGTGTCAGACGCAATAATATGAACACCTGAGATTTCGTACTGGCCATCTGGGCGTTTTGTGATTTCCATATGTAACTGTGTTCCTGGTGACAAGCTTTCAATATCAACGTCGTCGTTTATATAGAAGTCCATTGTCATCGCTGGCCATTCCCATGCATCGATTGGTTCATGACTCGCGCTAACCTTGCGCTGTCCTTTCATAAGCGCTTGAATTTCGCCGGCAACCCAAACTGATTTAGGTTCGCCTTCGCCATGATGCATGCGCTTAAAATCTGAAGTCTTACTCGACTCAGAATCCAATAAAAATTGCGCTGAAGTGACGATCCTTTCGCCTTCTTCAATCCCTTCGAGTATTTCCACCTTCTCGTTATCCATGCGACCCACTTTCACTGCAATGGATTTATAATTCCCATCACCTAAGGCAAGCACCACGCGGTCTTGCTTACCCGTGCGAATTAACGCTTCACGCGGAATAACTAAAAGTGAATCCGCGCTATCTGTATGTACCGTCACTTGCGCGAACATATTCGGCTTGAGCGATTCTTGAGGGTTATCAAAACGCAAACGAATGCGAACGGTGCGTGTTTTACTATTTAACGTCGGATAAATGTAGTCGACACGCCCTTTCCATGTTTGTCCGGGAAGATAGTCCAGCGTCATGGTCACGTCGTCGTTTGGTTTTACTAAAGAGGCTTGTCGTTCAAAAATTTCAGCTTCGACCCAAACTTGCGCCAGGGAACCAATACTTAACATAGTCGTTCCAGGCTGAACAAAAAAACCTTCCCTAATATTTAAATTATCAACAACCCCATTTTGGGGGGCATAGAATGTCACGGTCTGTCTAATTGATCGATCATGTTTTAGTTTTTTGATAAATTGGGAAGAAATCTGCAAGGCCTTTAGTCGATCTTCAGCGGCTTGCACCAAACGTTGATTGTTTCGACCGAGAGCAAGCATCAGTTCTTCTTGCGCATTGACCAACTCAGGGGAATATAAATCGTAAAGCGGTGCATCTTTAGTCACCGGATCGCCCGTAGATTTTACGTAAAGTTTTTCAACCCACCCGGATACACGAGGGTGTATATGGATCAGCTTATCTTCGTCGTATTGAACGTAGCCAACAGTAACAATTTCACTGTGAAGCGGGCTTCGTTCAACAAGGTGAGCACGAACGCCAAGATTGTTCACAACATCGGGTGAAATATAAATGGTTCCCGGACCTTCATCATTCGTTTTTTCGCCTTCATCAAAAACGGGGATTAAATCCATACCCATGGGGGATTTTCCGGGTTCGTCTCTTCGGTAATTCGGATCCATGGGGGCAACCCAATAGAGTGGATATTTTTCGGGTGTAGCATGCACACCGCCGGAACTTCCTCCAGATACGATGAGCGTAGTCGCGATACCCAGTACTAGCCCAACCGCGGCTGACGTGATCATGATATTAAGTTTGTTGGAGGGTTTCATATTAATGTGATCCTTGTGCTGCGCGTGTTGAAAGCGTCAGATCTTTTTCGTTTTCTGGAACTTTGGGGCGAGCCACCAAAAAATATTCAAGCTGCGCGATAGTTTTATGGATGTCGACGTCAATATTGAGCGCTTCAATTCGAGCGTTCAGTTCAGCGATACGTGAACGTACAACTTCAGCAAAATCGCCGTCATCATTAGTGTAAGCGCTTAGCGATGCCTCAGCCTGCTCCGACATTTCTTTCAGTAAGCGTGAATTAAATAAGGTGTGGCGATCTGATAAGCGACGGTATTGTGCTTCGGCGGTTTCAAACCTTGAACGCAGTTGGCGTAACATCAGCGCACGTTCGGTTTTGATTGCTTCGTATTCGGCCGCAGCCGCTTGCACTTGCTTATCTTGTCGCTGGTTAGTGAATAGAGGAACATCAAAACGCACACCCACGGAAAATAAATCGGCGCGGTCATTTCCCATGGGGTCGCTATCGCGGTAGCCATAACTCGCATTGATGCCCCATTGAGGTTTGTAACTTTGCTTGGCTAATTTAACCTGTGAGGCTTCGGCGCCCACTTTCTTGTCAATGCTCTGTATTTTGGGGTGTTGCTTCAACACTTGAATTAAATATTGCGCGTCTAACGAAGAATTTATCTGTGCTAAAACACTTTGGCCTAAACCTTCGTGATTCAAAACCTTGGGCATTTCTATCTGTAAGGTATGACTGGATTCATTAAGCCATTCGGCAAGACTCGCCAATTGTGATTCGCGGTTTTGCCGAAGTTTTGTTAAACGGTCTTCAATACGAGTCAGTTCTAGTTGCGCCCGCACCAAATCTTGTTGTCTCGTACGCCCCGTTGCAGTGGTATAGCTCGATTGCGCAACATCCACTAAATGCTCAAACAAGCTCTTATCCCGTTCAATAAGCCCAATGGTTTGCTGATTCCTATACACCTCTAACCAAAGGTGTGCGACAGTGACTTCCACCTGCGCTTTTCGATCTTCACGAACGAAAGGGTGTATTTGGCTCAGTTTTTCTAACTTTTCTTGGCGTAACGATAAGGTCTTCCCTCGGGGAAACATTTGGCTGACCCCCACTTTAAATTGCGTCATACCTTCTTGGCCAAAATCGAAGCTGTCGGTAGGTAAGTTTGCAAAACTGAGGCTTACGGTGGGGTCAGGCAGTGTGCCAGCACTAGCGCTTAAAGATTCAAGTTTTTTCTGGCGGTAACGACTTCCCTTTAGCCAGGGATCATTCATATGTGCGGTATCTATCGCTTCCGATAAACTGTATTTTGCGGCATAACCTTTTAACGGAATGCAGCTCCAAATCACTAGAATCGTCAGGGCTATGGGACGCATTTTTAAGAGCATATTCATTTTCATTCGTATTGTTCCTCAAAGGACGCCACATCGGCGTACACTTCACTCGAACCGTCTTTTTTTACCAACATAATGCTATAAGGCTCAAATTTATCGCCCATTTCCATACCAGGGCTCCCCGCAGGCATTCCTGGCACCGCTAACCCAATGGCATCCATTGGAGGATTATCTAAAAACGCGGCAACAAATTTAGGGGGAATATGCCCTTCGAAGAAATAACCACTGTCACTTACGCCGGTGTGACACGATTGCAAGTGCTTAGGAACACCTAACTTTCTTTTGACACTTTCAAAAGAATTATGGTTTCTTACCTCGGGAGCAAACCCCGCATCCTTCAGGTGTCCCACCCAAAGTTTGCAGCATCCGCAAGTAGGGCTTTTAAAGACTTCAAGTTCAATACTTTTCTTACCGACGTTAGGCTCTAGTTTCGAGCAGGCAGACAAAAACACAAACACAAGCACACACGTACTTTTTGCAACAAAATTCATAAACGAAGCCTCGTAAGACTTTCCAATTAATGGGTTAAAGATGGGTTTTTGGAGCGGGTATACACCCAAGTAACACCTAGGTTTGAATAGGAAAAACCGGATCAAACAGGCGCAACTATCCTGTGATTAGCTGATAATGGGGGGACGAAAAAGAGAGTTAGAGACTTTAGAAAGGTAAGCGTGGTTTACAAAGAAGTTATTGGAAGAGGAAAGCGTGAACTTGCGTGTGTCGAATGATTCAAGGATGACACTCACAGAAAAACAACTGAGCATAGAGCAGTTGTCAGCACAACATGACATAAGCGAGCTACGAGAACCGTCACCCATTTCATCGGTATGCACTGCGCTTTCAAGCTCATTCACTTGGTGCATCATTCCATGATGACCCTCTCCATGAGGCCCTTCTCCATGACATGAAGAAGACATCGCAGGTGCTTCCTTGGGGGCGCCCATCATGACCGAAGCGTGCGCACCAACACCTAGCATCTGGCCTATATAGGCGAGAAGCAGCAAAAATACCCATACTGTGGCGTTTTTAGGCTTGCTTGAACGTGTCATCACTTAGCTTATAAAGAGGGAACACTCTTAAGATACCATTTAAAACGTTTAGTTCAAGAACCATCGGTAAGTTTTTTGACTCAACGCAATAGCCTCTTAGCGTTTTGTTCTCGAACCTAATGCGAGACGCTAGTGTTGTGTCTCGAACAAAAGCGCAACTAACTCGTTTTATAATTTTGTTTGAGCTTGTTAAGTAATTACTTGAATAACGTATCTTTTTGCACTTCGTCATAACGGTTCTTTGACGCTTCAATCGCGAGGGGAAGCCGCAAGGGTCTACCCTCGCCCCCTTAATTCTGAACCAAATTTTTAATAATCCCGCATTGATCCATTGTGCGATTTTCTGAGCAATTGCCTCTAAGTCGAAGAAGCTGATTTCGTAGGTTTTCAAGTTCCGTAATCCTTTCTTCCACATGCTCAATATGCTGCTCAACCATCTGATTGACTTTGCCACATGTGGACTTGGGAGTATGGCTTAGTTTCAATAGCTGCTTCACTTCTTTTAATGAGAGATCAAGGTTACGGCAGCGTTTGATAAATGTGAGTCGATCCAGTCCGTTCTGATCGTACAACCTAAAATTACCAGCGCTACGAGATGCCGAACCAAGCAGCCCTTCTTTTTCGTAGTAACGGATGGTCTGAACCGAGCAACCGCTGCGTTTTGCCAGCTCTCCAATTCTCATAAACTTTGCCGATTGACTCTATAGTGGCTATAGAGTTTACACTTGCGCCTACCCTGCAAACAAGAGCTGGATATGTCATCAGAATCCAAGACCTGCTGTGGGTGCGGCCATGATCAAACCACGCCCCCCAATCCGAAAGGCGATATTAAAAAAGCCGATGCAAGCCGTGTAAGTGTGTTTAATGTCCCTCAAATGGATTGCCCGTCTGAAGAGAACCTGATTCGCACTGCATTTGCGAGCCTTGATGAGGCGCTCACCTTTGAATTCGACATCCCCAACCGCAAGTTGCGGGTATATCATCCAGATATTGCGAAGACAGTGGAAAAAACCATGAAGTCTGTGGGCCTTGGAGCCAATTTGGTTTCAGTTGAGTCGGTGGACGAAGAAACCGTTCAGGAAGTGCAAGAAGCTGCAAAATCCGATGAAGCACGGGAAGCGCAGGCGTTACGCTGGTTACTGGCCATTAACGCGGTCATGTTTACGCTTGAGTTCGGCGTGGGCGTTGTGGCGCAATCCACCGGGCTTATTGCTGATTCACTGGATATGTTTGCCGATGCAGCGGTGTACGGCGTGTCATTATATGCTGTAGGCAAGGCTGCAAAACTGAAACTCAAAGCGGCGCACTTTTCCGGCTGGCTACAGCTCGCTCTTGCCATAGGGGTCTTGCTCGAGGTGATAAGGCGAGCCATCTATGGAAGCGAGCCGGTTTCGGCACTCATGATGAGTATGGGCGCCGTGGCCTTGGTAGCCAACATTACATGCCTATTGTTGATCTTTAAATCGCGTAACCAGGGCGCCCATATGAAGGCGAGCTGGATATTTTCAGCGAATGACGTAATCGCCAATGCCGGTGTAATCTTGGCAGGAGGCCTCGTTGCTTGGACAGGGTCCCAAATGCCTGACTTAGCGATTGGGTTGATCATCGCTGCTATTGTGCTAAATGGGGCAAGGCGCATTCTGTGTCTCAACGCCTAGGCAGGCAACGATTCTTGAGTAAATGTTATAGCGTTTTATTCATACATTAACCCTATAGATAACAGAGGAAATACCGATATGAGCAACAATTACAGCTTCGGAAAAATCGTCGATCTAACGTTTGATGCTGCAATCCAGCGACTTACTGAAGAACTAAAAAAAGAAGGCTTTGGCGTTTTAACCGAAATTGATGTGAAGGCCACGATGAAAAAGAAACTTGATCTGGATACGCAAGAATACCGTATTCTTGGAGCTTGTAACCCATCGCTTGCACATCAGGCTTTGACAGCCGAACCCACTATTGGTCTTTTGTTGCCATGTAACGTTGTCGTTAGAGTAGGCGAAACTGGGGAAACTCATGTCGAGTTCATGGACCCCAGTGCGGTTTTGGAGCTAGTAAAAAAGCCAGAAATCGAAACATTGGCTAGTACGGTGCGACAAAAGCTGGAAAATGTAATGTCGGCACTACCATAGTTAGTAGCCTCCTGGCGTAATCTAAAGTAATTTTTTAAAACACAATATACCATTTAGTTTCAATGAAATATTAATGAAAATTTGGCTAACATACATTCTTGTTATTTTGGTTACGTTGCAATCGATAGCGACCTTTGCAGACGCATACGAGTTTCATCAGTCAAACAAAGAACGCTTATCTTTTAATGATGTTTCACTCAATTCTGAAGCCCCGGAACCGACCATAAATAAAACGGAGTTACTGGAAGAGCAGGAGCGAGATTGCAATCACTGCTGCCAGTGTCATGGACATGGTTGTCCTGCAATTTTAGTTAGATCGCTGAATTTTACCCTTCAAAAAACACGCTCCGACATATCTACTTATCGTGAAAATACGTCTTCAGAAATTATTAACTCTCTACTACGTCCTCCAATCTCACACACCTAGTTAAATAATATTCTCTCCGTAATCGCGGAAAAATTAACTAAACTAGGATCATTTTATGAGATTCAACACACTCATTAGGTGCAAAGCAATCTGCTTGTCAGCGGCAACTTTGATTAGCGGATTGTTGTCATATTCAGGTTATGCTAACAGTGAAACAACCCTGACATTAAAAGGGGCGATCGCTAATACTCTCGAACGAAACCCACAACTATATCAATACTCTTTCGCTAAGGAGGTTTTAATATCTCAAAAGCAAATCCATTCATTGCGCCCAGTAATGGAATTCGAACTCGAAGTGGAAAATTTTGCTGGATCCGGTGATACCAAAGGTGTTGATAGTGCTGAAACCACACTACTACTCTCATCGGTTATTGAAATGGGGGGCAAGCGCAAGGCGCGTATGTCCCTAGTAGATGCTCGAATCAATAGAAATCATTGGGAACAGCAAGCGGCCACTTTGGATGTCTTGGGTCAACTAAACCAATTATTTATTGAAGGTCTAGCGACGCAAGCCAATATCGACCTTGCTAAGCACTCGTTGGATCTGTCGCGATCATTGTTCCAAGTCGTCCAAACACTTGCAAAGCGAGGGGCTACGTCTGAAGCTGAGCTCATGCGCGCACAAGCTGCCGTCACTCGGGCAGAACTTCAATTGGCGGCGTTGACCTCCAAGCTGCAACGACAAAAAGTACTACTGGCACGTTTTTGGGGAGGCACTTCTCTCGAGATTAGTCACTTAAATGGAAACTTATTCGAATCTGGTAAGCACGAGAGTTTCGACCAACTTTATGCGCGTATTAAAACATCTCCTTCTCTTCATGTATTTGCGAGTGAAGTACGAATAAAAGACGCGGAGATTACTTTAGCGCGCACAAATGGTCGCAGCGATATTACCTGGCGGGCAGGCATTAGGCGATTTGAAGAAACTGGAGACTCGGCATTAACAGCCGGACTTTCGATTCCGCTATTCGCATCCAAGCGAAATCGGGGTGAAGTTAAAGCCGCTCTCGCTGAACGCAACGCCATCGAATATGCCAAGCAAGACACCCTCCTTCGTTTGCATGCAAAACTCTTCGAAGCCTGGTCCCTGCTAAACCAAAACATGGAAGCTGTTATGAAGATGGAAGACACGGCCGTCCCCGCTCTGGAAAAAGCATTTCAATTAACGAAAAAAGCGTATGAAAACGGACGATATCGATATCAGGATCTCGTCGCCGCACAGGAAGAGTTGCTCGCAACGAAACAAGCCCTTATCGATGCTGCCACGAATGTGCAGGTAAGTCAGGTACTGATCGAACAGTTAACCGGTGCATCGCTCTCTCAATAAATCGTTTTAACAATTTGAGTGATCCATCGATACGTGGATCAAATAGGAAAAACAATGAACAAATACTTACTCTCACTATTTCTATTGCTTGGTGTTCTTGCGCCGATTCAAGCCACCTTGGCGGATGACGACGACGATGATGAATATGAAGAAATCAGTCGAATTAACGACGAGTTATCTACAAAGGTAGGCATCGTTACCGCAAAAGCAACCGCTGGGACAATCAGTCAAACCGTTACCGTCTATGGGAGGGTGACACAAGCACCTGAGAACAGTCACGAAATTTATGCACGTTTCCCCGGCATCATCAAATCAATTAATGTTGCAATCGGTGATACCGTTAAAAAAGGGGATCGCATCGCGACCATTGAGTCAAACGAAAGCTTAAAAAGCTACCCAATACACGCTCCGACATCCGGGGTTATTGTGCAACGCCACGCGAACCCAGGTGAACTAACCCAACAACGGCGGTTATTGACGATTACCAACTTGGATACGGTGTGGGTAGAGTTTCGTATTTACTCAGAAAAGCAGGCAAAAGTGAGCGCGGGACAGCCTGTTTCTATCATCATCAATGATAAGACTATTCGTTCCGGTGTAGCCCACCTGATACCGGTTGAAGGTAAACCTTACGTACTTGCGCGCGTAAATCTTGAAAACAACGAGTTAAAGCTGTCTCCCGGCTTGCTTGCGAAAGGGAAAGTTCATACCAATGAATTTGACGTGTCTTTAGTGGTGACGAAAGACGCTGTACAAGAATTGGGAGAGCGATTAGGCGTTTTTGTGAAAGAAGGTGAAGCTTATGAGTTTGCGCCTTTGACGCTTGGGAAATCCGATGACCATTTTATTGAGGTCGTTTCTGGGCTGGAACTGGGCGCTGAATATGTTTCAGAAAATAGCTACTTAATCAAAGCGGATATTTTGAAATCCGAAGCTGAAGACGACGACTAGGGGTGCATCATGATTGAATCAATTTTGCGTCTCGCTATAGAGAGGCGTTTTCTATTTTTGAGTTTTATTTTAGTGATTGTCAGTATTGGCGTGTGGAGTTATCAAAAACTTCCCATCGATGCGGTACCGGATATCACCAATGTACAGGTACAGATTAATACCTCGGCACCGGGCTATTCGCCTCTGGAATCGGAGCAACGAATCACCTATCCGGTTGAGACGGCTCTCGCTGGCTTGCCCAAGCTTTCGCACACGCGTTCTTTATCTCGCTATGGTTTATCTCAAGTCACGGTGGTATTTGAAGAAGGCACGGATATCTATTTCGCCAGAAACCTGATTAATGCGCGCCTTGGTGCGATTAAAAGTGTGTTGCCTGCCGGACTTGAGCCAGAGATGGGACCCATATCGACGGGTCTTGGCGAGATATTTATGTATACAGTACAGGCTGATTCGCCTGCACGCATGAGTAACGGTGAACCGTATACAGCAACCGCTCTAAGAGAAATTCAGGACTGGATTATCAAACCTCAATTAGCACAGGTTAAAGGTGTCATCGAAGTTAACAGCATTGGCGGATACAACAAGCAATACCATGTGATGCCAAGCCCCGAAAAGCTTTTATACCATCAGGTTAGTCTCGAAGATGTTGCCGATGCATTACGGTCTAATAACGATAACCGAGGTGCCGGCTACATCGAAGCCAATGGCCAACAATTATTGGTACGTTCTCAAGGCCAATTAGGCACGATTGAGGAGATCCGCCAGGTCATTATCAAACAAAATGATGGCGTGCCCGTGAAAATAGATGATATAGCAGAGGTTGCCATAGGGAAGGAACTCCGTACCGGTGCCGCAACGCGGAATGGAGTGGAGACAGTACTGGGAACCGCCATGATGTTGATTGGCGAAAACTCACGTACGGTGGCACGAGATGTCGCGCTTAAACTGGCGGATATACAAGCCTCGTTGCCAGAAGGCGTTATTGCGGAAGCGGTATACGATCGCACAAGCCTGGTTGATAAAGCCGTTAAGACGGTAAGCAAAAATTTATTGGAAGGCGCGCTACTCGTTATTGTTGTGTTATTTGTATTACTGGGGAATATACGTGCTGCACTTATCACCGCTGCAGTCATTCCTTTGGCGATGCTGATGACGATAACGGGCATGGTAAAAACGGGCGTGTCCGCCAACTTAATGAGTTTGGGAGCCCTCGACTTTGGTTTAATTGTCGATGGTGCCGTAATCATTGTTGAAAATTGTATTCGACGCTTGGCTAACGCACAGCATCAGAGTGGACTGCAAGATCTTCGTGAACGACTGAATACGGTATTTGAAGCGACTTCTGAAGTGATACGTCCAAGCCTGTTCGGTGTCGCCATCATTACCATCGTCTACATTCCGATATTTAGCTTGACTGGCGTTGAAGGAAAAATGTTCCACCCGATGGCCGCAACTGTTGTTATGGCGCTAATTTCTGCCATGGTGTTGTCGTTAACACTGGTACCTGCAGCCGTTGCGGTGATTATGAATGGAAAAATCAGTGAAAAAGAAAGCGTCGTCATCAACGCAGCCAAATCTGTTTATCGTCCGTTACTGCTTGCCACACTCAAGTTTCGCTGGGTAGTCGTATCAGGTGCAGCTCTTCTTGTGGCGTTCAGCATTTGGCTGGCGACCACTCTAGGATCAGAATTTGTGCCGCAATTAAACGAAGGTGACATTGCGCTTCAAGCTCTACGCATACCCGGTACAGGCTTGGAACAATCTGTCGAAATGCAGGAGGTTCTGGAGCAGCGCATTAAAGCGTTTCCGGAGGTCGATAAAGTCTTTTCGCGAATAGGGACACCAGAAGTGGCCACTGATCCCATGCCGCCCAGTATTGCTGATATTTTTGTGATTCTAAAACCCAGAAATGTATGGGCAGAACCATCAAAAACAAAGAATGAATTACTTGAAGAAATAGAAGAAGCACTGTGGCAACTACCCGGCAATAATTATGAATTCACTCAACCCATACAAATGCGTTTTAACGAACTCATTTCGGGTGTGCGAGCAGATCTGGGAATAAAGATTTTTGGTGATGACCTGGACCAACTGACCCTTACCGCAAAAGACATCCTACAGGTTATAAGCAAGATTGAAGGCGCGGCCGATGTCCGAATGGAGCAAGTGGAGGGGTTACCATCGTTATCAGTAAGCCCTAAACGAGAAACGCTCGGTCGCTATGGTTTGAATGTGATTCAACTACAGGATTGGATTGCAGCAGCAATAGGCGGCGAATCAGCGGGTGTTTTATACGAAGGAGATCGTCGCTTCGAGCTGATCGTGCGTCTTCCCGAGCTGCTCAGACGGGATATCGAAGGACTTAAATCCTTACCTGTTCCTCTTCCCAACGGCGACTATGTCCCTCTGGAAGAAGTGGCCTCTCTCACTATTGCGCCTTCTCCGGCACAAATTAGTCGAGAAAATGGGAAACGACGTGTTGTGGTAACCGCAAACGTGCGCGGGCGAGACCTAGGAAGCTTTGTTAGTGAGGTAAAACAGGAGATTCGCGAACAAGCAGATATCCCTCCGGGCTATTGGCTGGATTACGGCGGTACGTTCGAGCAATTGGAGTCGGCCAGTCAGCGACTATCCCTTGTGGTGCCACTCACCTTGATGGTGATTTTGGGTTTACTGGTCATGGCCTTTGCATCACTCAAAGACGCATTGATCATTTTCAGTGGTGTGCCACTCGCACTGACAGGTGGAGTGCTGTCGTTGTTTTTACGTGATATGCCGTTGTCAATCTCGGCTGGTATTGGGTTCATCGCATTATCCGGGGTAGCCGTTTTAAATGGTTTGGTGATGCTCGCGTTCATACGACAACTTTGGCATGAGACTGGAGAATTGACCCAGTCCATCGTAGACGGAGCCATGATACGCCTAAGGCCTGTGTTAATGACCGCCTTAGTGGCTAGCCTCGGTTTCGTGCCGATGGCATTAAATACCGGTACAGGGGCGGAGGTTCAACGACCACTCGCTACTGTTGTGATTGGGGGAATTATCTCCTCAACTATCTTAACTTTGCTCGTACTTCCAGTGTTGTATCAATGGGTACATCGAAAAGACGTTAAGCACGGCTAACAGAACCACCCCTCTTCAACCGAGGAGGGGTTATCTATTACAAGTTATTGACTCTATACCAACTATAGACTCTATAATCGTAACTGATTCTCATTCCCTTTAAAAATTTCGAGGTTATACCGTGTTTCTCCCTTGGTTCAATGGCTTTAAAATTCACCCAGCAATGCTGCTATTTATCTCAATACTTTCGGTCAATGGTATTGCTAATACATCAATACCAGACTACAGACAGATGGCACAGCTAGCGGAATATATAGGCGTGGACTATCCGGAAGCGGTCGATAGCGGAAAAGTCATTAATGGTGGGGAGTATCAGGAGATGCTGGAATTTTCCGGTATCTTGATAACACAGGCAAAGGCATCAAAGGTAAGTGCACTCGTTTCCAAGGCAGAAATATTGGAAGCGGCCATCAAGGAAAAGAAAGCATCTTCAGTAATACAACAATTGTGTAACGAGCTACGTTCTGAACTATTGGAGCAAATGCCTCAAGCGACACTGCCTCGGCAACTGTTGCCAGAGTCTGAAACCCAATCTCTATTTCAGCAACAATGCTCAACCTGTCACGGCCGCCAAGGCAAAGGTGATGGCCCCACTAGTATTGGGCTAGAACCACCGCCCACAGATTTTACCGACAGAACGCGCGCGATGAATCGTTCCATTCTCGGGTTATACGATGCGATATCCAATGGCATCGATGAAACAGCCATGGCTGCTTACGACCAACTGAGCGAAGAGCAGCGTTGGTCGCTGGCTTTTTATGCGGGAAGTTTGGCTTTTGAAGAGGTTAAGGTTGAGTTTGCGAAATCACCAAATGTTACCTTGGAGGAATTGATCAATAATAGCCCCACGCAATTAGCTAATGGGGATATAGACGAGCTTGAAAAAGTTGTACAACTTCGCGCGTCACCCAGCAGGCTTTTTTCTCACTCCCCTTCTCCCCTAAGTATAGCTCGAAGCAAGTTGTTAGAGGCTCGCTCTGCTTACAAAAATGGTCAATTGGAAAAGGCAAATCACTTTGCTGTGAGCGCCTACTTAGATGGGTTTGAGTTGGTAGAAAGCAGTCTCGATACTCGAGACTCGAACCTGAGAAAGCAAATTGAAGCTAATATGATGGCGCTAAGGAAGCAATTTAGAAATGCCGCAAACCGTGAACAACTTGAAGCGAGCTTGGACACTACTCTGGCCCAACTCGAAAGTGCTGAACAGCTCTTGTCTGCAGAAGGCTTATCTAACGCGACCTTATTTAGTGCCAGTTTAATAATATTGCTTCGTGAAGGTCTGGAAGCCCTTCTGGTTACGCTAGCACTGGCGATGGTGTTGATACGTTCTGGACGAGCCGACGCCCTCAGATACGTGCACGCAGGGTGGGCCACAGCACTCATAGCTGGCGGACTAACCTGGTGGGCGGCGCGTGAACTTATCAGTATCAGTGGTGCCAGCCGTGAAGTAATGGAAGGCGTGGCCGCCCTGACTGCCGCTGCAGTGTTATTTTACGTGGGCGTTTGGATGCACAGTAAAACTCATGCAGCACAATGGAAAGCTTATATCCAAAAACAGGTCACTCAGAGATTAAAGGCCGGCACACTTTGGGGGATCGCCCTATTAGCGTTTATCGCGGTCTACCGAGAGGTCTTTGAAACGGTGTTGTTTTACGAAGCCCTTTTAACACAATCGCTACCTTCTCAAACGCCCACAATTATCAGTGGATTCTTAGCAGGAGCACTTTGCTTGGCGGTGGTAGCGTGGCTAACAATCCGTTACTCAGTTAGACTTCCGATTGGTCGATTCTTCTCCGTGACCACCTATCTATTGGTTGGACTGTCATTTGTGTTGATCGGGAAAGGTATTATCGCATTGCAGGAAGCGGCAATCATCGGAATCTCTCCCCTGCCTATGACTTTCGAACTTGACTGGATAGGACTGAAATCAACTTGGCAAAGCGTCCTTGCTCAAGCCTTGGTCATTGCAGTATTTGTTGCTTATACAATCCGCTCCAGACTTTCCAGAACCCAGGTCATGTAATGAAAAATATTCCCAGCCGATTAAGCGGGCTAGGTAAAGATGTATTGGCCAGGCGTGATCATTGCGGGAACCCTTGTGGCGCTGACGGGGTCTCAAATACCGGACTTGATCATCGGTGTCATCATTGAGTTTATTATTTAAAACGGCGCTCGACGCATACTTTTGCTAAGATGACCGAGTGATAACGCATTAATTAGAATCGCATAATGAGTAAACGTTTCCTGACATATTTTATCCTTGCACTGGTGGTGTTTCAATCCGCTGTAGGGATTGCCGACGCACATCAGTCGCATCAGTCAGGCACGGAGCATCTCTCTTTTGACGATCACGAGCATTCGCATGAAGGCTTCGAGGCTGATCATACCCTGATTGATGGCGTCGACGATCAAGAACGGGACTGCCATCACTGCTGCCATTGTCATGGTCATTCTGGCCCAGCTATTTTGATTAAGCCCACGAGCTTGGCGCTTCAAAAGTCGTCGACCTGCCTATCCTTTTATCTCGAAAATACGCCATCCGAAATCATTAACCCCCTCTTACGCCCTCCTATCGCACACTCCTAACACAAGCCCAAATTTTAATTTCGCTAACGCGGAAAAAATTGACTTAATTTAGGATCAAATTATGCGATTTAATACACTAATCGGGTGTAAAAAGATCTGTATTTTTGTGCTGGCTCTGGCTTGTGGGTTACTGCCACAATTAGGCTACACAAATACAGCACCTCCATTAACATTAAAAGATGCGATTGCTCAGACGCTCGCGCAAAATCCACGGTTATATCAGTACCGATTTGTTAACGACGCTTTTAAAGCTCGACAACAAACTGACGCCTTGCTGCCACCGTTGGAACTCGAGTTTGAAGTGGAAAACTTTGCGGGTTCGGATTCATTCAAAGGACTCGATAGTGCCGAAGCGACACTAACTCTCTCTTCCGTCATTGAAATGGGACGGAAAAGAAAGGCCCGCATATCCTTAATGGATGCTCGAATGCACACGGCCCAGTGGGAACAGGAGGCCGCCACGCTCGATATATTGGGAGAGCTTACTCGAGTCTATATCGAAGGGCTTGCATCCCAAGCTAACATCGCACTCGCCAAAGATTCGTTGAGCCTGTCTAACGCGATATTGAATACAGTGAAAATACGTGTCGCGCGTGGTGCAACACCTGAAGCCGAAGCCTTACGCGCGCAGGCTGCCGTAACTCAGGCAGAAATTCGGTTGGCGGCATTGCTAAGCAAGTTTGAACGACAAAGAATTATGCTTGCACGATTCTGGGGAGAGACACATCCAAAATTTTCTCAGCTTTCCGGAAACTTATTCGAATTCGGCACTACCGAAAGTTTCGAGCAACTTTATGCGCGTGTTAAGAACTCGCCTTCGGTTCAGGTGTTTGCAAGTCATGCACGGTTAAAAGATGCTGAAGTGACGTTGGCTCGCGCGAGTGGACGAAGTGACGTTACTTGGCGTGCAGGCGTAAGGCGTTTTGAAGACACGGGAGATTCGGCGTTAACAGCAGGATTTTCAATTCCATTGTTTTCCAAGAAACGCAACAAAGGAGATGTAAAAGCAGCGTTAGCTGAACGCAATGCCGTGGACTACGCCAAGCACGATGCACTCCTGCGCTTACGCACAAAACTTTTCGAAGCGTATTCCCTTTATCAGCAAAACATCGATGCGGTTAATCACACGAAAAACACTGTTCTTCCCGCTTTAGAAAAAGCACTTCTTTTGACGAACTTAGCGTATGAAAAAGGGCGATACCAATATTTGGATTTGGTGGCCGCACAAAAAGAATTACTAGCCACTCAGCAAGCACTTATCGAATCGGCGGCGAATGCCTTAGTCAGCCAGGCATTGATTGAGCAGTTAACCAGCGAAGCACTCTCTCAATAAATTAATTTTTATTTGATTCTCAAAAAAACGAATCAATAGGACTTTGTATGAAAACCATAGTAACGACTACCTTAACGGTTCTCTTTTTGGTCTGCGGACCACAGCTCATTGCTAGCGAAGAGCACAAACATGATCACGCACACGAAAATATAACAGCACATACTGGCCACCACGAAGATGGTGACCACAATAAGCATGACGGTCACACGGATTATGATGATCAACATATCCACAATGAAGTAGAAGAAAATCATGAGGAACACGAATACGGCGCCGGCCATGAGTATGAAAAAGACCACGAAGGAGAAAATAGCAGCCACATTAATGATGATATGGCTCGCCAAGTTGGAATTGTTACGGCCATTGCATCGGCACAAACACTTCATAAAACGGTAACTGTCTATGGTTCTTTGGCGTCGGGCCCGGAACAACTCAGCCATGTTCGTGCGCGTTTTGAAGGCATGGTGAAATCTGTTCAGGTCACGATTGGCGATACCGTCAATGCCGGAGATTTACTCGCCGAAGTTGAATCTAACGAAAGTTTAAAGACGTATAAAATGCTCGCCCCTATTTCAGGGCTGCTCGTTCAACGCCATGCGAATACCGGTGAAGTCACACAAGACCAAGTGCTATTCTCCATTGCAAATTTCGATTCACTTTGGGCTGAATTACGTGTCTACCCTGCTCAGCAAGCGTCGATCAATCAAGGCCAGTTGGTACACATATTTGTGAATAAGCAAAGCCTGCAAGCGACAGTTAACCATGTGATTCCCGCATTGGATAAACCCTATCAATTAGCACGAGTAAAACTAGATAACCGCGAACTTAAATTATCGCCGGGCCTGTTGGTTGAGGCCCTCGTTGAGATCGGTCAGTATCCGGTGAGTTTAGCGGTCAGTAAGAATGCTATCCAAACCCTCGGCGGCCGTGAAGGTGTATTTGTTAAATATGATGAAAACTACGCGTTTACGCCCTTGGTTTTAGGGAAGCGCGACAATCACTTTGTTGAGGTAGTTGATGGCCTGCTGGCCAACGCAACATACGTCAGCGAAAACAGCTACCTGATCAAAGCCGACATTGAAAAATCTGAAGCTGAACACGAGCACTAATAGGAGCGCGACATGATTGATTCAATCTTGCGTCTCTCCATTGAGCGGCGCTATTTATTTCTAAGTCTTATTTTTGTGATCGTGGGTATCGGTATTTGGAACTATCAAAAACTTCCTATCGATGCCGTACCGGATATCACCAATGTGCAAGTACAAATAAACACTTCGGCACCGGGCTATTCTCCTTTGGAAGCCGAGCAACGAATTACCTATCCAGTAGAGACAGCGCTGGCTGGGTTGCCCAAACTTTCCTATACGCGTTCTCTATCGCGCTACGGTTTATCGCAAGTGACCGTGGTGTTTGAAGAAGGCACGGATATCTATTTCGCTCGCAACCTGATTAATGCGCGACTTGGTGCGATTAAAAGCGTGCTGCCGCCTGGCATGGAACCTGAGATGGGCCCCATATCCACAGGCCTTGGCGAAATTTTTATGTATACCGTGCAAGCCAGTGATAGTGCTCGTATGGGCAATGGCGAGCCTTATACAGCAACCGCGTTGCGGGAAATTCAAGATTGGATTATCAAACCCCAGCTCGCGCAGGTTAAGGGCGTGATTGAAGTAAACAGCATTGGCGGGTTCAATAAGCAATACCACGTGATGCCCGATCCAAAAAAGTTACTGTACTACAAAGTTAGCATTGAAGAATTGGTGCTGGCGTTACAGAGCAATAATGATAATCGCGGTGCGGGGTATATCGAACGCAATGGACAACAACTACTTGTCCGCTCCCCAGGGCAACTGTCGAATGTTGATGACATTGGTAATGTCATTATTACAGAGCACGAGCAAATCCCCATCAAAATTCAGGATGTGGCGGAAGTGGCTATTGGTAAAGAGCTTCGCACCGGGGCCGCGACCCGCGATGGAAAGGAAACAGTACTTGGTACAGCAATGATGCTCATTGGCGCAAACTCAAGAACGGTTGCATTAGATGTTTCCAACAAGCTGGCAGAAATCCAAACCTCACTCCCCGATGGGGTCGTCGCGGAAGCAGTTTATGATCGCACGGCATTAGTCGACAAAGCGATAGCCACCGTTAGCAAAAACTTATTGGAAGGCGCGCTGCTTGTTATTGTGGTGTTGTTTGTATTGCTCGGTAATTTACGTGCGGCCTTAATTACAGCAGCCGTTATTCCTCTGGCTATGTTGATGACAATCACGGGCATGGTTAAAGCCGGTGTATCCGCCAACCTAATGAGTTTAGGGGCATTGGATTTTGGTTTGATTGTCGATGGGGCTGTAATCATTGTTGAAAATGCCGTACGGCGCTTAGCTGAGGCGCAACAAAGAAATGGGCAGCAGGGCCTACGTGAGAGACTGAATACCGTGTTCGATGCGACCTCCGAAGTGATTCGTCCGAGCTTATTTGGTGTGGCCATAATCACGGTGGTCTATATCCCTATTTTTGCACTTACGGGTGTTGAGGGGAAAATGTTTCACCCGATGGCGGCGACGGTAATGATGGCGTTAATATCAGCCATGCTGTTGTCCTTAACCCTGGTACCCGCAGCCGTGGCCTTTTTTATGAATGGAAAAATCAATGAAAAAGAAAGCCTAGTCATCACAAAGACAAAAACACTGTATGCCCCCCTACTGTTGCTCGCGATTAAGTTTCGCTGGGCCGTTGTGGGTTCGGCCACTGCACTCGTGGCATTCAGTCTTTGGCTTGCGTCAACCTTGGGGTCTGAATTTATCCCGCAACTTAACGAGGGGGATATTGCGCTTCACGCCATGCGGATACCGGGTACTGGGCTTGAGCAAGCGGTTGAAATGCAAGAAATATTGGAACAGCGAATCAAAGCATTTCCTGAAGTGGATAAAGTCTTTGCTCGAATTGGCACGGCAGAAGTGGCCACCGATCCTATGCCGCCCAATGTTGCCGACAACTTTGTAATTCTCAAACCTCGAAGCGAGTGGCCGGATTCGACCAAGACAAAAGCGGAATTTGTGGAGGAAATGGAGCAAGCCCTAGAGGCGTTGCCCGGCAACAATTATGAGTTTACCCAACCGATTCAAATGCGTTTTAACGAACTTATTTCCGGTGTGCGTGCGGATTTAGGCATTAAAGTGTTTGGTGATGATTTAGATCAGTTGGTGTTAACGTCAAACCACATTATGAAGATCGTTAACGGCATTGATGGCGCGGCTGATGTACGCGTAGAACAAGTCACAGGCTTGCCGACACTATCGGTCATTCCGAACCGTACGGCACTTGGTCGCTATGGTTTAAACGTGGTCGAATTACAAGATTGGGTTTCTGCAGCCATTGGTGGTGAATCGGCTGGGGTTCTGTACGAAGGTGATCGTCGCTTTGAACTGGTCGTTCGGCTTCCAGAAACACTTCGCCGAGATGTCGATCGTTTGAAATTTTTACCCGTTCCCCTAGCCAATGACGATTATGTGCCGCTCGAAGAAATCGCGACCTTAGATATCTCGCCTGCACCCGCGCAAATTAGTCGCGAAAATGGCAAACGGCGTGTCGTGGTAACCGCCAATGTGCGTGGCCGAGACCTGGGGAGCTTCGTCGCCGAAGTTCAAGAACAAATAAAAACACAAGCCGATATACCACCGGGTTACTGGTTAGATTATGGCGGCACATTTGAACAATTGGAATCGGCCAGCAAACGTTTATCTCTGGTAGTACCTATTACGTTGTTGGTCATTATCGGTATTTTGATTGTGGCATTTGGTTCGCTCAAGGACGCATTGATTATTTTTAGTGGCGTGCCGTTAGCCTTAACTGGTGGCGTACTGTCGCTCTATATTCGAGGAATGCCGTTGTCTATATCGGCGGGTATCGGTTTTATTGCGCTCTCGGGTGTTGCGGTACTAAACGGCCTGGTCATGCTCGCATTTATTCGCGACCTCTGGCATGAAAAAGGCGACTTATTTCGGGCGGTAACCGAAGGAGCAATGATTCGTTTACGGCCCGTACTTATGACGGCGTTGGTTGCGAGCCTAGGGTTTGTGCCGATGGCATTAAATACGGGTACAGGCGCAGAAGTCCAACGCCCTCTTGCCACAGTGGTGATTGGCGGCATTATTTCGTCAACGCTGTTAACGCTACTGGTATTGCCGGTGTTGTATCACTGGTTACATAAAAACGAAAACCTCCAAATAAAATAGAAGAGGAGCCCCCTTTTACTATGGGGCTAAATCAGTTGTTAATTGTTGGATTAGCTCCCTTTTGATGTAACCGTAATTAGCATTGTTCTCATACATCTCCGACGTGAACAATATTTCACTATCGAATTAATTTATTAATAGGGCCAAAAATGGACTGGAAAATATTTTCAACGATATTTATATCGGTATTTATCGCTGAACTCGGTGATAAAACACAGTTAGCAACAATGCTGTTTGCAGCGGACAAAGAGGTGAGCAAGTACACTGTTTTCTTTGCCGCATCTGCTGCCCTGATTATTGCATCTGCCTTAGGTGTTTTGGCTGGGAGCCTAATGAGTGAATACATTAACGAGAAATACTTGCATTATATTGCCGGTATTGGATTCATAGGAATCGGAATATTCACCGTTTATAACGCATAAATAACTTCGGGAGTAAAAACGTCCGCAACCAAATCGCACTAGATAAATACCAAAAATACAGAGTGGAAAGTCGAAACCTATGCATAAGCACGATCATCAACATAACAAGGATTCAGCACGAATTGCCTGGGCATTTTTTCTCAATGTCGGATTCACAATTATCGAATTTATCGGGGGCATGCTTACCAATAGCACCGCAATAATGGCTGATGCGGTTCATGATTTAGGCGATAGCTTATCGATTGGCCTCGCTTGGATACTGAGTGAGTTGAGTAACAGAGAGTCCACATCAAAGTTTAGTTATGGTTATCGAAGATTTTCCTTACTGGGCGCAATGATTAATGGAATCGTATTAATTATCGGTTCAATTTGGGTGTTGTCTGAAGCCATACCCAAACTCCTTAATCCCGAAATGCCAGTTGTCGAAGGCATGTTCGGCTTGGCCATCCTAGGGGTTACCGTCAATGGCTATGCAGCGTTTAAATTATCCAAAGGTAAGTCACTTAACGAGCAAATGCTGAATTGGCACTTGCTGGAAGATGTTCTAGGTTGGGTAGCCGTGCTGGTAGTTTCAATCATTTTGATGTTTGTTGAGTGGCCTATACTCGACCCTATTCTTTCGATTGCTTTTACGCTTTTTATATTGATCAACGTACTTCGTAATTTATGGGTCACAATCAAACTGTTTCTCCAGGCAACTCCAAATGATGATACGGCCAATAATATTCGTGAATCGCTGTTGAGCTTTACCGAAATCAAAGATGTTCACCACCTACATTTTTGGTCACTTGATGGAGAGCACCATGTAATGACCGCGCATCTAGAGTTGTGCGAACTTATAGAGCCCGCTCGTCAAATCCAATTAAAAACCGAAATTGCAAAAAGACTGACGGAATTTCGTTTAGAGCATACGACTATAGAACTAGAATTCCCTGATGAACGTTGCAGAGATCAATAAACCATGACTAGAACAATCAGCCGCCTTGCGAAAGAGCTGGGTATTAATATTGAGACCATTCGCTTTTATGAACGCAAAGGCTTAATCCAACAACCACCAAAGCCAACAACCGGTTACCGCCACTACCCAAATGAAACGGTCAACCGAATCCATTTTATTAAGCGTGCACAGGAGCTAGGGTTTACCCTTGATGAAATCGTGCACTTACTCAGCCTGGAAGACTCGCCATGCAACGAGGTCCAAGCACTTGCAATAAAAAAACTTGAAAAAGTGCAGTCCAAAATACTCGATTTACGACGCCTAGAAAACGCACTTGAAGTGCTCCTCTCTCAATGTCATGAGAATGACGACAAAAGCCATTGCCCCATCATCGATTCATTACAACCCCCACTATTGTCTTGACTCCGTACCTAAGTACGGAGCATAAACTTAGGGAATCTCAACCTGCATAGGAGCTAAGTGGTGCTCATAAACAAATCACTTTGGTCAATACTCACTGGTCTTGGGGCCGCTATCGGTGCCAGCCTTTGCTGTGCTGGACCATTGATATTATTGTCAGTTGGTGTGAGTGGAGCTTGGATCGCCAACCTGGCTAGCCTGGAACCCTACCGCCCCCTATTTGTCGCCGCCGTCATAGCGCTATTTGGCTGGGCAGGCTGGCAATTATTCAAAACAGACTCACCAAGAAACAGTGATTGTAAGCCAGGGGAAGCATGCGCGATTCCTGAAACACAGAGAAACCGCAAGATCTTGTTTGTCGCGTCACTTATTGCTGCTATTGGTTTTGTGGCAAGCCCATACTGGATTCCACTATTTGTATAGAAAGGTACCTACATGAAAAAGTTAACGGTTCTGTTATTAAGCTTATTTGGGTTCAACAGCGTATTGGCAGAAGAACAGCAAGTTGAGCTGAGCCTTCCCTCTATGAATTGCGCGGTATGCCCGATCACAGTTAAAAAAGCATTGGAAAAAGTTGAAGGAGTGGGTTTTGTTGAAGTCACTTACAAAACCAAGCTTGCAACAGTGAAGTTCGACGACTCAGTCGCCTCTATTGATTCATTAATCTCCGCAACCACCAATGCGGGCTTTCCATCCAGCCTAAAATCGGAAGCGCCCAATGACTAAACCACTTGTGCCTGACTCAGAAATTACCTGCCCGGAATGCGGCTTTAAGAAAGTGGAAACGATGCCAACGGATGCTTGTCAGTGGTTTTATGAGTGTGAGTCGTGCCATACCGTAATAAAACCCATGGCTGGAGATTGTTGCGTTTTTTGTTCCTATGGGACAGTGAAGTGCCCACCTATACAACAAGGAAGCCCGTGTTGCTCTTGAGATTCCTATACGTCATTTCGCAACGGTAGTTAAAGAATGGAGTTGCGGATATTAAGCTGTACCGAGTTTTAAAGCCATCAGAGGACCATCGTGCATTACTTTTGCACTCTCGAACATTCAGCAAGGATCAAATTTAACCCTTCGTGTGGGTCGGCCTCAATTGCATTGCAATAGGCGACAAACTCCATTAACTCAATCTTACGCCTGTCCTGTTCTAATTTACCAACGACAGAGTGATGGCGCCCTACTTTTTCGGCGACCGCTCGTATGGACAAACCGCTCTCATCCCGCTTTTGCTTCATCCAGGCGCGAAGTTTGTCGTATTGAGGTGAGTAGGAGGAAGGCTTCATTGTCTCGATGATAGAGACGATGTAGAATGTCGCGAAATTCGAGACAAAATACGCGTCAATATATGTCATGAGCACGATCAAGATAAAGCCAGAACTCCTTCATGCACTCGTGGGGCTACAGGGAAAGTCCTTCACAGTCGATAAAATAACGAAATATTACCTGGAACAACCAGAAAGCCTCCACAGTGGAAAGAAGCCGGCTAGGCAGTTCGTCTATCGTAATATGATTCGCATGATGAAATTAGGGCTGATGGAAAAGCTGCCTGACGACGGCGGATGGCCGAAATACCGTCTGACGAGGAAGTTCAGCTCTGAATATACTCCCGAGCCAAAAACATCAAAAAACACTCAACTCGCCAAACCTAAAACGTCAGACAAACCCAGAGATACTCTTCCTTCGAGTACGCCGACGAATGTTTTACGCGAAAGACTCGGCAAGCATCGATCTGATATGTGGTGCGCTGTGGGTGAGGCAGAGGAATACGAATCGCTTTGTAACGAGTTACCCGAGTTAAGTGACAAAGCCCAGATGCTCTATAACGAGGCAAGAGAACGTAGCGCCCTTCTCTTAGGAAAAATTAAAGCATTGGAAAGCTTGTTGTCCTCAGATCAATTTAGGTAACCCGCAATGAAATTGAGACTATGGCAGCAAAAAGCTGTATCACTGGCGTTATCTAGGTTTCGTACTGGTCAAGAACACTTTTTGTGTCTTGCAACGCCTGGTGCTGGAAAAACAATCATGGCATCTACAGTAGCCAAAAAGCTATTAAAAAATGACGATATCGACCTCGTATTTTGTTTTTCCCCATCGATTAATGTATCCAGCTCGTTTCAGGCAACATTGGAGTCTATCCTAGGGCGTAGTCTTAACGGATTACTCGGCTCACTAGGTAACGTCCTTACCTATCAATCTATGCTTAACCTTGGTCCGGCTTTCTGGTCAATATTTGAATCACATCGCACGCTGGTCATTTTTGATGAAATCCATCATTGCGCCGGAGACAACCTTGGTAATTCAAATGCATGGGGGCAAAAAATCATTCAGCACATCCAAGGTAAAGCCACATATACACTTGCTCTGACAGGAACACCCTGGCGATCCGACCGTATCCCCATTGCGTTAACATCGTACTGCCACGAGGGTATGGTTCGCTGTGACTACACCTACGGTCTCTCGCAAGCAATAAGAGACGGTGTATGCCGTACTCCCAAAATCACCGCCATTGATAACGAAAATATTACTGTGAAAACCGAACAAAAGGAGGATTACTACCGCTCTTTTTGCGACCTACTAAAATTTTCTAGATGCACTTACCAACAGCTACTCGAAAATACATCGCTGGTTCGATATATGATCGGACTCAGCAAAAAGAAACTCGATGTTCTAAGAAAAGCTCACCCCGATGCTGGAGGCCTAATCGTCGCAGCCTCTGTCGAGCATGCTGTCCTGATTGCTGATATTTTAACGAGGGAATACGGAGAAGTTCCCGCCGTAGTCACTTATATGCACGACGAATCCCAGCGGGTTATTCAGCAGTTTCGAAACGGAAACACTAAATGGATTATCTCGGTTGGGATGATCAGTGAGGGAACCGATATTCCACGACTAAGGGTGTGCTGTCATTTGACGCGAGTAAAAACGGAACTGTACTTCCGGCAAGTCCTCGGCCGAATTCTACGCGTACAGAATAGTGCTCAAGAAGAAGCGTTTTTGCTAATGCCTGCAGAACCAAATTTGATTGGCTATGCGGAGCGGGTATCCGAAGATGTGCCTGCCTCCAACACTGTATCGGTGAAATTCATGGACGAAACCCTAGAGCCTACTTTGGATGATGAGCCTGACAATCAAAAAGAACCATCGCCACTAGACGATACCCGAGAAGAGCCTTCAGGTGCTATTGAAAACGGCGCAGGTCGACCCACAGAAATCGCCATTGGTGACCTGAATAAGGATGAGGCTGCTAACTTGCCGATTACTAGTTTGGCTGAGGCCTATGAAACCACGTTAGGTTTATTTGGCCGCTTCAAAAAACGTATGATTCAAGTTCCCTCATGCGCGGGCTAAAGACTGTAACGTAGACAAGGCGTCAGTTTGTCTTTTGTACAGCACCCAACATTCTCAAACATCAGGTAGTACGAAGTTAGATGTAAGCCTAGTTAGATTTAGTCAGACGCCCCAATTGGGAAATAGTTGTCGATCAACACTAGAAACAGCTCTGATATCCCCTCGTCCCCACTCACACCACTGAGTAAAATTCAGGCTTTCCAACTTTTGTAGGAAATCGGTAACTAAGCTGCCCCTTATTATGGGGCAGTGGAAATGCGCACTGCTCGCTTGGCTACTTTTCTTGGGCGGTAGGTGCAAATAACATCACGTTACGCTACAGCGGAGATAATGAAATCTAGCTCTTTCAAGTTTTCTGTCTTGATTCAGAAGTTATAGTTACTGGTACCCTTTAGGAAACATTGAGCAAGATTGCAGAGAAATTAGCGCCAAATATCCATTTTCGTGATGGTCACTCCCTCCGTGAAAGCACTGAAAACCCCGGAACTTTAGTGGTTTCACGCGGGCTGAATTGTTTCACGAGATAAAACATCCATTTTTACTCAGTACCCCGAAAAGGTACGTGGATACGGTGGCATGACATCTCGCCATTTAACACGATTAGTACAAGAAATTTTTGATATCGCTTACGAACGCATGAAATCCCAAGAAGGAGAAGATAAAGCACGGCGATTAAAAGAAGCGTCTACACACTGGTTGAGACACACTGGTGCGAGTATGGAGATTGAGCGTGGTCGCGCGTTAAAAGATTTATCGGAAGACCTTGGGCATTCGAGTATGGCAACGACGGATACAGTCTATGTTCAAACTGAGAATAAAAAGCGTGCAGAGAGCGGCCGCGGTCGAAAAGTGGATTAACATACCCGAAAAGAAAGTAAGCATGGGGAATTCCTGAAACCATATTTTTTCAGGCACCCAAAATTTGAGTCATTCCGCTGCTACTCTAAATTCCGGGTAAGATACCAAGCTAGTTTGAGGCCATAGTATCAATCTCTTCCTTCTTTGGCACAAATGAAAAATATTTGTCGTATGCATCCTTAAACTCTGCGGGCATTCTTTTTGGTCGTCCTGTTTGGATGCTAATGCATGCGTAATCCGTCGTACATCTAAATACAGTTTTGTTGTCTCTTTCACGAATAACCTGATATTTTCTCTGGAGCCTAAATCGTTTGTCACACTCAGTACACCAGGTGGCAATACGAATTTTCTCACCATTTGTCACGGGTAATAAATATTCCGCAGTGTGTTTTAATATGGCCATTGCAGAATCTTTTTCATCGTATAAGGTCCAGTCAAGATTCAGTGCTCGGTTATGAGCCCATGTGACCATTCCCACCCATGACATGTATACAACGTGGCTGACATGCCCTAAATAATCGATTTCCGTTGAAGCAACGTCGATTTCACTCACAAAAGGGTTTTCGTGATCCCATATTTTCGATTCGTTTGTTTCGTAATTCCCGCTTTGTTCTGTATCACTGGGCTTTCTCAGTATCTGAACATCTTTCCGGTCAATCGTCTGACACAAACTCAACCAATCCGTCACGGTACGAGAAAGTCGCGCTGCGTTTTCTTCGTGTAATATCGAAAAATGATCACCCGTCACTATTTCGTTGTGGATTTTCTTGCTTACTAATGACTGCCACCCTAAGGCTGATGACAACAAAAGCTCATCTTCTTTTCCAAAACCATTTTCAGCAATCGCAGCCAAAATTGGACAATTACTGGAAATATCTTGTGGCACATAAGGTATGGAAAGTTGGTTATACACCAAATCGATCACCGAGTTGATTTTATCGATTGTTGGCATATTGAGGTTATTGTTTTCATCTTCGAAAATCGCCCTCACTTGGTGCTTTATATCGCTGGTTCCTGACATACGTTCGCCAGGCAACGGCATGTGCCCACCGCCTAACAAGCCAACAGCAGCTTCGTAGACGAAATTTTCTAGGCCTGCAGATATCACCTGCTCTTGCGTGATCACTGGTGACAAGCTATCAACCAACACCAAAGCGTTGACGCGAATATTCTGAATTTTCATCTGTTTCAGCATTTCGTACGCAACCCAACCACCGAAAGAGTGGCCAATTAACGTTACATCGTTCAGATTGACCAATCCCTTAAGCATTTCGATATTTTGGAGAGCAACATCCTCAACCGACTTTGGTCCCTCCTCATATAGATCATTGAAAGAAAGTGCGACAACTTCATGGTTCGCATTAAGTGTATTTGCCACCTCATAAAAATTTAACACACCACCGCCTACTCCAGGCAACAACACTATCGGGCTACGACACATTCTATTGTGTAGGTGAAGTGTTTCCTGTCGATCAAAACTTTCCTCGCCGTCCAACACCTTTGCTAATTCAGAAATTGTTGGCGCATTAAACAGTATTTTTACGGGGAGTTTTTTATTAAATTCGTTTTCAATGCGATTGGTTAAATGCGTCGCGAGCAAGGAATGGCCACCGAGTTCAAAAAAGTTATCGTTTATTGAGATTTCATCGATTTGCAACACTTCTTTCCACAAGGAAGTGAGTTTTTGTATAGTCTTACTTTGACTGTCGATTTCAGAAATAGTACTAGTACGTTTTCTCGGTATTTTTAAATTAAGACGATCGATCTTTCTGTTCGGTGTTAACGGCATGCCATCCAATTTAACGAACAGTGAGGGCACCATATAATTTGGCAGTTTTTTCTCAACAAGCTGACGTAAATCTTTGTGCTCCGCGCTCAAGTGTTTATCTTTTAACACATAAAAACAAACAAGACGATCGACGCCGGTAGCATCAGGTCTAGCCACTACAGCCAAATCATCCAGTAATTGGTTTTCTCGAAGCACCCCTTCAACCTCATTTAGCTCAACTCTAAAGCCACGAACACTCACTTGAAAGTCTTCTCGACCAATAAACTCGATCTCCCCGTTGGGCAAATAACGTCCTAAGTCGCCTGTTCTATATAAGCGTGAATCAGGTTTATCACTATATGGATTAGGAATAAACTTTTCAGATGTCTTCTCTTCTTGATCGACATAACCGCGAGCAAGCCCGACACCGCCGGTGAATATCTCCGCAACGACCCCCGGAGGAACGAGCTGCAAACTTTCATCAAGCAGATACATTTTTGTATTGGGAAGCGGTGTCCCTATCGTAAGTTTTTGTCCTATCGAATGGTATTCGTAAAGACTGGACCCCATGGACACTTCTGAGTTGCCGTAGATATTCAAAAACCGTCGGTTTGAATCTTTCGTCCACCGCTCAACCACGGAATCATTGCATGGTTCTGCTGAACTAATCACCGTATGTAAACAATTTGGAATACGATCGATCGGAATAACAGATAGCAGTGACACTGGCCATGTCACTGTCGTTATATTTTCGTTTTGTAGTAGCGAATACAATGCTTCACCAGGCAAACTTTCTTCATCCACCACCTGAACAAGTTTACCTCCAGCCGCCCACGCCATAAATGAGCCCCAAAGCGACACAGCAAAACTCACCGAGGCAAACTGTAATATCGAATTATCTGGACTAGACAAACCCCGATCAGAATGAGCGAGTGCCATATTACGCCAGCTCTTATGCGAAACTAAAATCCCTTTCGGCTTACCTGTTGAGCCTGAAGTAAAGAGAATATACGCTGAATGTTCTGCGTTGGCGGGTTCCTCTGGGTTCTCATCCGAACAACTATTCCAGTCGATACTATCATCGTCAAGGGAAACAACTCGATACGCGCTCGACGAAGGTACCCGCTCTAAACACGCTGAGTCTGTCAAAATAATACTGGGTTTTGCGACCTCCAACATATGTCCAAGTCGCTCTTCGGGGTAAAACGGGTCTAAGGGAACAAAAGTCCCGCCGGATTTAAGAATGGCTAAGGTTCCAATCCCCATCCAGGATGACTTTCCAACACTTAGACCAACCCTGTCTTCGGGCCCAACGCCTTGCGATGTAAGCCAGTTTGCGATTCGGTTTGCGCGTTTATTCAGCTCATCATAAGTAAAGCGATCTTTCCCACAGACATATGCTTCTTTATTTGGATATCGCAATACGGATTTTTCAAAAAGATGGTGATTACATTCGTTATCGTTGTACTCTGTTTCAGTATCGTTCCATATTTCGATTTGTTTTTTCTCATCCGCAGACAACATAGAAAGTGTATCAACGGGGTTTTCTCTGTCCGATATCGCTGATGTTAGCAATTGTTTATAGTGAGAAATAAATCGCTGAATCGTTTCTTGAGAAAACAAATCAGTCGCGTATGTAAACTCGCCGATGATATCGGTCTCTGTCTCACGAAGAGAGATATTGAGGTCCAGCTCTGAAACAGGTTTACTGTAGTCGAAACCTTCTATTTCTACGCCCTGAAGCTCGGTATCCCACCCCATATCATGATTATGTAGACGAAACATCACCTGGAAAATTGGGGGTACACCAAGGCTTCGTTCGGGTTTTACTGCGTTGACCACTGCATCAAATGGTATTTCCGCATTATCAAATGCTTCCATCGAAGATTTCGATGTTTTTTGAATCAACTCAGAAAAACTGATATTTTCATCGATACCACACCGAACAACAATTGCGTTAGCGAAACACCCAACAATACCTTCTAATTGAGAATTCGGACGATTTGCGACGGCTGTACCGATTGGGATATCACGGGAGCGAGAATATTTTGACATTAGCAAGGCTAATGCAGAAAGCAACACATTATATAATGTCACACCTTCTGATCTAGCGAAATTTCGTAAGTCATCCGTGAGTTTGTGAGACAATTGAATTTTACTGGTCGCACCTCGATAACTCTGTTTCGGTGGGCGAATATAGTCTGTCGGGAGATCCAAAATCGGAGAAAGTCCCGCGAGATTATTTTTCCAAAAATCGATTTTGTTTTCATAGGACGCTGACATAAAAATCTGGTTTTGCCAAATGACATAGTCAGAATATGTTAACGGTAACGCTTCTAAACTCGGCGTTTTACCTTGTGTAAATGCACGGTATAACTCCGCCATTTCTCGAATATATATACCTAAAGACCATCCGTCCATCGTGCCATGATGAAAAATGATGCTAAGAATATATTCTTGCTTATCGTCATATTGGAATAGTTTAATCCTGACAGGAATTTCATTTTCAAGGTCAAAACTACGTTGGACTTCATTGTCCAACATGTCGGTCAATTCACTGTTGTGTATCGAGACGACCTGAAGTCTATGATCCTTGTGCGCCTGAATATGCTGTACAACACCCGATGCAGTCTTTTGAAAAACTGAGCGCAACATTTCATGGCGCTTGAATAAGGCATTAATCGATCGTTCAAGTGCCGCTACATCTAACTGTCCGGATATTTTGGTTAAAAAAGGGATGTTATAGGTAGAACTACTATTTTCCAGCTCATAGAAAAACCAGTAGGCTTTCTGCTCGAGTGCTAAGGGTATATCGTTTGTCTTACCTATATGTTCAATTAGGCAGTTACTCTCATACCCTGAACCAGAAGCTTTTTCAACGATATCCGACAATTGGGCAAGTGTTGGTTTTTCAAACATAACACGTTGGCTAAGTTTTACACCGACATCCTGCTCGATACGAGCGAGCACTTGAGCGACGAGTATCGAATGGCCACCGATTCCGAAAAAGGTATCTTCGGAGCGAATATTCGTTACACCAAGCACATCCTCCCAAATATATTTTATTTTACGGGAAATAAGGTTATCTGTTTCTATATCTAACGGATTTTCTTGGGTAGAATCGGAGTCTGGTATATCTTCAGATAAAGGTTTCACACCAATAGGCCAGATGGATCTCTTTTCGAACGGATATGTAGGTAACGAAATACGTCGATATTTTTTACTTCCTCTAGTTATTCCGCTATGCCAAAAATCCCTCCATGATATGTCGATACCACCCACCCATAACGAGGCGATCTGTTCAAAATTTCGTTCCTCAAACCAACGGCTGATAAGGTGCGAAAATTCCTTCTGCTCAGCCAACACAGCCAATGGATTTTCCTTACTCTTTTCGCCAAAAAAGCAGACGTCGCCCTCCGAAAACTCCGTTGAAATATTATCTAAACGAATAATTAGATCATCGATACTGTTAGTGACAATCGCGAATCGAAAAGGCATAGATTTACGACCACATTGAAGTGTATAAGCCACATCCTTTAATTCGATACTCACGTTACTATTACGCATATCAACTAAGTGATGTTGTAAATAATTCACCGAACGTCTAAGCTGAGGCTTACTCCTAGCTGATAAAACAATCAATTCTGGTGTATGTACACTACTTGTCACATCGTTAGGCGAATCATTTTCAATATATTCTTCAAGTAACAAATGAGAATTGATACCGCTAAAGCCGAACGCATTGATAGCCGCACGACGCGGGACTTCACGCCCATCATTATTCGTATATTTCGGCCAATCCTGCGTTTCTGATTGAAAATAGAATGGGCTTTCGTTGATGTCTATATCGCTATTTAGGTCGCCATCTACGGCCATTTTTAGTAACTTTTGATGTTTTATCTGTAAAATTGCTTTAAACAAGCTTCCCATACCCGAAGCAATTTCCATATGACCAAAAATGGGTTTAAGGGTCGATAATGCACAGCGCTTTTTATTACCATGAAAAGCTTTCTTTAGGCTTGCGAACTCTATCGCATCTCCAAGTTCAGTTCCCGTCGCATGTGCCTCGACTACCCCCACAGTATCGGGATCTACATTAGCTTTTAAGTAAGCATCACGAATCACTTTTGACTGCGCATTTGAGTTTGGAGATGTCAAAGAGTTTCCATTTCCATTATGGTTAACTTCAACAGCACGAATTACGCCATAGATGTTGTCATTATCCCGGATAGCATCCTTAATGTTTTTCAGAAGAACGATACCAATACCCTCACCTCGAACAAACCCATCCGCGTTGCTAGAAAAGGAATGGCATTTCCCTGATTGACTTAACAAACCGGCCTTGCCTAATGAAATATGCGTTTCCGGAGATAGAATAACATTTACACCACCGGCAATCGCGGTGCTTGAATCGCCGCATAGGATACTATTACAGGCATGCTTAATTGCAACGAGTGCGCTAGCGCACCCTGCGTCAACGGGCTGACTATTGCCATTAAAATCAAAGAAATAGCTAACTCGATTGGCTATTACACTTTTGGATAGTCCGGTTGCGGCAAATGCTTCCACTTCAACATCACTATCGTTTAGAACGGACTCATAACCGGAATCACATACGCCGATATAAACACTCGTGTCAGTGCCTTTTAATTCATCTGGAGAATGGCCAGAATCCTCAATAGCCTTCCATGTATGGGTCAACGTCAGTCGTTGTTGAGGGTCCATTTGCTCAGCTTCTTTCGGCGAGATCCCAAAAAAACTACAATCGAAGTAATCAACCCCGTCTATAAATCCTCCCTTAAAATTTTTGGCCGTATCATTTGATAGAGAGAATCTATTTTTTAGCTTATCGATATCCCATCTTTGAGACCCACCAACCTGGCTATCTCCATCGGCGAGACACTGCCAGAATTTGCCTATATTTTCTGCGCCCGGAAACTGCCCACTTATCCCAACAATTGCCACGCCACCATCTGGCAGGTTGTTACGGTCAGAAACTTCTGATTTAAACGCTTTATCAGATTTATCGTCAATGTTGATTGGCGTCTGCTCTTTCGTATTATCGGGGAGATCAGACGAGGAGATAGTTTTTTCAATATGGGCCGCTAGTAATCTAAGTGTATGGTAATCAAAAAGTGTAACAGGAGAGGTTTCCATGCCAAACTCTTCGCTAAGCGCTTGGGAAAATTCAGTAAGATGTGATGATGTAAAACCCATATCGCTGTATGCCACATCTGGGTCGATACTCTCCTCGGGGATACCCACAACAATCGCAGCTTGTCGTTTAATTCGGTTTAAAATACTGATTGAATTCATACCACCACCTTTCGTTATTATTCTTTTTGTGTTATCAGGTTTTTCGCTACGGGCTGATTCACCATCTAAACGGTGAACATATCGAACACCATCTTTATAGATGACATACCTGTCTTCACTGAATAATTCTGGTATTACTTGGAATTTACGGAAATTGTTGTGACAAACAATTCTCACGTCACTGTAAGAATTTAAACTGGAATTTGACAATATATTGAAAGCGACGAAGTTAGTCAGAATATCTTGGGTCAATAGAGTAATCCTAATATCCTGACTCGTACCAATTTCAAGTACATTTATGTACGCTTCGATTTGGTCGATAGCGGATAATATATACCGAGTTAATTCTGTTTCGTCCCTTACTATATTTAACGTAAATACAGAGGCAATATCAGTGTTCGCACTTATATTTCCGACGCTATCAAAAAAACTGACGACAATACCTTTCTCGCGAAAATCGTCAATCTCGGTGTTACCATATTGCGGGGGCGCGTTTCGTGATTTATCTATTGACTCTCTGAACCATTCGTTCTCAAAGCTATTGAATAGCTTATGATACTTCTCAAATGTTTTAAGTAATAACAATCCGTCACGACGCGACACATCGCCTGTTTTTACTGAGTTTTTTATCTCATGATAAAATTCTTGGCGATCCATAATTCCCCCCCCCATTTGTCTATACAGACGTATTAATCAAACGCTAATGAACACTTTTTTCGATATTTTGATCCTGCAACGCCGCAGTCAAAAACTTTACGGTTCGACCAAAACGTTTTCGAGAGATCCGGTACCAAGTATTCCAAGAAAAACGATATAACCAAATAATACGCTTCCACCGCCCAGGAACGACGATCATCCCTTTATTCTTAGCGACCTGAGTTAAAATTTTAGGGGCAATCTCGTCTGGTGTAGCCAAATGGAGTTTTTGAAAATACTGTCTAATAGCTTGCG
Organism: Agarilytica sp.; assembly: GCA_045430285.1. Lineage (GTDB taxonomy): Bacteria > Pseudomonadota > Gammaproteobacteria > Pseudomonadales > Cellvibrionaceae > Agarilytica. The sequence goes on along the minus strand of JAILXV010000001.1, from coordinate 754,760 downwards.
GCGTCATTCCCTTGGCTAAACGACCATATTTTCCGCCTTCCAACAAAGGCGTATCAACCATTCCCGGCAACAATGAACTTACCTTCACGCCATAAAAACTCGCTTCCACTCGTAAAGACTGCGTTAAACCATTTACCGCAAATTTACTTGCCGTATATGCAGTAGCCCCCGGCGTAGGAATAATGCCTCCTATCGACGCGGTATTGACAATATGCCCAAAGCCCTGCTCAATCATAATTGGATAAATAGCCAAGACACCATTTACCACACCCATCACGTTAGTATCGAAAGTTCTTTTCCAGTCTTCAATTGCCGAATCCTTAACCCCTCCATTTATCGCAATACCCGCGTTATTAAATATATAATCGATACGACCCGTCTTCTCTTTTGTATCTGCAGCAATTGTTTTAAATGCTTCTGTATCACTAACATTTAGCTCTACTGCCCAGGCATTCCCGCCGACATCTTGTATTTCTTTTGCTATTGACTGTGCTAACTCAATTTGCATATCTGCAAGCACAACTGTCGCCCCAACAGATGCGAGCTTTCGCGTTATGGCCAACCCAATACCCGAGGCGGCACCTGTAATTATGGCCGTTTTACCTTCATATGTTTTATCTATTATTGACATAGTTCACTCCTGGTGGTGGTATGTATTTTCTAGTTCTTTAATCTCTGAGATACTTCCTGCAGCTTCTTCAGCGGTAATTTTTCCTTCAAGTAACTTTCTAAAGATATCATCCTCATTATCAGATCGTTCTTTTCTATTTATCTTGGCAGCGTCAGACACTGAAACCTCACTGTTCGCCCAACAAACTATTCGTTTAAAGGGGTAAGTGGGCATTGGCAACCGACGCCCTGCCCCTTTATAAAAAAGTGATTCCCCGCGAATATTGACACCATGACTGTATTTGTCGGCTAATTTCATAAGGTATTTCGAGTAATCTTTTGGAGAGTTTTCATTATCGATGAGATTTCCATATAAATACTCAACATCTTCAGACTTTGCCTTGACTACTCCCTCGTAATACTTTTCAACTAGACAGCCTTTTAGCCAGGAAGATAATTTCTCGATCAATTCTTCGCTAGTTTTTGCTATAAGTGCTAGCCTGTTGGAAAAATGTCGCCTTCCAACCAACAAGCTGTAACTCATATCAGCCAAGCTAAATTCTCTTGTTTTTCCATAGTCGACAATACGACCAACGATCTCCCTAAGCTCTTCTGATGACCTCGCAGAAAAACAAAAAATATAGGCTGGGTAAGTTCTATGCAAATTATGCGACGGTTCAGCCTGTTCGAGAATGACATGCGCGTTCGTTCCGCTCATACCAAAGGCGCTTGTCGCTGCAATACGACAATTGCTTGACAGGTCATCCCACGCGACATTTTTATTTGGTAATAAAAACCGAGTTCCGCCAATTTTTACTTGATCGTTTAACTCTCCGGTATTGATGTTCTGGGGAATCACCCCGTCCTGAAATGATTTTAGAATTTTTATAACGCTCGCAGCCCCGGAAGCCGCCGTACAATGGCCAATATTGTTTTTTGAATATCCGATTACACAAGGATTTTCGCCTTGAGAAAAACATTGACTTAAAGCGCGAAACTCTATTGCATCACCTAAAGTCGTAGATGTACCGTGCGCCTCAATAAATGACACGTCAGAAGGGTCAATATTTGTTTTCGAATAGCATTTATTCAATAACGATTCCTGCGCGATTGCGTTTGGGGCGGTAAGCCCATTGGATGCGCCGTCTTGGTTTATTGCACTTCCGCGAATCACGCCATAGATATGGTCACCATCTTCAATGGCTCTCGATTCAGGCTTAAGGATAAATACGCCAACGCCTTCTCCAGGCACAAAGCCGTTGGCGTTTCGGCCAAACGCGGTCGACGTTCCGTCCTGACTGACCATCCCCGCCTTATTCGACATCTTATAAAAGCTTTCGGTGGACTGGATAAATACCCCACCAGCCATCGCCATTTCGCATTCGTTTAAACGTAAACTTTGACAAGCGAGATGTATGCTCGTTAACGTACTTGAACATGCCGAGTCAGCGGTAACAGCAGGGCCTTTAAGGTTTAAAAAATACGATATACGAGCTGGTAGTACTGACGTTGCATTTCCCCACATAGCACTCGCAGGTGCCTGCTCGTTAAGAAGATCCGTGTAGTCAGACACATTGTGTCCAACAAATACACCGCACGCCGCGCCATCCATTTGGTCACCAGCGTAGCTCGCGTCTTCTAATGCATGCCAAGCCTCTTCCAAAAAGATGCGCTGTTGTGGGTCCATAAAGTCTGCTTCGTCTTTTGGAATACCGAAAAAATCATGATCAAATAAAGCGATATTATTTAGTAAACCACCATTCTGACATTTTATATTACTGTCGAGTTGCCACCGGTCGACTTTACGAATTAGGTCTTTACCCTGACATAGCGAATCCCAGAATTCATCAACGTTTTCGGCGCCCGAAAATCTACCCGACATACCGATAATCGCTATATTTTCACTTTTCGATACAGCATTGTCTTCAATCCTACTGGTTAACAACGCACGGCGAGAATCATCACAAGAAGGTTTTTCGATATCCTTGTTAAACACCACTTTAGGTGTTATGAGTCCAATATCGTCAGCCCTATGTTGACTCAACACCTCCCCGTCTCCATTCGAACCTGAAAAGGCGACACGTTTATCTTTAGATTGGCTAAGAATGTATATCGCCAACGATTCCACATTGGTGTGCTCGTAAAGAATCTGAGCGTTCAATGATAACGAATAGGTTGAATTAATTTCTCCAACAAAACGCTGCCCTGATATCGAATCGATTCCTAAATCCGAAAAAGCGCACTGATCATCTACATCATCTTCATCAACACCGACTATATTAACGACGATATCACGCAATTCAGATATCGTCGAAGGCAGAATATTATCGTTGCTCGCAGCTATTTCACTTTCTCTATTGTGCTCAGTATTTCCTACAGAAGTTGGCAACCGCTCTTGATACATCTCGCTTTTCGAGCGTTGCACGTCATTCAGAACAACACATGCGTCTTGATTTCCGAGCTGTTCAATAAACTGATCAATTTTTGGGTAATCATAAATATTGGTTGCATCAAGACTTGATCCAGTTTTCGCATTTACCCTATCAATAAAGCTCAATCCGGAAATAGAATCTAATCCAAGGTTAGAGAAATTATCTGATAGTTCGATATCAGATAATTCAATTTTTAAGGTTTCTGATAATGCCTGTAAAACCGCTTCTGAAAAGCTTATGGTATGTGTATCAGGCGATATTTTAGAACTTATGTCGGTTCGACTTGGAGCCTCGACTAAATCCGATGAAATAACCGACCCACTACTTGTCGACGCCGATGAAAAGTCTAACGGCACGTTAATCGCTGAAAATACTTTTTGGCCATATAGGTCGGCATCACCGCTAGAATACTCAACATTTTTGTACCCTAATCCTTGCAATAAAAGCGTCCACGCTTCAGATGAAAGTGCCGGTGATCCGCTTTTACGTAAATAGCCATCGGAATATAGCCACCACCCGTCGAGTAGACCGAATGTTAGATGCAAAAAGGCATTTGTATCCGTAATCTCATTAATCAGAACTGTACCGCTCGGACACAAAAGTCGTTTGACTTGCCCCATCGTGACCTGCATATCAGAAGTCGCATGAAGAACGTTGGTCGCTAATACAAAATCGTAAGATCCTAAATCGACACCTTGATCATCAAGATTATTCTCTATATTGAGTAATCGAGTCTGTAAATAAGGTGCGATCGTACGATAGTGTTTTTCAGCGTGATCTAAAAACGCCTGAGATATGTCGGTATATGCGTACTCAGAAATGACATTGCTAACGCCTCGTAACGACTCAAATACTTTTTTACTTGTGCCTCCGGTCCCTGCTCCGATCTCTAAAATACGTATCCGATATTCAGGGTCTTTTTTTGCTATGTTCGAAATTTGTCGGAGCAGCCGGTCCACAACCAAATCGTTATAGTAATCAACGATTGGAAAATCCTTATATATGCTCTCGACCAATTCCATACTTCCGTTCGGGAAGAGCACCTGAGTCGCATCCTGACTCCCGGAAAGGATCACCGATATATTTTCGAACATCCTATCAATGAGCTTTAGCTGAGGCGCAATGCCTACCAGGGATAAATATTTGACTTTAGATGACTCCCACCAAGCGCCTGGGTGGTTTTTAATAGACATCCCGCGTTCTGTGCACTGATACACCTGGTTACCGTGGGATGTGAGGAACCCACTTTCCGATAACAAATCAAGTGCGTACTCCGCCCAACGATGGAGCCGACAAGTGATACCACTGGACGAAAACCACTCGGAAAATGAAAATTGTGCAGAAGAGCTTAGCCTACCCGCTCGATCATAAGCGAGGAGCGAATGATACAAACGCTCACAAATATAGTTTTGGAACTCTTCCCGAAAACTCGTGAACAAATCACAATCGAAGTTTGAAAGGGATTTACGAGAGAGATCAGACTTGATGCCGCTGATAACCGGAGTGTGAACCGATGACAGTGATGGAACATTCGTGTCCCGCGGGTGCTTTTTATTAGAGAATCTTAATGACATTACCGTTGAGGAAAGCACGGCCGCACACACCACGTCAGCCTCCCGTGGATGAATAGTCTCGTATCCGGATTTGCCTATCCACTGCCTTGCTGTATCACCAAGTTCTTCTTGATCCCAATACCCCCAGCTCACAACGCGCGCCTTCGTCGTCATCTGCCTAGACGCCTGATTTTTAATAAACGCCTCTTCGTAAGCACATCCCGCAGCATAGCTCCCAGCTAAAGGAATCGCCTCAAATGACTGGATAGACGAAAAGCATACCAAAAACTCAACGTGATTTTCCTCACACGCCCTTAGTACTGTGCGGCAAGGATCAATTTTTGATTGAATGGAGGCATCGAAATCCTGATCACTCATCTCACTGACGGCACCACTCACAGAATACATAGCGGCATTGAAAACACCATCAAGCCGGCCGTACTTTTCTTTTATCTGTTTGATTAATTGGTCAATTTCTGAATATCGACTACCATCCGTTTGGATGTAATCGGGTATTACGCCGCCCAACGAAGATTTTTTCGCGGTAGAATTTATTTTTTCATCTAACGGACTGCGCCCACACCAAATGACATTCGCTTGATATTCGCTAGTCAGGTATCGACTAAATACAGAACCCACTTTACCAGCACCGCCGACAATGAGGTAAACCCCATTCTTTCTGATGAGTTCATTTTTCTCTAACCGGCAAGGCTCGATCACCGGAGTCAGAACGTAATCACCACTTATAGACAAAACCCCGTGGTAGTCATCTAAAGAAAGGTCCGACAACATGCCGATGGTTAATTTGTCACGCTCTCCTAGATCCAACCCGAGGATTGAGTGATTTTTGTTCTCGGCCGAAAGTGTTTTAACCAATGCCATTATTGCGGCAGAGTATGGCGATAACGATCCGTCAGTATGTTTTTCAAATCCGTTCTTTGTCGCAACTATTAATTCAAGGCCATCGTTCGATTCCGATAGGATACGACTGAGAAATTGTTTTAACCTCTTCAATTCCTTTAGTGCTAACGCTGTATCATTATCAACCCTGGCGTTATCAGTACCGCAGTCTTCACATAACCATATAATTCTTGATTGATTTGAAGAATCGATATTATTTTCTTCGGCGTTAACGAGATCACCATTCACAACCTGGACAGACACATCTTCAGAAAACCAATCGTTCAACGAATCTGGGTTAGCGATAATTTTGAGTTTTCTGCTATTTGCAGATTGCTTTAGATCAGACACTTTCGATGTCGGCTTCCACCGTATAAATTCGCCAACCAAGGTGTCAGATAAAGGCGATAGTTTTATTGAATCGGACACTTCCAATTCTTGAGTGTTTTCACTTAGTACTTTAAACCCCTCTATTTTTATGCAAAGTTCATCGAGATCATTGACCACATAAAAATCATACGAATTGAAGCCTGGCGAATCCTGAGTAGCCTTAACCCCTAGCACCCTCGAATTTTGAGTCAACGGCCCGTAATACGAAAAACTCTCCAGCGATACGGGAGATCCTTTTGATATATCACGATTTTCAAACACCGCGAACCCAAGAGATGCTTGGAAAACTGCATCTAATAAAAACGGATGTAAGTTCAAACCGGGATTTCGTTCTACCAGGGCATTACTTAGACTTGCGACAACACACTGGTTTCCTTGATACTCACCCAACCGGATCTCATTGATCGATTGATATTGCTCCCCATACTGGATACCTATTTCTCTAAATTTTCGATACAAGGGCTCAGATGAAGATGCATCTTGTATAGGGCTTACGATATCGTGAAAATTTATTACGTCTTTATCTTTGTGCGGACCTAGGGTTATATTCCCACTCGCACATACTTTTCTCTCACCTGCCAAGAGCTCCGAGATTGAAAATTTAAGTTCAGTACGGGAAATCACCTCTAGTTTCGTCTCTGCCTGCTTATCTTGATTCGCGAGAATCAGGGGTTTATGAAAGTTAACCTTTTCAAACACTAAGGTTCGTCTGCTCTCGTCCCCCAACGACATATGGGTTGCGCTAGCGACCATTTCAAAATAGGCAGCGACAGGCAAGACCGGTGTTCCACCCACAACATGATCAGAAAATAAACCGGATTGACTCAGGTTTGAAATGTATATTTGCTCGTTAAAAGTGGATTTATTTTCATGAATTAGCGGTGTTAACTCATAGCCTTTCATCTGCTGAGGACTACTTTTGCCATTCGTAACCGTTGCAACCCAGCAACGCCGCTTTTCAAATGGATAACCTGGTAAGGATATTGTTACTGGTCGCGTATTCTCATGGAAACGCTCCCATTCCATGTCAATACCCGAGACCCACAGCTCGGCTAAGCGATCATATTTTTTCTTCTCTATCCATTGACGTATCAAGTAGTTAACATCTTCGTCTTGCCAAAGCGATGTACTAACATCTGAATTATCGGACAGGTAGTACGGTTGTTCAGTGTTATCCTCGATGAACGCTGAAAGTTTATTAATTAGATCCTCTACACTGAAACAGACACAAGCGAAGCGGAATGGCTGACCGGTTCTACCGACCTGTAACGTACGAGATACCCTTTCAATAGGAAACGAATTTTCTTCCAAACACGCCTTCAAACTAACTGCATAGCGTTTTAAATCATTCTTATTTCGTGCCGATAAAGGGATTAGGCTGGGCTCGTTATCATGCCCCGCGTCAAGAACACCGTCACGTGCAATATCCTGAGGATATTCCTGAATAAGGATGTGCGCGTTAGCACCACCTGCACCAAAGGACGATACGCCAGCGATTCTAGGTGCTTCGTAGAGGTCACCATTTTCACGAGTAACGATGGGCCGATGCCAATCGGACAAGCCTTGCTGAATTTCAAACGGAAACCTTTCAAAATCGATATTCGGGTTTAGCACTTTGCTGTGCAAACTCGGGAATAGTTTTTGACGCTTCATCTGTAACAAGACTTTAGTCACACCGGCAATCCCAGCCGCACTCTCACAATGCCCTATATTCGACTTCGCAGAGCTGATGATGCATTTTTGCCGTCTTTTTTGCCCGCCAAAAACTTTCGATAAGCCATCAATTTCGATCGGGTCTCCCAACGATGTCCCTGTGCCATGGGCCTCGATAAGCGAGACCATAGAAGCGTCCAAACCTGCTTTGGTTAACGCTTTATCAATCACATCGGCATGCGCTACTGGGTCCGGCACGGTGTATCCATTAGTTCTTCCTCCGTGATTTAATGCCGTAGCTTTAACCACTCCATAGACGTGATCCCCGTCTTTAATCGCCTCGCTTAATGGCTTAAGAACAATCGCACCAACACCTTCGCTTGCCACAAACCCATCGCCACCAGACCCAAAGCTTTTACACCTTCCGTCGGATGACGACATTGTCATCATCGAGTGCGTCGCATATTTGTTCGGGTGTAAATTTAGGTTTACCCCACCGGCGATAGCATAACGGCATTCCTTTCGCTTTATACTTTCGCAAGCCAAATGAATCGTTGTGAGTGAAGACGAACACATTGTATCGATCGCCATACTTGGCCCGTTTAGGTCCAAAGAGAAAGACACTCGATTGGCAATACTTCCGTAAGAACCGGACATACCCAGGCCATTTTCCAAACTTGGGAATAGTTGATACTCCCCATACATTACACCAACAAATACGCCAACTGACCGCTCGCACGCGTCACTTAATCGTTCTAGGCTATAACCAGCATCTTCTACTGCATGCCATGCAGTTTGTAAAAACAATCTCTCTTGTGGGTCGATGAGTTCCGCGTCCCGTGGCGAAATCTTAAAAAATAGCGGATCAAATTTATCGATATCCTTTAGAAATCCACCCCACTTAGAATATATTTTCCCGGGTTTACCTTTCTCTCCAGGAGAATAATAGCGGCGGTTGTCCCAGCGCTCAGAAGGGATTTCACTAATACTGTCAACGCCGTTTTCTAAATTATCGCCAAACACTTCGATATCTTCAGCGCCGGGATAACGCCCGGCAACGCCGACAATTGCGATATCTTCTTCCATGCTCATCTTATTCGGCGTTGGAGAACCTCCACATGATTGGGTTAACGTTTCGATTTCTTCATATGCCTGTTGCGGTGTTGGCACGCCACAGTTTTTGTCATCCAACAAGCTTTCGCCACCTTCAGTGACAACAAGCCCTTCTCGGTGTAAATAGTCTGCAACCGATTCGATATTACGACATTCAAACCAAAGTGTTTTAGGGAGTTTACCAAAGCGCTTCTCGAGTCGTAGGTTCAAGCGCTCGATCATCAGAGAGCCAATGCCGTATTCTTCAAAACTTCTCTTAGAATTTAATTTCAACGCAGGGATTTCGGAAACTATTGAGAATTCTTTTTTAAGTATATCGACTGTATTACTGATGTTTGAGATGTTCTTAGAGTCAGAACTATTTTTGTGGTTGGTGGGTCCCGTCAAAATATTATGACCACTCGACATATTTAATTTTATGTTATCAATCTTCCCCTGTTCCATATCCTTACCACCCATTTCGTTCACTCGAACATCAATCCAATAGCCACCCTTTTCAAAGGGGTACACAGGAAGGGAAATACGTTTACCACTATCGCTTTGATAACTTCCCTGTGCTAACCAATTGACTGCTTCCCCGTTTAACCAAGACTTTGCAATCACCCGTATAGCGTTTAAATTTTCCTGCGGTGAATTTTCCGTTTTTTCAAAATAGTATTCTTCCCCGTCACGCTGAATGTACTCGTCTAACGCACCGATGAGCGACTCAACCGAGCCCACAACAAATACACATTTATGGCGCAATGCCTTTCTTCCTTCTTGCATGGTGCGGGCAACGTCTGAAATGTTTTCAGGTTTTCTCTCTAGTTGATTCTTTAAATTATTAACAAGCTGCTTAAGTTGACCTTCACTTTCAGCTGACACAGGAACTAAGAACACATTGTCAGGGCTGTAATTTGTATTATTCGACGTCGTTATCCTGCGGGGGTATTCCTCTAATATGACATGAGCCTCAGACCCCGCTGCACCGACAACATTAACCAGGACTCGCTTTTTTTGTTCATCCATCTTCCAATCACTGTACTGGCCGATCACTTGGAAGTTAGAGTCCTCAATCCCTAACAATGGATTCAATGGTTGATTATTCAGGGAAGGCACCCAAGCCTTCTTTTGAAATTGAAGTAAAACTTTGCATATCTGGGAAATTGACGATGCGGATTCAAGATGACCGACATTCCCTTTTATTGAACTAATAAGAATTTCCTTTTTATCGTTTTCAAACACGCCTTTCAATGCAGAGATTTCCGCGGCATCCGCCAAGCTAGCACCGGGTGCCGCCACCTCAATATAATCAATTTCTTCTGGGCATAAATCGCTACTTATGAGTAAATCTCGTATCGTTTCTTTTTGCTGTTTCGCATTGGGAGCTGCATATCGATTCACACGACCACTGTGACTAATTGCACTCCCTTTAATAACGCCCAGTATATTATCCCCATCACGCTCGGCGTCTTTCAGTGGTCTAAGCAATAGACAACCAACGCCTTCACCTAGCACCCAACCATCCGCTTCGGATGACAGTGGCGTGCACACACCTTTTGCGCTCAACAGTCCTAAAGTATCAAGTAGATCTCTGTGATAATCATGGGAAACAATATTGACGCCTCCCACAATCGACGCGCCGCATTCACCACTTTTAATTGATTGACATGCGAAGTGCAGTGCAGTCATTGCTGAAGAGCAAGAAGTATTCACCGCCACACTTGGGCCATTAAAATTATAGAAATATGAAACTCGGTTTGCTAATGAGGCATGATGTGAAAATTCCTTAACACCTCCTTCCGTTCGGTTTGAATCTACACCTACACTCTGGTAGTCATTCCACATCGCACCAATAAATACGCCAACAGATTTGGCATATTGATTTAGCACTTCACTCGAGTATCCAGACGCTTCAAGACAACTCCATACCTGCTCAAGCAGAATTCTTTCCTGGGGATCAAGTGCTTTTGCCTCAAGCGGGCTTAAATGGAAAAGCAAATTATCAAATTGATCAACGTTATCGAGGTATGCGCCTATTTTGTTCTGATGCGTTGTCGAATGGTAATTTTTGTGTCTCGTTTGACTCATCATCCCAAACGCTGAGTGACCATTTTTCAAGTTATCCCAGAATTGGTCGAGGTTATCCGCCCCAGGGTAAACACCACTCATACCCACAATGGCAATATCATTTTCCGAGGACTGACGACTTTGACGATCGCTCAATTTATCATCTTCCGGCGTAGTAGCACTTGCTAAGCTTGCACTTAATCGCCCCACCTCTCGCAACGGATCCGACTCCAAACACACGCGGTCCACCGGAATCTCTTGTGCATAAACCCCACAGGTAAAACTTTGTAATACCGACGTTCCCGAAGACACGCCAAAGGCATCGCTGATCTTGTCGAAGCGAACCGCACCAATGGGGCATAACCCTAAACTAAACTCCGCCTGACGCTCCATCATCACTTGACCCAACGCGCCAGCGCTCACATACGATAAATGCTGAGCACGCTCAGGCGATAAAGCCGATAAACCCTCGCGTTGCACCATGTACACACAAAACGCCGCACGCTTAAAGTGTTGGCGATTAAAGGGCGTGTACGCCATCGCCATGCGACTTTCATCAATGCCACTACAAAAGTGCAATTCATGGCGGTCATTATCGTAACGGTAAACGCCCGCTTGCAGGCCTTGTACCCGCCCCGCTTTCACGTAAACATATAAGGTCACACAGGGGGTTCCTATCACGTCCACGTAAAGCGATTGCGACTGAGCATTCATTTGTGAAAGCGCCAATAAGCGGGTGAGCTGCCCTTGTTCCACCACGTCATCTTGGTATTCCCGCTGGCACGCGCGTAAACGGTAATCGTCCCACGCAAAATCCGCAGACGATAACGCAATGGGGGTTACCTCGGATCCAAAACGACGGAACTGATGATGTGCACTATGAAATTCTTCCAGCAGGGGTTTGGATAACTGCTGCGCTTTTGTAAAAGGGTCATCCCCCTCGTGACGTAGCTGGATGCTGTCTGGCTTATCTGAGATGCAAAGTGGTTTACTTTGATGTTCTAAATATTGCGCGAAGCTTTTACGCTCGTGTACAGGTGAAGATTCTAAATTTGCACCACCCACTAAGCCCAAGACAAATCGTTCACTCGGGTTTAACGCAAAACCTTGTCGAATGGCATCAATGTCACAGGTCACGAGTGGACGAAGTCCTAAACCAAAGACCTGTTGTCGGGACTGTAACAGTTGCACCATGTAGCCCGACTCTAACGCGGCTAAGGGGCGACAAACCTCACCGTAAATCGGCGCGATCGCATCCAAGCTCACCACAAAATACAGAGCAAACCCGGCCTGTGAGGCCGCACCTTGGTCAAAGGAATGACAGTGTTCAACCGGAACCTGGGCGTCCCCCACGCGATACAATTGATGGGCTTGCGGGTCGTAGTAGTAACTGCCACCGGCGAGCCCTTCCACCGCGTTATCGTTCACACTGATATACGTGCGGACCGGGTTAAACCCGCCACCGGAAGGATAAAGATAACGCCCACGCCCTTCGCGTTCTTGAAGTTGGAGTAAGCCTAACCACGATGAAAATGCATTACAGGGAACGCTCTTACTGTCAAACCCTTCGGCACGTATACATTGCTGATAAAACGCGGGCTGAAATTGGACCGCGTCCAAGTGAATGTTTTTTTGTTCTAGTGATGGTTCTTGTTCCGGTAATGGTTCTTGTGATGGGGTTTGTTCTTGCGTTTGGTTAACGTGAGAACAGTTTTTCTGCTGGGATAAATAGTCACACACACCCTGAACAGAGGGCGCATCTAAAAATACATCCACGGGCACCACAATATCCAACTGTTGCTGGATTTTTTCTGTCACGCGCACCAAGCTTAATGATGTCGCCCCTAAATCGAAGAAGTCATCGGAGGCTTCAATCGATTCGCGACGAAGAATGTCACAGACAATGGCAGACACGGTTTCGTGCAAACTATCGCGCACAGACGAGCTGGGCGTACCAGCGTTTGCGACGGCTTCTGATTGAGTGGAGGCTTTTTCTTCGCTTGCGTCAACACTTACACCAACACTCGCATCAACACCAACCCCTTGAGACTGTAAATACTGCACGATGCCTGCAACGCTCGGGTGATCTAAAAACACATCCACCGGAACCACACAGCCTAACCCTTGCTGAATCTTTTCCACCACGCGCACCAAACTTAAGGAGGTCGCACCGAGGTCAAACAAATCATCGTCGGGCGCCAAGGACTCCCGTCGTAACACCTCACAGACATAACCGCTGACGTGAGTGGTCAATTCTGTTTCTGAAAATGTTGAGGGCAGACTTTTCGCTTTACCAGTGTCGGTAGCATTATCAACACGCGTTTCTTTAGGGGCTTGTTCGGATATTGGTCCAGAACTTTGCGGAGATTGCTCACGCTCACCCAAGGGCCATGGCAGGGCTTTACGATCCAGCTTGCCATGGGGCGTGACCGGTAACTGTGACAATCCCGCCACCACATTCGGCACCATGTATTCGGGGAGATCTTGCGCGCAATGTTGGCGGACTTTTTTGCTGTTTAATGCCGTATCACTCTCTAAATACGCCACCAATTTGGGATCGTCCGTTTCATCACGTACCAGTACCGCCGCTTCCGTCACGCCCGGATATGTGCGTAAACAACTTTCAATCTCGCCTAACTCGATGCGTAAACCGCGAAGCTTGACTTGAAAATCCGTACGCCCCACATAAGCGATATTCCCATCGGGTAAGCGGTAGGCTAAATCCCCGGTCCGGTACATCCGCGCGTCCGCCTGTTCGGAAAAAGGATTTGGAAGAAAACGTTCTGCCGTTAACTCTGGGCGATTTAAATACCCACGGGCAAGACCGATCCCGCCAATAAATAACTCCCCTTCTTGACCGTCCTCTACCGGCTGGAGTGATGCGTCCAAAAGGTAAAGGTCAATGTTCGTAATCGCCTTGCCAATCGGTACCACACCATCCTCGCGAGGCGAGCACGGCCAATAACTGACATCCACCGCCGCTTCCGTCGGGCCATATAAGTTATGCAGCTCACAATGCGGTAAGGTCTCGTTAAACTGAACCACCAGCTCGTGAGGCAATGCCTCGCCACTGACAAAGATTTTTTTAAGGGAGGTGCACGACGATACGTCCGCAGCATTTAAAAAGAAACGTAACATCGACGGCACAAAGTGACAGACCGTCACCCGCTGCGATTGAATCGTTCGAACTAAATAATGATTATCTTTATGGCCGCCCGGGTCGGCCATCACGATACTCGCTCCGGTCAGTAAGGGCCAAAAAAACTCCCACACCGAGACGTCAAAGGTATAGGGCGTCTTCTGTAAAACCCGATCGTCGGGCCCAAGACCATATTCCGATTGCATCCATTGCAAACGATTACAAATCGCTTGGTGGGGTAACATGCAGCCCTTAGGCTGGCCGGTCGATCCCGACGTGTAAATCACATAGGCTAAATCTTGGGGAGAGATCTCGACATCCACCGTCGAGGCAGCGCCATTCGATTCCTCTCGTGGTAACCACACATCAGGTTCATCAACGCAGCGCACTGTCCCTAAAAAATCACCTAAGCACTCCACATAATCCGATTGCGTTAATACGACAGAAACATCCGCATCGTCTAACACAAATTGTAAGCGCGAACTCGGATGACTCGGGTCCAATGGCAAATACGCACCGCCCACTTTTAATATCCCAAGCAACGAAATCACGAGTTCTAACGAACGGTCTTGGAGGACGGCAACGATCGAATCCGGACCAACGCCTAACGAATATAGGTCACACGCATAAAGGGACGATATCCTATCCAGCTCATAAAATGTCAAGGTCTTATCGTCAGATCTCACTGCGATAGCTTCCGGAGTCTTAATTGACTGTTTCTTTAGCAGATCTGGAAGACTCGTGTCATACGGTTTCTTTCCGCCAAACATTTTTTCGTTCCCAACAATCATATTCATTTCTATACCGTGAAAGCCGTTTTTATCGTTGTTTTTAAATTTTTACTAATCGCAGTTCTATAATCCATTGTAATTACATCGCATTTTACCCAAAGTGCGTCATCAATCGCCAAGCGCCCTATTAAATCGGCGTACGCGTCAAACATAAGGCTAAGGAGTTTCGAAGGAAAAACCCCTTCGTTATAATCCCAAGCTAACAACAGCTCATCGCCAACTTTTGAACTTAAACAATCGAGTGCGACCTCTGGCGTTTGACTCATAGATCGTCGTAAACTGTATTCCTTTGAGGGCAAATCGATACTCGGTAAACCGCCAGTAAACACAACCGGAAAAACCAACCCATTGTTTTTTCGTAAAGCCAAGCGCCGGAGCTCCGATATTCCACTTACCGGCCACTGAGAAATATCATCTTGTATTTGTTTTTTCGAACTTAACACCCGCTCCAAGAAAGGCATTTCGAGTCCATCACGCGTCACCCATGCTAGATTGGTAAAATCACCCACAACCTGATTTATATCAGGGTGAAGATCAGGACGCCCCCACATGGGGACAACCACTGAAAACGGGTTTCCTTGATTAAATAACGAAAGCACTTCTAAATACGAAGCAAGCAAAACATCACCAACGAGGCATTGTTTTTCTATGCATTTGTTTTCAAACTCATGCCAATTATTCACTGGTTTTTCAATTCGCTTATGAGACCCGTTTCGTGCAAGCCCGTCGGACACCGGTAAACGAGGTCCTCGAGAAATCGACGCGAATTTTTGCTTCCAGTAATCACGTTTAGATTTACTTGCATCACGGCGAAGGTCGTCCTGGACAGCGTCCAGATATCTTCTGTAGTCATACGACGGTAACGTTAACTGATCAATTCCATTACCGACCCCATGAATTATCTGGTTGATTAACAACTCAATACTTGGTGCGTCAGCGATAACCATATCGATACAAATATGTAACAATGAGTTTGTCTTATTGACGTGCGTCACACGGATCGAGAAATATGGCCACTCACCCAATGGCGTTACGCTATTGAGCATGTCATGAGCGATCTCACTAGAATACTTTTCCAAGTCGTCTTGTGTCATACCTTGAACGTCACGTACAGGAATTTCAAAATCAGCAGGGGCATGATTGAACGTCAACGTTCCATCGGAATTAACGACAGACCTTAGAATGGAATGGCTGTTTATGAGATGAATTAAAACGCTTTTTAGCAAGCTCACGTCAATCCTAGGACACATGACTTCCTGATAAAATTGACAACTTTTACCCGCTGACCCAATGCTATTTTTTCGTGCCATAGCATATGTCAACTGCTGATCCGTCATCGCATACTGCATTGCGCTGCATGCAAGTGAATCTTGTCTATTATTTAGACGAGAATCCCGTATAAATTGACTCAAGCTAAACGCCTTGTAATCAATACCCTCCGCACCAAAGTAGTGAACAACAAAATCCCGATAAAGGGAAAACATGTAAACGAGATTATCCTTATCATAAATAGTCTCATCTATATCCCATGACATTTCGAATCCGTTCTTTGACCTTCTAACCTGACAATCCAAACCAACCTGGGGCGTTTGATTTATCGAGTACAACACTTCAGAAAACATGCCGTCCCGCCTACCATTCACCGATTCAGAATTATTCAGCATCGATGTAAAAACAACCGGAATGATATAATCATTCGAGACATGTCCATTTTTTTTCATTTCGCGAAGCAGTGAAATGGCACTCATTGACATATGATCCAATACTTCCCCCAACTGATCATGAACATCGCGCACACAATCGTCGAACTGACGATCTGAGGAAAAATATCTAAACAACCCAGTCGTGACACAAGGGCCGACTATTTCGTTTACTTGCTTATGAAACGGTATCCTTGCACCGAAGGTTAAAAGTACGGACAAATCTGACTTGTCGCAAAACTCGGAAATGAAATATGTGAAAGAGGTTAAGATTAATGAAGTCTCACTAACCCCCAACCGGATCGACTCACTCACAATTCCGTTCCAGACATGTTCGTTAAAACTTTGATTTAATCGAGTATGGAATGGCCCAGTAGCGCTTACATCCCCCACGATATTGGCAAGTTTTAGTTTTGGGGCTTCAGGAATTACCTTGGCCGGATCTAGCCAGTACTCCATATCTCGTTTAAATACACGATTACTAGCACCCAATGACTGGCTATACTCCTTGAACGAATACCCAAGCTCTGACAAATCATCACCGAGATAGAGCGACTCCAAATCCTTCATTAAGATCTCGATCGAGCGTCCATCACAGATTAGCTCGTCAATACTGAAATGCAGGATTGACTTACACTCTTCTAAGATTGAAATTTTAATATCATAAAACCTATGCGCTTCCCCAGCATATACCGTACTCTCCATTTGTTCTTTTACGCGAGAAAGGAACTTCTCTCTATTTATATTATCTTTTTTGGTCAAATCGATTGTTTTTATTGTGTATGGCCTATCTGGAGAAGAAATATATTGCTCTCCATTATCATTAACGCGCATTTTTAGCATCGGATGCCGGTCAGAGAGCTGATTCCAAGCCGCATTTAACCGACGAATATCTAAAGGAAGGCTCAATAAAAATTCAATATAGATATGGGCACCGACTGGGTTGGCCTTATCAACAATACGTCCAACATAATATGATTCCTGGATATCGGTAAACGGAAACGTATTCGACGTTTTATCGTTAAAAACGGGAGACTTACCCGCGGGTAAAAGATTATCCTCATCTGAGTTCACGCTATCGACTAAATCGATATCGGTGCATTCCCTTATCTCTTTTGCAATGTCACGAACTGACTTTTCACCTGAGCCAAATACTTTTAACGGAACATCTATATTTCCCTGTTCGATCAATTGGTGTTTTATCGTGAGGGATTGAATCGAATTAAACCCATAAGCACGCAGAGGTGTGCTTCTGAACTCCGGAGAGTCATTAATTTCTAGCTGATCGGAGATTAATCGAGCCAATCTAAACTCAAATGTTTCGCCTTCATCCATTGATCTGTCTAGGCTAAATTTTGAATCAATCGTACTTGCATCACGATTGTGTTCGACTGAACTCGCTTGTCCAACCCAATATTCAGCTCTAGAAAATTCATACGTCGGTGCATGAACTCTTCTTACATTACGAAGATCGAAGAGATTTTCCAAGTCAGAAATATATCCATCTACATACAATTCTGCATACAAGCTCAGGTCTTGCTGGCTCGATATCTCGTTCATGTATGCATTAGCAACTGTTTTTAGTGATGTTCTAGCACTTAATTTCGCACTATTATTGGTGAGGAATATATTGTTTGCCTCTTCCCACTCATTCAGACAAAGCGCCAAATACCCTTCTAACTCAGAAATACTCGATGCCGATATCGCACACCGGTAATCAAAATGCTTTCGCGCACAAGCCAAAGTGTAAGCATAATCATGAAAATTAAGGGGCTCCAAACCCTTGGTGTGCCTTTTAGCATTTTCTAGGTTAGCAATTAACGCGTCTTTGGTCTTTCCACTAAACACGAATAAGGATGGGCGTACTGTCTCACTAACGCGACCCGTAGATGATGGAGAACTTGATACCACGACATGTGCGTTTGTACCACTCATGCCAAAAGCGCTGGTTGCGCCGTATCGACTCTGAGTATTCGCATCCCACTTCACTTCCTTGTCACAAACATTTAACGTGGACTTTTTCCAGTTAACAAACTCGCTTGGATTCGAGTACTGTCCGGTCGGAGGAATAACACCTTCTTTCATTGACTTAATAAGACTTACTAGACTAACCAATCCTGATGACGCGAACGAATGTCCGATACTTGGCTTTGTCGAATAAAGTAGCTGTCTACCTTGTGATTCGGATTTATCCTTGTTGACCAGATCAATTAGGGCGTTAACCTCAACTGAGTCACCTAGTTTAGTGCCTGCGGTCTGCGTCACAAAAACATCTATATCTCGTGGACTAATGGGTAATTTATCGTAGATATTTTCGAGTAGCTGTT
Organism: Agarilytica sp.; assembly: GCA_045430285.1. GTDB lineage: Bacteria > Pseudomonadota > Gammaproteobacteria > Pseudomonadales > Cellvibrionaceae > Agarilytica. Next base: position 736,104 of record JAILXV010000001.1, on the reverse strand, counting down.
CCTGTTTTTTGCCGTTTGGCGCCGTTATACCATTAGTTTTTCCATCGTAATTAATTCCAGTCGCCTCAATCACCGCGTGTATTGGGTCCTTATCACGAAGCGCCTTAGACAACGGCTTTATCACGAAAGCCACAACCGCTTCTGACGGCACCATGCCATCGGCGCGCTGATCAAAGGCATACACCCTCCCTTTTTCTGACAACATCCCTGACTTTCCCAAGGCAATATTCGCCCGAGGAGTAACCAGCGTATTTACCGCCGCTACGACAGCTGTGCCACACTCACGTAGCCGCAAACTGTTACATGCCTGGTGCAATGCAACCAACCCTGAAGAACAGGCGGTATTGATCGCGAGCGCAGGCCCATCTAGATTTAAATAATAAGATAGGCGAGCGGCAAGTACGCCATCATGATTCGCGGTTATATCCCCGCTATCGCCAACCAAGTCCTGGTAGTCACCCTGTTCGACGCCCACAAACATTCCGATCGAGTCTTCTTGAATCTGGATTGGGCCGTAGGCCGCGTCTTCGAGGGCTCTCCATGACTCTTGCAAAAGCAAGCGTTGCCTTGGGTCGAGAAGTTTAGCTTCTGCGGGTGAAATTTCGAAAAATAGCGGATCGAATTCCTTAACCCCAGGAACCGCTCCAAAACATAGTGCGTTATCGTCAACCCCAATGCCTTCGTTTTTCTGAAGCCAATCTTCCCAATCTTGTCGCTTATCTTTGTAACTGGTGAGGACATCCTCTCCATCGGTTAAGACCTTCCAAAGTTCATCAATATTCCGAGAACCAGGAAAACGACCACTCATCCCGATGACGGCTATCGGATCAGTAGGCGACAACTCTTTTTTATTCAGTGATGAATCATCTAAAGCGGTATCGTTATCGTGATCATGCTGAATATCGGAATTCGAGATTAAGGGCTCGTCAACGAGTTCATACGAAATATTTTCAATTTTCTTAGATATTCCAAAATTATCTGAGTACTCTTCCAATAAATATTGAGTAACCTCCCCTAAGCTTTGATAAGAAAAGAAAATAGCAGGGCTAGTGTCAATCGAATATTGAAGATTAATCGCATCCGAAAGTTCCGCGAGACTGATCGAATCAAAACCGAAATCGGTTAGATTTTCATCTTCATCGACTTTAGAAATCGGTAACTTAAGTACTCTACTCGTTATCTCTTTTAGTTCACCCAATAATGAACTTGATTCTAGCAAGCCATCGGGAGGCGAAGTACCGATTACCGTAGAGCTTGGTTTTTCGGCAGTTTCATCACGAGCGATAGGAACACTAACATCGGTCTTACCAATTCTGTCGACGAATCGACGAATTTTATTGGTATCACCAACAAATAGATAAGGTGAGGTTAGCCCGGATTGTAGAAGTGTTTCAAAGCTTGCCAACCCTTCTTGGTTGCTCAAAGCGATTTGGCCTGTTGACTTCAAGTAAAAGTCCATTTCCTTATCACGACCCGCCTGCATTCCACCGTTTTCCCACATTGGCCAACCGATCGAAATCGTTTTCCCTACCGCGTTTCCATTTTTCCGTCTCTGTTCTCGATCGAGCGAAAACTCGTTCAAATAGCGATTTGCGTAGGCATAACACACGCTGCCAGCATCGCCCAACAATGCCGAAGTTGACGAAAACACACAGAAAAAATCCAGATCATAACTGGAAAACACATCATCTAAGTTACGCGTACCTTGCAATTTTGGCGTTAAAACACTGGCAAAATCGTCCCAGGTCATTTCCTTAAAAAGGACTTCCGGCTCTATCCCAGCAGAATGAAAAACACCGTCAACATGACCAAACTTTTTCTTAATATCTCTTTCGATGGATTCAACATCCGTCTTAATACTTATATCTGCGGAGTAATAGACCGATTCATTTCCGTTCTTGCGTAGAGCGTCTAGTTTTTGTTGTATGCGAGAATTTAGTGGCGTCCTACCAACTAAAATTAAATTAGCATCGTAAGTCTCCGCAAGATACTCCGCGAACATATATCCGATGCCACCGGCTCCACCGGAAAGGACATAAGTCCCCTTGGGTTTAATGGTTGAACCCTCACTGGGCGCGACGAAGCTCTCCGTCACCGCCGGTGAAAACGCCACATTATTTCTAAATGCGATAAATTCATGATATTTAAGCGATGACCGAACAATGACATGTTCGAATTGACCCGAAATTGTCTCAGGGCTATCTAGTTCAACCAGGTAGGTGCCGATTTTTACGGCTGGGACAGCCATTTTTAACGAACGATGAAATGCGACTAACGATCGACCATATATCACGTCATCAGGAACGGACGCTAGCGCAATCAACGCGAGATAAGGTGCATCTTTACTCGTATAATTTTCTGAAAACGCCCTGATTAAATGAAATACAAATTTAACGTAACTCTTGTCGCCCTCGGCTTTGCATTCACCGACGACAACACATGTATTGATAGCGCCATATGTCTGAATAACCGAAGAAATCGCGCGAACAATAGATTGCTCATCGATATTCGATAACTCGATCATGTTATTGATGTCTAGATATACAAACTGTGCATTAGGGTGTTTTTCTTCTATTTGTGTTTTAGGTAAGGTATCGTCGTCCACATCGAGCAACATAACAACGACTATACCGCTTAATTCTCCATTGTCGCTTTCAGTCCCGAACTCTCGCCACTCCTCTGTCACAACAATCTGGTTCCCACCAATATTCGACCTGTCATCGGAAATTACGTTGGAAAACTCTTTAAAAGATTTATTGAGATACCCAGGATTAATCTCGTTCGATGGCAAGGGTTTAGGCAGCCAGTATCTTTCTTTGTCAAATTCATATAGCGGTAGGCCGATTCGGCGCGCACTCCCCTCTACGAATAAATTCGTCAATCCGACAGCGTCACTAGACACCCACGCACTCGCAACATCTTCGGTTGTTGGTTCATAACTTGGAGGTCGCCCTTGGTCTGAACGAGAAGAGCTCAGATAAGACTTTGATTTTTTAAGGCTTCCAGAAAAAACCAGGTCTGCAACATCGCCTTTAAGATAATTTTTTAACGATGCCACAAGTTCCTCGACATTGCTCGTGACAAGCCCTAAGCGATGTTGATGATGTTCTCGACCAAAACAAAGTGTGTACGATAGATCAGAAAGCAACGTGGTCGGCTCTTCTTCCAGAAATGAACACAACTTTTCAGCAATACGCGCAAGTGATGGCTTTGTTTTTGCTGAAAGAGGAATAAACCGTTGTTGCTCAGTATGTTCAAAATGTTCATGTTGCGTTTCATATTCTTGAATGATCACATGCGCATTACTACCACCGGCACCAAATGAGGATAAACCAGCGATACGAGGCACAGGAGAACCATTTATAGTAGGAGCCCAACCTTCCTTCGTTTTCTGAACAACAAAGGGACTATCCTCGAAATCAATATTACTGTTCAACTCGTCACAATGAATACTAGGCACAAGGGTCTGGTACTTCATCTGCAACAAAACTTTCGTCAGACCTGCGATACCGGCCGCGCTTTCACAATGACCAATGTTAGATTTTGCTGATCCTATCGCACAAAATTGTTTTTCATTTGTTTGTTGCCTAAACGCTTTCGTCAAGCCCGCTATTTCTATCGGGTCACCCAAAGATGTCCCGGTACCATGGGCCTCGATGTAGGTGATATTTCGTGGATCAACCGACGATTTAGCAATCGCACGGGATATTACTTGCGCTTGCGCTTTTGGGTTCGGCACGGTGTAACCATTTGTCTTTCCTCCATGATTGACTGAAGTAGCTTTAATAACACCGTATATTCTGTCATTATCGGCAATCGCCTTACTCAGAGGCTTCAGTAACACGGCCCCAACGCCTTCGCCGGGTACATAACCATCCCCGCCTTCACCGAAACTTGTACACCTCCCCTCGCTAGAGGCGAACTGGCCTTTCCCTAGGGCGAGATATTTATTCGGGTGAATAGATACATTCACGCCACCAGCGAATGCCGCCTCACAAGAACCCGATAAAATACTTTCGCAAGCAAGATGAATGGCTGTAAGCGCGGAGGAACACATTGTGTCCACCGTAATACTTGGCCCATGAAAATTACAAAAGTGAGAAACCCGATTCGCGATTGAAGCCGGGTTACCGGACACAATAAAGGGGTCACCAAGAACTTGTGATTGAGCAGCATACAGTTGATACTCTTCATACATCGAGCCGACAAATACACCAATATTTCCAGGAATACCATTACTACTATTCGTCGTTGATAAGCTATCCCGCGTATACCCTGAGTCTTCCATCGTGTGATACACACACTCTAGGAACAATCGCTCCTGGGGATCCATAATTTCCGCTTCACGAGGCGCGATACCAAAAAATCCAGCATCAAATCGATCAACGTCTGAAATAAATCCGCCCCATTTAGTATACGTTTTACCATCTTTCCCTTTTTCTGGATCGAAATAAGTTTCGTGATTCCAGCGACCTTCAGGAATTTCCGTTATACAGTCATTTCCATTTTCCAAATTTTCCCAAAATTGATCGAGATCGTCCGACTGCGGGTACCGTCCCGCCAACCCGATAATTGCAACGTCATTTTCCTCAAACTTTCCATCATTTATTTCGGTATCTTTACGCAATGAATCTTTTTTGTGGTTAACCGTTTCAACGTTACTACCCGTATCGCCACTAGAAATAACTCCGGGCTCCATGGATAACGTACTGTAGCCACTATCTTTTTCATGGGAGTCAACTCTAAGGGGATCAATGTTCAGAGAACCACTTTCACTAGAATCGTTTTGCGAAAGGCCACAGATTAAATCCCTTAACTTATCAAAATGGTTTTCATAAAAATATTGGCTTAATTCTTCGAGAGTTAGGTATTCAAAGAACAGCGTTTTTGATAAGCGACCAAACTCTTTTTCGAGCTCATTCGTCAACGTAGTGATAAGAATCGAATCGATTCCATAGTTTTCAAGCGGCGCTTCAATATCGATTTCATCCGGAGGTAATCTAAGTACACTTGAGAGAGCATCCGCGAGGTAAGACTGAACGCTCTCTATACTTAGCCCAGAATCGTAATTATTGGCTTTGCGGATTGTTTTTATTTCATTGACTTCACTATGACGCGCACCCAAATTATTAAGGTAGCGTTCGGATTTTTTATTTCCGTACACAGGGATAATTCGAGATTTATTAGAGCGAATAGCCAATATCAACGCCTCCTGCCCCAATTCATTGGGTAACGGATTCATGCCAAACTCATCGTGTAAGCGTTTTTCCGCATCTGAATCAATTGTCATACCTCCTCGTTCCCAATATGGCCAATTGATCGATACACTTCGACCTGAACGAATTCCTTTTTTTGTTTTCTCATTCCGGTCAATACTATACCGATCCAAATATCCATTCGCAGCCGCGTAGGCGGATTGGCCAGCATTTCCAAACTCCGACGCTAATGATGAATATGAAACGAAAATCTCAATCGGGTCATCTTTAGTCAATTCGTCTAGAAAATTTTGCCCCAAAACTTTCGGCGAAAGAACATCCCTCAAAGAGCTCTCATTTTGCTTAAGTAAATAGGAATCCTTAAGTACCCCCGCGGCATGGATTACACCGCAGATTTCTGAACATTGCGAACGCACCAAATCGAGTGTTTTCTCTAAAGGATCTCGACTGGTAATATCTGTACTGAAATACCTTACTTTGTCTGGAAAATCCTTCTTCAGCTGTATAAATTCATCAATCTGACGAGGCCCTTTAGATAACCCCAATAATGCAACAGAACTTTCATTAAACTCGTTTAAGATACACCGAGCAGACGCCACACCTAAAGCACCAGCCCCGCCCGAAATAACCCAGCAGCCAGCCCCAGTCACTTGCTTCTCATTTTCAAAAGAATGGTTAAGGGTGTTTTTATACGTATTTTCTAGCCATTTGGCATCTTTCATCACCCTTGTCGCCATAGCTTTAAATGCTAAGCACGTCCCACTGAGTATGTACTCCTTCGTCGGCAAAGCACCATCGACTAAGACAAAATCAGATAAAATTTTGGGTGTTTCTTGACTTAGACTTTTGAAAATACCTATAACTCCCTGAGATATTGTATCGTCCGAGGAAATAACCACACGAATTTTTACATGTTCGAGGGTGCATTCTTGTTGCAAGACTTGTAGAAACGCAATTATTTGAGCGCATAGCTCTTCATAAGATGAAGTCTTATCCCCAATAAAAATATACCGTGCATCCCCTGGCAAAAACTTTCGTGAGACATCGGTATCTGTCCAAAAATCATATGAACCGATAAAACAAACGATATCCAGATCATTTTCTGGCGGTTTATCAAGCTGAGATACCGGGATGAGATGCGGTTCAAATATCCTTAGCTTTGTATCCTCCTGAAATAGATGGCGATAGCTATATCCAACTATTTCAGCTATTACGCTGTTATTGTCATCACATATAACTAGGTCAATCTTACTGGTCTTCGCCTGTTGATTATCGTCCCGTTTGATTGCATACACTCGAACTTTAGAGGGAAAACTCTTAAACACTGAAAACTTTTCAATAGCGAATGGCACGTAGATTTCATCGTTTGCTTTTCCGTCGAAGAGTTCTAACCCAATCGTAGACTGTAGCGCACCATCAAGAATAAACGGATTCACCAAGTCTGAAGTTATCGTTTCACTGCCTTTCAGGTCTTTCCCGACAAGCACAGCTGCTGAAATGTTTTTCCCTGTCGCTGAGGTGTTTTTATCAAGATGATCGATCACCTGGTACTGATTACCATATTTCATCTGCAAAGATGAAAACAAGGTATAAACACTGTCACCGGAGATACGTTGATTTTTGTGAGACTTTTTCGGGGAAGACAATATATCAAGTGCTTGCGCGTCATCCTCTGAGTCTACATACAGAATCGCTTGAGAATAGCGAGTCACCTCATCATCCATCAATATTTCGATGTTGGCGCTGATGTGACCACCATCTTGTACCGCCAACGTTACGACAAGTTCTCTACTTTCATGAATCACAATCGGCGCAAGAAAAACCATATCAACGACGTCGACCCTTTTAAACGAGTCCACACCCAAAAATGTACGAGCACCATTGACCATCAACTGAAGTTGCGCAGCACCTGGAAGAATAGGGTCACCTCCCAAGACATGATCGGCGACTATCGCGTCCGTGGGTTCAACTTTGGTAACGAATTGGCCTTCTTTAGAATCAGCAAAATCCGCCTGCGCCTTTTTTTGTGTTAGCGGCTTAGATTCAAGCTTTTCCGCCACCCAATAACGATGTCGATCGAAGTCATAAGTAGGTAACGAGATTCGACGAGGCGATAGCGCTTTGTACACTCGATCTCTATCTATAAAATCCCCCGAAACCCACCTCTTTGAAATTTCATAAACCCCGTTAACATCCTCATCACCTCTTATACAAATTTTATCATCGGAGAAATCTGCCTTTGATTCATCTAAAGACTTATGGGGAACCTCACCGTAAAAAACATCTTGATTTGGTTTCCCGTCTAAATAACGGGCTAATTTATCTATCAAATCGTTTGTAGATTTTGCAACGACCGATAGCCGGCATTTATGGTGTTCACGCCCCGTGATTAAGGTATAACTCGTATCTAACTCCGAGGCTGTACTGCTCTTTAGAAACTCGATTAACCGACGCACCTGTGCCGCTAATTTTTCTACCCTAGGAGCCGAAAAAAAGAAGGGAATTTCACCCACATCAACTGCTTTTGATTCAACTACGCTTTTATAGGCTTGAACAATGATATGCGCATTCGCGCCGCCAGCACCGAATGAGGATATTCCTGCAATTGGCAGGTCGTCTTGCCCTTGACGCCATTTTGATCCCGTTTGACATACGACAAATGGCGTATCCTCAAAGCGAATATTTGAATTTAACTCTTCAGTATGCAGTGTTGGCACGAGTTTATCGTGCTTCATTTGGAGCAACACTTTGGTTAAACTTGCTATACCCGCGGCGCCTTCAAGGTGCCCGATATTCGATTTCACCGAACCAATGTGACAGAACTGTTTTTTATCTGTCGTTTCAGAGAAAGCTTGTGTAAGTCCTGATATTTCAATTGGATCACCCAAGTTTGTTCCTGTACCGTGGGCTTCGATATAACTGATATCTTTTGCACTTATGTTCGCTTTATCTATCGCTTCAGCAATCAAAGATGACTGTGCTGATGGGTTTGGTACGGTATAACCTGTCGTTTTACCACCATGATTTATCGAACTAGAAAGAATCAGACCATGAATATGATCATTATCTTTTTCTGCCTCAGACAAAGGTTTTAATAAGACAACGCCAACACCTTCTCCCGGAACAAAGCCATTTGCTTGTCTCCCAAATGCTTTACAGTTACCATCGGAAGATAACATTCTCGGCGCACATAATTGTACGTAATTATCCGGGTGCAAATACAAATTTACTCCCCCGGCAAATGCCATACGACACTCTCCGGCCCTAAGACTGCTGCATGCTGCGTGGATGGCTGAAAGTGATGAAGAACACATCGTATCAACCGGAACGCTAGGCCCATTCAAATCCAAAAGGTAGGAAACCCGATTCGGAATGGAACTATAGGAGGTTCTTAAATGAAGTGTTTTATCGATTTTAGATAGTCGTTCCGTATACAGCTCAAAGCCATTTTTCGTTACACCAGCGTAAACACCAACATTCCCATGAAATTTTTCTTTTAAATACCACTTAGAATATCCCGCCTCTTCCATTGCTGACCAACATGCTTGCAAAAACAAACGCTCATGTGGATCCATCGACTCTGCTTCTTTCGGGGAAATATTAAAAAACAATGGGTCAAAATCGGCAAAACCATCCAAAAACCCTCCCCATTTTGAATAGCTTTTCCCATCCGATAATGCCTTTTCGACATCTTTTTCATAAAAACTGTCTAGATCCCAGCGAACAGGTGGGATCTCCGATATCAAGTCTTCACCACGTTCTAATTTATTCCAAAATTCACTTAAATCGGAGGACTGAGGATACACACCACTAAGCCCCACAATGGCTATCGCTTCATCGTCAGACCGCAATGAATTAGTCGATACAGGATTACTACGAGCGTTCTCCGTTTTTATTGAGATATCCGGTTTCTTAAAATCTGACGCTTTCGTATATTCGTAGCGTTGACCATTCGGTTCAGCGCCTAAATCCGTGTTATTACGATCTAAGTCATCTAACAATGGACGCGGAAATTCTTTTGGAATTAACAGTTCTTTAGGAAAATCTCGCTCCAACCTAGCCACAATATCACGAACATTTTTACACTCATAAAATAAGGTTTTCGAAACATCTGAGAAAACGTTTTCAAGGGAGTCATTAAGCTCAGAGATGACAATGGAATCTATACCTACCTCTTCGAAAGTCGTCGAATCCTGTATATCATCTATTGTAATTTTAGTGACGTCAGAAAATATTTTTAAGAAAGTATGTCTTACCGAATTATTATCTGTATTAACGAGATGACCATTTGAGACGGGTTTATCTTTACCTAGTGACGGAAAAAACTTGTTTTTAACCTCATTTAATGGCCCACTAATGACGATAGGCCTAACCAAGTCTGAATTTAATACGCCCTCGAGTATGCGCATTCCCGTTCCGGTTTCAAGCGCTACAATCCCCGTTTCTCGTTGAATAAACGCACGAAATCTATCTGAATCCCCCATACCGCCTTCTGCCCACAAAGGCCACGCAATAGAGAAGGACTTACCCGTTTTTTTACCCTCGGCTACCAATTTCGCTCGATTTACGACATAAGCGTCGATAAATGCATTCGCCGCCGCGTAATCGACCTGACCTTTGTTACCGAATACACCCGTAATTGATGAAAAACAAATAAACTGACCGACATCGTAACGACTTATCAAGCGGTCTAGATTGGCTAAACCAACGACTTTAGGCGAAAGTACTTTCGTCAATTTTTCAGACGTGCTATTTTTTATCAAACCATCATCGACAACACCTGCAGCGAATATAACGGTATATCGTTTGTTATCACTTAACACACCATTGCTTAACGCACGTTCTAAAGAAGATTCATCACACACATCCGTCTGATAGTAATGTACGTTTTCATGTGAAAAATATTGACTCACGTCAGATTCGGCCTTTCGGCCTATCACATGTATTCTCGCAGACGGTGCAAGCAACGAAATATGAGAAACCAAATGCTGGCCTATTCCACCGGCACCGCCAGCAATAATATACTCGACATCAGAACGCCATACACTGAGATCCGAAAATTCGCATGATTGGTTTTCGTATTCAAGACTGTAGCGGTTTCCGTTTTCGTACTTGACCTCTTCATCACTTTCAATCGCTTCATGTGACAATATATTTAGCAAGCCATCACCCGAATATTCACCATCCAGCATGATCGTCTTCGCACAAATATTATCGGCTTCCTTATTCATAGTACGCATTACAGCTGCCAATCCAGACATCGAATAATGTGTCTTGTTATTCAGGATCACCAACATTACAGTTATTGACGATTCTTGATCATCATCAATAATCTGTCGGCATACACTCACTACTGAGTTCACAACTCGAATGTATTCATCTTCGATCGGCGCCGCATCGTCGATCGAGATTTTTACCAATGATGTATCCGGTAAGTTTTCTAGTCCATCGTCATCCGTATTTCCAACAAATATTACCTTTTTCGTCCCGCTGAACGCCCCATGATTATCAACAGTTTGGTTTATATTTTTTTCTTTCCAAACCGTCGATAATATCGATATCTCGGTATCTGATGACGAAGACCGTTCTTCTTTCGGATCTGGACCGTAAAGATTACTCACCTCGCGTAACGCGCACTCCGCAGACATCTCACCGCGGTATACTTTTTGATAGATTCTTTTTAGTTCATCACGCATCGTCAGCGGTCCTTTTAAAGGCTTCGTCAATGCCGATACGCCTACTTTCCAGATCAACCAAAACCTTAGAGATACGCCCTAAATCAGGTTTTTTGTTTGTGTTTTTTGTTACTGATTTTTGAGTTGTCGAAGGGTTCAGATCTCCCTTCCAATAGCGATCCCTTTTAAAGGAATAGGCTGGAAAAGAAACCATCGAGGGCTTTTTACCCGACCAAAAATAATCCCAGTCCACCTCAACTCCTGATTCCCACAATCTTGACAGTTTCACCCACTGGTTGTTCGAGCGTATTTTTTCGAAAACCAGCCGAGACACGTCTTTATCCTTCAAGAACTCAATTGAAGATTCGTTTTCTTCCGTCGAAATGAATAAATCATGATTTTTCTTCTCTGCATCTTTAAGCGCCACGATAAGCTCTTCTTTCGTATCACTCACAAACGACGATCGATATGCATATGAATCTCGCCTTGCTTGCATCGAATATGCTAGTGACGTTAAATCAACGTCATGTGTCTCCAAGAACTGCCGTAACGTAGAAATATAATCCCGCATCTGGCTCAAATTCTTAGCAGAAACGGGAAAAACTGGCAGACCGCTCGTATTACATTGACCAACCTTATTACAGCTCTCAGGCGCTTCTTCAACGATAAGATATGCATTTGACCCTCCTGCACCAAACGAAGAAATTGACGCCATTCTTGTGCAGGGTTTTCCTTGTTGGTTCAGGGGCGTCCAAGCCTCAAGCTTTCGCTGAACGTGTAGGTTCGCTCTCGCGAAATCGATCGAATCATTTAGCTCACTCGTGTGTAAACTTGGAACCAGAAGCTTGTATCGCATCTGCAACAGAACTTTAATAAGACCAGCAATACCCGCTGCGCTTTCGCAATGGCCAATATTCGATTTAACGGATCCAATCGCGCTCGTTGTCTGCTTCCCGACTGCGGTCAGCGCCGCATTAATCCCTTCAATCTCAATTGGGTCACCTAGTTTTGTGCCTGTACCGTGCGCTTCAATATATGAAAGCGAATTCGGATCCGATGTGGTTTTTTTCCAAGCTTGCTCAATCAACGCTTTATGTGCCTGAGGGTCAGGCACAGTAAACCCATTTGTCTTTCCTCCATGATTAATCACGGTCGATTTAATCACGCCGTATATTTGGTCCCCATCACGAAGCGCTTCGTCTACGGGTTTTAATATAACGACACCCACTCCCTCTGAGGGAACAAATCCATCACCATCGGATGAGAACGCTTTACAGCGTCCGTGAGAGGACGACATTGTCATACTTGCATGGGTAACATATTTGTTTGGGTGTAAATTTAAATTGACACCACCTGCCACCGCCCAGCGTGACTCCCCCTTCGAAATGCTTTCACATGCAAGGTGAATCGCTGTTAGCGAGGCCGAGCACATGGTATCGACCGCCATACTAGGCGCATTAAAATCATAAAAATATGAAATTCGATTCGCAATCGTGCTTAAGCAAGTCGTGTGGCCGGTACCGTTTGAATTATGTTGATAAAGCTGATATTCGTTATACATTGCACCAACAAAGACTGACACCTTTCCATTCGTTTTTTCCTGTATCTTTTTCCGCGTATAGCCTGCATCCTCAAACGCTTCGTATGTTCGCATTAACAATTGGCGTTCTTGTGGATCGACAAGTTCAGCTTCTCTGGGCGTCATATTGAAAAATAGCGGATCAAACTCATCCATACCGTCGATAAATCCGCCCCATTTACTGTACGTACTTCCCTTAGCGTTTTTATCTGTAGAGAAATACTCCCTGTGATCCCAGCGATCGTTCGGGATTTCCGTGATCGAATCTTGGCCATTTTTCAGGTTCTCCCAGAATTCAAAGGGGTTATTCGCACCAGGAAATTTGCACGCGATACCCACAATCGCGATACCGTTTTCGTTTTTATTAAAAGCGTTACTTTCTTCGACTACGCGTTTGCGGGAAAAATGACTCGCAGAGTTAGAATCGTTATTCGGATTCGACGAAGGTTTATCAACAATACAATTTGATAATATGTGGTTTGTTAACTGTTCTATATTTCGATTTTGGAAGATAACACTCGTAGGCAGCGGATTGTATTCTTCTCTTAACGCTATAGTAGCCTTTTCAATCATTAACGACGTTAAGCCCAAGCGGTCAAACTCGACATTGTCTCGTATATTCTCTTTCGGTATTTCTGTAACCGCTGACAAGATCTGTCGTATATAGGACGAGACAGTGTCGTATAACTCACCAGATTTATCACTACCTTGACTACCGTTTTGATTACCAAAGACAGGTAAGTTTGAATAATCCTCACCGGATTTATCAATCCAGTGACAATTGGTTGCAAAAGGGTAAGTGGGTAACGATATTCGTCTACCGACAGATTCGCTCAAAGTGATAAGCGTATCCTCTAGACCTTCCACCCAATTCTTTACAGAACTTACAACATATTTTCCATCATAATTATCGTGACATGCTGGAAGAATTATATTTTCGTTGCTTTCCCCACTGATATATTTTTCAATGCAGCGTTTTAGACCCTCAATATTATCAGCCGAAAAAACTACCCGCTCTTTTAGAGACTCTCTTCCTTCGACCAGGGTGTACGAAATATCCGTAATATCTGCTTTATTTTTATTCACAAAATACAACAACGATCGTGCCAGCGAGTAAATCTGAGATTCGGTTTCGGCTGACAGTGGTATTAACACCTTAGTTTTTTGTTGATCGTTATTTTTTTCTTGTATTTTGGGATATGAATCCAAAATAATGTGTGACTCCGACCCCGCAGCACCGATCACATTGATCAGTGCTCGTTTAGGATTTTCATTCTGCCATGGTTTAAAATTTTCGTTGATGCGAAAACCTGTCTCCTCACCTAACCCCAACAATGGACTGACCGGTTGATTATTGACAGAGGGTACCCAAGCGTTATTTTTAAATTGCAATAAGACCTTACTTAACTGTGACACTGCAGACGCAGATTCTAAATGCCCGACGTTTCCCTTAACTGAACTAATAAAAATATTATCTTGAGGTTTACTTCTTATCGCTTGCGTCAGCGCACTTACTTCTGCCGCATCTGCCATGCTCGCACCTGGCGATGCTAATTCAATGTAATCGATCGCTTTGTGTTCATCACCAAGCTTGTTTATTAGTCTCTTAATGCACTTTGATTGAGATGATGCGTTGGGTGCACCGAACCTAACAGAGCGCCCGCTATGGGCGGTTGCGGAAGACTTTATTACGCCATATATCTGATCTCTATTCTCCAGCGCGTTCGCGAGCGGCTTCAATAGAAATACACCTACCCCTTCGCCAATACTCCAGCCATCTGCTTCAGATGACAATGGTTTACACGCATCATGCTGTGTTAAATATTCTTGTTGTCTCAGTAAGTCCGTATGATACTGGTGTGATATCAAATTAACGCCACCAACTAAGGCTGCATCTATTTCCCCGAGCTGAATATTTTGGCAGGCCGTATGTAATGCGGTCATAGCGGAAGAACACGATGTGTTGATCGCCAAGCTTGGTCCATCAAAATCAAAAAAGTATGAAACTCTATTCGCTAACGCCGCATGATAAGAAGATTCTTTCACCTCCCCTTTGTTTTGCCAACGGTCTACACCTTGACTCTGATAGTCACTCCACATTGCTCCAACGTAAACCCCCACCGTCTCGCATACTTTCTTGAGATTTTTTGCGGTATACCCCGCATCCTCTAAACATGCCCACGCTTGTTGCAATAGAAGCCTTTCTTGCGGATCCATCATCCTGGCTTCAGCAGGTGAAATATTAAAGAGAAGACTGTCAAAACTCGATGTATTTGTTAAGAAACCCCCTTTAATATCGAACGAAGCAAGGCCTAACTCAGCCAGGCGTTCGTCAGACATTTCGCCAATTGAGACTTTTCCATTTTTCAAGTTATTCCAGAATTGGTCCAGATTATCTGCCCCAGGATAAACACCACTCATACCCACAATGGCAATATCATTTTCCGAGGACTGACGACTTTGACCGGCGCTCGATCTATCATCTTCCTGCGCAGTAGCACTTGCCAAGCTTGCACTTAATCGCCCCACCTCTCGCAACGGATCCGACTCCAAACACACGCGGTCCACCGGAATCTCTTGTGCATAAACCCCACAGGTAAAACTTTGTAATACCGACGTTCCCGAAGACACGCCAAAGGCATCGCTGATCTTGTCGAAGCGAACCGCACCAATGGGGCATAACCCTAAACTAAACTCCGCCTGACGCTCCATCATCACTTGACCCAACGCGCCAGCGCTCACATACGATAAATGCTGAGCACGCTCAGGCGATAAAGCCGATAAACCCTCGCGTTGCACCATGTACACACAAAACGCCGCACGCTTAAAGTGTTGGCGATTAAAGGGCGTGTACGCCATCGCCATGCGACTTTCATCAATGCCACTACAAAAGTGCAATTCATGGCGGTCATTATCGTAACGGTAAACGCCCGCTTGCAGGCCTTGTACCCGCCCCGCTTTCACGTAAACATATAAGGTCACACAGGGGGTTCCTATCACGTCCACGTAAAGCGATTGCGACTGAGCATTCATTTGTGAAAGCGCCAATAAGCGGGTGAGCTGCCCTTGTTCCACCACGTCATCTTGGTATTCCCGCTGGCACGCGCGTAAACGGTAATCGTCCCACGCAAAATCCGCAGACGATAACGCAATGGGGGTTACCTCGGATCCAAAACGACGGAACTGATGATGTGCACTATGAAATTCTTCCAGCAGGGGTTTGGATAACTGCTGCGCTTTTGTAAAAGGGTCATCCCCCTCGTGACGTAGCTGGATGCTGTCTGGCTTATCTGAGATGCAAAGTGGTTTACTTTGATGTTCTAAATATTGCGCGAAGCTTTTACGCTCGTGTACAGGTGAAGATTCTAAATTTGCACCACCCACTAAGCCCAAGACAAATCGTTCACTCGGGTTTAACGCAAAACCTTGTCGAATGGCATCAATGTCACAGGTCACGAGTGGACGAAGTCCTAAACCAAAGACCTGTTGTCGGGACTGTAACAGTTGCACCATGTAGCCCGACTCTAACGCGGCTAAGGGGCGACAAACCTCACCGTAAATCGGCGCGATCGCATCCAAGCTCACCACAAAATACAGAGCAAACCCGGCCTGTGAGGCCGCACCTTGGTCAAAGGAATGACAGTGTTCAACCGGAACCTGGGCGTCCCCCACGCGATACAATTGATGGGCTTGCGGGTCGTAGTAGTAACTGCCACCGGCGAGCCCTTCCACCGCGTTATCGTTCACACTGATATACGTGCGGACCGGGTTAAACCCGCCACCGGAAGGATAAAGATAACGCCCACGCCCTTCGCGTTCTTGAAGTTGGAGTAAGCCTAACCACGATGAAAATGCATTACAGGGAACGCTCTTACTGTCAAACCCTTCGGCACGTATACATTGCTGATAAAACGCGGGCTGAAATTGGACCGCGTCCAAGTGAATGTTTTTTTGTTCTAGTGATGGTTCTTGTTCCGGTAATGGTTCTTGTGATGGGGTTTGTTCTTGCGTTTGGTTAACGTGAGAACAGTTTTTCTGCTGGGATAAATAGTCACACACACCCTGAACAGAGGGCGCATCTAAAAATACATCCACGGGCACCACAATATCCAACTGTTGCTGGATTTTTTCTGTCACGCGCACCAAGCTTAATGATGTCGCCCCTAAATCGAAGAAGTCATCGGAGGCTTCAATCGATTCGCGACGAAGAATGTCACAGACAATGGCAGACACGGTTTCGTGCAAACTATCGCGCACAGACGAGCTGGGCGTACCAGCGTTTGCGACGGCTTCTGATTGAGTGGAGGCTTTTTCTTCGCTTGCGTCAACACTTACACCAACACTCGCATCAACACCAACCCCTTGAGACTGTAAATACTGCACGATGCCTGCAACGCTCGGGTGATCTAAAAACACATCCACCGGAACCACACAGCCTAACCCTTGCTGAATCTTTTCCACCACGCGCACCAAACTTAAGGAGGTCGCACCGAGGTCAAACAAATCATCGTCGGGCGCCAAGGACTCCCGTCGTAACACCTCACAGACATAACCGCTGACGTGAGTGGTCAATTCTGTTTCTGAAAATGTTGAGGGCAGACTTTTCGCTTTACCAGTGTCGGTAGCATTATCAACACGCGTTTCTTTAGGGGCTTGTTCGGATATTGGTCCAGAACTTTGCGGAGATTGCTCACGCTCACCCAAGGGCCATGGCAGGGCTTTACGATCCAGCTTGCCATGGGGCGTGACCGGTAACTGTGACAATCCCGCCACCACATTCGGCACCATGTATTCGGGGAGATCTTGCGCGCAATGTTGGCGGACTTTTTTGCTGTTTAATGCCGTATCACTCTCTAAATACGCCACCAATTTGGGATCGTCCGTTTCATCACGTACCAGTACCGCCGCTTCCGTCACGCCCGGATATGTGCGTAAACAACTTTCAATCTCGCCTAACTCGATGCGTAAACCGCGAAGCTTGACTTGAAAATCCGTACGCCCCACATAAGCGATATTCCCATCGGGTAAGCGGTAGGCTAAATCCCCGGTCCGGTACATCCGCGCGTCCGCCTGTTCGGAATAAGGATTCGGAAGAAAACGTTCTGCCGTCAACTCTGGGCGATTTAAATACCCACGGGCAAGACCGATCCCGCCAATAAATAACTCCCCTTCTTGACCGTCCTCTACCGGCTGGAGCGACGCGTCCAAAAGGTATAGATCAATGTTTGTAATCGCCTTGCCAATCGGTACCACACCATCCTCGCGAGGCGAACACGGCCAATAACTGACATCCACCGCCGCTTCCGTCGGGCCATATAAATTATGCAGCTCGCAATGCGGTAGGGTCTCGTTAAACTGCACCACCAGCTCGTGAGGCAATGCCTCGCCACTGACAAAGATTTTTTTAAGGGAGGTGCACGACGATACGTCCGCAGCATTTAAAAAGAAACGTAACATCGACGGCACAAAGTGACAGACCGTCACCTGCTGCGATTGAATCGTTCGAACTAAATAATGATTATCTTTATGGCCACCTGGGTCGGCCATCACGATACTCGCTCCGGTCAGTAAGGGCCAAAAAAACTCCCACACCGAGACGTCAAAGGTATAGGGGGTCTTCTGTAAAACCCGATCGTCGAGCCCAAGACCATATTCGGATTGCATCCATTGCAAACGATTACAAATCGCTTGGTGGGGTAACATGCAGCCCTTAGGCTGGCCGGTCGATCCCGAGGTGTAAATCACATAGGCTAAATCTGCGGGAGAGATCTCGACATCCACCGTCGAGGCAG
This sequence comes from Agarilytica sp., assembly GCA_045430285.1. Lineage (GTDB taxonomy): Bacteria > Pseudomonadota > Gammaproteobacteria > Pseudomonadales > Cellvibrionaceae > Agarilytica. The sequence continues at coordinate 717,842 of JAILXV010000001.1, read as the reverse complement.
CGCCCTTCGATTCCTCGCGTGGTAACCACACATCCGGTTCATCAACGCAGCGCACCGTCCCTAAAAAATCACCTAAGCACTCCACATAATCCGATTGCGTTAATACGACAGAAACATCCGCATCGTCTAACACAAATTGTAAGCGCGAACTCGGATGACTCGGGTCCAACGGCAAATACGCACCGCCCGCTTTTAATATCCCAAGCAACGAAACCACGAGCTCTAACGAACGGTCTTGGAGAACCGCAACCACATCATCTTGCGCAACGCCGACAGATTTTAAATATCTCGCGTAAGCATCGGATCGATCATTTAATTCTTGGTATGTAAGAGATGATTCCCCAAAAAAAACTGCAGGAAGCTGTTGATTAAATCTTACAGACTCCACGATAAGGTCAACCAAATTCACATCCAAAGGCCAACTTTTATTAGGCGATCCCATGAATATTCCTCTTTCTAATGTTTACCCCGGAGAGCATATCTTCTAAACCGTCAAATTCAGCAGTTTCGAGCCACATTTTTTTAGACTGTGTTAAACCACGAATAAAATTTAAATATGCATAGAATGCTTCACTGGTTTTTGATAAATCAAAAGAGTTCGGCGCAAGATGCCATGCACAATGCAGTGCGTTATTTTTTAGGAATGAAACATTATCAATTTCGACACCTGTGGTACGACTACTCACTTCTTTTACTTCGACACTATCGGAGATAACATCCATTTTTGGAATACCATCTGTAAAAACAACAGAAAATGTTTTGCTCTTCCCTTGCCTTAATCTTCTAAGGGTCGCTAATCCGCTGATTGGCCATTGCTCTTTATCAAGCTTAATTTGTCGCTTAACATCCATCACGCGATCGATAAAATTACCAACATTGTGGCGGTACTCCACCCAGCACATAGTGGTAAAATCTCCGACCATCGTACTTACATCATTCACCAGTTCAAATCGATCCCAGCACGGAACAGCCAGTGTAAAGGGCTGCTTCATATTCACGACATAAATCACTTCCATGTACGCGGCCAGCAGCACTTCAACTACAGTAACACCGTGACTATCACAGATAGCATTGAGTTGTTCATATTCACCAACGACACCAACCAGGTCCATTACTTCTTTCTCAGTCGGTTTATTTTTACCCCTAATTTCTGTCAAGCTTGGTCCACTTGGAACGCTATCGAATTTCGACGCCCAATATGATTTGGCGTGTTTCTCTCCATCTCGTGTAATTAACCGACTTTTCTCATTTACATAATCGAAATAAAGTGAAGTATTTTCATATACATCATTTTCTCTTTGATAAAATTCGATGAGATCTTTGGCAATAATCGCTGAACTCGGATAATCGGCCAGCATCATATCGATACACAGGTGTACGATCGTACTTTCTTCAGATTCGCTTACGAATATATTTATATAAGGCCCCTGATCCAAAGGAATAAATTGGTAAACCAGCTCTTCTTTTCTATAAGAACGACCATACTCAATCGGTATACGATCAATCGCAGGACTTATATATTGCTCACCATTCGAAGTGAAAACTGACTTGAGGATTGGGTGCCGTCTTATCAATGAGGCGCAAGCTCGCTCAAATTTATCTCGATCAAACCCTCTAATTTCTAGGGCCAAATAAACCTGGCAACCACCTAACTTTTCACTGGCTCTATTTTGACGTAATGCGGCGTATGCAAGCTGCTGATCGGTTAAGTCAAAACGAACGTTTTCCTGCGCCATCATTGATAGATCAATCGATCTCCCTTTATGATTTAATACCCGATCGATGAGGCCAATATAACAATCGAACATCTCGGAAATAAGCCCGTCTTGATAATAGAAATCCGCCACATCCCAAGTTAACAACGCGCCATCATCAACGGCCGACAATTGGTGATCAAGATAAATTTGTGGCGTTTGATTAACTAATGAATATCGTTTAAATATTGGATCATTCTGCGCTGAATCAAGACCATCGAACCCCAGCAAAGACGTAAAAACAACCTCAATTTTCGTCGCACCTGCATTTCTATTCTCACGAGATATTTCGCGAATAATTTCTGACGAACATACATCTGAATGTTCAATAGATCTGATCAAGCTACGCTTTGTACTATCCGAAAGAGTAGATAAATCGTTGCCAGTGTGTGTTTGTGACTCGAAAAGGACCGTGTTAATCATCGGTCCAACAACTTTATAAACATCAGATTCTGATGAGCTTCTCTTCATCGTAGTTGTGAGTAAAGAAAAAATACCTGAACCAGAAAACTTATTTAGCACAAAGCTAAACAACGATAAAAATAGTACGGTTGGGCTAACAGACATTTCCTTTGCGAGGTATTTAATTTTCGTATAGTCCTGATCGAAAACGTGATAACTGAGTCTTTTTCGCTTAAATCGCTCACTCGAATCCGGATCGATATGAGTATTCTTAGGTAAAGCTGGGCCCGATATCACTACAGGGCCTTTGCTAAGCCAATAGTCTCGAGACTGTTCCCATTTGACACTGCCCTGCGCTTTCTCTCCCTTTGCAACAAAGTCCCAAAAATTAGTCTTCAGTGGTGTTAGAGAACTTTCATGACAATACCCTTCTGTCCAATCACTCAGAATGATATTGACTGAAAGAGCGTCAGATATAATTTCGTCGATACTAAGAAGAACAGTGCATTTATCATCATACTTAACCGTGTACACTTCAAAAAATGGCCAATCGTCTGATTGATAAACCTTACATTCCAATGATTCTTTAAGCGCTTTTAATCGAGATTGATAACGTTCAAACGGAAGACCGGACATATCCATAATTTTCAGGTCACATTTCTTCCCTTCTGCCTCTATCTGTTGGCGATCGTTATCTACAACCCTTATCCGTAATGCAGCCTGTCTTTGTACGACCTTGCGCCATGCCAATTTTAACCGAGTCAAATCTACGCCTTCAACCAAGTCTGCCTCTAAGAAGATATGAGCACCGACGCTATCAACGTGGGCTCCGTGTGCGCGCCCAAAAACAAATGCTTCTTGCATTGCAGTGAGCGGCAGCGTCTCTGACAACGGCACCTTATCGTCATTCTGAATACGGCGATCTGAATCGACACTGCCCGCTTTCTCGTCAACATCACGGTATAGCTCGCCAACCGTATATTCCGGACTAAAAAACTTATCTAAACTGACATCAACACCAAATTCCCGTTGAATTTCATGTTTTAACTCAAGCCCTTTTAGCGAGTTAATTGAAATGCTTTCGAGAGTCGCATCATCACTTAAACTTTGACCTGGCAGGCCACTTACTTTTTCAACAAGAGAATAAAGGGTTTGTTCATTAACGCTTTTCTCTGCTTTTTTAATACTTATATCATCACTTCCGTTAACCGGAATATTTTCTTTAAAATCGTGGTCAAACCAATATCTGGTCGAGTCAAACTGATAGGTAGGCAAATGCAATCGAGCAACGGAGTCGATGCTTCCATAGTATTCGCTCCAATCGACTTTTATCCCTTTACTCCACGCTTCCATAACGTTAGAGAGTTTTCCGTCAACAAACCAACTTCTGAGAAGATGATGAAAGTTATTATCTCTGTTAAGTAATTTCTCCAATCGACCTGGAACGACCGACACAACCGTCTTCGTACCGGAGGAAACCCCCTCCAACTCCTGACGTAACTGATCAATTACTTGATCAATATTGTTTGCAACAAAGGCGATTCGATAGGTTAACGCTTCTCTACCTACCATCAATGTATACGACATTGATGCAAGATCAACATCAGAGACTTGCTCACTCTCAAGAAAACGAATTAAGCAGTGAATATTTTTAATTAGTGAAGATTTCGATTTTCCGGTAACAGCGAAAGGAAAATCTATAACTCTCGCCCCACCAGAGACGACCTTATCACGAGGATACTCTTCTAAAACCAAATGCGCATAGACACCGCTAAATCCAAAAGCTGAAACGCCCGCTCGACGTGGCTTAGTTTTTTTCGTGGCATCAAGAGGTTTTTCCCACACGACAACCGTGTCAGCGACTTTAAGCGTTGATCCTTCATGCTTTAAATTTTTAATATATTCGCCATCACCAATCGTTGGAGCGATCTTTTTATGACGCATTTGAAGAAGCACTTTTGCAAGTGACGCCATGCCGGAGGCATATTCAGTATGACCAAAATTCCCCTTGTTAGAACCGATATATACTGGGTTTACGCGTACACCTGTTTTGTCATTATCAACAAATAGCTTATCAAGCGTATCAGCTTCAACACCATCTAAAAGGTTCAAGCCGACGCCGTGCGTTTCTATATAGTCGACATCTTCTGGGGCTATTCCTGCCGCACGATATGCTCGTGTGATCGTTTCGAGCTGCGCTTTCGGGTTGGGCGCGAGAATGGAATTTGACTTTCCACCATGATGATCAGCATACCCCTTAACGACAGCGTAGATATTGTCCTTATCCCGTATCGCTTGATTCAAAGGCTTGAGTAGCACCAATCCCACACCCTCACTTCTAGCGTATCCGTCACTATTTTCTGAAAATGGCATACAGGAATTTGTAGTGGTTAACGCCCCCGATTTTTCAAAACTCATTTGCAATGCGGGACTAACTAAGGTATTTACCGCACCGGCTATCGCGGTGTCACACCGACCACTTTTAATCGCTTCCGCGGCTTTTCCGATCGCAACCAATGCGCTCGAACACGCCGTATCAACGATTTCGCTAGGGCCTTGAAGATTAAAAAAATGGCTAACACGGTTTGCACCGACTGCACTTACAAAGCTAGGCGCGGTATATGCCTCAACTTCTACCCCAGTTTGGTAGAGCCGCTCACTGTAACCGCTTTGAATCGTGCCAATAAACACGCCGGCTGACGCACCATCGAATTCGCTAGGTGCATATCCCGCGTCTTCAAAAACCTTCCAGGTGTGGGTCAGCATCAAGCGCTGCTGAGGATCCATAATTAGCGCTTCCGTCGGGGACACACCAAAAAACTTTTCATCAAAATTGCAGGTGTCATCGATCAATCCGGAAAAGCGATTAGTAGACCTATTGGATGAGTCTAACCAGCGCTTATCTCCGAGCTCTTCAACGCAATTATTCTGGTTAAGAAGGTTATCCCAAAATTTCCCAAGATCCGGCGACTGAGCAAAATCAATAGATAGTCCCACGATCGCAATATCGTCACTTATGGCATCGCTTAAACTTACCCTTTTCTTCGACTGGGAAGACGCTTGCACTTTTGGAGTGGCATTTGCTAATTTAGAAGATTCATCCAGATGCTTTAGATCTATGGGCTCGGGGGCAACTTGTGTACGCGTCTGCGTGCCAAGCTGCGCCGCTAATGCATCAATATTTGAAAACTCATAGAATGACTCAGTTGAAATCGCATACCCAAAAGAGTTTGACAGGTATTCTGACAATGTTCCCAAGGAAATGGAGTCCAACCCAAACTCCGGCCAATCCGTATCTCTCTCAACATCATGCTCATCCATCAATGTTACAACGGCAACAGACTTAACTAATTGCTTTACTATGCTCGCATGGTTGCCTCCCTCTGGAGAAATTTTATTCTTAAGCCCCTGATAACTAATCGCGTCTAGTCTATTTAAATTTTGACTATTATCTTCAGGGGAAGAACCTTTAAACAACGGCGAAAGCGCCGAAATGGTGTCATATTCATAGAATATGCTTTCCGATAGTTCGTAACCCATCTCATCGTTTATTTTTTTTGTTAACGATGAATACATAATGGAGTCAAAACCATAGTCGGAAAGCGAAACATCCGCGTCGATATCGTCGACTTCTACACCTGATACAAGTGAAACAACCTGCTTTAACTGTTCTATAAGTTCTTTAGAAGACGAAATGCGTCCAGAGGGTTCGACTAAATCATTTATCTGAATATCAGTTAGGCCATTGTCTTCCTTAGTCAGGATCTCGGTACCACACTTATTGTCGATCTCTTTCGCATCACCAAAAACGACCAAGGAATGGGATATATCTGTTCCCACCAACTTATCAAACACCTCAAAACCAACATCTGTTGGAAGGGCCAAGAAACCAAACTTTTCTTTAAAACGGGTCGTTATCGTTGTACCGACTTGCATACCACCGTCAGCCCAAAGTGGCCATGCAATTGAAAGGTATTTGTTAGGTTCTGATGCAGATAAGTATTGCGCGTACTCATCTAGAAACCCATTCGCAGCGGCATAATCTGCTTGTCCGTAGTTTCCAAACACACCAGACGTTGACGAGAAAAATATTACTTTACAGTCATCATCATCTTTTAGCAGGGTTGCAATATTAATAGCGCCCGACACCTTGACATCCAGCACTTCCCGCAAGTCCCGCTCTGCTTTACTTCGAATAAGACTATCTCGTAAAATCCCGGCTGCGTGAATGACCACATCGACACGGCCAAACTGGCTATTCCCCCTTTCAAAGGCCTTCGCCAAACTTTCTCTCTGCGTGACATCTGCAGAAAAATAGGTCACGCGCTTAAGATCATTTGATGTAAAGTGATCCTTTAGAGCGACATCTCGCTCAGGTCTCCGTCCAACCAAAACAATATTAGTACGAACATCTTTTTCCAAAAGGAATTTTGCTATTTTAAAACCTAGTCCACCTGCGCCACCCGTGATTAAATAGGTCTTCCCTGATCTCCACTGATCAGCTTGTGGCGAAGACATTGGCTGATATGACGCAACCCGATGATTTGACTGAATAAACCGTGTCTCAACATCCTCTCCAACACATCTATAAAAGTCTGAAAAGCTACCAGATCGCAAAGAGTCATTATCAAAACCGATGGACTGTACCGAAATATTTCCGTTTTCTAACGCGAAGCTTTTACACATCCCAAAGAGACCATGGCACGATACGAAGGCGCCCTCTAAAGAATAAAAAAACTGAATTTTTCTCGATGTTCCTCGCCCTAATCCCTCAGAGAACACGCGGAGAATAGATAACAATTGTGCGGCATACTCTTTAAAAGCGACAGCCAGTTCAGACTCACCACATTTTAATGAAACAATATTTTCTACATCCAAATTCCTTAAATATTTTTCATCTATTCCACAGGCGATAATAAGATCCGGCAGATCGCCATCGGGGCCATTTTTTTCAGATTTATCATGCCACACCTTTTCGAGGACATGATCTTTATCGCTCATAAAGTGATACTGATCCGTTTTTCTTTCAATAGATTGATCTCTCTTGTATTCCCGATAGTTAACGCCTCGAAATACAACGGTACTAGTGGAACTAGTGTCAACCAACACTATTTCGTTAACATTGGCGCTTCTATTCTCTTTATCTACAACGCCACTCTCTGATTGAATAAAGTGAGAAGATCTACCTATATCGCCACCAATCGCTGCATATTCCAAAGCATACGGAACATATGTATGGCCATGCTCTTGCATGCCATCCAAAGAAAGAAGGCCGGCCTGAAGTAAGCCGTCTAGAAGTCCGATCGCTTCGCCATTACCATCCGCACCCACCTGACAAACGAGATTCCCCTGTCGTGATTTCGATTCATTTTTTAATACCTGATGACCTTTCCCATACTCGAATCCAATACGTTCAAATTTTTTGTATATTTCGGACCGATCTTGATATACACCATTATCAATTTTTGGTGATGGCACAATAAAATCAATTAAGCTTTCAATTGAAAAAACACCAGAACACAACAATCGCTTACTGCCTTGATCTGGGTTAACATTCGTCTTTTCGATGTCACTATATATCCTGAACGCAGACTCGCTCCCGCGGGCCTCTTCAATCTCGATTAATACATACTCATCGTATTTCGAAAATTTTAGGGGGCTATGAAATTTTGTTTTACGAAAGACACTGTGGTTTGAGCGCAAAGCACCTGGATTGATAAAGGTATTTATCACTTGATGAACTAAATATAGGTACCCTACTCCGGGGAATATTTTTACTCCTCCGACAACATGATCTTGAACACAATCCGAACTTAAAGGGATTTTGCAGCGATATCGTTTACCGCCCAACATTTCTTCAACGGTAAAGCCACCGACAAGCTGTTTTTGTAGATTCTGCGAGCGGGGTTCATTACTTTCTTTTTGTTCTACCCAATACGATTTTTGGTTGAAGTGGTATGTCGGTAGGCGTACGAATTCCTTAGGAATACTTTTTTTATTAAATTCAACGCCTTTTAACCAAGACGATATTTCGTCTACAACGCCAGATTGAACAGTTACTCCCGTCTGCCCCCAACACGACATCGCCTCCAAAATGGATTCCTCGTCGAACGCGTCTCGATCAGAATCGAACAATCTCTCCGATTCGGTAAGTTGCGACAAGAACCTCTTTAAGGAATCATAACTTTCTACATACGCGACAGCCCTATACCTAAACGATTCACGGCAGTATTTTAGTGTATATTCAATACCCGAAAGCGCGGGCAAGGGATTACTTTCATCGAGATAACTCAACAAGCCTTCCGCAAATAGACGTAAAGACGCTTTACTCTTTGCAGAAATAGGAATCAAGTACCCAGATTTTTTTTCTGTGAATTCGTGTTCTAAACGGTTCGTCTTGACAGACTCCATCACGATATGCGCATTTGCACCACCAAATCCAAAACTGCTTACACCGGCACGCCTTGTCTCGCCAACAGGCACGGTCCAATCATGATTTTCTTGCAAAACGTAAAACGGAGACTTATCTAGCTCTATCTTCGAATTTATTTTATTTAGTGTGGCGTTTTTAGGAATTTCTTCGTGTCGCATAGCGGCCAGCACTTTTAGCATACCAGCCAAACCTGAGGCAGCTTCAAGGTGACCTAAATTTGATTTAATCGAACCAAGGCCACATCCCAAGTTGCCTTCACGATAGTCACCCTTTAAGTTGTTTTCAAACGCAGACTTGATACCTTGAACTTCAATGGGGTCCCCAAGCGGTGTTCCGGTACAATGGGCTTCCATATACGAGATGCTATCTGCCGTTACTCCTCCGTCTTGCCATGCTTTTTGTATCAGTTCTGCTTGCCGACGTGGGTTTGGGACAGTAATGCCACCGGAGTGCCCGCAATGGTTGACGGCAGTTCCTCTAATAACACCATAGATCTCATCGCCATCCTCTACAGCCTTTGAATACGGTTTAAGTAAGGTCGTGATACACCCTTCACTTCGTACATATCCGTTGGCATCATCATCAAAGCTCTTACATAAGCCATCGACTGACAACATACCGGACTTATAGTAGGACAGCGTCGTTGCGGGATAACACATGATGTTTACCCCAGCAACAATCGCTTGCTCACACTTACCTAACCGAATGGCATTCACCGCCTCGGAGACCGCGACCAACGAACTGGAACACGCTGTATCGATTTGAAGACTGGGGCCAGAGAAGTTAAAAAAGTAAGATATTCTGTTGGCTAAAACCGCTAGAGAGGTCGCCAAGCCCGCGTGAGCATCTACATCATCGTTACCTTTTCGATATAGGCTTTGGTAGTCAGATCCGCTCGCCCCCACGTACACCCCAACAGGAACGTCCGACAGGTCGGATGCGCGGTATCCAGCGTCTTCAATACATGACCATACTAACTGCAACAATAACCTTTGCTGTGGATCCATTAGTTTTGCTTCAGCAGGTGAAAGCCTAAAAAATCCAGCGTCAAACGACGCTATATCATCCAGAAACCCCCCTCTATCAATTCCTTTGTCCTTCTTACTTGGATCTACATCTGCTTCCCAAACCCATCGGTCCTGCGGCAAAGTCGATATCGTGTTTTTACCGTCGACCAACACACTCCAGAGGTCTTCCAAGTTTTCAATGCCTCCAGGGAGACGACAAGAAAGCCCCACCACCGCAATCGGTTCATTAGCAAAATTGGATGTACCCTCCGACCGATGAGACTGGAGGTGGCCGTCTTCGCTTAGCTTATTAAGCGAGGACTCCAAGTCTTTGAGTGTTTTACGTTTTCCGGCGAGAAGCTTTGTTAGTGCGCCTTTTACAGCATTTAATGTGTTATTTTCGAAGAAAAAAGTGGAATGTAATTCAACGGAATATGTGGTGGCTAGTAGATCGGTTAAATCAAGTAAATCACCGGAATCCAATCCTAGATCCATTAAAGGAGATTCGAAAAGCTCTCGCTGTGAAACGCTTACTCCCGTACGATCAACTACAGCCTTTGACAGCATTTCATCGATTGGGGGGAGGATTTCAGTCTTACCGGATTCTGTGGCGCTCAAGTGTTGCTTATGGACATAGCGCTGGTATATATCGTATTCGATAAGTACACCGTGTTTTTTATTTTTTGCATCAAACGGCCGATACTTTTCTACTAACCGAGCGACCTTGCCTCCGTGGGATTCGTGAAACCGCAAAACGGTATCGATTAACTTTCCCGCCTCATTTCGCTCAAAGATATAGTCAAGGTATGATATGTCGTCTTCATATTTCTTATAATCCTTACAACGTGTTACACCCACGACTTTATCGACACTTTCATCCAGTTCACATCGCTGCAAACACAACTCTAGCAACTGGTCACCAATAAAACGATCTTGCTCTGTTGGTTCGATATTGACAGCCAATAGTTGAGCGATTCGACCGCTTTTGTCATGAATTTTATCAACGGTATGTCCGGTCGAATTGAATATACCTTCCGTTGAAATAATTCTTTGCGTATAAATGACCCCGAGTAATTTTCCACCTTCTTCAACAACTAGCTGGCCAGAATTAAATCGCTTAACACGTGTTTCTATTGTCCTTTTTGACATTTTTAGGCGACCAGGCCAGCATTTTTCCTCAAGCGAGACGAGAGTTTCCACATCGCCCATTCGGGGTAGTCTTGCCGTGTACGGTCTCATTTCTAGATGAAGGAATAGATACTGTGAATCATCCCCAAATTCATTGGAAAGTAATATTCCGTCCACTTTCGGGAATAAACCAATAGAAGCGAGGAAAATCAAGAAACTATCGATCGAGTCAATATCATTCGCCGAATTAGCGTTAAAAATATCTGTATTGATCGTTAGAATAAAGGTATGCGGTATGCTTTTAGCCCACAAGTTAAGGTCATCAATGAGCGTTTTTAGGCGTCCTTCATAAATTGCGATAACTGCGCTATCGTCTTTGGAGGCTTCCTGAGGCGCACGTAAAAATTCCGAAAATAGACTACTAAATATGCCAAACTTTCTCTGGTGAAAGTTGATCTTTACCCGAGAAGAAGGAAATTCCATCGCCCCGTTATGCTGATAAACCCAAATTTTTTCTCCTGCGTCACTAAAGTTTCCTTTAATACCATCAAAAAAAAAGTCTATATCAGATATTTTTGCGCCGTTTTTCACGCAGCCCCCCAAGGTTTCCATTTTTCACGGAATCATGATTTCGGTCGTTATTCGCTAATTATTAGTGTGTATATGCGTCTAAAACATTCGTTTAGATAGCGGTTTCCAATAATTCAGTCGACTCTTCAACGCTCCTGGGTATCCCTTCTTTAAGTTTTGTCAGAACCACGCCTGGCCCTACTTCCTTGAGATCTGTCACCCCAATTGAATAAAGATATTCTATGCTTTGGTACCACTTCACCGATTGCGTAATCTGCCGATATAAATATGCTTTTATAGTTATCGACGGATCCCCATATGGATACGGATGAGCAGTAACGTTTGAAACAACAGGTATAGCTAATTTTTTAAAAGTGAAATCAGCCAAAAACTTTAAATAATTCTGCGCCGCATCCCCCATAAAACGAGAGTGAAATGCAGCACTCACGGGTAATGGAATATACGCTTTGGCACCTTCCAATTTCATCTGATCTGCGAGTTGCTCTATCTGGTCTTTATCTCCAGATATCACGATTTGATGATGAGAATTAAAGTTGGCGATATCAATACCAGTAGCAGTATTGGAATGAATGACGTTTTGAATCGCTGGTTTAGTTAGACCAACAACCGCAGCCATACCCCCACTTTTCGCTTTTGACATGAGTTCGCCACGCTTTTTCACAAGCTTAACGCCAGTTAAAAAGTCAAATGCACCAGCTGCGAGCAATGCATTGAATTCGCCTAGACTGTGTCCAATGAGTACATCTGGCTTGATATCTTGTGATTTCAGTGCGTAGTAATGCAAGGCATTAACGATAAACAAACAGGGTTGTGTAAATTCAGTTTGCTTAAGTACGTTGTTTGGGTTTTCTAGACAGGTTTTCCGAACGGAAAACCCTAAAATATCGTCAATTTCACTCTCAACTGATAAAAATTCCGGTACGGAATCAAATAACTCCGCCCCCATTCCCTTTTTTTGTGATCCTTGACCTGGAAACATCATAGCCAACATAACACTCTAGCCCCTTAATATCGCGTTATCATTCTTATTTTTTTGATTGCGATTTTAGTTATTTTTATGTGCCGAGTAACTTACCAACCATCTGTTAAATACAGAACAAAAAACTAACCCAGGGTTGCGGCCTTAGGTTGGATTCTCGATACAGCGGTAACTAACGCAATACTCAGCCATTAACTACAAGTTAATTTTTGTAAAAACTAAATACATTTTTCCAATGCTTTCATAATGTCTTTAGACGTCCGAATCATTATTTGGGTAATTTTTTTTTATTTTTTTGTTATTTCGATGCCAAATATACACTCAAAGCCATGTTTGATTGGTCGTTAGTTAACCCGTTTGGCATCAGTGTATCCGCTCAAAACATGACCATCAATTCATGTTTTGAAGAAATCAACCAGGAGTTAATGGAAACATCTGGTAGATGGCTAGTCTATTTGAAATAGGAATTAAGTAGGGTGGAAAGGTTTTTATTTGAACCGCAAAAGGGGTTTAGTATCTGGCAATTATAGGCATTAGGGGTGTTTTCATAATTTTTTTATAAAATTGAATGAAGATCCAGCTGGGCCGACATCAACGAAGATCGTTTTGGTATTGTCGGTATCCAAGCACGTTACTGTTGAACTAAAACGAATGGGTTTACGAACAATATCCCAAAAGTCGTTTGAGTCAAACGTGTATTTTATCTGTTCTTTCACGCAGGATATGAAATATTTGTTGGGTTTATAAAGTTGATAACTTGAAAATCTATCCTTAATACTCATTGGGCAGTAACCTATAAGCGCGTTAGCCGCTCGATCGTACTGATCAACCAACTCCTTAAACCTCTTGTTAGAAAGGTATAGGTCTTTCCCCACCTGAAAATAATGGGAGCCCTGCACAGAATAAACAAATAAAACTTGATCAAACATCCCGATTATCAAATTTCGATATTTTCATATATTAACTACTAGTTTACATGTATCCAAAACTCCGGATAGACGAAGACATGAAACCTATCTTATGTATAATCGTGCAAAAAACACAAAAGAATTATAGATATGCCTAATCCGACTGGAACACAAAAAACTCTCACAGAGGGCCCCGTCGGAAAAACGATATTTTCGATGGCGTTACCGATATCTATCGGCTTACTTGCTACAATGAGCTTCAACTTGGCCGACAGCTATTTCGTCTCCGGACTAGGCCCTACTTCTCTAGCTGCATTGAGTTTTTCGTTTCCTGTAGTACTAATCGCCCTAGCCATTGCTGTTGGATTAGGTGCGGGGACCTCAACCTGTGTAGCCATATCCTCAGGGCAAAAGAATAAAGAAAAAATTATGGCCTACGCCACAGATGGGTTTCTGTTATCAATTTTAATATCTGCTATCTTTGGCATTATTGGCTGGCTTACTATTGAACCATTTTTCCTCCTGATGGGCGCAAGTAACGCAGTTCTTCCAGAAATCGAACAATACATGAGGGTTTGGTATTCCAGTGCCGTATTTATGATATCTCCAATGGTGGGATTAGCCATTATTCGAGCACTCGGAGATACGAAAACTCAGGGCAAAATTATGGTATTTATCGCAGCCCTAAATATAATTTTGGATCCAATACTTATTTACGGATTATTGGGTATTCCTGCGTTCGGTATTAAAGGTGCTGCTTTCGCTAGCTTGATCGCGCGATTGGTTTCTTTTGTTTTCACAATCTATGTGCTGCATTCTAGGTGTAAATTACTTCTACCCATATGTGTTCCACGATTCTTGTCATCTTCTCGTGAAATTTTTAGAATCTCTGCACCAGCAATAACCGCCAATCTTATCATCCCACTATCCCTATACTTTATGATAAAAATGATTTCCCTGTACGGGGATGAAGCGGTCGCGGGGTATGGCGTTGCCTCAAAGATAGAAGCATTTTTATTAATCGCTTTTTATGCCCTATCATCGGTAGTTGGGCCGTTTTGTGGTCAGAATTTTGGTGCTAAACAATATGAAAGAATTATCATCGTACAAAAAATCATACTAAAAAGTTGTTTCTGGTTGGGATTAACTCTTGCATTGTTACTTGCTATATCGGGGCACTATGTTGCTTCGATATTCACTGATAATGTAATAACGATAAGTGTGATTAGGAGTTATTTTTTGATCGTACCACTGAGTTATGCATCCTATGGGCTGGTGATGATATTTTCTTCGGCCTTTCAAGGGATCGCAAAACCAATACCTTCTGCTGTTTTATCTTCCCTACGTGGTGTTTTTATTTTTTTCCCCATCGCCTTTATTTTGGATCACCTCTTTCAACTCCAGGGAATATTTGTTGCGCTAAGTCTATCAAACATTCTGTGTAGTGTTATTTCCTATGTTTGGTTAAAGAGAGTGGTTGTTGGTGTTAAGCACCTATCGAACTAAAACTGACAATCACAATTTCGCCTTAGTCTGAAAAATATGGCAAGCTGTATTCCTGGTGCGCAGGGTGATGCAACTGACAACTGTTCCTAGGGTGTTCATGTGGAGTATTCCTTTGACAAGCTTTAAAAAGCGACAATTCATCGCATAATCAACTACTTAAGTAGCCCCGCGGGAGAATTACCCTCCAGGTCGTCAACCACCCCATTTAACGCGTTTGGTTCAAGAAATATTTGATATTGCTTACGGAGAAATGAAATCAGAGCAAGGCGAAGATAAAGCTAGACGCTTGAAAGAGGCTTCCACTCATTGGTTAAGGCATACTGGGGCCAGCATGGAGATTGAACGCGGTCGTGCTTTGAAAGACCTTTCTGAAGACTTAAGACATTCAAGTATGGCGACTACTGATACGGTATACGTTCAAACTGAAAACAAGAAGCGGGCAGAAAGCGGCCGCGAAAGAAAAGTGGATTAATGTGGATCGCTTTCAGAGCAGGAAAAGATATGGGTCTGGAGCGGCAGAAATGCCGCTCCAGTTAAGACTAAAAACGCCACGAAAAATTTGCGGTTAGTCCGTTGTCCACGTCCCCAGTTAAGTATTGATGATATGCCAATAAAAAACTAAAAGTATTTTCACCACCGAAACGCACTCGCGGAGAGATGTATAAGCCGCCGCCAATATCAATATCTTCTTCGTAACAATTTGTACAGTTTCCTATACTACGTTCTGATGAGATTGTGGGTTCAAACCCTGCTATCCCTTCAAAAGAAACAGCCTCATTCATTGCATGACTGTAACCGCCTTCAAAGAATAAGTTAATCGCTACCGCGCTGGAATCTGCACGGGAAATATCACCGTCATACTCTTCAACTAGCTGCTCAAAGCCCTCGTTGTCAGAATAGACATACGCGGACATGCCGGCACCATAAACAAACTTATTACTTTGGCCTTCCCAGGCAAAGCGCATATAGAATGCACTGTCTTCCACGCCTTCGCGAAGAGAGGTTTCCTCATCTAATGAAACCTGCCCTACAGCCACGTTAAAACCGTTTGAAAATGTCTGAAGCGTTGTATCATTAGTTGGTTCAGCATGCGCTTGCGAAGCGATAAATGACGTGAGTACAATCAATTGAGTGAGTAACCCTGAGAACTTCATAGAATATTCCTTTAGTATGTCTTTGAAACGCGACTTTTTACCATATCGTGCGCGGTTCATCAATACATGAAATGCTATATCAGAGTAACGGGGACATCGTGTCGACGATTAGGTTAGCGTATTGAGGGAATGAAAAACTGGGTTATTGAATGATCTCAGCTCCGTTCAGAAGCTTCTGAGAAAGCTCTATTCCGAACTTTTCAGCTTTTGATTTATCGATGACCATACCGTAATGCGCGGGCATCATGGGGTTTATTGTATTGATGCTTTCACCTTTTAATATGCGATCGATCATTACTGCAGCTTGCGCTCCCATCGCTGTTTCGCTGGGGTGTATAGAGGCGGTAGCGCCCCATCCCTCCACAACATCATGATTCCCTATACCGATTAATGGCTTGGTTGCTACATCGAAAACCATTTTGGCAAAAGGCGGTTGTGCGCCCATTTGATCGCTTGGGCTTAAAAAAACATCCACTATAGGGTCAAGTTCTTTAATGTATTTCTTCGCAATTTGAGCCATGCGATGATGACCGCCATCGCTGGGAATAAAGTCAACGGTTCGGAAGTGGAAGTTTACGTTTTTCCATTCCGGTTGTTCTTTTAGTGCTTCGATCCATTTCCGGTAACTGATGGATTGCGGCATATTTGCATAGACAAAACCGATACTCTTCACGTTGGGCAACAAGCTTTTAACGAATGCCATTCTGATATCGATAGGAACATGGTAAGCAATGCCGCTAAAGTTACCTGTTGGAGGATGATCGTATTCGGTTACGAGCGCCAAACCAACTGGGTCGGTAACGGTGGCATAAATAAATTGATAGTCGGGGTTTTTCCATGCAATCTCTTTAAATGACGCCACAGCGAGCGTTCCATTCAAAAAAATTGCATCATAGTCCGTTTTAGACATTCGATGCTTCCATAGGTTTTTTGCAGCACCGTGATAATGCGAAAGAGAATAGTATTCGGAAACAAATCCATTTTTTTTGTTGTACCCCATCTCCTTGAGCTTATCTAACATTGATTGCCTAACCGCTTCGTAAGGCGCGCCGGCTTGAGAGTCGATAATGATAATTCTTTTTTTGTGAGTTGGGTCAGCAACAATAGTACTTGATAAAGAAAAAAGGCATGACATAAGCAATGTCAGTGCTATCTTACGTGCATCTAAAATAAATTTTTCCGAGTTAATCATGCCATTCTCATTTCAGGACCAATAATACATTACCGGTTCTGTATACTTAATTATTCCTCGGTGATCAGTACGATGCTTATGCTGTAAATTGCTAATTCTATTCATTAATTAATGTTGCCTTTTTTTCTAATGCGTCAGAAATCGTTACATTAAACTTATCCGCTTTTGCTTTATCAATAACAATCCCAAACCGCTTTGCGCGTTCAGGCAAAATATCCGTTAACCGCTCGCCTTGAATAACCCTTTCCACCATTACGGCAGCTTGCTCACCTAGCGCTTTTTCATCGGGGTATATAGATGCTGTCGCGCCCCACCCGTCAACTACGTCCTGCTTCCCAATACCTATTAGAGGTTTACTTGCAATACGAGAGGCCATTTTCGCGAATGGGCTTTGTGCCCCCATTTGATCACTGGGACTAAGGAACACGTCCACAATAGGGTCTAGTTCTTTAATATAACGCGCAGCCATCTGTGCCATACGTTTATGGCCGCCCTCACTGGGAATAAAGTCAACCTGACGGTAGTGCAGCGTTACACCCTTCCACTCCTCTTGTTTAAGCACGTTTTCAAGCCACATTCTGTAGCTGTGCGCTTGTGGCATATCCGCATGAACAATACCAATGTGTTTCAAATTAGGTATTAATTCTCGAACAAAGTTCATTCGCACTTCAACGGGAACATGAAAAGCTACGCCAGTAAAGTTGCCAGTTGGCGTCTCCCCATAGTCACCTATTAAGCCAAGCCCCACAGGATCGGTTACCGCTGCATAGATAAATTTATGCTTGTCCGACTGCCATGCAATATCTTTAAACGATTTGCAGGCTAAAGTTCCCGTAAGAAAAATCACATCATAATCGTTTTTTTTGATCCTATGGTTCCACAGGTTTTTAGCTGCTCCGCCGTAATGGGATAACGAATGGTATTCATACGTGAAGCCAGCCCCTTCCCTATAACCCCTTCGACTCAATTCTCTTAACGCAGATTCACGCACCGTCTGATAGGGGTCACCCGCCTGGGAATCAATCATGAGCACTCTTCTGAGACCTCCGTTCGCATGGCTAAAGATAGCCATTACGGAAATCGAAAATATGAGAAGAAATACTAACCGTTTGCCCACGAAATAATTCCAAATGATTTTCGCATTACTGAGCGTTTAAAATATATTCTGCGCCTAAAAAGACGATTCAATATTCCATACAGTTACATACCTTCGTCCGAAGGTAGCAGTTGGGTATATTTTAGTGCATATTCGCCTATGTCGCACTGCGCCACCTGTTTATTGGTTGGACTGGAAGATGAAGATTCACGCGATATTGGGTTGATGTGTATTTAACTAGTCGTTGAATGAGCACCTATTTCCTTGTAAATAGGCGCTTGTAGCAGCCGTTTTGGCTATAATCATGCTAACCTTACGCCTTTGCTGTAGGCCATTAATTCAACCACCGGAGCCCCGTAAGTGCATTCGATCAACAGTAATTCGATCACCCGAATAGCTGCATTTTTTATTTTGATCGGCACGTTTTCTTGGGCTTACGCCGAGCCTATCAAAATAGCTCACGTATATGGCAAAACCGGTCCCTTTGAGCTGTACGCGCGTCAGTCCCACGATGGGCTGATGCTTGGGATTGAATACGCCACAAACGGCACCTTTAAGGTACGTGATCGAAAGATCGAGGTGCTGGTTAAAGACTCTCAATTGCGCCCTGACCTCGGAAGAACCTTGCTAGAAGAGGCTTATGCCGATGACGAAGTGACGCTCGCAATTGGGGGGATATCGTCATCTGTGGCGCTCGCATTGCTCCCTATCGCAGAAGAATATGAAAAGGTGCTTTTTATTGAGCCCGCCGTTGCGGATAGCATTACAGGTAAGGATGGCAATCGCTATGTGTTCCGCACGACGCGTAACTCAAGCCAAGATGCGATATCAAACGCACTGGCCATTGGTAAACCAGGCGTGTATGTCTCGGTACTTGCGCCAGATAACGCCTATGGGCGGGATGGCGTGGCGGCTTATAAAGAGGCACTCGAGCGCACCGGTGCGAAGCTCGTTCATGAGGAGTATGCGCCATCCCTCACTAAAGATTTTACGGCCCACGGACAGAGAATCTTCGATGCATTACGACGTCATGATGGCGAGCGGTATATCTTTTTCTTTTGGAGTGGCACGGGGAACCCACTTGGGAAAATACATGGCATGAACCCCAAGCGCTACAATATTAAATACTCAACCGGAGGCCATATATTTGCGGGGTTAACAGGGTATAAACTCTTTCCTGGCCTGGAAGGCGCCACCTACTACTATTACGAAAACCCGAATAATCCGATCAACGACTGGTTAGTTAAAGTGCACCAAGAACGTTTTAAATACCCACCGGATATGTTTACCGCAAGTGGAATGAGTGCGGGGATTGCGATTGTAGAAGCGTTGCGTCGTGCCAAAACTTTAGAAAGCGATGACATTATCGCTGCAGCAGAGGGTATGCGGTTCAATACGCCAAAAGGTGAGATGCATATTCGAAAAGATGACCATCAAGCGATGCAATCCATGTATCATTTCAAAATTCGAGTCGACGAAGACGTGCTTTGGGCAATTCCCGACTTGGTTAGAGAAATTAAACCTGAAGAAATGAAAGTGCCGATTCGCGCTAAGTTTTAGAATCATTCCTCCCATTCCATATACTTAGAGTAATTTTTTTGTCTACAAATCGCGACATTAAGTTATCCGCTGTTGATCTTAGTATGCAATTTGGCGGTCAAGTAGCTTTGAACGATGTAAGCTGCGAATTCACGACCCGCTGCGTGACCGCTATTATCGGCCCCAACGGCGCCGGCAAAACCACCTTGTTCAATTTATTTTCCGGTCAATTGGCACCCACCGAAGGAAAAATCTTCTTGGGTGGACAAGATATTACGAAAAAAACAGCGGCTCAGCGGGCCAATTTAGGCATTGGTCGTGCATTTCAGCGAACAAATTTATTTCCTGGGCTGAGTGTTTTCGAAAATGTGTGTGTTGCGGTTCAATCGAGATTGAATATTAGCCATAAGTTTTGGGCGTTGAGCAGTAAACAGCATGAGGTCACTGATCAGGCGGAGCTATATTTAGCGCGCGTCGACCTACTTCAGCAAAAGGATTTACTCGCAACAAATCTTTCTCACGGAGGAAAGCGCCGATTAGAGGTGGGGATGTTGATGGCGCTTGAGCCCAGTGTCTATATGTTCGACGAACCCACCACGGGCATGAGCATGGAGGAAGTACCAGAAATCCTCGAATTGATTGCCTCTATACGTGCTAACACCGACAAAATTGTTGTATTGGTCGAACATAAAATGGATGTTGTTCGTAATTTAGCTGAACGTGTCATTGTGCTTCACAATGGCCGCTTATTGGCTGACGGTGACTTTGAACATGTTATGAACTCCCCTCAAGTTCAAAGAGCCTACCTTGGCGTGTCGCCAGATGCAGGGATGAAATTCGTCTCGTGAATCCCACTCTTATTGTCAATAATATCGAAACGTATATTCACCATTACCATATATTACAAGGTGTTTCGTTTATCGTGCCTGAAAATCAGGTCACCATGCTCTTGGGACGAAACGGCGCAGGAAAAACGACAACCTTGCGAAGTATTATGAAAATGTCTCCAGCGCGAAGCGGTGATATCGTATTATTTGGTGAATCAATTGATCAATCGTCAACTCGGGATATCGCAAACGTGGGGGTTAGCTATATCCCAGAAAATCTGGGCATTTTTGGGAGTCTTACCGTTGCCGAAAATATGCGGGTTGCTGCAAAACACGGCCCCATAAACGACGCTCGGCTTAATTGGATCTTTGGTATATTTCCGGAGATTAAAAAGTTTTGGTATTGGCCCGCAGACCGCTTATCTGGTGGACAAAAACAAATGCTTGCTATCTCTCGTGCGTTAATTGAGCCGACACGGCTTTTAATTATGGATGAGCCCAGTAAAGGTTTGGCCCCTTTTATTATCGAGTTATTAGTTGAAATTATACATGAGCTTAAACAACTTGACACGACTATGCTAATTGTCGAACAAAATTTTAAGTTTTCAAAATCGATAGGTGACAATGTTGTGGTGATGGATAATGGCAAGGTAGTGTGCCAGGGAACGATGGCTGACTTTTCTGATAATGAAGGTATGCAAGTAGATTACTTGGGATTGAACCTCGCGGAACACGAGCAACATAAATATGAATGATCCAGACGGCCTCAATCCGATAGGTGGATCGTGGTGGGGTCACCCCGATACTGCCGCATGGTTATTGGTGCCTTGTGCTATGGCCATTTCTTTGGCCTTTATTCCTGACCTGTCTGGATGGGCAACCCTCACGATTGCTGGCTTAGCTATGGGCGTGATGCTTTTTATTATGACCGCAGGCTTTAATGTGGTTTTTGGTTTGATGGGTGTGCTGAATTTTGGTCATAGTATTTTCATTAGCCTCGGTGCATACGGGGGCTTCGTTATCGTCAATCATAATATTCCCGCCCTACTTTCGGATAATATTTATATCAATTTGGTGCTCGTGGTTTCTGCAATTGTATTTGCCATGATTTTAGTCAGCGGGGTTGCGGTTATATTTGAGCGCTTGTTAATTCGCAAAGTATACAAAAATGAATTAATGCAAATACTGATTACGATGGGGGGGCTCATTGTGATCGAACAGCTAATTTATATGATTTGGGGGAATGAAGGGGTCATTGTACCCAAACCGGCTGCATTGCAAGGTGGTTGGGAATACGGTGATTTTGTTTTTGAAAAATATCGAATTCTTGCTGTTGTTGTCGGCCTGCTTCTTTTTGGCTTGTTGCAGCTCATTTTTAAGCGAACCAAAATAGGCCTCGTAATTCGTGCTGGCGTCGAAAATCGAGAAATGGTGGAATCTTTTGGATACAACGTAAGTTTGTTGTTTACAGTGGTCTTTGTCGTGGGCGCGTCACTAGCCGCAATAGGCGGTGTGTTGTGGAGTTTCTATGAAGAGGAAGTTTCCGCGCAGCTCGGGCAAAGCATGATGGTGGCCGTATTTGTGGTAGCGATATGCGGTGGCCTGGGGTCGATTGTCGGATGTTTTGTGGCAGCGTTACTTGTCGGCCTTCTGTCAAACTATATGGGCTATGTCGCTCCCGATTTAGTGCACTACTCCACAATAGCGCTGATGATTGCGATTCTTATCTGGCGCCCTCGCGGACTGATTCCGTTGAGTAATTAGAGCTTTATATGAAACTTTCGTTGTTTATTAACAATATATCGAACAACCGCCTTCTCCAGCTCGGTCTGCTCACTGTTGTTGTTTGTCTATTTCTAAATCCATGGATTTTTGGCGGCAGCAAAGCGCTGTTAATCGCGGGGAAAATTTGTGTCTTTATTCTGCTGGTCGCGAGCTACGATTTATTAATTGGCTATACCGGTATTATATCGTTTGCCCATACCATATTTTTCGCGATGGGGGCTTATGGCGTTGCCATGGCAGTTCAATCGTTCGGACCTAGCTGGTATGCGCTGAGTTTTGGCGCTATTGCGGCGCTACTTGCCAGTGCTATTGCCGCTTTCCTCCTTGGCGTTGTGAGCTTTCGTGTTAAGCGAATATTTTTTGCGATGATAACACTCGCGATAGCAAGCGTATTCGCCATATTTATCAATCAAAACTACGGTGTTACTGGCGGTGAAGACGGACTGAGGATCAAACTCCCCGCCCCACTTACACCGTCCTATAAGTTATTTGACGAGAAAGTTTTTGGTGTTCGAATTAGCGGTAAGCTTGTGTCATTTTATCTTATTTTTACCTGTACCTTTTTAATGCTTTTAGCCATGCTTCGCATTACTAAATCTCCTTTTGGACGAATACTCAAGGCGATTCGCGAAAACGAATTCCGCACCAATGCACTTGGTTACACAAGTAATTTTTACGTTATTTCTATCCTGGTGATGTCCGCATGCTTTGCTACGGTCGCAGGGATTATGCTCGCCATTCTCAACCGTTATATCAATACCGACACGACTGTATCGATACAAGTTATGATCGATATACTTTTAATGGTGGTAATTGGTGGCATGGGGACTATATACGGGGCCGTTTTTGGTGTGGCTCTGGTAATCGTTGCTCAGAACTACATCCCTTCCCTGTTGGGGTTTGCGACATCGGCGACTGTCGATACGCCTTTCGCCGTCATGTTTGAACATGAGCGCTGGTTGTTTTGGTTAGGCATGATATTTATATTGAGTGTTTACTTCTTGCCTCAGGGGATAGCTGGGCGATTAAAAGGTAAAAGAATTTCCAATATGAAATAATAGCGTCCTTTAGTTTATTTCGTAGCTATAGCTACTTTCTTAGTTCTGCCTCATATCTGCGAGTTTTTTCTTAACAAGTAATAAACGTTTGTTTGCCTCACCCACATGAAGACCCCGTGGGAATTTCCTAAGGTAACCGTCTATAAACTGTTTTGTTCTTTTCAAAAATGCTTCTTTCGACCGACGATCAGTGGCATAAACGTAATACTCCCATTGCTCTTCACACAAACCAAAACACTTGTTGTCTCTTAAATTTCTATCTTTTCGCTCCCATACGATCAGAAGGCTGTTTAACGCGTCGTTATCGGGATAAGAAGCCAGCGCTCGATTTAGATTGGGTAAAACCACTTTTGAAGGTAGCGTCATATCAGAAAACAGCTTTACCAGATGCTGGGCTGGATGAGACAGTGCGATAACGCCTAACTCATTATCGAAATACGTAGGGTCCTGAACAAAAAGCCAATCTCCGGACACAATATGTTTGCCGAAGGATACTTTGTGTTTTCTACGATTGACGCGAGTGATCTCAGGAGAAAGTCGTTTAACGTCTCCCTTAAAGCCCATATCACACAGATAAAAACGAACAGAATCAATGTCAAAGTTTTCATTAACAACCAGGAGTTCTAGATTGTCACTAATCACATCGACAAAAGGTAAATCGCTATAATTGGCATAATCAACGCGTTTAGACGGATGGTTTTTTAGTTTAACGAACCCTTCCGCGCCTTGCACGTAGAAGCCAGTGCTATTTATTGATGAGTGAGGTTTTCTCAAGCCAAGTGTTTCTAAAATAGAAAACGATGAAGATGAGTGTTGCTGGAGCATGAAGTAAATCCTTTTAGCTGTTGAGATGTAAGGGAAACGCTTCAGCTATCCAAAGCTGAAACCCTTTAAAATCCGTAACATTTTACCAGAAAATCATATTCGACATTGTCTATATAGTCGAATTATGTGATGTGTAGCGTAAACGCTGTCGCAATTCTGATAGATATTTAAGCATCAAAACTACGGACACATCAGAACTAGAGTAAACTGCAGCATCTGTCAAAACCATATCGAAGCACTTAGCGCTTATGGTTTTAGCTCCACATCTTACCCTCCAATATGTACTGAACGATCTAGGTGGGTTCCCATCAACCAAAAATAATTAGTCTTTGAATGCCGACACCATATCGAACTTCAGCGATTGAGCATCACCCTCCATCCATTTTAACAAGTAGTCATACCCTGGATTATCGTTGGAAAGTTTTTCATACGCCTCAGCACGTAACTTTTCCTTGAGTTGCGCCAGTTCTTCCGCTGTCTTCTTCTTATACCACGGCATGGATTTGTCGAAAAACCTCGAAACATTAAAGTCGAATTGGTACTGTACGCCGCCATGATTAGAGATCGTGTCACCATTTCCCCTGGAAAATCCAGAGTTACCAGCCGTGCTGAAGTTTTTGAAAAAATATTGAACGAATTCGTCAACCCTACAATTGCCTTCCAGCACTGCTTTCCCGAAAGGTCGTATGCTGTTAATTTTAACGCCACGACAGGTTTCATACTCGCACCTAAAGTGCGCTGCAAAGACATATCGTTCGGTATCATTGTAGTCCATACCTTTCTCCCATCCGATCAATGCTAATGATTGGTCATCCCCTTTTTTGAGGATGTCAAAAATTGGATCGAGATCTAAGTCCTGGTCTTTGGCGGTTCCAGAATCGTCAAAAGAGAATTGACTTAACATATTTTTTGTTCGGGAAGCTTTGCCTAAATAAATTAGCTTTTTGCTTAATTTTGGTCCCTGAGTATCTGATGTGAAAGTGTCAGACAGTGTTGCATCTTCGAAGAGATCGACATCGCAAGGGATCGATTTCCAGTCGTAAAAGTTTTTGCTGTCTTTCTGGTAGTTTTTTGTTTCAATTTTTGTACAGCTTACGACAAATACAAATTCGACTGGAGTGTTCCAGTCAAATTTGTTGACTGTAATTTTCGCGGCATTTGCCTCAATCCCATAAGTCGATTTGGCATTGATTTCGTCTTGAAAAATATGCCCGCGATTATTCATTGCTGGTACGATGTAATTGGTTTCTGCACCTACATTCAGCGCGATACGAATTCTCTTCTCGCCTTTGTAGAGCTCGGGATAATCGAAATCTTTTGACCGGCTCTCCAAAAAATACTTCTTAAGTAATGACTGCTCTTCTGGACGTTTTCCGATATCGAGCCCCATAGAGATGGTGTTAAAGTGCGTTGTTAATATCGCGTCGCCATTAGTATCTTGTTTAGATTTGAGTGAAATCTCAGTTTTGGTTGATTTGTTTTCACCTACCTGACAAGTAATTTGGTAGCGCATATCTTCCATATGCCCCCAGTCATAATATGACCTAGCTGAATTATAAAATCCTAGTCGAGTTGAGCCGACCATAGGCTTTAATCCCAGGTAAGTACGGTCCCAAAGTTGATAAAACGGATGGAAAACACATCCGACTTTTCCGTCGTATTGCTGGACTGATACTGGTAAATCCTTTAGATCAATCTTAGTGAGCTCCTTTGCAAGCTCCTTATAAACGGGACCTTCTACATCAAAGCCGTCTGTGCGATTAACTTGAAATGATAACGGTGCAATAGCCGCCATATTCTCATCAAATACAACCAATACTTTAATGGGTGTGAAAGGTGTAATTTTGTGAGGGATAACCTTGGTAACACGTCCTACTCGCACAGTTCTCAATGTATTTCCCTTAAATGACACCCATTGGTCGTTCTCTTTATAAAATATTTCTGTATGAAGATAGTTCGCTTTCGTATAGTTACTGAATACAGGGTTAAATGTCTCGCCGAACTCAACGATATCGTCACTACCAAAGTGATGAATAGGAAAGTATTTCTGGTATTGAGTGGTTAGATGGTCACGTATACTAGACTGGGGGGGGTATGCCATCATGTAGCCGCCGCCATAGTACCCCGCCCCACCAACGGCCGCTGGTTCAGCATTTTTAAGTTTTTGTGTGGCGAGAGACTTTATCCTTTCCCTTTCTTGAGGCGTTGCCAAACGATTGTTGTCGGACAATCCAAAGCTAAGTAAATTACCAGAAGGCCCGAGAACGTTTGATTCACGTTCCATCTGGTTAATTGCGTATAGCCAATAAGTGTCGAGCTTTAAGATGCTTAATTCGTTTAGTGGGTATACCCATTCATCGCCTAAAATAAAATTTTCGATATACGCATCAATGTAATATTTTTTAAGGCGTTGCTCATAGGTTTCACCGTCTTCATCATCAGAACCACTCGCGGCACGCATCATGAGACCAACAAGCCCCGCCATTGCCTCTGCTCGTACTCTAAATTGAGCTGCCCATTGAATCTCGCTGGGCGCCCCGCCTTTATCTTCAATACCGTAGTAAAGGTCATCAATAAGGCTTTGATTAGCCACACTCTCTCGAGTCATTAAATGCTGTTTTTTCTGATCAAGCAGAAACATAGATAACGCGCTGTCCATAAAGACTTCATCTATAGCGGCACCTAAACTGATCACGGCACCAGTGCTGGCTTTAGCTAAAGCAATACCTGCTGCGATGGGTGCTGTGGTAGGGATAACAGACATAATACCAAGCGCAATATCCGTTGCCTGGCTAGCCATAGCCAGTTCTTTATCCTGTTTCCCCAGCGTTTGTTGAACCGTAAGGTTTCTATATCGTTCTAATGAACCAATACCTTCTCTAGATGCTGACACATCGGAGGTCGCCAACACATATGATTTTATTTCTACACGACGGTTTTTTGCGCGGTTAAACTCTGAATCATTTGCGACTTTAGGATCTGAATAAGCAAATC
The DNA here is from genome assembly GCA_045430285.1 of Agarilytica sp. Classification (GTDB taxonomy): domain Bacteria; phylum Pseudomonadota; class Gammaproteobacteria; order Pseudomonadales; family Cellvibrionaceae; genus Agarilytica. The sequence goes on along the minus strand of JAILXV010000001.1, from coordinate 690,664 downwards.
CGTGGGCTTCGATTCGAGATTGGTCAACGCCTTCACCAACCAATACTTCGACTACTGATGTTGCCCGCGCTTCTGATAATTCTTGGTTGTATTTAAATCCACCAATATCACAGGTATGACCTGCCACCGACACCTTTTGATCAGGGTGCTTTTCCATAGCCTCAATTATATTCTGACATTGAGATACGATTTGTTGATGGAACCCTTCTTTAACTACAGACTGATCACGATCGAACTCGCCTCTAAACTCAATACTTTGCTTAACTTCGACTTTTTTTAATGTTTCGAAATAGTCCTGCGCAACATATTTGTAGTTGTGTTTAGCTTTATCGAGCGCGGGCAGGACCTTGTCAAAATACAGGAAACCGTCTTTCCCAAGGGCATGGGCACTTGTGCCAAAGTCAACGATATTCATTGCCTTGCCGAATAAATCCAGCCCTGCCTTTGGTATGCCTATTTTTCCGGAAATCGTTTTTTCATATTTAGCCAAATCATCCGCGCTGTTTTGCGGCATCTTAAAATATTCCTCAGTTAACGCTTCTTTCCAAGGCTTAAGACCATCTCCGGAAATGGCCTCTAGGTAGTCTTTACGCGCTTGACGAAAATCCTTCCACGCATCCAAGCCATCTTTGGTAGCAAATACGGCATCTAAAGAGGCTTTGACTTTAGGGTCAGACCTCAACTCTAAGTGAAGCGCCTTGCCTACTTTCCAGGCTAGCGTATGTTTACCGTGATATTTTTGACCATCATTTTCATAGGTTTCAATATCTGTGGCTATCAAGTTGGCCGCTAACTGGCTTTTTCCTTTCATAACAGACCAGCTTGTACAGTAATCTATAAAGCCTTTTGCTGGAGCCTTTGATGAGGAGCTCAGTGTGGCTTTGTCGCCTTTCTCGTAGGTATTACCTCTGACATTTTTCACTTCATGTTTTCTAGGAAGCGATTTGGCCTGATCGAGCAAGTGACTATAGAAGCGTGGATATTGGGTGATCAAGCTCTCTTCGACGGTAATTGGGTCGCAGTTAATTATATCGAATTCACCTGCTGGATTTTTAATATCGAAGCGTACGATTTCGGCGAGCTCGTATACGGGCTCACCACTGTCATTGGATTTAACTACGTTACTATTCCAGCGTTTTTTTGAAGTATCAATGCTGCTTGACTTTAAGCTTACTTTGAACTTGTATAGACCTTCCGGCAGTTTGTTTTTAGTGTCAAAAAGTAGAGCTGCATTAATATCCGAGTCATCTAAATTAGCTAGCCAATAGACTTCTTTAACACTTCCGTTTGGAAATACTACATCAATCGGCTGGCTATCATCTATAGGCAAACGTTTGTTAACGGTAAGAATTACAGCCCTTGTTTTTGCTAGTATATAAGCTTTAATTTTGCTGCCTGGTTTTAGCTTAGAATGCCACTCTCGGTAATCTCTGTCGCTATCTTGATTGCCTATTTCTTTATTGGGTTTCCGCAAATTTTCGACGGGAACATCTTGTAAAACCAGGGTTTGAGTATTGTCGCTCGGTTTAAATGTTGCGGCCATTTTTACCATTTCTTCCGACCAAGCTGCACCTTTCGCCGAAGCAAGATAACTTACTGCATCTGATGGCGGAATAACGATAGGCCGGTTTTTATGAGCGTGAAACAACTGGCGTATATTTAAGCTACCATCTCCTTTCAGTGTATATAAATGCCCGACTTTATCACTTCGTAAAATAGCTGGCTTTCCGTATTCGGAAGATGCTGACTGAGAGTCCTCGGCAAAGACAATGGTATTAGCCAAGGGCTCAAGCTTACTTACTGGGCGGTCCTGCAAATAATAACCGGTTAGTAGGTAAACGCCGGAAAATTGGCTTTGACTAGAGTTGTTCTGACCTGACATCTAATTAGCTCTCTTGATCAACTTTGGTATTAAATACTGTGGTAGATGACGGGTCTGACATTTTCCAAATCCACAATTCCCTTACACTGCTTTCTGTTTTCTTCCAGGTAAATAGTTCTATGTTTGTGATTTTTTTATAATTAATGTTAAATAAGCTTCGTGAATCTGGAGAGAAATCAAACAGCCTTTTTCCTACTGTTTTTCGTTTATCGAGTTCAGGAAGTATTTTTCCTGATTCTACTTCAACAAAATGCGCATAGATTTTTGGTCGATTTCCTGTGCTGAAATAAAGGTACTTCCCATCGGGAGTCATTTTTGGGCCATCAACTGACCAATCATCAGGAAAGCCAAAATCTACCTTTTTCAATATATTTCCATGCTTATCAACGATCCAATATCCGTTCCCTTTAAAAATCAAAAACCTTTTGCCGTCAGGTAAGATAAAAATCTCATACGCATACCCCCCTGATATTGGATATTCTTTTAACTCTCCTGTCGGCAAATGATATTTGTATATACTAGCATCGCCATTAAATATGAGGCTTTCACTGTCGGGAGTCCAATTAAACATAGGGTAACCTGTGCTATCGTGTATCTTAATACCCTTTTTTTCCTTTAGATCGTATATACCTCGAAACCATCCCTCATCGCTATCCATTGAAAGCGCGATATAGCGATTATCAGGCGAACGTACTGGGGTGTGTACAATCGTGGCGCCATCAAAGAGATCCTGCCACGCTACTACCCGACGGCGATCAGAACCATCCATGCGCATAGACCAAATATCCTTGCGTTCGCTGTCCCACACCGTAGCTAAAAACTGTATCCGCGGCGTGGAAAAAATCTCAGGATTGCCGTAAACCTCTTCTCGGATTTCATTAGGGTATTCGGGATTTTCCCAGGGCGCAGGGGTTGGTGTTGGCGCTGATACTAAGAGCTCCTCTGGAGATGGACCGTTTGCTTTCTTTTCGCATGCAACCAATAAGACGAGAACAGATATTAGCGGGACCACCTTTTTAACGCATTGGATCATTCTTAATTTCACAAGTTTTCTCATTATCTTCTGGTAAAGCCATTATGTGTGTAATTGTTAGGATTTTGATGTACTGAATTCTTAGTGATTCACCCTGGAAACCAGGGTTGGCTTAGAGGCCAAAATCCCTTCGACACTGCACCGACTAGTTCGCCTTACATACGCTACTAACCTAAAAAAACCGCCCCAGGATACAGACGATTGACGGCTTTAGCCTTGGGTAAAACTTTCGTCAGCGTTGGGTTCTTGGTTTTCCTCAGCATCTTGTTCGTCTGGAATAATATCCATTTCTTCCGCTTCTGGCGTTTGGTTATTTAGCTCTTCGAAGGGGACATCCCAAAATACAAAATAGGGTTCTTCTTCGTCCTTTGGGTCTTGAATCAAATTAAAAGTGCCGGATTGCGGAGGATTGGTGAAAAAGAGTTCCACCCAGTCGTCATCAACCTCCTGTAGGTCCGCAACCTTAATCACTTCTTTCCAATCACTGTCATTGTGTTCGAGTGTGATTTCATCGTCCTTTGCATTTGGCGCATCGACATCGAGCTGATACAGAAATGCGATGCCTGGAATTTCGATAACGAGTTTATTTAATCCCCCAATTGCCATTGGGACTGGCTGCGCTTTTTTATCTTGCGATTGTTGCGTCATAATTCTACCTAATCAATCCTTAACAGCCGTAGACTTCTTTGAGTTTACCTTTCGTCATTGGCCCTGGCACACCATCAACATCTAAACCTTCTGATGCTTGGAATTTTTTAACCCCCGTGCGTGTTTTGGATCCCATAATGCCATCGGCTACGCCACAGTCAAAACCAAGGAGGTTACAGCGCGCTTGTACGCCACTAAGCTCTTCTACAGGGTCTAGGTGACCGAGTTGTACTTCAAATTCGTGCGTAGGCTCTTCAGAATTTGGATCCATAAAGACCTTTAGTTCGCCCTCACTTTCATCACCGTTTGGCAGTTCAATTTCTAGAACGCCGTTTGGGCCGATGGGCGCATCGATGTTTTGGCCACCAACACTAAGCACCACACGTTTTCCAGCCCAGGCTCTACCAGAACTGTTTTGAATTTTTACGCGAAACTTTTCAATTTCTGGCTTTTTTACTCGAAATACATGGGTGCTGTTTGTAGAGCCCGAACTCATTCGGTCTTCTTTCTCGGGTATTTTCAGTTGATCACCAGGAAAAATTATATTCGGATCGGGCCGTTTTTCACGAAAAGGTTTGTTTTCTACGTGATTGTAAATCGTTTGCCACGAAGCGAATTTATGCTGCTTGGCAATACGCGCGAGTGTTTCACCCTGTGCTACGGTATGTGTCGTCGCCATTATTGATACCACCCGTCTAGTTCTGGAAATTTAATTTCGCAGTAACCATCAGTCACGTCTTTAACTCTTGCCATGCCCTGCTCGTCCGTTGTGCCGGTATATTCGTTACCGTCTTTATCGCGAATCCAGTATTTTTCATTCGCGATAGGCTCGTCGTCATCGTAGAGTAATTTAAGCTCTATCCAGCCTGGTGGCGTTTCTGGTGCTAGCGGAACCGGTTTAGCCCCAGCGCTTGGCTCTTCAGAAACAAGTTCCATCACCGATTTTGGTGCTGCGGGTGTGTAGGGTAATTCGTAGGCGCGAAGCTCTCCGGACGCAAGTTTTTCAACAACTAAGGATTTATGCCCACCAGGGGCAACATATTTTCCGCGCGGCATTGTTCCGCTTTCTTCTAACACCGAGGCCCAAAAACCATCGTCTGCGGAAGTTTTGGCCATGGTATTTTCAATGATGTCTGGCGTTGAGAAGTTGACCGGTTTTAGTTCTTCGGATGGAAGCGGGTCTGGGCCACGTACAAATCGGTAGGCTTTACCCTTTCCATCCTTTGCAACCATCGCTTTTTTAAGGCCAGGGAGTTTATAGAAGCGTATACGCTGTTTTTGCGTAAGCTCAGCCACCTTGCGATGAAGGCTTTTGGAGTCGCTGGATAGGCATTCAGGGAAATATTGTCTGAGCATCCCCCGCCAGAATACGTCGCTGGAGCCAAGTTCATGTCTGATAAAACGGCTTATTGCTTCCAAACAGTGTGAATCCACTGGTGTTGCTGCAGGGTGTGCTTGCCCTACGTTTGAGAGGAGGATTTGATATCGTTGGCGGTGCACGCCTGTTATCAATAAAGGAGCGTTACTGTTCTCTTTCTGTACACTTCTTGTGTGTGCGGCCATAACCCTTGCGCTCGTCGTGACGTATTACTTCAATTACTTGTCCATTAATGGTCGGAATCATAAGAGTTATTGGTCCTGTTGCCAACTGTTTACCTTCATATGTGTGAACAACGACAAGCTATTGGGTGCTTACTGCAAGGTATTGAATTTAAACCAGTTTTGGGTACTTCACTTGCCAATTTAAAACTATTGTTTAAAACAATGATTTGGCGTGATTTTGTGCCACAAAGTAGCGTTATTGGGGATTTTCGAGGCGCCTTAATACTGCTATATTGCGCGCCTATTAAGCAGGTGATTAGGTTTATGGATAATGAACAAGAAACAACCTACGCCGTCATCTCTCCTGTTTCGCTTCTAGCGTTTAAACCTTGTAGATGTTTAATTCGCGAAACCAAACTTATGCACACATTTAAGGTAGTTCAATGGATATCCAAAAAGGCCGTATAGCGACGTTTCATTACTCCATCAGTGATGATTCTGGTACTTCTGTAGAGAATAACCATGAGAGTATTCCCATGGCTTTTTTATGTGGTCAGGGCAATATTCTTGAAGGGCTTGAAGAGGCGCTAATAGGAAAAGAGGCCGGAGACCAGGTGGAAGTATCGCTACCGCCCGAAAAGGCTTACGGGCCCCGCAGAGATGGTGCTCAGCAAAAAGTCCCCATTAAGCACTTAGCGAAGAAATATAAGCGACTAATGCCTGGCATGATAGTGAAGGTGAATACGGAGAAAGGTTATGTTGACGCTAGCGTTGTGAAAGCTGGGAAATTTATGGTTGAGCTGGATATGAACCACCCTTTCGCCGGTAAAACGTTAACCTTTCTGATCGATGTGAAAAGCGTGCGAGATGCGACAGAGGAAGAGATTGCTCACGGGCACGCGCACGGTGAAGGTGGCCATCACCACTAAAAGGCTTACATCTGATTAACGAGATTAGCCTCGACTACCGAGTTGAGGCTTTGTATTCGTTCGCGAGTGTCACGTACTTATGGTACTCGAATAAACTCAGATGCCCTTTGCCATCGATAGTGTCTTGTACCATTTGTGCCTGCGGCCCAGGCTGTTGCGATAAGAAGCTTACTGTGAAGTCGTGCTGTTCCGTCGCGAAGAAGCTAAAACCAGCCCCCCAAAATACGAACTTAACGCTGCTCAAAAAAGCGACAAGCAAAACTATAAAAAATAACGCTTCGATGGTCCCGCTAAAGCGACTTTGTTTTCGCTCATCTTTGATTTGTCGGTAAGATTCGCTAAATTTTCGATCTAATATGGATTCGGCAATAGCATCTGCGCCGAAGGTATTTATGCTGCTCATAGTCCATCCCATACGAAATAAAAAAACGCGATAAAACAACGTATTTAATATTTCTATTTAAGTGAAATTCCCCAAAAAAACACTTCTTGTCCCTTTACGGTGTGTCGGCGCGGATCTTCCTATTTCTACGATCACATTTCAACTATTGATGATCAAAATGATGACTAACCCGCAACCAGAAATACACAACGTGCAATTGATCACATTTAATTCAATAGCTTGCTGACGAGTGACAAAAAATGGACGGTGGTGTTAGATTTTTGACGCGAATCAAAATGATGAAACCCCATGCGGTTATGATGCGCGCCGATACAAACCGAAAAGGAGAATAGAAATGCATACTCAAGTCGAGTATAAAGAAGTTGTTCATAATTTGATGATGGTATCCACCTTAGGCTTAGGTGTAGTCGCTGCTGTAGTCATTACAGCCAGCATATTTGGCTAAGCAATAATATCTAGCCCTCTTCTCCAGCATTCCTGGAATTTGAAAACCTAACACGCGATAATATGCCTAATGATTCAAACATTCATTGGGCTTTATTGACGTATATATGAAACGATTTCCCGCCGAATGGGAGCCTCAAGATGCTGTGTTATTTGCGTGGCCAGATGTTCATACCGATTGGGCGTCGCAATTAAACGCTGTTCAGCAGACATATCTTGCTATCTTCGATGCATTGCTTAATTACAGCCATGTGGTGTTGCTTGTCCAAGCATCTACCGCTCTCACACTACGGAAAAAGCTTGAAACACAATTCGGCAACCACCCCTATTCGATCTATCTATTTAAGGCAGATTACAACGACACATGGGCGCGGGATTTTGGTCCCATTACGGTTAAAAACAATCATAGCCCTGAAGTGCTAAATTTTGGCTTTGATGGCTGGGGCGGGAAATTCGACGCTACTCTGGATAATACGATCACTTCTGAACTAGTGAATAAAGGTGTGTTAAGTGTTCCTTCCTATGTGGTGGATCTTGTGCTGGAAGGCGGCGGAATCGAAACAGACGGAAACACGACTTTACTCACGACGTCACGATGCTTGCTAAACAACAACCGAAACCAAAACCTTTCTCGTGAAGACAAAAAAAACCACATCGAAGATTCACTTCGCGGCACCCTTGGGGTGAAAACGATTTTGTGGCTAGATCATGGGTATCTTGCCGGTGACGATACAGACAGCCACATAGATACGCTTGCGCGTTTCTCCACAAAAGATACAATTGTCTATGTGAAATGCGATGAGGTTAAAGATGAGCATTTCCGAGAGTTAAGCCAAATGGAAGCTCAGCTAAAAACATTTACAACAGAAGCTAACGAGCCATTTACTCTTATCCCTCTTCCACTACCAAGCGCTATATTTAGTACCGATGGCGATCGACTACCTGCGACTTATGCCAACTTTCTTATTAGCAACGGTGTCGTGCTAGCGCCTACCTATAATGATGTGGCTGATAAAACGGCACTGTCTCAACTAAAAAAAGCATTTCCTAGTTACTGTGTGATTGGGGTGGATTGCCGATCACTTATAGAGCAGCGAGGAAGCTTGCATTGTATTTCGATGCAGCTATTGAAAAACACCGTGGATTTTGGACGATTAGATCAGATTTGATTTATAAGCTTTTAAAGACACGTTCAGTAACATTCTTTTTTGACGTTTAATTTTCGAAGATAGAATATGACAACAATCAAAACAGCCCTTATTCAACAGCAATGTATAGATGATCCGCGCGCGAATATAGCGTCGACTATAAATAAAATTCGCGATGTCGCCAGTAAAGGCGCCAAGCTGATCGTTCTTCAGGAATTGCATACAAGTATCTATTTTTGCCAACAAGAAGATCCCGTACTTTTTGATCTTGCTGACACGATACCAGGAAAGACCAGCGACCTTTTTTCTAAGATTGCGAATGAACTCCATGTAGTGCTTGTTACATCACTTTTTGAAAAGCGCGCTGCAGGCATTTACCACAATACGGCTGTTGTATTCGATACAGATGGTTCAATTGCAGGAAAATATAGGAAAATGCATATTCCCGATGACCCAGGGTATTACGAAAAATTCTATTTTACACCAGGGGATATCGGGTTTGCGCCCATTCAAACATCGCTTGGAAGATTAGGTGTGTTGATATGCTGGGACCAATGGTTTCCTGAAGCTGCTCGTCTTATGGCACTGGCTGGCGCAGAACTTTTAATATATCCCACGGCTATCGGCTGGGACCGGTCAGACGACTCTGAAGAAAAGGCCAGGCAACGAGATGCTTGGGTTATCTCGCAACGAGCCCATGCAGTTGCTAACGGCGTCCCAGTTATCGCGGTTAATCGCGTCGGGTATGAAAAGGCGATTAATTCAAATACTGGTATAGAGTTTTGGGGTTCGAGTTTTATTGCCGGTCCGCAAGGCGAAATTTTGTCCGAAGCTAGCCAGGATCAGGAGGCAAATTTAATCGTGGAGATAGCGATGGAGCGCGCTGAAAACGTACGTAGGATCTGGCCTTTTTTCAGGGATAGACGTGTGGATGCGTACAATAACCTTAAAAAGATCTATGTAGACGAAGATTAGCTATACAAAACGCCCCTTCCTTAATAAATCTCTTCAACCCAGAGCTTTCTGCTGCGGGTAAATTATTAGCCCATGTGGTTTGCACTTTTCACATCGTTACCTAGGTTAGACCTTGTATCTCAGTGATGAGTATTCGCAAAAGCCCCTGAACACAGGAAGGTGCTCACAAAGCATTGCAAAAAACACTGTACAACTATACACTGTATGTAAACACACTAATTAAGGTTGTTATCATGTACTTTGCTCATACGTCTCACAGCCATGCGTCTCATAGTATAGCTAAGCCCTATGTCATGGGAGTGCAAGCTCAGCTTACAACAGAGAATATTGTCAGATCGCCCATAAACGCGCTTTCATGCGGGGATCACGTGGCGTCTCCTAGTGGTAGGCACTTACAGGTAGACGATGTGTTTGTTCCAAAGCATAACAAAGAGAAAAGCCTTAATTTGCCAGCCCGATTTCGAAGCTTTAACCGCAAAATCGTTATCTTTAAAAACGGCGCAATCGCACCGCTTAAAGAGGTTCAAGCAAATTATCAGGTTTTAGTCGCGCAATAAGGCGATTTTTTAGCGGTTCTTGTGGCTACGCTATTAAGCCTGAGCCTTTATTCGCACTTTTTGGATAAGCGACACCACTAACAATACGATAGCGCCCGCGACGATACCGACTACGGCAGAGACTAAAGGCTCCCCTAAGAACGATAACCACGCAATACTATGCTCAATGGCGTGCTTTATGTCGTGAAGAATGTGATGGAAGAATGGAACAGCATGTACAATAATTCCGCCGCCGACTAAGAACATGGCAGCCGTTCCCAATACCGAAAGCGTTTTCATTAATCTGGGCGCTATGAGAAGCAGCGATTTTCCTAATCCCTTTTTAAAACTGCTCCCCTCTCCGTTCCGCAATAAGTAATAACCTGCGTCATCGAGTTTAACAATACCCGCGACAAGGGAATAAACCCCCACTGTTACCAGTATCGCCACACTTGAAACCACGAGTGACTGCGTCATCATCGTTGCGCCCTTAACGCTGCCTAGGGCTATAACGATTATTTCGGCCGATAAAATAAAATCCGTTCGAATCGCGCCACGTATTTTTTGTTTTTCAAAGGCGACAAGGTCGATAGTCTCATCTGCAACGGCTTTTAATTTATCGGCATGTTCAGTTTCGTTTTCGTTTCCATGTAAAAAAGAGTGAAGAACCTTCTCAACACCTTCAAAACAAAGATACAAACCGCCCATCATTAGGAGCGGTGTAATAAGTATCGGAAGAAAGGCACTGATAACTAAGGCCGCAGGAACTAAAATTAGCTTGTTTAAGAAGGACCCTTTTGCAACCGCCCAAACTACCGGAAGCTCACGTTCTGCGCGAATTCCAGAAACTTGTTCTGCATTGAGCGCTAAATCGTCGCCCAATACGCCCGCAGTTTTTTTTACAGCAACCTTAGAGAGTATTGCTACGTCATCCAGCAAAGTTGCAATATCATCAATTAACGCGAGTAACCCAGTTCCGGCCATTGGACTCATCCACCTTTGAATGTATTAGCTAGCAAAATCTTCCACTAGTAATTATTGTGTTGATTGTTCTGTCATTTGTACATAACCGAGGTAGCGGTCGTGAATACGTTGAACATATTCCACCGGCTCTCTCCCCCGCACATACCCGAAGCGTGACTTTTTATAGTATTTCGGTTGCGATAATAGCAGCATGGCGTTTTCAACATTTCCAAACCATTTATTTGCATCTAACCCGAGCTGCTTCGCAAGTTTACGTGCATCCCTAACGTGACCAGCGCCGGCATTATATGCCGCCAAAGTGAAGAATAAACGCTCTTGAAAATCGAGCTCACCAGGAAAGCGGTCTTCTAACCAATCCAAATAGGCAATGCCTGCAGCCAAGCCATTGTGAGGGTTGTAAAGGTCGCTGTACCCCATTTCTTTTGCGGTTCTAGGCATCACTTGCATTAGGCCTTCTGCGCCAGCAAATGATTTAGCGCCAGGTTGAAATTTACTCTCTTGGTACATCTGCGCAACAATCAAACGCCAATCCATATTGTATTTTTGGGCTAAGGGTTTAATGATGTCATCGAAGGGAGAAAGGTCAGTGCCGGATACAACACGTTCATTTTGGTAACGCTTTATCTTCCGTGTGTTTTTAAAATACTTATCGAAAATGATGTTATAAAACAAACCTCTGTATTCTCTGGTGATATATGTATTCAATTCTGTAATAAGTTGAGTTTGATCCGGCCGAGCACCCCAAGCAATCTCTGAGCCTTGAGTAAGATCTACATGGGCAGTAATGTTTTCATGATACGTTTCCTCAAGCGAGACCAAATGACTATCGGCAACAGTGAAATCAAATTCACCCTCTACGACTTTATTGATCAGCTCTTCGGTTGTGGCTTCAGGTACCTCTATAATATTCACCTCGTTCGGAGTAGGAAGTATCTCCTTGAGCCGTTCAAAAAACACGGTTTGCGGATTTAACCCAACAGACTTTCCATTTAATTCTGAAACATCTGAAATAACAGGGCCTACATTACTGCCGACTATCTGCTCTTTTACTTTTAAGTAGGCATTGGAAAACACGAGCCCTTGATCGACTCTGTCGGAACTTCGCGTAAATGAAGCCGCAATCAAATCCCCCTCTCCATTTTTGAGTGCGTCAATGAGTTCATCGATGCTATCTTTAATAACCACAGCCAGATGCAAATCGTGCTGTTCTGTAAACACCTTCATTAATTCATAATCAAAGCCCATTAACTCGCCTCGCCACATAAAATAACTCGCGGGGTTATTCAATGTCAGCATGCGTAATTGACCACTGGCTTTAATTGCAGACCAATCTCGTTTTTCAAATACAGTCGATGCTTCTTTTACGTGATGAGAAACTAAAAATTCGTTTAACAAAGATAACAATTCAGGGCTTGTTTTACGCACTGCCCAGGCGATGGGTCGATGTTTATTGGCTTTAAATTTTATCGATAAATCTGGAAGTTGAGTTAATAGTGTGCGGGCGACATCGCTATCCAAAATGGTTGCATCGTATTGACCTGATTCAACGAGCTCTAATGTCTCGACATCACTCACAGTGGTATCTAAGGGTGTTGTGACATCAGTTAAACCAAGTTTTTCGAGCGTGTCGATATATACGGTGCCAGATGGCACGGCTATTGTGTGTGTTGCTAAAGATTCAGCGTTGGGAATGTCAGCAGTTTTTTTCGCGATCACAACTTCAGATACATGCGCAATGGGCTTGGAAAAGTGCACTCGTTTGCTGCGTTTTCGGGTGACCGTCATATTGGTGACAATGATATCCCCTTTCCCACTTTCTAGTGCTGGAATCATTTCCTCGAAGCCGTCTACGAAAACCCATTTAACTTCTAGTGAAAGTTCACGAGCGAATTCTGCTGCAAGATTTTGGTAGGTCAGTACAGACAAGCCAGATCGAGGCAGAGCATCAGCACCATCAAAACGCGGCGCGATAATGCGTAACTGCTTGTGCTGTCGAATTCCCTCAATATCTCCGGTGTAAATATACGGTGTTGGGGTGGGAGCCAGAGCTTCGTAGTTTGCCGACTTGGTCGTTTCTGACTCGTTTTTAGCACAACTCAGGCAAAGTATGCTTGAAGCGATAATCAGCGAGCAAAGGAGTTTATGCATGAGGATATCCCTGTTCTTGTTAAATGTACCTAGGGCGTAAGATTGTAAAGGAAGCGTCGGGTAATGAGAATGATAAAGGCGCAGTGAAAACGGGCTGAAGAATCCGAAAAAGTAACCACATAATCAGGGCTGGGGAACGACCCCAGCCCTGCGCTTGAAGCCTCTTGAAGATGAATGACTAGTGATCAGCTTGGTTAAAGCAGATTAGCGGCGTCGTTTTCTGTTTCTGAGGACTCAAGGGAGGTATCTTGTTCGTATTCAGACTCTGTCATATCGCTGCTAGTGTCGTCTTGGGCCTCGGGCACATCAGCGTTATCAGCAGATCCCATGTCCGTTTCTTCCAGCTCTTCTGCTGGCGACGAAGTTTCGTCGTTGGCTACATTGGGGGCTAATTCACTGCACTGCCATCCCCAAGATTCCTGCTTTGCTGCAAATTCGCGGGCCCGCGCTTCACAATAACCGGCTTCGTCATTGGCTCGCCAGAGCTCTTGCTCACCCTCGCCTTTCCGATACAAAACCCCACACGGAACACTTTGACCATCAACATCATACTGAACAACGATCTCGCGAGACCGATCGCCGTGGTGGCATATGTAGCCAGGTGAAGCGGCATAGGCAAGGGCTGGCGTGATGGAAAGAATACTAACTATGAGCTTAAGTGAGTGTTTTGAGGTACTTGGCATAACGAATATCTCCGAATTTTGAGGTCGCAATAGTATGAAATTGTTATGGTTAGGTGCTTTTGGCGTTACCTGAGCCTTGATGTCGGGCTCTATTCTCGCAACAGGCAGTATTGTTGCACGATTTTCGAGCAAAACCAGAGTTTTACCCATTTTTTATTATTGATTACGGACATACCTGGGATTTTAGGTGCAAATCGACATAAGTTGTTGAACTTTAACGATAGTTTCTGCTCTGGTTACAAGAATACGCTATGTTATAGTAGCGAACAGTTAAATATATGACACACATTAAAAACGACAATAAGTGATGAGAAAGGTAGTTATTAGTATGCTTTCCAAGAAACGGCTATTGGTTTCTTTTATATTAAGTTTCACGGTCTGTATGGGTACCTGGGCGAAGCCCATGGCGGATATCCATCATTCCCCCTCCCAGTCAGATACGATCCGAGATATCTTAGCAAAACTACAATCGCGTCATTACCGTGATCTTCGTATAGACGATAACCTTTCTCAACGGTTTTTAGCGAACTATATCGATTCTCTTGACCCTTCCCGTATGTTTTTTTACGACAAAGACATCAAGTCCATAGATTTGCATGCCCTCAAATTCGATGACTACTTTAAGATGGGTGAACTAACCCCCGCCTATGACATTTATCACCTTTATCGAAAACGTGTTGTATCACGACTGGAGTCCGTACTAGAGCTATTAAACGACCCTACCGTTAAGTTTGATTTTGATATTGACGATGAAGTGATGCTGGAACGCGAAGATCAGCCATGGCCTTCAACCCTGGCCGAAGCAGATAAGCTTTGGCATAAGCGGGTTAAGTTGAGCATATTGAATCTCAAGATGGCCGGTAAAACGGTTGAGGAAGCCAAAAAAACTGTCACTAAGCGCTATCGACGACAGCTTAAGCGTATGGAGCAACTCGATACCGCCGATATCTTCGAAACAATTGCGAACGCGCTTACTCTACTCTACGACCCTCATACTAATTATTGGTCGCCGCGAACCTCAGAAAATTTTAATATCAATATGCGTCTCTCTCTCGAAGGGATAGGCGCGGTGCTTCAGTCGGACGAAGAATTTACAAAAGTGGTTCGGCTGGTCGCTGGTGGGCCTGCCGATAAACAAGGACAATTAAAACCTGCAGATAAAATCGTTGGCGTTGCGCAAGGTGATGCAGGGGAAATGATCGACGTTGTCGGTTGGCGACTTGAAGAGGTGGTTGACCTCATCCGCGGTCCTAAAAATACCGTCGTAAACCTTGAAGTTAAGGGTGATTCTGAAAACAAGGTGATTCGAATTAATCGTGGTCGCGTCAAGCTGGAAGACCAAGCGGCTCAAAAAGAGATCTTAGAGCTGAGTGATGGCAATGATTTATATAAATTAGGTGTTATCAATTTGCCAACTTTTTACGTTGATTTCGATGCGCAACGTATGCGTAAAATGGATTACAAAAGCAGTTCTAGTGACGTTGCCAAACTATTGCGTGAGCTTATGAAAGAAGGTGTCGACGGCATTATTCTTGACCTTAGAAATAATGGAGGTGGTTCACTGCAAGAAGCTGTAAATCTTACAGATCTGTTTATTGATCAAGGCCCCGTTGTTCAAATTAGAAGTCCTGACAACCGCATTAATCGTCACAACCGCTCTCGTTTTAAAGCGATGTATGGCGGCCCGCTTGTCGTATTGGTAAATCGATTAAGCGCCTCAGCTTCAGAAATTTTTGCGGGCGCAATTCAAGATTATAATCGGGGTATTATTATTGGTGCCCAAACTTTTGGCAAAGGCACCGTACAATCCGTAAACCCCCTTGTTGAGGGCGGATTAAAAATTACCGAATCTAAGTTCTATCGCGTATCGGGTGATAGCACTCAGCATCGCGGCGTAATCCCCGACGTTAAAATTCCGTTTTTAATCGACCCAGAAGAAGTCGGTGAATCCGCGTATGACAACGCATTGCCTTGGGATAAAATTCACGCGGTACCCCATGCGGAATACTTTGATTACTCTTCTGTGCTTCCTGTGATAAAAAATCTCCATGAAAAGCGCGCCCAAAAGGATCCAGATTTTACTTACCTTTTAGATCAGGTAAGTATCATGGAAAAGAATAAGCAAAAGAAAACCATTTCGTTGAATGAGCAAAAGCGTATCAAAGAGAAAGAATCTCTCGAATATGAAGCGATGGCGATTGAGAATAAACGTCGCAATGCCAAGAAGATGGATGCGTTTAAAACGATAGATGAGTATCGCAGCTTTGGGGATTCAGAAGATGAGGAGCAGGAAGAGGCAGCGAATCAGAACACCCAAAAAATTGATGTTGATGGCGATACGATTTTAATTGAATCAGGCAGTATTTTAGTCGATATCATTCGTCTGACACATAAAAACGCGAAACAACAGCAAGCTTTTGCCCACCCATAGTTTCTGATTGGAAGTCATTGCGAACAGGCGAGACTTCCAATACATTCTTCTGTGAAAAGCTAGACGCCGCTCTTCTCTCGAACCCACAAAGTTAAATTAACGTCGACCAGTAAGATATGGTGCTTTTAAGTGTCTTTTTAGGGTTGTGGGTCAAATCAATGTAGTCATCCAAACCGAGTTCGTAAGCGAAATCCTCGAACGCTTCTTTACCACGACTTAGCCCTAATATCGGCATGTAGACTTCTCTTCCGGCTTCGTAAGCACGAATATTATGGACAAGTTCAGCAACGTCATCGTTTGTGTCGCAGTCTATCAAGGCGATTTGAACATCATTTTCGCTAGCAAGCGCTTCGGATAGAGGGGTATTGCTCTCCACTAGCGAGATGCCCTTGCATATGTCGTCAAATTGGTCGGATGAATGAGCGCCAGCGGCTTGTCCATTGGTGAATAACACGGCCTTATAGGCTTCTGCATCGTCACTGGGCTCATCCAGATGATAAAGTTCATGGAACAGGCTTTCTATCTCGAACAATCCAGTGGGCTTATCGACAAAATAAAACCCATGGCTTTCATCGAAGCCTTTTAGGCGAAGTTCTTGTTGCTGTTTGCGTGTGGCGGCCGCTATTTTTTTAGTGTATCGAAGCGCTTGAATTTGTTTGAGAGATTCACAAAATGTGATTACCGTATCGATATCGGCATCAGAATAAAAAATAAGGCTTTCAATAGGGGTTTGGAATTTATAACTGTTTTCCAGCGTTTGGATCGCACGACTGTATTGGGTTTCTGTAAAAACGTTAAAGCCGAGTGCGTCCAGTTCTTGACGTTTTATATCGACGATACGCGGGTGATTATGTACCAACAGGACATTTTTACCGGAGAATGAATCTTTATGGAAATCGAGTTGGCCTGCATGCTCGGCAATATCAATTTTTGCATTAAACCGGAGTTGTTGCTCTTCTTGAAGCGCTTCATTAAGTTCAATACTGCCGTCCATAAGCTCCGCCAATCCTTTCGCCACCACTAAACCTAACGTACCGCTCAACTCATGCATCACAGTATCGTTAGAAAAAAGCTTTTTACTCTTATCAAAACTTCTTGTTACCGATACATACAATTCCCCTGCGTTCTCGTACTCACGAAGAAATTCAACTTCAACAAGGACAATGCACTGGGCCACGTCATCTAAAATAATATTTAATAATGCACGAATAATCTGAGCCAATCGAGACGCATCGCCTTTTAATCGCATCGGCAATGTTGGGGATAGACTTGTCTCAATTTGAATTTGATGAGTCTCTGCCGTATCTATAAACTCAGCAACAAGGTGCTGGATTTCATGGCGAATATTAAAGACCTGTTCATCTAAATCGAGCTCTTTTGATAGAACACCGCTAAAATCACTAATATTAGTATGCAGCTCATCAATTTCCGACAGTATTTGTAGTTTTAAATCTTGGCTATCTTTCCCTTCAACCTCATGAACGTGATTCATAAATCGATCTATATCGTTGTATAGATGTTTCATAAATTCTTGATTGAGCTTTACATTCGCTTTGGTATCACGCTTCTCCTCTTCTATGGACAAGGTCTTTCTCGCGAGTGCGTAGGTGGCCTCAAGGCGTTCCCAATAGTTTTCGGACATTAAACGGCATTGGTGCGTTAGCATTAAATAGAAAACCAGCATCACCGAGCCGTATATATATCCGTTTAAACCGCCGACATAGAACGCAGCCGCCGACGCTGGAATAAGCCCAAAAAATTGATAATACGAGAGAAATTTTTGGTATGGCGCAAATGCATGTGCCGTACTTGAAAAGAAAATGACCGTATATAACCAGAGTAAGGGCGCTTCGGCATCCATATCAAGCTCCAAGGTCACAAACACCATGATGACGCCCCACCACACCGCGCCAACGAGGGTAGCGAAAAAATATTGACTGCGCCATTTAGCGGGAGCACGAGGGTATAAGTTGTCAAAACGAAACAAATAAAAACTTCGAATAACGGTATTTAACAAAATACCCGCGGTAAGTACCGCCATAAGACCTGGGTTTTCATCTATAAAACGACCATGCGCCGTGCAAAGTAAAAATGCAAAGAAATTAAATACTACGCCTCGACGACTGTATTTTGCGAGACGAGAATCCGTTTCGCGCATAATACGACGGTCTTTTTGAACCTTGCTTGCAGGAAGAAAGAATTTAAACATGGAAGTTTATATTACCGAGAAAACGATTATGTTTTAAAGCTGGGAATTACTATACCTACGGTTTGAGGGAGCCTAATTGAGCAACAGACAACACATAGATACGATGAAGATTACTTTAGCGAAAAAGTTCACAACCTATATCGACACGACGATGATAGCGTAAGCCTAAGAACTCTATCATCGTCATTACAAAGTGTATCAGCCAAGCGCGTTTGTTAACTCTGGCACAGCGTCAAATAAATCAGCGACCAAACCATAGTCTGCGACTTGGAAAATAGGCGCCTCCTCATCTTTGTTTATTGCCACAATCACTTTAGAATCTTTCATTCCTGCCAAATGTTGAATAGCACCAGAAATACCCACAGCGATATAGAGATCCGGCGCAACGATTTTGCCCGTTTGCCCGACTTGCATGTCATTGGGCACGAAGCCCGCATCCACGGCCGCACGAGACGCACCTACGGCAGCGCCGAGTTTGTCGGCAAGAGTATATAGCAATTCAAAGTTTTCACCGTTTTGAAGACCACGCCCACCAGAAATAACGATATTAGCCGCGGTGAGTTCTGGCCTATCTGAAACGGCCAGCTCTTCTTTCACAAATGACGATAGCCCCGCATCATGTGCGCTATCCAGTGATTCGACCGACGCACCGCCTCCTGAGGCGGCCGCTGGGTCAAACGCTGTTGTCCTCACTGTGAAGATTTTTATCGCGTCACTCGATTGCACTTTGGCAATCACATTGCCGGCATAAAAGGGGCGAGAAAATGTATCGTCACTTTCGATGGCAATCACATCCGAAATCGGTTGCACATCCAATAGTGCCGCAGCACGCGGCAGCACGTTTTTACCCGTAGTGGTCGCAGGCGCAATGATGTGGCTGTACTGCGATCCAATTTCAGCAATCAGGGGAGCGATGTTCTCTGCAAGTGCGTGTTCGTAGACCGCTTGGTCTGAAAGCAAGACTTTAGATACCCCCGCCACCTCTTTTGCTTGATCCGCGACAGCGCTACATCCGGCGCCAGCAACAAGCACAGTCACGTCGCCAGTTAATTGTGTCGCTGCAGTAATCGTATTTAAGGTCGCGTTTTTGAGCGCTTTGTTATCGTGCTCCGCTATGACAAGTACACTCATGAGATCACCTTCGCTTCATTTTTTAGTTTTTCTACCAGCTCAGCCACATCTGACACCTTAATGCCGCCTTTACGTTCTGGTGGTGGAGAGACGCCTAGCAGTGTCACTCTTGGTGTGGCATCAATGCCGAGGTCTTCCAGCGTTACCGTCTCAAGTGGCTTTTTCTTAGCCTTCATAATGTTTGGCAGTGAGGCGTAACGCGGTTCGTTTAAGCGAAGATCCGTTGTAACAATAGCGGGAAGCGTTAAAGACACGGTCTGCAGCCCCCCATCAATTTCCCGCGTGACGGCAACCTTGCCATCTTCCACGGCCACTTCTGAAGCGAATGTGCCCTGCCCCAGCCCTGTAAGCGCCGCTAGCATTTGTCCGGTCTGGTTGTTGTCACCATCGATCGATTGCTTACCCAGGATCACTAATTCGGGCGATTCTTTGTCATAAAGCGCTTTTAAACACTTGGCAATAGCAAGTGGCTCTAGCGCATCATCAGTTTGTACATGAATACCGCGATCGGCGCCGATAGCCATAGCCGCGCGGATTTGCTCTTGGGCCTTAGCGGGGCCGACAGACACCACCACCACTTCCGTTGCCGTGCCCGCTTCTTTCAGTTTTACGGCTTCTTCAACGGCAATTTCACAGAAAGGATTCATCGACATTTTGACATTGGCCAAATCGACATTTGAACCGTCAGCGTTGGGTCTGACTTTTACGTTGTAATCAACCACTCTTTTTATCGGAACGAGAACTTTCATTGGGCAGTGCGCCTCCATTAAGATCACAGAATTATTATGCAGCTTCTCTACATTATAAGATCAATTTCGACATGCAGACCACTCTATAACCATCTGATTTAACGATTATTTTTGGAAAAAGGGTTGCGCTTTAATTGCTGCGCTCATTTGACAGTTCTCGTGCAGACTTTTGTCATGGAGAGAATGGACTAAGTTTCCTATACTGCTAAGGGATTTAGTTCGTTTAACCGCGCTTTATTTGTATACGGAGTGCGATAAAGCTCGAAACGAAAAACGATAATTGAACAATGTCGTTTTTCTGTAGCGCTTAAACACCGCCTTATTTTTAACGCCGCATTGGGGAGAACATGATGGAAGTAGTAGAACGCGAATCTATGGAATACGACGTTGTTATTGTGGGCGCTGGACCTGCTGGCTTGAGTGCGGCATGTCGTCTAAAACAACTAAATCAAGAGATTAATGTATGTGTTGTTGAAAAAGGTTCCGAGGTAGGTGCACACATTCTGTCTGGTGCAGTTCTTGAACCTTCAGCACTCAACGAATTATTCCCTGACTGGAAATCCGCCGGTGCACCGCTTAAAACGGCTGTCACGCATGACAATATCTATTTATTCAACGGCCCATCATCCGCGTTAAAAATACCCTCGATGTTTGCCCCAAAAACAATGCACAACCATGGGAACTATATTATTAGCCTTGGCAACCTATGTCGCTGGCTAGGCGAGCAAGCAGAAAACCTCGGTGTAGAAATTTTCCCAGGGTTTGCCGCCGCCGATATAGCCTGGAATGACGACGGTAGCGTCAAGGGCATTATCACCGGTGATATGGGCGTATCGGAGTCACACGAACAGAAAGATGGCTATATGCCAGGCATGGAACTGCATGCAAAATACACCGTGTTTGCGGAGGGTTGTAGAGGGCATTTAGGGAAAAACCTGATTAATCATTTCAAACTAGATAAAGGTAAAGACCCTCAACACTATGGTATTGGCATTAAAGAACTATGGAAGGTGCCGAGTGAAAACCATAAAGAAGGCTTGGTTGTTCATACCGCAGGTTGGCCCTTGTCCGAATCAGGGTCAGCAGGCGGCGGTTTTCTTTATCACATTGAAGACAACCAAGTTGCTGTTGGTTTAATTACCGACCTCTCCTATTCAAACCCCCACGTTAGCCCATTCGATGAATTTCAACGTTACAAACATCATCCAAAAATTGCACAGACGCTAGAAGGCGGTGAACGAATTTCCTACGGTGCGCGTGCAATTACAAAAGGCGGGATGCAAAGCCAGCCCAAAATGCATTTTCCTGGTGGCTTACTTATTGGTGACGATGCCGGCACACTTAACTTCGCGAAAATTAAAGGCTCCCACACCGCAATGAAGTCAGGGATGATCGCAGCAAAAGTTATCGCCGAAGCGCTATCAGAAGAACAAGCGAACACAGATTTAAGTTCTTATACGAAAGAATATGTAAAATCATCCGTGTTTACGGAGCTTCGTGTGCAACGCAACTTTGGTCCGGCGCAACATAAATGGGGGAACTTGTTGGGTTCAGCTTACGCGTTTGTCGATATCAACCTGTTTAACGGCACGCTACCATGGACGCTAAGAGACCCAAAACCCGATCATTCGACGATGAAATCCGCGGCTAATAGTTCACCTATTAACTATCCTAAGCCAGATGGGAAATTGAGTTTTGACAAATTAAGCTCGGTGTATTTATCGAATACCAATCATGAAGAAGATCAACCCGTTCATCTTCATCTGGCAGATGCATCTATTCCGCTCTCTGTTAACTTGCAACAATTTAATGAGCCAGCCCAGCGCTACTGCCCAGCAGGCGTATACGAAGTTGTGGAAAATGAGCAAGGCGAAAAGACATTTCAGATCAACGCACAAAACTGCGTGCACTGTAAAACCTGCGATATAAAGGACCCATCTCAAAATATAACCTGGGTCTGCCCTGAAGGTGGCGGAGGCCCTAACTACCCAAATATGTAAAGAAGTCGCTTAAGACGCTTTTTTTCCTGTAATAGCATGAATGTAGTGCAAAGCGGCATCACGGTATAGATCGAGCGGCAAGCTTTCGTTAGGGGCAAACATACGGCCGCGACTAACAATACTCCCGACATCGATAAGGCGTTTCGTGCGGACTTCATATATAAGGACCTGAAAAACAGCACGATCGGGGCCATAAGATTGTGCATCACTAAGCGTCTTACCTTCACGCAGCTCTTGCTCTGTATTAAGTTTGTTTTCTACCAATACAAGACTTGGCCAAAAAAGGAGTTCGCTGGCATCAGCCTTCGCGAGTTGAAGTGCCTCATCAAGTGAAACGGCTTGAATATGTGTCGAATAGGTCGGAAAAACTTGTTTAAGCGCTATATCGAGCGATTGATACAAGGCATGCAGATTACGCGGCATGTTTTTAGACTGTACTTGTACCGGATGCGCTAGAGTAATGGCAGTATTACTATGGACGACCCAGTCGGCGTTTCGATTGACAGAAAACTTGTCCTTAAGCCGCGCGTATTGAAGGCTCTTATCTGCGGTAGCAGCAGTATATTGATAAGTGCACGCATTGAGCCCCCAAACAAACGGTACAAGAAAAAGTACCCGCTGAACCAATAGTGATAGGCGCTTCATCGCGGCCTCCATTCTTTTTTGAGCATTATTAGTATTATCGTCTATAACGGACGAATATTGAGGAAATATCTATGACACTACCTGTGGATGAAATATTAGTTTTAGAAGAGCTTGATAACAACCTATTCCGCAGCCGGCATCATTATGAGAATTTTCGTAAAACTTTATTCGGCGGTCAGGTCTTAGGGCAAGCACTGATGGCGGCCTACGAAACACAGAAAGACGCCCTTCCCAATTCCCTTCACGGCTATTTTTTACGGGCAGGAACCAGTGATACGCCAGTTATCTATGATGTTGAAAATTTGCGAGATGGCAGATCTTTTTCGTGTCGAAGAATCATTGCACGGCAGTCGGGCCGTCCGATTTTTAATATGGCCGCGTCGTTTCATAAACAAGAAGAAGGTTATGAACACCAAGTAAGCTATCCAGAAGGCATTCCCTTGCCGAATGAGATTAAATCATCACAATCCCATGTAAAAATGGCAGATAAAACCTTCGACGCGGCTAAAGCGGTGACGCCCTTTGAGTTTTTGCCTGTCGGAGAGTCCCTATTTTCACGAGAAGTTATAGACCCACCCATTGGGTATTTCTGGATAAAGGCAAAAGATACGCTGCCTGATACCCCGATTAGTCATTTTTGTTCGTTGGCATTCGCATCAGATATAGGGTTGTTGGCCACGGCGCTATTGCCACATGATGCCACAATATTTGACGAAGATTTAGTGGTTGCAAGCGTTGATCACGCCATGTGGTTTCATCGTCAGGACTTTCGTGCTGATGAGTGGCTGTTATGCCGCACGTTTAGCCCTTGGGCTGGTAACGCACGTGGATTTGCCCAGGCCCATATATTTAATTTAGACAAGCAATTGGTCGCTACGACGACCCAAGAAGGGTTAATACGTAAATCAAAGGTTTAATTTCTGCATTAACAGTACCTAGTTTCTCGCCTGCAAAGGTATTTGACTTGTTCAAAGGCATCTTAAGGCTATACTTTTATTGGGGTTGTGGATTCGGATACCTGGGTGCCCGAATTCGTTGTGTGAATATATTGTGATTTAACTGGACAATTTTATGGAACGTTTTACCGTCGCAAACGCCGTAGATACGCTTGAAGAACTATATGACGCTTTAACAGCGGCCTACTGGGATGCTAATGACGTTTTTCAAAAAGACACCGTATTTGATATTCTTTCAGTCATTACTGGAGAATTAAATGAATTAGGTAAACTGAGTATGGAAGATCACTATATGGGGTATGAACCGGTTACCGAACAATTCCCAGCTTGTGCAAGGAAGTTCAAGCAGCTACAAGCCCATATTGATGAATGGTTTCCGCGAACGCGCACAGCACAATCACTCCAAAGCTCTCTTGCTAATGCCATGAACCTCATTTCTTCGAAAGGCCTGTAACGTTCTACTGGTTGAAAAGTGCCATCACCCTACGCTTGAAAGATTAGACAAAACGCCTTTTCCATAGCCCCCTATTTAGCGCTTCAACACATCAAAATAAGTGCTTAGACATGATGATAATCACAAAAAATGCCCCCTTGGCAGTTATTTCTTCTTAACGCACAAACCCATAACGCTAGAAGATTTTGATTTAAAAAACTTTCCTTATTTACTGGAAGTTTTCGAGATATGTTCGATACTTAAATCAGCTGCTGGCAAACATCCCCCCAAGTGTTCGATGCTGGCAGCTGAGCTACTTAGTAGCTCGTTGAGGATATTTATCCTTAATGTTTCACTCCTAATGGTCCTAGCCCGACGGTCTCCCCCCAGAAACGTCGGGCTTTTTTTTGCCTACGATTTACTAGCCGCCGCATACCATTTTGATAAGTTGATCACTTCGCCATCCTCCCGCACGGGCGGATATGGAATATCATTATCGTCGCAAAATTTTGCCAGCACAGGGTGAGCCCATCTAAAGAACAGTAAATCGTAGCGCGCTTTAGGGAGTCGGTTACGTTCATATAGCCCCGCCTTCTCTCGCTGGGTTTGGGCTTCAGCAAGGATCAATGCGCTCGCGACTGAGACATTATAGGATTCGACCATACCCAGCATGGGGAGCACCACTTGATGATCGGCAGCTTTTGCGGCATCAGCGCTAACCCCTTTCACTTCAGCCCCCATGAGAAGCGCCGTAGGCTGTGTATAGTCGATACTGCGATAATCTAAGGCATCCGCTGAAAGGTTTGCCGTAACAAGTTGGAACCCTTTCGCTTTAAGGTTGCGAATAGGTGCATTCACGTCCTCGTAATAATTCACATCCACCCACTTTTCTGCGCTAGCAGAGGTTCCAGAGTAAATCTGAAAACCCGTAGCCGGGACTACCGCATGAACCTCATCTATGCCCACGGCATCACAATTACGAACGATGGCAGCTAAATTTCTAGGCTTATGCACTTCATCAGTAATCACGGTTAAATCGGGCTGTCGTTTTCGAAGAACGGTACTGATACGGTTGAATCTTTCTGGCGTCATAATGCTTATAAAGGGTAGTTTTAAAATCGGTTAGTTATAAAAACAGTTATTCTAAGTCGTATTTCACATTTTTTACATTTTTGTTAAAACTAATGAATAAATCGCGCCATTGTTTTCCACATTTACTGTGGATAACTTGGTGGATAGTTAGGGCTAAACAGGTCAAATTCCCAATAAAACCTTGACCAAGCACAAAACGATCAATATTTAATCAGTCGATATTAATCGTTTACAATCAATAACTTACAGCGTTTTTGTAGTGTATTTGCTTTTGCGTGTACGTAAATAAGCCAAAATGTGGCGGTTATACGAAAGTAGCACAGCAGGTGTGCATAAAAAGTTAGTGAACCTTAACCGTAAAGGCCTTTTAGTAACAAATTTGTCAAAAATCAAGATAAATGTGATACGCAATTCAAATTGTTTTGACACCAAACGAGTTGTCGTCGGGTCATCTCCATATAGCGAATAACAATAATATTTTTAATGACAAAAAAGACCAGCCTTCGGTTTGACCAAGGGTTAACCCTAGACTACAAAAATGAGCCGTAAATGGTAATTTAGTCATTAAAAACCGCCATATCTTAAATTTCCAGTAATAAAAAGCGTGCATTTTCCCGTACAATGCCGGCTTATACATGAATAAATGGTTGCGTGAGACAAGACATGTCCAAGATAGAAGATTTGAATGTAGTATCACAGGAAGTATTGATTACCCCGGATCAGCTGAAAACCGAACTCCCCGCGAGCGCACGCGTTAATGAAATCGTGACCGAGGGACGCCAAACAGTTCGAAACATACTCGATCGCAAGGACCCTCGCCTATTAGTGGTTGTAGGCCCCTGCTCTATTCATGACACGAAAGCCGCAATCGAGTATGCCGAGAAGCTCAAAGCTTTAAGCGATAAGGTCAAAGACAGCTTATTCATTGTGATGCGTGTCTATTTTGAAAAACCCCGTACCACTGTCGGCTGGAAAGGCTTGATTAACGATCCCGACTTGAATGACTCGTTCAAAATACAAGAGGGGCTACATGTTGGTCGTAAGCTTCTGCTCGATATCGCTGAAATCGGATTGCCCACCGCGACTGAGGCCTTGGACCCCATCTCACCGCAATATTTACAGGATCTTATTTCTTGGTCTGCCATCGGCGCACGTACCACTGAATCTCAGACTCATAGAGAAATGGCAAGTGGCTTATCCTCTGCGGTCGGCTTTAAAAATGGCACGGACGGTGGATTATCGGTGGCGATCAATGCGCTGCAATCTGTATCTAGCTCTCACCGTTTCTTAGGTATCAATAAAGACGGCGCCGTTTCAATTATGCATACACGCGGTAATGCTTACGGCCATATCGTATTAAGAGGCGGAAACGACAAGCCTAACTACGACTCGGTTAGCGTTGCTATGTGTGAAAAGGTGCTTGAAAAGAACGCTATTGCACCCAACATCATGGTGGATTGTAGTCATGCTAACTCTAATAAGAATCATGAGTTACAACCGCTGGTCATGGAAAACGTTACAAATCAGATTATTGAAGGAAACAAATCGATCATTGGCGTCATGATCGAAAGCCATCTAGGCGCAGGTAATCAGAAGATGCCGGCTGATTTGGCCGATCTTAAATACGGTGTATCAATCACTGACGCCTGTATCGATTGGGAAACAACCGAATCATTGCTATTAAGCGTCGCAGACAAACTCAATGCGCCTCTAAATTCTCGCAACAACACTTCTAAATAGCTTTAAGTGATGCTCGTAACTTGTTGATATATAATAAGTTACGAGTTATTCGTTATCGCTTATATCGCTTTCCTCAATGTTTTTTTGTTATGTGCTTTCTCATTCTTGGGAAAAATCGATATACCAAAAAGCTCTGTCCAATATAGATATTTATATCTTTCGTTGATAACCTAAACACTAGATTGATCAGTAATTCAGCAACCTGTTTTCAGCGCGGAACCACCTATATAAACGGCTGTTTTCACGCAACCAAACAGAAAAGCCAATAAAAACAAACCAGCGAAGATAGGTAGAGAATATGAATGCGGTTGAGCCCCTAACATCATATGCAGAAGATACAGATATCTATTCTGTGCTGGGTGAGCCCAGCGACCCAACCTCTGATTGGGATGAGCTACGTTGCGCAGAGTTATCAGGTTACGACTATATTTTTCTTTCGGCAAAAGTGAATTCTAAACTAGCGAATAAAACGAGTCTTTCTGAGTTCATTATCGACGTATATCAACTAATGGAAACAACGCACGATCGTGCAAAGCTCTTTATCTATTCCCCAAGCTCTGTCGGGAAGCCAGAGTTTGCAAGCTTTGAGGTAAATTGGAAAAATGGCTTAGTGAAAGACTTTCACGTTAGCCCAATCAAAAGCCTTGGGCAGAAAGAGTTTATCCGAACCATCTTTGATCACAGTGGAATGTTGGCTGGCTCTGCCTAGATTGTCTTGTCACATTGAAGAGTGCTAAACACTCTTCAATACTTTGTTATTTGGCTGCTCTCTACCTTCCGTTATTGATAATACGCTTTTGATGTATCCGTGTGATCGGTCATATCTCTAACGCCCTTCACTTCAGGTAGTTTCTCCATCAATGTTTTTTCTACGCCCTGTTTAAGGGTCATATCAACCGCGCTACAGCCCTGACAACCACCACCGAACTTGAGCACTGCATGCATATCATCAGTCAGCTCAACAAGGCTGACATTCCCGCCATGAGAGGCCAGGCCGGGGTTAATATCGTTGAATAGCACATAATTTATCTTATCTTCTAGCGGGCTATCGTCGTTCACCTTCGGCATTTTTGAATTTGGCGCGCGAATTGTAAGCTGGCCGCCCATCTTATCGGGAGAGTAATCGACTTTAGCCTCATCTAGGTAAGGCAAGCTCTTCTCTTCGAAATAGGCGTTAAAGCCCGACAGTTCAAGAGATATATCACCTTCCTCTTCTTCACCTGGGCGGGAGTATGCGATACATGTCTCCGCCTGCGGTGTACCAGGGTTTGAAACGAACATACGAATGCCAACACCTTCAGCATCTTGTTTAGAGAGTAAGTCGCGGAGGTAATCTTGTGCAGAATCTGTGATCGTTACATTGAGCATTCGTAAATCAAACCTAATAACCAAGTAATTTTGTCGGTTATTCTACGTGAAACTGTCCTTTTGGTGAATACCGATAAAAAGATAAATAACCTCCGGTTTTCCGGTTTGCGCGAGGCTTGGTCTAACTATTCTAAATAATTACCTTTTCAATCGATATTCGTCTAATTTCATTAGATTCCACTGCAGATATATTCAAATTGCCTTAAATTTGGCACAATAGCGCCAAAGCTACATCGAAATATTTTGATATAGATATACTTTACCAGGAAAAATGATCATGAACCCCAAGCTAGACACATTAAAAAGACTAAAAAACGCACTTTCCGAACGCATACTCGTTCTCGATGGCGCGATGGGGACCATGATTCAAAGTTACAAGCTCCAGGAAGCTGATTATCGAGGAAAACGTTTTGCTGACCACGGCCAAGATCTTGGTGGCAACAACGACCTGCTGACACTAACACGCCCAGATATCATCAAAGATATTCACTTGGCATACCTTGATGCTGGCGCGGACATTATCGAAACCAATACCTTTAACGGCACTCGTGTATCCCAGGCAGATTATGGCCTAGAAGATTGTGTTTACGAGCTAAATAAAGCTTCTGCAGCACTTGCAAAAGAAGCCGCAGCAGAGCGCTCTACTGATGATAAACCACGGTTCGTTGCCGGCATAATGGGCCCCACAAGTCGTACTGCGACGATCTCCCCAGACGTGAATGACCCTGGCGCACGTAACGTCACCTTTGATGAGCTTGTCGAAAATTATGTTGAGGCAGGAAAAGGCTTGATAGACGGTGGTGCAGACGCGCTGATGATCGAAACTATCTTCGACACGTTAAACGCAAAAGCCGCGGTATTTGCAACATTTAAGCTATTCGAAGAGTATGGTTACGAGCTACCGATAATGATTTCGGGGACGATTACTGACTCTTCAGGTCGTACCCTTTCTGGGCAAACTACCGAAGCATTTTATAATTCTTTAGCTCACGCAAAGCCACTTTCCATCGGGCTCAATTGTGCATTGGGTGCAGAGGAGCTTCGTCCTTATCTCGCGGAGTTAT
Organism: Agarilytica sp.; assembly: GCA_045430285.1. Lineage (GTDB taxonomy): Bacteria > Pseudomonadota > Gammaproteobacteria > Pseudomonadales > Cellvibrionaceae > Agarilytica. Next base: position 661,491 of record JAILXV010000001.1, on the reverse strand, counting down.
CTCGCGTATCTAATGCCTTGGTTTCTGCACATCCAAATGCGGGACTGCCCAATGAGTTCGGTGAATATGATCAAACACCTTACGAGATGGCAGAGATTATTCGTAAATTTGCGGATAGTGGCTATCTCAATATTGTCGGTGGATGTTGCGGCACCTCCCCCGCTCACATTAAGGCTATTGCGGAAGCTGTGGCCCCGTTTAAACCACGCGTGATTCCAGATATCGAACCTGCTTGTCGTCTCTCCGGTTTAGAACCTTTCACAATTAATTCTGAATCACTATTCGTCAATATTGGTGAACGATGCAATGTCACCGGTTCAGCGCGCTTTAAACGCCTGATATTAGAAGAGGACTATGCAACTGCATTAGAAGTCGCAGCCACACAGGTTGAAGAAGGTGCTCAGGTCATCGACATCAATATGGATGAAGGCATGCTGGATGCCGAATATGCGATCACCACTTTCCTTAATTTGGTTGCAAGCGAACCTGATATTTCACGAGTGCCAATTATGGTCGACAGCTCCAAGTGGGATGTCATTGAAGCGGGCCTAAAATGTATTCAAGGAAAATCCATCGTCAATTCAATAAGCCTTAAAGAAGGTGAAGCTGAATTTTTCGAAAAAGCGACACTGTGTAAGCAATACGGTGCAGCAATTATTGTTATGGCATTTGATGAGCAAGGCCAAGCAGATACCGCACAACGTAAAATAGAAATATGTCAACGTTCTTATGACTTCTTAACACAAAAAGTGGGCTTTCCTGCAGAAGATATTATTTTCGATCCAAATATTTTTGCCGTCGCTACGGGTATTGATGAACACAACAACTACGCGGTTGATTTTATCGAGGCGACTCAGTGGATCCGTGAAAACTTACCTCACGCTGGCGTGTCAGGTGGCGTAAGTAACGTATCGTTTTCATTTCGGGGGAATAACCCCGTTCGAGAAGCCATACATTCCGTATTTCTTTATCACGCAATTCAAGCGGGAATGAATATGGGGATCGTAAATGCTGGCCAATTGGCTATTTACGATAACCTACCCACAGAGCTACGCGAGATCGTTGAAGATGTTGTACTTAACAAACGAAATGATGGTACGGAAGCCTTGCTGGATATCGCGGAAAAATACCGTGGAGATGGATCGAAAACCGAGAAGAAAGAAGACCTAGAATGGCGCAATCAATCAGTTGGGAAACGCATCGAGCATGCCTTAGTTAAAGGTGTTACAACCTTTATCGAAGAAGACACCGAAGAAGCGCGCCTCAACAGCTCACGACCTCTTGATGTTATTGAAGGTCCTTTAATGGATGGCATGAACGTTGTGGGTGATTTATTCGGCGCAGGGAAAATGTTTTTACCCCAGGTTGTAAAATCTGCACGGGTAATGAAGCAAGCCGTAGCTCATTTACAGCCTTACATTGAAGCCGAGAAAACAGAAAAAACGAAATCTAACGGAAAAATTTTGATGGCCACCGTAAAAGGTGATGTACACGATATAGGAAAAAATATTGTGGGCGTTGTACTCGGCTGTAATAACTTCGAGATTGTGGATCTCGGTGTAATGGTTCCTTGTGAAAAGATTTTGCAAACTGCCGTCAAAGAAGAGTGCGATATTATTGGGCTTTCCGGCCTCATTACACCATCGCTAGATGAGATGGTTTTTGTCGCAAAAGAAATGCAGAAACAAGGGATTAACAAACCCTTAATGATTGGTGGTGCAACTACATCCAAGGCGCATACGGCAGTTAAAATTGATCCGCAACTGGATATTAACCAATCGGTATATGTCGCAGACGCATCCCGAGCGGTAGGTGTTGCTTCTCAACTACTATCAAATCAACGCGACGAATTTGTTCAGGCGGCAAAAGACGAATACGAAACCATTCGTGTAAGACGTGCAGGACGGACGAGCCAGCGCAAGGCAACGCCTTATGCTGAGGCAGTGAAGAACAAATTCGAGATCGACTGGGAAAATTTTGACGCAGCCGTCCCCAGCTTTACCGGAACAAAGGTGCTTAAGGATTATCCCCTAGAAAAATTGCTTGATTATATCGACTGGACACCATTCTTTATCAGCTGGGATTTAAGTGGTAAGTACCCCAAAATTCTTGAAGATAACGTTGTAGGTGAAGCCGCGACGAACCTATTTAAAGATGCACAAGACATGCTCAAACAAATAATTGATAACAAGCAGCTTCGTGCTGAAGGTGTTATCGGTTTTTGGAAAGCGAACAGCGTCAATAATGACGATATAGAACTCGTGGATGAAAATAATTCTCCCATCGCAACCTGCCACCACATACGACAGCAAGTTTCGAAAAGTGCGGCGACCACCCTGCCATCGTTGGCGGATTTTGTAGCGCCTAAAGACACGGGTAAAGAAGACTATATCGGTGGTTTTGCTGTAACAGCAGGCATTGGGGCTGAAGAACTTGCGAAGTCTTATCAAGATAAGGGCGACGATTACTCGTCCATTATGGTGAAGGCCCTTGCTGATCGTCTTGCAGAAGCCTTCGCGGAGCATTTACACGAGCTCGTCCGTAAAGAATACTGGGGATACCAAGCTGAAGAGTCTCTGGATAACAGCGCGCTTATTAAGGAGCAGTATCAAGGTATTCGTCCTGCTCCTGGCTATCCAGCCTGCCCAGATCACACAGAGAAAGGCACCTTGTTTCGCTTGTTAGACGCGGAAAATCAAATCGGCATAACGCTCACCGAGCACTACGCAATGAGCCCCGCCGCTGCCGTTTCGGGTTGGTATTTCGCCCATCCTCAAGCAAAATATTTTAACACCGGTAAAATCGCGAAAGACCAGGTAGAATCATTGGCTGCCAGAAAGAATCAAGATATTACTGAGGTGGAACGCTGGCTTCAAAGTAATCTCGAGTACGACGCTTAGCATTGGTGCCTCGGGCTGTTGTCTATTAGATGATTGGAAAGTGATATGAGTAAAGAATCTGAAAAAAGCACTAAACCAAAAATTGGGATACTCGCGCTGAGCCTTTCTGTCTTGGCGGCGGCTGTCGGGGTTCAAAACAGAAGAAATTTGGAACAGGACTTCGAGCAATCCAGTCCACTTCCCTACATAATTGCTGGAATCGTGTTTACAGTGATTTTTATGCTGACGCTAATATTTGTGGTAAAACTGGTATTGAGCGAATAAAAAAACCGGCGTTAGCCGGTTTTTTCGTAAGCGCCATCGTATAAAAATGAACGCTGTCATTGTGTGACTTGAAAGCGTACTTATTGACCGCTTATCCAGAAAACACAAGTTGTAACAAAAATAAGAATTAGTGCTACTGCTGCAACAGCATCTGCCATGCTATCGCCTTGCTCCATCATTTGAATGTTATCGTCTTCCATCTTATTCTCCTCTTAGCATCTTTTATTTTTTTAGCATCGTTTATTTAGAGTATGAGATAGAACATCACTCGTACGCTCATTGCCCCCCAAAATGACCATATTCATGAACACTTGGACACAAAACGACTGAAAATCTGTTCAGCCGCCAATTCAACCTTAGCCATTGATATTAATCAAGTATTTCTTAGGAATTAAGCCAAAAACCTGTCGGCGAGATTTTTTATCTTAGCGCAGACCCTTTCTTTTGGTTATAAGCATGTACCAAAACGATCTTAGATCATGCTAAATGTTACTTTATAACCCTCCCCAGCAATAATTGTTTTGCTGTATCATTCTGCCTCGTTTTTTTACTGCTAAAACAACCGACTATAGGACCTATATCTGCATGTACGTTTATGACGAGCATGATCATAAAATTATTCAAGAACGCGTTCAGCAATTTCGTCGGCAGACAGATCGTTATCTTGCAGGCGAACTGAAAGAAGAACAGTTTTTACCCTTAAGACTACAGAACGGCCTCTATGTCCAACGTTTGGCGCCGATGCTACGTGTTGCCGTCCCCTATGGTTTGCTTAATTCTACACAGCTGAGAAAGCTTGCCCATATCTGTAGACACTACGATAAAGGCTACTGCCATATTACAACTCGGCAAAACATTCAGTTCAATTGGCCCATGCTAGAGGAAGTTCCAGATATTTTGTCTGAGCTGGCCGAAGTTGAGATGCATGCCGTCCAAACAAGCGGGAATTGTATTCGGAACGTTACCGCAGATCAGTTTGCCGGTGTTGCAGTAGACGAAGTGATTGATCCTCGCCCATATTGTGAGATTATTCGTCAGTGGTCCACTTTTCATCCAGAATTCGCCTTCCTACCACGTAAATTTAAAATCGCCGTCTCTGGTACAGAGAACGACCGTGCCGCGATTCATTTCCATGATATTGGTCTTCAGCTCGTTAAGAACGAGGACGGCGCAATAGGCTTTAAGGTACTTGTCGGCGGAGGACTGGGACGCACACCCATAATCGGAAGTGTGATAAGAGACTTCCTACCTGAAAAAGACCTGCTAACGTATTTGGAAGCGATCCTTCGCATATACAACTTAAACGGTCGCCGCGATAACAAGTATAAAGCGCGGATCAAAATATTGGTTAAATCTATGGGGGCTGAAGCATTTTCAACCAAAGTCGAGGAAGAGTGGGCACATATACGAGACTCTCAAATGAGCCTCACCACGAAAGAGATTAATCGAGCTGCCAGCTTCTTCACGAAACCCGCATATGACGCCTTAGACGATACAGCGGCTCAAACCGCACTTACTGCGCAGGCCAACAGTAACCCAGACTTCGGTTACTGGCTAAAGCAAAACGTTACCGGACACCAAACGCCTGGATATCGTGCTGTAACGCTTTCTCTTAAGGAAACCGGCGTTGCGCCAGGGGATATCACAGACGCGCAACTAGAGCGTATCGCAGACCTAAGCGATGACTTTAGCTTGGGTGAAGTTCGTACAACCCATCAACAAAACCTCGTGTTTGCCGACGTTAAAGCTGAACGTTTATTCTCGCTCTGGGAACAATTGAAAGCGGTAGGCTTTGCGACAGCAAATATCGGCACCTTAACCGATATGATTTGCTGTCCTGGCGGTGATTTCTGCTCTTTGGCCAACGCCAAATCCATCCCCGTTGCGGAAGCCATTCAGCGTGAATTTGATGATTTAGACTATTTGTATGACCTTGGTGACGTAGAGCTTAATATTTCTGGTTGTATGAATGCCTGTGGCCACCATCACATTGGCCATATCGGCATTTTGGGCGTTGATAAAAAAGGACAAGAGTTCTATCAGGTTCAGCTGGGTGGAAGCCAGGGTAACGACGCTGCTTTGGCGAAGGTACTTGGACCTTCTTTTTCTCGTGAAGATATGCCACGCGTTGTTAAAGATATATTTAACGTATACACCGAGTCCCGAAACGATGAAGAAGCGTTTATAGACACTTACCGTCGGATCGGCATTACCCCCTTTAAGGAACGTGTTTATGCCAAAGCTGATTAAAAATGGCTGCCTGTCCGATGATGACTGGCAACATACAGACGAAAACTTCGATTTTTCTCAGCTTGACGCTGGTAATTGGATACTGCCGCTAGGCTTGTATGAACAAGCGATGGAGCATGGCTTCGCTGACTTAGAACGTTTGGCGATTCGGCTTACGCCAGATCAGGATGTCCTTTCTGTAAAAGGCTACGTGAAAAACCTGCCGATGATCGCGCTACATTTCGACGCCTTTGCCGATGGGCGCAGTTTCTCTCAGGCGCGGATTCTCCGTGACCATCTTGATTTTGCTGGCGAGATTCGAGCAGAAGGCGGATTTATACAAGATCAGCTTCATTATCTGTCCCGCTGTGGTGTCAACGCGTTCGTCTTGCCTGATGACGTAGCAATCGAATCCGCACTGTTAAGCCTTGATGATTTTAGTAACGCCTATCAAGCCGCTTGTGATGAGCCGCAACCGCTTTTTCGTCGCCGGACGTAATAATCCTACGAAGCGCGCCTCTGAGCGCGCGATATTCCGCTAAGCCCTGCACTTACACCCACTGTTCGATTTGTTTACCTAATTCGATATTACTGAGACGAAGCGTATTTCTTTGTAAATTGCTCAGGCTACGTGGAGTGTTTTTGTAATTTAAGCTCACCTATTTACCTAAGCCTTGCCATATATTGACGCTATATGTAGTAGCATAGACCCCTTAGTAGCAATATTGATAAACAGACTGATAACAGCGAGACGACTCTATGGGTGGCGCAGTATTCGACACCTTTTTCCTGATTTTTTGTGGGGCTGCAGTAATCGCCTCGATCGCGCTATATACGCGTCAACCTCTACTTGTTGCCTATATTGCGCTTGGGATATTACTCGGACCTTTTGGTTTTGAGGTGATCACTCAAGTAGAGTATTTGTTGGAAATGTCCCATATCGGGATTATTTTCTTGCTCTTTTTGCTTGGGCTCGATATGCAACCAAGCGCCCTTTTTTCTGTATTAAAAAAAGCAACGAGTGTTGCTCTTGTAAGTTGCGCCATATTCGCGCTTCTCGGTTTATCGATCGGATTATCCTTCGGTTTTTCTCTAATGGAATCCATTGTTATCGCAATGGCGTCCATGTTTTCGAGCACCATTGTCGGTATTAAGTTGTTACCAACCACCGCACTTCATCACCGCCACTCAGGTGAGCTAATGGTGGGCCTACTATTGGTTCAAGATTTCATAGCGATTTTCTGTTTATTGATCTTGCTCTCCGGTTCCGAAGGCCAAGTGGAAGCCAAGCCATTAATTACGGCATTAATTGCACTTCCCATACTGGCTGCATTTGCATATTTATCAGTACGTTATGTCTTATTTAGGCTTATAGCGACCTTCGATCGCTTCCATGAATATATATTTTTACTTGCCATCGGTTGGTGCCTAGGGCTTGCGCATTTAGCCGAATTAATGCATCTCTCAGCTGAAATTGGCGCCTTTATCGCCGGCGTTTCCTTAGCTACTAGCCCGATATCTCAATATATTGCACTCAATTTAAAACCGCTTCGCGATTTCTTTCTGGTCCTGTTTTTCTTCGCACTTGGAGCACAACTTAATATCGACATATTACCGAGCGTCGCTTTGATTGTGTTGGTATACACGGCATTGATGCTTACCGCAAAACCCGTGACATTTTTCTTATTATTACGACAACAAGCAGAGAAAAAATCGTTAGCGTGGGATGTAGGTTTTAGGTTGGGCCAGATCAGTGAGTTTTCCTTACTCATCGCGTTTGTGGCAAGCGATAGTAAAGTGATAGGTGAGCGCGCTTCTATGCTTATCCAGTGCGCGGCAATACTCAGTTTTGTTATCTCCAGCTATATCGTGATATTTAACTTTCCAAACCCGATCGCAATTTCTGACAAGTTAAGGCGAGACTGATTATTAGCGGGCATTTAGTTTATGAAATCTTCTTCGTTTAAACTATTAAAGATGCCTTCTAACTTCGATACGACACTGGGTGCATTGGGATAGTTTTTATCGAGTACCAAATAAAGCTCTATATTTTTAAAAACGTTGTATATAAAGCCATTTTGCGCTTTTTCTTCCTCGACCATTTGTGCCGGCCCTCGATAATCCAAAAAGTAATGTGCTCTACCTGCTGCTAGCATTGCAAATGCAGACTTATGATTTGTGGCTGGGTAAAGCGTAATATTATTCTTTTTATCAAATATAAATTCTTTTAGTGAACCAAAGGCATACCCTTCTATATGAATGAAACTCTTGCCCTTCATTTCATTAAGATCATAGATATAAGGAGTTTCCGGCTTTTGATATAAGCCCAATTCCATTTTGTAAACAGGGTTTTCACTGGTGATACAACATCGGTCGAGTTTCGCGGTTTTCACCAGTATTGAAAAATTAGCTTTTCCGCGATTAAGATAGTGATACATACGAGAAATCGGTACAGGTCGACTGGTCCAAGGGAACCCCGCTGTGTGAAACATAGCATTAGTCATATGAAGAACGGGATTAACTTGTTCGCCCATAGAGTTTATGCGGCTTATTACCGGCACATTGGGGTGAACATAAACCAGAGGCTGATGACCTAAACTCTGACCAGGCTCAGAATAACCGTGGCTGCTGACGCACCAAAATAAAACAGAAACACATGAAAGAAGACGTATCATTTTCATAAGCAAGGAATGAGGCGCATCAATTGTTACCAAAGGGACATACATGCCGGTGTTGTACAAATAAAACCTCAGTTAAAAAGCATCACTAACAGGATAGCTTAATTCTTCGCCTAATATTGACTTCTGCGCCATCAATCTTAGATCATTATGAACGGAAATTCCGCTTAGCTATTCGAATCAATATTAACTATCACGTTAAGGTCCATTTCATTCGAAGAGTAAAACACCCTGCGGCGCGGCCGTATGATATAAACGGGTTAAAACAAAGGCATTTCGCGCCATAATGTGTATTTACGCCCACGGGGTAATATTAATTAACGTGTGAAGACATACTCTTTGTGGCTAAGCTTAGGAAACCGAATATTACGCGAATTATAAACCCAATAAAGAACCGTTGAAACAACACCGCCACAGCGAAAACGCTTCTTTGTTATCTTTAGGAACTGTTCTAATTTCATACGCATGAATGGCTGAAGACAATTGGGGTACGCATAAAACCCTGTTTACTCTTACTCATCGAGCCTGAGTATTGGTACTCTTATTCACAAGGACTGCATAAGAACTGCATGTGGTCTGCTTCTGAGATCTAATGTCTCATCAATGAACACTAGACGAATATGTCACTAAATACGGTGATTACGCCGCTTGCAATACCTATCAAATCGCGTATAAATTCACCTAAAGCTAGCTAGTATCGCTATATCAACGATATGCGAATGTGTTTACTACCTATAGAGCGTACCGTAGCATGCCCCCCTTTTTTCAGCCCCAGCCCAATCTTGCCGTCAACAAAACCTCTAAATACTCGTCTTTTGCAAGGCCTATATTCGTTATCGGGGTCTTGCTCGTTTCATCAATGACAACGCATGCTCGCCCCGTCGCTGCCCCTGAAATCGTATATGCCTATCAAGACCAGGTGATCTTGACGGCGAATAAAGCCAAGCATCCAATAAACGACAACCCGCTTTTTTCATTAATGACCGAGACGTTTAAACGGGCAAACCTAAGCTGGGAGATGGAAAAAATGCCCGCTTCTCGTGTCTATCGGCGCCTAAAGCAAGGGGGGAGCGCCTTTAGCGTGATGGTGAAGTCTGCTGAACTAGAGGAATGTTGTTTATGGAGCAAAGTCCCTGTTTACGCCATTGATGTCGGTTTATACAGTAAGACCGAGAATACGATTATTGATAATAAAGACCAGCTAATGGGAAAGCGCGTTATCACACTACACGGCTACAAATATGGAAATCTGATCGACTTTATCGCCGACCGTGATAACAACATCGAACGCTTAACCACGCCTTCTCATAGCGCGGCATTTGCGATGCTAGAAGCAGGAAGAGGTGACTATCTATTGGATTATCACGGGCCTTCAGTGGTACCGTCTAATGAGTCCAATGACTCGGATCAAGCGGAAGACCGCAGGTTTCACTTTCAACATTTGGTGACCCTCGACCTCTATATGGTGATTAATAAGAGTCGCCCGAACGCCACACAGTTGATGACCGAGCTGGAACTGGCCTTTGCTACGATTGATAGACCTTCGTCCATGGCGGCACCAGGTAAGCCTTCTCCCTGATGCCCTTCGCCTACAAAACCAAGCTAGCTAAAAAATCGCGTATTCATGCTCTGTATGGCGCGGGTAAACGCACGATCGACCGCATGTTCAACGTTGAGGCCTATTTTCTCTGCGATTGATTTTTTGTGAACGAATTTAAGTTCGAAGATATCGTGATCATCTTTGAGGTTAAAAAGATATTGATCTGACGTTTCTAGTTGATCCACCAGATTTTTTTCAAGCGCCCGAGAACCAAACCAAATCTCACCAGTGGCCACAGACTCTACATCTACTTTATCCCGATTTTCGGAAATGAAATCTTTAAACAGTTCGTGCGTATCTTCCAAGTCCTCAACGAATTTCTCTCGGCCCTTATCCGTGTTTTCACCAAACATAGTCAAAGTACGTTTATATTCCCCTGCGGTTAACATTTCGTAATCAACGTCATGTTTTTTGAGTAAGCGATGAAAATTCGGTAACTGCGCGACAACGCCAATAGAACCGATGATTGCAAAAGGCGCGCTCACGATTTTGTGCGCGACGCAGGCCATCATATAGCCCCCGCTAGCCGCTACCTTATCAACACAAACTGTAAGAGGAATGTTACTTGACGTTATTCGCCTAAGCTGGCTCGATGCGAGCCCGTAGCTATGCACCATACCACCAGAGCTTTCCAAGCGAAGTACGACCTCATCCCCCTCTCCTGCAATACTCAATATTGCGGTAACGACTTCACGAAGTTCTTCAGTTGCACTCGCTTTAATATCTCCATCAAAGTCTGCAACAAATATACGTTTACGCTGGGCTTCAGCTGAGAGAGACTCGTCTTTCTTTTTGTTTTTGGCTTCAGATTTCTTTTTTTTCTTTTCTTCTTTTGCTAGCCTTTTCTTTTCTTTTTGGTCAGCTTTGATTTCATCATCGCCAAGAATCATCGTTTTGACGACGTTAGATAAATCATCAAATTTGTCATTAACCTTGGTGACTTCAAGGTGCCCTTTTTCGTTTGATTGGTTTTTTAATCCGGCCGACACCATTAATAAAATGATGACGCCAACAGCAATTACAAATGTTACGGTCTTAGCAAAAAAAAGACCGTATTCAGCTAAAAATTCCAAGAAAATCCCCTTTAATTCGCCCTGCGACGATTATATTTGTGTGCAATAGTATTGCGTATTTGATAGTTAAAATAATGATGAGACAATAAAGTTAAACTGACTCACAATAGATTATTGCCATTGGCTAACCGCACCCTTAGCAATATTATTCAAAGGCGTAGAAACAAGTCCACTAGCGCTCAATGACACCTGATAAATAGCCCCATCTTCCATTGGCAAGTACGTTGCGCTTCCATAGATCGCATCAAAAATAGGTAGAAAGCCATTTTCTTGGACCCATTTCCACATATCCAGCCCATATTCACTTTGATCTAATTGATGTACGGAACGCTGTTTTCTTCTTTCATCTTCTAAGGAATAATAGCGCCCGCTTAAACGATCTAGGCGGTAGCCTGGCTTGACCCCAAAACTCGCCAGTAGACCACGCCACCGAATAACCCGCGCATCAACTTGCCACTGTTCCCCGTATACATCGTAAGTTTCCTCTACCCCTTCCTCGATGTAGGATATCGTTGTGGTGAAAAGCTGCTCTTGTTGTTTTTGAAAGCTGATGGTGAGTATGGGCTTGTCACTCAAGATTTGTTTGTATGTAAATAAATCGAGGCCAACAAAAATGAGTAAGATAGAAAGTGCGATAAGTGAGAGACCGGCCATGCCTCTCACCCAGCCTAATATCCAATTGAAAGACGCCAAAATACGCCCACCAAAAAAAATCAGTAGGAGTGCTACGAGTATGAGTACCCCTGTCAATATGCTAAACATTTAGATTGCGCAGCCTTTAACAAAACCTTGAATTAACCGTCCTGCGATAGTGCCTAAAGGCGGCGTAAGAGGCAAGTTCTCTCTACTAAACCAGCCAGCTTCTATGATCTCCCTCTCATCTAGCACCATATTGCCATCAGCGTAATCCGCATAGAAACCGAGCATGAGCTGTCCAGGGAATGGCCACGGTTGCGAGTATTGATATCGAATATTCTCAATCGACACGCCAACTTCTTCTTTGACTTCCCGAGCAAATGCTTGTTCAGCGGTTTCACCTGGCTCTACAAACCCCGCAAGCGCAGTAAATAAGCCTTCGGGAGTACGAGTCCCTCGAGCCAGCAAACATTGATCACCTTTGGTGACCAAACCTATAACACAGGGTGAAATTCGCGGATAAAATCGCTGTTCGCAATGGGTACAAACACGCGCACGATCACTACGACTATCACGGGTTTTACTACCGCAAGCACCGCAATACTGATGATCTCGATACCAGCGCGTAATCTGAAGTGCCCTACCCGCGAGTTGAAACGCCTCTTCGGAAATGCAGCCAAGCAGACTCCGTAAAGGTTTCCATTCATAGTGTTGAACTGTGGGTTCTACCGTGTGGTTGTAAAATGCGGTAAAACAATGGGCGTCGTTTAGGGTACCAAGATAGTGGGTGTGATGAGCTTCTCCGAGGGTATCGAAGATATCAGGCTGGTGAGGCGCCCATTCGCTCTGTGATGGCGTAAGCAATCGTCCACGGTGAACTGCAATAACGAGATCCATCGTAACATTTGCGGCATTGGTCTCTGCGGGCACAAATGCCATTGCGTCTAATCCTCTTCGGTTTGAGGTTCCACTGAATACCCCAGGGCCTCTAAACTCTCTTCCGCAAGTTTTAACACTGACTCGTCTAAATGCAAACTTGCAGTGGCGGAATTGAGATAGTATTCCACCGAAATAATCGAATCAGCAAACGTTTCCAGCATCTCTTTTAAACCAGGCTGAGGGTCTTGCTCCATAAGCACTTCATCAACAAAGGCTGCGCAGCGTGAAAGTATGTTAGACGCGCGATCAAACTTTAGCATTTGCATGCCACCACGCACGGTATTAAGTGTTTTCCCGATGTTGCGTATGTGTCCAGTATCGAAATCTGAATCTGAAAAAGAACTGAGCGCACGTTTTGTAAGGGAAATTCCGGCTTCGGACTCTGCAAGAACAATACGTTTGGCCTCTGCCAGCTCGCCGGACGCAATAACCTCACGCTGAGCGACTTTGTTGGCCATCTCAAGCTTTTCGTCAGACAATTTGGTCGACTCTATCGCGCTCACAGTAGACTCTAGGTAGAGAAGCGTATTCGCAACCTCATCCATCTCAGAAAGCTCGATTTCGTCTTTCCCTTCCCAGTTTCCAATGCGTTTTAGTTCATTTTTAAGCGTATTGGAAGCAGACACCAGCCCCACAATAGATAAAATCTCTGCGACTTTCTGGAGCGTTGCTAAAAACCCTTCCAAGTCATCTATGCGTTGAATACTACTTTGAGAGGCTCCTTCCAGTACCTTCTTAGTATTGGCTAATTCGGTATGAAGTACGCTGGCAAGAGACGAGACGGTATGAGCACTGGGGCCGTTCAATAAATCTCTTTCACCGGCTAAATCGTGATCGGTATATGAAAATCGATCCAAGCCATAAACACTGCGGATCGCTTTCACTTCATCCAAATCAGAAGTGGATAAAGCGATCAGGTACACCAGTTCTTTTATAAGCCCCTTCGGCGGCTGCGCATCAAATGCTTGTGCACCATTTTGCTCAATTTGCTTAATTACACGATCCAAGCGGCTGAATAACATTTTGCGGGTTTCAATGGTTTCCATGTTATGAGCCGCAATGACCCCTAAGGTAACATCTGCTAGCCACCACAACAGCGCCAATGGTTTTTCATTTCCGCTCATTCGGCGCAGTCGTTTCATCCCCCGACGCATCATCGCTAAAGAATTTTTTATCTGTCGCTCTTTAATCAACCCTAGCAGGCCAATTTGATACATGTGGCGTGCACGTCTTACTGCCAAGGTAAACTCGTCACCTTCGAAGCTTAATGATTCAACAGAAGGGAGTTCTGGGGATCGGGATAAATCAACTTTAAAAAAATGACACTCTGGGTAAGCGGTTTCGCCTCTAAGCTTCCGAAGTTCATTTATTTGAGGAATAAGGAGTACGGGGACCTTTCGTTCTGTTTGCTGCACATACTCTAAATATCGAGTAAGTACAAAGAAAGTGCTGCTCACCACTTCCAATGAATGTTCGAATTTTTCACCGCTGTTACCTGGGGAAATTTCGTTTGCAGAGGCCAATAATTCTTGAGCAAGCAACTCGGCGCCGCGAAATTCAATTAGTTTAAGTGTTCCGACAATCTGAGCAACACATTCGATACACGCTTGTAGCGCCTCACCATCTTCCTGAGAAGACACAAACTTTTCTAAGTTACGCGCAGCTTCTTCAATCGTAGCGACCAACTCGTCACGAACAAGGTTTAGCGATTGAAAGTTGACAGTATCCAAATGAAATCCCACCCATATTAATGTTGGTTCTACTCAAAACCAGGCCGAGAATATGGCCTGTTTACAAGTATAATACGATTTAGGCAAAAATCCTTAATTTTCTTACAGTTACCCCTCAATCTTAACTCAAACTCTCATGCCTGTTCTGCCCAGCATAGCGGAGAATGCTCTGCGTACAGGCGACGATTCAACGAGCTAAAAAGGAGAGACGATAAGGTACAAGAGAGTTAGACGAAGCTAATTACGAGATAGGTAGCAAGTAGCACTGTCACCCAAATTACCATGCTGCTGGATGGTCGTGATTTCATGAGAATCCCATTTGGCGCATGGGCTTCAACGAACCCAAATAACCCACCGATCCCACGTAGAATCAAGCGACGGACATAAGCGTCTACCGCCCAAAACACCCTAAAAAAAGCCCCGCTCGAACGCATGAACAAACGACGATAAAACCAATCAAAATCGAGGCTAATAGTTAAAGTACGCTTCATCATTGGCAATAACGCAAAGAAGGCGAACCCAGCGAACATCAACAATTGAAACTGCGTCACTAAATGATCCGTTGTGTAGGGCTCGTATTTCACCGCATACGGCAAAATGTTATACAAAACGTTGGGAAACACACCTATAGCGATACAAAGAATGGCAAAGATCAGCATGGCAAGGCGCATGTTAAGCGGTGCCTCTGAAGGCCGCATACCTGAATCTTTTTGGAAAAATACAAACCAAGGAAACTTAATACCTGCGTGTAAAAATACCCCCGCAGATGCGGCTAATAAAAGAAACCAGACAAATGCGAGCCCTTCGTACGCCGCCGCTGAGGTTTCTAACGATTTCGTTACAAAGCCAGAGGTAAACGGGAATGATGAAATTGCCAAAGCGCCAACAATGCCGCAGGCAGCCGTCATTGGCATTGTTTGAAATAGGCCGCCCAAATGAGAGCACCTTCGCTCACCCGTTTGCATCAATACCGCGCCCGCCGACATTAGCAATAAGGCCTTATAAATAATGTGAGCAAAGGCATGCGCCGTTGCGCCATTGAGCGCCATCTCGGTGCCGATACCGATCGCAGTGACCATAAAACCCACTTGGTTTACGATGCTATAAGCAAGAATACGACGCATATCATTTTCTAGTAATGCGTAAATAATGCCGTAAAAAACCATATACAAACCGACGTAAATCAATACATCTGCACCCGCAAAGGTAATCATTAAGGCATAAACGGCGGTTTTTGTTGTAAACGCCGATAAGAATACACTCCCGCTCGGGCTTGCTTCTGGGTAGGCATCTGCGATCCAAGCAGAGAAAGGCGGTGCGCCAGCGTTCACCAAGAAACCAGCAAGAATCAGCCAAGACCCTACCGAGTTCAGTTCAAGTAAGGTAAAGGCGATAGAGCCCGTCTCATACACATGGGCGACAATCCCCGACATGAGAACCACACCGCCCATCAAGTGAACCAGTAAATAACGGTAACTTGCCTTGTAAGCTAATGAAGAGTTCGCAGCCCATATCACGATGGTTGAACCTGCAGCCATCAATTCCCAAAAAACAAAGACCGACATCAAGTCCCCAGCAAACGTAACGCCAATTGCAGAACCCGCATACGCAAAAGCGGCGCAGATCTCAGCTTTTGTGGCTTGGTTTACACCGTACAAACCGCCCACCATCGTCATTAGTGCGAAAATAGTCGCAAAGACTTTTCCTGTGGGGTTCGGAGACAGGGGCAACAATTCATATTCCAGAAATGGGATGACAACGTTATGCCCGTTTGGGGTGATCCAAATGAGCACAAGTGCAATGGCTGGTAATACAATAATCAGCGTTTTTCTGATGCGGCCATCGGTGATGGCAAGCAAAAATGCACCTAGAATTAATATCAGCCCAGGCGGCATGACAGTATTAATCATTGTAATAAGTGTCCTTGCGCTTCAATACAAAACCCAGTAATTTCGCCGCAACCACCATCGCCGCACAGGTCGCAAAACCGTACCAAGCATAAAACCCCCACGTAGCATCAACATGAATCCCTTGTGATTCAAAATGTGCATGGTGGTGTACAAAAAACTCGGGGATCATAACTAGCACTAGAATGGCGAACTGGATCATCCACAATTTTTTACGATTCTCTTCGCGGTACAGCCAATGTTTTTGTTCGTGACTATCAGCCATTTTTACACTCTCGGATGTACAAGAGGCATCTGATACTTCGGCGTCCAATTGATTTTGATCACTCATAACGCTCTCACTGTCTATGGCTGAGCCGTCACTTGAATTAGCTGTACTAATTCAAAAGGAATTTTGGGGTAGAAAAATAGCGCCACGGTCAAAAATGCCGTAACGGTTAATGCAGCAACAATAGGCAAAGGAGCTTCACCATGATCCTTACCTCCTGGCTCTTCTTTCACGAAATACGCGCGGTAAACAATCGGCATAAAATACGCGGTATTAAGCAGAGTAGAAAGCAAGATCACCACCACAGCAACTATTTGTTCTGCCTGGAAAGCGCCCATCAAAAGATACCATTTTGAAATAATACCCACTAACGGAGGAATGCCTATCATCGAGAAACCGCCAATCGTAAACGCGGCCATTGTCCAGGGCATACGATAACCAATACCTTTTAACTGACTAATTTCTGTTTTCTTAGATGCGGTATAAATTGAACCTGCAGCAAAGAACAGTGTGATTTTACCAAAGGCATGCGCAGCGATATGAAATGCGGCCCCCATAATACTGATGGGCGCCAATATCATAGCGCCTAGAACCACGTATGAAAGTTGACTAATGGTTGAGTAAGCTAATCGGCGTTTAAGGTTATCTTGTTGCATGGCAATGATAGAACTCATCACCACGGTAAAACAGGCAAAATAAAGTAGCCAATCGGAATATGCCGCTTCACGTAGGTGATCAATACCAAAGGTGTACACCATCACTTTAAGCACAGCAAACACGCCGGCCTTTACCACAGCAACAGCATGGAGCAAGGCACTTACTGGCGTCGGCGCAACCATCGCGGCAGGTAACCACCGATGCATTGGCATGACGGCAGCCTTGCCGATACCCAGTAAAAACATAAATGCGAGCACGGTTAGCAAGGGACCTTCGAGGTGTCCGACTAGCACGCCACCCGCGGTAAAATCAGTCGTTCCCGCGACCATCCACACCCAAATGATAGCGGGTAAAAATAATCCAATAGACGAAGATATTAATACGCCGAGGTAAATCCGGCCGGATTTCATCGCGTGCTCGGTACCCGCATGAGTCACAAGCGGGAACGTTGAGAGCGTCATTACTTCATAGAAAACAAACAGTGTGAGTAAGTTACCTGCAAATGCAATTGCGAGTGCAGCCGAGATGGCCACAGGAAAGAGCATAAAAAACCGTGTTTGATTTTTTTCACTATTGCCTCGCATATACCCAATGCCATAGACACTGGTAACGACCCACAGGAAACTCGCGACTAACGAAAAGAGTACGCCAAGCGCTTCGACTTTGAAGGTTAAATCTAGGCCAGGAAGAATCTCAATCCATTGTACTGAAATTTCCTGCCCACTCATGAATACCCGATATATCTGAATCACAATGGCAAGTAACACCATACTCGTGATCATCGTAATCCCCTCACGGAGATTCGGATTTTTACGGGCTAAAGCAATTGCCGGCACTGCCGCGAGCGGAAGAATAATTGCGATTTGAAGAAGCCATTCGACACTCATGGCGACACTCCAAACAAACTAAATACAGCAATCTCAGAGACGTTAACGGTGAAGTCTGTATTTATTCCAAAATATACATTTGCTACAACTAATAGCCATGTGGGTAACAGTATTGAAAATGGTGCTTCACGAACGGTTTCATCGCCGTCAATAGGTTTATGAAAATAGGCAACTTCAACTAACTTCCATACATACATTACGGCTAACAAAGACCCCAACAGCACCACCACGACAACCGGCCATAGCCCTTGCTCCATCAGTGCAACAATCAAAAACCATTTACTGACAAAGCCAACGGTTAATGGCACACCAATAAGACTTAAACCGCCGACAACAATTGCCGCGGTGGTTAGAGGCATTTTTTTGCCAATGCCTTTAAAGTCTTCGATATTCGACGCGCCGATACGGTAAACAACACCCGCAATCGCCATAAAAATAGCGGCTTTCATTAATGCATGGTTAAAAACATGCAGCAACGACGCTTTTAGCCCTGCCTGCGAACCTAAACTAAACCCAAGGACCATGTAGCCGATCTGGGCAACGCTCGAAAACGCAAAAAGGCGCTTCACGTTGGTTTGTAAGATCGCAACCACAGAAGCCCCGATAACACCCAGTAGCCCAAGAGCCATTAAAATGTGGGGCAAAGGTAAATGTGAAAGTGAAAACTGCACCCCGTATATCGTGAAGATAAAGCGCACAAGCACATAGATCGCCACCTTAGTGGCCGTCGCCGCTAAAAATGCCGTAACGATTGACGGTGCGTAAGCATAAGCATTCGGCAACCAAAGGTGTAAAGGGAACAGCGCGAGCTTTAGACAAACACCCACAATGAAGAAAGCGAATGCCGTAAATAGCGTCTTTGTTTGTGTGGCTTCCGGCAAACGATCGGCCATGTCCGCCATATTCAAGGTGCCGGTAATCATATACATCAAACCAATACCGATAAGGATAAAGGTTGCCCCTATCGTTCCCATAATAAGGTATTGGTAAGACGCCCAAAGCGCCCTTCTATCTTTTCCCAAACCAATTAAGGTATAGGTCGAAAGCGAAGAAACCTCCAAAAACACAAACACGTTAAATGCATCGCCCGTTGCCACAATACCCAACAAACCGGCAAAACAAAGCAAGAATGATACGTAAAAAAGCGTGTGTTTATCTTCGGGTATTTCTTTTTCGATACTTTTTTGAGCCCCCATCAACACAACGGTTGCTATGGCGCTCACCAGTACAAGAATAAAAGCACTGAGCATATCGATACGGTACTCAATACCGATGGGCGCCTGCCACCCACCCAACTCATAAATGAGCGGTCCGTTCACTTGCACCTGGTACAACAATTGAAAACTGATCAGCAGTGCCAAAGCACACACAAGTGTCGCAAACATCCACACCAATTTAGACTGGCGTAACAACAAGCACGTCGGCGCTGCCATTAACGGCAAAATCACTTGCAAGATAGGAAAATGACTCAGCACTCTTCGTCATCCTTTTGTTGAATTTCACTTTCTTCTATTGTGCCGTAGGCTTCCTTAATACGAACAACAAGGGATAGACCCACAGCAGTTGTCGCAATTCCAACCACAATAGCGGTAAGAATAAGCACGTGGGGTAAAGGGCTAGAGTAAACGGAATAATCAGAATCTAGGATGGGTGCTGTTCCCCCCTGCACTTTTCCCATACTGATATACAGGATAAAAACTGAGGTCTGAAAAATACTAAGGCCTATGAGTTTCTTTACTAAATTTCCGTGGGAAATCACAATAAAAAAACCGATCATCATTAAAACAATCACTACCCAATAATTGTATTGGGAAAGAAAACTCATGCGTGCTCTCCATGTTCTTTGTCAACCCGCCCTGCAAATGTAAAGAATATAGTAATCATCACCGCTGTTACGGTAATACCAACACCGAGTTCTACCAAAAGAATACCGTAATGTTGGCCATGCAACGGGTCGTCCGCTAAAACAGAATAATCAAGAAAATTTTTGCCGTTCACAAGAGAGACAATGCCCACACTGCCATAAAGCAAAACGCCAATGGCTGAGAGCATTTGAACAACGGGTTGATTGATAACTCTACGTGCGATATTCAAACCAAAAAGCATGGCATACAAAATAATTGCCGCGGCAAAAATTACCCCAGCCTGAAACCCTCCTCCTGGGCCGTAATCACCATGAAACTGCACATACAAAGCGAAGATAAAGATGGGCGGAATAAGTATTTTACTGACGACACGCAAAATTTTATGCTTGTGCATGGGGGCAACAACGCTATCAAAATCCGGTGCGCCTTTTTTGGTGCTGAAACCAAGCAGGGTTAAAACGCCAATACCCGCAGTGAAAATAACAACGGTTTCTCCGAAAGTATCAAACCCCCGATAGCTTGCAAGCACCGAAGTAACGATATTGGGCATGCCCGTTTCAGAAAATGACTGTTCAATAAAATGCGTAGCGAGATGTTGGTTTACCGGTGCACTGGGGTTGCCAAAAACCGGCATATCGGTAGTGCCGTACATAAGCAGAAAGCCCGTTACCAACACCACGACGAAACCGATAGTTTTATTGTGACGAGTCGGATCTTCAAACTGCCCTGTAAGCGTCAATGTCGAGAGCATTAAAATCGTCGAGATTCCAGCACCGACGGAAGCTTCTGTAAACGCGACATCAACCGCATCCATCACCACAAAAAACACTGCGGTTAACAGGCTGTATATCCCCGTAAGCATGACAGAAGCGAAAAGATCTTTTGATACCGCGATCGAAAGTGCCGTTAGCACCAAAAAACCTAAAATAATGATATCGATTAAAAATTCGATGGCCATATCCTCTAAAATCTAGCTCGATTCTGAATCGAGATTAGTTGTCGGTTTCTTCCAAGGGCGTAACCCTGAATGCAAAGCCGCTTTAGCAAGGGCATGACTAGAAGTGGGGCTTGTGAGAAAAATAAAAAACACGATGAACAACAATTTGGAGATGACTAGCCATTCCGTGGTTTGGAGGATTAACCCCATAATAATCAGACCACTGCCCAATGAGTCGGTCACACTGGCCGCATGCATTCTAGAAAAGAAATCAGGGAAACGAAATATACCAACTGCGCCCGTCACACATAGAAAGCCGCCAATAATGAGACAACACCACGACACAACATCCAAAATCATTCAGTTTCTCCTCCATCCGGTGCCTTGGCAGGGTGTGTATATTCGAAGAAACGCAAGATGGCAATAATGCTAATGAAGTTAATAAGCGAATAGACAATCGCAATATCTAAAAAGTCGGGACGCCCCATAAGGTAACCGAGTATGGCGATTAGCAAAACCGTTTTAGTGCCGAACATATTCACGGAAAGTATTCGATCGTACAGCGTCGGGCCAATGAACGCGCGGATAAGCGCCAGGAGCATGGAGACGATAATTGCAGCTGATGCGGCGGTAAACATTATTTCTCCAGTTGAGAGACGCGGCGATCCATCTCGCCTTTCGAAAGCTCGGTTAAACCTTCTTCGGTTAACGCGTGAACGGTCACTTCATCATCTTGAAGATCTAGGGTCACCGTACCAGGGGTTAAGGTAATCGAGTTCGCATAAATAACGCGCCCCATATCATCCTTCTGAGAAATTTTTAGTGTGCCTACGGTGGGGCTTATAGAGTTGGGCGACAACCAAATGCGCTTCACCACATCGATATTCGAAAGCAGGATTTCTTTTAATAGCCATGCAAAATATACGGGCATTTTTATGGTGGCGTTGATCGGCTGGCCTTCGTGGTCAACAACGTCCATCTTATGCGCGATCCAAACCGCTAGCGTAATAGACAGAGCCCCTAGACCCAAAAGCAAAAAATTGTAGTGCCCTGAATTTAACAGCCAAACCGCCGCTAGTGCGATTGAGAGATAAATCGTATGGCGCATAAATGAATATATTCCCGCTGGTTTAATTTTTTAATTTTTTTATGCAGGTGTACGAAAAGAGTATAGCACCCACATTAGAAACAACGCACGAAATCCGAGGAAAATTAATAACTTAGTGGGGATTGGTGATTAAAGTCTATGCTCAATCCTGTTTCAACCACAGGCAATTTCCGCCAGAAGCTTTGTCAATTGCCTCCAGCTTTTCTTGATGTCGTGCAAGCTCTTGTTCATTGGCACGAATTACCCGCGTTTTAGGGCGATTTTCGTCAAGACGAATAATCTTGTCTGTATCGTCTTCGCCATCTTCTCCGTCCCCGCTGCCAAGCGCTAATTTGCGCTGGCCGCCAGTCATTATTAGATAAACGTCTGCTAGAATCTCGGCATCAAGCAATGCACCATGTAAATCCCGCTGGGAATTATCAACACTGTAGCGGCGACATAACGCATCCAAATTATTTTTTTGGCCAGGATGTTTTTTTCGCGCCATCAAGAGGCTGTCTAACACCTTACATCGGTCACTTATCTTTGTGAGTGATGCATTCATAAGACCAAGCTCATGGTCCAAAAAACCTAAATCAAATGGCGCATTGTGAATTATGAGCTGAGAATCACCGATAAAGGATAGAAAATCATCGGCGATCTCCGAGAATATGGGTTTATCTTCAAGAAATTCATTGGTAATTCCATGAACCTCCATCGCGCCCTCATCAATTTCTCGATTTGGCTTAATGTACTGGTGATAGTGATTACCCGTTAGGCGGCGGTTAAACAGTTCAACGCAGCCGATCTCAATAATCTTGTGCCCTTCACTCGGCTCAAGTCCGGTGGTTTCTGTATCTAAAACAATTTGACGCACGTCTACCTCAATGATTTTTGAACGTTAACAAGACGAGTTACTTTTATATTTCATCAATGCCTTGATTGGCGAGTTGATCAGCAATTTCATTTTCGCGATGGCCACTATGACCTTTAACCCAGTGCCATGTAACATCATGACGCTCAGCAAGCTCATCCAAAACTTTCCAAAGATCACCGTTTTTTACGGGTTTTTTGGCCGCTGTGCGCCATCCATTTTTTTTCCAGTTATGAATCCATTCCGTAATGCCTTTACGCACGTATTGGGAATCTGTTGTTAAATCCACCTTACACGGCTCTTTTAAGGCCGCTAGGCCCTGGATAGCGGCCTGCAATTCCATGCGGTTATTTGTTGTATTTGGCTCGCCGCCATATAAAGACTTTTCTTGTCCGTTAGACCTTAACAAAGTGCCCCACCCGCCTGGGCCTGGGTTGCCACGACAAGCGCCATCGGAAAATAATTCGACGTGTTTCAAATATATGCTCTCATACAGTGAGATACGCAGCAGTGCGTATAGTGATTAGTATGCGCGAAATAGCTGAAGCCTAATATTCACGCTTTATTTTTGCGCGGAAAGGTAAAATCATCCCTTCTTTCTGCGCTTTACCTTTCATCGCTTGCTTAGCGAGAGGCATCGCATTGAGGATACTGGATTTTTCCCATTGAGGTTTGAGTGGTGTTAAACCTGCTTTATCTTTCCTAGCCACCATCACAAACGACATTCCGCCAGGCATTTTATTCTTATAGCGGAGTTTTTCCAGTATTTGTGTGAATGATAGAAAACGTGGGTTATTAATAGGCAAATTATGGAAGACATTCCGAGTCGTGACGCAGCTAAAATCTAAAAATTCCAGCCAATCTCGCATTCTGCCCGATGGCAAGCTTCGTCGTTTCGAAACACCGCTGCCCCCGAACATTGCGCTCAATTTGTGAGTAAAACCCGCGATACTCATTGGGTTGAAGGCAACGATAATAATATAGCCTCGAGGAATCGTAACTCTAGCGGCTTCCTTCAAGACTTGATGGGGATTATCGGAAAACTCGAGCACATGGTGTAACACCGTGACATCCACAAACTCATCGGGAAGCGGAAGCTCATCAAAATTAGCAATGCCCTGGTTATGGCTACGCTCGCCAGTATCTGGCTCTGCGGGCGCCAATGAAAAACAGTGATTAATACGGCTAGAAGACCCGAAATTAGCGGATTTCACCGAGCTTAGCTGCATAAAGTGGTAGCCGAACAAGTAACGCAGCTCTTCGGAAACGGCTTTACGCTCATGAATAAGTAAGCGACGCCCTAAAGACGTCGTAAACCACTCAGAAATATCACTATACGTATTCCGGAGTGGGAGGATATTGAATCGAGATTGAATTCGCTTCATCATGCCGGCAGACCAACGAGACTATACGTCTATTTTAAATCAAAACATGGGATCTAGCACTGCTATGCGGTGCATACCCACACATATTATTACGAGGCCGAGAAATGCTTAAGGTTCACGCCGTCCCTACGTTTACCGATAACTATGTTTGGATTATCCAAGCACCTGACAGTAGCGAGGTCTGTGTGATTGACCCAGGTGATGCTGGTCCAGTTATAGCCTATCTCAAGCAACAAAAGCTAGAGCTGGTAAGAATATTCATAACACACTCTCATTTTGATCATATAAATGGGATTAACGAGGTGCTCGCCTACAAAAATGTGCCGGTATATGGTCCGGACTGTGATGCAATACCCCAGGTAACGTGCCCTCAACAAGAAGGAGCGACTTTCACCCTATTCGACGCCGACGTTACGGTTTGGCATCTGCCAGGGCACCTTCCCGAACACCTCGGATACATTGTCAAACATGGCCACGATACTCAGGTATTCAGCGGTGATATTATGTTTTCAGGCGGTTGCGGTCGAATCTTCGAGGGAACCCATCAAGAACTAAAAAGCTCATTAGATCGGCTTGCCTCACTGCCTAATGAAACACTTGTGTATGGAACCCACGAATACACCCAAAGCAATCTTGAATTCGCAAAAGCGGTCGAGCCAGATAATACGGCGATCGATACTCGCGCTAAAGAAGTATCTACACTCCGCGCTGCAGGCGCCCCCACACTGCCAACAAATATCCTTACGGAAAAAGCGATAAACCCTTTCATTCGTTGCGATGAAACAGGTGTGATCACCGCCACAGCAAATAAACTCGATCATGAACCTAATGACGCACTCGAGGTCTTCACTGCACTGCGCGAATGGAAAAATGGGTTTTAGCCTTCACTACAACACCATTTACCAAAGTAAGAATGGCGCGGCTATCTTCATTTCGGGATGTATTGATTTTGTGGCGCGGGTCTATAGACTAGCGCCTAATTACAACATTAGGCGGTTAGAATGAATTTGTTTTATGTCGGCGCATCCGCAGTGATCTCGCTCTTATTAGTCACTGCATGTACCAACACCAAAGATGACACCTATTACAACTCCTCGCTACAAGCCAACGCCGCTTACCATAATTCTGACCAAAACCCCCACCACAACACCGACTACGCACTCGACCCCAACTGCTTCGTCGCTCATGACGAACTCGACGCAAGCCCCGTAATGGCAGAAGTCGACCTTTGGGAGCGTCTTCGCAAAGGTTACCAAATCCCCAAGCACAGCAATCGACGCATTGAGATGGAGTTAAATTGGTACGCCAAACACCCGTCTTACATGAAGCGCGTTAGCGAAAGGGCAAACCGGTATTTATTTCATATCGTCGAAGCGATAGAAAAGCGCAACATGCCGATGGAGATCGCCTTACTCCCCATAGTCGAAAGCGCCTTCGACCCGTTTGCATATTCACATGGCAGAGCCTCTGGTATGTGGCAAATCGTCCCAGGAACGGGGAAAATGCTCGGGCTCAAACAAAACTGGTGGTACGACGGGCGACGAGATGTACTCGCCTCAACTGAAGCCGCCCTTACTTACCTCGAACGACACCATAAGCGCTTCAATGGTGACTGGCTTTTAGCTCTAGCCTCCTACAACAGTGGCGCAGGCAATGTATCCAAAGCCATACGCAAAAACAAAAGACTAGGTAAACCGACAGACTTCTGGAATTTAGATCTTCCCAAAGAAACCAAAGCCTATGTGCCTCGCCTACTCGCTCTAAGCATGCTTGTGGGTAACCCTAAAAAGTACAATATTGCGTTAACGCCGATCTTCAATAAGCCCTATTTCGCGCCCGTGGCTATTGGCTCACAAATAGACTTGGCCCAAGCCGCCGCACTAGCGGACATTGATATGGATGTACTTTATCACCTGAACCCAGGTTTTAATCGTTGGGCAACAGACCCTCACGGCCCACACGAACTGCTCGTTCCTGCCGATAAAGCCGAAGCGTTTGCGGCTAAAGTTGCATCTATACCCAAGGGCGAGCGTGTTACTTGGGAGCGTTACACAATTCGAAACGGCGATAGCCTTTCGACGATCGCACAAAAATACAAGGTAAGCGTCGCATCGCTACGGAGTATTAATCAATTACGGGGCTCTTCCATTCGTGCTGGCAAAACATTAATGGTCCCAGTCGCGACAAAATCAGGAAAACACTACAGTTTTAGCGTGGAAGAACGTGTTGCGAAACGATATGCTTCAACAGCCAAGCGTGAAAAAGGCCAGAAAATTGATTACATCGTCCAGCGTGGAGATAGCCTTTGGTCGATAGGTAAGCAGTATAAAGTTAGCCCGTCCAAGCTAGCAAAATGGAACAGTATGGCGCCACGGGACCCGATCAAACCAGGACAAAAACTTAAGATCTGGACAAAAACAGCTCAAACGACCAGTAAATCCGGTGTCATTCGCAAAGTTTCTTACAGAGTAAGAAACGGTGATTCACTCGCTCGGATAGCTCAGAAATTCAGTCTAAGAGTCAACGACATCCTTAAGTGGAACCAAATCAATAAAACCAAGTACCTACAACCAGGACAAAAACTTACCCTATTTGTAGATGTAACGGCTGGGTAGCACCAGACACTTCGTCGTTTTTATTAACACTTAAATGAATTAATTAAGATGCGTTTTCGTCCCATGCATCAATAACTTCCTTTGCAGAACGCATTGCATCGATCGCTGCAGGAGCACCGCAATAAACCGCCGAATGAAGTAATACTTCGCGAATTTCATCTTTGGTACAACCATTTCGCAACGCGCCTCTCACGTGCCCTTTTATCTCCTGGGAACATTTAAGTGCAGCCAACATTGCAATAGTCACCAGGCTTCGTGTTTTCCTTGGTAAACCTTCCCTCACCCATGTGTTTCCCCATGCGTTTTCGTTCACCATATCTTGTAGAGGCTGGTCCCATTCCGTTGCATTACTCAACGCCCGATCAACAAAATCATCACCCATAACTTCTCGTCGAACTTTCAGGCCTGCTTCTAATTTTGGATTGCTCACTACTCACCTCATATGGTTTCTAGAATTTATTACACCTTAGTATATCTGTTTATCGACTTACACATCGGCCTTCATATATCATCACTAAAATTAAATCCCTTATATCACGGGCTAAGTTGTAAATGTTCGAGCAAAAAAACCTAAAACGACTCGTGGAATTCAAGATGCCTTTTGGCAAATATCAAGGCCGATTAATCATTGATCTTCCGGAAGAGTATTTACTTTGGTTTGCAAAAAAGGAATTTCCGAAAGGTGAACTCGGGCTACTAATGCGTTTAGCGCTAGAGATTAAGATAGAGGGGCTCGAAAACCTTATAGATCCTTTGCGAAAGCGGCCTCGACACACTAACGCCGAATAAAACTGAACCAAGTCCCATCGCCGACCTAAGCTATTATGTTCATGTGTGTTAATACCCAAAAAACCTGAGCTCTTTGCACTCATCAAAATCCAAAGCAGAACGCGCTTCTCCGTGCGACACATTCTCTATTATATTTAGCGAAACAATAGTATCCAACTGACCATCCTTGGTCTTAGAAACGGTGACGAGGGCATCAAACTTTTCGTTCTTATCATAATCATGCGGCCTAATCTGGCAGTCGAATTGAACAGCAACATTTCCAGCTTCCCTAATAGCCTCCCTAATTATCGCCAAATTTTCTTCAATTGTATGAACAACCTTATATACTGGCGAAATATCTACCTTATGAGTAATCATAAAACTCACAAACCCACGTTGTTTTTCACCTGTCTCGCTATTTAGCACCTGATTATCATCGATCACTTGATCCAGTTTATCAAACACATCTCCGATCATCGCATAGACTAAAAAATATTCCTCGCCAAACTTTACCCCTACTCTATTGTCGCAGGCGTAAAACTCTCCTATCCAATCGGCGTCTTTACGTTTTTCAAAATTCTTATCCAAACAGTAAGGGTCGCCCGCCCAAATTTTTGCAGTATAGCGACTGAGCTTACGGCAACTCTTTCCAGCCTCAATGAGCTTCGCATTTAGCAAATTACTATTAAGCTCTGCTCGCGTAATCAAATATGGTTTGTTCGGGCACCATTGCTCAGGGATTTTACGGGGATTATGAATTCGGTGTGCATAGATTACCCCCTCCGGAACCACATACAAGGCATCTTTGTCGTTACATGATGATCCTGTATTTGCAAAATCGTCACAACTCAAATAACGATTCGCGTAGGAAGGGCTAGTAAAAATGAAAACAAGTAAGGCAGTAAAAAAGATACCGAAAAACTTCATAGTCAATGCTTGAGAATCACTTAAAATCAAAACCACGATGAAGAGTTAGACGTTATAACAACACAGGCGATATTCATTAATAACGTCTGCCCGACCCACGCCGGTTCTTATTTTGAGAAAGTAAGTTCAGACTCATTTGCGCCTGCTGACAGAAGTGCTGAAAGCTATCGAATTGGGTTTCTGAAAGCTTACCGCCGAAAGTCCACCGATCCGCATAAAACAAGGCCACGCGACGTCCGTCAACTTCCAATACGTGAACAAAACTAGGCAACTTGCCAAGGATTGTAACCTGCTCTGCGGGGTAGAATTCAGGGTGTTTTTCTTGCGTTTCTTGCGTGAACCAATGAGAACCTCCATTTTCCATAGCATGGGTAAAGATACTGTCCGTAAAAGGCCCAACATCTAACAAAAATGACGTTCGCCAATGTTCAGTACCTTCACCTAATACGTATTTCGCAGCAAGTTTATGACCTTTAATAAATGCTATACATACACGCTCTAAGCCTATACCGCGGTGCATCCCCTCGAGCACCATCTGAAAAATGGTGTTAACTTCCAGGCCCTCCTGGGTGGCGTTTGAGAGGTCGCGCAATATATTGAGCTGTAGACTTGCATCGCCCTTCATCACCTTGTCAATGGGCTTAGGCTTGTCCAGGACAAAGTCTTCCATACTATTAGGAATCAATGGGCATGCCTCGGGAACGCCGTAACTCAGCGCAACCTGAGCGGCCTGATCACCACCGAGTTTTACTTTTTGAAGCGCATCTTCCAAGGGCATACCGGTGTAATCGGATACTTCTTTGAGGACCTTTTTAAGCTGAGGGCTTTCCCAGCCATAAAGGGAGGCGCGACTTAGGCGTTCACCAGTAACCACCGCCTTCACTTTGAGGCACGCATCTTTACGAGGATATAGGGCTTGTTCAAGGGTATCGCCTAACTTCCATTCTTTTGCCAATTCCGCAGTAATCGCTTTGAAACTCGTACCTAGAATCTCCTCCATCGCGGCACGTCGTACCTTGGGAGACTCGCTGAAAAGGTCTTGATTACTTTCATCGACCTTCTCTGAAAGCCAAAAGGCCATTTCACCCAGATTATAGAGAAGCGCCCCGATGAACACTTCCTCACCCACATCCTCTTCGCCCTCGGCTGTCTTCAACAAATTACGTGCCTGTGTGGCGGCGTGAAACCCCTGAGCGATTAACGCCATCACACGTTCTTTGGGCTTTTCTTTTACCAGAGAGTCCATAACCATGCAGGAAATACAGATCGCGCGTACGCCTTTGAGGCCAATATGCACGATAGCTCGGCTGACGGTATTGATTTGTGCTTTGGAGTAGTTGTAGTGAACACTGTTGGCGACTTTCAGCACATGTGCTGTGAGGTTCGGGTCTTTAAGGATGACCTCGGCAAGTTGATTAACGTTAGAATCGTCACTTCCCGTGATCTTGTTCAACTCACCGATCACATTCCCTAATACGGGAAGGTTTTGATGCTTAAGTTTACTAACCCAGTGCTTTAACCCGTTTGCCGCCATTTTGATCTCTGTAATGGATAACTCGAAAAGGAGGCCATAAATGCCCCTTAGTCTAGTCTAGCTGCTAATCCACAATTAGCCGAACAAAGCATCGCTGGAAATCGTTAAGTAGGCTATATCCATCGCCTTACACGCTGAGTATAAGCGGTATATTGACCGCCGAAGATTTCTTTAAGTGCCTGTTCCTCTGGTCTAATTTGAACAGAATTCATGATAAACACAAAAAGGGCCAATGGCAGTATTGCCAATACAGAACCAAAATAAAGGCCTGAAGACACAATGATAACAGCCATGCCTAAATACATCGGATTCCGTGACACACGATAAAACCCAGAAGTGACTAAGGTACCGCTGTCTTTTAGTTTAAACGGGTTTACAGTGGTTTTTTTGATAAAAAAACTTAGCCCCGCATGGGCAACAAATACAATTCCTATCGATGCCACCCCTAAGGCACACATTGCCTGGTGAGGGAAGTAAAAAGACAACGAAGGAAATAGGTAATCCAGCGCGATGACTAGATCAATACAACCCAGCATATAAACAGGCGGCGGTATTTTTAATCTTTTTTTCTCAGACATGACGAATACATTTCTTTACTTAGAGAGCACAATAACGAGAAGCGTGTTCAGAAGTGTAATAGGAAGTTAAGACTCGAGCTACATCAGTAAAAAGATAGGAGCGAAAATTGCGGGGGTTGATTAAGAGAATAAAGGCGATGTAGTGAACACGCTACATCTCGAAACCGCCCCCACACACCAATACCTGCCCACTCACATAATTCGCTTCTGGCAAGCACATTAAATAAATACAACCGGCCGCTTCTTTCGGTGTGCCAGGCCTGCCCAGGGGTATCAACATCTTAGACATCTCGATAAACTCCTGAGAAATACCGACACTGATTTTTTGACCGTCAATATCGATTTGTTTATCCGCATCTAAAGCTTCAGTTTTCGACGTTAATCGTGTTTCGATAAAACCAAAGGCCACTGCGTTGACGTTAACGCGGAAACGCCCCCATTCTTTTGCTAGCGTTTTTGTTAAGCCAATCAATCCCGCTTTTGCTGCCGCATAATTAATCTGACCAGGGTTACCGTTTATCCCCACAACGGAGGACACGTTAACGACTTTTCGAAAACCTTCAATGCCTTCAGCCTCTTCTTTTAGTGCTCGCTCTTTGAAGTAAGGCTGCGCAGCACGCAAAATCCTGAAGGGAGCCGTCAGATGCACATCTTGTACCGCTGACCACTGTTCGTCGCTCATCTTTTGAATGACGTTATCCCAGGTGTATCCGGCATTATTGACAATAATATCAATTGCTCCGTAATGCTTTAGCGCTGCATCGATAAAACGCTGTCCGAAATCCTTTTCTGAGACGCTACCAACATAAGCCATTGCCTCGCCGCCTGCCGAGGTTATTTCTTTAACCACGGCATTAGCAGGATCAGCATCCAAATCATTTAGTACGATTTTGGCACCTTCACTGGCGAGCTTGAGCGCGATCTCTTTTCCGATTCCGCGCCCTGCTCCAGTAATGAGTGCAACTTTGTCAGCGAGTTTTGTCATAGCATTTTTCTAAAAAATATTGATTTAATAAATTTTAAAATTATTTTTCACGCTTCATCACGGTAACGCAGTTCGTTGCGGCACTACCGCCTACGTTCATTACTGCACCTATTTCAGGCTCACGGCTATAGGTTTCACCTAGCGCATCACCGACTAACTGACGATAAACGTGAACGTGCATAGAAACACCCGTTGCACCAACTGGGTGACCTTTTGCTTTTAGACCACCAGAAAGGTTTATACCGCACTGTTCATCTTCATGAGAAAAACGGCCGTCCATGAAATCTTGACCCGCTTCGCCGTCTTTTGAAAGACCCAAGGCTTCAGCACATAACAATTGATTGATAGTGAAGCAGTCATGAACTTCGGCAACATCCAAATTATCGGAAGTAATGCCGGCTTCAGCGTAAGCACGCTTGGCTGCTTCTTTAGCGCCACGAATTTCGTACAAGTTTTCTTTCTTAGAAAGCGGCATACGATCTTGTGTATGACCGTAACCCGCAAAGGTGACAATCTTATCTTTCTTAGCACGTACAATATCGTCACGGCTGATAACCATTGCAGCAGCACCATCGGTCACCAAGCTACAATCGTGTAAACGAAGCGGCGGTGCAATCATCGGATTTGAGCGACCATCATCTGTAGGCAGATCAAGAATCGCTTGCGCAGTGAATAGGTTTTTCTTTTCAGCCAAGCCACCTGGGCCAAAATGGGCAATCTCGTTTTTCGCACCGTAAACATACCCACGTGCAGCAACAGTAGCGAGCATCTCAGCAAGCTTTTCATCGCTAAAGCCGTATTGTGCTTTATAACCTTTCGCTAGTTCAGCGAAAAGACCAGGGAAAGTCATACCTTCTGCGCCTTCTTCTGGGAAGTAAGACGAGTAAGAAAGGATACGTGTTACGTCTGGCGTTTTACAGAGGTTCATTTTCTCTACACCCATAACCAACACGTTGTTGTAACGACCAGATTCTACGGCGTTAATCGCGTTATACAGCGCAACCGTGGAAGATGCACACGCAGCTTCTGTACGGTTAGCGGATTTGAACAATAAGCCCTCAGGATCTATTTCTATTCCAACACCAGCCAAATGCTCTTGACCGGTGAAGCTTGCAGGGGAGCATGAACCCATCCAAATCCCATCGATATCGCTCGCACTTAAACCTGAATCGGCAATGGCGCCTTTACCCGCTTCATTGATGAGCTCGTATATGGATTTTAGGTCTTTGATTTCACCGGTTTCACGGTTTTTCTCAACAAATGCGCCAAACTTAGTGTGGTACGCACCCATAATTCCTACTTTAGACATATTTAATCACCCTAAAAGATTTACTAAAAATTGTTATTTTATATTCGCTAAAAAGTCGCGGATTCCGTTCACCGCAACCGCTTCGTTTAGCGTTGGCGCATGGCCCACATTTGGCACTTCGATTGTAGTCAGTACATTATCGTATGCCTTTAATTTATCCACACATTCACGCGACAAAATATCAGAAAGTTCGCCACGGATAACCATAAAATCTGTGCTTTTGGCCGCATCAAATACAGGCCAAATCGTTAATGGCGTTTCATATGCGTTAAAATCTTTAATAGGCGTGTAAGTACCTGAATCGAAAGCTGCAACGGGTTTTCCGTCATCGTCAAACTTATAAATATTCTTTGAAAAAACTTCCCAATCTTCATCGGTATAATCTGGATACGCAACGCCGTTAACCTCTTTTGCGTATGCCACGGCATCATCCCAATTATTTATCGTGGGGTTATTCCCCATTGAATCAACAACACGTTGCAAACCTTCAGGTTCGACTTCCGGCCCAACGTCGTTCAACACAATGGCTTTTACCAGTGCCGGCTTCATACTTGCCATTGTCATACTAATTACGCCACCCATAGATGTGCCGATTAACATCACGCTTTCTATTTTGAGTGTATCGAGTAAGGTAAACATATCATTTACGTATACTGCAGGGTTGTAATTGTCGGTGTTGCTATCGTACGCAGAAAGGCCACGACCTCGTTGATCCGGAACAATTAGACGGTAATCGGCACGTAATTGTTCACTCAACTCTGCAAAATCAGCAGAGTTACGAGTGAAACCATGTAACAACATCACCACCTGGGTGGCACTTGGGTTTTCATAGTCTCTAGCGTACAGCGTTAGGCCATCGCTGCTTTGATAATACATGTCTTTGTAAGCGTCACTCATAACAAAGATCCTCAAAAATCGTTTTTAAATACGCGCTCATAATCCAGCTAAGTACGTATAAATCTGTGTATTTATTACGTTAGCACAGGAATCCACCTTCAGTGGTGGCGCAAAACAGTCATTTAATATGAGCCGCGTATCATATCAGCCTCATCAAATTCTGCACCTGCTTTGTACTACGACCAAGGCATGGGGTTCTGTAACAAACCAATGTATTGGTCTAGCGAATTGATCGTTTACAAAGCCGTTCGCCCAGCGCCCTTCCCTTATGCCCTTCTGCCTATACCGCCTCGGCGGGCCAAGCGCGTTATGTTGTAGACGCTTTCCCAAATGGGGGACGATGGCATCCTAGCCAATCATCTGGAAAAACGCCTACAAACTCAGTATGTTGTCATCTAGCCCTTAGATAACAAACAAATCCATAAAATCGTTAACGGCGCTTTGCTCTAAGCGCTCAGCGTCAGCACATAAAGCGGTGATGGTGTCGCAGCGATCCGGCGGGAAGCGTGTGGCCAAGTTCGTTTTAAATTTCTCTTTTAACACCGGAATGCCCTCTTCACGCCGTCTAAGATGCCCAAGCGGGTATTCGATTTCTATTTTTTCACTCTGCTGACCGTCTTTAAAAAATACTTGGATGGCGTTCGCGATAGAACGTTTCTCCGGCGCATGGTAATCGGCGCTGTATTGTGTGTTTTCCACGACTGTCATTTTGTCTCGTAAGCGATCAATTTCGGGGTTCATCTCATGGAAGCTATCTTCATATTGCTCTGCCGTTAATGTGCCAAAAATCATTGAAACTGCGACCATATATTGAAGACAATGATCACGATCAGCGGGATTAGAAAGCGGGCCCACCTTTGAAATAATTCGAATGGCTGATTCGTGCGTTGTAATTTCAATGCGCTCAATATTATCGAGCTGAGGTTTTACCTGTAGGTGTAAGCGTATAGCCGCTTCACATGCCGTTTGTGCATGAAATTCAGCAGGATATGATATTTTGAACAGAATGTTTTCCATTACGTAACAGCCATAATCACGCTGAAAACTAAATACACGCTCGCTTACAGGTTTAAGTGCTAAATCACTGTTGTTGTGACTAAAAGCAACATCATAAAAACCCCACTGCGGCGCACTTAAGACACTTGGAACGCCCATTTCGCCACGCTTTGCAATATCGGCTAAACGAACCCCGCGAGAAGTTGCATCACCAGCCGCCCAGGATTTTCGTGAGCCCGCGTTTGGCGCATGCCTGTAAGTACGTAATGATGAACCGTCTACCCATGCATGGGAAACCGCTGATAAAATCTGCGCTCGGTTACATCCCATCATATCCGCTACAACGGCCGTGGTCGCAACACGAACAAGTAACACGTGACATAACCCTACGCGATTAAAGCTATTATCCAAGGCAAGTACACCTTGTATCTCGTGGGCTTTCACCATCGCAATAAGGACTTGCCGCATTGTTAATGGGGCTTTCCCTTCACTCACATTCACTTGGGAAAGATAATCTGCAACCGCTAGGATGCCACCTATGTTATCGGACGGATGACCCCACTCTTCCGCAAGCCAGGTATCATTAAAATCTAACCAGCGAATAATACATCCAATGTCCCATGCAGCTTTTACAGGATCCAAACGCAATTGCGTACCTGGGACACGTGCACCATTTGGCACCACCGTGCCTTCAACAATAGGCCCGAGATGTTTTGTGCATTCGGGAAATTTAAGTGCAAGAATCCCACACCCCAATGTATCCATTAAACAATGCCGCGCGGTTTCAAGCGCGAGTTCAGAAGTGACATCGTAATTCAATACATAATCTACAATATCTTGAATTTCATTATCGTAATCTGGACGATTGTTTACATCAAAACTAGTGGACATTTATTACCTGATTTTCTATTTCCTAAACTTTCATTACCTAAACGTTGCTACCTAAGTTTTTACTGAACGCTTACTAGAAGATGCGTCTTTCAATTTTTTAACGTTTTGCGGTTGGTATCACCTATCGCTGTGCAACGGGAAGAACAGCTCGATTCTCTTCACCAATATATTCTGCGGATGGCCGAATAATACGATTATTAGCTCTCTGCTCAAAAACATGTGCTGACCACCCCGTTAAACGCGACATAACGAACAGCGGCGTAAACAGTTTCGTTGGAATCCCCATAAAATGATATGCAGATGCATGATAAAAATCGGTATTGCAAAACAATTCTTTTTCTCGCCACATGACTTCCTCACAACGTTCCGATACAGCATAAAGTGTTGCATCACCCACCTCGCGAGACAATCGTTGCGACCACGATTTAATCACTTCATTTCTAGGGTCAGACGTACGATAAACGGCATGACCAAAACCCATAATTTTTTCATTGCGACTGAGCATCTCTAGCAGTGCTGTCTCTGCAGCTTCTGGTGATTGCCACGACTGAATCATATCCATCGCGGCTTCGTTTGCGCCGCCGTGTAATGCACCGCGTAATGTGCCAATTGCACCGGTGATGCAACTATGAAAATCTGACAAGGTAGAAGCACATACTCGGGCAGAAAAAGTCGATGCATTAAATTCGTGCTCAGCGTACAAAATCAGCGAAACATGCATCGCCTGCTCATACAGACTTTTTGCTTTTTCATCCGTCAACATTTCCAAAAAATGCCCACCGATAGAGCTTGCGGTTGTCTGCGTTTCGATTTTTTTGCCGTCGTGACTATAACGATACCAATAACAGCAGATTGCCGGTAAGGCCGCTAATAGGCGATCAGCCTTATCCGCCTGATCTTCGAAACGCCACTCCGTATCGAGGCTCCCCAACGCAGATACGCCGGTTCGCAATACATCCATTGGATGAGCCGTCGCAGGGATTTTTTCTAATATATCTTTTAGCGCATCAGGTAGTTTTCTTAGCGACTGCAATTTTTTCTTATACGCTGCCAGCTCATCGGCACGAGGTAAATCGCCCTTTAACAATAAAAACGCAATCTCTTCAAACTCACAAAGTGC
This sequence comes from Agarilytica sp., assembly GCA_045430285.1. GTDB lineage: Bacteria > Pseudomonadota > Gammaproteobacteria > Pseudomonadales > Cellvibrionaceae > Agarilytica. The sequence continues at coordinate 624,955 of JAILXV010000001.1, read as the reverse complement.
CGCCAGAGATTTCACGTCGTATCCGCGATAGGTCAACCCAGAGCCATTTTGCCCCACCGTAGACAATGCTGTTTTCCCAGCAATTAAACCGCGTAACCCAGCCGGATTATTTGACTTCGCTACCATACAAAGATCTCGTGATATCTCATATTGCGACCACTATGAATCACTTATAAATGCTTACCCTGCGAAAAAAGTGTATCAAGCTTACTTTCGTATTCGTTGTAATTAAGATATTGATAAAGCTCTTGACGCGTTTGCATACTCTCAATGAGCGTGCTTTGAGATTCCTCATCTAATAAGGTTTTATATACATTCTCCGCCGCCCTATTCATTGCGCGCGCTGCCGTAAGCGGGTAAAGCACCATATTAACGCCGACTTTTTTGAGTTCTGGCTTTGAATACAATGGGGATTGGCCGAACTCTGTCATATTCGCCAGTAAAGGCAGCGTGCACGAGGACTTAAATGCTTTGTATTCATGTATATCATGCATTGCCTCGGCAAAAATTCCGTCGGCACCGGCATGTTGATATTCGTTCGCGCGCTCAAGTGCACCACTCAGCCCTTCACTTGCATACGCATCTGTACGGGCAACGATAAAAAAATCGGAATCTTTTCTTGCGTCGACCGCGGCTTTGATTCGATCGACCATTTCACACGTGCGGACGATTTCTTTGTTTGGACGGTGACCGCAGCGTTTTTGCGCAACTTGGTCTTCAATATGTACGGCGGCAACTTGTGCGCGCTCCATTTCTTTTACTGCACGGGCGATATTGAATGCGCCCCCCCAGCCTGTGTCGATATCCACCATTAATGGCGTATCCACCGCCGCGGTAATACGACGAGCGTCTTCCACGACATCCATTAAGTTAGTCATACCTAGATCAGGCAACCCAAAAGACATATTTGCGCAGGCACCACCTGAAAGATATACCGCTCGATGCCCAATACGTTCCGCCATAATCGCCGTGTAAGCGTTGATGGTGCCAACTATTTGTAGCGGATCATTCTCAGCCAAGGCCTGTCGAAATTTCGCGCCTGGGGTTGTTGGGGCGGAGGCCGTGCTCACGATACCTTGGCCTCACCGATCTGGCTGGCTATGTCGTCTCGTGCTTTTGCAATGTGGCGACGCATCATTGTTTCCGCCAATTGCTCGTCACGTTGCTGAAGCGCATACAAAAGTTGCTCATGCTCGGTAATTGCAACACCGGCGCGATGCTGAAAACGTGCGGACCGATACCTAAACATGCGAATAAGGTGGTACAGCTCTTCACACAGCTGATTGATGAGATAGGCATTCTTGCTGCCTTGGATGATTTTATAGTGAAAGTCGAAATCACCGTCTGACTGCATATATGCGCCAGTATGAGATTGATGCTCCTTATGGACCTCCATTAGGCTGGCCAATTCCGTTAGCTCTTGGTCCGTCATATTACGTGCGGCCAGCCCTGCGGCTTTGCCTTCAAGTGCTTCACGCACATGATAGATATCTACGACCTCTTCGACAGATAGCGTTGTCACGCGCACTCCCTCGTGAGCGACGTGGTTCACCAAGCCCATCATTTCTAGCCGACGAATAGCCTCACGGATTGGCCCACGACTGGTCTGAAATTGCTCTGCGAGCTTGGGTTCGCTTAATTTTGTCCCTGGTACAATCTCTCCACGTACGATGCCTTCTCGCATTGTGGTCGCGATCATAGAGGTCAGTGTCTGATCTTTTTTGATGGTCATATTGTCGACAATTCTGGCTTATCGTGTCAAAAACACGGCGCATGTTTGTACAAAAAACATACATTGTCAACAATTAATTCTACGTTTGTTGAATTTCGTCAGGTTTGAGGGAAAGGAACATGAGTGGGAAATGCGATTTGATTAAATTATCCTCAAACGACAAGGTCCAAGTCAGCGGATATGCGGTATCAAAATTTAACTAGTTTCCGCGTTTTATGAGCTTTTCTTCTCCGATTCTAGCGCCAGCCAAACATAGAACTCTGGGTCATACTCAGCGAACATCTCAAGATCGTCCACATCTGCCAATATATCTAGGTCCTCTAATAAATAGTCATTCTTCAGGCCGTGCTCAGAGCTCGTTAGTAACACAACAGCGAGTAGCAGCGACGCGGATAGCCCACCGAGTGTTGGCCAGAGCAGCGATCTAGTATGCGTTGACTGAGCTTCGGGGATTTGGTCGAGTGCTGCTCTGCGCATCTGTGCAAAGCGGTTTTGTAGCGCTTGGTCATTGTCATCTATAGACATATCAAGTACCTGTTTATAGCTCGCCGTTTTAGGAGTGATGTGTTTTTGTTTATTGGGATGTGAATCTTTCATAAGTCTATATCTCCGAGTAAATCCCTCAGTCGAGAAGTCGCGCGGGAATAGTGTGTTTTTACACTCCCTTCACTGCACCCCATCGCAAATGCAGTTTCGTGAATATCGTGCCCCCACCACGCACGCAGCGTGAAAACTTGCTGCTGTCTAAAGGGTAATTGTTCGATAGCTTGCACAACATAATCGGCTATTTGCCCGCCCTGACGGATACGATCCGGTGTTTCCAAATCACACCCGACAACAAGATCTTCAATACGAGGGCTACCCTCGTCTTCATCCGTAGGTTTAGCCCACCAAACAAATATGTTTCTCACTTTTTTACGACGATGCCAATCACAAATAAGATTTTGCACAATACGCTGGAAAAGTTTTGGCCAATCAGGCTCTTTATCCGCATATTTTTTTGCCAAGCGAATCATTGCATCCTGCAAAATATCTAACGCCTCATCACGGTCTTTCACTGCGAACTGGATTTGACTCAATGTACGGGCTTGAACCGATATAAAAAACTCATTGAGTTGTAGGCGTACGTTATTCATATTTACCAATCAAAACCCAAAGATAACTCGCCATAAAGTTCAACATTTTCGTCGTTGTAACTTAGCGTAAAGCCATACGAATAGTGTTCCGTGGCTTGATAGTTAACAGATACATAAGACTGATTAAAGTAGTCCTTTTGGATGTAAGACTCGTATACAAAAAAACCCATTGATATCATCAACAGGTCTTTCGAATAAAAATAGTCCAATGAAATTTCATGGTTGGATAAGACATTTTTTGGATCTTCATCTAGTTTTCCGTCAACGTAATCTCGCAATTCTTGGCGATAATTCTGAAACACCGCATTGGTAGCCGTTAAAGCATCTTCGCGAGTTTCGCCAAGTAATCTATACCAACTATAATGTGCTAGATAAATTTCTTGATAATAGAATCGTTCTTCGTTAGACCTAATATCATCAACCAGTAGGTCTATAAACCCTCGTTGAGCCGCCCGAGAGTCATCGTAATCAAAGAGTGTTGTGCCAATACGAAACCCATGATTCACGCCATCAAGCCCAAACGACCCGCCCCAACCAAGACGATCAATTTCGTGCAAACTGAGAGAACGAAAGTAATCGTCAATCACAGGGGAAAACCCGACCGTATTAATTTCCGACTTTCCTTTGATAGCGCTTAACTTAACATGCCACTGACTATCACTAAGGTATTGAAAATAGAGAGAATAGTCTTTAGTCCGAAAATCACTGGACCGCCCACCATCCAAATAACCGACACCCAGTGAATACCGTTGAAAAGGATCGGTATTCCAAAATACGCCCAACTGTTGACTTTGGTGCTCGTAGTCTCCGTCATCAGATCTATAATCAGAATAAAAGGTGTTAAATTGACTGAGGAAAATCATAGGCAGCGAAAGATTCACCGCATAGCTTTCGCCGCCAGCTTCGTATGCACCCCACTGAATGCCGATATGACCACCGTAGCTGTCTAAGCCAATCCAATCGTCTGTATTTGCCCACGCTGGCATAGCTATGAACACACAAAAAGCGACAAGACTTCTCATCACCTATCGCACGTCCTTCTTTTTCTTTAAATGAAGCAAAAGCCGACGCTTTTGCGCCGGTGTTAGCTTATTCCAACGCGCTTTTATCGCGTTCTTTTTTTTGTCCGGTAAATTTTTAAAGCGTTTAAACTGCGTTCGTATGCGCTTTTTATCTGCATCGGATAAGTTACGAAAACGTTGCATACGTTTTGAAACGGCTTTACGTTCTTGAGGGCTTAAGCCTTGCCAGCGATTAAAACGCGCCTTTGCTTTTTGCTGTTGCTCCGGAGACATTGATTTCCATCGGCCGGCTGCGTCCTCCAATCGCTTTTGTTTTTCAGGTGAGAGCTTGCTCCAGCGTTCCTTCACAGACAAAAGAACAGTCTGTTGCTCATCGGTCATACTCTCCCAACTTCCTGCCAGGACGGAGGAAGAGCCCCCCAACATCCATAACATTAAACTTATTATCGCAAGCGTAAAACAACGTGGTCTAGTTAGTGTATTCACGGTTACACCTCGCTCTTAACGGGTTTTTCAACCCTTTGTCTTTCATCGGTGTTTTCACCTGTTTTTTCCGAAATATCATTTTGTTTCTGATTGAGTACGTGTTCAATTTCTGCTTGCTCATTATCTCTCACGCCATTCTGAATTATCATATCGAATGTCTCATCATCCGTGTCACCATACTCCATGAGAAACTCCAAAAGTTCTTCGCTGGGTATTTCGTTGTGTTTTTCTGCGTATAAAAACCCAGAAAACAACAAAACACTTAGCACAATGAAAAATTGGAATCTCTTTAACATAGTTATAAATAATATTCTTATGAACGTTGCTTTACACGCTAAATAGCGTTTGCAGATATTTAGATGCTTCGGCGACCAACTTAACCCTTTATTACAAATCATTTATGAAGGCCACCGGCATACAAATATAGATCCAGTAGTTTACTCAGATTCAGAACGGTTATTCAAAATAACCCCTAAGCGTTGTGTTCTGAATGTTCCCATGCCGCGGTCAAAATATCCATGAGCATCAAAGCGTACTATTCGTGCATCATTATCCAGGTCAGCCTGTAGTGCTTCAGAAAACTCAGCATAGAAAGTATAAACTTCTAGTCGCCCGCCTACCCAAATACTATAGATACCACGTTCACCACCAGGTACCACCATTGGCACTTGCTCTAATGATGTGAGATCAGTTGGAATACCGGCAAACACGATATGATGACGAAACAACGCATCGTCAATATTCAATAAAATACCGTCCTCATCTATCGCCGATACTCCGTCTGCGGCGCCAATTAAACCGTAGTTCACTACCATGTGGCCTCTTATATCCGCGACATCAACTAAGGTGTTTGCGTAAAAATCTTCAGGCGCCGCACCGAAACCTGCGGTGAAACCACGTGCGCGAATAGGGTCGCTGTTTACAATACCCGTCACATCCAGAGTCCCAGTATTTACTTCATAGTTGGCTGCGTCTGCATCTGTCGCTTCAGAAGTACCTGTTCCGGTAAAGTCATACAGGCCCGCACGGCGGCCATTTATGTAGGCAATATCCACCGTTAACGGACTTGTACTGACTACCGAACCAGCGACATTTGATTGTACTAAACGAACAATGCCCTCAGATGCGTCCAAGGTACTCTCCGTTACCACACCGGTTGCGTAAACCCCTGAACCCACCGAGATTGCATCAATGGTCGGGTTTTCTTCGCCACGCTGCGTCATCACCGTATCTTCTGATATCTCAACAGTAAAGGTGTCGTTGAATATGAAGCTGCCCGATGATAACTGCACGATCGCACCGCGCACACTCAAAGTGTTGCCATTACGCGCGACCACGGTTCCACGTACTATATCCGCTTGGTCCCAAGGCACACTGCTGCCTGCGTAAACACTTGTCGCCACATATTCGCGGGCATCTCTATCCCACGACCCCTGCGTAATGAGCGCTGTACCGCTATCTTTTAGGGAGAGAGCAGCGAGACCGCCATCCGAATCAAGAGACACACCGTCAATCTCAAATTCCGTATCCGAATCAATATGGACGCGCGCGCTGCCAAATGCGCCACTTCTGACGCGGAACGGCCTCAAATCCATTGAAAAGACTGCGCTATCGCTATCCACGCTGCCTAACAAGCCCCGCAAACGAAATGGTTTAGGCTCTTCCAATATCGTATCGGCAATCAAGACGGGCTGCACAGTCACCGTTGCGGTATCACCAGAGATATCGATATCGTTAGATGCGTCCAGATCGAAATCCAGCGTTATTTGGGCGGGGACGCCAGGCGCGATGACAAAACCGTCTTGGTCATTAAACATGATTTCCACATCAACCTCTGTAATCGTGTCGCCCTCCTCATCGATTACGCTCGCGGCGATCGCAGCGCCGTTTTCATCTTGCACAGTTACTTCCGCATTAGAAAAGTCGAGGCTCATCGATGCGCTATCGTATCGTCCAGATGGCACATCCAGCACAGTGAGTAGCTCTGTAACTTCCACGTATTCCGCAAAATTAATACTGGTTGTTTGCGGCAACACATTAACAATAGCGCCGTTGGCCCGCGTTAAGGTGATATTGCTTACATCTACCTGATAAGTAAGAAAGTCACCTTCTGCATCGGTGATCCCCACAGAGAGCTTGCTCAATACGGTGTCATCGTCCAAATTGTCGTTAGTAGCGGAATCTGTTCCGCCGCCGCAAGCCAATAGGCCCACGCTAAGCGCACCGGCAATTGCGATTTGGCTACACCTTTTTGGGAGTGTGGTGAGAACTTCTTTAATGGTCATGATTCATCTCCAGTTCGTGCCCCTTGGGCATCAATGTGGTCATTCCGCTGGAATCCGTGGAATTGACTAAGAATTTCGACGCGTCTGGTATATAAACGCAGCGCTGGAGATTAAGTTGACAAGGAAAGTGAAGAAATTTGATTTTTCTTTTCAAGATCGGGAAATAATCACCCCGATTTTTTTAGGCCTAGCGTAGCAATACGCTGGTTTACGCCGAAAATGTATTCGATAATATCTCTGTCCATACCTTCTCTGTAGGCGTAAGTTTTATCCATGGTGAAGGTTTCGAGCAAGCGTAACAGTGCGACACCGGTGATAGCATCGTTTGCTGCCCGCAGGTGAGGCACCCAGCCGATATTAACTTTATTCCCATCGCTTACCTCAAACTTGCTGGGTCTTTCGGGGTTATTTCGTCCCGTGTACATATAGGAAAGTAAAAAGGTATTTTCGTGAGATATAGCGGCAAGAGCGATGTCGATCTGTTTAATTTGCGCTGGCGTGCAGTAATTGAAAAGGTCCCACATCAGAATCACATCAAATTTACGTGACATATGGTGATCCAAAACAGAGAGGTTTAGTCGCTCCGAATTCTGGGATTGGCTTCGCTCAATAATGGAAAACAAATCGATTCGAAAATAGGCGCCGGACTTCTCAACGATTTCGTCCTCTGGACGATTCAGCGCAGACCCCAAATCCAACACGACAATATTATCGTCGCTTTGAAGTAAACTCATGACTTCTGCTATTGAAGGCGAAATATGCAGTTTCTCTTCCACAGTAACCAGTTGGTCAACGTGTTGCATATTCCGGCCGCTTTCGGATTTACTGATTAAATGTTTTGATTCGGAACTCGCAGAAAAACGCATTACATGCTCGGTAATACCTGGCAGCATACCCATTTGTCCAAGCAACGTATCCTGCATATAGTACCCAGGTAACGACTTTAGCAACGCCATAGTGCTGTAGTTTGGCGTTTGCCTTAAACTGACGGGCTCTTCAGATAATTCCAATAGATATTTATCTTTCACTGAAAATACGCGAGGCTTATCTGGGATATTTTTTTCGACATATCGCAGCATATAAAGCAATGTATTGGCCTTACAATAAGGCTGTAAATGCTCAAATAATGCATGTATTTGGACGAGATCCAAATAATTAAAAAGATCCCACGCTAGAATAACATCGAATTTTTCGTTTTCATTGTAATTATCGAGGCAATCAAGAACATCGAAATCGATTATTTCGTTACCAGAGGAAAGGTGATCTCTTAAACTGGTGCCAAGATCTTGGACTTGAATTTTACAACTTAATTCTGAGAAAAGTTGGAAACAGCCTGCGTTCATAGGGCCGAGTTCAAGAACTCTATTACGATCAGAGTTCTTGATTTCATTATATATTGCGGTTAACGCAGGCGATCGGTGTAACAACATAAATTTTTTAGGGCGAACACTATATGTACGCCCTTATACTACCACTTTATTTAAAAATAAGTTTACGTATCTTCTTCTGGTTTTTTAGGCGCCCTTTCTTTTGCGTTTTCTTTGGCTAGATCATGCTCTTTTAACTGACTCGCCATCGCTTTCACATCACTGCGCTCATCCATTTCCATATCAATAGAGCCACGGAATTTTGCGCCGTCCTCCAAGATTACACGCTCTGCTTTGATATTGCCTTGCACGTGGCTGGACGCACGAATGGCAATACGTTCTTCGCCATGAAGGTCTCCTTCAACTCGCCCTTGGACAGTGATTGTTTTTGCTGAGACATTCGCTTGTAATACGCCCTGCTCACCGACAGTCAAATTATGGCCTTTTAGATCGATAGTGCCTTCAACTTTCCCTTGCACTAGCAGGTCCTCTTCACCCACCAATTCGCCTTTAAAACGGATTTTAGGGCCAATAACCGCCGTTGGCGTTTGCTGCTGTTCCGCCCGCTGGCGCAGTGGAGCAGCGTTATCAACAGGATAAACATTGGGCTCTTCATTTTTGGCTTCAGAGCGATGATTCAACATAGGACTATCTCCTGGGTTTTTATCGGGATTGTGATTCGAAATGTTTGGAATGTTATTTTTTGCACGAGAACCTGAGCCGTTAGCATCGCGAAGATTAGTGCTGCGATGGTGTTCATGCGCATCGATGCGTTCACCGCTATGACTATCTGCAAGATGAAAGAGCTTTGAGAATGTAATATCCACTCGACTTTACCTAGATATTTGATACTCCCACTGCAAAATGGGAGATGGAAAACACGTATAACAAACGACGCCAACTAAGATCTTTGCTGATAAACACATCAAGAACTTACATTTAAATTTACACCAATATTTGAGAGAAAATATTTTTATTTTCGCCAAAGATACAAACAATCTAACCGGCTTTTTTTAATGATAAAAATAACGTATTTCGCCCGATTTTTAGACCACCTAAATTCGCATGTGTAATAGGTGCCATTTTTATAACGTATGATTTTTTAAATAATTCTTTAATGATGTTTTTGTCTCAAAGGAATGAGAACGCTTTCACAAAACAAATTATTTCGATTTAAGTGGGGCAGGATAGAAAAACTGGCGAGATTTTTGAACGTTAAGTGATCCAGCGAAAGACATATAAAAATAGCATTGAAACCCGTGACCTATTATATCCGTGCAGTGACGTGCCTGGTTAGCGGAACTGAATAAACCAGACAAAGTACAAGATCGTAGAGAATGAGAAAATATCGCCCATAAAAAAACCCGTATTTTTCAATACGGGTTTCGATTTTTACAGTATTGAAATAGTCACATGATTATTCTGGAACCACGTACTCCACATCCCAATTGAGTTCAATACCGGAATGTTGACAATCTATTTGAGGGTCGTCATCACCGCTGATCACGAGTGAGAAGTTAGCTTCGCCTTCGTTAACAATATCAGCACTTACCACAGCGAATGCCTCAGCAGGAATATCTATATTAAATGTGCCCCACTGTTGAGTGCGTGGGAACTGACATGAAAGGTTATCATCATCAGCAAATATGCCGCCGATTCTGTCATGGCCCAAACAATAACGTTCATAACTATAATTGTAGTCCAACCATTTAATCGCTTCGAAATCGAAGAGGTATGGCCCTTGCCCATATTCTTCGGCTTCCTCAGACACCATTCCCTGCATTCTAGAGGCTTTTTCTGAGGAGATAATAACCTGGTCGCCAATACTCAAGAAGAACTCGTCATCGTATCTCCAGTAGACATCATTACCGCTATTTGCACTGATAGTTGAAGAACACACGACAGCATTTTCAGGCAGTGATGCGACTACTGACTGACGATAGAAACCTTGAATCACATCATGATTTTTACCTTGCATGCTAACACCATCCACCGTGTCGTGATCCCACTCACATCGACCAGGGTAAGAATCTTCATCATCGCCTAGAACTGTGGATTCAAAGTTGATAGGAAGCTGCACTGTGCGTCTTGGTAAAGTGTCGCAATCAACCAATACATCATCAGGCGTTTTCTTAACGGTAATGCTTACAGTGCTGGGCGCACTTGAGATAGCACCATCATTTACAATAAGTTGCGCAACGTACGTTCCAACCACACCTGGTGTAAATATGGGGTTTACGGAAGAATTGTCATCAAAAGTCGCGCCGGCATCTTCAGGCATCGATACAAAAGTCCAGTCGAAGCTTAAATCAGAGCCCTCAGGATCTGAACTCGCACTACCGTCTAACATCACATTAGTATCGACTTCAGCATCAGCATCACTGCCTGCACTGGCGATAGGCGATTCGTTGGACGCTATTATTGAAACGCGGTCCGCTTCACTGTCTAACTCACCGTCATTAACAGTTAATTGTATTTCGTAATCCCCAAAGGCAAGCACTTCTACACTTGGTGTTGCCGTGGCTTCACCGGTCAAGACTACGCCATCGCTTGCTCCAACAATAGACCAAAGGTACGTAATGTCATCGCCATCGGCATCGCCGCTGTTCGAACCATCCAGCGCGATTATATCCCCCACGGATGCAACGGCATCATCACCGGCGTCTGCAACGGGCTGCTGATTCGCGACGCGAATCTCAACCATATCTGGCTCACTCGCAACTTCGCCATCACTAACGACTAACTTGACGGTGTACACACCTTTATTTACCGCCGTTAACAACGGCGTAGCGCTATTAGCCAAAGTCAGCGTTAAGCCATCCGCTGGATTAGCTTCATATACAGACCATGCGTAGGAAAGGTCATCGCCATCTGGGTCATTACTACTTGAACCGTTTAACACTACCAAGTTTCCAACAAATGTATCAACGTCATCTCCAGCATCAGCTACAGGTTGTGCATTTTCTGGTTCGGGTGGTTCAGTAGGCTCAGGTACCGGGGTCGGTTCAACAGTCGGCTCTGGGGTTGGATCAAGTGTTGGCTCTGGCGTTGGCGCAACTGTAGGTTCTGGTGTTGGCTCAACAGTCGGCACTGGTGTTGGTTCAACTGTTGGCTCAGGAGTTGGTGCAACTGTTGGCTCTGGTGTTGGTTCAACAGTCGGCTCTGGCGTTGGCGCAACTGTAGGTTCTGGCGTTGGCGCAACTGTAGGTTCTGGCGTTGGTGCAACGGTAGGATCAGGGGTTGGTGCAACAGTAGGCTCAGGGGTTGGTTCAACTGTTGGCTCAGGAGTTGGTGCAACGGTAGGCTCTGGCGTTGGTGCAACGGTAGGCTCTGGGGTTGGCGCAACAGTAGGCTCTGGGGTTGGCGCAACAGTAGGCTCTGGCGTTGGTGCAACAGTTGGCTCTGGGGTTGGTGCAACAGTTGGCTCTGGGGTTGGTGCAACAGTAGGCTCTGGCGTTGGTGCTACAGTAGGCTCTGGCGTTGGTGCAACAGTAGGTGCTGGCGTTGGTGCAACAGTAGGTGCTGGCGTTGGTGCGACAGTAGGCACTGGGGTTGGATCAACGACAATAGTCGGCAGAGGACTTGGCGTCGCAGCAGGTGTTGGAGTGGGAGTTGGCGTCCAAACAGGCGTAGGCGTTGGTATTATTTCATCCGATGGATCATCACAGATAATCTGGGAGCTATCTAAGTTGTCTTCGAAGTTAGCGTTAAACGGCGCGTAAGGGAAATCACCATTATTGTGAGGTTGTGCGATAGCGATATCGGTATAAACGGTGTCGGATTTAGTTTTGACGACGGGTAACATTTCTTTTTGATCAAGGACCCATAAACCGTAACGGTTATCGATATCGTCAACATTTGAATCAGCTCTACAGTAGGCGCTAATGTCAGCACTATCCAAAGTAGTACACTTCGACCAACTTACGAGTGAACGTTCAGAGCCATCGCGATATGTTTCCATCGCACTGTACCAACCTTTTACAGACACTTGGTTGGGATACATGTCCACTTCACCATCTACGAATGACTCTGGAGACAAACCACCAAAAACAGTCTGTAGCTGGGACTGTTGGGGCGACTGCAGCTCAACTGGGTTGCCACCTAAAAACTGGTTGTATTGATGCTGAAGGATCGCTACAAGTTTGCCATTTTCCGCTTGTTTTAGCTCCGAAATGGCCAAGAACGCTGCATCTGACCCCCCGACACTTACGGTCTCATATAGTTGTTCGAGTGACGCACCATCCGTTGTAATACGTAAAATGGTGTAATTATTGGTCGGAACTACTGCTCCTACGACCGTATCGATAGCAAACTGACATACGGCTTCATCAGCCCATTCTTCTGGCTTCGCTAAGCCCTCCGTCTTAGAAACAGAAAACAAATCTTCATAACTAGCGTTCTCAGGCAATAACTTTTGCGTGCTGGCACCGCATTGTTTTAGAAGCTCGTAACTGCGCGACCAACGTACAAAGACCACTCGACCATCATTCATGGTCAATGGGTGTAGGTCATGATTATTTCCGTAGGTGAGCTGAAGGATATTTTCCCCTTTGTCACTCATCGAGTGCAGCAGTGACGGGCGCTCATTCGGACTTACCTTAATGCAATTCTCTCCATCATCTTCGTCAACGATGTTGTCAACAGGACTGCTGGGGTTGCCGGCTGCGCGGTCGGATGTAAATACAATGCCGCCTTCAGTGGTGTATACAGGGCCGGTGTCTTGTCCGGCATTTGCCGCAAGATCATCTTCAATAATGCGGCGTATCTCGCCACTGGCAAAGTCATACTCATAAATATTCCATGAGTAATCAGATGCGTGAGCGTCTGGACCGTGAGCAGCGAAAAGTAATCTTTGACCATCTGCTGAGGTAGTAAGGTCTTTTACGTCGAAATCTGAGCTGCCGAAATACGCTTCTAATACCTCCTGAGACAACGCATCAATATCCAGACTGTTTTGAACGACCAATTTTGCGCCAGGACGAAATTCGTAGGGCGAGCTTGCGTCTAAGGGGGCTTCTGACTTTTGATTTATTGCGCGGGTGTACTTATCGATATTCGCTTGAGATTCAACAGTGATATTACGCTCGACGTAAGCAAACGCTGTGTCATTGGATAGCGAGGCATCTACACCACTCTGAGTGTCTTCTCCGCCAGAACAGCCCAAAAGCGTAAACGCGACTGCTGATGCAGCCCCTAAACTTTTGCTCACTTTCGACAACTTAACCATGACAATCACCACTAAACCAACAAACGAATATTTTTTAATCAGTACACGCTATTATGCCTAAGGCAAAAGTATTAGTTTGGAATGGGTTCTCAAAAGAAGGAAAATCTCGCTATAAAAAGTCAAAAAATGTGAGCTAGTTAATGATTATGCAAGACTGATAAGCGATTACTGTCGCACGTATTATCCTGCGCTTATAGCATCCCGCGCTGCGGGTGGCACACAATTCAATTAAACCGATACACGCAATTCGATGATCTTAATTCATTCGATAAATTCGATTTGGCATCTAATACTTTTTTAATAACATCGTCATGCTAACGCTAAAAGTGCTAGCAAAGTACCAGAATTTGAGCTCAAAAATTAGATTAAAGCATTAGAAATAATGAGACGCATATCACGCCAAAAGGATGCTACAGTTTTGTTTTTAATACAGTTTTTCGTATATCAAGACAAGCTGCTAAGACCCAAAAGTAAACCCAGCATTAGGTAAGGTCTTAACTTTGCTGGCAATACTGGGTAAAAGTGTTAGTTGGGAAGGAAGTTAAATTTGTATTTGAGCTTGCGAGGTGAAACATCCTCAGCCCCAAATTGAAGTTTTTTGATAGTGTTCAGAATCTTTTTCTCGAGCTCTGGAGCATTAAATTCACTTGAAACCAAGGTCAAATCCGATATTGAACCATCCGCCTGAATAACCAATTCAAAAACTAACACACCCGAAAGATCACCATTTTCGCGAAGTGCGCGCTGGTAATGCATAAATGCCCTGCTCTTTCCTGCTTCCAATACCTGCCGAATAGACTCAATACTTCTTATCCCCTTAAGATCAGAATAAAAGTTCTCTGAATCTACCGCGGGCGCTCCTTCATCGACGAAACCATCCAATGTTGCCGACTTATGAGCCGCTAGCGCTACATTCTGATTCTTCATCATGTCATCATCAATTTTGATGCCTTCGCTCTTTTGATTGAGCTTATCCTCACCCAGTACCGTGCTATCCGCGCGCGCAATTTTACCGCTTTCACTGGTTGAGACGTTTTTCTTTTGTAATTTCGTCAAATCTAGGGACTGGCGTAAAGCATTTAACTCGCTAGACAAAGCTGTTAGGCCTTGCGCTTCCGCAACACTTTTCTTTTTCTTCTCTTTTGCTTTTTGTTTTGCGGTCAACGGCTTTTTAGGGGCCTTCTGTAAAGGCTGTTGCACAGGCTTTGGTTTCGTCTTTGGTACAGGCGTTGGCGTGGCCACCGGCTCCACAACAAGCGGTTCAAGTATTATTTTTGTTTTAACGATATCCAGCTCCCGTTCCTCATAATCTCTCTCTACCGTCGGCAACCACGGCATTATTAGTAAGAAGAGTAAAAGGGGAATCAGCATTCTTTTGAGAATGCGTTTAAATTTTTCCTTTTGTACTGTGTCCTCTTGCCATGGCAGCTGGAGATCTAAGGCATAAGGATAACTTGCCACACTCATATTAGTTACCACCTTCTTTACTAGAAGGTACGCTATCAAGAGCGGGTAATGCTGGTGCCGGAACAGATGAATCAACAACTCGATTGACTGCAAGCGACATATTTAAAAAGAGTTGTTTTCGGCATGTCGCCATCACACTTTTAAGCAATACATAGGGGACTACTTTGTCGCCCATAATAATAACGGCTAGACCATTTTTTTCTTGGAACGGAGTCAGCTCACCTAGTTTTTCTTTATGTTCAATCAGTTTTAATTCGAGAGGCTCGATAATGTCTTCTGGGCCTTTTAAGACATCTTTAACATCTGCGATTTTTTCTTTCCCCACCCATATTTCGTCGGCATTCACCATCACCATTAATTCTTCGTGCGGAACCTGGCCTTTAGTGGAGTCGGGTAAGTGAACAAACTTTGCGTTCTCAATCTTCTGCGCTTCACCTGAATTCAAAAGCAAAAAGAACACAAGTATGGTGAAAATATCCATAAGGGCGACCAAGCTCAGCTTAGGCGAACCCGATTTCTTTTCTCTTGAATAAAAGACAGTAGAGCTAATCATTGTATGCGTGATTTCACCACGGTTCGTGAGTCATCTAAGGCGATTTCGGGGAACAATTCGATTTCAACGACGCTGGCCGCCACTACAGTACGATAAGACTTGAGTGTATCCATCGTGGCAACAATATACTGGTAATCGATATCGAGTTCAGACCGCAATAAAACGTCGGTTTTTTCACTTGCCTGTCGTTTTATTACCTGAAGAATATAAGACAGCTTTCTATGGTCATATACCTTACCTTCTTCCGTCTCGAGTGCGGGAATTTCTTGAACAAGCGTATTTTCTGGGTAATAGACACGATAGCCAGTCTGAGAAATTTCCACTTCTAATTTAGATTGAGGGGAATCGGTCGCGACTGCGCCTCCCGTCAATTCAGGTAGTTTAATTTCCAAAACCGTCGTCTGAGTAAACGTCATACTTAACAAAAGCACTGGCACCAGCACGATCATCAGATTCATGAACGACGTTACATCAATATCAGCCGTTTCTTCAGTCTTTTGCTTAAATTTAAAATTCATCGAGAAAAACGATCTCAGAAGCAGTTATTTTGAATTATCGGAATCGGCGCTATCGTCTTCGCCAGCTTCCGTATCTTGCGCTGGCTCTTCTTCGATTTCCGGCTGCTCCTCAACTTCAACCACTACCGCATCAGGCTCGGCAGGTTGTACCTGACTAAATGCACTAGCGGCACCTGGACGGGGTAACCCAGCTTCGATCAAGCGATGGATCGTCATAATATTGAGAAACTTAACCGCCGCCATTTCGATACTTGTAATAATTTTTCCGGTTTTGCTTTGTAATGTTGCATGTAAGACCAAAAGCGGAATTGCTGAAATGAGACCAAATGCCGTTGTATTCATCGCGACAGAGATAGACAGGGACAGGAGCTCTGATTTTTCAGCGGGATCAGCATTGGCAACCGCGGTAAACGCGCCAATAAGGCCGATGATAGTGCCGAGTAGACCAAGTAAGGTCGCAACATTAGCTAACACCGCCAAATAGCCCGTACGCTCTTCTATCCGCGGCATAGTCTCTAGCATTCCTTCACTCATGGAATTTTCAATATCGGCACGTTGCTTTGAAACTTTCATCATATCGAGCCCACATCCGATAATACGAGTGACGGGCACACTCACTTCTCGGGTATAGAGCTGCATTTTATCTAGGTCAGTGGTTCTCAATAGCGGCAAGAAATCCTCAAAGGCTTTAGCATTGCGGTGACGCTCTCTGGTGAGATACACCCAACGCTCTACCGCAATGGCCAAGCCAACGGCAAGCACCAACGCAATAGGATAAATAAATAAACCACCGTCTTGAAAGAAACGAGTAATCGTACTGTAAATATCAACCATGACCTGTTCTCTTTAAATCATTTTGTTCATTAATGCTACTATCGTTCAACGATACCAACGCTTAGAAACATAACGCTTCCATTACTCGGGCGCGGGTACGTTCTCCATATTCAGCTCGTTATATATCGACATCGAACGCACCATAATATCCCGATCAATCACATCCAAGGTTCTGTCGTTTTTTTGTTCCAGGTTCCAATGGAGATTGTCTGGCGTGCCCGTTCCCTTCCAAGGGATAAAATAGCTGACAGTTGGCTGTTCTTTGTCGCCGACTAATGTCGACTCCAAAAATAGCGTCGGCTCTTCAGCACTAAGCCTAGCCTTTTTCTCTGCGTCAGAATTAACGGCATCTTCAGCAAAGGCCGTTGGGCATACTACACAAAAGATCAGAAAAAATCGTTTCACCATGAGATTAATTTACGGAAATCGCGCTATCCGCCCCCCGCTTCTGAGTTAAACTTGGCGCCACACCTGTACGTTTTTGAATCTCCCGCAACCAAAGTGCAACCTGAGCATTCTCATCTTCTGTCAAAAATACATACGCCTCCATATGCTTTTGTGCCTGTAAAGCTTGGTTCAGATAAATATCGTAAAGTATACCCAAGTTTAAATGCGCTTCAGGGAAGTCGGGCCATACCTGTAAAGCATTGGCATAGGTATTCTGGGCGTCAATAAATTTACCTAATTGCCGCTGAGTCTTGGCAAGCTTTATATACGCATTGATATTTTTGGCATTCACCGAGATCGCTTTTTGAAAATGTGTCACTGCTCTAGCTCTGTCCTGAGATTTTAAGGCGATATCACCACGCATCACCCAGGGGCCAGACAAGTCTGGATCGATCACGGACACTTCTTCAAATAGTTTCTCAGCCAGCGCTAGTTCGTTACTTCTTAATGCGCGACGTGCTTCAATAAATTTTGTTACCGCTTCCTTTTTAATTTTGCCTTCCAGTGCCAGATAAGGATTTTCCTTATGCTCATAGGGCAAAAAAGTCGATGTTTTTCCATCGAATGTCTGTTGCGGTAAATATTGTCCTGTATCCATTAGTTCTGGCGCAACGACCACATCGTTGCTATTTCTCTTGATCCCTGCGCTACCGCAGGCCATCATCAAAACTAACAGTAAAGCGTAAAAACCGATTTTAAACATATACATCATTTTCATTACCTTATCTCTTCACCATAGGTCGCGCTAACTTCTTGTTTGTTGTAGCGATCGGGATAAAGTTTACTTAACGCACCAAAGCTTTGAGCAATCCATGAATCAAAATGGCCTTCCCACGCCTTGTCTATGTTGGCTTGATGCACTTCGACGGCAAGCTGATCAAATGGACTTGCTTGCTCTTCTATAATTTCATTGTAGATATGCACATCCCCTGCACTTAAACCGGAAGGCTTCGGTGCACGACGAAGGTCCGTCGCAAAATTTTGATACAGAGAACCGATTTTATAACTCGACATTGTTACGAATTCGAGAATTCCGTAGTCAGCGGATTTTTGATAACGCGCTGAAGCATCTTCAAAAAACTGTTTTTTCTTAGGTAAGCTGCGCTGTAGTGGCTGGCGCAATTTTTTCTTACGAAACTCTGAAGCGAAATAATCGCCATATTTTGCGTTTGACCAAGCCGCCAGCCAACGGCTGCGTTCGGTTCTTTGCTCTCCGGATTTTGCATCCCCCGCTATAATTCGCCGCAACCAATATAACTGTTTACCGATATCGCCCAACGTTTCATAGTTTGTCGCCAGATGGAAACGCGCCTCCATTCGAGTATCGAAGGGTTGTTCATAATCATAGGCATAGCGCTTGAAATATTTAATCGCCAAATCATAATCCATTGCCTTTTCATACATACTGGCAGCAAGAAACAACCCTTCTCGTTTAATCTCTGGATCTGGGTCGTTTTTATATAGCGCCAAATACGCATGTGCAGCTTTACCCCAGTCAACGTTCTTTTGATAAGCAAGTGCGAGTTTACGGGGAAACTCAACCGCTAATTCGTGATCGGGATAAAGCCTTGCGAGTTCAGCAAGTTCTGTAATCGCTTTGGACCATTCGCTGACACCAAGCAACAAGGTCGCTGCATCGTATTGGGCGGTTATACGAATGGGCGAGTCTGGCGTTAACAGCTTTAATTTTAACAATTCCAAAGCCGCTGCCAATTTACCTTTTGTTAACTCGATAACTTCAGCATTTTTAAATACTGTCGCGGCAATACGTTCGGAAATTTTAACGTATTCTTCAGATTCAACGGCCACAAGCTCACGCTGACTAACATAGCTAGTTTCAGCTTCAGCATAACGCTCTAACTTGAAAAATGAATGAGCCAAGATGCCATAAGCAGTCTTTAATAAGGTCTCATCCAGATTTTCTTTAGCGACGAGATCTTGCGCCACACTGATGGCACGCTCATATTGATTCAGACCAAAGAGATATTCAGCAGCGTTAGTAAGTACCGTGGGAGAACGTTCGTCGGCATCAAACTTCTTGGAAAATCGGAGCATGCTGTCAACAGCAATTCCACGAAACTTCTTCACGCGTTTTTTCTGTTTTCCAGCAAAGGATTCAATATGATTCTGGTAAGAGATAATTGCAGCATACCCTGAGTCAGCCGCATTCTCTTTCGCGCTTGAACCAACCGGATGATAAGCCACAAGCTCATAATCCTCTGCCGACAACAAGTATTGCTTCGCTTGGAAATGTGCTTCCGCCTTTAAAAAGCGCATTTCATCGACGCGCTGGTCTTGAGGGAATGTTTGAATATACTCACCATAGAACTCCGCGGAGCGCGTAAATGCGATAATGGCGTCCTTTTCTAGCTTACTGGTCTTAACTGTATCGAAATTATCCTTGTTGGCATCTTTTTCTTTTTTAACTTCGCCAAGAAAGAACTGGGCGTCGGTATAATTAAACCGCGCCAATTCCTCTAAGAACACGATAAGCTGGGACGATATTTCTGCGCGAATCCCTTCTGAATTTCCTGGGTAGTTCGACGTGATACCGTATGAACGTACATAACGTTCTTTTTCGGCCAAGGCCTGTCGTGGAAATTTTCCTTTGGTATAAGCACTTATTAGCTTTTTATGAAGCGTCGGCGCTTTATCTGACTTGGGATGGGCGCGAACAAAATATCTAAACGTTTTTGCAGATTGTTCATATAGTTCTTTTTCCAAATAATACTCACCTAGATGATCATAGAGCATCCAGGTGTAATCACGGTCAGAAATACTATCAATCTCGGGGATGGTTTCCGCACCGCCAATTTTATCCAATGCAAGACTCATTGAATGTATAGAATCTTCAACGAGAGGCTTTTCCGCTTTGTTTAGCGAGGCAATATCGCGCCCTGGTACAAGTATTTTGTTAAGAACGAAAGCGAAATCATTTACACCCGCTTCAAAAGCGAGCTGCTTGTAGTGCACCCAGCCCAACATATAGTGGGCATTCAACAGTAAACGCCCTTCGGACAATCTTGTGACGGCAGAATAAGACGCCTTTGCTTGATCGTATTCTTGCCAATTAAAATGAATATCCGCCTTGCGGAAATGTGCCTCCGATATATTTTTATAGGTGGGATGGCGCCTTACGAGTTCGGTAAGCATGCGCATTGCTTCCTGTTGCTCGCCTTCCAAATCGTACGCTTTGGCTAACTGATAGAATACTTCAGCGTTATCAGGCGAGTCAGGATAGCGCTCAAGAATATTTCGATATGCTTTGATCGCTTCGACATATTCACTTGTTTCTTCGTCTTCAAGCTGATCGTCTACCGCTTCCATCATATATACATCGGCAATCCGACGCTCAATGCGTTCTTTTAGTTTCTCGTCTTCAAATAAGTCAATCAGCTCTTTGTATTCATTTCTAACTTGTTCATGCGTGAGTTTTTCGAATTCGATTTCTTTTTCTTGTTCTTCTTCGTATTTAAGCTGACCCAAGGTTTGGGTGTTATTAGAGGCGCAAGACACCACCGCCGTTAGCAATGCTGTAGTACAGATACTTTTAAAGAATGGGCGCACGGGTTTTATGGCTCTCACTGGGACGCCCCCTGCTCTTCTTTAATAACTTGCTGCGCGTCACGTAAGGTCGACAATGTTGTGTCGTACAAACGCGCCTTCGCTAATCGAGACTGTGCAGAATAATAGTTCATACGCTCTTCATGTTTATCCAACTCTGCTTTTACTAAGCTGCGCATTACGGGTTCTAGTTTGACGATACTGAGCTCAGTTTTCTGTAATAGCATTTTGATTCGCCGATGTAAGGCGTTAATTTCTGGCCGGTAGCTACTAGGCAATGTATAAACATTCTCTAAGGAGCTAAACATTTCGACTTTCTCGTCAAAAACCGCGAGAGCCTCGCTGGTCGACTTCAATAAGACATCGATACGCGACTGATCTTCTTTATCTAAGGTTAGATTAAGAAGATTAAGCTCTGACTTTTTGTCTTTAAAGCGACCTTTAAACTGTGCGCTTTCCCTCACTAATTCGTGACTTTTTTCATCAAATGCCTTCTTTGTCGCATTTTCCATGATGATAAGGTGCTCCCTCGCTTGCTGAAGCCAATACTGGAGGTTCTCTCTTAAATAGTATAAATCCGCCAGCTCTTTTAAGGTTTCGTTAAATGGATGCCCCGACATTAAGTCGATTAAAAATGGCGTCAGATTCTTATAATCGACGCTCGGCGTGGCGCTATGCCAATCCGAATCATCAATAATGGCATCCATATTCGTAATAAATTCCTCGGGAACATCTTGCTTATCAATAATTCTTCGCGCTTCATTCACCATGGCGACGCCGGTTTTAAAGTCTTGTATCGATAATAGATTCGCCTTCAAGGCTTTACGTGGCGATCCCTCCTGCTCGTACAAATGTGCCAACAACACCTTCGCTTCCTGAACTTCAGGACTCGCGATACTGCGCGTATTCAGCAGCTTTAACGCAGCAGTAGCATCTGGAAAACGTTTAATCTTAATTGCTGCCCACGCATAGTTCAGCAGCGCGCGATTTGAATAAAGACCCGTTGTACGAATTTCGGTTAAATATCTCCAAGCTTGATCAAAGCGCCCTTTTTGCATCGCTATTTGAGCAAGCGCAAGCTTCGCACGATCTGAGAGCACTAGATACTCCTCGTTCACACCCTCATAAGACTTAACAAGCTCGAGGTTCGCTACCGCTTGAACCAGCTTACCTTGTCGAAGCTGGCCAATCGCCAAGTTAAACAAAAGATAGGGATACTGTGGCGCGTCAACCAAGCTTTTATCAAGACCTTCGTCTTGCAAGGCGCTTTTGGCAGCGGTTTTTACTAACGTCGACAAATAATAATAGTCGAACACCAAATCTTGCGGGATTTCACCCTTTATGAAACTTAGGGATTTTGCCGCATTCGTAATATCGGACTTGTTATAGTAAAAACGCGCCATGAAATACCATGCACGATTACGCACAAGCGGTGGCGCATTCTTTTCTAAAAGCGTCTCAAAAATCACCTTGGCATCGTCCGCCATACCGTAGGAAAGTAACATTCCGCCCTTAAGCAGCTCTCCTTCGTCACTCATTGCTATTTTGTTCTGCCTAGCGACCGCATAAGCGTCTTCGACTAGCGCTCGGAAGTAACGTTTTTGATAAAACGCATAATAGACAAGCCCATATTCGAGCTCTGCCTTTGATTCAACATGAGAATCAATCACAGAGGCCTGAGCGCTCATAAACCAGAGACACACGCTGGCAACAATGACTCGCGCACTGCCCTGTCCGTACCGATGGCTCACCCTTACCAAACCTTCAGTTCAAATGTGGGTTCTTGTGCGACGGTATCGTCACTAATCGCGATTTCTAAATACTGGCTGCCTGGGCCTTTTTTCATTCGCAGTTCCGTCGCTCGCTTATACGCACGCCCACCAGGGCCGATACCAGTAAAAAAGGCAATAACATCGTGCTTGCCTTCGGATAAGTTTGTTATATAGAGCTTATGCACGCCACCACGAAGAAGCGCTTCACGTTGTTTTTCAGAGTAGATATGGGTAGAAACAAAACGGCCATCAATTTTGAGCTTTATGCTTTCGATATCAAAGAATTGACCCGAGGTCGCTGACACAAAAAACGACACTTTAGTGCTAGAGGGGAATAGAAGCTTCTCCTCCATTAGCCGCAGGTCTTTATTGAGTACAATGACCTCGCTTTTCAACAACTGAATATCACGCGAGATCTTTTGAACCTCATTTAAGGCGTTTCGCGCGCTTTTCTGTCCGGCGTCACCACCGAAATCAATGCTCGGGTCATCTATAGATTCTGCCCATTCGGTATCAACACTCGCTTCTTGCGCATTCAGAGCTAAAGATGCAAAAACGAGCATGAGACACATTGTTATTCGATTAGGTAGTATATGCATGAGGTTTGTGCCTAAACTCATTGAAATTATTACAAAAATATACAACAAAAACTCGCTAATAGTTAGCCTCGGATTGTAAAAAGTACCGTATTTCTTGCCTTGAAATCAGCACAAGATGCGTAAAGCGGCGAACAGGTCACACTACAGCCACCTTCGGTATCGAGTCGATCGTTTGAATTTGGCCTTCTAATGCACACCCCATCATTTGGGGTGTGCACTTTTGTCGGACAGCTGTTTATAAAAAACGAGAGCTGTGTACATCGCTGATAAGTAAAATATTCAGTACAATGCTGCCCATAACTCCCTTGCTTACGGATATCGTATGTCTCACTTTCTCCCACGCCCTTTTGATTTATTAGCTCGTAAAGTTTCGCTCTCACAAATACGAAATTCACTGCGAGTATGTTTTGTGAAAGGCGCATTACTTTGCGTTTTTTCAACAAGTGCTCAGGGTGATCCAAGTAAACCCAGCATCAGAGTCATTGACCCCGACAAAAAGACGACATCGGCTAACCCTGCAGCGCTCGATACTGAACACTTTGAAATTGGCTTCAATGCAGGCTTACTTTCGGTAGAAGATTTTAATACCAACACAATGAAACGTTTCTCGTTCAAATACTATTTCAATGAAAAGGTGTTTGTTGAAGCCGCGCTAGGTAGCGCCAAGACCAAACCATCAGGTGTTGAAGTAAGCGACGGATTAAACTTTATATCAGACAGAAAGTTTAAATATACGAGCGTTTCAGGAGGCTACCAGGTGCTTAAGGGTCGGGCATTCTGGGGTAATCGAAGAAAGTACAACTCTGGGCTATACCTAATCGGAGGCTTGGAAAAAGTAGACTTTGCCAGTAATAGTGAAACGGGGCTAGTCATAGGCGTTAGCTACAAAACCACTCTAACCGATTGGTTTTCAATCAACTTAGACTTTAAGGACCATATCGTTAATCGTAACATTACAAATATTGTCGATAGCGAAAAGCTTACGCACAATAGCGAAATATCAATTGGTTTCAATACTTTTTTCTGACCTCAAAAAAAGGGGGATGAACAAACATCCCCCTTTTTTCCTATCATTTTCGGACAGATCACCTAGAAAAGATAACCCAAGCCAACGCTGAATTGATTGTTGTGTACGGTTTTTTCCTCGTCGCCGATAATTAACGATGTTTGATAGATATAGTCCCTATAATCTACTCGAAGGACGTATTTGCGTCTAAATTCGATCTGGTAACCTACTCCTATCGTGTACGTAAAGTTTTCCTCTCCACCAAAATCGGTATAACCAATCCCCCCGACGGTATACAGAGCTGAAAGATGGGCATTATCTCCACCAGTAAAAAACTCACCTTGAAAAATGTTGTACCCCAACAAAAGATCGTAATGTACTAAGGAGCGCTCAAATGCGAAGACATTAGAGCTGTCTGCCTCCTCAAAAGAAGATTTCGATACATCCGCTTGCATATAGTTATATTGAAGAAAAAAATCTTCAGAAGCTTTAAAGGTTACATTCGCGCCAATCACGTACTCTGCAGGGAAGTCCTCCAGATTGATTACACCGGCCACAAGACTCACGTCAAAAAGCTCTGAGTTTACATTCAGCTCACTCGCATTTACTGCGACAGGCGCCGTTGCTAACAGCGCAACCCCACTCAAAACGCTAGCTGATATGGGTTTTAGAAAAAGGTGTTGAAGCCAATTCGCCACGCCTCTAGGTCCTCCTGGTCTGTACTGGTAGAAACCGAATACCAACGGTACTCGCCCTTAATCACAAAATTTCGGCCAAGATAGAAGCTTGCACCCACACCATAGCTATCGAAGTCGGTATCGTTCACGGCAAAACTAATCAATGTGGGTTGTGAGCCAATGGAGATGCGGCCAGTACCCACAGACAAAAACGGTGATAGTTTCCAGTGCGCGGCAGGCTCAATGCTGATATTAGCAGCATAATAATCCCCGCTCGCATCAGTACCAAACACTCTTCCCAGCTCTGCATCAGCACCCAGCCAGCTTAAAAAACGGTAGCCACCGGTAACACTAAATACCTCGTAACCATCAAAATCACCGCCTTGGAACTGACCAGTAGACAAACCCGTTACCCAACTATTTTTGATGTAATCGCCGTACCCAACCGATGGTAAGTCCGCTGGCTCGCCAGTGGATTGAATCGTACGAGATATCTGTGCTGCGGTCGTCCACCCGACTTTGCCATTTGCTGCGCGTATTTCGTACCAATCTGGGCGACGTGTCAGCACTTCAATTTTTTCACCCTGCTCTATCGTGTAAAACACGGGGTAGCCGCGTCCTGGGCCAGAATGCACATCAGCATAGGCGTCAATCACTTCAAGCACTGTTGTTTTCGCAGTTGCCTGCCCCTGGCTTGATTGCTCTGCCGATGCCGAGCCTTCATCCACCGCCAGAGCGCCAGTCGTGCTGATTAAGCATAAAACCGCAAGCCATATAGATTGTTTTAACATCGTCGAAACACCGTCGTTATTGTTTTCTCGTGTGCTAATTTTCGTGTTACTTAGAAGCCTTTCCAACATTATATGGCAGACACCTAACAATGGTCCCGTTATTTATGTGTTCTTGTGACGCACTCCCCTATCTGGCCATTAGCGAATATTCCCGCGCATCGTCGGCAAAGTCATCCCGCATAAGCACTGTGATTTTAAGCGCTATCTGCTAATATTCCAGCTCATATCAACGCAGGAATCTCTTCGCTCCACATGCGCAAACTTTCGCTTATTTTTACACCGATCTTACTCGCCCTATTCTCCGCTTCAAGCCATGCGAGCTTTATTCAATATTTTAAAGACGAACAAGGGGAGACGAAATGGCAGTATGTTGCTAATTTCTCCAGCTCCGTACTGATCGTCGCGCTCAGTATTGCGCTTGTGACCTTGTTTTTCAGCCATCGCAAACAGGTAAAATCGAATCGAGCACTGAAAGAAATTCGCAACGCTCTCGAACAGCGGGTGCTTGAACGCACAGCGAACCTTGATGAATCCAACTCCTTGCTAAAGGAGTCGAACGCCGCGCTCGAAGGGGAAATAGAGCAACATAGAAATACGTCCATATTGTTGCAAGCGTCAGAGGCGTACATCAAGAACATACTGCAATCTATGCCGTCAATGCTGATTGGCTTAGATAGCGAGCTCAAGATTACACAATGGAACCGTTGCGCAGAAGAAATTACCGGCATCGATCACGAGAAAGCCCGCGGTGCAAACCTGTGGGAGATATATCCAACCATCACAATATCCCCTCAACAGGTCAAAGATGTATTAGTGAGCGGGTTGTCGTCCACGATAAAACATAGCCAACGCGGCCAATATTATTTTGACATACGTATATTCCCTTTAAAGGGACAGCTCGATAACGGCGTTGTCGTTCTGGTTGAAAATGTCACACAGCGAACCCTCGCCGAAAATATGCTAATCCAACGCGACAAGATGTCTTCCATGGGTGAGCTTGCCTCGACGATGGCTCACGATATTGCTTCACCTCTCCAAGCTATATCAGAGGACCTGACAACTATTCGTGAATCGATTTCTATACAGGACTCGAATATCGACCGAGATAAAATCGACGCATTATTAAGTGACGCCTCAGAACGCGGTTCACAAGTATCAAGCGTCATCAATAATCTTTTGGAATTTGCGCGCAGTCATGGGGATAAAAAACGCGTCGCATCGATGCCGAAAATATTAGAGCACTCCCTTCGCCTGGCCGAAACCACCCTATCCGACCCGTCTGGATTGCGATTCCAAGATATATCCGTTGAACGTAACATTGAAAAAGATCTACCTCAGATCCCTTGTTATATGGCAGAAATGCAGCAAGTATTTTTGAGCCTATTTCGGCACTGCGCACATGCATTGGCAAAAACTGATAAAGCCGAATTTCAGCCGCATATAAAAGTAGAGATTAGTGAGTGCTACGATGCGATGTGGATTAAAGTCGCTCACAACGGTGTCGGACTTACAGCGGAAGAACAGCAAGACATATTTGAACCGTTTGTAAGCACATGGCCCCACAAAAGCGAGCCCTCGGAAGGCGAAAACAGACTTTCTTTCACCCACTTCATTATTACCGATCACCATCAAGGCCAGCTGGCAATTACGTCAGACATCAATGTCGGAACAACCTTCCACATTCAGTTACAGTTAAATTAATATAACGAGGCTTTATGAAGTACAAAGGGAGTTGTCACTGCAAAAAAGTAAAATTCGAGATCGAGGCCCCTGAAGATATCGAGGCCGACTACTGTAATTGTTCAATATGTAAAAAATCTGGTTTTTTACATCTCATCCGCCCATTAAGTAAATTTTCCCTCATTGAAGGAAAGGATCACTTAACTTGTTATACATTTAATACGGGCATAGCACAGCACAGCACACATTCTGCAAGCACTGCGGCGTAAAACCTTTTTATACACCACGATCAAACCCAGACGGCATCGATATCAATGTGAACTGCCTGGATACAAAAGCAAACTCGGTATCTATAACGGCATTTGATGGACAAAACTGGGAGCTTAATGCACATAAACTCGCACACAAAAGCACGAAAGATTAGTGCGCACTTTAAAATGGCCGCTTAGTCAGATGTGTAGCTGCTGGACTGCGACAGTTTTAGCAACACAGAACTGCATAGCTTAAAGACAGGTTTTATAGGTTCTTAACTTTAGGGGGAGAATTGGGGTGAACGACGGGGATTGAACCCGCGACCACCGGAATCACAATCCGGGGCTCTACCAACTGAGCTACGTTCACCATTGAAAGCTAGAACAGCCCGTAGAAAGGCTTAAGATATTCTAGGGTATAAACTAAGGCATGGCACGCCCGGCAGGATTCGAACCTGCGACCCACGGCTTAGAAGGCCGTTGCTCTATCCGACTGAGCTACGAGCGCTCTAATAGCCCTAAACTTACAGACAGTCTCGAAATGGTCGGAGTGGAGGGATTCGAACCCCCGACATCCTGCTCCCAAAGCAGGCGCGCTACCAGGCTGCGCTACACTCCGTTTTCAATGGCTTTTACTCTATTCCCTAGATCTTGCTAGTCTTTAGCAGTCTCTCAAGCTAGAGTAGCCATGTTTCGAGAGGCGAGCATGATACCGGCGCACATAGCGGGCGTCAACGTCAATTTGAAACAATTTATTCCTATGATTTTCGTTGTATCAGTTTGATTTTATTGATTTATTTGGTAGATATCGAAAGCTATGGGAAAATATCTGATTACGCTGTTTTGATCACTCAAATCACGCACAAACATCACATAGACTTCACGACATAGGATTCAACGAATGAGCGCACTAGTTCTCGATGGTAAAGCTTTGGCCAAAAAGACAGAAACCGAACTCAACCAGCGAGTAGCGGCGTTAAAAGAGAAAACAGGCAGTACACCCATCCTTGCGACCATTCTCGTTGGCGATGATCCCGCGTCGGCCACCTACGTCAAAATGAAGGGCAATGCATGTACGCGGGTAGGCATGGAATCCCTCAGAATTGCATTGCCCTCCAGCACCACGACTGAAGAATTATTTAATAAAATTCAAGAACTTAACAACAATGACGATGTTCACGGCATTTTGTTGCAACACCCAGTGCCCGAGCAAATCGACGAACGCGTTTGCTTTGATGAAATAGCACTGAATAAGGATGTTGATGGCGTAACCTGCCTTGGCTTTGGGCGTATGGCAATGGGCGAAGAAGCATACGGCTGTGCCACCCCAAAAGGGATTATGCGCTTGCTAGAAGCATATGACATTCCTCTTTCAGGTAAACATGCCGTTGTTGTCGGTAGAAGCCCTATCCTCGGTAAGCCAATGGCTGCGATGCTGCTCAACGCTAACGCAACGGTCACCATTTGCCATTCACGTACGGAAAACCTCGCTGATCACATCAAACAAGCCGACATTGTCGTTGGCGCAGTGGGAAAACCCGAGTTCATCAAAGCTGAATGGATCAAAGATGGCGCAGTGGTTGTCGACGCAGGCTACCACCCTGGTGGTATTGGCGATATCGAGCTGGCCCCACTTTACGATCGTGTCGCGGCGATTACGCCCGTTCCTGGAGGCGTCGGCCCAATGACCATTAACACGCTGATATACCAAACCGTCGACTCGGGCGAATCTAAACTTAGCCGTACTTAACCCAAAGGTTTTTATGCCCCCTCGTATCGACAAATTCATCAGTAACAACACTGATCATAGTCGTAGTGATGTTCGCAAGCTGATAAAAGCAAAGCGAGTTGAACTAAACGGAGAACTTGTCGGCAGCGTCGATGTGCGAACAACAATCAATAAAGATATTGTTATGTTGGACGGCGTTCGTATCGAACCGATCGGCGATGTATACCTTATCCTTAACAAACCTCAAGGGTATGTTTGTGCAAACGGAGATGGGCAACACCCAACGGTAATAGACTTACTCAAACAGTCCGCAAACTTTGCGGGTAAAAAACTTAAGCTGCTCCCGTTTAAAGACCTGCAAATCGCTGGTCGATTAGACTTAGACACCACGGGCATGGTGCTAATCACCAATGATGGAAAATGGAACCATAACATTACTTCACCATCGGTCGACTGCAAAAAAATATATCGCGTATCACTGGATGCGCCACTTTCACCAACGGCCCCAGCCCTTTTTGCGCGGGGCGTACAACTTGAAGGTGAAAAAAAGAAAACTCGCCCCGCTTTTTTAGAAGTTATCTCACCTAAAAAAGTGCGGCTTTCTTTGAGCGAAGGAAAATACCACCAAGTTAAACGTATGTTCGCCGCGACAGGAAACCACGTAACCCAATTACATCGTGAGTCCATTGCGGGCTTGAGCCTAGACAGCGCATTGTCGCCAGGTCAGTTCCGCTATATAACTCAAGAGGAACTTTCTCTTATTGAAAAAAACACCCGCGGCGTGAAACATGATGGCTGATACCGATACCTTTTCTGCATTGGCGTTAATCGCATCGCAAATACTTTCCGCTGATCGATCACGGAGAGTGCTGCTAGTTGCGGATGAAAACATTGATCCAACCATCATTCGGTCTGTGAATTTACAGGGAAAGATAACAATCCTTAGTAACCGATTTGATATTACTGAAGTTCCGAGCACTGACAAATTAAACACCCTGTTTTCCGATTTTGACTTCGATGCGCTCGACGAACAATTCGATGTTTGCATCTATCGAATATCCAAAGAACGCCCCGTCTGCCACCATGTGTTTAACAAATGCCTATCCATACTAGATAAAAATGGCGTATTGATCGTCGGGGGGAAAAAGAACGAAGGAATTAAAAATTATCACCAAAAATTGGTAAAAACGCTTGGTTTCGAGGGGCAATTAAAAAAGAATGGGGATGACTACACAGCAACACTCACAGCACCGAAAAATAGAAAACCAGACACTCTGCTTGACGATAAACACTACCAAGAACTACGTCGCATCCAACCGAAAGACGCCGCATCCTCTTTTATTAGCAAGCCAGGGTTATATGGATGGAATAAGGTCGATCAAGGCAGCCAGATCTTAATTGATACCCTACTAAACGATCTACGCCTTGCAGGAATCTCACCGACAAGAATACTTGATTTAGGCTGTGGTTACGGGTACCTGTCTCTAAGCATATTAGATGCGTTGAATGAAAAGCGTATTAGCGGCATCGAAGCGCTGATCGCAACCGACAACAACGCCGCAGCCATTTTGGCAGCAGAACAAAATATAGCGCAACATCCGTCATCAGCTTCTCTCAGTTATCGCATCGTTGCGGATAACTGCGCGGCGAACATATCCACGCCCGTCGATCTTCTGATATGCAACCCACCCTTTCACCAGGGTTTTGATAACAGCCGAGCCTTAACCGCTCTATTCCTAAATACCACCAAACGTTTACTGGCAAAAAAAGGGCTGGCCTATTTTGTGGTAAATAGTTTTATACCGCTGGATACATTGGCTAGCGAAAAATTTAAGTGCGTAACGGTGTTAAGCAACAATAGGCAATTTAAAGTGGTTAGAGTTAGTCATTATGAACCTTGAACCGCACTACCGATATTTGGAATTTTAATGAATTAGCGAACCACTAACTCATATAGTAACCCACCCACTTGTAGCCGTGAAAAATCGGATTTAAGGCGAGCAAGATTCCGCTTAAACAAACCGATATCTCTATCTGCTTTAAAACATACGGCTATAACGTTTTCGTAACGCGGGTGTCGAAAGTAAACGCGTGATACAAACCCTGCGGATTTCAATAGTTTGGATTTAAGTGCTTGTCGCATTTGGCTCTCTGATTCAAAATTTGTCACCAAAATTCCATCTGCATGTAAACTGCGCGACAGCACCGACAACCATGCCTCATCAACATCGATCGCTCTCACGGCGTCTCTATGCTTAGAGCCACCCTCAGAATCAACACCATAAAACAGGTCATCAATAATGATATCGGCCTTTTCATGCGCGTGTTTATTTGCCGCGAGACGTTCTACGAATACCCGCGCGTCATTTTTAATGAGAGAGACATTTTTATTGTCTTCAATAAAGTATCGCTTTGCGACGTGCAAATGAATTGGGTCAAGATCTACCGCGGTTATATGTTTGACCCTAGCAAAGGTGTTGAGCATATTTACGACCGCGCCACCACCCAAACCCAACAAAATACATTCCTCCAAGTTCCACACTCGTTCGTGAAATAACGCGGGCAAAAAAAGAAGATCCCACAAATGCCCAGCCAATGGACGACGGGGATTCCATTGGCTATGAAATATACCGTCGGTATAAAGGCGCAAGCTATTCCCTGCTTTTCGAACCTCGTATAGATTTCCACCGTGTTTTTTTTGCCAAATTATTGCCACAACAGAGATGCCTCACATTGAATAACAGCGTTAGGTACACTCTCACGAACAAAGTCATTCAAAAAATCCCAATTGCATTTTTTCCCTCGCAACTGCGCATGACCGCTACCCCTTAATTCTATGTGGCGGGCATTTATATGTTCTTTTGAAAAACGCTTCGCCCAAACCGGCGGAGTAACGGGGTCATACTCACCAGAAAATATGAGCACAGGCTTACTAGAGTACGGCTCTTCATTTAGAACCACAGATTGAACATCTAAACCTTTTGAGAAACCAAAGTGATTACACAGGGTATGTTTGAAACCCAAATAAAAATATAACTCATAGAAGGGGAACGCTTCAAAAGAAATATCTTTATGAGAAATGTGCTGTGATTTATTATCGAGGCATTCAACAGCATAATACGCGATAAAACTGAAATTTTCGTCCAACACGTTGTTCACGAAGTATTCTAAGACTGCGAGAAGCTCGGCGTTAACATCTCCCATCTCTGCCAAATATGCCAAGCCTCGATAAAATTCACCATAGCGATGGGGAGAATATAAGTGACTAAAACTCAGCTCCAACAATCTTTCTGGGGTTAAAGTGAAGTCAATTATTCGCTCGTCACGCCAACGCTGTAGCGATATTTTTAAAGGTTTTTCCTGTAAACGTGCTAATACACGCCCATATAGATCTTTGTAGCGTTCAGTACGTGCTTCAGAAATACGCGTTCCACCTGCCTTCAAAAAGTCGGCGTACAGGGTGTGATGAAGATTAAAACTATTTTGATAGAGCTCGATCCAGTCAGAAGATAGGCCTTTATCAAACGGATACAAAGAATCTAAAATAAGTGTTTTAACTACATCAAACTGAG
This sequence comes from Agarilytica sp., assembly GCA_045430285.1. GTDB lineage: Bacteria > Pseudomonadota > Gammaproteobacteria > Pseudomonadales > Cellvibrionaceae > Agarilytica. The sequence continues at coordinate 592,240 of JAILXV010000001.1, read as the reverse complement.
AGGCAGCCAAAGCCAAACGTGTGCCGTAAGAAACACCCCAAAGGTGCGCTCGCTGATACCCAAGTGACGTTGCCATGCCATGAATATCTTCTGCTTGATTTCGTGTCGCAAACACATCGTATAGTTCAGCGCCGTTATACGAGGGAAACTGCTGTTTAAGCACTTTTGCGTATGCTTCTAGGCACTCGGATAGCACCATATTCATTTTTAGTAGCTCACGTTCAGTCTCAACAGCCTCGGCAAGAAGAGATTCAGCGGAAGCATTATAGCTGTCGCATGTTGCTGAGGGGATGCTCTCCCCTGTTCCTCTTGGGTCAAACAAAAGCAGATCGTACGTTTGTTCATTCGTGTAGAGCCAGTCTACCCAATAGGTAATTTCATCTGCCGTCGTCATATACCCTTGGCCAGGTCCTCCAGGAATATAAACCATCAATTCACGTTCAATTGGCTCAGCATCCGTTATATCCTGATCGTATTGTTTAATTAACGCTACGGGGAGTTTAAACCCGCCTTCCTCGTGAGTCTTATAATAGAAACATTGAACTTCATATCTACCATGGAAAAAGTCGTCAAAGAAAAAGTCGCCACAATTACGAGACGATAATCGAGGGATTGAAGATGCCGTCACGGAACCGTGCTGATGTTGAAAAACCCAGTACGCTACTATTGAGACTAAGATGATCATCAACAGAAGCATTAATAATGCAAATACCGATTTATAAGAATGTAAGAGCGACATAGGCCGTTCAAGACTTAGGTGGCGGAAGCTTTGGCCACTTGAGTGATTCAGGAGCACCCAAGCTTTTAATGAAAGATGGAAACCCTTCGTCTAGGAAGTAACGCCCTTCTAGTGGCAAAGATTCGATAGCGAAGTGCTCACCACCCAACTCAAAAACCAATTTAAATGCATGAAGATACATCCGGTCACTGAGGCTTCCACCGTATCGACGGTCCCCTAGAATAGGAGCACTATTAGACTTCATCGCGACACGAAGCTGGTGTGTTTTTCCTGTTAGCGGTTTCATCAACAAGACTCTTCGGCTTTCAGAAAGCCCGTAAGAAAAAAATTGCGTCGTCGAATAATTTTCTTTTGATTGCGTTAACATCCATGAACCGCGACGGCCTTTAATCATTCCCCCCTTTATACTGCCTTGTTTCTTCTGTCCTTTTTTGTCAGTCAATGCGATATAAAACTTTTCCACTTTTCTTAACCGAAAGAGTTCAGAAAGCTCTTTCGTTGCTTCGCGCCCTTTTGCGATTAGCATCAAGCCGGATGTATCTTTATCAAGGCGATGCACAGGAAACAGGTTTTGATCGTCTAGTTCTTTTCTTACATGAGTGATAAGACCGTCAGACCGCACCTGAGACTGACTTGGATCAGAGTCAGACGCTTCGGCTGCCCGCGCATCTGCACGAGAATCCGCATCAGCCTCAGTCGCAGCATTGTTTTCAACGTCTAATGCCCTATTTACGGCCAGATCACCGATAATTTCATCATGAACGCCAATGCCCACAGATTTATTTATGACAATAAACTTGGCGGTCTCTTGCACCACCACGAACAAAGGCTTCATAAGGACAACAGATGCAAAATTTATTTAAAAAGGCTTTTTAACTTATCGTCAACCTTATCATTAAACTCCTCCTTCTTCTCATCCAGCGCGGCCTTCTCCTTCTCCAACTTTTCTTTTAACTCCTCCTTTTTAACATCCGCCTTATCGTCCAGTGTTTCTTTCTTTTTTTCTAGATCGTCTTTAAATTCTTGCTTCTTTTCATCAACCTTCGCTTTGATCTCTTCTTTCTTTTCTTCGAGTTTTGCCTTTAACTTTTCTTTGGTGATGTCTTTTAGCTTGTCTTCCATCTGATCTTTGATCTGCTTAAGCACTGGTTTCAAAATCGCCTTGCCCAGCTCTTCTGGGGTGAGGCCATTATCCTTATCACCCAGTCCGTTAAGCTCAAAGCTAGGCATTGACAGGGTATAACTCCCCCACTTCTCGGTAATAAGCTCCACATCGTTCTCAGCAAAAACGATGTGAGAAAGCGCTAATTTAATATCTTCTGTTTCGCCGCTTTCTGCCGTTGTAGGTTGAGTTTCAGATTTATCAGACGGAATATTATCTAACAAGGCTTGAATATTGGTACTGGTACCTTTTTGTTCCGCATTTATCTTGACGCCCTTTATAACCATATCGTTGATCACGATTACATCTGATTGAACGGACGCTGGATCAATCTCAACGGCAATTGCATCCCACTTAAGAAAATAAGGGCTCGAAAAGCCGTCGGGGTTACCGATAACAAAGTGATTTAGCTCACCGCGTCCCTTTGTTAACGTAATATCTACATCACGTAAACCTACGTGGGTTTTAGTCACTTGTGGGCCGACTGTTTCAACAACCTCTTTAACGATTTGATTGATATTACCGAACACATAAACAATAAGCCCAACAACAAGGGCAGCTAAAAGAATAAATACAGCACCTAGAATTTTTACTGTTTTCACAGATCGACCTCTATTAAATTTGATTGCGTAAACTGAATAAGCAACGTGAAATTCGTCATTTTTAAGAATGCATATAATAAACGTGTATCTGGGCTGTTTATCTAAGACGATTTATCCGCGCCATTTATTCCTGCTATTTGTACACCCTATTTATTCTATCTGATTATGTGAGTTACCCGAACCCTTAAGCCCATGGATAGCAGCCTTATTCCCACCCCTGACAGCATTCCTATTTAAGAGGGTTAGTACGCTAAAGCTGGCAAATTCTCACATAAAAAACGGTTTTACAGACACAAAGCGGCTTGCCCGCGCTATTTTAAGTACCTTACCATAGAGCCTCTTGTCATGGCTCCCCATTACACGGCATACTTTAAGCCAAGTATCTTTCTTATTGCAGATGTATCTACATGTTTTCTTATTGTATTGCTACTCGTAGCCGCTTTCCCGCACATAGCCTTCTTTCGCTGTGTGTCGTTGTTCTGTTATTTAACGCGCCCCTGGCAGTAAGCCAGAAAAACCAGGCGACTATTAATACAACCAACCCTTACCCAAAAATCCTTGAGCTCAACTGGTTGAATGAGCAATTTTTAATCAAACAACGTAATCGTATCGAAACTGTCAGTAGACGCCACTTCGGAAAATCATTGGAAACGGGCAAACGAAACATCCCGATCTTACAGCGTATCATTAACGAAGCACTCATCCCCAAAGAAGATAAAATGGAGCTCCAGGCCCTGGGGGTCTTATTGGGCGATGCTTTTGTCGCATATGACAAAGCGTTGGCCTGGCAGGTGTATGAAGACCTTGACGGAAAATCTCACGCTGTATGCGTAAGCGATACTGAACACTGCCTTTTTCCTGTGACGATGCTCTCTCGCCGAGTTGAGGCTGGCGCGCCTGTAAATGTTCAACGCATATATGAAAAAGGCTTGAATATCATAAAGCCAGTATTACCCAAGCGTGCCTATTTTAGATAATGGCGTATATCGGACTTGTGATAAAAACGAGATATTTACCACAAGTCGGATTGCCGCGTCACACATAGGCTTATGTCTCGACTTAATATCTCTAACATCGGTATCTCTACTAAGCTATGAGATATGACATTCCAATTTCAGAATAACTTAGCGTTTTGAGGCGACTCGCATTCATATAAGCCCTAAAAAAATCCTGCTGGCAGCCTTGGGCTGGGTGTCCGTAGTATTAGGTGTTGCGGGCATATTCTTACCCGTGTTGCCTACCACGCCGTTTATTTTACTGGCGAGCTGGTGCTTCGCTCGATCATCTGACCGCTTCCACCACTGGCTCACGCACCATCCAAAACTGGGCCCATTAATTGCTATGTGGCAGTCCGGCCAGGGAATTCCAAAGCGTGCCCGAAACCGCGCTGTATTTGCCATTGGCGCGGGCATGACGCTTTCAGCGCTCATAGTTGGGAAATTATGGATTACACTCATGCTCGCACTGATAGGCAGCTGTGTAAGTCTGTATTTATTCCGCTTACCTCTCGCTCAAGAAGACGCACCATCATCCGAGTGATGCCGCGCCTTCTCCACACAGCCTAAGTATTAGGACGATACGGTAAACACGTCTATACTCGCCGCCGTTATCAATCTTTCAATAGCACCCATTATGTCCGACAACGCCTTTTCTCAGCTCAAACTACCTGAAGCTCAATTAAAAAACCTCACGGATCTGGGCTACCACGCCATGACCCCTATTCAAGCGCAGTCACTACCGCTTGCGCTCGCCGGTGATGACCTGATCGCACAAGCCAAAACAGGCAGTGGCAAAACGGCCGCGTTTGCGATTCCTGCACTGATGAAGCTTAACCAACGCTTTTTTGGCACCCAAACATTAGTGTTATGCCCCACTCGAGAACTGGCAACTCAGGTTGCTGATGAGTTTCGGCGTTTGGCGCGCTACCAAAACAACATCAAAGTGGTTGTACTCTGTGGCGGCCAGTCTATCGGCCCCCAGATAGGTTCTCTGGAACACGGTGCACACATAGTCGTCGGGACACCTGGGCGCATCAAAGATCACCTACGTAAAAATACGCTCTCTCTCGATCAGGTATCGACTCTGGTATTAGACGAGGCCGATCGTATGTTGGATATGGGCTTTATTGAGGATATGGAGTCGATTATTGCGCAAACCCCGTCATCGCGTCAGACGTTGCTATTTTCCGCCACCTACCCCACGAACATACAAGAACTTAGCGACCGATTTCAACGAGACCCTAAGGTCATCAAAGTAGAATCCGTACATACAAATAGCAAGATCACTCAGAGCTTCTATCTATGTGATTCTCAAAAAGCTAAGAAAGAGGCACTTGCTAGGATCCTTTCCTCACAGTTACCCGACTGCGCCGTGGTGTTCTGTAATACCAAACAAATGACACAAGATCTAAGCCACTATCTTGGCCAACGCGATACCAGCGCATCGGCGCTCCATGGGGATTTAGAACAGAAGGATCGCGATAAAATCTTGATCCAATTCAAACAGCAAAGTTGTCGTGTATTGGTGGCAACCGATGTCGCCGCAAGAGGCTTGGATATCGACGATTTACCCATGGTGATTAACTTTGACCTCCCACACGACCCAGAAATCTATGTGCACCGTATCGGCCGAACCGGTCGTGCGGACAAAACGGGACTGGCCGTTAGTCTCTTCACCTCAAATGATCACACGAAAGTCTCCGCCATTGAAGACTACCAGTCCCAGGGAATAAATTTTGAACCGGCAGATACGCTTCCTGCTGCAGATAAATCTTTACCTGCGCCGCTCTATTCCACCCTCTGCATTTCCGGTGGAAGGAAGGACAAAGTTCGGCCTGGTGATATTCTTGGCGCGCTGACAGGCGATGCCGGTATTGATGGAAAATCGGTGGGGAAAATAGATATTCTGCCCTTCGTCGCCTTTGTAGCTATTAAAACAAAAGATGCGAGTAAAGCACTAGATCGGCTCAATAACGGGAAAATCAAAGGGCGTAACTTCCGTGTTCGAATCGTTTGATGCTTACCACCCAGGCATAGCACTACTCTAATCATTAAGAATCGCTACAGAAGGCTCAGAAATCTGCTCAATTCCAACTATAGTGTTATGTAAGCGGTAGTTTTTACATTCTCACGAATAGCGGAAGAATAGCCGAGTGTTTAACAATAAAGCCGATAAGCAACGCATCAGCGAACTTACCGCGGAAAATAAACAATACCGCGACATCATCGCCTCTATCGCCAAAAGCGCTAGTAGCCTTGGCCTAAGGGTCGTGGACTCTGCTGGGAATATAGAGAATGTTAACGATCAATTTACCGACTTTGTTGCCTCGTTTGAGGAGCTAAGATCTATCGCTTCTGTCCTATCGGACAACAACCGAGAAGTGGGTGTTGCCGCTGAAGAAGCTCAAATGATTTCAGCGGAAGCTCATCAGCAAATGCGGGAATCTCGTGGCAGTATAGATAGCTCATTAGAAAATATTCGTACACTCACAGATCTTGTTAACGACATTCAAGGCCAACTTGGCCACGCCAATGAAGCATTAACCAGCGTAAGAGATGTTGCTGAAGGCATTACCACCATTGCCAAACAAACCAACTTACTCGCGCTTAACGCCACCATTGAGGCCGCGCGTGCGGGGGAAACTGGCCGAGGATTTGCGGTTGTTGCAGAAGAAGTTAAAACACTCGCCGTACAAACAAGTAACGCCACCGCCAAAATCGATGTCACCCTTGAAGAGCTGTCAGACAAAATTGGCGACCTCTTAAAAAGCGGTGAAAAAAGCACACAAACCGCCGAAAAAGTTACAGAAGAAGCACAAAGCATTCAGCAAATAATGGATTCCATTAACGCAGCGATGAAAAACGTCGATGAACAATCGATATATATCGCAAAAATTGTCCACGAAATCGACGCAGGAAACAGTAACACCGTCGAACAACTAAATAACGTCACCGAACAGGTGCATGGTGCGAGTGACCAACTCAAAGGTGCAAATGATCAACTCGGTCATTTAATGGGATTTACCGAACAACTCATTCAGGAAACCTCCATAGAGGGTGTAGACACTCAAGACACACCCTACATACGCATAATGCAAGAATCTGCCGAAAGGTTTGGGCGTGCACTTGAAGCAGCAATCAGTAATGGAGAACTTCGTGAAAGTGACGTGTTTGATAGGGATTATAAAAAGGTTCCAAACTCCAACCCAGCCCAATATACAACTGCTTATTTAGCATTTGCGGACCGAGTTCTCCCCGCGATACAAGAACCCCTATGCAAAAAAGAAGAGGCCGTTGTTGCTGCCGTTGCACAGGATATTAATGGTTACGTCCCCACCCATATGGAGGCCGTATCTAAACCACAAACCAGTGATTACGAACATAATGTAGGGTTTTCGCGCAATCGACAAATATACGAAGACCGTGTTGCACAAAACGCAGGGAAAAACACCAAACCTTTTCTTGTTCAGACCTACAGGAAAAATCTCGGTGGAGGCAAACATTTGGTAGTAAAAGACATCTCAGCGCCAATCAAAGTAAAAGGAAAGCATTGGGGTGGATTTAGAATCAATGTGTTACAAAATTGACAAGTGCCGCTCACAAAAACCCATATTAAAAAGGGAGGCTATTTAAGCCTCCCTTTTTTGCGATCAAACTAATTTATGCGTTTATTTTCCTTGAAAGATATCCGCATACTTTGCTCTCAATAATTTACGATCAACCTTCCCCATTGCATTTTTGGGCAATTCTTCGTAAAAGAAAATACGCTTAGGCGATTTGTAAGAAGCCAGCACAACTTTGGCGGCTTCAATAATCTTCGCTTCCTCAATTGGGCCCCCTTCTAACACAACGGCGGCAGACACACCTTCCCCAAAATCAGGGTGTGGAACACCGAACACCGCCACTTCTTTTACGCCGTCTTGATCCAGCAGCGCATTTTCCACCTCTCGCGGATAAACATTAAACCCACCACTGATGATCATATCGCTCTGGCGGCCACTTAAAGTTAAATAAGCATTCTCATCGAAGAAACCTAGATCACCGGTAATAAAAAAACCGTCGTCCGTAAATGACTCTTTTGTTTTTTGATCCAATCCGAAATAGCCTTTCGACACATTTGGCCCCTTCACCTCAACAATACCGATCTCGCCAACTGCGGCAAGACTGCCATCATCTTTCTTTATTTGAACAGTAACGCCAGGTAAAGGTTGGCCGACACTGCCAGCCATTCGGTCCCCGTTAAACGGGTTCGACGTTAACATTGCCGTTTCGGTCATGCCATATCGCTCAAGTACACGATGACCCGTTTTATCAAAAAACATATCGGACGACACCGCGTCCAATGGCGCAGAGCCACTAATAAACAAACGCATTTTTTCAGTGGACTGGGCATTTAATCGATCGTCACCCAACATCCGCCCATAATGGGTGGGGACACCCATAAACATCGTTGCACCAGGTAAACGCTCAAATAAAACATCAATATTGAATGTATTTTCAAAAAGAATCTCGCCACCAGCACACAATGAGGTATTCCCTGCGACAAACAATCCGTGAGTATGGAAGATCGGCAACACATGAAGTAATTTATCCTGGTCTGTAATCTGCCAAGCATCAAGTAAGGTTAGGGCATTTGAAAGTAAATTGTTTTGGCTTAACATCGCGCCTTTAGGCTTTCCGGTGGTTCCGGAGGTATAAAGCAGCGCGGCCCAATCATCCGCACCTGCAGTATAGGCGGCACGCTCTTCCTGCTTAGCACCAAACTCAAGCAATGTCCCCTCACCTTCTTGACCTAGGGTCAGCACCACAGCGCCATCAAGGTCGTTAAATGTGGTGGTACGCGCGGGATCACAGACGACGACTTTAGGCTTTGCATCACCAACCAAAAACGCTAGCTCTACATCCGTATAACCAATATTTGCTGGGTGATACACATACCCCCCGTACTGGCAGGCCAAATAGGTCGCAAACGCTTCTGGTGATTTTTCAACCACAGCTGTAACGCGTTCGCCTGGTCGCGCACCATTAGCCCACAACTGGTTTGCTATCTTCTCGGCTAACGTATCGAAATCAGCACGGCTCCAGACCTTACCATCCGGACCCGACAAAAATGCACGCTCTGGTGCCGCGGCAACGTTTGCTTTAAATACTTCGCCTACTGATTTGGCTGTCATGTGATCAAATCCCCAATGAAAAATTTTGGAGATTTTACCTTAGTAGCGGGCTATGTGTGAAATGTTTGACTTTAGATACGACACTAACATTTGTGTGCTCGTACCGGAAATAGCCCCTTTACCCTTCAGACTTTGCTGAAGCCATCAACACCTTATCGAATAAATTAGTTGAAAACAGCGGTTTTATAAACGCGAGTAGATAGGTCGGGAACGTGACTTTATATCGCGTTTTTGGTCGCGTCGACTCGAGCGCATGAATGAGTTTTTCAATAACCGATTCTGGTGGTAACGTAAACCGCGAGGCCGCACCAACTTTTTTGAGACGCTTTAGCGCGCCTTCGTACCGACCTTGATGACGGCTCTTCGTAATATCAATATTTTCCTCCAGCGCAATTAGTGCGTTTTTCCGAAAATGCGTTTGTATCGGCCCAGGTTGAATAATACTGACTTTGGTGTTTGTTTCTCTGAGTTCAATTCGAAGCGTATCGGTCAACCCTTCAAGTGCATGCTTACTTGCGTTGTATGCACCGCGCATGGGCATGGCCACAAACCCTAAAATTGAACTGTTTTGGATAATTCTAGCGTCATCCTTATTGAGGTAAGGAAGTATCTTTACGGTTAATTCATGTGTGCCAAAAACATTGGTTTGAAACTGTTTTACTAAGGCCTCACGCGTGAGGTCCTCGACTGCACCAGGCTGACCATAGGCGCCATTATTAAATAAGGCGTATAGCTGCCCACCTGAAATCTTTAGCGTTTCAGCTATCGCCGTGTCGATAGATCCGCTGGACCGTAAATCCAAATGAATTACGTGTTCTAGCCCTTCGTCTTTCAGAACGGCAATATCTTCGGGTTTTCTGACCGACGCGATTACTCGGTAACCCCTTTCCTGAAGCCTATAGGCCGCGCTTTTTCCGATACCGCTGGAGCAACCCGTAATAAGAATTGATTTACCACTAGCCATAATTAATCTTTTGCTCGTTTTGATTGGGAGTCATTTTTAGAATAAACGTGTTATTTTTTATTGGCTTGAACATATGCAAAATGAGATTCAAGATAGTATGCCAAACGTTTAACTGCAATCGAAACGCGTTTCTGAACCAAAGCTTTGGAAGATTCAAAATACTTCGGCTTGTCTTGTTGGTAGACATGGTCATAAAGCGCATTATTTTCAGATACCCACTGAACTGGGTGAAATTTATCTAAATCTATATACCGATAAGAAAAATCTGAGCGATATATTTCTAGTTGATCAAATACGCCAAAACCAGCATCCCAGTATCGATGAAGGTTCGGTTCGCAGCTACCGGTTTTCTTCTTAACAACACACGTTCGATTACCACCTAGATCATGCTCACATGAGTCATCCAATTTCGTAAGTGTGTGCAAGGGTTGATGAATATCTTGAATAAGGTGGATTTGAAAACTTACTAACAGTGCTTCTTGTTGTTTTGATATAGGAGACTTAAGTGCAACATCCAAAATCTTCAGTATATCCAATAACTTCCCTCTATTAACAAAATCACAATGAGCATTTTTTTTATTTCTTGAGGCGACGTTGTGGTAATGCCAGTTATCCGTCGTTTTATCGCGATACTTTAGAAGTTGCTTAGGAACAGCTTCACCGTAACGATTAAAAAGCGCTGCTAATGATTTATGACGAACATTGTCTGGAAAACTTCCGAGGACAGCAACAATCCCCATACCAATATCGCCATTGAGTACATCCGCAGCCTGAGGTTGAATTTGCTTATTTGGCTTAGTTAGAAGCGCCGCCAGTGCTAAGTAATACTTTTGCTCTGTCACACTGAGCATGGAAATCGACGCAGACGTAATCGCTTCGTGACCCTGCTTACTCCAAGCGTAACCAAGCGATGCATAAAGAAGGGTTAACCCAGATAAGCTAAGCCTTACGGCTTTTTTTAACGAGCTCATATGCAGATTGGATCTCTTGTGAACGCTCTGTAGCCAGTTTAACCATATCCTCTGGAACCCCTCGCCCAGCGAGTTTATCCGGATGATATTCACTCATTAAACGACGATAAGCCTGTTTCAATTCCTTATCATTAACGCTCTCATCCACACCCAATGCTTGGTAAGCCAATTTCAGTTCATTCTTATCCTGGCGCGCATGCTGATAGCCATGGGAGCGATATCCCGCGCGCTCCTGTTGGCCTTGGTAAAAATGCGTTTGCGCTTTTACCATGCCCAACAAATGATTGAATGCGAATCGTGAATAACCCAGCTTGTCGGCGACGTACTGCAGCAGCTCTTCTTCTTTTTCGTGCAGGACCCCATCGGCATAGGCGATGGTGATCAGGTATACAAGTAAGATCTGCTTCAGGTTGTTTAACTTGCCGCACTTATCCAAAAAGTTTGCGATGTCGGAATCAATATTGTAATCACGACCGGCGCCATTCTTAAAGCGCTCGATCGCTTCGACCCTCGCTTCGGAAGACAGGCCCATTTTTGTCATCAGCTGTTCTGTGCTGCGAACCTCTTCTTCGGATATCTGCCCATCAGATTTTGCCAGCTTCCCTAAGAGTGGGAATACCGCATCAAAAAAAGCCCTTTCCACAGCCAATCGTTCTTCTGGGCTAAATTTTTGATCGATGCCTTTGAGGCCTTTATCAAAGTAATGACCTGCGATATAGCCCAGTACGGCACCAAAAATGTTAAATACCCAAAACCCGATAAGGGTTCCAATAAGTCTGCCTAAAACCATAATATACTCATAGAAACTGTGGAAAATTCACTCAATAAAGAATGAGGACGTAAGGTACGTCGAGTGATGGTGATATTAACGCAACTGAGATCCCATCCGCTAACCTCATGATGAAAAAATCATGATCTGGACAGTAATCATGTGAATATGTTCAGTCTGGTCGGGTGCAGCTCTTATTTATCATGAGTCAAGTCGTCTAGCGTATCATCGACCTTGGATAAATTGGCACTGACAGGGATCAATACGCGGAATGTCGACCCTACGTCCAATGTAGACTCAAAAAAGACTGCACCGTGATGGAGTGTCGTAATTTCACGAATTAAATACAAGCCCAAGCCCATCCCTTTCGCGATACCAACGTGTTCATCAACCTGTGAGAATTGCCGGTAAATCCGGTGTTTTTCTTCATTACTCAGTCCAACACCAGTGTCAATCACTGAAAACGCGATCGCATCATGATCGGCAAGAGACATTGGTTCAGCCTTTATTGTTACCGACCCATCGTTAGTCGCTTGCATCGCATTGGCCAATAGGTGTAGCAAAACTTGAATGATTTTTTGTCGATCCGCGAAAACTCTCACATCATCTTTTAAAGGAATGATGTCAAAATCCAGATTGGCATCCGCGATTTGGCCAACCATCTGGCTCGCGGCATCATCGAGGAGCATGTTAACGCTCTCCCAATCGAATTTTAATTTAACCTTCCCTGCCTCAAGTTCTGATACTTCAAGAATATCATCGATCAACCCTAGTAGGTGATGAGCACTTCTTTGGACCCCAACCAAGGTTTTATAATTCTGCTCTTCAAGGTCACCGCCAAGTTTAACGATTAATCGGCGATTAAAACCAAGGATTGATTTAATTGGCGTTTTTAATTCTTGCGACATAGCCGTAAGAAAGTCGGATTTAGCCTGGTTAGCGCGCTTAGAGGTCTTTATCGCTTGCTCTAGCTGGTCTGTGCGATGGTTAAACCAATACGCCAATAGGCCTAATTCATCTTTCGTATCATATTTAAGCTTTAAACTCTTACCCTCACTATCAGCTGCCGCTTCCGATAGCATCGCCACCATACGCGTAATTCGGTCGATAATACCGAGCTTTAAAAAAATTAACGCAAGCACGCCAAATATTAACGAAGGCATTAAAATAGCGCCAAATAATTTCTGGCTCACTAAGTCTGAGATTGCACCGTAAGCTTTGCGCTCAAACACTGTTACGATACGCCAATTCGTTGAGGGCATCTGATAGACAACCCCTGTCGCATCGCCCCGAAGCAAGAGATCGTTAGGTATTTCGAATACATCCAGCGGGCTTAAACTCGCCTCGGAAGAGTTTTCTTGCAGCCAGTGGTGGGCCAAAATTCGTTCTGCTTCGCTTTCGTCAATCTGATAACTACCCTGAGATAATTGATTCACCAAAGCGGTATACTCAGGTTTATCCCGCAACATGTCCTGGTACAAGGATTTGTCCATCGCATTTAGCCGCGTCTTAATCTGCTTAAAGCCTGGGTACGCTCGAACAAGATCTTCGAGATACTCAAACGCATTTGTCCCGCTATACACATGAGCACGTGAAACATCGAAGCCTAATATCGGGAATACGATAAAGCGATTATTTCTATCGACGACAAATACATAGGCGTCCATTCCGTTGATTATCCGATTCAGGGCATCCGCGACGCCCTCCAATTTGAGATCAACGGTCGCAACACCCATAAATTCTGCTCCACGCCGCATGGGCGCCGTGCACGTGACCATCGGTTGCTGAGAGTAAGGATCTGTATAAGATTTTGACCAGTAGGTATCGCCCCCCAACACCTTCGCTGGGACATACCACTCTTCGTTGTGATAGCCAGGCCCGTGAGATAAATTATAATCGTCTAGCAGTTCGAGCTGCCCCGCTCTATTTTGCGCCCAAAAGAAGCTATTTCTGCCTTTTAAGGGGTCAAACGCATAGGGCTCAGGCCACACGCCGCCACCGGCATAGATATGCTCATTCCCCTTTGGTTGGAGCATTGCTGGCGCGATAGCGGATAAGGTCTCGATATCCTGCTCCCCGAGCAAGGATGCACTTGTCGCTATCGCGCGCGTGAGACCTTTGACCTCTTCCATTTCTTTTTCTAGGGCTAAGACAATATTTTCACCTAGACGAATCTGGCTATCGAGCGTCAACGCCACCAACTTCGGGCGCGCTTCCAACCAAATAACGGAAAAGCTTACAGAAATAATAAGAAAGATGAGCAACACCAAACCCGCCACAAGATTTCGGCTAATGTGGTAGCGGAATGAGGATGCGCCTGTTTGGGAATGCATTGGTTCCATTAACAGCAATCATTATATGGAATTACTAGAAGCGAAGAGCTCCTGCTCATTCTATATGATAGCTGCTTTTTTGCGGACCATAGCGCTATACCGCGCATCGATATGGTTTGGCGCTAAACGCTGACACAGTCGGTTTTTATAATCAATGAGACTTTTGGCTGCGCTTCAGACTTTCGTATGCGCGCCGGATAGTAACGAACTTAGTAGGATCGCCGCCTTTATCTGGGTGATATGCGGATGCAAGATGACGATAACGCTGTTGGATATCCCCCCAACTTGCGTCGTCATCCAGCTCCAATGCCGCTAAAGCGGGTGAAACGCTCATAAGCGCAGTATATTTTTTCCAAAACCCTTCCAACATCGAGTGGACATCTAGCTCGGACGCATTATAGAAATTGGCGTAATTACAGAAAAAATCGATATTGGGTATCATCTCCTCAACTACATCTCCACTCATCTGTTGAGCGGCCGAGGGAACACCTTCCTTTTCATCTTCAACCCGAAGAAAAGCTGAAACGGGGGTTAAGACAAGCGTTTGATCACTCGTCTCTTCAAACTGAAAGTACAATTCGCAAAGTGCTGCCTGAGTGATAAATAGTTTTTGGTAGAGCGACACCAGCTGGGAATCGGACCATGAATATAGCTTGGCCTTAGCCAGTATATCGACCAAATCATAGATCTTCGATTCACGCGGCCCAAGGTTGGGCTTCAGCAGTGTCGCTGCGCGCTGAATAATGTCGCCTAGCGCTTTGTCACTCATGAGCTTACCTGTGTCGCCGTCGATGTAATTGCCGCTACTCAACCTGTCATATAGACGGCCAACCCTACTGTGTTTTTGCGGAAAGTTGCTGAACCATTTTCTTAAGCTCGCTAATATCATCGCGAAGATGATCTATCTCACTGCGCGTATTCTGCCCTTCATCAACCAATAGTTTTTGCTGCTCTTTTTCTAATGCACTGACAACTATACCAATGACCATATTCAAAAACGCGAACGCGGTAAAAAATATAAACGATAGATAATATGTCCAACTCAATCCATAAACCGTCATTGTTTCATACATAACATCCGTCCAATCTTCGAAGGTCATTACTCGAAACAAAGTCAACATACTCACAGCGATATCGCCCCACAAAGTTGGATTAATCTCACTGAAGAATGTACTGCCAATCGCGGCGTAAATATAAAAAATAATGAACAGCAGTAACATAACATAGCCAAGTTGTGGCAACGCTTTGAGCAAGGAATTAAGTAGCACGCGCAGTTCAGGAATAATCGAGACCATCCTCAACACGCGGAAAATACGTACCAAACGGCCAACAATCGCCAACTCGCTGTTCTCGATGGGTATGATGGACACAAGCACGATCAGAGTATCGAAAACATTCCAACCGTTTCGGAAAAAATGTTTCTTATTTTTATCCCCAAGAAACCGCACCGTAATTTCAATCAGAAAAATCGCGGTAATCAGCCAATCAAGAAATACAACGACACGCTCGACCTGAGGCGGAATTTGATATGTTTTAACGCCAACAACTAAAGCTGAAAAAATAATAATACTGACCACAAAGGTCTCAAACATTTTATTCGAGCGTACTTTCTCGAACGTATGCTCAATTTTCTCGTAATTCATATGCTAATACTTACTCTTTCCGCCAGGAGGTGCCTTCTTTACTGTCCAATAGAACAACATTTTTATCTTTAAGTTCCGCGCGAATTTCATCTGCGCGAGCATAGTTTTTATCTAACTTTGCTTGGTTACGCTCTGCAATAAGCGCCTCAATCCATTCACCATCCGCTGCATCTCCTTGGAACCACTCTTCTGGTAATTTCTGTAAAATACCTAACAAATTGGCTAATGCCATTAATTCGCTTTTGGCGGCACCATTAGTAGGAACTTTATTGAGTTCACGAGCGAGCTGATGAATTTCACTCAACGCTAATGGTGAGTTCAAATCATCCAGCAATGCTTGATAACCCTTACTGCTATTCAGTTGGTCTTTACTAAGCTCCTGAACTTCTGCATTGCTATTCTTCAATGCACCATAGAGGCCATCTAAACTCGCTTTTGCTTGATCTAATAACTCAGCGGAGAAATCTAGCTCGGAACGGTACTGACCAGAGAGCAATGCAAAACGTAATATTTCGCCATTATATTTTCCGAGTAGGTCACGTACGGTTTTAAAGTTACCCAGAGATTTCGACATTTTCTCGCCGTCGATATTAATAAAGCCGTTGTGCATCCAATATTTCACATACTCTTCGCCGCCGTGTGCACATTGGCTTTGTGCTCGCTCGTTTTCGTGATGAGGAAAAATAAGGTCTCGGCCCCCACCATGAATATCAATGGTATTGCCTAAGTGTGTTTCAATCATTGCGGAACATTCTAAATGCCAACCAGGCCGCCCTCTTCCCCAGGGGCTTTCCCAGCCAGGCTCGTCATTCGAGGATGGCTTCCATAAAACAAAATCCCCTGCATAACGTTTGTAGTCCGCCATTACACCTCGTTCACTCGCGCCCGCTAACATATCGTCCAGAGAGCGGTTGGAAAGTTGGCCGTAATCTTTCATGGAACGCACATCAAACAGTACGTGGCCATCTGCCGCATAAGCGTGCTCTTGCTCCACCAATGAACTAACCATTTGGATCATTTGTTCAATATGGTCTGTGGCATAAGGCACTATGGTTGGTGTTAACGCATTGAGTTGCGCCATATCTTTTTCGAATTCCGCTGCATATTTTTGAGATACGGCTTCTATGCTTTCACCTATTTCGCGCGCGGTATTCATGATTTTATCGTCAATATCGGTAATATTGCGCGCGTAGGTCACTTTGGGGTAAAGCGTTTTCAATACTCTAAACAAGGTATCAAACACGACGACAGGCCGTGCATTACCAATATGCACAAAGTTATACACCGTAGGGCCACACACATACATGGACACTTCGTTTTCTTTGATTGGTTCGAACTTTTCTTTTTTTCTCGTTGCCGAGTTATAAACGGTTAAACCCATTAAGGTAACACCCTTATTTATTAAATTTTTAGCCAAGCATATCCAAATAGATAACTAGCCCTGTACGAGGTGGCTATCGGAAAGATAGTTTTAAAAACCGTCGATTCATGGCTCCGCCATGGAAGGCGGATGGTAGAGCAACGCCAGGAGCAGTTGCCGCAATGAATCGGCGGAGCTATAGGGATATATTCATGCGTTTTTTAAAACTTCTTTCCGATAGCTGCCGTATCGAAGCCCTCACAACCCAAAAGTCACGACCTCGAGTAGATTGATATTCCGGTGTATGGCCAAACACCACATAAATATGTCCATATAGTTTCGGCGATTCATCCATGAATCGACGATGTTTGACCATACACCGGAACACCAATCAAGAAATATCTACGACCTTGAGATAATGACTTCGAGATATCTATTTGTTTTTCTCTTTAGCCCATGAATCTCGCAAACCAATTGTTCGATTAAAAACTAGATTACCTTGAGAGGAAGCTGAATCATCACGACAAAAGTACCCTTCTCTTTCAAACTGAAAACTATCACCAGGCTGAACATCAGAAAGCCCTTTTTCGCCAACACAACGATCTAGAACAACTAAACTTTCTGGGTTTAAGTATGAGAGGAAATCACCCTCGCCTTTATCTGGGGAAGCCTCAGTAAATAAACGATCATACAAACGCACTTCGAAAGTCGCATGATCTTTTGCATCCACCCACTGAATAACACCTTTAGGCTTTATGCCATCTTCTGGATTATTACCCAAAGTATTTTCGATCACACGCGCACGAACTTCAATAATATTACCCGCATCATCTTTTATTGCCTCATCTGCCTCAATTACATAGGCGTTGCGTAAGCGAACACGCTTGCCTAACACCAAGCGCTTATACTTTTTATTTGCTTCTTCACGAAAATCGTCCTGATCGATAAAGACTTCACGGCTAAACGTCATCGTGCGCTGAGGCAAATCATCTCGATTAGGATGTCCAGGTGCAGTCAGCGTCTCTGTTTTACCTTCATCGTAATTCGTTAACACTACTTTAAGTGGTCGTAATACACACATTGCTCGCGGTGCATTTTTATCTAAATCATCGCGAATAGCATGTTCCAACATCGCAACATCGACAACACCATCCGACTTAGTTACTCCGATCATTTCACAAAATTTTCTAAGAGAAGCTGGTGTGTAGCCGCGACGACGATAACCCGCAATAGTGGGCATACGGGGATCATCCCAGCCATCAACATGCTGCTCATCCACCAACATTTTAAGTTTACGCTTTGACGTTACCGTGTAATTTAGATTTAAGCGCCCGAATTCATATTGATGAGGCACACTTGGCACAGGCAAGTTTTCAACAAACCAATTGTACAAGGGACGGTGATCAGCAAACTCCAAGGTACAAATAGAATGTGTGACGCCTTCTATCGCGTCTTCTTGACCATGGGCAAAATCATACGTGGGGTAAATACTCCATTTATCACCTGTCTGGTGATGCGTTTGCTTACGGATACGATACAAAATCGGATCGCGCATATTAATGTTGCCGTTTGACATATCAATCTTGGCGCGCAGTACCATACTGCCTTCGTCTTGAGCACCCGTACGCATTTCTTCGAGTAATCGCAGGCTTTCGTCTGCAGGACGATCTCGATAAGGAGAGTTGCGACCAGGCGCTTTCAATGTGCCACGATACTCACGCGCCTCATCTGGACTTAGCTCGCACACATAAGCCTTGCCCTCTTTTACTAAATGCTGAGCCCACTCATACAAGGTATCGAAATAGCTAGACGCATATCTAACATCGCCCGCCCAGGTAAACCCGAGCCAACTCACATCCTTTTTAATTGCCTCAACATACGCCATTTCTTCTTTTTCAGGGTTGGTATCATCAAAACGAAGGTTACATTGACCACCAAATGTCTCGGCGAGCCCAAAGTTTAGGCAAATCGACTTTGCATGCCCTATATGCAGGTAACCGTTCGGTTCTGGCGGAAAGCGCGTGACCAAACGCTCTACATTGCCACTTTCTAGGTCTGACTTTACCAATTGTTCTAAAAAATTGAGCGGTCGCTCAGCTGTCGCCGAATCGCCCGCTGCTTTGTCTTCTGCTGTCATAGTTGCGCCATAGTTGTTAGGTTGCTCCAGATAAACCCTCAGACCACCTTGGCCAGGTATTTCGCTATCTGGGCGAAGCGCGTATTATAGCCGCCTCGCGAGGTCTGCACAGACAAGATTCAGACTCCCACACTCATTCTCGTAAAAAAGGTTTTTAAATGATCACTTTGCATACAAATTTTGGTGATATCAAAGTTGAATTGGACTTCGACAAGGCGCCTAAGACAGCTGCAAACTTCAAACAATATGCGGAAGACGGCTTTTATAACGGTACAATCTTCCACCGCGTGATTAGTAACTTTATGATCCAAGGCGGTGGTTTTGATGCTGACATGAATCAAAAAGAGACTCGTGAGTCGATCCAGAATGAAGCAGACAACGGACTAAGTAACGATAACGGCACTTTAGCGATGGCTCGGACCATGGATCCACACAGTGCAAGCGGTCAGTTTTTTATCAATGTTAAAGATAATGACTTCCTTAACCACAAGAGCAAAGACTCTCAGGGTTGGGGCTACTGCGTTTTCGGTAAAGTGACTGACGGTATGGATGTCGTTGAAAAGATTAAAGGTGTTGCTACAGGTAATAGCCACGGCCACCAGGATGTACCCACAGAAGCTGTTATTATCGAAAACGTAACGGTTGGATAATCCCTCTTGGTCTGCTCTTATTTCACTTTTAAGTTGCGTACGCAAGGCACACTTTTCGAATGACAGCAGACCAATCTCCCACCTATTTTATTTCTGATCTCCACCTGGAGATCTCACGCCCAGAATTAACTGCGGCCTTTAAAGATTTTCTATTCAATACCGCCAACGACGCCAAAGCGATCTATATTCTTGGTGATTTTTTTGATGCCTGGATCGGCGACGACGACAACTCCGCCCTTGCTACTGATATTAAATCAGCACTTAAACACCGAGCTAATGACGGTACGCCCATTTACTTTACTCACGGCAATCGGGACTTTCTTATTGGTGAAAAATTCGCCCAACAGGCAAACGTTATATTATTACCTGAAGAGCAAGTAATTGATTTGTATGGAAGTTCTGTTTTGCTCCTTCACGGCGACCAGCTCTGTACGGACGATGTAGACTATCAGGCGTTTCGAAAAAAGGTGCGAAATCCTGCTTGGCAAAACAAAATGTTGGCCTATCCGTTATGGCTTAGAAAGCTTATCGCGGCCTACATGAGATACCGAAGTATAAAAGCACACAAAAACAAACCGGCCGTTATTATGGATGTCGCTGAAGAGACTGTTTCGGCCACTTTTAGACGACACAAGGTTCACAAAATGATTCATGGGCATACGCATCGGCCCGCGAAACATTCCCTCAAAATCGATGGAGAAGCATCGGAACGATTTGTCTTGGGGGATTGGGGGAAGACAGGTTGGTATTTGAGAGCTGATCCTAACGGGCTAGAACTCATTGAGTTTCAAATTACCTAACCCCCCTTCTTATTTAAAACAGCAATAAACATCACTCTGCCAAAATCCGAGTTAATCGCTAGGGTGGTATTTTAAAAATCGTCGATTCAGGAAGAATCGCCGAAACTCCAGGGATGGATCAATGTGTTTTTTGAAATACCACCCTAGCGATTAACGCCTAGAAACCGTGATACAGAAACAAATATCACAACACGGAGGATAACCACCAATGCTTGGCAATCGCCGTTTTTAAGCTTCAGACATCCCAACAACCCCAGAATGAAACCGAAAATCACTATCTCCAGACTCCACCAACTCCTTATCGCGCGCCAAAAACAGATCAACCCTATCCTGAATCGACTCACCACCCGCGGCTTTCTCCGCCAAAGTAAGATAATCCTGATAATGCCGCGCCTCAGACTTCAGTAGCGAGGTATAAAATCTCTCTAGCTCCTCATCCAAATGAGGGGCTAACTTCTCAAAACGCTCGCATGAGCGGGCTTCAATGATTGCGCCAACAACCAATGTATCAATCAAACGAGCAGGTTCAAAAGTTCGTACAGGTTTGCGCAAATCCGCCGCATAACGACTTGCCGTAATCTGCTTATATTCAATGCATCGAGCCTCCATGATCGCAATCACCTGCTCAAAATGCCGAAGCTCCTCTCTCGCCAAGCGAGACATCTTATTCAGCAACTCAAAGTTATCGACGTAGCGATACATTAGATTGAGCGCAGTACCTGCCGCCTTTTTCTCGCAGTTTGCATGATCGATTAGCATTATCTCTGGGTGCTTCAGCGCCTCCTGTATCCATGCATCAGGCGTTTCACACAAAAGGAATTCATTAATAGTTTTCATGATTGAGGGGGATTCACTTCAAAATAACGTTGATAATGCACACTGGATAACACGTAAAAATCTTCATCGATACTATCGCGTAAATCAGACATACTCATGGACGCGAATTCGGGTAACACTGAACACCCAAAATCCCTTAAATCTTCAATTTGGCTAGCGCCTACTTTCAACAGCTCGAACACCCAAGAATAAGGCTGAGAAGAACTATCGTGTCGGATCTTTTGTAGCGACATTTGCCGCTTCAACAAATCTTCGTCTTCGATCGTCAATTTGGCTTTCACCACCTGAGAAAGCAAGACATCAACACGCTCTAAAATTGCGCGCTTTTCATCACCAGAATAAGCATTCCAATGAATAATCTCATGACAGTAACGCTTACAACCTCGACATACAGAATCACCAATACCGGTAGAACACACACCAATACACGGAGATTTAACAGGTTTCTCAGGGCTTTTTCTCTTGGGAATAGTTTTCACGCACTCATCACGGATAGGACTGGGGTCAAATTTGAGCTTTGATTTACCTAAAGGGAATCAAAAGTGGCGACTATCTTAGATTTGGCTAAAATCAGGCTACGCCTATGCACTTAATCCGTGCAGTATACCAAATTCATCGACGCTCACGCGCCATAACGCCAGATTATTCCGATTATTCGCTAGGCAAACTTAACACCAATGTGGCGTTGCGGTAGAATTCGCCCGCCTTGGGAGACTGTACAGTGCCCACAAAGCCAAATGTACGCCGTCCCATCCTTTTATCGGCCTGATTTACCGGCCCCCACCATCATCTAGAGGAAATTACAGTGCTTGCAGCTTACCGCGAACATGTAGCAGAACGTGAAGCCTTGGGTATCCCCCCAAAACCCCTTAGTGCCGACCAAGTTGCGGCCCTAGTCGAGTTACTCAAAATGCCACCAGCAGGCGAAGAAGAGACACTCGTAGAACTCATCACTAACCGCGTTCCTCCTGGTGTGGACGAAGCTGCGTATGTAAAAGCCGGCTTTTTATCAGCACTTGTAAAAGGCGAAGTAAGCAGCCCTCTTATCGACAAAGAAACTGCCGTTAAACTACTGGGCAACATGCACGGTGGTTACAACATCGAAACATTGGTTTCGTTGCTTGAATGCTCAGAACTCGGCTCACTAGCCGCTGAAGAATTAAAACACACGCTTCTTATGTTTGATGCCTTCTACGACGTAGAAGAAAAAGCCAAAGCCGGTAACGAGCTTGCGAAAGCCGTTATCCAATCTTGGGCTGACGCAGAATGGTTCACGACGAAAGACAAAGTGGCCGAAAGCATCAAAATGTCAGTATTTAAAGTGACTGGCGAGATCAATACTGACGACCTATCTCCAGCACCAGACGCTTGGAGCCGCCCAGACATCCCGCTTCACGCACGTGCCGCGTTCAAAATGACGCGCGACGGCTTAACACCTGAAGAGCATGGCGTAACAGGCCCAATGGCTCAAATCGACGAAGTAAAAACTAAAGGCCACCCTGTAGCCTTTATCGGCGACGTTGTTGGTACTGGTTCTTCACGTAAGTCTGCAACTAACTCTGTATTGTGGTTCTTCGGCGACGATATGCCAGGCGTGCCTAATAAGCGCGGCGGTGGTGTATGTATCGGCGGAAAAGTCGCTCCTATCTTCTACAACACAATGGAAGACGCTGGCGCGCTTGTATTCGAAGCGCCCGTTGAAAAGCTCAACATGGGCGACGTTATTGAAATTCGTCCATACGACGGCAAAATCCTTGCTGAAGACGGCTCTACGCTTTCTGAATTCGCATTGAAATCTGATGTACTGCTTGACGAAGTGCAAGCTGGTGGCCGTATCAACTTGATTATTGGTCGTGGCTTAACCGCTAAAGCGCGTGAATCACTTGGCTTACCGACTGCTGATCTATTCCGTGTACCAGAAGCACCTGTTGATTCAGGCAAAGGCTTCTCATTGGCTCAGAAAATGGTTGGCCGTGCATGTGGTCTTCCTGAAGGCCAAGGCATCCGCCCTGGCACCTACTGTGAACCCAAAATGACCACCGTTGGTTCACAGGATACTACTGGACCAATGACCCGTGACGAACTAAAAGACTTGGCATGTTTAGGCTTCTCAGCTGATTTGACCATGCAGTCTTTCTGTCACACAGCGGCCTATCCAAAGCCTGTTGATATCGACACACAACATACGCTTCCTGACTTCATCATGACTCGTGGCGGTGTTTCACTTCGCCCTGGCGACGGTGTTATCCACTCTTGGTTAAACCGCATGTTGCTTCCAGACACCGTTGGTACTGGTGGTGACTCGCATACGCGTTTCCCAATGGGTATCTCCTTTCCTGCAGGTTCTGGCCTTGTTGCATTCGCTGCAGCAACCGGCGTTATGCCATTGGATATGCCTGAATCTGTATTGGTTCGCTTTAAAGGTGAAATGCAACCAGGTATTACACTACGTGACTTAGTACACGCGATTCCTTACCAAGCGATCAAAGAAGGTCATTTGACCGTTGAGAAAGCCGGTAAGAAAAATCTATTCTCTGGCCGAGTACTCGAGATCGAAGGCTTGAAAGGCTTAACGGCTGAGCAAGCATTTGAATTATCTGATGCATCTGCCGAGCGTTCAGCCGCTGGTTGTACCATCGAGCTTAGCGAAGAAGCATTGACTGAGTACATGACCTCAAACGTTACTCTCTTGCGCTCAATGATCGCAGACGGCTACGGTGATCCTCGTACCCTTGAGCGTCGTGCACGTAAGATGGAAGAGTGGTTGGCTAACCCACAATTGATGAAAGGCGATGCAGATGCAGAATACGCAGCCATCATCGAGATCGATTTGAATGACATCAAAGAGCCAATCGTTTGCTGTCCTAACGATCCAGACGACGCTAAATTGCTTTCTGAAGTTGCCGGCAACAATGTTGACGAAGTATTCATCGGCTCATGTATGACCAACATCGGTCACTTCCGTGCAGCAGGTAAATTGCTAGAGAAACATAATGCTGGTATCGCCACTCGTTTGTGGTTAGCGCCTCCAACGAAAATGGATGAGCACCAGCTAATGGAAGAAGGCTACTACAACACCTTCGGTAAAGCCGGCGCACGTACAGAAATGCCAGGCTGTTCATTGTGCATGGGTAACCAAGCACGTGTAGCACCTAACAGCACCGTACTTTCTACTTCAACGCGTAACTTCCCTAACCGTTTAGGCGATGGCGCTAACGTTTACCTTACATCTGCAGAGCTTGCCTCTGTAGGCGCGATTTTAGGTAAATTACCAACGCCAGTGGAATACTTGGAATACGCTAAGAGCTTAGATCCAATGGCCAGCGAAGTGTATCGCTACTTGAACTTTGACCAAATCGCCTCGTTCCAAGCAAACGCAGAGGAAGGAAAGCGCATTGGCGCAGTTCAGATTGAAGACGTGAAGGTGTAGTTAACGTAACCTTTGCCCAATCAGATAAGACAAAAGGCCTCGCATCGCGGGGCCTTTTTACATCTGCAAATTATAATTACCAACAGAACACTTCTAAATTCTCTGGGCCCTCAGAAACACGCTCCCCCTCCAGGACATATCAGCGCATACTATCTCCAATAGCTATATACAGAATCACGTCATATCCCAATTTGATCTACCGGATTGCTGCGCCGCAACAAATATGAGTTGACACATCTCATCTGTGATAATAGACTTCCAGTCAAGCAAATGCTGCATAGCGGCAAACACACCAAGACCGGAGTTATGATATGTACGATCAAATTACTGAACAATTACAAAAAACGCTTAAGCCTGTTACTGATATCACTAATATCAACGTCAAGACTCTTGAGACTTTGGCCGAAAAGCAAACAGCTTTATTTCAAACCTTGCTAAGCACGAGTACCGAATTTACTAAAAGTGCAACGACTCAAACTGACGTGAACAGCGCAGTTGAAGCACAGAAAGCCTACGCCCAGAACTTGCAAGAAACAATTCTTGCGGCAGCACAAGATGCATACGGTGTGATTTCTGAAGCCCAAGAAAAAAGTGGCGAAATCCTTCAAGGTGTTGTTGCTGATGTCCAAGCTCAAGCGGCCGCAGCAACAAAGCAGAAGTAAGCAAAAGACCTCACTTGGCTCGCCGATGTCGAGCCAAGTTCTCCCCCTCCTCCACGCTTCGTATCCGCTTCTTCTCGACACTTCTTCCTAGTAGATTAATCTGGCCCAAAATGAGAGCATAAGCCCTCTCAGCATTATTTATCTAAGCGACACCATTGTGAGCAAACCGCCAGGCCTAATTGATTTTTTCGACCGCACGTACATTGTTAACCTACCTTCGCGTATAGATCGAAAAAATGAAACCATAGAAGAGTTTAATAGATACGAA
The DNA here is from genome assembly GCA_045430285.1 of Agarilytica sp. Classification (GTDB taxonomy): domain Bacteria; phylum Pseudomonadota; class Gammaproteobacteria; order Pseudomonadales; family Cellvibrionaceae; genus Agarilytica. Next base: position 566,741 of record JAILXV010000001.1, on the reverse strand, counting down.
TTTCCAATAAATAACAATAAATGTGATTTTTTCTCTGCGATAAAACCTGATGATACAGGAGGGTTTCCCAACATCGGGACTCGCGGATGTTTCCTAAGTCATCTTGCGATCATTGAATCGGCTATTCAAACAAACCTAGAGACAATCCTTATCATCGAAGATGATATTTATTTCTCTCGAAAAATACACAAATATACTCAAGACGCACTAGATGGGCTCAATAAGCTCGAATGGGATATCGCCTACTTGGGCCACCCGCTGGGAGACGATCAAAAAAAACCGTCCTGGAAACTTCTTGACCAACCGATGATGATGTCTCACTTTTATGCCCTAAATGCTAAGACATTCAAAAAATTGGCAAAGTTTTTAAGAGCGGTAGAAAACCGCCCATTAGGAGACCCTGAAGGCGGGCCAATGCACTACGACGGGGCTCTAAATTTCTATCGTGAAAAACACCCAGAGGTAAACGCCTATTATTTTTCTAAAAATTTAGGATGGCAGCGTCCATCCAAAACCGATATTCACGAAAACTCTTTTCTTGATCGGTATCACTTACTTAAGCCCGCAACAAAAATTATTCGTAATCTTAAAACGCGTTTTGCTAAAGAATATCGTTTTTAAGTACACGCCACAAAGCCATTAAAGATTACGTACAAGTAAGCCATAGCGCTCTATTAAAGACATATCAATTTGATCAGGAAGATCTATATTCACAGTCCAACCTGATCCTGGCGCCAGATCCATCGGCTGCCCTTTATCAGAACGCAAGTTGTCAAGAATGAAATGTTGATTTCCTCCTGGCGTAAAAACTTCCAGCGTATCACCCACTTTAAATTGGTTTTTAACATCTACAGTAATTGTTCGCGTCGCCTTCTCTATCGTAATCAATTCAGCCACGTATTGCTGTTGGAGCGCTAGAGAATTACCCGTCTCATAGCTCTGATACTCCGCAGGTACATGCCGACGATAAAAACCTTCTGTATATCCTCTATTCGCCAGTGTCCCTAACTCATCCATCAAATTTTTATCAAAAGCCCGACCGGATTCAGCTGCATCTATGGCTTTTCTATATACTTGTGAAGTTCTCGCCACGTAGTAATGTGATTTGGTCCGGCCTTCAATCTTTAATGATTGAATTCCCATTTTCACTAAACGTTCGACATGCTGAACCGCGCGAAGATCTTTTGAGTTCATGATGTACGTGCCATGCTCATCTTCGTAAGCCGGCATATATTCATCGGGTCGATCTCGCTCTTGAAGAAGCACAGGTTCAACTTCATTATTTGGGTCGTAAAACCTCGGAGCATCTTCGTTCTTGACGGGAATCAAATCACCGACTTCATTTTCTTTAGCATCGTGGACATTGTATTGCCAACGACATGAATTAGTACAAGCACCTTGGTTTGAATCTCTATGAGTCATATACCCCGATAACAAACACCTGCCCGAATAGGCGATGCACAATGCACCATGAACAAACACTTCCAATTCCATATCTGGGCATTGTTGTCTAATCTCTTCGATTTCATCCAACGAAAGCTCTCGTGACAAAATAACACGACTAATGCCCTGTCGCTGCCAAAACTTTACCGTTGCCCAGTTCACCGCATTTGCCTGCACTGAAAGGTGGATCATTTGCTCCGGCCACCGCTCCTTTACAAGCATTATCAATCCAGGATCGGACATAATTAATGCGTCTGGACCCATTTCAATAATAGGCTCAAGATCTCGAATATAACTACGAACTTTATCATTGTGGGGAGATATATTACTTGCTAGATAAAACAACTTACCCTGTTTGTGCGCCTCTTCGATAGCGGAAGCCATAACCCCCATCTTGTTAAACTCATTATTCCTGACTCTCAGACTATAACGAGGTTGTCCGGCATATACTGCATCAGCGCCGTAGGCGAAGGCATAGCGCATATTCTTAAGAGAGCCTGCAGGGGCAAGTAATTCTGTTTTCATGGGGAAGTTTTCTATTCGGCGTAAGTTGGGTGTTCAGTTTCCCTAAAAGGAAAAGACGGAAACGTTACCAGTTTTTTTCAACACGCTTTTTTATCTACCTCAAACTTTTGCTCATTAACACATAAGCACCACTAGCATGGTTAATTTTCATACCAACTAACCATAGGTTAACGCTTTCAGTGGGCCACCACGCTCAAACTCCAAGTCAACAATATACTGCCGCAGGAAATTTCGATAGAATTCGACGCCAAAGGTGAATCTTTCGTCACCTTTAGAACAAGGAGGTGTTTTACGTATGAAACATGACATACGAAAACACACACATTTACATCTTTAAAAGGCTAAACGGATGAATAAATTGCAACTTATACCTTTTTTATTTTCTATATCGGCAAGCAGCACGTTACTCGCAGCAGGCGCGCCGGTGGGTACTATCTTTCCTGAAAATGAGGCTGTAAACCCAGCCGGTGCAAATCAAAACTTTCAAGAACTTGCAGATCGAATAGATGACCTAGATGTATCTCTAACATCTTCATTAGAGAGCTCAATCTCTCAGCTAGATCAAGACTTAATTGATTTATCCAGCTTATTAGATTCATATTCCGGTTCACTTACAACGGAATTTTATCAACTACAAGATGAGCTATTAACTGAGTCTGCAAGGATTAATGCTGACGTTTCCCGCTTGAGCGGAGAAATCAGTACAAATGAAGTCCAAGACAATGTGAACTACCAGGCCTTACAGAACCGCATTGAGACTGCAGCCCCCACCGTGACATATTCTGCCAACGAAAACCTAGCGAGTCGTTTTTTTGTTGACGTAAACCCTGAAATTCCAGGGGAGTGTAATGAGCGGCGAGATAACTTTAACTTCGATACGACTGAAAAAGTCTATGCCCATGACATCGTCGTTAGTAACTCTTCAGACGATATACCGTGCTCAGATGTCACGTATTATTGGGACTATGCCAATGGTTTATCTTCATCATTTTTCGTGCTTCACACTAGCACGTCAGAGGTGGCATTCGAGTTAAGCCGTACTTGGCAGGTGTTAAAAGGTGTTATGCGTATGGGTGAGTCATGGGGAGCCTATAGTACACGATCGTTCACTGTAGATGGCAGCGGGCCACTTGGTAACACGCCTGTTTACCACAAAATGACGTTATTAGGGGTTGAAGATGTCACTGTTCCTGCAGGTAGTTTCAGTGATTGTCTCGTAATTGAAGATCAGGCTCGCTTTGGGGAAACTCAAGACACTCAGCTCTATTACTTCTGTGATGTTCCAGGCATGGTTCGTCGGCTTAGCCTAGACACTGGCCGAGATTGGCAACTTCAAAGCTTCACTCAAAACTAACACGATGCCCGTACATCCGCTTCAGGGGCACTATGCTAAACAATCTGAAGCGGGTGCATTTCCTTCCTGCAGTCTGCATTTCCTTCCTGCAGTCTGCCTCTCCTACCCTACATAATTTTAATCGACGTGCGACATATCTCACAAACGCTGTGGAGTATCTCCCCTACCCAGAAATGCATGGTACTGGCACCATAGGCATCGTTGATAAAGGACACAAGCACAAGGATCGCGCTATTTATCAGCACACCAACAGACCGAGAGAGATAAAGAGCTTGTGCCATGAAACATTGTGTAATTGCTGTAAGAGTTAACCGAAAGTACCGTTCTATCATTTGTCACTATGATGAATGCTCTGATGTTGCGAGGGTTCTTCGGAAGAAATATCGCAGTATTAGGGAAATCACCCACTTGCTAGAACTGGGTGACCTGAATCATCTGGACGAGAACAGCATAAGCGCTTTTCACCGAGATTGGGGATACTTGTGGAACGAGACCACTCCTGTCATCCATGCAGACCTTAAGCTACTGATCTCTTACAGCGACGCTATTGGCGCAGACCGCCTCCATGTGTTTGAAGATAACGCCTGGGAGCATCTAGTCATCAAATACACGGACGACGAACTACTGACGGCATAAACTATGCCCTTAGCTTTTTAGGTACCGTTAGCAATCGACAACTCTTCTTCATTCATATCGGCCTCGATGCCCTCAAACAATGGTGTCGAGAGATAACGCTCACCGGTGTCAGGCAACATACACAGAATATTCGCACCATCAGCAGCGTTTTCTGCAACACTCAGAGCCCCTGCGAAGGTTGCGCCGCCAGAAATCCCGACGAAAATACCTTCCTTTTGTGCCAAATCTATAGATGCTTGTATCGCTGCTGGGCCTTTTACTGGCAGTAATTTGTCGGCCCGTTTCTCCTCAATCGCCTGCTCAGTCAAAAGCGGGATGAAATCGGGCGTCCAGCCCTGCATAGGGTGCGGCGTGAAACTCGGGTGACTGGCATCCGGAGAACCGTCATCCTTACGCTTTTGGCCTAGACCGCTCGACAAAAGCTGTGCGTTTTCGGGCTCACATATAATGATCTGTGTATCGGGGCTTTTATCGCGTAAAACAGAAGATACACCGTTGAATGTGCCCCCTGTACCATATCCACTGACCCAATAATCCAACTGGCGGTCGGAAAAGTCATTGAGAATTTCCTGGGCGGTAGTCTTCACATGCATCTCGGCATTAGCTGGATTTTCGAATTGGCGAGACTGCCACCACCCATTTTGAGCAGCCAGCTCCCGAGCTTTAGCCACCATTCCGGTACCCTTTTCAGCCGCAGGTGTTAGCACCACTTTAGCGCCAAGAAAACGCATAAGTTTGCGACGCTCAACACTAAAACTCTCAGCCATGGTAATCACCAAGGGATAACCTTTTTGAGCACACACCATCGCTAAGCCGATTCCCGTATTCCCACTGGTGGCTTCAACCACTGTTTGCCCAGGAGATAACTCACCACGCTTTTCGGCATCTTCAATCACGCCCAGTGCCAACCGGTCTTTTACTGAACCCATAGGGTTAAACGATTCCACCTTGGCGTAAATATTTACGTTTTTGGGGCCCAGATTATTTATGCGAACAACAGGTGTATTACCAATAGTTTCAAGAATAGAGCTATAAAGTTTCGCCACGACGGGGTTCCTTTGGAGTGATGAGGTTGATGTCCCATTATTCTCACTATCGCCAATAATGCAACAACACTGGTATCAAGAATGTCTATTAGTAATTCCTGGAACAGCGACTATCACTCTTAAGTATTTCTCAGATGTTTTAGTAAACGGGATTTAAGTGCGTTGGGAATTTTATTGATGGTCAGCGCGCCGGATTCATGGTCATAGAGGATGGAACTGCCCAAGCACTTCGCGTCAAAGCTCATACTGAGCATGTTGTCTCGTCCGCTGATACGAATATATTGACGTAACTGTGCACGATCGGGAATCAACTCAGGCTTTAGTTGTGGCTTTTTTTCTCGGACATGCTGTTCGAACACCTCTTGATTCCCCTCGTCTACCTGACTAGAAAGATCGGATAGCACCACGCGTTTTCCCGCTTTGTCTTGCTCAAGACAATACGCCACAACTTTTTCACGCGCCTCTAAACCTTGCTCTTCCGGCAAAGCACTCGCATAGCTTTCCACCGCATCCAAAAACATTTCCGTTTCTTCTTTAATGTCAGCCTTGTCGGTAAACCCGACAAATTCGACAAAGGCGTCACTTAAGTCTTTTTCTCCGCGCCATGGCAGAACCGATAGATAATTCAGCTGAGCGTCCTCGCTCTGCCATTCCCGCAAGTTTATTTTTGCCGCAAGCTGCACCTGATTGGTATTGAGATAGGTAGAGTCCGAAATATTGAGATCACCATCCAGATACTGCCCCTTAAGATGGTCAACGATGTACACATAAAACTCGTCTGTATGATCGAAACTCTCTTGTACAAAAAACACATAGGCGTCCATCAACGCCTCACTCTTATCAATTTCGACTTTAAAGTGCTGCATCGCCTTTTTGGTTAGCGATACAAAACTGAGTTTTTCACCGATACATTCTGAAATCCAATTTGAGAGTGGATGCATCGCCAGATCACTAGAAAAACGACCGTGAATTTTGCCCAGCTTTTTAATGTAGCTGAGCTTTAGCTCACGAGAACATTCGTCTATCTTGCCATCCCGTGCGATTTCTTGCTCTCGCAAGGTTAAAACGCTAGGCGTGGTAGGCGTGAGGCGCTCAAGTTTGTGAGCGATAAGATGAGAAATAGCCATAAGACCAACCGTGATCCACATAAGATATAGGAGAAAATTGGGCGCGCATTATCACAACAAACCTTCGTCTGAGTCCAGCGCCGCTAACGTCACTTTCCACTCACGTATTTTTGGCTACACTTTTATAAAACACCGTCTGAATATACGTAGCTTATATCTATCAACCTCATCAATGTACGATCATGAAATATCAATGCTTAGAATGCGGTCATAAAGACAAAACTCTCGCACAGGGTCGCTGCGCTGCTTGCGGATCCGCACAGGTGAGGAATTTAAGTAAAACAAGGAATATTGAGGAAAAGGAGTTTCAGCCTCTTCGGCTTCTTATGATGGTCGTACTATGGGGAGTGTTACTGTACAAAGCCTACGAAACGTTTCTGAGTTAGTCATTCAGCAACGATTCTGTAGGCGTAGCCGAGAACTGAATCCGGCGTTAGGGAGCCCTATCCGAATGCATATTCCGAAACGGGGTACTCGTCTTCAACTCGGTCTTGCCAAGGCGCAACGACGAGATGCGCTCGCTGACGATCCATCATGGATGAAAGTACGTTAATTGTCGTCATATTACCCGATGAAAGACGGTGGCATATCACTGGACCGTAGGAATCTCGCAAGCGGTCAACCATCTCGCCTTCCTTAAAGTGGTCACGACACTGGTATTCAAATACGAGGCAATTACCATTGCCAATATAAGCTGCGGCAATACGGCTCGCAGGGTTCACAAAGATGATCTTACCTTTGATTGCTTTCATTACTTGTCTGCCCACTGGTTACTGCTTTTTTGTAATTTTTATGAGCTTACATCAAACCCGCCACCACGATTCGTACACGGTCACAGACTGAAATATTTCCGCAACAAAAGGTAAAAAGTGTCTAAAGGATCACAAATAAGCCACACGTGTATAGGCCAGACCAGAGAACCATCTTTGCCGATAGGGTTATCAAATTCGAGACTGCGACATACGCGAAGTTGGCGTTGCGCAACAGACATTAAAGGCTATTCTAATATAGAGACACTGAACACTCATTCCCAAAACTTCGTTGGGTACAATCGCTATATTTTCTTGAGACTATGGGTGTAAACAGACGTGTATGTGCCCTGAGCGTCGTAAAAAGCCAATGTTTACAATAAAATGGTCTCTGAACTCTCTGAACATACGCAAAAATCTCAACCAACAAAAAGCGTTCACTTTTCCTGGCATCAGTGCTTAGCATGGAAAGTAACACCTTCAAAGCACGTACAAGAACAAAGCGCCAAGGTCTCGCTCAAATATTTCTGGTTGCGTTGCTGTATCACGCAAATACCCATGCCCAAACCATCCATTATGGCCATCCAGATCAATTCGTATTAACGCAAAAGCTGGATAAGTATGGTCGAGCGGATAACCCACTTCTTAGGCTTGCAGGAGCGTTGATGGATTTGGCTGGACGGCAGATGACAAACCGCGCCTATCCCGCCGCTAGGCTTTTTCAGAACCTTAACAACGGCACCGTAAACTTTACCTTATTAGTCAAAGCGCCGACCCTTGAGGATTGCTGTATAATTAGCGAGCACCCCATTTACACCACCGAACTTAGGGTCTATCGATGGGACTCAGCTGAACCAGTTCAATCTCCTCAAGATTTGGTGGGTCAACGTGTTATTACCATGCTCGGCTACAGCTATGGTCAACTCAAGCACTTTATCGGCAACCCTGTAAATCACATTACCCACTACGCTACCGATACCCACCAGTCAGCATTTGCCATGTTGGCTGTTAAGCGTGCTGATTATTTATTGGACTACAAAGGCCCGTCGGAGGAAATTCAAAAATCTCACCCAATAACCGGAGTGACCTTTGACATCTTAGAGGAAGTCCCTATTTATATCGTGCTCAATAAAAGCCTCCCTGATGCAGCAGCACTAATGACTAAACTAGTAGCGATTATCACCACCCTAGATGTTGAAACGACACTGAATTTCCTCGACCACGCGGATGAGAGATGAGAGATGAGAGATGAGAGAATACTATCGTCGACTGTATTAAGTGAAAGAAAACGTTTTAATAAACTCCGACACATCATTCATTCACGCTATTTGTGTTCCGGTTTCACTTCAAGCAAGGCCGCGCCTATCACCATAAAACACCCAAGCCATTCCCAAAGATCAAGATATTCTCCGCCCACGATCATCGCCGACAGCACTGCAGCCACAAGCTGCACGATAATGATAATGGATGAACGCCCTGCTTCCATACGCTCTACGGCCCACTGCGAACCAAAGTTAGCAAATAACAGCCATGTGAGTGTGTAGAGAAGCAGTAAGCCCCAGTGAATTGACGTTACTGAGGAGGGGATAGATTCAAGACCTACGGCAATCAGAATCCCTGTCACCAACGCACATCCCACAAACATCGCGAAGAGCTTCATTGGTAAGCAAAGTTGCCCCACGCCACGAAAGAGGATGTTATTCATCGCAAAACTAAAGCCCGATAACAGGGCCAAACCGTCTATCCATGTCGGAGGGGAAGTCAGTATTTTACTGCCGCCCAATATTAAAAATGCACCGGACAGTGCGATCGCGACACCGCATCCTCTCCGCAGGCCTATCTTTTCTTTGAGAAAAACACTGCCGCCAATAACGCCCCATATGGGCAACAAATAGAACAGCACCATTACACGTACGACATCGCCATACATCAGTGCATAAGTGAAGCTAAAAATCCCCATGCCACCCGCTAATGCAATACCAACAATATACGCAGCACGCCCAGAGAGGTTTGGAAAAGGTAATGCAAAAGGAAAAATAATAAGTGCGAGAATAGTATGCGTAACAAACAATAACGAAAGGCCTTCAATACCGACACTGCTAAAGTATTTTAGCGGCATCCAGCTTAAGCCCCAGAACGTACAGGTGGTAATAAGTGTTACGACGGGCAGCATTGGGTGAGTCAACATCCCTCTCATACTAAATACGCAGCCCAAGAACTTTATTTTTGATTCGCGGTAATCGAAATAAATTATTGATAAAAAACCTTAGATAAAAATTGCGTTAGTTTTTGCCAAGAATCTTCGTCAGCCTGTTTGTTATACCCAATAAATGCAATTCCTGAAGTTTGCGCGATTTCGTCAGAAGCCTGATCAGAAAAACCGTGTGTCGCATCAGGATAGTCAACGATTTCGTAGGGGATATTGGACTCTGTCAGCTGTTCCTCAAATAGCACTCGCTGTGACTTAACAGAAAATTCATCTGCACCGCCATTAAATACCATCACTGGGGTAAATGCCGTTTCCACAATATCTGAGAGGCCGCCAAACCCACCATAAAAACTAGCAACGCCCATTAAATGTTTGCCTCGCCGTGCCATATTCATTGCTATAGGACCGCCAACACTGTATCCAACTGCAGCCACTTTTGTTTTATCAACACCGTGGTGGTTTTCTAATTGTTCAACCGCGGCATCAAATAAAGACACCGTTACATTGGAGTTTTCCCCGACAGACTCCATGAGATTGATTGCATCTTCCAAATTCGTCGTGGTTAATCCGTCACCATATAAATCTAATGCAAACGCAACATAGCCGCTTTCTGCCAACATTTTCGCACGACGACGTTCGTGCACTGTTTGCCCCCATAAACCATGGATAACCACCACGCCAGGGATGGGATCGAGCTCGCCTGCGGGGTATGCGAGAAAGCCCTGGTACTCTGTACCCTCTACCTCGTAACTAACACGTTCCGTAATAACTGGGTCGAAATTCTCTGCTAAGGTTTTGAGTTCTGCCAAACCGTCTTCGTAAACAGCGCCTAACATAGCGTCCATCATCAAACCGAAATATTTTTCGATAAAATTTCGGTGCCGTGTATCAAAACCCCAGGTAATTTTAGTTTGGTTAGTACCCACAAGTTCAAGGTCGTATGTGGCAATTCCACTGCCCATTTGACCAAAATCTAATGAGGTAACTGCGCGACTATTCGGCACATACTCAGTAAAAACTGAAGTGCCCGAACCCACTTCTTGATTACCCGACCATGTCATCATGGAACCCACACCTAAATCAGGCCCAGAAAAATCCACCTTCATTGCCGGATCTATTTTTGCCCAAGGAGACCATTTTTGAAACTGCTTGTGTTGACTTACCAAATAAAAAACAACGCCCTGGGGTGCATCAATCGTGATATCGCGTTCCACGTGTGTTTGTGCCGGCAACACCGTTCCAAGAGCAACAAATAGAACAGGGATAGCAATCACAATGGCAATCACAATCTTAAAAGATTTCATAGGTAAGGTACCCCAAGTATCGGCAGGTTTTTAACGTTATATAGATGAAAACGAAGAAGATACAATGCCAACCACGCCAGATGGATACACTGTTTACGACGTTTGAATGTTATTGATTATCTGAATTTTTAGGAGAGAAGAACGCTTCAACTGCTTCACGCTCCCACATGGCGTCTTGATAACCGAGTTCCATCAATTCATTACAATATTCGTGGGAGAATAACAGATAACTTGCAGCGGCTGAACCGCCGCCTTTTGCGGTTGCGCCTGTCCTGCGCATGAAGTAGCGCATGCTGGGCGGCATATGACGAATTTTTCGACCCGCTATTTTATCGAGTGGTTTTGAAGGCGAAATAATCAGGGTTTCCACAGGTCTCAATTGCTCTGTATTTTCACATCGCTCATCATTCACCAGCTTAAGTAAATCATTCACACGCTCCAAATGCTCGATATCCCCTTCCAACGAATCGATAAACGCACTATTGAAAAGCTGACCTACAATTTGTGCGATAGAAGGAGAATGCTTCGGCTGAGGGACTTTCTTAAATTTCCAGTTACTGGCAGCATGCCGGTTACCACTGACACCGATGATTAAAATACGATCGGCACCTAGATGTAATGCCGAACTGATGGGGGCCATTTGGCGCATCGCACCATCACCAAAATATTCACGACTAAGTTTGACGGTAGGAAATACAGCAGGTATTGCTGACGACGCTAGAAGATGGTCAACATTTATTTTTGACGGCGTCCCAACCCTTCGATAACGACGCCATCCACGTAAATTGGGATTTCCTTGAAAAAAACTGACGGATTCCCCTGAGTTATATCCTAAGGCGGTAATACACAACGCCTCCAACTCACCTTTATCAACCCGACGCTGAATGTTATCAAAAGAGATGACTTCAGATAATAATTTACGTAAGGGGGTATTATCCAATAGTGCCACAGGCTCTCTGCCGACCCCATCGTGCAAGAGGGAGCTCAGCACCTTGAGTGCACCGCCGATTTGAGCCCGCCAGCCCACTCGAAACACCTGTTCTATTTCCAGGCTCCGCCATGTGTGGGAAAGATCGCCGACGGCGTGTCGAAATTCCCCTTGATGCGCCGCCATCGCCGCTGCGTTAATCGCGCCCGCTGACGTACCGCAAATAATCGGAAAAGGGTTATGAAGGTGAGGAAGAATATCCGATATCGCCTTTAACACACCCACCTGATATGACGCCCTTGCGCCACCACCAGATAAAATTAGTGCATTAGTAGACATAACGAAGCAACTTGAACCAAATTATTTAATATAAGTATGGCGTGAAAACGGCACTTTCGCCAATAAGGTTATGCTTCGATCTCATTTAAAAGCGCCTCTAGGCAGTCGCTGAATCGCGCAGTTCGCGCCGCAAAATTTTGCCAACATTCGTTTTAGGTAGCGTATCCCGAAACTCAATCACCTTAGGACGCTTGTACCCCGTTAAATTCTCACGACAATAGGCTTTTATTTCGTCTTCTGTCGTCGTGTTATCCGTGGGCACTACGAAAAGTTTAACGACCTCGCCAGAATGTTCATCTTCAATACCAATGGCCGCAGCTTCGACGACTCCTGGATGCTGGCTCACGACATCTTCCACTTCGTTGGGGTAAACATTGAAGCCCGACACAATGATCATATCTTTCTTTCGATCGACTAGCTTGTAAACGTTGCTCTCCAACAACATGCCCATATCACCCGTTTTAAACCAACCGTCCTCGGAAAACACTTTCTCGGTTTCATCCGCGCGGTTCCAATACCCTTTCATCACCTGAGGCCCACGCACACACAGCTCCCCGACCTCGCCGTCTGGCACAACCTTCCCATCGTCGTCAATCAACTGCACTTCGGTATCAATTAAGGCTTCACCAATTGTGCCTGGATGAATGTTATTAATTTTATTCCCACAGACAACCGGAGACGTTTCCGTTAAACCATAGCCTTCGCATACGTTACAGCCCGTAAGCTTCTGCCAAGCTCTAGCCGCGTCTTCAGTCATGGCCATACCACCAGAAGAGCTAATATGTAATTCCGAAAAATCGACATCTTTAAATGGAGCGTAGCGGCACAGCGCTACATATAAAGTATTAATACCCACAAACACTGTCATTTTTACAGACTTTAATGCATCTACCATTGATTTCAAATCACGAGGATTTGGAATCAAAACATTATGCTCGCCATAAGAAAACGCGCACAAACCATGTAGATTAAACGCATAGATGTGATACAAAGGCAGGCAGTTGATAAAAACCTCCTTGCCTTCTCTAAACGCTTCGGGCATATGTGTGATCATTTGCCATACGTTGCTCGCCAGGTTTCCGTGAGACAGCATCGCCCCTTTAGAAACCCCCGTCGTTCCCCCTGTATATTGAAGTGCAAACAAGGAGTCTGATGTGACATGAAATTGCTTGAGTGCCCGCGGCGCTTTTTCAATCGTGTCACGAAATTTAACGCTTTTTCTGAAATGATACGGTGGCACCATTTTCTTTAGATACTTTACCGCGAAGTTAATGAGCTGGCGTTTAGGTGCAGGATGAAGATCCGCAATATTGGTCACGATAACATGCTCAACATCCGTCTCTCCGATAACTTCTGCGGCGACGTTCGCCACATTAGACAAAACAACTAAAACCTTCGCGCCGGAATCCTTTAGCTGATGTTTTAATTCTCGACCGGTGTACAACGGATTGGTATTAACAATAATCAAACCCGCACGCATGACGCCATACATAGCGACTGGATACTGCAGAATATTGGGCATTTGAATCGCAACGCGATCACCTGGTTCCAAGCCCAAATCGTGATGCAAATAACTGGCAAACCGCAAGCTCAAATCATCTATTTCACTATACGATAAGGTATGATTTAAACAGGTATATGCAGGCCGTTTTGAATAAGTTGAGAAGGCGTGGTCGAGCAGCTCCAGTAATGTATTGTATCTAGTCGCCAAAGTTGTTACTCCATATCACCAGTGGTTTTTATTATGAATGAACAGACGCTGCACCGTTCTAAGTAATTTCGCAACGCCCTGTCCACATGATGAAACACTCAATACCGGAAACCTATCCGGTCTTTTATTACATTTCGCTAATATCAAAGTCCATAAGATTACCGGCACCCGATTTCATAGTATCGGCTAACGTTTTTGTACGCGGTAAAATTCGTTGATAATAAAAGCGCGCTGTTTTGATTTTACTATTATAAAATTCAGCTTCGTTTGAGTCTTTGTTTGCCAATGCAATTTCAACGGCTCTCGCCCAAAAATATGCAAGCGTCACATAACCAGAATACATCAGATAATCCACACTAGCTGCGCTGACTTCATCGGGATTTTCCATCGCGGTTAAGCCGATATGCATCGTCAGCTCACCCCATTCTTTATTCACTTCGGCAAGTGGTGCAACAAATTCAGCCATCCCTTCATTTTCAGCATTCGCTTGGCAAAATTTATGCACAATTTTGGTAAACCGTTTTAGCGTCTCACCTTGACTCATCAATACCTTGCGGCCTAATAAATCTAACGCTTGTATACCGGTAGTGCCCTCGTACAACATCGCAATACGACAGTCTCGTACGTTTTGTTCTGCACCCCACTCTTTAATATATCCATGGCCGCCGAAACATTGCACACCAAGATTCGCCGACTCGAATCCCGATTCAGTTAAAAACGCTTTTGCAATTGGGGTCAACAAGGCGAGTAACTCGCTTGCGTCATTCTTATCGTCTTCGTTCTTACTGTAATGCTCCACATCCACCAACTGAGCAGCGTAATACAACAACATACGACCACCTTCAGAAAAGGCTTTTTGTGTGAGTAACATTCTGCGCACGTCGGCGTGCCAGATAATCGGATCTGCTGGGCCGTTAGGGTTCTTTGGACCAGAAAGTGATCTAAACTGCGTGCGGTCTTTCGCGTATTCCAGCGACTTTTGATAACCCACTTCCGCGTGGGCGACGCCTTGAATCGCCGTACCGATACGTGCGGTATTCATAAATGTGAACATGCAATTAAGCCCGCGATTTGGAGGGCCGATCAAATAGCCAACCGCATCATCAAAATTCATTACGCAGGTCGCGTTTCCATGAATTCCCATTTTATGTTCAAGAGAACCACAACTCACCGTGTTCCGGTCACCAACTTCTCCGCTTGCATCGGGGTGAAATTTCGGTACAACAAACAAGGAGATGCCCTTTGTACCTTCGGGGGCATCGGGTAAGCGTGCGAGTACGATATGGATAATATTTTCTGCCATATCGTGCTCACCGGCAGAAATAAAAATCTTTGTACCACTAATACGGTAGGATCCATCGTCAGCAGGCTCTGCTTTGGTGCGCAGCATACCCAAGTCACTGCCGCAATGCGGCTCGGTTAAACACATGGTGCCTGTCCATGTACCTTCAACTAACTTAGTCAGATAAGTTTGCTTTTGCTCGTCTGTACCATGTAGTTCGAGCGTCTTCATAGCCCCGTGAGATAAGCCTGGATACATCGCCCATGACCAGTTTGCTGAGCCGTACATTTCACTCATCACTGTACCCATGGACTCGGGTAACCCTTGACCGCCCACATCCGTACTGTGCGTCATCGATGGCCAACCTGCTTCCACGTATTGTTGATAGGCCTCTTTAAAGCCATCTGGCGTCTTCACGTCACCGTCATTCCAGGTACAACCTTGCTCATCGCCGATGGCGTTAAGTGGCGCAATCACATTTTCAGAAAACTTGGCACTTTCTTCCATGATTGCAGCAACAATATCCGGAGATGCGTCTTCACCCATACCAAGTCGCTCGTAATGGGCCTCAAAATTGAGCATTTCGTTCATAACGAACTGCATTTCGCGCATAGGGACTTTGTAATCTGACATACAGCTTTCCTCAGTGATGTGTGCTCTTATTTGGCCTTCCTTTCATTTTAGTTTCAATTACCAAAAACGTCATAATGAATAACAAGAACTTAGGGCATATTCACGTATATCGTAACGCAAATACAGCCAAAACCCTGTACTCGTTATGGCAATAGACCGGCGGTTATCGTTGTCTGAGTTTTATTGAGCAAGATGTGGCATGAAACACAACACAAAAAGAATATTTTCACGCCAGAAGCCTTATTGGTATGGCCCTGGGATGAGGAAGATTATGACGCGATAACTAATGATCTTGCTGAATCGTCGCTCGATATTCACCTGGTGTTTTCCCCGTCCATTTCTTAAATGAACGAAAAAAGGCACTGGGCTCATCAAAACCTAGCATTTCGGCAATCATAGTATTAGAAAGATCAAAGCATCCCAAATAATGAAACGCGGCTTCCATGCGACATTCATCTTTTAGTTTTTGATACGATGTTTGATCCTTTTGAAGCTGGCGACGCAACGTGGTGACGGAAACATTGAGTTGAGAGGCGACCGCTTCTGCCGACGGCATATTCCCACTCACATCCCGTTTTAATATATTCCTCACTTTATCAACTGTACTCACATGAGCGGGATCTTCCGTAACCAAACGATAAGGTGCTGTACGCAAAAACGCCATCAACGCGTCTTGATTTTGTACGATAGGATATTCCAGAAATTTTGGGTCGTAACTGACAGAGTTTTGCAGTGCGTCATACTCAACATGTTTGATATTGCGCATATCTAACAAGGCCTGCTCTTGGGGTGCTGAAAACGTCACCGTCATCTTCACAATTGGTATTTCCATACCAATGAGCCATTCAGACAAGCGGTGCCACATCATCAAAGACGCTATTAAGCTATCTGGCGTCGCACTTTTAATCTTGCGTTCAAATTCCGATAAAGCCAAGGAGCGTGACGGATTTAAAGCAAGTGTCACCACGTCGTGCTCTACGGAAAGCAGATAGCGCACCATTAAGCCACGGCAAATTTCTGCAAACTCGCCAGCACGAATCGTTGCTTGCTTTAAGTCAGAACAACTCAGCAAGGTTAAACACATCAAACGAAAAGCCCCTAACGGCACCTTGCCTTCGGCAAAAATCCCGAACCACTCATCTTGGGTATATCGCATGACTTGCTGATAAAGCTCACCATATTTTAATGCAGGGAATTCCGTTCGCGAATCAAAATATTCTGTAGATAAACCAACACCATCCAGCAATTCATTAATGTTGCAGCCAGACTGTTTTGCGCGGGCTAGTAAACGCGTCGCATAATCGACGGGGACTAATGACTGATTCATGGGTCGTTCTGTTCTATATGATCAAGGTTTTCCTGTTTGTCCGCTCGCTCCGCAATCCAGCGGCCAAGAAATGCAATGGGCGCGGCAACCAAAATAATCGCCACCAAAAACCCAAGAGATACCCATATAATTTGAACCACTTGTTCTTCAGGAAAGCCAAAACGTTTCACCATCATCAAAATGGAAGACGCACATGCGATGATGGTAATCATCACACTATAACGACGTTGAAAACGTACTTTAAATTTCATTATATAGTTTGCTCTGCATGAATATCTTATCTACGTGCTATTGTATTAATCGCGAAATTGCATACGCAACACCATCATCCCATACGGGGCGAGTAACGTAATTCGCCACCGACTTCACGTCGTCCGCCGCTTGTCCCATGGCAACGCCTGTACCAGCCCGTTCCAGAAACACTTTATCCGATTGAGCATCACCAAAACTTATCACATTCTCTGCAGACACTTTGTAATAGTCCAACAAATAGTCAAAGGCTTGATGTTTGCAAGCATCTTTGTCGATCACGCTCGCAAATAACCAGTCAGGGTGAGCGGCAATTTTTGCATATGCAAATTGGCACTCGGGAAATGCGCGTTCCAAATCAAATAATTTTTCATGCTCTTCCACACTATCAACAGCAATTAAAAATTTGACGACAGACTCAACGCCAATTAGCGCATCAAAATTCCGATTCTGAGGCGCCTGCCGCATATGGCTGGCGTGCGTTTTTCCAATGTCTTCACACTTATCCGACTCAATAAAATAATCTTCAGCGGTGTAAAGCTCATAGTATATATCGTTGTTTCTCAGGGCCTCCGTGAGGCGCTGACTAAGGGATGCCGAAACACCCTGCATCACCAAAGTATTTCGTGTTGTCGGGCAATATACATGTGCGCCAGTACAAAATACACCTGGATCACTTATAGATAATTCATCAACAATAAACTTGGCTGCAAAATTTGGGCGCCCCGATGCTATTGCAACTTTAATCCCAGACGCTTTTAAACGGAGAATCTGCTGTTTGGAGGCGTCACTGTACTGCCCATCTAAACCAAGTAATGTGCCGTCAATATCAAAAAACGCGACTTTTATGTGCTGCTTTTTTAGCTCGTGGTTTTCTAATTTATGTAACTCTTCAGCAAGCAAAATCAAAAGGTCTTCTCTTGCGTCCACTCACAACGAATAGACTGACGGCCTGAACCTGGCACATGACCATTCATCCGGCTTTCCCAGGTAAAAGTATGAATACCAGAAAGCTCTGTTTCCAAATGCACGACTGCGGACACCCAGTACAAACTGTCTAGGAGTTTTTCAAAGCGTTTCATCCATTCAGACCATTCATACTCAATGGCTTTATAGGATGCCCCAAAATGCATAACCTCGGTTAGGTAACGGTCCTGCCCTACCTCTACCTGGGGCAGCGCAAACATCTCACGACAAAGATAAGGCCATTCTTCCGCGTTGGGCAGCTCAAGCATTGCGCGCCTATTATTGCGACGACGGTCAACATCTAGCTGCTCCCCCGCTAGGTCTTTTATACATCCGTAAACAATCGATTCTTGATCCATTACTTATGCCTCTAGTTGCCTTTTTAGGCTTTTAGCTTTTTTTATTGCGCAATACGTTAGTTTTCTATATTTAGAACGGCCACCAAGAAGAGCTTAAACGATCTTCGCATTTCTTTAATTGATTATCATAGCGATATGCACGGTTGGCGACTTTACGAGCGACCTTTTTAAGCCAAGGCTTCTTTTTATAGGTGCCGCGAGCATAACCCCCATGACCTTCATGATAGGCTAAATACAAAGCATAGGGGTCCGACGGGACTTTTCGTTTTTTCACGCTGATATGGTTATACCAAGCAACGAAATCGATCGCATCGTCAAAATCGTTTCGGTCGGCACCCCAATGGCCGGAACCTTTTTTATACCAATCCCATGTTTCGTCTTTTGCTTGGGAGTAACCATAAGAGCTGCTTTTTCTTGGCCCTGGGATAAAGCCTAAAATTTTTGTACGGGGGGGCTTAGCTTTAGCGACGAATCGGGATTCTTGATGCATAAAAGCCATATTCGTGGCGATCGGGATACCCCACTTCTTAGTGGCCTTTTTTGCATCTTTGTACCAACCGTCTTTCTCATCAAAAATACTGCACACATTATCGAGATGCTTTGGCGGCGAACTCGCACAACCAAATAAAAAAGCAAGCGATATCACGAGCCCCAACTTAGAAACCAAAGCAACACCATTTATGTGTGTTATATATCCAGCGTTACGGCGGTTCATGAATTCAGCTCTTCTAACATTGCAATGAACCCCTGCTCATCCAGTACGTCGATACTCAAAGATTCTGCTTTCGCTAGCTTTGATCCGGCGCCAGGACCAGCAATTACACAATGAGTCTTTGCGGAAACACTACCAGACACTTTAGCACCCAAGGCCTGGAGTTTTTCCTTACCCTCGTCGCGAGTCATTGTTTCTAACGTGCCCGTCAGCACATAGGTTTTACCTGCCAATGGCTGTTCCGCTTCAGTAGGCACCACAACGTCTTCCCAGTGAATGCCAGCCGCCACCAAGGCATCCACAATATTATTGTTTTGCTCGTGTGCAAAAAAATCGACGACGTAGCCGGCCGCAATCGGGCCGATATCATCAACAGCTTGCAAATCTTCCATAGTCGCGCCGCGTAATCGGTTTAACGAGCCAAACGCGCGCGCTAGGTTTCTCGCCGTGGTTTGCCCAACTTCACGAATCCCTAAAGAAAATAGAAAACGCGCTAAGGTTGAATTTTTACTATCTTCAATTGCGTTTAAAAGATTATCTACGGATTTTTCACCCATACGTTCCAACTCAACAAGGGACTCCTTACTGAGTGCATACAGGTCGGCTACTGAGTGAATTAAACCTTCATCAACAAATTGCTCTACAATTTTATCGCCTAGACCATCAATATCCATAGCATTACGAGAAGCAAAATGTTTAATGGCTTCCTTGGTTTGGGCTTCACATACAATTCCACCACTACAGCGAGAAACCACTTCACCCTCTTTAACGGAGATGGCCGAATCACACACAGGACAA
Organism: Agarilytica sp.; assembly: GCA_045430285.1. Classification (GTDB taxonomy): domain Bacteria; phylum Pseudomonadota; class Gammaproteobacteria; order Pseudomonadales; family Cellvibrionaceae; genus Agarilytica. The sequence continues at coordinate 547,044 of JAILXV010000001.1, read as the reverse complement.
TGCGTAGGAAAGCCTACCGGATCAGAGTTTTCAGGGCGTTTTGATTCCACAACGGAAACAATTTGCGGAATCACATCACCCGCCCGACGCACAATCACTGTGTCACCAATATGTAACCCGAGCCGATCGATTTCGTCTCTATTATGCAAAGTAACATTCGATACGGTTACACCACCTACAAATACGGGTTCAACTTTCGCAACAGGCGTAATAGCTCCGGTTCTACCTACTTGATATTTAACATCATTCAGCACTGTCATTTCTTCTTGCGCCGGAAATTTATATGCAATGGCCCAGCGCGGCGCGCGTGAAACTTTGCCTAACTTTTCTTGTAGGTCTAGGTTATTGACTTTAAAGACGATGCCATCGATATCGAAAGGCATTTTACTGCGTTCTTCACCGAGGTATTCGTAGTACGCCAAACACTCTTCTATCCCCAGCGCCTCGCGACGATATGCGCTGATGAAAAATCCCCAGTCACTTAATTCGGAAAGAATATCAAAATGTGTCTCAGGCATTACGCCGTTTTCATACCAGCCAACGCTGTAGCCACACATCACTAAAGGACGTGTTGCCGTAACTGAAGAGTCTTTTTGTCTGAGGCTACCTGCGGCGGCATTTCGAGGGTTAACAAAGGCTTTGTCACCCGCCTCAATCGCTTGCTGATTGAGATCATTAAAACCTCTGTGCGGCATATAAATTTCACCGCGCACTTCTAACATTTCGGGGTAACCCGAGCCAAGTAAGCGCATCGGAATGGAACCGATGGTACGAACATTTTGCGTAATGTCCTCGCCGGTTTCACCATCACCCCGTGTTGCGCCACGAATTAACACACCATTTTTATACAACAAGCTAATCGCGATGCCATCGTACTTAGGTTCACAGGCGTACTGAATCACCTCGTCTGTTTTTAGACGGTCACGTACACGTTCATCAAAAGCAATTAAATCTTCTGCACTAAACGCATTTCCAAGAGATAGCATGGGCACTTCGTGTTTCACAGAATCAAAATCACTTACAGGTACTGCACCCACTCGCTGCGAGGGCGAATCGGAAGTAATAAGTTCGGGATGGGATTCTTCTAAAGAACTGAGTTCCTGAAAGAGCCGGTCGTATTCGGCGTCAGGAATTTCAGGGTCATCGAGGACATAATATCGATGTCCGTGATAATTGAGTTGCTGCTTAAGGGCTTCAAGACGTTCGATGACATCATCTATCGCCGCCATTTAGTTTTCCTCACTCATTTTAGGCGCGCGCTAGTTTTCGCTTTCGCTCATATTCAATAACGCGCTGACGACCATGCTCAATGGTTTGGTTCGTCATGACACTGCGGTTTTCGTCTTTCAATTCACAACCGAGCGTGCTGGCTAAATTTTTTGCTGTAACCGCCAAGTCGTTGTATGCCGCAAGGCTCTCCCCCGCTACTGGCAGGCTTAGGAACATGCTAACCCCAGGGGTTTCAAACTCATTCATTTCGGCCAAGTTAAACGTACCTGGCACTACCATGTTGGCAATACTGTAAATAATTGGGCCATCGCCATCGTTATCCTTGTGACGATGAAAAATATCCATATCACCAAATTTAAGGCCTTCTTGCATTAACGCGGCTAACAAATCACTGCCAGCGATGCGCTGCCCCGATTTCGCCATCAAATTCATGATGAGCACTTCATCTGGCTCTTCGTAAACAATATCTGGCTTTTCTTCGAGAGGCTTATCTTTAACTTTAGTCTCAGATGAACGCTGCTCAATTGCGGGTTCTTGCTGCTTAGGGGGTTGAGCATATGCTTTATTTCTATGTGAAGCGGGCCGAGGCTTGGACAACGCGGGTTCATCATCCAGGGAGTCGTCTTGCATATCCTCTAAATTACCAATCGCGGGTTCACGATGATCGTTATACTCATCTGATTCATCATCGACCAGATCATCTTCGTATTCACTATCTGAATCGTCGGCATAGGGTGTTTGTTCTGACGCTATGTCATCACCAGGAGCTTGAGCATAAGTTTGTTGGGCGTTTGCTTCTTCATTTTCTAGGACCGAATCTTCTAACGGAGCTTCGCCATCAATCTCATCGACCTCAGTTTCTTCGACAGAGTCCATTAACATAGGAACCGATTCGTCCAAGTTAAGTGAGACTTGTTCGGGGATGCGTCTTGGTGCACCGGCAGTTACGCGTTGGGATTCAAAATTTTTGCGGACATTATCGTTGAGGTCTTCGGCAAGCTTTTCATCGCGAACGGTTGCAACTCTCGCTCCGCCGGAAGGGAATTCACTGGAACTAACGGAAAAATCGCTTTCTCTATCTGCCTTTTTGGCATTTTTTGATAAAGAGATATTCTCACGCCTCGCCAACCGCGCTCGGCGAATACCATCAAGCACAATTCCGATGATAAGCAGCACAATGATAACGGTTAACCAATCTTTCACTGATATTCCCCTCTCGTATTCAGTGTAATTTTCAGCACAACTGCAAATTTAATCTGCATATAACCCAATTGCGATAGTCAAACAAACTAAGACGCTGCAAGCTCCGCTGCTTCGTCCACATTCACGGTTACCATCCGCGAAACACCTGGTTCATGCATCGTCACACCGAGTAACTGGTGCGCCATTTCCATCGCAATTTTGTTATGCGTAATGTAAATAAACTGGACCTGTGAAGACATCTCTTCAACGATACGCGCATAACGGCCAACGTTTGCATCATCCAATGGCGCATCGACTTCGTCCAGCATACAAAACGGCGCGGGGTTCAATCTAAAGATTGAGAAAACCAACGCGATTGCAGTCAGCGCTTTTTCGCCACCCGATAACAAATGAATGGTGCTGTTTTTCTTGCCAGGAGGTCGCGCCATAATGGCGATACCTGTATCGAGCAGGTCTTCGCCAGTAAGTTCCAAATAGGCGTGACCACCACCAAATACTTTTGGAAACAACTCCTGTAGGCCTGAGTTCACTTGATCGTAAGTTTCTTTAAATCGGGTACGGGTCTCGCGATCGATTTTTTTGATGGCACCCTCAAGTGTTTCCAAGGCTTCTTGCAGGTCTTCATTTTGCGCATCAAGGTAGTTTTTACGCTCAGATTCGGTTTTATACTCTTCGATCGCCGCCAAGTTAATTGGCCCAAGGCGAGAGATTCGATTACCGACTTTTTCCAGTTCTTGCTCCAAGCTCTGTTCCGTCATATCTTCTTCAAGACTTTCAACAACGGCTTCAATATCAAGCTCTTCATCTGCCAGCTGCTGCTTTAAGTTTTGACGTTGTACATCGAGTGTTTGGGCTTGTAGTCGCGCAGATTCCAAATTTGACCGCAAACCACTCAGAACCTGCTCGACTTGGGAACGGTTTTTCTCGGAAGTTCGTAAAGCGGCCTCGGACTCTTCCATTTCTTTACGTGCTTCGCCAAGCCGCTGCTCGACGGATACCCGTTTCTCTAGGTGGCCTTCAAGTTCCAACTGATGTTCCGTTGCAGGTTCTTGGCTATCGGATAAAGCCGCTTGCAAACTTTCTTTACGCTCAGCCAAACGCTGCATTTGTTCTTTCAGACGAGATAGTCCCTGACGAACGGATTCTAATTGTGTTTTCACCGATTGGTGACGCATTGCCAAGGCGTGAGACTTATCTTTATCGTGGCGCGCTGCTTGGCGGGCGTGATCCAACTTACCTCGGATCTCATCTCGTTGGCTAAGCAACGTTTCCCGCTCAGCGGTATCGACTTCCATAGCGGCAATTGCATCGTGCAATTTTGTGCGCGCATCTACCAAATTTTCACTTTCGGCTGCGAGTTGCGCCTTCGCTTCATCAATATCCCGTTCGGCACGTTCACGCCCCTCGAGCACTTGCTCTACCTTGGCTTTTTTTGCGCTGAGCTGTGCTCGCACTTCGCCGTGCTGCCGCCCTAGAGATTCGATTTCTTTACGTAAGGATTCGCGCTTAGTTTCAGTATCGCGTAAGGTATTCTTAAGGTGGTCAAGCTGCTCACCAAGCTTTTCGCTCGTGCTCTCAAGAGTTTCTGATGAGGCTTTTAAGCGCTCAATTTCATCTTTACGCGCAATGACACCGCTATGCTCATCGTCTTCTTTGACGACTTTTATCCAGTTCGAGCCTAGCCATAAGCCATCCTTGGTGACAATTGACTCATTCGCTTTGAGTCCAGCGCGTCGACTAAGGGCATCAGACAGTGAGTCCGCAACCAAGACACCATCAACCAAGGCACTGATGTCGATATCCGTGGTGATTTTACTCAATAAAGTTTCGGCGCCTGCGCTCGGGGCAATGCCGCCGTGCACGAGCATTAACTCGCCTTTAGACAGATCTTTGAGCTTTTGGCTAAGGCCATCTATTGCGCTATCGGCATAGACCGCTTGCAAGGATTTACCCAGCACCACTTCTGCGGCAACATTCCAATCGTCTTCAACGGAAATTTTCTCAACGAGTCGGGGGTAATCACTCAAGCCCTGAACTTCTAGCCACTCATTCGCGGTTTCAGATTCACCGGCCAAAGCCGCTTGTTGAAGTGCTTCCAAAGACGCTAAACGGCCTTTTGATGTTCTGAGTTCATCACGACAGTTGTCCCGTTCATCAGTCATGCTCTGCAGTGATTCGCGATGCTCTTCAACTTGCTCAGAAAGCGCCTCAATTTGAATGTTTTTATCATCCAATTCGATTGTAGATTCGGCGAGGCTTTCTTCTAATTCATCAATCTCGTCTTTTACATCGCCGACGACGAGGTTATCCCGCTCAGCTTCGAGCTTATCGATACGCTCAATAACACGCTGTTGAACTTGATCTAGGTATTTGATGCGTGACTGCTGAACTTCTGCTTGCTGACGTGGTTCAGCGGCTTTCTGATTAAAATGATCCCATTCTTGCTGCCAAACATGCATGCCTTCTTCGGCTTCTACAAGCGCACCGCTGGAATCCTCTTCAGATTCCTTGATCATTTCGAGCTCAGGTTCAATTTCGAGAAGCTCTGCCGCCCAGCCTTCGGCTTTCAGCGCATCGGCACTTAGGTGCTCTTCGGCTTCAGTACAATCGCGGGTCACTTGATCCAAGTCGATTTTTAACTGACGCTCACGCTCTTGTGCATGCTGGATGGTTTGTTCGATACGGGCAATGTCTGAACCGATTGCATAGTAACGACCCTGCACTTCGTTAAACTTATCGCTTAACTCGGAATGCTCTGTACGGTGCTTTTCAATGGCCGAATCGTGATGAACCTGTTCGGTAACGCTCGCCTCTACGGTAAGCTCTAACTCGGTAATGACCTTTTTCTTCTCGTCAGAATCTGTGGCCAACAACGCGTAACGCAACGCTTGAAGTTGTGATTTAAGTTCACGCTCTAACTTCTTGAATTCACTATACTTATTGGCGGCTTGAGACTGTCTTTCCAGACGAGACAACTGACGCTCAAGCTCTTCACGTAAATCCGTAAGACGCTCAAGGTTTTCACGGGTACGATTCATCCGGTTTTCGGTATCACGACGCCGCTCTTTGTATTTCGATATTCCCGCCGCTTCTTCGATGTAGACCCGCAACTCTTCGGGCTTTGCTTCAATAAGACGGGAAATCATGCCCTGCTCAATGATGGCGTAACTGCGAGGACCTAAGCCTGTGCCTAGAAAAATGTCGGTGATATCTCGACGACGGCACTTGTTGCCGTTGAGATAATAAAAGTTCTGGTTCTCTCGTGTGACCTTACGACGCACTGCAATTTCGGAATAACCGGCATATTCACCCGTGACACTGCCGTCTGAGTTATCAAACACAAGTTCAATAGACGCTTGTCCAATAGGTTTACGACTGCTTGAACCGTTGAAAATAACATCGGTCATGGCTTCGCCACGCAGATTCTTCGCGGAAGATTCGCCCATCACCCATCTTACGGCGTCAATGATATTGGATTTACCACACCCATTAGGACCAACAACGGCGCTTAAATTACTGGGGAAACCGACTGTTGTAGGGTCAACGAAGGATTTGAAGCCGGCTAGCTTAATGGATTTCAACCGCATGTTTATTCGCTTATGGTCATTTATTGTTCGCTGATATTGAAGCGCTCAGTTACGGCTTACGGTCTAGCAACGATTTTCTAGGAATTCTGCCAGAGCTTTCGCCATATTGATGGTAATTTAACCACCCTTTTATGATCGCTCTTTAGCCCCATATTTTTTCTGTGAAAACCCGCGATTCTACACCCTAAGACTGAAGGAATCACGCGAAAACGCGCCTCAAGACGCCGCTAAAATCTTGCGGTTGCGGCGATCTCAACACACTTAAAAATAGCGCTAATTAGGATAGATACAAATCTATTATTTGGAGGGAATTTGTTCGCTTATTTTGAGTTTGATCGGCGCTTTTTGGCTGGAAACGATAATTGGCCCCTGCTTGGCTTGCCAATCCCCTGGTTGGGGCGTTGCACTGCCAGATGAAGACACCCGCGCGATCACTTCGATTTGAGGAAACGCAGCAAGATCCATCCCCTGCATCATCGACATTGAATTATCCAAGGTCAGTGTAATGGGCAATTCAGCCACGGTTACCTTCTGAATAGCCAAGGGCATCGGCGGCCCTTGAAAAGCCCGCGCATAAACAAAAACGGTGTCCGTCTTGTTAACGCCAGCAGCCTTTTTAGCTAATGAAACTTTTACGGTAACGGATAGCCCTTTCTCTTCATCTGCCGTTGGTTGCTCACCACTTTTCGATAACGCAATTGTTGAGCGCGCTATACCACCTGTTAATGCTTGTGCCGCGTCAGAATCTGGGTCGAGTTGCACGAGTGCCTTTTTCCAATGCTCAATCGCGGTTTGGTATTCACCGGAACGATAAGCGTCAATTCCGGCCAAGCCCAACGCGGTAGGCATGTTTGGCGCCACCGCCAACACCTCATTTGCATGCTTACGTACTTCAGGCGTAATGGTATTACCCGCTCGTAAAAATAATGCTTGAGCCAATTCCGCTTTAATGGTCGGCGCGTTTGGTTCGATTTCTAAAACCTGCCGATAGGCACGCACCGCTTCTTCAAAAGAGCCTTGTTCTATTGCGGTAGAAGCCAGAAGGTACCAGTTTTGTGCATTGTCTGGCTTGTCTTTTACACGAGACTGAAGGGCCTCCATCAATTCATCAGTAAGCTCTACGACATCTTCAGCAGGCGCATGGACACGCGTCGTTGCTAATTGATATATATCCCAATCTTTCTTCGCGCCCAATATTGAGTACAAAAACATTGAAAAAATAGGCAGCAAAAAAACAAGGGTTAAAACCGGAATACGACTTTTAAAGGAAGAAATAATGGGACGGTCACTCATATCACCGTCCATATGATTCTCTTCGACCATGGTTTTTTCTAAATCACGCTTTAGGCCCGCGAGTTCGTCAGCATCAATTTCACCACGCACAAGCGTTTGCTCTAACTCAAGAACATGATCCTGGTAGACATCTTCATTGCTATCTGTACGCGCATTGGATCGTAATTGCTGTCGGTATTTTTTTGCCAAAAATACGGTGGGCCAAACCACAAAAATAGCGGCTAATATATTTACCAGTAAAAAAAATTGCCAAAATTCCATAGGTAGTTTTATTTAACTCATTAAGTGTGCGTTTAGCGATAGTAAAATTAGGTATCGCTCTTTTCGTCTGGGTTTTGATCGTCTGTATGATCCACTGAAACACCTTCAGGTGCTTCCGCATCCCCATTGGCAACATCATCATTTCGAATGCCACTATCGCCCGATGTTATTGTATCTTCTTCGTCATCAATTATTTCCGTGTTCATACGCTTGATAAGGATGATCCCAAATACGAGTAAACCCAGCGCCATCATGACCACTGGGCCAATCCAAAGCACTACGGTATTACTTTGGACAGGCGGACGGTACAAAATAAAATCGCCGTACAAAGCGACCATCTGCGCTTTTATCTCATCGTCGTTTTTACCTTCACGGATCAGACGAGCGACTTCTCGCCGCAAATCTTGTGAAATCTGGGAATTAGAATCGACTAAATTCTGGTTCTGACACTTAGGACAGCGCAATTCATAGGTGAGCTGGTTAAAGCGCTCTCGCTCGACCGCGTCGTCGAATTCAACAACATCGATCGCAAAGACGGAAACACTTATTGAGATAAAAAGAAGAAAACTTAGAAATTTCACATGGACCCCCGAATTAGCGGCCCAGTATACCAGTGCTTCAACATTTCACACTAGGATGCGCACATCAAAAGCGCTTCGACTAAAACCCTACGAAAAGTAAGCGTAGGCCGTAATCCATATAACGTACGGCCTAAAAGTCGAAACTATAGCTACCCAACCCATCAAGCTTTATTTGGAATTCTCGGTCAGTTTCTTCATAGAAGTGCCTAGCGTTGACCTTAAGCAAGCGACAACTATCACCATCGAGACACTCCGGCAAAGTGAGGTCATACTCAGGACGAATATTAAGCTCTTTTACGCTCATAGAATAGGCTGCTTCACCCCCATCTAAAACCCATTGTATGTAGAGCTTCTCGCGGCCTTTTTTATATTCCGTAAGAAAAAACCTGAAGCTGCCCGTAACGCCCTCGTGCTTCCAGGCACCGCCCTCCCATTCAGCAACAATACTCTCATCCAGTTTTTCCAGGTTCACAAAAGCATCACGACGCGACCAATCTTCAGTCGATTTCGGCTGAGCGATCGCCGCAGATGACGCAATGAACAAAATACAGAGTAAAAATCTTTTCAACATGTGGGTACCTGAAATAGAAACTAATAATAAGGTCAATTATTCGCTTACAAGTTTTACGTCACTAGCGAGATACCTCATAGGATACATCAAAACTGCGGACATAAAAAAAGCACCCGAAGATGCTTTTTCACATACACGCAGTAAAAACCTATTTCGCAGCAGCGAACAACTGCGGGTTTTTCTTTTGGAAAGCAGCTTCTTTCTTCATGTCCATATACGTACGCATGAATTCCATAACACGAGGATGGATTTCATCGCGGAAGCGCGAGCCACTGAATACACCGTAGTGACCAACACCAGGCTGAACGTAATCCTGCTGCATATCATCAGGCAAACCCGTACACAAAGCATGCGCTGCTTGGGTTTGACCAATACCAGAAATATCGTCTTTCTCGCCTTCAATTGTGAATAGCGCAGTCTTAGTGATTTCAGCTGGTTTAACAAGCTTCCCTCGATGCATCAATTTACCTTCTGGTAATTTATGCTCCTGGAAAATATCGCGAATAGTTTGCAGGTAAAACTCTTCTGTCAAATCTAACACCGACAGATATTCGTTATAAAATTCTTCGTGGCGTTTTGCGCTATCACAATCACCTTCCACCAAGTGATTAAAGTAATCTTTATGCGCTGAAACATGTCGAGAACGGTTCATTGTTATAAACCCGCCCAGCTGCAAAAACCCTGGATACACACGTCTCATTGCGCCCTTATTGGGCCAAGGCACAGAATAAATAACGTTATCTTTGAACCAATCGTAACTGCGCTCCCACGCAATTTTATTAGGCACGGTAGGCGACAGACGCGTGTCAATTGGCGAGCCTACAATCGTCATAGAAGCAGGCGTAAACTCGGAATTGTTTTCCGACATGACGGAAACAGCAGCAAGAACCGATGGGCCTGGCTGACATACCGCAAATACGTGAGCATCGGGGCCTATTGTTTCGATCATTTGAATAACGTAGTCGATATAGTCGTTCATATCGAAACGACCATCACTTAAAGGCACGTTACGTGCGTCAGCCCAATCACTAACAAACACTTCATGTTCAGGAAGAAAGGTTTCTACCGTTCCGCGTAACAAGGTCGCGTAATGACCTGATAGTGGCGCAACGATTAGAACTCGGGGATCAACACTGTCTTTACCAGTAGCTTTCGCTTTATTGGCAGCATCACGTTCAAAATGGAGAAGGCGGGCGAAAGGTTTTTCCCAAACAACGTGCTCTTTAACTGGCACACTAACGCCGTTGATAGTTGTCGAGTCTAAACCCCACTGAGGCTTGTCGTAACGACGGGTTACCGCTTCAAATAGGTCACACGCTGCGGAAACATTTTTCCCTGCCCAGGTATATGACATCGGGTTATATGGTGACTGGCAAAATCGCTTGTTGAAATCCACTAAATGCCGCAATGGACCGACTACCGCGTGGTTCATTTCATAAGCATGATATAACATTCAATACCCCCTCGACCTCGAGAATTGGACTGCCTTTTTATGATATTAACAAGGAAATGCTGCAGAGCAAAATCCCATATTAAATTTCTTATTCTTTACGACAATATAGTCTAATGCTACGTCTTTTTAAAACAAACATTCATAATATTGTCCTATAAATGCATATTTATTGGCCAAAAACATCAAAAATCCGTTGTTTTTTGCGCCACAGCAACAATATACACCTATTTGACACCAGAAGAAAAGTCTACCTTGGTGTCGTACCTCCCAGGGCAATTACCGTCAAATATTAGATATGTGTGCCACAACCATAGTAATCGATATTGCGGGTGCGAATACCCTCTTCCAAAGGTAAATCGACCTCTAAAAGTTGCCAAAAGGAACTTGATACGATTAATTAGATATTGAAATAACTAGAGCTTGGACAGAATAGGGACAAATTGGTCATGCCACACGCGCTCGTTCAAATCCCCAGCATGACGCAGTAAAATCGTTCCAGAAGGATCGACAAGGAAGGTTTCTGGCGCGCCGTAAACACCAAGATGCAACCCCAATCGACCATCGGCATCCTCAATATTAAGAATATAGGGGTCACCTAGGCGCTCAAGCCAATTAAGCGCTTTGGCGTTTTCATCCTTATAATTCAAACCGACAATACGCACGCCTTGCTCTGCGAGCTTGACCAGATACGGATGCTCGTGAATACAGGTCGGGCACCAAGTCGCCCATACATTTAGGATAAAAGTCTCGCCGATTAGCTCATCCCGCGTAACGATTTCTCCTCCTTTTAAGCGAGGCAAATCAACTGCGGGGAAAGGTTTGCCGACCAATGCGGAAGGCAAGTGATTGGGGTCGTTCTTCAAGCCAATGGCAAGAAATACGCCCATCACAATGAACACCATAAGGGGTATAAATAGCTTGATCCGACTCATACTGAACTACCCTGACCTTCGGCACTGTCATTATCAGAGGGCACAGAAGACTCAGAGCTGTCTTCCGGAACCGTCTTAACGACCTCGGGCACGGTATTTCGGGCGTCTTCAACCTCTGTATCTTTACGCTTCAGCCGATAACGCTTATCACTCACCGCGACGATGCCGCCGATCGACATAAAAATCACGCCCAGCCAAATCCAACGCACAAGAGGTTTGTAATGAATACGCACTTCCCAATCGGTATTACTCAACTGGTTGCCTAAGGCTACATATATGTCGCGCAGGAAGCCCGCATCAATAGCGGCTTCAGTCATCACGTTTCCGCCCGACAGGTAATTACGCTTTTCAGGTGATAGCACGACAACTTTTTGACCGTCTTTACTTACGGTAATTTCACCGACGTTCGCCATATAATTAGGGCCACGAACACGTTGAACATCGCTTAATTCATATTGCATATTGGCTATGGTGATTTCATTGCCAACCGTCAGGCGGACGTCTCGTTGTACGCTGTAAATTGTATTCACTGAAGCGCCAAGAAAGGTTAAACCAAAACCAATGTGGGCGAATATCATGCCGTAATAACCAGCAGGCAAACGCTTTAAGCCAAGACCAAACGAAGACGCATTTCGAGTTTTTCTATGAACGTCAGAAAAACACGCGAAGATCACCCAGGAACCCAGCGTAATCGCAACCGCCGCAGCGATTGAGTACGGTCCATCGACAATCCCAGGAATAAACGTGCCGACCCAGAGACTTAATAGGAAAGGCACGATCTGCCATTTTTTAATTTTGGAAAAATCAGTCTTCTTCCAATTGAGCATAATGGCTAGCCCCATCAACATCGCGATAACTAACATTAATTTCACAAAAAAGAAATTAAAGTAAGGCACACCGACAGAGATTTTTCCCGCGCCCACAGCTTCTGTTAACAAGGGATATAAGGTCCCCAACAACACAAAGTTAACCGTAATCACCAAGATGATCGTGTTCATCAAAATAAATGATTCACGAGATAAAAGTTTAAAACCTGAAGCGCTTTTTACTACCGGTGCACGCAGAGCGAATAAGGTTAACGATCCGCCGACAACCACAGCGAGAAAGCCCAGAATAAAAACGCCACGTTCAGGATCCGTTGCGAATGCATGTACAGAGGTGAGCACCCCCGATCGCACTAAGAACGTCCCGAGTAAGCTTAAAGAAAACGTAAAGATCGCCAGAAACAGCGTCCAGTTTTTAAATGAGCCCCGCTTCTCCGTCATCGCCAGAGTATGAATCAATGCTGTACCCACTAACCACGGCATAAAGGACGCGTTTTCAACGGGGTCCCAAAACCACCAGCCGCCCCAGCCAAGCTCGTAATAGGCCCACCAACTGCCTAAGGCGATACCTAAACTTAAGAATGCCCAAGCCAAATTAGTCCAAGGCCTTGCCCATCGTGCCCATGCGCTGTCTACACGCCCTGAAAGTAACGCCGCGATCGCAAACGCAAATACAACTGAAAATCCAACATATCCCATGTAAAGCGTGGGCGGATGCACAATCAAACCGAAGTCTTGCAGCAAGGGGTTTAGATCTGAGCCTTCGTGCGGCACGTTTGGCAAGATGCGATCAAACGGATTAGAGGTAAGTATCATAAACAATAAAAAGCCAACCGCGATCATACCCATTACTGATAAAACACGCGCAACCATATCGATGGGTAACTTTTTGCTGAACACGCTAACTGCGAACGTCCAACCGGTAAGCATTAACACCCAAAGTAAAAGGGAGCCTTCATGGCCACCCCATACGGCACTCAATTTATATTGCACGGGCAATAAACTATTTGAATGGTTGGCGACGTATTTGACGGAAAAGTCGTCTACATAAAATGACCAGCCCAAAAAACCAAATGACAATAAAATGAAAACAAATAGCCCCGTCGACAACGATCGTGATGAAGCCATCCACACAACTTTACCGTTGTATGTCCCCATCAAAGGCACTACCGCCAAACATAACGATAGTAACAAGGCCATAATTAAACATAACTGCCCGTACTCAGGAACCATAGTCAATTACCTGGCAGGTTTTAGGGTGATTACTGTACTCGGAGGGTTTACTTTCTATGCTATCTGCCACTTCGCGAGGCATGTAGGTTTCATCATGTTTTGCCATAACTTCGTCTGCCTCAAAAACGCCGTTAATGTATTTTCCAATCATCACGGTCGCCTCTCCTTCGGCAAATAAATCAGGCAAAATACCTTCGTGGATCACGGGTAATGTTGCTTCCCCATCGGTCACGTCAAAGTGCACACGTAAGCTTGTGTCGTCACGGCTTATAGAGCCTGGCACGACGCACCCTCCAGCGCGTATGGTTCTGTTTTCTGGCGCTTCCCCCATCAATACTTTAGAAGGCGGATAAAACAAATTCAGATTTTCTTTCAGCGCAAAAAACACCAAGGAAACACCTAAGGTGCTACCAATGACAATAAATAACACCACAATCAAACGTTGTTTTCTTACAGGATGCATATAAACCTCAGTCGTCTTCGTCTTGTTCATCGTTACGGATATCACGACGAACACTGGTAGATAAATCAGCAACACACTCGGCTGAATCTGTTGTTTTAAGCTCTCGACGAGAAATCGCCGCTAGCGTTTTAAAGAATCTTTTTTGTGAAAAAACTAAATGTAACGCGATGCCGGCAATGCCGCCGAACGTAATCACGTATGCAGCCCACACATAGGGACCATGAATCCGCCCTTCTGTGGTCATCCAGAAAAAAGCTGACAAGCTGTCAAATTGAAACGCCATTTATTGCCCCCCTGCTTTTTCTAACGCCAATTCTTTTACCCAGCGAGTTTTACGCTCTCGCTTCAACACTTCCAAACGCGTAAAGCCAAGTACAAGGGTGGTAAATAACAGGTAAAAGGCAGCAATCATCCATAATAAGGGGTACACCATCGAAGACGAAATAGACGACTCACCAGCCAATTTTAATGTTGCGCCTTGGTGAAGCGTCAATACCCAATCAACGGAGTAATAAATAATAGGAATATTCACCATACCCACTAAGGAAAGTATTGCGCTGGTCTTATCTGCCGACTCTTGATCTTGATAAGCATCCTGAAGGGCTAATACCCCCAGGTACAAGAAGAACAAAATTAACACGGAAACAATTCTCGCGTCCCACACCCACCAAGTGTTCCAAGTTGGTCGCCCCCAGATAGAACCGGATACCAGAGAGATAAAAGTGAGTAAAGCGCCTACAAGCGCAGCAGACTTCATTGCCATGAAAGCCAGTTTCATTCGCCAGATTAGGCCAATAGCGCCGCTAATAGCCATTACATAGTAGCCTGCCATCGCTACAACCGAGCCAGGCACATGTATATAGATAATACGATAGGAGTTGAACTGTTTGTAATCCACCGGCGCATAACCGAGGCCCCACAGCGCACCCGTTGCCAACATGATAATGCTTAAAATGGCGAGCCATGGCATCCACGCGTTAGTCTTCTCATAAAACCACCGCGGACTACCTAATCGATGAAACCATTGCCAAGAAGCCAATCAATCCCCCCAGAAAATTCTCTTTTATCGCCAGCAAAGCTAGCTGTTAATACTAATACGCAATGCACCGGCTGCCGCCAAAGGTGCCATCACCAAAGAAAGCACCACAAAACCGGCTAACATACTGATTTGCCCAGCTGACGCGGTACCATCAATCGCGTTGTTTACCGCCCCTGCACCAAAGACAAGCACAGGGATATAGAGCGGCATAATGATAAGCGATAATAACAGCCCGCCTCTGCGCAACGCTACCGTCAGCGCGGCACCGATTGCGCCGATCAAGCTCAGCGTCCCCGTACCTAATAAGAGTGATACGACTAAAGGCCCGTATCCGGTTTCAGGTAATGACATCATTAAACCCAATAACGGAGATAAAAGCGTCAATGGCAGACCGGTAATAAGCCAATGAACAAATACTTTTGCTATCACCAACATGTACAGAGATTGGCCACTAATGATGGACTGCTCAAGACTGCCGTCATCAAAGTCCCCCTGAAATAAACGATCCAAGGATAGAAGTGTCGCCAGTAAAGCAACGATCCATATCATCCCTGGCGCAATACTGGCGAGCATCGCTGTTTCTGCACTGATACCCAACGGTACGAAAATGATGACACTCAGGAAGAATATCAATGGGTTCGCAATATCACCACGATTGCGAAAGCCGATAACCAGTTCTTTTTTTAAGGTAGCGAGAAATGCCTGACCTAGAGTGGGAATATGACGCATTACCCTAGCCCCTTGCCCTGATCAATGGCCTCATCATGCTGATAGTCTGCCAAGTCAATCATTATAGGATCAGATTCATGCATGGATTGATGGGTCGTCAAAACCACGATTCCGCCGGTCTTACGATGCGCATTAATACAACGCTCGAGAGACTGTACACCTTGCTTATCAATCGCAGTGAAAGGTTCATCCAGCACCCATAGCGGCGCCTTAGATATGTATAAGCGGGCCAAAGCCACACGCCGTTGCTGACCTGCTGACATTTGGTGGCAAGGAAAATCCTCGTAGCCACCTAAGCCAACTTGCGCTAAAGCGCGGAGGATATCCTTAAGCGAAACGATCACGTCTCCGTCACTTTTAGCGCCATGTAACCCAAAATACCATTGCAGGTTTTCCATTGGCGTGAGCGAGCTGTTAATGCCGGTCATGTGGCCAAGATAAAGCATGGACGCATTGAAATCGTAACTTGGGATGGGATGATCGTTTTGGGATCTGTCGGAGTTCGTTTCGGCGTTGTGTTCTGAACAAGCTTCTGAACTGATTCCAGAACTGGTGTCCGACCACGTCAAATCCCCAGTATAGCGACCAGAAATTCCGGTGATCACTTTAAGTAAGGTCGTTTTACCTGCGCCGTTTGGGCCGACGATTTGAACAAGATCCCCAGAAGAAAAACGCGCTGACAGTTGGCTGAAAAGCACCCTATCGTCTCGTTCACAAGAAATATTATCTAAGGTTAACGCGAAGGACACGCATATGATCTCATCAGTAAAAGCGCATTATACCCAACCGTCATAAAGAAGGCACTGGTCTCCTGCATCTTCTCCTATCCAACTATGAGCCTGCTAGACTAATAACTATGGAACTACCGCCGCTCCAACAACAATTAATCTCACAGCTGTCTCAGAACTTAAAAGGACAAAACCTTTTAAACGAGCAGTTGTTGTCACCAGGAACAAGGCTACAGGCCCAGGTCGAACTCATTGCAAAAGTAACACCGGAACTACGTGCTCGTTTAATGACGTTACTGTCCAGCCAACAAGCCGCTCAAGGAATGGACGAGAAAAAAAACAATACTATCGCAAAACCTACAATCGACCAAAGCCCCCTAAAATCAGCCCCCAATACTCAAGCGGAAAAATTAGGTGCACTGTTAAAACAGCAACAATTGAATCAACAACAGCTCTTCGCGGTACAGCTTAAAATATTGGGTAAATCACTGTTAACCTTCAGCACCACAGCATTAAACCCGAGAGATAAAATAGCGGTGGTCGTAAGAGAAGACAAACAACTTCAACTCATTAAAGCCCCCCCTAACGAGACCAGTACACTCGTAAAACGTAAGGAAACATCACCAAATAGTAATATTCCAGGGCCCGCACTAAAATCACAAAACACACAGCACGCTGGCGCAATAAAAAGCTATAGTACGACACCAGTCGGCCAAGGTACCGATACCAAAAAAGCAATATTACATTCTGCGCTTCGTCAGTATATGCCGACACAAAAACCTGTAGCAGATGGTGTAGCAAACGTCCAATCCCTTGTTTCAGCGTCAAAAGCGAGCCCGCCGAATAGCATTCCTCGCGACATTTCAAATTTAGTGCAACGACTCAGTACGTTAATAACCACCTCCCCCACCATCACACAACTGAGCCAACCACAGTCGCTCAAGAACAGTATCAGCCAATCAGGCGCGTTTTTAGAACCACGTCTCGCAAACATCTTCGCTCGTGGGCCTTCAATAAACGCCGCTCTAAGCAATGCAACAATTAACAGCACTCCAGCAAATATTAAAAACGCTACCTCGTCAACCATCACAAACCCGTCTCATTCAGATGGCGCCAAGACCACCGAGCTAAAACCCCAAGATATTAAAGCCGAACTACTTAAGCTGATAAATGATGTTGAATCTTTATCAAAAAATGTCCCGCTCGACACAAAAAAAACAGATGGTAATATAGATAAATTAATTCGCTCGTTTTTTTCTTTTTCGCCAGAACAAAAAGCAAAACCATTAACAAAAGAACTCCCCCAAAACGCGGCGGCTCGCATCGCTGCGGCGATTCAACCTTCGTTATTCTCCGCGCTCGCGCGTATCAGTACACTGCAGCTACAACGCCTAATTCATGCCCAACAAGAAGGCGGCGCTTCCTCCTTCGGAAGTTTTTTAGAGCTGCCAGTGCGTGTCGGTGAACAGGTTTACCCCTTAACCTTGCATATACACGAAAAGGAATACGATGATAAACGCGAGAAAGACAAACAGAACAAAAAAAATAAAGACCCTCGCGGGCTAAAAAAACGCTGGCATGTGTTTCTTGAATTTGATTTAGATGAACTCGGTATGTTCGCCAGTGATATTAGCGTTGAGGATAGTGTTGTAAAAACCACGCTATGGGTACAAAAAACGCCCTTATGGCAAGCCAGCCAGGCCCACATCAGTACATTAAAAACCGAACTTGAAAATAGCGGCATTACCGTTGACTCGCTGATCTGCCAGCAAGGTAAAGCGCCTGATAAAGCTATTCGAATTGAACAATCACTCGTAGATATTAGAACGTGAATAATTGTAATGAGACCAGATACAGGAAACACAATGGATATTTCTGACGAACAGTTAAAACGCGCCGTTGCCCTATTTTACGATGGCGAGGAAGCGCCGACGGTAACGGCGAAAGGTGAAGGCCTGCAAGCAGACGAAATCATTAAAATTGCTGAGGAACATGGCATTCCACTGTGTGACAACGCCCCGCTGGTTGAACTTCTATCTGAACTGGAGCTCGGGGACGAAATCCCAGAAGCGCTTTATGTGGCAGTCGCGCATATTATTGCTTTTGCCTACCAAATGCGGATGCGGGTCATTGGTGAGCCAAGTTTAATCAGTCGAGACCCGTCTTAACGAGCCAGAAAATTCACCCCACCAGCATTTCAAAACTTTTTACAAGCACACACCAGTTCCAATTAACCCACAATACCCATTTGGATTTTTTGCGAGATACTGCTGATGATAATCTTCAGCGTAATAAAAGTGTTGGTCTGCTTTAATTTCAGTGGTGATATTAGTATGCCCTTTTGCCGATAGGCGAGATTGATAACCAACACATGACGCCTCCACTGCATTTAATTGGTGAGAGGATGTCGGATACACACACGAGCGATATTGTGTCCCTCGATCATTGCCCTGACGCATGCCTTGGGTAGGATCATGAGACTCCCAAAAGACCTTCAATAAATTAACTAATGTATTGCTGCCACCTTCGTACACCACGAGCACCACTTCGGTGTGTCCGGTATGCCCACTGCACACCTCTTCGTAACTGGGGTTCTGCGTAAAACCGCCTGCATACCCTACTGCTGTGACATGGACATCGTCCTGTTGCCAGAAACGTCTTTCTGCCCCCCAAAAACACCCCATACCGAACAAAATAGATTCTGTTTTTTCAGGAAATGGGGGGTGCATTGATTTGCCTAGAACAAGGTGCGGTTCGCCAATCTGAATCGTCTCAGCACGGCCAGGTAGTGCAGTCTCTGCTGTGGGCATTGGGGGTTTTGCAAACACTTTGCGAACCTCTGGTTTACACCATTTTTATCGTCATCTCTTGACTGTATTTTAGCCAAGTCATTCGTTTTCAGTATCTAACACGATCCCCGACGCATTGTACGGAGCCGGGGTCATCCAGTTATCATAAAACGCGCCAAGCTTTGCTTCAGCCTTGTCACCTAAATCTCTGAACGTCGGTCTACCTGGATCTGTCATTACTAACCTTACACCACAGCTGTGTGCGCGTTTTGTAAGATTGTACAAAGGTTTGACCATGGCATCCCAAAAACATATATCCGCACCGATCACCAAATCAAAGTTCTGCAGGTCTTGCTTACGAACATTCTCATACCGGCACTTCCAAGTTTTAACGTTTACGCCGTTTATTTCCGCATGCTTTTCTAAGTATGGGAAGACGGTGCTATCTGCATCGAGTGATGTAACCTTTGCTTTAAAGGTTTTTGCACAATAAATTCCGCCCAAGCCCCAGCCACATCCAATCTCCAAAATTCTAGCGCCTTTCTTCGGCGGATATTCATTCAAGTAATCCATCAACAAATAAGTGGATTTCCAAAATTTATTCCCGTGAATCGTTGGCTCTCCTGCTTCTTTACGCAGTTTGCGTATGTCTGGATGACTGTTCTTCAGAATGGTTAAACCAAAAGCCCTACGCTGCATATTTTCTAGGTTTTTTGGTTTACGTTCTTTTTTCGGCTTATTTGCAGGAATTTTCTTTTGCTTAGTGGTCAATTTTCACTCCAAATCGTTAACAGTGCTTTTTTAAAAGTCTTGCAAATACGCCTCTCAGAGTCATACTCCATGAAAGGCATAATCACGTAAAACATGTGCAAATTACGAGACTGGTGTTATCAAATTGTGACAAGATCCATAACACCAAGGGATAATACCGCAAACACTGCTAATTTAGGGCATATCCAAAGGCGGTTTGCACATTATACAAAACGTTTCCTTCTGCACCCGTACTAGATCATATGACACAGATAGACTCACCTTACTTCGCCGCGATTGATCTGGGCTCCAACAGTTTTCATATGGTGGTCGCGCGTATCAACGACGATAAAGTTGAGATCGTTGACCGCGAGAAACAAATGGTGCAAATCGCGCGAGGCTTACAAGATGATGGCAGCCTCGACGAAGACTCCCAAGAACGCGCCATTAATTGCCTACACAAATTTTCTGAGCGCTTGCGGGATATCCCTAATAGCCAAATTCGTGCTGTCGGCACAAAAACGCTTCGAGCCGCTAGCAATTCCTCTCGTTTTTTAAAAGCCGCTGAACGGGTACTCGGCGTAAAAATTCAAATCGTGTCTGGCTACGAAGAGGCACGATTGGTCTATTCCGGACTTGCTAACACCATAAGTAAATCTGAGCAGCGTCTAGTCGTGGATATTGGCGGAGGCAGCACTGAGTTTATCGTTGGTAATGGACTAAAACCGCTCCAGCTCGAAAGCTTACCGCTCGGTTGTGTCGCCTATTCGGAGAAGTACATTCTTCATAATGGCGGCGTTACACGAAAAAACATGCGCAACGTTTACTATGCGGCGTGCGCAGAAATAGAAGACATCCGAAAGAATTATCTACGCGCAGGCTGGGATGTCGCCTATGGCACCTCCGGCACCATGAAGGCTGTGGGTGAACTCTTGGTAGATCTGGACGGTGGTGCGGTCATCACCAAAGACTCCTTAGACATCCTTATCGAGCAAGTCATTGAGGACGGTGCCATAGAATCCGGCAGCGTACCCAAGTTACGACGAGACGTACTCCCAGCAGGGCTAGCTATTCTTCAAGCAATCTTTAATCAGCTTAAGTTAGAAACGCTTCACGTTGCCGATGCCACACTCAAAGAAGGGTTGATTTACGATACCCTGGGGCGTTTCCAAAATCATGATTCTCGTGTCGAGACTGTGGTCAGCCTGATTAATCAATACGGTATCGATCAAGAGCAAGCTAAGCGCGTAAGCACATGTGCCCGTGAACTGTGGGCCCAAATCAAAGGGCCTGATTTACCAGGGGTCTCACGTACCAAGATTTTAGTCTGGGCCGCTCAGCTCCACGAAATTGGGCTTAATATCTCCCATTCCGGTTATCACCACCACGGCTATTACCTGCTTCGCCACAGCGACTTAGCAGGCTTTGGCCGTTACGAGCAGTATATTTTGGCAAACTTAGTACGGTTGCAGCGTAAAAAATTATCGTATGACCGTATTGAGGGCCTAGACAACAGCGCACTGCTGGCCTTCATTCCCCTTTTAATCTGTTTACGTCTCTCCGTGCTACTTTATCGTCGCAGAGAAGATATCGGCACCGCGCTGCGCCTTAAACTCAAGGATGATGTGTATACACTATCCTTTCCCAAAAACTGGATGAAATCTCACCCACTCACGCTGGCCGGCCTGGAGCAAGAACAAGATTATTTAAGCAATATTGGCATCCCATTGACGATTGATTAACATGCATATGGCAGTAATTTTGGGTAAGCTTCAATGAGCATATAATTCCACTGACAATTTCACTGATAATTCCATTGAGAGTACAGTAACAACACAAATGACCTCTTCGTTCTCCATTCACCAGCCGCTTACGAACACACCATGCTAATCAAGCTTATCGCGGCCCTGGCATTTACGTTTATTCTCTTTCAGGTATACAAGCTCTGGAAAACCCTACCTCACGACAAGCGCAGGGCCTTCTTTATTAAAGGGCTTGTGCTCACTGTGTTTGGTATCTGTCTAATCGCGGTTTTAACCGGCCGCGCCCATTGGCTCACCGCCGTTTTTGCGGGCCTGCTGGCAGCCGCAAAGTTTGGGATTCGCGCCTTCCCTTTGATCAAACTCTTTAGGGGCAGTCGCCTATTTAATAACCCAAAATTTAAGACGGCTTTTCTAGACGTCCAATTGGATATGCGTAGCGGGCTTGTCACAGGCCAAGTAATTTCAGGGCCATGCCAAGGCACTCACCTCGCCGCATTAACGAAAGATGACTTTGAACTGCTAGAGAAACACTATCAAAAACACGACAAAGCCTCTTACTATCTCATTCGCGTCGTTCGCCAACGCTCTGGCCACCAATACCAACAACAGCAATCCGGTGGGCACAATGAACAAACCTTTGGCGGTTCAGGTGATCCTAGCGTAGAAGAAGCTAAACTGATATTAGGGCTCGAAGGTCAACCAGACAAAGAAGAAGTGATTAAAGCACACCGTTCGCTCATTCAAAAGCTTCACCCAGACCGCGGCGGCAATGACTATTTGGCATCCCGCGTAAATTTAGCAAAAGATATTTTGCTTAAGCATATAAAAAGTACCGAAGACTAAGACTGGTTGTCGGCACCCATAAACATAAAACTCATTGAGGTTTAAATGGCACACACTCATTCTGCATTTACATTGTTGCGTCAACATCACGTTAAATCGCTAAATATTAACGTTGAAGAATACGAGCACATCGCTACTGGCGCACAACATATACACCTTTCACCACAAAACACCGGTGATGCAGAAAATGTATTCCTTGTTGCCCTACGCACAGTACCTCACGACTCAACTGGGGTCGCTCACATACTGGAACATACGGCCTTATGCGGCAGTAAAAAATACCCAGTACGCGATCCGTTTTTTATGATGACACGACGCTCTATAAACACATTTATGAATGCGTTTACCAGCTCCGACTGGACCGCTTACCCGTTCGCTAGCCTCAACAAAAAAGACTTCAACAATTTACTCGACGTCTACCTAGACGCAGTATTCTTTTCCCGTTTAGATGAACTCGATTTTGCACAAGAAGGTCACCGCCTAGAATTTTCCGACGCGAAAGACCCGTCCACCGAATTAGAATACAAAGGCGTGGTCTACAACGAAATGAAAGGCGCGATGAGTTCGGTACCATCGCAACTATGGCAATCCATATGTAAATACCTTTTCCCTACAACTACCTACCACTTCAATAGCGGCGGCGACCCAGAAGATATCCCCGACCTTAGCTACGAAGAGCTAAAAGCCTTTTACGAAACCCACTACCACCCAAGCAATGCCATCTTCATGACCTACGGCGATATCAGCGCCTACGATCACCAGGAAAAGTTTGAACAACAAGCACTCAGCCAATTCGTGCGCCTAAACTACAGCGTTTCCGTACCCAACGAAAAGCGTATGCACGCCCCTATTCGAGTACAAGAAAGCTACCCAAATAGTGATGACGACATCAGCAATAAAACCCACGTCGTCATGGGCTGGTTATTAGGAAAAAGTACAGACCTTCGCGATAGCTTGCGTGCACAATTACTCTCCAGTGTATTACTTGATAATAGTGCCACCCCATTAATGCTTGCGCTTGAAAGCAGCGACCTAGGTAACGCCCCTTCCCCACTTTGTGGATTGGACAGCTCGCAAAAAGAATTATCATTTTTATGCGGCCTTGCCGGTTGCGAAGAAAATACCGCCGAACAGATTGAAGAAATGATCTTAGGCACTCTTCAAAAAGTCGTAGACGAAGGAATCCCTCAAGAAGATGTTGAGTCCGCACTGCACCAACTTGAACTTCACCAACGTGAGGTTGGCGGTGATAGCTACCCCTACGGATTACAACTCATTCTAACAGCACTGACCAACGCGACTCACAGGGGCGATCCTGTCGGCCTTCTAAACATAGATGATGAATTAGAACAGTTGCGTGAAGATGTAAAATCACCCTCGTTTATAAAGGACTTACTGAAAGAATTAATTCTCGATAACCCACACTGTGTGCGATTAACCATGACGCCGGACGCGCAAATAGCAGAACGCCAAAAACAAGCGGAGCTTAAGAAACTCGCCGATATTAAAGCCGCACTTACCGATAAAGAAACAAAACATATTATTGACCAAGCAGCGGCACTCAAAGATCGTCAAGCACAAGAAGATGACGAAAGTATGCTGCCTAAAGTCACACTGTTAGACGTACCCAAGAACGAAACCTTCGTCAGCGCGACAAAAAGCGAATACAACAAAACACCCATTAGTCAATATTCAGCTGGCACTAACGGCCTACTATACCAACAAGTCATTTTCGATCTTCCCGAGCTGAATGAAAAAGAACTACCGCTAATATCCCTTTACAGCAGTATCATCACAGAACTCGGCGCCGGAGAAAAATCCTATCTGGACATGCAGCGCCTTCAAGCAAGTGTAAGCGGTAGCTTTAACGCCTTTAGCTCGATACGCGGCAGTGTCGATGACAACAACAAGGTCAACGGCTTCTATACATTCTCAGGTAAAGCACTCAATCGCAATCACCAAGCCCTCAGTGAACTAATGAAAGTATCCATCGACGGCGCCCGCTTTGACGAGCAAACACGCATACAAGAGTTAGTGTCACAGATTAGAGTGCACCAAGATCAAAGCATCACGGGCAACGGCCACGCCCTCGCGATGATGGCCGCGTCCTCTGGTATTTCCGCTGCTGCCCAACTCAGCCATCAGCTAAGCGGGCTTGCCGGCATTGTTTCAATCAAGCAGCTGGATGATGCATTAAAAAATAAAGATGCACTCGACGCTCTTTCAGAAACACTTGGGCAGCTCCATACCAAAGTCACCAATAGCGCTAAGCAAATATTATTAATCGGCGAAGAAAGCCAGCTTTCAACCTCTGCATCCCACATAGAAAGTTTGTGCACACCCAATAATTCGCCAAACGATACTGCATTTTCTCTGGCGCCGCACCACGAACGCATCACGCAAGCTTGGATTACGAATACACAAGTGAATTTCTGCGCTAAGTCTTACCCTACCGTATCAATGAGCCATGAAGATGCTGCACCGCTCGTGATTCTTGGCGGATTTTTACGCAACGGCTTCTTGCATACGGCTGTACGCGAACAAGGCGGCGCTTACGGAGGTGGCGCATCGCAGGATAATAATGTTGCCGCATTTAGATTTTATTCCTATCGCGACCCACGCTTAGAAGAGACCTTAAACGATTTTGATCGTGCGCTACCTTGGTTACTTGATGAAAAACACGCACCTCAAAAGCTAGAAGAAGCAGTATTAGGGACGATTAGTAGTTTAGATAAATCCGAATCCCCTGCTGGGCGCGCTAAACGCTGCTTCCATGCAGAATTACACGGCCGTACCGTAGAACAACGGCAACTATTCCGTGAGCGTGTAATTAATACCACATTAGACGATTTACGACGCGTCGCCCAAACCTATTTAACACCGGACAAAGCGAATACGGCTGTCGTCACTAGCGCAGAAAACAAAGCACTTACGGAAAGCATCGGTTTAACGACTTTCGAGCTGTAATAGCATATTTACTAAAAAGCCTGGAGACTAAAAGATAATGAATTATTATTGGTTTGCTGTATGTGTCAGTTTGAATGGGCTATTTTTACTGCTCCTTGCTTTTAACGTTTCCCGTATACGGCTCCGCCACCGTATTTCTTATGGTGATGGTGACAACAAACAACTGAACCGCGCTATTCGGGTTCACTGCAATGGCGTGGAACAAGTGCCAATTTTTGCCTTACTCACATTGGCGTTAACCCTGACGGGTGCAACACAGCTTGTACTTTCTAGCGCGGTTATCTCTTTTACCCTTGCTCGTGTTTCACACGCATACGGCATGCTTTTCAGCCAACATATTTTTAGACGAATCGGTGCAGGCGTTACCTATATCACGCAATTTTTGACGGCGATTGCCTTGCTCATTTCTATTTCCGTCTAGTTTAGCAAGCAAGATAGTCGACTCAGCACCAAACAATAAGTCCTCAGTTTTTGATAGCGGCACGATTACACTTAAACCGCTACACGTGAACGTATATTTCAACGAACATGAACATCGAAGATTTTGACTACGATAAACTTAAAGATTTTTATGGAAAAAACTTTGAGCCAGTTATTTACCCACCCATAGAGCTTCGCCTAATAAAGCTCGTCCCAGCCAACCTAAAGTTACGCTGGGTCCCCTACTATCACTTCAAAATATACAAGGACGATATAGAAGTAGGCCACGTCAATTTTAGGGTCGGTAATACAGTCGATATTATCGAAACTGACGGACACATTGGCTACCACATAAACAGGCATTACCGAGGCCAAAATTTCGCTTACATGGCTTGTTCACTCATATTCCCATTCATAAAAAAACACGGCTTCGATTCCATTGTATTTACCTGCAACCCTCACAACTACGCATCCCAAAAAACGATTGAGAAGCTCGGCGGAAAATTTATAAAAACTCAACTATTCAGTGAACCCCTACCCGACGGGGATATTGAACGTAATATTTATCATGTGTCACTCTAATTAAAACAAGTACCCTCCTCTCGCGTCCAAGAAGCTACTCACACACCAGCTATCGACCAAATCTACTTATCCCAACAAGAAAAAACCCAGGCATATGCCCGGGTTTTTAGCGATACATTGACGGTGGTTAGCTTAGCCACCGATTGTAATGGGTAATTTTACTTTAGGGGCAGTTACCCAACTCAAAATGACCCGCTGAAGTTTCCGCTAAGGTACTCGTTGTGAAGGTGTTGTATAAGCCCATGTCATCTCCCGACCCTGCCGCGTACGCGTAAGCAAAGTTCGTGGTGGCTCTGCCGGCTTGAACGTGAGCATAGTTACTCGCGGTATATTCTGTACAAGAACCTGGATCCGGAGTTGGCGTTGGCGTTGGCGTTGGCGTTGGAGTCGGCGTTGAGGTTGGAGTTGGAGTTGGCGTTGGCGCACCACCACCGGTACCGTTTGGATCAACATCTACCCATGAACCATCTTCAAGCTGCCAGAATGTTACATCGTTCATATAACCATGCTCTGAACCACACGCTGTGTAACTCGTCACATCTAAACGACCTGCATTATAATGCGCTGTACAGGTACCTGTTGCACTCGGCGCGATGTATTGAAGCTCAAGCGTAGTAAAACTAATGGCGCTTGTTGCCGCAGATTCGTTACCACACTTATCAACAGCAGTTGCATACACACTGTAGGCCGTCTCAGGAGTTAAACCAGAAAGGTTAATGTTGCTAGAAGATGAGAACCCAGCAGATGCGCCGTTCGAATGATAAAGGTTGTAACCTTTGAGGTCTGACTCAATATTCCCAGCAACGCTCAATAGTGCGAACTTATCCTGAACATCATTGGCAATCAAACCAGTTGGAACTGCGGGTGCCGTTGTGTCATTAGGATCTTCGCACTGAGAGAATCCTTGAAGCGTAATATTTTCAAAAAATGACCAGATATGCTGCGAAGCACTAGGCCCTTCTTCTTCTGCCCATAGCGTACTCGCATCATCATCACCTACCCAGTAATGGCCTTTACCTAAAGACGCTGTGTGTCCGTCAATACCGTCATAAAACATGGTTTCAACAAGCGGGTTTCCATCAGCATCGTGATAAGTAGAAATCGTGCACGCTATACCTTCAGCAGTACAATCTCTTGTGTCATCAACATTTAAGTCTGGCCCCCATACTGTTAATTGAGAGTCGCGAATAAGCTCACCGCCACGAATCATTACGGTTGTATCGTTCTCGGAGTGAACAACAAAAGTCGGAATTGCACGAGCATCATTTAGCTCAGCATTAATTTTGTCGACGTGATGCTGCAAGGATTCAAATGAATCCATTAACACGGAGTTAGATCCATCCCCGTACGCAGGAGCTTCTACGGGCGCCATAGCGGCCCAGTAATCGTTATAAGCAATACCAGAGGCAACAGTCATACCGCCGCCACTAGAAATACCGGTAATATAGCGGCGATCTGAATCGATGTTGTAACGAGTCTCGACCTCCAAGCCCATACTATAAAGATCATCAACTTCTCCATTTCCGCCCTCTTGCACATGCTGATCAAACCAGTAGCCCCAGCAGTTTTCACTGCGCTGTTCGGTGAAACTAGTCACGAAAGGAAAAACGACGATAACGTTATGCTGATCAGCAATTAAATCAAAATTCCAAAGGTTAAGCGCGTCTTCGTTATCCATCGCACAACCATGTAATGCAA
This sequence comes from Agarilytica sp., assembly GCA_045430285.1. Classification (GTDB taxonomy): domain Bacteria; phylum Pseudomonadota; class Gammaproteobacteria; order Pseudomonadales; family Cellvibrionaceae; genus Agarilytica. The sequence goes on along the minus strand of JAILXV010000001.1, from coordinate 519,105 downwards.
ATAGCATTGGTACGGGCTCGGTTCCCGTATAAGACTGAGGAATATAGACCTTATAGTGACGATCTCTATTACCATCAAACGTGTAACTTTCTATAGCACCTGTACCTGTCACCGTTTGTGCCTGAATAGACGAAACCGAAAACGCACTAGCAGCCAACGCTGCTATTAGCCCGCTTCGCAAAACCTTTAAAGAGTTGATTAAACGCATAGAAAACCTGCCTAAATAAAGTAAGTAAACAAACTTGGCTATTTTAGTTTTTACAATCGGCCAAGCTGTGGAACGCGGTTATGCAATCAAATATTTGAACTGATCTACAAATTTGCATTACAGGTAGTTTAATTGGGTATTTTGGCGCCACCACGATACCTTGGTATCATTTACAAATATATTTTTTAAGTGTATATGAGCGTTTATTTGATATGTTTTAGAAGATTTTATGTTGAGGTATGGGCCATCCATACCCAATAAATCTAAATGATATAACGAAAATACGTTTTTATATCGATTTGCTGCATAAAAACCATGGCGGAACCCGCCTATATCGATAAAAACGATAAAGAGCGCATTCGATATAATCGATATCATTGGAATTTGTTATGCTAGATACAGCATTTTTATACTCCAGCCATTCAATTCTTGTTGAAAAACACGCCGAAATCCCCCAATCATCAGTCAACTGCCACAGCATTCCATTTAAAGGCGACACTTAATCGACGCAGTAATAGTCCTTGGGGCGCCGTAATAAAGACTTGAAAGGCCTTCGGAAAAGTTAAATGAAGCAACGCGGTACACCTTATCCCATAAATTTGCGCCGTGAAGTCCTAGCTCCCACCTCTCGCTGCTGGACACCCATGTAGCGCTAGCATTAACCAAGCTATATCCAGGCTGATCTATGTAAGGGTCCGAGAAATATAATAAATACACACGACTTCGATAACTTACTCGGCCACTCATAGAAAAGACGCCGTTAAACAATGCTGTTTCAAACCTCTGAGAAACCGTAAACGTTGTTTTCGGTGTGTCCTGAAAAACACGTCCTTCAACTGCCGTAATGTCGTCAATAAATTCTGCTTCTATCAACCCAAGTGATATTTCCGTATACGCAGCCTCAAATGTTTGAAAGGAGAGTTCAAACTCCGCACCTGAAATCACGGCTTTCGGACTATTTTCGATAGAAGTAACACTAATTGGTAACGCCCCACCACCAACATCCAAGGTCAATTCCGTTGAGCCATATACCTGCTTATTTCTATAGTCACTGTAAAAAATGACTGAATTTAAGGACCCGCTGGTTTCCCAAAAATTAATTTTTAACCCTAGCTCATAGGTCGATATTTTTTCGGGTAAAAACCCGTCACTGACTGAAGAGGCCACATAGTGACCTCTAGGATCAAACCCTCCGCTCTTATATCCCGCCGCATATGATACAAACGCATGCGTGCTGTGATTGGGCTTCCAACTTAAACTCAAACGTGGCGTAAATACTTTATCGGAAAGGCTTCCGACAAACCGAGGAAGAATCACCTCCCCATCTTCATTGCTCGCAGGACCTAACGCGATCACTCCTTCCCCGCCAAATATCGGTGAAATAAATTCCCCCTCAGGGCTAGCCAAGTAAGCGCGCAATTCAATATCTGCTTCTCGTTTATCTTTTGTATAGCGAGCCCCCAAAGAAACACTCCATGTATCTGTCACGGCGAGATCGAGAGAAGAAAATATTGCCCAGTTGTTTTTATCCACATCGCCGCGAGTCATTAATAAGCCTCCGAATATTTCTGAGGTAACATCGGATGTCGCTATTGAATTTGCATCCAAATAGTACACTCCCATAACACTGCGAATAGTTTCCCCATCAAACATCAAGCGAAACTCTTGGCTAACTTGTTCGTTTTCGTAAAGTATAAATAAATCCTGAATACTCATCGGTGAGCCATCAATATCCACAGGCAGCTGCGTTCGATCACCACGGTACGCAGATATAGAATAGACCTGCCACGCGCTATCTGGATAATATTCCGCCGTCAAAGAAAATCCTCTAACGTACGATTCTGCTTTATTTAATGGATGCCGCCTCGCGGTAATACCTGCATAAGAATCATAAACACCAATCGGACGACTATTGTTTGAAGGGGGGCTGCCAGAAATAGTAGAAGAATCATTCCTCGTTGAGTCTCCGGATATTCGGATGAACAGATAATCATTCGGACTGTACTCAAGACTTGAACGCAAAGATATAACACGCTTATCGTATTCCGGTTCATTCGTCGTGATGTTTTTCCCAAAACCATCGCGAGAGAATATCGCCGCACTACCACCGAAAGTGAGCGTATTCTCCACGATAGGATGATGACCACTCATTAGTATATCTGTTTGATTAAAGCTCCCATATGAAACTTTGAGGTCCAACCTCGGTTCAGGAGCTAAGCTTTTCGTGACATACTTAAGAGCGCCGCCTATCGTATTGTGCCCATACAACGTTCCTTGAGGGCCGCGTAATATTTCGATTCGCTCAACATCATAAATATCTAGAATAGCGCTATGAGGCCTATTTACATATACGTCATCAATATAAATACCTACGCCTGTCTCTATGCCTGCCAAAGGATCCTCTTGACCGATACCGCGAATAAACGCTGTCACCGCCGCATTAGTACCGCCTATTAATTTAATCGTGGTATTTACCCCATATGAACCGAGCTGAATCAGGTCGGATACCCCGCTACTCTCCAAGACATCACCCTGATGGGACGTCATAGAGATAGGGACATCAAACAAGGCCTCATTAAAATGACGCGCGGACACAACAGAAACCTCCTCGATCTCTCTATCACTTACGGATGGCGATAATCGAGAATCATCTCTGTCTCTATCTTTCAATACAGAGATAATCACAGTGTTCGAGTGTGTTTTGTACTGATAAATAAAAGGGCTATTGGCCAAAATCCGTGTCAAACCATCGTCCATTGAATAAAGGCCATTTAACGGTAACGATGTATAAGAAGATATCTTTTCAACAGAGATAACGAGGTTGATTTTCGATTGAATACCAAACTCGATAAGGGCTCGCTCAAGTGATTGAACCGGTATATCGTAATGAAAGGAAGCGTCATCTAACGACGTATCCGCGAAGCAGACAACGCTAACGAGAAAAAGCGCCGTATTAACGACAAAGTTGACTCTAGGCATAGTCACCTCTAACTTTATAGCTCAACCAATTTGGCCAAGCGAACCAACACTCTCACAACCGTACCGATATATGATATTACCAGTAAACCCAGAAAGTTTTTCCACACCTTAAACCAGTGGTTAATTAAAATTTTGCGGCCAAGCTTACACGTGTGTACTAGGCAAAAATGCGACTGAAAATCTGGGCCAAACAGACAAAAAACCTGACTGGTCGCCAATAGAGATTGCAAAATGCGCACTTATCGCTAAGTACGCAGGTACACTAAGTTAAGTGATGAGAAGAATAAATACTCAGAACGAACGCCACTAACGATTTCCTGCAGCTCTCCCACCACCAGCACCTTTTGAGTGAGGCTTACGGCTCCCAGTATTAGCACGACGTGCCGCTGGCTTATTTGAACCTGACGCATTGCCGCCGCCACGTTTTTGATTTTCAGTATTTGAGGCTTTGCCACCGCCACTATTACCAGATCTATTATTATGCTGAGATCGAGGCTTTGGCTTTTTGGGGTGCTTAGGTTTCGTCACTCCCTGTCTCAATCGTGACTCAGGTAATTCGTGCACAGGTTCAAATCCATCCACATATTCGCGGGGAATTAATTTATTGATTAAACGCTCAATATCGGAAAGCTGTTTAATCTCGTCAGCAGAAACAAGCGATACCGCCTCTCCTGTTGCACCCGCTCTTCCCGTTCTACCTATTCGATGAACATAATCTTCAGGTACATTCGGCAAATCAAAATTCACCACATGGGGCAATTGATCAATATCCAAACCTCGCGCCGCGATATCCGTCGCAACTAAGGTTCTAATTTTTCCATTTTTAAACTCAGCAAGCGCCTTCGTTCGCGCACCCTGACTTTTATTCCCATGAATCGCCGCCGCTCGAATACCCGCCGATTCTAAAACTTTTGTCAGCCTATTTGCGCCGTGCTTGGTTCGAACAAATACCAACACTTGTTCCCAGTCATTGTCGCGAATCAATGTCGATAGCACGGCAGACTTTTGGCTTTTATCTACTGGGTGTAATTTTTGTTGGACGGTCGTTGCCGTTGCGTTACGAGGACTAACCGATATTTCTACAGGGTTATGTACTAGGCCCTTCGCAAGTTTACGAATATCTTCCGAAAATGTTGCGGAAAACAATAAGTTTTGACGTTTAGCTGGCAGCAGCTTTAATATCTTTTTTATGTCATGAATAAAGCCCATATCGAGCATGCGATCAGCTTCATCCAAGACCAATACTTCCAGTTGTTTAAACTTCACGGCGTTTTGGTTATACAAATCCATTAGTCGTCCAGGCGTCGCGACTAACACATCGACACCTTTTCTCAACTTCATCATCTGAGGGTTAATCTTCACCCCGCCAAATACAACAGCAGATCGTAGAGGAAGGTTTTTACCGTAAGTCTCCACACTTTCACCGACTTGCGCAGCTAACTCTCGCGTAGGCGTTAGCACCAAAGCGCGCACTTGGTTGCTCGCAGCAGGCTGCCCTTCGCGTAACAACTCTAATATAGGAAGCGTAAAACCAGCGGTTTTACCGGTACCGGTTTGGGCGGCCGCCATAACATCGCGACCCTCTAATATGGGGGGAATAGCCTTTTCTTGGACAGGCGAAGGGGTATCGTAACCCTCCCCTTTAACCGCGTCTAAAATGGGCTGGGAAAGAGCAAGTGAAGAGAACTTCATAGGTTTGGATCTCAGAAAGGTAATCCTCACAGTAAACGGCTATTCAACTGGATTCCCTGTGAGTAAAAAACAGTCAAACAAAAACGGTCTGCACTGTAATCGAGTTGGGCACCATTTACCAGGAAAGAAACGAGCTATACATTGCGCTTACGCCTAGACTTTACGCGGAATGCAGCACTTCCTATACTGAAAATATGATTCCTAAGATAAAGACAAATCAATTGGATGAAAAACGTACTCGCCCCCAACTTCCCGATTAACAACTTGGCTTTAGTATGAAAAAACTCAAGAATGAAAAAGAGCTGGTCAAAAAAGCGATATTAGACGGCATAAAATACGGAGAAAGTCGCGGTGTCGTGGAGTTCGAGGCCACCGATTCGTCTAACGAAAAAGTGGAATATATTTATCGCTTACTCGTGCATGATGCCGTGATCCATCCCCTGCCAGAAGACCAAGTTTCGCAGCAAACCATGCGACATAAGCTTGCGATCTGGGCGTCCAAATCTAAATAGCGCAAGATAGCCTAAACCTGAGATAAGCGACTACAACTAAGCGCACTCCCCCACTTTGGCTAGCTTTCAAACGGGTTTTTCTCTCTTAACGTCCCTACGGCTATTGCGAACGACAAGATGATGATGGCATTGAAAAACACTGGGACAATCACAAATGCATACCCCAAATTATGTACCGCATGACCACCCACAACAGACGTTACGGCGGTCGCACCACCAGGTGGATGCATACAACGGCATAAAACCATCAAGGGCATCGCTAAACCAATTGCTGCTGATGAGGCCAGTATTTCGTTAGGAATCCATTTATAACAAGTCACCCCTACCAGCGCAGACACTAGATGACCGCCAACAAGATTCCATGGATGCGATACAGGGGCGTTGGGTAAACCGAATACCAGCATCGCCGACGCTCCCGTTGAAGCCAAGATCATTGGGGACTGCTCAGCTTGCAGTATATTGTAGCTGAAAAAGGATGCGCACAAAGTGGCTATAAATGCGCCAACAACTGACACGGTCAGCTCTTTATTGCTCATATTATCCATATGTGCGATCCAGCCTTAACGCTATACCTTACTGAGACTGAAGCTCAATTCGGTTTTCATCTCGGTCGATCACGAGGTACTGGCTAATATTCCCCATTTCGACATCATTAGTCATCTTATTTAGATAAGGATCTGCTTCTTCAGTAGTCGGTGCGTTACCATTCTCACCACTTAAGCTCGCGATAAAAAGAAAATTCCATTCCTTGTTAATCCCATCAGCCTCTTTTACCAAGGAAGTAAAATCACTGACTTCCTCTGGCGCCTTATCTACACACATAACAGGGGTAATCGTCCCTTGTTGATGTTTTTTACTCTTCTTCGGATTCTTAGCTTCCGCATTTGCGAATAACAGTAAGAGTCGCTGTGGCTCATCTTGAGCGCTGGTCATTTCAAGTAATTCGCTAAACACTGTCACTGGTGATAAACCCCATAGGTTATGAAAGGTGCTGAATACTACCTATTATACCCACGCAAGGCCAGCCGTAACATTCTTCGCCCGAATTGAATCAAAAATGCCGTAGCGCCTGATTCCTAGTCGCGTACCTGCATGCTTAACGACGCTGTACTAGGCCATATTCAAATATGGTTTAGGTACAGGTCACTACCGAATATAGGTAGCAAAAATGTCCATTATTCTACGTTAGAAATCACTAAGGCAACGCAACTTTACAAATATAAAGCTGATTTCTAAGTACCGCTTAGCCGTACATCCCATGTTTGAACCAGACACAAAAAACCAAGCTTACCCACAGAAGCATAAAATAAAGATATTTTGATAAAGCCGATTAATTTTTGAAAAACATACATATTGAACACCGTATTTCATTTACGGCTTAATTCACGAGAATATGAGCACTGCAACAGGTTACACCATACATCGTCATCGTGTTGAGTCAGAGCATTAGCGAGTGCACTAAAAACAGCATCAGCCTCCCCAACCGTACGCGCAAGTCTCACCTTCACTCGCAGCGCGTAGCTATGAGATTCATCAATAGCAAGAAGCTCATCACTAAATTGCGACACACGATCGATATCGTTGTCACCCTCCGCTAGCTGACATAATAAGGTCAAAGCATCTATTGCCAAAGTAGGGTCATCAACTAAGGGCGTTAAAGACAAAGCCGCGTCTTGTTTGTGCCCCAATGCAATTAACAATTGTGCGCGTTTGATTTTGGCACGAGCGTGAGACCCGTCTGTAGCGATAGCCTGAGTCAATTGCTCAAGCGCAGACTCTTTATTTCCTCGGGCCAATTCCGCTTGGGCTAACGCATAATGACCTCTTGCTTTCGTGCGAGGCGCCTCTTCCCCCCAACCAGCTTTTTCTAGCGCAGTAGCCGTTTCAAAATGCGCTTCATAATTGTATGGTTGTGAGGTGCACAGCATAAGCCCCGCCTCAGCAGCCCGAGCGTAGTCGCCAAGCGCCAATAGGGAGACAAATTTGAAATCTATTAAATCAGCAAATGTTGGCGATAAACGAAGGCCTTGTTCCGCAGCAGCCAAAACTCGACTCGCATCTCTCTCGAAATGACGATCGATAATACACTTGTAAAGGTATGTGTATGGATGCTCATGAAGGGTTAGCGCATCCTCAGATAATAGCTTATCTGCGGTCGTCATATCGGCGACATCTAGCGCGGCTTTAACACTCAATAAAAACGCTTGTAGTTCTTTTTCATTTTCATTCATTGAATTAAACACCTTCACCAACAGCGCTACTGCTGCCATCCGTATTTGGCCAAGGCGCAAAGGCCACGTAAGGAGAGTCGTCATCATTAACCAAGTCGCGTATACAAGTTAATGTATCCATCAAAGCCTCATGATCTAGCATCATCCCGAACACCCTACCAACAACATACGAATACAGATAATCAAAATGCGTTTTAAACATCCCATGATCAACAATAATATCCGCCTGAAGCGTGAGCCGCTGCCAGGTTTCCGCTTCTTCAAACCACCCCATCACATAACCCGCGCGTACCAACACATTCTGACCGGCGATATCAAATGCTCGAATGGTGTGCTCGCCAAGGTCGTGTAAATACTGCGCTACCAAGCTAGCCCGCGTGAATTGTCCAGCATCCCCAGACGCTAGGGATGCAATGAAGTCTTTTCGCTCCAGGTGTAACATTTCAGAAAGGTAATGATGTAAACGAAGATACTCGATGGTATAACCTCCCTCCGTATCCAGCCAATCAAGCTTTGTGAGCAGCTGTTCACGATTATCGATACTCCACTGCGAGGACAGCAACGCTGCCACTTTATCCGCTGCAGCAAACGCCAAGGACTGATAATCACAGCCAGGCTCAGCGATCAAAACCGGCGCAGCGAGAGACAAAGCAAATTTCTGTTTTTTTGATAGGGAATCAAGGCCCATATATGGCAAGCCCTTTTTACGTTGCAGTAATATTCAGGAATTCGCAATTATATAGTGAGGCAGATAAAAGATATATCCTGAAAAATAATGATGAGAACTCGCATGATGCATAAGACGCCTGGTGATCGAGTTCAATAACGTATGAATACGCTCTGCAGGCAGTTTTTTCCAGACCATGGGCAACATTGACCTTTCTTGGCACCCGAGCATGGCCACAGATAATCCCGTAAAAAAAACCGAACTTTAGACGAGAGCAACAACATTTTGCTTTACAAAAAAGCACACACCTAGCCGGCAAAAGTCGGGATAATATCATTAATCTTGCGTTGCCTACGGCTGCGCGGGTTTACCAGGATAATTCATATATCGCATGAGTTCTTTACTTTCTAATACGTCATCGATATCTTCTTTACCGCCATAACGGCCGAACTTATAGTCGGTGATTTCTATGGAACGTTCGTCATTTTCAACGCGAAGACGAGTTGTAAATTTCCAGCCTAAAAGTGACCCATCAATAGAAACAACTACTCGAAGTGGACTATCGCTCTCTTTCCTTAAGGTACGAAAAGCGTCGTACATTTGATCCGTATTAATATTCTCCAGGTCCGCCATTCGTGTTTCATCTGGGAAAAAATAATCGATGCTAATTGCTTCAAGCATACTAAGAGGTGCAGACTTCCAATTCTGCGCGTCCGAATAGTATGTATGCCGCTCATCATTGTTAAAGACTGCCTTAATAACATACGACATGTATTCGCTTTCAATTAGGATATCGTACTCATACACTTCTTCATGTAGGCGTTTCCAATAATCAGGATCATTTAACTGAGGGCTATTAGGCACTTCCTCAAGAGACTCTTCGATCACCTCCGCTACGACTTCTTCCTTGGTAAATTCGGGATTATTGAACACTTCGTTCCAGGGGACTCCTTCCACCTCTTCCGCTTGCCCACGAAACACTTCCCAATTATGTATCCCAGAGTGCAACCAAATCACGACGAAACCACCAGGGGCCAAACCCAATGTGAACGTACTAGAAGCGTGCTCATACAAAGAGTATGGCGTTCGACGATCAAGTTCGACAAACTCTGTTATTTTTTCTAAAGGAAGTTCAAAATTACCCTGATAGAATTTATCCTCTCGCCAAGAAAACCACAAAACTTCGAACCTTTTAGGCAAGGGCATTTCTTCACGCCCAGAAGCAATGTTGGAGCGCCCTTCTCCCCAACCTTTATGGACAAGAGCTCGAGTTGGAATACCATTCAAATAGCCGTCTTCTGATTCGAAATGCCCTTCGATGATTTGTATCACGTATTCTTTCGGAGCAGATTCAGTGATATTCCATCTATATTCTTTCATCGAATTTATCTTCTTAGTGTTATTTGGCTGGTCTTCACAGCCTATTAAGCCAACACACATACCAAAGAGCACTATCCGTGCTTTAAACAATAGGGTGAACAGAGTGTCAAACGAACCTCTAGACCAAGGGCTCACATCTTCAATCAGATTAAAATCCACGAAACTTTTCCCTTAACGAATTTCCCGTAAGCAAAAGGGAGGTAGCGAATATTCATCAATCAAAACTCAGGTCGCTTGAGAAAAATTCGCTATAGTTCCTTTCAAGCGCCAAAATAGAGGGCAATAAATTTTTATGGTTGAGCGGGTTTGCCAGGATAATTCATATACCGCATGAGCTCTTTACTTTCCGTAATAGTAGGTATCCTGTCTTTTCCGCCAAACTTCCCAAATTTGTAATCAGTAATATCTATAGATCGATCGTCATTTTCAACACGTAACCGTGTAGTAAATTCCCAGCCCAATAAGGAGCCATCAATGCTCAACACAACCCGAAGTGAGCCATTGTTTTCTTGAGTAAGAACTCGAAATGCCTCATACATCTTTTCAGTATTGATACTTCCTAAATCCACAGCTCGCACCTCATCAGGAAAAAAAAACTTAACATTAAGGTTTTCAAGCATACTTAGAGGGGATACGTCCCAATTTTGGGCGTCAGAATAGTATTTATGCCGCTCACCATTGTTAAAAGCTGCCGAAATAAGATAAGGCACATATTCACTTTCGATCACAATATCGTATTCGTATACGTCTTCATGTAAACGTTTCCAATAATCAGGATTATTTAATTGTCGGTTATTTGAAATATCAGCAAGAGAGTCTTCAATAACTCCCTCAACAATCTGTTCTTTGGTAAACTCCGGATTGCTATACATCTCACCCCATGGAATACCTTCTGACTCTTTCGCCTGCCCCTGAAAAACTTCCCAAACATGTATTCCTGAAGTTAACCATACGACAGTAAAACCACCAGGAGCCAACCCTAAAGTAAAAGTACTAGAAGGGTGTTCATACAAGGTATATGGTGTTCGCCGATCTAGCTCCACAAGCTCTTGCAATCTTTCGAGGGGCAATTCAAAATCTGCACGATAGAATTTATCTTCTCGCCAAGAATACCACTGCACTTCAAACCGCTTGGGCAGTGGCATTTCCTCACGGCCAGAAACAATATTTGATCGTCCGTTTCCCCAGCCTTTATGTACAAGAGCACCTGTCGGCACACCTTTCAAGTATCCATCTTCTGCTTCAAAATGCCCATCAATAATTTGTATTACATACTCTTGTGGTGCTGACTCTGTTACTCGCCACCGATATTCTTTCATCGAATCTACCTTTTTAATCGTATCTGATTGATCCTGGCATCCAGTTAGACTAACGCATATACCCAACAGCACTCCACGAGTTTTTAGCATTGCAGAGAATACAGAGTTTAAATAAGTCCAATAGCCAGTTTGGCTGCGACCTTCACCCTTGATAAAGTTCACGCGTTTTCTTACCTTTTCGAATCCTCGGCCACATCCCTAAACCAATCGTAGAGGAATAATGCAAATGTTCATTGCGTAACTTTTCGATATTGAACCCACCAGGGCACCCAGAAGATTGCTTTTCAAACCAGTGAGAGGCTTTCGAGGAGTTTCCTACTGAAGCCACATAATCTTTTATATCATTATTTACCTGTGCAAGCTCTTCGGGCACCGCATTCTTGATTTTGGCATTAAACTCAAAACTAAAACCATTTTTTTTCATTTCTTCAAACATTAAGTTAAACGCGATCGTTCTATATGAATTTTTCACGGCATTTCGATACATCGTAATTTCCGTTTCCACTTCGTATTCAACACTGCCGTACCCCATTGGCCCGACCAACAAACGCTTTTCCTTTTTTACGTCAATTTCGCGTCTTTTCTCTTTCACACCACTGGTTTCTATATCATATATTTTTTGTGAAGAAAACCAGCCTTCTTTCTCTAATTGCTTGGCATAGTCGCTTAATTTGATTTTATCGACGGAGAGTTTACTTAAAGCCTTCATTGTCCAACCGTGATCTAAAATACTCCCAAACTCTGGGATCGCTCGAGCTTCTCGATAACCCCCACCTACATCCGAGTGGACACCGGGTAAAAAATATTCCTCTCCAGTTCCTTTCTTCTTGGCCGAACTGATATCTGTCAATGAAAAGCACAACCTATGCTCCTCGGCTGCCGCCAGATGATAAACTTTTTTCGCGTGGGTGATCGCATCTAAGTGTAAGCTGTCAACATTTGACTTTAAGGCAATTACGTACGACGATACAGTATCAAACACACCAACAAATCCAAACTCTAAAGCATCTATGGCAATATCTAGTCCATTCGCGCTGAGTTTCATTAAGAGATTTGAAGTTGGAACAATTTTCTTAACTGACCTAGCTCCACGGCTTCGTGTTTTAACTTTGGTATAAAAAGTTTGCTCACCTTTCATAATAAAATGAATAAAAGATCGGGCTGTCGCAGCACCTCGACTAAAACCAAATAAATCAATAGATATTTTCACGATATAGTATTGATCAGGATCAATGCCTTCATTTTCAAGTAAGCCTTGGTACCAATCCGATATTTCATTAACTGCAGAATGCATTTTGGCATATATGCCCGTTTCTCCTGTAGCCATACCATTACCTTCACCACTATCGACATTAAACTTTGGCTTCGACGGCGGAAGTACCGGCGCACTTGCGTACATCGCGGTTTGATTCCAGATATCTAACTGTTCTTGATATGCACGCATATCATCTTCATATTGCTTGGATACTTTACGAAGATCTTGTGTGCCGGCCCCTTCAACATAGATAGCCGTGTGATAATCGTTCTCGTCGGTCGACTTGACCCCCTCTTCTAAATACGAAACATTTGAATAGTCATTTTCAAAACTTGCGTTTGATGTACCCACGTGTTTTGGATCTTGGCCTGGGAGCTGTGCACCTGGATCTTGCTTCTTTACGGTTTCGTAAGCAGCGCTATCACCTTCACCTTTCCGAGCCTTAATATTTGCCCGATTGTTTCCCGTCCCATCAAAAAAAACGGATATGCGTAAAGTAATGGGTTTTTTTTCGGTTTTTTCCGGCTCTTCATCTGGGTTATCACCAATCATTAAGACGGCAACACCTTCACCTACTTGCGTCATAATTAACTCCCTATTCCTTTTTGTGCATTGTTTACAGCTACCCCCTGCGCAACCACGGCGCTTCGCCATGGGTTGTCGGAAGAACTGTAAATCATAATATTGTTAAAGCCAGCGCTATTAATAAGATGCGCCGACTGAGCGAGTAATAAAATTCCGGAAAAGGCACCAAGATCACCGACATATTCGAAAGGGTGAAACAATTCTGCATCTCCGATTTCGTCGGTCAAACGTGCGAGCGCTACGCGATGCTCTTTCATCCCAAACAATTCGCCATTTAAGCTTGAAACGACGGCATCACATTTTTTTGCTTGTGGATCAACGTGATCAAATGCAGCCACCATCGCTTGATGCAGGGCCTCACCTTTGTGCGCCGTTTCATTTCCCCAATGGGACGGTGATTGTGCGACACCAGGAAGATTTAGATAGATTGGCGTGCTATTTTCAGGGTCGCTTGTACAGGCACTGGCTAACTCGGGTGTTCGAGCCAAAACGACAAAGCCTGCGCCCTCACCCGGCGCAAATCCGTCCGCCACGCCATCAGCTTTTAAACGACCTCTCTCATCTAAGGACGCGAGCCATTCATTGGTAAACGGGCTTTCTGCCGACCCAAGCACAACGTAGTCAAACCCCTTTTGGTTCATTAAGTCGTACGCGTGTTGTAATGCGTAAATTCCAGACGCCCGACCCAGATTCACAGGATAAATAGCATCTTGCTTTATTGGCGCGTCCAACTCACTGAGCACGTCAGAAATCGTCCCAAGTGGAAGTGGCTCATATTCATCTGACTCTGCACCAAGCCATATCAAAGGAGCTGGGTTTTCAAAAGAGACCTGCTGCTTTAGGTCTTCGATCGCGAAGGCGAGCAGTTTCACACATCGCACTAATTTTGTGGTGAAGGGGCCATCAATATCTATATCCAAAATCGCATCGACAAACAAACCGTCATCCAACGCCGATACAACTGCAGGGCATCCGTTTGCGCATGTAAAACCACAGGTACGATAACCACTGACTTGCGCATCCATCGCATCCATCGTCATTTGGGCATTGGCTCCGATTGAAGATATCATTGCTACCGTCGATAAATACATGCGACCTCCTATGCCAACCAGCCAAATACGGATGATTCAAAATGCCCAGGCGGAAGATAATCAGAGGGAACGAATATTTGACCGCTTAGAGCTGCGTTGATGCCCACGTATTTTCTTATCAGCCCAAGACCACTTGCTTGGTATTGTTCGACAACACTAGAAACGCTGTCTACCGGCCGCCCTAAAAAATGACGCTTATTCGGGGAGTACCCTCGAATGACATGATCCGTTAGTGCGAGTAATTTTTCCACATTTGGGTATGGAGTTGACATATCCTGAGATAGGTATAAGTCAGAGCTATCCAAATTTTCTACTTCGGGCTGGGGATCTAAAAGTAACGAAGGCTGATCCAGAGCAACGCCCGTCATTTGAAAAAACGCCAAGGCCAACCAGGGGGCAAGCGCTGGATTTTCTGTTTTCTTAATCAGCCAACTTAAGGTGGTGGGATCACCGTGCATAGCAATGGCTTGAATCATCAAGTCTTCCGCCAACTCAGGCACATTTAATGCCGCGGCAATATATTTTTTTGAATCTGCCAGTGAGTGACCAAGTATGATCCATGGTGATAGCGTTTCGAATGCTTCATTACTCGACAGGCTGAATTCAACAACTTTCGGTAGAAAGTTCCGGTCATTCATTATAAAGCGCGCCCAATGGGCCGTGCTTTTAACGAATTCATCCTCATGAGCAACAGCATCACGCAAAAAGGGATGCACGGAGGTTTCTTTTAGTTGGCCTGCAGCAAATATTAAACGCTCAAATAGCCTGACATGCTGCTGACAATCGCCTCGTTTAATAAGCTCTTGTAGCTTTTGCGTTGACAAAGAGCCGTGCATGACACAAACACTTACGGCTAGGTATTTATGATCGAGGTCTTTGCTCGATAAAAACCGTTGAATCCAAGGTGAAGACAGCGATTTTGGTAACCATGCCAATGCATGTGCCAAGCCCACTTGCCCGTCTTCCAGCGGCAGATACCCGTTTACAGTACGCGCGATCCACTGTTCATCCCCACTTGCGAACGCTAGTACCGAGCTGGAAAAAACATCACTAGCGTCGGCAAAATTTAACCCTTCTGCCTCATCCAAACATTCGTACGTAACCTCTCGCGCTACACCTAACTGACGCAACAAATACGATATATTTTTTCTGATGCGCGAATCAAACTCTATTGAACTATCAGAGGAAGATAAGAGTTGTTCTGACAGCGCGCGACGCACATTGAATATACTGGCGATTTCATCAAACGCCGAGCCTATTTGATCATCAAAATATACATCGATATTGAGCGACATCTTTTTACGCGCTAACCCATTGTGTTTTTCTTGTTATGAAATAAAGGATCGCCCATTCGGCAGACATTTTTACCTTCGAATTTAACATCGAACGAATAGAGCATGAACTCACATACATCTGTAATCGTGCCACTTGCAACGCCTTTCTTTTTCCCTGGTTGATCGCCAGTACTTTTAGAGTATTGAGCACCTTTGACCATCGGCATTTTTCCATCAGTTTTTACAGACGTCGGCCCCTTAGTCGTATCGGAAGCTTTACCAATATTCGGATATGGGATTGGTACGACAGAGTTACCAATTTGGGTAAGGCAAACATCTGGAAATACCGCACTCAGCCCCCCACTGCCTTTGTGAGCAATACCGCGTGTATTAGCGAACGTTGTCTGAGCCATAATTATTCCTATTTAATCCTTAATAAACGACCTAAGCTCGCGCTAAAAGCGTCTTAATTTCTTTTACGTCCGCCAACGTACGAGGGATAGGCGATAACCCTTGCCAAAACATTCGCACTATCATTTTCTCAGTCTCAACAACAACCGTTATTAATTTAAAGTTCAGCGAAAAAGTACCCTTAGAAAAATACACCTCTCCAATTGGGGATAGTACGGGTAAATTAAATACGCATTCACCTTGTTCATTTAAATTTATTAGTCGAATTGTTTCTCCGCCCTTTAAACCATGAGGGATTTGCAGCTCAGGTATCGCGGCATTAAAAAATGCTGGATTAAAGTCCGCGGGCAAAAAGGGGGCCCGTGTTTTTTTCCAACTTTCATCGTAGGTCCCTGCGAACCGAGCCCGAGCCGGTAGAGTCACAGAAAGCGCGCCAAGCCCAGCAGGTCGAGGTCGCTGCGCAAATGCACTTAGTCTTTGATCTGGCCATTCTATATTCGGTAGAAACACACCCTGAAAATCCTCTTCAGACGCACTATCAGGCTTCCACCCCTTGCCTATAGGGTTATGCGCAAAGCACTCGAGCTCACCTTCAATCTCTTCAGCCCCCCCATAGGCGTTTTCCCAAATCAATGGCAAACGCTGAAATGGCTTTGGCTCGGTGATTACTCCACGATTCCACACCCGATCACCAAAGACATGCAACGCCACCTTTCGATCCAACACCTCTATTGAAGCTTCCAACGCCTTAACAGAGTTTTGCCCTGGTGATACTGCAGCGCCATTCACGATTAGGTCAGTTGCAGGTTTACTCACGCCAAGTAGAGATGGGTATTTAATACTTGATACTACATCTTCACCGATGTATTCATCAGCGAGCGGTGCGGCTACCTGCCCTTCACAAACACTCCATCGGCCGTCCAACAATTGTAGCGATGCGGAAAAAAAAACGGAAAGTGCGTCTACACCCTCTAGCGTCGCTATAGGAGCAAAGCTAACATGAAATGGTGTTTTATTGTTGAGTTCCAGCATTAGTTGATTTTAACAGCCCCACCACTCAACCGCTGTGTATGACTAGCACGAGTATGAATATAACGGCCATTAATACGAACCCGCCCATCAGACGTTAGACTTATACTACAATCACCACATTGGAGCGTCAGCGCCGTCTCTGCCCGTAAAACTAGATGTTCATTTTCTTGCCCGTCAGTAATAACCACTATTTTATTGGCCGCATCATTATGAACAGCTGTATCGTAAAAAACCTTTTCGTCACTCGAACCATCGACAAGATCAGCGTCCTCTTCACTTATACAGGTGCTGTTATTTTCCTGAGTCGACGCAAGAACCTCATCTAATACCGTATTCAACTTATTCCTTTCATCCGTGATGTCTTCAGGTAAAAAACCCACAATCACCACACGATCTGATCCAATCAAAGGCGTACACGCTACTCTTTTTCCTACATCAGATTCTGAATATCGTCGACTGGAAATCCCTTCGACCGTACTAAAGGGATTGTCACACCCCGATAAAGCGAGCATCGTTATCCCCTGCTCATCCGTCTCACTTGTAACAGAAGCAATTGATATATACCCATCATCAGTCAAGCTCTTATCATCACCAGAAGCGGTTTGAGAGAGACCTTCCTGTGCCGTGCCTTCAATTGAATTCATGAGTAATTTGTTATTCTCGTTTAATTAATTTCTTCTCAATTTACACATATATAAAAAGACTAATTCATACCGATCTTACTACCTTTAACAACGACATTACCGGATCCTTTGACATTAATGTTTTTACCACTGATTGTGATATCGCCATTTTTCTTCATAACGATTTTAGCTGACCCAGTTTTCAGAACAATCTCATCATCAGCTACCATGCTAATGGTTTTCGCTTTCAAGCTGTAATCTTTGGTTACAGTTTCATCGTAGGTTCCATCAACCCTTTCGACCAGGTTTTTCTTCACCGAGATATCCATATCTTTACCGATGACTTCAGTGTGATTCTCACCGACTTCGACAACTACATTTTTACCTATCGAGATATCTGCATTTTTTCCAACGCTCTCACTGTGGTTTTCACCCACCTGAATCGTTTTGTTTTTTGCAATTGTTTCAGACTGATTATTACCAACGGTTTTATTTCGATCATTGTCGATATTCGAGTTTTCATCATGCTTAATATGCTTAGTACGATCATTATCAACCGTTAAAGTCTCATCGTTTTCGACTTCTGTATCCATATTCTTTTCAGCATGGATAAAGATCTGCTCACTGTCTTTTTTATCGTCAAAAATCAGCTCATTACAATTCGCAGCCGACCCACTCTTAGTCGAACGAGTTCGCCATCCGCTCTTCGTTTTTGAGTCAAATGCCGGCTTATTCTTGCCGTTGTATACCGTTCCGGTAACAATCGGCCGATCTGGATCACCATCGATAAAGTCTACGATCACTTCATGCCCGATGCGAGGAATAAACGAAGCTCCCCACTGAGCACCGGCCCACTGCTGCATCACACGGATAAAGCAGGTTGTATTCTCGTCACTATTACCTTCTCGATCCCAATAAAACTGAACCTTTATTCGGCCAAGATCGTCGACATAAATTTCCTCTCCCGACGGCCCAGTTACAATAGCGGACTGAGGGCCGCGCATAACAGGCCGTTTATGGATAGGCTCGGGACGAAAGTGAACTTCGGAGGGAATACAGACAAAATTGTTGCTATAACCCGTGCTACCATCCTGACCAGAGTAGTGAGAGTTATCAAAAGCGCTATGATGAATACTGACCACGATATACTCGCCTTTTTCTGAAGCATTATCGTGTTTTTTTACTTTGAACTTTCCACCGGCATAAAAGGTTGTGCAGTCACTTCCTGCAGAAACCATATTAATATTGGCTTCTTCTGCATCTAAGCGAATTTTTACAAGATCATCTCCGGACGCAAAATCATACATCCCTGGGTATTCATAGTGTTCGTAATTGCCATTATTGGCGAACTTACTCGTTGTTTTCGTATTGGAAAATAATTTCTTATTCGGCTCTTTAAAGTTGTAGTCACTATGGGACCACTGGCCTTTCTTGAAGTTGTAAATATGTTCCCAACGGCTAATCTGCTCATTCGGAGAGCTTCCGTTAGAATACTCTAGGTCTGTTTGGGCAAACTCATCATATGCGTTCTTCTGATCAACAATGATCAATTTGTGGCTGCCTGATTCGTGCTGAAAATAGTACGCAATACCCTCTTCTTCTAAGAGTCGTGAAACGAAGTGGAGGTCACTTTCGTTATGCTGAATACAGTATTCGCGCTTTACGCCGCCATCTGCACGAAAATCAAAATCGGTAAACCCGTGATCTTGAAAAATCTGACTCACGATTTCTTTGGTATTTTTATCTTGGAAAATTCGATGGCTGTTGGTTTTTGATAAGAACCAAAGCCATGGCACCATCGTCATACGATATTGACGAGCGTTGTCAGCTTTTATTTCACCATAAGTAAAAGATCGGATATAACCATGAAACACGCGTTGGTGCTCATCTTGTACGGTGATCGTCGTTGATTTGCCAACAATACTGTCAGCTTTTATTTCAATATTTTCTGATATAACGTCGATATGAAATTCAAAAAGGTCTGATATATATTCATCCCCTTCGAATCCCGTCAGTAAGAAGGTATCTGTTCCCAGAGAGAAGTCGCCAATGGCAATGAAACGGTTTTCTTGGGTAATACTCATGAGCGGTGTTCCGTTCGTAAATTTCCGTTAAATATGACAGTCTAGTCGAGCTCGTTGCAGTGTTAAATACTTATGTATTTGAGACCATATTCGCCTACCGAATAAAAAACTAAGGAGCGCTTGGTAAACCAAGCGCTCCTTTCGAATATTAGCTTGGAGCTAATATTATGCCATTGAACCTGTTTCCAAGTTGTAGCATACAGTTTGTGGGCTAGCGCCTTTGTTCGTCTTATCGTAGTCGTGGTAACGAACTTCGATTTTAGCGTAGCTCATAGAGATTGACTCGATAGGATCGCTGTCGCCATCTGCAGAGATTGAGTAGCCGCTAACAAGAACGTCAGTCAACGTGTACGTCATGTACTCAATTAGCTTATCAGCACCAGTTTGAACAAACTTAATGGTAACTTTTTTACCAGTAGATCCAGAAACAGACTCTTTGAACAATGCTGTAGCAGAGTTATCTGTTTTATGAGTGAAAGTAACTTCGCTCAAGCTTGGACGAGTAGCTTCACGGTTGGCTAAGTTACCTGGCTCCATGCTGATGCCGCGACCACAACCGAATTGCAACGAATCAACACGAATGTGCTTCTCATAACCTTTAGCTGTTGCGTTACCTTCGATACCTTCGTATTCAATAAAAATCATTTCTTTAGTTCCTTGTATGTAAAAACATTACGACATTAGCGGAATTTTCATTCCAGATTTAAATTAAGGCGCCAAGCTGGTTTTCTTCTCCTTTAACTCTTTGGGCTTGCCGAGGTAGCCCCAAGCAGACCAGAGAGCATCACATCCTGTAGAAAAAGTAGATTCCGTAACAACTCAACTTTTGCGCTTACAACCTCAACTCAACGAGTGTTTTTCAATCTCGCTGTGTCTCGGCGGTGATTTCTATTAAAACAGCTTTTTTTTAAAATTGAACCGCTTAAGGGAGGTAAAAATGTCTAATCAATCACACTTTTTGATGCATTCGATACAAATAATTCAATAAATTTTCGCCCTCAAAAAAACGATTAATTTTTAACCTAAAATATGCGGTGAAAAGAATTTCGACACTCGTAGTATTGGGTGCAAACCCCTACGCCTGAAACAAAAAGTTGTTTCCTACACCATTAACCACGGACGTTCAGGTATATTCTGGCTCATTACAAACAATCTCTTGCCTTCACAAAAATACTGTATATAATTACATTTAACTGTATATCCATCCACAAATGAATACGCAGGCTAAAAGCAAATAATTACGCCGGTTTTAACAGCGTGCACCAATCATCACCTTGCTAGCTTACTGATGACTATATTCATCACTCGCTGGAGGGGTTGAAAGACATAAACAGGCAACTTTCGGGTACGTAGTTGGCCAACTGGGAATCAAAAGGAATCCTTCGTATGATAAAGCTCACCGCAAGACAGCAAGAAGTGCTCAATCTTATCAAGGCCCATATCGATGATACTGGATACCCGCCAACACGTGCTGAAATTGCACAAGCACTGGGGTTTCGGTCAGCGAACGCCGCCGAAGAACACCTCAAAGCTTTAGCTCGTAAAGGCGCTATCGAAATGGTCGCGGGTGCATCTAGAGGTATCCGACTCCCTGAGACGCAGGAAGGCATCCCCCTCATAGGCCGCGTCGCTGCTGGTAGCCCTATCCTTGCAGAGGAACACATTGAAGATTACTGCAAAATCCCCATGGATTTTTTCCACCCTTCAGCAGACTACCTGCTAACCGTCCACGGAATGAGTATGAAAGATGTCGGCATACTGGACGGCGACCTGCTCGCCGTCCATAGAACAGACCAAGCACGAAATGGCGAGATTGTTGTCGCCCGTATTGAAGAAGAAGTTACGGTAAAACGTTTCAAGCGCGAGCGTAATAATGCTCTGGTCGAGCTTTGGCCAGAAAACCCCGACTTTAACGTGATTACCGTTGATCTAAGAGACGAGGCCTTTTCTATTGAAGGTTTAAGTGTCGGCGTAATACGGCGCGAACAGTAATCACAACAACCTAGATAGAGGCAGAAACAGCGATGAACGCAGCACTAAAAACTCAGCCAGAACACAAAGCCTATTCATCAGAACACGGCATTACTGAGATTCTCATGCCTTACGGCGAAGACATGACGTTGATATTACCGATGCTTGCCTCCCTGAGCCATGAATGTAAAAACCAATGGTTCACCATGATTGTGCCTCGATCTTTTTTAATGTCAGACCTAAAGCCATACCCTTTTGCTTTCAATAATATCCGCTTAGTACACAGTCAGCACAGCGATGACAGCCTATGGATGAGCTGGGATGCACTCTCCAACGGTAATAGTGGTTATGTGGTGTCGTTTCTAGAAGATCTTTCCGATACGGACAGATCTCGCCTTGAAGGGGCTTCATTTAAGGGGCAAACAAGGGGGCTGGTACTACGAAAGCGACAAGCTTAAGACGAGGAAATAGAAACGATCAGTGAACGGTATGATCCTGTACAGAAGCGGGCTCTTCTTTCACTTCTTGAATATCACCAGCAGCTTCAAGGCCTGCTTCAATCATTGCTTTCGCTATCTCAATTTTGGAATCATTCAAAAAATAGAGTGACTCTTCGGAAAACCGAATAGACACGAGCGGCTCTTCGTCAGACTCATCTGCTCGACAGAGTGCAATTTCACCATTAGGTAACTCGATGATTTCAAAAAGTGTGGACATTGGGTAACTACGTCTTAAATTCAGATACTTTCACATTCTATCACCTGTAATAGCAGAATGCTTGCCGCAGCCTCAAATATAGGTCGAACGTGAGAATGGTGATATGTGGGTCTAGTATTCCTGGTTAAACCGCGAATAACGCCCCAACAACTCTTCCGCCGACGCAAGCCAAGCCTGAAGTGTTTCTGTGCTGATTTCAGACCAATGCGGCACTCGGTCGGAGGCCGAGCTTGATGCAATAAGATTGTCTGTAGCTATCTGCTTAACGCTCTCCCCTGACGCATTGGCTTTGTTCCAGGTAGAAGGCAGGCTGCTTAACGATGCGGCGGCAGAGTCAAATTCGAATAGCCAGCGCCCTTGAGACATTAATTCGATAAACTCAGATGAAGGAATAGACGCTGGGGCGTTTTCTGCGCCCCTTTCTAGGTGTCGCGTCAAAGACTGAAGATTCCCGACAGGAAGATGAAATATATTAGAAAAATATTGAGATAAACCCAGCTCAAGACAAAGCATGGCGCTTTGGCGTAATGCTCTTTGTTCAGGTAGCCCAGTTTCAGTATTCAAGCGGCCCAAAAGAAGCCGGGCACAACTGAGCTGCTGACGAAGAAATTGCTCGCTGTCCGCAATATCCACGTTTAGCAGCCCTCATTAACGAGCATCAGGCTTTTTTCTTTTTAGCCGGCGCTTTTTTAACTTTTGGTTTCGGCTCGGTTATCTGCCAAGCTTTCCCATCATAAAACGCTTTCCAACCTGTCGCTTTACCGTCATTCTCAGACTGTACATATTGCTCCTTGGTCTTTCGGCTATAACGAATCACTGTATCTAAGCCGTCTGAATCTTCACTTGGCGCTTTCAGTAAATGAGCGTACTTTGGATCCAACTCTTTACTCACCCCAAGAATCTCCTTAACTTTAGGCGCCCGCGTTTCCCTATTCTTCGGGAACTGGCTAGCCGCTAGAAACAGACCTGAAGCACCGTCTCTTAAAACATAGTGATCATCGACCTTATCACATTCCAAATCCGGCATTTGAATCGGATCCATTTTGGGCGGCGCCGCTTCCCCGCTTCTCAATAATTTGCGAGTATTTTTACAGCCTTCTTTGGTGCAACCAAAGTATTTGCCAAAACGTCCCGTTTTTAACTGCATGTCATTGCCGCATTTATCACACTCAATGACAGGGCCTTCGTAGCCTTTTATTTTAAAAGTACCCATTTCCACTTCGTAACCGGAACAATCAGGGTTTCGGCCACAAATATGCACTTTTCGAGTTTCATCAAGTAAGTAACTGTCCATCGAAGTATTGCAAATCGTACAACGACGTTTCTGTATTAATTGTTTTGATTCGGCTTCTTCGTCTTCTTCAATATTTACCGCTTCATCGCCAGACACAAGGTTCATTGTGCTCTTGCAACGTTCTTTTGGCGGTAGCGCGTATCCGGAACACCCTAGAAACACCCCTGTGCCTCCGGTTCGAATTTGCATATTCCGGCCACAGGTTTTACAGGGAATATCGGTTTCGACTGGTTCGTTGCGTCGCATACCATCATCGGCATCTTTTGCTTTCGCTAACGTTTCTGAAAAGCTCGCATAGAATTCATTCAGCAAATCAATCCAATTTTTTTCACCTTGAGCCACCACATCTAACGACTCCTCCATGTTCGCAGTAAAACCGTAATCCATAAGGTCAGCAAAACTTTCAACCAAGCGTTCACTGACAATATCACCCATTTTATCGGCGTAAAAACGCTTATTCTCCACATGAACATAACCACGATCTTGAATCGTAGAAATAATTGCAGCATAGGTAGATGGCCGACCAATACCACGTTTCTCAAGTTCCTTAACCAAAGACGCTTCCGTAAAGCGTGCAGTCGGTTTAGTAAAATGTTGCGTTGGCAGAACTTCGTGAAGATTTAGCACATCGCCCACTTTTACATCGGGCAGTATTGCATCGTCATCTTTTTTAGCTGGCGCTGGCATTGCTTTCAAGTAACCATCAAAACGAATCACTCGCCCTTTAACACGTAACTCGTAATCCCCAGCAGCAACAGTAATCGATGAACTTGTAAACGTGGCGGGCACCATCTGGCAGGCAAGAAACTGTTGCCAAATTAGCGTATATAAACGTTCTGCATCACGCTCCATATTATTTAGGTGAGCTGGGCGGCACGCGACATCAGAAGGACGAATAGCCTCATGAGCTTCTTGCGCCCCATCTTTACTAGAATATACGTTCGGCGCGTCTGGTAAATACCTTTTCCCGTATTCTTCTTGGATGAAGTCGCGACACGTTTCCACAGCCTCTTTACTCAAGTTGGTCGAGTCTGTACGCATATAAGTGATGTAACCCGCTTCATACAAGCGCTGAGCTAACATCATTGTTTTCTTTACACCAAAACCGAGACGCGTTGACGCCGCCTGCTGCAATGTTGATGTAATAAATGGCGCATTTGGTTTTGAAGAGGTCGGTTTATCTTCGCGTTTAGCTACCGTGTAAGTCGCAGCATTTAATGCATTAACGGCGGTGGTTGCTTGCTCTTCATTCGTTGGGCGAAAATTATTGCCTTTGAATTTTTTAACTTCGTATTTAACTTTCTCATCGGTGGATGAGTTTAACAAGGCATTAATATTCCAATATTCTTCAGGAATAAACGCACGTATTTCCGCTTCTCGCTCGGCAACAAGTCTCACCGCAACGGACTGAACTCTACCCGCAGATAAGCCTTTTGCTACTTTTTCCCAAAGCAGCGGCGAGACCATATACCCCACAACGCGGTCTAAAAACCGACGCGCCTGCTGGGCATTAACGCGGTTAATGTCGATGTAACCAGGAGATTTAAACGCATCTTGAATTGCAGACTTGGTGATTTCGTTAAACACGACACGTCGGTAACGTTCATCGTCACCCCCTATCGCTTCACGCAAGTGCCAAGCAATAGCCTCTCCCTCTCTATCCAAATCCGTTGCGAGATAGATAAGGTCGGCATCATCTGCAAGCTTTCTAAGCTCACTGACAACTTTTTCTTTACTCGGGAGAATTTCATATTTTGCTGACCAATCATTGTCTGGATCTATGCCCATTCGATTGATCAACTGCTCTTTCGCTTTTCGTTTTTTATATACAGCCTTTTCGTCCGGCGACATTTTTCGAGTAGCCGCGGCTTTTTTGGCGGCTTCTTTACGGTCAACTTTCTGACCGCCCGAACCACTTGTTGGCAAATCGCGAATGTGGCCTACGCTAGACTTCACTATAAAATCTTTGCCTAGGTATTTGTTGATAGTTTTGGCCTTGGCAGGTGACTCCACTATCACAAGTGATTTACCCATAAACCCCTTCTCTTTATAAGTCGCATATTACGCGGCGTGTCTTATTTGGCACGTATTCATACGTGCGGCGTGTTACTCGCTTTTTCCCGATCAAAATTTAGCATGACTAAGATGCTGTGCTGCGCATATATAAGGCCTGTTTAAGCCGAGGTCAAGCACAAGCGCAAAACTTGTATTTTTTATGCACAAATTGACATCTGTGTTTGGCAATCTCCCTTCAGGCTTACAAAACACCACTAACTCTTTGTTTTTGTTGAAATTTGTAACAGTATATTTTTAACGAACATGAAGTTTATAAAGCAGTAAAAACCTTCTAAGATTATTAGAGGAGCTGAGCCCACAAAACAATGGTTACTGAAGACCTTATTAAGCTGGCCAACCGCTACATGAACCTTAACGTAAACCCGTTTCCTCTCAATGAATCGATGTTGTTAAATAAAGACGGCCTTTTCGAATATGTCTAGTGTTTCGACCATATTAATACTGCTCGCGCTCACCGCAGGATCGCTATTCGTTGTAAGCCTCATCAACCAAAGGCAAATGCGGTCACGCTTATTGAACCAAAAACTCGCCAAAATGAAACGCAGAGTCACCGAGTTAGAGGAGCTTTCGGTCTCACTTGAACCGCTTGTTGAAAATCCCAAAGTCCCTAAAATCGTCAATGAGGAAGCGATCGATATATTGGAAACGATGCTTAGCATCGCCCCAACCAACGCGTATTACCAGATGGCTTACGACACCGCCAAGCAGCGCGCCGAACAACTGGAGTCTCCTGGGTGGCAAGTCTCCACATTCCGTCTAATGGAAAGTGATGCGTCCATTGCTCGAAGCCAATACGCATTGGCCGAAGCAGCGCGAATTCTCCGTAAACGCCAGGCCTCCGAACACTTACAAGTCGCAGAAATGGATACCTTACTCCATGACCTCAGCTGGTCGAATTTCATGATTAAAGTGTCAAGCAACATTGCTCAAGGACATAAAGCCATCAACCGAGGGGATATATTGCGGGCATTTGCCTACTACAGAAAAGCACTTGAGGTTGCGAGCGAAGGGGGTTACAAGGACGAACGGCAAAACCAAATTGTATCTGAACTCGGCGAAATTCTGAGCAATAAACGCCGTGCACTTTCCCCGCGACTTATGCCCGAAACGCTATACAATCCAGAAGGACCACAGCCATCTGATGAAGAGATGGAAGCTGCTCTGCTCGGCGGTTTAGGCGGTAACGCCGAAACCCCCACTGAAGGAAAAGAATAACCACGTAAAAAGAATATGAGCTATTGATGAACCGGCTCGTGTTTCCATAACTAAACTTACTTTTGATCCATTCCTTGATCCATTGCCTGAGTTAATGACTTCAGTAGCACGTGAATCTTATCGACAGCACCTTCTGAAGTGTCGCCTCTACGGCTTTCATCCCAAAGGACACCTAGACCTCCCTTATTGCACTCAATAAGCGTTATCCCTTCGGGTAAACCATCTAAGATGTCCGGTAATGCTCTGACAAACCCCTTGAGCGGACGCCCATCTCCACCCCAATCCCAGTGTTTATAAAAATGGATCTCGTGAACAAAACCCAAGCGTTTTAATGTCCAATTTTCGAATAACTCATTTTTTCGCACACGCTGACTCAGCGGTATGGAATAGATGCACCCTTTTATCGACTCATTTCCGGCACCGCTGCTCGGGATACGGACACTTAAGCCAAGCTGGTTCGCGCGTGCACGCATCTCGGCAAGTCTTGTTACTGCAGGAGATGGTCTCAGCATCATTACTGGCCCCACTACCATTGCGATAACAAAAATTATGGCGATCCACATCACCCACATACGCTGTCTCCGAAAGGAAATTCACACCAAGGCAAAAAATTGACCCATAACAAAAGTCATTCAAATGCGAAGGAGTGAGGATTGATTAAAGAATCAAAGTCATTGATAGTAAAGGCATTCTAACACGATCGAATGAGGGCCCAGTTTATGAGTAACTATACACACATCCTTGTTGGTTTAGATTTGTCAGATGATTGTGAAGTAATTCTGTCCAAAGCAGCAAGCCTAGCCAAAAACAACAATGCAGAAATTACCGTGGCACATGTTTTTGAGCCTCTGGCGTTTGCCTACGGTGGCGATATGCCTGTCGACCTAACTGAAGCACAAAACATTATGGAGAAACAGGCGAAAGCACGGCTAAGAAATATCTGCAAGCCTTATGAAATTCCCGAATCGCAGCAACTCGTCGAGATAGGCCTAACCTCTAGCGAGATTCACGACATCGCGGAAGAACGTAAAGCAGACCTTGTCGTTGTAGGCAGCCATGGCCGCCACGGCTTAGCCGCATTATTTGGTAATACAGCCAACGGGGTTATTCGTGGCGCCAAGTGTGATGTACTCGCGGTACGCGTATAAAGATATCACCGTTTTTTGTAACCGTTTTGATCACCTTATTTTGATATTTTTACAGCCTTGTGAGCGATTAGGGATTACGTAGTGGACACAGAAGAACTCGTGTTCTCCCCCACTAGTTTTACTAATCGCTACTGAGCTATTCATCATTAGCCATACTTTCCAGGCTTTCCCAACGCTCAAACTTTTCGTTTAATTTCTCTTCTTTATCGCTGAGCTTTGCCAGCACTTTAGACACATCGTCTTCCGCTTGCTGGTAAAAATCGGTTGCAGAGATCTGCTCATGTAAAAGCGCTATCTCTTTCTCTAAAGCGTCCAATTCTGCCGGCAGCTTTTCTAATTCATGCTGTAGCTTATAACTGAGTTTTTTCGTTTTAGGGGAAGCGGTTTTTTCAGGTTCCGTTCCCTTTGTGCTGGATGACGAATCGTTGCTATCCGAAGAAGCGCTTTCCGCTAGATCTGTCTCAGATGGCCACTCGCCCCCCTGTGCCAACCAATCTGAATAGCCTCCAATATATTCCCGTAAACGACCACGACCTTCAAAAGCAATCGTGCTGGACACAACATTATCAAGAAAGCTCCGGTCATGGCTCACCAATAACAAAGTGCCTTCATACTGTACTAACAAGTCTTCTAACAGCTCTAACGTTTCTGCATCCAAGTCATTGGTTGGCTCATCCATAACCAAAAGGTTGCTGGGTTTGCTAAATAACTTGGCCAGCAGAATACGATTGCGCTCACCGCCCGAAAGAGATTTGATTGGTGTGCGAGCACGCTCACCAGAAAACAAGAAATCCTGTAGGTAGCTCATCAAGTGTTTTGATTTGCCGTTCACTTCAATGTAATCACGGCCTTCCGAAATATTGTCGATTGCACTCTTTTCAATGTCGAGCTGATCCCGCAGCTGATCAAAATAGGCAACTGCCAGCTTTGTGCCCTGCCTCACCGTGCCTTTTTGAGGTGAAAGTTCGCCTAATATTATTTTCAGTAAGGTACTTTTCCCCACGCCATTAGGGCCAAGTAAGCCCACTTTATCCCCACGCATAATCGTGCCGGTGAAGTTGTCGATAATGACTTTGTCTTCCCACGCGAAACTTACGTCAACAAGCTCAGCAACCAGCTTCCCTGAAGAAACTTCACTACTGTGTTCAATCTTGGCGGTTTTTGGGCGTTCGCGCCGCGCTTGCCGCTCTTTGCGCATGTCTTTCAAGGCTCGTACACGGCCTTCGTTGCGGGTGCGGCGAGCCTTGATCCCCTGCCGAATCCAGACCTCTTCTTGCGCCAAACGCTTGTCGAACAGGGCGGCGTGTTTGGCTTCTGTCTCGAGCTGCTCTTCTCTAAACACCAAAAAGCTTTGATAGTCGCCTTTCCATAGGGTTAAACGCCCCCGATCAAGCTCGCCGATACGATTTGCCGTGTTTTGTAAGAAGGCACGGTCATGGGTAATAAACACAATCGCACCAGGAAAGCTGTTTAACTGGGACTCCAGCCATTGAATCGCGGCGATATCCAAGTGGTTCGTAGGCTCATCCAAGAGCAAGACATCTGGCTGAACCACCAATGCCTGAGCCAGCGCCACTCGGCGTCGCCACCCACCCGATAGTTGACTTAACTGTGCCTTAGCATCCAACTCTAAGCGGGTTAACACCTGTTGAATACGATTATCGAACGTCCATCCGTCGCAGCTTTCAATGCGGTGCTGAAGCGCCTCAAGCTTATCAAACTCGTTATTTTCTACCGCTAAATCATAGGCCTTAAGATCTGCCACCAGTTGGGGTAAGCCCGCCGCAACATGGTCATACACCGTAATATCGCTTTGCTCAGGCAAGTCCTGAGACAAGCTGGCCACGGCCACACTTGGCCCCGTCCAAATCTCGCCACTGTCGGGTTGTGCCAAGCCCAAAATGAGCTTTAACAGGGTAGATTTCCCAACGCCGTTGCGCCCAATAATACACAGGCGGTCACCTGGATCTAGCTGGAGGGCAACATCATCAAATAGAACCTGTTCACCATAATGCAGGTGAAGATTTGAAACTTTAATTAAGGGCATTAGTAACTCGATTTAAAGGTTTGAGGCAAAGTTAAAACAAAGATTGAGAGGATGCGATGGGTATTATTAATACGGGCACGACTACAACCAGAATGAATATGGTCTCACATATCGTTATAAATAATCGACGAACGCGAAATCTTACTCATATTTAACGAAAAAATCCGATAAAAAACAGCATGTTATGTGTCACTTCGGTGGCAATTGTTGAACTTATCGACAACAATATAAAGACACGATCATATTGCGTTTAAGAGCCGTCGATTTTTGCAGTTCATTATGATGCCAACACTCGAAAAGAAAACATTTTTTAAATTTGCCTTAGCCAGCATTCTTGGGTTCGTCTTATCTCATGCGAATGCGCTCTCACCCGACACACAGTGGTTTACACCAAAGCCCGCTGAAAGCTCCCTGACAGACCAGCGATATCATTACGAACTGGCAAAAAGCGCACTAAAAAACGACGATCTTGATAAATTTCAAAGACATTTTGCTCAGCTTGGCGACTATCCGCTTACCCCCTACCTGGAATACGCCAAAATAAAGAACCGTCTATATGATTTCGACTTTGTTGAAATTAGCCGATTCCTTGAAACAAATCGCGACACATTTCTCGAGTATCGTTTGCGCGAGCAAGTATTACATGCCCTCGCGATGAAGCGGAAATGGGAAGATTTCCTCTTCTACTATCAGGATGATATTAAGAACAAAGGGATACGCTGCCAGGCCTTGCAAGCCAAAATCGCTACGGGAGACGAGTCGGTTCTTTCCGAAGTGGCTGAGATCTGGTCCGAAGGTAAATCACACCCCAAAACCTGCGACGCAGTATTCAAAAAATGGCGCCAGCGAGGCGGGCTAAACGATGACATTGCCTGGACACGCTTTCACAATGCCATGGCAAACGGCAAACGCAGCCTAGCGCGTTACATTTCGAGAATGATGAGCAAGTCCACGAAGTATTACGCGGACGAGTACCTCGGTGTCCACGCCTACCCTGGCAGAATCAAACAACATCGCCGTTTTTCCGAACAATCACTAAAAACACAACAAATCATTGCCCACGGGATAAAACGCTTCGCTCGAATTGATCCGAAACAAGCCCAAAAACACTGGGAATTGTACGAAGCACAGCAACTCTTTCCCAAAGATATCAGCACCAATACAAAGATCTACCTCGTCAAACAACTCACCAGCAAAGGCCATACAGCCGAAGCTGAGGAACTCATTACGCACTCACATGAACTTAGACAGCAAGACGTCGTGGAGCGCCTGCTTAGAGAAGCATTGAGGAACGAGCAATTCGACAAGGTGATACAGTGGATTTCTTACCTCGACGACGAAGCGCAATCGAGCGATCGCTGGCAATACTGGCGCGCACGCGCACAAGACGAACTTGATCTTGACGCCAACGAAGTAAGCAGCGCATCGATCTATCAGCAGCTATCGAAAACACGTAGCTTCTACGGTTTTTTATCTGCGGACAAGTTAGACCTCGAATATTCTCTCGGACATAAGCCATTAACAGTGAGCTCAAGCACACGTTTAGTCGTGCAGAATCGTCCCGCAATACGACGTGCAAAAGAACTATGGTTAAAGGGCAATATTGCAGAAGCTAAGGCTGAATGGCAATTTGCCACGCGAAACATGAGCACGAGTGAACTCGCCGCTGCGGGAAACATCGCCCAAGAATGGGGTTGGTACAACAAAGGCATCCACGCCATGATCCGTGGCAACTATTGGGATGATCTGGATGTTCGTTTCCCCCTCGCCTACCGCGAAACCGTTGAGAAAGCGTCTACCCAAACTACCGTCGAATCCAAACTAATCTACGCTATTGCTCGGCAAGAAAGTGCATTTGCCAAGAATGCTCGGTCTTCCGCAGGTGCACGCGGTTTAATGCAACTTATGCCTGGTACAGCGCGACAAACAGCGCGTAAAAGCGGCATCACTCATCGCGATAATTTGCTGTACGACCCTGAATACAATATCCAACTGGGCAGCCGCTATCTAAACGAGCTTCTGAATAAGTACAACGGAAATAGAATCCTCGCCGCTGCGGCATACAATGCTGGCCCCAATAGAGTCAATAAATGGATAGCACGCACCTCCCTCGCCTTACCTTTTGATGTTTGGATCGAAACAATTCCATTCAAAGAAACCCGCGGTTACGTACAAAACATACTCGCCTTTTCGGTCATATACGCCAACAAACTTGGTGAAGATGAAACCTTTATCACGCCAGCAGAAGCGAATAATACGCCATCAAGTCCTTAGCAAATAAACACGCCAGGGACTTTCTCTGAAACGGCAGGTGCGTATGACTTGTGCCATACTAAAAACGAATTAGAAAGTATCTTTAGTGAAAATAGGACACCTTCATGAGTGACCCCAGTACACCCGAAGACAGAGCGACAACAGAAAACAGTTGGTCTTACGTCTCTGAAACCGTGAACATGTTGTACTTGGCGGTATGCCAAATAGAAACCACCATGACCGATGCGAACACTTCGGTGAATACGCTCACGGATAGCTTTACCCATTTGGCTAACCACACCAGAGATGTCGGTTCACAAGTTCAAAATGTCGAAAAACTCGACGAACTTTCAGAATTTAAAAAAGACGTCACTAAAACGGCTGACGAAATCCAAGATAACATTTCAAAAGCGATTCAAGCATTCCAATTTTATGATCGTGTCTGCCAACGCGTTGATCACGTTGCACGCAGCCTCGAAAAGGTCTCCTCCCTACTGGAAG
This sequence comes from Agarilytica sp., assembly GCA_045430285.1. Classification (GTDB taxonomy): domain Bacteria; phylum Pseudomonadota; class Gammaproteobacteria; order Pseudomonadales; family Cellvibrionaceae; genus Agarilytica. The sequence goes on along the minus strand of JAILXV010000001.1, from coordinate 486,540 downwards.
ATAAAAGTAACATTAATGAAAAAACGTCTTGGAAAAATATTCAGGAAACGATTAAATCCAGCTACACGATGGAAGCTGAGCGTATTATGTTTGAATTCATCATGCGAGGTGGGAGCGTGAAGGAAGCGTTAGAGATATATAACCATCACTTTCAGAAAGAACCCGAAGAAAAAGATGATGATGAAGTAGAGTTATTCTAGGGGCTGATGTGTAGTAGCTCAGACCCGAATCCCTTGCCCTGAGCCTACTGACCAGAATATACCGCCCTAAATCGGCCGCTCCAAACCTGTATTAAGCACCAATACCTACAGCGCGGCCATCCAATCCGAAAGTTCACGCTCACCAAACGGCCAACCCATCTCTTTTCCTGTCGATTCGTGCTTCACCACAGGAATTCTCACCCCGTACAGTTCGAACAACGCGTCATTATCTGCAATATCGACTATCTGAATATCTGATTGAGAAGCAAGCTGAGGACGGATAACGGCCAATGCCTGATCGCACAAGTGACACCCGAGGGTACTGTAAAGAATAAACATAGCGCCGCTCTATAACGTTTTGATTAAGCCGAGAAAAAGGCATGCTAATCCCACAGCCTTGATCTGCGCAAGCATTTCTAATCAAAATAATTGGACGACGTAAAAACACAGACAAAGACCCAGCTAACGGCCGCAAAGGAAAATACAGCCTTAATAAGCGGTATTAGTTCAAGCTACCCCAAACGATCCAACATTTTTTCCATAAAGGAATGTAGCTTACCTGCATGACGTTCGTCGCTATCACGCGCTTGCGCAATACGTTCTGCAACCGTTGGCAAATCTTTCCGTTCGATACCAAGACTTTCAGCTTTATCGGCCACGTCTTGCAACATTTCAATAAAGCCCATCAAACGATTCACGCTAGTATCGCCCTTCCCGTTAAGGTAATGATCTTTAATTGATTCGATACCGCCCGTATGGGGCTTACTATCTTCCTGTACCCTTGTATAGGTTGTTTCGACTTTAGTGGTCACTTCTTGATGAAGGTTTAAAGAAAACTGTGCGATTTCATTTTCGTCAAAGCCGATCTCTAAAGCCATTTCGAAAGCTTCTTCGATATTCCCTGCGAAGAATGTTTCTGAAAGCGACCCAACTTGATTAAGCAAATCGTTGATAGCGCTCAACTCGTCTTCATCAAGCTCACCATCAACCGAGATATGAAAGCTATTAGATTCAAACTGCTCACTCTCGTATCGTGCCGAACGATAGTTTTCGTATCCAGAAGCGTAATTAACTTGGCTGGCGCCGACACGGTCACCACGCATCGCAGAGGCGTTAATAGTGACGGTATCTCCATCTTGCGTCTTTAAGGAAAACGAAAAATCTCGCTTCGCTAAACTCTCGTAATTGATCGTTGACGATTCAAGTAATTGCGCAAACTCTTCACCAGGCTTCACTAAGCTATTCGCGAACTCGGCAAAGGTGGCTTGTGGATCTTGTGCTACAGGCGCTGTCGAAATTGTCTGAATGGATTCACTAGGCTGCTCAGGAACCGCCACGTCATCTTTAACATCGTTTTTCACAGCTCCTGACGTTGGAGACTCCAAACCATACTCTTCGGCAAGCTCACTAAGCCCTTCTAAAACATCCGTTTTTGTCTGCCCTATTGCTTCCTCTACCTCTGGAGATAAAAGACCAGCACCGGCCAGCTGCTCATACGCTTCACCATAACCTTTTAAAAACCCTTCTAAACCCGCTTCCAAGCGAGACTGAAGTTCTTCTGGCGTTGCGCCTTCAGCAGCATCTTGCTGTAAACGCAGCGCAATAAAACTCAAAATATTTGTGGCGGCTTGGGTTTTTGCTGGTGGCTCGGCAACCACTTCAACAGGGACGGCAGGCTTCGGCGCGTATGTGTAATTACGCTCAGCCCTACCACTAATCGTGACGGAGCTAGAATAAGATGCTGACACAGATAAAGTGCTTTGCCCCTCAGACTGTTGCTTATTAACAGTGAGTTCAGCGCTTTTTGAATATTGTTCAGACTGATGATAACGGAGCGAAAAATCTGTGGCCTGTCCGCTCTGCGCGATAGAATTCATTGCACCTGTCCCGTTTAAAATCTATTAAACGAAAGATCGGCGAGAATAGGGAAAACTTAAAGACCAAATACTTATAAGAAAGCACAGTGGAAAGAGGCAAAATAACGAGCGATCTGGGCGCGATACCGATTGGTACTGCGCCCACTGATTCGATGGGCGCACCCTGACAACCAAAAAAGCGCGCTTTTTGTCGTTATTTTAAGAAGAACCAAGCAACGGCAGCGCCGATAATGACTGCAAGCCCAGCGAATATCATACCCGTACTTTTTGGCTCGTCCTCAGTAACAGACTGAGGAGGCGCTTTTGCCGCCACTTTGGCGGGCTTTGGCGCACCGGAACGTGGTTTTGGCTTCGCTGTCACTGCGGCAGGCTTGTCTGAATGTTTTTGCCCACCGGCATTCTCTGGCATCTTCAACGCGGGGCGAATAGTGGTCAGGTTTCCATCACTAGAAGGCCGCATGGTGGTTTTATCTTCGTCGATAATCGGGCCAATAACCCGAAATCGCAAGGTATCAAAGCTTATTTCATCACCGGCGATCGCCTTAGCTGCATTCACTTTTTTACCATTAACGTAAGTGCCGTTAGACGAATTAAGGTCTTCAATTTTTAAACCGCTCGGCGTCACTTCCACTTTTGCATGTTTACGCGAAAGATGGACAACGCCCAAACTAATATCACACTCCTGTGAACGCCCTATCACATGGCTACCGCTTAACGGGAAATGCTTATCGGCAAGCGCGGTATTAAGCGCTTTTAACGCCCAACCTTCGGCAGCTGGCGGCTGTTTTGGTGATGCTTTTTTGGACGCTTTTGGATCGAGAAGCTCAAGCTCTTCATCTCCGAGCTTAAGTACATCACCAGGTTTGATCTGTATTTTATCTGCAACCGTTTCATCGTTAACGGTTAATGCCGTCCCGCCAACGAGGTTTATCAGCTCGACAACGTCCCCATTTATCAGCAGCTCGGCATGTTTTGCCAGCACTCCGGTACCGGAAACGCGGATATCCGCAGCGCCATCACTGCCCAGAGTATATTTTTTTTCAACAAGCCATAATGGCACTTTAGATGAGCTTTTATTTCGCAATTGCAGCATAATCTCGCGACCCTAACCTTAAGTAATATTTTTTATTCTAAGAATGTGGCTTGTCTGCCCGAACGATAATTTGAACGATAGTGGTTTTTAAACGAGCTGTCACCCCACCAAAGCCCTCAATTTGTGAATACCACCAAGAAAATTTTATCGAATTCGCGACTTATTCTGCTTTTTAGTTTAGTCTAAGTTGTATGATCGATCGATTGAAACATACGGCATATGCACTTTTGGCGATATAGCGCTGCTACAGATGTAGGCTTACAACGCACCAATAATGAAGACAGTTATCTAAGCTGCCCAGACATTGGTCTGTGGATTGTCGCCGATGGTATGGGTGGGCACGCTGCAGGTGAAGTCGCAAGCGCCATTGTGTCCGAAACCATCAAGGCTGAAGTCGAAAACGGCGCGGAGCTCTCTGACGCCATCCAATCAAGTCACCGAGAAGTATTAACCTCTGCTGCCAACGGCCACGGCGGCCAAGGCATGGGTTCCACCGTTGTGACAATGAAGACGGATGGCCATCACTATCAAGTGGCTTGGGTTGGCGATAGCCGCGCGTATTTATGGTCCCCCTCTTCTGATGAACGCTTAAAGCAACTGACCACAGATCATTCTTATGTGCAGATGCTTTTTCAAACAGGCGCGATCAGCGAAGCAGAATTAGACACTCACCCAGAAAAAAATATCATTACGCAATGCTTGGGCTCTATTGAGCTAGAATCCGTTACCGTCGATACTTGCGAAGGCGAGTGGCAAAAAGGCGAATCGATTTTACTTTGCAGTGATGGACTTAGCGACGCCGTACCGAACAACGACATCGCTGACATACTCACGAACGCCTCTTCCGCGCAAGCGGCAGCGGAAGCACTCATAAAATCAGCGTTAGACCACGGCGGGAAGGACAACATCACCGTGGCCCTCATCGAAAGTCAGACCCCCTACGAAAGTTTTTTACATAGTTTTACCCAAACCCTCTCAAAATTCTTGAAATAATTCTATATCATTCGGCCCCAAAGGAAAGCGAGCCGAGAGCTTGCTTGTCTGGACATATTGAATACAGATTTTATAGGCCTACAAATGAACAAAATTTATGCTGCCGTACTTTTGCCCGTCTTAGCATGTAATGCTTTCGCAAAAGAGGATAAGAAACTGAACGCCGAACTCGAAGTGGGCGTCATCGCTACCTCCGGCAATACTGAAACTCAATCCTACAAAAGTAAGCTGGACGTCAAGCACAACCTCACGAGCTGGCACAACCATTACATGCTCGAGGGGCTTTACAAGCGCGATAAAGTGGAAGTGGACGACGGTACTGGGTCGATTACTGATGAAAAACGCACAACGGCCGAAAAATATTTCGCTTCCGCTCAGGGCAATTATATTCTAAACAAAAAACACGCTGCCCTGTTCGTATACGGTGAATACGACAAAAACCGATTCAGCGGCTTTGATTACCAATACACCATCGCCCTTGGTTACTCCAACCGTCTATTCACACGTGACAATTCATACCTCGCATACAGCGTCGGTCCAGGTATGACATCCGACAAACCCGAAGATATTGCAGGGATCAGTCAAGGTAGCGAAGAGACATTTATTGTACGTATGTCCGGTGAATACACTTATGAACTAAGCGATAACGCGAAATTCAAACAAACACTCAGCACGAACTACGCAACGAAAAATGACCGCAATACCAAAACCAAGTCGGTATCCTCCATCACGGCTCAACTATTATCTTCGTTAGCCCTGCGCGCATCCTATACGATTGATTACAACTCAGAAGCACCTACAGGCCGCAAACATGCTGACACAGAGACGTCATTGACGGTCGTCTACAACTTCTAGGTCCCCATACTAGATCGACACGTCAATCCATAACATCTATTCCTGTCACGGGCTGCATTATCAAGCGTATAATGCGGCCCGAGTTTTTTATATATCACCCAAAATAAGACATCCGCATTATGAGTGAATTTGTTCAGGGGCAACGCTGGGTTGTCGATTCCGAACCAGAACTTGGCCTAGGAATCGTCATTGACACAGAAGGCCGTCATGTAAAAATATTTTTTGACCAAGCCGACTGCGAGCGCACGTACGCAATCAATCAAGCTCCCCTGACCCGTATTCGCTTCGCCATAGAAGATGAAATTAAAACCATCGACGGCGACCTCAGTACCGTTATTGCGGTACACGAGCAAAATGGCCTGTGCTTTTACGAACTCGACGATGCGCGCATCATCCCAGAAACCAGCCTGTCATCTGAAATACAGCTAAACCAACCATTTATGCGCTTAATGACCGGCCAACTAGACAAACCACGCTGGTTCCATTTTAAGCGAGAGTTAAGCGCCGCCATTACCCGTCTTTGGCAATCACGTCTTAACGGATTACTCGGGATTCGTGCGAATCTTATTCCTCACCAACTGTCCGTTGCCTGGAACGCATGTGAACATCAAAACGTACGTGTGCTCCTAGCAGATGAAGTAGGATTGGGGAAAACCATCGAAGCGGGAATGATTTTATCTCGTCTAATAAAGCTAGAGCGCGCTGAGCGCGTGCTTGTTGCGGTGCCAGCGGCCTTGCAAGTGCAATGGTTAATTGAATTAGTGCGACGCTTCTCACTTACTCCTGAACTATTTAAAGGCGAAGACCACGACTTTACGACTGGGCAAATCCATATCGTGCCTCATGGGATATTTGGTGAAAACCGTGAGCTCATTAACGACGCAAAATTTGATCTAATTATCGTTGACGAAGCTCACCACCTCACACCAGAAAGCGAAGAATTTAAATGCTTGGCGGATCTTTCCGAAACCGTTAACCACCTCGTGCTACTTACCGCAACCCCCGAGCAATTAGGAATAGAAAGCCACTTTGCGCGATTGAACTTACTCGACGCTGCGAAATTTCCTGAATTCGACGCGTTTGTCGCACAAGAAGAACGCTACATTCAACTCAACCAAGACATCAAAGAGCTGCCTGAAAGTCGCGCCAAAATTATCGATGAGTATCAATTGGATATTGAAGATAAAGACAGCGACGACACACTCATCTCACAGCTATTAGACAGCCACGGGGTTGGCCGCGTGGTATTTCGTAATGTTCGCTCTGCGACAAAAGGCTTCCCTAGCCGGCTCGCACAACCCGACAAGCTCGAAAATGATTCTTGGGAAGCCAAATACGAATGGCTTGGTCAATGGCTCAAAACCAACAAAGATGAAAAAGTCCTGGTTATCTGCCACGACATTCAACACGTCGGCGAGTGTGAAAACTATTTATGGCAAAAACACGGCTTTGATGCGGCTGTGTTCCATGAGGAACAAGACCTTATTGAACGCGATAGAGCCGCAGCCTATTTCGCGGATGAAGAGGACGGCGCACGCCTACTCATCTGTTCAGAGATTGGCAGCGAAGGACGGAATTTTCAATTTTGTTCTCATCTTGTATGCCTTGATTTACCAGAGCACCCTGATTTACTAGAACAACGCATTGGCCGACTCGACCGTATTGGGCAAAAGAACGATGTGCAAATACATATTCCTTTTGCCGAAAACTCCGGCACACACATTCAATTTCGTTGGTTCAACGATGTTTTAGAATGTATCGAACAACAGAACCCCGCCGCCAGCGCTATTCACGACGAATATTGGCTACAACTAGAAGGCTCGTTAGACAATAGTGCGCTCGTAACACAAGCACGCGATAGTTTAATTGCCTTAAGAGAAGATATTAAACACGGACGCGATGCGTTGCTCGAAATGAATAGCTGTCGACAACCCGACGCCGATAACCTGCGCGATAAAATCAACGAGTTCGAGCAAAGCACACCGCTTTCACTTGTCGAAACCGCTAGCGAGTTGCTTCAATTTCATTTTGAAGAAACACAAAACCATGTCTATAGCATTATTCCTTCAGACAAAATGTTAGTGCCTGCCCTTCCTGGTTTACCACCAGAAGGCACAGAGATCACATTTTCTCGTGATGCTGCAACACAGCGTGAAGACATTAAATATATTGGGTGGGATTCAGCCTTTATCGTCGGCCTGTGGGACTTATTGCACTATTCAGAATTAGGTTCAGCAGCAGTTGCTATGTTACCTAGTAAGCAATTACCTGCGGGGCACTGCTTAGTCGAAACTTGCTTCGATTTAATCATTCAATCAGATGTCAGCGCCGCGTGTCGACCCTACCTTAGTACGATAAACCTTCGTACACTGGCACTCGACATCAGCGACAACGACCTCACCGATGCTCTCCCAGAATCCGCATTACAAAATGCCATTCAGGATGTAAAACGTCACCTTGGGCGCGAAATAATTCAATCAAAGAAAGACGAAATTCCAAAGTGGTTTCATAAATGCGAAGCCTTTGCCGAAACAAAAAAAGACCGCGTTATTGGACAGGCGGTTGAAGAAGCAAAACAGTATTATGCCCATGAAATACAGCGTTTAGAGACACTTAACAAACGAAACAAGCAAACGGACATGAGCGAAATTAATCTCCTAAAATCCATTTCAGATAAGATCACGGAAGCACTTACACATCACTCTCAACTCCACCTATCAGCCATTCGTCTCATCATTATCACCGAGGGATAACGCTTCATTGGGAATAGCCCTGGCAGGATATTCCCGCATACTCAACAAGCCTTCGGTATAACTTAACTAACTATTAAGCCCTGCCGCTTATCTCAATTAAGTCCACTGTACGATGGTATAGTGGATAAATTTTCTAACGATTCTAATATTTCCCCCGTGACTAAAAAAACAATAAATAGTCACACCGCTCAGCAGAGGTACTAGTTTGTCAGGGAAGTGATAATTCTCGCGCTAGGCGTTCATCTAGGATATTCCAACCTAAATCTCAACATAGAGAAAAATAATGAATATAAAATCAATAACTTTAGCATTATTTACACTATTTCTTTCCAACCAAGTTTTGTCGGCATGCGTAGATAGCGTTGTATTAGTTCATGGTAACGCGGGCAGTTCCAGCGACTGGAATAACACTTACAACAAACTGAAAAGTAAGGGTTATAGCAACAGCCAAATTCATCGTCCCAATTGGGGCTCGAGCAATGCGGCCAATAATAACCATAGCGGCTCAGAAGAAACTCCGGTAAAAAACGCCATTAACAGTGCAATTTCAAGTTCGTGTACAGGCAAAATTGACGTTATCGGCCATTCAATGGGTGTAACCCTAGCGGCACAACAAATCATTAAAGCGGGCAAAGTGTCTAAAGTAGATTCCTTTGTCGGTATCGCAGGCGCATACCGCGGCTTGTTAACCTGTGGTGTATACCCTGCAAATGTTCCCACCGCAACTTGCGGCAGCCAAGGCCTATCTGTTTCCAGTAACTTTCTTGATTGGTTATACGGCAAAAAAATCGCAAGCCGCGTCTACTCTATCAAGAGCTGGGCTGATCAAATCGTATGTGCGACTGGCTCATGTTTAGTATACGGCAAACACTCTAGCCAAATTAAAGGTGAGAAGAGAAGCTACTCATACGGCTACGGTCACTTTGGCCTGCAGAAGTACACTTCAAGCAAGCAGTATGATCTAATCAAATAAGTCTTTTGGGTGGAGCCTTGCGCTCCACCCAATTTCCATCACTTATTTGCACTCCTTTTTCTCGAGATAGATACAGCTTATATTTTTGCAATGCAGCGAAGTGTCAGAATACATAAAACAGAATTCTTTTTAATCGCCAACAAATAAAGCATAGAACCATAACATCAATAGAATCCAGCCATGCTGCGTCGCCACAATTCCACTTAAAAAATCAATCAAAAATATACACTGGAAAATAAAAATTGCCCCTGGTCACCGACATATCGTTGATTTTATATTTTCATATACACATAACCACGCATCAAAAATTTAGTGTCTATTTACTCATTTATTTACCAATCTGTTTACTAGTTATAGATGTATACCCTATAACTCAATCGACTATGCAGCAGTAACGCTTAGCCCAAATAACCACACTGTACGATGGTATAATAGATAAATTTCTCTATCCTTCTAATATAGATTCCGTGACTACAAAAAATAATAAATAGTCACACCGCTCAGCAGAGGCTCTGGTTTTTATCAGGGAAGAAAAAACTCTCTTGCTAGCGTTCATTTAGGATATCCAAACCTAACTCTCAACCGAGAAAAATAATGAATATAAAATCAATAACGTTAGCATTATTTACAATATTTCTTTCCAACCAAGTCTTGTCGGCATGTGTAGATAGCGTAGTTTTAGTTCATGGTAATGGTGGAAGCACCAGCGACTGGAATAACACCTATAACAAATTAAAAAGTAAAGGGTACAGCAGTAGCCAGATCCACCGGCCGAAGTGGGGATCTTGGAACCCTACATCTAACAACCACAGCGGCTCAGAAGAAACTCCTGTAAGAAACGCCATCAATAGTGCGATATCAAGCTCTTGCACAGGCAAGATTGACGTTATCGGCCACTCAATGGGTGTGACCCTTGCGGCACAGCAAATCATTAAGGCGGGCAAAGTATCTAAGGTAGATGCTTTTGTTGGTATTGCAGGTGCTTACAGAGGCCTAATGAGTTGTGGTGTTTATCCATGGAACGTATGGACAACAACCTGTGGCAGCCAAGGCTTATCCGTATCTAGCCCATTCCTAGATTGGTTGTACGGTAAAAAGATCGCAAGCCGCACATACTCTATCAAGAGCTGGGCTGACCAAATCGTTTGTTCAACAGGTTCTTGTTTGATTTACGGAAAACACTCCAGCCAAATCCAAGGGGAGCGAGCAAGCTACACATATGGCTACGGTCATTTTGGTCTACAAAAATATACCAGCAGCAAACAATACGATTTAATTAAGTAATTTTTTCATTGTCCTGACCCAGGAATAGTGGTGGCGACACCGCTATTCCTTTTTTCTCCTAATTTTTTCTATCCTATTTTTTTCTATTCTACTCTTTCACTCATTCTCCCTTGCTCATACCATAAGCGTCACCCTCGTCCAAAACACCAACCTTTATAATAAGAACATTTAACATAATGATACGTTTACACTTGCTGTGAGTTATTCATTCTCAAACTGTCATGTGTAACGCCCTATATGTTTCATGAGCTAAAAAAGATTTATCACCTCGCTCCGCCTAAGCATCATCCACCAACGAAACAAATTGAAAACGTGAAGTTCATCACACACAACAATTATCGATTTAATAATTTTTGAAATATACGACCAAGGTTCAATCATATAAAAATATAGACGACACCCACATTTCAATTTGAAATATATTCTGCCATAAAAATAACAAAAGCCGACGTAATATAGTGAATCACGATAATTAGCCTCGGTAATTATTATTAAAACTATTAGGCCTTTTGTCTTATTGGAAAAGCTCAACAATTGTTTAATATTCCGTTTGTGGTAGAAATAAAAGCAATAACCGCCACACATTCAACACCCTACGTACTTGCCAGCATCACCGGCTGTAGGACAACCCTAGATGTATTCATCAATAATAAAACTATTAAGAGAATATAAAATGAAAATACAATCCCTGATCTTTGCGGTTATCACACTCGTGTTATCGCAACAAACCCTAGCTGCCTGTGTAGATAGTGTCGTGCTCGTGCACGGAAACTCTGGCTCACCTAGCAACTGGAACAACACTTATAACAAGCTTAAAAATAAAGGATATACCGACAGCCAAATATATCGCCCCAACTGGGGATCGAAAAGCTGTGCGTTATGTAACGACCACAAAGGATCAGAAGAAACGCCCGTCCGTAATGCGATCAACAATGCCATCTCGAACTCATGTACAGGAAAAATAGACGTTATTGGACACTCCATGGGGGTCACGCTTGGTGCACAACAAATCATTAAAACGGGAAACGTATCGAAAGTGGATTCTTTCGTAGGCATCGCAGGGGCATATAGGGGATTAATTACCTGTGGCGTTTGGCCTAATAATGTCAATAACGATTCATGTGGACGTGACGGTCTATCGGTTTCAAGCCCGTTCTTAGATTGGCTGTATGGCAAAAAGATCGCCAGCCGCACATATTCTATTAAAAGCTGGTCCGACCAAGTTGTTTGCGCGACGGGTTCTTGCTTGGTTAATGGCAAACACTCGAGTCAAATTCAAGGCGAAAAAAGAAGTTATTCCTACGGCTATAGCCATATGGGGTTGCAAAAATATACCTCAACAAAACAATATGATTTGATTAAATAGTCATACATTAAAGGAAAGGTTGACGAAAAAGTGGCAGCTAAGTTTAGTTGCCACTTTTTTCTATCTGCTAACCAATCCGTTCTGATTCAACTATACCCCACGCCAAACTATTCATTTTCCAAGTAGGCCACAGCTGTCTCATTCACATCACACAAAAAATATTTAATTTTGTTAACCTGTTAACACAAAGAAAACAATTGAAACGCCATACATAGCAGCCAGATTTTTATTGTTCGGCGTTGATTCTTCTAAATAACCGCACACTTATAGTGTGTTTTTAAAATAATTACACCTGGATTACCTTATTGGCAGGGATATAATTTACTCCAAAGTGCGACGCTACACACCCTAATAAACTGACCAACCCACACATCTGTTTATATAGGACTTTAGTCTAATAAAAGCATCCAAAAACCAATGTGCCATATTCATATTTTTATAGGTTTACACATTTTTAATTACGATACTTTCGCGATTATACCTCTATAAAATTAAAAACCCTGAAACTTATACCCAACTACCGCAGTACCTTTGTCTCATTGGTTTTTTTCAACATTTGTCTAATATTGAGAGGTGGCGCAAAATTGAACAATAATTAGCCGCGAGACCCAACCCCTTCTCAGCCATGCACGGACGTTACGTTATAGGTGTCGGGTGCAATCAGGAAATATCCAAAAATAAACCTCTAACAATAAGAGCGATATAATAATGAAGATAAAAACCTTAGTGTTTACCCTGGCTACATTCGTCCTTTCACAACACGCATTTTCTGCTTGTCGCGATAATGTTGTGCTTGTCCATGGTAATGGCGGAGACGCCGGCCAGTGGGACGAAACTTACGATAAACTGATCAGTAAAGGCTATTCAAGCAGCGAAATCTATATCCCAGAGTGGGGTTCATCTAACCCTCTTGTCAACAACCACAGCGGCTCAGAAGAGACCCCAGTTAGAAATGCGATCAACAGCGCAGTTGCTAACTCATGTACCGGTAAAATAGACGTTATTGGTCATTCTATGGGCGTGACGCTCGGTGCCCAACAAATAATTAAAGCGGGTAAAGTCTCCAAAGTGGATTCTTTTGTGGGCATTGCGGGTGCATATCGCGGTCTTATCACGTGCGGCGTATACCCTTTCAATGTACCCTCGACAACCTGTGGCAGCCAAGGTTTGTCAGTCTCTAGTAACTTCCTAGATTGGCTATACGGCAAAAAGATTGCAGACCGTGTGTATTCTATTAAAAGCTGGGTAGACCAAATTGTATGTGCAACTGGTAGCTGCCTTGTTTATGGCAAACACTCCAGCCAAATACAAGGTGAAAATGCGAGCTACAGCTATGGTTATGGCCACCTTGGTTTACAAACATACACTACACAAAAACAATATGATCTAATCAAGTGATCCATTTGTAATGGCTAACGCCTTATAGATACGGCCGTCATGCCTGACGGCCGTATTATTGTTTTATCACGTAATCACACAGAAATTACGAATCACAACACAGCCGCTATAGAACTTCCCACACGCCTCCGACACCTCCCTCTGTTTTAATAAAAATTACCAGAGAAAAAACCAACAATCTCATAAATACATATTGTTAACGAGTTAACACTTTATAATATTAATATCATACATATATACGTTAATTTTTTAATTCCACTTAATACCAAAGAGTGGTATTAAGTCGTTTAAAATAACAAACATCGCGACTTAGATCACACTCTTTTCACATAAAACCACATTATTTTATTTATTAAATAAGCAAAACAATAAAATCACAAGACGATCATTATTTTGTACTACTTTCGTCTACTTGGATTAATTCAACATCTGTTTAATACTCTTTTCAGCGGCAATAACCAAACAATAATTCGCTGCATGGCTTAATACGTATCAATGTAATTCACGGAAGCGACCACGTTGTATTAAGTATCTTTAGGAAAACCCTTAAATACACCTCGATAAAAAGAGATATAATAATGAAAATAAAATCCTTAATTTTTACCCTGCTAACATTTATCCTATCCCAACAAGCGTACTCCGCTTGTGTCGATAATGTTGTATTGGTTTACGGCAATGCTGGTAACATCGGCATGTGGGATAACACTTACAATAAGTTAAAAAGTAAAGGCTATTCTAGCAGCCAGATCTTCCGACCCAAATGGGGATCCTCTAACCCGCTGCTGAACAACCACAGTGGATCAGAAGAAACACCTGTAAGAAACGCAATCAATAGTGCCATTTCCAGCTCTTGTACCGGTAAAATTGACGTAATTGCGCACTCTATGGGTGTAACGCTTGCAGCACAACAAATCATTAAGGCTGGAAAGGTGTCTAAAGTGGACTCCTTCGTGGGTATCGCTGGCGCATACCGAGGCTTAATCACTTGTGGTATATACCCTGCGGCGGTTGCAACCCCTACGTGTGGCAGCCAAGGGTTATCTATCTCTAGCAACTTCCTAGATTGGTTATATGGTAAGAAGTTCGCCAGCCGAGTTTACTCAATCAAAAGCTGGGTAGACCAAATTGTTTGTGCTACGGGCAGCTGTCTTGTTTACGGCAAGCACTCAAGCCAAATTAAAGGTGAAAAAGCGAGTTACACTTATGGCTACGGGCATCTTGGCTTGCAAAAATATACTTCTTCTAAACAATACGATTTAATCAAGTAAATCGTTTAGTGCTTTAAAGCATTGAAAAGTCGGTGACCTATAAGATGAAAGGGTCACCGATTTTTACTTTTTCTTTAGGTTATTATTCTCATCTAACCTTTACCTAAATATTTTATACGACTCCCTTCCCACAACTCCTCCCTTTAAAATTCGCCAGAGCATCCCCAACCGGTAATTAAGCCATCCATAATCCACATTAAATTAACGCGTTAACAATATTTCTGGTTACAGAAAAATCGGCACCAGGGCTTTATAACAATTTAATAGACGGCTATTTTGCGAAAAAACATCGTGCAACGAGGGCGAATACACACGCGCACTTATCGAGTTTAATACCTTTGTTTATATGGGACTTAGGTCTGATGTTTAGGGGGGTGCACTACAGCATATATTTCTATTGGAAATATAAGAACCACTCAAATATTACCCAAAAGACATTCATATAGCTATTCGAAATATATTGATCGGCATTTGTTCGCTTTTTGCGCAGGACCTTTGTCTAATTGGAATTATTCAACAGATGTTTAATATTTATATCCGTGGCAACAACAAACAAAACAATAATTCGCCACGTCGTCCAATGGTTTTCACAGGCTAATATCGGACGCTATGCCTTGTGTATTGGATTTCGTTAGGAGTTATTCACCAACGACCCTCTTAAAAACTGAGTTTATAATAATGAAAATAAAATCGATAATTTTTACCCTATTAACATTCGTCTTTTCGCAACAAGCTTATTCGGCCTGTGTCGATAACGTGGTACTTATCTACGGAAATGCTGGGAATATCAGCATGTGGAACAACACTTATAACAAGTTAAAAAGTAAGGGTTATTCCAGTAGCCAAATCTTCCGTCCAAAATGGGGATCATCGAACCCGTTATTGAACAACCATAGCGGTTCAGAAGAAACGCCTGTTCGCAACGCGATTAACAGCGCAATTTCTAGCTCTTGTACGGGCAAGATTGACGTTATCGCTCACTCAATGGGTGTAACCCTTGGGGCACAGCAAATTATTAAGGCCGGTAAAGTGTCTAAAGTAGATTCTTTCGTTGCGATTGCTGGTGCATACCGCGGACTTGTAACGTGTGGCATCTATCCTTTCGCAGTAGCATCGCCTACCTGTGGAAGAAACGGCCTATCTATCTCTAGCCCATTCCTAGATTGGTTATACGGTAAGAAGTTTGCTAGCCGAGTTTACTCAATCAAAAGCTGGGTAGACCAAGTGGTTTGTGCTACAGGTAGCTGTCTTGTTTACGGCAAGCACTCAAGCCAAATCAAAGGTGAAAGAGCGAGTTACACATACGGCTACGGTCACCTTGGCTTACAGAAGTACACTTCTTCAAAGCAATATGACTTAATTAAGTAATATTTTAAGTAACGCTTTAAGTAGAAAAAGGGGGGGGACTGCGTGTTACCCCCCTTTTTTGCAGTTAGTTTTTATGTCACCCCTCTTTAATTTTCCCCTGTTATCACGCCCATCCTCGAATCCCCGTTTCAGACTATCCATTTTTATTACACGTCCAACTCTAACTTTCTGTTAGCTTACATTCCTTTCCTTTTTAATACCGACGTCGATCGCTTAACTAATTTTCGATCCTTATCAGATATAAATGGTTTTATGTGTTTATACACTCACGAATAAAAATATCGAACTAAATATATGATTGTTTTATGTCATTTAAATATATCGTCAACTCTCCATTTCTCGTTCACCAATCCCATAAATACAAAAACCAACACTTATTTGCATAAGACGGCACACAAAAACTCAAGACCTTAGTATGAGCCCTCTCTTTTTCAGAATGAAATATGCGTCACAGGCCTAAGTTCTTCACCAAACCAGCACCAAATTCTACATTTCCGATAAACACTTTCGTCTACTGCATTTACGTCGCTAAACGATGAATACTCATTTACGTGGAAAACAGTAATTGCTTTCCACATCGGGCAGCACAATACCCCGTCGCCATCCAAGGCGCAGGCATTGCACTGACACTCATCCACTTTCATAAAAAGAGAAAATAATGAAAATAACAACACTCATTTTTACAACGTTCGCTCTATTTGCCTCGCAACAGGTATTTTCAGCATGTGTCGACAACGTCGTCCTTGTCCATGGTAACGGCGGAAACGCTAGCCATTGGAATAACACCTATAACAAACTGAAAAGCAAGGGCTATTCAAGTAGCCAAATCTTTCGACCTAAATGGGGAAGCAGCCTAATTATTAACAACGACCATAACGGCTCAGAGGAAACGCCTGTACGTAATGCCATTAATAATGCGATTGCATCTTCCTGCACAGGGAAAATCGACGTAATCGGACATTCCATGGGTGTAACGCTGGCCGCACAACAGATCATTAAAGCAGGTAAAGTCTCTAAAGTGGATGCCTTTGTTGGCATCGCCGGCGGCTATCGTGGTTTACTTAGCTGTGGTATCTGGCCCTTCGCTGTTCCAGGAAAGTCCTGTGGCCGTCACGGTGTGTCTGTTGGCAGCCCGTTCTTGGATTGGCTCTATGGCAAGAAAATCGCAAAACGCGTCTATTCCATTAAAAGCTGGGTCGACCAAGGCGTTTGCAGCACCGGAACATGTCTTGTTTATGGGAAACACACAAGCCAAATCAAAGGCGAAAAAGCGAGCTACACCTACGCATATGGCCACCTAGGTTTACAACGTTACACAACGTCCAAGCAATATTCTTTGATTAAGTAAGTGCTTTACGGGCAGGCAGCTCGCTTTGTGAGCCTCTGCCCGTTCTAAATAACAGCAAACGCCAACAATAGGAAAAATGACGATGGAGAAGGAAGGCCGCAAAAAATAAATTACTAGGTCCAGACTTCTACCGGCACTTCATGCATCAAGGTTTTTAATACGTCACTTCGTGTGACGATGCCCACCACTTCTCGCTTATCATTGACTAAAGGTATTGCACCGATATGACGAATACACATGGCTTCTGCTATTTCGCGGATACCGGTCGACAACTGCCCCGCCAATACTTTTTCAATCATAATTTCCGAGACGTGAATTTTCTCCGCGTGCATATTCGCATCGGGTTTCGCATTGAGGACAGCCCATGTTTTTAGCATGTCTCGGTCTGAGACAATGCCACACAGCGTATTATTCTCATCTACAACGGGCATATGCCGGATACGAAATTGTCTTAGGAGAGCCCACGCGCTTCCCATAGTTTCATTTTTGAAAACAAGGTGAACGGGGCTCGACATAATTTGTTCTGCAACGCTTACCGGTTTACGTTGCTGCGCACCCTCTTCTACATCTTGATAAGCCTGGGTCTTTTCCAAAACTCCGCCCACGCTCGATTTACCCGCGCCGTGGGGCAAGTTAGCTTCGCGGACTTGGTCGTTCGAGGAAATATTCGGCGTCGCCGCACTCGCCTTTACTTTTTCCACTGACCTCGGCGGAAAAAGCGAATACCACGGTGTATGAATACGAGCACCATTGTCATAAACATTCAGCATTTTAGGCTCCCGATTTGATTGTATCGTTTCGCGCAGAACACCCCATCATATTACCGTTCAAATTTCACCGATAATACAACGCTGGTCAAAGTATCTTTAATTCCATCCAATTCACGAATGCTATCAAGTACCAAGTCTAATTCACCCGTAGATTCCGCATCTAACACAATAATTAAATCGTATATCCCACTAACGGCATAGGCTTTAATGATCTGAGGGATTTTTTTCAACTGGCGAATAGTGCTTGCGGACTGCCCTGATTCCAAATTCACCATGACTTGAGCCGACACATGGCCCTTGATAAATTCATCGCTCAACGCCACCGTATAGCCTTTAATAACGCCTTTTTTTTCAAGGCGTTCAATACGATCTTTTACCGTAGAGCGGGACAACGAAAGCGATCGTGCCAGTTCCGCAATGGGCGTTCGGGAATTCTGCCGTAATAGGCTCAATAACCGTTTGTCGGTGGCATCAGTTAGCACTTTGACGGAATCTCCGTTAATTCGCTTAGTAATAACTCTAATTATAGCAGTTCTGATTATTCACTATGTCAGGGTTGAACGATACGATAGTGGCAAAGCTCTTTCGTAGTGGAGGCAGACATGAAAAAAGTGATGTTATTAGGCGCAGGAAAAATCGGCACCATTATTTCTGACTTTTTAGCCAATAGTGGTGACTACCACGTCACCATCGCCGACCAGGATAAAGCCAGTTTGGACAGAATAGACGACGCGCCATCCATCAAAAAGCGCCACATTGACGTCACCAATAAAAATGCCTTAGTTAAGGCGATGAAGGGACACTTTGCCATTCTTAGTGCTATGCCGTTTAACCTTACGCGAAATGTCGCCTTCGCAGCGGCAGAGGCGCATGTTCATTATCTTGACCTAACGGAAGATGTTGAAACGGCTAATATCGTAAAAAATCTCGCAAAGAAAAGTGACCGCGCGTTTATCCCTCAGTGCGGATTAGCCCCAGGGTTTATTACCATCATCGCTTACGAACTCGCTAGACATTTTGATTCACTAGAAGACGTTCATATGCGAGTAGGCGCTTTGCCGAAATACCCATCGAACGCATTAAAATACAATTTAACCTGGTCCACCGATGGCTTGATTAATGAATACTGCAATCCATGTGAGGCTATTGTCGAAGGAACATTAAAACAGGTCCCAGCATTAGAAGAACGAGAAACATTTTCTCTGGATGGCACTGCTTACGAAGCGTTTAACACCTCCGGTGGTTTGGGTACCCTTTGTGAAACGCTAAAAGATAAAGTACATAACTTAAATTATCGTACCGTACGCTACCCTGGGCATCGCGACATCATGAAAATGCTTTTACATGATCTTCGATTAAAAGAACGGCAGGATCTATTAAAACAAATTATGGAAGACGCGCTCCCAGTTACCTTACAAGACGTCGTTCTTGTATTTGTTAACGTAAGTGGGAAAAAAGACGGGGTGTTTATGCAGGAAACCTACGTTAATAAAATATATAGTCAAAAAGTTTACGGAAAGTTACGAAGTGGTATTCAAATAACAACCGCGGCCGGTATTTGCACAGTATTGGACTTATTATCAACTGGCGTATTACCCCAGCGCGGATTGATTAAACAGGAAGATATAAGCTTCGATGATTTTATTAGTAATCGTTTTGGCCACTACTATGCGAAGCCTGGTAATGCGACCACCTCACCCAAGGACAAAGATACAACACGAAAATCTGAGCCGCTAAATTCAAGCAATAGGGCCGCATAACAAACCTGCAGGAGGAAGGTATGAATATCTATGATATCTTTCAACAACTTGGGATAGACGGCGAAATATTATCCCAAGGAGAAAACCTCGTATTTTCGCCTATCAACGGAAGTATTATTGCCAACATTCACCATCAAACATTGAGTGATGTGAATTCCGTTATAGAGAATTCTCAAACAGCTTTTCAGCAATGGCGACAAGTCCCCCCTCCCCGCCGCGGTGAACTTGTTCGAGTATTCGGTAATAAACTCCGAGCGCATAAAGAAACGTTGGGAAAACTTGTTACCATAGAATGCGGAAAAATTTACCAAGAAGGGCTCGGTGAAGTACAGGAAATGATTGATATCTGTGATTTCGCCACTGGTCTTTCCCGACAATTGTACGGGTTAACGATTGCTTCCGAGCGCCTTGGCCACAAGATGCAGGAGGTCTGGCACCCCATGGGACCTGTTGGTGTGATTTCCGCATTTAATTTTCCCGTCGCGGTATGGGCCTGGAACGCCGCCCTTGCGTGGGTATGTGGCAACAGTGTTATTTGGAAGCCCTCGGAAAAAACGCCACTTACGGCCTTTGCCTGTCACCACCTATTTTTAGAAGCCTGCCAAGAATTAGATGATATACCCCACAATCTAAGCCAGATTATTATCGGCGATTCAGACATTGGCGAAGCATTGGTTGCGGATAAACGCATCCCCATTATAAGTGCTACAGGGAGCTGTGCTATGGGGCGTAAAGTCGGTCCGATCGTCGCACAACGCTTTGGTCGCTCTATTCTAGAATTGGGCGGAAATAACGCTGTCATTGTCGCTCCGACCGCTGATTTAGAAATGGCGGCACGGGGAATTCTATTTGGTGCTGTTGGCACCGCGGGCCAACGCTGCACAACGACACGTAGACTATTTGTCCATGAAAATATTTATGACATGCTTGTCTTATCACTCCAAAAATCTTATCACCATATTGTTGTTGGCAATCCATTACATGAAACCACATTGGTTGGCCCCTTAATTGACGCCAACGCCTTCGAACAGATGCAGGCGGCTATCATTAAAGCCAAAGACTTAGGCGGTATTGTTCATGGTGGCGAGCGTTTGGACTTTCCCAACCTTCCTGATGCGTACTATGTAAAACCCTGCATTATCGAAATGCCCAACAGCGAACAAAGCATTCAAGAAGAAACCTTTGCCCCCATTCTTTATGTATATCTCTATACCAATTTAACCCACGCCATACACCTTCAAAATGACGTGCCCCAAGGCTTATCTTCCGCCATATTTACAAACGATGTACGGGAAGCAGAACTTTTCTCGTCCTCTGTAGGCAGCGATTGTGGTATCGCCAATATTAATATTGGCACAAGCGGTGCTGAAATTGGCGGCGCGTTTGGTGGAGAAAAGGAAACAGGTGGCGGTCGTGAATCGGGTTCCGATGCCTGGAAATCGTATATGCGCCGCATGACCTCAACAATTAACTACTCATCTGAACTACCCCTTGCTCAGGGAATAAAATTTGACTAATTCTCCACAAGCGGACTGCAAATAATGAAGACCATCCGCTGGCCTAAATTTAATTGGGAAGATCCCTTCGACCTAGAAGGGCAACTCACTATGGAAGAAAGAATGGCCCGCGAATCAGCGCAAAAATACGCGAAAAAACACCTACAACCGATAATAAAACAAAGCTTTAGAGACGAATATACAGACCCCAGTATTTTTGCGACCATGGGTGCACACGGTTTACTCGGCGCACCGATAGATGGGTACGGTTGCCCTGGCGTTAGCTATGTAGCCTATGGCCTGATCGCTAGGGAAATAGAATCTATAGACTCCGGCTTTCGATCCATGATGAGCGTTCAGAGCAGCCTTGTTATGTACCCCATTTCTGCTTATGGAAGCGAAGAACAACGCGTAAAATACTTACCCTCTCTGGCAACAGGAAAAACCATTGGTTGCTTTGGCTTAACCGAACCCGATCATGGGTCTGACCCGAGCGGTATGCGCACACAAGCGATAAATGTCAGCGGAGGGTTTTACATCACCGGAAATAAAATGTGGATCACCAATGCACCTATCGCGGATATATTTATTGTCTGGGCGAAATTAGTTGATGAGAATAAAACACCGACCGTACGCGGTTTTATTTTAGAGAAAGGTATGGCGGGCTTAAGCTCACCCACAATAAAGGGCAAGTTAAGTCTACGCGCCTCAATTACGGGAGAGATTGTTATGAATAACGTCTTTGTTCCCGAAGAAAATATACTGCCCAATACGGCCGGCCTAATTGGGCCAATGGGGTGTTTAAACAATGCGCGTTATGGTATCGCCTGGGGCGCGCTGGGCGCAGCAGAAACGTGTTGGCGAACCGCTCGCGAATATTCGCTCAACCGACACCAATTTGGAAAACCTTTGGCCCAAAACCAATTAATTCAGAAAAAACTCGCCGATATGCAAAGTGAAATATTTATCGGCCTACAGTCTTGCGTTCAGGCCGGTCGACTCAAAGAATCTGATCAGCTTTCCCCCGAAACGATATCTATAATCAAGCGAAATTCGTGTGGCAAGGCATTAGACATAGCGAGAAACGCTCGCGATATTTTAGGGGCAAATGGCATTACTGAAGACTACCCCATCATGCGACATATGATGAACCTGGAAACCGTCAACACCTATGAGGGTACACACGATATCCACGCGCTGATATTGGGGCGTGGTATGACTGGAATCAGTGCTTTTTAGGCACCTTTTTAAGCTCCTTTTTAAGCGCCTTTTTTAACACCCATCTAATTATTTATACGCAAGGCCGCTTATACATACGTCAATACTCGACTGCCAGAAGTGCTCTTCAAGTGTGAACCAACTTTATTAGGGTAAGCAATTTTATGCCAATCTGAGATTACCCCGTCTTTATTCAGCGATTCAAAATTATCTATCTGATGATTAGCGATATCTAAAAAACGGAGAAGCTGAGTAAAACTACCCGCCTGGGATACCTCTATCGATAATAGGTCTTGAGGACGCCCCTTAAAATATTCCAATACACGATTATGGTGTTGAGCATAACGTGCGGATAAGTATGAATCCACCAGACATTCTTCAAAATCTACTGAAGCGTCAAACACCCCAAAAACCTCACGAAAACAACGCACAAACACAGGATGAAACGGGTTGTTATCAGATCCTCCCTTCCTGTTTATTTTTGTCAGTAATGTTTTGATAGACGGTAGCCACAGCGCCTCGTTACGCGCCAAATATATAAACTTGGCCCCAGGGTAACGCGTATCCAAGCGTTCAAATTCATGGAATACAGGTGTATCACCAACGACATCCGCTTGGTCGAACGCGGCATCAGTATATGCGGTATGCGCGACGAGGAAACCATGTCGTAATAAAGCGGCACACACACTTGTCGTGCCCGTGCGGGGCAGACCAACAATAAAAATTTTGCTCATGAAAAAAATAGCTAGAAAAAGGCCAAAACGCCCAAAAGAAAAATGAGTATCAATGGAGAATATTACAATAAATATATGCGCTACGATATATGGCCATGGGTGACGCAAAGCACGGAGTAAAGGCTCCGTTAATCACCCGCACAGCAATCAAGCGTCAACTTAGAAACCTAAAATTCAGTATGAATCAATCGTAATTACAAGCCTTCCAAAAACTTCAATACAATGCCTTTTTGCGCATTGGCTTGCGCTTGCATTGCAATAGCGGTCTCTTGCTTAACCTGGCCCGCTGCCAAGTCAGAAATTTCTTTCGCCAAGTCGGCATCTTTAATACGAGAACGAGAAGATTCGGCCGCAATTTCACTTGCACTCAAACTGGCGATTGTAGAATCCAGTCGATTTAAGCCTGCGCCGATCTCAGAAACAGATACATTGATCCCCTCTTGCACTTCATCTAACGCGCTGAGTGCATCGTTTGCACCTGCCGCCGTTGATAAATCGATATCTGCGAGCCCAGCATCCTCAAATAACTGCTCGATGTTACCGACGCTGACATCCAGGGTATCCCCGCTTTCGGCACCCACTTGGAGGGGAATGTCGTCATCATTGGTATAGATAGCCTGGTTATTGAACTGAGTCGTCTCTACGGTACGAGTCAATTCGTCCTTAATCTCTTGCGCCTCTGCATTGAGAAAGCTGCGATCTTTATCGCTCAGCGTGCCATTGGCCGCCTGGATTGATAGTTCACGGATGCGCTGTATACCATCAGTCAGGGACGCCAGGCCGGAATCTGCGGTCTGAAGAAAGGAGACACCATCATTCGCGTTACGTGTTGCCTGACCAAAGCCTGTAATCTGTGAGGTTAAGCGGTTGGAAATCGCTAAGCCCGCCGCATCGTCACGGCCGTTGTTGATCTGGCTGCCCGATGCAATACGTTCTGAAGCCGTTGTTACGCTCGATGAGGCGCGATTGATGCTGGCAAAACCGCCACCGACATTATTCGAAACGTTCATGTTTTCGTCCTTTTTGTTCGTATATACAGCTTTACGGGTTATACACTTGCTGAATACTAGCTTAGCCCTATATGGCGTAAAAATGAACAATTGAAATGTTATAATGCGAGCCGAAACACAGGCCATAAGTAATTACCTAAAGCCCTCCTGGCGGCTCGCTCTGGAACCTGATTCATATCAATATCACCCCACCGGTAATCCACTACTATGCGACGCTAATCAAACTAATTTTGGAGAGAGATCAATTGGGCGCCCTAGCATCAGAGTTGTGGAACGCAGAGCTTATTACTAAATATGATTTATCTGGCCCGCGCTATACCTCCTACCCCACCGCTGTGCAATTTAACGAAAACGTCAACATCAGTGATTGGACTGATGCCGTAACACGCAGTAACGCTTCTCAGGCACCGCTCTCACTCTATTTTCACATCCCTTTTTGCGACACGATTTGCTACTACTGTGCCTGCAACAAAATAGTTACCGCAAACCACAAAAAATCACTGCGATATGTCGATCACTTACTGCAAGAATTTAACATGCAGTCTGAATTTATTGATAAATCGCGTGTGGTGAAACAACTGCATTGGGGTGGCGGAACACCGACCTACCTGAACGATGATCAGATATCTGAAATTATGTCCACCATCAAAAAGGGACTAAACTTCGCTGATGAAGAAATTGGCGAGTATTCGATTGAAATACACCCTGCAACCGTTGATGCGAAACGTATCAAAAACCTGAGAAAAATAGGCTTTAATCGCTTAAGTTTGGGAATTCAAGATTTTGACCCTGCCGTACAAAACGCGGTAAATCGATTTAACAGCGCAGAAGAAGTTAAACGCATTTTTCAGGCCGCGCGAGAAGCGCAATACAAGTCCATTAGTGTAGATCTCATCTATGGCTTGCCCCTACAAACACAAAAGAGTTTTGCCAACACCCTTGAACAAGTGATTGCTTTAGACCCTGACCGGATTTCGCTATTTAACTACGCGCATATGCCCCACCTATTCAAAACGCAAAAACAAATAGATACCAGCCAGCTACCAGAGCCTCAGGAAAAACTTGAGATCTTACATCAAAGTATTGAAACACTGGCGCGCGCGGGTTACGTCTATATTGGCATGGACCATTTTGCAAAAGCTCATGACGAATTGGCGATCGCTCAGAAACAAGGCCAGCTGCACCGAAACTTCCAAGGTTATTCCACGCATAATGATTGTGACCTATTCTCTTTCGGCGTATCTTCAATTAGTCATATTGATGGCACAATGTTCCAGAATACTAAAGATCTCGAAAGCTATCATGAAGCGATTGAGCAAAATCGATTACCTATAGACCGAGGATTTAATACCTCGGATGACGACCAAATCCGTAAGACCGTCATCAGCGAAATCATCTGTAACTTCTCGCTTTCCTTCGAAAAAATATCCAGCACCTTCGATATCAATTTCGCCGAATACTTTGTGAATGAACTAGAAGAGATAAAAGAACTAGCAAAAGACGGCTTGCTTACCATCACCCACAATGGGCTTTATGTTAAACAATCTGGCCGCATACTTGTTCGCCGAATATGCATGGCATTCGATAAGTATATACAGAAAGACCCCGCGCTGCTAAAGAAGCGGTATTCACGTATTATTTGAGATAGTTGCGTAAAGTAATAAAACGGAATAATCAAACATGGCCTAATATTCCATATCCTTTGGAATATCCAGGTTGCGAGGGTAAACCGGTCTTTCGTTTCGACCTCTGCGATATTCACGTAACTGGAATACATACGCAAGCACTTGAGCCACTGCCAAATACAAGCCTTGAGGAATAGACTCCTCTAGCTCCGTCGTATGGTAAATTGCCCGCGCTAGCGGTGGCGCCTCAATAAATTCAATATCATGAGCCTTCGCAACTTCCCGAATTCTAATGGCGAGATGATCAACCCCTTTCGCCAATAAAATCGGTGTTTCCATTGTTTCTGGATCGTATTTGAGTGCTACAGAGAAATGCGTTGGGTTTGTGATGACCACATCCGCCTCAGGGACTGCCGCCATCATACGTTGCTGCGACATTTGCTGCTGCATTTGCCGAATTTTTCCTTTTACCTCAGGTTTACCTTCGGTATCTTTCATCTCATCTTTTAAATCTTGATGAGACATTTTAAGCTTTTTTACATGCTCATGAATCTGAAATGGGATATCAATGATTGCGATTAATATCGTCGACGCGGATAGCAGTACCGCCGCCCAAAGACTGAGTTGCAGAGAATGAGCAACTCCCGCTTCTAAAGTCTCCTCAGACAAACCTAAAAGCGCCCCTTTCATTGAATGCAACAAAAAATACGCCACAGTCAATATCACGGCTATTTTTCCAATAGCCTTTACCAACTCCACCAAAGATTTAACAGAAAACATCCGTTTTAACCCAGAAATTGGATTCATTCTGCTTAGTTTCGGCGCTAAAGATTTTGTACTGAATAGCCAGCCCCCTAACGCAACCGGACCAGCAATTGCAGCTATTAGCAATACCGCAAAGATGGGCAATAAAGAAAAAAGTGCCTCGTAAAGCGAATTCCCCAAATGATTAAACATCGCATTGGGGTCAAACATTTCTTCTCGTTCAAGCGTGAAGTTAAACCTAATAATATCAGAGAGCTTGTTGACAACCCCACCCCCGAAAAACATCAACCCCAAGGAACCGGCCAAAATAACCGCCGTGGTGGTTAATTCCCGCGATCGGGGAACCTGCCCGTCTTCACGAGCCTTATCGAGTTTTCTGGCGGTGGGTTCCTCTGTCTTTTCCTGGGAGCTGTCTTCAGACATTATTTCACCCCCAAAAATGTTTCGGTGGTTAAAAACCCAAACGACATAATTTTATCAAATGTGGGAATAAAATTAATAAGGCCAATCCACAATAAGACCAACCCCATAACAAGCGTAAAGGGAAAACCCACAGCAAAAATATTTAACTGCGGTGCCGCTCGACTCATCACGCCAAATGCAATATTCACAAATAATAAAGACGTAAGAATCGGCAAAGCAAATACCAAGGCAGACGCGAACATCCAATTTGCAAGACTGAATATTTGCTCAAACATGCTGAGCGATACAATCCAAGGGCCTGGTGGCATGGTTTGAAAACTATCCACTAATATTTTAATCAAAACGAGATGGCCATCCACGGACACAAACATCATGGTTACCAGCATAAGAAAAAACTGGGATAAAACTGTGGTTTGCACACCGTTAGTTGGGTCGTTCATCGAGGCAAAGCCTAGGCCCATTTTCATCGCCATAAATTGGCCACTTAGCACAAACGCCTGGAATACAATTTGAAAGATAAACCCCGTCATCACACCGATCAAAATTTCCTGCACGACATACAAAAGCGTTTGCAGGGATACGGCTGGCGTCGCTGGCAATGGGGGCAACAAAGGTACGACTATGAGTGTCACTAAAAACGCTAGAACCGTTTTAACACGAGTAGGTACTGTGCGAGCCCCCAAAATGGGCATCACCATAAACATACCCGCAATGCGAAAATAAGGCAGAAAATATTGCTGGATAAACGCACCGATTTGCGTATCCGTGAACATCATAGCATTTTCAATAGCCATGGATATTAGGCGAGCATTACCGGTACTTGCAGAATAATCCGTTCAAACAAGTCCATTACATTTCTGAGTAACCAAGGGCCCGCGATCATAATCGTTGCTAAGGTCACCATTAATCTTGGTAAAAAACTCAGGGTTTGTTCATTAATCTGAGTGGCCGCTTGAAATGTACTGACGATTAAACCCACTGCCAAGCTAGGCCCCACAATAACGGCCACCATCAACATCGTTAGGGTGAAGGCCTCGCCAAATAAAGAAAGTGCCATTTCGGGTGTCATGCGCTTACCCTCTTACATACAAAACTAGACATCACATTTATGTACCAAAGCTCGAGGCTAAGGTACCAATGATCAGCCCCCACCCATCGACCAGAACGAATAACATCACCTTAAAGGGTAAGGAAATAATAAGGGGAGATAACATCATCATACCCATCGCCATCAATACGCTCGCTACAACAATATCAATTACCAGAAAGGGTATAAATACCATAAACCCGATTTGAAAAGCTGTTTTAAGCTCCGAAGTCACAAACGCCGGCATCAACACACTGAATGGGATATCTTCTGATGAGGCAACGGGTTCTAAGTTGCCAATTCTAAAAAATAAATCGACATCTGATTCCCGCGTATTCGCCACCATAAATTTATGAAAAGGTTTTTTTGTTAGCTCTAAGGCCTGCTGTGCGCCAATCTGTTCATTAATATAGGGCTGCAGTGCATCTTGATTCACCTTTTCTAAAACCGGCGACATAATAAAAAATGTTAAGAATAATGCGAGGCCAAGTAAAATCTGATTCGAAGGCGATTGCTGTAAGCCTAGGGCCTGTCGCATAATTGAAAACACAATGATGACGCGGGTAAAAGAGGTCATCATCATCAGGATTGCTGGTAAGAACGATAATGCCGTCATCAGCATGAGTATCTGAAGCGTGATGGTATAGTCCTGAGAACCATCCGCATTTGTTTTAACCGTCATGACCGGTATCGCTTCTACGGGGTCAAAGCCCTGGTTTTTAAGCGTCTCTGAAAAATCTTCTGATATTGGAGCGGGTACAGCACTTTGAGCTTGTACGATCATTGGCACACCAAGCAGAACCCAAAAGCAAAATAGAACGCTTAGAACTCGGCGTATGGTGGCGTTTCCTTTATTCAACCCTACACTCATCCCTTACCGCCTTCATTGGTGTTTTCGTGCTTGACCTCATTACTATTTTCTTCACCGCCGTCACGGATTATCTTTTTGAAGTAACGCGCAAAATCCCATTTCTCGGGCAGCTGCCCTGCTGGAGTGTGATTGGAAAATCCACTTACATCACTTTCAATTTGATTATCATTTTCTAAACGTTCAGCGTTATTCTGTGCCCCTTCGGAAGGAAACACATGTAAGGAAGCGATATTATTCGGTGTTACACCCAAGAGTAATTTTTGTCCCTCCACTTCAACAAGAACCATTTTTTCTTTTGTCCCCAAGGCCATAGTAGAAATGAGTTTCATTTTTTGATTATGTAAAAGGTGGGTGTTACCCAAACGCTTCGCGACCCAAGCCAACGCAAAAATAGAGGCGGTAACAATGGCTAACGCCAGAACGACCTGTATCGCCATAGTCGAGGTATCATAAGGGGAGCTAGAAGTTTTCTCTGCAGAGAGAGCGATAGACGGCACCGCGAATAAAAGACTGATCAAGTAGCGGTAGTTCGTCATAAAATTAGCCTTTTTGTTAATACGCAGTACAACAGATAGGAAGATTAACGAAGCTTTTTAATACGCTCCGAGGGACTGATGACATCGGTCATACGAATACCAAACTTTTCATTAACGACCACAACTTCGCCGTGTGCAATCAAGGTACCATTTACCAACACATCTAATGGTTCACCTGCCAAACGGTCTAGCTCTATCACTGAACCCTGGTTAAGTTGTAATAAGTTGCGAATGGTTATTGATGTGCGCCCTACTTCCATTGAAATAGATACAGGAATATCCAAAATGACATCGAGGTCAGGGTTACCCGCGATATTCGGGGCACCACCTGCGGCATCAAACTCTTCAAAGTCAATGGAGTCCGCATCCGCGGCTGCAGCACTTTGCTCGTCTTCAATTTCCTGCTCTTCCATCGCTGCGGCCCAGTCATCGGCCATGGAGTCCTGGTCGGGGCTGTCTTCTATGTCGTCATCACTCATGACTTTGCTCCTCGTCTGATGAAGATTGCACATTAGGACGATCTATATGCTTTAGGATCTTTAATGCTAAATTTTCGTTGGACTTTCCTATTGTGGCCTGAAATACGGGGATACCATTCGCAGTAACAATTTGGAAGTCGGGCATATTAATCGGGATAATATCGCCGTCTCGAAGGTCAACAATATCTCGAAGTGGAATTTCTCTTTTGGCAACATCCATTTCCAAATCAATGCGTGCTTCCATGACATCTTCTTTCAATGCATTCACCCAACGGTCATCGCTCTCATCGGTATCTGATTGCAAGCCCGCATCAAGTACATCGCGAATCGGTTCGACCATGGAATACGGCATGGTGATGTGCAATTCTCCACCACCGCCATCAAGCTCAACATGAAATGTACTCACTACAACAACTTCACTTGGGCTAACAATGTTTGCCATTGATGGGTTTACTTCTGAGTTCATATACTCAAAATCAATTTCTTTAACTGCTTTCCACGCTTCTTTTAAATCGATAAAAACTTGTTCAAGCACCATTTGAACAACACGCAGTTCCGTTGGGGTAAATTCACGCCCTTCGATTTTTGCGTGACGGCCATCCCCACCAAAAAAATTGTCCACGAGTTTAAAAACAAGTTTTGCATCAAGAATTACCAATGCGGTGCCCCGTAGCGGCCTAAACTTGACCATGTTCAAACTGGTCGGCACGTAAAGTGTGTGCACGTACTCGCCAAATTTTTGTATTTGTATACCACCGACCGACACATCTGCGGTACGGCGTAACAAGTTGAACATACTGATGCGCGTGTAGCGTGCAAAACGCTCATTGATCATTTCAAGCGTGGGCATTCGCCCACGAACAATACGATCTTGACTGGTTAAGTCGTAAGACTTAATACCCGTATCGTCAATATCACCATCGGTATCGATGTCTCCATCATCTACGCCATGGAGTAAGGCATCAATCTCGTCTTGGCTTAATAAATCTTGCACGTGTTTACTCTTCGTGTGAAAAGGCCTTAAGCAGGCCTTTTACGTTATTGAACAATTAAACTGGTGAATAGCACTTCTTCAACACCAGGCTTGCCAATTTCAATCTCTAACAGTCGCTGTAATTCTTGCAAACACTCGACTCGTAAAAGTTCTTTTCCTTCAGCGGTTTGAACCTCTTCGTAAGTCCGGCCACCGATCAACAAAACTAACGCATTTCTAATCATGGGCATATGCGTTTCAATTGCTGAGATTACATCGTTATCTCGGGTGAGCAGTGTAATTTCAGCTTGCAATAATCGCTGCCTACCGCGCCCCTCAAACGACACCAAAATAGCTGGCTTTAAGGGGTAATAAATCGCTTGCTTTACAGGCTCAGGTATCGGCTCTCCATCTTCACCCACCTCGCCTCCTTCACCATCTTCCGCTTCCACCGGTGGTGGCGGCGGCGCTAGCATTTTCAGTGCGGCTATTGTCCCGCCCACTGACACGCCGATTAACAACAGTCCCACAAGGACCAATAAAATTAATTTCTTTTTCTTCGCAAAGAAGGATTCTTTTGCCTCGCCTTCTTCACCTTCGTCTTTCTTGTCTTCTTCGTCTTCTTCAGCCATGCCAATTTTTCGTCGCTATTTAGGAGTATCGAGCAAGAGATATGCCAGTGTTTTATCGGTGAGATAGTTAAAAACAAGGCCTCACATTACGCGGCCTTGGCTCATACTTATAATGTAGACGCCCTTTAGAATTTTGGGGCATGAAAACACGAGAAAAACGCGTACGCGGGTATATTTACATACCCGTAAAAACGAAGGGATTAAGATAATTTCTGTTTATCAATGACCTTCATCATCGAAGGGTCGCGAATACGACCACTCACCATAAAAGTTAGGCGTAATGATCAACACCGTATGCGCTCATCACCTGGCGTGGCTCAGACAGCGTATCGTCTTCGTCCGAGGCGGCATCACCGGCAAGTAAACCCTGCTCTTCTTGCTCTGATTCTGGCTCTTCTGACGATTGATCCGACACGTCCACATTCACTAAATCGAGCCCCTGCTCTTCAAGTAACTCCTTTAAGCGCGCAAGGCTTTGATCCAAGGCGTCTTTAACTTGAGCGTTGGCCGCAACAAAACTCACTGAGGCCTGATCTTGATTCACGGTGACTTTGACTTGCAACTGCCCCAATTCCGGTGGATCTAACTGAAGCTCAGCAAATTTAATTGACTGAGATGCCATCAGCGCCGAGCGCTCAGCAATCATATTTCCCCATCCCGATTCACCAAAGGCGATAGACACAGGCATTTGAACTCTGACGTCCGAAGCGGCAGGGATACCGCTCAGAACAGATGGCGAAATAGAGGAATGCAATGGCGGTGTGCCAGATACAGGCTTCGCCCCCGCATCCAATTGCTCACCAAGCCGCGCTAACATATCTGACGAGAGTGTAGATTCCGAATTCCCTCCGTTTAGCAATGTGGATACAAGCGGCGCGCCCTGTTTCGTCAGCGTGTTATCTGTTCCCGCCGTCAAAAATGGTTTTAATGCCGCGTTCGAGCCTTCATTCATCTGCTGCCCCAGCGGGCTCTTTGATTGAAGGCTATCTTTTAAGGCCAAGCCAGTTAACGTTCCCGCATCATTTTCCGCCGTTGTAAGTCCAAACATCTTGCCTGATGAGGTTGAAGCATCATTCGACATCATCGTCGATACCGTCATCCCAGCCATACCTATAGACTTGCCCTCAGAAACAAGCACTCCAGCATCTGATGTTATTGCGGCGGCCTGTGCCAAGGTCCCCACCTGTTCCCGCAATGCCTTAAACGCCTGCAATGGTGCTAAGGTTTCCAACGTCGGACTTAGCGGTTTTTCAGGCAGTCCTCCCGTCACGAATACAGGATCTAAAGCGAAACCGCTTTCAAATAAGCTTGCGTCAGTCTTATTTGCCAGGGCGCTGTGATTCAAGGCTTCAGTATCGATAAGGTTTTCAGAGGATTCAGTGTCAAAGGCTAGGCCAAATGACAATGAGCTTTCCAAATGACCTTCATCACCGACTAGATGATTATCCTCCATTAAACTTGTATCAGAGGATGCCTGCGTAGATGCACTTGAATCAGTCGAAGGACTGATCTCCCCCGCTGCAGCTTTTTCGCCCTCACTAGCGCTGCCTTGTCGCGCGACGTTCTGAGGATTTTCTGATGATTTATGATCTGTGTTTTCAGCGTGATCCGGTTGCGCGGCCTTATTTGGCCTGTCCGCTTCATTGGCCTTTTCTGCAACTCGGTCATCGGTCTTATTTGTGCCAGATCGCGGTTGCCTATCCATCGTTTCTTTAAACGATGGCTTATTCTCATCAACCATAGATTTCTTCGACGATGAGTCTCTAGCAGCGCCGTCGTTTTCTAAACCACTTGGGTTTAAGGCTGGCATAAGTGGATTCATTCTTCCCCCTGTATAAAACAAAACATCGCTGCCGCATACCGCAGCTGCGAATCAGTACGCTATAGACTATGCAGGAGGTATGCCATTAGAAAGACATTGATTTTAAAGGTGTTTTTAGAGAAGTGATTTGAGGGCGCCGTTAACAGCGGCAAGTTTTTGCTCGATTGCGGCCAGTTGTTGCTCACCGTCAGTCAATTGACCTTCGTGCGCTTGTGTTTCCATTACCTGACACAAATCCCCGAGAGGATTTGCCCCAAGGTTACGACAACTGCCTTTGAGACCGTGAGTTTGATGGCGAATTTGCTCTATGTCGCCAGAGGCTAAAGCACGCTGAATGGCGTCAATACGTTGTGCGGAATCAGAGATAAAGGTTTCAATCAGCTCGATGAACTTATCCCCGAGCAGGTCTTTGAGCATATTGAGATTTTCAAGATCGACATCATCACTCATTGCATATATCCATCTAAATTACCGTTTAAGTTAGGGTCTAATCTTCATTATTCCAGCGGTAATTCACTTCGATGTTATTCCCAGGCTCATGAATATGAATGGATTCGGCAAGCTCCTGAATGAGGCTCAGCCCGCGACCAAATAGGTTCTCACTGACCCCATCAGAAGCCTTGCGTTTAAAATCAAACCCGCCACCAGAATCAATCACATGAATCTGTAACAAACCCCCTTCGTCATCCGCGAAGTGAGAGAGCTGAAAACTGACTTTACCCTTCTCAAGTCCTCTCAAACGGTCTGCACGCTCGTTGTAATATTTAGCAAAACCATCGGGCGAAGACTTCAACTCTGATGAAAGCCCCAAAATACCGTGTTCAAGCGCATTGGTATACAACTCGGCCAGCACGGTATAAAGCGGTGTGCGGTGCTGACGTAAACCAGGCACCTCGGAAATGATATTCATGAGCAAGGGGAGTGGATCAAATTCTTTCAAACTGGATTCTGGCAAATCAAAATTCATATGCCAGTCAGACAAACACCCTTGCTTCTTCTCTGCCACGTGATCGACCTCTGCCACAATGTCGACATCTTGCATTTCGATTTCCACCAGAGACATATCGTCATCTTTCTCGGAAGCGCCGATATGCGTATGTACACTACTCAATATACGGTCAAATAACTGTGAATCCCCAGCACTCTCGTACAGCACCTTGTGTAAGCGATCTTCACCGAACATCTCGCCATCACGATTGCGGGCTTCAAACGCCCCATCAGACCACATAAACAACTTGTCACCGTAATCCAACTGAAAATTTTCCGTATCGCCATTAAAACTATTGCTAGGCAGTACACCCAGAGGCAAATGTTTTGAAGGAAGAAGATCGTAACTTTTAGATTCGGAACGATAGAGGAAGGCTTCTGGTAAACCGCCATTCCATATCTTCATACGGCGCTCTTTAAAATTGATATCCACACATATCGCACAACAAAAGAAGCCGATAGGCAAGATATCGTTCAATTTCTGATTTATCTCGCGGAGGATATCCGGCATGTTGAAGCCCTTTCGGACCATACCGTAAAACGTGGACGCTAGAGGCATAGAGCCAATAGCCGCCG
This sequence comes from Agarilytica sp., assembly GCA_045430285.1. GTDB lineage: Bacteria > Pseudomonadota > Gammaproteobacteria > Pseudomonadales > Cellvibrionaceae > Agarilytica. Next base: position 452,000 of record JAILXV010000001.1, on the reverse strand, counting down.
GCAAGCCGTGCCCAGTAAAATCCCCCAACATCACGACCATGTTGCCATTGGGGCTAATCTCGGACACCAACACATCCCCGTTAAATACCGCCATCGGTGACATGTAATGCTTGATATTGCCCATATCCAAACAACCAGTATGGGCAATTTTGTCGAATACTTGCTTAGCTACCGTTTGTTCTTGAATAAGGTGCCGGTTGTTCTCTTCGATTTGGGCCTTTTGGGCCAATACCGTAGAGTGCATACGCCGTAAACGACCGAAGGCTTTAATCTTGGATTTAAGTACCGCTTGATTGTAAGGCTTAGGAATAAAGTCGTCGCCGCCGCTTTCCAGGCATTCAACAAGTGATTCCTGATCGCTCAAGGACGTTAAAAATATAATGGGAACGACTGTTTCAGTGGTGGTGTCGCGGATTGTGCGGGCGACATCAATACCCCCCATGTTCGGCATGAGAACATCGAGCAGTACGAGGTCGGGACTTTCTTTTTCGTAGGCTTCAAGCGCTTCTAGGCCATCACTCACACCGATAGGGACGTGCCCAGCTTTGGAGACAATGGTTTCTAGAATTAAGCGGTCAGTCGCGGAATCTTCCGCGATGAGAATTTTAAGAGAATCGGACGCTTCGATTGTCAAAAGTTCACCCTTCCTCTTCTTACTGCATCGACGCCGTTTTAGACTTCGGCTTTACATGTTACATGTTGGCTGAATTGCCGCCGCTACTTTATCAGCCAGCTCTTTTCCCAGAATCACTGAATAGTGAATAACTGCTCAAAGCTCGATATGGCGAAGATCTTTTTGACCTCCGGAGAACAGTTTTTAATCGTGATATCCGCTTTATCGCCGCCAGCATGGTCACGTAAAACCAACAACATACCCAAAGCCGAACTATCAAGGTGCACCGTACTCGCCAAATCTACTTCATAGCGTTGAACATCACCCGACTCTACATTTTCGAAACTACGTCGAAACTGCTCTAGAGAGGAGGCATCGAAACGCCCTTCAATTGAGATCGTTAACACTTCACCATTATCTGTCAGAGATGATGTGATGGACATATAAAACGCTTCCTAAAGGTTAAATTTTTTATTCATTTTAATAGCACTTGGCAATCAGAATAAAGCATTACGCTTTTTATTAATATTTCGCCTAAGTCTTGGGTAACCATCATAGAACATGATCGCCCTCTTGTCCTTCTCTTCAGCACGAATTACTTTACAAGCATAGTTCATTTTACTTAAATGCTGCAGATAAAATCTCTCCGGTTATCTTATTTAACGACAAAATTTTGTCCGCAGCTCCCAGCTTAACCGCAGCACCAGGCATACCCCACACCACGCTACTGTCTTCGTCCTGAGCAATTGTTGTACAACCGGCTTGCTTCATACGTAGTAACCCTGCTGATCCGTCATTTCCCATTCCCGTTAGCAAAACACCGGTAGCGTTACCACCGGTCGCCTCAATAACAGAATCAAACAGGACCTCCACTGAAGGGCGGTGCCGATTAACGAAGTCACCATCATCCAACTTACAGATGTACCCCATGGCGGTACTGACCACGCGTAAATGCATATGGCCAGGTGCAATATAGACACAACCTGGCTCAATTTTTTGGTTGTCCTCCGCTTCGTAAACTTTCATCGCGGATAACCCGTCAACTCTCGCCGCGTAGGACTTTGAAAACGATTCAGGGATATGCTGCACAACCACCACCGGAGGCGAATGTTCAGGCATCGCCGTAATCACTTCCTTAATCGCTTCTGTCCCACCGGTCGATGCGCCAATTGCACACAAGAATTTGGGGCGAAGTAACTTAGATTTAACAAGCGATGCGTTTGATTTCGCTCGGTTCTTTAACTGTACCGGTGCGGAATCTTCCTGAAAAGGACGCACTCGAGCACGCGCAGCATTCACCACCTTTTCAATAATCGTATCCCGATACAGCTCCAACGAGCCGCCACCTTCAGTCTTAGGTTTAGGCACAAAGTCGACCGCGCCTAACTCCAATGCTTCCAGCGTTGCTGGCGCTCCCTCTTGAGTCAACGTTGAAATCATGACGACGGGCATTGGCCGTAAACGCATTAGATTCTTAAGGAAGGTAATGCCATTCATCTTAGGCATTTCTATATCGAGCGTAATAACATCAGGATTATGTTTTTTTATCAGGTCTCGCGCTTCAAATGCATCCTTAGCGGAGGCAACAAGCTCTAGCCCTTTATCGGAATCGAAAATCTCCTTTAGCACCGCTCGGATCAAAGCGGAGTCATCCACAATCATGACTTTTATGGGGGCTTTCACTTTGCTCATTTGATCACCTTTTCTCAGATTTCATGCAACAACGAACTAAAACAGTTCGATATCGCCCTGATCTGGTTTCTTCGTCATAGTATCGTAGTATTCCCGTTCTCTTCTTTCGATCGTATCGTTGGCACGCGACTTCAAGCGTTTTAACTTAACCGCTCCAGTATCCGGAAAATACAACACTTTTCTTGGGCAGGTACTACCAAGGTCGTGGGCTTTAACGCTTAAACCCTCTTTATCGATAAAATCCAAAACAAATTCAATATTACGCCCACCGATATCAATCTGACTAAGATTGGATAACACCTTTCCACCGCCAAATAATTTCACTTCCAAATTTGATTTTTTACCGCCTTGCTTCAATATTTCGTTAACAAGATACTCCATTGCCCAGTTTCCATACGCCAGCTCAGACGTAATCGCACTGTCACTCTTTGTTCCTGCACGAATCGGAAGCATAAAATGATTCATCCCTCCCACACCTAAGCGCGTATCTCGAATACATGCGGCAATACACGAACCCAACACCGTCACGATCATTTCTCCGGTCTTACTTACATAGCATTCCCCCGGCAAAATTTTGGCCGCGGGTTGACGCATTCGCGGGTCCCAATATCGATTGACATGTTCGAAACCTTTGATTGTAGGGGTTGTTAATTTTTGTCTAAACACATCAATACCCGCTAGCGATTTCGTTCATATATGGTTCGCCCCTTGGCGGTAAATCGCGTAGTGATATTGTGTAAACTTTCAGAGTGACCAATAAACAACCGCCCCGTTTCAGTTAAAATATTTGCATAACGATCAAACAGCTCACGCTGTGTGTCTGCATTAAAATAAATAACAACATTTCGACAAAAAATAATATCGAAAGGCCCTTTCATCGGCCAGTCATGTAACAAGTTGAGCTGCTTGAATGTGATTAACTCAGCAATACTATCTTTTGCCCTAACATTTTCTTTCGCTTTGTCCACACTCAAAAATTTGCGATATTGGTCTGGAATACCATCCGCGCGCTCCACGGTATATACGCCTTCTTTGGCCTTCTGAACAACATTGGAATCCAGATCCGTGGCCAAGATTTTAACATCCCAATTTTTTAGCTGCGTAAACGTACGCAATACCATTGCGATAGAATAAGGTTCTTCACCGGTAGAACACCCCGCAGACCAAATACGTAGGCGTTTAGTCTTTGCATTTTTTACAAGTAGGTTGGGAATGACCTCAGATTTAAGGTATTCAAAGTGATGCCCCTCGCGAAAGAAAGAGGTCAGATTTGTCGTAATGGAATTAATAAATTCTGTTGTTTCATCGGTATCTTGGCGATCAACCAAGTCACAGTAGTCAGCAAAACATTCCATTTTTAGGCGGCGCAGCCGGCGCGCTAAGCGGCCATACACCATGTTACGTTTATGATTACTGAGGGTTATGCCCGTTAACGAAAAGGTAATCTGTTTAATGCGCTCAAAATCTGAGTCCGTCATGGGGAATTCTCGTTCAGAGAAATCCCCCCTGCTGCCGCCAGCTGTTGTCGTCACCGTTGACATTCAGATTAAAACTCTTCCCATTCGTCATCACTATCAACAGACGTTCTCGAGGATTGAGAAAAGTCTCTAGCTGAAGACGTTGTACTTGTGGATCTTGAACCGGAAGACGCAGAACTAGAAGGCGCAGAACTTTCGTGGGTACCCATCTGAGAAAAGAACTCCACCACTTTATTCATTGACCGCGCCTGGTCGGACATCGCCTGACCGGCTGCCGATGCTTCTTCAACGAGGGCCGCATTCTGCTGAGTCATCTCATCCATCTGTGTCACGGCCGTATTCACTTGTTGAATACCACTGGATTGCTCCCGCGCAGCTGATGCAATTTCTTGCATGGTGAGCGTCACCTTATCCACCGACTCGACAATCTCTGTTAACACCTCACCAGAGCGATTGACCAAAGAAGTACCGTCTTCCACTTTGCCCACGCTATCGCGAATAAGGTCCTTAATTTCTTTTGCCGCACCTGCAGATCGCTGAGCAAGGTTTCGTACCTCGCCAGCCACCACGGCGAAGCCTCGGCCTTGCTCTCCAGCACGCGCTGCTTCGACCGCAGCATTCAAGGCTAACAAATTAGTTTGGAAAGCGATCTCATCGATCACACTGATGATGTCAGAAATTTGTTTGCTGGATTTATTAATCTCCTCCATTGCTAACACGGCTTCTTTGACAACATCACCGCCTTCCCGCGCGAGCGATTGGGCACCGGTGGCCATCTCGTTCGCTTTTTCCGCATTATCTGCGCTCTGCTTAACCGTGGAGGTCATTTCCTCCATACTTGCCGCGGTTTCTTCGAGCGATGAAGCTTGCTCTTCTGTACGCTGGCTTAAATCCGCATTACCCTGAGCAATTTCATCTGAAGATGTCGCGATTGAATTCGCAGAGATCCGAATATTGGTAATCACTTCAGTGAGCTTATCTGCCGTTGCATTTGCATCACTTTTCATTTGTCCAAAAGCGCCTTGATAGTCACGTGTGATACGTTCTGAAAGATCACCTTTCGCCATCGCACCCAACATTCTCACCACATCATTTAAGGCAACTTCCATTGTGCTCACTAAACTATTTAAGCCGTTACCGAGATTTAAAAAGAACCCTTCTTTCCCTTCGGTTTTAATGTTAACGGAAAAGTCACCTGCGGCCGCACATTCAACCATTTGATCTATTTCTTTCTCGATGGCTATTTCAGCGGTTCGATCGGCCCATTCAACCACGGTACCTACACGCTCGCCCTCCTGAAAAACGGGATTCGCAATAACCGTGAAAGAACGTCCGCCCGCTTCAGCTTTACCGTGATACGTAGTTTTCAGATCTTTTAATAGGTTGCGTTGATGTGATGGGTTTTTATGGAAAACATCAATATTGGTGCCTTCCAAATTATTGACATCGAAATGTGGTAACTGCTTCTTAATATCTGCTTCGGCATTGCGCATCATATTAACAACAGATTTATTTAAATAAATAATATTGGCGTTTGCATCGGCGATCATAACGTTCGTGGTCACATTATCTAACGCCTCTTTCACTCGCGCATTCTCTTGCGCAAGCAGCTGTTCTTCTTTTTCACGCGCTAAACGTTCTGTTTTATCTTCCCACTCGACAACGGTACCAATAAATTCACCATCATCTGATCGGAGCGGTGTGGCCATTAAGCTAAAGGTCAGCCCAGAAATATTTAATTCCGTTTTATACGTACTGGTTAAGCTTTGAAGCAGTTTTCGTTGGTGCGCTGGATTTTTATGGAAATCATCAACATTTGTTCCAATTAAGCGATTCGAATCAAATTTGGGAATGGCGGCCTTAAGCTCTGACTCGCGATTTTTTAACATATCTTTAACAGCATGATTCATGTAGATGATGTTCATATCTGCATCAGCCATCATAACCGAGGTATCACACACATCAAGGGCTTGTCGTATCCGCGCATTTTCCTGTGATTTTTCATTTTCAGCGCGTTCTTTAGCCACGCGTTCCGTTTTATCTTCCCATTCAACCAGGGTACCCACGCGATTTCCGTCCTGATCATTCCATGGGGTTGCAATCAAACCAAACACCAAATCACCTAGCGTAATATCGGTTTTATAGGGTTCGGTTAAATTCTTTAACATGCCGCGCTGGTGTGATGGGTTCACATGAAACCCATCAACGTTGGTGCCTATCAAGGTATCGATATTAAAGTTGGGCAATACTTGTCTAATTTGCGCCTGGTTACTGCGTAGCATCGCATCAACCGTTTCGTTCATATAGATAATATTGTTGTCGTTGTCCGCCAGCATCACATTCGCCTGACAAAGCTTCAATGCATTCGCCAACTGCGATTGTTTTTTATTTTCCGTAATATCTGTAGCAAACTTAACGACCTTGTAAGGCTTTCCATTTTCATCGAGTAACGGGTTGTATGAGGCGTGAATCCAAACCGCTTCTTTTGATTTAGTCACACGCTGAAATTCAGATACAAAATGCTGACCGCGACTCAAATTCGACCAAAAGCTCTGATACTCGGGAGAACTACGATAGGTATCCTCAACAAAAATACCGTGATGCTGCCCCACGACCTCATCTAAACGGTAGCCCATTAAATTAAGAAAGTTATCGTTTGCATGAAGAATATTACCCGACAAGTCAAACTCAATGACCGCCTGCGATCGATTGACAGCGTCCATTTTATCAGCCAGTTCTTTACAAGCGCCATCGTCACCCAGCCCAAGTACATTTAATAAACCTTTCATTGTGTCACCCTTCCACTAATTTTCTGACTGTTCTAATTGCTTGCTGATATTCGCAAGGTTGGGGATATCATCAACCGACAACAACTTATCTATATTGAGTAAAATCACCATTTTCTGATCGACATTTACGAGACCATGAATAAATTCTGTATTCAATGAATTACCAATGTCTGGTGCGGGTCGCATATCTTGGTCAGATAAGGCATATACGTCGGACACCGCATCCACCACAATACCCATGACTCTCTCACCTTGATCTGTATGCACTTTTAATACGATAACCACGGTAATCGGCGTGTATTCGATACTTTCCATACCAAAGCACTGCCTTAAATCAATAATAGGGACGATAGTACCCCGCAAATTAATCACGCCTTTGATATGTTTTGGTGCATTAGGAATCGGGGTGGCCGATTCCCAGCCACGAATTTCTTGAACACACAGAATGTCAACACCATATTCTTCACCCGCAACGATAAACGTCAGAAACTGATCCGTTTCATCGGATTCCATCGCCATGCCCCCGGCACTATCAATTGTCCGGACTGGCTCTTGCGCGAGCTGACCCGTTTTTTCTATTTGCATAGGGACCTCCTATAAACCAGCGCGTTGCGACGCAGGTTGCTGTAATTGCGCCACAAGACTTTGTGCCGCATTTTGCATTAATGTGAAGTTATCACCCGCCAAGCGAACAATACCGGGAATATCGACGATAAGGGCCACGGTTCCATCGCCGAGAATTGTTGCGCCTGATACGCCCTTCACGCGTTTATAATTGTTTTCAAGGCTTTTAATAACCACTTGTTGTTGAGCAAGCAGTTCGTCCACCACTATGCCGACTTTTTCACCTTCTGATTCCACAACCACCATCAAAGACCCATCAAGATCTTCGTCATCCATCGGAATATCAAATGTTTTGGCTAGCTGAATAATCGGCACGTATTCGTCTCTTAAGCGAAAAACACTGCAACCGCCTGCAACTTTATTGATATATTCTGATTTACACTGCAGAGATTCCACAATGGACACAATTGGGAAAATATAAGTTTGATTTGCCACACGCACTAGCTGGCCATCTAATATTGCCAAGGTTAACGGCAAGCGAATTGTAATGGTTGATCCCGCACCAAATTCAGATTTGATATCAATTGCACCGTTCAACGACTGGATATTTCGCTTAACGACATCCATCCCAACGCCACGTCCTGAAACATCGCTGATTTCTTTTGCAGTTGAAAACCCTGGCTGAAAAATAAAATCAAAGGCATGATCACGAGATAGGCTTTCGGCATCTGCAGAGGTTAAGATGCCTTTCTCTATCGCTTTTTGTTTCAGCATATCTGGATCCAAACCTTTTCCGTCGTCCAGCACTTCGATGACAACATTTCCGCCTTGGTGATATGCATTCAGTTTAACCGTGCCCTGCCCTGACTTACCCTTCGCTATACGATCTTCTTCTGTTTCAATTCCATGATCCACAGCATTTCGGACTAAATGAACAAGCGGATCACCGATTTTTTCGAGGACTGTCTTATCTAGCTCTGTCGAGTCGCCGATAATTTCCAAATTAATATCTTTGCCAAGTGTTTGACTGAGATCACGTACCATTCGGGGAAAACGACTAAACACAAAACTTATTGGCAACATGCGAATTCGCATAACGCTTTCTTGCAATTCACGGGTATTTTGTTCTAACTGACTAAGGCCTTCTAATAATTTGGGTAATCGTTCTAAATCAAAGTCCGTCCCAAGCTGGCCGAGCATAGACTGAGTAATCACCAGCTCCCCCACCATATTGATGAGGTTGTCGACTTTATCAATTCCGACACGAATCGATGAGGACTCAGCTGCTACAGGTTTTGCCTTAGATTGAGGGGCTTTAGGAGATTTCGCGGCGACAGAAGGCTCATTATTGGTCGGCGCATTCTGTCCCTCTGCTATCTCGGCACCTGGGTCGGACGCAGCGATATTATCCGCAGAGGATGCTGCATTCGTTTCATCTACTGGTGCGCGCTCGACCGTCTCTTGTTCAATGGCATCATTGAAAACACCAGAAACGGGCTGAATGTCAATTTTTGCTTCGTCTTCAACCCATTCAAAAATTTCTCTAATTTTCGATTCATCATGTTCACCAGCGTCGAGTAAAATCGTCCAACTTAGATAGCATAACTCCGAATCCATAGCGTCCAAGTTTGGCACTCGGGAATGCGCAGTGACAGACTTAACGACACCAATCGTTTCAAGTGCAACAAATAATTTATAGGGGTCGTTCCCCGTTCTTAATACGCCCTCTTCTGGATGAAATTCAATAGACCAAAATGTGCTTTCATCGTCACCTGCATGCAAGGCACCGTCGGCGTCTTCGGTATTATCACGTTCTATCGTGATATGTGATTCATCAACAACCCATTCGAAAATCTCTTCGATCACGGATTTATCTACGGCTGATGTTAAACAAATATCCCACCCACAATAATTCAGCTCTGGATCCAAGTCAGAAAGCTTCGGCATTCGTTCAAAGAGTGTCGTACATTGAATTTCGCCTAAGGTGCCTAGCTCACGAATAATCCGTATGGGATCGTTACCCGTTTTTAGGAGTTCTTCACCAAGATAAAAAAGGATACGCCAGCGCTGAAGTGCACCCTCGCCCTCTTCTGAAGCGGATACATTTGATGACTCACTATCGGATACGTCGCCATTTATATTGCTATCGCTATCATCAGAAGGTGCTTCGAATTCAGACGCTACAGCACTTTCGGAAAATGCAGTATCCGCTTCTTGAGTAGAAAGTTCTCCGTCAAGAATTTTCGTGAACTGCGCGGCGACATCTCGCGATAATTCAGTATCGGAATCATCACCATCTTGTAGCAACGCCAACATTTCGCGCAAACAGTCCACTGACTGCAAAAAGAGGTTCACGTCACTTTTACTTAACCCCCGCTCACCACCGCGAATTTGGTCAAGTAAGGTTTCAAGGATATGCGTAAATTCGGATATCTTTTTAAATCCAAAAGTTGCACTGCCTCCTTTTATTGAGTGAGCTGCGCGAAATATTGCGTTAATTACCTCGGCATCGACTTCGTCTGGATCTAACTCCATTAACGAGGATTCCATAATATCCACGTTTTCGAAGCTCTCCTCAAAGAAGACCTGATGAAACTGAGATAAGTCGATTGACATAATAAACCTAGGAAAGGCGGCTATATTTTCCGCTAAAGAACTTTATTAATCGTCGCTAACAGTTGATCAGGGTTGAATGGTTTGACTATCCACCCCGTCGCACCTGCGGCTTTACCTTCACTTTTCTTGTCGCTGCTCGATTCGGTGGTTAACATCAGAATCGGCGTGAATTTAAAATTAGCTAACCCCCTCAGCTCTTTGATCAAACTGATACCGTCCATGTTCGGCATATTGATATCAGAGATCACTAGGTCGAATGCCCCTTGAGATTTCGCAGTATTAAGTGCATCCACCCCATCTTCGGCTTCGTGCACATCATGCCCCGCACTCTTAAGCGTAAAGCTGACCATTTGCCGCATAGAGGCTGAATCGTCGACGGCTAAAATTTTTGCCATGAATGAGTCTCCGTATGTCTACTCTGATTAATCTACTTCGTTATGAAGGTGGGGCGTGGCACGTCAATTGACGTTAGTGCATGCCAAGCGCATTTTCTAAACCCAAAACACTTGCCGCCGTTAAAAGCTTGTCCGAGGGATGATCCCAATCCAGTGAAATTTGGTGCTCTTTCGCTGAATTTACGAAAGCTAACAATAATTGAATACCTGCTGTGTCTGCGCGCGTTACGCCACCGGCTTGGATCACAATTTTGTCATTCTCTTCTTCCTCAACTAAGGCTTCGAGCTGTTCATGCAAACCATGTACATTTGCAATCGTCAAATTATCAGGAAGTTGAAAATCCACACAGGTACCCATAACACACGCTCCTCGGCATTTACTCGCTTATGCTTCTCCTCTTAGTCTAGCCACAGTTTTAGAACTTGCTACAAAATGCTGGCATTTGAGCACACATGTTCCCCCCATGCATAAAACGTTTTTTTTATTAGAATTTATTTGTTGAACTGTCTAATACGCCATAACCAAAATGCATTAAAAACCAGCATTAATCCGCACGTTTTTAGCGTGTATCCTTACGAACATAGGCTTGAGTCACCCATTCATCTACACGCTTTTGTTCTTGCTTATCTTGATCTGCAATTTCAGCAAGTTTTAAGCGGCTAACATGATCTCTTAGCTTTTCTAGTTTTAGATGAACTTTGCGCCACTCTTCAATGGCTTTGTCGACAGCAAGTTGTGCGTGCGCCACTTGCGTATTTTGAAGGTCACAGGATTGTGAAAGTTGATGCAGAAAGTTGCGGTTTTTAGCGAAATCCTCCGCTCTTAATATCTTCGTGGTTTGTTTAAACTGTGTCTCGTATTCCTCGTAATATTCCTTGAGATCATTTAGACGTATTTCTTCAGCCACTAATGCGTTGCGCTTTTCATCAAGCAGCGCCGCGGCTTTATCCTCCTCGCGTTTGGCCATATCGACCACAACGCCCAAACGCTTTGATTCCGCGATCATTCACCATTACCCGCATGCTGGCGTTTAAGCGCCCCTTGCTTAGGTGGATTCAACACTGCACGTAACATCCCTTGGCTTTCGGCATACGGCGCCGCTTCTCGCATTTTTTGCGTTACGTATTTTTGCAAATGAGGATAACGTTCAATTGCATTATCGATCTCAGGATCAGAACCTTTGCTGTAAGCGCCGATCGTAATCAAATCCTTATTGGTTCTATAGGTCGCTAATTGCTGTTTGAAACGTTGGGCGTTCTCGAGATGCGTATCGTCCACGATATTCGGCATAACTCGACTAACGGACGCTTCGACATCAATGGCGGGATATATCCCTTGCTCCGCCAAACTTCGGGACAATACGATGTGACCATCCAAGATCGCACGAGCAGAATCCGCGATTGGGTCTTGCATATCATCGCCCTCGGTAAGCACGGTATAAAAAGCGGTAATCGAACCACCGTCCTTCTCCGCGTTTCCCGCACGCTCCACCAGCTCTGGAATTCTAGAAAAAACAGACGGTGGATAGCCTTTTGTCGCAGGCGGCTCACCGATTGCTAATGAAATTTCTCGTTGCGCCTGACCAAAACGCGTTAATGAATCCATCAGCAGTAAAACACTCTTTCCTTGGTCTCGATAATACTCAGCGATACGCGTAGAAAGCTGCGCGGCGCGCAGCCGCATTAACGGCGCGTCGTCAGCAGGTGATGCCACAACAATGGCACGCTTGAGTCCCTCTTCCCCTAGAATATGATCAACAAATTCGCGCACCTCTCGCCCACGTTCACCGATTAAGCCTACCACCACAATATCGGCCTGAGTAAATTTGGTCATCATGCCAAGGAGTACGCTTTTGCCCACGCCGCTGCCTGCAAACAGACCTATGCGCTGCCCTTTTCCGACGGTGAGTAAACCATTAATCGCTCGAATTCCCACATCTAACGGTTCTTCGATAGGATGTCGGCGCAATGGGTTTATGGGCGAAGCCTGAAGATCAACTTTTTCCCCTGTATTAACCGCCGATAAACCGTCTAGCGGCTGACCTATGCCATTAAGAATTCTGCCGATGAGATGATCGCCCAGAGATATTTTCTGATTCTCGCCAACCGGGACGACACGTGCACCAGGCTGCAGGCCCTCAACCTTGTGTACCGGCATTAGGTAGGTGATACCGTTATTAAAGCCCACCACCTCGGCTTCGATTTTTTCTCCGTTGCTCGTCACTACGATGCACTGACTTCCGACGGATACATTTAAACCGACCGCTTCCAATGTTAACCCTACCATGCGAGTCAACCGCCCCTCCGCACAGGGGGAGGATTTCAATTCTTCGTAACGGCGATATTTGTGTAATCGCCCATAGAGGTCAACTTCAGGAGTCGGATTCACGTGGCGACTCCGACGCGGATGATTCAGCTGCGCTTTCTGGCGGAAGGTGATCGCCAGTGTCCTTTTTTGATTCCGGCTCGATTATTTCGCTTACGCCTGGCTGTGGCTGATCAATTTCCTCAGTATTCATTGCGTCATTTTTAACTTCTTCAGAATTCGATTCTGCGACGTCCGTTTCAGCGGTGTTGACTTCCGGTGATGCCATATCACCGTTATCAGAACGCTCATATACTTCCACCGGCGCCACTGCTTCTTCGGTCACGTTACCTTGTTCGCGCACGTGCTTAAGGTATTCGCTTAACCGGTGCTCGCACGTATAATCCACTAAGCTTTCATGGGTTTGCACTCGACATCCACCGGATGCAACGGTGTCATCAACGTGGACCCGCCATTCCCGTTGCGCTACGGGTAAATATTTATCCACCACTTCGCTATCAGCTTCATTAAGATATACCGACACATTTTTTGAGCCTGTGGGTAATGCCGCAAGTGCACGATGCACAATACCTAAGAGCGCTTGTGGGGAGGATTGAATTTCCTGTGCAATAATTTCCTGAGCGAAATGTATGGCCATATCGACCACGATATTTTCCAAGGTTTCTTCTTGCGATTGCATTGGCGAAAATAATTGGCTGGCAATTTTCCCCATGCGTTTAATTTCATCGGTAACTAAGGTTTTAGTTTCTTGATAGGCTTTGTTATGCCCTTGTTTTTGGCCTTTTTGCGCGCCTTCGGCAAGGCCCTTGGCAAGCCCTTCTTGGTAACCTTGATCAAATGCCTCTTTTTTTGCCTCCGCCGCGAGTTTTTGTAGATCGTCCGCGGTTAAAGGTTTGGGTTTAACGCTGCCTTTATAATCTTCGACAATCTCGCCATCCCGTGAGGAACGCCCTTTATTTTTTTTGTCGGTTTTAGCACTAAAAGCAAGGCGGGATTTTTTACTTTCAACCGAAGGCAAGGACCAACCAGAAACCGCCCCCTCTTCTTCAACAGATTCGTAGGGGATTCGGTTTGCTTGCTTGGTTTTATCAGTCATTCGCCTACTGCATTTGGTTCGTATAACATCGCATCAAGATTTCAGAATATGATGCATACCATTAAGACAAGGAGTATCTTCTTCTCTGTGCGAGCGCAATCACGTTACAACATGTCTTCGCCGCCACCGCCAAGGTTGATCTCGCCAGCATCGGCCATGCGTCGTGCAATGGTAAGGATTTCTTTTTGCGCGCCTTCCACTTCGGAAACTTTAACTGGGCCTTTCGCCTCCAGATCGTCACGTAACAATTCAGCAGCACGTTTCGACATGTTGGCAAATATTTTTTCTTTGAGCACTTCGTCTGAACCTTTAAGCGCAAGTATAAGGACATCGGAAGAGACTTCGCGTAACAAGGCCTGAATGCCACGATCGTCCACTTCTTTGAGATTTTCGAACACAAACATTAGATCTTGAATTTGCGTGCCCAGATCTTCATCAATTTCTTTGATGGAGTCGAGTAACTCGCCACCGATAGAGCTATCCAAATTATTTACAATCTCAGCCGCAACCTTAAACCCGCCCATATCTTTCGTTTGTGACCCTGCATTACCGGCAAATTGTTTTTCTAAGATATCGTTGAGTTCTTGCAATGCACTGGGCTGAACGGTATCTAAAGACGCTACCCTGAGCATCACATCCAATCGCACTTTGTCCGGAAAATAATTTAAAATCTCCGCCGACTGATCTGAATCCAAGTAAGCAATAACAATGGCTTGAATCTGCGGATGCTCGTTGCGGATGATATCTGCCACTGAACGGGCATCCATCCATTTCAAAGTATCGAGGCCCGTGGTATTACCACCGAGTAAAATCCGGTCGACAAGGCCGTCCGCTTTATCTTGGCCCAAGGCAGTCACCAACATATTTCGAATATAATTATCTGAACCCATCCCCAAACCCGTGAGGGTGCGGACTTCATCCATAAAGTTAGATATTACAATCTCAACTTCTTGCTGTTGAACATTATTGAGGGAAGCCATGGCCGTCCCCAAACGCTGTACTTCCTTCGGGCCCATATGTTTTAACACCTCTGCAGCACTGGCCTCACCAAGCGACATCAATAATATGGCCGCTTGATCGACTTTCGTTAAGTTCGCTACAGATTGCTCAGCTGAATTCGCAGGCGCATTCATTCTTCATTAATCCAACGTTTGACTACTTGAGCCACACGGCCCGCATCTTCAGCAACTAGGCCTTTTACCGCATTTAATTGCTGCTCGTAACTTTCTTCGGGACTGGGTAATCCCAAGGCATCGCCCCCTGTTAAGGTGACGGTTTCATCAGAAAGACTGTCAAATGAGTCTATTCCCGAAGCTTGAAGTGCTTCCAATTCCTTCTGCTCTTGTTTCTCCCGAGACTTCACTCCCGACCCTGCCAAGGTTTTAAGAACCGGCCTAACTAAGCCCATCAGTAATACAATAATCACTAAGGCACCCGCCAAAGGTTTGAGTAACGTTTGAAGCGCCTCTTGCTCCCAAATAGGCACCTCTTCTTCAAAGTCCTCAAACGACGGAAGCGGGTAAAACGACTCGTTCAATACGTTCACACTATCGCCTCGTACAGCGGAAAACCCAACGGCATCTCTTACCAGTATAGCTATGCGTTCCAGCTCATTATCGGTCCAGCGTACTTTTTTACCGCTTTCGCCACTATCACCGCTTTCACTATTTCGTTTAATCTTGTCGTCCACCACAACGGCAACGGTTAAACGGCGCAATCGGCCCTTTTCAAATCGTGTAAAACTTACCGTGCGATCTAACTCATAGTTTTTGGTCGATTGAGATCGACTGCGTCCTGGTGCTGCGCCTTCACCACCACCGCCCCCGCCACCGGCCACTTCGGGCGCTTGGCCTTCCGCCGGAGGCTGATTTGTCAGCGCGCCAGGAATACCGCCAACGCCCCCAGCGCCAACCTGTTGCTCATCAACTTTCTGCTCACTGCGCACTGCAGGCAGGTCTGGATTAAAACTCTCTTCTGCTTGCTCGATCTCAGTGAAATCGATGTCAGCAGACACCTCCGTCTTAAAATTACCCTCGCCAATGATGGGCGTTAACAATCGACGGATACGAAGAACAACGTCATCTTCAATTTTGCGTGTGTAATCTAGGTGCTGAGCAGCAATGACGAGGCGCTCGTCTTCGGCACCGACAGATAGAAGATTACCTTTCTGATCGACAACGGTCACATTGTCGATATCAAGCTCTGGAATACTCGCTGCCACTAAGTTGGCAATACCGCGAACTTGCTTAGGCTTGATCGGACGACCAGGAAATAGGTCAAGAAATACTGATGCACTGGGCTTACGACCATCACGCATAAACACGGTACGCTTGGGGATCGCTAAGTGAACGCGTGCAGAACGTACCGTATTAATACTGGAAATCGTTCGGGCTAGCTCACCTTCCAAGCCTCGGCGATAGCGCATAGACTCGATAAATTGGCTCGTGCCAAGTGGCTGCTCGCCATCCAACATTTCCAAACCAAAAGATTGATCCCCTTGGATCCCATTTTCAGCGAGCACGATACGCGCTTTTTGAACATCGCCCACGGGTACAAGTAAGGCACCACTGGAGCCGTCAATTTTGTAGGGTATTTCATTGAAGTCGAGAATACTGCCCACTTCTGATGAATCTAAACGATCAAGACTGCCGTACAAGGGTTTATAGTCTTCACCTAAACTCCAAAAAGCAATTGCGACACCAAACGCGACGCTTGCGGCTAACCCCACCATTAAACCCGCTTGACGAATCAGGTTAAGGTTATTGAACCCTTCGATGACGTCGTCACTGGAATCGGATGCTGCGAGTTGTTCTGCCATTTTCAACTACCGTTTATTGTTATTACCTAAACCCCAATTAGATGGGCATATTCATTACGTCTTTATAGGCTTCGACTAATTTGTTTCTCACCTGCAACATCGAGTCAAATGCGACACCCGACTTTTGCGAGGCGATCATCACATCGGTAATATCAACATTGGGATCACCCTTAAGATATGCCGTTTGCAAAGCACCAGAGGCGTGCTGAACATCATTTACCTTATCAATCGCCTGAGTCATTAAATCCGAAAACTTGGGTCCATTGACATTATTGACTTGCTGGGCGACATCCTGACGGGATAAGGCCCCTGGGCCATTAAACGCTTGCGTTTGCGATTTCAAAGCGCGCATTTCCATCATCAATCGATTGATGTCCATTCTCTCGCTCATAGCTCTCGCCTCTTATCTATTTTCTATGTCTGAGTCGCAGATTCACTGGGTGATTACGACGAGTTTTTGGCACTTTATGCTGAAACTCTTACTTAATATCAGCTCTGCATAAACTAGGCCAAAGTTTGCCGGCGGAAGCAGCTTGCCATAGAAGACTAAACGACAAGCAAGTACGCTTAAGACTGTTTGATCAACACGCCGTAAAAAATGAGAGAAGGCTTGGGGAAGACTTTAACGATATACAGATATATCAGGTAAGTCAGATATTGTGACGAAGATATCCGCTACCAGGGCATGTACAAGGCCATCTTGGTCGAGAGAGACAAAGCACAGAATCGCCGAGGCCGCGATAAGCGGCCGTGAACATTAACGATTACCGTCAGAGGGTTACGATTTTTACCAACAACAGCGAACTATGTGTCAGTCATCAAAATCAAATTCTTTTAATTCTTTTTGAAGACGCAATTCTTCAATTTTGTCTTCCAAACGTCTTCGCGCATCAGTGCCATTGAGCGGCTCTTCATATTCGAAGTCATCGTCCATAATCACGATATTATTAGTAACACTACTATCAAATGTTTGAACACCCATAAACTAAACTCCACAAAAGTTTTGCGAGTAAAACAATTCAAGGGTCGTCGTATAGTTAAAGCTATAAGCTTAAGGTTACCTTCCACCGTTAGGCTAACAACTTAAAGGGAACATCAACCCTCAACCGCCTGTAGTTCTGAAACACTAGAGGTCTAATTAAAGACGCCAGCATGTAAGAATAATATGACAAAATAATTAAAATCAACAAAAAAATATGGAAAACATTCACATTTTACGCCGATATATACAATTCATCTTGTCCGATTATTTTAATAAGGTAAAAATCTAAGATACGCAATAAAAATCTGCTAGAGATTGCTGTATTTCGCTGCTTTAAGTAATGAAAACGCGACGCTTATGCGAATAACCTTTAAGGAAATTCGCTTAAACCGCTACCCTAATATGATGGACGATATGGCGCATGGTTGAGAAATGAATAAAACAAGAATTGACCACCTATACCATTTCCAAACTATAGCCTTCGTCCCGTAAACGGGCGAGCTTATAGCGTAATGTACGTGGGCTAATACCGAGCTTTTCAGCCGTATTTTTTTTACTGCCATTTTCTTGTTTTAAGGTCTTTACAATAATTTCAAATTCATGTTTTTTCATGTCTGCACCCAGCGCGGCATCATGCGTTGCTTCCACACAATCATTATCGCCGTACACCTCACTTTTCGGCATCTCAAGTGATGTGGCTGTAGCGTTAATTGAGGAAGATACATCCGATACCATGGACGTGATTTGTCGCTTGGTTTCTGTTGCAATTGAATCCACTAAAGACGGTTTTTCACTAAAACTATCGCCCAGCTGTAAACCTAAATCCAAACTCGTAATCGTATTACCTGGCTGTAGTATAAGCGCTCGTTGCATGACATTATCTAGCTCGCGAACATTCCCTGGCCATTGATAACTCAACATCGTCTGTACAGCATCCTCCGCGAATTGCACCGCGCCTCTACTTTGTTTTCGCGCGTGTTTCGTAAGCAAGCTAGTAGCGAGAGGAAGAATGTCCGCCACCCTGTCTCTAAGCGGTGCCCACTGTAGCGGTAACACGCTTAATCGAAAATATAAATCCTCCCTAAATTTACCGTCCGCAACTTCATAGCGCATATCACGGTTAGAGGTCGCAATAACACGCACATCGAGTTTAATACTTTTTCGCCCGCCCAGTCGTTCAACTTCACGCTCCTGTAAAACACGCAATAATTTTGCTTGTAACCCGATATCCATTTCGCTGATTTCATCCAACAAAATGGTGCCGCCGTTCGCCTGTTCAAATTTACCTGGCGCAGAATTATGTGCACCCGTGTACGCGCCTTTCTCGTGACCAAACAACATTGCTTCCAACATATTTTCTGGGATTGCAGCACAATTAATGGCGACAAATGGTTTATCGGAACGAGGCGATTTATCGTGAATATATTTGGCAAGCACCTCTTTGCCCGTACCCGATTCCCCCAAAAGCAAAACGGTAGATTCAGATTGTGCAACACGCGCAGCGAGCTGTAATAATTGCAAACTAGACGCAGCCTCCGCAATGGGTTCATCAGAAGCACTGCCGCTATTACCAATCACTTTTTGCACCGTTTCCACCAATAGATCGGGTTCAAATGGTTTGACTAAATAATCAATTGCGCCTTCCTTCATGGCTTGCACAGATTCGCTAATCGATGCATACGCGGTAATCAATAACACTGGGATTTGCGGAAAGTCTTGCTTCACTTTACGCAATAAATCATGACCGCTCATCGCCCCCATGTTGACATCAGATACAATAAGATCAATGTCGCAGCATTTGTTAAGCCGCAACAAGGCATTTTCGGCACAGCTGTCATTCAACACATGCAGACTCGCCAAGCTTAAGGTATCCACTAAGGCTTCACGAAGCGCTGGGTCGTCTTCTACCACTAGCACCGTAGGCGTATTTTTATTGGTTGCTGCGTCTCGCATAGGTGATTCCTCGATACTTCTGTAAATGAATTCGTTTAGTCAGACAGGACTGGTATTTCGATTAAGGCTTCCGTCCCTTTGCCAAGCACCGATGACAGTTCAAAAGAACCACCATGAGCCTTCGCAACTGACTGGACCACAGACAGCCCCAAACCGGTGCCCTGATCTTTCGTCGTGACAAATATTTCGGTTGAATCTTTTAAGCGCGAATCACAAATGCCTTCGCCAAAATCAATCACTCTAATTTGAGCGATTAACTTTTTATTTCGCTCAATACACGATATATCAACGGTGAGTTTTGGGGATGAGGCAGATGCTTGAATACCGTTGTTAATTAAATTCATAATCGCGCTTATAAGCGCTTCACGATGGCATTTAATCTGCTTGTTGGGGTTAGCGTTTTTCCACTGACAGGCTGAATCTGTGGTCGACAAAGCGACTTCTGACGCCTCTCGCAATCCTAATTCAATATCTGCGAGGCTCACCACGTCATTAAGTGGTAATTCACTTTTAACAAACAACATCATATCTCGCACTTGCTTTTCCATGTGCTGTAAGCGGCTGTACAGTTTTTTGGAAAAAGCATCCTTCTTCTCTTGCGCAAGTTCACTGTTGCACAAATGTCCTGCATATAACATCGCTGCAGACAGTGGCGTACGGATTTGATGTGCAAGGGCAGACACCATCTTCCCCATCGCGGATAGTCGTTCATTGCGACTAAGATTCTCTTGGAGTTTACGTGTCTCGGTTTGATCTGTTAGCAATAGAATTTGACCATCGTTCCCCAATGAACTGGTCGCAATGCTGACACGCCGCCCTTTATGCGTAGACACTTCTAACCCATCATCATTTTTGGGTGCGAAGCAGTCCTTAATGGCTTCTCGCCATAACCGACCTTCCAATGGACAATCAAGCAATTGCTTCACGGCAGGGTTCGCTTCTAATACGATCCCTTTTGAATCAAGTACGATGACACCACCAGGCAGAAAGTTTAGTAACGCGCGCATTTGGGTGGCAATTTGTTGTTTTTTCTGATGTTCTTGTTCTTTTTCTTCAGCAACACGATCGAGATCTGACGTGAGCTGTTGCACGCGCTGTTCAAGTAACTCATATGAGTGAGAAAGCTGTTGTGACGTTTCGTTAAAAAAAGCAAACGCCGCCGTTAAGCTTTCACGCTTGTCCTCAAAAGATGTATCCGCCACCGCGGCGTTCGATTGCCTCTGCAAAATCGCTGCTCCAAAGAGATAAAAATTGACGTTTATCTGTATTAGAGAAGTAATTGCAAAGGCGATGCCATAATAATTTATTCTTTCAATTCAATGACTTAGGGAAAAACCAAAAATAGGAAACGGGCTAACGCCAGGCTTTTGACAGATAAAGGCAAAGACTGAAAAAACAGGTGATATTGTTAAGGCTGCAGTATCCATCCCCTATACACGCAGCTCGAGCTCACAGCCTAAACCTAGGCCGTATTGGGGCTAGGCGCTTCTTGGAGGTAGTTGTTGAGTATTGAAGATAGCGCATGATGCTGATCGATACCTTCCCGACAGAAGGCGCTCATTTTTAAGGAATCTTTTTCACGGCATGCCAGCTCTAACCGCGCCATCGCCGCCATTAATTTATTAGCGCCGATGTTTCCTGCAACACCCTTTATTTCGTGGGCGAGCGTTAACAGGTCAGCGATACGAGCTTCGTTCCGCGCGTTATCCATTTTCACATAAAGGCGAGGCGCTGAATCTAAATAAAGCTGGATGACTGCACGCAAGCGGTCATGCCCACCGAAAGAACGTCTTAGGGCGGCGGACATATCCCAAACGGATTCGTCTACAATCGCATGTGTTTCATTTTTGGGTTCTGAATTAATGTGAGCTGAATCAGGTTCTTTATCAGTCTGCGGTGGTCTGGCGCCAAGCCACTGAAGCACTTTTTCTTCGAGCAGATCAACATCAATTGGCTTGGTAAGGTAATCACTCATTCCAGCGGCCATACACTTCTCTCGGTCGCCTTTCATTGCATTTGCGGTCATTGCGATAATCGGGCGGTCCTTATGGGTAGAGCCACCCTCGCCCTTACGAATACGTCGCGTCGCTTCATAACCATCCATCACCGGCATTTGGCAATCCATAAAGATGGCAACATACCCTGGACTCGGCACAGTATTAAGCAGATCTAAAGCGATCTGTCCATTACCCGCCACATCGACGTCAAGGTCCAGTATCTCTAGAATTCCAGCGGCAACTTCCTGATTAATTTCATTGTCTTCCACCAACAAGACTTTATTCGAATACGCCAATGTCGTTGGCATCGAAATTTTATCACTGCCATCAGGGTCGTCTTCTCTCGGTTGTTCGCGCGTAATGTCCGCCGAAGTATTGGTTTGTACCGAAACACTGTCATGCTGAAGATCAACCAACGCGTGTTCGGGATTGAGCAGTGCTTTAAACGCATCCAATAAATGAGACGGGGTAATCGGCTTAGATAACACATAACGGATGTTTAAATCTGCAAGCGCGTCGTGCTGTAGAGTTTCACCCAAGGGGTGCATTAACACCAACCCTAAGGCAGGTTTATTTAGGTGTGTTCGAATCGCACGACAGACTTCTATGCCCGCGTTATCATCAAAATTAGCATCAACAAAAACCGCAAAAAAAGGCGGTGACTCATCCCCGTGTAATTGTTTAATGACACTAGCCGTGTCTTTCGCGATAAACACGTCAACGCCCCAATGCGCTAATTGCTTGGTCATCGCATTCGCATAAGAAGCACTCGGGTCTACAATCAAAACCGTTTTTCCGGCGATCACTTCGACAATACGACCATCGGTGAATTTTAAAGGTTGAGGTAAGGCCCGCATGCGTAAATGAAACTCGAATGTTGCCCCTTTACCTTCGTCACTTTTTACCGATACACCACCGCCCATCAAATCACAAAGATTCTTAACGATAGACAGGCCCAAGCCCGTACCACCAAATTCACGTGTGGTCGATACATCCGCCTGAGCAAATGACTCGAAGATTGCGTCTTTTTTATGCTGCGGTATTCCGACGCCGGTGTCCGTCACTGAACAGGAAAACTGAATGTCGTTATCCTGCAAAAGTACGGTTTTGGCGTGAATGCGAATCTCGCCTTCTTTGGTAAACTTAAGCGCATTGGATGTCAGGTTTCCTAAAATTTGCCTAAGTCGAACGGGGTCACTTTCTACATGGCTATGCGCTAAGTCAGCAATATCGAGTACAACTTCCACGCCCTTTTTATGCGCAACGTGCTCCACCGTTTCCGCAACATCAGATATCAACTGTGTGATATCAAAACCGACTTCTTCAATTTCTAATTTTCCTGCATCAATTTTCGAAAAATCGAGGATGTCGTTAACCGTGCCCAGCAAAGCGTCAGAGCTGCTATTTATTAGTCCCAAGTAACGTTGTTGTTCAGTATTTAGTGGCGTATTTTCCAAGAGCTTCAGCATACCGACAATGCCATTAATTGGCGTGCGTAGCTCATGACTCATATTCGCCAAAAACATATTCTTCACTTGAAGCGCGTCCTGCAGTCGTTGATTTCGCTTTCGCAATCTAGCGCGTAAGATGGCTACGGAACGGCACAGCGAGGTAAGAATAATGAGGCTGAGCGAGAACGCAACCCAATCAAATGCGAGGTCGACAACATCGCCATGCTCTTCGCCTATTTTAATTAAGTATATTTTTTGCAGTCCCAGCATGACACTGGTAAAAATAGCGAAACCAATAAACTGTGTCGGTTTCAGCCGAAAAACACCGAACATCATCACTAACAGCAACAACAAGTAATAAGGCTCATCCGGTGTACGGGATACCGTCATAAACACGAGTGTACTGCTAATCGCCCACACCATTTGCGGGAGCGTGAGTGAGCCATCGGAAAAACGTACAGATACGCCGAAACCAATAGCACCAATAAATAAAAAATTGATTAGCCAAAACAGCGAAAGAGAAAAACTAAATTCACTGGCCGTGAGCAGCGATCGTTCCGTCATGAATGCATAGCAGACTAACGCCGTTAAGATCAGCCCGCCAAAAGCCGCTAACGACGTATTTTGCATCCATATTTTTTGTTGTTTTTTCATACTCAACGAAAGCCTAATACCTTATGGACGCAAAGCAGCGAATACTCCGTTAAGTATAGGTTCTTATCAGCTTTTACGTGAAGTGTTAGGGTGCAACAGAAAGTATGGAGCGCCAATTTTAATCGGTTTATATGATGACTACAGACGGACTTTATCGCGAGTGAGGGGTAAGGGGGTATTACGGAGGTTCAACCGTGCAACCATTTTTGAATTCGTATCAGCCCCGCTGTAAACCATACTTTTTCATCTTTTCAACGAGAGTGGTACGGCGGATCATCAACTGTTCGGCTGCACGAGCAACAACACCTCCAGCATTATCGAGGGCTTGTTGAATCAAACTTAACTCTAAGCCTGCAATATATTCCTTTAGATCAATGCCGCTTTCCGGTAGCAATGCAACATCCCCAGCAGCCACAACCGTGGGTTCAGCAGAGCTTGATTCCTCTTCTTGAAGCTGTTCTTCTTCGTTGATTTCAACATGACGATATTTCGACGGTAAATCTTGCGCCCCCACCACCCCATAAGGATGGGTTATTGCCATGCGTTCAACTAAGTTCGCTAACTCCCGCACGTTACCTGGCCAAGGATGGCGGCAAAGCGACAAAATCGCCGCGGAATTAAAACGAATGGAGCCGCGTTTTTCGTGCTCCAATCGAGAAACAAGCTCGTTGATCAACAAAGGAATGTCTTCAGCTCGTTCGCGTAGAGACGGCATCTCAATGGGAAATACATTGAGTCGGTAATAGAGATCTTCACGAAATTTTTCTTCGTCGATCATGCTTTCTAAGTTTCGGTGTGTGGCCGCAATAATACGCACATCCGTTTTTGTGGGCTTGTTACTGCCAACGCGCTCATAGGATTTTTCTTGTAAAACACGCAGTATCTTCACCTGCATGTGTAAGGGCATATCCCCAATTTCATCTAAAAATAAGGTACCGCCTTCAGCCATTTCGAAGCGGCCTGCACGGGCCGTAACGGCACCTGTAAACGCGCCTTTTTCGTGCCCAAACAATTCACTCTCTAACAATTCACTGGGTATAGCACCGCAGTTGACGGGAACAAATGGTCCATCTCTGCGATCAGAATAATAGTGTAGATTTCGGGCAACCACTTCTTTACCCGTTCCCGATTCACCCTCGATAAGGACTGTGACCTCTTTATCTGCGACTTGGCTCATTACCGTACGAACATTGCCGACCAAACGACTGGTGCCCACCAAACTGCGAAATAAGTGTGAAGGCCGACGACCCCGTACCTCTTTCGAAAGCAATTGAGATTCGTTGTAACGCTGAGCGCGATGAATCGCATCGTTCAGATCATTGTAATGCAGCGGCGTAGGAAGTTTGGCGACGACCATGTGTTTGATCGCAGCATCTACATCGTCTGGAATGTCGATCTGGCCATTCAAAATGATGACCGGCACAAAGCTATGAATTTCATGCAACATCTTTAGGGTATTGCCAATTTTTTTATGGCCCTCGTCCAGCGCGAGAATAATTAACCCTATAGGTTTATCTAGCGGTTTCTCGTGCTCCCCTCGTAACCAGCCATCAAGCCCAAAAGCCACGGTGTGCTCGCCAATAAAATTGAGCACCACTTCGGTAACTTTTCGGGATGTGTCGTCTTCGTCTAGGACAAGGATATTTTTATCATGAAGCATGAATGCGCTTTCTCGTGGCCTTATACTGCCAATACGTCTCTAACTAATGCCAAAGGTTGAAAGCGAAATAAAGGTGGGAAACATCGACCGGATGATATATGCAGATGCCCTGCTTATTCTCCGACTGTTTTTTGACCTTAGCCGTCCTTTTCAACCGTCTAGCTAAGTAATAGTCAAGAGTTCGCCGACAGTCAAATTTACGACGCCATATGATCACAACAAAAAAAGTGCGCTAAGGTGTTGACTCGTTGGCAATATCTCGCCAACCCGAGCTAATGGTTTCAACCAAGCTATCGATTTCGTCCAATATCTGGCTTTCACCCTTGATACGAAAAGAAAGTAATTGACGCACCATATACTCGTATAACAGCGCTAAATTATGAGGGAGGTCCGATTCAACATCATCGGCAAGTGATTGATGAAGATAAGAAACTATATTCACAGCCCTTTCGACCATGGCGTTCGCAGTTTCTGAATCGTCTGCGTTGTGAATCGCTTTGGCGCGCGCCAATAAGACATGAAGCTCATCATATAGCATTTGTATGAGCTGATGAGGGCTTGCATCTGCAACTCTCGATTCAAGCTCTACATTTTTATAGAGCGATAAATTTGCATTAGAGGGAGGCATAGGACACGCGTCTTAGTGGGTTGCTCTTTCAGTTTAGCAAATCATCTGAAATTCGGGAGACACCGTCTAACGGTCAGGCACAAAGCGCCTAGCCGTCTCTTCAGGTAACTCCGCCACTATTTTAGAATAGGTGTTTAATACGCCTTCAAGCTGGTTAATAAGCGTATGAGCGTCTCTGTCGCCCTCTTCAAACAATACGTTCAGGCAATTCGCTAGCTCTGTATCCCAGCGTTTTATTTCGTCCCAGTCGCCATCTTTATAAGCGTTTTCCAGGCTTTTTCTCGCCCGTGCTAATTTAAATTGGCTTGCGGCTACTACCGACATCGCTATCACTCCAATTATTGTCGTTCTCAACTAAGATAACGGCAATAAATGGATTTGCTTTAGCGGGTAATTTATTTTTAATACCGCTGCCGCGTTAGGCGATCGAAATAGAAGGTACTGTTATGTCAATCACGACGCTTTTTCAGCGACTTCGGGTACTTTTACATCCATATCGTCCCAGCCCACTTTCACTTCCGTGAGCAGCTCACCTACTTCACTGACGGCTTCAATTTTTTCTTTATTGTCGCTCTCATCAATGCGTTCCAACATGTAGGTGTATAAGTTATCGAGGTTCAACGCAATTTCACCGCCCTGCTCGAAGTTTAAACTGCTACGCAAACCATTAATGATGCCTATCAGTTTATTGACTAGAATCTCAGCATCTTCGTCTTTGCCTTCGGCCAACGAAGTGCGTGCTTGGCCAATACGCTCTAGCCCGCCTGCCATCAACAATGAAATTAATTGATGTGATGAAATAGCGTCTTGATTTTGCTCAAGCGTGTGTGCGGCCGATGTTGGTTGGATCGCCATCTGTCTACCCTCTTACTCGTCTTTCAATTATTACAGTCAATATGTCTAAAACTTGACACTAGAAACTTTCCCAACATTACAAATGCAGGTTTAGTGCCACTTTTTTAACCAGACAGAAGGGAAGATGGAGGATTAAAACGTAAAACGCGCCAGACACCGCAGGTGAATGACGCGCTTATTTAGAGGGGTCGCTTTAGAACGATCGTCGGCGTGCACAGCACAGGGCTATTAAATACAGTGCTTAACCAATCTCGCGCCAAGCGGAGTGAATATTTTCAATTAATTCAGACGCTTCGGTTAATAAGGTCTCGTTATTTTCGATATGGGCTTGAGCCAAAATTTTCTGAATGTATATATAAAGCCCATCAAGGTTCTCTGCGATTTCACCACCATCATCAGTATTAAGGTTTTCACGTAAGCCATTAATAATGCTGATCGCACTGTTAATTCGCGAGCCTTTCATTTCAACATTTTTATACTGAATTGCACCTTTTGCTTGTGTAATCCGCTCTTGCAAGCCTTCGAATAACATATCAATTAAGCGGTGAGGTGACGCATTTTCGACGCCGGATTGATTCCTAACAACATTATAAGATTGTGCAGCACTTTGATAATTCACTTCGACCTCTCGAACAATGTCACTTAACAATACTAATAGTATCGGCGGTATTTGGCGTGGCTTTAGTCGTTTTTATTTATTATTGGCTGTAAATGGAAGTGTATTAATAAGGTTATCCAAGAAAGACCCCGAAGAATTAAGCGAGCCAATAATACGTTCCATGGCGATATATTGCTGAATTAATCGTTCTTCATAAGAAGATATCCGTCTATCCAAGTCCTCTTCATCTTCATCAAGACCGTCTATCGTATCGTCTAGCGTATCTTCCCTCAGCGCAATAGGGCCATCTGAATCAAGGAAGTTATCGATCAGCCTTTCAAGCTCGCCAGCAAAACCTAATGAAAAATTCACTGTTGCACTGGTCGCGGAATTACCTAACACCAAGGCTAAGCCTTCTCCATCTTCACCCAGAGTCGGCAACAATACATTCGCTGACCCGAAGCCTGCGGTACCATCAACCGTGCCCGCCGCTGTGTCACCGGCCGTACCGTCTTGAACGATCAAACCAAGTTCGTCGCGGCTATCATCGCTTGTGGTTGTGATATTAAAATTAGTGGAATCGCCATAGGCATTAGTGGTGATATCCAGGCCACCGCTATCAGAATCGTAGGCGACCGTAACTGATATTCCAGCTTCATCCAGCTCGGAATCCGTATTAATAGCCGTTTGAATTGCACCCGCCAACGCAGATTCATCTGCATAAGTATCGGAAGGAATTGTGATGGTGCCAGACGTCGTTCCGTTTACTTCCGCAATAAAAGTATATGTCTTTGTGGAAGTATCAAGAGGAAAAGAAATGCCCGCAAACGCACTGCCCTCATACAAGCCTTGTGAAGGTGCCTGCGTCACAACGATATCGTATTCACCTGGCTGCGTATTGTCGTTGTAACTATTGATCGTAATATCTTCTGAATCCGATATGGTAAGCGGTGCTAATAATTTTTGAATATCCTCAAAATTATCATCAAAAGCACTTTCGAAATCATCTTCATCAATACTTAATGTACCATCTAATTCTGTACGAATACCGATATTGGTTAACGAGGTAAAAACGGCATCATCGCTGAGTCCAGTTACAGACGAAGCCACTAAGGCTCTAATCTGACTGATCACGGATTTTGCTAACCCGTCGTTCGCCAATGAGCCCTGAATGATTTCCGTATCCCCGTCTTCATCTTCTTCCTCTCGGGTACCAAATATTGGATCAACCGCTTCCAAAAAGGCATTAAATGAATCCACAAAGGTCCGTATATTTTGCTCAGCAAATTCTTTGTCATCACTAACGGTGACGGTCACTGTCTCGCCAACTTCAGTTTCAGCCAATATATCTAGGGTTAAGCCATCCACAATATCGTCGATCGTATTGGATGAGCGATTAACACTTAGACCATTGATGGTCACAATTGCGTCTTGACCACCCTGTGTTTCAAGGGCTTCATAGCTTGTAATATCAGTATTAAAGGCAAAACGAGAAAGGTCACTGGAATCTGTATTAGTGGGCGAGCCACCATCTTCAGATGCGACGATCTCGAGCTGGTTTTCGTTTCCTGACGTAGCCAATAACGCAAGGTGATAGTCTGTGCCATCAAAGACCACGGTCGCTGAGACGCCGAAGTCAGCAGCATTAATAGCATCACGTAGACCATTCAATGAATTATTTGAACTGTCTATGGTGATCGTAGTGGATTCGTGTTCGGTATCTTGAACAAAGGGCGTGCCAGCGCCGGTATCAATGTCACCATTGCCATCGCGCTCCCACTCACCAAAATTAAAGGTCAGTGTACCTTCACCAACAGCATCGGTTGGATCCGAAAACCCCGTAAATGCGAGCGATTGCGCTTGCGCAACCTGATCCACGGTAAATGCGTATGTGCCTGCTGGCACATCGGTATCTAAACTGGTGGGAACTAGAGCGTCGCTCTCGGTGAATGAGGCGGACTTACTGAATAAGGCTTCAGGGTCCGTCAACGCTTCAGCTGCGTCTTGCAAGGTAGAAAGCGCACTCGTCAACAAACCGAAATCTGAAATCTGGGTTTCAGCCAATTCCCGTTTGCTATCAATGCGCTCTTGGGGCGCAGCTCGTTCGATCTCCGTCAACTGCTTAACAAGATTATTCGTGTCGATGCCAGAACCGACACCCAAGGATTGAATAATATTGTTATCTATCATTTGAACCTACTCCAGCACCTTACGTTGCACTGTTTTATAGAACGTTTAACAAATTAGCAGTTTCTGCTCCTATCTCTATATCAGTATCGTCACTTATCAATTCATCTAAAGGAATTAAAAGTTTGGAGCCATTAATCTTTTATGCCTTAAAGCATATACAACCACAAAAAGACGCTCGAATCACTCGAGCGTCTGCAGTCGACAATGGCGCTGTAAGAATTACCCTAGCGCATTAAGAAGACGAAACTCTCCATCGTCCTTCAACCTTCGTGCCAATTCCAAGAATATTGCTTCTGGAATCTGACGAATGATTTCGCCCGAGTCACTATCTAAGACCTTAACAACGGTCTGATCTAGGTCCTCGTCCACCGTAAACTGCAGATCTCTCTGCATTGACTGAACATAACCTTCAACGTTGGCAACTGCAGACTGCAGGTCCTTCGCCGATGGAGAGTCCTTTTGGGACTGTTCAATCTTTTCCTCTTTTACGGCTTCTTGCGGCAATGGTTTGCCGCTAGCGGTAGAAGGAGTTTCTTTGGCCCCTTTCGATGAAGCAGAATTGGCCAGCCCAAGGCTAGCTATCTGAGAACTTCTCACTTCATTCATGGGTATAACCCTCTTGGTTAAAACTTTAGCCAGTATTGCTACCGGCTAAAGTTCGTTTTCAACGACTAACTTAACTCGACTACTGTAGGAGTGATAGTACCTGCTGTGGTCTCGCATTTGCTTGAGCCAGCATGGCTTGTGATGCCTGCTGAAGTACCTGAGATCGACTTAGTTGCGCAGTTTCAGATGCGAAGTCAGTATCCTGAACTCGCGATCTCGCAGCCGATGTTTTCTCACTCACATTCGAGAGGTTAGACACCGTAAAGTCGAGCCGGTTATTCACCGCACCCAGTTCAGATCGCGTTTCGTTTATCTGCTCCAGGGCGGTATCAATCGTGTCAATGGCCGATTGCGCTGAAGCAGCCGTGGAGATATTGACCCCCGCAATTGAACCTGCGCCCACCGCCGCGTTTTGCTCAGACAGCCCCGTTATGGCCAGCACGTTAGCGTCCGTAGCGTTTTCACCATACTTAATTGAAATGGCATCACCAGTGGTAGACCGAAGGGCTATTGTATCGTTAGAGCCAGAGCCTGCTTCGAATGCAACAACACCCGTGTCAGCACTCAACTTGTTGATTTCATCAATGACTTCAGTGATTGTCTCAGCAGTACCTGTACCCGCTTCGATTTTACCAATTTCAACACCATTGATAACCAGGTCGCCGGCATTGATATCGTTGGAAGCGTTTGCGGTTAAGTTATTACCAAGAACGTTGCCATCATCATCGCTGTAGTTCAATCCTAGCGCGTCGATTGTGGCTGTCACTGCACCCGTAAGGGTCTCAATTTTAACGCCATCACCACCGGTACTTGTATCATTGAACACCAATGAGAAATTGCCAGCGCCTGTATTGGTGAAACCTGTCGCTTCATCACTTGTTGTATTATCTGTAACCGTAATTGATACAACATTTTCTTGGCTTAACACCAACTTACCAGAATCGGTTAATGTGGCTGAAACAGAAGTTTCTGCGTTAATCTTATCGACTAACTCATCCATATTCGCTGTATCTGTCAAAATATAGGACTGTGCATTTCCGTCGCCATCTGTAACCGCAATGGTCATTGTATCTGTACCGGCCACCAAAGAACCGTCACCTGCACCAGCCGCTTCATGAGAAACAAGCGCGGAAACTTCTGCACCCTTTCCATCAAGGTCAGCATTTAACGTATCAAGTGCTTCGTTTAATGTACTAGCCGAAGTGAGTGATGAAATAGATACATCATTGATACTAATTTCGTCTGCCGTTACTGAAAACAGGTCGCCCGTACCATTCGTCAAGGCTTCACCGATTAGGTCACCACCTGCACCACCTAGGCTTGATGAGCTAAATCCGTCGATACCAAACTCAATAGTTTGATTCGCATTTGAACCCACTTGTAATGCCACATCGCCCAATGAACCATCAAGGATGTTCTGGCCGTTAAAAGACGTTGAATCCGCGATACGGTCAACTTCAGCTTTAAGTTGTTGTACCTCGGCGTTCAGTGTCGCGCGGTCCGTATCTGAATAAATGCCGTTAGCAGACTGAATGGCCAATTCCCGCATACGTTGCAAGATGTTAGTCGTTTCGTCTAACGCACCTTCAGCGGTTTGAATAAGTGATATACCGTCATTTGCGTTTCGAACCGCTTGGTCCAAACCACGAATCGTAGATGTTTGGCGGTTGGTGATTGCAAGACCCGCCGCGTCATCCGCTGCGGAGTTGATGCGCTTACCCGAAGCTAGTCGCTCACTTGCTTTATCCAGGTCTTGACCGGACTGAAGCAACTGACGCTGGGCATTCAGTGAAGCAATATTACTGTTAACTACTAAAGGCATGATAAGCCTCCCAAAGTTTGTTTTCGAATGCCAGTCTTATACTTCGACTAGCTTGATCAGTTTTAGGAAAGAGGACAACCTCTTAGCTCCTTGTAAATCGTTATCGACGCACTGAAATTAAACTTTAGGGAAAACTTACAGTTTTTTTACCTATATAGGAAAAGACACAAAATACAATTTATTGTTAAATTTCAACAGCTTACAAACATACTAGCGACCACCCTATTCCTTGATCTACTAAATAACACTAAATCAAGAACAAAAAGAACTGATAAAAAAACCGGCTTATAAACATCGTATTTAAAAACTGAGTTTTTATACCAAAATGCATTAAGCTTTATTAATAATCCCATTCACAACGCATTCGTCCCAACAAAAAGGCCACCATAGAATACGGGAAGAAGAGTATTTACTGACATATGCTCATGACTCATCTCAACTCTGGCCGAAAATGGTATTCAAATTGCTTCTAATCGTCTGATTATAAAATCCGCCAAAATTTTACAAACGGAAGCGAGGCAAATATTTAAAAAGCACCGCTGATTTTCCAACTAAAATTAACATAATCCATATTTAGGGTATAAGCACATGTCTGAGGCGCTACAGCAGCTGATTCAACAAGCTGAATTACAGAAGATTCAAATGCAAATGAACCTGCTGTATGCAAAGAACCTCGAGCTATTTAAAGAACGTATGCCTATGGTCCATAAACTCATGTCGCAGCATGAAGCCGGAAATGTGGCCTTAAGAATTGACCCTAACAATCAAGTGAACCTACTTCATCAGGCGGAACGGCACTATTTATACAACGATATCCCTAGTGATTTCTGCCGAAAACAAGTCGACCTATTTCGCAAAAGCAGTAAGGTCCGAAGACTTCGCGTTACACGTAATAAAGCCTATAACCCTGAGCATATTCATATTCCGAGTTTAAATGCGCTCGTGGATGAATATGAAGAGAATCAAGCCGAACGGATCACCGAAACGCCTGATTTCATTACATCGTTAATCGTGACAGGCGTCGGGCTTGGCTATCACATAGAGACTCTGGTAAAGGAATTCGATATTCAAAATATCGTGATCTATGAAAAGTGTATCGATACATTTCATGGCTCAATGCACGTACTCGATTGGACACCGATATTAGATTATTTCCGTCAAAGTAATCATTCAATCTCTATTTGTGTCGGCACAGAACCACGACTTGCACTAGCCCAGATGGAAAGTAGTCTGCAAAAAATAGGGCTACATTCACAAATGTTTACTTACGTGTATCGCCACACAATGCGAAAAGTTGAAATCGACTTTATAGACGTCTACCAGAAAGAACTACGCGCCTATGTTGGCGGTCTAGGATATTTTGACGATGAACAAATTGGTTTGGCACATGCTTACCACAATCTTAAGTCTGACAGTGCCGTATTTATCAATAGGAAAAGCCATCAACGGAAACCTCGACTTTTACTTATAGGCAACGGGCCCTCTTTAGATGAGCACCAAAGCTATATAGAGAGAAACCGAGATAACGCAATCATAATGTCTTGCGGTACAGGACTGAGCTCCCTATTAAGAATGGGAATAAAGCCCGACTTTCATGTAGAAATGGAACGCTGCATTATGGTTAACGATGTCATTCGCCACTTTTCAAAAAATGACGAACGAAATGACATCACCTTGTTGTGTTTACATACGGTTGCGCCAGAGACAATTAAGGGATTTCCCGACGCATGCTACGCTATCAAGGCGAATGACGCTGGCGGATCGCTCGTACACGACTATTACCATCCGCAAAAGGTAAACGAACTCGTCTACTGTAACCCGACCGTTGCTAATTGTGGTTTATCGTTCGCGGTTTCAATGGGTTTCGAGAATATTCACCTGATTGGTGTCGACTTCGGCGTTAAAGAAGCAGAAAAACATCACTCGAAGCACAGTGTTTACAATGAAATGGAAGCTTTCGCTAAGAAAGAAAAAATTGATTACACAATCTACGATGAGAATCGTGCAATGCCGTGTAAAGGAAATTTTGGTGGCGAGGTAATGGCAATGCCAACGCTCAATATGGCGCGTATTTCGGTTGAACGATATTTAAAACTCATTAAACCGATGTTTCCGAACCTTCGTTGTATCAATACAAACAACGGCGCCTATATCGAAGGCACAGAGTCCATCCACTTATCGGAGTTGGATGACTGTAAAGAAGTTGACATAGAAAAAGAAGTCAAAGATATAAAAGAAAGTCATTTTCATTATCAAAAGAACGATATATTCGAAAATAAAAACGAACAAGACCTCCTTAAATACTTCTATTCCATTCAGGACAAAGTAAAGATTTCAACGAACATTTCGAATAATTCAGAGCTTTACCACGAATTACGCAGAGCATATCGCATCATTGGAAAAGACAATGATCTCATATCCCATTTTTTACTGAGAGGCTCATTCAATACATTTTTCGGCTGTATTGTCGAAAACAGTATGTATTGTACTTCCGAAGAAGCGCTTAAAAACCAAATTGAAATTGGCGCGCGTCATTTCAATCAATTCATTGACGATATATATGAAAAAATGGCGAAATCGCCATTTAAACTAGATGAGACTTACAGTGGTTACGTCAAAGCCATGAAAGAAAAAGAAACAGAAAACAGCAAGAGCACAACTGAATAAGACGACTTTTTGTATAATTAGATGCACTTTATAAGAAATGCATCGCCATGAAAACAATAACCGCTTAGTCAATTACGGAGGCCAAAAAACAATGGAATGAATATTGCTTTTTATCGTTAAAACGGCGAATAAATGGCATATTTTCTATGACGACTCTCATCGATATCCAAAAAAAATATCAGCTCAGACCTAACAACCACCTTCAAACGTTTAACACTTACGATAACGTGCACCACTACGGACAACTAAGCGATATTTCACGCCAGGCGTATATCATGGAAAATGAGAGACCAGAGAATACTCTGAAATCTCATAAAACGATGTTCCCCAAAACCCTGAGCAAAGAAGGGGTAGATACTTTTTTACGATTCGTATCAGAGAAAGATCAATACCAACGTATCTCTTCTGAAATACTGCCGTTAGTTAAAATGATTCTGACACCAGAAATAGATAAAGCCGTGAAAGGCTATTTCGGCAGTCACTATGCGGTGATGTGGGCAAGCTTCTCGGAAGTAAAACACCCAGACACACCTAGACGTTATTTCACCAAATGGCACTGCGATGGCGGGCCTTCGTGCCATTTAAAAACAATTACCTACTTAAACAGCACTTCTGATCATGAATCCGCGACATTAGTAGCAGGAGAAGACGCGACAAAACGTCTAAAGGAAGTGGGCTACATAATGAACGATATCACCAAACGCCAGAGTGATATATCTGACCTGACCGATCATTTTGACATTGACTTTGACCCAGAAAGAGTTGAGTTTGAAGCGGGTGACACCATTTTATTTAATCCTTCTCAACTGGCTCACAGGGCAGAAATGCCAAAAGATGATGCGGTAAGGTATTCGTTTACCCTATGCTTTGTGCCTAGCCCAATTCCATGGGACGCCCTGCTAGACAAGGGTGTAAGCTGTCGTATTGGCTGCCAAGCATTTGAAGACTACGCGCTAGAAGTGATGCGCGCCTCAGACATTCAAAACCTTAAACAGACAATAACAGAAATCGTTGAGCTGAATGAAAAAGCGATGATAACGGATACTGCATCACTGCATCATCACCTCAATATCATATTCAAAGACAGTGATTACGCACAAAGAATATACGACAACATCTTAAAAATAAGCGGAACAAAATTAAATTTCTCACTGCACGAACTCATCATCAAACTTAAGGTATCGTTTCAAAAAGATCTCAACTGGCAAAACTACTTTACGAATGAGGACCTTGATAACGTACGCCAATTATTAGATTTTGAAAAAAGACATGTAAATTCCTTTGCCAGGTTTAGAACAAACAATAAACCTAACCCTAATGCGATCATGTGGCCGATTCCAAATCATCCAAAGCATCCGAATAATAAATTCGACATGTTGCCATATGTTAATCGGCACAAAATAATGAACCACAACACCCCTATCGGGTCTGCCGGTTCATGCTTCGCCTTTGAAATTGCCGAATTTTTACAGGCTGAAGGGTTTAACTATGTCGTGGAAGAGCGCGCCGATAACCCAGCGAACGGTGTTTTTGTCGACGGGTATAAGGCGGGAGATAAGTACGCCAAGTTTAGTGCAAACTATGGCTTACTATTCAATACCCCCAGCTTAAAGCAGTTAGCAGAAAAGGCATTTGGGCATCGGCAGTTTACCCGCTATTGCTGTGTCAATGACAATAATGTCTATACCGACCCCTATCGGGAGAATGTATATTTCTCTTCTAAAGCGGCTTACTTGGAGGACTACGAAAATCATATTGCGGCGGTCCGTGGCTCTCTATTAAAAAGTAAAGTATTTGTCTTTACTGCAGGATTGAATGAGTGCTGGCAACTACATGACGGATCGGTTATCTCCCGAAACCCCAGAGATGGCTTTTATCACCTACTCAGTCATCGTGTATTAACCGTTGAAGAGAATGTGGCCAACATTAAAGACTTCGTTAATATGGTGCGAGTAGAAAACCCCGATTTCAAATTGGTTATATCGCTCTCCCCTGTTCCCTTACTTGCTACAGGTCGTGGCAACACACACCATATTATTGAAGCCAATACCCACTCCAAAGCAGTACTGCGTGTTGCCATTGAACAGGTAGTTAGCGAAATGGAGGGTGTTTATTACTTGCCAAGCTACGAGCTTGTAACGGAGTGCGCACAAGACGCATGGAAAGACGACCACCGCCATGTAAAACGTGAAGTGGTGCAACGGGTTATTTCTATGTTTAAGGAAATGTTTGTTGAATAATCACCGGCACTGCTATTGATAAGCCCTCAATGGCAGTGCTGTTATCTAACAATCGCTGATAAATAAACAATACTACATGTTTTTCGCAATAATCATGACGGCATTCCTGGCCTGATCAACGGGACAATAAGATCCCCGATTATCACCCAACACTTCTTCGATTTCAAAAAACTGTTCAACCAAGCGCTGAAAACCTTCAGGGGTATATTCCCTCACATGCCCAGGAAAATCCTCAGTCTTAGGCACAAAAGGATTATCGTTATGAATAAAAGGAAACCGCATACGTAACGGCACTTCAATCATGAGGGTGCCACCCGACCTTAACGCTCGTTTAATTTCAGATAAAAATCTTGCGTCGTCTTCAATATGCTCCATCGTATGGATTGACACCACGGCATCAACAGAGTCATCCGGCATTGTCAGTGCTTGGCCATCCGTTACAATAAAACGAAGATTATCCTTTTCAAAACGTTCTCTTGCGGATTCTATAAGCGACTTTGACACATCCGCGCCAATTGCGTTTTTACATACATCGGCAAGTATATTAGTACCGCTCCCCCAACCGCAGGATAAATCGAGTACGGTATCCACATCGTGCAAACGTTTTGCCGCAAACACATATTCATGGTAATAAAACACCTTGCCGTAGTCCCATGCCCAGGGCGTGGAGGCTATAATCTGAGCGGCTGTTTCCTCATGCATTTGGTTGGAATACGTGGGGACATCCTTACACGTTACTACTTTCCAGAGATTGTCTTTATTCTCTTCTATATAAAACCAAGGGCGAAATTTAGTTTCCTCGAACAGGGTCTCATCACGCCTTAAGTCTGCATCGACCTTGTTTAGACCCGATAACGAATGAACATCAGCGCCAAATTTAATATCAAAATTTAGTGGTAAGTTAACGTAATCAGCCTGTTCTTCTTCCAACAACGCCATCATACGGCCAATCAGTTTTACATCGAGATAAAACCAATACAGCAATACACGAGCTAATACTTGGCAATCAAAAGCCTTAGCCACCTCTTGCATTCGCAGAATCATATTGTCCGGCGACCCGAGAAAGTATTTAACGCCCCATTTTTCAGCGAGATCAGCGAAAATTTTATTTTCA
Source organism: Agarilytica sp. (assembly GCA_045430285.1). Lineage (GTDB taxonomy): Bacteria > Pseudomonadota > Gammaproteobacteria > Pseudomonadales > Cellvibrionaceae > Agarilytica. The sequence goes on along the minus strand of JAILXV010000001.1, from coordinate 414,196 downwards.
GGTACATCAGCAGCAGCAAGAACAACTTCATCAAACAAGCCACTATCACGTATTTTTTCAACACAAAAATACCGAGGATCAGATTCCTCTGTGATATTCGTGTAATGACATTGAATAAAACATACTTTTCTCATAATCTGATTTACTTTGTCGGGGTATAAATGGGATTCTTACGGCGACTCGCCCAAAACACGCTGTAACGCGTTAACAACACATGAAAAATCTTTTTCATTTAACGAAGAGAACATCGGTAACGAGATCGCTTCTTGATAATACGTCTCTGCATTTGGACATGAATCATATTCAACACCAAGAGATTCAAAATATGGCTGCTTATATATGGGAATATAATGTACATTTACGCCAACACCCTCTTCTCGTAAGCGAGTAAATACCTCCCGATGGCTTAAGGAAATTTCGTTCAGTTTTAATCGCACAATATATAGATGACTGGCCGTATAGGTATTGTCTGACACCCATGGAAGCACTATGGGCAACGATGACAATGCTTCAGAATAACGTCGAATCAGATGGTGCCGTTTTTGAATAAACTCATCGAGCCGCTGCATTTGACTGGTCCCTAAAGCCGCCTGAAGATCCGTTATTCTATAATTGAAGCCCAGTGATACTTGCTGGTAATACCATGGACCATGGCTCTTTTCCGTCATTTTATCTTCATCACGGGTAATACCATGACAACGAAAAGAAGCCATTTTTTCAGCAAGGTCACCGCTGTTTGTTAGCGCTGCGCCACCTTCGCCAGTGGTAACCAATTTAACGGGATGAAAACTAAATACAGTTATGTCTGAGTGTTTGCAGCTGCCCACTTTATCATTAAGGTAACTGCCACCAATCGCATGAGAAGCATCTTCAATTATCGAAAAACCATACTCTTCAGATAAGCGTTTAATGCTCTCCATCTCGCAAGATTGCCCAGCTAAATGCACGGGTATCACAACCTTTGGTAGACATCCTTGTTTTTTCGCTTCGACCAATTTCGTCGAAAGTGCAGATGCGGATAAATTGTAAGTTCGCGAATCGATATCGACAAAATCTACATTAGCGCCACAGTATAAGGCGCAATTGGCTGAAGCGACAAAACTAATGGGGGAAGTCCACACCCAATCGTTTTTACCTACACCAAGTGCTAAACACGCGATATGTAATGCCGAGGTGCCGCTATTCACAGCCACCGCATGTGCAGCACCGCAATAATCGGTTAAGGATTTTTCGAACATGGGGAGCTGGTCCCCTTGGGTAATGAAGTCAGAACGAAGCACTTCTGTTACGGCATCAATGTCCTGCTGTGATATATCTTGTTTACCGTAAGGGATCATGAAGCGTAAAAATTAGTTAAAGTACGGCATGTTGATCATATTCACGAATTTCATCAACGCTCAAAAAACTAGGGTTATTGCCGCTATGATATTCATACCCCATAGGAACGGGTTTACCCTTTTCGCCCAGGCCATTTTCATCGAAACATGTTTCCCTGTTAAAGAAACGAATGGTGGGAGATAAAACGTAATGATCATCAAACTCCAATGTACGATGAGCATCATCCGCTGGGCACATGATTTCATGGAGTTTTTCACCTGGTCGAACACCAATAATTTTCGTCGGCATATCTGGCGCGTAGGCTTTCGCCAGATCCATAATATTCACAGAAGGAATTTTAGGGACAAAAATTTCGCCGCCTTGCATACGTTGAAAATTTACCAGAACAAAATCAACGGCCTGCTGTAATGTAATCCAAAAACGGGTCATATCTTCATGGGTAATCGGAATATGATCGGCTTTTTCTTCAACCAGTTTTTTAAAAAACGGAACAACCGAACCGCGTGAACCGAGCACGTTTCCATAACGTACACATGCAAAACGGGGCTTGCTGCCCCCCACAATGTTATTCGCAGCAACAAAAAGCTTATCCGAAGCTAGCTTTGTCGCGCCGTAGAGATTAATGGGGTTCGCGGCTTTATCGGTTGAAAGCGCGATCACCTTCTCGACACCATTCTCGATTGCCGCTTCGATAACATTTTGCGCCCCATTAATGTTGGTCTTGATACACTCCATAGGGTTGTATTCTGCTGCTGGTACCTGCTTTAACGCCGCAGCATGAATAACATAGTCAACGCCATTCATCGCTTGAGACAAACGCCGCCCATCCCGCACATCACCAATAAAATACCGCAAACACTTTTGATTGAATGTTTGCTGCATTTCGAACTGTTTGAGCTCATCTCGGGAGAAAATAATTAAACGCTGAGGCTTGTAGCGATCCAGAATCGTTTGGGTGTATTTCTTCCCAAATGAACCCGTGCCACCGGTGATCAAAATTGATTTGTTATCGAACATTATTTTCTCCACCTAAGCCTTGGGGCAAACACCAGATTATTGATCAAAATTACGCCGTTTAAATGTCACTTAATCTGCCACTCAAGAGGAACAGCAAAAAATACACCAATCAAGTCTGAAACACCCACTGAAGCGCCGAAGATATGACCGTAGTCCTTCAGCCCACGCTCCCGCTGGCCTCCTATCAATTAATAGCATAAAAACCCAGAATTCCCATTTTATCGGCTATAAACCCCGCATAAATACGCGTTGGCTAGTGTGTTGCAGACCTTCACGATACATATCCATCCGTCTAGGTTCGCCACACTGAGCATTTATTAATGACAAAATATTGACGGAAGTGATCGACTCAACTAAATAAGTAGTGTCGATGTCATAAAAAACCATATACACAACAAACCGAAGCACAGATGTTAGCTCTCCTTATGTGGGTCTAACTTAAGCAGGCCTAAAAGTTGCTTAGGTAATAATAAAGAAGCGAATGAGACGGTATATCGGCTAACACCGAGCGATAGATCAAACTTCCACCAAAATACTCGTGAACCAGAATCACCGCGATCTGAAGTAAATAAGCCAACACATGAAAACGAGTTTCATTGCAGAAGTATCAAGCAACCATCATCGTGACCTTTCTCGTTGCTTTGAATTTATCGAGACCTCAGCACGTATTGGTTGCGATGCAGTGAAGTTTCAATTATTTAAAATAGACGAGCTATTTTCTCCTGAGATTCTTAATAAAAGTGCGCAGCACCGCGAACGAAAAAAATGGGAGCTGCCAGTCTCGTTTCTACCTGAGCTAAAATCCTGCTGTGATCAAAACAATATCGCCTTTTCCTGTACGCCGTTTTATTTGGCCGCTGTAGAAGAACTTAGGCCCTACGTTGATTTCTTTAAGATCGCCTCATACGAGCTGCTATGGACTGATCTACTCGCGGCCTGCGCTGCAACCGGCTTACCCGTTGTTATTTCGACTGGCATGGCCACCATTGAAGAAGTCGATGCCGCCATAGACACATTAAAATCCCACGGCGCAACGGATATAACCGTACTGCATTGTGTATCGGCTTATCCCACGCCGTCGCATGAATGTAATTTAGCCGTATTAGATACCTACCGTAAGCGCTATGGAACAAAGGTGGGTTGGTCCGACCATAGCGTTTCCCCTGCTGTACTTAATCGCGCAATTCATCATTGGCAAGCCGATGTCATCGAGTTTCATATCGACCTAGATGAAACAGGAGAGGAATATGGCGCTGGACACTGTTGGCTCCCCAATCAAATTGGTAGTGTGATTCAGGATATGAAAAGCGCATTCATTGCCGATGGCGATCCAAACAAACAAATATCAAATTCCGAACTGCCCGACCGTGTATGGCGAGCTGACCCTTCCGACGGTCTACGGCCATTTATTAGCGAACGACTGAACTTTAAAGGGTAAATCACGATGCAAAACGAACACAGTGGGAAAGTCATCGATAAGGTAAATGGCGTAGATATTCTCGATTGCGAGCAATGTGGGTTTATTCACGTCAACCCAATACCCACTGTGGAGGAACTTACCACCACCTACCGTCACGACTATTACGAAAAAACCAAACCGCTTTCGTTAACACGATACATGGAAGACCAAGAATGGTATCAAATCCAGTACACCGACCGTTACGATACCTTTGAGGAGCAGCTTGGCGATGGGCAAAAACGGATTCTGGATGTGGGGTGTGGACCGGGGCTGTTTTTAAAATGCGGAAAAGAACGCGGCTGGGATACGGTGGGCATAGAGCCCTCCACACAGGCGGCTGAAAAAGCCCGAAGCTTTGGCATTGAAACCATCGAAGATTTTCTAACACCGGAAACAGCCAAACCTCTCGGCCAGTTTGATGCTATACACACCAGCCTAGTATTGGAGCATATTCCCAACCCCATTGAATTTATTCAAACGATCAATCAATTAACCAAGCCAGGAGGGCTGATCTGCGTCACTGCGCCAAATGATTACAATCCCTTTCAACATGCATTGCGAGAGGTGGACGACTATAAGCCTTGGTGGGTAGTCCCTACCCACCATCTCAACTATTTTACGCCAGAGTCTTTGTCTGGCCTCCTTGAAAAGAGCGGTTATGAAATTGTACTGCGCGAAAACACCTTTCCCATTGATATGTTTCTTCTGATGGGTGATAACTACGTCGGGCAAGATGAAATGGGAAGAGCCTGCCATAAAAAACGCATTCGATTTGAACAAACCTTGCATAAAGCGGGTTTAAACCCTTTAAAACGAAAAATATATCGTGCATTCACCGAGCTTGGGCTTGGGCGCGAAGTCTGCCTCTATGCTAAAAAAGTGAGCTGATGAGTAAGCATATCGTCATATTGGCCGGCGGAAAATCACAGCGGCCCTACGTCACAGAGTTCCAGAAAAGGGGCTGGCGAGTTACTGTCGTGGATAGAGATCCAAATGCTGTATCAAAAAGCGACGCTGATGTATTTATAGAAAATAGTACCTACTGCCTAGATACCCTAATCGAAAAACTTACACAGGAAAACGACACGCATAAAATAAACGGCGTATTTTCAAACTCTTCAGCGGGGCCTGTTGCGCACAATGTTGCCGAATTAAATCGTGTGTTCAAAACAGAATACCCTGGCTTCAGCGTTACAAGTGTAGCGCGTAGTTATAGCAAGCTTAGTATGCAAGAGTACCTGCGCAACGCGAAAATAAACGTCGCACAGGCATTTTCACCTAACTCACTACATACAGAGAATTTCCCTATTGTGATAAAACCAGGGAAAAATGGTCTTGGTGGTCTTGGTGTTAAAAAAATTGAATCTCTCAGCGCACTTAATCACGCTATCCCATCAGGGGATATTCAGGATTGGGTGTATGAATCCTATATAGAAGGAGATGAATACAGCGTTGACGGACTTGTTGTCGACGGCACTCTTGAAATTATCAGTTTAAGCCGAAAAATATCCGGTGATCGTCGTGATGATTTCATCCCAAACCGGTTTGAGCTCACGCCAATCAACACTACACCAGCCTTCAGTGAGATCTATAAGCAGTCATCACTGGCCGCGAAAGCGCTCGACATTAACAACAGCCAGATAAGCCTTGATATTAAAATAGGTCAAAACGGCGTTGTCACGGTGATTGAATGCGGATTATTTTGGGATTCCAAAATAGATCGTTTATGGGCGTATTCTGGGTTTAACGGGTACAGCTACCTTATAGACAGAATATTCTGTAACAAAGCACAGCGGCACGACATATCCCTAAGCTCAGGCGCAATGGAAATATTATATTCGGATAAAGAGACGGTATTAAACGAATCTGAGATAAACAAAAAACATCCCCAGGACCATATTGAATTTGAAAAACATACCGGAGATAAAGTGCGCCCGCCACTTTCCGTTGCAGATATGGTCGCCTGCAGATTTTATCAATACTAAGGCATTAAGGGGATGAAACAATGAAGTCAATTATCATGATCGGAGGCGGCATTCAGCAAGTGCCAGCGGTCGCACGCTTGAAAGACATCGGCTATCGCGTCATCGTGACCGATACAAACCGCGAAGCTCCAGCATTTACCCAAGCAGATGTCTGTGTAAACATTGGTGCACTCGATGTTAAAAGCCTTATTTCTTGGATACTTATTAATAAAACCAATCTCAATATAGCGGGAATTTTCACCCTTACAAACTATGCCGTTTCCGTCGCTCTTGTCGCCAATGCAACAGGATTACCTACCCTGCCACCAGAAATAGCCGTAACCTGCGACAACAAATTACTAATGAAACGTAAATTTAAGGAGTTTGGTTTCTTAACACCAGAGTATTATGAAGTTAGCTCGCTTCAGGAAACACTTAATGCATTCGCAACGTTGGGTGGCACATGCTATTTGAAAGTCGTGGACGGTTTTGGTGGAAAAGGCGTTTCGAAGATTACCTCGAAAGATGATATTCACCGAGTATATAGTGCGCTAAAAAATGAAAGCCTTTACCCTGAAATGATTTTAGAAAAAGAAATCATTGGTCACTTTATAGATACTCAGGGTGTTTTTCACGAGGGAACATTCTACCCCGCTGGTGACGCCGATAGTTTCTTTTCTAACAACGAAGAACAATACAAAAATTTTAATCCGGTCGAGACATTTAATATTTGCCCTTCACAGCGATCAACAGCAGATATAGAGACGGCATATAACATGCTCCGAGATATTGCGATTGCGTTAAAAATGGATTTCGGCCCTGTCGGTGGTGACTTTGTGCTCGATGAGCAAGGTCTCCATGTAATCGAAGTTGGACCTCGCCTTCATGGTCCAAACGGAACCTTGCAGATGTTCCCAAAGGCAATGCAGATTAAACCCCTCGAGTTTATGGCCCAGGTATTATGTGGTGACACACCCAATAGTGAGTTCGTCAACATATCGCGAGAGTCTATTGCACTGTGCCACGTCTTTGTTTCTGACAAGCCAGAAATTGAAGACGTAGGATTTACCGAGAGCCCACTCATACAGCCTGGGGTATTCACGTCCTATGTGTATAAGAAGGCTGGAAAAACCCTTAAACAGAGCGCGATGAAGCTGTCCGGTCTTGCCAGTGTCTTTGTTTCAGGTGACAACCTAGAACAAGCGCAATCACGACTAGAAACAGTTAAATCTCTGTTCTACGTTGAATAGCCACAAATCTCGGGAGAAGTGTGGCTTAGGTTATCAGAACGTCTGAGGCATGGATGCCGAAGCAGAGCGTATAGGGACATATTTACAGCGGTCCTGAAAACCTAAGGTACACTTTTTGATAACTAGCAAAATATTCACTTTTCAGTATGAGTAGAGCAAAAAAAAATGAAAATATTTATAGATACCGCTGACGTAGAAGAAATCAAACGCTTCGCTAAACTCGGCATTCTTGATGGAGTTACCACCAATCCCGCACTGATCGCAAAAGAGGGCCGAGACATTCAAGAGGTTCTTAGTGAAATCGTGTCGCTTGTGGATGGCCCCATCAGCGGAGAAGTCGTAAGTTTGGACGCCGATAACATGGTGCGTGAAGCAAAAATATTAGCCAAACTACACGACAACATGGTCATAAAACTACCCGCTAATATGGCAGGGTATGAAGCCCTGCATCGTATTACCGCTGAAGGCATAAAGACCAACTTCACCTTAATCTATACCGCGAACCAAGCCCTTATGGCCGCAAAATTGGGGGCTACTTACGTCAGTCCATTTGTGGGGAGACTTGATGTCACCTCCACAGGAGGTTCTGAACTGGTTAGGGAAATTGCAACGATATTCAAAAATTATGAATTCGATACACAAATATTGGCTGCCAGCATGCGTACCGCTGTTTATGTAAAAGAAGCCGCGCTAGCCGGTGCTCATGTTGCGACCATCCCTCCCAATGTGCTTAGCGATATGATGAACTCAGAATTGTCGGATCTTGCGTTAAGAGGTTTCTTAGATCAATGGGATGCCATGCCCGATTCAAATAAAGCACTATTCAAATAAATTGGAGCATTTATGAGGCTTAAGAATAAAATTGCAATCGTTACCGGATCTAGTAGCGGTATCGGTGAAGCAATCGCACGAAGCTACACCAAAGAAGGTGCGAAGGTAGTTGTCACTTATCTTTCAAAAAAAGAAGAAGCAGAAAAAATCGCAAAGGACATCAACGCAGACCTGTGTTTACCCTTGGATGTGCGATCAAGAGAGAGTGTCGATAGTGTATTTAACAAAGTCGGTGAGACCTACGGAAAGTTCGACATTCTTGTTAATAATGCGGGCATCAACCGCACCGCTGACTTTGACAAACAAACCGAGGAAGATTGGAATGACGTCATCGATGTAAATCTTACCGGTGTGTTTCGTTGTTGCCAAGCGTCACTTCCTTTTATTAATGACAGTGGTCGTATTATTAATATTGGCTCACTATCAGGTGAATACGGCGGCCCAAGAACGCCCTCCTACGCATGTGCAAAAATGGCATTAACGGCACTCACACATAATTTAGCGAGGTTCCTTGGCGATAGAAATATATGCGTGAATACGCTTTCACCAGGCGTAATAGGAAATGAATTTACGGAAAAAACGATGTCTCCAGAAGTCAAAGAAACCGCACTATCGCTGATGTTAATTAAGCGCTTTGCCAAACTCGACGAAATGACAGGCGCAGCAGTTTTTCTTGCCTCCGATGAGTCTAGCTATATGACAGCACAAACAATGAGTGTTAATGGCGGCGCCTGGGTTAAGGCATGACAACCCTATTGATCATCGGCGCAGGCACCGATCAAGTCCCAGCTTATGAGCGTGCACACGCACTGGGCATAGACACTGTTGCCATAGATTACGACCCCAATGCACCCGCATTTTCAATTGCTCAACATCACTACGTTGTTAGCACTAAAGATATTGACGCCGTCGTGAATACCGCAAAAAAAATTGCTGGTACCATTGGGCTAGACGGCGTTATGACAATTGGGGCAGAAGTATCCCCTACCGTCGCAGCAGTAGCCGCAAGCCTTAATCTTCCTGGCGTCTCACCAGAAGTTGCCCTACTGACAACAAACAAATGTGCTCGTGCTAAACGCTTTAAGGAAGCCGATATATACTTCCCTAACTTCGCTGTTGTTGATAAAAAGAATCTAACACACGCCTTAAATTATCCTTTGGTCATTAAACCCAGTGATAATTCCGCCTCACGGGGTGTACGCATTATTGAGAATGACGAAGAGCTCATGCAAACACTGCCTGAATCTCTGGCGCTAGCGTCCGACAAACAAGTCATTCTCGAAGAGTTTATTCCTGGTGATCAGATAAGCATCGAAGGTGTGGTTGTAGACAACACCTTACATGTCACCGCGATCGCCGACCGTAACTATGCGAGAAACCCCTATTTCTACCCATTAATGGTAGAAGACGGTGGCGAGATGCCAACAAGACACCCGCAAGCACTAATCGATAAAATGTGCGCCGAATTCTCGAGAGCGGTTAAAGCACTCGGCATTCATACCGGCCCGACTAAAGGCGACCTCATTATTTCACAAGAAGGTGATGTGTATGTTATTGAGGTTACCTCACGCTTAAGTGGTGGCGGATTCTGCTCCCGTGTCGTACCACGTGTAAATGGCATTAATATCGTCGACGCCACAATTCTGTTAGCTGTGGGGAGAAACGTCGATATAAGCGACCTAACACCAAAATTTACAAAGGGAATGTGCCATCGCTACCACTTCCACCGACCAGGCAAAATTAAATCGATAAAGGGCTTTGATTCGTTAATAGATAGAGAAGGCGTCGTAGAAGTTGTCGTAAACCAAGATTTTTGCGTTGGCCAACAATTAGAACCAACATCTTATGCAAATAGATTGTTTTATCTCATCACTATTGCCGACTCACGTGCACTAGCGATTGAATTAGCACAAAAGGCAATGGATAGTGTAGCGATTGAGGTCGAATAGTGAGCACACATACACCCGTAAAAATTTATGCCATTTTTCACTTAAATCTCGCGTTCTCTTCCATTGACGTAGATGCTCATGCCGACGTTATTTCACGATGCTACTGGCCCTTGCTTGACATTATTGAACAAGAAAATATACCACTCGGCATAGAGCTTACTGCATACACCTTGGAGTGCGTACAGAGTATTGACCCCGCTTGGGTCGAAAAACTCAAAACACTATTATCTAAGAATAAATGTGAAGTGTTGGCAAGCGGTGATAGTCAAATTATTGGGCCACTCATACCGGCGAAATTAAATACCCACAACCTGCTTCTTGGACAAAAAAGTTATCTGGCGCTCCTTGGCGTTGCACCAACGGTCGCTTATATTAATGAACAAGCGGTATCATCGGGCTTACTCGATATATATTTAGATTGTGGATTTGAAGCGGTGGTCGTCGAATGGGATAACCCCTTTTCTCACAACCCTGACTGGCCAGCAGAAAGACTGTGTCGCCCTCAAAGTCTGCGTACCGCGAGTAACAGAAAAATTAAGGTAATTTGGAATAATGCGATTGCGTTTCAAAAACTACAACGCTACGCGCATGGAGAACTTATACTTAACGACTATCTAAAATATTTAGATAAAGCGATAAAACCAACAACCCAAGTATTTTCTATTTACGGCAGTGACGCAGAAGTATTCGACTACCGTCCAGGTCGCTATAAAAGCGAAGCATCACAAAACACTGAAAGTAAAGAATGGCGTCGTCTTAGCGATGTGTTCACAACCCTCAAGCATTCAGATAAGTACAATTGGTGCTTACCTAGAGAAACCCTTTCGCAATGGAAGGAAAATAATGCCCTCTCCATCTCAACAGCCTCACACCCTATCTCCGTAAAAAAACAGACCAAATATAACATTACCCGCTGGGGCTTAAGTGGTCGCAATGATCTATATTTCAATTCTTATTGCCACTCCCAACTCAAGAACTATAGCAATCAAGACACATCCGATGAGGACTGGAAACAATTGTGTCGGTATTGGGCGAGTGACCTTAGAACCCATATAACGACTACACGCTACTCAAATCTTATTTCGCGCATAGGCCAACATGACGAGCTGCCAACAGAAAATAACGCTGGAGACGCGTTTACACTCGAATATGATAGTGATCGAAAAAGACTGAACATTGCGTCCCAGCACGTACGCTTGATACTCAACGCAAATCGGGGCTTAAGTGTTGAATCCCTCGCTTTTGTGAGTCAGGACTTTACGCCTGTTAGCGGTACCCTAACCCACGGATATTTTGACCATATTCGGTATAGTGCTGATTACTATTCCAATCATCTTGTTATGGAGCGGTTTCGCGAACGCGATCGCGTCACCGACCTCAGTCATGCCATACACAATGTTACTGACAACAACACCATTACCACACGCATCCAAACTCCCTATGGCGAACTTCTAAAATGGTACCAATTAAAGGGCGAATCCCTGACATGTGGTTTTAAATTCGCATCCGATATACGACCAGAAGCCTCATTACGGCTAGGGTTTATTACACTCCTAAACAGCTCCGAACGCCCTTGGTTCTCTTGTCACAACGGTGGTTACACCCGAGAGCACTTTAACGTTACTGAAGATGTAGATCACGGGGCGCCAGTTTCATCGATTGTCTCCGCTAGCAGTGCACTTGGCGCCACAACGGGTGAATTCTTTTTCGGGAGTAACAACAAAGGGCTCAGACTGGAATGGGATCCATCGATATGTGCAGCACTGCCCATGGTCTCCAGCAAAAAAATCAATGATGAATACCTAAATAGGTTTTGGTTTTCCTTGGTAGAAGCAGATGAAACATTAAAACCAGGAGGGAGCCTACCCTCTTTTTCTTACCGCATATGTCCCAGCGAAAAACCCTCCGATTAAACAGTTATGAAATCCATTGCAATCATCGGCGCCAGACTTAATTCAAGCCGACTACCCAGTAAACATCTATTACCGTTGGCGGGCAAACCGTTGATCGAGCAATCGCTATCGCGCTTACAGCAGTGTTCCACTATTGATAAACTGATATTGGCAACCACTTGTGACAATTTCAATAGACCTCTTGTCGAATGGGCGGAATCCCATATTGAATGCACACCCTTCACAGGTGACGTGAACGATTTAATGGGGCGTATTGACGCGATTGTTAAACGCGAAAACCCTGATTACATTATATACATCTGCGGAGATTGCCCACTCGTCGCACCAGATTTTATCGACCACAGCATTCGACAGCTCAAAGCTCACCCCAGCAAAGAAAAAATTGACCTAAAATCAGGCGTTAAGAGCATTCATGAAGGTATAGAGATATACAGCATTGAAGGCTGGAACAAGCTTATTGCGATGAGTAATGATGCAATGACACGAGAACACGTTGGATACGCAAATAAACTGAATCCAACACTCGATACCTTATTCATTGATGATAGCGATGACTACTCAAAGATTGACCATCGAATATCGGTTGATACCGCTGCCGATTATGAGTTCATGTCAAACATCTACACGCTGTGGTATGAAACCCATGATGAGAACAGTATCGTTGATTTAAAATGGGTACAGCAACAAATCACTTCAGATACCACATTAAAAAATACTAATGCCCATGTCGTGCAAAAAAACCCACAACTGCAGTATCGTAAAATCGCCTTATTTTGCCATGTCAGTGAAAAAATAGGGATTGGACATTTAAAGCGTTGCTCTACCATCGCCTCAGCTTTGCAAGAAAACTTAGGGTTCGGAACGACGTTGCATATCCACGGGGTAAGCAAGTCAATTCCGTGGTTGAAGACGAAGACACTGTGGTATGAATCCGAAAAAACTTTGTTGAACGCGATAAAAACAGATGATGCCGATCTTTGGATTCTCGATTTTCATCCATCCTTCATAGATACATCCAAGCTTGAAGCTCTCTGCCGGAATAACACCAAATCAAAAATCATCGCTATCGACAAGTTAGAACCACTTATCGATGTTGTTGATCAACTCTACATCCCCGCGTTCTATTCAAACATTAATAGCGAAAAAGTGAATTACGGCTGGCAAAACTATTTCGTCGATTTACCGGATCAACATCAACGTCAAAAACAGCAGGTTACAGTGCTAACGGGGGGCGCTGATGCGCAAGGATACGGCAATATCGTTCCGAAAATAGTTGAACAAATCGTGCCTTCACATTGGGATATCATTTGGGTGCAAGGTCCCTATGCTCCAAGCCCTGCACTCCCCAACCCTCAACGTTGGACACTGATAAAAAACCCAGACGGTATTCAGCAATATATCGTTGAATCATCACTCATTCTGAGCTGCTATGGGCTTTCACTTTTTGAATCAATCGCAACGCAAAACCTGACTATATTAATGCCCCCCCAGCAACTTTGTGATGATGAAGAGTTAAAAAAACTCGAAGCTTATGACGTATGCTTAGTCACCCGAACATTGGAGGAATTAAAAACAAAGATTACTCACTATTTTACTGACAAAAATGATCATACACACATTACCAAAAATGCAGCATCTATTTTCTCGGGGGGGGCTGGTAAAAACAAAATCTCATCTCTCGTAAAACAACTGCTCTCCTCCCGCTAAACAAGGCGAAATCAAAATCTGGCATCTATTCCCTGTTAGTTCATTCTAACGGCTCTATGTTCACGCCTACTTCATCTCATTTATGACGAACAAAAAAAATCCGGGCAAGCCCGGATTTGGTCGTTTCACACCCTTCAATTTTATCCTTGCAGTAGCGAGAGCACCTGTTGTGGTTGTGCATTTGCCTGTGCCAACATCGCTTGTGAAGCTTGCTGCAACACTTGTGCTCGACTCAGCATGGACGTTTCTGCGGCAAAGTCTGCATCAACAATTCGCGATCTAGCCGCTGCCGTTTTCTCACTCACATTCGAGAGGTTCGACATAGTAAAGTCGAGCCGGTTATTCACCGCACCCAATTCCGAACGCGTCGAGTTTATCTGCTCTAGCGCAACGTCAATGACATCGATTGCTGACTGAGCTCCTGCCGCAGTAGATATTTGAATGCCTGATACTGAGCCACTACCCTCTGCAGAATTTTGCTCCTGGAGCCCTGTAAGCGCTTCGACATTTGCATCGGTAGCACCATCACCGTACTTGATGGAGATACTTTCTCCGCTGGTTGAGCGCAAACCTAAGCGGCTAGCATTACCTGCAGACTCAAAAGCAACAACACCGGTTCTATCGGCAAGTAAGTTAATCGCCTCAACTACAGCATCAACATCTTCTGCGGTTCCCGTACCAACGCTAATCGCGCCGATTTCCACACCATTGATGATTAAGTCACCGGCATTAATGTCATTACTGGCTGTCGCCGTAAGCGCTCGAGCCAATAAGTTTCCATCATCGTCCTGTACATTTAAGCCCAATGCATCCAACTCAGCGCCTGTTGTACCTGTCCCTGCCTCAATTTTGACACCGTTACTTTCGGAGCCTGTATCAGTGAAAACAAGACGGAATGCTTCTGTTTCCGAGGCTGACGCTGCACCCGTAGCGGCTTGTCCACTCGAGTTATCCACAACTTGGATACTCTCCGCGCCGGCAGCACTTAATACCAACTTCCCAGAATCATTTAATTTCGCATCGATAACCGTATCAGAATTAATTTTGTTAACTAATTCATCCATGCTGGATGTATCGGTGATGTTATATGTTTGCGTATTCCCATCGCCATCCGTAAGCGTTAAGGTTAAATCTGTGCCTGGCACTAAAACACCGTTACCCGCAGAATCCGAAACATAAGACACGAGGCTATCAACCTCAGCGCTTTTTCCATCCAGATCAGCGTTAATAGATGCTAGCGCATCATTCACAGTCGTTGATGAGGTCAGTGACGTAACCGCCACATCATTGATCACAAGCTCATCACCCGCTAAACCCGTTAAGGTAGATAGTGCGGTCATTGCTTCGCCCACAATATCACCGGAACTTGAACCAAGAGACGAGGTACTAAAACCTTGAATATTTAGGCCGATGGTTTGATTGGACTCAGAGCCCACTTGTAATTCCACATCACCTAAACTGCCATCCAACAGCGGTTGGCCGTTAAACGTTGTGGATGACGCGATCCGGTCAATCTCCGATTTAAGTTGTTGCACTTCCGCATCTAAGGTAGCGCGATCAACTTCAGAATAAATTCCGTTCGCAGACTGAATGGATAGCTCTCGCATACGCTGCAAGATATTCGTCACTTCGTCCAAAGCGCCTTCAGCGGTTTGAATGAGTGAGACACCATCGTTAGCATTTCGTATCGCTTGATCTAAACCACGAATTTGAGATGTTTGTCGATTCGAAATCGCCAAGCCAGCAGCATCATCCCTCGCGGTATTAATTCGTCTACCGGAAGCCAAACGCTCCATAGCCTGGTCCATATCGTTGCCAGACTGAACAAGTTGCCGTTGAGCATTGAGCGAGGCAACGTTTGTATTGATGACTAAAGGCATAGCTTTTCTCCTGTACCCTCTCATATCACTTTTAAGTTATTTAAATCGTTTGCCGTTTTATCATTTTTAAAAGCGGCAATATGATTCACTAATGGATATAGAGCAATGGGTATGCCAAAAACATTTTTTCCTTTGTTTTCAATGGCTTAAGGATCATTCCTTTATCTTAAGATTAAGCCTATATATCAAGCGGCAATTTATTGTCTGTCTGAAAGAAATTTATTGCCGCTACAAAAAAACCATCTAAAAACCAAGCGCAAAAACAATCTGAAAGTTACAAGACCACAGAAAAAGATTTCGAACAGAAACCTTTCGATAGATATAAAAGATAGGGGTGCTTACAGCTGACTAAATAGCGTTAAACGACTGACACGAACAAACGAAGCCTGTGCCGCTTCAAGAATCAGTGTTTGTGCAGATAAACGTGTTGCCGCTTCGGCATAGTTAACATCTCGAAGAGAGGATAACACTTCTTGTGAGACCAGCTCAGAATCTAAATGAAGTTGTTCGGTACTTTCTAGGGTATTAAATCTCGCACCAAGAGTAGATACCGTTTCCAATACGCTGGTTTGTGCATTTGATAAATTATCGATGGTTGCAGCCACAATATCAGAAACAGAATCACGTGACTCGTCGGTCCCGTCATAAGATTTCATCGCCTCACTAAAGCGTGCGACGGTTGTTAAAATATCTTGCTTTTGGGTGGACTCAATAAAAAATTGATCCCCCGTCTGACCTGGTGTGGCTGATGCTGGGTTACCCACTATACGAAAACTTAAACCTTCCATTTCAATTTCCGCACCTTGCACAAAACGCTCATCGGCAGAAATTATCCGCCCCGTAGAGCGTTCACGAGCGGTGAAATTTTTCCCTGCAGGCACAATATTGCTGTCTTCATTGAAAGTAATCACAATATCTTCAGGATAAAATTCGTCGTACGCCTCTTGATCTGTTACCTGCCCTATCGAAATATTTGCAGGAGGATCAGCACGGTTCGCAGCACTTGCACTTGTATTGATCGTATTCCTTGCGCTATCTATATCAACAAAAATATGTTTTCCAGAATCACTCGCTGCAACTTTGGTGCTATTCGCCACTTTAATAAATTGCTGGCCTTCATCTCCTTCGTAGCGAAACCCCGTACTAATATTTCCGGAAAAAGGTTTTTCTGTGCTCTTGTAGCCACCAAAGATATAGTCGCCATTTGCGTTCTGAGAATTGAGTAAATTAGATAGCTCATCAAGACGGGAATCAACTTCATTCGCAAGCGAGGTATACTCGCTCTCAGACAGTGTCGCGGTGTTACCTGCTTGGATAGCAAGCTCTTGCATACGCTGTACGATGTTCGTAACGCCATCTAAAATCGATTCTTCGAGTACGAGGTTATTTTTTGCCGCATCGATATTGCGGCGATATTGTTCCACGTTACCCAATTCACGCTCAATCGTTAATATTTTTGTTGAAGCGACAGGGTCATCCGATGGGGTTAATACACGTCGACCTGTGGATAGCTGTTCCTGCGTTTTAACTAACGCTTGGTTTGCGTCAGCAATGCTGTTATTCGCAATATTAAATATTTGAGCTGATGAAATTCTCATGAGTTTACCCAGCGCTTAGAAGGAACTGATTAAACGATCAAACAAATCCCGAGCGACGGATATCACCTGAGCATTTGCTGAGAACATTTGTTCATATTTAATCAAGTTTGACGCTTCTTCATCTAAATTGACTGCCGATACAGAGTCACGAAGTTTAGTAATCTCTTCTAACACTCGTTCACTTGCATCACGATTTGATTTAGATGATGCAGTTTCAATGCCAACCGTTTCAACAAGTGATCCATACGCATCACTGTAACTCGCTGTGCCACCATCGATGGTGCCACCATTTTGCAAATCCGATAATGTTAGGCCGTTTCGATTATCCGATGCCGCATCCAGATTAAAATCCAGTGTAAAAGTATCGCCCACCTCTGGTACACCTTGAATAGACGCTTGAATACCAAAATAGGTGGATTGCGCAAAATTTGCTGCGGTAGTATCGCCAAATAACAAACTATTCGGCGGGAATGTTTCAAACGATACTGAATCAGCTAAACGGATATCTATTTCGCCACCAACCGCTATCGCTGAGGTTGTGCCAACACCGTTGCCGGTTAAGGTAACGGCAGGATTATTCCCGTCACTGACATTTAAGCTATCTGGCCCAGTCGCATCTGCCTCTAGCGTCACCTGAATATCATCACCCTCAGATGACGATACGCGCAGCTCAAAAGCGCCAGAGGTGGCATCAACACCCGCGACAGAATAAACGCCGGCTGCGCTCAAATTATCATTACTATTAATACGGTCGGCTAAGTAGATATTAAATGCATCTTCTTCTGTCGCAGGATCAGGCACATTTGATGCGACAACAAAAGTGCCCGAACCAGAGTCAAATTCGTATTCAATGAGATCTTCGCCATTGATATTAATTTGCAACGGCGAGGACCGTGTCAAACTTCCCGTATCTGTAATTTCTGCATAGGTAAATGCGGTTGCGCTAACGCCTTCTAAATTATTTAGCTGGCTAGCCGTTTCCCGTGCGGTGGCATTAAACGAGGTAAAAATCGTGTTCGTTGTATCCGGAACACCAGGTTGAGAGGACTCCTGTGTAATCGTAATCGCTTCAGCCGGATAGCCATTCGTGAGCGTTCCGCCTCCCACGACTGCGGCTCGCCCTACTGGCAAACCAATTAAATCGCCGCCAGATTGCACTAAGGTTTCACCAGGATCCGTCGAAAAAATTGGATTATCTTGCCCCACGATATAACGCTGATTGCGCATAGGTGGCACTAAACTTATGGGATTCCCTGGGTCTGAATTATCTAAGACCTCGTAAGTATTGGATGATGAAAAACGTACAATCAACGGCGGGTTCATTTCACCCGAAGTGGCAAATAGCGGTAAAGGATTTCCGCTTGTGTCCTCCAAGGAGAGGACTTCCCCCAAACTAATTTCCCCTGAGCCCACATTGCCTATGGAAGCATCAGTAACTAGAGGACTGCCGAACGCAATACTCGCCGCATTAAGAATTTCTGAAGAGAAGTCTCTCGCGCCGGAACGACTTGGCGCTAATCGATATGTATCACCCGCTCTAAACGTGCCCGATTCAACAACCAGTTCGAGGCCATCAAATTCAATCGTTTGCGGGAGAACCCCTGTTAACACCGTCGACGAAACTTCTTGGCCCGTGTTTGAGTTGGTAACGCGCATTAATCCACCCGCTTCCACTTCCAACTCATAGTCGTCGGCCGTCATTTCTACGCTATCAATTATATTGAGCGACAATATTCGATCATTCGGTGTAGAGTTTCCGGAATTACCAATCACACGATTTCGGGCGATGAGCGTATCATTAACATCGTAAAAAAAGTTTTGGCCAAATTCGTTATTAAGATTGACGCCTCTTTGGTGGACTTCGTTAAACGTATCCGCCATAACTATCGCAATACGGCCTAGCTCGTTATATGACTCATCCATGATGCTATTTTGAAACCGTAATAAGCCACCCAGTTCACCACCCGATATCTGATCGGTGATCACGATATGACTATCGCCATTTTCAAAGACAACATCCGTTTTCTGTGCATCCGATTCACTGGTGACCAGGCTAATATTCCTGCCTTCTGTCCCTACAACAAGGTTTTGGCCATTGCTCATCACAACATTGATCTGACCAAAGCCCTGTTCATAGGTTTGAATTCCCACCAACTTGGATAGCTGACGTATCGCTTCGTCCCGCTGATCAAGCAAATCGTTCGGCTGGCCGCCGCCACTCGCACCAATCGCATCCGATATACGTTGATTAAGCTGTGCAATATTATCTACAAGGGAATTGGTCTGGGAAACCGCTGAGGTAATAAAGTCGTCTACGCCATTATTTATCGTATCCAAACGACTGTGCATGGTATTAAATTTATCGGCAAGATTCTCTGATTCACTAATAATAAGCTGTCGCGAAGGAATAGAGGTTGGGTCGTCCGTACCATTTTGAAGTGCTGCAAAAAACGTCGCCATACCGCCCGTCAGCCCTGTTGAGGCGTCGGAGAGTAAGCGGTCTAGCTGGTCAATATTTTGATTATATATCTCTAAGTCATTAAACAAGCTCGTATCGACACGGAGCTGTTCAGTAATAAAGGTATTCACGACACGATCAATCGAAGCGACGCTAACACCATTCCCGATGTAACCGCCATCTTTTAATGTTGCTGGGTTTGTATCCGCCGTCACCCGTTGACGACTGAAGCCTTCAACATCCGCATTTGCAATATTATGACCGGTGACATTCAAATTGCTTTGAGCAACTCTAAGGCCGGTGACACTTACCCCAAGCAAATTACTCGTCATGCTTAGACCCCGCTGCCTATATCAGAAGTGATTCTAACTTCATCGGCTAACGCTTTCACGCGATGATATACCGACAAAACCTTGTCGCTGTATTGGGGATCGGTAGCATAACCTGCATCTTTTAGGGCTTTAATATAATGTTCACTGTCCGCGGCGTTATCAACTGCATTTTTGTAACGGTCTTTTCCTAGTACAAAATCCACATAATCATCAAAACTTTCAGTGACACCGGAATACATGCGGAACTCAGCTTTTTCCAGAGTAACAACACCACGATCATACTCTACGGTGTTTTGCTGCGCCGTTCTCTTGTTCCAATCACTGCCTTTTTTTATGTTGAACAAATTAAAACTATTATCACCTTTCTCATCTGCCACGATATGCTTTCCCCAGCCGGTTTCTAAAGCAGACTGCGCGACAAGTAATAGATGATCAACACCAATTTTTTCTGCTGCTTTTTTTGCTAGAGGAATGAGTTTTTCAACAAAGTCCTGAGGTGAATTGGATAATGAAGCGCGAGTGCGTTGAGATTCACTCGTATTTATCCCACCCGAAAAACTATGCTCACCGGTATTACTTAAGGATGCAGAGGCATCTTTTCGAACACTATCCGTGCGACGATCAAGGCTTACTGGCGTATTTATAACAGAATTTTCCGATAATTTTTCCGGTAACTTCTCTGAATATTTTCCTGAAGATTCCGCTACACCATAGGTACGAGAAAGCTGCCGATACATTGCTTCAGCAATACCGATGCCTCTACCGGTAGATAAGGTAACCGCACGTTGTTGATCTAACATGTCGCGATAAAATTTACTTTCCTCACTATCAAACATGCTGTCTTTCTCAAACACCGCGTTTGCTTCGCGCATACTTTTCATCATCATGTTGACGAACATAGACTCAAATTGTTGCGTCACTTTTTTTAGCGCTTCAGATTTATCACCTTCATTTTTTATGCTTTGCAAACCATGAAGGTTGGTATACACATCTGTTTGTGTTGTGGCGCGATCTATAAAAGGTACATTGCGAATATCCATCTATATCACCATAATTTCGGCTTTAAGCGCACCGGCTTGTTTTAACGCTTCGAGTATCGCCATTAAATCACCAGGTGCCGCGCCTACGTCGTTTACCGCTTTTACAATATCGTTGAGCGTGGGCCCAGGTGAGAACTCAAACATCGGGCCGGACTCTTCTGTCACCGCAACATCACTGTCGGGCACTACCACCGTTTGCCCCTCGCCCAGCGCGTTCGGCTGACTAACAGACACATCTT
The DNA here is from genome assembly GCA_045430285.1 of Agarilytica sp. GTDB lineage: Bacteria > Pseudomonadota > Gammaproteobacteria > Pseudomonadales > Cellvibrionaceae > Agarilytica. Next base: position 393,221 of record JAILXV010000001.1, on the reverse strand, counting down.
CTTTTACTGTCACCGTTAACGATCCATGGGTAACGGCTACAGGTGCAACACGTACATGCTGCCCCACCACGATGGTACCCGTCCTAGAATTGATGACGATTTTGGCTGACGAAAGTCCTGGGGTAACTTCTATATTTTCTAAAAGCGATAAATAGTCGACACGCTGCGCGGGGTTAGCTGGCGCTTGAACAGAAATAGATGCCGCATCCATAGGCGCCGCTACATTCGGGCCTAAAAGGTCGTTAATACTATCTGCCACACGTTTTGCCGTTGTAAAATCTGGGGTATGCAAATTGAATACTATATTCTCGTCTCCACCAAAACGTGTAGGCACCGCGCGTTCGACTATAGCGCCATCGGGTATCCGACCAACACTGGTAATGTTCACCGTAATACGAGACCCGTCTTTACCTTCCGCGCCAAACCCACCCACAATCAAATTCCCCTGACCAATTGCGTAGACATTCCCGTCCAAGCCTTTTAAAGGGGTAAGCAATAATGTCCCGCCACGTAAACTTTTAGCATTCGCGATCGAGGAGACGGTAATATCGATTTTTTGACCAGGTTTAGCAAAAGCGGGTAATTCTGCATGTACCGCAACGGCTGCTATATTTTTGACTTGAAAACTCGCGCCGTCCGGCATAGAGATCCCAAACTGTTTTAACATAGATTTAAATGACTGGCTTGTAAACGGCGCTTGGTTTGTTTTGTCCCCTGTGCCATCCAGCCCTACGACCAAACCATAGCCCACGAGTTGGTTAACACGCACACCATCCACTTCGGTAATATCTTTTATACGCTCAGCAAACCCTGTCGTACAAAAAAGAGCACTAACGAGAAAAAATATCGATGATAACGTTAAGGATTTACGCATATACAATCCCACTAAAAAGGAAAAATGGCACTATTAAAGAACCTGGCAACCCAACCCATTTGTTGAGAATCCGCTAGCTCGCCTGTGCCGGAATAAGCAATTCGTGCATTTGCAATTTTTGTTGAGGCAACGGTATTTTCGGGCGATACATCCTCAGGCCGCACTAAGCCACTGATACGAATAAACTCACTGCCACGATTTAGCGTGATCCATTTTTCTCCGCGAATAACCAATGTGCCGTTAGGGTAGACATCTACCACGGTAACCGAAATATTCCCCGTAAGTCGGTTACTTTGATCTGCTTCTGCTTCACCTTTAAAGTCACGATCCCCCGTCACACCGGTTTGCAAACCAAAATCACCGAGTATTTTCGGCTCTTTCCCGAGTATTGTGCCTGCAGCCGCTGTGGGGGATATCGCCAGCTCTGATTCTTTGGTGATTTCCACGTTTGAACTTTTACTAGAAGAGGTACGCTCTTGCAGAGTGACTGTGATGATGTCGCCCACCTGCGAGGCTTTCCCATCATCAAATAGACTTAGTGCAATATTTTCACGGTACAACGAACCGTTAATGGCATTATCAGGTGCGGGATGCGTTTTTAGCACGGGTGCGTAGAACGGGTCATTCGGCTGCACGGGTTGATTAATAACACAGCCGGATAATCCGAATAAACAACTTAACAACACACCAATCTTAATCACGTTGCACCTAACTAGACATTTTGTGAAAGGAATTGCAGCATTTGATCTGCAGTGGATACGACTTTCGAATTCATTTCATATGCGCGCTGTGTGGTGATCATATTCACCATTTCTTCAACGATATCTACATTGGAATTCTCTAGCATGCCTTGCTTTATTTGACCTAGGCCATTTTCGCCAGGGGTACCCGTAATAGGCGTACCGCTAGAGGCCGTTTCTAAAAACAAGTTGCCACCCGCCGCCTGTAAACCGCCCGGGTTTACAAAATCTACGGTTTGAATGTTGCCGAGAATCGTCGCGGCGGGTTCGCCAGGAATAAAGGCATTCACAATACCGTCGGTACCGATCGTGACATTTTCAACGCCCTGCGGCACGGTAATATTCGGCTCCAACAATAGGCCACTTGCATTCACCAACTGTCCGTCACTGTTTAAATGCAACTGCCCTGCTCGTGTATAGCCAACACTGCCATCTGGTTGTTGAATCTGAAAAAAACCTCGGCCATCAATCGCAACATCCAATGACTGCTGCGTAATTTGAAGGCTACCCGATGTAAATTGTTTTTGTGTGCCCACAACACGCACCCCAGTTCCTAACTGAAGACCGGAGGGAAGTTGCGTTTCTTCAGACGTTTGTGCGCCTGGTTGCCGTTGAATTTGATATAACAGATCTTCAAAGACCGCGCGATCCCGCTTAAACCCGACCGTGGACGCATTCGCCAAGTTATTCGATATAGTGGTCAGCTGCTTATCTTGTGCGGCCAAACCTGTTTTACTAACGTATAGAGCGGAGTGCATACTTCACCTCTTTTTCTAACTGTGGTTTTAATCTTAATTTTTCACATCAAAACATTACGATTATCGACAAACCCTAGCCTTGCAACGATAAGAGTCGTGCTGAGGCTTCTGAGTTTTCCTTAACGGTTTGCATAATTTTTACTTGCATCTCATATTGACGTGAAAGACTTAAAATACTCGTCAATTCATTTACTGAATTAACATTACTACTTTCAATAAAGCCGGAAACAAGACGTACCGCGCCATCAACAGGAATTTCTTCTTCCGTATTGAGTGAACGAATGAGTCCGTCAGGCGATTTTTTAATGCTGTCCAGTGGTGGGTTAACCAGTTTGATTCTTTCAACTTGAGCAACGGCATCTGCGCCCTGCCCTAACGGAATAACGGAAATTGAGCCGTCCAATGCGATCTCTACTTTTTCAGCAGCGGGAATTGCAATAGGGCCGCCATTTCCCATCACGGGTAAATTGCCTCCCGTGCGCAAAATGCCAACGCTATCAATATAAAGTGACCCCGCACGGGTATAAGCTTCTGTGCCGTCTGGTGCTTGCACAGCAATAAACCCTTCTTTTTGAACAGCAATATCTAAATCGCGCCCTGTTTCTATCATCGCGCCATGAGAAAAATCTGTCGCGGGGCTCTCGACCATGGCGTACGCGCGCGTCGGCGCACCTTCACCATAATAAATCGGCATACTGCGCGCCTGTGTAAGGTCGGCTTTAAAACCAGATGTATTTACGTTGGCAAGATTATTCGAGTGATTGACTTGCGCCATCATATTATTCTTGGCACCGGTCATTGCGATGTATAAAGCTTTGTCCACGGGATGCTCCGTCAAAATATCTTTAATTTTTTACCTTAAAGAAAATAGAGCAATATGAATGCCAAAAAACAGGCAGGATAAAATAGGAAGGAGGAATAAGGAAAATAGAAAGGCGGAGATAGAACACCCCGCACATTCGTTTGTACTGATATTCGTACTGGCATTTGCACTGACGTTTTTAATGAAAAGGCCGTGGCGCGTAGCCTACGGCCCAGAAATTACCTCAGGTTGATAATTGTTTGTGTCACACTGTCGGCTGTTTCAATCGTCTTAGCACTGGCCTGGAAATTACGCTGCGCAATAATAAGATTAACCAATTCAGCGGAAATATCCACATTCGACTCTTCTAAAGCGCCAGACTGGATAGCTCCGAGACTGCCCGTGTTAGCAGCGGCAACTCTTGGTTCACCGGAGCGGAAATTTTCTACCCATGTGCTGTTTCCTGACGGTTGCAAACCTTCCTGGTTAGGAAAGTCAGCTAAAGCCACCTGACCGAGAATTTGTGATTCACCGTTGGTAAATCGCGCGAAGATGACACCACCATCATCGATACTCAATCCAGACAACCGACCCGTCGCAAAACCATCCTGATCAACGTCGTTTACTGAGAATGCTGAACCGAATTGCGTCGTACCATTAAAATCAATCACGAAATTAGAACTTGTTGGCGGCTCGGCAACTGGAATAGTGGCCCCCGCAAGTACGGTTTGCGGCCCAGCAGCACCATCGTTAATGGCTCCGCTACCGTCCCGAACTTCCCAGTTTGACACAAGGATATTATCACTTTGCGTTTCATCCAGTGTGCCGTCGTCATTAAAGTAGATATTGTATGACGCTCTCGTCGCCACGGTATTTTGTGGCGGTGCTAATGTCGTATCGGGGTCACCCACATCAAAGCCATCAATCTGCACATGTACCTGCCAATGATTAGGAATCGATGTCGGGCTATTAGGATCATAATCCTGCTTCACGAAATACTGCGTCATCACATGCGAAGTTCCCAAACTGTCATAGATCGTCATGGATGTGGCGCTGTTATAAGTCGCTTGATCACCTGGGTCAAAATCATTAATGACCACATCTGTAAATTCGGCGGGACTAAGAGGCTGAATAATATTTTGAATGGTCGGCTGAGCAATATCGTACCCATCATCCAACAATATTGTTATCTCGCCACCGACAATAACGGAGTTAGTTTCTGCACTGAAAATATCGGCTGTTGCCGGCGGTACAGACACGCCATCCGCTGACGGATCCGCTTCCAATATTTGCGGCCGGCCAACCCCCAAACCACCATTGGTTGACACCAAACCCTGCATTGTCAACGAATCACCATCATCAATACTCGTAATACTGATTTCAATATCATCACCACCGGCAGAAACTAGATTTAACGCCGTACCCGTTGTATCTAACACAGCAGAAACACCTGGTAATGTGGTGTTGGAGAGCGTATTAATCTCCGTTTCTAACGCCGCAAGTGAATCGCCAGAAAGTTGTACGTTATTAATCGTAACGATCATATTGCCATTTGGGCTGTTATAACCCGATATCTCTGCTTGAGTTTGTGCTGTCGCGGTAATCCCCTGCAATGAATTTAACCCCGATGCTGTCTCCGCCGCGGTATCACCCGCTTGCGCGTTGTACGTGACCGTGGAACCATCAGGTGTCGTAATCTCTATCGGTTGCGCTGAATAACCATTGGTTACCTGAGGAATGCCTGCAACAGACGTTGGAACTGGCCCACTCAAGCCCAGTTGAGACGAGTTAGCAGTCAAATTTGCCAAAGAGATTGTGGAGCTAACGCCCTCTTCAATCGCTGAAAACTCGATACCAAAAGTGCCACCGCCTAAATCCACGGCATCTGCCACTACATCAATGGTCGACTGACCACCTGATGGCGAAAATATTTGTGCGTTAATAACACTGGCTAAAATTCTAAGGTCATTAAATGTGGATACCGTTCCTGGTACACCCGCGGCAGAATCCAAGCTAATACTCACCGTTCCTATATTCGTCCCCGCACTTAAGTCCACATCAAAATCAATGGACGTAGTAGAAAAGTCATTCGCCATCGGTAATGTAAATGCAGCACTTGAAAGTGTGGTTGAGGTAGCTGATTGTAATCCACTGTTGGCTAATCCAACGTTCACGCCGGAGGTAATAATCTCTCTGCCTGATTCTTGCAATACGGCCTGAGAAGCATCCAGATTCAATACAGATTCCACCGATGTGGTACGACGAGGGTCCAAATTACTGGTCGTAATACTGACGTTCCCCGCAATATCCCCAATATTCCCCTGGGCATCCGCGGAAAACCCCTGCAACAACGCACCTGTCGAGTTGGCGATAAACCCATCTTGATTTAGCCCAAACGCACCGGCGCGGCTATAGCGTGTTTCACCACCATCACTCAATACAAAAAAACCGTTACCATTAATGGCTAAATCCGTTTCCTTTTCGGTAAACGCAACATTACCCTGACTAAATTGCTGCGACACTTCAGAAACCTGAACACCACTGCCGATCGCGTTGCTCCCCGAGCCTAATACAGACGTCGCATAAACATCAGCAAACTCGGTTCGTGAGGATTTAAACCCCGTGGTGGACGCATTGGCAATATTATTACCGGTGACCGTAAGCTCTGTGGATGCAGCTCTTATTCCACTCAGTGCGGTATCAAATGGCATAACTCTCTCCCGACTTTTACTACAAACTATTCATTAAATTGTTTTACATCGGCCAAACTCACCGCACCAATGCCGGCAAGATTTAGCACAAGTGTGCCGTTCGCTCCAACCGTGACACTATTCACGTTGGCGCTTAGCGAAGTATCCAACTCAGTGGAAGACCCATCGAGTTCAGCGGACACTTCGAAACGATAATTTCCCGCAGGGACGCCGTTTTCCTGGCTGCTTTGCCAATCAATTAGCTCCCCGTTCGCTTCCATATTCATTCCATCCCAACGCATCACCAACTCACCTGCGGGCTGTGCGCCTAAACTAATCTGATCGATCAATGTGCCGTTTTCTGCATATATATTCACAGACACATCACCCGTGCTCGCGGGCACCTCAACACTCGCACTGATCACACCACCGGCATCTAAACGGGTTATATCCGAAGGCACTGTCACAGAGCGTCCAACAAGACTAGACGCTTGCAAAGCTTGGTTCGCAACAAAGCTGGTGGTAAAGGAATCGAAATTATTGTTGAGCTTGTCTAGGCTTTCGACCGAACTAAACTGGGCCAGTTGCGCAACAAACTCTGAATTTTCTTGTGGGCTAAGAGGATCTTGGTTTTTAAGTTGCGTGACCATGAGTTCTAAAAATGCGCTCTGACCAAGCTCATTACTTTTAGCGGGCTCGTCTTTTTTATTGCTAATCGCGAGGTCACTAAAAACACTGTTGGTGGCATTAACTTCTGGCATGTTGCTATCCTCTCTCTTCCTCTTCGCGACGTAGACTATTGACCTAAGGTCAAGACACGTTGAACCATTTGTTTCGCCGAGTTCATCATTTCAACATTGACCTGAAAAGATCGGGATGCTGAAATCATATTCGTCATTTCTTCAACCACATTCACATTGGGGTAATACACGTAACCGTCTTCATCGGCTTGAGGATGATGAGGCTCATACCGCGGCTGAAGAGGCGCATCACTTTCAACAATGCCATCTACTTTCACACCCACAGAAGATGGGCTTTCGAAGCCTTGTGCGGTCATATTGTTGTACAAGGTTGAAAAAACCGGATGACGACCACGATACACTTGATCCGAACTAGAGCTTGCTGTTTCAGCGTTCGCAATATTACTTGCGGTGGTATTAAGCCGAACGCTTTGGGCGTTCATGCCTGATCCAGCAATATCAAAAATATTTGTAATCGCCATAATTATTGTCCTGTAATCGCCTTGGTCATCCCTTTAAAGCGTGAATTTAAAAAGGTAAATGCCGCCTGAAACTCCATATTGTTTTTCATAAATTCAGCGTGTTCAGTATTTTCCTCAACGGTATTCCCATCAATAGATGGCTGCGTAGGCGTACGATAATAAAATTCATGGGCTGGCCTCGCACCGCTAGAGTGATCGATATGGCCGGAATTAGTCGCACGCATACGTCCGATACTGTTTCCGTCCATTTGAGCCGATAGCGCTTCTTGGAAGTTAATATCTCGCGCCTTGTAATTAGGCGTATCCGTATTGGCCAAGTTGCTTGATAACACCCCTGCACGCTCAACGCGTAACTTAAGTGCTGCTTCTTGCATACCGAGTGCTTTGTCGAATGATATTGCCATTGGGACCACAATTTTCCGCTTAATTTAATCTACAAATATCAAATGCAACCGGTATGCCAAAGATAAAAACTTTTATAAGCCATTGATAATAAAGGGTTTTTTTACGTCTATCGATTACCCGCGATAATTCATATGAGCGGAGCGGCAATGGGTTTCCGCTTTTCATTAAGTTAAGAAAGGAAGCAAGAAAAGAAGTGAGGAACGACACGAGAAAAGACAGAAGGAAGGACTCTAAAAAGAAATAGCGTAAAACGTGTTGTGAGCATCACAACAATTCTATCGCAAGAAAGAGAATGATGGCCTGAGCGGCAATAGCTCAGGCATTCGTATGTGAGTGGTTAGCGAGCCATATTATTTGGCCCGATACATCACACCTGGATTACAATGGACCATTTCAAATAAGCTCGAGGCGCCACTTAAACTTTCTGAAGAACCTAAAAACAGCGCGCCACCAGGCTTTAACGTGGCATGGATCCGCGTCAAAATATCCTTTTTCAGTTCGGCAGAAAAGTAAATCAGAACGTTTCGACAAAACACTACGTCAAACTTGCCCATCGTCACAAAACTTTCTTGTAAGTTCAGCGGACGAAAAGTGATACGGCTTTTGACTATGGGTTTTGCTCGCCATAAATCTGGCCCAGCGCTTTCAAAGAAGTTATCTAGCCGTTCTTTCGATAACCCGCGAGAAATTGATAAGCGATCATATTCACCCGACTTGGCCTTATTCAGTATCACACTCGATAAATCTGTTGCCACTATCTCCACATTAAGGTTTTTAGTTGCAAAATTTTTCTTCTTACTCTCTTCGATCATCATACTCAGCGAGTACGGCTCCTGACCAGAAGAACAAGCTGCAGACCATATACGTGCACGCCCAGTTGAACGCTGCTCACTTAACTCCGGCAAAATCTTAGATTTAAGATAATCAAAAGGATAAGAGTCGCGAAACCAAAATGTTTCGTTGGTCGTCATCTCATCAATGACTTTTTGCTTTGCCTGTGTATTGCCTGGACGCTGAATAAGTTTCGTTAGCTCGCCCAGCGATGCACATTCGTATTCGGCTAGCACTCTGCGCAAGCGGGTAGACACAAGGTATTGTTTATTATCACCCAAGTCTATCCCAGCGACTTTTTGAAGAAAATCGCGAAATTCTTGAAATTCAGCACCACTTAACTGTGGCGTTTCTGTTCTAGTGCTCACAAATTGCCATTCCGTAAGTAATCCTGCTGATACGCATTAAATGCCAAAATAATACAAACCACTCTTTGTTTGGTGATTAGCTAGTCAATTCGGAAATTCGACCATTGACCCTGTTCGCCAACTCGTCGGGATGAAATTTCGCCAGGAAGTCATTCGCACCCACCTTTTTCACCATCGCTTCATTAAACACGCCACTCAGCGACGTATGTAAGATGATGTGAAGATCCTTAAGCCCTGGGTTGGCACGGACCTCTGCAGTAAAGGTGTAGCCATCCATCTCCGGCATTTCAATATCGGAGACCACTAACAGTAGCTCCTGATACGGATCTTTACCTTGCTCAATAAGCCCTTCCAAAAATTCAAGCGCCTCTTTGCCGTCTTTCCGCAGTGTCGTTTTAACACCAAGCGCTTCCACCACTTTTTGAATCTGTTTTCGAGCGATAGAGGAGTCATCCACAATAAGAATATGTTTTTGAACAGAAATCTCTTCTTGTGCGGCCTCGATAATCTCGGCACTCACATGTTCTCGCAACGGCGTCACTTCAGCTAAGATTTTTTCAACATCAATAATCTCAACCAATTTCCCTTCCACCTCGGTTACGGCCGTCAGGTAGTTATTTCGACCCGCCCCCTTGGGTGGCGGATGAATGTCGCTCCAATTCATATTCACAATACGTTCAACGCCTTTCACCAAAAACCCCTGAGTTGAACGGTTATATTCAGCAATAATTACGAAGCAGTTCGCAAGATCATCCAATGCAGGGTGGCCGGTGGCGAGCTTAAGGTCCATAATCGGAATCGTCCCGCCACGGATGTGGGCTAAGCCACGGATTACCGGATTTCGCTTCGGGATTTCGCTAAGGGAAGGGCATTGCAGCACTTCTTTCACCTTAAACACGTTGATCCCATACGTTTGGGACCCGCCCAAGTTAAAAAGAAGAAGTTCTAACCGGTTTTGCCCGACCAGCTGCGTTCGCTGATTAACACTATCTAGAACACCGGCCATGTAAATCTCCTATCGTATTCATATTATGGACATATATACAATTTAGTTTAGCAAGAGGCACAGGCTTTGCTATAAATAAAAGTAAGGAAAATTAATTGACATAACTTTGAAATTTGTTCAAGTCAACGCTTTCAGCATAGGACAATAAGTATGAACGTACGCAGTTTTTTGGCCTCAATACTTGTGATCAGTATTTCTAATGCCGCCTTAGCAGGTGGCACACAAGACATCGATATGCTCCATCAGCATGTGCTCGAGCATACGACTGACTATTACAAAAGCGTTTTCGGCAAAGAAGCGTTTGAACAAAACGTTCAAATTAACGTCGGCCGCATCGACTCGCGCCTCCGCCTCGCGAAATGCGACGATAATTTGGCACTTCAGATCAAAGAACCCCCCCACAACGGCCGTAATATCACCGTGAAGACGAGCTGCATGAACGAACGGCGTTGGACGGTATATGTCCCTGTATCCATTGACGTCTATTCAGAGGTATTGGTCAGCACACGCTCGCTACAACGGGGTGATGTATTACAGGCCACCGACCTAGAGTTTCAACGCTTGAACACATCGACAGTAGGACGAGGTCATATTGAATCACTAGACAGAGCTCTCGGGATGGAAATCAAACGCCCTATTAGCCGTGGAGACGTCGTTCGCCTCCCCTACTTAACGAAACCTGATATCGTGCGCAAAGGCCAGACTGTTGTCGTAAGCAGTAAATCGCGCTTCCTGAGTGTTGAAACCTCTGGTGTGGCGCTGGTCAATGGTCACATGGGAGAACGTATCAAAATTAAAAACGAGCGCTCCAATAGAGTGGTACAAGCGGAGGTCATCGCCCCAGGCAAGGTCACCATTGCGACTCGCTAACGCATTGAATTTGAAGGATATTTAATGAAATCCGATCTTTCTTCGGAAAAAAGTGTAAATAAGGTCTAAAGGTATCATTTTTTCAGCCGATAGCTCTGTTGAATACGATAAAACTAGACGAAACAGGTTAAGGTAAATACGGTAGACCCATGGTTATCGATCCCGGCAACAACATAAACAGTCAAGCGGCGTCATCGAGTAAGTCTCGTCAACAGACTGCGTCGAAGGTAGCTGAAAGCACGGTTGAACAGAAACCTACTTCGCCCAGCGCAGAAGATAGCGTATCACTGAGCTCAGCGAGCCTAGCTATTGGTAAAGTGGAAACCGAAATTGCGCAAGCCAGCGATATTGACTCGGCTAAAGTCGCCAGTGTTAAAGCCCAAATCGACTCAGGTAACTATCGTATCGACATAGAAGCGATCGCAGGTAAAATCGCCCAGGAAGAGTCGCACCTGGGCTAATACTTAATCCGCACAGCCCTCTTTTCTACTATTGCTGCTATTCATTCACAGTCATTCAGCCCCGCACCTCATAAAACCGACAGCGATCCACAGATTTAACTCTGTAAAACGGCACATATTCTGCTTAAACTTCCCTAACGGCAAAAATCTGCCATAGTTAATGTAATCAGACCTTCGGTTTATATGATGAATCAGCCAATCACTGCAGATACTATCCAAACTCAGATTTCGGGCGACATTCACGCCTGCAATACTTTGCTGGAACTCCTAGACAAAGAGCAAGATGCGCTTCAATCCCGTGACGCAGAGTCACTCGCCGAGATCATCGACCAAAAGCTTCAACCACTAACCCACCTCGAAGAAAGTGCAAAGCAGCGTGCTTCTTGGGCAAATATATCCGAGCCAGAAAAATTCTCTGAAAAATGGAATGCCATGCTTAGTAAACTTGCAACCGGCACGATTAAAGATGACTGGGAAACATTGAAGAAACTCACCAAGGAATGCCAGTATAAAAACGAAGTGAACGGTAAAATTCTAGGGCGCCAACAGCAAGTATATGGAAGGTTGCTCGAGTTAATGCGCGGCCAAACAAAAGCCCCTACCCTCTATACTGCGTCGGGTACAGCAACAAGCAACCAAAGCTCATTTAAAGTGGACGAAGCTTAAGACCTTATTGCGAAAAAATAAGTAATTGTTCGTAACCAGGCCGCTGCAATAAAGACAAATCTTCCGGCCTATCGATATCGGGTAAACACGTCAATACGTGATAGCTCATCCCTTGAGACCTCATGCATTGTAGGGTTTGCGAAAACACGTGTTCAGACCCCCAAGTAACCCCTGTAAATAATTGGGGAAGTACGCGACGCATACCCAACAATACATACCCCCCGTCATTCGCCGGCCCGATCACTGCATCATGATGAACCAATTGCTCGACTGCGCTTGTAATATATTGCGCATTAATAAATGGGCAATCGCTCCCAATAAATATCACCGCTTTTGAGCGACTTAAGCATGCTCTCATTGCGTAAGTAAGGCGCTGCCCCAAATCACCTAAGCACTGAATATGGTGCGCGCTCTGAATCGACTCACTCAAAGATTGGGCAAAGGGACCGCCGCATGAAGACCATATTTCAGGCGTAATACCAATGGCGGTACGTAAATTCTCCGTAACATGTGATGCAAGATTTTTGTGAAGCGCCCTTGCCTCAGTCTCGCTGAGAACAGGATATAAACGCGTCTTAACGGCATCATGCTCTGGGGATTTTAAAAACTGTGCAACAATAACGTCATTCATTGTTCAACGATACCAGTTCGCTAAACGTTTAGGTGAAACCCCGAGCATGTAGGCCAATTGAATCCCCCACATTAAAAATACAGTTCTCATTACGCCACGCAATTCCCAACGCCGCGCGGATACATGTAAATATTCATTTATCTCTTTCGGGGCGACGTGCTTTTTAAGCATTCTGGACAGCGCAACATCTTCCATTAACTCAATCGACGGGAAACCACCCAATTGATTAAAGAGCGCTTTTTTAACAAAAATGCCTTGATCTCCGGTCGCCACCTGAAACAGTCGCGCGCGCATGTTAATGCCGCTTGAAACAAGCCTATATACCCAATGAGGATGACGTAAACGAACCTTAAAAAAGCCCCATGAATATCGGGGTATTATCGATAATAGCTCTTTAAAATTATTAGGAGCCTCTATGTCCGCATGAAGAAATAAGATGCTATCTGCCCGCGCATGCGCAGCACCCGCATTCATCTGATTGGCACGCCCCAATAGCGATGAAACAACACAATATCCGGCGGCGGATAACTGCGCAACCGTATCATCCGTGCTGCCGCCATCGACAAAAATCACTTCATTTACAGAGGAATGCAGTTTTGAAAAAAACGAAAGATGCTTAGTAATTAAAACCGATTCGTTTAATACTGGAATAACGATCGATACCAAAGGTTTGGTGTTTGAATCTTGTGACGCGTTACGAGGAATGGCCATATACGTGAAGCTTCTTTACCGTCAGTGCTAAATTTAACTCAGGGCCCCGCCACAACTACTGCCTTGCCCAGCTGTGCAACCATAACAATGCTCTCCAACCACAATGGGGTTACCGGATAAATCTTTATTTAATATATCACTCAAATGTGTGCGGGGCTTGTCGGAGGCTATTGTGCCATCAGACGTGTTAGGCATAATCATTGGCCAACTAAGCATCTGATTAAAATCGCAATCAAACACATAGCCCTCCCAATCCACACTGATAAGACCGCGACACATAACACCGTCAAGATTTTGTTCGCTATAACTCTGGCGTAGCAAACTCATATAGTCATCCCACAAACCTTTTGACATTAACATACTGCCAAAACGTGAAATCGGCATGTTGGTGATCGTCAATAATTCATTAAACTCAACACCAAAGTTGGAAAATAGATGATCCTTATAATCTGCTTCTAAAGCTTTTTGATCCGGCGGTAAAAAAGCACCGTTTGGGTTATACACCAAATCCAGCACTAAACCGTCATCGCGACCATACCCCAATTGATTTAACTTTTTTAGGGCTGCTATTGAAGAATCAAACACACCCTTGCCGCGTTGCTCCGCAACATTCTGTTCTTGATAGCAAGGTAAAGATGCTGAAATTTCTACCTGAGACTCGGCCAAAAATTCTGCTAAATCTTCGTAGCCTGGCTCGTTTAAAATGGTCAGATTACAACGGTCAACAACCTTAACACCCAGTTTTTTTGCTTCGTTAACCAGGTAACGAAAATGAACATTCATCTCTGGCGCGCCGCCGGTTATATCCAACATTGATATGGGCTTGGCTTTTAAATATTGAACAATCATATCGACCGTCGCTTTACTCGCCAATTCAGTGCGTTTGGGCCCTGCATTAACGTGGCAATGCGTGCAACTTAAATTGCACAGATACCCCAAGTTAACCTGAAGGACATTAACCCCATCTCGCTTTAAGGGAGGGAATCGCGTATTGGTTAGGTATTGTTCTACATCAAGCATAAAAACCTCTATTGCTAGCGACCCAAAGGCTAACACAAGGCCCAAATAAATGTGTCACAAGAATAGCACTGCCGCTAACTTGCATAACGAAACTCACATGACAGGACATGTGCTTTTTGGCTTAAGGCCTTAGGCTGGTATAAACACGCCTTGACGAGAACTTAGTGGGTAGGCTCGGGGGATGTTGGTGTTAATCAGAGGTTCCTATATAATCCTGGACGCTAAATCAGTGGTGCACAAAGATAATGAGCGCCCGCCTCGCCCCCGTAGTTGAATGGATACAATAGGGTCCTCCTAAGACTTAGGTGCTGGTTCGATTCCAGCCGGGGGCGCCACTCATGGCGCATAAATGGCGTCGTTACACCTTCCGTATTAAACGTCATTTATGGCAGAGGAAGACGCGACTACACACGCCCGTCGTTTTGCTTGTTCTCCGCAACCACATCTTCAACAAGCATTGAAAAACTCTCGTTTCGCTCATAGGGCACATGTGTATCAAGATGAAGGTCGAAATAGTCATCGCCGAAATACATGCGAATAACGTGTCCCAAATCGAGTAGAATATAGGATTGTGTTTTTGCTCTTTCGAGCACTGTTTCCGGCTCACAATAGCGACGAGAAACCCCATGGGTACCGTCCACATGCATCAGCACTTTAACAACATGTTCAACGAGAGATGCCAAGGCTGTTGTCGATAAGGTGTTGCGTGATCGATTGAGAGCCTCGATTCTATCGTTGATGTCAATTACACTCATGAATACTACTTATCGTTGTTGCCGGCGAGCTTTATGTATTATTTTGCATTCCATACATCGCACACTAGAGGCGAAAGAATTCACCGGCCGTTAAAATCATTATGTAAAAAACTGCGGGCGCCATTATAGGGTCAAACGCATCAACCGAGAACATACGCGCATCTCATTTGTCACCATTTTCTACGCGATGCCGTCATTTTCACTCATAATATTCAGAATATTTAGCCTCAAAATTATCCGACCTAAAATATGATCAAATTTAAATCAGTTAACATATGAACTTATTATTATTAACTGACGATCAGTTCACCTCCGATTCGTCAGCCGTAGCCAACTCACGTCAAAGCACACACATCAGGCAGGTATTAAAACTTGTACCTGGTGATAAAATTACGCTCGGTAAACTCGACGGTCTTGTCGGCAAAGGCACAATTACCGAGATAACTGAGACTGCTACAAAAATTAGCAATATTCACCTGGATCAATCACCACCACCCAAGCTCCCTATCACGCTAATTTTAGCCATGCCACGCCCCCAAATGTTGAAGCGTACGATTCAAACCATTGCAACAATGGGTGTGCAAAAAATATGTCTAATACAAACCAGCCGAGTAGAAAAAAGCTTCTGGCAGTCACCCTCGGCAACACCGCAAGCTATCAAGGAACAGTTGATTTTGGGTTTAGAGCAGGGAATGGCAACGCAATTACCCGAAGTTGAAATGCATACCCGTTTTCGGCCCTTTATGGAGGATAAACTAACAGCGTTAACACAAGACACCCTAATGTATATTGCGGACCCATCAGGAAGTCACGCGCCTCACACGCACACGCCAACAACGCCGATTTCTCTGGCGATCGGTCCTGAAGGGGGGTTTATTGAAAAAGAAGTGACTACTTTTCTAGACTATGGCTTTCGCGGCATCCACTTAGGAAGACGTATTTTAAAAGTAGAAACGGCGGTGCCGGTTTTACTTTCAAAACTGTACCCATTCGATAAAACTTAACAAGTGTGGGCATCACGCCACGGCGTATTTATTCCGGCGCAGAGGAAGATGGGGCTCCCAACAATAACCGTTTTTCAAATTCATCCGCGGGTAAAGGCTTACTGCAAAAATACCCCTGAAAATACCGACATCCGTATTCTTGAATATATTTCAATTGCTCGACGGTTTCGACACCTTCCGCCACAACATCAAGATCTAGCATATTCCCCATCGCACTAATAGTTTCGACAAGTACGCGATCATTTCGATCTTCTGTCAAATCACGAATAAAACTTTGGTCAATTTTTAAAATGGAAACCGGCAACTGCTTTAGGTAGCTAATCGACGAATAACCCGTACCAAAATCGTCCAACGCAAAATGAATGCCTTCAGATGTTAATACCGCCATAGTCTCGATTGTTTCATCCAAGTTTTGAATGACGATCCCTTCGGTAATTTCCATCTCTACCATATCGGGTGGCACATTCTCTTCACGGAACATACGAATCACGTCTTCAACAAAGTGCGTCGACCTAAACTGCCGAGGACTGATATTAATTCCTAGCCGCATGTTTTGCGTCCATAAACCTTTTTTTCGCCAGACTTGAATTTGAGCTAAGGCTTCTTTAATAACCCATTGGCCAACTTCAACAATCAGACCCGAGGTCTCAAGAATAGGAATAAACTCGACCGGCGAAACCATACCGCGCTCTGGGTGGTGCCAGCGCAATAATGCCTCGGCACCCACAATTTCTTGTGTGTGTACATCGGCACGGGCCTGAAAATGAAGGCTAAAACGATTAGTTTCAATCGCTCGGTGTAAGTCCCCCTCCATCACTAATACATTGCGTGCATTGTCCGCCATATACCGGTTGAAGAACTGGATAGCATTTCGCCCCTGCTCTTTCACCTGATACATAGCGGTATCAGCATATTGAAGTAATTCATTAACCCCTGCGCTTTCCTCAGGGAACATCACGACACCGACGCTACAGGTGACATGCAATTCAAAATCATTATGATAATAAGGGTCAGCTATAGATGACTTTATCCGTTCACCCACCTCTTCCGCCCGAAGAATAGCCGTCGCAAGTTTGCGTCCAAGCTGGGTTAGGATCACAACAAACTCGTCCCCGCCCAAACGCACGACCACGTCATTCTCTGAAACAACTGAACTCAGCCGCTCCGCGACACGCTTAAGCACCACATCACCCACCGGATGGCCTAGCGAATCATTAATGTTTTTAAACTGGTCAAGATCAATAAACAGTAATGCACCAATAATGTCTTGCTTTTCAGCACGCACCAGCTCTTCTTCTAGGCGCTCCAATAAATAGCTTCGGTTGGGTAAGTCTGTAAGCGCATCATGGTAAGCCATATGCTCCATCAGTTTTTGCGTGCTTTTAAGTTCAGTAATGTCTGAAGATACAACTAACGCAACCACTTCATCATAAAACTCCATCGGCATCACATAGGTATGCATTTGATGGGCCTTGCCGTCTTTATCCGTCCACTTTTCTTCCCAGATCTGCGCGGACTTTCGTGTTTTTATGACTTCAGAATCCAAGTCGACGATCGCTGAAGACGCTGTAGTGAAATACCGTTCGAACTCACTAATATGCGAGCCCCGCATTTGATCCGGCGTCGTCTCCAAAAAATCCGAAAGCGCTTTATTGGCAAAGATATAGTAGCCGTCGCGATTTCTGGCCCCCACCCAAACGGGCAAGCTATCGATGATCTGCCGAACGTGCTCCTCACTCTTGCGCAGTACAACTTCCACAGCGCGCCTTTTAGCTAAGGCCAGGTCGACGGCATCCAGGAGGTCATTCGCACTTTGGACTAACTGAATGAGTTCATCATCACGCGCTTTGTGTTGCGGCACCAAACGCTGTTCACCAGGGCTACCAGGGTTGATCGCTTTCATCTGAGAGGACAAACGAATCAAAGGCTTGGTGAGCATGTAATAGAAAGCGATAAACAGGAACAAGACAAGGAAAAAGCTGCGGATCAAACCGATACTGATAAGCAGCAAAGACTGCTGATAGAAAGGCGCAAACGCAGTGTCCATGTCCACAATAAAATTGATATAGCCACTGGCGCTGCTATTCCCTGAGATAAACAGGGGGGAGCTAAACAGCTTAAGGTCTTCCGTTACAAAACGGGTCAACCAAACCGTTTTACTCTGCGCGCGGTCTTTTTCTTGGGTAGCAAGCTCGTTCCCAAACTCATCTTCGATACTGACCGCCACAATAAAATCGTAACGCATCAGCCCCGTAGTCACTTCACGCGCGAGCATATTATCTAGGGTATGAACCGCACGCGCGGCAGGAGGTGTCGAAACTTCAGTAATTCGCGAAATTAGCTGGCTAACTTCCGTACTGTGGCCTTGATAGCCGATATACATCTGAATAAGACTCATTAATAAGCCCACAAGAAGTGCGATAACCACACCTACTTTTGCGAGCCGAAATGAAATACCTTGGGTAAAACCTTGCACACACTACCTTTTTAGTTCTTATTCTTGGATATTTTAACGCCTGCTGAATATAGAGAGTACGCCCCATCCATTCAGTAGCGGACCCATATGGTCGAGGCCATACGCTAATTCTGACGCACTATGGCATGATTTTAGTGCCATTTCTCACCTTTTGCTGTTCGATATAACACCTTTCGCCAGATACAGAGCAACCGCGGCCAAAACTCTACCCCGCAACATACCCTAAGCAAAGAATAGGCACTCGCACACGCGAGGGGAAGCGCTTGATCCATTTATTGTGGGAATAACCTGAAACCCCCTTATCCCTTACCTTTTACACATTAATGGCTTTTACCAGGTCAGCCAGTCCCTCTGGCGGCGCAGCGCTCTCATCACCACAAGGAGAAGCGCGATCAAGCGTTAAGCCTTCAAAATCATACCTATCTCGATCTGCAAGCTGAGACAATGATACCCGTTGTAGCGATGCAAATATGGTATCAGTTCTCCCAGGGTACTCTTGCTCCCACGCATCTATCATCTGTTTGATGTTTTGTCGTTGTAAGTTCTCTTGTGATCCACACAAATTACACGGAATGATGGGGAATGATTTATGCTGCGCGTAAGCGTCTAAATCTTTCTCTGGGCAATAAAATAATGGGCGAATCACAATGTTGCGCTGATCATCCGCCAGAAGCTTAGGCGGCATCGCTTTCATACGACCCGAGAAAAACATGTTCAGAAACAAGGTCTCAACAACGTCATCGCGATGATGGCCCAGGGCAATCTTGGTTGCGCCAATTTTCTCCGCGAACCCGTACAAAGTGCCCCGCCTAAGCCTAGAACACAGACCACAGGTGGTCTTTCCTTCAGGAACAACAGACTTCACTACGCTGTATGTGTCTTTCTCTACAATGTGATATTCGATACCCAAGCGATCCAGGTACTCAGGCAAGATATGCTCAGGAAAACCAGGTTGCTTCTGATCCATGTTTACCGCAACCAAGGTGAACTTTACCGGTGAGGACTTTTGTAGCAGACATAGAATGTCCAACATACCATAGGAGTCTTTCCCTCCAGACAAGCACACCATTACCCGGTCACCCTCTTCGATCATATTGTAATCGACAATGGCCTTCCCGACGTTACGGCGCATACGCTTTTGAAGCTTAGTAAACTCGATACGAGAATTTCTCTCAGTGGGCTCAGGTATCACTGCATCACCTTAATTCGGACATGAGGCGAGCTATTGTACGGATTTTGTCGATGCGGTGGAAACCTTACGCCAAGATCCATGACTTTACGCTTAGGCAAGTCTATTGCCCACCCTAAACGCGGGAAATTCCATGCCTCTACTATTACAAAAATTGCCTATGAACACAGGAAGAGGCAGAAGCCTTCCCCTCAGTATCGACACTAATTTACACCCATGGGAAGCGCTCATACCGGTCGAGCCCCCGAGTTATGCGGTAATGAAAATAATCTGCCCGCTGGGCATAGGTTTTGCTCTAACAGATAGAGAAACGCGAATAGACGCCTCACTTTTTAACATGCATTCATCACCGCGGCGCTTCACTGCAAAGCCGGTGACCAACAGGGGAACTACAGACTGTGCTCGACTTGTCCGACCAAGAATTGATATCAGCACTACTAGACGCGCAACAGCAGCATAAGGTCGTCAAAGTGTATTTAACAAATGGTAGTCAGGCGCTAAACAGCAACCTGCTTGGTTTTGACTATTATGAACGTTCACTACTGCTTGATTCACTGACACCGCCCGTGGGAAACCAGCAGCTAAAAAGTATGGCAAAAACGCCATTTTGGTTACAGGTTCGCCACCAAGATAGCTATCTCAACCTCTATTGTGTTGTCAGTGAATTCCAATACGACCTATACACACTAAAAATTTTACAACACGAATTCACGGATAATCAGCGATGGTTTCCTCGTATTCGATTTGATGCACGCCAGGGCCCTGAATTAACCCTAGATGTCCCACACGAACTTCCCATCAAAGGGAGGATCAGAAACCTCAGCGTCCATGGTGCGATGGTGGAGTTTTACGGTGAAGATATTCGGGAGCATATCGGCAGCCTGCAACACTGCCTATGCCGTTTACGCTTCAATGAATTGTTTGATGTAGAACTGAAAGCTGATGTCAAACAACTGACCTACGAAAGAAAGCCCTCTTGCCACTCTCGGTTGCGGCTGATGTTTACGTCCCACTCAGGGGTTTCGTACTCACAACTCGACAACTTTATTGACGCGTTTAACGAAGCGCCCAACAGTTTTGCGTTCACAAACAAATCATTATTTCGCCAAATGCAATTCGCCTAAAGACATGTCTGCAATTTAAAGGCTGACGCGTTAAAATGATCCGATTACATTATTCGGGACTCAGACGTGACACAAACACCCCTTTCCTCAGATCAGATACTCAAACTCGACAAGCAACATGTTTGGCACCCCTATTCACGCTGTAACAGCGAGCTGCCTATATTCCCAGTGGCGTCTGCAAGCGGGTGTTTTCTGACCCTAAGCTCCGGCGAGAAAATCCTAGACGGCATGTCTTCGTGGTGGAGTACGATTCACGGTTACAACCATCCAGAACTCAACCAAGCCGCCACTGATCAAATTAACCAAATGTCTCACGTAATGTTTGGCGGTTTAACTCATGAGCCAGCAGTGCGATTGGCCAAAACCCTTGTCGACATTTCACCTGACCAGCTGGAGCACGTATTTATAAGTGATTCCGGCTCGGTCTCTGTAGAAGTCGCATTAAAAATGGCGCTGCAGTATTGGAATAGTTTAGGAAAAACACGGCATTCTTTTCTGACCATAAAAAAAGGCTATCACGGCGATACTTTTGCCGCCATGTCCGTGAGCGATCCAGATACCGGCATGCACGGTCTGTATTCAGAGTTTTTGCATAAAAACATTTTTGCTCCCGCACCGAAAAGTCAATTCGACGGCGACTACATCGAAGGTGATATCGACGAACTGACACGCCTTGCTCATGCGCACCACTCAGACATAGCCGCGGTTATTTTAGAGCCCATCGTACAAGGCACGGGAGGCATGCGCTTTTATTCTGCAGAATATTTGCGAAAAGTACGAAAACTCTGTGACGAACTCGATTTGCTTTTAATCGCAGATGAAATAGCCACTGGAATTGGCCGTACGGGAAAAATGTTTGCCTGTGAACACGCCCAAATCACCCCCGATATTCTTTGCTTGGGCAAAGCATTGACCGGCGGTTACATGAGTTTGGCGGCAACCCTATGCACAACAAAAGTGGCGGAGACTATTTGCGAAGGAGAAGCGGGCGTATTTATGCATGGGCCCACATTTATGGCCAACCCGCTAGCCTGTGCCGTGGCAAATAAAAGCTTAGAATTATTGCTGCGAGACGACTGGCAAACACGTGTTAATAATATTCAGCAGTGGTTAACTCAAGGACTGGCGCCTTGTAACGACTTGCCTCACGTCAATAATGTAAGGACTTTGGGTGCGATCGGGGTTATAGAAATGAAAGAACCGGTTGATATGAAACGTATCCAACCACTGTTCATAAAACACGGTATCTGGTTACGGCCATTCGGAAAACTTATTTACACCATGCCGCCATACATTTCATCAGAAGAAAACATTCAGCAGCTAACAGGGAGCATCCTGAAAGTATTGATCGACCCAGAAGCCTATGACCTTTAATTGAAATACTAAAAAACGATGAGCACTATAAACCCAAGGAATATATCGCTTTCACTGTTTTACCGTGGTTAGAATACTCCAACTTAGCACACAAACTATTCAACAGTGGCAAGCCCCTTCCGTGTGAATCAGCATTTTCGTCTAACGTATCAATCACACCACTGTAATCAAAACCTTTCCCGCTGTCGGTGAGACTAAGCTCAACGTAATTAATATCACTTTTATGAAAGCTAAACTCTAAATCAATAAACTGATTACTTAAATCTGCCAATCGCTCCGCCCTCAAGCGATAATACTCCTCAAACCCATCAGCGGTATCTTTTAAACTTGAGCTCAATCCGAGTACACCATGTTCCAAAGCATTGCTATACAACTCGCTTACAATCGTAAATATTTTTTCTTGATGCAATTCAATACCGTGAATACCACCGACAAATGTCATAATCTGATCGACAATATTGGTATTCGATAACTCCTCATTTTCTAGCCGCATATTGAAGCACCAAGGAAATGAATCGGCACGATGAAACTGGGCTTTAATATTAACTTTTTCGCCCGTATCCTTCTCATAGTGAGACAGCTCACCGGCACGAATCTCTATTGCTGAAATATCATCATTTCGTGCACCCGATTGAAAATGATGCACCGTGTTAATCAATTCAGCTAACACGTTGGTGCCACCAGCGGCTAACACCTTTTTTATCCCTTCGACACCAAATTCATCACCCTCACTATTAGTGGCTTCATTCACACCATCCGTATAAACATATAAACAATCATCTACATTCAGTTCAATAAGCTGCGGGGTATCGTCAAATTCTTCTGCCTCTAAAATACCCAACGGCATATGTTCAGAGGGAATATGCGTAATTGTTTTATCTGCTTGATGCAAGCAAAGGAGGTCATTCATGCCTCCCACCCACATCGACATTGCACGGCCTTCACTATTGATATAACAGATGGCCGCGCAGAAAAACATATTTTGAGGTAACAACTCAACCAAGGATTTGTTGATTTCCTTCGCTAATAAACCCACACTCGTTTGCTGCGCAGAGAGCCGATAAAATATTTCTGTGACAGGTAATGTACCAATAGACGCAGCGAGACCATGCCCAGTAAAATCGCCCACCAAACAATAGACTCCTCCAGAAGGTGATGGCGCCTCTAAAGTAATATCCCCGTTAAACATCGACATGGGCGAACTGTAATGTGCAATGTTATGGCAGGCAGTCTTAATTCTCTCGGCACCGCGATCAAAAATACGCTCAACAATAACGTGCTCTCGATCCATTACCTGCTTATGGTATTCAAGCTGTTTGTTCGCCTGAATCAACGACAGGTAAAGCCCGCGCGTGCGTCCATGAGCGTTAATTTTCGCCAACAACACATTTTCATTAATCGGTTTAGGGACGAAATCATCACCACCCGCATCCAAGCATTGTGCAAGCACGTCGGCATCATCCAAGGCGGTAATAAATATGATGGGAATAAATTGATCGGAATGATCACGTTTGATATTAGTGGTCGCTTCTATGCCATCCATCTCTGGCATAGATACATCCATTAAAATTAAATCGATTGTATTATCCTGCAAGCAGGCGTTACATGCCTCGACCCCATTGACCGCATGAATACATTCGTGCCCTTCGTCGATCAGGATATACCCTAAAAGCTCTCGATTGTATTCATGATCGTCTACGATCAATATTTTCATAATAGCGAATCAGGTAATATCAAATTTTTTGTCGAATCTGGAGATGCTAAAAATCTTCCGTATCTGTTCGTTTGTATTAATTAATTTGACCTTCGCGCCGAGATTATCAAAAAAACTACGGGCATTAATTAACATTCCCAGAGCAGAACTATCAATATAGCGTGCATCACGAAAATCAATTACAACTAACTTGCATTTGCTGTCACCTAGACTTTCGTAACACTGCCGAAACGGCCCAACAGATTCAAAGTCGAAACGCTCATCCAATACAATGGCCATCGCTTCATTCTCAGACTTTTCTACCCGAATGGTCAAAAGTTATCCTCCACAAAAATCAGATTTTAAATCAATTAATATAATTCAATATCATCGCCACCGTTTTGTGACAAATGACTACCAACACTAAATGCCCCAGCTTTTCGTAATTGCGCCATTGCGGCACTTAAAGCCGCGGGCATTTCGTGTTCATGTTTGATCGCTTTTTGATAACTACCCAAGGTTTCACTCACGTAATGAGCACACGCCGTCACTTGTTTGGTATGCTGCGCAATGCGGTCTGCGGTCTGCAGGGCGGTGACTGCTCGATTCACTTCAGCATTAATCTCTTCACCAATCGCGGCACCTTCGGAAACACTCTCCGCGACCTTTTCGTTGACACGTTCCAGTTCTGTTAACATACCATCGAGATGTCCCTTAGCATCGATAGCAATATTCATATCTAACGACGCAATTTCACCCACGACTTTTTCAACATTGGTCACCGTCGATTTGGCCGTTTCTGCCCGCTCTCTTATTTGCTCGTTAAGTTCGTTAGAATCTTGTGATAGTTTGCGCACTTCATCTGCAACTACGGCAAAACCGCGCCCCGCTTCACCGGCCCTAGCTGCCTCGATAGCCGCATTTAACGCAAGTAAATTTGTCTGATCTGCAATACCGCGAATATCGTTAATTAAGCCAAACATGCCATCCAAGTGCGTCACCATGTCTTGAATGTTATGTACGGCCTGCACACTTTTCTCACTAATATCGACAAAAAGCTTTACGTAATCGTCTAGTATTGAACCCACTTCATTAGCAAATTTTTTGAGGCTGACGTCGTCACTGCCCGTATTCGAAGATAGCTGATCAACAATCCCCATCATCAAATTCTTTCCGGCATTTGCGGATTCGGACAATCCTTGAAAACTCTCATGTAAACGAACACTCGAATCTTCTACCAGGTGTTGAATGTCCCCAGCCACGCTCTCAAGCTCGTGACACACGGGAGAAAGCTTTTCATCGAGCTCTCCGGTCACTGACTTCAACGACGCCATAGACATATTCGATTCATTTTGCTCTTGATCAAAATCACCGCTATCGGGATTGAATAGAAAAGCCGATACACCAACCAACACAAACGCTAGCAATGAGGCCACCCATACGGACGCCATCCAAACACCTAACCCGACACCAATCACGGCTACGCCTGCCAATATTCCAACTCGGGACCAATGATTTTGCACGTATAACTCCACGTTTATGCACTAGAAAAAACACATTTCTACTTGTTATAGCCTAGACGTGGATAACTTGCTTCGCCAGTAAGTTAATGTGGCATTCACCGCATTAACCACGCATGAGATTAAGCGCTAAAAGGGGACGATATTTAGAGGGGAGGAATATGTAACAGATAGGTACAGTGAAGTGTGCCTATCTGTCGTACAAGGGTGTTGTACCTGGGTGTCGTGTGGAGGTTTTTACCAAGTGGCACTCAAAACATGAGGCGACTTTTAAAGTGGGCGAATGCCTATCGACTTCCGCACTTTATTCATAAGAGGCACACTGTATGCCCGCGCCTTTTCGGCACCCTTCAACAAAATTGATTCCAACTCACCAGGGTTTTCCATATACGCTTGATAACGTGCTCTGGCAGGCGCTATTTCGTGATTTACCAGCTCGAACAGCTGTTTTTTTGCCTCGCCCCAGGCGATCCCTTCTTCGAATGCTTTACGCATCTCAGCTGTTTGCGCTTCGGTCGCGAATGCCTTCCAAAGCTCAAATACTGTGGAGTCATTAGGGTCTTTGGGCTCACCAGGCTCTAATAGGTTCGTTTTAATTTTATTGATGTGTTTCTTCAGCTGTTTTTCGGTAAGAAAAATGGGAATCGTATTATTATAACTTTTGCTCATTTTTCGACCATCAAGTCCTTTTAACACGGCGACATTATCATCCACGATTGCTTCAGGTAGCGTGAATGCTTCGCCAAAATGATGATTAAATCGCTGGGCTATATCTCGTGCCATTTCAAGATGTTGGGTCTGATCCCGACCTACAGGCACCTTATTCGCATTGAAAATGAGGATATCTGCGGACATCAAAACAGGGTAGCTGTATAAGCCCATAGTGACGCCGAAATCTTGATCTTCCCCATCCTCTTTGTTTTTATCGACGGCCGCTTTATATGCCACCGCACGGTTCATTAAACCTTTCGCCGTCATACAGGAGATAATCCATGCAAGTTCACTAATTTCTGGAATGTCTGACTGGCGATAAAATACGGTCTTCTCCGGATCTAAACCCAGCGCCAACCAAGCGGCGGCAATTTCTTTGGTGGACTGATGTACATGATCGGGGTCATGGCATTTTATCAACGCATGTAAATCCGCTAAAAATAGAAACGATTCTGTATCTTTGACCTGGCTTGCTTCGATCGCGGGGCGAATGGCTCCGACGTAATTGCCCAAGTGTGGTGTTCCGGTGGTGGTAATACCCGTCAGGATTCGATTTTTACTCATGTGCTCTGCGACCACGCCTTCAGTTAAATTATCGGAAAAGGCCCGCATAATACCTGTGTGTATTCAAATTGAAAACGCTTGTCACCACTAAGCGAGCAAACGCTCAAATACCGCGTGATACTGAGATTTAATTCCTTCGAGAGAATACGCCGAAATATCAGGGGCTTTCAATGCGGGTTGATCGTGGTCTTTATTACCCCAACGCCCAGAAACGTCCAGAACATGCGCAACCATTGATTGGGCTTCTTGGGCGATATTTTCGGACCCTGAATATAAATATTCGGACGAGAAAAAATCAGGATAGGCTAAGCGATTGGGCAGTACAGGGACACACCCCCTGCTTACCGCCTCCATTACTGATAACCCCTGAAAATCATGATTGGAGGTCGATAGGACAAAATCCGCTTGCTCAAGCAGCTCGCGATAGACCTGTGTGGACTCGATAAACCCCCACTGCCCTAGCCAGCCTCTTGCTTTGAGCAGAGCATGAATATCCTGAAACTTCTCGGGAATTGACCTAAATGACTGCCCGACAATATGGAATGTGGCATTGAACTCTATTGGCAGAGCGCCTAAGAAAGCTAAGAGCCGATCAGGTCCCTTGTCATACTCCCAGCGGTGGTTCCAAATGAAATGCGGCGCACTATCACCGTGTTTGCGTAACGCTAAAGCCTGATCGCCGTTAGACGCACGATCTGAGTGAGTGGCCATGACGCCTACTGGCAAGATGATGGATTTTTCACGCACCACATCCACGACATTCTTCGGAACACCGTCGGGCAACTTCCTAAGCAAGGCTGACAGCCCATCTAAAAACGTTGTTCGATTATATTCACTATTAAAACCGGCGACATCACAGCAAAGGGCACCGAACACCTGAACCATTTGGGCTTCGATTTGATGGGCCGTGTTTACCTGAGCAGATTTTGGATACGCAAATTGATTTTCATGGAAGTAAAGCAGACTCGGTATCGAGGAAAAGCCTGGGTTTAAGCCCTTCACGGTAGCAAGATCTACCATAGAAGTCGCTATACACAGATCATATGACTCCGCGAACGCTGGGTTCTGAAACCAACTCAACCCATTTCCACGAATACGCCAGCTAAAATGGCGCGGCGGCAAGGTGAGCGTAGTCCACTCGACGTCCGAAAATACACGATATAAGCCTTGTCGCCAGTAAGCGTGGCTTTTTGCATCGTATGCCGAAAGCATAAGCGCCTTCACAGGGACTCACACATCGCAAAATCACCTTTTGGCACAGTAGACACGAAGGGGAAAACGCTATGGAGCGAAAAGGATAACCTGGGGCTATCCCTCTGTATTTGCTTTAAGTATGTATGCATCAAAACCGGCCTGACACAATAAGTGCGCGGCGATATCGGCGCGGCTGCCGGCGTCATCCGGTACGATATAGGCACTTGCTTTCGCCAATTCTGCCATCGACGAACGCAAACGAGATAACGGCACATTGATGCTGCCCGATACATGTGCCATGCGAAATTCCATCGGCATTTTCACGTCGATAAGCTTATAGGGCTTTTCTATCGTTTCTAGTTCGTCAGCCTGTATATATTGGAGAATCGGAGCCTTTAATAATGCCTCAAAATTCTCCGAATCTAAACGCTTAATATGGCCGTTATCGAGCATAGTGATAGTTGCATTACGAGGCGTTTGACCCAATAAAGCCTCCTCACCAAAATAACTACCAGGCTCTAAAATCACGTCGACGCTATCTGAGCGGTTGGTCACATGGGCTCGTCCGGCTGCCAATACATAGAAATAGTCGCCTTTTTCACCCTCTTTAATCACGACGCTTCCTTCGCTCACAGTGATATCTTCAAAGCGTGAAAAAAGCTCCTGCACCTGAGTCAAAGGAATTCGCGTAAAAAGTGGTGACTGTAGCAATGATGACATCCAATCCGTAGCATCCTGATCTGCGATACTACTGACTTCGATTTCACCCGTGACCATATCATCAGTAACCGCCTCGCTAGATTGCTCATGAGCATAGGCAGCAGACTCGCTCCATGCCACGATACGATCAAGTGCCTCCGCCTCAATGGTAAAGACGTTTACGAGTGACTTAGCAATACATGAACAGCGGGTCGGAGACTCAGGGTTTAAAGTATTCGCTACTTTATCTCTATCAGACTCAATTGAGGATGAGTTGTATGCGGAATCAATAAGGTCCACTCGGCCAGAAACCAAGTAAAAACGCTCCGCTACCGAGCGGCCACGCTTAAAGAGCATCTCTCCTTTATGGTAACTTTTTACCGAGATCTGCCCCATCACGTCGCTCAAGTATTGGTCGTCTAACTCACTAAACGGGACAAATTGCTTTAAATCTTTAAGTTCCAATGCCTTTCCTCACTTGTATACCATGACAAGTATGGTCAATTATTCTATTTTTTTCCGAGCACTTTTTCACGCTTCGGCTTGAAGAGCAATCGCGGTAATAATTACAGGCAAGATCGCCAAAAAACGCAAACGCGCCGTCATTAAGCCGTAGTAATCAGACTTTCACACGCATAGAAGCGCCCCAACAAATCATACAGCGTATCAATATCCTTTACGCCAGCGAGCTCACGCGTTGAATGCATCGCAAAGGTAGGAACACCCAAGTCCAACGTTTTAACGCCCACCTTAGCCGCTGTAATCGGCCCAATTGTACTGCCACACCTCATATCTGCGCGTGTCACAAACGTCTGGAGTGGTAGCTCAGGCGCCTGGCGGGCCAACTGCTTCAAAAAGGATGCGCTATGTGTAGAGGTCGCATAGCTCTGCTTAGCATCAAACTTTAAAACTGGGCCCTGATTAAGCAACGGACCATGATTGTCATCGTGCTTGTTGACGTAATTAGGGTGTATGCCGTGAGCGTTGTCTACAGATAACAAAAGCGACCCCCGCACAGCCATTTGGCGCTGCTCAGGGTCGGGGTAAAGACGCGCGAGAATATCGTCGAGTACGGTGCTCATAGCGCCAACATCGCTCTGACTGCCGACCTCCTCATGATCGCTGCAAATAAATATGGACGTATGTTCATGACTGGCGTCCGCTAGCGACAAAGCCCCCACATAAGAACTTAACAAATTATCCAAGCGTGCTCCGGCAAAAAAATCATCCTTTAGACCGATAACATTTGGCTCTTGGGCGTCATAAAAACTCATATCAAAATCAAGCACTTCCACCGCATCGCTTGCGCCATCATCGCGGACTTTTTGTAGGAGTAACTCTCTAAAAGAAAATTTTTCATTCCCTTGAAATAAAATAGGATTCAAATCTGTTTGGGGATTAACCGTCCGGCCAACGTTGGCCTCTCGATCAAGATGAATCGCCAAACTAGGAATCACCGCAATCGGAGACTCGAAATTAACAAGCGTGGATTTTAAAGACTGCACCTTATCCACATAGCAGACGCGCCCCGCTATGGATAAATCGCGATCAAACCATGGGTTTAATAGCGCGCCGCCATAAACCTCGATACCCAACTGCTGATAGCCCTTGGTTTGTTTTTCCGGTTGAGGTTTGACTTTAAGGCATGGGCTATCACTGTGTGTGCCCACCATACGAATACCAGAAGACCCAGTATTTTCTTTGCCGATAACAAATGCCGCTATCGTCGAATCCGAACGTACCAAATAGTATTTACCTTCCGGCTTTAATTCCCACGATTGGTTTTCGTCCAAACGCAGAAACCCAGCCCCCTTAAACACGTTCCCTAAATTTTCTACCGCGTGATAAGGGCTTGGGGACGCATGAAGAAACTGCTGAAATTTGTTACATATTTGGCGATGAGGCATATTTTTTTCTTTTTTGACAATGTTTGTACGGATGCTTTTAAAGTATCAGAGTAATGAGAATAGCACCAAGCAGAAGTCGGTAAATGACAAAAGGCATCATACCAATTCGATTAATAAAACCTAAGAAGAAGAAAATACACAGATAAGCACTGACAGCAGATAGCGCAACACCCAGTAATAAGCTAGACCAATCCACCGCGCTCTGACCTACTAACGATAAGCCTTTATAACCGCCACTCAAAACAATCACTGGTATGGACAACAAAAAAGAAAATCGTGCCGCGTCCACACGAGAAAACCCAAGGATCAATGCTGCTGTAATCGTAATTCCTGAGCGTGAAGTACCAGGGATTAATGCCACGGCCTGTGCCCCGCCGATGACCAGTGCAGCAATCACCGTCATATTCACTAAAGACTGCGTATTCTTATCTGCACCGCGGTCAGCGTATGCCAATAGAAGCCCAAATAAAATTGTCGTTACTGCAATGACCGTCATCGAGCGTAAATGCTCCTCGATAAAATCATTCATTAATAAGCCACATAAACCAGCGGGTATTGTGGCCAGAACGATCAACCATGCTAAACGCGCATCTTCGTTCACGCCTTTCCCCACCACCGAAAGCGACCACCCTGTAATCAAACGAATCACATCGTGCCTGAAGTAAACCACTACTGCAGATAAAGTCCCCACGTGTACCGCGACATCAAACGCTAAGCCTTGATCGGGCCAGAGTAAAACTTCTTTCGGCAAAATTAAGTGAGCGGAGCTGGATATAGGTAAAAATTCAGTCAGACCTTGGATTAGGGCCAAAAAAATTACGTGGAGGGTTTCCATATTGCGAAAATGCTCTCATTTAACGGCAGCGTCATCACCCCGTTTACGTGTAGGTAGGATAGAAAATGATACTGTAAAAGCCAGTGATACGGTATCTATGGCGTTCGAATGCGTGTGCGTTTCTCCCACGCCACTTCATTTCGTAAATACAAGGGTTCTATAGACCCAATACCTTTTTTACGCGCCAGTTCCAGCGCGGTATTAAAACCATCATCACACCAAATTGAAAGCACATTTTTTGCCAGCGGTAATTCATCCGGCAGACAAAGATTGAAAGCATCAGCATCGACGATATCGACACCTAAGCCATGCCCTCCGGCAATAGCGTTGCCGGCGTAAGGGGCCACAGACGCATTAAACTGAGAAGGAGACACTACGGATGGCGGCGCTATCTCAACAAGGCGCCCCTCTTCGAACTTATACCCCGCCCAATAGACCTCTGACATTCTAGCATCTAAACAACTGACCACATGGCGGTGCTTTGGCGACTCGAAAGCTTTATTGGCGACAACACCCTGGGCCAGCACTTCAAGCGAGTTTGCACCAATTAACGGTACTTTTGCACCATAAGCCAAGCCTTGAGCCACCGAAAGACATATGCGAACACCGGTAAATGACCCAGGACCAAGGGTCACCACTATGGCATCCAGTTGAGACAGAGCAATCCCTGCATCGCTCATTAACTGATCGACCATGGGAAGCAGCGCTTGCGCATGGGATTTCGGGATATCGCAGGCAGAGGATCTAATACGGCCATTACAATGAAGCGCGACGGAGCTCTGCTCTGTGGAAGCATCGATCGCTAAAACCTTGTGACCTTGTATTGGCATGGGCGGGAAGATGACGATTGTGTAGTGAATTCGATGGGGCGCTATAGCGAAGGCAAGAATGCGCCCTGATCGAATATGGAGGTCGAGAAGGCTATAGCCGTAGTTTACATCCCAAGCGCTTCAGCAACCTTAGCCTTAATGCCATCAAGAGAGCCAATACCATCTACACGAGAAAAGGTAACGTTCTCTACATTCTGATAAAACGTGACAAGAGGCTCAGTCTGATCGTGATAAACGCCTAAACGGTGACGAATGGTTTCTTCTTGATCATCTTCTCGTTGGATAAGCGCTTCGCCCGTTGCATCATCTTTACCTTCCTCTTGTGGAGGATTGTGATCTACATGATAGATGCGACCAGAGGCCTCGTGCACACGACGGCCACTAAGGCGAGATACGATTTCTTCATCATCGACATGAATCTCTAGCACGTGATCAATAGCAACACCGGAGTTACCAAGTGCTTCGGCTTGAGGAATGGTGCGTGGAAAGCCATCTAATAAAAAGCCTTTTTCACAGTCTTCTTGTGAAATACGATCTTTCACAAGATCAATAATGAGATCATCTGACACTAAAGCGCCGGAATCCATCACGTCCTTCACTTTAAGCCCTAATGGCGAGCCTGCCGCTACCGCTGCGCGCAACATGTCACCAGTGGATATTTGGGGGATGCCATAAGACTCCATCAAAAACTTAGCTTGTGTGCCCTTTCCGGCGCCTGGAGCTCCCAAGAGAATTACGCGCATGAAGATTCCTCTATTAAATTCTTGTCAAACAATACAGCGATTGTGGGCAAAAAATGAGCGCCTGGCTCGTGATCACCCGTCTGGGCGGCATACGATACACACCCCCCCCTAGATAAACAAGGGCTAAACAAAGTAGCTCAACATTTGTTGAATTTTGTTTAGTGTCACCATTTTAAGAGGAAAAGCGAGAGGCAAGAACGCGTTTACAACCCAGACTTTTTAGCCTGATCCCAGAACGACTCAAGTTCATGCGCAGTAAAGGATTCTTGTTTATCTTGCGCCATCGCATTCACTACATAAGCAAAACGCGTTTCAAATTTGCGGTTCGCAGCACACATAAGTGCTTCTGAGTTCGCATGAATATGGCGGGATAAATTGACACACGTAAACATCAGGTCGCCTAGCTCATTGGCAACATGATCCATATTTTTAGATTCAACGGCCTCGCATAACTCGGTCAGCTCCTCGCCGAGCTTATCCAAAACCTGATCCGTATTTTCCCAGTCAAAACCAAGTTTTGCCGCACGTTTTTGCAGTTTTTCGGCGCGAATCAATGGCGGCAAGGAAACTGGAAGATCGTCGAAGACTCCCGCACTGCCTTTAGATGCCCGCTCTTGTTGCTTAATATTTTCCCATGAGGCTTTTATATCTGAGTCATCCAGGCTTACTCCTGGGGCTCTGCGACTCTCTAAGGTACCATCAGGAAATACGTGTGGATGACGGCGCACCAATTTCGCGGTCAGCCCATCCACAACATCATTAAAATCGTAGAGTTGTTGCTCGTCAGCAAGCTGACTATAGAAAATCACCTGGAACAGTAAATCACCAAGCTCTTCTTTCAGGTGAGCGTAGTCTTTATGCTCAATTGCATCGACCACCTCATATGCCTCTTCAATTGTCGAGGCGGTGATTGACTGAAAATCTTGCTTTATATCCCAGGGACATCCGGTACTCGGATCTCTTAGGCGTTTCATTAAATACAATAAGTTGTCTAACGCGTACTTTTCTGGCGCTTCAACCATGACTACCTCACGAATATCAGCTTTCACGCCGCACAGAAGATACGTTCGGCAACTGATTTAACTTAGCAAAAATACGGCTCAAGGCCCCAAGATCAAGCACTTCGATTGTTAACATCATCTCCGCCGTATTTCGGTCTTTGTTCGACTGAGTTTGCATCGAGCTGACGTTGATTTTTTCTCTGTCCAGCAAGGTGGTGATATCCCTTAAAAGACCATGTCGATCAAAGGCTTCAATAAAGATTTTTACTTCATATAGGTTATTAGGTTTATCCGCCCAATCCACAGTGATAATGCGCTCAGGCTCTTCTGCATCTAACTGCAAAATATTTGAACAATCTTTTCTATGAATAGAAACACCGCGTCCAACAGTGATATAGCCGGAAATACTATCACCAGGAATGGGTTTACAGCACTGCGCAAGGTGAGACATAAGGTTACCCACCCCGTCGATATAAACCTCTGCGCTTCCGTCCTGATTTTCAGCTCTGCCCACAAGCGATGTCACCTTCACACCACGATCTGGATCCTTCTCCATAATGAGACGCTGAGCCGCACCAATAACGCGATCAACGCTCAGGTCAGCCGTACCGACCGCCGCGTATAAGCCTTCGAGACTTTTAAGGTTAAGCTTTTTTGCGAGCGCTTCGTAATCGAGATCTTTAACTGCCAAACGCTTAAACTCATGATCGATCATTGCTCGACCATCTTCCACATTTTGATCCCGGTCTTGATATTTAAACCACTGCTGTAACCTACTGCGCCCCTTAGAGGTTGTTACATAACCCAGCGCGGGGTTCAGCCAATCACGACTCGGCGAAGCGTGTTTCCCCGTCAGAATCTCCACCTGATCGGAGGTTTTTAGCGCGTAATTAAGGGGCACAATGCGACCATTTACCTTTGCCCCTCGGCAGTGGATACCCACATCCGAATGAATCCGAAATGCAAAATCAACGGGGGTCGCGTTCTCCGGTAAGTCCACCACGTGACCATCCGGCGTAAAGACATATATTCGGTCTTGTTCGATCCCTTTGGGAATATGATCTTCCCAAGGGCTGCCTCCCAACTCCTCATGCCATTCAAGTACCTGCCTTAACCATTCAATTTTCTGTTCATAACTATCTGAGCTGCTTTCATCTGCATCCGTATCCTTGTAGCGCCAATGGGCACACACACCAAACTCTGCTTCTTCATGCATGGTGCTAGTACGGATTTGGATTTCTAACGCGCGGTTCGCAGGGCCGTTAACAGCAGTGTGGAGTGAGCGATAACCGTTTTCTTTTGGGTTTGCGATATAATCATCAAACTCGTGGGGGACGTTCCGCCATAGCGCATGCACGATACCAAGTACCGCATAGCAATCTCGCTCAGTCTCAACCAAGATTCGAATAGCACGAATATCATAAACCTCAGAAAAGCCGATATTTTTGCGACGCATTTTTCGCCATATACTGTATATGTGCTTCGCTCGACCGTAGACATTTGCCTTAATGCCTTCTTCTGATAATTTGCTCTGTATGACATCGATCACTTGATCGATGTAAACCTGTCGGTCTAAGCGTTTTTCATCGAGTAATTTAGCAATGTATTTGTAGTCGTAGGGCTGGAGGTATCGGAACGCAAGATCTTCCAATTCCCATTTGATATGACCAATCCCCAAGCGATGGGCGAGCGGCGCATAGATATCAGAGACTTCTTTCGCAATCTTCTTGCGCCTATTCGCAGGCAAGTTTTTAGCGGCTCGAATCGCGCACGTTCGCTCAGCGAGCTTGATCAAGGCGATACGAACATCATCCACCATCGCGACCAGCATCTTCCGCACATTTTCGGCCTGCTCATCGCTTTGCTGACCAAAAACGGTGCCATCACTATGATTAGAGAGCGCGCTAATTGATGCCATCCGTACGACGCCATCAATCAAATTGGCCACAACGTCACCAAATTCAGCTGCAACCTCTTCCTTACTGAGCTTCCCTTCTCTCACACTACGGTATAACACCGCGGTCACTAGCGAATCACAATCCATTTGAAGATCGGCCAAGATATCAGCCATTTCGATACCGGCGGAAAAAGTAGAATACCCCTTCCCCCAACCGGCAATATTATCACCGGCCTCACCCTCAACCTTTCTAGCCACCGCACAAGCTTTTTCAAGCACGGGCCTAGCTGACGCTCCTAGATGAGTCGCTTCACACGTCTTATTCAACCAATAGGAAGTATCTAACTCTCCCTGATCGTCGATCGGATAGTCTTCACGAACTTTAACCATGTTAACCCTATGGTTTACGAATTAAATACACCGGAAGAAAGATACCGGTCGCCACGATCACAAACAATGGCGACAACGACCGCATTTTCCTCTTTTTGAGCGATATCCAATGCCACTGCAACGGCCCCACCGGAGGAAACACCGCAAAATATGCCTTCTTTCTGCGCCATCGCTCGCATCGTCACTTCAGCACGCTGTTGAGACATATTGACCACACGATCAATATTCACATCGTCAAAGATGGTCGGCATATACGCTTTTGGCCAACGGCGAATACCAGGTATCCGAGCACCGTCCTCCGGCTGCAGACCCACGATTTCGATGCCAGCATTTCTTTCTTTCAAATACTTTGAAGTACCAACGATTGTACCTGTTGTACCCATAGAGCTAACAAAGTGGGTGATCTTCCCCTCGGTTTGACGCCAAAGTTCAGGACCCGTTCCATTGTAATGTGCAATGGGGTTATCCCCATTTCCAAACTGATCTAAAACACGCCCCTTCCCATCTGCTTGCATCTTTTTAGCCAGGTCTCGGGCGCCCTCCATACCAGCCTCAACACTGACGAGGATAAGCTCTGCGCCATAGGCCCGCATCGCGTCTTTTCGCTCTTGCGTGGCATTATCGGGCATAATCAAGGTCATGTTATAACCTTTAATGGCTGACGCCATCGCTAACGCAATACCCGTATTTCCACTGGTCGCTTCAATCAAACAATCACCTGGAGAAATGTCGCCGCGCTCTTCTGCGCGAGAAAGCATCGATATCGCAGGTCGATCCTTTACAGAGCCTGCAGGGTTATTGCCTTCTAGTTTCACCAAGACCGTGCTTGTTTCGGTATTAGGTAGACGCTGCAAGCGCACCAGTGGCGTATCGCCAATACAAGACTCAATAGTAGGAAAGTTTAAAGATAAGGGTGCTTGGGACAAACTCATACTCTCAAAAATTCATGGGCTAGTTAACAGGGATTCGTCATTGAACGAGACAGAATGTGGGCGCAATATTATCACTTTCTACCAACGCCGATACTGAATTATCGACGCGAATATCCAATAAAACAAATGGTTCTGATAAGGCCTCGATATTTATAGGGTTGTAGTGATTTTTTGCTATAAGCTTATATTCAACTTGAGCAGTTCAACATCATTACGCATTAAAATAAAAACGCTGCCCAGTAATCCGCATCCATTTCCAGTTGAGGGCTTGCTGGGAATAGCAGCCCTCGTTATGATCCATTGAGATAGGCCGCATTACATACAGAAAAGAAAGGCAAACTGCACGCATCACATTTTAGCGCATCAACACTATGTCGCCTTATCTAACATATGAAATACAGTGCTATTTATGCGCGCACCGTCCATTACCCGAACAAAGATGATCCTAGGGCTTCCATGTTAATTAACGAACAACAACTTGATAAGACACTACGCCGATTCAGCTTTATTCCATTCGCGTTCATTAGCTTTGCACTGACACTTAGTATAGTTGCCCTCTTTATCAATCATATGCACTTAGAAGATAAACGTAAGTTAACATTTTACACTTCACTTTTTGACCATATCGACGTAAGTAACAGCACTCAATTTGATACATTGGCCAACAGCATTCTTGCATCAAGTAATTATTATGCGATAGCACTTATTGATACCGACCAAAAAGTTATTTTTTCTCATGGGGTCATTAGCGACGTAAATCACTTAAAAAAAATCCCGCTTAAAAACAAAAGTTACACAACCGAAGAAAAAACTGTTCACGTCTCCCCTGTCACCATGCTCAAAAACCATCAACAAACACCTGGATGGATCGCCATTAGCAAAAGCACGGACACCGCTACCTTTTGGTATTTCGAAGCGCTTATCGTTGTTTTAGCAGTTTTATTTTTAGCCTTTTTTCTTATTGTATTATTTAATCGTCGGTTAAAGCAGGCCATACTGGCTCCAACAACTTCAATATCTGCTGGTCTGCACGCACTCATTAATGAAAATTTTGACACGCAAATATCTTCAAATGAAGTTGGGCTCTTTTCCCCGTTAGCAACACAACTCAATACGCTTTCTCTCAATTTAAAGCATACTCACGACAACATGCAACATACGATAGAGCAATCCCTTATTGAGCTAAGGGAATCTCTTGAAACGGTTGAGATACAAAACATAGAAATCGATCTGGCTAGAAAAAATGCGCTAAAAGCAAATCAAGCCACCTCAGAATTCCTAGCAAATACTAGCCATGAAATTCGCACCCCAATAAATGGTATTATTGGTTTCTCAGAGCTGTTAAAAAAAACCGCCATAGACGCTCAGCAAATGGCGTATATTGAGACAATAGAAGACTCCGCAAAAATACTACTGCTCAGCTTTAATGACATTATTGACTATTCTCGCCTGGAAATCGGCACGCTCAATCTTGACTATAAGATTGTTAATATCCAACAACTCATACAGGAATCAGAAAACCACCTCGCATCCCAACACAAAGACTCCTCGCTTAACATCGATTATAAAATACTGAACAGTGTGCCAACAAAACTTTTAGGCGACCCCACGCGGGTAAAACAAATTTATAACAACATGCTTCAAAGCGTCTTTGGATTAACCCAAACACAAGATATCGCTATCTTTGTTCAAACAGATAAGCGCGATGACAACAAAATCACGTTAAAAATATCTTTCACGGTTCCAAGCCGGACGAAAAATAGCGAACTCATTAGTAAAGCCGCGTACATACTGTCGACCCCCACCCCCGACAAGGAACTCTTAACTAACAAGCATCTTATGAATCTGGTTATTGCTCGCGGGTTAATTACTAGAATGCATGGGCAAACCGGTGTAATTGCCAAAGATAACGAAAATACGCTTTGGTTTAGCATAGAACTTGGTCTGCCCGACACTCAGAATACAGCGTCAAACACCGATCTAAAAAAAGAGACGCCACCCAATAAGCCACCGATTGTTTTGGTCGTAGACGACAATCCTTCAAACCGAAAGATAGTCTGCGAACTCTTAAAAGAAATGCAGATAGACAGCGATACAGCCGAATCGGGACGTCTCGCTATTGCGAAAAATATCGAAAAAGACTATTCCCTCATATTAATGGACATCCAAATGCCGGAAATGGACGGGTTTGAGGTTACAAAATGTATTCGCGAACAAGAAGGGGCTGAAAAACGCACACCTATTATCGCCCTAACGGCGCATGCAGTTGAAGAGGAAAAATCTAAACTATTAATTTCTGGCATGGATGACTTTATCAGTAAACCCATTAACTCCTCAGAGCTAATGGAATTACTTGCGCGATGGACAGACTTTTCGACTGTCGATACCCCGACGCAGCCCCAGAAACAGACTAGCACTGACGCACCCACACCCCTAACGACAGCAACTCACAACACGCCGATAGACAGCGCAGAGACTCCGGTTAATATATCCCAGAGCATCTCGCTAGCCAAAGGAAACCGTGAATTGGCAAAAGACATGTTAAACATGCTCATCTCGACAATGACAGACGACCTAAGCCAAATACACACACTATCTCAAAATCAAGACTACGAAGCGTTACATGAAATAGTACATCGTATACATGGCGGTGCGTGTTACTGCGGCGTCCCTAAACTATTAAAAGTCAGTGCGCTGCTAGACAAAAAGCTGAAAGACTATATCAGCGATAACAAAGCAGAATCAGCACAAGAAAACATTCAAGCAACAATAGATGAACTTATAAATAGTTGCGAAGTGCTTATCGCCTGGAAAAAAGAACACGATATTACGTCATTATTTTCATGATCGTTATATCTGGCGTGCATCATGACCACCCTTTTAAAAGCCCGATATTAGCGCGTAAACAACGCTCGGGAATTTAGCGGCCTATCGCCCAAAAGGGGGCGTAAAACCTGGCGAGAAAACATCTTTGCATATTTCAATATTCGTTCATCAAAACGTGCTTCTCGTAATGCCACAATAACATCTGCGGGGAATATTAGATTTGCCCCGAAACGCTCGGGTGTGTCACGCACTTCGGAAAACACCGGCACAAAACCAAGGCCTTCCTCAAATCGATAGAGTAAATCACTGCCCTGAACAATTTCAGACTGATGAATATCACAATACATATCTATGCCAAAACCCAGTTCGCCAAGTAAGGTAAATTCAAACACTCGTAAAGCCGCTTCCACATCTGCCTGCTCAGAATCGAAATCTAAGATCGATATAGCTGATACTGTCTTGTAATAAAGGCTATAAACCGCCTCACAGGCATCTTCCTGAGGCAAACACCGCAGCAACAGCTCATTTAGGTACATACCACAAAATAAATTATCAGAAAGCAGATGTATTGCTGCGCCACTCATTTCATTGTACGTGACGGTCTTAAGTCCACCACTCCCTTTCCAGCTCACAAGCAACGGCGTAAAGGGTTGTATTTTTATCTGACGACGAGACTTTCCCCCCTGTCTTAATACCGCCGAGACTCGGCCGTAATCGCGGGTAAGCAATTCTACCAATATCCGAGAATCGGTATACTTTCGAGAATGAATTAGAAATGCAGGTTGTTCTTCGATAGGTATAGACATCTATGCGTCACTGCTAACAGGAGGATGTATATTACAGCCACCTTATTTTGCTTTTAGGGGTTTTGCTTGCGGACTGGCATAGGAGCGCGCTCGAGGGCCTTTCTGGCACGCCTGTCAGTGATCGGTATCCAGGCCTAAACTCCGCAAGGCCCGCTCACTGTCGGACCAACCAGACTTCACTTTTACCCAAAGATTTAACATCACTTTAGAATCGAATAGAGCCTCCATGTCCTCCCTGGCTTGCTGGCCAATATTTTTCAATTTAGCGCCCTTATCACCGATCAGCATCCGCTTTTGCCCTTCTCGCTCGGTAAGAACAAGTGCGCTAATGGTGACGAGTTTTTCGTCTTCTTTAAACTCTTCAATTTCCACGGCTGTTTGGTATGGAAGCTCTGCTCCCATTTGCCGCGTTATTTTTTCTCGAATGATTTCTGCAGCCATAAATCGCATAGAACGATCAGTAACTTGATCTTCAGGGTAAAAATGCGTTGCCTCAGGTAGAAATTGGCATATCACCTCTTCCAGACGATCCAAATTCTGGCTTTTCAACGCCGACACCGGCACCAATTCCGCTTTAGGCAACCTTTCCTGTAATACACTTAAGTAGGGTAAGACCTCTGCCTTACTGGCAAACTGATCCAACTTATTTATCGCAAGAATCACAGGGCAATTAGACTGACTGACATACTGAGCAACAGCTTCATCTTCTTCCGTCCAATGGTTTTTTTCCACGACAAACACCACCACATCAACTCCTTGGAGGGCCGTTGTAGCCGAGCGATTCATTTGTCGGTTAATTGCTTTAGTTTGTCCCTTATGAATACCTGGCGTATCCACAAAAACCATTTGTATCTGCGCTTTCGTTTTTATGCCGATAATATTATTGCGGGTGGTCTGAGGCTTGCGGGATGTGATACTGATTTTTTGCGCAACCATATGATTAAGCAAAGTCGACTTGCCAACATTAGGTCGCCCAACAATAGCAATAAACCCACATTGCTCCGCTGGAGGCTGAACCGTGCTTTTTTTTGATGACGACATAAAACTACCGATTCTGTAATAGGGCTAGCATTTGTTCCGCCGCTAGCTTTTCTGCGCTACGCTTACTTGAGCCCGTGGCAGACGTTTTTGCTTTAACAAAGTCTAGTTGGCACGCGACGACAAATTCTTTTGCATGGGCCTCGCCTCGCGTCTCTACAACCTCATATGTCGGCAACGTTTTTTTTCGCTCTTGCAGGTATTCTTGCAACCTTGTCTTTGGGTCTTTATCCGTATTCTCTATCGTGATCGTTTCCAAGCGCTGCTGGAACCATCCTAAAACAACTCGTCTACACCGCTCAAAATCACTATCAGAATAAATCGCGCCTATGAGCGCCTCTACCGCATCCGCCAATATCGAAGACCGCCGAAACCCCCCGCTTTTTAACTCTCCCTCACCTAAAATAAGGTACTCACCAAGATCAAATTCCCGCGCTAGCTCAGCCAGAGTATCGCCTCGTACCAGCGTAGCTCTGAGGCGGCTTAGATCTCCCTCCCTAACGCCAGGAAATTTATGATACAGCGCATCGGCAATAATAAAATTTAGCAGTGAATCACCCAGAAATTCTAGGCGCTCGTTATTATCGCCACCGACACTCCGATGCGACAACGCCCTATCCAATAACGAAGTATCTTTAAATGTATAAGCTAGCTTTGAAAGTAACCGAGCGGTTTTATTTATCATTCTTTGTTACGTCTACCAGGTACTTACAACACTCATCGGGCTTAGAGGTATCTAACTGGCTTTTGAATGACATGACAGCATCGATATTGTGAATAATAGGAACCCTTATTTCATAAATACTGCTGATAAGGATTTTACCTTTCATACGCTTAACAGAAAAACTCTTAGCCTGCTCTTTGCCAACAGAATTAATCGTCATGTACTTGCCTAGCTTACTTTTTATCTCCCCGTTCCCTAAAGCTTCGATATCTGAATTATTCTGAGCAAGAAATTTTAAAGCGTCTTCTACGTATATATGTTCCGAATATACAGGAATAATCTTAACCCCAAGCAAGATAAAAACACCTAGAGAAAAAAGTAAAACTATTTGAGTATATGATAAAAACCCTTTTTGTTCGTTTTTCATTCAGACTCTCCAGCTCGGAATTATTTATATAGTACCTACACGAGAAAAACTAGGAATACTCAAAAAAGACTCCCAATGCATCCATATAGCGAAGGCCTTACCCACAACACGCTCTTCCGGAACTGGGCCCCAAACACGACTATCAGAGCTATTGTCACGGTTATCACCTATCATAAAATAATGCCCTTCCGGCACCTCCCAAACCCTATCGGTCTCAGGCAAAAGTGGCGATTCGCATTTACGCATTAAATGGGTGTGCTCATTTAGCTTTTCATGGGATACGACATGGGTAGCCGTGTTGTAATCGCCATAACAACGATCGCCTTCACGATTATCTACATAAGCAAAGGCCTGTTCAGCTTTTTCACCATTAATAAAAAGCGTGTTATTAGTTATCCTAATTGTATCGCCAGGCATACCGATAACGCGTTTAATAAAATAGCGACTCTCATGAGGAGGGAAAAACACCATAACATCACCACGCTTGGGGTCTGTTATATTAATCACTTTATTTCTTATCAGCGGCAGGCGAATACCATAAACAAACTTATTCACCAAGATGAAGTCGCCCACCTCTAAGGTAGGCACCATAGACTCTGAAGGAATCTGAAAAGGCTCAATCACAAAAGAACGCAGCACGAACACAAGTAATAACACAGGGAAGAAAGACTTGGAATACTCGATTAACGCTGGCTCCCTGGACACCGCTTCCATGGCAACGCGATAACTTTCATCTTCCTGCTTTTGCTCTTCAGACATCGCATCAAACTGAGACTCGACAGACGTAATAGCGAGTTCACGCTTACGCTGAAAAAGCACAATATCAACAAGCCATACAGCACCGGAACCCGAAACAGCTAAAAATAAAATGAGAGGTAAATTGAGATCCATAAAATTAACTTATTCAATCAGTTATCGACTTTTAATACTGCAAGGAAAGCTTCTTGAGGAATTTCAACACTTCCCACTTGCTTCATTCGCTTCTTACCTGCTTTTTGTTTCTCTAAAAGCTTCTTCTTACGGGTAATATCACCGCCATAACATTTGGCCGTCACATTTTTTCGCAAGGCTTTCACCGTTGTCCGAGCAACAATCTGGCCACCTATGGCCGCCTGAATCGCAACATCAAACATCTGACGAGGAATCAGCTCTTTCATCTTGTCAGCCAAAGCCCTGCCTTTGTACGGCGCATTGTCTCTATGGACAATAAGCGCCAAAGCATCAACTTTCTCAGAATTGATCAGTATATCTAAACGCACCAAATTGGCATCATCAAACCGCACAAAATTGTAATCTAGGGAGGCGAAACCGCGGCTCACTGATTTAAGCCGATCAAAAAAGTCCATCACCACCTCATTCATAGGCAGGTCATAGCGGACAGATACTTGGCTTCCCAAGTAAATAAGGTCTCTTTGCACGCCTCTTTTTTCCACGCACAAAGTAATTACTGAGCCCAGATGCTCCTGCGGCACCAAAATATTGGCCTCCACAATTGGCTCTCGCATATGCTCAATAAAACCAAGATCAGGTAATTTAGACGGGTTATCCACAAGAATGGTATTCCCATCTTTAGTTTCCACCTCATAGATTACGGTTGGGGCCGTCGTGATCAGGTCGAGATCATACTCACGCTCAAGCCTTTCTTGGATGATCTCCATGTGCAGCATTCCCAAGAAGCCGCAACGGAAACCGAAACCCAAGGCATCCGAACTTTCTGGCTCGTAGAATAATGATGCATCATTCAAAGTGAGTTTCGCCAAAGCTTCACGAAACGCCTCGTAATCATCAGAACTC
This sequence comes from Agarilytica sp., assembly GCA_045430285.1. Lineage (GTDB taxonomy): Bacteria > Pseudomonadota > Gammaproteobacteria > Pseudomonadales > Cellvibrionaceae > Agarilytica. The sequence continues at coordinate 348,773 of JAILXV010000001.1, read as the reverse complement.
ACGGGAAAAAGCCCCGCGTAAACTTGAGGCTTCACTCGCTGAAAACCAGGTAAAGCCTCAACCTCATCCACACCTTGGCTATGACACAAAGTATCGCCCACTGGAGCGCCATGAATATCTTTTATGCCAGCGACCACAAAACCAACTTCACCGGCCTTAAGGCAGCCAGTATCCGTGCGCTTGGGCGTAAACACCCCAACAATATCGACCACATGTGCACGACCAAGGGACTTCGCCACAATTTTTTCTTTTGTTTTGAGCGTTCCCTGCATAACCCGAACTAAAGATACAACGCCTAGATAATTATCAAACCATGAGTCGATGATTAATGCTTGCAAGGGAGCGTTCACGTCGCCCTGAGGCGCAGGGACAGATTTGACCAGAACCTCTAATACATCTTGAATGCCCAGGCCTGATTTAGCGCTACACTGAACAGCGTCATAGGCATCAATACCAATAATATCTTCTATTTCTTGCGCAACACGCTCCGGTTCTGCTTGCGGTAAATCCATCTTATTTAAGACAGGGATCACTTCTAAGCCTTGCTCGATAGCGGTATAGCAATTAGCAACTGACTGGGCTTCAACGCCTTGCGCAGCATCCACCACCAAGAGCGCGCCTTCACAGGCCGCCAGAGAACGGGAAACCTCGTAAGAAAAGTCTACGTGACCTGGCGTATCAATGAAGTTCAATTGATAGGTATGACCATCCAACGATTTATAATCCAGGGTCACACTCTGGGCTTTGATGGTAATACCCCGCTCTCGCTCGATATCCATCGAGTCAAGGACTTGGGCCGCCATCTCACGCGCCTCCAAACCTCCACAGAACTGAATAAAGCGGTCCGCTAAGGTGGATTTGCCATGGTCAATATGGGCGATTATCGAGAAATTTCGAATATATTTTAGATCTTCTGACACTGCTGACGGCGACCCTCACCGAGTACCGCTCTCAGCTAAGACAAACTTAGGTAGAACGATACGCGTAACGATATTTAGTGATAAAACCCAGGAATTGCCCAGGTTTTAGGAGGCGCAAGTCTACAGGAATTGCGCAGGACACGCCACGCGCACCCTGCGGAGATTTACGCTACTCGTCACCTTAGCGGCTGAGCATAATCGTTCTAAAAACAGGCTGCCCTTTCTTGAAAAACCGAATTGGCAGCAAGGTCTCTTTGGGCAATTTATCAACAATCCCCTGGTATTCCCCGACCGAACGCAGCTCTTCAAAACCTATTTGGACAATGATATCGCCTTTTTCGACCCCCGCCTCACCCGCAGCACTGCGACTATCAACCTCCAGAACCCGCACGCCGCCTTTAATTCTAAGGCGTCGTAGTTCCGCAGTATCAACTTCACCAACAACAACCCCAATACGATCTCCCCGCTTAGGGTCATTTGAAGAAGCCTGTGCAATGTCATCTACTTCACCACCACGTGTCCCTACTTTTACTTTCAATTGCGTACGCTTGCCCTTACGCATCACAACGACGGGAACCTTGGCCCCAGGTGCGACGAGACCAACAACGTGAGGAAGATCCGATCTCGCGACAATTTCAACACCGTCAAACTCCAGTATGATATCTCCTTCTTTCAATCCAGATTTTTCTGCGGGCCCACCTTCTTCCATTTTTGCAACAAGCGCACCACGCGGTTTATTTAGTCCGAACGATTCTGCTAAATTTTTATCCACCTCTTGAATCACCACCCCAAGCCAACCTCGATCCACTCGACCTTTTTTCTTGAGTTGAGCGACAACATTTTTCGCCACGGTAGACGGGATTGCGAAAGACAGCCCGATTGAACCGCCGGACTGAGTATAAATTTGTGAATTCACCCCCACCACACGACCGTCCAAATTAAAAAGTGGCCCGCCAGAGTTTCCTGGGTTAATGGCCACATCCGTCTGAATGAACGGTACATAATCACCCTGCTGATTAGGAATGCTTCTCCCCTTAGCGCTGACAATGCCTGCACTAGCAGAAAAATCCAGACCAAAAGGCGAGCCGATGGCAACCACCCACTCGCCGACTTTTAGAGCATCAGTGTCTGCAAGAGACAAATAGGGCAACCCCTTTTCTTCAACTTTTAACAGGGCAAGATCTGAAGTCGGATCCGTCCCGATCAGTTCAGCTTTATATTCTCTTCGATCCGTTAAACGTATAACAATTTCATCGGCATCCTCAATCACATGATTGTTCGTGAGCAGGTAACCGTCTGCCGAAATAAAGAACCCCGACCCCATAGAATGCATATCGCGCTGTTCAAAGTCTCGGGGATCTAAGAAGTGACGAAAAATATCAGGGATCTGCTGACCCGGCGGCAAACGTAAACCATGGGTTTTGCGTTTTGTGGTCGTATTAATCTTCACCACCGCAGGCGACTTATCTTCAATTAACTGAGTAAAGTCTGGCAATCCGCCTAACGCAAAACTCTTCCCCGAAAAAACAAACAATGAAACAAATATAAAAACCAGTGAAATACGATCTACTTTCATTGACTTAACATGCTCCTATCAATTTAATCTAAATTTTATGTAATACGCCTAACGTAAAATAGCACTAGTTCATAAACAACATTTTATGCAAGAGGTTCCCCGATAGACTTATCCAGTACATACGCCTGAAACACACTGTCATCACGAATAAAAAGCCCATGTAATTTTACGATTACGCCACCGATAATCAACCCGACCAACGCACCAGAAACAGTATACAAATCATTAGACAGTGTGCCGCTCCAATACCCTCCCACTCCAATACCTACAATCATCAAGGTAAGCGGCAAACCGTAAGCCAAGAGCGCCGCGAACACCAAAGCATTCTCATTTACCCCAAGCACAGCCGTATCGCCACTTACCCAGATATGACGTTTGGAAGAGTCGGTAAAAAGAGCCTTTATAAAGGTCATATTCTGCGAAGGGGAAAGCTTGTTCAGGAGTTGTTGACCACAGCCCTGTTTTGCAGAACATTTCGCACAGGTAGATTGCTGAATAGTTTCAACCCACAAACCATCTTCATCCACAGCCACAACAGTACCGGTCTCTTTAAGCACAAATGGCCCCGTTTACTTCAGTTTATTTAGTTAGAGTGCGTCGCGCCGACTGATGCGAGTATACGATTTGCCGTGTGCTGAGGGATCTCACCAAGGACGGAGACCTGCATAGATGTGGAAGCATCGACAATCGTATTTACCGCAACCACCGTAGCCCCTTTTTTAATACCCGCCCTGGCGCCAGTAGAGCTTAGTTGAGACGCAGGCAATACAGGTTTAATAAACACCGAAAATGCCACCAAACCGTCCGTATACGTTTCCATGTGGCCATCATCATCAGAATATTGATAGCCAGATAGAACGAAGCCTCCAGGCACCCATGATGGGCGTAAAGTCGCTTCGCTATACACGGGCTTGGACGACGGTTCACATGAAGTTTTCGTCTCATGCCCTGGACCAACGTTTTTGACACCGGTAGAAAAAAAGGCATCGTCAAACTCAGCATTGGTATCCAACGATACAAAATGAAGGCGTTCTAAGACTTTTCGTCCACTCGTTACGAACAGCGATTTTGTCGGTAAAAAACTTTGTTTATCTACCGCCAAAATAACCCCATGGCGATCCGCATCTTTGGGCACAAGCTGAAGCACCCATGACATGTGACCAGCAACTCTCTCAGACCCAAGAATATGGTACTCATAATACTGATTTAACGCAGAAGCCGGTAAGCCCAAACGCTCAAACACGCCGCCAGCCATTAAATGACCACCAACAGAACGACAATCAACGGCTTTGCGACCAGGATCTAACTGGCGCTCAGGGCCATTTAGGTAAAGTACACGCTCAAATTCAACGCCGTCCCGCACACCATGAGCAATTTCTACAACGTCTAACTTCCCAGAATGCTCATAAGTTAAGCGACCCTGGTAATTACTAGAGCGTATTGCACCAGCAACCTTGGCCAACAGGGCTTTTACTTCCGGAGGGGAATCAGAGGAAGAGGAGGAAGGGATTGATTGTGCAGCGACACCAAAAGAAAGCGCAAGACACGAAGCTAAACATAGTCTTCGCGCGATGACAAAAAATACTGAAGGCACAGTGCTAGTCCTTTTCCTCGTCACTTATATTTGAAACGCGAGCAAAAGGAATAACACCCAAACTGCCAGACAAAGAAACTTGCTCGGCATGCTTATACATTAGACGGTTCATTTGCTCTTGAAACTGATCATTAGGGACAACAATCCGAGCATGAGAAACCGCGCTTCCTGAACTTCGGCTTTCGGCAAAGGGTGCTACCGAACGAGAGCTAGCCGAAACAGGAGCAAGGCTATTTGTGCTCACCGTTTGGGCAGAAAGAGGCGGCAGTTCAAAGCCCTGAGGAACGCCAGCGCCTGTCATCGAGGTCCCAGCAACAACAGATGGCTGCTGAACCGCGCCCCCTCTATCTGCAAAGGTTGGCACGGCAGCATTGTCTGGATTCGTACTATATTGCTGAACACCAAACACCACACCAAAAGTGACCGCAGCTGCAACCGCTGTCTTACCAATACCGTGTGAAAACGACTGAAAATGAAAACGCTTCACCTTCGGCGCAGCATCCTCAGCAATCGCATCGCGAATAGCTGCCGATAGATCGATAGAACAATCTACCTCAGTGGTATGCGCCTCATTATGAATAACCGCACTCATCAATTGATAGCGTGACCAGGTTTCTCTCACTGTGCCTGGCTCATCGGCCTCCGAGCCACTACTCAAACAATTTTCGCTGTCCATTGCCTTTAGAACACGTTGCATATCAAGTTCATTATGCTCCCCATCAACAAGAGCAGAAAGAGACTCGCTTACAACGGAGTCAGCAGAAGATTGAGTACGGGAAGAACGAGAGTTTTCAGTCATATATCAAAGCCGCGTATATAAGAAATCTTAGGATTGTTTTACAAATATCTGTCTTCACTTGTCAAAACACAACAAATGTCACGAGATCTGACATAGAAAGCGGTGTTTTGTTTCATAAGCTGCTGATCTTTTTCATCATTTTTTGCATAAAATAACCAAAAAACAAAAGGATTCGCGCGTCAGGCTAGCAGATCCCTGATTTACGACGCAAATCCCCAGTGCTATCCCAGTGCCTCCATCTGCTTCTCTATGGACTCCCGCGCACGGAAAATACGGGACCGCACAGTACCAACGGGGCATTCCATAACATCGGCAATCTCTTCATAGCTTAGACCTTCCATTTCACGAAGCGTTACCGCTGTCCGCAAATCTTCTGGTAGATCCTTTATCGCTTTGTCCACAACAGCCTTTAGCTCATCTCGCATGAGCTGGCCTTCAGGGGTTGCCACATCCTTCAATCTGTCGCTGCCTGCATAATATTCTGCATCCTCGACATCAACATCTCTCGAAGGCGGTCTGCGGCCACGGGAAACCAAGTGATTTTTCGCAGTATTGATCGCAATGCGGTAAATCCACGTGTAAAACGCGCTATCGCCCCTAAAGTTTCCTATTGCACGATAGGCTTTTATGAATGCTTCTTGAGAGACATCGTAGACTTCAGCCGAATCTTTGATATATCGACTGATAATCGAAATGATTTTATGCTGATATTTGAGCACAAGGAGATCGAACGCACGCTTGTCGCCCTTTTGCACTCGCTTAACCAAAGCATGATCTGTATCTTGCGCCGTTTGCGCCGCCATTCACCTAACCCCAAATGCCTAAATAATAAAGCTGTTAATCGTTTGCCCAGTTTTTTGATCTTCTGTGTTACTTACTTTTTTTACCTAGTAATCGCTTAGAAACAAGCGAGCACCGCGCTAAAACTAAAGCCTTACTTAATCCGTACTAAACACAAAGCATTCAACCGCGACGATTAAATAGTAACAACTGAATAGTAACGATTTTTTTATTAACCGCGGCTGAACGAGTAAGATGAAACCGCTACCAAAAAGTTCAAAAACGATTTATCTCATTATTTGCCCACAATTAATCGAGAAACCCATGCCCGAGACAAAACCAAAGCGGCGTAAAACACCATACAGATCAATAATGTAGGCAATATTCCGAAAATCAATGGCAGCATGTATACTCAGCAGCTAACAGCACCTAGTTTGGACTAAGGTTTCTGGTATCAAGTAACACATCAGCTAAATATGTCCGATTCCCTGAGATCGAAAACCCAGCCCAAACAGATTAAGCTCCATTAAGCGTTAGCTACACTTAATGCTTTGTAACCGTCGCATTGGTACCGCTCTTGTCTCAAACACCCCAAAATTTTGATGTCCTGATCATTGGCAGCGGCGCTGCAGGCCTCAGCCTCGCACTCAAACTCGCAAAACACTGTGAAGTCGCCGTTCTGAGTAAGCGAAGGATGACGGAAGGCTCCACATGGTATGCCCAGGGCGGTATTGCCGCCGTGCTGGATGATGACGACTCTGTAGAATCCCACGTACAAGACACCCTGGATGCTGGCGGAGGCCTCTGCCATCGCGACGCCGTGGAGTTTACTGTGCGAAACAGCAAGAAAGCCATTGATTGGCTGGTAGATCTCGGCGTCAACTTCACTAAAAACGAAGGTAACAGCGATTATCATCTTACCCGTGAAGGTGGCCACAGCCACCGAAGAATCATCCATAGCGCGGACGCGACAGGTAAAGCGGTGCATTCAACGCTCGCCGAGCGTGCTCGGAATACGCCTGGCCTATCGTTATTCGAACACCATATTGCTGTCGACCTAATAAAACAGACAGACCCTAGCGGGCCTCGGGAACGCTGCGCCGGTGCATACGTGTACAACCGCGACCTCGACCACGTTGAAGTATTTACTGCAAAAGCCGTGGTCTTAGCCACGGGGGGCGCTAGTAAAGTTTACCTATATACCAGCAACCCAGACGGAAACTCAGGGGATGGGATTGCCATGGCGTGGCGCGCAGGCTGTCGCGTGGCCAATATGGAATTTAATCAGTTTCATCCCACCTGCTTATATCACCCCAAAGCAAAATCATTCCTCGTGACGGAAGCACTTCGCGGTGAAGGCGCCAAGCTCAAACTGCCGAACGGCGAAGCGTTTATGCATAAATTTCATGAACTGGCAGAACTTGCCCCGCGAGACGTCGTGGCCCGAGCCATCGACTATGAAATGAAACGCGTGGGCAGTGATTTTGTTTACCTCGACATTAGCCATAAACCCAAAGAATTTATCGAAGAACACTTTCCCACGGTGCGAGAAAATTGTCTGCGCTACGGTATCGATATCACGAAAGAACCCATTCCCGTCGTTCCCGCAGCGCACTACACCTGCGGCGGAGTTGCAGTGAACCTAAAAGGACAAACAGACCTCAAAAACCTCTATGCCATTGGCGAAGCCTCATTTACCGGCTTGCACGGGGCCAATCGCATGGCCAGTAACTCTTTGCTGGAATGTATCGTTTACGCAAAATCTGCAGCGGAGGCGATAAAAGAAACGCTTAATGACATCGCTCCGCCTAGCCCCCCTTTAGAATGGGATGAATCCAGAGTTACAAACTCCGATGAAGACGTGGTTATTTCCCACAATTGGGACGAACTCCGTCGTTTTATGTGGGATTATGTTGGAATTGTTCGCACAGGCAAGCGCTTGGAGCGAGCCACTCACCGAATCAAACTCCTACAAAAAGAAATCAACGAATACTATACCAATTACAAAGTCGGCAATGATCTGATTGAGCTGAGAAACTTAGTGATGGTCGCGGAATTGATCATCCGCTCCGCAAGAAAACGGAAAGAAAGTCGAGGACTGCACTATTCGTTAGATTATCCCGATACAACAGAAGTCGCCCAGGACACAGTATTGGTACCCATGAATCACGCCGCACAGAAGATTATTATTCATAATCATTAATACTTCAGTACAGTAACGAAAGCGACCCACCGAATAAGAACTAGATGGAACCTTTTAAACGCAATCGTAAAGCATGATGATCAGCGGACGATAATGAGTCGGGCAAGATCACAAAATGCATTGCCTCACTCGCAATGATGCCCTTCAACGCTCGTACCATAAGCAAGCCAAAGTTTACGTCATCACTGCGCTCAACAGGTCTGCACGAGAATACCGTCAAGACACCACTAACGAGATGATTCCCAACAAACTCAACGGGCACCCTGTCTCCTCCAACGGACAAACTCATATCATCACCACGAAAATGGAAACTCTGTACGGAGGATAAAAATTTTATTTGCCGTATAACAGGAAATGAAGCGAGCAGGGTCAGCACAAACAGCAAAGCGCGAGCGGAATGAGATAAAGGAGGAAGGACTAAAACAAAGATCGCGATGGTAAAGGTGGCGACATAGAAGCCCTTCAACCATCGAGAACAACGTATCGGGATATTAAGGTTTTGGCTTTGTGGCTCTTTCACGAATGATATTCACGATTCTACGCGTATCAGGATCTTCTGGTTCTTCACGGCGCAAAAACCAACCAAACATATCTTGATCTTCGCCTTCCAATAGCTTTTCAAACAACAACTGATCATCTTCACTCAACGAGGAAAACGTATTTTCAAGAAACGGCAACAACACCAAATCTAACTCAAGCATCCCTCGACGGCAGGCCCATCGCAAACGATTAATTTCCACTAAAAACACCACGAAATATTGTAAACGCGAATTATATGCGAATCTGAATGCCCTGAGAACCAAAGACGCCAAGCAAGTCGATCAGACAACTAGATATAGCGGCAGTAAACAGGAGATAATGGCTGATCACACCAGCCTAACGCTTCACTCGGGCTCTAACCTCCTAATATACCTACAGACAAAAGTGACACGCCATGTTTTGGGATGACTACCGAAAAGACACTCAGCACAATAACGCCTCCGCCCATGACGATGTGTTTGATCCAACGAAGGCCGCCATTGCTCCACTGGCCGACTACCGCCTAATTTCCGTTGTAGGCCCAGACGCTCGCAAATTCCTACAAGGCCAATGTACCTGTGATTTTCAGAACATGGGGGACAATACCTTTCTTACCGGCGCACATTGCAGTCCTAAAGGACGAATGATCTCTAGCTTTGTAGCAGCGCCACAGGGAACGAATACTATCGCTTTAAGGCTACACGAAAGCATCGCCGAAATAGCCCTCAGCGCACTCCAAAAATATGCGGTATTTTCAAAGGTCGAATTAACGCTTTTGGATGAATACGTCGGTTTCGCATTGCTGAACACTGACAACCTCAGTGCATTCAACACATCACTTAAGATAATAAACCCTGGGCAAACAAGTTATCAGAGCCAAACACTCATACTGCAGCATTCCTCAGATAATATGGAAATATGGAGCACAAAAGAAAGCGCTCTAGCCCACCTAAACGCGTTTGCTTCTGTAGATATTCAAAACAACAGCAACTCTTGGCGATTAAAAAACATACAAAGCGGTATTGGTGAAGTTCAGCTTCCATTAACCGAAAAATTATTGCCTCAAGAAATGAACTTTCAGGAAATTGGCGCGGTATCGTTTAAGAAAGGCTGTTACACAGGCCAAGAAATCATCGCCCGCCTTCATTATAAAGGCCAATTAAAAAAACATATGGCAAGAGGCTGTATAAAAAGCGAACAAAAAATAGAGACGAATCAGCTTATTTATACTGAAAACACGAACGAAAAGCCGAAAGGAACCGTCCTCAATGTCGCGCATAGTGGGGAGAACACATACGAATTCCTTGCGCTCTGCGACGATAAAATCATCGACGACAATAGTTGTTACATCGAAAATAATGCAACCACAAAAATCCAATGGTTAACGCTTCCGTATGCTATAAATTAAAGACGGCTGAGGAATTATTTATACAGTCATTTCTTTAACATGTGACAGGAGATCCGCCAAGATGAGCGCTATTGCGGAAAAAGTAGCCAAAGCGATTGTTGCTGCGATTGACGCAGACAAACTTGTGCTGCCTACGATGCCAGAAATGGCGATCAAAGTCAGAGAAGTCGCTGAAGACGCAGATGCGAGCATCAAACAACTGAACGACGTTATCAGCAACGATGCTGCGTTAACCGCACGCATTATCAAAGTGGCCAATAGTGCGCTCTTTCGTGGTGCACGAGAAATTGAAGATTTAGCGATGGCCCTTTCTCGCTTAGGCATGCAAACCACCAGTAATCTTGCCACGGGCCTTGCCATGGAACAAATGTTCCAAGCCACGTCCGACATCATTGATAAACGCATGCGAGAAGTGTGGTCAAAATCCAGTGAAATAGCGGGTATCTGCCATGTACTTTGTAAACACTACACAAAGCTACGGCCCGACCAAGCAGCACTAGCGGGCCTGGTTCATCAAATTGGCGTACTGCCCATTCTTTCGTTTGCAGAAGAACACCCTGCACTTATGCGCGACAGCATGACATTGGACAGTGTTATTGATCAGATCCACCCACTTATCGGTGCGAAAATTTTAACTACTTGGGAATTTCCAAGTGAATTAAGAAAAATACCGAAAGACTGCACCAACTTCTCTCGAGACATCCCCAGTGCAGACTACGCAGACCTTGTAACCGTTGCCATGCTTCAAAGCTACGCGGGGACAAAGAAAACGGAACTCATTGATTTACAAAACGTCACGGCATTTGCGCGACTAGGCTTAGATCCAGACATAGAGTCTGCTGAGGCTGAAGATCTCACAGAAGAAATGGAAGCCGCAATGGCGATGCTGTCATAAACATCACTAACGATCAGTAATAAAAAAGGCGACCAGATTATGTCTGATCGCCTTTTTTCTTTTAAGCCTTATCGTATTAGCTCACCTACAAGTCCGGAAGAGACCAATCAATTTCTGTCAGCCCGCGTGCTCGTAAAGCTTCATTTGTTTTAGCAAAGTGCCCATTTCCCATAAAGCCTCGATGCGCCGACAATGGCGACGGGTGAGGCGATTTGAAAACGGTATGCTTTGATGTATCAATAAAGCTGCCCTTCTTTTGCGCATAACTGCCCCACAACAAAAACACCAAACCTTCTCGCACCTCATTTAAACGGTGAACAATCGCATCAGTAAACCCTTCCCAACCTTTTCCTTGATGAGAGCCTGCCTTTGCTTGCTCAACTGTCAGTGTGGCATTCAATAACAACACACCCTGCTCCGCCCAATACTGTAAACAACCATGGGGGGGAATTGGCAATTGAAGCTCTTGATGTATTTCTTTAAAAATATTTTGTAACGAAGGGGGTGTACGCACGCCAGGGGGCACAGAAAAACTGAGGCCATGGGCCTGATCTGGCCCATGGTATGGGTCCTGCCCTAAAACAACGACTTTCAATTGATCAAAGGGCGTAGTGTTTAACGCGTTAAATATATTTTTTCCTGCAGGAAAAATTACTTTCCCTTGCTGCTTTTCCTGCTGTAAAAAAGCCTTCAATGATTTCATATAAGGCTTATCAAATTCCTCACCCACTTGCGCCATCCAACTTGGGTGCAACTGAACACTCTCAGCCATCTTTATTGCTCTGGACGCATGTGGGGGAACAACAACACATCACGTATAGAAGGCGAATCCGTCAATAACATCACAAGACGATCAATACCAATACCTTCGCCCGCCGTCGGGGGCAAGCCGTACTCAAGCGCACGCACGTAATCAGCATCGTAATGCATCGCCTCATCATCACCCGCATCTTTTTCAGCAACCTGTGCTTGGAAGCGTTCAGCCTGATCTTCCGCATCATTAAGCTCGGAAAAGCCATTTGCAATTTCACGACCACCGACAAAAAACTCGAAACGATCCGTAACGAACGGATCGCTGTCGCTACGGCGAGCGAGTGGCGAAACTTCAGTTGGGTAGGCCGTAATAAAGGTAGGCTGATCTAACAAATGCTCAACCGTTTTCTCAAATATCTCGATATGCACTTTTCCGAGCCCCCACGAATCTTTCAGAGGAATATCCAAGTGCTCAGCAATTTCACGCGCGGCATTTTCATCAGCCAAAGCTTCTGCCGTAATATTGTCGTTGTACTTCAAAATGGAATCGAAAACTGACAAGCGCTCAAAGGGTTTTCCGAAATCATACGTCGTAGAACTAACTATCTCGCCTTCAGAATCTTTAACTGTATTGACTACCTCGGTTGAACCTAACACTTCCGTTGCGAGTTTGCGCAACATATCTTCGGTTAAATCCATAAGGTCGTTGTAGTCCGAGTACGCTTGATAAAACTCCAACATCGTGAATTCTGGATTATGCCGCGTGGACAGACCTTCGTTTCGGAAATTACGATTAATTTCATACACACGTTCAAAGCCACCGACCACCAAGCGTTTAAGGTATAGCTCTGGTGCAATACGCAAATACATATCAATATCGAGTGCATTATGGTGTGTTTGGAATGGCTTCGCGGTCGCGCCACCAGGAATCACCTGCAACATAGGTGTTTCCACTTCCATAAAACGATTACCGTTTAGATAGCTTCGAATAAAAGAAATAACATCCGAACGAATTTGGAAGGTATCCCGCACTTCTGGGTTCGCAATAAGATCAACATAACGCTGACGATAACGAATTTCTTGATCCGCCAAGCCTTTATGTTTATCTGGTAAAGGACGAAGAGCTTTCGTCAGTAATTTATATTCATCTAGGTTAACGTATAAATCCCCTTTTCCGGATTTATGCAACGCGCCTTTAACCCCAACAATATCGCCAAGATCCAAGCTTTTCGCAAATGGACGCGCCTCTTTCGTCACATACAGCTGAATCCGGCCAGAGCCATCTTGCAGCTCCATAAATGCACCGCGATTACGAATAACACGCCCTGCAACGCTCACAATATGATTCAGCGCTTCAAGCTCATCTTTCGCTTTTTCACCAAATTCATTTTGCAATGTTTGCGCTTGATTTTCGGGCCGAAAATCATTGGGAAAAGCCACGCCAGCTTCACGAATGGTTTGCAATTTTGCGCGACGCTCAGCAATCAATTTATTTTCATCTTGCTGTGGAGTTGTTTGTTCGCTCATTTATTTTCCCCAATGAGAAATAGTATTTAAGTATTTGATTATGTTGCGGCCCAGCTCATACCGCGAACCAAGGGCGATTCACTATGTTCGACCCGCCATGAACCCATCCATGGGGGCTCGACTGCCGCTCCCTGCGGCAGACGGTCGAACATAGTAAACCGCCCTTAGCCCGTCTCACCAACGTGCAATATTCTAGACGCTAGTGAGAGAGGGGGCGGGAGCAGATTGTCGGACCGTCTGCCGCAAGGATGCGGCAGCAGAGCTCCAAGGATGGATTCACGCGTGTCCGACGGTCTGCTCCCGAATCCTCTCGTAATTTCTGGTAATTAACGGGGCTTACAAACCCGCCTTTAAGCTCGCCTCAATAAATTCATCTAGCTTGCCATCCAAAACCGCCTGGCAATTACTGGTTTGCACATTCGTGCGTAAATCTTTTATGCGTTGATCATCCAAAACGTAGGATCGAATTTGACTGCCCCAACCAATATCAGACTTAGATTCTTCCATCGCTTGTTTTTCAGCGTTACGTTTTAGCATCTCCTGCTCGTACAAACGCGCACGCAACATCTTCCACGCCTGATCCCTATTTGCATGCTGGGACCTCTGGCTCTGACACTCCACCACAACGCCCGTAGGTTCGTGAGTCAACCGAACTGCGGAATCCGTTTTATTAACATGCTGACCACCCGCGCCCGACGCACGATACGTATCAGTTCGCACTTCAGCAGGGTTAATATCAATATCGATATCGTCATCAATTTCAGGAGAGACAAACACAGAGCAAAAAGAAGTATGGCGGCGATTGCCAGAGTCAAAGGGGGATTTTCTCACTAAACGATGAACACCCGTTTCTGTGCGTAACCAACCAAAGGCATATTCACCCTCAAACCGAATCGTCGCACTCTTGATGCCCGCCACATCACCCGCTGAGGCCTCTTCCAAAGTCGTTTTAAAGCCCTTCGCCTCACCCCAGCGCAAATACATGCGTAACACCATTTCCGCCCAATCCTGAGCCTCTGTGCCGCCAGAACCGGATTGAATGTCCAAGAAGGCATTGTTCGGGTCCATTTCCCCTGAGAACATGCGGCGAAATTCCAGTTTCGCGAGTAACTGATCGAGACTGCTAATCTCTTCTGAGATCTCATTGATGCTGTCTTCATCAGACTCTTCCACCGCCATCTCAATCAAGTCACGGCCGTCTGCAACACCCGAATCGAGATCATCAATGGTCTGTACGACAGCTTCTAGCGATGAGCGCTCACGTCCTAGAGCCTGCGCGCGTTCGGGCTCGTTCCAGACATCGGGTTCCGCCAGTTCAAGTTCGACTTCGGCTAAGCGCTCTTTCTTTTCAGGATATTCAAAGATACCCCCTAAGCACGTCTGTACGCGCTTGAAGCTCATTGAGTTTGTTCACTAAAGGGGCTACTTCCATCTTACTCATCTCGTATTAAATGCTGAGGTAACACAGTTTTCGCGCTGAAATAGCCATACCCCGAATATCATCGAGACTCTCCGATTAAAGCCCAATCAAAGTCCGATCAAATAATGAGAAGGGGAAGGTTTTCGTGCTGCGCTTCGTTATGGGCGCGGATTGTAACTCAGCTACACCTTTTCATAAAGCAAGCGATTTAAATCGATATAAGCGATAAGAGCTTCAAAACTTAGAACAAAAACACATACTGATCAATAACTTAGCGTATATTGTTGACAATACACTTTATAAAACTAGAATAACTTATTGATAATAATCAACGCGGGGAATCAAACCGTGGAGTTTTTAGAAGCGAAACACACCGAATGGTGTGACATGTGGGAAGGCCTTTCTGAACACATTTTGAACAACGGGGACCCCATCTGCCTATTTATGGGCGCATGCTGGGAATATATGGGGTCAACTGAAGACCACCATCATTTTCGTCACCTAAAACACCCTAAAACGGGTCAAAAAGAATTTGCTTACATAGAACGTAGCACCACTCGACTTTCGTGGGCTCCGGTATCAAAAGGCATGTGTGCATAACACTGGGTTTTGGCTCGTTACACTTTTCTGTAAGAAAGAACGGCCTTATTCCCCTCCTCTTCCTTGGTTTATGATTAACCAACAAACGCCTGCCCCCTGATTTTCACCATTCAGCACCTACTCCCCAAGAAAGCGTAATTTAAAGTACCGCTTTTGCTATGCTAAGAAATAAGAAAGTACAGGAGCTGTTAAAATGGCTGTCAAAAAAATAATGACAGATAAGCTCGTAACCGTATCACCAAATGATACTGTTGAGCACATGCAAAATATATTAGAAAAATATAATATCCATCACCTATTGGTAATTGATAATGAAAACCTGGTGGGCGTTATTTCCGATAGAGACATATTGCGTATCATCAGCCCCTACATCAATACAAAAGTAGAAACAGAAAAAGATTTATTCACACTAACCCGCACTGCCAGTCAATTGATGACGAAGAAACCGATTACGATATCGCCTCAGGCCTCTATTCGTGATGCCGCAAAAAGCCTGCTCGACAATAAAGTAAGCCTTTTACCGGTTGTAAACGACGACGGAAATGCAATTGGCGTATTGAGCTGGAAAGATGTCATGCGTTATATAATCGATTAGCCTAAAAAGAAAAAGCCCCGCTATTGCAGGGCTAAATTACATATTTATATAACGCTAATCTACATGAAAAATATTACCCCATGAACTAAGGGCACGAACCGACTTCCCACTCCACACCGTTATCAAATGAACGTAACGTATTAGAGCCGTATGTAGAACCTGGCATCGCTTCATCACTGCCGTTGGCAAAATAATCTGGGGAATACGGATTACCTGAGCTGTAAGCACGTCCACCTGTCTTGTGATAATAATTCATTGCTGTCACGTCTTCGCAATCATCACCAGGAGGTGGGGGCGGAGGAGGATTAGTGTCTCCAGAACATGCTTGTGTTGGCCCAGCACAAGATGCATTGTCATCTTGCCATTGGCAACTTCCACCACCAACATCCACTTCATTCATCGTAAATGATGCGCTGCTGCCATACTCCAAGAAACAAGAAGAATACCCGACACCAAAAGTAATATGCCCTTCATCAATATGGAATTGAAGATTGCCAGTTGAGCCAAGGTCCTGAGAAATTAAATCATCCGTCGTTGCGCTTTCGGAATTTGCACCCGAGTCCACTGCGGTAATACGAATTTGATACGTACCTTCTGCCACATCATTAAACGTCACAGAAAATGAATCATCGCTCGCGACATTAACACCTTGCGACGATACAGCTGCGCCACCTTGCATCAAATCAGCGGTCACGGAAACAAGCCCTAGATCATCACTCACACTGCCACTCGCCGTTAAGGACTGCGCACTGACCGACCCCGAAATAGATAACACAGGAGGAAGATCAGGTGGGTTGCCCACTTGAATAGAATCTGTCGTAGCGGATCCTGTCCCTTGCTCGTTATCCGTTGCTGTAATACGAATTTTATAAAACCCCTCGGCCAAACCAGTGTAAGCATCATCACAATTGTTAACATCATTATGCGCATCAATAACCGCACCGTTTTGTAACAGCTCTGAATCTACTCTCACCACAGAACCATCACTATCAGTGGCCGTACAATCAACGGATGCTGAGCTATTTGTACTTGACGTTGCCGCAATAACAACCTCAGGTTTATCATTACCTCGTAAATTGTAAAGCTCAAACCAATTTAAAATATAACTTGGGTAATCCATATCATGCTGCGCCATCCACTTGCCGCCGTCACCCTGGCTTGCTCCGGCTTTAGCAGCTGGCCAAGCGTGCCCCACATTATCAATCGACATATAGGTAACACGAACATCACCATTGTTATCAGAAGAAGATGATTCGTCAGCACCAGCACCACCATATGCCGTCACACGGGTAATCGGACCAAAATCATTTGTCCCATATACATTCTTCATGACTTTATAATTTGCCTTAGAATACACCGCCGACACCAAGGAAATCTGACCTGGGTCACCAATATATGAACCTCCCCCAGGCGTAGCCCCATCCTTATCCATTTGGCCCCAGGTTATGTGCGTAATTTGATTGTCAAAATGATGACTTAAGCTACCCGCCAACCCTGGACACATTGACGTACCCGTGGAAATAGCCGTGCTTTCTATCGGTGTACTTAAGGCCTGCCCTTGGTCGCTGCCCACTGTTGGGCCTGCGATAGAATCAACGGCGGAAAAGAGATCTGGGCGAGCACAACCAGCTACCAATGACAATCCACCACCAGAAGAAAGGCCGGAAATATACACACGTCCCGCATCAATATTAAATGAAGTATTGGCTATTGCCGCCTCAGTCATATTCGCAACCGCATTGGTCGCCTGAACCGTTTCGATATGATCGCCTTCATCGTATGCCCAGCAATTTACCGATGCATTTCCAGACCAAGCGCTATTGCGATAAGGCACCACAACAACTGAATTAAAATTTTCAGCCGCATTGCCTAGATTTCCCCAGTCTTTTAAAACCGTATTACTTTGATCGCAGCCATGCAGCACCACCATTAAAGAACGGTCCTGACCTGTATCAGCAGGTGTGTACACCCAGGCATTCAAACCACCTATATTTTGTTGAGAGGAACTCCAACCTGCAAAAGCAGGTGAAGCAATCGCCGTCGCGGCGGCAACCGCTAGCGTGGAAATTGAAAAAAAGTTTAGCCGACTCAGTTTCATTCTATCGTCTCCTGGACATTAAGCCGCAAAAACTTAATCGCGGCCAACATTTATATTTATTATTAAGCGTTGATGAAGAAAAAATACGGGCTCGACATCAACGCTAATGAGTCTAGCAATGCGAAAGAATAAAATCCTGAACGCACATAGCTATTGAAAGCCATAGAAAAAAATGATAATGGAATGGAAGAAATGATAAAGAACAGAGAAGAACGTAAGAAGAAAGGAATTCTTATAAAAAACAATTATAATAACGCTAATTAGCGGTTAATTATTTCAAGTAAAATGAGCATCCGAAACCGATCAAAAAGATAATGAAAAATAATAAAAATTTAATTTACGATAAAAATAAGCGCTTCGTAACAAAGCCCCCCTATCTTAAACCAACTTTCTCACCACAATCAACAAGTGTTGAGCTTAACGTAATTAACTCATCCCATTTTTTATTCTTACCCATGGTTCAAAAATTCTCAGCTTAGGAGGCAAAGATTCAATCGCACGAAGCGCTAAGGATTTACTCCTGAACTGCCCATAAACGATAGCAAAGCGGTCTTGCCCCTTCACTTGGTAATGAATATATTCGATCATATCGCGACGTAATTTATTTTCACGAGCAAATGCTAGCACCTCCATTGCAGAGCCGCTGCTCATCAACTGAATCACCCACTCGCCGTCATCCTTTTGTATCAATTCTTCATGCACGTTAACCGCCACACGATCGCCTTTCATTTCTGAACGAGCAGAATCAGACCGCTCTTTGATACTGGCGCTTGCTTTCGCCCCCGCCATCCCTACAGGTTGAGATAAGGCTAAAGACGGGTTGGCATCACGAGTACGATTAAGCTCTGACTTTGTATTTTTTTGTGATGAGTTGATGCGTCGCGACGGGCTAGACAATAATTTTGTCGAGCCCTTATGACTTACTTTTACTGACTGTTTCTGTGTTGCTGATGAAACGTATTCATTCTGCACTGAATCCTGTTTGTTTGGGCTTACGCGCGTTCCGTACTTATATAAAAGCGGATGATTTATCTCAGACGCATCGGCTAGAGACCAACTATTATCTTCAACGCCCTCCACAATGATTTTCATTACAGCCGCTTGAATGGCCTCTAAAAGACAAAGTTGAACGGGTTCATTTCGGGTATAACCGCCCTCAACCTCCAAAAGACGTTTAAAGCGCACAAATCGAAATGCACCGCCTTGTACCGCTCGAGATAAAATTGAACGAGCCGTAGTAACGCTGTTGATCACACGCCCCGTATTCACATCAACAACACGTAGATTGACCGTCACCTGGTCAACACGATACTGCTCTGACATACCCACACCAAAATATTTTGCGCCGGCGCCGCCAGTCTTCATATTGGTCTCATAACCAATGATACCGCCTTCAAGTAAAATATTAGCACCTAATAATGGAGGAACTTCTGCATTTGTTGAACGGTTTTTCAAGGCTGCGCGGATAATTTTACGTTCCGTCAATAAATCTTGAAGGCCTTCGCGTTCCAAAGCCGAGAACCATCCCGAATCATTAATCGCTTTCACCAACATAGAAGCAGCACCCTGAGACACCGCCGTAGAAAAACTGCTTGAAGGCTGAGGCTTATATTGGCCGGTCAAGTCTCTAAAACTATAAATAGACGCGACGATTTTTCCGCGAGGCTTTGGTAAGTTTGCTAAATCGCTATAGACTTCTGAAGGCTTATCCCAATCTTCGCGCTGTAAATCAGGGCCTACTAACTGCTCAGCGACGGGCACTGCACTGCATCCAGAAAGAGACGCGATAAACACTAAAGTAAGAATTAAGAATCGTTTGTCCATGAGAATATCCTCCCAAACCCTTAATAATTCTGAGACTCGACAATAAACGTTGTAGAATCTCCTGTATTCCGATCCGTTGTTGTAACACGAACCCTGCCATCCCCTTCATCAATCACGTCAATAATAAAATCTTCGGTCACCGTCTGACCAGGAATCAGCGAGCCCGTATCATCAACAAAATTACTCGCGATGGAGCTTGTAAGACGACTTAGCAAAGAACGCTGTAAACGATCATTAAAATCATCAAGCGCGTTTTCTTCTTCGTCTTCCAAATCTGGATCTTTTATCGTGTTCTGCGCCTGTGCGCTATTTAACAGCATATTCCCATTTAATGGGCTGCCACCAAACGATGGATTGACGGGGGTATATAATAAGCTCGAAGAAAATACTTCTGTACTCATTATCATACTCACAACAAACCCTACACTAACAATAACCTTTCCCATTTTCCCAACCCTTATTTCCGTTTACCTATTTACTCTTCAAGATAATAACTAAATCTCATCGGCCGCCAGATCCCTTTCGCCATATCCTGACGCAGCCAGATTAATATTCTGCACCTGAGACAACACATACGATACTGCCTGCGCACCTCGCTCGCGAGAATTACTCCTCGTACCCGCTATTGATGCTTGATAAACAATACTGCCCTTGTATTTAATAATCACTAACGTTCCCTGCCTTGCTGATGGACGCTCCTCTACAACAACACCATCACCTTTGTAAAATTGGTTACGCCACTCTCGCGCAAAATGATTAAAAAAATCCTGACCAAACCATGTAATGGTTTTATTAACTAGGATTCCATCAATCTCAACATCCTTTGCATAACCGTTTGAAGAGAACGTAAACATCAACGCCAAAGTAAAAACACGGAATAAAGGATTTGTTGTTCCAATTCTCTTTAACATCTTTATGGTTCCCGTTAAATTAATCTTTCCTTAGGGGTGAGGGGCAGTAGATAACCACTCTTCCATGACCACTGCCCCTCAAGGGGGGAACCTTAAATACCTTGCAATACGTCTGCGCGGTTTCCATTTCCGTTTTGCGTAATTTCGGCCACGTTCTCGATACCATCTTGGCAAATCGTCGCACCGTTATTCATTCCATTTTGTAAGATATCGCCTTTATTACGAATACCGTGTTGAGAAATAAACTGATAATTATCCGAACCATTTTGAACCACACCCAACTCATTCTCCTGACCTTCTTGAAAAGAATGCGCCATATTGCCCATACCATTTTGCTCAAAACTGGCAACCTGTCCTTGCCCCGTCTGATCACCACCTGCGTGGTTATCGTTACCATTTTGGTCAACATTAATCAGACCATTCGTACCACTCTGATTTCCGTGAACATAGTTACCATCTCCATTTTGCACACTGGTAAACTGATCATTAGATCCAGACTGAAAAACACTTGAACCGTTATCTGAACCATTTTGCAGGGTTTTGATTGTACTGCCCGTTCCAGTTTGGTCACTTGCGGCAAAGTTTTTGTTACCGTTTTGATTGACTGTTTGTATATTGGTAGCACCACCACTTTGACCTACGCGAGTCGAGTTATCATTGCCGTTCTGGTTTACAGTTAATACATTATCAACACCACCTTGTGTCGTCGTTGCTGAGTTGTTGCTTCCCGTTTGAAGTACGCTCGTTTCACCGCGCACACCATCTTGGTAAGAATAATTACTGTTACCATCGCCAATCTGATCGACACGAATATTGTTGTCTGTGCCAAGCTGTCTTACAAAGGAACTGTTATCGTTGCCGGACTGCTCGATCACAGCGTTTTCTCGCGTAGACCCTGCGTATGCAACAGAAGAAAGAAGAATAGAAATTGCTGATGCGGTGATTATGAATTGCGTTTTCATCGTTACTAACCTCATTGTTCACTAAATAATTCCTGGTTTGGCTATTTAGTGTGTCCATTAAAATCCCTGTATTTGCAGTGACCGTATCCTTTTGGTCACAAGTCATAATCAATAGAGCAGAACGCGTTCCAACTTACGGCCAACACGGTGTTTAATAGAAAACAAATATCAAAGTGCTCATGGTTATACAAAGAAGCGTTAAAAAACTCCAAATGCATATAAACAGTAGGTTTTAATAACAAGAACGACTATGTGATACTCGTCACAAATCACCATTTGAAGTGGCGCGTGTTAGTCACTTTCTGAGAGAGTAATAGCTGATATCGGTTTTAACGATTTTCGCGCCAAAGTGACGTAAATTGTCATTTCACTGCCAGCGCTTTCACTCACATTATCTAGCGTATTGAAATAAAAAAATGGGTGACTAAACCCAGATAAAACGCCAACCAATAAAAAATACTTTTCACCGATTAACCGCAAGGAAAAATATAAAAAAAAGAAAATTAAAGAAAAGGAAAGTGAGAAAAATTAGAAAGAAAAATATACCGCCAAACTAAGTAGACAGGCCAGATCAATACCCCTGTATAACGTGAACAACCTGATGATCGCCCTCTTGAATAACTTCACTTCGAAGACCATTTCCAAGCTGCTGCATCTCAACAAAGTTGTCGTCACCAATCTGACTTACCCGAGACTGAATATCCGAACCATTCTGATCAAGCTCAATTCGGTTACTATTACCGACTTGCTCGCTAAGCAATTGATTAGATTGACCTTTTTGATTCACATAAACAGTGTTTTGAAGACCATCCTGATAACTATACACCACTAAATCACCACCGCTTTGCTCAATGGTAGCGATATTTTCGTCACCTAATTGGTGACTATCGACATGATTTTTTAGGCCTGCTTGAACGACGGATAACCGATGCTGATCACCATACTGTAGCGCAAATGCATAGTTACCAGAGCGATTGTTTAACTCTCCATTAGAAGAGCTCAGGCGATCTGCCAATTCGTCAATTGAATCTAGGTCCGACCCCATATCTGCATACGCATCAGCATTCATCATAAATGTCGTAAACAATAAAACTCTGCGTATTTTTTTACACTTTAATTCCATTTTCTCTGTACCTAAATACTATCAATTAACCCTCAAAACTCCGATAAAAAACCTTGTCATTTTTTGTCGGTATTTATGATGGTTCAGTATTTATGCCAAACATCTGGACCTGTAATACTCTGTAATATTACTAAAGAAACAGCCAATTTCTTAGACGGTAAATGCTGTGATTCTCGCCTCTTATAATCATTTCCTTACTTAAATGCTATGCACCTGAAATAAATGTCATATAGATAAACATTCGACTAACGGACCATTGAATTGGGCTATTCTTATACTTGTGCCTCAAACGTTTAGCCCAGCATGCAGCCCAGCCAGTATGAGAGATAAGTCCGATCAATGAGCAGCTCTCCCCGACATATTGCTCCCGCCGTCAATCGTGGGAGCCTCGCGTTCATTGCTCACTATATGATTGCCGTATCTGTCATTACGATCATCCTTGGGCCTCTCGCTAACACACACGCTAACGAAACAACTCTGGCATACGTTCACCCAGAACCGCCCGTGCTCACTCAATTCAATGAATCGGGGCTAGCCTACGATCCCATACTGAAAAAAGTCGAAGCGATGCTAAAAGAGGCAGGAATACCCTGGAAAGATGCCCCTGTTCCGGTTTACCGAATGTATAATTACCTGAAAACCAAACCAGAATATTTTTCAATCCTGATCAAAACACCTTATATCGAGGAATGCTGCATCACCAGCAAGCTTCCCGTGTTCCACCTAGAGCTTGGTGTATATAGAAAGCCAGACACCCCGCCCATACAAACACTGCAAGCACTTGCGAGCAAATCAATTATCACAATAGAAGACTACAACTACGGAAGCGTTCGTCCGTTTCTGTCAGACAAAAAAAACAAGCTCGCCATCTACCCTGCTAAAACGCATCAGTCCGCATACTCCATGCTAAAAGCCAATAGAGCCGACTACCTCCTCGACTACCGTGGGCCAGCGGACACCATTAAAGAAGAGAAAGAAAAACACGGGATTCAATACGACGTGTTAGAAAGTTTGAAGCTTTACCTAATATTTAATAAGGACTACCCAAATGTAGAAAGCCTTATTACGACCCTTGAAGAGATTTCCGGCAAGTTAGGGGAAAATTTTTAAGCCTGCACAATTATTTTCCTTTTAGCGCTTTCTTTACGTGTTTTTTCAACTTCTTATCCAAACTTGGATATGCCGCTATTTCATTTAATAGGTCTTCGTAAGCCCGATCAGGCGCTCTACCAAGAGCCCGCATCAACCAGGCCAAACCATCAAGCTCACCAGGCGCTAGACCAGACGCCCGATAATTAGCCGCGACAACCTCAGCCATAGCATCTAAAAACACTTTATCTGTACGCCCTTGCCGCGCGAGGGACTCCGCGGCATAACGCGCAAAATTAATTTCTTTATGTTGAATCAAATTAAGATACCGTGTCGTATGGAGAGATTGCTCTGATTGATGATTCGAAAAATCATTCATGATTTTGTTTCGCTTTTCATACCAGGTAATTCTCGACAACAAAGTCTTAGATAAATTTCGCAAGCGCCGTGACGCACTTTCATTCATAAACCGCGTTAAAGTGGAGTGATAATTCGCATTGCCACTGCCGGATAACGCACGAGCTAAACTTGCGGCAATATGGTGAGACACAATCTGCTTTTTATCATTGTTATAGATTAGATGGTGCTCAACCGCGACTTTCATCGCTTCATCGAGCACTTCCTTATTCTCGACGCCAGAGTCTTGCAACTTTTTCGCAAGTTCAAAAAGCGCTTCACCCTTGCTGGTGCGTAGCAAATCAATATAACGGTTCTTTTCTTCTTCTAGTAAACGTTCGATTTCTCCTTTTGGATTTGCCTCCGCATTCAAAGAAAACAGTAAAACCGCCATGACCCAACAAACATTCATCAATTGTTTTTTCATATATATTCCTACGCTATAAATTAAAGAAAGGTGACAGATTTATTTTTTAACTTTTTGGAGGCCTGCCTTGCCCTCTATTTTCTACCCTTACCCCAACCCGCCTTTCTACTTCGTCTATAAACCGACCGCCGCCGGTTAACTGATTTCGCGCTACCGCATTTTGAATAAAACCATGCTGCTTACTCGCTTCAGACTTTGCATTAACAAACCCTACATACCGACGCCGGCGTTGCTCGTCTGTCGCTCCTAGAGAAGTATACTGCTCAGATCGATCCAAACCACCAAATACGTCTAACCCCACCAACGCACGATAACTCGACCACTTATAGTCCTCTGGGTTATCCGTCATACCTGCTTTCACTGGATTTAGCTCTACGTACCGACAACATTGAAGAAGATATTCGTCTGTATCAATCACACTGGTTTTATAACGACCATCCCACAAGGAACCTGTTCTTCGTTCAGACTTATTGACCAGTCGGGTCTGCCGCCCAGCCAATCGCTTCATCAACTTCCCAACAGACGAAAGATCGTCTAGAGGCTGTACTATCAAGTGAATATGATTGGTCATCAAACAATAACTAAACAGTTTTAAACCAAACTCCCTTTTAAATTCAATCAGGTTATCTAAGTAGTATTGATAATCCGAATCTTCCACAAAAACCACACCCCGATTATGCCCTCGCTGAACAATATGATGTGGCATATTCGGTACAACAACACGCCCGCTCCTTGGCATAACACTCTCCCTCCCTAGTTTTCCTTACTTCAGTCCCTGAAAAATAAATCTGTCACCTTTTTTACACCCCGATTATGCCCTCGCTGAACAATATGATGTGGCATATTCGGTACAATAACACGCCCGCTCCTTGGCATAATACTCTCCCTCCCTAGTTTTCCTTACTTCAGTCCATGAAAAATAAATCTGTCACCTTTTACACGCCGTCACCTTTTAAAAAATAAATCTGTCACCTTTTTTCGGATCTGGCTTTAGTTCTTTCTCAAAAATCCGGATTATGCTTTTTTATGTTGTTTACATTAAAATTTTGGGAGCAACAGAATTCAAAATATTCGTCTCGCCTTAAATATAAATATTCTTTTACATCTTCATCGTAATTTTCATAAGGGTAATTTTCGAGTTGATCTATAACGGGAAGTGCATCAAGCTCACTAAGATAAACAACTTTATTCTGTGAAACGCCACACACCCAAACACTTCTAACATCTTCGCTGCGCTTACCAAAAGTACCTACAGCACCATCAGAAAAAGAAACAGAGTATCCATTTTTAAAAGAATCAACATATACCCTATCAACTCCATTTGATAAGACACTTGCAGTTTCATTTTCTATTTTTTCTTTACACATAGAAACAACAAAATCAATATTGTAACTCGGCGTGCTAGAACGATCTGAATTAGTACAAGCAGTCAAAAGTAAAACCATTACGCTTCCTAAAATGAATAATAATCTTCTCATTTCAGAGTCCTCCCTGTAGAACCAAATCTGCCTACATCAAAACAACCACCAGGCTCACATACCGCAAAACCAACTCCACTACTGGTTTGAACACCAAGATACAAAGCTTTACCAGAGTGTTGCACCCAATGCGTATCCCTGCCAGGACCTGCCCCCCGAAAAGAATTAGAAAACTTTAAGCTACCACTTGGATGAGTGTGATACCCAATCCAGCCAATGGAGATCGTGCCTTGCGTAGGGCCACCAATTTGAGGAAGCGTGTAGTAATAAGAGCCATCTTTACTAAAAATATTACCCGTAACCTCCAACCCATATTCTGCGGAAAGTGGAGCAGTAACGCCCAACACTGATTTCGCAGCTGCGTCAGCACTATCAAAACTGTGACTTCGACTTAACGTCCCATCCGTTGCAAGGGCATCTAACTTAGCTTGAAATGCAGCTCTTTGCTCAGGCGTTCCTGAGCCAGCAACATCACCCAGCCCCTTTTCTCCAGAACCCCACGTCTCAAAAGCACCAGCAACTCTCCCAACAACAAAATTCAAAGCTGCACTCTCAGCCCAACCAATCATATAATCCTTAAAACTACCAAAGTGCCCCTTATTAGCCGCCGCCCCCACCATATAACCTACCGCACGATCGACTGCAAAATTTACTGCCATAGATGAAGTAGTCGCAACATAAGACGAAACAACAGATGAAAAAACGGACGTAACAAACGCTGTGTCCCCCGCTCGACGTATATCATTCGGCCGCGCCCCCTGAATCGTCGCGAAGGCTGACTGTGTAGCAGCGATAGCCGCTGGATTACCTGCAGTGTAAAATGCTACCACAGCCAAAATCACGTCTCGCGACCATTTGTGGGTAGCCACATAGTCAGTTACGTCACGATAAATCCCGTCTTTTTCACGGCGGTTATTGTGAACTTTGATGGTTGCACGGAAAAATTCATTCTGT
Source organism: Agarilytica sp. (assembly GCA_045430285.1). Classification (GTDB taxonomy): domain Bacteria; phylum Pseudomonadota; class Gammaproteobacteria; order Pseudomonadales; family Cellvibrionaceae; genus Agarilytica. Next base: position 321,922 of record JAILXV010000001.1, on the reverse strand, counting down.
GCTTTTTTATATACCTGATAATTCGAATTGTATTTTAAAAATCCCTGCCAGGCTTTAACCGCATTTTTTTTAATTGATTTATATTGCTTACTCAACCAACTATAGCCCGATGGGTCGACCAAGCTTAGCGGGTTGTTTCGAACGTAACTGTAACGATTATAGGACTGTAAATCGGTAGGTGCCTGAAGCACTGGGTCTGCTTGAATAAAACGCCCTAGCTCCGCATCGTATACTCGGCCATTCATATGAATAAGGCCAACAGTATCCATTTGCTCATGGCCCGTAAACCCTCGATTCGTTACCAAAGAGGCCAATTCATTGGGCAAAGTCGTTAGGTTATGCTTCTGATTTGTCGTCAGCCCCGCCCAAGGACCATGAAGGAATTCAAGCTCATCTAAACTCGCGGCACGCCGTTTACCCCAGGGATCGAAACTAAACTCTTCAACAACCGTAGCGCCTTCATCAGTAATCGCGGTAATTGAACCAATATGGTCTTTATGCAAATATCGCGTTTTAGCATTTCCCGAATCTTCTGCGCTTCGGTCTTCCAGTGTAATGATCGCGAAACCACCAATGTAGTGTCGCTCCTCAGTTTTATTGATGCTTACTCCATCGTTGAGAAATTCTACTTTTTCATAGATCCCACCAACATAGGTGTAACGAGTGATTTGAGTATCAACGGAGTCTTGCCTGAAATAGCGAGAACGCGTTGGCCCATAGTAAATATCGGTTGTATTAAGCCCCTTGATAATTTGGTCAGGCTTATCAAACGATGTATAAGAGATGCTACGCCCATCCCCTGAGGTCATATTACCGTTTACGTCGTAAATATAATCCGCATTCTTGTTTCCGCGAATCTCACATACAGCATGAGGGCCAAAACCGTTTTCACATTGACTACCGTATTTATAGCTACCCACACCGCTTTTGGTCAGGATATTCCCTAGGCTATCGTATGTAACTTGGGTGGTACGAAGATCTCCGTTACCATAATCGGCTGCCGATGTTTTTAGTCGATTATTTGTATCGTAAATAAAATCTTCACGGAAATTATTTTTATGGTCTTCTCGATAATCCAAATTACCTAGGCTATCAAAGGTAAATTGTAAGTTTTGAACACCACCTATTGTAATCCCTAGATCACTTACAATGGTATCTAATCGACCATTGTTATCCTTATATGTACGTCGCGTTTCAACACCGTTACCCAAAATTTCTGAAACTATATTTCCTCTCGCATCCAACTCGCCCAACTGATAATACAAGGCATTATCAACCGCATTACGCACTTCAACTAACATACCCAAACTGTTGTAGATATTTTTAATCTGTAACCGATTTGATATTCCTGGGTAGGTTGTCGTTTCTGGGCGGCCAAAAGCATCAAAACTAGTGGCTGTTCGATAATATTCGCCATTGATAGTTTTTACATTTTCAGTTGCACGCCCCAAACCGTCGTAAATTATTTCATCTTCATAGCCGTTTTGACCGAGCACCTTGTGGAGTTTCCCTAACGCAGCCCCTGGCGCAGTATCATAAACCCAATGAGCAACTTCACTATTATTTTCATCACCGGCACATTGGTTTGACGCTTGACTAACCTGACCTGGAACAGATGAAAGAGAACCACCATAGTTATCAATTCGCTTTACTCTTCGACCTAATAAGTCATAGGCGCTACAGGTGGTTTCGTTACGTGCATTCGTTTGTGTCACGAGTTGCCCCAACCCATTATAGGAATAAAACCACTCCCCCTTGTCGGGGTCATTCATACCCACTTTTCGCCCCATCGAATCATAAAAAACTTCGATGGTGTTACCAAACATATCGGATGTTGTGCGCACGTTTCCGTGACTATCGTAGGTGTACTGTAACTGCTCTCCAGTGTTGTCCAGGACGGAAACAAGCTCTCCCAAAATATTGTTTGTCGTCGTATTTTGTTGATTTTTTCCGTTAATATCTGTCCTTGTGGTCACAACCAAGCCATCGAATGTCGTGTTATCCACGCGTTGATCAGGATGGGTCACTTGAACGACTCGACCTAAGTCATCAAACACGCTTTCTGTCCAATACTTCGTAGTCGCACCATCAAAGTACGGAGCCGATACTCTATAGTTTTGCCCAAGGTGATTGTATTGATACTCCGTATTCACCCATGTCGGCGCTTCACCGTACACTTTAACTACTTGGCTTTTTTCTAAAAGGGTTCGACCCAGCATATCTTTATAAACCCTTGACTCAGGGCTTTTTTCGGCTTTGCTTACGATATAATAACTGGCTGAAGATGGGCAGCTTGTATCGCATATTCGATATTCCGTGCTCGATTCTCTTTGCGCCGAAGTACCCCAAGCAGCGGTATTAGAGATAACTCGGCCGAACGAATCAAATTGTGTATGAATAATAATACCGTTGGCGCTTGTGACAAATTTTGGCTTATAGGGATAAGCGCCATTTTCGGTGTCGTTTAGCGCATAATATTCGGTTGATAATGTAAATTCGGTACTACCGATTTTTGCTTCGACACGTCGACCACTAGGATCAAACTCCACTTTATTCGTACGGGTGGTAAAATCGGGCCCTTTAACGGTAATCGCTAAGTTATTTCCATACGTATCAACCAGGGTCTCTCCGAATTCATCTTCACCATAACGCGTTTCATGCATAACAATGTCTGTAAGCGGTTCGTGGATACGAGCGACGGTTATACGACTGGTTAAGCTATCGTATTCCCAGCTTGCTACTTTTATCCGAGGGGCCCTTCCCGTAACAGCAACAGTAGTGGTTAACCGCTGCTTACGACCAATAAACCAATTGGTGCTATCGTGATTGTAAATAAAATCTAAAGTACCTGTACGAACCAGTGTCTCGCCATCTTCTTCGAATAGTTCTGTGATAACTTGAGCAGGAGAACCAAACTCATCGTAATTTAGCGTACGGATCACTTCTGTCTTGAGGAAAGCCCCATTAAGATCACGCTCCGTTGTCGTGGTTTTACTAGGGCGTAATTGGTAACGATAGGTATCCGCCGATCCCCATGAGGTCAGCGGGTACCATTCGTTTTCAGAATACAGTAATACTGTGGAGCCATCCGCTGCTGTAGTCGTGGTTTCAACAACATGCCCATGTTGGCGCTGAAGGTAGTCCATGCTAAAGCGATTATTGATCGCTAACCCAGTATCCTCATTAACTGTTCTCATTTCAGTAAAGCCCAGAACACCTAGCCCCTTCTGATGTATACGTAAGCCTTTGTAGCTATAGCTTGTCGTGTTGTAGGCACCAAGCCCATCACTTTTTTCTGTTTTGAAAACAACTTTACCTGGGTGAACGACTTCCTTTTCTGGGTAAGTGATTGTAGGATCGTATGTCTTCGTATAAACCGAGGGATCTGAAAGTAGTTTATAAGTAAATTTAGTTTCTACACCAAAACCATTGGTCACTTTTGTCATCAAGTTTTGCTGGTCGACATATAAAGGCCAAAGCTGCACGCCGTCGTCTCCACGATATACAATATCGGGCAACCCATTTGCGTCAAAATCAATCACCTGAATGGTGTCGTGATTATCCGGATCGTTACAAATGCCATTCCCCCAGTCTCCATTGGCACAAACACTCGACGAAAATATTTTTTCAAAACCAAAACCCGTCGACTTAAACACAAAAATACCTGCATCTGAACGGAAAATAATATCCGCGCGGCCATCTTGGTTCAGATCGTTATAGCTGATCGTTCGATAATTATCATCGTCATTGCAGGTACCATTTTCCGTAGCGCCGTTTCTACAGATGTCTGTAATAATAGATCCACCATCCCAAGAATATCCCGTGCCAATTTCACAGCGTATACCCATGTCACCGCGATAACATAGGTCAGCGATACCATCGCCATTAATATCGGGAAATTTAATTGTGTAATGATTATCTGAATCATTACACTCACCTAACTCCAAATCACCATTGGAGCAGATCGTCGAAACAATTGCCGCCGTAAAACCTGTACCGTCAAAACGCCACGCACGTATACCGTTATCCGTTCGAACAACCAGGTCTGCCATACCATCAGCATTTATATCGACATAGGAAATCGTGTCATAATTATCTCCGTCATTACATTTGCCGTGCAAACCAGAATTATTCGCACAAATGTTTGTACTAACAACATCACCAAAGCCGGAACCAGTATTCAATAAACAATGAATTCCTTCATCACCGCGATAACACACATCAGGTAATGCATCACCATTTAGGTCTGGGTATTTCAGGTGGTTGGAATTGTCTTGGTCGTTACATTTACCATAAGAATCCCAACCATTAGCACAAACTGAAGAATTGATAAAAGGCACAAAATTCGTGCCTGTTGAGCGCATGACTCTTATTCCTCCATCAGATCTAAATACCAGGTCAGCTAAGCCGTCTGCATCCATATCGATAAACCGAATGGTGTCAAAATTGTCTCCATCGTTACACACACCATATGAATTTGAACCGTTCGCACAAATATCAGTTGAAATAATTGTTCCAGTAAAACCTTGTGCGGTCGCTAAATGACAGCGAATACCGCTATCTGAGCGATAACATATATCAGTTCTAGCATCACCATTGATATCCGCGTAATAAATATAATTAAAATTATCTGTATCATTGCAGTCGCCAGAAAAGTTCTGACAAATATTCGATGAAATTCGTTGGTTAAAGGCCAGAGATGATGAAGTGCTTCCATCCGTCCAAGAAAAGTCGGTAGCGGGTAAACATTCAGTTACAGTACATTCAACTAAGGATTTCAAGCGTGATACTGAGCTAGAACTGACCAGTTCATGTTCGAGGTGGTATTCACGAAGCAGGATTCCCCCTTCCAAAGAGGTAATTTTGTTTAGTAATTTAGTTTGCTGCTTTCTACTGCCCGCAGAATAAATTACGTCACTGTCTTCACGGTCCGCATACCCGAACTCAACACGACTTGCACCAGCGTTATAGTCAATACTGGAAATATAGTGATCATATGTACTCTCGGTATAGTGATAGTTGACACTATTACCATAACGATCTTCCTGCTTATTGATCGCCCAAACCAATACATCGGTACATCCTTGAGCTTCAACACGAGAGTCCTCGCTAAAACCATATTCATGAACGTGGCCCGACGCGGTCCATACTCTGAATTTTTGCGGGCCGGCCTTATTAGCACTGATGCCTCGCGTGCAATTACCTGACTGTCCGTAAGACTTTATCTTGAGATACGTTTCTGAACGCGTTCTGTATTCTGTCTGATCTTCGCCGTAAGCTCCACTAATCGCAACCAGAGGTTGGCCGTCCAAACAAAACCTGTCGTTTGCATCAAAATCAACTTCATCTAACTTTCCACCGTTGTCGTAATTCATACCGCATCGCTGAATGTTTGATAATCCACCTAGCCCCCACCCCATGCCAACATGGCTATTACCGGCGCTACTGCTATATGATAGGGATATGCTGGGCTGCATACCGGCAATGCCCTCTGATACGGCTATTGGTATTCCATATAAAGCGCTTCCATCTACGCCCACATCATGACTTCCACCAGTCGCACCTACCGCTACAGTAGTAGTTGCAAGTCGATATTCAGCACCAGAATAATACGCAAGCTCTCCTCCATTATTCAGGTATCCAACGTTTACAACACTTCCCGAATACGCTACGAGATCATCAACTCCATCACCATTCGCATCGGTCACGGTTAACACCAGGCTCCGGTTACTTATATGATGGCCTGACGGAACACTGCTACTCTCATAGATATGCGAGATATTGGGGGCTTGGGTTATTATCTGTGAGCCCGCTAGTTGCAAAGCAGGGGAAGTCTCTGAGGCGCCACGAACAAGCACATCACTTATTCCATCGCCATCAAAATCACCATAAAAATAATCTGTATGTTCCGATGTAAGAAATAGTCCTTTTTCGGAAATTTGATCAGCGGTAAGTTCAACCAACTGAATTTCAGAGAAGTTGGGGTACTCTGCCGATGAAATATAAAAACCTAAAGCCTTTGGCAGAACAATTGGGGTAATAATATCGCCATGTAGCAACACAATTCGGTCTTTCGGATGGAAGTAAATATCACCGTCACTATCCTCATCTACATCCCCGTAGTACACATCGTAAAGGTTAGAATCAAACTCAACAGCCTGAACCTGCAATGAAAACAAAAAAACGAAAATCGCCGTGAATACGGACAAAAAACGACCAGCCATACAACCCCCAATCCTTAAAAGAAACCCGATTATGGTCTTTGAAATGTTTTTAATTTTTCTGGAATTTTTACTTGGCGCGGGAAAAGCACAATCCAATGCAGCAGATGTATCCCTACGTACTCATTATCGGCTGGGATATTAGCGAGCTTTGTCTCATAACTCAACAACTGGGTCACAGTCATTCTTATATCAAAGTGGGTAGGCACGACCATCACACAATGAACAGCCCACAATTGATAACTCGCCATATTTGACCTACTATAGGCTATATAACCACATAACACGTCAAATATGGCATTTAAATGAACCCCAAGAGCGATATCCAGGCCCTGCTCCACACCACAGGCGAACGTTTTAAATCCGCTCGAATCCATGCCCAGCTCTCGCAGGAGGCTTTGGCCTACGAATCCGGTGTGGCATTAAGAACGATCTCGCGCTTGGAAAACGGGCATTCCGTCTCTTCGGAGTCTTGGGTGCGGGTACTGAAGGCCTTGGGCTTAACCGATCGTTTACCTTTGCTTGTTCCCTCTCCGCCGGAGGTTAGCCCTGTGGAACAACTCACGCAGAAAAAAAAGACGGTGCGTCAGCGGGTGCGACCTAGTAGTAAGAAAACTGCCCCAACCCATTCAAAAACAGCCCCATGGCGGGGTTTTGAAACACCCGGCCATTTTGATGAGGAGTCGTAAATATGGGCAAGCGTGTTGATACTGCGGTGGTGTCCTTATGGGGCGCGGATATTGGTGCTGTAACATGGGATGGCAATACTCAACTCGGGGCTTTTCAATATATGCCTGATTTTGTTGGCAGCGGTATTGAACCTTCGCCGCTGATGATGCCGCTAAAAACTTCCCCTTTTGCCTTCCCTGAGCTTTCCCGCGAAACGTTTAAGGGTTTGCCTGGCATGCTTGCCGATAGCTTGCCCGATAAGTTCGGATCCGCATTAATTGATCGATGGTTGGCGGAAAGCGGTATTGAGTACGCAGACTTCTCCCCTGTTGACCGTTTGTGTTATGTCGGCACGCGCGGTATGGGGGCGCTGGAATTTCGGCCGTCTATTTCACGGCAGCCATTGCATGAACACCCGATAAACCTTGATGCGCTCGTATCCTTAGCAAACAATATTTTAAATGAGCGTTCAACAATCTCCGGCACCATTAAGCAGGATCACGATTCACTCACAGAACAAACGCTGTCTGATCTTTTACAGGTGGGCGTCTCGGCCGGTGGCGCACGAGCGAAAGCGGTGGTCGGCTGGAATGAAGAAACCGGCGAAGTGCGATCTGGCCAAACCGATCTATCTGCTGGTTTTTCCCATTGGCTAATCAAGTTCGACGGCATAACAAATAACCGCGATAAAGAACTAAGGGATGGCCAAGAGTACGGCTTAATGGAGTACGCCTATTATTTGATGGCCATTGATGCGGGCATTGATATGAGCGAGTGCCGAATTCTTACTGAGGGTGAACGGCACCATTTTATGACCCGTCGTTTTGATCGCACAAAAAATGGCAGTAAATTACATATGCAAACGTTGGGTGCGATGGCGCATCTTGATTTTAATTTACCTGGGACTGCCAGTTATGAACAGGCCATGAGTATTACGGAAAAATTAGGTTTGGGAATGCGCGCATTGGAGCAGATTTTGCGTCGCGCTATTTTTAATATCATTGCGCGTAATCAAGATGACCATGTTAAAAACATTGCCTTCCTTATGGACAGTTCAGGCGAGTGGCGATTAGCACCCGCGTACGATTTAACCTTTGCTTACAATCCTTCTGGGCTTTTCACTGGGCAGCATCAAATGGTATTAAACGGAAAGCGAGATGGGTTTGTGTATGCAGATATTGTGGCTGCGGCTAAACGCTTTGCCGTGCCTGAAAGGCGTATCCGACTTATTATTGAGGAGGTACGTCTGGCGGTTTCTAAATGGCGGGATGTTGCGGGTGAATTAAATATTGCGGAACAAAATATTGATAGCCGAGCGGCATTGCATAGAGATTTGTTTGTATAGAATATCACTTAGAAATAACGAACAAATAATTCCTGCCAGGATCCACTAACGGGGCACTATAAAAGAATACTCATGGCTTCGATTAGCATCTAGGAAAGGATGCTCTTTGGGTAAGACTCACGGTAAATACGTCCATGTACGCTCGACCGACGTATCCATGCGGCAGACGGTCTTACCCAAAGAGTATCCTATCCTTCCATCTTGGTAGTAAGTTTATTATTCGGGTGATATTTCAAAAAACCTGAGACTATCCATCCATTAGCTAGCCTCAGATTAAGCGACATACTATCTAATCTTTATAAAGCACCGTCACCGCAGTTCCTTCAGCCACAACCACACCAGACACCACTCGGCCATTCCCCGCTGTAGGATCTGATTTTTCCATCGCGACCTTCCAATCCCCAGCCGGTAATGTATAGGTGTAATCATCCGCACTGTTATAGATAACAATAATATCAGACCAGCTATCGCCATTCGCTGCGGCGTTAATATGATTAACTAATACGCCGTATCGCGGCCTATTCGATACCACATTGTCGTTAACCTCTTGCCAAGTATTTAAACGGAAGCCTGGGTGCGTATTACGTAGGGCAATAACATCTTTGTAGTATTCAAGAATATCAGCGTTATCGATTTTCCAATCCCAATAATATTGGTTAATGCTATCGGGTGATTTATAGCTGTTATGGTCTTCTTGCTTGTCTCGCATCATTTCTACACCGCCATGCAGAAAAGGAATGCCTTGGCTCGTTAATACGATGCCGTTGGCAAACTGTTGAATACGCCGAAGATAACTTGAACTACGGCTAACGCCGTTAAGGTCTGCCCACAGTAGGGTTTTATCTCGTAAGGTTAAATTGTCGTGTGCGGATACGTAGTTGATGCTTTGCTCTGGATCCATGGCAAACATTGGGTCCCAGGTATCGATTGGTGTGTTCGCATTGTGGCTAGCGCGAATCGCACCACGGCTGCCCACTTCGATTCGCCACATATCGGCGTTATTGTTGTAAGCAAAGCAATCACCCGTATTGCATTGGCCGTTATCGTTTTGCCCTTTAATGGCTTCGCGATATTTGGGATTGAATACGCCCACGTGTGCGTCGCGAATGCGGCCTATTGTGCCCAAACGAACACGATCCAATTCACGAGGGTCTGCAGCAAATCCGTTCCAAGGTTCACCGTAAATGAGCAAATTGCGATCTGGGAATGTGGTATTTAAATGCGTGCCCCAATTCCCTACTTCGTCGTAATCGAAAATACCAATTAAGTCGAAGCGAAAACCGTCAATGTTGTATTCACGCACCCAGTATTCTAATGAGTCTTGAATCATTCGGGCGACCATGGGTACGTTTGCATCGATGGAGTTACCCGTGCCCGAGAGATCGGTATCGGTGTAATACTGCATGGAAATATGTTCGAACATTTCCATGGCGTAGGTATGGTTGTATACCACGTCTAAAATTACTCGCAGCCCCGCCTGATGAAACGCATCAATCATTTTCTTAAATTCTTGCACACGGTTTACGTAGTCAAATGGGGTTTGCGAATACCGTTCTTCTGGTACGTTATAATTCCTAGGGTCATATCCCCAGTTGTAACAGCTGGTATCGTTAACGTCTGGGCATGAACCAAAGTCATACGTCGGCATTATCTGGACATGGGTCACACCCAATTCTTTTAGGTGATCAACCCCGGTAGAAACGCCGTTATGCGTTGAGCCTGCTTCCACCATTCCCATATATTTGCCACGCTTCTCTGCAGAAACACCGGCTTCGGGCGCGATAGTAAAATCACGCACGTGCACTTCGTAGATGATGGCATCTTCTCGCTCGGCTAAAGCTGGCCTTGCAGCCCACCCATTTGCCAATACCGTGGTGCTCATATCCATCACAATATTGTTATCGGTATTGGGCTCTGCCATTTTCCCGTAAGGGTCACGAACGGTAATGCCGTTTACCTGAAAGTTATACGGCTTTAAGTGATGATCACCCAGAACAGATACCTGATACACATCGGTATAACCGTTAGCATTGTTTACACGCACCATGTCGTGGGTTTGGCCATCTAACCAGAGCGTGACATCGGCAGAGTCTGGAGACCACAGCGCGAACGTCGTTTGATCCGCAGCATAGATAGCACCGAGTATTTCGGCACTACCTTGCTGCTCACCTACTTTTTTACAAGTGAATACTCCAAGGTCTGATCGTTGACCTGTAAGACATATTCCCCTGTAACACTTGTGTGAATATCGGCACCGATTAAATCCAGAAAACCATCGGCATTGTTATCGCCATAATTTTGAGACCAGTCACCGTGCACATCCACTTTAAAGCGCTGTTGAGATTGTCCGTTAAAGTTTATGCCGGTCTCCCAAACATTATCAGCAACCAGCACCATCGCGGTTGTACCCCAGCTATTGGGTGTACCACGAAAACTTAGTTGATCAAAATTACTGGTAAAGCCGCCGGTATTATCTTCAACGGTAATCGTCGCGGTTGCAGAGTCAGTTTCGCCCTCGTTATCTGTAACGGTTACTGTTTCAGTATGTGTGCCTGCTGACGAATAGCTGATGTTAATCGCGCTACCTGTCTCACCATTACTCCAACTATACGAAATGATAGATCCGTCTGAATCCGTCGAACCGAAAGCGTCTAGCGTAAGACTTTCGTTTACATCAATAGTGATGTTCATTGGACTAACAGATGCAGTTGGCGGTAAATTACTGTCTCCCAACGCGGTCAAGCTATACGCCAAGGTTTGATCATTGACGGTGAGCCTGTATTGGCCCGTAACCGATGTATAAATATCTTCCCCTGTACGATCTAGGAATCCATCTGCGCCATCGTCACCATAGTTGTGTGACCAGTCACCATCTACATCGAGTTTAAAACGCTGATTCGCTTGACCATCAAAGTTGATTATCACTTCCCAAGTATTATCTGCGACGAGTGACATTGCCGTTGCGACCCAAGCGTTAGCTGTTCCACGGAAATTTAAACTAGGAAAGTTTTGAGTAACGCAATCAGTACACGCTGAACCCATTGCACCGCCGTGAATCGCCGCCGCAGAATTTGCGGATACATCAAAGGTGGCCATGCCGTTACTATCGACGGTAATAGTGATTCCACTGCATGCATCATCACCGGCGAGTACGTTACAGTATTCGCCTGCAGGAAGGCCGGTATACAAAATTTCATTTAATACACCCGATTCATTGTTGATAACAACAAACCCTTTATTACCTCGACCGAATGCAATTTGGTTGTTCCCGTTATCCCACCAATTGTTAACCGTATTTATACCTTGGGTGAAGTTTCGAAACCCTACCATATTGGCAATATTGCTCCAGCGGTGCTGGCATACCCAACCGCTTACGCCACAACCGCCACTCGCAGGGGGGCCGTGTATATCATCTGTAAATTCATAACTAGAATGGAGCTTGGTACTCCCAAAGGGATAAGCCAACATGTAAACGTTGGCCAAATTATATTTGGCGCCGTCTCGATACGTCAGTGTTCCGCCACCACCATGGCCACGTTCTCTATCATGGTTATCGATAAACACCAGTGCGTCGTTGGAAGGTAATAACCCCCAACTCTCGCCCAGCGTCCCAAGGTTTTTAATTTGTCCGTTAAAGTTACTCGCCACATCGGTAGCGTATTTAAATTCAGTGACCTTACCAAGGTGTTTATAGTTAGTGGGTTGAATTTCAGCAGCTTCGTTACCGGCGCCGATCACTTCAAGGAAATTCCAAGGGTTATCGGCTTTATTTAAAATGGCTTCAATATCCCAGGGTGCGATATGCTTGGCTGCGTCCACACGGTAACCATCAATTCCCATGGCCGTAAGCTTATTAATATAACCCGCTATCTGATCCTGAACGTAAGATGACCCCGTATTAAGGTCAGGTAGACCGCTGAGCTTTCCATTCCATACATGATTCGCGTCACCATACCCACCAATATCATAACGTGGGTCATGATAGTCGTTACTACTGTATAGACCTGGCGTATTTTCGTGTGACCAACTCGTTCCAGCGGAGCCAACACCTGGCCCGTTATACGTTGCCGTGTGATTAAAGACTAAGTCCGCATATATTTTTACGTCCACAGCATGACATCGGTTGATCATGCTTTGTAGTTCGGCTTCTGTTCCACCGCGACTATCCAGTTTGTAACTCACGGGCTGATAACGTGCCCACCAAAAGGATTCTGTAATGTGTTCCTGCGGCGGCGATATCTGTACACCATCAAACCCTTTCGGCCCTAGAAATTGCTCGCACTCTGTTGCAATATCATTCCAAGACCACTCAAACAAATGCACAAACGCTGTGCCGGCATTCGCAGATGAGGATAGTACACCAAAGGTGGAAAGCGCTAACGCTGCCACACTGGACCGAAAAGGTGATGTTTTCATTATTATCTCCAACGTGATTATTTTTATTTGATTTTGTTGTTTCGCTTTAATTTTTGTTCGACTAAAAATTTAAAAATTCTTACCTAAGATAAGTACCGTCTACACCAATTTTTCCTGGTCCATTCAGTACATAGATACCTGCAGAGCGCGATTTAACAGTGAAGTTAATCGTTCCGTTATTCACCGTAATGTGATGACCCGTTACAACATCCGTATAACTACCGTTTCGCACACCGCTTACCGATATATTTTGATCACCCCCAGCCGCTAAACCAACGATGGCGTAGCTGCCACTCTGACTGTAATCACGAACAAAACTCATACCCGCGCCCCATTCGTTCACTTGAGTGGTCGGTGCTTTTTGAAGTGCAGGTACCGCCTTACGTATTTGATTGAGGCGTTTGATATGTTGATAGAGCGGATGGTTCTGTGTCGACGCTGTATCGTCGAGACGAGGGCCAAAGTATGCGCGGCCCGTTTGGTCGATCGTATCATTAGCGGAGGCTATATCCTGAGGCAAGCCCGCCTGAAACATAATTTCTTCGCCATAGTAGAGGGTAGGAATACCACGGTTGGTCCACAACAGGTTGTATACCATCGCGGCGTTTCCTTCTTCTCCGCCATAACGGTATTTAAAATCATTGTCTGGACCGACATCATGATTTTGGAAGAAGGTCACGAGCTTGGTTGCGTCCCCGTAGACCCAATCCCAACCCAACACACCGCCTATTCCGCCGAAATGGCCACGCGTAACGTTGTCTCGGAACGTAGAAAATATTGAAAAATCCAGTACGGAAAACCCAGAATCCCCCCCTGCATTTGGATTACTGGGGTCTTGTGTTGTTCGTGTATACCACCAAGGGCGAATCACTGCGGAAGCGTTATCGTTATTCAGCTCGGAACCAAAACCCGTTCCCTTTACGAGGTTTTCACCGAAAACAAATAAATCCGGTTTATGTGCTTTCCAATTATTCACATACTCAAGAAGCTCATCACGCTCGATATGTTTCACTGTATCCAAACGAATCGCATCAACACCCATATCCAAATACATATGCATGGCATTATTGATATAGTCTTTAACGTTTTGATTTTCCGTCGCTAAATCAATGGTGTCTCCCGCCAAATGTTTGTTTTGTAATGCTTCGGGGTTTTCCCAATCACCGCCAGACATAAAGCCATCTAAGTGATACCAAGCAGGATCCAACGTTTGCGCATCGATCCCAAAAAAGCGGTTAGGGTCGTAACCAGCTTGCGGCACTGTTTCTCCCGTTTTGGGATCAAGTAAAGGAACAAGGCCTTCAGCATCTGAATTGTGACGTTCACGAAACCATTGCGGCGCTAGCGGATTATCGTTGTCATCGCGGAACAGTGATTGGTAGTCACCCAAATTTCCAAAGTAAGGATCATTACTCATTGCTCCTTGTTCGGCCCCTGCGGGGACGTAATATTTAATGGGCAAATGGTCTATCCATACTTCACCACGCAATCCATATTGGCTGGAGTGGTTAATCACAACATCCTGCACAATCTTCAAACCTTTTGCGTGCGCGGCATCAATTAGGTCCTGATAGCTTGCATCAGGGGATTCCAAACGTGGATCCACAGTGTAGAAATCGTATGCATGATAGCCGTGGTAATCTAAACCAGAACGGTTTTCTACGGGAGGCGTTATCCATATCGCCGTAAAACCAAGGTCTTTTATATAATCTAGCTGTTCGATAAGCCCTTTAAAATCACCGCGCCATTGCGGGTCCCCTTCTTTAATGCGATCGCGATTGTAGTAATTATTGCTGGCATCGCCATCGTAAAAACGTGCGGTTAGTAAGAAGTAAATGGTTTCTTCACGAAAATCGATACTGCCCGTATTCTGTTCACCGATGTAATAGCTAAAACTTTGCTCTTGCTGATTTCCGCTGGCATCGACCGCTAAGGTTTTAATGATGAGGTCAACGCCTTCACCACCATCCGCTGCGGCAATTATTTCACCCACATATAAAGCGGAGCCGGTGTGTGGTGTACTGCCATCAATCGTGTAATAGAGACTAGGATTAGCATCCTGATTATCGCTAATGGCCAAGCCAATAGCTTGGTCGCTACTGTAGAAACCACCCGATGGATTCGCGGAAACTATTGGGGCCTGGGTATCCTGACCAGCCACTTGCTGTACATCTATGCTTTTATCCTGTGCGTTAAAGCATATGTCGTAAGTGATGTTCGCGTTCACTACATAATCTTGCGATGGATAGCTCTCTACCCAATCCCCGAAGTGATCGATTTTAAAACGAGGATTATTGCTAGCAAAACGTTGTTGGGTACAGAAAATAGTATTGTCATTACTGCTCATTTCCGTACTGCCCCAGTTATTGGATGAGCCACGGAAGAACCAGTTATCTGCGTTATCGACAACATTAATTGTGATAGACGTCTGATCTGTTGCACCCTCGTTGTCTTCTACGCTTAGGGTGATGATGTATGAGCCTTCTGTATCGAAGCTTACGTCGATACTAGAACTGCTTTCACCTGTGCTCCAACTATAGGCCGCAACATTGCCATCGGGATCACTAGAATCCGCGCCATCCAATGTGAGAGCCGTACCGATATTGATCGTTTGATTTTTTGTCGAGTTAATAACGGCATTGGGTGATTGGTTGCCACCGGCAACTAAAGTAAGACTGTATGATAAGGTTTGATCATTAACTTCGAGTAAATAGTCGCCGACCACACTTGTATGGATATCATCCCCACTCGAATCTAACACGCCGTCTTCATTATTGTCTCCATAGTTTTGTAGCCAATCACCGTGAACGTCCAGTTTAAAACTCTGTTCCGAACCGCCATCGAAACTGACGAAGGCTTGCCAGGTATTATTTGCAACCAAGGCTAATGGAGTCGCAGCCCACCCATTCGGCGTACCTCGAAAATTCAAACTAGGGAGGTTGGATAAAAAACCGTCTACATCACCATCGCAATCACTCACAAGGTCAGCCGATATGCTTTTACTGTCGGAGAAAAACGTTATCTTATAGGTCTGGTGGGCAGTAACGCCGTAATCACCTGAAGGGAACGCTTCACTCCAATCACCAAACCTATCAATTTTAAATCGGGGGCCACCGGTATCATCGCCATTGGAAAAGCTTTGACATGTTTGATACTCAGTTTGGCTCAACTGCTCGAGCGGAATAGCCGACCAATTGTTCTCACTCCCACGAAAATACCAATCGGCATGAGTTTGAATAGACACTAACATCAAGATAGACAGAATTATGCGGATCATATTTTACTCTCTCGCAAATTTATTTTTATTGGTTTTTTATTCGTCTTGCGTATTTTATACCAGCATCCTTTTCTGAAATACATCGCGCAGTTTTTTTAGCTCTTAGGCGTATTCTGGTAATAAAAAGACCACGTCGCAACACATTAATGGGGGACTAAAATCACCCAACGGCAGCTAAGGCATTGATTTATAAAATATTTGCTAAAAACAGGGGCAAATGAATACGTATGTAAAGGGAGGCAAATCTATAAAAGTTATTTCTATTGAACGACAAATCTATAAAGCAATGAAGTTGAATACGTATGTAACGCGCCAATTGCTTTTAAGCGCTTAACAAACAGAATCAAATATAAGCACCACATCCACGAAAACGCGTATTAAAAGTGAAAGCTGAAAAATTAACTTTTGATTAATTGTTTGATAAAAAAGTTTAAATAAAATGAAAAAGCACCCAGAAAACCACCAAAGGGAATCACTTAATTTACATTTAATGACAGACGATTCAGCTATCTATAGAACACCTTATTCGCTATAAATTTATTTCAGGGCAATATGGGCTGAATGTTTTTTGACCCAAAAAGAGAATGAGGGCTTAATATCGTATGAGATCGAAAACAGAGCTAGCCTTCGGCCAAATCCATCACCATCAACTGCAAACTCTCTTTCCCGCGATACACATTCACATCCAGTTGATAGGCGATACGCACATCGCGGGCATTTGGATTCGGCCATTTATCAACATCGACATTAAACGCGATCGCGTCGAATACTAAGTTTGAATACGGTTCACGAGAAAGCACAAGCTTGAGGTGTTTTTGGCCAACAATGCGTTGGTTTACGATTTGAAAACTGCCGTGAAATGTAGGCTCAGGAAACAACTGCCCCCAGGGACCTACATTTTTCAGCACTTGAGCGACCTGAAGATTAAGAAATTCTTCGGGGAGATCACCATCGCTCATTACAATGGGTTCGCAGAGTTCCTCAGTAAGGTGATTTTCAACAACTTGATTAAAGACACTCTTAAATTCAGGAAGTTTTTCCGGCGCAAGGGATAAACCAGCCGCCATTGCATGGCCACCAAATTTTTCGATTAGGCCAGGGCTATGTGCGGCAACTTCATCTAATACATCGCGTAGATGTACGCCTGGGATGGAGCGGCCAGAACCTTTTAGTTCATCGTTATCTGTATCGGCAAAAATAATCGTCGGGCGATGCATTCGATCTTTTATACGAGACGCCAGAATGCCAATCACACCTTGATGCCAATCAGGCTGATAAAGGCATACACCCGCGCTTTGCGCATCTAACTCAGTTTGCGAGAACTGCTCAAATTGCTTGAGTGCTTCTTGCTGCATGGAACCTTCAATCAACTTACGATCACGATTTAACTCATCGAGTTCACGAGCATAATCCATGGTTTGGCTAAGGTTATTTGTGATCAAGCATTGTATGCCCAGCGACATATCATCGAGGCGCCCCGCCGCATTCAAACGCGGGCCAAGTGTAAAACCAAGATCCGTGGAGCTCAGACGTTGCGCTTCTTTTCCTGCGACGTTTAATAGCGCTGTAATTCCCGAACAGGCTTTACCCGCGCGCATACGCTGTAGTCCGGCGGAAACTAAAATGCGGTTGTTGTAGTCAAGTGGCACTACGTCAGCCACGGTTCCTAACGCTACAAGGTCGAGTACCTCAGCTAAATTCGGCTCAGAAATACCCTGTTCTTCAAACCACTTTTCGTCACGTAGTTTTTTACGTAATGCTGACATCACATAAAAGATCACCCCAACCCCTGCGAGATTTTTACTGGGGAACTCACAACCATGCTGATTGGGGTTAACAATGGCATCAGCTTCAGGATGGTCCTTTCCAGGAAGGTGATGATCAGTGACCAACACCTGTATTCCGCGCTCTTTCGCTGCTTTAACTCCCTCTACGCTCGATATTCCATTATCCACAGTGACGATAAGGTCAGGATTTTTTTCAGCAGCGACCGCCACAATTTCCGGAGTAAGGCCGTAACCATACACAAAACGGTTGGGGACAAGGTAATCAACATTCGTACAGCCAAAAGATTGCAAACAGCGCATGGCAACCGCCGTGCTCGTTGCACCATCAGCATCAAAGTCGCCGACTATCAGAATTTTCTTTTGTGTTTGTAACGCGGAATATAGTAACGAAACAGCTTTGTCCAGATCTTTTAGTGAATCTGGACGTGTTAAATGTTTGAGCGCGTAATCATTATGTTTCCCGAACTCGGCACCACGCGATAGAAAGATATCGCTTAGTAAGGTATCGACGGCATCAGGGGTATTAACAAGGGAGGCGTAGTTTTTTGCATGAGCGCGATGTTTTATTGTTTTTTTCATAGATGAAAATAAAACACCGCGTATTAAGCGTTAGGCCACAATATTATCGGCAATGAATTGTTGAACCTTATCAAGATCATTATCCAGTACGGAGAATTTCTCCTCTCGCTCAAATAAATCACTCATGTGATGCGGTAGCGCAGGATCATCTTTCTGACCCGCCTTTTTAACTGCTTCAGGGAATTTGGCAGGATGTGCCGTTGCCAAGCACACCATAGGTGTTTCTTGAGAGCGACGCGTCTTACGCGCAGCTTGAACACCGATGGCTGTATGTGGATCAAGTAAGTATTCCGCACTCTCGTATACTTCGCGGATCACTTCGATCATTTCTTCATCATCCAGACGGTAACTACTAAACAATGCACGCGCTTTCGATAGTGCCTCTTCGTTTAAGTGCATAGTACCGGATTTGAAATCTTCCATAAGTTGTTTAATCGCAGCACCATCGCGGTTATACAAATCAAACAGCATGCGCTCAAAATTGCTGGATACCATAATATCCATACTTGGCGATAGAGAGTGAATCAATGGTTGCTTGCTATGATCATTTTCGCTAATACAACGGTGTAGGATATCGTTGCTATTTGTTGCGATAACGAGTTGTTCAATAGGCAATCCCATTTTCTTCGCAAGATAACCCGCGAAAATATCGCCGAAGTTACCCGTTGGCACCGAAAACGAAATAGCGCGATGCGGACCACCAAGCGCCAAACTCGCATAAAAGTAGTAAACGATTTGGGCCATAATCCGTGCCCAGTTAATAGAGTTTACTGCAACAAGCTGACGCCCTTCTGGAAGAAAGCTTTGATCTGAAAAGCTCGCTTTCACCATATTTTGGCAATCATCAAAATTCCCAGATAGCGCGATATTGTGCACATTCTTCTCAAGCACACTGGTCATTTGCTTGCGCTGCACATCCGACACCCTGTTATGCGGGTGCAAAATAAATATATCGACGTTCTCGCACTTCTTACAGCCTTCAATCGCGGCAGAACCGGTATCACCGGAAGTGGCTCCCATAATGGCGACTTTTTGATTGCGTTTATCGAGGATGTAATCCAGCAAATTACCTAAAAATTGAAGTGCAAAATCTTTAAACGCTAATGTGGGGCCTTGGAATAATTCTAAGATCCACTCGTTGTGTCCGGTTTGCACCAACGGTGCAATTCCATCGTGACGAAACGAATCGTAAGCTGTGTCAATCAGCTTTTTTAAATCTGCATCAGGTATTTCACCATCCACAAATGGTGAAATAATTTTGAAGGCAAGATCGCGGTAACTAAGACCGGCCCAAGAAGCGATTTCTTCTTTAGAAAATTGTGGCAATGTTTCAGGAACATATAAGCCGCCGTCGCTCGCTAAACCAGCGAGAACCACTTCTTCAAAATTTAAACTAGGTGCGTCACCACGTGTGCTGATGTATTTCACTTTTTTGCCTATATCAATATCAATTCAATAACGGGGATAGGGATTTTACGGTGGTCTTGGTTAAGACCGTCTGCCGCATGGAAGCAGCAGCCGAGCCCACATGGATGTGTTTACGGCGCGTCTTAGTCAAGGCCACCGTAAGGTCCCTCAAAACCTACTTCAGAGCTTCTACTCGAATACGAACAATTTTACCTTCAACAGAATCTAACGCTTCGATACTCTTAATCGCACTAATAATATCTTTTTCTATCGCGCGATTTGTTAATAGAATAACCGGCACGTGGTCTTGACCATCATTCGGTTCTTTCTGAATAAGCGCTTCAATGCTGATGCCTGCATCACTCAATATTTGCGTAACGCGAGACAGAACACCTGGCTTATCCAGTGCTGAAATGCGTAAGTAATAAGCGGTCTCGGTTTCTTCTATCGGCAAAACATTTAAGTTTTTCAAACTATCTGCTTCAAAACCTAGGTGAGATACTGAAACATCGTTTTTAACACCCGTAGTGCGGCTCACTCTCACGATATCCGCAATTACTGCGGAAGCCGTGGCTTCTGAACCAGCGCCAGCACCGTAATAAAGGGTCGGGCCTACTGCATCACCCTTAACCAACACCGCATTCATAACGCCGTCAACATTTGCAATTAAACGAGACTTTGGAATCAAAGTCGGGTGAACACGTAACTCAATCGTATTATTTTCACGTCGACGTGTAATGCCTAGATGCTTGATGCTATATCCAAGCTCATCCGCGTATGACACATCTTCAGGAGAAATCGCACTAATACCTTCAGTGAATACTTTATCAAACTGTAAAGGCATACCAAATGCGATTGAAGAAAGGATCACCAGTTTATGTGCCGCGTCTATTCCCTCGACATCGAATGTCGGGTCCGCTTCAGCATAACCGAGATCCTGAGCTTCTTTTAACACATCGTTAAAGTCTCGGCCCTTGTCTCGCATTTCAGTGAGAATGAAATTACCAGTACCGTTAATGATGCCAGCGAGCCACTCAACACTATTTGCTGCGAGCCCCTCACGAAGCGCTCCGATAATGGGAATACCACCCGCCACCGCTGCTTCATAAGATATGCTCACATTGTTTAGCTCGGCGATACGAAAGAGCTCGTTGCCATATTCTGCTATCAGCGCTTTATTAGCGGTCACAACATGTTTTTTGTTTTGCAGTGCTCGTTCTACAAGCTCCTTCGCGATGGTTGTGCCACCGATCAGCTCGACCAAAATATGGACATTCGGGTCTTCCGCTACATCGAAGATATCCGCACTAACTTTAATATCGCCAGTATTACAGTTGGGGTTTTCACGTCGGGCGCCAATATGGGTAATATTAATTTCGCAGCCGGCTCGTGCATTGATGCTGCTGCTATTTCGAGTCAGTACGTTGAATGTACCTCCTCCAACGGTGCCTAACCCGCATATACCCACGTTTACGCGTTTCAAAGTGATTTCCTCGATTTCAATATGCTGCGCGAGGGTGCTTTTTGCCCCTCAAAAAAGAAACGAAACCTTACTGACGGTGGGTGTTGGTGTCAATGAAAAAGACCGGAAAAGGCGCGAGCGGCGGGACGTAGAAGCGCTCCGCAACGGAGCGCTTAAGGGATGCTAAACCGATAAATCAGATACCTAAAGTTTTAGCCAGCTTGTCTGCCGGCATATATCCAGGGATTAGCTCGCCAGATTCCAGAACTATCGCGGGAGTGCCGTTTAGGCCGGCTTTTATACCAACCTCAAACTGCTCTGCAACAGGGTTTCCGTCACACACGTTATTATCTAAAGTTTCACCCGCTTTAATCGCTGTCAGAGCAGCGTTGCGATCATCTGCACACCATGCAGACGCGATCTTATTATACGAAGGAGAGCCCACTCCCGCCCGTGGGTACGCCAGGTATTTAATTTCGATACCTAGCTTGTTCATTTCGGGAACTTCACGATGCAATTTACGGCAGTAACCACAATCAACGTCAGTAAATACAATAACGCTGGCTTTCACCTCGCCTTCAGGTGAAAAAACAATCATATCGTCCCGACTAATACCCGCCATTAACTCAGCGCGCGGGCCATTTTTCTTTTGTTCTGTGACATTAAGAATTCGTCCTTCTTGAAGCTGATATAAATCCCCAACGAAGAAGTGCTGACCATCGTCTAGCAGATAAACGCTGCCACGATCTTTAAAGGAAACTTGGTAAACCCCTTCTGCTTCGGCAGGCTGAACATCATCAACAACTAAATCACCACGCGCAATCTTGAATCGATCGGCAATCTGCGCCTTAAAGTCTTCCGATTTTTGCTCATCACCAATAGCGCTTTTCGCGTCAACAGAAGCGGTATCATCCGCAGCTTTAGTGCCATTCGCACCCTGACAACCGACAAGTACGGCAAATGAAAAGATAAGAACGAGCATTGATAGTTGTTTTATTAAAGACACAGGCATATTTCCTAAACGGGTTTGATCTTTATTTTGATAGCCGAAGTCTAGCATGGTTCCATGAAAAACGGCGTGCACTAGAACAAAGACAAAAAACTGAAGCTTTAAACTGATAGCCAAATACGAAAAAAGCGGCCGAAGCCGCTTTAAACACGCCATAGTGAACAAGGTCATTATGGCCGTCATATACTAAATAGAACTTAACCGAGCTTCTCTTTGATTCGAGCTGCTTTACCCGTCAATTCACGCAAGTAGTAAAGCTTCGCTTGGCGTACATCACCACGACGCTTAACCGCAACGCTATCTACCAATTTACTATGCAATTGGAACGTACGCTCTACACCGATACCGTGAGAGATTTTACGTACGGTAAACGCAGAATTAATACCACGATTACGCTTAGCGATAACAACACCTTCAAATGCCTGTAAACGCTCGCGGTTACCTTCTTTTACTTTAACCTGAACAACAATAGTGTCGCCTGGGCTAAATTCTGGAACGTCTTGTTTAAGCTGCTCGTTGTCCAGTTCTTGAATAATTTTGTTACTAGAACTCATGGTTTGCTCCTGGTTAGCAAGTCAAGCCTCTCGGCTATACAATTCTTTATTTGGTAATTCTTAGCTACTCTCTCAATCGTTAAGGGACACCTTTGAGGTATTTATCCAATAACGCTTGCTGAGCCTCTGTTAACGTTAATTTTGCCAGTAAGTCTGGCCGACGTTCTGCTGTGCGCCCTAGGGCCTGCTGCTCACGCCATGTTGCAATCTTTTTATGATCCCCCGATAACAACACGTCCGGCACCTGGCGTCCGCTTAAAGACTCGGGCCGCGTGTAATGCGGGCAATCCAATAATCCATTTTCGAAGGAATCTTGCTCTGCGGATTGAGCATCGCCCAATGCGCCTGGTAAAAGTCGAATAACAGCATCCAACAATACCATCGCGGGTAACTCTCCACCGCTGAGCACGTAGTCCCCTATGGACCACTCCTCATCGACTTCGCATTCAATAAAACGTTCATCGATGCCTTCATATCGCCCAGCGATCAAAATGAGATCTTCATGCTGCGATACTGCTTTCACACTCTGCTGGTCGAGCCGCTTTCCTTGAGGTGAAAGATATATAACTTTTGGTTTACTCGACTCCGAATCGGAACGCTTTGCCTGCAGTTTTTCTTTCGCTGCGTTTAACGCTCCCTTCAAAGGCGCGACACGCATAACCATTCCTGGTCCGCCACCATATGGTCGATCATCGACGGTGCGGTGTTTGTCATCTGCAAAATCGCGAGGGTTTATGCAGTGCAATTCAAACAAGCCATTTTCTGTGGCTCTTCGGGTGATGCCGCTTTCCGTCAATGCACTGAACATTTCAGGAAATAATGTAATCACGGCAGCACGCACGTTGTATTCCTTCAGGTTTTTCGAGGGCTAGAATTCAGGATCCCAAGCGACTCGAATTTCACCAGCGTCCAAATCAACCAGTGTGACGTAGTGCTGAAACACATACGGCACCAAACGCTCGCGATCATCAAAACTATTCTCAGTCGCTGAAATGACTAATACATCATTTGCGCCTGTTTCCATAAGCCGACTTACTTTTCCCAGCTCATACTGCGACCCTTCAAATTCACTGATCGCTGTTAACCCTATCAATTGGTCCCAGTAATAATCTCCGACACCCAACTCAGGTAACTGCGTCCGCTCAACGGCAATATCGACCAAACTGTACTGAGCAGCTTGATCGCGGTCATCAACCCCGTCAAAACGGACAATGAGGTCATCATTTCGGACTTTATATTCCGCGACCTCCAGCGTTTTCACGCCATGCCGCGTTTTCAACCACCACGGCTTGTACTCTAATATATTTTCTCTGGGTTCAGTGCTGGAGTTTATTTTCACCCAACCCTTCACACCAAAAACCCCGGAAACACGCCCGACGTTGATTAAGTTCGAACGCTTATCTGTCACCGAGTGTCTTCTAGCTTTTTAGGTTAAGGCTTAAGCGGCCTCGAACCCCTTAACAAGCTTAGCTACACGTTCAGATACTTGGGCGCCTTGGCCAACCCAATGATCGAAACGCGCTTGATCTAAACGCATACGCTCTTCTTGGCCACGCGCAACAGGGTTAAAGAAACCTACACGCTCAAGAAAACGACCGTCACGAGACTTACGGCTGTCAGTAACTGAAATGTGGTAAAAAGGACGCTTTTTAGAGCCGCCGCGAGCTAATCGAATTGTTACCATGGATATCTAACCCTATGAGTTCTTAGTTATAACGCTATTTTGACGACTCGCCTCTTCTAAATAAGGTAAACCCTTGATTTACCTGGGATTGGCGAGGAAGCCACCTGCGAAAGGCGGCGTATTTTAAAGGAAAGAGATGGCTGTGTATAGGGGATAACTCAGCGCGCCACATTTTTTTTAAATGGCACGTTTAAAGAGTTTTTAGCTTCAGCTAAGCCGTTGAAAACATTAGGTTTTTTATTAAGAGCCAAAACCAGGAGGGAGACCGCCAGGAGGCATTCCTCCTGCCCCACCGCCACCAGGAAGCATTCCTCCCATGCCGCGCATCATTTTTGCCATGCCACCGCCCTTCATTTTCTTCATCATTTTAGCCATTTGCTTGTGCTGCTTGATGAGGCGATTCAGGTCTTGAATATCGGAACCAGAACCTTGAGTAATACGACGTTTGCGTGAACCATTTAATATATCGGGGTTTTTACGTTCCGCTGGCGTCATCGAACAAATCAGCGCGTCCATTTTATTGAACTGAGACGTCATGTTGGCTTGTTCGGCCATCTGAGCAACATTGCCCATACCAGGGAGCTTTTCCAGCATGGAGGTCATGCCGCCCATGTTTTTCATTTGCTGTAACTGATCACGCAAATCTTCTAAATCGAATTTCTTCCCTTTTTGAACCTTTTGAACCAGCTTTGCCGCTTTTTCCTTATCGATCTTTTCCTCAGCTTCTTCGATAAGGGTCATCACATCACCCATACCAAGAATACGCGAAGCGATACGTTCTGGGTGGAACGGCTCTAAGGCATCAGTCTTTTCACCCGACCCCATAAACTTGATCGGCTTACCGGTCACATGACGGACAGATAAAGCGGCACCGCCACGGGCATCACCATCAGTTTTGGTAAGAATCACCCCAGTGAGCGGCAATGCATCATTGAATGCTTTGGCTGTATTAACCGCATCCTGACCGATCATGGCATCGATAACGAATAAGGTTTCAACGGGATTTACTTCCGCGTGCAGGCCTTTAATCTCATCCATCAACTCATCATCGATGTGTAAACGGCCCGCGGTATCGACAAGCAGCACGTCAGCATGGGTCTTTTTGGCGTGTTTAATTGCCGCTTTTGCGATATCAAGTGGCTTATCATCTGCAGAAGACGGTATGAAGTCAGCTTCGACCTCTTCGGCAAGTGTCTCTAGCTGTTTAATTGCTGCTGGTCGGTATATGTCAACGGATACTACCGCGACTTTTTTCTTTTCTTTCTCTTTTAGGAAGCGCGCTAGTTTCGCGACAGAGGTCGTCTTACCCGCACCTTGTAAGCCCGCCATTAATACCACAGCCGGAGGCTGCTGCGCCAAATCTAAACTTTGATTGGCTTCGCCCATAAGTTCGACGAGCTGTCCCTCAACAATCTTTAAAAACTGCTGACCTGGGTTCAGTGCCCGAGAGACTTCAACACCCTGCGCGCGCTTACGCACAAGATTGGTAAACTCTTTCACCACGGGCAGTGCAACATCCGCTTCAAGAAGCGCCTTACGGACCTCCCTTAGGGTGTCTTGAATGTTGTCGTGGTTAAGTCGAGATTTTCCACTGATTTTTTTGAGCGATCTCGACAGGCGGTCAGATAAATTTTCAAACATATGAAGGACTTAACGTTTAGTTATCACGGGTAATATTCGGCCGCCAGTATAATGATTCTATTAAGGAAAAACGAGGCCCTAAGATGCTAACTTTACGGCGAATGCCTAAGTGGAATTACAGCGAATACGCTTGCCATTAAACAGCGTAAGCCCTAATCTTGGGTCTCCAGTCCGCATTACTCATACAAGCTGATGACAAGTTACATAACAATAGCGCTCTACATCTGTGCCTGGGCTTATATGCTAGACACTCTAGTACGCCAAAAACAGAGTGTTGCTGCACGCATAATATTAAGTATTATTGGTACAGGCCTTTGTTTTCATGGCCTTTCCGTTTACAACGCCCTCGTCAGCGATCAAGGCATAACGTTCAGTTTCTTTAAGGTTGCTTCACTGTTCTTTTTCGTCATGAATCTTCTGGTTCTACTCAGTAGCTTGCGAAAGCCTTTGCATAATCTCTTTGTATTCTTAATGCCGCTGTCCATTATTAGCTTGCTTGTTAGCGGACTGTATGGTGGTCCAGCCAATGCAGGCAACGCACTTCACCCTGGCATGGTGGCCCATATTCTCCTGTCTGTGCTTGCCTACAGCTTGCTCACCATCGCGAGTATTCAAGCCTTGTTATTGGCGTATCAAAACCGCCAACTCAAATCTAAACACTTTCACGGTATGATGGGCATTTTGCCGCCACTTCAAACGATGGAAACCCTACTATTCGATATCGTTTGGGCGGGTTTTTTGTTCCTTACACTCTCAATTGTGACTGGCGTGATTTATATCGACGATATTTTTGTTCAAAAGCTTTCTCACAAAACCGTTTTCTCGGTGCTCTCTTGGCTTATCTATGCCGTGCTTCTATCAGGTCATCAAATCTATGGCTGGCGTGGTGCTTCCGCGGTTCGGTGGGTTTTGGGGGGCTTTGCCGCATTAATGCTGGCCTATTTTGGGAGTAAATTCGTGATAGAAGTCATTATTGGGCATCCAACGGCACCGTAATCAAAGTTTCCCTTGAATCTACCTAAGCTCTCGTTCTAATATTATTAGCCTCATAAAAATATAGGTTACACCTTCTTTTGGACGGCCTCTCTACAAGTCTGCTTTTTGGCATACTGGCATTTCTTATTCTCCTTTCCGGATTTTTTTCCAGCTCTGAAACTGGAATGCTTTCGCTTAACCGCTATCGCCTAAAACATCTGGTCAAAAATAAAAACCGAGGCGCCATACGCGCCGCAAAACTCCTTAACCGACCTGATCGATTAATTGGCGTAATCCTTATCGGCAATAATTTCGTCAATATAATGGCAACCGTGGTCGCGGGCGTTTTAACTGCACGTCTCATCGGAGAATGGGCAACCGTTTGGCTGCTCCCCATTGTGCTCACGGTGGTTATTTTAATCTTTGCCGAAGTCACTCCAAAATCCGTTGCAGCTGTCTACCCCGAAAAAGTTGCCTTCCCTGCCAGCTTTGCCTTAATGCCGCTTCTGTGGTTGCTACTGCCTGTAGTGTGGTTAATTAATGGCATATCCAACGGCATTGCCCGTATTTTTGGCCTAGATACATCAGCCTCCAGTTTGGGTGACCATTTACACCCTGACGAGTTACGCACGGTCGTGGATGAAGCGGGCGATTTAATTCCCGATCAGCACCAAGGCATGTTATTGAATGTTTTAGATTTAGAAAAAGCCACGGTTGAAGATATTTTGATTCCTCGTAATGAAATTATGGGAATCGATTTAGAAGACGACATCGACAAGATTATTGATGATATTCAAAACGCAGAATACACGCTCATTCCGGTTTATATTGGCGATATCAATAAAATTGTTGGCGTTCTGCACCAACGTAATATTGCAAAGTTTTTAAAGAGCGAAGGCTCCACCGCCATCACTCATGACGCCATAAAAAATCTTTCTTCTAAGCCTTACTTTATTCCCGAGTCCACACCACTATCAACCCAACTTTTGAATTTTCAAAAAGCAAAAAAACGCATGGGGATAGTGGTAGACGAATATGGCGAAGTTATGGGGCTAGCCACACTTGTTGACTTACTGGAGCAAATCGTCGGCGATTTCGCGACAGACGCAGCAGAAGATGAACGAGAAGAGATAATAGAACAAGACAACAATTGGTTCTTAATAGATGCTTCTGCATCCATACGAGATATCAATCGCAATCTTGGCTGGGATTTACCTACAGATGGACCCAAAACGCTCAACGGTATTATTGTTGAGTTTCTCGAACGCATTCCAGACGCGACCGTTAGTTTTGAAATAAAAAACTACCGACTTGAGATTAAAGAGATTGGTGAAACGCGTATCGAAAAAGCCTTAGTTCTGGAAAAGCCCTTCTAAAACTCAAACCATTGATAAGACGAAAGACCGCAAAACCAAGCGCGCAATATCCCAAACACCGACAGCTACTTAACCGGCCGCTGATAAAGGACCTCTGGCGCCTCACTCGCACGCTCAATATTCTGCCCATAAACACGATTTAAAAAATCTACAAGCACCCGCGCAGTAAAACCCCAGATGGTGTAACCCATCCAGTCATATACCGGCGCCCAGTATTCGCGACCGTCTAAGGTAAAAATATCGGTACGCTCGCGAGTATCGCGAAGCAGAAATTCGACCGGCACCCAGAACATTGACTGTAGTTCGCCATCGTTAGCGACAAGCCCTTTATTTGAATCTACGCGACCGACGTAAGGCGTAACGGAGATACCGTGACGGGTATAACTCACTGGAAGTTCATCGATGATATCCACACGAGAAGGCTCTAGCCCAACCTCCTCATGGCTTTCTCTAAGCGCTGTATCAAGTAGGCTGCCATCATCAATCTCACGCTTACCTCCTGGAAATGCAACTTCCCCACTATGAATGGAGAGGTGCTTAGCCCGCTCGGTGAGTAATACGGACTCTTGACCATCCTTCTCCTTAGCGATGGCGATTAACACTGCGGCTTGATCTCTTATTTGCTTTGCGTGCACGTTCATGGGCTCTCTTATGTGCTCTAATCCTATCGTACATTGACCCTTATAACAGGTATATGTTCTCAGAAGTCTAAATTCAATAGGACTAGACAAGCTTATAACTTTTAATACTATTTAAAACCCTTAACATAGCCACAAAGTATCTGATAGTATGTTTTTTGTACGCAGTTTGTTTTTTGCGCCACAGCTCGGGTTAGCCTGTTATTCGGGGGAATACAGTTATCCTGGTGCCCAAAGGACAAGTTGCACCATGGGAGTAAAGTACGGGGTAACGTTATGGTTAGAAAAGAGTGGCCAAGCTTCGATGAATTGAGGCGATTGGCAGAGCAATCACCCGAGCGCCTAGAGGCTTTCAGAACAAGGGAAATCGAAGCACTTATCGCTCGGGCTCCAGAGCATTTAAAGCGCCGTTTACGTGGGCTTCAGTTCCAGGTGAACTGTCAGCGGCAGCTTCACAAATCACCTCTCGGCTCCTGTATCGCTATATCCAAGATGATGCATGAGTCTCTTGCTAAGCTTCAAGCTGTCCTCAATGGTTCGTACTCGCAACCGTCCTACGACTCATATGATGAACGACAACAAAGCAATGTGATTCCATTCGTAAGTTAGTAGAACATTTGTTCGTGACAGCTTCTCAACCACTACATTGCTAACACTTGTATCACATCGTAAGCAGGCTCTTCATAGGGATGCGCCTGCTTCAATGCCGATACAGCATTTGCCGCTAACGCGGCATCACACACCATCTCAACTCGGTATTCTTCTACATTTTCACACTGCCCTTTTTCCCCAATAAAAGGCTGACTCCCATCTAATGGCCGAAATTGACCCTGCCCCAAGGTTTGCCAACTGCATTGATCGTAGTTCCCAATACGTCCCGCCCCAGCATCGAACATGGCGAGCTTCACGTCTTCGATATGACTCGGCGGGACAAAAAAACAAATTTTAACCATGGGTACTCTCCTCACAAATTCTATTAAACCGCAGTGCTTACAAAGTATTCCCGCAGATTGAAACAACTGGCGCTAACAAGCTTACATTTTTTCGCGTACTATTGCCGTTCAGTAATAGGCCTAATTTTATGCGATTGTTTGTCGACAAACTCACCACCATTGATTTCAGTTTTTTACATCCGTCACGCGGCTTAGTCGGGGAAACCTGGCAAGTAAACGTTGAGCTACACGGTGAATTGGATTCACAAGGCATGGTGGTCGATTTTGGTCACGTCAAAAAGAGAATTAAGCGCTGGCTAGACGAAGAAGTGGACCATCGTCTGGTTGTGCCAATTAATTCTCCCTGCGCCAATCTAGAAGATAAAGAAGGCACGCAAGATCTCACCTGGTCCTACCAAGAACACGTCATCAAAACGACATGTCCTCGACAGGCGCTCACATTGATTGATGCCGATGTCGTAACAACAGATTCCGTTGCTCAATATTGTGTTGATCAATTACTAAAAGAATTTCCCGCTTCGGTTGAAAAACTTGTTATTACCTTCACTCCAGAGCACATTGAAGGCCCCTATTACCACTATAGTCATGGGCTTAAGAAACATGATGGCAACTGTCAACGTATCGCTCACGGTCATCGCTCACGCATACTTATTTGGCGTAACGGGGAACTAAGCCTGGAAGACATGCGGTATTGGGCGGAGCGCTGGCAAGACATTTATATTGGTACGCAATCAGACTGCGTTACAGCCGAATATAAAGAAAATATTGGCTTTCGCTATACCGCACAACAAGGTGAATTTTATCTAGAGTTGCCTAAAGCGCAATGTGACATTATTACGACAGATTCCACCATCGAGCTTATCACGCAACATATACTGTCTGAATTAACGAAACAGGTTGTTGCTGAAGAAAAAACACACTTTGTGGTAAAAGCGTTTGAAGGTATTGAAAAAGGCGCGATGGCGGAAACGATATAACGCGGAAAATTCAAACCCTCGTTATCGCGTAATAATTTAAGATGGAAAAGCACGCTTCAAGCTTGCGTATTTTTCTATAGCCGCCTCACAAGGCGGACCATCTGAATAGAAGAACTGAACATCCTTATCCGTTACTTCAATTTGAGAAAAACTTACCGTCTGCGCATCATCACGATGCATACAAATAGAGTGAGAAGAGCGACCTGGAAGGTGAGAGGCGTGTAATTCTTGATAATCCTCCACGGTTTTGTTTTCCGTCGACTTCCCGTCAAAAATCGTTTTATATACCGTTAAACGGCTTTCATACACTTCATCGTAGCGAACGGCAGATGAAATTAATGGGCAGCTCTGTTCCGTTTCGATTAGCTCTTTTCCCGTCCAACGCATCATGGTCACACGGGCAACCTCTTGCAACGGTGTGTTCAGCGTATTGTTCACGTCAGCAAGTTCTGAACGAGGAGAAAAACAAAGCAGAGAGAACGGTGCGTATTTGGCAAGATTTAATGCGGAAACATATTCATGAGCATGCTCCGCACGACGGAAACCCGCACA
Organism: Agarilytica sp.; assembly: GCA_045430285.1. Taxonomy (GTDB): domain Bacteria; phylum Pseudomonadota; class Gammaproteobacteria; order Pseudomonadales; family Cellvibrionaceae; genus Agarilytica. Next base: position 290,400 of record JAILXV010000001.1, on the reverse strand, counting down.
TGCTCGGACCAACTTCCCCCTTGAAATCAAACGACCTTTAGGTAAACGACCCTGATAAAAATTTAGTAACGCAAATGTAAAGCCATATTCGTTAACCGCACACCAGGTGCCACCACCCTGAGGATCAACGGGCATAATCGTACCAATATCATTTTCGACAATAACTTTTGGGGGGATTGCTTTAGGACGGGTAACTTGTTCGTCGCGATTAAAAAAAACCCGATACCCTTCAGAAGAAATAAACCAACTAATGGTACACATTATTGCTCGGAAAGTGCCTCTGTAATCTCAGACTCTCCCTCTACTCGCATTTCTCGCACCTCCTCAGCCTCACTACGTAAAAATGTTGCTGTCGCAGGAGCAACACCAATATTTTTATCTAATACTATTCCCTGGATTTTTGCGATCATGGATATCAACGCAAAATGATGCACCGCGTGACTGCTTGTAAAAACAAGTTCTCGTAGTTTATTTGAGCGCAATACAACAGAGTGAGTCTCATCTATTGTCACTTCTGTTTTGATGTCTACATCCTGATCCAACAGGGCAATTGATTCATCCAAATTATTTAAGTACGCACTGATGTACGTTTTAATTACATTTAATTCGCGAATAGCGGTATCACAACACGTTTCAACATCGGCACCTCGGCGTCGCGTATCATAGTCTATGATCGACGAGTCATCGGGATAAGACACCACCATATACATATCAATAATATGCCGAAAGTGCTGACCAATACTGCTTTGGGTATAGGAAGAATCGGTAAAGCGGTATTGTGCATCGCTTAATGCATTAACCAAGTGAATACCTTGATCAAGCGCTTCAATGTTTCCAATGATGATTGAGCGAACCGCGTCTATGTTCATTGTCATACGTTACCTACGAGGCAATACACTACGAATCAGACTCTCTTCCGCTGTCACGTCTTTTACAACAAGTGCCAGCGAACAGACCCACGTGATACACGCCATAATAAACAATACGCCACCGTCATCACCAACCTTGCTCCCCATTTCATCGAATGCAGGCATGACAACCCCTAAGGGCGTAAACAAGTGGAATACTATCGCACCCGACATAATTTCAAAAGCGAGAAGAGCCCCCCATGGCCAGAATCGGAGAAAAAGGAGAACTGAAGCCACAAGCTCTAACCCACCAATGATATAGCCGCCATATGCGGCAAACCACGCCATGCCCAAAAACTCCCCTAACACACCAAAAATATGTTGAGTTTCGTGCGAACCTGCAAACTTAAAAAATAATGACTGGACAAAAACAAAGGCTATCCACGTAGCAGCAAACCATCGCCAATTTTTCTTAAAAAAAACCATCGTATTCACCCACTTTAATAATTATTATTCTGCAGCCAATCCAGGCCAGTTTTTGTTGCCCTGAACAATAAAACCAGGAATATCCTTCAACCATTTATTCTGAACATCCGCGTTGAAGTTAAGATACAGCTTATCGTCAATAATTTTCCAATACTGAGGGTCACCCTTAGCTTTTGCATTATTCTCGGCAACAGCCCAGGCACAATGGCCACCAAATTGTGGACGATACCTATCTGGCTCTTTATCAAATAGTGCTTTGTTTTTAGCGCTGCTAAAAAACCACTTCGCACCGAGGTAATCGCTTGTGTGTTCTTTTTTCCCTTTTACTGGCTTCCCTTCTTTAAAATAGGCGACCGTATCGTAACCGCTAAGGGCTTTATTGCTAAAAAAATCAGTATAAACCGCTTCAGAAAAGGCACTGCCCGACAATACAAATAAGCCGATAAGCGCACTATATTGAATAAAGTTTTTCATAGCCGAAAGCCTCTCTAAAAAATTTAGTCCGTCGAAGGATATGTATTACTGCGCTGAAGTTCTTGCCACCATGTTTTTATGAGCACCCTAATTGAAGGGATCTTATACCCCAGTTCCCTCATGGCATACCCCATTTTAAATAGTGTCGTATACTGCTCAAATAAAGTAGAAAACGCCTCAAACAATGACGTTCGGCTGTCCCAAATATGAGTTTTTTCACTGCTCACGCCATTCACTTCGATTATGACAAAATTATTACCATCGCTAAGTGACGCAATATCTTTAAATTTTATATCCAGCCGTCCGTAGTAAAAGTCAGGGAAATCCAACATGATTTCGTCTATTTTTTTAGTCAAAGTATCAGTAATATATTCGTTCCCATTTCGAAATATGCTGCCCCGACAATGGCTTCCAGCAAAAGCGAGCGCAATCTCTTCATCCGCTTTTGGTATCACATGAAGGCGGTCGTTGTTTTTCTCTAAATATTGCTCACGCAATACTGAAGCCCTAGGGTCACTTAAAATCAATGATTTGATACTTTTTTTGCCGTCCCCGATCACTGTAGGGCGATACTTCAATGTAACTGATGTGACCTGCCCCCCATTTTTACCAGGAAACCGTTCGTAAAAGATCCCTGCTTCTGCTGAATATGGGGCCAATTCCTGTAACAAATAACGTCTATCCTGCGGGAAGCCTCTGAGGTATTGCAGCAGCTCATCACCAGACGAAATAACCTGAACACCCGCACCACGGCAACCGAGCTCTGGCTTAACGATAAAAGGGAAGCTTATGCCCTTTTCCTTCGCAGCGATAAGGTCATTCTCCACATGACGGAGAAGTGTTTCATCACAATTGTGTAACGAGGCGTCATGATGTTGATCCCTTATCACATAGGGAAGAATGTATGACTGAGCTAGATCACCGCCCTGTTCCAGTATTTCATATTTGGATTCACCGACCATTCCCCCTAACGCTATATTGGGGTTTACGGCCATAGGCAGACCAAAACTCCGGTAACGTAAAGATAATAAAACCCAGTAGAGCCCAATGGGAATGTAAAGCACCCAGGCAGGCCAAAACTCGAAAAAGGAAACCGGCTTATCTGAGAGTGACAACAGCGGCAAACCAACGTTATAAGACTCAGCACTCTCTATGGACGCACGCTCCGTACTGGAGGGCTCCACTGGAGGAGACTTACTTTTCGTACTTGCCACGTCATTTGGTTCTGCAACCGTATCCACTTATCTATACGCCCCTATTAACGACATAATTACTGCGCCTTGCTTTATCTGTCTCACTTCAACTCACTCTATAGTCGTTTCATCAGTAAGACTTAACTTTTTTATTCGTTTCGCTTTGCGGTGCACCCACACATTATTAAATATCAATAAAGACAAGGCGATAAGCATGAGGGACCACTTCCAATGAGCGCTCTCAAACCACGTACTTGAACCGAGCTGATAAACCAGGGTGAAAATAACCGCTATCCAAAAAGCACCGGCGACCATCATAGCAACAAGGAATCGATAGAGGGTAATGCGCCAGAGCCCACATAATGTAAAGCCGAGTGTTCTGAGCCCTGGTACAAAGCGAATCAACATAATATTGGTCATCGTACTTCTGCGGAAACGGCGACTGAGCGCCCTGCTGCTTGGGTTTGTGAGGATCCACCCACGTAAACGCCGCCACCTGTGAGCCAAGCGCCCCAGGTAGTACAAAGCAAGGTCGCCGCTGCATATTCCAACGAATACCGAAAGCACCGCAACAGGTATGGACAAGCGCTCATCAACGGCCAATAGCGCTGCCGTTACGAGAGCGGCATCTTCCCAGATCCATGAGATTACGATGACGGCCAAAAACAATGACACAGAGTGAGAAGAAAGCTCAAGGATAGGGTCAAACATCACGAATACGGAGTGCCTGCTTAAAGTAGATCTAGGTGAAAAATTTAGGTGGAATCTCGATCAAACTGGTGATGATTCAACGCTTGGCTAGCGCTAACCCCACCCAAGCTTGGGACTGTAATCAATGACTAAGGTTCATTCTGGCAAATCGCTAGAAACAAAGCGAATATAGCGGCCTAATATGGTCAATCTCCTACAAACCGTCGGGAGAATATCCTCTCAACGGATTCTCTCATCATACGTACAATATCACCATTGAATCAGAAAATGAGATGGGGAAAAGACAATGTCCGGGCTCGATATAGTGTTTATCATGTTGATGGTTTTTGGCTTTATGGTGTTAGGCACGCTAGAGAGCGAAAAATAAAACGAAAATCACAAGCTGTGCCCACATTCCGGCACGCTTAAGTTATATAGCCCTCTTGCTCAGACCACTTAACCCAGCAAGAAGCAGGCAAAAAAAAAGCCGCGGTTAGTACCGCGGCTTTTTGGTTTCAATGTAAATACTGAACAACTTACCAACCAGTGATCTCTTTAAGACCGTTACCGATATCCGCTAAGCTGCGAACAGTTTTCACACCTGCATCTTCTAATGCAGCGAACTTCTCATCAGCAGTACCTTTACCACCAGAGATGATTGCACCAGCATGACCCATACGCTTTCCAGGAGGTGCTGTAACACCTGCAATGTAAGAAACAACAGGCTTAGTAACGTTCTCTTTAATGAACGCAGCAGCTTCTTCTTCAGCAGAACCACCAATCTCACCAATCATCACGATTGCTTCCGTTTGGTCATCTTCTTGGAACAAGGTCAAAATGTCGATGAAGTTAGAACCAGGAATTGGATCACCACCGATACCAACACAAGTAGATTGGCCATAACCGAAATCAGTCGTTTGCTTAACTGCTTCGTAAGTCAACGTACCAGAACGCGATACGATACCCACTTTACCAGGCTTATGAATATGGCCAGGCATAATACCGATCTTACTTTCACCTGGCGTGATAACACCTGGGCAGTTAGGTCCGATCAAACGAACACCCAGCTCATCACATTTTACTTTGGCATCAAGCATATCCATTGTTGGAATGCCTTCTGTAATACAGATCACTAACTTAACGCCACTGTTTGCAGCTTCCAAGATAGAGTCTTTACAGAAAGGTGCTGGAACGAAAATAACAGACGCATCTGCACCTGTATCCGCAACAGCTTCATCCATAGTATTAAAAACTGGTAGACCTAGGTGCTTTTGACCACCTTTGCCAGGTGTAACACCACCCACCATTTTTGTACCATATGCAATGGCTTGCTCTGAATGGAATGTACCCTGAGAACCGGTAAAACCCTGACAGAGAACTTTGGTATCTTTGTTAAGTAATACGCTCATTGATTAATTCCCCGCTGCTTTTACAACTTGCTCTGCCGCGTCTGTAAGACTTGTCGCAGCAATAATATTTAATCCACTATCGGCCAACACTTTCGCACCAAGCTCAGCGTTGTTTCCTTCAAGACGAACAACAACAGGTACTTTTACGCCAACTTCTTCAACTGCGCCAATAACACCCTCAGCAATCAAATCACAACGAACGATGCCACCGAAAATATTAATCAATACTGCCGACACATTGTCATCAGAAAGGATGATTTTAAATGCTTCAATTACACGCTCTTTGGTTGCACCGCCACCTACGTCGAGGAAGTTTGCTGGCTTACCACCGTGCAATTTCACGATGTCCATGGTACCCATCGCAAGACCCGCACCATTCACCATACAACCAATATTGCCTTCAAGCGCAACATAGTTAAGTTCCCATTGCGCAGCATGAGCTTCACGCTCATCTTCTTGGCTAGGGTCGTGCATTTCTTTTAAGCCTGGCTGACGGTACATTGCGTTGCCGTCGATAGTCACTTTCGCATCCAAACAATGAAGATCACCCTGCTCTGTAATAACAAGCGGGTTAATCTCAAGCAAAGCGAGATCTTTTTCTTCGAACATTTTCGCCAAGCCTAAGAAAATCTTAGTGAACTGACGAATTTGTTTGCCTTCAAGCCCCAACTTAAAAGCAAGATCACGAGCTTGGTAAGGCTGAGCACCACACAAAGGATCGATCTCAGCTTTTAAGATCTTCTCTGGTGTTTCTTCAGCAACTTTCTCGATTTCAACACCACCTTCGGTAGATGCCATAAATACGATACGTCGGCTAGAACGGTCAACAACTGCGCCCAAGTAAAGCTCTTGCGCAATATCAGTCAATGACTCAACAAGAATTCGGCTAACTGGCTGGCCATTCTCGTCTGTTTGATACGTCACAAGGTTATTGCCCAACCATTTTTGGGAAAATTCTTCAATTTCACTTTTTGAAGAAACAAGCTTAACTCCGCCGGCTTTACCACGGCCACCTGCATGCACTTGCGCTTTAACCACCCACTTATCGCCACCGATAATATCCGCAGCCGCAGCAGCCTCATGTATCGTTTCCGCAGCTACACCTTCGGAAACGGGTAAGCCGTACTCGCGGAATAGTTGCTTACCTTGATATTCGTGTAAATTCATAGATATTTACCGTTGAGAAATTTTCATCTTGCAGTACAAACGTGAGTTTGTACCAAACCCCTAATAAAAAGGCTCCAAGTGTCGGCTCGGAGCCGTTTATTCGATTACTCGAATTCTTTAACTACGTAAAAATAAAACTATTTACGCTTTTTACGATTCGGAATATGAATCGCATGGCCATGAACCGCTAACGCAGCTTCATGTACCGCTTCAGATAAGGTTGGATGACCAAATACCGTCATGCCAATATCTTCTGCACTTGAACCAAACTCCATCGCAATTGCGATCTGCTGAACCAAATCGGCGGCACTTGGACCAACAATATGGCAACCTAAAATGCGATCTGTTTCTGCATGGGCAATCATTTTAACCAAGCCATCCTTTTCATTTGCAGCAAGTGCACGACCACTAGCGATGAAAGGAAAGACCCCAACGTTGTATGGCTCGCCATCGGCTTTCACTTGCTCTTCGGTTCGACCTACGGCAGCAATTTCTGGATGGGTATAAATAACGTTAGGAATAATATCGTAATTCATGACCGTCTTTTCGCCAGCGATACGCTCAGCAACCATCACACCTTCTTCAGAACCTTTGTGGGCCAACATAGGACCACGCACAACATCGCCTATCGCGTAAACGCCTGGTGCACTCGTTGAACAAAGGTCGTTCACGTAGATGGAACCACGCTCGTCTAACTTAACACCACTGTCTTCAGACAATAAGCCATCTGTAAATGGACGTCGGCCGACGCACACGATTAGCTTGTCAAAAGTTTCTGTCGCTTCATTACCGTCTTTATCGGCATAGGTCACGACAACTTCTTTCTTCTTACCAGAACCTTTAACCTCACTACCCGTAACCCGACAACCTAAACGAATGTCTAAGCTTTGCTTCTTAAAGATCTTTTGAGATTCTTTTGCAACTTGTTGATCCATCATTGCAAGGAATGTATCCATTGCCTCAAGAAGAACAACCTTTGAACCCAAACGACCCCAGACACTACCAAGTTCAAGGCCGATTACCCCAGCACCGATAACGCCTAAACGCTTTGGCACTTCTTGGAATTCAAGTGCTCCAGTGGAGTCAACGATAACGTCGCCATCAACTGGCGCCACGGGAATATTTACAGGTATTGAACCGGAAGCAAGAATAACGTTGTCAGCATCGTAAACTGATTCTTTACCTTCAAAATCAGTCACCTGTACTTTTTTGCCCGCAAGGAGTTTTCCTTCACCAAACAAAGACGTCACTTTGTTTGATTTAAACAAGCCATCAATACCGCCAGTTAATTGCTTCACAATGGATTCTTTACGCGCGATCATAGACGGCACATTAATATCCACTTTACCTGTAGAGATTCCATGAATATCAAAATCGGCTTTCGCTTCGTGATATTTATGAGAACTATCTAGTAATGCTTTTGAAGGGATACAACCGACGTTTAAACACGTTCCACCGTTAACCCCCTTACCTGCACTGTCTTTCCACTTTTCTACACAGGCAGTTTTTAAACCTAGCTGAGCACAGCGAATGGCTGCCACATAACCTGCTGGGCCAGAACCGATCACGATCACATCAAATTTATTGGACATTGCCTTTCCCCGAAAAAATAAAACTGGTTTCTTTGGGACAAAAACATTGCCCCGTGTTGCGTCACGAATATCGTGTCGTACTATTTCTGTGGTGTTGGCGCAGAAAGTTGCGCCACCAGGCCTAGAAACTTACGTTATGTGTAACGCTATATTTCTAATAGGATTCTCGCTGGATCTTCGATCATATCTTTGATCGCCACCAAGAACTGTACCGCCCCTTTACCATCGATGATACGGTGATCATACGACATGGCTAAATACATCATTGGCAAAACTTTCACTTCGCCATTCACAGCCATCGGACGCTCTTGAATTTTGTGCATCCCGAGAATAGCTGATTGAGGTGGGTTTAATATAGGTGTTGACATCAAGGAACCGAAAACACCGCCATTTGTGATAGTAAATGTGCCGCCAGTCATCTCGTCGATGCCTAGTTTACCATCTCGCGCACGAAGGCCGAAGTCTCGGATGCCATTTTCTATATCGGCCAAGCTTTTGTGCTCTGTATTACGCAATACAGGGACAACAAGACCTTTATCAGTAGAAACGGCGACGCCTACATCTTGATAGCCATGATATACGATGTCATTACCATCAAGTGAAGCATTCACTTCAGGGAAACGACGAAGCGCTTCAACAGCTGCTTTTACAAAAAAGCCCATGAAACCCAAACGTGTTCCATTGTGAGCTTTTTCAAATTTATCTTTGTATTGATTACGCAACGCCATAATAGGCGCCATGTTCACCTCGTTAAAGGTGGTCAACATTGCCGTGCTGCTTGTTACATCTAATAGACGCTCAGCAATACGTGCGCGCATGCGCGTCATTGGTACACGCTTTTCTACACGATCACCGACAGGCAATTCGAATCCTGCAGGAGCACTTGCAGCGGCTTTGGCCGCTGGCTGTGGTGCCACAGCAGTAGGTGCGGGAGCTGCAGCAGGTTTTTCATACTTAGACACATCTTCTTTGGTGATGCGCCCATCTTTACCAGTACCTTTAACTTGCGACAAGTCGATACCGCGCTCTTCTGCTAGCTTGCGAGCAGCTGGAGCAGCTATCACTTCAGCAGCGGAGGAGGCAGCAGGCTCTGCAGCAGCGCTTGCACCAGAGGCGTCAGCAGCAGGTGCATCGCCAGCAGTAAAGATAGCAATAACCTCATTGCTCAGTACGGTATCGCCTTCTCCCTTTTTAATGTCCGCCAGACTCCCATCTGCAGGTGCAACCACCTCCAGTACAACTTTGTCTGTTTCGATATCCACTAACAGCTCATCACGAGATACAGCTTCACCAGGCTGCTTGTACCAGGTTGCAATGCTGCCGTCTTGAACGGATTCAGGGAAGGTTGGAGCTTTTATTTCTATGGTCATTTCCAGTCGTGTCCTTTGTGCTTAAGGCGCTATAAGTTAAATAAAATTGGATTCACTATACGCTTGTATCCAATGCCGCTGAAATAAATTTGTGTTGTTCTTCAAGGTGGAGAGACATATACCCAGCTGCAGGCGCAGAAGACGCTGCTCGACCGGCAAAACGCAGATAAATATCTGAGTTCAATCGATCAAGAACGCGGCGCATTCTGTGCTGGCTGGCATACCAAGCACCTTGGTTTTTGGGCTCTTCTTGGCACCAAATAAAGTCAGAGACGTGTTCGTACGCTTTCAATTTCGCGCGAAGGTCCTCTTCAGGGAAGGGGTAAAGCTGTTCGATACGCACCAAGGCGACATCTTTTTGCTCGTTTTCTTCTCGCTGCTCAAGAAGATGGTAATACACTTTGCCGCTACACAAGATAACGCGTTTAACGTCTTTCGGTTCTACAAAAGTATCCCCAAGTACGGTCTCAAACTTGCCATCAGCCAACTCTTCCAAAGAAGATGTTGCCAATTTATGACGTAAGATCCACTTTGGACTCATTACGACTAAGGGGCGACGCATGTAGCGAATCGCTTGCCGGCGTATCATGTGATAAACCTGAGCGGGAGTAGTCGGAATACACACTTGAATGTTGTTTTCCGCACATAACTGCATGAAACGCTCTAACCGTGCAGATGAATGCTCTGGACCCTGCCCTTCATACCCGTGAGGCAATAACATGGTAAGACCACATAAACGCCCCCACTTGTGCTCGCCGCTGGTAATAAACTGGTCGATAACCACCTGAGCCCCGTTAGCAAAATCGCCGAACTGGGCTTCCCAGATAACCATACCGCTCGGGGAGGTCGTGGCATAACCATATTCAAAAGCCAATACCGCTTCTTCAGACAGGAATGAGTCATATATTTCAAATTTTGGCTGATCGCTATCCACATTTTCTAATGGTATATAGCTCTCACCATCTTTTTGACTGTGTACCACCGCATGGCGATGGGAGAACGTACCACGTCCAACATCCTGCCCAGTCAATCGTATTTTATGCCCTTGTTTTAACAAGGTCGCGTACGCGAGTGTTTCAGCCATTCCCCAGTTAATTGGGACGGCACCACCGGCCATTTTACGTCGGTCGTCATATATCTTAGCGACTTGACGCTGAACCTGAACACCGTCTGGGATGCTGCTAATTTTCTCTGCCAAGGCTTGTAAATCTTTAATCGGGTATGAGGTATCACTCGGCGTTTGCCAATCGTGCCCAATATACGGAGACCAATCGACAAACAAAGAACGGTCCGGCTCGCTAACTAAGCCCTGCGCAACATGCTCACCACGATCCAACGCAGCACGATAGCCGTTAGATAATTCATCACCTTCTTCTTTAGTGATGATACCTTCTTCTACCAGCTGCTCTGCATAGCGCGTTCGGGTCGTTTTGTGGTTACGAATAGCCTTGTACATCGTCGGCTGAGTCGACGATGGCTCATCTGTTTCGTTATGACCGCGACGTCTGTAACACACAAGGTCTATCACCACATCTTTCTTAAACTCATGACGGTAATCCACTGCAAGCGCTGAGATATAGGCAACTGCTTCTGGGTCATCGCCATTCACGTGGAAGATGGGTGTTTCAATCATTTTCGCCACGTCTGTACAGTAATCTGTCGAACGCGCATCTTCTTTACGGCTAGTGGTGAAGCCCACTTGGTTGTTGATCACAATATGGATCGTGCCGCCTGTTTTATAGGCGCGTGTCTGGGACATTTGAAATGTCTCCATAACGACACCTTGGCCTGCGAACGCGGCATCACCGTGAATCACAACAGGAATAACCGTTTCGCCGACAGGATCGTCACGACGATCTTGACGGGCTTTAACTGACCCTTCGACAACCGGTGCAACAATCTCGAGGTGAGATGGGTTAAACGCGAGCGCCAAATGCATTTCGCCACCAGGCGTCATGACATTAGAGGAGAAGCCTTGGTGATATTTAACATCACCCGATGTATCAACAAGTTTTTTACCTTCGAACTCATCGAATAGATCTGCAGGGTTTTTACCCAGAATATTGACTAAGGTATTTAGTCGGCCACGGTGAGCCATACCCAATACCATTTCTTTTGCTCCGTCAGAACCTGCTTTACTGATCAGGATATCAAGCAAAGGAATAAGGCTTTCAGCACCTTCTAAACCGAAACGTTTTGTCCCAGGGTATTTGCCATCAAGATGCCTCTCCAAACCCTCAGCTGCAGTCAAACGCCCAAGAATACTTTTCTTTGCGGACTCATCTAACTGAGGTTCTGAGCGCGTACTTTCTAGGCGGTGCAATAACCAACGACGCTCATCGTAGTTAGTGATATGCATGACTTCAGCGCCGATCGTGCTGCAATAAGTCTTTTCTAAATCAGAGATGATGTCTTTAAGAAGGCCTTCTTTATAGCCAAAGGACAAATCACCTGTTTGGAAGACCGAATCTAAATCCAGTGTATTGAGGTTATGAAAGCCCAGATCTAAATCGGGTGGACTCTTCGGCTCAAGTAATAGAAGCGGATCTAAAGAGGCATTTTGGTGACCGTTTAAACGGTAGGCGTTAACAAGCTGTACAACTTCAACCTGCTTACGTTCATGAGCGACGTTGCCACTGCCCTCGCCTGGCGCGACAAGTGGGCGAGCTCGGTTACGGCCAAGTAACTCAAAGTATTCAATAATTTCAGAATGCGGGACATCGTTGCCTACAGCACCATTTACACGGGGCAACTTATCAAAGTAGTCGCGCCAATCTTGGGATACTGAGTTCGGATCATTCAAATAAGCTTCGTACACGTCCTCGACATACGAAGCATTCCCGCCAGAGATATGGGAAGTGCTCCATAACAATTCCATCAAACTTTCTTGCATGTTTCTCACCATGGTTAAGGGCGCACGTAGAAGATAAGAGCTCCCCTGTTCGGTATTTCACCGAAAAAGCTAAAGTCTTAACCCAAAAATAGCATCTATGCAGAGAAAAGCATCGATTCCTTTATACGAGGGTTACCGACCAGTATAGGATAGAAATAGTTATCACAGCGGCGGCGAATGCAGCCGCTGTTTATTACGCAACCTAAAAACTAGGTTCCGCGATGTAGCAACATGTTACGGATATGACCAATTGCCTTCGTTGGGTTCAAACCTTTTGGACATACATCCACACAGTTTTGAATGCCATGACAACGGAAAACACTGAACGGGTCATCCAAATTAGCTAAACGATCTTCTGTCGCAGTGTCGCGCGAATCAGCCAAGAAGCGATAAGCTTGAAGTAAACCAGCAGGTCCAACAAATTTATCTGGGTTCCACCAGAAAGATGGGCAACTAGTTGAACAGCACGCACACAAGATACACTCATACAAACCATCTAATTTTTCACGCTCTTCAGGAGACTGAAGGCGCTCAATTGCGGGTGTAGGTGCATCGTTCTGCAAAAATGGTTCGATTTTACGATACTGAGCGTAAAACTGCGCCATATCGATCACGAGATCACGAATAACGGGCAGTCCTGGCAAAGGACGCAAAATCAACTTGTTGTTTTTCACACATTCAGAAAGTGGTTTAACACATGCCAAACCATTCTTTCCGTTAATGTTCATACCATCAGAGCCACATACACCTTCACGACATGAACGACGATACGCAATTGATGGATCTTGCTCTTTTAACATCTCAAGGACATCTAAGACCATCAAGTCTTTACCTTGCGTATCAACATCATACGACTTCATGTAAGGCTTGGCGTCGGTCTCTGGGTTGTAACGATAAACTTCAACTTTAAGCATTTTTACTCAACCTTTTTAAATTAGTTCGCCTAACAATTAGTAAGTACGGATTTGGGGCTCGAACTTATCAACAGTCTTGGGCGTAAAGTTGACGCCACGCTTACCAATCGACTTATCTTCAGGGAAGAACATTGAGTGGCAAAGCCAGTTTTTGTCGTCACGCTCTTGGAAATCTTCACGAGCATGAGCGCCACGAGATTCTTTTCTTTCCTCAGCAGCAATAGCCGTTGCTTCAGCCACTTCAAAAAGGTTTTGAACTTCAAGCGCTTCAATTCGCGCAGTGTTAAACGCGTTACTCTTATCGTCCAAGTGGATATTGGCCATGCGCTCACGCATATCAGCAAGCTTTTTGATGCCTTCTTGCATGAACTCACCATTACGGAATACACCAAAGTGATTCTGCATAATGCCTTGCAACTCAGTACGTAACGCTGACGCGCTCTCACCACCGGTTGAATTGTTAAGTGTACTCAAACGAGACATCGCTTCTTCAAAATCAGACTCGCTTGGATCACGCAACTCAATACCTTCACGTAATGAGCGCTCGATAAACATACCCGACGAACGACCAAATACAACCAAATCAAGTAGAGAGTTACCACCAAGACGGTTTGCACCATGTACAGAAACACATGCCACTTCGCCACATGCATAAAAGCCGTCGATCACTTGATCATTACCTTTTGCATCTTGAGTTAGGGCCTGACCATCAACATTCGTTGGTATACCACCCATCATGTAGTGACACGTTGGTACAACAGGGATTGGCTCTTTAATTGGGTCTGCGTGAGCAAAAGTACGAGACAATTCGAGAATACCAGGCAAGCGCTGATTCAACGTCTCTGCACCCAAGTGATCCAATTTCAGGAATACGTGATCGCCATTTTCGCCACAGCCTCGACCTTCAAGAATTTCCTGCACCATTGAACGTGCAACAACATCTCGACCAGCCAAGTCTTTAGCATTCGGAGCGTAACGCTCCATGAATCGCTCGCCGTCTTTATTGACGAGGTAACCGCCTTCGCCACGACAACCTTCAGTAACGAGTACACCTGCACCGTGGATTCCGGTCGGGTGGAACTGCCACATCTCGATATCTTGAACAGGGAAGCCCGCGCGCAGAGACATACCAACACCGTCACCAGTATTAATGTGGGCGTTAGTAGTAGACGCGAATATACGGCCTGCTCCACCAGTTGCGAATACAGTCGCTTTAGATTTAATAAAAACGGTCTCACCGTCTTCCATGTTAATAGCAACAACACCACATACAGCGCCGTCTTGGTTCTTCACGATATCAACCGCGAACCACTCATTCAGGAAAACAGTTTCGTTCTTTACATTGCCTTGATACAAAGCATGCAACAATGCGTGACCCGTACGGTCCGCAGCAGCACATGTACGCGCAGCCTGACCACCACGACCAAAATCTTTAGACTGGCCACCGAATGGGCGCTGGTAAATACGGCCTTCTTCTGTTCGAGAAAAGGGTAAGCCCATGTGCTCAAGCTCATAAACCGCTTCCGGTCCGGTTGAACACATATACTCAATAGCGTCCTGATCACCAATATAATCTGACCCCTTAACGGTGTCATACATGTGCCAGCGCCAATCATCGTTCGGATCATTACTTGCGATCGCACAGGTAATACCACCTTGTGCCGATACAGTATGAGAACGCGTAGGGAAAACTTTTGTAATTACAGCCGTCTTGTAACCTGACTGAGCAAGTTGAAGTGCTGCGCGCATACCAGCGCCGCCGCCACCAATTACGATGCCATCAAAAGACATTGTCCGAATATTAGCCATTACTTAAAACCCCCACAAAACTTCAACACCCCAAACGAGGTAGGTAACTGTTACTAACGCGTATACGGCTAAAGCAACCATTCGCAGAAACAACGCTTTTCCGCCCATAAAACGAGTAGTGACGTAGTCGGTGAGAACACCCCACAAACCTATCCACCCGTGAGCAGCTATTGATACAAGCGCCAAGAAACTAAACGCTCTCATCCACAACTGTGAATATAAAGATGACCATTGGTCGTAGCTCAACTGAGGAGTTAGGACAATATACGCCACAATAAAGATTGTGTACGCAGCCAATACCACAGCAGAAAAACGTTGGATAAGCCAGTCGGAAAGTCCACTTCGACCTAAAGTTGTTACTGCAGTTACCATACCCATAACCCCGCTAAAATAATCAGTACAATTGCTAGCACTACGCTTATCACTGCGCCGCGCTTGCCGCCTTCTAGAGTTTCACCAACTCCTAAATCCATAATTAAGTGCCGAACACCAGCAACCAAATGGTAACCAAGGGCAGCGAGCACACCCCAAAGCACAATTTTTGCTAATGGCGCTTGAAGAGTCTCTTTAATGGAGTTGAAGCCTTCTTCTGAAGACAAACTTACGTCTAACATCCACATAAGCACCAATATGCCGCCAAGCAACACCACACCGGAAACTCGGTGAGTAATAGAGACAAGAGCGGTAATTGGAAATTTAACAGTAGAAAGATCGAGATTTACAGGTCGATTAGTATTCACGTTTGTGTAACACCTTATATTTAAATTCTGTTAGGCAGGAAGACTGTTTAGAGGATAAACCAAATACAATTATCAACAGGCTAACAAAAATGACGTGCTGGCTTGAATGTGCATTTAAATAACTTTAGAGACGCCAACTTCACGATAAAGACACTTACACTTCATGCCTCAAAAGTCCGCGCGAATTATAGTGATGCGGAGGGAAAATTACAAATGTTTATAAGAACTTATGTGGTTTTTGACTATGATATATACAGCAAATTACACGTGGAAAAAGCACCAATATTGGGCAAAGAAAAAACACGGACGCCAAAAACTTCCGCACCCAAAATTTTGGAAGCGAAAAAAATTTAATATGCTTTTTGATCGATTTTTTCTAGCAGAGACCGGCTATTTGTTCTAAGTTTAATGGGAAGATCGACGCTTTTCAACACCCGTTGAGCGCAAAATAGGCAATTTTCAACAACTATAGAAACTCAATATCGGATTGACATAAATCGAGAGCGATATATAGTTGGCCGACCTAAACCCTCGAGATTGACTATCTTTTATGCAGGCTAGCCAGATTTCGGTCAAAAACTGATTTTGGTTTTACTCTGATTTAGACAGTCCAATTTGTTTTTCACTTTACATATAGGAGTCCTTAATGACTGATAAGAAAGCAAAGCTTACGGTCGATGGCCTGGACGAACCCATTGAATTACCGGTGTACGCTGGCTCTGTTGGCCCAGACGTTATTGATGTGAGAGCGCTAACGGCAAAAGGCTTTTTCACTTACGATCCTGGATTTGTATCCACAGCAGCTTGTGAATCTGCCATTACTTATATCGATGGCGACAAAGGTGTGCTGCTTCATCGCGGATACCCCATCGAAGACCTCGCTGAAAATTCCGATTACTTGGAAACATGCTTCCTACTCCTTCACGGTGAGCTACCCAACCAATCAGAATACGAGGAGTTTGTTGGCATTATTCGTAACCACACTATGGTTCATGAATCCATCTCTCGCTTCTTCCGTGGCTTCCACTACGACTCCCACCCAATGGCCATGATGTGTGGCATCGTCGGAGCACTATCTGCTTTCTATCACGACTCCTTGGATGTATCGGACCAACGCAGCCGAATCATCTCTGCTCATCGTCTCATTGCAAAAATGCCTACATTGGCAGCAATGTGTTACAAGCACTCTCAGGGCCAGCCCTTCATGTACCCAGATAACAAGCTTGGGTACTCTGAGAACTTCCTGCACATGATGTTCGGAACACCTTGTGATGATCCTAAAGTTAACCCTGTATTGGCACGGGCAATGGACAAGATCTTCTTGTTACATGCTGATCATGAGCAAAACGCGTCTACTTCAACAGTACGCTTAGCCGGATCATCTGGCGCTAACCCATTTGCGTGTATTGCTGCAGGTATTGCCACTTTGTGGGGCCCAGCTCACGGCGGAGCTAATGAAGCCGTATTAACGATGCTTAACGAAATCGGCGATGTGTCGAACATCGACAAGTTTATCGCGCGAGCAAAAGACAAAGACGATCCTTTCCGCCTAATGGGCTTCGGGCACCGAGTTTATAAAAACTTCGACCCACGCGCTAAAGTGATGAAAGAAACATGTGATGAAGTGCTTGCTGAGCTTGGTATCGAGAACGATCCATTGCTAGCCATTGCGAAACGCCTTGAGCAAATCGCGCTGGAAGACGAGTATTTCGTAGAAAGAAAACTCTATCCAAACGTTGATTTCTACTCAGGCATCATCATGAAGGCTATCGGCATTCCAACTGATATGTTCACCGTAATCTTCGCTACGGGCCGCACCGTTGGCTGGATTGCTCACTGGCATGAAATGTCGTCTGAAGGCTACCGTATTGGTCGTCCTCGTCAGCTATATACTGGTGAAACCTCTCGTAAAACATCTTCTCGAGAGAGTCGCCCAAAGACAAATCCTCAATTCTAATAGTTTGTCTAAATACCCCAAAAGGCTGCAAAATATGCAGCCTTTTTTTCGTCTGGCGTTTTACCCCTTTATACCGCGCATATTTACCTTAAACTTTCCATCATCCGAGTATTTAACTGCTTCCATTTTGGCAAGCTTACTTGGCTATCGCCCTTCAATTTACGGCCACGATCCCTCGCCAGCCATATGCTTTTACCGTTAAAGCTATAGATCGGCACAAGATCAGGACGCTGAGACGCGGGCAACACCGTTTTATTGATATTATCCAGAATTAGCGGTTCTGATTCCGGCTGTTCGTAGTACGCCAAGACCATATGAGCTTGGTCATACGTTAAAGATTTAACATAAGTGATACGCAATTTTTCCGGATCGAACGCCTCCTCGAGCAAGGAAAAATATTTTCCAATAGAAAAGTCTTCACAGTCTCCCGCGTTACTGGCAAGCGTTTCTATGGGCGTCGCCCAATAGTCCTCTTGGCCCCAATGCTCTAGGTCACTAAGCCAACGGACCTGATTAAAATAATCGTTAGTAAGCCTTAAAGAAGACTCTATCGCAGGCTTGGTACGTAAATGACCACGAACAAGACGCTCCCAGCCGTGAAGACGCTCAACTGCACCATCACCATATTTTTTACTGACTGCGAGTAAGACTTTCTCGCTAATTGAAAACTCTGAATAAGCAGGAAACGCAAGCGCACACAGGGCGAACAGCCCGAGCAACACTTGCATTCGGGGACGATAAATAATCAATATACACTCTGCTTTGTTACGAACATCTGTTTGAAGCACTAGGATACCGGCCTGATACATGACGCAGTACGGTATAAGTTATATGTAATTCAATTTTAGCCTGTATTCACGAAAATGAAGGCGCAGAGCTGACTTTATGCCTGCTTGATTCAAATCAACAAGCTTCAACGGCGAGGAGGTGCTAGAATCAGCAGCACGTTTATCAATATTGAATAGAGAGGACATTATGCGAATTGCGCTTTCTGGTCACCATTTGGACATTACCGACAGTATTCGTGACGCCGTAAAACAAAAGCTGAGTAAAATTGAATCGCATTACCCTCAAATTGAATCCTGTACCGTAATCTTAACCGTAGAAAAAAACGAACAAAAAGCGGAAATTAATACGCAGTATATGAGCACAACCTTTTCTGTTGACGCCAGTCACGACGATTTGTACTCCGCAGTGGCCGATGCCGTCAAGAAATTGGATGCATCTTTAGCGCACAAAAAAGGGGCGGCTAAATCTCAGCGTCACAAGGGTCCAAGTTTGGCCGATGCCGCCGCACAAAAAGAATCCGCCGCCTCCTAAATTTGGATTAAATAAAACATCCAGGATAGGCCTTTACCTCGTAAACTCAGCCGTATATGGCACCTGAATGTGTTGAGGGAAAGGCCTAAGCTTACTTTATTTACGTTTTCCCTTTTTCTTTCGCTCTAAAGCTTTTTCTTTGGCCAAGCGCTTCTGCTCTGCTTTTTCTTCTGCCTCGATCACTTCAGCGCTCACCATAGACGGGGTTTCCATACATATAAGCCCCAACATACCAGCGCGTAACTCGTGAACAAACTGCTCAGAAATTTTTGTGAGGTCTACGCGCCCTCCTCGCCCCAGACAACCTCGCTGTCGCCCAGCAACTTCAAAAAACTCTATTTCAGTTTGAGGCAAAGTCTCCAGCTGAAAACGTTCTTTTAATAAATCAGGGTATGCCTGCTTGAAATAATCGTAGGTAAAGAAGGCAACATCCTCATACTCCATTGCGGTATCTTTGATGGCGCCAGTGGCCGCCAAACGATAACTGGATTTTTCGTATTCCTGTTTTGGCCAAAGAATACCTGGCGTATCCAGTAACAAAAAATCTTCTTCCAATTGAATATGTTGTTGCGTTTTGGTGACTGCAGGTTCATTCCCTGTCTTTGCGATCATCCTGCCGGCTAACACATTGATAAGCGTCGATTTTCCAACATTTGGAATACCGACAATCATTGCGCGTGTCTTCACCCCCCGCGCCTTGTTCGGCAACATTTTTTTACATAGGCTAGGAATGTTTTTGATGTGATTTGGATCATCTTTAGTAATAGGCAGTGTTTTCACCGAACGCTCTTGCTCAAAGTATTCTTGCCACAACTTCACCACTGTAGAATCAGCTAAATCACTTTTACTTAACACCTTTACACAAGGCTTCTCTCCACGAAGTTTCGCAATTAAAGGGTTTTCACTGCTAAAAGGAATACGTGCATCCAGCACCTCAATAACAATATCAACCTGCGATAACGACTCTTTGATTTCCTTTTGGGCTTTATGCATGTGCCCTGGGTACCACTGTATTGTCATAACAGGTTTCGCTTTAGATATCGTTGTATTGGAATATAACTCGAGGGCTGGAATTATGGCGGTAGGACGTCAATGACGCCAGTCATTCAATAGGATTGAGGGGAAATACTCTAGATCAAAACCAAGCGGTTAAAACTTCGACACAATCGCAGGAGTAACATCGGACGAGGCCGTCTTTCTATTTAAGACCGAGATAACATGTTTATCTTTTTTTTTCTCTGGCGCAGATTCAATCCGTACTTGGTTCCGGCCGTTGGTCTTGGCCGCATAAAGGGCTTTATCGGCACGTTCAAAAACAGATTCCATCGTATCATCCGCAACAAACTGCGAAATACCAAATGATACGGAGATCTGAAAAGGTTTTTTATTAAATTTGAATGGAATCTTAGCAATGGCGTCACGAATTTTATCTAACACTCGGGCCGCTTGATCTTCGTTCGTCTCGGGTAGAATCATCACAAATTCCTCCCCACCTAAACGCGCGACAAAATCGACAGTTCTAAACTTTGACTCAAGATATTTCGCGATAAGCGCTAAAGACTTATCCCCTGCCCGATGACCGTATTGATCATTAATTTTTTTAAAATGATCAATATCACATACAGCAAGCGAAAGTGGGCGATGATAGCGCTTGAACCGCCTTAACTCATGAAAAGCCCGCTCGTTGTAGGCCGCGCGATTCGGCAGGCCTGTCAATTCATCGTGAGTAGACTTATGTTTTTCAGTTTTCAGTAAATCTTTTGTCTGATCCGACTCTTTCTCAATGAGGCGAACTCTAGCCAAAACCGCCTGTAGCTCCTCACTTACGGTCGTATCATGTGGCGTATCAACTTTCTGATAGGCTCTAAGCGCGTCCTGAATACTTGCCAAATGATCACAAACGACCTCTGTGAGCCGAGCAAATTCATTTTGTTCTACCA
The DNA here is from genome assembly GCA_045430285.1 of Agarilytica sp. GTDB lineage: Bacteria > Pseudomonadota > Gammaproteobacteria > Pseudomonadales > Cellvibrionaceae > Agarilytica. The sequence continues at coordinate 269,598 of JAILXV010000001.1, read as the reverse complement.
CATCAATAACCGTAATATCTGAATGTAAACCTGCTTTGGCCTTGAACATCCTTACACGATATTCAGGGCCAAAGACAAAAAATAGAAGGCGCGATTTAATCCATTTATGAAATGAATATCAAGATTCTTCCCCAAGCGCCAATTTCACCTTATGGTGTAAAAATACACAAGGAGAAAGTACTATTTCGCTCAACATATAAGCAATGATTCTAAGCAGCGCTCACGGCTACAGGACTATAGTTCTAAGTAAAAATGCAACACTGGAGATATTATGCTGACTATGCGCTATTCGTTAAACGCAGACCATTCTGCTTTGAGTGCGTCAAACTCACACCTAAGTGCCTGTAACTCCTGCTCAAGATCATGAATACGCTGTGATTGACTGGAGGCAGTTTCTATCGTTGATTCCGTCCCGCTGGGCTCTGAAAAATCTGGCCTTGTCTCACTAGGCATGTTCGTACCGGAGTTAATAGGAGGGCCAGAAAAAAGGTGGGTGAAACGAGATTCCCTGCGACCAGGCTCTCGATCTAATTTTGCAACAAGCGCCCCCTTGTCAAAATGGATGAGAGAATCTAAACATGACTCAACACCGGTAACATCAGCAAATTCACATAACCTCTGAGTACGTGTCCTCAGCTCGCCCAAGGTTTGAGGACCACGCAATAACATCACACATACGACGCCTAACTGCCGAGGATTAAGGTGTAAGGTGCTGAATTCAGCATTGCAAAAACGGTGTTTATATTTAGCCACTCGGCCACCAAAAAGAACCTCCGCAACAAGGTTTCTGTGAGAGAGAGCATCTAAGGTATTTTGAACCTCGTCCTCCGAAAGGTTCATTACTGGCTCACGGTTACTTTTTTGATTACAGGCAACCGTAACAGCCTTAAGGGATAGAGGGTATTGATCTGGTGTTGTCACCTCTTTTTCAATCAACGATCCAAGAACACGTGCTTCTATGGGACTGAGCTCAATCAATGTCGCGGCTTCCTAGTTATGTCAGGGGGTGAAAACGACGCGATACCAAACGCATCTGAAGGCAATCCTGGCGAGGTCAGCTCACCCTCAGTATCGTCTTGTTTGCCATTAAATTGCTCATCAATTTTGACCAATAATAAGCGACGACGGTTCCTGTACTCGTCAAAATTGAGTTTGTGGTTTGCATAATCCTGGCATAGACGCTGAAGAATAGTCGCGTAACTTCTAGACATGAATAACCTGTTTTATGAGACTTAACGGCGTGACTTTTTATTGAATCACAAAAGTAACCTATTCTCATCATCAAATCAAAAAGAGTAATCCTAAGAAATAAACAAAAAAAGAGAGCCGAAGCCCTCTTTTTACATTAAAACCCAACAACTAAGAAAAAGATTATTTTGACCAATAAGGACGAGAGGCTTTCATTTGACGCTCCTCTTCCACAAGGCCAGATATCGCGGAGCCATCGTCCATAAACTTTTGAGATTCCGCTAAGCTTTCTTCAGCGCCGCCACGGCCTGTACCCAAAACCCAGTGGTAGCTAGCGCGATGTAGGCGAGCTGCAGACTGAAAGCGCTCAAACTTGGCAGATTCTCTGTCTGCATTGTGTGCCATCACAAGTACCGAGGCGGAAGCAGCGTTTTTCCACGCTTGGGCAGCGTGCTTATGACGCATACCATTTGCGTAAGCGTAACCCACTTGTTCATATACCTTACCGGATAACTCCATCAACTGTACGCCCAAGTCGCGATACTGATCTTTTACACGCGCAACCGTCATTTCATCATAGCTGTTTAAAATAGATTCTCCGCGAATATAGAAGTCCGACCCAAAACTCAAAGTATCAGCAGAATAATCGCGCCATGCCAATTGAGCCAAACTCTCTTTTTTATCCGCTAACAGACTCGCTGAGACCTGTTGTTGAATACCAAATAAAGTGTCTACATTATTTGATACTGTATCGAGTTTTGCCTGTGCTGCATCTAAATCTAACGATTTAACTCTTGATTCGAAGCTTTCAAAATCTTTAATAATCGCCCAATACAATGCCGCTACTTTGTTATTAAGCTTGGGAATCTCTTCGAGCGCTAACGCTTCTTTTTTCTCTAGGTTAAGTGAAAGAGGTAAACGATTCGCAAGTGGCCCATGTAACGAACAGAATCCAAGCTCTTTACTCGAATCTTTTACGCAATCAGCGATAATCCTGGCTTCCTGATTTTTACAGGTCTCCACCCACGACTTACTGGGTAGGCTTGCACAATCACAACTAATTGCGGAGCACTGCTCTGCAGAAATCGCAGCTGAAGAAAAGCCCACAACAACTAGGGCAACAATGGCGTTGATCAAATTTTTCATAGACTTGGACTCTCTTTAAAAAGTTTGTAGAGACATTTGCACAAACAACTGCTTTACATATTTATATAGATAAAAATGTGCACTACTTCAAAAAAACATCTTGATGTGAATATAGGTGACAACCCCATCCTTTTCATAATGCTTATACGTTATAAACTCATTCGATTATGGGGTTAAGGAATATAAAATTAACATTGCGTAGTTTTTATCTAAAAAGCCTATGAAAGAAACGAAAAATTATGAATTTGAGCATAATAGCCATCGAATAGATCGAAATACTGAGCAGATAATAGACAAGCTTAAAAACCGAAGATCCCCCCTAATGCTTATTTTGTATGAAAGCCTCTTAGCTTAATCAAAATTAATCTAATCCAAATGCTAAATATTTCGCCAAATCACCCGATGATCCGAGGCTAATTCAAAACCGTGTATCACTATCTCAAATCTGGCTCATACTCAGAAATCGTCAAAACCAGAAGAATGACGTCATATACATCATTAAAAACATCGATACTGACTATCGATTAAGCAAATCAACGCGTCATACGGGTCACATCAAAAAATACGTCTTCATACGCGCTCTATCTCCTTGCGGACCAGATCCCGAACTCCTTTTCACGATCAATCATCTATACTTGAGTTATCTCTTTCAGTGATATGCAAACGCTCGTGGCCAGTGATTCTCTCTCTAAGAACATGGTAAACGACGATACAGAAGTATCGCACGTGACCTACGAACTCGTTTTGGACTCAGATTCAAGACTGCTTCGTGCTGTGGTCACGCCAGGTGAAAATGCAGACGAAATCAATTTAAAAAGCGTTAAAGCGCGTTTAGAAGCTGAAGGCTATAGCCAAATAGAAGTCGATGATGCAACGCTTGTTGGACTTGTCAGAAAAGTCAAAAACAAAGAACTTGGGGATGTAGAGCTCGGTGAATTACAAGCCGGCGTCGGGCTGTCTTTGGAGTACGAACACCAATCTCGAAGCCTATACGCCGTACTCGCAGAATCCTCAAATGCACCGCCTCTAAGTTTTGGGTTTGTAAAAGAACTGCTCGATAAACAGGGGTATAGTAAGTTTGAAATTAACAACAACGATATCTCAGGTATTCTCGTCAAGGCGAAACAACGCCAATATGGACGCTACGCACTAGGTAAAAAGCCCGAATACACATCGATAAGTTTCTCTTTAGACGAAGCCAGCGGCTCCCTTTATGCTGACCTTTCTGCGACAGAGGAAGAAAATCTCATCAGCCGATCATCAATTCAGGATGAACTTAAGGCCTTAGGTTTTTCAGATTTCTTTTTTCAGCCCAACGCGCTAGACAAACTTTACAACCAGGCCAGTAAGAATGAACGCGGTCGTTTTATTATCGGTGAAAAGCGAGACGCTCAAATTCTAATTACCTGTGACGAAGAATTTATGAGTGCGCGGATGACGGTGTCGCCGCCACAAGGAGGAAGAGACCTCGACGAAAATCTTCTAAAACTAGCGCTCGACAATGAAGGCATATACGCCGCCTGCTGCGACCAAGAGGCATTAAATAACATACTAAAAGCTAAAACGGCGGAAGATGTTGAATTTGCTCACGGTACTGAACCCGTGGATGGCATTGACGCGACTTTTGAACCCCTCGTTCAAGAAGTTGAATACAGTAAGCCAAAAGAAAGTAAAACCGGAAAAATAGACCTTAGAGAAGTCATTAGCTTTTCCCTCATCGAAAGTGACACACCACTCATGCGGCGCACACCGGCTAAACCAGGTGAAAACGGGCGCAACGTGAAAGGCCAAGTCATCACGGCGGCAGAAGCGGATGATTCCTCATTTGAAGAAGACCTTTTAGGCGCAAAAGTATCCGATAAAGATTCCAACTTACTTGTCTCAACCTGTAAGGGGCACCCCGTCATACTCGCCAAGGGTGTGAAAGTGGATAACTCGATCGTCGTCAATAATGTCGATATGAGTACCGGAAATATTACTTACGACGGATCGGTGCTGGTGAAAGGCGAAGTAAAAGCCGGCATGAAAATTAAAGTAACGGGGGACATTATAATCAAAGGCGTGGTCACCAAAGCGACACTGATTGCCAAAAACAACATTACCGTGGAATGTGGCATTATTGGTTCTGACCCTGCAAAGGACGGCGACGAATCCCCCCCCGCTTTATTAAAAGCCGGTGGTGATGTGACGGCGCAATACGTTAACCTTGCTGAAGTTCATGCAGGTCGTAACGTTGCAATTCGCGAGTACATCAGCCACGGTAACGTAGAAGCAAAAGAGCAGGTACTGATCGGTCAAAAAGGCGGAAAAGGGAAAGTCTTTGGCGGTGTTTGTTATGGCAGAGCGGGGGTATATGCAAATGAAATCGGCGCAAACGGCGGGATTAAAACCTTAATTTGTGCCGGCACACCTCCGGAGCAACAAAAACAATTCGAGACCTTACTTACAAATCACAAAAACCGTGAGACTCAAGCAGCGCAGCTCTCTGATATGCTTGAGAAATACAAGAAAGCGCTGACAGAAAACCCCCAAGACATAGGAAAAGCGAAAAAAATTGAAGCGATAAAAACGGTCTTCAAGGAGTTGACTGGCGAGATCGATAAAATGACGACCACAATCGACAAGATAAATCGACACTTTAAAGAATCCAAAAAAGCCGAAGTGAGCGTTAAAAAGAGCACCTTCCCTAACGCGACAATTTCCATTAACGGCGCTGAATTTAGTATCCGACAAGAATCAAAAGGTGGAATATTTAACAAGCAAGGCAAAGACATTCGCTGGCACAACTATAAAGCCAAATAATCCTACCCGTCCCTATTCCTGAACAACTTCATACAAACCAAATTGCCCGTCGTGGGTTGAAGCAATCTTTTTAAACCTATCGTCAGGCACAACTCGGTGCCAGTATTTCTTACTCGCATCATCCCAAATCACGTGCGTAGGACATAAGTGTTGAGCAATGCCTCCAAGGCTTTTACATTGACTGATATTGTGCAGGTTGAGCTGAATATACTCCCGAGATTGATACGCTAAACTATGACTTGCCAACGTTCCAGGGTAGCCATAAAACAACGTTCGCCCACCTAATGTCGCAGCGCTGTTGTGATCCGCAGGGCTTGCAATCACCGCATTTGGCGAGGTATTACGACGAATCAACTCCGCAAGTTCTAATTTACGAATATTATAAACTTGGTAGTTCGGTGGTTTTTCCCATATGCGCTTGGCCTCGTATACCCCAGGAAGCATCATTAATATCGCCAATACGTAATGTGGTGCGCGTAGTTTCCAGGATAAAACCTGCCGAAAGGCATCACTCCATACCACCACAAAAAGCGTAAATACCGCCAAGAAAAACTTTAGTTGATCCCAATCCCAAGTTGCGAGTTTTAAAATATTACCCAGCAAAAAAAGGCTAAACAAAAGCATGAACTGAATATGTGTTTTCGCAACCGCCCATACAAACCCCATCGCAAAAAACCAGGGCGCAGCATTTTTTACCCACATCGTGATACTGGCCGATACAGAACCCCAGCCAATAGTGTTAACAGGTACCGTCCAGCCAAGCATTATGCTCGCCATTCCTGACTTACCCATTAACAGGGGGAAAAACACGATGGAAATGCAGGTTAATACAAACAACAGAAGAAAATTCTTACTTTCATTTAAAGACACGGCCGCACGAAAAGAAAGCGCGCCAGCGCTCTTTGATGTCAAATAAATTGCCTTACCTGCCTGGACGAATAATAACCCGCCTAAAAAAAGCGCGGTCACCATAAAATAATGCGTGTGTACCAGCGGTGATAAGCCTAAGAGCAGTCCGGCAATCGCACAGTGTAATGCGCCAAAACGAGTAAAACGCGGTAAATTCAGAACCAGGGCTGCGCTCGCTAAGCACACCACCATCCCCATCAATGCACTGCGTTGTGTCACCCAGATGGTGCTGAGCCACGTCGTCCAGGGATATCCTTCGTTGATCAAACTCCAAGAAAAAACTTCAGGCTGCTGAGTGATAGCTAGCAAACTGCCGCCACCAAACAGCAATACCCAAGGTAAAATACGCGCGCGACCAAAGGTTAAAAATGCGTAAGCTGCGCTCCAGATCAGTACCCATTGAGCAGCAAATACAACGGGAAGCGTATGAAGAAACGAGGCCGCTGGATGCCATAACATCGTCGACCATACGTTGACAAAATATGGATAGGATAATGTCTCACCGGCATATATATGATATTCAGGAGGAAAATCGCCCTGCCACGTAAAATGATTGATCATCCCCAGGTGGAAAGTAAGATCCCCGTAATTATTAACCCAGGGTGTAAAAATCCCATCATCCACGGAAAACAAGCTATTGCCAATAAACAGATGAACCAGTAACCACACTAAAAACGGAATACTAAGCAGATGCTTAACCGACGAAAAAAGTAAGCTTGCACAGGGACCCAAGAACCGCCAGCCTGGGATAAAAATCGTCAGTGGTAACAAAGTCGCCACCCACCAATTTGCGCCAAGGCATTTTATAAAAAACGTAATAGCAATATGAAAAAGCAAACCCAATAACCAATAGAAGGGCACCATAGCCGCCAAATCAAACGCCTCTCCCTTGGCTGCGACCGGCACACACCGGCTGACGTGTCGGGTCAAAATATAACCAGCCGCATACTGCGTGCCCGTAAGCAACACGATATAAATAAGTATGATATATTCCATAGTCTTAACCTGGAGAGGCCCCTATGTATAAAATTTATTATTATGGGCAAACATTATCATCAGCCACAGGTTTAGTCGGTGTTAGCATTGGTCTGGCGAAAAATAAACTAGAACAAACCGCCATGTCAAACACCCCGATCAAGCCTCACCATAACAACTTAATACGCTAATAATTATTATAAGGAATGTCGAAAGACACACCGTGTTATGCAAAAACCTGCTTTTATCTCGCCGCTTGTAAACAACACACTATCGAAATCAGTGTGCGACTGGATCGGCCAACACCCTGGTCGTACCGCAGTTATTATTTTATTCGTAGCCGCGCTACTCACTCGCTTCTTAATGATACACCACCCTGTATCCGCCGTTTTCGACGAGGTCCATTTTAATTATTTTGCTGGCTTCTATTACACCGGCCAATATTATTACGACATCCATCCGCCCCTAGGTAAACTGCTTATTGCGCTCAGCGCATGGCCATTTGGCGGCATCGCGCCGGAAGATGTCGTAAGGACCATTAGCACGCCCTATCCAAATACTAGCTATATCGCAATGCGGGCTCTACCCGCCATATTTGGTTCGGCGCTCCCCGTACTATTATTCTTAATCGCTCGGCAACTAAATATTGGAGTTAAGTCCGCCTTTGTGGCGGGGGCAATCGCCATCTTCGATAACGCCCTGCTAATTCAATCACGCCTTATTCTATTAGATGCCATGCTGCTCGGCTTTGGTTTTTTAAGCCTCTACTTATTTTTAATTGCGAGAAAATCCAACAATATCACGCTGTGGTGTTTATCGGCTATTTTTGCCGGCTGTAGCTTTTCGATTAAATGGATTGGCGTTTCTTTTTTGGGGCTCATTGGCCTCACCATAATCATTGATTGGATTCGACAACTTTGGAAACAGGGCTGGGTTGTACTGCCCTTCTATAAAGGCAGCGCATTCCTCGCCATATCCATCGTGACCTATATGGCCGTTTTTTACGCGCACTTCGCCTTGCTGCCTATTTCTCATCATCAGGGCGACCAATTTATGACCCCAGCTTTTCGCTCAACCTTAATAGGCAGCGAATACGAGGGGGCAACTACCACTGTATATAATTTTCATTGTCCCTCTGTATATGTACATACCCTTCGATATGGCATGCCGAATACAGAAGTAAAACCCGCCGAAGAGACTGTTTGTAAAATTGAATACAATGAGCCATTCACCGCACCTAACTTTTTCCAGAAGTTAGTTGAACTCAACCGAACCATGTACACCACCAATCAGGGTTTAACTCAAACCCATCCAGATTCCAGCCCTTGGTATATGTGGCCCCTCATGCATAAACCGCTTTATTATTGGTACAACGACGGCGCTCGTATCTATTCCATCGGTAATCCTGCTGTATGGTGGTTATGTACACTTGCAGTAATTGGCTTACTCCTCTCTCAACTGTGGTTTAGGGCATTACGCAACACTGAAGCTTTTTGGATTTTGACCGTCGGCGCCTGCGCGAACTTACTGCCATTTATGATCGTGACGCGTGTAATGTTCATGTATCACTACCTCACAAGCTTGTGCTTTTCTATGTTATTAACCGCTTATTTACTCGATAAAATTCCGCTTCAAAAATACGTACGACGAAGTTATTTATTGATCTTAGTCTCCGGTTTTCTAATGATGAGTCCGCTCACCTACGGGATCAATTGGTACGGCAGTGATATGTTGTGGTTTTTGAGGTTTTTTGGGTGGCACCCCTAAAAGCGTTATCAACAGGCCTTCGAAGATCTACACAGAAATGTGCATAGCCACGTGCTTGTCTCGCTAACATGACTTTACGAGAGACAAGCTGTCATCAAAAAACTAAAAACGGTAAAAAGACAACCGCCCCTCAGGCTCTCTAAGCCAGTCTCCCATCAAAGACCAATAGCACGAGTATTTCACATAACGAGAACCTTCTATTAACCCACGGTTTATATGTCGCAAACGGAGCTAGATTTACTTATATTTTAGTCAAATAATCCATCCTCTCACGCAAACAATTTCCCAATAAAAATCGCGCTAACAAAGGATGATAATAATGAATAAAAACACCCCGCACGTTACCTTTCTAATATACAAAATTATATTTTTGATATCCTGCATGACCTTCATGTCTCATATCGCTTCCGCCGGTAGCTGGCGCACTGAACAAGTAGCGGGCGGCAAGCTTAGAGCCCACGTTTATGTTCCCAATACTGAACCGGCGCAGGATTATAAAAGAGGCTTAATGGTTAGCCTTCATGGCTGTGGACAGACACACAACGACTTTAAAAGCGGCGCAAACTGGCAAGCGCCTGCAGACGAACACGGAATGGTGGTCGCTCTCCCCCTTGCGTCAAAAGAAGGTTTATACGGCACGCTATCAGGCTGCTGGAATTTTCATTTGGGTATGGATGCGGACAGAAATAAAACTGATGCAAAATACCTTATTGATATGGTAAATGCTTTACTTGCGGATATATCACTGAACATCGATGCTAATCAGGTATACATTACTGGCTTATCGTCCGGCGCTGGCATGGCGAACCAGATGGCTTGTTTGGCTCCCGATGTGTTTTCCGGAGTCGGGATCAACGCAGGACCTGCACCTGGCTCAGACGGCACAGACCTCGCTAACCCAATCATCCAAATCGTTCCAGGCGCAGAGAATTGCTATACCCTCGCAGGGCCGTTCCAAGATTCACTTTATTCACAAGTGTATAACAATGTACACGGTACAAACGATAATATTATTTCACCCTCACACGCAGAACGTAACACTCAAATTTTCAGAGCAGCTTACGCGGGTGACCCCACAGGAGAAACAACGGAGTGCGGTGTTAGCACCTTACCAGGTAACGGAGATGTAACAACCTACTGTGATAGCTTTGGCCCACGTATATCAAAAGTTATGGTAAATGGAATGGGACATGCGTGGCCCGCAGGGCAAGGATCAAGTGGCAGCACAAACTACATTGATCACACTCATATTAACTATCCTGACTATATCAGTCAGTTTTTTGTTGATAATAACCGCCGAGTGAACGGACCAATTGTAACACCAGAACCAACCACTACTCCTACCCCAACTCCAACACCGGTCATAACCCCCTACCCCGAACCTTGTGAAGATTTCACTAGCAGCAATGTCATTCATGTTATGCAAGACAGAGCTTATGTTAATTTTGGATTAGTCTACGCAAACGGTTCAGATCAATACTTGGGGTTTTATAGCTTCTTTACAAACACAACCGTAAGACACTCTATACACGTTGGCCCAGATGTTTATTTTGCAGGGCCGTGTACTTAGCTTACAGCTTTACTTACACTTTTAAGTACACTCACTAAGATTGGAATATAATTTTATACAAGCTTACCCACGTACCACCAGGTGCGTGGGTAAGCTTTTTATAATCAATTTTCCTGATAGCTTAATTGGGAAAACATTAAAAGAACGCCCTTTCAGGATTTCAAATACGCCTAAAAGCTTACCTCGGCACCCACATAGAAAAACCGACCGATAACATCATAAACACCAGCCGCAGTATTCGTACCGGCAATATTGTTAAACGAAGGCGAAGGAATATAAGGTGGTTTTTTATCTGTTGCGTTATTAAGGCCGACGATAAAGGTATAACTGGCTTGGTCTTTTAGGTTAAACCGAACGTTATAGTCGTGATACCACACCGAAGGTAAATCTTCGTTCGCAGGCCAAATACTTGTATCAAAGGTATTATCTACAACGCCACTTCCAAGATAACGAGTTGCCCAGGTGAAGGTCACTGCATCTTTACGATAGGCTAGCTGCGTATTTGCTTTCCACTTTTGATAACCAGGCTCTTCTAGCTTAGTGAAGGGCTCATCATAAATGGTTGACTCCCAATCAATAGTACGTGTTACCAATACATTCATCGCCAAGCTACCACCAAACGCATCTGTATTGTAGTTAACCGCCAAGTCCCAGCCTTTCGTTTCTAGCGACCCAATGTTTTGTAGATCAATATCCAAACGTGAGATCAAATAATTAGACTCGGCGCCATCTCGAGCAATACCGACACATGATTCGTTATTAGGGAAGTCATCTGCGGCATAGCATTGATTAAGTTTAATCTGTGGATTTACTTGCTCAATGGCGTTATCGATCGAAATATCAAAGTAATCAAACGACACAGATAAGGTCTCAATGGGGGTAAATGAAACCCCAACGCTCATTGTATCGGCAGTCTCTTCCTCTAAGTCTTCATTCCCAGAAACTAAGCCCGCAGAAAAGCCACCGAATGGGCCCGACACATAGTCCGTAGGTATTCCAAGGCTACTACAATTTGCTTCGGTGCTACCAACACCGCCAACTTCACAAGGGTCAAAAAATTCTATGCCGGTTATTACGCCTGGGTCATATAATTCTACGATATTGGGCGCACGTACGGATTCAGACACCATCGATCTAAAAGAAAAGGCTTTATCTAAAGCGAGGTTTAAACCAAACTGCCAACTACCATGCGTACCAAGGGTCGTATAATCCGCATACCGGTACGCTAAGTCAGCACCAAAATATTTAACGCCTGCTGTATTCGCTAGAATAGGCAATTTTAACTCGGCGTATACTTCACTCACCTCATAATCATCATCTATTTCTGCAGCAATCGCATTTGAAGAACTAACACCCGCCAACGCAAATTCATCAGCTTTTGTGTTAAGTGATTCTTGCCGCCATTCAAACCCCGTCGCCACTCCGATATTACCCGCTGGTAATATATTCTCGAGTTGACCGCGCAAAGTCATCGAAAAAACTTCTTGTTCAATAGTGGAGGAATCGAATGACGGAACAGCAACATAGTTTATCGCCGCATCGCTGATACCATCAGCACTGAATACATCGATAGGCAGACACCCTTCTGCCCTCGCCTGAACATCAACACAACGAAACCCGCCATTATTTTCGGGATCCGCTTCGATATCTAACGCATTTTGAAAAGATAGAATATTGTAATTGCCTTGAGTTGTTTGCTTGCGTTCATTCTGCCCCCATTGGTAATAGGCATCCCAGAGCCAGCCCTTAATATCGCCATCAAAACCAAAAGCGATACGCTGTGTCGTGCGTTCCTGCTCGGCGCGTATTGAACCAAGCTCAGGAAGGCGCCGAGTAAAACTGACAATCCCTGGTAACTCGCCATAAAAACCCGTTAACGTTGTTAACGCTTCGGCAGGAATACTCGGGTGGTCAGACAAGATGAAATGCCCGAATACTGCACCGGCGCCAGTGGGTTCAGTTTGCGAAAAAGAATCTGTGGATGTGTAACCTAGCTCTACAAAACTATTGAGCTTATCACTAAATGTATAATCTGCATTCAATGCAAAACTTTCACGCGTAAGGGGTACGCTCAACAATCTATAGTCAGCGCGATTAAAACCATCGCTTGCAACATCGAAAGGCGCGGTCCATAAACCATCATCACCCGCTGTAAAAAAATTCGCATTGTCCGCCGTAATCGTACCTTGCGGTGTGTACACGCTGTAATCTTGGAAATCGCCAAGAAATTCATCATTCTCAGAAAATGCACGATCCCTGGAATACACTTCGCCCAATTCGGTATACCCCAAGTTAAATGTCACATGACCGGCGTTTTCATTAAAGCCAAAACCATTCGTCAGCGATACGCTTTTCTCGTCGCCATCGCCCTCGGATGACTGCCCCCACTGCGCGTCTATATGCGTCCCATTAAAATCTTTTTTGGTGATGATATTGATTACCCCTGCAACGGCTTCTGAACCATATACCGCAGAGACACCGCCAGTCACGACCTCAATACGTTCGACCATTGCGGATGGAATACTATTCAGATCAACAACATTCGGGCGTTCACTATCGCCACCGACATAGCGGCGGCCATTCACCAATACCAAGGTTCTTGTTGGAGATAAATTACGTAGATCAACGGAGGAGATGCCAGGCGCAAAGAACCCAAAATTGGTCGTTGTTTGTGAAGTTAAGGGGGTACCCGCTAAAGGTAAGCGGTTTAGTACGTCCGACAAGACAGGCTTGGATGAAAGACTCAAATCCTGCGAATCAATAGTTAACAAGGGAAATGAAGATGAAGCATTAGACAAGGGGTTGCGAGACCCTGTCACATACACTTCTTCGGTAATTTTATCTTGTTTATTTTCTGGTTTATTCGCTAGGCTCTTCTCTGAGGCGCTATTTTCGGCAAACAGCTCACCAGAGCACAAAGCGCTCAATAGTACGAGACTGGGGATACGTGACGACAACGTATTTTTCATTTTATTACACTCCAAAATCCATATTCCATTTTTTGTATAGTTTGTTGCTTTCTGATTGTTGTTATATCGTGCTTATGATCCATCACACCAAAGCGCACATACACATTCGACTACAATGGCGCATAATTCACGGAGCGCAGTGTAATCGTATTCCGATGATAAGTGATGCCGATTATGGTTACGAAATGGATATAAATATTGTCAAAGGAAGATTTTGATGTTTTTGACGCCAACTGTTTTCTAGCATTCTAAATCATGATGCTTTATAACAATGTAACGCTGACCTTCCGCAAATATACGGGCGCATTATAAGGTGACCGCGGTGAAGATAAAGTGAAAAATTAACACGAGATCAAAACAAAAGAGGAAGGCGTAACACCATCGTCACACAAAAGTTTAGGTATAACATGAATTGAAGTGCTCAGATGTAGTAGTTCAGACGAGACCTGAAAGTTACCCGTTTTAATCCAGTACCCTTCAGTATAGATTTGCACTAAATGCTTTAGATATTTTTTAAACCCACAACCAACACACCCACGGCCTCACCTTGGCTGCTCACCGGCACAGAGATTTGCACGGATATTTCATCTGAGCTTTCGTCCAGCTCAATGGGTCCGATATACACTTGCCCCTTACCGCCATTAAAGCTTTTCAAAAACTTGTCTTCGTCGCCTTGCCAATAATCCGATGTCATGGGGTACTCCCCCACCACGGCCCCTTGGTTATCACACACAAACGCTTCCGTATATAAACGGTTATTTAACACGCGCTTTTTAAGAAAACGTCCCGACTTATTTTCTTGTAAGGCGCGGGCAAACGCCTCTTTTTTGCCTTCAATCCAGAGCAGATCAATCTGTTTAATGTCGTCGAGGTTTTGCTTAACGTAGTTATGTTTAACCACCTCATTAACAAGTGTGGGATGCGTAGCCCACTGCTTAACCAATTCCACATGTGCATCCAAAATAGAACGCATACGTACACTCAAGGTCTCAGGGGCATCGGCAGCCACATACGCTGACATTAGCCATGTATTGATAAACAAAATAGCCAGAACGAAATATTTTGAAACTCGGTGCCACTTCATGCGTAATATCTTTTTTTGTTTCAATCTAAGAGGACTGAATACGAGGTAATATCTTGAGTATAGCGGGACTTTGGCTCATAGCTGTCCCGAAAAAAGGGGAATAAAAGGTGTCACGGCATCACCGCTAAGCAAGGATGCTTTCGTCAATAAAACCGTATGCAATCAATTGCTTAAGGATCGCCTTAGTCTTTACCCTAAAGACATCACGAAGTAATCGTACTGCGGGCGTGATCGATTGCCGACTCGGGCAAATAATCCATAACTCGGTGGCCCTCGGCTTGAACTCTGGCATTACACTCACTACTCTACCCGCGAGTAAATCCGCAGACATATCTAGACAGGATTTCACTGCAAGCCCTTTTCCTGCAACACACCAGCGCCTTACAAGATCACCATCATTGGAAGCTCGGTTACCGCTCATTTTAATTTTATAGTCCGTGCCATCTTGTGAGAAACGCCACACATCGTGCATGATGTCGTGAAGCTGATAGAACAAGCCATTATGGGACGCTAAGTCATGGGGATGCTCAGGCGTACCGTAAGTATCAAGGTATTCGGGTGTCGCACACAGGACTCCAGGCACATTGCAGACCTTAAACCCATAAAGATTCGCGTCGTTAGGTGAGCCGTATCGCAGCGCAATATCCACAGAATCGCGATAAAAGTCGATATTACTATCGCTGATATTCGTTTTCAGGCTGACCTCCCTGTATGTATCCATAAACTCATCAAGCCAGGGCGTTACCAAGTTGCGTCCCAGGTCAGAAGACAAGGCGATACGAAGTTCGCCATCCACAACGTCCAAATCTTCCTTCATGTTCTGCTTGGCCTGATCCAACATCAGCAAAGCCTGCTCACATTTGGGAATATAACGCTCTCCCACACTGGAAAGCCGCAAATGCCTCGTTGTACGAACAAACAACTCTGCTCCCAGCGTACTTTCCACCCGCTTGAGCGCTGCACTCGCGGTCGCGGTGCGCATATCTAAATTCGCGGCTGCTGCAGTAATACTGCGGAACTCAGCCACTTTAAGGACGACCTGCAGATCTTCTAAAAGCATATTATCTAATAATATTTGATAATGTTTCTTTTATTATGCTGTTTATGGCGATTCAAGCAAGGGCTAATATCTCACTCACTGAACAGCGCAACGACATTTCCACACACATGCGAATGGGCCCCACAAAGGGAGCCCTCACTGGAGAACAGCAATGAAAGCGATTGGCTACACCAAATCCCTCCCCATCAGCGATGCTGCATCATTAATGGATATTGAACTAGAGCAACCTATTGCTAGCGGGCGTGACTTGCTCGTAAAGGTAAATGCGATTGCAGTAAACCCTGTGGATTACAAAATTCGTCAACGATTTGAACCTGTCGAAGGCGAGCATAAAGTCATTGGTTGGGACGCCGTTGGCGAAGTCGTTGCTACGGGTGAGGCCGCCACGCAATTCAAACCTGGCGACACTGTTTATTACGCCGGCGACCTAAACCGCCAAGGCAGCAATGCAGAGTATCAATTGGTCGATGAACGCCTTGTGGGCAATAAACCCAAGAGCCTTTCTGATGCAGAAGCCGCCGCTTTACCGCTGACCACAATCACCGCATGGGAAATGTTATTTGAGCACCTTGCTATAAAACAGCAGGCACCCGATAACGAAGCGCGCTCTAACGAAGTAATCTTAGTCGTTGGCGCAGCAGGCGGCGTTGGTTCCATTCTTATTCAACTGGCCAAAGCCATCACTGGCGCCACAATTATTGCCACGGCTTCACGTGAAAGCTCACAAGCGTGGGTGAAGAAATTAGGCGCGCACTACGTCGTCGATCACGCGCAAGCGCTGCAACCACAGATCGACGCGCTGATAAAAAACGAAGGTATCGGCCAGTTAACTCATGTCGCGAGCCTAAACAGTACAGAAACATATTTCGAAAGCTATTCGGAAATGCTCGTGCCTTTCGGCAAAATCGCCATGATCGATGATCCGTCAAAACCCTTAGACGTGATGAAATTAAAACTCAAAAGCCAATCTCTGCACATAGAGTTTATGTTTGCACGCTCTATGTTTAATGCTGCCGATATGGACGAACAAAGCCACTTGCTAAACCGTGTATCCGATTTGGTTGACCAAGGTTACGTGCATACCACCGTGGGTAAAAACCTAGGGACGATTAATGCAGCAAATTTAAGAGCCGCACACGAAGCGTTAGAATCCGGCACATCCATCGGAAAAATAGTGTTACAGGGGTTTTAATTATGCAAAAGACTATTCTTGTTACAGGCGCCACAGACGGCATCGGTTTCGAAACGGTAAAAGTGCTTGTTGCGCAAGGGCATCGCGTACTTATACACGGCCGCAGCCCTCAAAAACTAAAACGGGTTGAAGTCACGCTCGCGAAAACGCCGAATGGAGGGCCGATAGAAGCCTACGTCGCAGATCTATCAAAAATGTCTGACGTCGACACGATGGCAGAGAAAATTTTAAAACGTCATTCACACTTGGACGTATTGATTAATAACGCAGGCATATTTAAAACCGCTGAGCCCATCACCCGAGACGGTATGGATGTGCGCTTTGCCGTAAATACCATCGCACCGTATTTGCTCACGCAAAACCTGATGCCTTTACTTACTACCAAAGCAAGAGTTGTTAACCTTTCGTCTGCCGCACAATCACCAGTGGACATTCAAGCACTGATAGGCGAAACACAGATCACTGAAGATTTCACCGCATATGCACAGAGTAAACTGGCGCTTACCATGTGGTCACGCAGTTTAGCGTTATCGATTAAAGGCAAAGGCCCGATGATCGTCGCCGTTAACCCTGGCTCTATGCTCGGTACAAAAATGGTAAAAGACGGCTTTGGTGTTGCAGGAGGCGATATCGCGATCGGCGCAGACATATTGACCCGCACGGCGCTTTCAGATGAATTCGCAGACGCGTCAGGGCTTTACTTCGATAACGACTCAGGGCAATTTTCTGATCCACATGCAGATGCGCTAACCCCAGAAAAGTGCGAAGCTGTGATAAGAGCGCTTGAATCGCTCCTAAAAAGATATGATGTTAACCAATGAGCGCCTAGACCGAACCGCCCTCTTAACTGAAACCTCGTATAGATCACCATGAGACCTTTATTCTGTTTTTCTGCTGCAGAGTAGATTTGAGCCCACACTCAACAAAAAAACGCTATGATGCAGCTCAGAATAATAAAGCTGGCATGTTCAAACATACGTGCCCAAACTAATCTCGCATGGAGATAAATATGCGTTTCTCATTATATGTATCATGTTTACTCATTTCAGTCTGTGCTTTTGCTCTGTCTGCTCACGCGGATACAACCGATGTGAATGCACTGTTGAACGAAAAATTAAAACAGCATGGCCAAGTATTGATATCAACTTCAACTTCTCGACGGTGCGTTAAGGAAGAGCAGCGCTGCTCCGAATATAGCGACAGATCAAGACGATGCCTCGGCGCCTACAAAGAATGTGTTGCATGGGCAACGAACACACATGAACACCGCGGTTATCTCACCGCTGCGGAGATCGACGTTAAAGTAATCGATGAATCGTATGGAAAAGAAGTGCTCGCTGGGATTCCCGATCGTATTTTGGTGAAAAAAACAACAGCAAAAAACTGCACATCAACCACGCAAAACAACTCTGGCACTCTTTCTTTAACGGCAAGCCACACCAAGTCGATATCAATTACAAAGGGCATAAGTTCATCGAAAAATATCGCCGTCAAGATAGGCGCCCGATTCGGCGCCTTCAACTCTGGCGCATCTGTAAGCCTTGCCAAAACAGTCTCATTAAATGCTTCGAATACAACTAGTGACACTAGCGCTGCGTCATACACAGAAAGTTTTCAGCGCAGGGTAGAACCAATGACAGCCATATCAACCCGCCTAAAAATAATTGAGCGGACAATGATGATCCCCTACACCGCAAAAGTGCTTGTAGACGCAAGCCTACAACCGAATATGGCGGGCCTTAAAAAGGCGAGCGACATCCTCTCCAAGGCGGATCGCACAATTGAAGTCACGGGTGAACTGACCGCGGATTTAGCATCTCAGGCATTTTTAGATTACAACGAAACAAAATTAACGCCGGAAGACTGTAGCGATAACAAATCAAACAAACTTGAAAAAACGGATTCCGAACAAAAAATGTATGACGTTAAATCCATACCTAAGCCAGCCGGTTTCTTTAAAAAGCAGAAGAAAAATAAAATCCTTTCATACATCGCGACAGGCTCGCATCAATGTCAGTCACACGAGTCTATCGGCCATTCATGTGAAGTATTTGGCTCTATGTATGACGATTGCATCTCCGCACAAGTGGATTTAGCTGGGGAAGATTGTTGTTTCGCTACACCTGAAGGTGGAAACTCCATCGGATTTTCATTAGATTATTGTGCGCCGTTTTAGACGAAAGAACTGACACCAAAAATTTTGGGAGATACCATAATTATGCGTAACCGTTTAAATACTCATGCAGAATTGGTTACGCTTTTTATGACTTGTATCGCTTAAAAATAATCGAGATCATTGTCCTCCCGACTCTTTTCTCTGCACTTATTTCTTTGAGCGTGCCCCAAAAAAAGCCGAGCACAAAAAAGCCCCTTTCGGGGCTATGTTAGCAATCTAAAATTTATTAGCTAGAAAGCAAGGCCGCTAGGGGCAGCTTCCGACTTCGTAGTAATCTTCCGAAGTCTCGGCCAAAGTCGTGTAGGTGAACATGGAGTAGCTGCCCATGCTGTCACTTGACCCTACAGCTGTTGCAGTTACGTAGTTAGTAGTCGCTCGACCGGCAGCTACGTGAGCCGTATTACTCGCGACAACTTCTCCACAAGTCCAGCTACCGCCACTTTCACTACCGCCACCTGTATCACCATTTGAATCGTTATCTTCCCATACACCAGATTCAACTTCGTAAAGCGTTACATCATTGACGTAACCATACTCAGAGCCACACGCGATGTATGTCGTGTAAGTCAAGCGACCCGCCACATAGTGCTCTGTGCACGTTGCCGTCTCTTGCGCTACTGGCGTGGGTGTTGCTGTAGGCGTGGGTGTTGGGGTTGGAGTCGGAGTTGGCGTTGGTGTTGGCGTGGCCGTTGGTGTTGGGTTACCACCGCTGGACGCCGTTGTTTGGTAAACCGTTGCACTTTGAGCGGACTCATTACCCGTCACGTCTACCGCTGTTACGCTGAAGCCGTATTGCGTATTTTCTTGCAAGCCATTCACTGTACCCATGGGTATTGCAGAATTACCAAACAGTACACCGTCTAGGTAGAGGTTATAGCGCGCGAAGTCATCATCAGATACATCTGTCCATGCTAGCTGTACATCGTTCTCACCATAATCAGTCACATACAAGCCAGAAGGTACTGCAGGCGCAGTTGTATCATTGCTGGTGAAGTCTGCACGACGGTTGTTAGAGAAGAAGAACTCAGTCACAAACGCTGGGTAATCAACGGTTGAATGGTCAGTATACGCACCACCTGTCTCGTCATTACCTGCTGGCCATGCGTGCCCCATTCCTGAAGACATGATCTTAGATACACGCACACCGGTTGCGTCAGACCAAGTTTCTTCAGTACCACCGCCAGCGATGCTGTTAGAGCCCGAGTCTTTACTTACGTTGTACACATTCGCCATGGCTGCTGCATCGTGCTCAGCGTAGTCAGTGCCTACTGTGTAGTCTGCGGTACCGTGAATGACAGAGGTCAACTGTGTGTCAAAGTCAGAGTCTGCTGTAGTGAAGCTCTCACAGGTAGACGCCGTTTGTGACGTAGTACGACCTGATGGAACACTTCCGATTTGACCAGAAGTAGTGCCTACAGCTGGGCCAGCGTTAATGCCGATACCTGCGAAGATGTCTGGTGCAACACAGCCCATCACAAAGGTTTCACCGCCACCTGAAGAAAGGCCTGCTATATACACTTGGTCAGCATCAATATTCAATACAGAGTCGTTGATCAGTGCGTTGGCAAGGTTAATCAAGTTGTCGTCGTGACGACCTGGGCTGTCACCGTCGTGGTTGCTGTCGTAGTAATCCCAGCAGCCAGCAATTACACCACCGTTAGGTGCCATCGGCGCAGCGATAACCATACCGTACTCGTCCGCTTCGTCTTTCCAGCCCCAGTTATCACGAACAACTTCGTTGGATTGTGAGCAGCCGTGCAAGCTGATCATAAGCGCCCGCTTGCCGTTTGTGGTTACTGAACCAGGGGTATAGATGTGCACTTCCATGCCGGCCAAGTTACTGTCAGTTGCCCATGAACCAGGAGGATAGTCAGTTCCTGTGCCACCACCTGTTGATCCACCAGAGCCGCCACCTGTTGCGCCACCGTTAGGATCTGTATCAACCCATGAACCATCTGAAAGCTCCCAGTAAGTCACATCATCAATGTAACCATGCTCGCTACCACACGCGGTGTACTCAGAAGTTTCTAATCGACCAGCGTTATAGTGCTCTGTACATGTACCCGTTGCGCTTGGTGCAAGATACTCGAGAGCTGTAGTCGTGAAAGACACATTGCTTGAAGCAGAGGATTCGTTGCCACACTTATCGACAGATTTAGCGTAAACCGTGTAAGACGTTTGTGGGCTCAAGCCAGTAAGCGTAAAGTCAGAAGAAGACACTGAACCCGCTGAAGCACCGCCAGAGAAGTACAAGTTGTAGCCTTTAAAGTCGGACTCTGTATTAGCCGTTGTGCTCATCACGACATACTTATCACCGACAGTATCCGCACTTAGACCAGATGGCGTACCTGGTGCCGTAGTGTCATTGGGGTCATCACAAGAATCGAAACCGTCCAAAGTATATTGCGAGAAGAATTCCCAAATGTACTGAGACGCACTAGGACCTTGAGACTCTGCCCACTTATCCGTGTTTTGGTCATCACCCGTCCAGTAGTGCCCTTGGCCGTAGGAAGCGGACTTACCAGCGACACCGTTGTAGAACATCGTTTTAACAAGCGGGTCACCGTTAGAGTCGTTATACGTCGTTAAGGTACAGCTTATGCTCTCAGCGGTACAACTCTCAGTGCCGTCAGCCGTTAAATCTGCATCAAACGCTGTTAACTGAGAATCACGAATCAACTCTCCGCCATCAATCATCACAACAGTATCGTTAGTCGAATGAATAACGAGTGTTGGGATTGCACGAGTGTCATCCAATTCTGCGTCGATTTTATCAACGTGGAATTGAACGCTATTAAATTGGTCAGCCGTTACAGAACTTGACCCGTCTCCATAAGCAAGCCCCTCAACAGGTGCCATTGCGGCCCAGTAATCGTTATACGCAATACCAGCCGCTACAGTCATTGCACCACCAGAGGAAATACCCGTGATATAGCGACGATCTGGATCAATGTTGTATTCACTTTCAACTTCCAGTGCCATACCGTAAAGGTCATCGACCTCACCGCCCGCACCTTCTTGTACGTGGGTATCAAACCAGTAGCCCCAACAGTTCTCATTACGCATTTCAGAGAAGCTCGTTACAAACGGGAAAACAACGATGACGTTGTTTTGGTCAGCAATAAGATCAAGGTTCCACGTACCGCGAGCGTCATCATGATTCATCGCACAACCATGTAGCGCGAATATCATGGGAACAGCGGTAGTACCATCGTATGACTGTGGGACGTAAACATCGTATTCGCGTGTGCGAGAACCGCTATACGAGTATGAATCCACATCACCACTTCCGGTCATAATCTGACCAAAAGCGGAAGTTGCGGTTAAACTGGCAACGCTCACAATACCTATTGCGCAGCTTTGCAATGTTCGGAGGGTCTTCATTAGATGCATAATCGGGAAAGCCTCAAAAGAGTAATTCGACATAGCTGGCCATAGTTTTTCTTGTAGCGGCCAAGCTTCTCACTAAATGACTCAGTGAAACCGTCTCCACGAATAGAGCAACATCTCACAAAGTTCACTGGAGCTAAGTCTAGCCAAAGGAATTTTGCGCCAAAACATACCAAGGTCTTATTGACTATCAGATTAAAAAGGCGCAATGACTGGCGTTTTTATTCGCGGTCTGTCGCATTTACAGTGGGATAATGATTAAAAAATCTAACCAGCGGTTAAAGAACAGCCTGCCGCCGTATGATTTTTAGACTACCTTAGGAAAAAAACGATATAACCGACCATATCGATATCCGATCAAATCGATATGCTTGGAATAGATTGGACTGAAAGACCCACTTTAATAACCAAACATGGGGATCTTTCAACAAGAATAGAAAAAATTGCTCTAACAAGAGACTCTGGTGACGAACCTGACCGCCCATTTACGCCCGAGAACACTCAAGCTGACTCAAGGTCAGTGTTACCTTTTTTTGGCTTATACGAAGGAGGTTTACCACACAAATCACCCTCTTTTTATACGTACCACTTTCATCACATCAAAAGGCATACCCGCAACAGATTCCTGCTCGGCGTAATACGTAATGTTTACCCTGGCACCGTTCAAACTCTGGTAATTCCCTTTGCGCTTGAACTTAAAAGGGACGTCGCAGCCCTCGACCATTACCGTATGCAAAACCCACTCGCCCTGTTCTCGCTGAACATGAGATATAACCTTCATTAACTCGGAATGAGTAAGGTTTCTGTTTTTTTCTACCAGTTTTTTCGGGTCTGATTGCATGGTGGGTAGTGCGTATCTGTTAATGCTTATATGACGCTCAACTTAGTTTACGCCGTCTATTAAGTGCATGGCCCCTGCTGAGCGTACAGCCTCTACCTGAATGAGATAGAGGACAAACATCGACAGTCATTGAAAAGCGAATGAATACTTACAGAACGAAGGTCTCTACTGCCAGCGCAACAACACCGATAAGCGCAACAATGCTCAATGCCTTACACACACCTAGCGCGCTTTCTAAAGAAGCAACACGATCTTCCAAAGAAGCTGATTTAGCTGCGGGCTTCGTATTATTTGAAGCTTTGCCCTTATTAGAGGGTTTACTGCTGCCGCCTTCTAGCGGAATAACAGATTCAGCCTGTGGGCCTTTGTCTGAGTCTTTACCGACGAACTTAACGGCTAAGCCTTGGCGGATAGGCCCGTCGCCTTGCCAATTACTTTTATGAAAGAAAAAGTCTTCACCGCTTTTGTCGTCGGCTATAAAGCCGAAGCCTTTACGAAAATCGTAACGTTTAATAATACCTTTTGCCATGTTTATATCCTGCTCGATGTGTAATAAGACAACGCGAATGATCGTAAATTATGGATCGATCGTTAAGTCGTTGCCAATGATGATGCTACTGCATACTTTTCCATATAAAAAACCCCCGCTCTTCCGAGCGAGGGTCTTCTATTTGGTGGAGCCTAGCGGGATCGAACCGCTGACCTCAACACTGCCAGTGTTGCGCTCTCCCAGCTGAGCTAAGGCCCCAAATTCCGAGGGAGGCGCATTGTAACAAGCCTCCCTGGAGTGTCAACTACCGGCTGGTTCTGGGGCTTTGCCTAACTGCGCGTATTCCTTTTCATAGCGCTTAAGCACTTTTTTACCTGCCCCACCCAACACTTCGATCGCGTCGCGTAAACGAGCTCGGGTCATGTCTGAACCGAGGATTTCCATCGCATCCATCACCGAGAAGGAGTCGGGGGTACCAACAACCGCCACAAACAGGGGCGCATTAAAATCACCCAATTTAATAGACATGTTGCCCGCTAAAGTTTTGATCGCTTCAAATAGGCTGTCGCGTTGCCATTGCGTCGTTTTTTCAAGCTCCCAAAGCGCAAATTGAAGGGCTTTTTTCTGTGTTTCAACATCGAGCTTATTTGCCGCGAAATCAGCTTCCGTTAGCTTCAATTTACCAGAGAGTAAAAACGCTATGGCTGGAATAAAATCAGAAAAGGTACTCATTCTTGGTTGAACAAGCGGTAGAACTTTGGTGAGTTTGTCGTTATCCAGGGCCCACACTTTTAGGCGCTCCACGAGGGATTCAGCATCCAAATTTTCACGGATCCACAAACCGTTCAACCAGTTCAGTTTTTCCACGTCGAAGATGGGACCGCCCAGAGATACACGCTTGATATCAAAGTTATCTAACATGTCTTGTAGCGAGAACTTCTCACGCTCATCCGGCATAGACCATCCCATACGACCTAAGTAGTTCGTTAAGGCTTCTGGCATGTAGCCCATTTCTTTATAGTAAAGAATGCTTGTGGGATTTTTACGTTTACTGAGTTTCGTTTTGTCGGGGTTTCGTAACAAAGGTAAATGGCAAAATATGGGGAGATCCCAACCGAAATATTGATATAGAAGGATGTGCTTAGGCGCGGAGTTAATCCACTCCTCACCACGAATAACGTGTGTGATCTCCATAAGGTGATCGTCCACTACGTTCGCGAGGTGGTAGGTCGGCATTCCGTCCGATTTCATCAAAATCTGAGCGTCCACCTGGGCCCAATCACATTCGATGGTGCCACGCAAAAGGTCCTGCACTTCGCATATGCCGTCGGTGGGTACGTTCATGCGGACAACGTAAGGGGCACCTGCTGATGCACGCTCTGCAACAACATCTTCAGGGAGATACAGATCGCTCGGTTTTAATGCGGTATGAATTCCCGCTTCTTTACGCTCGGCGCGTAAGGCATTTAACTCGTCTGTTGTGCGATAACACTTGAACGCATGCCCCGCCTCTAGGAGCTGATCCACATACTTGATATAGATGTCTTTACGTTCACTCTGACGGTAAGGGCCATTATCGCCACCGACATCAGGTCCTTCATCCCATTCCAACCCTAACCATCTCAACGAATCGAGTATCGCTTGTTCAGAATCATCTGTGGAGCGTGATTGGTCTGTGTCTTCAATACGAAGCACAAACTTGCCACCGTGTTGTTTGGCAAAACACAGGTTAAACAACGCTATATAAGCGGTACCAACATGGGGGTCGCCTGTGGGCGATGGTGCGATGCGGGTCTTCACCGTCATGAACAAACCTCTTTGGGAAGGGACTAAAGGGCGGGCATTATACGCACGTTTACTTTCACGTGCAGCTAGGCCACTATTGCGACCTACTCTCAATCAAATGTAGTGCTGTACATGAGCAACGATACACTAAACGCCCTTCTCTCTCGCCGTTCAACCGTCGCAAAAGACATGTGTGCCCCAGGCCCGTCTTCTGATGAATTACGCAGCATTCTAGCTGCCGGTCATCGTGTACCCGATCACGGAAAAATAGGCCCATGGCGGTTTATTGTGTTTGAAGATAACGCTCGGCAAGATTTTGGTGAAGTGCTCGCCGAAGCTTTCGCGAAAGCCAACCCTGACGCGAGCGATAAACTCCTCGCGTTTGAGAAAGCACGCTTTACCCGAGCCCCAATAGTGATCGCCGTTATCAGTTCACCGCAAGAACATAAAGTCCCCGAATGGGAACAAAGGTTATGCGCGGGTGCCGTTTGCCAAAATATACTTCATGCGGCCAAGAGCCTTGGTTTCGCAGCTCAGTGGCTAACGGAATGGTATGCGTATGACAATAACGTGCTTGCTTCATTAGAAGTTTCTGAACCAGAAAAAATTGCGGGCTTTATTTACATTGGCTCAACCCATTGCAAACCAAATGAACGCGTGCGTCCGGAAATAGAGAGCCGCATTCAGTTTTGGCAGTGCTAACACCGCCGCCAAAACCACCTCCCCTCCCCAAAAAATACCGAGATATTTCCACCGTTAGCTTAAACATACAGCTAGCCTACAGATGCCCCGCGCCACAACATTCCTCTCCTCTTGCCTCCAAAATTTTAGAAATCTGTTTAGTCAGTGAAAGCTTACGCTAACAACGCGACCATTAAAGGCTTTATTTTGCGCGCCATAAGGCTGTAATAGAACCTTCATATTTTTGTCGTTTTAACGTCACAAAACTCGCCGACACTATGCCGCACATAAAGCATATCGCGCCAAACAAACGCTATCGATAAGGACGTCATGATCGTTGCCTCTTCGAAAATATAACGCGCTGCTTCATACCCGATGGTCATCAATGAAATGACCATCCCAGATTTTAAAAACTTTTGAAATACCATTTAGGAGAGTCTTTTCTCATGAAAATTAACACACTTGTAAGCTTAACTGCTCTTACTACTGCTCTAGTGGCATGTGGTGGTGGCGACATTAATATTGATGCGCAAAATCAATCTTCTACAACAAGCACGGTAGATAACTCTGTGGGCGATGGCGCTACAGTTATTACTGGCGATACGGGCTCTTCAGATTTCGAATGTGCTTCGTACACAGATGCAAATGATGAAGTGCAAACAGGACAGAAGGAAGGCGACAACTGCGTATACGACACTCAATTCGTAAACTTTGATAAACCTCTTCTTTCAGACGTTACACTTACCGACATCGGCGACGGCGCCCACATCTTTACGGGTTCTGTTTACGTAGGTCAAAACTACGAAACAGAAGCCGACGCAAATGCGGCCGGCATTTTTGAAGGCGGCGACGGCGCAACGTTAACTGTTCGTGCTGGTGCCACCGTTGCCCTTTCTGATCCAGACAGCGCAATTGCAATCACCCGCGGTTCACGTCTTGTTGCGCGTGGTCGTGCAGACGCTCCGATCACCTTCACTTCTGAAGCGGATATTCGTGGCGACATTACT
The DNA here is from genome assembly GCA_045430285.1 of Agarilytica sp. GTDB lineage: Bacteria > Pseudomonadota > Gammaproteobacteria > Pseudomonadales > Cellvibrionaceae > Agarilytica. The sequence continues at coordinate 242,566 of JAILXV010000001.1, read as the reverse complement.
TCGCCAGAAGCAGTCCAAACCTGGGGCGGCCTAGCCATCGCTGGTTTTGGCTTTCTAAACTTGTGTAACTATGAACCAGGCTGGGATTTCGCAGACGACTCCCCTCTTACGCTTCAAGCTGGACAATCATGTTCGGGGGAACTTGAAGGTTTAGAAGGCGGTAAAGAACTTAACTATGGTGGAACAGTTCCTAATGATGACTCTGGTGAATTGAGCTACGTAGTTGTTAAACACGCGGGTTTCGAAGTTGCAACTGACAACGAATTGAACGGAATTACTTTTGGTGCAGTAGGTACTGGCACAGAGCTTAACAACATCGAAGTTTATAGCAACAAAGATGACGGCATTGAATTCTTCGGTGGTGGTGCAGACGTAACCAACTACGTTGCTATGTACGTGCAAGACGACTCAATTGACCTTGACCAAGGTTACTACGGCACAATCACTAACGCGCTCGTCATTCAAGGCGGCGGTCTTCCTGCTGGCGCAACTCGCACTGGCGCTCACTGTGTTGAGTCAGATGGTTCTGACGGCTCAAACAAAGCAGCCAACATCGCTAACGACTATGTTACGCAAGCGACCATTAACAACCTTACTTGCATCACGAGTGCTAAAGCACCTGGTGTTGCTGGTAACGGTGACCCAGGCGCTGGTATCAACGTTGAAGAAGGTCACATGCTCACGTTGAACCGTTCTATCGTTACAACAGCTTATGCTGATGCAACTGTAGACGCTAACGGCGACGCTCTAGCAACTGTTGATGGAGACGGAAATCCAATTGATCGTTCTTTCCAGAACTACTGTTTCCAATTAGAAGATACTGAAGATCGTGAAAATGCGGGTAACGGGTTTATCAACATCAATACAACTATCTTCGCCTGTAATATTATATCTTCAAACAAAGCACGTGATGCCGACATTACACTTGTAGCAGGTACCACTCACGGCGCAATTTCTGGCCAAGCTTTTCTTGAAGCACAAGACAACGTGGTATACCAAGCAGCAGCCGATGGCTCAGAAACCCCAGACGGATCATCTTCACTTAACATTCTTAACGGTTACTACTCAGTACCCCTCGCTGAAATGGTAGTGAATAGTGCTGCGATTTCATTCGATGACACATCAGTATCGGCAGTGGGTGCTGTTCAAGCTTCTTCAGACTGGACTGCTGGCTGGGTCTACGGCCTTGTAGATGGCAACCGCGGCCAAGCTTTGTGGTTCGAATAAATCTGACGACACAACCTTGCGAGCCGTAACTGAAGGGCGCCTTACGGCGCCCTTTCTGTTCCAGGCTAACCATTAGGAATTAATTTAATATAGGTGAGTTCAGATGAAAAACTATGTAAGCAAAAAGAAAGCATTGCTTGCAGCATTTCCTCTTAGCGCTTTGAGCTTAGCAATTAGCTCAGTAGCTATAGCTCAAACTGAAGATGCTGCAAATCAACCAACAAAAGAAAAGCAAAAGCTCCAAATTTCTAGCCCCATTGAAGAAGTAATGGTGTTAGGACGGCTACAAAGTGCCGCGCAAGATTTAGTGCTTGAAAGAATGGAGTTTGAAACCGTCGTTGATTTACTCGGCGCGGAACAAATTAGTCGCGTGGGTGATTCAACCGTCGCGGCCGCTTTGCGAAGAGTACCTGGCGTAACATTAGTTGACGGCCAATTTATTTACGTTCGCGGTTTAGGTGAGCGTTATTCCAGCTCGACACTTAACGGCGCGACTGTCCCATCCCCCGATTTAACCCGAAACGTTTTACCGCTAGATATATTCCCAACGTCGATCGTTGAATCTATCGCCGTACAAAAAGGCTATAGTGCGAATATGGCCGCTAGTTTTGGTGGTGGCAACGTTAATATCCGCACGAAAGGCATACCAGAGGAATTCCTATTTTCACTGGAAGTCGGAGCCGGGATTAACTCTGAATCAGACGATGTTCTTAGCTATAAAGGCGGAGACGACTATGGTGATGACGACGGAACACGTGCATTTAGCGGTGATATTGATACGGCATTACGCACGTATAGCAGCACCCTTACATCTCCAGAGGCAAGCTTAACCGCTTCGTCGATCCGTTCGACACTGGAGCGGCAAGGTACTGATATTTCACTTGCGGATGCTCAAGCCATCAACGCCAACCTCATAACTGGCGTGTATCGAGACTTAGATGTCAGCACTAAAAGCAAGTCCATCAGCGACACTGATTTTTCAATTTCTCTAGGAAACCTTCATGGTTTGGGTTCCTCCTTCGAATTCGGTTACCTTCTTAGTGCAAACTACGAAGAATCAGCCCGTACAAGCGAAAAGACCGTTCGGGAATATACTGATCCAACGAACGAATTGTCAGAACAAACCAAGTCAACGGAAACGACCAACCTAACTTTTGCCGCAAACTTCGGTTTACGCTGGGGGGAAGAGCATGAAATATCCTCCAAAAATATCTTCATTCGCAATACAGACGATGATGTTTCGATTACCAATATTTATACTGGAAACAAATCGTTCGACTCTGGTTTGGGTGATCGTGAATTCGATTATCGTTTTGAACAACGAGAGTTAGAGGTTTACCAAATAGACGGAAAGCATGTTCTCGGATACGAAACCAAAGAAGCCCTAGGATTAGGTGACACATTTTTGGACGACCTAGAGTTTCGTTGGTTCTACTCCAATGCAACGGCAAACACTGATATTCCCTCAGAAACAAATATCCAAGCCGACATTACACGAAACCGAGACTCAGGAGTAATCACCAGTTCAAACTTGCGTCCTGGCCTTCAAATGATGGATGTTCGTTATACTGAGCTAGAAGATCAAGTTGAAAGTAACGGTTTTGAATTTGCATTACCTATTAACATTTCTGACGTTGAAATTGAGCTATTGAGCGGCGGAAAGTATGATCAGAAAACGAGAACTTTTGAACAGCTAGACCTCTCGATTGGCACACCGTTTAATAATATCGCTGACGCGGCTAGCACTTCGACAGCGCTTTCTGACGCAAACATTTTAGACCCTGTTAACGGCTACACACTAACGTATCAAGGCGGTCTATCAAGAAGCTACCTAGCGGCAAACACAACGGATGCTTACTATGGACAAATGGATATCAAATGGAATGATAACTGGCGACTTGTTGCTGGTGCACGCTACGAAGAATACAAGCAGTTCAGCGCTCCCTGGCAGCCATACCGTCGAACAGGTAGCCCATTATTGATCGACCCAGAGAACCCAGATTTTGTCTTTTATGAAGATGACGTCTACGGCGCGATCTCTTTAACCTATTCGACACAAAACTTCGGCGCAGAAGACTTCAACCTTCGTTTCGCCGCTAGTGAAACGGTTGTGCGGCCAGACCTTCGGGAAGTTGCGGATGCTAGCTACCAAGACCCTTTAACGGATATTATCGTCAATGGTAACCCTGATGTTGTACCATCAGAGTTAACCAACTTCGACATTCGTGGTGAATGGTTCTTTACCAATGGCGATAGCTTTACAGTGTCTCTCTTCTTAAAAGATATTAAAAATCCAATCGAATACTTCCAGACACCTGCCGGTGAAGGTGGACGCACGGCTTCTATCGAAAACGCGGAAACGGGATCTATTCATGGTATTGAATTTGAGTGGTTGAACAGCATGCAGCGCATCTTTGGCGATGCAGGTGAGCCTTTCTATATTTCTGGAAATTTAACCTTGGCAGATTCCGAAATTGAAGCCGGTGATGACCTGCTCACACCTGCAACAAACCGTCAACGCGCTTTGCGTGGTGCATCGGACTATGCGGCTAACATCCAGTTTGGTTACGACTCCAACGAAGGGAAGCACGCCTCCACACTTGTATATAATGTGTTTGGTGAACGTATATTTGCAGCAGGAATATCTTCGCAACCAGATGAGTTTGAACAGCCTTTCAATTCCTTGGATCTGATCTACTCGTATTATCCAACCGACAACTTCACATTTAAGTTCAAAGCGAAAAATCTACTGGGCGAAAATGTGGAAATTAAACAAGGTGATATCATCACATTCGAAAAAACTGTCGGACAAACTGTTAGCTTGAGTGTTAAATACGACTTCTAGATCCCAACTCTTTTTATCACAGCCGCGCTCTGCGCGGCTTTTTTATGCCACCGACACACTTCAGAAAACCCTTTCTATTCGAACATAAATCATCTTGTTAGCTATTCCTTCCCCACACTAACATGAAATATATCAGCAACAACATTATGTTACTTTTGGCCATCAACACGTCATTTCAACCTAATACAAATGAAAACGTAAACAACCAACCTTACCAAGGGACTGCCATGCGAATCTTAATTCAATTTTTTTTGTTATCTATAATATTCACTCCTTTTACATTAGCCCAACAAGCGGACGTATGCACCGATTACAACGTTGACACTAGGCCTAGCTGGTGCCCTGAAGATAGCGAATACAAAAACCAGTGGTATCTACATGACGGAATTGGCGGAACAAACGCAGAGAGAGTTTGGCAACAATTTACGGGCAGAGGCGTAACCGTCGCTGTAATAGATGGTGGTTATGTACTACATAGTGACTTAAATGGTGCTTTTATTGGGGGCTACGATTTTATTAGCGACACCATAAACGCCAACGACGGAAACGGTAGAGATTCAGATGCTACAGATCCTGGCAACTACTGTGATGACGACCAAGGGCAATTTCAGCCAAGTGTTTGGCATGGACTGAACGTTTCTGGGCTGATCGGAGCACGTTCCAACTCAACAGGCATTATTGGAGTAGCGCCAGAGAGCACCATACTACCCGTTCGAGTATCTGGAACACGATGCAACGGACAAATTGCAGTAAATGACCTAATAGATGCAATTTACTGGGTATCAGGCGTATCTCTTTCTGACCTCAACTTAAGCCAACCATCCCCCACTCAAAATCGCCGAGCAGAAATAATAAATTTAAGCTTAAGTTTTAATGGCTCAAACATTAATTGTCCCAGCGATCTTCAACGAGCAATAAATATCGCCGACACACAGGACATTACGATTATTGTTAGCGCTGGAAATACTCCAGGAAACCCGATTAATCCACCGGCTAATTGTGATAATGTGATCACCGTTGCTGCCACTAATCAGTCCGGCGACCTAGCCACATTCAGTCAAAGCGGTCCACAGGTTATTATTAGCGCTCCTGGCGAAGATATAATTACGTTAAGTAATACTGGCCAAACGACAAGTTTAACGGACTCATATGATAACTACTCTGATGGAACAAGCCTATCGGCCCCGTTAGTAGCCGGCACCGCAGCACTTCTTTACCAAATCTCACCGGAAACCATGAACTTTGGTAGTGTTAGATCTGCATTATGGAATGGTGCAAAGTCTTTTCCGAACAATTCAACATGTACCATTGCATCCTGTGGTGCGGGCATTATTGATATAGCAGAAACCTTAGATAGCCTAACCGGCGTAAACATTCCATCTTTTGAAGAAGGCAGTATCTCTTTTAGTATCACCTCAGACACTGACGATGAAGTATCTCTTAGCTATATATCCCCCAAAACCGACGCAGAATTTTGTCACTCAGAAGGAAATCGTTTATGCACTATTTCCGTACGAAGAGAAGGCATTTATAAATTTGGTCTAAACTCCGACGGAGTATGGGTATCGGGATGTGACCGAGTCGTAAATAATACTTGTGAAATTGACATATCTCTGACGGATAGTGGGTTGTCTCGTGAAATAAGTGCGGAATTTATGGAAGCGGATTCTACGGAAATAACGAATTTATTTATCGATAATAATGAAAATTATGATGGCTACCCTGAGCTAATAGAAACAGAAACAAACAACATTTTGTATTCCCATAATTTAGATGATACTTACACCCTTTATGCTAGCTGGGAAATATCTCAGAGCGCCAAAACTCGCATCGAATACAAAGTAAATTCAAACGGACCGTGGCAGCATTTTACTACAACAAATTCCGGCGAATCGCATATTCAACTTAAGGTTGGCGGTAGTCCTTTTCCAACACCCAACCAACTCAGTTCGAAATCGTATTACCGTCATACACATGGGAACCCAACGCCACCAGAAAAAATACGAATTGTATACTATCGATTTCGCTCAGAAGGTTTGCATGGTATCGGTGCATGGAAATATATTGAAGGTATATGGCTCTACTATCGGGACTAAAAGGCAAGATTCTGTTTTAAAATTAAGCATGCCACATGAGAACGAAAATATTCGTGCGCCGCACGGATTTTTCGTCCTTACAAATCATCTTCCAAACGATACCACAAAGCTTGATCCCCCAACTGCATCGCCTCTGGCACATTAGGATTATCAATATCCAAAATAGTTCGTTCATCCAAATGACAGCTTTTAAGAAACGGGGTTAACGATTTTTCAAATAGCGCATCAAAACTGCCATCAGATATGCTTTTAAACAAGCCTTTTTGTATCGCTTCTGCTAAAGCATGATTATCTTTATGCACGAAAAAATAAACGGCAGATGGATAACGTACGGCAATATTGTCATCAATTTTTAAGCCGTAGTATCGATGTTTATTTTCCTGCCCAGAAAGCTCCACTACGGATTGAAACAACATATCCCCCCTATTTCGTCCCAACATTTCGTACAAACTCGCCTGTTCATACGCATGATGTACCACAATATGATTCGCTTCAAATACTTTACGCCCAGGCCAATCACTGCCTTGTATGAGGGAGTATTGTTTCAATTTATCAAAACTTAGGATCTGGCTGGTCGGTATACTTCGATGTTTATTTACCAGAGGAATACGCCAGCCCGATAGGCCTTTGTATATAGGGATTTTGATGGGGTAAAAATCTTTCTCTTTGTGCGAGTTAGTATCTGACCATAAAACATCGATGCCTTCTCGATTTTTTAATCTGAATAATGCACGATTTTTAGGGAGGGATTTAAAACTTGGTATTAATACATATGGGGCCTGCGCTTTAGTTAACGCCATACGAAGTAGTTCAATGGGGTAGCCATTTAGTAATGGATGCTCCGTACTTGGCTTAGGATAAACCGCGGCGACCGCGCCCGCTCGCACGGCCGTTGTGCTCATTAGCAAACCTGCAGCAAGTATAAGCGCACAATGACGAGAGTATTTCTTTTTTAGCCAATAAAACAAAGCTGTTCCCACCCGAATCACTCATCCTTTAAATTAAAAATTCCTTACTTGGCTTTAGTAAACCACGCATAAAAACAATATATGGATATACTAAAAACGACTAAGGGATAGTACAGTCGTTTAAATCATTTTTCACAAAAAAGGTGGCATTTTCACAAAATATCATAAAAATAAATTATGCATTGCGGTTTGATCTCGAAAAATACGATCAATTCGACGAAAAGCCGTGGAGTTTCACCAAAAAGAAAAGAACAAGAAGGGTAAAACTGCCCCTTAAGGCAGTTTTATTTTACGAGACAAGGTAATACCAAGCAGCATCGCGGCAACAAAAATAACAGAATCAATATGCAGATAAACAAGAGAGGCGATGGCAGGCCCAGGGCAATAACCATAAAGCCCCCAACCAATTCCAAATGTAACGCCACCCACCACCAACTGCCGGTCGATCATAATATTATCAGGTAAATGGAAGTAGTCATCAAAATAGGGTTTTGATAATTTCAGAATAAAATGGAACGCCGGTAGAGACACGATAAGCGCTGATGCCATAACAAACATAAGGCTCGCATCCCAACTCCCCGCCAAGTCCAAAAAATTTAGGACTTTGTTACGATCACTCATACCCGAGATTGCGAGGCCCGCGCCAAACATCATTCCGGTTAACAAACCAACAAGTGTTTTCATCATTTTCTCCTATTACAGCAGGTGCCGCATAATAAATACGGTAACAATACCCGCGCACATAAAGCACATCGTCGCAACGAACGATCGCAATGAAATGCGTGAAAGCCCACAGATACCGTGACCACTGGTACAACCACTGCCAATACTAATGCCTACCCCCACCAGAAAACCCGACACCACAATCAGAATATAGTTTGTGCTTTCATATATGGGAACCGGAATACCAAAAAATCTATGCGCAATAAAAGCACCACATAAAATTCCGACCAGAAATAACCAGCGCCAACTATTTAATGCTGAAAACGTACCGTGCTCACAGAACATCGCCTGACGCACAATACCGCTGATACCCGCAATACGCCCAATAAATAGCAACATCACCGCTGCAGAACCGCCAATAAAAACCCCGCCAATGCTGGCAAGAATAAATGCTTCACTCATGTATGCGCCTCTTGTTTATCTTTTATTACCATGCGTGCTTTATATATTTCCACACGATCGATTCGCTGGAACCGCGACATCCATCATTTTTGGATTAGGTAAATCTAAACTATCCATGTGAGCGATAAATGCCTCTCGGGTCGGCAAATTGATCCGAGGATTACATTTCTTTTCCTCACCAATTGTCGAGACTGTAAAACCTTTATAATCATGACCAGGGTAAACGATCGTGTCTTCGGGCAAGGTCATAAGTTTCTGATGTAAGGTATCATATAGCTGATCAGAACTGCCCTGCTGAAAGTCTGTGCGACCAGAACCGCGAATTAACAAGGTATCTCCCGTAAAAGCGTAGCGCTGATTATTAAGATCCACAAGAAAGGTATAAGAGTCGTTGGTGTGGCCAGGCGTATAAACTACGCGTACTGTAATCGATCCCACAGTGATTACTTGGCCATCTTCAAGGCCATTATCGGCACAATCTACGTCTCCGCCGTTACCAATAAAAGTCTGACATCCCGTCGCCGCTCTCAGAGCGCCAAGCGCAGTAATATGATCCGCATGCACATGAGTATCTAATGCGACACTCAAGGTTAACGATAGCTCTTCTAATAATTGAAGATATAGCCCCATCTTTTCCAATACTGGGTCGATAAATACAGCCTTGCCGCTCTGTTCATCGCCCAGTAAATAAGTATAGGTAAATGAATCGCTATCAAATAATTGTCGAATAATCACATGGCTCTCCTCAATACTCCTCAATTGCATAGAATTAAATACCTTCATTGCTTTGCCACCAATGTGACCGCTAAAATCACGAACATTAAGATCGCGAATATCTTTTGTAATAAAGGTCCCGCGAGATAACGGCTCGTAAAGACACCTAAGGCCATACCTACAACGCCCCCCATCGCCAACAAAGCGAGAATGTGCATCTCAATATTACTCCCAAAGGCCACAAAATTGACGAAACCAACGGCGCCAACACATGCAATAACCACCAAGGATGTCGCTACCGCCTGTCGAATTGATATATTCGTTAGTGCGAGTAAGATCGGGACTATTAAGAACCCGCCGCCAACGCCAAACAATCCCGACAATACCCCTGTGCTTAGCGCTCCTGCGCTCATACCAAGCACACACGGCACGCCGACCTGAAACCTCCGTCCTTGATTCTGTTTGCACATCGCATGAGTTCCGTGCCCTTGTTCACGGTCGGCACGCACTACCTTCGTTTCTTCTGGCCGTGAAGACGCCTGTTGCCACATTCTCGTCGCGACGATAACAACCAATACGGCGAACATCACGAGCAGCACTTTCTCATCTACACGCCTGCCCACCCAACTCCCCAAGGGCGCGCCAACACTTCCAAGGCAAGCAAAAACCAACGCTGGCAACCATTCAATATGGCCCGTTCGCAGCTTCAATATCACGCCAAATAATGCGCTAATAGCAACGGCGCCAAGCGAAAGACCAGCCGCTTGTTGCATTGACAGACCCAGAAAATTAATCAGCAACGGGACTGCAAACACGGAGCCGCCTGCCCCTGTTAACCCCAAAACTACGCCGATCACGACGCCCACTAACAATGTCACGCGTTATCACTCATGAGGGATCTGGGCGGCAGTAAGTATTTTTCAATACCTGAATGATGTCGGACACAGCATCACTGCTAACGCCGTAATATATGGTTTGTCCTTCTCGGCGAGTTACAACAAGCGCCGCTTTGCGAAGTGCAGCGAGATGCTGTGATAATGCGGATTGCGAGAGCGGAACCGTTTCATTCAGCTCACCAACAGATAGCTCTTGGTCTATCAAGGTGCATAAAATCATTAAACGATTCTGATTACCCATCGCCTTTAACAAATCCGCAGCTCGGCCAGCGTTCCGCGCTAACTGCTCTTTTTCAATTGGAGTCATAGAGACGCACCAAAACATTAGAATAATCTAATTTAGCAAAACCTAATATACAAAGCAATAGAGAGAGTCTATTTAATGCCATTACTCCGAAGGTCAAAACGAGGACTAAAACGAATAGTTAAAAGCTTACATCGTCAGTTTTACAAGTCGCTCTGAAGCAGCAGCTCCACTTCACTATAATGCGCTTGGAGCGCCGCTAACATTTCATTCAATCCGTGAGTATCTTGGCCTCTTGCCGCCTCTTCTAAGCGTGAGGATACATCATGCAGACGTTCTGCACCGATATTGCCAGAGACACCTTTAATTTCGTGCGCTATCGCCGCGACACCCACCATATCAATTTCCTCTACTGCCTTCGCGAGGCGATCTATGCGTTCTGGCATTCCATTAAGAAACATTTCGATTAGGCGAACAATGCGATCACGCCGACCTTTTACACGACCATAAAAGGCGTCTTTTTTCCATACCACCAAGCCTAACTCATTGATATGACTTTCAATCATTTGATCTTCATTTAACCGTAGGGAATTACCCAAATCTTTATCTATTATTTCGCCCTGGGAAGTTTCAATATCAACGCTCACCCAATGCGCTAATTTATTTTCTAAAATATTCGGATCAATTGGTTTAGCAATATAATCATCCATACCAGCGGCTAAACATTTCTCTTTATCGCCCTTCATTGCATTTGCAGTCATGGCAATAATGGGAATTTTTTTATTCTCGAAACCAATATGTCCTCTACGAATTATGCCGGTGGTCTCATACCCATCGATTCCTGGCATTTGGCAATCCATAAAGATCAACGCGATATCATCTAGTGTATGACTAGCAAGCACTGTCAGTGCTTGAAGACCACTGGAGGCAACTTCGACATGCAAACCCAATGGTTCCAAAATACCGCAAGCCACCTCTTGATTAATGGGGTTATCTTCTACTAATAAAACACGATTTTTTTCCCTACTTTCACCACGAAGCGCTTCACCGGATGTAGCACGACCACTTTGCCCTGAAGAAATATTGGTAAACAATTTAAATAGGGCACTGGGCTTTAAGGGTTTGGAAAGAAAACCTCCACTTGTCAATTCCTCCTGATGCGTCTCATCAGACATTTGAGTCATTGATAATAACGGCACAAAATGGAGTTTTGATAAGATCGGATTATCGGACAATGCTATCTCAACATCCTTGTGCGTGAGGCGCATATCACTGCCATCAAAAATAACAACAACATGTTTGGCCTCATCTATATTGCCCCCTAAATACTTGAGTAAGTCATTAATACAACTCAGCTCACTCACCAACATATGCCAAGCACTACAGTGTTTCGCGATCGCAGAATAACGCTCCCCCAAACCAACACATACGATATTGAAAGCGTCAAAAAACCCAGGAATATTCGTTTTTCCCTGTGCTAATACAACGCTAAACCAAAACCGACTGCCACGCCCCTCTGAACTTTCAAAACCTACACTTCCGCCCATCAAGCCCGCTAACTTTTGAACAATCGCTAGGCCAAGGCCCGTACCGCCATACTTACGTGTTGTCGAAGCATCCACTTGGCTAAAGGATTTGAATAGCTTTTCTTGTTTCTCTAGGGGTATCCCTATACCCGTATCGGCTATAGAGAATTCAATACGGTTGCCGCCTTCAGCCGACTCCACCACATACGCTTTTACTTCTATTTTCCCTGCGTCGGTAAACTTTATAGCATTACTCATAAAGTTGGATAACACCTGGCGAATTCGACTTGGGTCACCACATACTGTCATTGGCACGTTTGGATCTATATCAAGAGCCAATTCAACACCCTTTTCTTCTACGAGATAAGAAAATGAATCACTGACACCGCCGATAACTTCATATAAATTAAATTCAATATTCTCAATTTCAAGTTTCCCTGCGTCTATTTTTGAAAAATCCAGAATATCATTGATAAGCGAAAGTAAAGATTCCGCACTACTGTGCGCCAGTTTTGAGTAATGATATTGTTTGTCATTTAACTTTTCTTTCAGCAAAAGGTTTAGCATGCCGATAACACCATTGATTGGTGTTCTAATTTCATGACTCATTGTCGCCAAAAATTCAGATTTTGCTTTCGCAGACAGTTCAGCCTCCTCCTTCGCGTCTTCCAAGGCCCAGGATTTAAACTCAAGATTATTTGCATACTCGACTAACTTTTCTTCCGTGGTTTTTAGCAACGTTCTGTCTTCGACACATAAAAAACTACCTGAAACACTACCAGCATCATCATAATCTGGTGTCCAGGTTGCAAATGCCGAAACCTCTTTCCCTTGAAGATCGATAAGCATCTCAAAAGTATCAACATTCCCATCCAACACATTTAACACGTGGTCATTTAAAATATTAGCGATCTCTTCTCCATAGGCAGTCGCTATATCGGCACCAACAAACTCGGATACGTCACGACCGAACCAGCGCTCATGCACCAAATTAACAAACCTAACAACACCACCGGAATCAATATAAGAAAGTAAAACCGGCACTTGTTGCGTTATTTTATCGATATACGTTCGAATTTCTTTTAGTTCTTTTTCCTTTAGATGTTTATCTTCTGCGAGCTCGTTATAGCTTTTAACGACGACCCCCAGCTCATCACTGCCAGCGCCATTCAGATGTAATATATCCTCAGAAAACCGCTGCCTTAGCAAAGTATTCCGAATAACGTTTAAAGGTTTTAGCAATATTGATCGTTGAATAAGGTATACAACCACCATCAACAAAAACACCCCTAAAACAAGCGGCAGCATGATATACATCTTTAACATATGCGCTTCGTATCGGTTACTTCTAACATCAAAAATCAATAATATTGTGTGTGGCCTAAGGCGATCTGTTTCTGGCTCCGCTATTTGCATGGGTATCGCCTTATACACGTAGCTCTCATCAGAATATTCTTTACTTTTCTTTACCTCTTCGTTGATATAGTTATTAAATAATACAACCTCAGAAGGCGAGGCAACATCGCTCACCAAACGCCCAACATTTTCGCTGTGGTTATCTGCAATAATTACGTTCGAATCATTTCTAATCAGGCGCAGGCTCGCGATAGATTCTCGAGCAGCCAGAGACATTACATAGCGGCGAAGATGTGATCTTGATGTATCAATTTCCGAAAACAACACCAAGCTGTCTGAGATATAGCGGGTTTCCTTACTAATACCATCCGCGGCTATGCCGTCGATGATTTTGCTCCCTAAAAAATTGATCACTATGACGATTAAAAAACCAAACACTGCGATGGGCGCCGTTATTTTAAACGAGAGTGAATTTTTTATCGTATGTAATATCACGCAATCATAACTCGGTTATCATCGACCATTACTTAAGCTTTCCCCATAGACAAGACTCAGCACCGCAAGGCAAAGAGAACCCAAGTATGTCTAGGCGGATTTCAGCAATACTAAAAACCCGCTCTGGCTTTGTTTGGCACAAGAGACACAAAGCAAGCAACACGCGATAACGAAAATTGTAACGCTACGCATAAACCACACACCGACGGGAGACTGTAGTAACCTCTGATTAAGCGTAGCTGGACCGGAGGGCCTGTCAAACACTGGGCACAGCAGTAGAACCCTAAACATACAGGGGTTTTAATCGACTTTTAGGCTGGTAGAATGGCGCCCCTTTTCCAGCAGATAGACCAAGTGCTTCCCCATGCCCGCGTTCTCCCATTCTGATCCAGCCACCACACACAAAAGCCATCGCTTTTGCCTGGCGCCAATGATGACCTGGTCGGATCGTCATTGCCGGTATTTTTGGCGTTTAATGACGAAACACAGTGTGCTGTATACGGAAATGATCACCTCTGGCGCGCTTATCCATGGAGATCGTGATCGCTTTCTGCAATATAACGCGGAAGAGCACCCCGTCGCCCTGCAGGTAGGCGGCCACAACCCGAAAGCCTTGGCTGAATGCGCACATATGGCAGAGCAATGGGGTTACGATGAGATCAACCTGAATTGCGGCTGCCCTAGCGACCGTGTTCAATCAGGGAAAATTGGCGCTATATTGATGGCCGAGCCAGCAGTAGTTGCCGATTGTATTCGCGCAATGAAAGCTGCGTGCAATATCCCCGTTACTATCAAGCACCGCATCGGGATCGATGACATGGAAGATTACCCTGACATGCGTGACTTCGTGGTCGCCTGTGCGGACGCAGGCTGCGATACTTTTATCGTGCATGCCCGTAAAGCCTGGCTTAAGGGGCTCAACCCGAAAGAAAACCGCGAGATTCCCCCATTAAAATACGAATTGGTATACCAGCTAAAACAGGAACTTCCTGAGCTGAATATCGTTATCAATGGCGGTATCACCACCACAGAGCAATCCTTAAACCTATTGGATAACGTCGATGGGGTAATGATTGGGCGCGAGGCCTACAACAACCCCTACTTCCTAAACGAAATCGACGCACAAATATACGGGGATACACGCCCACAGCTGAGCCGAAAAGAAATAGTGGAAGCCTATATGGAATACTGCGATCGCCAAATAAGTGAAGGCGAAGCCATTGGCACCCGACTGGACCATATGACCCGCCATATTCTGGGCCTATACCATGCCCAGCCTCGGGCACGTCTCTACCGCAAGTACATCACTGAAAATGCAAAACGACCTGGTGCCACATCTCAAGTGTTAAAAGAAGCCCTCGCGATTCTGGAAGGGTAAGCGCCAACAAAGATAAACCGAGGGATAATTCCCTCTTATCTCGCCGATTATCGGTCAGCACAAAAAACAAACGAACTTCAAGATTGCGTTCGCCGAGCTTCAGCCCGATAATACGGCCGCCCACGCATAACTAGCCATATCGATAGATAGAGGAGCCCCATGAGCAACAAATTAGAGCAGCTCAAGCAGTATTCAAGTGTCGTTGCCGATACCGGTGATATCGAAGCCATTAAGCGTTATCAACCTGTCGACGCCACGACCAACCCCTCGCTGCTGTATAAAGCCGCTCAAATGGAGCAATACTCTGGCTTAGTCAACAGCGCGCTCCAAAGTACCGATAGCGTTGCCGACGCTTCCGACCAACTGGCCGTCGCCATTGGTTCAGAGATCCTCAAAATCGTACCAGGACGTATTTCGACAGAAGTTGATGCGCGCCTTTCTTTCGACACCAATGCCAGTGTTGAGAAAGCGAAGAAATTGATCGGCCTATATGAAGCCGCCGGCTACGGCAAAGAGCGAATTCTTATTAAGCTCGCTTCCACCTGGGAAGGTATCCGTGCTGCGGAGATTCTCGAAAAAGAAGGCATCAACTGTAATCTAACCCTCCTTTTCTCATTCAGCCAAGCCGCTGCATGTGCAGACGCCGGTGCGTTTTTGATTTCACCTTTTGTTGGCCGAATTCTAGATTGGTACAAAGCCAATACAGACAAAAAAGACTACACCGCTTTTGAAGATCCAGGCGTTCAATCAGTCACCAAAATTTATAACTACTACAAGCAACACGGCTATGACACCGTGGTTATGGGGGCTAGCTTCCGAAACACTGGTGAACTAGAAGCTTTAGCCGGTTGTGACCGCCTAACGATAAGCCCCGCCTTGCTTGGTGAGCTAGAGGCTGATAATGCAGACCTCGCTCGTGTATTAAGCCCAGACAACGCAGGCGACTCTATTGCTAAAACCGTTGAAAACGAAGCGCAATACCGCTTCTCTATGAATGAAGACGCAATGGCAACCGAGAAACTGGCCGAAGGTATTCGCAACTTCGTCAAGGACCAAGTCAATCTCGAAAACTTCTTGAGCGCTAAGAAGTAAATACAAGGACCAGGTCATGATTGCACGCCTCAAAGCTTTATTTGAAACAGAGACCGCTTCATCCACCGAGCTAAGCCAGGATGAGCGAAATCTGGCGTGCGCAGCCTTACTCATAGAAGTCGCCGTTATCGATCAGGAGTTTGACCCCGCAGAATTCGCTGCGGTAAAACAAATATTGAGCACTCAATACGGTATCGCACCGGAAGAATGCGACACCATCGCAGTAATGGCTCAACAGGAATGTGAAGAAGCGACCTCTATGTATCAGTTCACCAAGAAGGTCAATCACCACTGTAGCGCTGAAGAGAAATACGAACTTGTTAAAGGCATGTGGACCATTGCCTATGCTGACGGCGATTTAGACAAATACGAAGAGTACATTATTCGTAAAACCTGCGACCTCCTCTATGTTGCCCACGGCGACTTCATCCGCGCCAAGCACGACGCACGCGCGCTTATCGGTGACAAATAGTTAATACGCCCACTACCCCACCAAAACACACCATCAATACTTGATTAATTTCTATTCAGTCACGCTTATTCTTCACCATTTATCCCCCTTCCGCACGACTCATTTCCACACGAGTGCAGCTTTCTTAACTACACTAATAGACATCGAATCCATTGCACCGTGAGCCCCAATCAATATGGCCTTGAAGCTAAGTAAAGTCTTCTCTAAAGGCAACAGCGGAGAAAAAGAGGCTAAGCTCCTCGTCACTGAACCAAAACTCTACACGCTCGCGCACTCACAAGAAGCCTATTACCGCCACCTGTATCCAAAAGACACCAGCCAACGGCTGACTGTGCCACAAAAGCTTGTGGTGGACGTGGTTAAGAGCTCACTGCAAAAACGAGAAGTGCGTGCACGTGCGGTGCCGAGGCTCCCAACCGTTATCCCCAAACTTCTTCAAAGTTTACGAGACCCAGACAGTTCAGCGAAGCATTACGTTGATATCATCAACAAAGACCCCGTGATGAGTGCTGCGGTGCTAAAACTCGCCAACAGTGTTTACTTCAACCCTATCGGCAAACGTATTCATGATATTGAGCGTGCTGTGGTTAAGCTCGGCATCGATGGGCTTCGCTCGGTATTATCTGCCGCGGTTATGCAGCCAATTATTCAACGAGACTCACCCTACTTTTCCCATACCGGACAAAAGATGTGGCATCACTCGCTAAATTGCGCCGTCGCATGTGAAATTATTGCAGGCCACCGTGACATGGAAAAATTTAAAGTCTACGTGATGGGCTTGGTCCACGACATTGGTAAAACCACAATCTTCAGCGAGCTGTGTAAACAATTTAAAAAGAACGGTGAAGACGTCAAACCTGGATACAACGCTTTTGTCCCTATTATGAAAGTGATGGGACACCCCGTCAGTTTTTGGGTGGCGAATGATTGGGATTTACCTAAGGAAGTATGCGCCGCATTGGCCGAGCAGGCCGCAATTAAACCTGGCGCGAAGGTGAGCCCCTTTGCCCACGTTCTGTATCAAGCCAACATCGTGGCCGAAGTACATGACACCTTGCGTAGAAGAAATGAAAAGCTCGCTCATGAAGTGCTGGAACAATTGGGATTGCCGAGTAATATGTTTGAGACGCTTGATCAGCTGACCAAAGAAGTTTAAAAACAGATCACTGTCCCTATTTTCCCCAGACCCAATGACGCGTCTTCGAGTCGTCTACCATTTCGGCGAAGCTTCAAAAACCACATAAATCCATCCGTGGAGCTTCGGCGATTCATCCGGTAACTGCTCCCGCATTACTCTAACTTCCGCCATCCTTGGCGGAGCCTGAATCGACGATTTTTGAAGCTTCACCGGAACGCTAGACTCAGATACTGGCAGAGCGAGTTTCACCCTGAACCGAAAAATTTTTGTTTATTACCGTTCTTAGGAACCAACACTTCGACTTAAGTAGTTTGGCATTTAGGTGGCATATCAAAAATCGTCAATTCAAGGATGAATTGCCGAAACTTATAGGGATATATTCACGTGTTTTTTGATATGCCACCTAAATGCCGAACGAGTCGAAGCCACGGTAACTCGCCTTTCGCAAACAAAAACAATCTAAACGCTCGCCTTCGAAAGAAGCGCAGTAACATCCCACGTTTCAATATAAGACGCGCCCTTTTCCGTCCAATACAACGCTTTCTCCAAATCAACAATATCGTATAAAAACCACTGCCAAGGCCCAGGCCAAAGCTCAGTATCATCCGACAATCGCTTAACATCAAAAATAAGTACCTGAGGCTGTAATTTTTTTGCTTGCTGTAGATGGCCCTCATCAAACTCTCGCAGCGCCCACCCCACAGGAAACACACGCTCAGCCAAGAACAACATATCAATATCAAAAGAGATGACCGTAATACGAGAAGCCATACACGCGGTTGCCGAAACAATTTGCGCCAGCATATCCTCGCGAGAAATATGGTCCAATGATTTTTCTTTCACCTCAACAAAGACGTGAATATCAAAATCTACCAAAGCCTCACATACTTCCTGTAAGGTTGCGATAGGGGTTGGCTTAAATGTTTGCAGGAAACGCTGCGGTTCATGACAACTGATTTGGGATAGTTCAGAAGCACTATACCCCCATATTTCCCCATTTCTCTCCGTAACGCGATCAAGGGTTTCATCATGAAAAACTATCGGTACTCCATCTCGACTTATTTGAATATCCAATTCGACAAATGGCGCTCCCGCCTTGGCCGTCGCCACGACACCAGGAAGGGAATTCTCAGGAAAAAGTTTTGGAAAACCGCGATGACCAACAACTTGGAAAGGGGTTTTCATATCGAACTCCCAAAAAAGAGAACTGTAATAGAAAAGTTTGAAGGGGCTGTAGGGTGCTTTCAGGACGTCTGAGGCATGGATGCCGAAGCCGAGCGTATAGGGACATATTTACAGCGTTCCGGAAATCACCCTACAACCCCTTCAAACGTCGACACAATAACAAAGCCTACACCTCAAATAACTCACCCTGCCGGACCACATACAAGCCTCGCTCATTAAATACATCCACGTCGGCTTTCGTATAGTAATGATAACAGCGTAGTCGAGAAATCACTTCCGCACTATATTCCCGCTCCAGATCATCAATACCTGTATGAGAAGGATTACCGACAACACCACAATCGTGAAAAATTACTTCATTACAATTAATACGATGATCAATAATTTCTGGGATGGGCCGAGTATCACCCGTGTAAAAAAACCGTTGAGGTAAATGCAAACCAAATGCAGTTTCAGGCGCATGATGCCTAACCTCTTGCACATTAAATTGAGTGTTTTCGAAAACAAAAGCATCCACCACAGGGATGAGGTGGAATGCATCCCAAAAATTAACACCGCCTTCAGCCAAAACTGCAGGATAACTGCCCGCCCGCTGATGCAGCAATGGCACAATACTCGCCGGCACATAGACCTTAGGCTGAACGCGATTCGGCTGATGAAACCAGGATTTGATAAATAAATTTTCTAGATCACCAATATGGTCCAAGTGACAATGAGTGATAAATAAAGCGTCGGGCAAACATTGATAACAATCCACAAAAGCTTTGACTGTGCCAGGACCACAATCGATGAGTAAGCGCTTATCGGCAATTTGCACTACCGCAGAAGCATGCCCTAACCCTTCCTGACTGGCTCCGCCAACACCAAGAAATCTAAGTTGAATGGGAAAATCTGCTGGAGGTTCTGTATTGGTCACAAGATTACTCATATAAATAACACGATAACTGATTCGAGCTTTCTATGAAAACCTAACCAGCCCCTAGGACGTTCGTCTGCACAAAGCTTTGATAGTTCCCTTTATAACCAGCATCAACCGCAACTGAAAAGTCGTGATTAATTTGCTGCTTCTCTTCAATCATTGCAATTACTACTCGACGAAAATTCGTAGATTTAAAACCTAAACCATCACTACGCAAACGATCTAACGTGTGACGATACGCATCAACAAATAGATCTTCCGACTCCGGCGCATGACACATACTTTGATCATGCACACGATACTCGTGTAAAGGCTCAGAAACATAGCCTGCACGTCCAGCGCTCTCAAGTCCACGCAAATTGAATAAGGTATCTGCACCACGGATAACTTCCGGGTCCCAGCCCTGCGTAATATGTCGATGATGAAATAAAAACAACAAAGGAACAAGAGAACTTTTCACATCCTCAATGTTAAGAAAGGATTTCGCGCCAACATCTAAGCCTAGGCCATCGTCGACATGCTCACCCACCACCTGTACATTATCCAAGGCCAAGCCTGTAGATTGAGCGGCAGCCAATAAACGTTCTATCCGATCAGGATAATAGACATCGTCGGCGTCTAAGGGCGCGATCCATTCACCGCACGCATGTTGTAAACCCACATTACGTGTCGCGTTTGGACCGGACTGAATAGAACCACTTGAATAGAAGGATAAGCGGGGATCTACAATATCGGCATTTTGAAGTAAACGCTGATAATCGACCCCGTCATCGGAGATGATCAGCATCTCCCATTGGGAATAGGTTTGCGAAAAAACCGACTTCACCGCATCGGCAAGGCAGCCTTCCGAACGAAACGCCGGTGTAATAATCGATACGAGACCTTTTTTCATAACGCTCACGACCGGCTAACCAATATTTCGTTTTAGGGCGTTATTCGACAAATAAACGCGCGTTGTAAAACATACGCATCCACGCGCTGTCTTCACCCCAATCGGAGGGAGACCAAGAATTATTGACCGTGCGGAATATTCGCTCAGGATGAGGCATCAATATAGTGGCTCGACCATTTATCGAACTCAAACTCGTAATACCATTTGGTGAGCCATTCGGGTTCGCAGGGTAATCACTTGTCACATTTAAAGTATTGTCGATAAAACGCATGGCAATCGTGTCACTATCTTCAGCCGCCGCAAGCGAGGCTTGATCTTTAAACTCTGCGCGCCCTTCCCCGTGGGCCAAAGCAATCGGCAAATGAGAACCCTCCATGCCTTTAAACAAAATAGACGGAGACTCTTCCATTTTGACAAGACCAAAACGTGATTCAAATTGCTCCGAGCGGTTCCTAACAAAATGG
Source organism: Agarilytica sp. (assembly GCA_045430285.1). Classification (GTDB taxonomy): domain Bacteria; phylum Pseudomonadota; class Gammaproteobacteria; order Pseudomonadales; family Cellvibrionaceae; genus Agarilytica. Next base: position 221,534 of record JAILXV010000001.1, on the reverse strand, counting down.
GGCCAGTGTGCAGCGCCAGGAATCAGTGCTTTTAAGTTGGACATCATCTGACAACCATTACACACGCCCAAACTAAAACTATCTGCACGGTGGAAAAAGCGTTCGAACTCTTCACGCGCTTTAGGGTTAAACAAAATTGTTTTTGCCCAGCCTTCGCCAGCGCCCAAAACGTCACCATATGAAAAACCACCGCATGCAACCAAACCTTTAAAGTCATCTAAGGTTACACGACCGCTGAGCACATCGCTCATATGCACATCGATTGAGGAGAAACCCGCGCGATCAAACGCCGCCGCCATTTCTACGTGGCTATTCACACCCTGCTCACGCAAAATAGCCACTTTCGGGCGAACGCCAGTAGCAATCATAGGCGCGGCTGGGTTTTCATTAACGTCGAAGCTTAACTTTGTACTTAGGCCTGGGTTTGTTTTCGCCAGCGCATCAAACTCTTGCTGTGCACACTCAGGGTTATCACGACGTTTTTGAATATGATAACTATTTAAGCTCCATAATTGATGCAAGGACGTGCGATCAGATTCGTATACCGTATGCGCGCCATTTCGGAAAATAACCAAATCATCGGACCATACATGGCCAATATCATGCACACAGTTGCCTAATCTTTCCTGCGCAAAAATAGCGTTTACTTTTTTGAGGTTCTCATCAGACACTTGAATTACTACACCAAGCTCTTCATTGAACAATTGCGCAAGATTATCACTGCCTAATTTTTCAAGATTGACCTCAAATCCACAATGCCCCGCGAACGCCATTTCCATTAAGGTTGTAAACAAGCCGCCATCAGATCGATCGTGATAGGCCATCACAAGTTCATCTTCCAAACACAGCTGCATCGCAGCAAAGAAACCCTTTAAGGTTTCTGCAGATTCAACATTCGGCGCAGCGTCGCCGATAGCGTTATATGTTTGGGCAAAAATAGAGGCACCCAGACGCGCATTACCATCGGCCAAATCTATAAAGAGTAGATGTGCAGTTGAATCAGGCTGTAATTGTGGCGTAACGGTTTTTCTCACATCCAAAACAGGAGAGAATGCAGAAATCACTACAGACATAGGTGCCGTTACAGCTTTATCTTCTTTTTCTGACTGCCACGCCGTACGCATTGACATGGAATCCTTACCCACAGGAATTGTTATTCCCAACGCAGGGCATAATTCCATACCAATAGCTTCAACCGTACGATAAAGTTTTTCATCTTCACCTGGGTGCCCCGCCGCACACATCCAATTAGCGGAAAGCTTAATATCTTTAATATCACCAATACGTGTTGCGGCGATATTTGTTATCGCCTCACCAATGGCCATACGACCAGAAGCGGGCGCATCAATAAGTGCTAATGGTGTGCGCTCCCCCATACTCATGGCTTCACCGGCATAACTATCGTAAGTAACGGTCGTTACAGCACAATCTGCAACCGGTACTTGCCAAGGGCCAACCAATTGATCACGCGCAACTTGCCCCGTCACGCTACGATCGCCGATTGAAATCAAAAACATTTTACTCGCCACAGCAGGGTGCTGAATAACACGATCAACCGCTTCGCCAATGGCAATATCTTTGTAATCGAAATTATTCGGGGAATAAGATCGACCTTCAGCAACGCGATGCATTTTTGGCGCTTTACCAAAAAGCACACTCATAGGCAAATCAATGGGTTTATTATCAAAATGCTTATCATTAAGCGTAAGGTGCTGTTCACTCGTAGCTTCACCCACTACAGCATAGGGACAACGTTCACGCTGACATATCGCTTCAAACTGCGCTAATTGCGCAGGAGGAATCGCCATGACATAACGCTCTTGCGATTCGTTACACCAAATTTCTAAAGGCGACATACTCGGCTCATCGTTCGGCACATTACGAAGCTCAAACTCCGCGCCACAACCACCATCTTTTGCGAGCTCAGGAAACGCATTTGATAAACCGCCGGCACCTACATCGTGAATAAATGCGATGGGGTTATCTTTACCTAACTGCCAACACTGATCGATCACTTCCTGACAACGACGCTCTATTTCAGGGTTTTGTCTTTGTACTGATGCAAAATCTAGGTCCTCGGTAGAACTGCCCGACGTCATTGAAGAGGCGGCACCGCCACCCAAACCAATCAACATGGCTGGACCACCCAGCACAACAAGTTTTGAGCCTGGAGAAAATTCTTCTTGGGCAATATGCTCTTCACGAATATTGCCGTAACCACCCGCCAACATAATTGGCTTGTGATAACCACGACGCTCGCCATCAAAATTTTCTTCGAACGCGCGAAAATAACCACAAATATTAGGACGACCAAATTCGTTATTAAATGCTGCGCCCCCTATGGGGCCTTCCACCATAATATCCAACGCGGAAACGATACGATCTGGTTTTCCGTAATCCTTTTCCCAAGGCAATGTATACCCAGGAATTTGTAAATTAGAAACAGTAAAACCTGTTAACCCTACTTTTGGCTTAGAGCCCTTTCCGACAGCGCCCTCATCGCGAATTTCACCACCAGAGCCTGTACCCGCTCCAGGAAATGGGGCAATCGCCGTCGGGTGGTTGTGGGTTTCCACTTTCATTAATAAATGAATGGGCTCTAGCGTATAGGTATACTCTTTTGAATCTGGGTTCGGGAAAAAACGCCCCGCTTCAGACCCCACAACAACAGAAGCGTTATCCGCATAGGCCGATAGAACATTATCGCCACCCAGTTCATTGGTATTTTTAATCATGCTAAATAAAGAGCGGGGTTGCTCTTCACCATTCAAGGTCCAACTCGCGTTAAAAATCTTATGACGACAATGCTCTGAGTTGGCTTGCGCGAACATCATTAATTCGACATCGTTAGGGTTTCGACCTAAACCAACAAATGACTCCGTAAGATAATCAACCTCGTCATCGGCTAACGCGAGCCCTAGAGATTGATTCGCACTCACCAAGGCATCACGACCTTCACCCAGTACATCAACGACAGCTAAGGTTTTTGGTTCAGCCTTTTGAAACAACACTTCGGCTTGCTCTGCAGTATCAAATACGGTTTCAACCATTCGATCATGAATAAAAGGCGCAACTAGTGATACGTCCATATTCATCTGCAAAGCGTAACTTACGCCACGCTCAATACGTACGATCTTATCCAAACCAGAATTTCGGGCGATATCCGTCGCTTTTGAGGACCATGGAGAAATCGTTCCTGGCCGCGGGGTCACGGTTAAGGTCTTTGCGCCATCCAACACCTCAACGGACGCCGAAGGACCGTAAGTGAGCAATGCTTGCAATACAACCAGTTCTTTAGGGTCGAGCGATTCAGTAGTGTCGACAAAATGTACATATGAAGCATTTAAATCGCTAATTTCGATACCGCCAGTGGATAGCTGGGCCAAAAGCTTGTTACAACGGAATTCTGAAAGAGCTGGAGCGCCACGCAATATAAGCATGATGGAGGGGAACCTCGGTGGTTGATAAGACTAGATAATTCGGGGGTTTAGGGCGCGCATTGTACTGGAATTTGATCTTCCGGTGAAAACTATTCTTTGGCATTCGGCGCTCTAAACTCAACTAATGAACCTACTAACACGAGAAAATAGAGCTTAGGCGGAGAATCAGGCACACAAAATGCATATTTAATTTTGATGCCAGTTTTAATAAGCATTTTCAGAAAAATACTGTTGTTTCGTTTCTATCCATAATCGTTGAAGCATAGAGAAAAGCGTAACAACAAGTAACGATAACGGTCTTAAAACGTAAAATATTACGTCAAAATTAGATAATATCGATATTTATGAATAATTGATCTATGAAAATTTTGGGCCAAGACAAACACGGAAACACCCGAAAAACGTAGACTGCGTCGCATTTTTGACTTAATTCAGAACTAAAATGCATAGAGAAGTCTCAAAACAGGGGTAGAAGTGTATAAGCATGGCATGTAGAATTGCCTAAAATTTATTCAGACATGGACATTTGGGAAATACAGTAACGATGAGTAAGCAAATCGCCATACAGGCCGCTAGGACGGTAGCCCGAACAATCAAACTGAGCATTATGCTGAGCTTGATGGTGATCGCTGCCGGTTCTCTTAACACAAGCAGAACCGCTACTGTGCTCGAATCCATCATTGCCTCAGGTGAAATTCATATGATTTCACGCAATGGCCCCACCACCTATTATGAAGGCCCGAACGGCTACATGGGCTTCGAATATTCTTTAGCGAAAAAATTTGCAGACAACCTAGGCGTAGAGCTTGTCATTCACGACCTGGAAGATCTTGGTCTCATGCTGGATGCCGTAGCCAATGACAAAATCCACTTTGCTGCCGCGGGGCTAACAGTTACTGACAAACGGAAGCAGACGGTAAATTTTTCTTCTCCCTACTTACACGTTCATCAACAACTTATATATAGAGTTGGTCAAAAGAAACCTAGCGATGTTGAAGACCTTCTTGGTAAACGCATCGTGGTAATTGCCAACAGTTCTCACTCAGAGAACCTGCGCATGCTTCAACGCCAACACCCTACCCTAACTTGGGAAGAGCGCACTGACGCAGAAATGCTAGACCTGCTTGAACTCGTTCACAACGGAGAGGCGGACTACACCATCGTTGACTCCAACGCTTATGAACTTAGCGAATCCGTATACCCGCGTGCACGTGTGGCCTTCAATATGAAAGACGAAGCCGAGCAACTTGCCTGGGCTTTCCCAAAACTAAATGATGACTCCTTGTTTAAAGAGGTGGAAAAGTTCTTCAACGATGAGGCAACCACACACCTGATCAGTGATATCAAAGAGACTTACTACGGACACCTAGGCGAATTAAATTACGGCGGCGCACTGCTATTTTCTCATCGGCTAGATGCAAGGCTGCCAAAGTGGGAAGCTCGATTACAAGATGCCGCAGATATGTATGATTTAGATTGGCAGCTGCTTGCAGCTCTCAGCTATCAGGAATCTCACTGGAACCCTAAAGCTAAGTCTCCTACAGGTGTTCGTGGCTTTATGATGCTCACTCGCGCTACGGCCAAAGACATGGGCGTAACAAACCGTTTAAGCGCAGACCAAAGCATTCTTGGCGGCGCAAAGTATTTTAAAAGTATTTATTCACGTATTCCCGAGCGTATCGCTGAAACAGACCGCACTTGGTTGGCGCTTGCTGCTTACAATATCGGCCTCGGTCATTTGGAAGATGCGCGAATCCTTACAGAACACCACGGCGGCAACCCCGACAAATGGTCTGACGTAAGTGAGAATCTTTTACTGTTATCGAAGCGTAAATACTACAAGTTCACCAAACACGGCTACGCACGCGGTTGGGAAGCGGTTGAGTATGTGCAAAATATTCGAAACTTCCACACCATTATCGCGTGGAACGAAAAAGAAAAACGACAAATGCTAACAGCGAATACTATTACACAACAACAATTCGCCCAGTTTAGCCCCGTAATGACCGAAGCCGTAAAATCTATCGCTGTATCCGCTTTATAATTTTTCGTTAGTCCGTTTTATTAAAACGCACTAACCTCCTCCAGAGTCAGTTGATGCACGGACTCCCTTAAGCACTCACTATGCTTAATTTTCAAGGCTCCTTTGGAGCCTTTTTTTTGCCTGCGTTTTTATTTGAAAAAGGCCCAAAAGAAAGAGTCACTCACGCTTCGCTTTCTTTTTTTCGTCGCGTCGCTGTTTGAAAAATCGCTGGATGATCTCGGAACACTCATCTTCAAGTATTCCACCTTGGCACTCGAATTGATGATTGTATATATCGCTCGACACTAAATGTTGATGACTCTGCACAACCCCCGACTTGGGCTCACACGCACCGAAAATTAACTGCCCAATACGCGCATGAATAAGCCCACCCAAACACATCGTACAGGGTTCAATCGTGACGTATAAGCGTGCGTCCACCAAGCGGTAGTTTTCAACATGTTTACATGCGGCTCGAATAGCGACGAGCTCTGCATGGGCCGTCGGGTCATTGGAAGAAATAGGTGAATTCCAACCTTCCCCAATAATCGCCCCATCGCTCACGATGACTGCACCCACGGGCACTTCACCCAGATCGAATGCCTTTTGCGCTAAGGATAAGGCATGGGACATCCACCGCTCATCTTCTTGATGCCTACTCAAAACCATATACCTGCAGCACAAAATCAAACTGCAGAGGAAATTCCTCGCAATTTAGTAATCTCTTTTTTTCTTCCGAGTCACCACGCCAATTGAGCGGAGTCATACCAATCAGTTGGCCAAGTGAAGTGTTTGATAGCGTCACTTTATTTTTAACATTTAGACTATCTAACAGCTCACCGTGACTTAGGGGGTCTGGCACGTCATGAGGGGTCGCCGTATCGTAAATAACTTCTTTCAATTCCTTAAAGTGCGCCTGACCAGGTAAAACGCGAATAAAAATTCCCTTAGGACGAAGGACGCGCTTTATCTCCTCGCAAGAGACTGGCGAAAAAACACTGAGAAGTAGATCCAGCGAGGATGTTACAAAAGGCAAATGAAAATTACTTGCCACGGAAAACTCTGCACTTTTCACATACGTGGCCGCGCGCTTGATCGCGTTTTTTGAAATATCGCTCCCCCATAATTTTGCCTCAGGGAACACTGCTCTTATTGCATGTAGGTATGAACCGTCACCACAACCTAGATCAAGCATACGAAAACAACTGAAAGTGATATGCTTGCGAATGCTGGCCTCTATCGCCTCAAACAAAAAGCGATAATGGCCTTCAGACAAAAATGCACGACGCGCCGCCACCATCTCGCTTGTATCACCAGGGTCCTGACTCTTCTTCTGGTTCGCCAAAAGAAGGTTTATATAGCCTTGTCTAGCACGGTCATATTGATGATTATTACTACACGACAATACATGAGAGCCTTCGCTATCGGGGCTCAATGCTTCTTGGCAATTCGGGTGTGGACAGACCCACAGAGAATCTTGCTGGCTCATTTTAAAAAAGAGGCGCTTGGGGTGCATTAGGCTGACGTTTTTCGACCAAAGTAAATCGTAATACGTCTTCACCATTGATAGAAACAGTTTCCCGAAACATCTCCAATGGCCTCACCCAAAGGCCTCGCTCACCATAAAGTGCGCGATATAGAACCATAGGCTCAACGGTTTCAGAGTGAGTCACCACCCCATACACCTCATACTCGTTCCCTTTGTAGTGTTTGTATTTACCGATAGCGATCTCATCAACCATGCCCACCTCACTTAACGCGGCTTATTGTTAATAGAACTACTGGAAGCGCATATTACGTTTCCAGCCAATCCAATCGTATAATATCGATTAGAACTAAAACGCGCAGTATAGCAAGGCATTTACCTCGCGGGCACAAGCCACTACTATACGCGCCCAATACATCGATATATCCACTTACCCAGCTTTCTTGCATATGGCAAAAATAAACATTGTTGTAGGTTCTGTTATGGGCACCAGCCTCGAAGTCGCCCGAGCCGCAAAAACAGTATTAGAAAATTGCGGGCACGAGGTCACTGCATACGAAAATTTCGCCCCCGAAAACACCGCCGTCTTTGACCCTAATAGCGTTCTTTTGGTGTGCTGTTCGAGCACTGGGATGGGCGATTTACCGCAAAATATCACCCCTTTTTACCAAGTATTGACGACACAATTTCCTCGAATAGCGGGCATGGCATACGGCGTTATTAGCTTAGGCGACTCTTCCTACCCGAATTTTGCTCAAGCAGGAAAAACCATAGACGAGGCCCTTGCCGATATTGGTGCTGCTCGCCTCGGTGAAATGCTGATACTCGATGCCACCCAAACCCAAGATCACGCCGCAGACGCCAGCAAATGGGTCTCGGAGTGGGCAAGTTTATTGCCGCAATAACATTATGACCGCACCTAGCTCAACACAATCACCTGTCAACACATCCCCGCGAAAAGCCATCGGACTGTTTTATGGCAGCTCCACCTGCTATACGGAAATGGCCGGCGAAAAAATTTGCACAGCCATTGGGGAGCAAAAAGTCGATGTGTTCAATATCGATACGACCCCCATCATCGAAGCACAGTTTTACGATTGCATAATCATGGGCATTCCAACGTGGGACTATGGTGAACTACAAGAAGACTGGGAGGATATTTGGCCGGAGCTAGATGAGCTTGAACTGCAGGGAAAAAAGATCGCATTGTTCGGACTCGGTGACCAAGTGGGTTACCCTGAATGGTTTCTTGACGCGATGGGCTATTTGTATCATAAACTAAAATCACGTGGCGCTACGATGATCGGCTTCTGGCCAAATCAGGGTTACGAATTTGAAGCCTCCAAAGCCCTTACCGAAGACGAATCTCATTTTGTCGGTTTAGCACTTGATGAAGAAAATGAATTCGATAAAACGGAAGAACGAATTACTCTCTGGGTAAACCAAATCATGGAAGCTTTCGAACTCCCCCACGCCCCCACCCGAAACTAAGGCGCCTTTGGGCCATGCCAATCACTGATGCCAAAACAGCGCACATCGAGTGGGATAAGCAAGGTCTTCCCTCCTCTGCAGGATTCGACGATATTTATTTCTCCAAGAGCGATGGCATAGCCGAAAGTCGTTATGTTTTTCTGGACGCGAATAATTTAACTGAACGTTGGAGTACGCTAACAGACGACAGCGTCTTTTCAATCGGCGAAACAGGGTTTGGTACGGGGTTAAACTTTTTATTGGCCTGGCAATTGTGGGCTGCTCGTGAGAGCAAAAATGCGGCGCACCTCCATTTTATTTCCGTAGAAAAATACCCTTTGAAGCTCAATGATTTAGAAAAGGCCTTAAGGTTATGGCCAGAACTGAACACGTTTAGCGAAGCACTCATCAAATCCTACCCTCCCCAACCAATGTCGGATATACACCGGCTTCAGTTCCCAGAAGACAACATATCCCTCACGCTCTGCTTCGGGGAGGCCTCCGAATCCTTTGAACAACTAGCCCCAATTTCTAAAGCTGGGCCAAGTGTTGAACAACAGAATTATGGCGTTGGGCGCTGTGCGCCGCATATAGATGCGTGGTTTCTGGATGGTTTCGCACCTTCAAAAAATCCTGAAATGTGGAGTGAGGCTTTATTTTCTGCAATAAAACAACTCAGTAACCAACACACATCATTTGCAACCTTTACGGCTGCAAGCGCCGTAAGAAAACAGCTAAGTGAGGTGGGCTTTACCTGTAAAAAAATTAAAGGCTTTGGTAAAAAGCGTGAAATGTTGGTCGGAAACTTCACAGAAAAAGATCGAACACACACAAAAGATAAAACTAAACACAGCGCACCGCCCACCCATTTTCGCGAATACAAACATCAAAGAATTGAAGCAGAACCAGCCTGGCATTTAAATGATCGATCTAAACTTCCACCAGTTAAACACTGCATAGTGGTGGGTGGTGGACTCGCGGGCTGCCACACAGCATTTGCACTCGCACAAAAGAATATACACGTCACCTTAATTGAAAAAGAGTCCCAACTTGCCCAGCATGCATCAGGAAATAAACAAGGTATTGTTTACGCGAAGCTCTCGCCTTACAACTCGCCCCTCAATACCTTTAACCTAAACGCATTGCTATACGCCACGCAATTCTATACCACGCAAAAACTGTATGAGCGCGCAGGCGATCAATGCGGGGTACTTCATCTCGCAACGAGTGAAACCAGCAAAAAACAATATCAAGCCTTTAGCCAACACTTCCACGAGAGCCCCCAATTTGCTCAATGGCTGGATATGGAGGACTGTGAGCGTGTCTCTGGGGTTAAAAGTCGCTACCCCGCCCTCTATCTCCCTCAAACCGGGTGGCTATCCCCTGCGGATGTGTGCGCGCACTTGGTCCAACATCCCAACATTCGCGTCAAAACGGGATCGACACTTACCCAGCTGGAACGCGTCAATCATCAATGGCAGGTATCGCTTTCCTCCTCAGAGGCCTCAGGTTTAAGCCGCCTCTCCGGTGATGCTCTGGTACTGACAAACGCATACGCAGCAACATCGCTTAACCATACTGCTGCTTTACCCCTTAAAAGAATTCGCGGTCAAGTCACACACATACCGGTTAATCAAAATTCCCAAAAGCTCCGTAGCGTGCTCTGCGGGGAAGGCTATATCGCCCCTGCGAGCGCCGGCCATCACTGTGTAGGAGCCTCGTTCAACCTACACTCCTTTGACTTAGAGCTAAGTGCTGAAGATCACCATGACAATCTGGAGAAACTCGGGCAATTGTCACCAGAGCTTCAGCCGGACAACACATCATTTGCTAACGTTGATATTCCAGGAAAAGTTGGCTTTCGGTGTACCACCCCAGACTACTTTCCGGTCGTTGGTCCTGCTCCAGATATGGCGCAAATGCCCTCCCAGTTTGCATTCCTCACAAAAAAAGCCAATGCTGTCATTGATACCCTAGGCCGCTATCATCCTCACCTATATGTTAACCTAGGGCACGGATCTCGCGGACTTTGCTACATCCCTCTTTCAGCCGAGACTTTGGCCTGCCAAATTGCGGGGCACCCGCTACCTATATCTCGGTCCCTCCTCAAACACCTGCATCCAGGCCGTTTTCTCATACGGGACTTGATGCGCAATAAGATTACACTTGCCAAGTAAGTGAGCTAAACTTTGGATAAAACTAGCTCAGAGGGGACCCCATGCTACTCAGTGTCGGCCGACAACGTTATCGCGCGGATTCATCCACAGACTCCGTTCACAACTATTATGAGCAAATGGTGTTCGAACAGATACTTCGCTCTAATGACAGAGCAAATTCAGACGGCGAATTCCTATCGGATGTCGCATGCGTCGCGCTAAATCGTCTACCCCCCAGGTATGTCCGTCACGATGTTGATATGACATTCTTCATGACCCCATCGGAACTCGAAGAGATGATCGAACGTGTTGTTCACGCCGTAAATGATGCTATACGTTATGTGGATAGCAGAGAGGCTGCCGAAAGCGCTCCCCCTGCAGCGCCTGAACCAGAGTAAATTCACTGCGTTGTTCGTATATCTTGATTAGCCCTCCCAGCTAATTGGGACGGGTGACATTGCCTCAGTCTATTCTTATAATCGCTTATGAATGCCTAACGATGTGATAACCCAAAAAACGGAATGTCTCTCTTTATAAATCCCTCTAGCGTTATCCATGCACTAACACTTGCTATCGTAGTCAGTTTAAGTGCCCCTTCAAGCTTCGCCGAAACAGCCCTAGATTACACAATATTGGAAAAGCAGCCCCACGATCCGAAAATATTTACTCAGGGGTTTTATATCGAAGACAATATGAGCTATGAATCCAGTGGTTTGTTCGGTCGCTCCTTCGTACGTGTTTATGAAACCGAGACGCGGCAGATATACGCTGAAAAAGAACTTCCCCACAACATTTTTGCAGAAGGAATCACGCTATTCAACGACCATCTGTATTTACTTACCTGGAAATCAGAGCAAGCGCTACTGCTTAACCCCAAAACACTGGAACTCATCAGCCAGTATTCATACGCGGGTGAAGGTTGGGGCATCACTCACACAGATAAAGAGCTAATTACAAGTGACGGATCTCATAATCTATATTTTAGAAATCCAAATACATTTAACATAACCCGATCCATATCGGTACATAACGCATGGCGGCGATATAAACACCTAAATGAACTGGAATTCGCCCAATCAGCTATTTGGGCGAATGTTTGGCAAAGTGACCTCATATTGAAGATATCACCAAAAGACGGGCAAGTATTGGGCGTTGCGAATTTTAAAGCGCTTGCTAAGGAGAATCGTTCTTACAACAAACAACAAAATGTTTTAAACGGCATCGCCTATGACAAACAACGAGATGCATTTTGGATCACCGGAAAGTTCTGGCCATATCAATACTTGATAAAATTTAAAACAAAACATGAGCAACGGTGATTGTAGTGTCTTCACGATTTATTGCTGATACCATTGACTTCAACCAACAGAGTTGCGACCGATTGCATCAAAAACCAATGCTTCGTCTAATACATAAACGCATTGATTACACAGACACAGAAAAGGCGTCGCCCCGTTGACCAGATCTTTAACGAGTATAATGAAATATCTCAGCCGTTATACCCAAATACTAACGACAACAATTATTCTCGCCCTGAGCGTAAGCGTCTCATGCCACGCTCAGCAACATTTACGCATGGGCTACGTAGAGTTCGAACCCTATTATTACACCGACTCAAACGGCGAGGTAAAGGGCCACCTCGTGGACCTGGGTGATCGCCTAGCAAAACATGCTGGCTTTACCCTAGAATATCAGTCATACCCTGTTAAACGACTCGCAAAGTATGTTGTGAGCGGTGAGGTTGATATCTTTTTTGGTATGCCAACGCTCACCTCTTTTTCAGAAGGTGCGCTTATATCTTCGATGGCTATCGATCAAATACAACTGCAGGCCTATACCTTAAGCCCTATGCCTCCCATCAATAAAAAAGAAGACTTGAAAGGGAAACGGATTTTAATATTACGAGGATATAGCTATGGAGATTGGATTCATTATATTAAAGACCCCAAAAACAATATCGATTTTCGTATCGCCGATACTCACAAACAAGCCCTTCGAATGCTTGTTCGTAGAGATATCGATTATCTGCTCGACTATAAACTTCCCATAAACCATGCCGCTAGAAAATTAAATTTACCAGACTTACATTCGAACAACATCATAACCTTTGGTCCTCACATGATGGTCTCCAAGAAAACAAAAAATGCGAAAGAAGTCATGGAAAAATTAGAGGCAGCGTTTGAAGAACTTTTTCCAGGTGGGGCAGCGAAAACGAAAGGAAAATTCCAGATAGAAGAATAAAGATAGAAATAAAAGATCTAATTATTCAAATCTCCGTGAAACGGAAAAAGAAAATGTTCTCGGATCACCATAAAAGGCTGTCCCCGCCAATGGATCAAAATCATACCCCCCAGTGCGGTACCTTTTGTCTGATAAATTTTTTCCGTATAACCCTATCTGCCAGCGCTCATCGTATGAATCCCAAACCATACTCGCATCAACTAAAGTATAACCACTCTGATCAAGCGCTCCATTTTCTGTTATAAAAAAATGTACTGAGCTTTGATAATTGAGCATAAATCCAGCAGAAATGTCACCAGACCATAACTCCTCCTGTATTCGTAACCCAAACGAAGTGGTTGTCTCAGGGGTGTTTGGAAAAACCCTATAGTCCGCGATGTTAAAACCTGCGAACATATAAGTATTAAATTTTGCGGATATATATCCATACGAAAAGTCCACATAAACACTATCATTCAACTTAGCTGACGATTCCAACTCCATGCCTTTAATTGTTGCCCTACCAGCATTTGTTAACAGCCCAACAAAAGTGTCGCTCTCACCATCCCCATTTCTATCAAGAAAAATCGTACCGGGAACCTGCATATCGAGATATTTACTGTAAAAAATGGCCATGTTCACGTGAAGATGATCTTCAAGCAAGATCGACTTTAAACCGACCTCATTCGTTTTAATAATCTCCGGCGAAAACCCTTTTCTTGACTCTTCCAGCGAAAAATCGCCTCGGGGGTCAAAACTTCCAGCTTTAAACCCCGTACTATATTGAGCATAAAGATGAAATAAATCCGTAGGCTGCCAGCTTATACTCACCCTGGGCGAATATTGTTTGTCGTTCCGAGAACCATTAAAACGAGGGGTTACTTCTTTTCCATTGTCATCAAAAACTAGATCAACAATAGATTCACCATCTCCACCAAAATAAGGCGATATAAACACATCCGTCTGGGGATATTCAAATTGATCGTGAACAATTTCAACCTTACGGTAATCAAAAGTATATCTAGCGCCCGCCGAGAATTTTAACGACGAAAATAAACCAAAATTTACACTAAAAAACGCTGCTTCGCTTTCAACATCTAAATCGACGAAAGTAAATGAGCCTATACCGGGCTCAATAGTCTCCGTGGCGCCGTCCGTTTCAAGATCAAAAGCGTTCAAAGCTGTGGACTCAAGATAATATAAACCAGCTAACCCCCAAAAATTATCGTATTCAAACTTTAATCGAAATTCTTGAGTAGCTTGTTTGTTTTTATATAAAACCTCGGAATTTAAAACTGCTTCAGCCGATCCGTCAAAATCGATGGGCGACTGGCTATCGCCCTGTCGGTAAGCCGTGATCGATTCAAGAGAATAATGATCACTTATATCCCACTCTAAAAATGAAGACACTCCCGAACCAACCAAATAACTATCATCAATAGGATGCAGCCCCTGAGAATTCCCTGCATAGGTATTGTATACGTTATTTAGCGGCTCCTCCCCCTCCCTGAGACGATAACGATAACCTGTCCGAGGATTCGAGTTATCAACCGTACGGCTGCCAACTACCCGTAAAAAAAAGTCTTCTCTCGGTTGATACTCAGTAACCAACCGCCCAACAGCAATATCTTTATCGTAATTATCTTTCCCTGTAGTAAAATTCCGTCCATACCCATCCCGTTTCAACGAGCCAGCGCTCACACCAAACCTAAGGCTATTTTCTAGAAGAGGTATAGCACCACTTAAAATAAAATCTTTCTGATTGTATGAACCCGCAAACGCCTTAGCCTTAAAAAACGCTTCGTCCGGCAATGCTTTAGTAACGTATTTAACCGCCCCACCAACGGTATTACGGCCATATAACGTCCCCTGAGGACCTCGTAGAATTTCCACTCTCTCAACATCATAGATATCCAAAACGGCCCCTTGCGGCCGACTCAAGTAAACATCGTCAATATATATACCAACCCCCGACTCAAAACCGACAAGAGGGTCGCCCTGCCCCACGCCTCGAATATAGGTGGCTAATGTACTATTAGTAGCACGAACGACACTCAAAGATACATTCACTACGCTAGACCCTAACTGTGTAATGTCCCTAATGCCCCCCCTATCCAACTCTTCCTCAGTTCGTAGCATCAAGGAAATCGGAACATCAATGATAGACTCTTTCTTGTGACGAGCAGAAACAATGATCACATCTTCCACTTCGCGAACCTCAGAATCGACATATTCCTCATCAACTATCGAAGAAAAACGGCCTCCGTTTCCCTCAGATAAAATCACAGTGTTCGACGCATCCTCAATATTAACCAATAACCCCGTACCCGCCAGAAGTAATTCAAGGCCTCGCTTTATCCGATACCGCCCCGAAAGATCATTCGACCTCATCTTAGAAACGAGTGGGGCAGGAACAATGATATTCACATCCGCTTGGAGTCCGAATTCGACCAAACCACTTTTCAAACTTTGAGGAGCTATATCAAAAAGGACAATTTTTCTAGACAGCAAAGAAATATCGTTTTGATGGTTTTTCTGAGGGACGGCATCAGAATACACATAACTACAGAAGATCAAACAAATAAGACCACAAAACCAGGGAGTGAGCGCCATAAAACCAACGCAAGTTTGATTCGGTATGAATTCGCTAGAAGTGCGATAACGCCAAAAACACATGCCTGATGTATTCCCTTCATCTATTTAATTATTTTTTGTGGATACTACATGATTTTTTGAGGGTTTTCATTTTAACGGTGTCTTCTTAGTGGGATAGGTGAATATTCGATAACCAACACGTATCGTGTACACCTGAGGTTGAACTAAGCGAATGACAATACATGCTATCTTCGAATACCGAAAGTACACCGATATCGCTAAAACATCACTTTATCAGGTCTCTTTTTACGTCATATGCATCAGATCTGAAAGGGTTTATCTCCGTAAAATTCGGCGACCCAAGTAACGCTGAGGATATTGTTCAGGACGCATTTCAAAATCTGATGGGAATGGACGCCCCCGAAACAATCGAGGACCCGAAAGCCTACTTATACAAGGCCGCTAGAAATCTAGCGCTCAATCGTATTCGAAAACAAAAACATCATGAGAACTATATTTCGTCGCAAGATCACAATGAGCAGTATTTACCTCCTGAAAGATCTGTACACGCAACAATAGACCTTGAAAAAACACAGGCCGGCATAGATAAACTACCACCAAAATATCAAAAAGCCTTTTTGATGAGCCGTGTCCAGGCAAAAACCTACAGTGAAATTAGTAAAGAACTCAACATCTCCGTCAGTACAGTAGAAAAATATATTATTACGACGCTAAAGTTTCTACGAGAACAACTGGATCGTAACGGGTAAAGAAATCTTATGTTCAAGTTATTTTCTAGAGGTCCGAGCATTGAAGAGGAAGCGATTCAATGGCTCGCTCGTCTACAATCTCCAAACCTAACAAGCCAGCAAGAAACATCATTTTTTTGTTGGCTTGATAAAAGCACTGCTCACCAGGCCGCTTATGTGAATGCCGAATCCACTTGGCAACGGGGAGAAGCATTGGCGTCTATTCCTAGGCCAGAAGGTATTACACAAAACAAAAAACGCTTAGATTTTAGAATCCCTTCATTTGACATCCCTAAAATAGTCGCTCCTATCGCTGCCGCTAGCGTTTTTGTATTATTACTTGGATTGGAGTTTTTTAACCCTTTCAGCCTCTACACAAACGAAGTACATGAAACTCAAATTGGGGAACATAAAAAAATTGTTCTAGATGACGGATCTACGTTAATACTAAATACAAATTCAAGTATTTCAATCACCTTTGACCGCTCTCAGCGGCTCGTCCAATTAAATAAGGGGGAGGTTTACTTTGAGATTGAAAAAGATCAAAACCGGCCCTTTGATGTTTCAACATCATCTGGATCAGTAAGAGTGCTCGGAACGCGATTTTCCGTTTTTGACAACGAAAAAGACATTATTGTTACCGTAGTTGAAGGAAAAGTGAGTTTATCGGACGAGCTAACCTCCTCCAAGTCGTTCACATCACTCTCAACCCTAACAGAAAACCAACGTCTTTCCATGGGTCAAGCACGCTCTGGATTAGACCCCATACATGTAAACGCAAAATCAAAAATAGCATGGGTGAAAAACAAACTCATTTATCAGGGAGAAACATTGCAAGAGGTCATTCTCGACATCAACCGTTACTACCAGTCCAAACTGGTACTGGGTGAAGAAAGCCTTTCAAACAAAGCAGTAATTGCCGTCCTTCAACTTGATGATTTTTCTTCCACTCTAAACGCTTTAAAAAGCTCTCTAAATTTAACGTCCTCGGTTGATTCCGAACTACAATACATCACTTTATCGTCTCATCCAGACACACAATAATTTGGAAAGTATAACGATAACGTTAAGACCTCCCACCCTATAAGTAATTTGGAGGTATTGCCCCTCCCAAACGTTTTCCTTTTGATACCGAATATCTCTTTAAAAACGAGATTATCGGCATATCACATTTCTTACATAAAAAATAATACGACCCTTACATAAATGGAGATATATATGAAGCACGTCTTTATAAGGAATACTCTGATATCCAAGCTATCGATCAGTATGTTTATCATATTATTATCAAGCCAGTCCCACGCTTTTTGGGGATACCAACCATCTCTTACAAAAACAATCAATGACGGAAAGATCCAGGGCACCGAAGATAACTACAATACCCACGCGTTTAAAGGGATCCCCTACGCCGCAGCCCCTACCAACGACTTAAGATGGAGAGCACCACAAGACGTTACCCCGTGGGAAGGTGTACGCGATGCCACTGAATTTGGTTCGATTTGCTCACAAACGGGTACTTTTTGGGGAACAGATAAGCCTGAAGAGTTTGCCACAGCCATTGGCAGTGAAGACTGCCTATTTATGAATGTATGGCGTCCTAACAATTACAAGAAAAACCTGCCCGTTTTACTGTGGATCCACGGCGGTTCGAACTCTCGCGGAAGTGGCTCTTTCGACGCATACAACGGTGCTCATCTTGCGTCAAATGCAAATGCCGTCGTAATCACAATAAACTTCAGACTGGGTGCATTTGGTTGGGTATACAATTCTTTTACTGACAACGGTGACCCAGAAGACGCCTCTGGAAACTACGCGCTTCTTGATATGATCAAGTCTCTAGAATGGGTGCAAAACAATATACGAGAGTTTGGCGGTAATCCCAGAAAAGTCACGATTGCAGGAAACTCTTCGGGCTGCGGCGCTGTTTGGGGCCTTATGCACTCCCCCCTTGCAAATGATTTATTTCATCGCGCAATATGTTCGGGAGGCGGTCCAGGAGGCCTCAGCGCAGAAACAGGTCAGTTAATTAGCGACTCTCTTATCGATTCATTATTGGTGGGTATGGGCCTAGCTCCTGATCTAGCTTCTGCGGCTTCATTTAGGCTGAGCCAAGGAGATGTTTGGATCGCAGACTTTATGCGTTCTATACCCGCAGAGGTATTAGCCAATGCTGTTCCCAGAGCACCCGGGAATTATATCGATGGCTATGTCATACCCGAACTCAGTAGTGAATCCATTAAGGCTGGTGCATACAACCAAGTCCCAATGATTATTGGCTCCACAAAAAACGAGACATCTATGATTTTAGGTTTTCTCGCAGGGTTCTTTAATGCGACAACTGCCTCAAGCCCTATATTGTGGGATCAATTAAATAGCGATCCGAATACTCTTTCAGCTACCGATATTATTAACCCAGGAATCTATCCTCTGTATGCCGGCATCGAGGATGCGTACAGTTACGCTTGGAACCTATCAATAGATAACTCCACAGCAAATGCACGCAAACATCACCCTAAGATATTCCGCTACGATTTTGACTGGGACGATGTCCCAGAGCCCTGGGATGAAGCATTAGGAGCGACGCACACACTTGATCTCCCATTCATGTTCGGAAACTTCGTTACCGATAAAGATAACGTACATAAATTTGCGTGGACTGACGATAATAAAAACAGTCGGGAAGAGTTATCTGACCAATTTATGAAATATATTGCTAGGTTTATGCGCACGGGTAACCCTAATGCGGGATGGGGGTTACCTCGTTGGAAACGCTGGAACACTAGCGCACACTCTCACCTAAACACCAAGATTCTTCTTGATGACCCAATTCAAGGGTCAAGTGAACAACGAAGCTATGAGGAGTTTGAACAAATGTTTTTAGACTTAGACCCAACATCTAGAAGTATTGTAGAGTCGTTTACACAAGGACTATGGCTCCAATAATCCCTACGTAAGCCCCTACGTAAATTGCACATTAAAAGCGCAGCATTAGCTGCGCTTTTTTATGCGTCAAAACAAAATATTCTCACAAGGAAAAGAGCTGGGTTTATAACGGAATATCGCGTAAAA
Organism: Agarilytica sp.; assembly: GCA_045430285.1. Classification (GTDB taxonomy): domain Bacteria; phylum Pseudomonadota; class Gammaproteobacteria; order Pseudomonadales; family Cellvibrionaceae; genus Agarilytica. Next base: position 202,326 of record JAILXV010000001.1, on the reverse strand, counting down.
AAAGCGCGGCCGAAACCGCGCATCTCGTCGGCTAAACGATAAACTTTACAAGTGACAGAAAAAAGCAGCCTGCCACCTAACAAAATCTTTATGCCTTTAAAAGTGAACACCGTTAAAGGCCTTCTGAAGATCAAACGGATAATCTCCATCAACGATCATATATTCGAAAACAGGCTGAAGAGTAACCTACGGCATGAGACAAAGAACAAAATTCAACAACAACTAAGTTTTTAATCTTTATTTCATCAATCGTTGAAATTAAGTGTAACAGTACATTGCGAACTCGTCACCCCTTCAGAAGCAATAGACAAACTAAGGCCTTCATGATATGACGGCCGCAATTTAGCGTAAAAAGGGATAAATGGACCCGTTCGAAATAGCAATAAACTCTATAAAAGACTAGTTTTCACTCATTAAACATCACGCTTAATAGCGAAAAACTCCTGCTATCAAAGAAAAAATGTTAATTATGTCAAGAAATATACGCCTCAACGCCTCATTGAAGGCTCCGAAACTGATCACACTAGTGTCAAGGAAGTGCCTTTGATCAAACATTAAAAATGCAGGTATTAGTACCTTCAATCTTGCTCGCGTACACTTCTTAGTTGGGGTTCGAGCAGAACGAACTAAATCCGAAGCTTACAACGATATTCGCCCGTTATGAGACCAATGACCATTCACGCAGGAGACTTTGACCGGATCGTCGTTCTAACCGGCGCGGGCATTTCCGCAGAGTCTGGATTAAATACTTTTCGAGATAACGGTGGACTGTGGGAGGGGCATCACGTCGAAGACGTGGCAACACCCGACGCCTTTACACGCTCACCAGAACTTGTTTACAAATTCTACAACTTGCGCCGAAAACAACTATTAACATCAGCTAAACCTAATATTGCACATCAGGCCTTAGCCCTATTCTCTCGTCAGTTTTCAGGGAAATTCACGCTTATCACTCAAAATGTGGATGATCTGCACGAGCGAGGGGGCAGTCATGACGTACTTCACATGCACGGTGACCTGCTTAGCGCTCGCTGTATCGCCACGCAGCAAGTGTTCAAGGCCGACGGTGATATTACCTCTGAAACTAGGTGCCCTTGTTGTAATGAAAATGGAAATTTACGCCCAAATATCGTGTGGTTCGGAGAAATACCAATGCACATGACGCAGATCGAAGCGGCATTGCTCGCCTGCGACCTTTTTGTATCTATAGGCACATCAGGCCAGGTATACCCAGCCGCGGGTTTTGTCCGACTCGCCAAACATGCCGGAGCAGCTACCGTAGAGCTCAACCTTGAGCCTAGCGACGGCTATTCTTGCTTTGATCACGCCAACTATGGCCCAGCAACCGATATCGTGCCTCAATTTTTTTCCCTCTCTCAGTAACCGCGCCATTTTTCGACGGAAACATGTTGAGATTGATTTTGATCAATCTATAACACACCACAAGCACTACACTGCTTGACCATGGATCCGAAAAGCGTATCAAAAAATGTGGCCCATCTGCCTTACTCAAGACGTCCACACCATGGAGGCTCTTATCATGCCTTGTTCGAGGAGCTTTCGTTAGTGCCAGTTCGCCCGTTAAGGCTAGTAATTGATTGCTTGCAGTTCGAAAAAATTAGTCACTCCAACGTGTCGTTTTCGGAGTTCATTAAAGATGAGCTCCTTTTATGGTCAAGCGTTCTGGGACAACGCACGATTAAATCGTTTTTTTTATCTCACCCCTACCATTTATTGGCACCCTTTGAACTCACTCGAATACTCCATTTAATCGCAAGCAAATTTCATATTCCTGCGGAAGGCCAGCAAGACAAAAGCTTTGCCGTTATTTCTGAAGGCGACCATATCAACGTAAATCAACTTGCGCTTTCAAAAGGGCTTGGGTTTTCAAATTTCCAGGTCGTGCTAAAGCCTGAACAACGACACAACCTGGCGGCTTTAAGCAAAAAAATACGCCTACTCAGAGACTACAACGTCAGTTCAGTAGGCGTACAGTTATTACATTCAGATTGTCTAAGTGAAATTCGCGATTGTATTAAACGCATAGAAACACATTGCCAACCCGATTATATATGCCTCGGCCACACGCTCGACGGCTTAGATATCGTCTCCGACAACGGCAGCGCATTTAGCGATACATTACAGGATGACCAAGTGGACGTACTTGAGTTAGGTCCAGAAGGACGTAGCTCGCTAGGTGATCTGACCATTGAAAACTACTGTTGTGCGAATAAATATCGCGCATCACTCGGCCAAAAAAGGCTGCCTGTTTACGTGAATTAGTGTTTTCCTCCCTAGTCAGGGTAAGTAGGCGAGCCCCTGTTCATCAAGTTTCCAAAAGATTCGCCCTGCCCCTCTTATCTACCTCGAAAAAAACAGTATAATCTCCCGCATACTCCCAGAGCCAAATACAGTGCCTAACGCTATGAATATCCCTTCGGTAGAAAAACGCTGTCATTCAAACCCAGAGATCAATTGCGGTGATTGTCGGCTCGCGTCTATTTGTCTCCCAATTAGCTTACAAATTGAGGATATCGATAAGCTCGACGATATCATTCAACGTGGGCGCCCGATTCATAAATCCGATCATATTTACTACGCAGGGGATGAATTTGCATCCGTCTACGCGCTCCGTTCTGGGGCGGTAAAAACCGTCAAAGTTACCGAAGATGGTGAAGAGCAAATCACGGGCTTTTACCTACCAGGTGAAATACTGGGCATGGATGGCTTAGCCACAAATCATCATTGTAATTCCGCCATCGCACTAGAGACCTCTGCTATTTGTGAAATCCCTTTTACGCGCTTAGAAGAGCTCAGCACTCAGCTCCCGACTCTGCAACGACGATTCTTCCAGTTAATGAGTAAAGAAATCACTCAGGACCAGCAGTTGATAACGCTGCTGAGTAAAAACAGTGCTGAGGAACGCATTGGCGCAATTTTATTGAGTATCTCCTCACGTAACCATAACCGAGGGCTATCTCCCCTCGACTTTTTCTTACCTATGTCCCGCTCCGATATCGGCAATTACCTTGGCCTAACAATTGAAACGGTCAGCCGAGTATTTAGTCGCCTCAATAAAATGGGAATTATCGAGCTCGATAAAAAACATGTCATTATTAAAGACCTTGATGCGCTAAAAAACCTCTCTTCCACACTATAATCTCCTTATCAACCGGCAGCCAAACGCATGACAAACCCCGACAAACTGGCTATTGCGCTCGATGCAATTGACGCAGCAAATGCTCTCGACCCAAATAAAGAGATTATTCATGATACAGAGATCCCGAAAGAGCTTATCTACGGACAACGTATGAGTGAAACGCTTGGAGAATTTGCTCCAAATGCGTCTGAACACCTCCAAATCGCGGCACGAGCTCAGCATATTGAACGCTGGAAATCAGCACGATCAGATTACCCTGAAGGTCGTAGCGGCTACAAAAAATGGCGTTCTCAGCTTTCTCTTTTTCATGCCCAACGTGCAGGAGAGATAGCGTCAGAAGCGGGCTACGGAGAATCAGACGTTGAACGCGTTAAATTCTTGGTTCAGAAGCGCCAACTCAAACGCGATAGCGAAACACAAACCCTTGAAGACGTCGCATGTTTAGTGTTCCTTAAACACTACTTCATTGATTTTGCTGCGAAGCACAAAGAAGAAAAGCTCATCGACATCGTTCAAAAGACTTGGGGCAAAATGTCGGAAAACGGGCAAAATACGGCGCTAAAAATTGATTTTCCCGAAGAAATTTTAATAATTTTGAAAAAATCTTTAACGTAAAATAGTGTGTAAGAATGTCTGACACCCATTTGGTCGATTTCTAGGCCAAAGCTCGGGAAATACTGGCCTCCCAGGACGTCTCTATCGAAAAAATCGTATTCTCTTTCTCGAAGGATGTTTTAGGCGCCGTAGGCTGCAAGGGGGGTCTGAGCCTGTTTCATGTTTTACGCGCCAAACTCTTATCGCTTCCATCGAGTTTTGCCTCAAATTCTTCGTAAAACCCGCCATAAACCCTTACAGCTTCTATACGTGTTAAAAAAAACCACCAGATATCGGTTTCATCGTTTTTATATATTACCAATCGTAAGACTAAAGTGACGACACTTTAGTCACCGTGCATAACGCGCTGACTTCCCAAAGCCATCCTACGTTCGAGGTGTTGACAACACCCCAACCCTTGTTTTTAATTAATGTGAACCCGCGCACAAAAGACATGTGATAAGCGACACCTTTGAGCAAGAGATGAACACTATGAAGAAGATAATTTGCATCGCCCTCATTGCCATGACCGTGATCAGCCAACAAGCCTATAGCTGCGATGAAGATTGCTTAAGAGAGAAAGCGCAAGCGACCCACAGTGTTACGTTCCCAGGCTATTTAACCTGGAAATACTGTGAAGGTATCGCGATGGACTTTATGACGTCAGCCGTCCGTAGCTTAGATTCTTACAGAACTAAGCACTTCAACACGAAGTACAAAGGCCCACTAAAGAATACAAAGAACTATTTAGCTCAACGTAAAGATTGGTTGTTGGAATGTGACAACTACATGAAGCTCACTAAAGAGTCTCGTATCTTTAACGATGACAAAACAACTCAAAAAATCTTCGCTTCAATTGATACCGTCAATGGCGAGTTTGGCGCGCTTATTGAGGGCGCATCATACTCTTCAGATGCAGATGCAAAAGAAGTAATGGATCAGAAAATCGATACATTGTTCCAACTTGTCGAAGATCATAAAACAATCATGCATCTTAAGGGCCGCTACGTTGTAAGGTAAGTGGTAACTTATGTAACGCAATAAAGATCTTTTCCAAAAACAGGCCCGCTTCATTGAGCGGGCCTGTTTTTATAACTACGTTTTGGTCAACGGTCTTTTTCTGCAAATCACTCCCACTCAATAGTGGCTGGCGGTTTACTCGACACGTCGTAGCTCACGCGCGACACACCCGAAACTTCATTAATAATCCGGTTAGAGACCTTCTCTAGTAATGCGTAAGGCAGGTGAGCCCAGCGCGCCGTCATAAAGTCCACCGTTTCCACAGCTCTCAGTGCGACAACCCACTCATATCGACGTGCATCCCCTACCACACCTACTGACTTGACCGGTAAAAACACAGCGAACGCTTGGCTCGTTTTGTGGTACCAATCCGCGTTATGCAGCTCCTCAAGAAAGATTGCATCGGCGTCTCGGAGAATATCCGCATATTCTCTTTTCACTTCACCTAAAATTCTCACCCCCAAACCTGGACCAGGAAACGGGTGGCGATATACCATGTCGTAGGGCAGGCCCAGTTCCAAACCGATCTTCCGAACTTCATCCTTAAATAATTCTCTTAGTGGTTCAACAAGCTCAAAGGCCATATCGTCTGGCAGGCCACCAACATTGTGGTGTGATTTGATGACGTGTGCTTTGCCCGTTTTAGCGGCAGCAGATTCAATGACATCAGGGTAAATCGTACCCTGAGCCAACCATTTTACATCCGTTAGCTTAGCCGCCTCGTCATCAAAGACATCGATAAAGGTGTTACCGATAATTTTGCGTTTTTGCTCTGGGTCAGAGACCCCCACCAAACGGCTCAGAAAACGCTCTTCAGAGTCAGAACGTATTACCTTTACCCCCATATTTTTGGCGAACATATCCATGACCTGGTCGCCTTCATTTTTTCTCAACAAGCCGTTGTCCACAAACACGCAAGTTAGCTTATCACCGATGGCTTTATGCAAAAGTGCTGCAACCACAGAGGAATCTACGCCGCCCGACAGGCCCAAAAGGACTTTGTCTTCACCAACTTGCTCTCGTACGCGTTGAATTGCGTCTTCTACGATGTTGGCTGGCGTCCATAGCGCATCACACTCACACATTTGCAAAACAAAGTGCTCAAAAATGCGCTGCCCTTGTAAGGTATGAGTCACCTCAGGGTGAAACTGTACGCCATAAAAACGCTTTTCTTTCCAGGCCATACCCGCAATCGGGCAAGACTCGGTAGAGGCAATCACTTCAAACTGGTCAGGCACCTGGGTCACTTTGTCCCCGTGACTCATCCACACATCGAGCAATGAGGCGCCCTGTTGATCGACATGGTCTCTAATATCGTGGAATAAGGCGTTTTCAGTTTCAACTTTGATCTGAGCGTAACCAAACTCCTGTACGTTGGAGCCTTGAACCTTTCCACCAAACTGTACCGCCATGGTCTGCATGCCGTAGCAGATACCGAGAACGGGAACGCCTAGTTCAAACACAATGCCTGGCGCCCTAGGGGCGTTTTCCGCAACGGTGGATTCTGGACTACCCGCAAGAATAACGCCCTTGGGGTTGAACGCTTTGATCTCTTCGTCACTCATGTCGAAGGCACGAATTTCAGAATACACCCCTATTTCTCTAACCCGACGCGCAATCAACTGAGTATATTGCGAACCGAAATCGAGAATAAGAATACGTTGGGAATGAATATCCTGGGTCATGAACCTTGATGCCTTTGTGTTGTTTCTGATGATTGGAGTCTTATATGAGGAATGCGGGGCTAAACACGCCCCTCATCTGAGCACTTTGCGACTATTAACGGCCGGATACGGGATAGTTCGGCGCTTCTTTAGTGATACTCACGTCATGCACATGGCTTTCACCCATGCCTGCAGAGGTCACTCGCACGAATTCTGGGCGAGTTCTCATGGCCATCATATCTTCAGAGCCCGTGTAACCCATTGCAGACCTGAGCCCACCCATTAACTGATGTACGACAGCACTGATAGGGCCTTTGTATGGCACTCGGCCTTCAATTCCCTCGGGAACAAGCTTTTCAGCTCCCTGACTAGAATCTTGGAAATAACGGTCAGAAGAGCCCTGAGTCTTAGACATAGCGCCCAACGACCCCATACCACGGTAAGACTTATAGGTACGCCCTTGGTAGAGCTCCACTTCGCCAGGCGCTTCTTCAGTACCCGCGAACATAGAGCCCATCATAATGGCGCTCGCACCCGCCGCGACCGCTTTCGCTATATCGCCAGAAAATCTTACGCCGCCGTCAGCGATAGCTGGTACGCCCGTGCCTTCTAACGCAGAAACAACATTGGATATAGCGGAGATCTGCGGAACACCAACGCCTGTAACGATACGTGTTGTACAGATAGAGCCTGGGCCAATACCCACTTTAACGCCATCCGCCCCAGCTTCAACCAAAGCTTTAGCTGCTGCGCCGGTAGCGATATTCCCACCGATCACTTGAACAGAAGGATAATCTTTTTTCGTTTTACGAACCCGCTCGATCACATTGCGGTGATGACCATGCGCAGTATCTACCACGATTACGTCCACACCAGCATTTACCAAAGCGGCAACACGATCATCGGTATCTGGGCTTGTACCAACACAGGCGCCAACGCGCAAACGACCATCATCGTCTTTACAGGCATTTGGATAGGTTTCTGCCTTGTTCATATCTTTAACGGTGATCAAGCCACACAACTCAAATGCATCGTTTACAACAAGGATTTTTTCAATGCGATGTTTATGAAGAAGAGTACGAACTTCATCTGCCGGCGCGCCCTCTTTTACCGTCACCAACTTTTCTTTCGGTGTCATGATGCTGGCAACACTTGCACTTAGGTTCGTTTCAAAACGCACATCACGGCCAGTCACAATACCTACGAGATCACCGTCGTGCATCACAGGCACACCGGAAATATTATGACGTCGTGTTAAGGCGATCAGCTCATCGATGCTGGCATCGGAATCGATCGTGATAGGATCTTTTACAACGCCGGCTTCAAACTTTTTAACGGCATGTACTTCTTCGGCTTGCGCCTCAACAGACATGCTTTTATGAATAATACCGATGCCGCCTTCTTGCGCTATAGCAATGGCCAAACGAGATTCCGTGACGGTATCCATTGCGGCAGAAATAAGAGGAATATTGAGCGAGATCCCACGAGTAATCTGGGTTTTTAGATTCACTTCTTTGGCGGTCACTTCCGAGGCACCAGGCACCAGCAGTACGTCGTCAAATGTGAGTGCTTCCTCAGAAATTCTTAACATGGCCTAAACACCTCTGGAATTATGCGGCGTGAGAAAAGCGCGTCATTATAGCTATCTAGGGGGGGCCGGTAAACAAACGCTAGGCCCTTAGCTGACACAATATCGATGAAAAGGTAAATAAAGACGAATTACTAGGGAAACATTGATCTTTCCCACCCTGTACAGCCCGCAATGGGATGCTAAACTCTCCTCTTTCAATCCAAAAGAATAGCCAGAAGACCTCCAATGACCGAACGCACCAACAATGAAGAAGACCTCCAAAACACGTTTTCGGTCTCGGAATTGAACCGTAAAGTGAAAAGCCTGTTGGAAATACACTTTCCGCTTATCTGGGTCGAGGGCGAAGTATCCAACATCAGTAAGCCTGCATCTGGTCATTGGTACTTCACATTGAAAGACAGCGGTGCGCAAGTCAGCTGCGCAATGTTTAAACGACGCAACGCTGCCGTCCCTTTCAAACCCAATGCCGGCGATCACTTAAAGTTAAGAGCACGCGTTAGCCTGTATGAAGGCCGTGGCGATTACCAGCTCATCGTCGAACATATGGAACAAGCCGGTTTTGGCTTGCTTCAAAAACGCTACGAAGAACTCAAAGCCAAACTTCAATCTGAAGGCTTATTTGACGACAACACGAAGAAAACACTTCCAAGGCAAGTGAGCCACTTGGCCGTGATCACATCCCCCACTGGGGCGGCGATTCGTGATGTGCTATCTGTATTGGAAAGACGCTTTCCCGCTTTACCTATTACGATTATTCCAAGCCCAGTACAGGGCGATGAAGCACCCGAGCAGCTCGTTAACGCATTAACCAAAGCGGACAAAGATGAACACTTCGATACTATCCTGCTCTGCAGAGGTGGCGGTTCCATTGAAGATCTCTGGTCGTTCAATAGTGAAGCGCTTGCCCGTTGTATTGCAAAATGCAAAACGCCTACCGTTTCTGCCGTGGGCCACGAAATTGATTTTACTATTGCCGATTTCGTGGCTGATTTACGCGCACCTACGCCCTCTGCTGCTGCGGAACTCATTAGCGGTGACAGCGAAGAACTCGTGACCTTATACGCACGACTTCAAACTCAAATACAGCGGGCCATGTCTCGTCGAATCAAGCACACTGCTGACAAGCTCGATTTTTTGCGCAGACAACTGAAACATCCACGGGATAAACTCGAACAGTGGCATCAACGGCTTGACCATATTGAAACGCGCTTAACCCACGCGCTGACACGTCGTATTGAAGGAAAGTCACAACGCTATGCGCTGATCGAACACAGGCTTAGCAGTGCAAACCCCATAACAGACATAGAACGAAAACAGCGTGACGTCAGTGGTTTAACTCTCAAATTAAATCAACAGATCAGAAAGCTGTTCGACGATAAGCAACTTCGTTTTAAACATCTTGTATCCCAGCTGGATTTAGTCAGCCCGATCGCAACGATTAATCGTGGTTACAGCATCGCAAGAGATTCAGAGAATCATGTATTACACTCGATAGATAAGGTAAATGTGGGCGACGAAATTTCGGTACGTATTAGTGATGGCACTTTAATTTCTACAGTAAAACAAAAAGTACCGCCACTGACCTAAACGAAAGCGCTATACAATTCATTCAAAACAACGCAGTTAAAAACCTCTATGGAAATTTCTTTAGATTCAGTCGCTATTCCTTACCTCGTTGAAATTGTCGCATTTCTTTTGGGCGTGGTGATTATTGTCCCGCTATTCAAAAAAATACGCATCAGCCCAATTCTAGGCTTTTTAGCAATAGGTACTCTAATAGGTCCGCACACTTTAGGTATCGTAAAAGATATTCACGGTGTGCAGCACTTTGCTGAACTTGGTGTAATTTTCTTGTTATTTACCATTGGCCTGGAATTATCTTTTGAGCGCTTAAAAGCCTATTCAGGCTTAATATTTGGCTTCGGTTCTACCCAAGTGATTACTTGCTCGATTGCGATCGGCGCAATGGCGTACTTCTGGGGTAACAGTGCTCAGGCTGCCATTATTATTGGCCTATGCCTATCGCTTTCCTCAACCGCCATGGTGATTCAGCTACTTACCGAACGCGGTGAAATCGCCTCCCCTCACGGGCGCGCCAGCTTTTCCGTATTATTGTTTCAAGATCTCGCCGTCGTACCGATTCTTATCCTCCTCACTATTTTTGGTAAAGAAGAAGAAAGCAGCATTATTGGCGATATATTTTTCGCACTTGTAAATGCCTGTATTGCCATCGGCTTAATCGTGCTACTTGGGCGCTTTGGCTTAAGAAAGTTTTTCGAAATTGCCGCACAAACAAAAAGCATCGATGTCTTTACCGCGATGACGCTACTGACAATATTGGCCATCTCAATGGTGACCGGCTTAGCCGGATTATCTATGGCCCTCGGTGCATTTCTGGCGGGTTTATTACTGGCGGAAACAGAATTTCGTCACCAAATCGAAGGCGAGATCGCTCCCTTTAAAGGCTTATTTCTAGGGCTATTTTTCATGTCCGTAGGAATGAATATCGATTTCGCTGTAGCATTTGAACGCGGGCTTTGGGTCATAGCATCGGTTGTTGGGCTTATCGTGGTAAAAGCCGCCATGACCTTTGCCTGCGCGCGTCTATTTAAAATACGTATGGATCACGCAGTACGCACCAGTATATTACTTTCTGAAAGTGGCGAATTCGCCTTTGTCGTAATCGGCCAAGCCACGCTCACCTACAATATCGTGAGCCATGAAGTTGGGCAATTTATGATTGTCGTCGCCGGCTTTTCGATGATGCTAACCCCCCTATTAGCTGTGATTGGCCACTCTCTTGGCGGTCTATTTAACAACGAAAAAGGACTGACCACGGAGGCCATCGACGACAATGAAATTCACGATCATATTGTTATAGCCGGTTACGGCCGTGTGGGTAAAGCCGTCGCAAACGTATTGAAGGAAGAAGCCATACCCTACGTAGCGATCGATAATGAAACTGAAAAAGTACGCGACGAACGCAAAATAAACTCGTCGGTATTTGTAGGGGATGCGACACGCTCTGAAGTCCTTAAACACACGGGTGTAGGCCGAGCCGCCGCGCTATTAATTACAATGAACTCGGCAGAAGATGCATTAAAAACCCTTAGCGTCGCCCGACGACACTGGCCGGATTTAACGATCATCGTAAGAGCTCACGACACCACGCATTCACACGAACTGATGGACCATGGGGCCAGCCAAGTGGTGCCCGAAACGCTAGAAGCAAGCTTACAACTTTCCAACTATGTACTCAGAGCCACCGGCTTTTCCCGTGACGAAGCAAACAACTGCATAGATGCCATGCGCGAGTTAGAAGCCATCACGCCACTAATTACTCGCAAATCATAGTGTAACGTTTTAATGACGCACCCTTTTTTCGAAGTAAAAAATGCCCGCGTATTTAGAGGACAACATAAAGTCTTCGATAATCTTTCGCTGGAGTTTCTTCCTGGCGAGCATGTCGCGATACTCGGCCCAAACGGTGCAGGGAAAACGACACTGCTCAAAATACTCACGCGTGAAATCAGTCCCGTCGTACGAGACGACTCTTACGTAAAGATTTTCGGGAAAGAACGCGTCAATATTTGGCAGTTACGAGAGAAAATAGGAGTCGTATCCCATGAGTTTCAATCCCAATATGAAGCTATAGCCACGGGCCTAGACGTAGTGATCTCTGCGTTTTTTGGTTCCGTTGGTATTCATCAACACCAAGACGTCACTGAAGAACAGCGCGATAAAGCGGAGCGAGCACTCGAGAAATTTCAGGTGAGCGATTTACGTGATCGGCAATTTCTACAGCTTTCAAGTGGTCAGAAACGTCGACTTCTTCTAGCCCGCGCCACGATTCACAACCCAAACGTTGTTATCTTTGATGAGCCCACAAGCAGTTTAGATGTAAGCGCAGCATTCCAGATTTTAAACGATATGCGAGAATTGAGCGCTCAAGGCACAACACTTGTCTTGGTCACTCACCATATTCACGAAATTATTCCTGAAATAAATCGCGTTGTTGTGATCAATAATGGGCAAATAGAATCTGACGAGAGAAAAACACAGACACTCACGTCAGAAAGAATGAGCCGTCTATTTCACACCCCAATTACTGTCAGCGAAAACGAGGGCTTTTATCACTGGGTTCCTAGCAAACCACGATAAATCGTGTTCCGCAGTGCTCTTCGCATAAAAGCCCTGAGCTAAAGTGATTTTAAATATTCTATAAGCGCCCACCGATCCTCTTCGGAAAGATCAGCCGCATATTCATGTCCGGAATTGCTATTTCCCTTCAATCGCGTATCGAAGAAGCTGGCGTGCTCTGCATATCCGTAATCAAAACCTACTTTACTCGCATTAAAAGTTCGACTGCCCACATAAAATTCGCTCGGCCTTTGGGCTGCAGGCAAAAATAAATCAAATAGTGTGGGCACCGAACCATTGTGAAGAAAGGGCGCTGTTGCCCAAACACCATTTAAAGGTCTTGCTTTATAGGCTTGTATGGAATTATCCGGCTCAGCCGCATAGACCTCTACATCACCCGCGATAAACGCAGACAATAATTCAATCGGTTGACGAATCATCGCTCCCAGGGTCGCATTCATTACGAGAGAAAGCGTTTTCGCCTCTTCGCCAAATTTCGGACCACCAATCACAGCTGATTTTTTTCCTTCCAGTGGCCCTGTGCTTGACCGGCTATTAGCAAAATTGTTCGCCATTACAGGGTCCGTGCCCACCACATGGATCTCGACCATTTTGGCTTTTATTTTTCGTTTTTGATCTCTATCCTGAATCACAGAATGACATTCGATACAGCGCTGCTTATATAACCGCGCGCCTCGATCAACACGTACTTGATCTAAGGTCCCCATCAACGCTTCTGGCCATTTGGGTGACATTAGTTTATAAAATTCTCGCTGAATATATCCCAAGTTCGCCATATTGACAGATGACGGGTAGCCACGCGTGCCGCCCAACATATCTATTTCACCGTAAACCGCTAATGCTGTGGTGACGTTCTGCCCAATTGGCCCTAGGCCTTTGTTGGCAGCCGAACCATTCCATTGCACCAAATCAAAATGCGATGCATCCCACAGCATGGGAATGCTCACAGGCGCATCTGGCACATGAAAGTTATTCGGCTGGTGAAGCGCCGCAGAGGTTACCGCATTGAAAATACGCCCAAAGGCATCTAAACGCCCATGGCCATAGGGAACAGGCACCGCATTTGTTATCGCCCGTCGCTCAAAGAAGGCTTTACGCTCAGATATCGACGTACGTACGGATTCAATATCCGATGGGGCTGTCAAATCAAGGCGAGAGACCAAGCGATTAAACTTACCTACATCATCCAACGTTGCAGTCAGAGAGGATAAGATTTCAGATTCGAATTGATTGAAATCGAGCATTCCTGGCCCCCCTTCAATCACAATGCTGTGCTCGTCATACTTCAGCATCGCGGTATGACAAGCAGTGCAGGTTAATCCTACCCATGCACCCTCACTCTCATTATCCAAAGCAAAACCAATGGGTAATCCCGCAGGGTTTATTTTCGATACTTGTTGCACAATAAACCCAAGCCGGTTCATTAATGCATTATCAACTAAGAGGTCACGACTCCCCCCCTGCTCCAAATTCGCAAATAGCGCATAAGGCATAATCTTGGAGCCAAAATCGGTGTAATGTACTTGTTGGCGAATATCTGCGGACCAATTTTGATCCAGAGTCACATATTCTTTAGGTCGGCTGTAATGATCAAATGATTTTTGTGAGGGGATCTTTAACAGCGCGAGAACAAAGGACAAAGCGAAGACCACCACAAGCAAAATAAGCGGTGCCCACAAATATTTGCGATTCATTACAGCGAGTTTCCCTTTAACTATAAGACGAGACGCGATGAAAATGATTCAATCGTCATCCAAAGGCCATAGAATACCAGAGAGATCGGCCGGAATGTATAAACGAGGGGAAACAAGCACGTGTGCCACACAAAATGATGGCACACTAACGATCTATAAGCGGCTATATCTGTAATTGCCGTATTTAGGAAAGATACGAGAGATGAACAGCGAAGCAGCTAGGGTTTAAGCGACCGCCGATCCAAGATAAATGCGGGTAACGCGACAGCGAACAAGCTCAATACGAGTAACACCACAGCGATATTGATCATGGACGCGTAATCATTCTCACCGACCATTAGGGCTGCAGCTAATGGGCCTGACGCTAAACCCATTTTAGAAGCAAATCCTCCTAATGCGGCCATTTGGCCAGCCACATCAAATTCCGCACATAAACCCAGTAAATAAGAGATAACGAACGCCCAAGTAATACCCACGCCTACGTTAGCAACCCAATACATCGACGGGACCTCACTGTAATGTAGAATCCACGTCCCGAAAACCGTTAGCAATGTCGCCACCAATACGGGAATAAGCCGACCAAAGCGCGTGGACAATATAATCACCAATACGGAACCTATGATGGCTATCCAGGCCGCGATGCCTAATGTAGAACTGATAAATGCCATGTTAAGGCCTGCATGCTTCCCGATACCAATAATGTACGCGTATACCCCCATATTGGCAGCCTGAAAAAGGAAGGTCGCAAGGAGCGCCAAGCCGAGAAGCTTATATGAATAAGGCCTTGTGCTTTGCCCTGTTGTACCTGCCTGGTCTGGGATGGGGTAATCAGATAAAAAAGGCAACATCAGCAATGTGACAGCACTAAACGCGATAAGAGACAAAAATAAAATAGGTGTACCGAACACGGGAACCAAGGGAGGTAAATACATCAAGCCCAAACCACCTAAACCGAATTGAACTGTTAATAGATAACCGAAAGTCCTATCAACATGCTTGGTGCGTGAAATAATCGCAAACCCTATCCCCACCAAAAATCCGCCAATACTTCCATGAAAAAAACGCATACCAATGAGCACGTAAGGGTCGTGAATATAGATAGACACCACATCGCATAAAATCAAACCCACCAATAAAAACAGTGATGCACGCTTCCAATTAATGCGACGTATGATAAACACAACAGAGAAAGCGCCTAACGCAGCACCATAGACATTGGCAGAGCCTACAAACCCAGCCTCTCGATTACTAAAACCGAGGCCATCAATCAAACCGTCGACTAAGGCAGGCATAATATTGACGTAAAATAAGCCTGCTGTTGCTAAAAAAGATAACAACACTCTTGCGATTTCACTATTGGGCGAAGCTTTCGGCAACCAACGGCCTGAGGGTACTATAATCGTTTCAACCGTTGCGTCACTCATACCAAAATTCACACCATTATTAGTTTTTTTATCACTGGTTTAATTTATTACTGGCAATTAAAACCGAGTATTCTGCAAAGTAATTTTATCTGCTGACGATCTAAAAAGTAGCACCAGTTATTCACCCTATATGGCACCAGAAAAATCAAACCCCATCTATTTGTATACCACCTTCATTCAAAACACGAATTAACGGCTGTAACTGCTTTTGATAATTTCGCCACAAGCCAACGGAACTCTTATAAACGGGTTTTCTCACTTGTGTTGCACTCGCCGTGGTAGAGGCCTCTCGGTTTTTGTAATAGGTCAAACATTGCGCTTGCCATGATAGGTCACAATAATGCAATAAATTTTTAGTTTGACCTTCAATATCATGAACCACATCTTCATATGATACGGTATGGATTACACCAGGCATTACGGTATTCCAATGGTCCATTAACCGTTGGTATGCCAAATAATAGTGCCCGAGCTCTTCCAAGTCGTAGGAAAAAGGATAAGCATCTTTAAACAGCTGTTTATACATGGCATAACACGTATCAAGAGGATGTCGCTTAAGGTTAATGATCTTAGCTTGCGGTAAAGCTAAACGAATCAGACCAACATACAGATAATTAAGCGGGAGTTTGTCAATGAAATACCGGCTTTCGCCAACCAGAGTATGCGTACTATCGATGTAGGCTTCGCCTAGCGCACGAAAATCGATGTTTTTGGTTAGGCCAACCAATTGCTCTTTCGGAATACTTTTCGAGCCCATCACCGCTTTTACTTGACGCAACATTTCAACCGAAAAGTTATTCAGCTCACCGGCAGACACGACTTCACTATGGCTAGAGACAATACGCTCCACCAAAGTAGTCCCCGTTCGTGGTAAACCTAAAATAAAAATGGGAGTCTTTCCACTCGAACCGTTTAAAGCTCTGTTGGTATTTTTATGATCAAATACGTCAGCAGTAAAAACGTTTTGAATTGCATCTATTGTACGAAGGTCAGAGCTCGGATCATACTTAATGCAATCTCGCCGAGCCTTAGCCCCTATAGTCAAAAAATGAAATGATCTTTGTGAATCACCAATATCTTCAAATTCCTTTGCCAAGGCGTAAGAAACCTGGGCCGTGCCTCTTGCCCCGACGTTCTCCGCCTCAACAATAGCGGTTAATTCATCCACATGATTGTTAGCGTCAGTCTGCTTTCGTAGCTCGGAACGTAGCCTATACGCTTCGTAATCCTGAGGATTTAGCACAATCGCTTTATTATAATTATCTTCCGCGGCAGTAATATCGCCAAGGAAACGCAGTGAAGAGGCAAGGTTATAATAGTGTTGCGCATCCCCAGGTTCTTTATTGACCGCCTGCTGATAATAATTAAAGGCCTGTTCGTGCCTACCAACATGGGTTAATACGAGGGCCATAGTGGAATATTGATAGGCCGTATCGAAACTCGCGTGAGTCAATCGTTCAATTAAAGGAGGAAGAAGATCTATTTTTCCTAACTTACTCAGACATAAGGCTTTTTGCAGTAGCCACTCGTGATTATCTGGATCAATGGCAATAGCTTTTTCGATTGCTTGTAGCGCAACAGGCGCATTATTTATTTTTAAAGCCAGGTGACTCGCACTCCGCCAACCGGATGTAAATTTTGGAAACTGGTCATTTAAATTCTGACAGGCTGCCAGGGCTGAACGAATGTCACCATTATCAAAAAAATCCCACACGTTTCGTTCAAGTGCCACTGGATCAATCACAGATTTTATACCCTAAATTTTAATTCTCTAAACGCTGCATTTCACGATATACCTTTAACACTGTTTGCAACACGGAACAACTAAGCATCCTAGCGGTTTTTTATTTATCACAACCGAACTATTGTACAAAAAAAACCGGCTATAGAAAGCCGGTTAAATTAACATATAAGCATACACAACAGGGATAATATAACTAAAAACTATAGCCGAAAGAGACACCGATCGTACGTGGCTGAGTAATAAATTGGCGATTACCGTTGCCATACCAGTTTTCGAAGGTACCGGTATCATAACTCCAATAACTGCTAGGGAATGCGCCTGTAACGCCATCCTCATTACCTAGATTTTTACCGTAAAGCGTCGCGCTCCACTGTTCAGAGATCAATGTTAACGAAGCGCTCCACAAAGAGAAGGCGTCGTGAGTTTGACTTTGTAACAAGTCGGCATTGATATAATTCTCTGAATCCGATTGATAATAGCTGCTAACACGTCCGATAAGGTTAACAGCATCAGTAATGCTCCAAGTATTATCCAAAGATAAGCTTAATACGTTAGAGGGTGTAGCAGGAAGTTTGGAACCGCTTTGCGCAATGACTGAGCCGGATTGCGGGCTCAAAAAGTCTGAATCAAGCTCTGCTGTTACATAGGCATAACCTGCGTGATAATGAAGGCTATCTGTGAGATATCCATCCAACTCTAACTCAAGCCCCCGAGTTGAAGCGCTATCGCCATTGATCGCCATGTAAAAGCCGTACCAATCAGAGGTAGCATTTAGCTGTGGATCTTTCCAATCCACATAAAATAACGATGCTGTATATCTGAGATTTTCATGATCCCCTTTAACGCCCACCTCATAATTCGTCACCGTATCTTTTTCGTAGGTACGAATGGCATCGGCATTTGGCTCGCCAAATGGGTCGCCATTTTCATTACTCGGAATAGCATTCGCCCCACCCCGTCGGTATCCTTCAGAAACTGTACCGTAAAGCATTGTAGAGTCCGTCGCATTCCACGACATATTCACTTTTAACAAAGTGCCACTATCGTCATCGGTTGAGCGAGGTACCTGCGGTGAAGTCCAGCCCACGACCAGCGGGAAGCCCATAATCGTGTCATTAACGGTTTCTGTTTTAAATGCTCGAAATCCACCGGTCATCCGCAAGGTATCTGAGAAATGATATGTGAGTTCACCATACAACGCTTTCTCATCAAAACTCACATCACGGCGATATTCAAAATCACGTTCAGTCAAGCCGCTGTAAAAACGAGGCCAAAAATTATCACAGATAGGATCACCCGTCGCTCGACAAGCTTCGTTAAACTCGTTCATTCCTGGGTTCCAACTATTTTGAAATACCGTGAGCTCTTGATCCAAATAAAATGCGCCGACCAACCAGTCGATATTCGCTGTAGTTTCGTTGGACACTAAACGAAATTCTTGAACAATAGTATCATCAGTGTATCCACGCTCGGCTCTTTGTGCTGGTCGCGGCCAACCGGAATAACCAAATCCAGCTATCCAGTCCCGGCTTTCCGTAACATCAACCTCACCACCACTGACCCAAAGTCCACCATTATCACTTTCACCAACACCTTCATGGTTATAATCTGAGGTAGTCGAGGTGAAGGTAGCAAAACCCAGATCCCATTCCACATCAAGGCTCAACAAATCCACTTCGCGTGATGAAGGCTCTAACAAAACCTGTCCACTATCATCATCACCATAAGAAAAATAGTTACTGGAACCTACGGGTTGATTATTATCACCATGGGTAATCGCACGGCGTGCACCAATCTCGTCTTCTTGAGCTTGGTAAGTGAGCGTCATGTCAAGCGCATCTGTTACTTCAAATAGCAAGGCAACCTTTTGATAATCTATCTCAACGGTATCCGCATCTTCTTCCACGGTATAACACGCCCCGTTGTTAAGTACCTGTGCATCTGATGCATCTCTCGGATCTATACATGTGCCGTTATCGTTAATCATTGGCTCACGGAATTCATTTAGCTGATAGGCATTAACATAATCAACAACACCATCGTTATCGATGCGCCCAATAGATGCGCGTAGCGCTAGCCTATCGCCAAGCGGCACATTCACCAAGGCGTCAATATTTAAGTTATTGCCGTTGGAGCCATCCGTCTGACCGTATACGCCAGTTACATGGCCAGAAAACCCTTCCATGCTAGGCTTATTGCTAATATAACGTACCGTGCCGCCCAGCGACCCCGAACCGTAAAGTGTACCCTGCGGACCTCGCAGCACTTCCACGCGCTGCACATCTTTAATCACAAAATTTGCAAACAAGGGCGTGTTATCGACGTAGGTGCCCACCGTTGGCACGGCATTTAATGAGATATCACCATTCAAACCATTATCAACGTTTAAACCACGAATAATAATACTATTAACGGTACCAGAATTTCGGTAACCGCGATCTACCACGGACACGCCAGAGATTGAACGTAATAAATCTGCTTGATCCACAATTTGTTGTGCGTTTATATCATCACCAGACATGGCAGAAATATTATAAGGAATATCCTGAACAGATTGCTCTCGATATTGCGCAGTAACAACCACCTCTTCCACTCGACTATTTTTATCTGCATATACAACACCAGAATTCATCGCCGACAAGGTAAAGGCTGAAATTGCCGCGGGAAGAATTTTCTTTTTAAATTTATTATCTATATTCATGTTCCTCTCCTACATCTTAATCTGTCTTAACAAGCTCAGATATTCTAATTTTTGACGCTTATATTTTGTTGTTTTAAATTAACGTAGTATGTGCCAGGCACGTAGTACCAGTTTAAAAAAACAAATGAGTCCAGTTCTATTTTTTGGCTCCAAGATCTGAACTTGGCACCGTTAACTCACCTAAACTCCGAAGCGCGTCTGACTGATCATTACCTTCAATATAAGGAGGGAACTTTACTTTGCTATCACGAAAACTTTTTAATGTCTGACCTAAACCCAAAAGCCCACGCTCTCGCACACGCTTTACGTGATCAATATCTATTTCAATGGGGATTGTTTCTGCGGTTGATCCTGCTTGATATAAAACCTGCCCATCGGGGCCCACGATAATTGATTTTCCTTTGCCAACTTTTCCAGCCACATTAATATTAAAAACATAACATTGACTAATTGCGGCATTCGTTCGCGCAATCGATAATTCAATATCCCGCTCTATAGTATTTGTCATTGTCGGACATAAAATTACATCAGCGCCCATCCATGCAAGCGTGCGGCTTATTTCAGGGAACCATTGGTCGTAGCAAATTGAAAGCCCGAAACGCCCCACATCCGGCACGTCAAACACAACAAATTTATCTCCGGCAGTGACGCCTTTTTCGTAAGGGTAGAAGGGAAACATTTTTCGGTAGCGGTCGATAATTTCACCGCTAGGATTAATCACGGGGCAGGTGTTATATATTTTGTCTTCGACTCTTTCGTATAAAGTACCTGGGATGAGCCATAGTTGGTGCTTTTCAGCCATATCGCAATAAAATTGTTCAGCTTCACTTGGCAACCTATGCGCATGCGCTATTCCTGGCCCAAAAGTGCTTAACTCTCCCAAGACCACCATATCCACCCAAGGAAAAGTGGTCTTTAGGTTTTCGATTTCTTTTTGTATTAGATAACGATTATCCTGAGTCGACAGCTCCAACTGTAAACCCGCGATAGAAAAGTGACTCATCCCAACCTCTCGAATGTATTATTTGGCCCTAATCAACGAGGTTTCGCTGATTTTAATGCCATGCTAGGCTCAATTTATTAGAAAGACGCTAAGACGGATAGAACCAGATGTAGGTGCGTGATAAGGCCAGTTAGCTAAGCTCACTTTCCTGCAGGGGTAGGCTTACGTAAAACGGCGTTTTCGATTAAACGCCCTTCCTTGTCAAACAATTTAATATTTTCATCTTCCATTTTTACACGATAAATACCTACTTCGCCCCAGGCCCAACGGGTCCACTGCCGATACCAAAATTCACCCTCGACCCACCAACGCCCTTCGTCACAGTCTTCATTGGCATAACCCGCACGGCCGATCATGCTGCCATCCTCACACAGTTCGATCGTGCACGGGTCTCCGTAGGCAACCAGGCACCGCATAGTTCGCCCCGTCACCGCTTTATGTAATTTTTTGTCGGTCAGCTGTTGCCCTTTCGCAGTATCAAAGGTTTCTATCTTTTGTTGACGTAACTCATGGATCAGATCACGAAGACGAATGACGCCGTCACGAATTTTGTCGTGCGGGATACTGGTCACCCCCATGCGAAATGAATTCTCAGGTATATCAGAAGTCGCGTAATAGTGGTCCATCGGCTCGATCAAGATGCCTCGTTTGGCCGCCTCCTGTACTAGATACTGCACATTCAAATCCGCGGGGACATTCATCCAAAATGACGTACCACCCTGTGAAGGCGTAATCACCACATCGTGTAAAAGGTAATAATTTACCGCCCGACGAAGCGCAATCCAACGCTGTTGAAAAGTTTCGTATAAATGTAATAGGAATGTATCGTAATGCCCCAAAGATAAAAAGAAGGCGGCGGTTCTTTGGTTGTTTAGCGGCGGGTGTAAAACCATTTGATGTCGCAACTTACGTGCCTCCGCGATGACTTCCGGCGCGGCGACCATAAAACCAAGACGTAAGCCTGGCGCTAATACCTTTGATAAGCACGACATGTAAATCACGCGGTTTTCGTTATCAATACTCCGCAGCGCTGGATGAGGTTGCCCAAGATAATTACTCTCAAACTCAAAATCATCTTCTAAAATAATCTGGTCATGTTGCGCGGCTTTTTTTAAGAGCGCTTCACGCCGTGGCATAGACATCGTCACCGCCGTTGGCGTTTGATGACTGGGTGTGACATAAATGACTTGGCAATCGTCCAAACCCTTGTCGACCACCATTCCATCCTGGTCAACCGGTTGGTACACCAAAGGCGCGCCGCGCTGAGCGA
Source organism: Agarilytica sp. (assembly GCA_045430285.1). GTDB lineage: Bacteria > Pseudomonadota > Gammaproteobacteria > Pseudomonadales > Cellvibrionaceae > Agarilytica. The sequence goes on along the minus strand of JAILXV010000001.1, from coordinate 180,300 downwards.
GCAACTGGCGCATCCCTGGGTATCCAGGTTCTTCAATGGCAACAGGTACTCGTGAATCCACAAGTAATTGTGTGGCTAAATACAAAGCCTGCTGAGTACCGATAGTAATTAATATTTCATCGGGGCTTGCCTGAATACCTCGCCGAGGTAAAATTTTGCTGCGGATTTGCTCGATCAGCATGGGGTCATCCGCGCCCCCACTCTCACCTGCCCACTCATATATTTCTTTTACACCCAAGGCAAGACGAGAGGCCTCTCGCCATTCTTTAATAGGATATAAAGATGTATCAAACTGCCCTTCGATAAAGGGGTAGGGATATTGTTGCCAATTGGGCGGGCAAGAAAACTCTTGATGAGAAACGACACTGCCTTTAAAGCGCTGACGCCATTGCGAGGTTATTTGGACACTTTTACTTGGCTTACCCTGAAAACCAACACGGCCTTCGAGGATTTTCTCGTTAACATAAATACCGCTGCGCTCACGGCTGACCAAATATCCTTCGTCAATTAACTGTTGATACGCTAAAACAACCGTATTCCTTGCTACACCTAACTGCTCAGCCATTTTCCGTGATGAAGGTAAACGCCGCTCGGGAGGGAAATTCCCCAACAAAATCGCTTCCACCATTTTTTGGCGAATCTGACTTTGCAGATTCAAATCACTATCAGGGTCAAGATAAATAATCGCATTGCTTATTGGCATAACAGCATTTCTCGATCCCGCAGTGATGATTTGCCAGTGCTTTTGCCGTGCCGACTTTTAAAGTCGCAATGGAAGCACAAATGAAAGACACACCCCCATGTTAGTGACGAAAACCCAGTAAAATCAAGAGAAGATTTACGCGTCACTCCCTAGTAGGAGACACATAACGGGTAATATGCTCGATAAATAGGCGGGAACGGACGGTCATCCTTGCATCTGAATCAGTCACCAAATAATGGCTCTGCTCTGCAATCACCTCCTCATTAAATAGCGACTGAAGCGTTCCGCTTTGAAGGTCCCTTGCGACTTCAAAACGGTCCACCAAGGCAATGCCAAACCCCTCTTTTACGGCATGAATCACCTGAAAAGACTCTTGAAAATAAAGCGTTTTTCTTTGGTCACCGTTAATCCCGTACTGAGACAACCAACGCACCCAATGACCGTGGCGATCGGTTAATAGAGGATAATCCAATACGTCTTCTAGGTTCCGTAGCGGCCGATCGACATTCAGTAACTGAGGACTACACACCGGAAAATATTTTTCACGGTACAACTCCGTTACTTCCCTACGGCGTGCGTTCGGCTTTCCATAACAAATAGCGACATCCACATCCGCCGGTATATCCATCTGCATCGGATCAATATTCAACAAAGAGATATCCATCTCGGGGTAACGCTGACTAAACTCACCGATCGCTGTGACTAACCAACCTGCACTGATGGAAGGCGTTGAGGCGATCACCAAGCGCCCCGCAATAGACTCAGCATCCAAATATAAGGCACTCTCCGCCATCATATCCAAGCCTTGCTGCACCCCCAGCAACAAACGGTCGCCTGCAGATGTCAACACCATGCGGTTGCGACTGCGGTCAAATAGGGCCACCCCAAGTAAGTCTTCTAACTGACGCACATGACGACTTACCGCACCGTGGGTAACGCCCAGCTCTTCAGCTGCACGGCGCAGATGACAGTGTCTTGCGGCAGCTTCAAAAGCACGCATCGCATTCAACGGTAAATGACGTCTCGATAACAACATCAGCACTCCAAAGTACTTTGGTTAAATTTAATCACCAGAATGGTCTAAATATATCGATTGCGGTGAGAAAAACAAGGAAATAAACTGATTTAAAGTCATCATCTATAACGAAGCGGCAGAATATGAGCACTTCCACCATGGACCTCACTCTCAACGACCCTTCCCTGCTCACAGGGAAATCCTATATCAACGGACAATGGTCCAACGCCGATAACGAAGCAACACTCGACATCGTGAACCCTGCTAACGGGGCGCACATTAGTAAAGTCGCGTGCTGTGGTATGCGAGAGACTCGGCGAGCAATTGAGTCTGCAGAACAAGCACAAAAGCTCTGGCAAAAAAAGACCGCCAAAGAACGTGCGCATTATCTGCGTCGTATTTATGAATTAATGATGGAAAATCAAGAAGACCTAGCGCGCATCTTAACCGCAGAGCAAGGCAAGCCTTTAGCGGAAGCACGCGGAGAAATCGCCTATAGCGCGAGCTACTTCGAATGGTTCGCAGAAGAAGGTAAGCGTCTCTATGGCGATACAATCCCAGCGACAGATAGCAGTAAACGAATTCTTGTGACTAAGCAAGGTATCGGTGTAGTCGCATGTATCACACCATGGAATTTCCCAAGCGCGATGCTGGGAAGAAAAATCGCGCCAGCACTTGCCGCTGGCTGTACGGTTGTATGTAAACCGGCCAACGCCACGCCCTTTTCCGCCAATGCGATGGCCCTACTTGCAGAGCGCGCAGGCATTCCTGCAGGCGTAATTAATATTCTCTGCGGGTATACCCGAGAAATCGGAGATGAGTTAACTCGCCACCCTTCTGTTCGAAAACTCACGTTTACAGGCTCTACCCCAGTCGGTAAGCACCTCATTAGCCAGTGCGCCACCACAGTAAAACGCACCTCCATGGAATTAGGAGGCAACGCTCCCTTTATAGTTTTCGACGATGCGGATATTGATGAAGCCGTCTCTGGCGCAATGAGTTCAAAATTCAGGAACGCAGGGCAAACATGCGTGTGCACCAACCGAATTTTGGTGCAAGAAAATATTTACGACCTATTTATTGAAAAACTTACCGCTGCAGTAAAGCAATTAAAACTTGGTGATGGCTTCGAAGATAAAACAAACATCGGTCCCCTAATTGATAACAAAGCCGCCAATGCCGTTTGTGAAATGATAAGCGACGCCGTTGATAAAGGTGCGACCGTACAGTGTGGCGGGCAACGCTCCGAATTAGACGGCGCCTTCGTAGAACCAACCGTACTCGGCAACGTTAATAACGAAATGCGCGTCTTTCGCGAAGAAATTTTTGGGCCGATTGCCCCAGTCAGTAAATTTAGCAATGAGCAAGAAGCCATTAGCATGGCCAACGATTCAGAGTTTGGTTTAGCCGCCTATTTTTACACCCGCGATATCGGGCGCATATGGCGTGTAGGAGAAGCTTTAGAGTACGGCATTATCGGTATCAACGAAGGCATTATTTCAACAGAGGTCGCGCCGTTTGGCGGCATGAAAGAATCTGGGAACGGCCGCGAAGGCTCCAAGTATGGTCTTGATGATTATGTAGAGATTAAATATCTATGCATGGGTGGTTTAGACAAATAACTCCGACATAAAGCGGTTAATAGGAAAGAGCCATGAGTACAATCATTTATCCAACAACAAACTTAAAAGCCACTGAGCAGCTCATTATCGACAGAGGCGAAGGTATTTACGTTTACGATAAACAAGGTAAACAATATATCGAGGGGATGTCCGGTCTCTGGTGTACGTCGCTCGGTTACGGTAACGACGAATTGATTTCTGCCACAAATGAACAGATGCATAAGCTCACGTTCAGCCATATGTTTGGAGGCAAAAGCCACCAAGTGGGAATGGATCTCGCCGATAAACTTGCCGCTATGGTGCCCGTCGAAAACGCCCACATATTTTTCGGAAATTCAGGTTCGGATGCCAACGACACACACATTAAAATGCTGCGTTATTATTTTAATGCGATAGGAAAACCCGAAAAGCAAAAAATCATTACCCGTGATCGTGCGTACCACGGCGTCACCGTCGCCGCCGGCTGCTTAACCAGCTTACCTGCAAACCTTACACACTTCGATGCGCCAATAGAGGCCCTAGGAATTTTACGAACCGACCATCCGCATTATTACAGCGGTGCACGTGACGGTGAAACCGAAACCGAATTTGTTGACCGCATATGTAGCAATCTTGAAAAGTTAATTATTCACGAGGGTCCAAACACAATTGCCGCTTTTATTGCCGAGCCTATCACGGGTGCAAGCGGCGTACTTGTGCCACCACCTGGCTACTACGAGAAAGTACAGGCTATCTTAAATAAATACGACATTCTATTCTGGGCGGACGAAGTTATTACGGGGTTTGGGCGCACCGGCAATGATTTTGGTTGTACAACGATGAATATCAACAAGCCGGACATGATGAGCTTCGCCAAACAATTATCGTCCGCGTATTTTCCTATCAGCGCCTCGGTAATTCGAGGGGATATGTATGAGGCCATGATAGAGCCCAGCGCTCAAGTCGGCGTATTTGGTCACGGTTACACATACTCCGGCCACCCTGTCGCCTGTGCCGTAGCCTTGAAGGTATTGGAGATTTGCGAACGAGACCAAATATTTAAGCAGGCAGCAGAAACAGGACAGTACATGCAATCTCGACTCGCCTTGCTTGAAGAGCACCCCCTCGTCGGAGAAGTGAGGGGTAAAGGCATGATTGCCGCAGTGGAACTTGTCGCCAACAAAGAAAAACGCCAACCCTTCCCTCATGCGAAAGTTGGGGCTTACGCAGCACTTCGCTGCCAAGAAAACGGCATGATTGTTCGTCAAGTTGCTGGTAACAGTATCGCGTTATGCCCACCGCTTATAAGTACCCACGCACAAATCGACTTAATGATTGAAATACTCGAAAAATCACTCAATGAGACATTGGATTATGTGATTAAAGAAGGACTTCTAACGCGATATTTATAAATAACGGTTTAGTTGTAGTTACTTTTTTCACTAAAGCTCCCCGCCTTTAGCTGCAAGAGAAATTGCGTTAAAGGAGGGGGATTAAATAACATGAAGGATTTTATCGTTACATCAACTGCTGTAACACCTTATGCATGAGGTACCAGTTATTGGAAGAGTAAAACAACTTACACCCACTCATGGATACTTCTGGGTGTGGACCCGTTAAAAAAACTTTTCCCTGGCCATAATTATATTTGATCATTGCAGGCTTATTGTGTGCCGGCGAACCAGGCACATCATAGCTTGCCATAACCGTTACACCGGAGGTGTTATCAAACCAAGACCCACCATAATATAGAATACTTGTATTACGGTTGACGCCAGGAAGTGCTGATGTATTCACTTTTATATTCGTCATTTTTGCACCTTTCTTGGGAGCAGCTCCACCGCAACCGGTAGATGTCGTCCATGCGATAATCTCGTTAATCGAGCCATGGCACTTACCTAGATATAAGTTCAAAGGGTAATTATAAGTAGATGTTGAAGACCCACTATAAGGCGTCCACTTCACGATATCACAAGCATGAAAGGCACCCGCACATGTACCAAAATAGCCGCCGCCATTTCTAACAAATTTACGTAGATTATTCCGACCCGCTCCATTCAGAAGATTGTTGTAACTTCCCGCCCAGCCACCAGGAAAAAGAATAACATTGTAGTAATTATTCAAGCTGGATGTACTGTTAATCTGGCTAGGGGATATATCCGTGTAAGAATAACCATAGGTATAGAGCATATCTTTTATCGAGTTTATACCTGTTAACCAAGCGCCACCGCCGGAAGTCCCTGTATCATTATATATGGCAACCTGAGCCGAAACTAAAGCCCAACTGCTATTTGATAAAAAAAGCAGTAAAGCGACTCTCACCACGAATATTTTCAAAAAAAACTGCACCGGTTTTCGCACGGATATTTTGTACATCATAAACCCCTCTTTGCTATTTACAGAATCACCTTATGTAGCGAAACGCATTTATAAGGCATGATAACTATATTTCTGTTCTCACGAAATTTGAGTAAAAAAAAGCCCCTGATCAAAGGGGCTTTTTTACATCATAAAACCTAATTACTAGGACATGCATTACTCACATGATTGAACACATCGTCAATGGTGTTTAGAAATCCTATCCCCCCACCATCCGTTAACTGAGTGATAATGACTTCGGGGAGAATAATACTGGTATGGCCACCATAGCCAGACATAACCGGTACTTGTGTCCCGCTGCCACACGCACTCATATCACTGGCAGCACCAACGTGATACCGCCAAAATCCATTATCATAATTAAAGTTATTTAGTTGAGCATATAAACCCTGGCTCCCACCACTAATAACTTCGCTCACCATAGTCGCATCTAGCTCATCATCAGTAACTGCCTCATCACGTAAGTACTGCGCAATGCGCACAACATCATTCAATGTTGTCGACAAGCCATATCCCCCCCACGCATCTTGGCTATCTGAGGTTCGTTGAATACCACGAATATAATTGCTCAAGCCAATTTTGTTATAGATAGGAACCAAAATATCATCAAATGCTTCGGCACTAGCGCCTAACTGACTCTTAACGAACGCCGAAGCCGCATACCCCACAAGCTCGGTATCCGTAGTGTGGTATACATGATAGGTACCAGGTGCTGTTTTGTTAGGCCAACCGGTACATGCGAAAGCGGCACGAGCAGTACGTGTTGTCTGATTAAAAAAGTTACTCACTATTGCTGAACTCCCTTCGTCCACTTCATAGTTCGCGGACGTATAATTCCCTGTCGCCATATCGAGAGCATTCTCAACCGTCACACCATTCCAACGAGCATCCCCCGCACATTCTGGTACCAAATTTGAAATCAATTGATTTTTAAATCCTGGGTAACGTTTTTCTAACGCTGCGACGACCATAAACGCGTGAATGGATTTAGTGAATGAATAAATACCAACCGTTTTATCTGCACAGTAAGGATGTGTACCGTAACGCGTTGTACATCCATCCATATAACTAATACCGTTCACCAGAATACTGTAACCATTTAGGTCTTGCGCATCGATAGCGTAGCCATAATTAGATAAATCAACTCCTGGAAAATCGACAGCGAGATCAGACAAAGGTTTTGTGGGAATGCGTGCGCGCTCTTCAATATCACGCTCGGAAATCACCTGAGATTTACTGCTGATAGGGTAATTATCGTATTCACCCAACAAGGTTCCATAGAATTCAAATCCGTAAAAGATACACGTTTCCGCAACATTCTGAACATGAACATTCGAAACACTGCCATCATCTTTAAATAGGAACGTCGCTAATCCATTATGCTCACAGTTCGTATTATTCTGTTTGATTGTGTACGGAAACGCTGCACGGGTATAACCATTATCACCAGCTTCATCCCACGCGGCCCCGACACCCGCACTGACTGACCATGCACCGCTGCCAATAAAAGAATGGCCCCGATCGATCGGGATCAATCGATTACCATCCTGGACAAATTCGTAATTAAAACTGGGCCAAACGGCATAACCTGAAGGTAGATCACCCGTAGTACCATAATTTTTACTAAAAACAGGGCTACCGCTAATCATTAGGCTTCCTTCGAAACTGTTGGTCGTTGCGTTGCTATTAGTCTGTGCGAACGCAGCACTGGAAAATGTTTGGTCATCCACTCCCATTAAATAACTGAAGGAAGCTTCTTCACGGGGAACACCACCAGGAATAGACTCAATATTGATATTGTCAAAATAACAATCATCTGAATTAATATTGCCTGAAGCACTCAAGCGCAATGTTAAGCTTGTATCATCAAAAGACCCATTGGATGCCGCTTGCGTAAATACCGAACCGTTATCATCGCCATTTTCTAACATGCCAACAGTAACCCAACCCGCTGAGCCTTGAGCCTCCGCGATACAGAGTTCACCATTTTCTAGTGATGAGGCAATCATATCCAGCGTAATCACCACATCAGTATTCCCTCCGGTATTAACGGTAACACTGGCAGATGATGTTTTAGCAAGATTAAGTGTTTGTGAACCAGCCTTTGATACAACGCCAAAATCACCACTACCGCCGATCGTCCAAGAACTATAACCCGATTCAAAATCATCAGAAAAAATGGCACCACTGTTGTTCACATTAAACCCCGACCCCGTAACACCGACAGACGAAAGTGGTTCACTGGCATCATTACTTGGAATATCAAGCGTATCACTGCTCGTAAATTCACCTGTGGGGGAGTAAGTGACGATAAGCGAACAACTTTGGTTCGCCACTAAGATAGTATTTGAACAATTGTCTGCGCTAATGTCGAAAGGCAACGCAAGACCGCTTACATCACCAACAGAAAGGTTTGCGTCACCTTCATTTAAAATCGTTATCGTGCTCTCTGAAGAAGAACCTATTTCAACCGCACCAAAATCACCATTACCGGTAACAGTAATCTCTGGCCCAGGTACTGTCGTGACAGCATCACCAGTTAATGTGATGTTATCGAAAAAACAATAATCAAAACGACTATTACTCGCTGATCGCATGCGTAACACAACATCATTATTGTCATCTATCCCGCTGGGAGAAGCCGTTGCTTGAAACGCATCACTAGTGTCTGCAACTGTCACATAACTAGATCCACCATCCGTAGATATTTGCGATAAACAACTGTCATTTGACTCATGTCCCTGAGAGGAATGATCGACAGAAAAGACAACATTTTCCCAGCCTGTAGTGGCAACTGCTTGAGTGATATGCCTTTTTCGGGACAACCGTGCCTTGCCATTTTGTACCGAAGATGTACCACTCCCAGAAGCATTCCAATCAGAAAGGTTACCATTCGAAAAGTCATCAAAGAAAACGGTCTCTGCGTAGCTATAGGACGTTGATAAAAAACAAATGAGCGCGACAATAAAAACCTTGTGCATGAATTTTCCTCGCTTTTTACGTTATTCGTATTATTAGGAAATGTGAATACTAACGATGCGCCATTTGCATTTAATCACAGTTCACTTTTTACATTAGTGCGAGATTATTCAGGCAACACTTTTCCAGAGCGCAGGCTCTTTATCATCCATACATCGTAAGGGCGGTTTCGAAGCTATTTAAACTTTGCCACATCACCTGTATAGAAGTAATACCAGCAGAAAAGCTTCATCTTCGACTCTAGACTAGAAAGTAATGGGCCAATAGGGCCAGTAGATAGAAAAATGTGGGGCCAGAGAATACGGCCTAAGTACCGTTATTCATCTGATATTATGATGGGATAGAAATATTAAGCGTTTCTTTTACTTCCTCCATCACCACGTAACTTGTGGATTCATGAACTCCTGGTAGCGTTAAGAGTGTTTCACCTAAAAACCTGCGGTACTCATTCATATCCGCTACACGCGCTTTAATAAGATAATCAAAATTCCCTGAGACTAAATAACATTCTTGAACCTCCTCTAACTCGATAGCCGCTAATTTGAATTTTTCAAAAATATCTTGAGACGTCCGCGTAAGACGAATCTGTACGAAGACTAAAAGATTAGCGGCCAAATAGAGCGGATCTAGCAATGTGGTATACCCTCGAATAACGCCCTCTCGCTCCAATCGTTTTACGCGCTCAAAACAAGGACTATTAGACAAGCCCACACGCCGAGCAAGTTCAGAAAAGCTCAAACGGCCGTTTTTCTGTAGCTCGCGAAGTATATTACGGTCCATTTTGCTTAGATTAATCTCACTGCTCATAAGCCACCCCAAAGAATATTTAACCAAAAAAATACGCTAGAAAAGAAGAATAACCTTACATTTAACAAAAATACAACAAAAATAAGGAAATAAATCTGATCGGCTTTGATTACACTTTTATTCAATAGAGTGAATCAAACCCCATGAGGAAAAAGTAATGCAAATCGGTGTACCCAAAGAAATCAAAAACAACGAATACCGTGTAGGTTTAACCCCAGCAGGAGTTAGAGAACTATCCGAACGCGGCCACAACATCGTGGTACAACAGGACGCAGGACTCGGAATTGGATTTACCGATGCGGATTACCAACAAGCCGGCGCGCAGTTAGCAACGACTGCCAAGCAGATATTTGATGCGGCTGAACTTATTATCAAAGTGAAAGAGCCTCAGCCGGAAGAGTGCCTTATGCTAAGAGAAAACCAAATTCTCTTTACCTATTTACATTTAGCACCTGACCCACAGCAAACAAAACTGCTGCTTCAATCCGGCGCTACGGCGATTGCCTATGAAACTGTATCAGACGAAAAAGGCGGATTACCCCTACTTGCCCCCATGTCTGAAGTTGCAGGCCGACTATCAGCACAAGAAGGCGCGGCCTGCCTGAAAAAGGCCCAAGGTGGAAGTGGCGTATTGATGGGCGGCGTACCTGGTGTAGCGCCCGCAAAAGTTTGCGTTATTGGCGGTGGCGTCGTTGGATTAAATGCAGCACATATAGCGATGGGAATGGGCGCAGATGTCACGATCTTAGACCGATCCCTTACTCGCCTAAAACAATTGGACGAAACATATGGCGGGCGAATTAAAACCCTGTACAGCACACGAGAATCATTAGAGCAGCAACTCGCGCAATCGGACCTAGTTGTGGGTGCAGTGTTAATTCCTGGGGCATCCGCACCAAAATTGGTAACAAGAGATATGCTCCACTTAATGAAGCGTGGCTCAGTATTAGTGGATGTCGCCATCGATCAAGGTGGCTGCTTCGAGACAAGTAAACCCACCACGCACGAAAACCCAGTCTATATGGTCGATGGAATCGTCCACTATTGCGTCGCCAATATGCCTGGCGCCGTCGCTCGGACATCCACATTGGCCCTAACCAACGCAACCTTGCCTTATGTATTGGCGCTTGCAGACAAGGGTTTAAACGCGTTATTGGAAAATGAATATTTCTTAAAGGGGCTTAATATTCACCAAGGTCTAGTGACCTGTGACGCCGTGGCAAAGGCATTGGCATATAGCTATGTCGCCCCAGAAAACGCGCTGCAAAATTTAAAAGTAAGCGCGTAATTGTTTAGGGGCCTATTAATACTCGCGGGCCCCTATATCTTTAAATCTATACGATTTTATTTGGCCTATACTGCGCTTACACCGCTAGCCACTATGTAACTCGACATATAAACTCTCTGCTTTCCAGGAAACCCTGCCTCAAGAGCAACGCCTCCAAAACAATCTGGACCAACCGAACCATTGACTCTGGTTCTAGGAAACCGTGCTATTTAGCGATAATTTTACGCTTCATTAATCCGCAGATATCAAATAATAAACCAATAAAACGTTGCTAGGCGCAGTTAACACCGTCGGATAAATATTATCATGGAACACCATAAGTCGAGTCCTTCGTATTCGGCAAAAAAGAATGGCTAACAAGCAGTGTAAGTAAAGCGTTGCGCTATCCGTTTCCGCTTAAATTACATCAACGCACCTACAACACTTAAATCAACAAATATAAAAGTAAGTTGAGGATAAAAGCGATGAAACTACAGTATTTAACTATAAGTCTCTGGCTGTCTGCGCTAGTCGCCATCAGCAGCCATGCAGACACTATTTTTTTAGAGGGTTTTCAAGATAGCAACTACAGTGGCTGGGCAGTCAGTGGAAGTGGCTATTCCCCAACAGTGACATGGTACGGTGCCAATGCCTCTGTACGACTACGAAAAACCAAAACACTGACCCGCACGATTGCGACCAGCAATTATATCAGTGTAAATGTCAGCGCAAAAATCGCCGCAAGCTCGTTGGAAGGAAGTGATTTATGTAGAGCCGAAGTATCTACCAATGGCGGCTCGAGCTGGAATACAGTTCTTCAAGTTATCAACGGACAAGACGATGGGTACACCTTATATTCAGGCAGTGTCTCACCCTCTGGTATAGATAATAACGCGAATGTAGTATTGCGGTTACGCATTGCGGGTAACGGCAATGCAGACTATTGCTGGTTCGATGACATCCTCGTCTCCGGATCACCTGGCTCCGGCAGTGGATCACCGGAAATCACAGTGTCCGGTTCGGGCGCTTTCGGTAACGTTAACATCGGAAATAGCACCACAAAAACAATTACAATCAACAACGATGGTGATGCAGACCTTACTATAGGTACACTTTCTGGCTTAGCTAGCCCGTTTAGTTTAAGTGCGGATAACTGTTCAAATACTACCGTCACTGAAGGCAATAACTGCACCACGACAATACAGTATCAACCCACGACACAAAGCAGCTCAAGCGCCACGCTCAGTATTCCGTCCAACGATAGCGACGAACCCACTTCAACCGTAAGCGTCAGCGGTACGGGCACCAGTTCTGGTGGCGGTAGTTGTGATTACGACTGCTTAACGGGCAGTGGTAATGTGAGCCGATCAGCAGCAACCTACACCCAACTGACCGGTACTAGCACAGTGGGGCTAGTCGACTACAGTCACTATGCCATTCCGACCAACGCAGCGAACCCAACGAATACATTCGAGGGAACGCTCACGCTCACGATTACAGACGGCATACTAAGTGAACAAGGAACAAGTCTGGCAAGCGCTTATAGCAACCCCGACCGAATGCCTAATTTTAACTACCAATTTGTTCAACATGGCACACACCTCATACCCGTTAACCGTGGCGTGATCAGCAATAATAGTAGCAATGATTGGGAATATATTTTAGCCCCTGGCCGCGTATGGAATGAAAGTAACGATAACGGATACTCGCGTGCTGCATTGCCTTTCGCATTACAAGAACGCAATGCAAACTGCACACATAACGGCGTAATGACCTTTTTATTTAAAGACGATGGATCTGTATCACAAGTGGCTTATCAGATCGCACAAGAAACATGTGTGTACTTCAAGTACAACCTGCATGGAGAACTCAACGCATCTTACACACCAAGTAACGTATCAAATGCAGGCAGCCTAATAAGTGCATATGAGACCGAAGTCTCGAACCGGATGCCAACCAAAAACATCAGCGAGCTGGCGACAGATTACCCAGGAAGCAACATCACAATCGCGAACATCGCATCAGAAATCACCTCAAGCCATATGACCCTGTTTGGCGTTGCCTACAACGGCATTAACTACACAGGAGGATGCGCAACACGTCAGGGCGACTACCCTTACTGCGACGTTATGGCTGTACCGTCATATTCGACAGCTAAATCAGTTGTTGGCGGTTTTGGCTTAATGCGACTCGAACAACTTTATTCAGGATCACAAAGCGACTTAATTATTGGTGATTACGTCAGTGAATGCGGTAGTCAATGGAATGACGTCACTTTTGAAAACGCTTTGGATATGGCCACTGGAAATTATAACTCCAGCGGTTTCGAAACGGACGAGGGGTCAACAAGTACCACAAACAACTTCTTTTTAGTTGATACCCACGCGCAGAAAGTGAGTCACGCTTGCGCATATCCACGCAAAGTAACGCCGAATACGAGCTGGGTATACCATACATCTGACACATATCTTCTCGGACGGGGTATGAATGAATATTACAAAGATCTCGCGGGAAATAACGCGGATTTGTTTACTGATTTACTGGTAGAAGATATTTACAAACCTCTAGGTTTAAGTCCACTCACTTACACAAGCAAACGAACTTACGACTCTACGGCGCAGTTCTGGGCCGGTTTCGGGTTAACTTACCACCGCGATGATGCCGTGAAGCTGGGGGAATTTTTAAATAAATCTAACGGCCAAATCAATGGAACGCAAGTCATAAACCAAAGCATGATGAACTCGGCCTTACAAAAAAGTAACAATGACCGCGGGTTGAATGCAGGTAGTACAAACGACAAATATCAACATAGTTTCTGGGCGTACAATCTGAACGCATCCTCCACCTTAACCTCATGTATCAGCGACACATGGGTCCCCTATATGTCTGGCTATGGCGGCATCGGCATCATGATGTTTTCTAACGACATGGTGTATTACTTCTTCAGCGATAACGAGGAATATGCATTTACCACAACCGCAAAAGAACTGGATAAAATTTCGAATGTCTGTCCTTGAATAGCCATAATAAACAAGCTTGAAGCGTCAATCAGGTACATCCTTCCTAAAATAACGCTTAAAAAGCAGACGCAATAAAAGCCCATAGAAGTAAGGTATTCAGCTCGTTTACAGCGGGCCGAATACCGTTTGAGGCCCAGACCCGAGGCCATAAAATACATGCCTCCCCCATCCCGCGCGCCCTCCATAGCACCTCCCAAAGGATTCCCATAATCTGGTTCGTATTTTGCTAAATACATTAATGACACTGACAATCAGTCAATTAATTGACCAAATTATGTGAGAGCAACTATGGGTATTGATTATTGGGCGATTCTTGACACTTTATTTAAAATCGCGATGGGAATGATGCTGACAATGGCATCCCTGTGGCTAACAAAGATGTGGCGGGACCAACAATCCCCCGCGAGAGCGCGACCAGAACAGAAAAAGATTTATCTGCTTGAAGAGATATCGTCTGAAGTTGGGCGGGTGAATCACTGTTTCGCCAAATATTCGGCGCTGGTTATCGAATCTACACGTTTCGGTAAGCGCTGGCCGCCCGCAAGAAAACACGAACTTGATCGTATAAACGAGCAATTGGTCCAAGATTTCGAGAAGCTCGCAGCGGCAGAAGCGAAACTGCTGATGCTCGGCGAGAAAACGATGGAAAAAACGCTTCGGCTATATGCAGCCAAAATTGCGTTTTTTCGTAAGCAGGTATACGTAGGAAGACAGGATATCAGTGAACAAGAAATTGCCGATATCAAAGCGACAATAATGCAGCTACGCGAGCAATTTTATGAGCTGTTAAGCCGTCGCTATGACAAGCTGCTTGCGGCTTAATCCTTCCTAAAGGCCTTAACCTCCCTACCTTCGAGCCTCCACTCCAATTCAAAGTCATAAAAAAGGCCGATACCCCTTCAGGTATCGGCCTTTTCCATTTTAAACGGTTCAAATTACATGAAATTAAGCGGGGAAGTCCGCAGCGTACTTTTCAACCCACTCTTTTGCCGCATCTTCACTGCTGAGATCTCGCCCTTCCGACTCCAGCATTTCATATCGATAATGCTCAATATGACAGATCTGCTCAATCATCCGCACACTGTATTGAGTCGAGTTATCGGTAAACTCCACGCCAACCGCATACGCATCACGTTCGCGCTTACACCACGCGACTGTGCCATCTGCCTCAAATGGGGAACGGTCTAGCCCTATCTCTATATGAATATTACTACCGGCCTTCATCGGGGTCTCTGAGGTGAAGCATAGGCCGCCACTACTCACGTCTCGCAAGTGCTGCGTATGAGAGGGACATGACTCCAAAGAAAAAGCGATTGGAATGTCTGATGGGTGCCGGATAAATCGCCGCATTGCGTTTTCTCTCTCATTAATAGAGTTGAGCCACTCTGCATAAAAATCTAGCCAAGGATTACAAAATACCCCAAACCCGAAATTATCCATTTTCACAATTACCCCCTTAGATCCTCGTGAAATAACCAAGTGCTGCTATTTACTAAAACCCAGAGCATTCACACATAAATAGTGCTCTGTGTCACAAAATTTCGCACCTCTTATTACTAGGTATAGCTCACTAATATCAGATATTCATAAATATTTAACCGAAAATTCAACTAATTTTCGTTTTCTTGCAATATTTTCTTTACTGGACCAAATGAACAGCGGTGAATCGCACACGGGCCGTGTTTTTCTAACGCTTCGAGATGTACTTTAGTTGGATACCCTTTGTGTTTAGCAAAACCATATTCTGGAAATTTTTCATCAAATTCGGCCATTTCCGTATCTCTCGCTACTTTAGCAAGAATCGAAGCGGCACTTATCTCCGCAACGCGGCTGTCTCCTTGAACCACCGCTTCAGAAGCATAATGCCAGCGCGGCAATTTATTTCCATCGACGTAGACGTACTCGGGCACGGGATTTAATTCGTCTACGGCTCGCTTCATAGCTAAAAGACTAGCGTGCAGAATATTAATATCATCAATCTCTTCAACAGAAGCGCGCGCGATACTCCATGCGAGCGCTTTTTCTTTTATCTCTTTGCTTAGTTGAATTCGTTTCTTTTCACTTAGTTTTTTAGAATCATTTAGTCCAGAAATATTGTGATCTTTCCCTAGTATTACGGCTGCAGTAACCACATCACCCGCCAATGGGCCTCTTCCCACTTCATCAACACCCGCGATCAGATCATACGAGGTATCAACCTCAAACATATCAATGGTCATATGGATCGTCTCTTTTTATACCCTTTTAATTTAAGTACAACTGTTCAATGGCATTTGCAGCTTCTTCATTCGCATTTTTTTTAAGGCTTCGGTGGATGCTCTGAAACTCTTCGACAATCGCTGCGCTTTCTTGCTCAGATTCGAAATAGGTCATAAGTGATCGACTGATATTTTCTACCGTTGCATTCTCTTGCAGTAATTCCGGTACCAGTAATCGATTTGCTAATAGATTGGGCAAGCCGACGTATTTTGATTTTACAAGCCGCTTCAAAATCCAGTATGACACCACCCCCATTTTATACGCAATCACCATGGGGCGCTTCAATAGCATTGCTTCAAGCGTAGTCGTTCCAGACGCCATCAAAACCACATCGGCAGCAGCCATTACTTCATGGGAATTCCCCAAACTTAAAGTCACGTCTAACGAAGGAAATAGACTTAGCTTGGATGTGAGTTCTGCTAGCCGAGCTTCGTTCGCCGCAGGCATTAATATTTTCATTCCAGGCCGAGCTGACACGCACTTTTCTGCAGCGCTTAAAAACACCTCAGATAAGAGCGCGACCTCGGAGTGCCGACTACCTGGTAATAAGGCAAGATATTCGGCATCCTGGACGAGATTCATTTTCTGGCGAATCTCAACCTTAACATCCTCTAAAGACAATTTATCCGCGAGGGGATGACCGACACAATGAACCTTTACCTTATGCTCCTGATAAAACCTTTCTTCAAAAGGAAACAAGGTCAGCATAAGGTCCACGGCTTTAGCAATGGTTTTAACGCGCCCCTGACGCCACGCCCAAACTGAGGGACTGACATAGTGAACAGTTTTAACACCGTGCTTTTTAAGAGATCCTTCAAGCGAAAGGTTAAAATCCGGTGCATCGATGCCAATAAAAATATCTGGAGGTGATTGCGTATAACGCTGACGAAGAGATTTTCGAATACCCAGTAATTCAGGAAGGCGCTTAAGGGGTTCGACAAAACCCATAACGGCTAAGCGATCCATTGCAAAATGAGAGACAAAACCTCGCTCAATCATTTTAGCGCCACCGATGCCTTCGAACTGGCAATCGGGATAACGACGCTGAAGCGCTTCCATCAACCCTGCACCGAGCATATCCCCAGACGCTTCACCCACAACAATTGCAACTCGCGATAGTTTTTTCATAGTCGATGCAGTTTTAGAAAACACGTAGAAAAGGCGTAGCGGATAATCATAAATATCCGCTCTTCGAAATCACATGGAGGGAACGGCTCTAGCGAACAATTCCTCGCGTAGAAACCCGTAGCGATTCACATAGGGTTTGAATTTCACCGCCGTGATCGGTCAACTCAGACAGTTCACCTAAAGCGGACTCCAAAGTCAGCCCACGCCGATAAATAATTTTGAACGCTTTCGATAGGTTTGCAAGCTGATCTTTACTAAAATCTCGGCGTTTCAAACCTTCCAAGTTAATACTTCTTGCCGCAGCCGGCGCTCCAGCAACAGTGACAAATGCAGGAATATCTTTTCCGACCGCACTGCCCATGCCTGTGAAGCTGTGGGTACCAATAGCACAGTATTGATGAACCAATGTGTAGCCACTTAAAATAGCCCAATCCCCGACATCAACATGCCCCGCGAGAGAGGCATTGTTCACTAAAATACAGTGATTTCCGATAACGCTATCATGCCCCACGTGAGCGTAGGCCATAACCAAGTTGTCATTGCCAATTGTCGTTTCTGAGCGATCCTGCACCGTACCACGATGTATCGTAACGCCTTCACGAATGACATTTCTGTCGCCAATCACTAAACGAGTAGGCTCTCCAGAGTATTTCAAGTCTGGGGTGTCCTCGCCGATAGAGGAGAACTGCATAATACGATTATTTTCACCAATAACCGTTGGCCCTTTTAGGACAACATGAGAGGCTATCTCTGTACCTGCACCAATCTTGACGTCTGGACCGATAATACTCCACGGACCAACTTTAACCCCATCCGCAAGCTCTGCGGAAGGATCAATAATCGCTCGGTTATCAATCATAGATTTGTTCATCAGATAGTTTGAGCTATACGCTCCGGTCCGCACACATAATAGTAGCGCTAGTGACTAGCTCACCATCAACAGTAGCAACACAATCAAACTTCCATATGCCGCGTTTTTCAGACACTATTTTCGCTTCAAAAAATACGCGATCGCCAGGCACAACTTGACGCTTAAATCGCACCTTATCGATACCAGCAAACAAATAAATGGAGCCATCGTCAGGCGTTTTGTCCATCGTTTTAAACCCGAGCACACCGCACGCTTGTGCCATCGCTTCAATCAGCATCACGCCAGGAAACACCGGAAAGTGGGGGAAGTGCCCTTGAAAGACCTCTTCGTTCATCGAGACATTTTTATATGCCAATATTCTTTCACCCTCTTCCAGTTCAACTACGCGATCTATCAACAAGAAAGGATAGCGGTGAGGAAGGTATTTACGAATTTCAACGATGTCCATCATCATGGTTTGTTTGCCCCAAAATTTTGCTCAGCGACTGCAGCCGCACTAATGTTAATTCTTATGTTAGCTCTTAGAATTTTGTTCTTTTTCGAGTTTCTTAATTCGACCAGCTAAATCATCTAATTGTCCAAAACGAACGGCAGATTTACGCCAGTTTTTTACATCTTGCATAGGTGTCGCTGAGGCAAAAACTCCGGCATTTTTTGTCCCTTTCGTTACAATCGTGCCACCGTTAAAATGGCAATTATCAGCAATTTCAATATGCCCATTGACCGCAACGGCTCCCGCAAAAGTACAGTTTTTCCCTATTTTTGTACTGCCGGCAATCCCCACACAACCGGCAATTGCGGTGTTTTCTCCCACTTCTACGTTATGTGCCATATGCACCTGATTATCTATGATAACGCCATCATGGATAACTGTGTCCCCAATCGCACCGCGGTCTATCGCTGTGCCCGCGCCAATTTCCACATTATCGCCAATAACGACACCACCTAACTGGTGAATCTTAACCCACCCTTCAGCGCTGGGCGCAAAACCAAAACCGTCTGAACCAATTGTTGTGCCGCTATGAATAATCACATTCGAACCGATTCTCACATTCGAATACAAGGATACATTTGGATAGATCAAACAATTCTCACCAAGCTGGCTGTTTTCTGAAATCACCACACCAGGATATATTTCACACCCTGCACCAACTTTTACGTTATCCCCAATAACGCAATTTGGGCCAACCGAAGCTGACGGCGCAACCTCCGCTGAATCAGAAACCACCGCAGACGGGTGAATACCTTCTATACGCTTTGGCCTAGGATCAAAAAGCGCGCTCGCTAGGGCATAAGCTTTATACGGATCATCCAGAACCAAGGCTGGACCATCGTACCCCGCAAGGTACTCTTCTCGCAGAATCACGGCACCTGCACAGCTGTTCGATAAACTGCCTATATAGGACTTAGATGATAGGAAGCTAAGCTCCCCTGACGTGGCAGTCTCGAGGGACGCAATACCGGAAAGCTTTATTGCTCCATCACCCACCAATCGCGCACTCAGATGGGACGATAACTCTTTAAGGCTATACTCCGTCTTCATAAGGTGTCACTCATCTGATGAAAGTCGCTAGGCGTCAGCTATTTTTGCTTATCCAATTCTGTTGCAATATCTTGTGTCACATCGATGCTGTCATTTAGCGCTGCAGCGACTGCTTCACGCTTTATCATCAAATCAATATTTTTTTCTTCCATATATTTATCAACAACCGCTTTAAGTACAGGTTGGTACTTGTCGAAAATTGTTTTCAATACTTTATTCTGTTCACCTTTAATACGTTGCATCGCAACGTTGCGCTCTTTAGCAACAGCTTCCATTTTGGCTAAATGCTTTTTCTTGTCTTCTTCGCCCCACGTCATGCTTTTTGAAGAACGCTCTTTATCAAGAATCTCCAAATCAGCAGTTAAGCCTTCGTAGTCTGCCTTCATCTTCGCAAACTCGGGTGTCGACTCAAATGCCTCTAACGTTTGCTGAGCAAATTGAGTGCGCATAATGGATTCGTTTGTATCGAAAACAACAATCTTCGCAGCGAAGGACAATTGAGCAAACGCTAAAAGCGCAAGTGCGAAACATGTATTCTTAATCATGGGGTTTCTCCATTTTTGAAAAAGTTATATATAAATAAATTGGCTAAAAGCCTGCGCCAAAAGAAAACTGAAAGCGTTTAGCATCGTCTAAACTCGTCACATCCGTAGGCCACGCATAGCTAAAGGTCATTGGTCCCATCGCGGAAAGCCATTTAAACCCTAAACCGTAAGAGGAGCGTAATTCAGACAAATCAAAGCTGGTACACCTTACCTGACCTTCTCGACAGCTAGATGAAAATACATTGCCCGCATCATAAAATGCCACCAACTGCATCGATCGCGTATCTTTCGCAAACGGAATCGGCAAAATAAGCTCAGTATTAAATTCAAAAAGCGTATTCCCTCCAGATGACCTCAAGCCTCTTCCTGACCCAACTCGAAACGAAGCCAGCTCACCGACATCACACCCTAATGTTGCGCTATCTTCACATAAGACATATGCGGGGTTACGAAATTCATCAGCAGACACAACGCCATTGTTATCCAGGTCTTGGGCAGAAGAGAACCCTAAATAATATTGATCTGCACCGGCATCAAGCGGCCCCAAGGTAAAGGGCTCATATCCTCTGACAGAGCCTATCCCGCCGGTACGAAAGGTTTCAAAAAACGGCAATTCATCCATATCGCCATAGCCATCGCCATAGCCGATCTTTGTCCTAAAGCGCAGCGTAAAATCATCGCCCAGGGGCACGAATTGTTTTGCTTCAAATTGAATTTTGTAGAATTCCAAATCACTGCCAGGCACCGAAGCCTCAAGACTCAATGATTGGGAATTCCCTCTCGTAGGAAGAATTCCTCTGTTAAGCGTATTACGACTCCATGAGGAGTTTAGAGAAAAGGTATTGAAACGGTTCCCATACTTATCGATAAAACCAGGCTCTTGCTCACCAACCACATCATCCGTTATAGCAAAGGTATTTAACTCGAATTCTCGTAAGCTAGTCAAAGGGGCCAAGCTACCGCCTGGGTTATGAAATTCAAGAAAATCACTCTGAGTAATATATGAAAAATCAACATCATAAGACCGGCGTTCACCCCCAATAGCCGTATCAAAATCGTCATAGAAAAATGGACTCTGCCGTATATGTTTACCCACGGTATCGCCGACTTTCAATTGTTGATTAGAGAAGCCCACACCAAAACGTAAAAACGAAATTTCCGAAATCGGATACCCGAAGGTTAAGTTTGCGCCGGCGGTATCCGCAGCATAACTACTTCCAAAATTAGCGCTTGTAAAATCTGAATTCCGATAAAATAAACTGAACCCACGGCTTACGCCATCCGGCGTAAAATAGGGATCATTATACTGAAAGGTATAGTCGTCCTGAAAACGGTTATGATTAATTCCAAACTGTACTTTTTTACCCGTACCTAACCAATTGTTTTCACTGACACTAACGCCAACATTTACCTTATAGGCCTCTGAATACCCAATACTTGCTTGTATACTGCCTGAGGCCTGTTCTTCAACCTCGTAAGAAACATCGACCAAATCACTGTGACCAGGCACATCCGTCACATCAATCGTTACTTCTTTAAAATAGCCTAATCGCTCAAGCTTAACTTTCGAGCTTTCTATTCTCGCATTCGATGCCGATGCACCCTCTAACTGCCGCATTTCTCGGCGAATCACTTCGTCAGAGGTTTTCCTGTTCCCGCTAAAATCAATTCTTCTAACGTAAACACGCTTACCTGGGTCGATTAAAAATGTAATTTCTACACTATTATTGGAAGCGTCTTTAATGGGAATACCTTCAACCTTAGCATTCGTATAACCCGCATTCCCTAATAAGGTCGTGATGTACTCAGAGGTATTCGTCATGCGCGTTTGAGAAAACGTATCGCCTGACTTTAATAAAAACAAACGTCTAACCGTTTCTTCTTCTAAAATAGGGTCGCCGGCAAGCTCCACTTTACTGACTTCATATTTTTGGCCTTCATCTAAGTTGAGCGTAATAAATACGCCTTTTTTATCGGGGCTAAGGGAAACTTGAGAAGAGACAACACGAAAATCAAGATAACCGCGATCAAGATAAAACGACGAAAGACTTTCAATGTCCCCAGTGAGCTTTTCTTTGGCGTATTTATCTGAACTTGATAAAAAGCGATACCAACGGGTCTCGCGAATTTTCACAAGATCTAATAGCGCGTCATCATCAAACGTCTCGTTTCCGACGAAATTAAAATGCCGAATTTTAGCCGCACTTCCCTCATCAACATCGATGAATATTTCCACCATATTATTAGGAAGTTCATCAACGGAAAGGCTCACAGACGCCCCATAACGAGCTTGCGCAATATACTGGCGCTCTAACTCCCTTGTAATACCTTGCAACCTTGATGCTTGTAAAATCTCACCTTCAGACAAGCCATTGTCCGTCATAATATTTTCAAGCTGTTCCGTCTTAATCGCCTTATTCCCATCGATTTCGATCGATTTGATGGCGGGCCGTTCTTGCAGAACAACAATCAACGTTCCCTCATCTGTGGCCACTTGAATATTCTCGAAGAAACCGGTCGCGTAAAGCTCGCGAATCATCGACCGAATATCCTCGCTGTCAGCAACATCCCCCACTCGCAGGGGCATCACCGCAAACACAGGGCTAGCGGATACACGCTGAAGGCCCTCCAGGCGAATATCATCAATCTGAAAACTGAGCGCAAAAGCATGAGGAGCCGTTATCAATACGAGAAAAACGGCAAATAATCGATTTAATTTAAACAATGGAAATTAGCCAGACCTTATAATTCTTTGACTTACTGGAGAACACTCACGAGATATTCTGATCCAGCACGCGTTTAATGGCCTACTAGGCCCCTAAAATATCGTTGTAAAAGGCGATCATCATGACACCAAACAACATGACAATACCCACATTCAGACTCCAAACCTGTACCTCCTGAGACACAGGACTGCCCTTAACCCACTCGATAACGGCAAAAACTATATGCCCCCCATCCAGTATCGGGACTGGCAGAAGGTTCATAACACCCAGAACAATGCTCAAGTGAGCCAAAAACGACAAAAAGGCCCAAAAACCCAGCTCTGCGTGGGAGGCGGCAACTTTAGCAATGCCAATCGGACCACTCAAGTTTTTAGAGGATATTTCGCCAAAAATAAGCTTTTTCATGGATAGAAGTATGAATACACTCGTATCCATGGTTTCTGTGAGGGAGGAAGACAGAGCAGAAACAATATTATATCGATGCACGCGCACCATCTCTTCAGGCAGCTTAGGCAGAACTACCGATACACCCGCCCTACCAATCACCTCGC
Organism: Agarilytica sp.; assembly: GCA_045430285.1. Taxonomy (GTDB): domain Bacteria; phylum Pseudomonadota; class Gammaproteobacteria; order Pseudomonadales; family Cellvibrionaceae; genus Agarilytica. The sequence continues at coordinate 156,906 of JAILXV010000001.1, read as the reverse complement.
CGGAATCTAATGTTAAGGATTCTGGCGTCAGCTTTAATGGGATTTCTTCCCCCCCTCTTAGCACCTCGACATCCATGGCAACGTTAGGGTGTTTACGAATATGCTTTACCCACGATTCCCATGACAGAATATCCTCGCCATTCAAAGACAGCAGTTCATCTCCCGATTGAAAACCAGCGTGCTCAGCAGGACTGCCTTCCAGCACCTTATCTAAAACTTTTCCTAAAGCAGGGTAATAAAATTCAATGCCGAGCCCCTTCAATGGATTGGGTGACTTCTCATCAGACAACCAATTATCCAAAATACCTTCAGACTCGTATGAAAGCTCTGTATCAGAATACTTGCTTGTAAACCTAATCTCCCCAGTCTCCCCCAATCGAGAAAGCAAATGCAAGGTGACGGCCTTTCGCGTCGGTGTCGGTTCGCCATCTACCGCTACGATCTCTTGCCCCTCTGCGAGGCCAGCATGGGCGGCAATGGAGTTCGGTTCGACATGCCCAATCACAGGCGAATATGACGTTGTTCCTTTAACTAACAGGATGAGCCAATAAAAAAGAATAGCCAAAACGAAGTTTGCGAATGGTCCAGCAAAAAATATGATGATCCTTTGCCACTCAGGCTTGGTTCCGAGCGCATTAGGTAACTCTTCAGGCGAGACCTCTTCATTCCGCTCATCAAGCGGCTTTACGTATCCCCCTAAAGGAATTGCAGATATGGCAAATTCGGTCCCTTGAGAATCGGTCCATGTCCAAAGGCGCCGCCCGAAGCCCACCGAAAAACGCAAAACCTTTACGCCAAAAATCCTCATTGCGTAAAAATGCCCAAACTCATGAATGGGGACAAGAATACATATGGCAAGAAGAAACCAAAGCGCCGTTACAAAATGTTCAAACACAGGATATCTCTATAATCTAATTTATCGGAGCTTAACGTCTGCAGCCATCCGGCGTGCCCGCTGATCGGCTTCTATGACAGCGTCAATAGAATCTGGTTCTGAAGAATCCCACTTTTCCAACACGTCAGCGATAAGTACCGAAATATCGGTAAACTTAATGCGCTCACTCAAAAACATATCAACAGCAATTTCATTCGCTGCATTCAGCGCAACAGCGTAATCAGCACCAGAGGACGCCACATCTATCGCCAACTTCAAGCAGGGAAAACGTTCATAATCAGGTGGAGTAAACGTCAGCTGAGACACACGCGCAAAATCCAGCGCTTCGACACCAGAAGAAACGCGATCGGGGTAAGCCAAGCAATGAGCAATAGGCGTGCGCATATCTGGGTTACCCATCTGGGCCAAGACCGAACCATCAACGTACTGCACCATGGAGTGAATGACGCTCTGAGGGTGAATAACGACCTCTATATCACCTGGCTTGACATCAAACAGCCAACAAGCCTCTATAAACTCTAAGCCCTTATTCATCATGGTGGCAGAATCAACAGAGATCTTCCTTCCCATGGACCAATTCGGATGAGTACATGCCTGGTCGGGAGTAATACTCGAAAAAGTGGAAATGTCCCGCGTCCGAAATGGCCCACCGGAACCGGTCAATAGTATTTTACTAATACCGGCATCACTCAAAGACGGGTTTGTTTGTTGTGATGTATTCCGCTGAGGCAAGCACTGAAAAATTGCATTATGTTCACTGTCTATCGGCAGTAATTCTGCATTGTGTCGCTTCACCTTTTCGGTAAACAAATGACCGCTCATCACCAAAGCTTCTTTATTTGCCAGCAACACCCGCTTACCCGACTCAACCGCAGCAAGTGTTGGCAATAATCCAGCAGCGCCAACGATCGCCGCCATCACTGTATTAGCTTCGGAATCGGATGCAACATCACAAAGCGCACGTTCACCGAATAACACGTCGACGATAACGCCGCTATCGTGAAGTCGGACCTGAAGAGTTTTAGCTAAAGCTTCGTTAGCAACCACCGCGTATTTTGGGGAAAACTGACAACACTGATCAAACAAGGCATCCACGCTATGATGGGCCGTCAATGCAAATACCTGATAGCGCTCAGCGTTTTGTTCAAGCACGCTTAAGGTGCTTTTCCCAATCGAACCCGTAGAGCCTAAGATAGTGATTTTTTGCATCGAATATCAGCCTAGAGTTGCCAATGACTGGACATTAACGCTAATGCGAATACGGGAATCGCGGCAACCAACGCATCAATACGATCCAGCACACCACCATGACCTGGAAGCAACTGGCTACTATCTTTTACACCTTGGTGGCGCTTCACCATACTTTCAAGCAAATCACCGACGACGGATATAAGTGCCGTGGGCACGGCAATAATCAGTAAAGACAACAACGCACCGCCCGAAAACACTGCATTAAACACAACAGCCAAAATAGCCGCTAGTACCGCTCCGCCAGCGACACCTTCCCATGACTTGCCTGGACTTACATTCGGCGCCAACTTGCGTTTACCGATAGCGCGCCCCGTAAAATATGCACCGATATCCGCTGAAGCAACCAAAAGCACCACAAACAAAACCAGCCAAGCACCCGCTTCTTGGTGTCGTAAAAACACAACCCCCAACCACGCGGGCACCAATACGAACACCCCCATCAGCAAGCGAGCAGGGACAGATCCCCAAATAATGGCACTGGAAGGAAAACCTTGTATCCATAGAAGAGCGATGGCCCACCAGACACACGATCCGATGAGCATGTATCGCAATGCTTCAAGATCTTGAGCCCAATCGGTAAGAACGCCACCAACAATGGCCACCGCTATAACAAAAGCGATATACACTGCCTTCGCCACATGTGAACTAAGTGCTGATAAGTTACTCCATTCCCATGTCGCCACGACAAGCACACAACCAATACCGACAGAGAAGTAAACCCAAGGCAACAGGAATAGCGCGGCTAAAAAACCTACCGCTAAAATGATAGCGGTTAAGACCCTCTCTTTAAGCATTCATTGCCTCTTGCTCAATCTGGTCACCCGTTTTGCCAAATCGCCGTTGGCGAGTATAAAAGTCATTCACCGCTTTTTTCAGGGCTACCGCATCAAACTCGGGCCAAAGTAAATCACTAAATACAAGTTCAGCGTACGCAGCTTGCCAGAGTAAAAAGTTGCTGATCCGATACTCACCACCGGTGCGAATAAGAAGATCTAAGGGGGGTAAGTCCGCCGTAGAAATGTCTTCAGATAATGTGTCTTCGGTAATATCTTCAAGAGAGAGTTCGCCGTCAATTACGCGCTTTGCAAGGGACTTGGAAGCCTGGGCAATATCCCAGCGGCCACCATAATCTGCCGCTATCACCAACGTCGAGTCGCCCTCGCAAGCCAAGCCTTCGGCTTCTTCAATTGCGCCCATTAATCGTTTAGAAAAGCGGCTTCGGTTACCGATCACTTTCAGCTTAACGCCTTCACGGGAAAGCTTTTTCGCTTCTTTCTTTAAATAGCTATAAAACAGCCCCATTAAGGCCTCGACCTCTTTAGGCGGGCGACGCCAATTCTCACTACTAAAAGCGAATAGCGTGAGCGCTTCGACGCCTTCATTTCGACAAGCAGACAGCACATCACGAATCCGTTCAACACCCGCGCGATGCCCAGAAATACCCTGCTTACCTTCGCGCTTAGCCCAACGGTTGTTACCGTCCATAATAATGGCGACATGGCGTAATGACTTGGGATCCACTCATTGACCTCGGTAAAGAATTTGCGCAACTTTAAAGGAAAGCTGTCATGAAATCGACTTATTTTGGCGAAACTGCCGCCATGGGGAGGGGGAAACGAGGGCGCGACTTCGCGCCCTCAAAAGCTCTAAATTTCCATTAGATCCGCTTCTTTTACGCCAAGCGCTTTATCGACCTGAGCGATAAATTTATCGGTGATTTTTTGAATCTCGTCTTCTGCGCGACGCTCATCATCCTCACCTATTTCTTTCTCTTTTAATAGGTCCTTCACCGTACCAATTGCGTCGCGGCGAATATTACGTACTGAAACACGTGCCGCTTCAGCTTCGCTTCTTGCCTGCTTGATATAGCCTTTACGCGTTTCCTCAGTAAGAGGCGGCATTGGCACACGAATCAAATCACCGGTGGTTACAGGATTAAGACCTAAATCCGATTTCATTATGGCCTTTTCGATATCGGGTACTAACTGCTTTTCCCATGGACTAATCGATAAGGTTCTCGCATCAAGCACCGACACATTCGCCACCTGAGAAAGCGGGGTTGGGTTGTCGTAATACATGACGGAAACACCATCGAGAATGCTTGAGTGGGCACGCCCTGTACGAATTTTATTAAAATTAACACCCAGCATATCGACACTTTTACTCATTCGCTCTTCTGCATCGGCTTTAATGTCATTAATCATCTTGTCATTCCTCTCTCTTACGCTCTTATGGCGCTCAAACACTACACTCGAAGTCTACATCCAATTGCGCTTTTTAACTTTGGGCAGATCAGCTTAAACCCAAAAGAGCGAATACTATGCATCTTCGCTTATTAATGTACCTTCTGTTTCACCGACTACGATATTCAACAGCGCGCCCGCTTTAGCCATCTTAAATACGCGAATAGGCAAACCTCGTTCCTGACACAAACAAATTGCGGTCAGATCCATCACGCCCAATTTATCTGCCAACACTTTGTCATAACTCAGCGTATCAAACATGGTTGCGGTTGGGTCTTTCGCAGGATCCGCAGAATATACACCTTCAACTTTTGTCGCTTTTAAAACAATCTCAGCTTCGACTTCAATCGCCCGCAAACATGCAGCCGAATCAGTGGTAAAAAATGGATTACCTGTTCCAGCAGAGAAAATAACCACCTCCCCACTTTCTAACTGACGAATCGCTTTTCGGCGGTCGTAATGATCAACCATTCCGCTCATTGGAATGGCGGACATAACGTTGGAAGAAATATTCGAGCGCTCCAACGCATCTCTCATCGCAAGAGCATTCATCACCGTGGCCAGCATCCCCATATGATCGCCAGTAACGCGGTCTAAACCCGCCTTACTTAGTGCCGCACCACGAAAGAGATTGCCACCCCCAATCACCAAGCCAACCTGAACACCGATCCCAACCAACTGACCTATTTCAAGCGCCATCTTATCTAACACTTTAGGGTCAATGCCGAAGCCCTCGGACCCCATCAACTCCTCACCGCTCAATTTCAGCAGTATTCGCTTGTACTTCCGATCAGTTCTAGTTGTCATCCAATCACCCATGTGAGCAAAAAATTCAACGAAGTTTACCAGTAAAAAGGCAGGGGTTGTATCCCATCATCATCTTCATACAGACAAAAAAAAACGCCTCCCAACCTTGTGCTGGGGGCGCTTCTTCATAACTCTCAAAACCTTAAGATTTCGACGCAGCTACCTGTGCAGCAACTTCAGCAGCAAAATCTTCTTCTACCTTCTCGATACCATCACCCACTTCAAAGCGAACGAAAGATGTCACTTCACCGCCAGCTTTCTTCACCAACTGGCCAATAGTCGTTTCTGGATCTTTAACAAAGGGCTGTTCAACCAAGCTGTTCTCTTTCAAGAACTTGCTGATACGGCCTGTCATCATTTTCTCAACAATCGCTTCTGGCTTACCTTCCATATCGGGCTGCGCTTTAATGATCGCTTTCTCTTCTTCAACAACAGCTTCTGGCATATCAGAAGTGTTTGTCACACGAGGATTTACCGCAGCAACGTGCATTGCAACATCTTTCGCAACAGCAACATCGTTAACATTTACTTCAACCAAGGAAGCGATGCGGTTGTTTGAGTGAACATACAAACCTACAACACCAGACTCGGGCTCAATCAATGAAACACGACGAACGCCAATGTTCTCACCAATTTTCTGAACAAGTGCTTGTCGCGCATTTTCAACTTCTTCATCAACAAGCGCAGCAACATCACCAACTTTATTTGCGAATGCTTTTTCTAATACTGAGCCAACAAAATCAAGGAAACCATCATCACGCGCAACGAAGTCAGTCTCGCTGTTCACTTCCAACAACACAGCGTAGCTACCGTCTTCAGCAGCTTTACCAGCAACAACCCCTTCAGCAGCGGTACGGCCAGCTTTTTTCGCTGCCTTTAGGCCAGAAGCTTTACGAAGGTTTTCAATCGCCGTATCCACATCACCGTCAGTTTCAACAAGCGCTTTTTTACATTCCATCATGCCGAGCCCAGTACGCTCACGCAATTCTTTTACCAATGAAGCAGACACTGCCATGTCAATATCCCCAATATTTTAAGATGATTAATCGAACAAGCTATAACAACTTGCCTATTACAAACCTAAAAAAAGGGGGATAGTCCCCCTTTTTTTCTATCTCGATGTCAAACCGCAGGAATTACTCTGCAGAAGCAGCTTTATCTTCTTGCACTTCAACAAATTCGTCTTTTGCTGCACCAGTGTTTGCATCGGAAGCACCTTCCAAACACGCATCAGCCAAAGCCGTTACATATAATTTGACCGCACGGATCGCATCATCATTACCTGGGATAATGTAATCAATGCCAGATGGATCACTGTTTGTATCCACAATACCGAAAACGGGAATACCTAGCTTATTAGCTTCCTGAACTGCAATGCGCTCATGATCGACATCGATAACGAACAATGCATCAGGCAAGCCGCCCATATCTTTAATACCGCCAATGGACAAATCAAGCTTGTTCATTGTACGACGACGCATCAATGCTTCTTTCTTAGTCAACTTTTCGAAAGTACCGTCTGCACTCTGCGTTTCTAGCTCACGGTAACGGCGAATAGACGCGCGGATTGTTTTGTAGTTCGTCAACATACCACCTAACCAGCGGTGGCTAACAAACGGCATGTTTGCGCGGGTCGCTTGCTCTTTAATTGTTTTTTGAGCAGCGCGCTTAGTACCAACAAAAAGCACTTTTTTCTTCTGGCTGGCCATCTTCTGAACCATCGCCAAAGCCTCGTTAAACTGAGGAACAGTGTGCTCTAGGTTGATGATGTGAATTTTGTTACGTGCGCCAAAGATGAACTGAGACATCTTTGGATTCCAATAGCGAGTTTGGTGACCAAAATGGACACCTGCTTGAAGCATATCTCTCATGCTAACAGTAGGCATAATTGTTTCCTATGTATTGGGTTAGGCCTCCATACATCCCAATTAGACCAACCACTTATTGTCGATATTCTGACAAAGCAGCACCCAGGCCATTGTGACGATGTATGTGTGACGTTAGTAAGTAAAATTTACCGCTGAACACCACTCAAAAATGAAATAGCGTCAATCGGGCGCGCTTTATACCACAAAGGCCATATTTTCTGAAGCCTTTTTGTGCGGTTAGGCGTTGGGTTTCCGCAAGACTGGGGCATTACTCCCCCACTCAGAGTCAACGGAGCGAGGGCTTAAATAAGGAATAACGATATAGAGAAAACTACTGGGCTTGACCTATCAACTGTTTCTGAGACTCGATTTTAGCCATCGAGAGTATTTTTTTGGCTTCCTTGTAGCTCGCTGTCGCACTATTCAACTGACTAAAGCATACACGGCGTTGTTCACCCTGGGTTATGGCACATGCATGTCGTAAAGCACGGTAATCATCTACTTGGTTTTGGGCTAAGGTAAGGAGGTCCTCATCTGCTGCACTTGCGAAACCTGACCCAACTACAATGAGGGAAGCAGCGACGAATTTTGCTAATGACATATTATCTCACTCTGTATTAGTTATCGTTAGAGCAAGTATAGACGGGGCCTAGGACAAAAAAGCCAACCCGATCACAAAACCAAAGCAACAGTTATTATTCTCATAAAAAGTTGTGACGCGCCGCAATATAAAGCCATCATAACAGCGTAATTTTTAAACACACATTACTGAATCAGTATGATTGGCGGCTTCGCTACAAACCACACCTGTATGTAAATCGTGCGGGGCCGAACACTTTGGTTTAGAATGCGCATCCTTTTCTAGACACAAGAATTAACCGGAAACGCCCATGTCATCAAACGTCACCATTAAAACGCCAGCAGAAATTGAAAAAATGCGCGTTGCTGGCCGCAAGGCGGCTGAAGTGCTGGAAATGATTGAACCCCATGTAGTGGCGGGCATCACCACGGCAGAGCTCGATCGTATTTGCCATAACTACATCGTTAACGAGCAGAAAGCTATCCCCGCGCCGTTAAATTACAAAGGATTTCCAAAATCCATATGTACATCTGTAAACCATGTCATTTGCCATGGGATACCATCAGAGAAGAAGGTCCTGAAATCTGGCGACATCATTAATATCGATATTACCGTGATCGTTGACGGCTACCACGGTGATACCAGCAAGATGTTCTTCGTGGGCAAGGTCGCACCCCATGCGCATAGACTCGTTAAGATAACGCAAGAATGCTTATACAAGGCGATTGAGCTCGTCAAACCTGGCGCCCACCTCGGCGATTTCGGCCAGGTGATTCAATCTCACGCAGAAAAGAACCATTACTCTGTTGTACGTGAATATTGCGGTCATGGCATAGGCAAAGTCTTCCATGAAGACCCTCAAGTCCTCCATTACGGTAGAGCCGGTACGGGCATGGAAATAAAAGAAGGGATGACATTCACTATCGAGCCAATGATTAACGCAGGCAAAGCTCATACTCGCTTAAAAGGAGATCAATGGACTGTAGAAACACGAGATGGTCGCCTATCAGCACAATGGGAACACACACTAGCCGTCACCAGTGATGGAGTAGAAGTGCTCACCGCCCGCACAGAGGAATCTTTTTAAGTAATGCCTATTAAGGATTGTCCAGAATTTGCCTATCAGCCGATATGTTTTAAGCAAGAACGCTTTAGACAGGATCTGCAAAGCAAGCCCCATATCGCGGTATTTAAAGATGCGATAAGTGGCGTCAACACACATCTCTCAGATCGTTTTCATGAAGATGAAGATGTTCGCTCGATGGTCTACGAACTGTCTTCGTTTATTGATCTGATATTACATTACGCATGGCACATCTACGACTGGGATGACGATATCGCCCTTGTCGCGGTAGGTGGCTACGGCAGAGCAGAATTACATCCGCAGTCCGATATCGACATCCTGATACTTCTGGACAATAAAGCAGGGAAAAAACACGACGAAAACATTCAGTCCTTCGTCACTTTCTTGTGGGATATTGGCTTAGAAATAGGCAGCAGCGTACGCACGATAAAAGAATGTGCCAAATTCGCAAAATCTGACATTACTATCGCCACAAACCTAATCGAATCTCGCACACTTGTGGGCAATAAAGACCTACTCATTGAGCTTTCACGGCTGACCTCTCCCAAGAAAATATGGAAAGCCACAGACTTTTTCAAAGCGAAATGGGAAGAACAAACTGAGCGTCACGAAAAATATAACGACAACGAGTCAGACCTAGAACCTAACATTAAAAACTCGCCTGGCGGCTTGCGCGACATCCAAATGATCAACTGGGTGGCAAAACGTTATTTTGGGGTTAAAACGCTACGCCAACTCGAAGGTAAAGATTTTTTTACCGAACACGAATTTGGCGTATTGCGATCCGGCGAAGACTTTTTGTGGAAAGTACGTTTCGGTGTGCATTTACTGGCTGGCCGCCCCGATGAACGACTGCTCTTTGAATACCAACGCGAACTCGCCAAAATATTCGGCTATGAAGATTCCGAAAAAGGTCTCGCTGTCGAACAGTTCATGTATAAATATTACCGAACAGTTATGGCGTTGCGTGAGCTAAACGATGTGTTACTGCATTATTTATCTGATGTGATTTTTAACCCAAAATCAAAAGGTAAAATTACCAAGATAAACGAGCGTTTCCAGCTGCGTAACAACTATATCGAAGTCACGCGGGAATCCATATTTGACGAGTTCCCCTGCGCTTTGCTCGAAATATTCGTACTCATGGGCAATAGCCCTGACATCACTGGCGCGACCTCATCCACGATCCGACTTATGCGCGACAAACGCTGGTTAATCGACGATGATTTCCGAGCGAACACCGCCAATCAACAAATGTTCTTAGCGTTGTTTTCTATTGAGTACGGTCTTGTCACGCAGCTGACTCGTATGAAACGATACGGAATACTGGGACGCTATTTGCCAGCTTTCGGAAAAATAACGGGGCAAATGCAACACGACTTATTTCATCGCTATACTGTCGACGCTCACACGCTCTTGGTTATTCAAAACATGCGGCGATTTAGTCTTCCTGAAGAAGAAAAACAATTTCCTATTGCCGCCCACATTATCAATACTTTAGCAAGACCAGAACTCCTGTACATCGCGGGCCTATTCCACGATATCGGTAAAGGGCGCGGTGGAGATCACTCGGTGCTGGGGGCGCACGATGCAGAAGAATTCTGCCTTGCCCATGGCTTATCTCGGCGTGAAACACACATTGTAACCTGGCTTGTAGAAAAGCATCTATTGATGTCTTACGTTTCACAAAAACAGGATATTTCCGACCCAGAAGTTATCCAAGGGTTTGCGTTACAAGTCGGGGACCAAGTACATCTCGATTACCTTTACACGCTCACCATTGCCGATATGTGCGGCACCAACCCTGACCTTTGGAACACCTGGCGCGACACCTTAATGCGTAACTTGTATAACGAGACTAAGCGCGCATTAAGGAGAGGGTTAGAAAATACGCCCAACCAAAACGAATTGATCGAGGAAAAACAATATCAAGCACTGTTAAAGCTCAGCGATAAAGATATCGATAGCGAACAGGCCCAAGCCCTATGGAAAAACATGGGCGATGAATATTTTATTCGTGAAAGTCATTTAGATATCGCTTGGCAAACCGAAGCACTCATTAATCATGACTCGAATACACCGCTGGTACTTATCCGAGAATCATCAAACAAACGCTTTTCAGGTGCGACTGAAATTTTTGTTTACGTAAAAGACGTAAACCATGTATTTGTCGCGGTGACTACTGCACTTTCACAGCTTTCCTTGAACATTCAAGATGCGCGTATTTATTCGTCTCAAACAGGCTTCACCCTCGATACATTCTATGTGCTCGATGAAAACTACGAACCCCTAGGTGACGAGCACGAAAAATTTTCAAAAATTGAAGATGCGTTAAAACAAGAACTTGAATTGGTCGGAGAATATTCAGAAGTAGCCGCAAAACGTACACCTCGCCTACTCAAACAGTTCCCCATCCCGTCACGTACAAGCATCAGTAACGACATTGCTCGAAGCTGCACAGTCTTAGAGGTCATCAGTCCTGACCGCGCAGGTCTGCTTGCCACCATCGCCAGAACTTTTATGGATCTCGATATCCATATGCATAATGCCAAAATTTCTACACTTGGCGAACGGGTTGAAGATGTATTCTTTATCACCGACAGTGAAGGCAACCCCCTTGGTGACCCCAAGAGATGCGCAGACCTTCAAGATGAACTCTGTCGACGACTCGATGAGCGCGTAGAAAAAGAAACTCACTAACACGCCACCTCTGAAGCCACCACTTTGGCATAGATTAACCACATATGAATCCAAACCTCACCCAACTCCAGCCTTACCCCTTTGAAAAACTGGTGCAATTGAAAACGGGGATAGAGCCTCCGGCGGATAAAAAACATATTGCGCTATCTATTGGTGAACCAAAACATAAAGCACCCGAATTTGTATTAAAAACGTTGGTCGACGAACTAAGCACCATCACAAATTACCCGATTACGAAAGGTATAGATGCTCTCCGAGGCGCTATGGCACATTGGGCCACCCAACGCTTTCAACTTGCAGAAAATTCGCTATCGCCGCAAGAAAACATCATTCCCGTAAACGGTACGCGTGAAGCACTCTTCGCCTTCACTCAAGTGATAGTGGACAGCACCCAAGCCAACGCTAAAGTCTTGATGCCAAACCCTTTTTATCAGATATACGAGGGAGCCGCGTTAATCGCTGGCGCAGACCCGTACTTTTTGAATTGCGAAAAAAGAAATGGCTACCTTCCCGATTTTGATTCAGTGCCCAACGAGGTATGGCAACAATGCCAGTTGCTTTTTCTGTGCTCCCCAGGGAACCCAACCGGTGCGGTCTTAGCGCTAGCACAATATGAAAAGCTTATTACTTTGGCTGACAAATTTGATTTTGTTATCGCCAGCGATGAATGCTATTCCGAACTCTATTTTGATGAACAGTCGCCACCACCTGGGCTATTGGAAGCTTGCGCCCATATCGGACGAAATAGTTACGAACGTTGTATGGTATTTCATAGTTTGTCCAAACGTTCAAACCTGCCTGGCCTCAGGTCGGGCTTCGCCGCTGGCGACAAGCATTTGATCAAAAAGTTTTTACATTACCGTACCTACCACGGCTGCGCGATGCCAGTATTCAGCCAACATTCAAGCATCGCTGCGTGGAATGATGAAGCACATGTTTTGGAGAATCGAAATCTATACCGGCAAAAGTTTGATGCCGTTATCAATATTCTCAAAGATTCCCTTGATGTTTCTCAACCCGACGCGAGCTTTTATCTCTGGCCAACAACCCCTATCGATGACGCCGAATTTGCACGTGGCCTGTACGAGCAGGAAAACGTTACAGTTCTGCCAGGCTCCTACTTAGCGCGCAACACAGAAAACGGCAACCCAGGACAAGGGCACGTACGCATGGCTTTAGTTGCGCCTTTAGAAGAATGTATTGAAGCCGCTGGGCGCATTAAAAATTACGTCAAGAGTCTCGGTTAAAACTCATGAGAAAAAACGAGCGTGCCGCCTACATTTTAGTGGAACTGCAAAAACGCTATCCCAACCCACCCATTCCGCTCGATCATTTTGATACCTATTCACTGCTTGTTGCTGTACTGCTCTCCGCACAATGCACTGACGCGCGCGTTAATAAAATAACCCCTTCTTTATGGGAGCTTGCCAATAACCCTTTCGATATGGCCAAGCAAACACAGCCGGCAATTCAGGAAATTATTCGCCCCTGCGGTTTATCGCCACAAAAATCTAAGGCCATAAAAGGGTTGTCAGAAATACTGGTAGATGAGTATGAAGGTGAAGTACCTGCGAACATGGAAGCACTGGAGAAACTGCCAGGTGTCGGCCACAAAACTGCAGGCGTCGTCATGGCGCAAGCCTTTGGCGTACCCTCTTTTCCTGTGGACACACACATACATCGCTTAGCACAGCGCTGGGGCCTGACTAACGGTAAAAGCGTTGCCCAAACCGAACGAGACTTAAAACGACTCTTCCCTAAAGCGCGATGGAATGTCCTTCATCTGCAAATCATCTACTACGGGCGTGAATACTGCTCAGCGCGTGGTTGCGACGGCACAAAATGCCCCATTTGCCATACGTGCTACCCCAATAGAACAAAGCCTGTGGTTACGCTCAAGGCATGACGTTCATACCTAAGTAGGAATCTATCAGAGCAAAACACCGCTTTCGCTCTACGACTCAGAAAAACGGCCATCTAAATCGATATTTTGGCGTCAAAAAGTGCTTTATGACAAGAATGTCCTATACTAAATGCACTTTAGCGCTGGGACGCGCACCCCGAAAAAGCACAGCTAAATGTCCAAATAAATGCCTATCAACTTTACACAACGACTATCATTTACCCTTACTCGGACAAGTATTTTCGTCGTACTTGCGGTAGGAACGTTGATTGCTTCGTTTCAAGTGTACATTGACTACACGGACCGTAAAGAGTTTGTAGATTACCGAATTCAGTCCCTTATCGATGCCACCTCTACGCCCGTCGCCAAAGCGATCTACAGCCTTGATACAGACCTAGCGCAAGAGGTGGTGAACGGATTAAAAAAATACGACTTTTTGCACCATATATCGATATTTGATGATGCAGGGGTGGTTATGGCCATTCACGATCAACCTATTCCGTCATCAGAGACTATGTGGCTCACTCGAATATTAACGGGCCACTCCACAACGTATGCACAATCTATCGGTGATATGAGCAAAAATTATAATGGGCAGCTGATTCTAAAGCTGAATAACGACGTCATACTCGCGCCCATCTATAAACGAAGCCTACATGTATTCCTAAGTGGGCTGGCTGGCGCACTCATTATTGCGTTTATATTGGCTTACTTTTATCACCGCTATTTAACACAGCCACTCTTCGAGATTGCGCATAACTTCGCCCGCTTAAACAAGACAAAACTTTCTTCGGCACGGCTTAAACCTATCGAAGAGCATGAAGATAATGAGCTTGGCCATATTGTTGATTCGGCAAATGAGCTGCTTATTATTTTAGATAAACGCGAGCAAGCCTTAGAACAAAATGAACAGCAACTTCGCATCATTCTAAATGCTAGCCCCAATCAGGTATTTGCATTAAATCACGATAACCAATTTGTATTTCTGAATACCGCAACCGCGCGTTTCTATAAACAAACCGCGCGTAACCTGGAAGGCAAGAATTTTATTGAGCTTCACAAAACCATCGACGAAAAAGAAGCCTTTCGGTTCTTTCAGCACTTAGAAAAAGCCGAAATTAAACCAACAGAAACACATACCGCCAAACTCAATCTGAAAGATGCCGATGGAGAAGATCATATTCTCCATATATCCGTTACACCTTATACAATTGATCAGAAGCAATGTCTTCTCGTGATTGCAAATGACGTAACAGCGCGCATAGAAGCGGAAAATCGTGTGGAACGGTTGGCCTATTTCGATACGCTAACCAAACTTCCCAACCGACATCAAATACAAGAGCGTCTTCAAGAAGATATCTATACATCAGAAAAAATGGGCGCATACGGCGCCCTGCTATTTATTGATGTTGACGACTTTAAACGTATTAACGATAGCTTCGGACACTCAACCGGCGATGCGCTTCTACTAAAGCTATCCAATCGCATGCAAACCCAGATTCGCAAATCAGAAACCCTTGCCCGCTTAGGGGGAGACGAGTTCATTCTTAGCGTTCCAAGTATTGCCACAACACCTGAACGCACACAAACCCTTGCGTCCAACCTTGCAGAGCGGCTCCTACAGAATATCCGCAAACCGTTACGCATCGGCGAACACGAATTAGAAGTCTCTGCCAGCATCGGCATCGTCTTGTATCGCCAAGCCGATGAAGATCTGGATAAGCTACTCAGCGCCGCAGATACAGCCATGTATCAAGCTAAAGCCCAAGGGCGGGACCGATACCTTATTTTCAATACCACAATGTCCGATGAAGCAAGTCGCCTGGTCACCCTCGAATCTGACATTAGAAAAGGTATCGGTGAACATCAATTTAATTTTCATCTTCAACCACTACTAGATTCAGAGACCCGCACCATGATCGGGGCTGAAGCTTTGTTGCGCTGGCAACATCCAGACAAAGGGCAAGTGCTGCCAGATCAATTTATCGAGTTCTTAGAAAACTCGCCCATGATGGGGAAAGTTGGCGAACAAATTCTGGATAAGGTATGTTCATTTATCTACTCCTGTCGAAATCGTGGCATCATGGAACCACGTACACGTATTGCAGTGAACATCAGTGCTCGGGAATTTCATCAGCCCGACTTTTACAATATCGTGACCGACACACTCGAAAAATACCATCTTGATGGCTCATGTTTGGAACTCGAAATTACCGAAGGCGCTGCACTAAAAAATGTCGACCTATCAATCGAAAAAATGCATCAGCTGCGTGATCTAGGAATTAAATTCGCGCTCGATGATTTTGGCACTGGCTACAGCTCCCTCAGCTACCTCAAACAACTGCCCATAGACAAGATCAAGATCGATAAATCCTTTATCAAAGACATCACCTACGACAAGCAAGATGCTATGCTCGTCACCGCCATTATCGCCATCGCCGAAACACTCGAATTGGAAGTGGTCGCAGAAGGCGTAGAAACGGAAGACCAAGCCGCATGGCTCAACCACCACGGCAATATTCAGTTCCAAGGCTTTCTGTTCGATAGACCCATGCCTCAGGTCGAATTCGAGAACATCTACCTCCAGGAAAACCCCACTTTATCCCTGCCCATCCAGTGATTAGCGCCGCCTTCTCTGGTAGACTTGCCAGCCCTCAGATCACAGTAAAATCACGAGACGGCACACGGCAAATATGGCTAAGCTCTACGGCATAAAAAACTGCGACACCGTGAAAAAAGCACGGCGCTGGCTAGATACCCGAGGATTAGAATACGACTTTCACGATTTTCGTGAACACGGCATAAGCGCATCTGCCGTTAAGTCTTGGGCGAAGCAAGTTGATCAATCAGTATTAATCAACAAACGCAGCACCACATGGAAGCAGCTTACTGACGCGCAAAAAGCACTCTTCGACGCCTCCCCCCTTGATGCCAAAGCACTAGAGGTCGTGCTTGCCCAACCCACTCTCATCAAACGCCCTGTGATAGAAACGAACGGCACCGTTGCCGTCGGCTTCAATGAAAAAAGTTACAGCGATATTTTTAAATAAGGACCCACAATGACTCAACTATACAGTCTCGCCATTGGCGTTGGCACACAAAACAGTCACGGCGAATGGTTAGAAGTATTCTACCCTTCACCTCTACTCAACCCAGCCCCAGAGCTTGCTTCGGCACTAACTCAAGCCGCTGGCTACGAAGGCGGCAACCAGGCCATCGCTATTGATTCAGCTGCGCTTTCGTCACTGCAAGCAGCCACAACTGATACAGAACAAGCGGCCCTTTTAGATCAACTCGCCAACAGCGAACGTCCTGTCGTATTGACCGTACTCGCGACCGACGACGCTCCTCAGACCGTGCCAGAAGCCTATTTGAAGCTGCATCTCATCTCTCACCGATTGGTTAAGCCACATCACACCAATATCAACGGCATCTTTGGCACACTCAAAAATGTTGCGTGGACGAGCGAAGGCGCGATCGATATTGAAGAGCTGACGGCTCGTCAGTTAAAAGCGCGTATCGAAGGCCGAAGCCTCTCCGTAAACTGCGTAGATAAATTCCCTAAGATGACCGACTACGTTGTGCCTAGCGGTGTACGTATCGCTCATACCGCCCGTGTGCGCTTAGGCGCATACATTGGCGAAGGCACAACCATCATGCACGAAGGTTTTGTGAACTTTAATGCTGGAACGGTTGGCACAAGCATGATCGAAGGTCGTATTTCTGCTGGTGTATTTATCGGCGAAGGTTCAGACCTAGGCGGTGGCAGCTCTGTAATGGGTACACTTTCTGGTGGTGGAAAACTCGTCAACTCAATGGGGAATAACTGCCTCATCGGCGCAAACGCCGGAACCGGTATCCCACTTGGTGACCGAACCACAATCGAAGCTGGCCTTTATATCACTGCGGGAACTAAAGTCACTGTACTTGACGATAAAAACCAGCCTATCGAAACCGTAAAAGCACAAGAGCTGGCAGGAAAATCAGACTTACTATTTATCCGCAACTCACTCACCGGTGCAGTTGTATGCAAAACCAATAAAAGCGCTGTAGAACTTAACGAAGAGCTTCATGCGAATAACTAATGACTGACTCAAACCTGACACCCACATTAGAATTAGCCTGCGACCTTATGGCGCGCAGGTCTGTCACGCCAGAAGATGCTGGATGTCAGGCGCTGATGACAAAACGGCTTGAAGCCATCGGCTTCACGATACATTCACTGCGCTTTGAAGACGTCGATAACTTCTGGGCAATTCGCGGTGATAGCGGCCCTATTCTCGCTTTCGCCGGCCACACAGATGTGGTGCCCGCAGGCGATGAAAACCAATGGGCAACGCCCCCTTTCAGCCCGACATTTCAAGGCGAGATGCTTCACGGCAGAGGCGCAGCCGATATGAAAGGCAGCCTTGCATCAATGGTCATTGCCTGCGAGGAGTTCGTTACCAAACATCCCGATCATACGGGTCGTATTGCTTTTCTTATTACCAGTGATGAAGAAGGTATTGCGAAAAACGGCACCGTCAAAGTCGTCGATTGGCTAGAGCAACAAGGTGAAAAGATTACCTGGTGTATCGTTGGCGAACCCTCGAGTACACGTTTGGTGGGGGACGTCATCAAAAATGGGCGACGCGGTTCTCTCGGAGCCCAGCTTACGGTGAAAGGTAAACAAGGCCATGTTGCTTACCCACACTTAGCAAGCAACCCTATCCACTTAGTATCGCCAGCCCTAGCGGAGCTGTCACAAACCCAGTGGGATAACGGCAACGACTTTTTCCCCGCCACAAGCTTTCAAGTCTCTAACTTCAACAGTGGCACCGGTGCAACAAATGTTATTCCTGGCGATGCCCACATCGTATTTAATTTTCGCTTCTCCACAGAAGTCACTCACGAAGAATTACAAACGCGAACGGAAGCGATACTCGATAGACACGGCTTAACTTACGAACTTAATTGGCACCTTTCAGGCCTGCCATTTTTGACCTCCGAAGGTGACCTCGTGGAAGCCGCCGTAAAATCAATTAAACACGTATGCCAACGCGATACAGAACTATCCACCGCTGGCGGCACATCGGATGGTCGTTTTATTGCGCCCACAGGTGCTCAAGTATTAGAGCTTGGCCCCGTTAATGCCACGATTCATCAAGTCGATGAATGTGTAAACGCTGACGATCTCAATACGCTCAGTAAAATTTATGAAAACATTTTGGTAGAGCTTCTCCATGACTAACCCCTTGACCCACCTAAACGAAAACGGTGAGGCTCACATGGTAGATGTGAGTGAAAAGTCGGTCACGAAGCGTGCCGCAACTGCACGCAGTTATGTTGAAATGCTGCCAGACACATTGGCCATGATTACCGAAGGTAAACATAAAAAAGGCGACGTATTTGCGGTCGCGCGCATTGCGGGTATTCAAGCCGCAAAAAAATGCTCCGACCTAATCCCGCTTTGCCACCCGCTCAATTTAACCCATGTGCGTGTTGAGATCAGCGCAGAACCAGAACACAACCGTGTTGCTATTGAAGCTCGCTGCGAACTCGATGCAAAAACAGGGGTCGAAATGGAAGCATTAACCGCCGCATCCATTAGTGCGCTCACCATTTACGATATGTGTAAAGCCGTAGACAAAGGCATGATCATTAGCGCCACACAATTGTTAACAAAAAGCGGTGGTCGCTCGGGAGATTGGACACATGAGTGATAACATCCATATTCTTTATTTTGCCTCACTCGGTGAACAACTCAAGTGTGACAATGAAAACTTTACGCTGGGATCTACCGTCACAACAATCGCCGAACTGAAAACACAGCTCTCCCAACGCGGCCCCCAGTGGGAAAAATCTTTATTGCAAAGCACCACCAAATCCGCAGTCAATCAAATGATTGCCGATGATACTCACGCAATCGCGCCAGGCGATGAAGTGGCTTTCTTTCCTCCAGTCACTGGCGGATAAACGACAACATACAATTCGGACGCAACGCCAAAAGCGTACTATATAAAGGTTCTACTAACGTTATGATCACCGTACAAACAAATGATTTTAGCGTAGCCGACGAATACCAGCGCTTACTCACGGCAAACACTACTGGCGCGGTTGTCATTTTCACCGGTCTCGTTCGAGAGTTTTCTGGCCCTAATACCCCTATGGGTATTCAGCACTACCCAGGCATGACAGAAAGCGTGCTAGAAAAAATTGAGAAAGAAGCACAACGACGTTGGCCACTATTGGAAACGCGCATCATCCACCGCGTCGGCGAACTTGCCGTAAATGAACAAATTGTTTTTGTCGGTGTTAGCTCAGCACACAGAAAAGCAGCGTTTGAAGCCTGCGAATACATGATCGACGTATTAAAAACCCAAGCGCCTTTTTGGAAAAAAGAAGGCGGCGAATGGGTGGACGCAAAAGATACCGACCAACGGGCTGCCGACGCCTGGTTATCCGACAAACCATGAAGCGCCCACGTTTTTTAAGCGGATTTTCTTTTACCGCGATCAAAACGCTCCTGTCTAAACACTACAGCGCGCCGCTCACAGAAAGTTTTCATCGGTTTCGCAACGGGCTTATTTATTTCACCGTTGGATTTATGATCGTATTCTATGCCCAAACCACGATTGAAGATTCCCTAAAACTAGAACTCATCACGCTATTTGGTTTATTAATGATTGCGATTGGATTCTTTATCGCGATGATGGCCCAGATCAGAATGATCATCAGCCGCTTGGTCAGTTTCTTTAAAAAATAAATAAACGTGTATATTTCAAATCGGTAATGCGCACTTGGTGTAAATATCAAAACGCGACGACTTCCCTTCCAAACGATAGGCTGGCGGCTCACCCGCTAAATCTGGCGCTATACGAGGCCGCTTTACTACCACGCGATATTTTGCGCGTGCCAGAGCCAAATCTAACAAGCGATCCGCATCCTCATCTGCGCCCACAATATCGTGAAATACCCGCATCTCCTTTTTCACTAAAGCGCTTTTCTTTCGCTCGGGAAACATTGGATCCAAATATACAATATCGAACATCTCATCGGTGTCAGTAAGGTACTCTCCACTATCCGACACGATAAGCTCCATACGCCCTAAGATATTGGCAAGATCTTGATCTTCATTGATATCCGCGTAACTTCGCCCTCGTTTTAAACCGTTTTCTAACAATGCATGTACAACGGGAGAACGCTCGACCAATGTCATCCTCGCGCCTAAAGTCGCCAAAACAAATGCATCCTTACCCAGGCCTGCAGTAGCATCCAACACATGAGGGCGAAAGCCCTTAGACAAACCCACGGCCTTCGCTATCTGCTGCCCTCTCCCACCGCCGAATTGACGACGGTGAGCCACACTTCCTTGGGCGAACTCCGCATCAATAGATAAAAATTTCTTTTTTTCTTTTACAGCGAGGAAAATCTTCTCACACCCAAATACAAGTGCCACATCTTGATCAAACAAGATACCGGTATAAGTAAGACCATGCTGAGCAGCATAATCTTGCGCATCCTTTTCAAGTTCAGGAATTTCGGCGCACACGTTAATGTTAAGCATGGAAAAATTGGGCTACTGTCATTATATTTTCATATTCTAGGCGCTTAACAATACCATGTCCGAAATTACGGATAAAACTGTTTAACAATTTTTAGGCAGACCGAAACCAAACAGCGATATCACTTCACCGTATCGCGACTAACGTCCCCTACTCGCCACCAACAATCACAACCAATGCTGAAAGATGAGGAAAACCCTGCCACAACGACACCCGCCCAGGCGGCAACGAAAACGTTTCATCTCTCAACTTCGGGTAAAAATACATGTGATGAATAGGCATTTTCAATAATTCATCTTTTACCGGATTATAAACCAGGTTGTTAGGCGACATCATATACACTAACGCCCCTGTTTCTGCCGCAGGTAATTTTCCTGCGTTAAAAGCTTTGGCGATTTTTTTATAGGTATTCTTATATGAGTGACCATTGTATAACGAGGTCATAAGTATTTTATAAACAGGAAATACCGATACCATCGCTTCTTCATTCAAACACGCCGGCTCATAACGCCCTTTGGGCTCGCGTATCACAAAACACGTAAAGCTATTCGTCCCTTTTTGTATTAACCGAAACTCTCCCTCTTCAAATACCGTAAACGTTGCGTGCTGAGTGATATGTGACGAGCTGCTTCACTTGCGTGCCGGACCTCTTCCAGGTCCTTTTCACTCAACGCAAAACTATTGATCGACACCGGTAACGTGAATAAAAACATTAATCGAAACATAACCCTTCCTTTTTAGAATCGTACTTCTGTCATGATGATGAAAGTGCCGTTTTTGACGAGAATCGTGCGTCTAACACTAACACACATAAAAGCGCTAACAGTAACGGCAAACTCATGTAATTCACCGCCTTCCACCCTACGCTATCGATCAACCATCCAGAACCAAAGGCAGCCAACCCAGACAACCCAAATACACACACTTCATTTATGCCCTGAACCTTCGCCATCGAAGTTTTAGTAAGGCCATGATCGCCACACAAAGTCACCAACCACTGACTCGCACCCAAAAACATAAAATTCCAACCCACACCCGTTAGGATAAGGGCCAAGGTAAGGATCGCCATCCCCCCTCCATAGATATTCATCAGTAACGCACTAATTAATACCAGAACGCCGACTATCATCAACCCTATTAAACTCAACCACTGCACCAAACGACCAAAAAAGAAGGACGGCGCGAACATCCCCAATACATGCCACTGAATCACCCAAGCCGTCTCTTTAAAATCGTAACCATGATGATTCATATGAAGCGGTGTGGCGCTCATCACCAGCACCATCACGCCGTACCCCAGCATTGCGGTCAATACCGGGCGCCAGAAAATCCCCGAATTCAAATACTTTTCTTCTGCTGTAGCGTCTGCCGAGCCAGCATCAGCCCCCAAACTGCTCACGTGTTGATGCACTGGCCAACGCACCCGAAGGACCAACAACGCCCCAAGAGCCGATAAAGGAAAAAGCGCCAGCACTGATGCAGAAAAATCCAAATCGAAAAATGCGCTCTTTGTTAACGCCGCCAAATTTGGCCCGACCAGAGCAGCCACAACCCCCACAGCCATTACAGCGGATACAGCAGTAGAATGCGCATCAACCCTCACGAGTTCTGTGGCGGCAAAACGGTAAAAATTTGCACAAGACATTGCCATGCCAAAACAGACGCACCCAATAAGTAAGAGTACAAAACTGCTTTCTTGAATCGCTGCAAACAGAACGATTGCGGCAACTCCGCTAGCCATCATTCCGGCTAAAAACGCGGGCTTCCTCCCTTTCTTTCCCATCCAAAGACTAATCGGGATTGAACAAACCAGCATCGTTAACATATTGATAGCGACTGGCAATGTCGAAAAACGGGCATTTTCACTCATCTGAAGCCCTAGAACCGGCAACACTGGAAGCAACATCATATTTCCGATGACAAAAAAGGCTTGTGCGCCAACCAAACTCCACAAATCACGATTCATATACTTATCACTCCACTGACATTTTGGTATGGCATCGCATTTTAAGGAGAAGCCCCTGCCTTATGATTTCTTCCGAGAGTTTATCTCAACTCGACGTGAAACGAATATTAGCTTGATACACCTATGGCATAAATGACACAATACCAACGAATTACGCCATCCAAATAATCATGCAAAAGATCGCCTTTATCTGTTTTGATAGATTTCAATCTCTCGACCTAACCGGCCCGCTAGAAGTATTTAATTGCGCGCAGAAAACAGGTACACCTCACTATTCACTCCAGATTTACTCCAAACAGGGCGGCACAGTAATGAGCTCTTCAGGCTTGGGAGTACAAACCAAACCCTTGGTCTCATTGTCGAGTAAAGACACCATGGTAATTATCGGCGGAGACGGCATATACGACGCTATTGAAGACAAAGAATTTATTCATTACATCAAAATACAAGCGAAAAAAGTCAAACGTATCGTATCGGTATGCAGTGGGTGTTTCGCTCTCGCTGAAGCAGGATTGCTCGATGACAAAAGCGCAACAACACACTGGAATGTCGTAGATAGATTTATTGAAAGATACCCAAAAGTTAACCTAGATCCGGATGCTATCTATGTGAGAGAAGGCAATATCATTTCATCCGCCGGCATTACTGCCGGAATGGATTTATCCCTCAGTTTGGTGGAAGAAGACTTTGACCGGCGCACAGCAATGCATGTAGCGCGTATGCTAGTGATATACTACCGACGCCTCGGCGGACAATCTCAATTTTCTGAACAACTTCAGACACAAACACTTGGTAGCGAAAAGTTCGGGCAACTCTGTGAATACATTCAAAAACACCCGACCCAAGACTTAAGTGTTACAGCACTCGCATTAAAGGCTGCTATGAGTGAAAGAAACTTTTCCCGCCGATTTACTGAAGAAGTGGGATTATCTCCTGGTAAGTATGTCGAGAAAGTTCGCCTAAGCAATGCCAAGACGCTACTGGAAAACCAAAAAAACAATATCAATGTTGTAGCACAGAGAAGTGGTTTTAGCAGTGGAGAGATTCTACGCAGGCTTTTCAAACGGCATCATGGGGTGAGCCCAAGCGAATATAGAAGACAATTTGGATCCTGAACAGGCCAGAGACCGGCTAAAAATTCCACACAGAAATATCGAATATCTAAAAAGATAATAGCTCTTGCTTCGTCCAATGTGAAAAATTATTTCAGGCAATTACTCATAATAAAAATGGTGGGCATCAATGTGGCTAAATAGCGAAAAAGTGGTCGAATCTTCGATATACACGTATAGAAAATCTTTATTGACCTCTTTTCCCAATCATGTGGTTATTGACAACTTATTCAATGAAACCAAGTTAGGTTGTGTACTCAAGGCATTACGGCAACCGTATCACTGGAACAAACAAAACCACACATACTCTGATTTATATATCGACAGTACCCTGTGGAGCAAAACCAGCGAAGATCACCGTTTTGTACAGCGATATGTTTGGCAACGTGACGAAATATCCGCTCATGACAATGAAGCCAATACAGCTATAGATTTTTTATCCTTTTTACGTGGAGACACATTTATGTCTTTATTATCACGTATTTTTAATGTATTTCTAACAGACATGAATGTCGCGGAGCCTAAAATCAATACCAATTATTTCCGTTTATCCGCTGATGACTTTGTTAAACAGCATGCTGACGACTCCCCAGGAAGAAAGGTATGCATGCTGTTGTATTTAAATAAGCGCTGGCCCCACGATGAAGGTGGAGAGCTCGTTTTTATGGGTAAGAATGAAAAGTCTGTCAGTATCATCCCCTTATATAATCGCTGTGTTTTGTTTGACCCATCGTCCAAGGGCTCTGAACACTGGGTCAAGACATTGAATTCTAAAAATACACATGTATATCGTTATAACGTGACCAGTTGGTATTGGTCTGAATAGTGAATTCTGACACAATATGGATCGAAAGTATCAACATACCCTTCGACCATCTGATTATGCATCGTTCACAATCAAAACGTATATTTCAGAAACAAAAGGCCACTTGCTAAGTTGACAGATTCGTCCCCCACCTCTACTTGAGTAATTGAAAATGAAACACCAATTTTCCTATGCTCCGAAAGTGAAACTGAAGCCGAAGCACTGGCATACGGACTTATTCCAACTTTGCTTTCCGATGCATTAAAACGCTCATTATTGATTATCACTACACCACTAATAGGAAAACTATCACCATTCGACCGCACGGAAAAAACGCTTTCATCCAACGTCAAGTACCATAAATTAATACCGAGCCTTCCGTCGACCTGGAAGTATTTCGTTTTATAGAAAGAGTCTCCAACACCAACACCTATTGATGTAGTATTAATCGCCCCACTTACGTCAAAATACCGCCCAGGATCTTCGCTGTTTGTTTCTTCAGGGGTGATAACTGTACTACCTTTACTTTCATCATTTGCTTGCAAAAAAACTTCACCAAAAAAACTATCAGAAAACTCCTTTATATAAACAGCCTTAAAAGAGATAGATTTTTTAAAACTATCTGCATAATCTCCGCCTTTTAACCCATAATCACTTTGTCCGACATAAAACTCAACATTACTATCTGCTGACGCATGAAAAGAAAGTAACGACAGAAGAATACCCGCAAAGCTAAAATATTTTTTCATAAAATTTCTCATTTTATTTTTTGTTATCTCATTGAACACCGACACCGAAGAAAACGTTAGCCCCAACAATATCTACATTTCACTTAAATATTATCTCCGATATACGGAGATAATATTTACTCCATAATCCACACTTTTTCTTTTTCACACAATGCATTGCTGCATTGAATTTTAGTGTGACTGCCTACCATATTTAATCAGCTTATCTGGATCATCTATTCTAATTGCTATGCCACCAGCAAATGGTGCGGCCCATGAGAAGGCCGCCACAGTACGCCCCCCTCTAACATTGATAACTGCGTTTGCTCCAACCTTCCTCGCCTCTTCAGCAATGAGCGGGTATAGCGTTTCCACCCTATCATAACCTTGCCGAGCATTTGCTTTAACATGACCTATTATTTCATACCCAATTTCTTCGGGAACAGGGCTCATCACCAAATAGACCTGGCCAACATATCTCTCTTCTTCCGGAAGATATGCTATGGAAGAGGAAGAAGTCGAAGCACAGCCCGACATAATCGAAACCAGAAACAATACACTTAAAACCAGACTAAAATTTTTCATAAATTTTCTCCATTTCTATAATTTTCTACTCACACTATCTACCACATAACACCCAATTCAAACACCGCCGAAGGGAGTCTATACCAGCCAACCAAAATCATTATTTTTTATAACTTAGCTCAGGTTTAGTTGCTTACAGATATAAAGCTAGCTCCGCTACAGCTATCACTTGTAAAGTTATGAATTCGTACTTTATTTTTGGCATTAAACGCAGCTAACGCTATAGTCATTGCTAGTTTGTATGAATCTTCGGACGCTTTTTCACTCTCGGGAAATTTAATTAGAGAATCGGAGCATGGCCCGACACCTCCAGTAACGCGTACAAAGAAATCTGGACCACCGCTACTTGTATTGCCTACCGTTGAAATTGTTGCATCCTTTATGAGCTCACCCGCCAAACTGTTCAGTGCAGTTAAAAATAAGGTCAAAGATAATATAAATTTATTCATTGGCTATCCTTTTTTAGAATTGAATATCACGATTTACTTTGATGGACTCCTAGAGTAGGTGAGATTTTTTCACCAAAAACAGAAGAAGTAACATAAACAAAGCCAGAAGAGTAATTTGTTAACTTTCTAAGTATATTCCAGTTGCGGCTAGAGCCCCTGACACACTTTCCCCCAAACGAGACTTTCTTTCCTGACATTTGGGCCGCAAGCAGAAGTGACCATAAACGATCTACATTATCTACCGTCCAATAAAATCTAACCAATGTAGTATTGTCACACCCGAACGGATCGTCTAGTCCATCAACATAAATATAAGCTTGCGACTCAAAAGCCCTTATTAAAGTTATTTGTCCGAAGTTAGTCTGCTTTGAAAAAGCGCTTGAAGCCGAGAGGAAGAATATTGCACCGAAAAACATTTTTTACTATCGTCACTTTTCTTACTCCACCTTAGATTAACAATCACATAAACGATACAATATCGGTTATAACGCCGCATCGAAAAAAGAAGACATCACGTACTTATGCAGGGGATCAATCACTTAGATAGGAGATTACAGTTCCCTGTACATATTCGGCATGTCCGTTTTAGCGAGGCATTATACCTTTCGACGTATTTATGTCCATTAAATGAATTGATGTCAGTTATGCTAAAAAGCATGCCTGCTAAATATCCGTTTTTTCTTACGAATCAAAAGCTTGGACAATGAAACCCCTTATTTTAGGCCCATACCATGAGGAAAAACCCCTCATAATATATTTATATCCTCGTAGACTTTCTCACCTCCGCTTAGATCTGTACAAAAAACCATCATAACACTTGTAACCCTTACGAAAACGCCTCTACGAAAGAGACTAAACACGGACCAAAATGTCGCTCCGTATTATATGTCTGTGTTTCTTCCATTATTTTTTCCAAAAGAATCAAAACGCGCCTTTAAAATTGCCACCCTCATTCCTAGAGTGCTATATTTTGGCGTTATAAATAACGATATCTCTCCGGCATATAAAGGCGTTTAAATCATCATCAAGGTGGTGATCCTCAAACCAAACATAGCCCACGGCTTATGCCATTTATACACGGCAATACAGAACAATAATTTACACGCCACACATAGACATGTAGTCACCCACACGGGCATACATTGACAATAAGAATAATGGGGATACGGTGAATAATCATTTTAAGTTAGCCATCATCGGTGCTGGGCCTGCAGGGTTAAGTGCCGCAGGACGAGCGGCATACCGAGATCACAAAAACGGGCACCCATCCCCCTCTTACATTCTTTTGGAAGCTTTCGATAAACCCGCGAAAACCATTCAGCGCTACCAAAAAGGCAAGCATGTAATGGCGGAGCCTGGTTATCTGGCGCTTCGCAGTGATTTCTCATTCAACAAAGGCACGCGAGAAGCGGTGCTGGGTGCATGGGCGAAGACCCTAGAACAACAAAACGTGAATATTCGCTACAACAGCGAAGTGGGCGCTATCTCCGGCCAGAAAGGCAGTTTCACTCTTACATTAAAAGATGGCGCCACAATCATCGCCGGAAATGTGGTGATTGCGGTTGGGCTTGAAGGTAACCCGCGAAAACTGGGTGTGCCTGGCGAGGACCTCCCCCTTGTTCAATATACAATCGATGACCCTAGCGTATGTAAAAATGAAACGATCATTGTAGTTGGCGCAGGTGATTCAGCGATTGAAAATGCATTGGCACTCGCAGCGTCAAACAATGTGTATCTGCTGAATCGTCGTGACGAATTTTCCCGAGCGAAAGAAGGTAATTTAAACGCGATTTTAAAAGCCAATGCAGATGAAAATACATCGCTCACCATTTACTACAGTACGAATGTTCAAAAAGTTGAACAAAACGATGGGGAAACGGATACCGTTTTCCTCAATACGCCCGACGGTGAAGTATCCATTCCCAGCCATCGTATCATTGCGCGGTTAGGCGGTATTCCACCCAGGAAATTTGTTGAGTCTTCAGGCGTTGTATTCCCCAATAAAAAACCCGATGCCATTCCCGATCTTAATGATAAATACGAATCGAATGTGCCAGGGCTATATATTATTGGTTCACTTGCGGGCTATCCATTAATTAAGCAAGCGCTCAATCAGGGCTACGATGTTGTCGAATATATATTGGGTAACGCAATTAAACCGGCGGATCATCCACTTCTCGACTATCAATTTAAATTGTTGCCTTATCAAAAGGATGTCGACGAACTGATACGCTTATTTCAACAACGCATCCCCGTATTTAAGCGAATGAACGCCCTTCAGTTTCGGGAGCTGGTAATTGAAAGCGATATTATTGTGGCCTATGAAAAAGGCGATATGTTCGACAGCGTTAAAGAAAAATCTGATCACCTGGCCAATCTCATCGACAGCCAAAACCTGAATCAAGCCCCAAAAACAACCAAAATCATCGCAGAAGGCGATTACATTTATCGCGATGGAGATTTTTCAAATTCCTTCTTCACCATTGTGGAAGGTGAAGTTACCATCGATCGACCTAATGATGGCGGAAAACAATCGTACCAACGCGGTCAGTTCTTTGGGGAAAGTAGTTTGCTTTCTGGTCGACCTCGCGAAGGGAGTGCGATCGCAGGTAAAAACTGCATTATTGTAGAAACCCCCCGCCGCAGTATGGTGAAGTTAATGAACTCCAACGACGATGTCAGAGAAGGTATCGACTTGGTGTTTATTATAAGAACATTACAACACTTATTTGCACCTAATCTCACCAATGAAGAGCTGATTAAATTCGCTGGCGCAGCAAAACTGCGCGCATTTAAACCTGGTGAAGCCTTATTC
Organism: Agarilytica sp.; assembly: GCA_045430285.1. Lineage (GTDB taxonomy): Bacteria > Pseudomonadota > Gammaproteobacteria > Pseudomonadales > Cellvibrionaceae > Agarilytica. The sequence continues at coordinate 127,571 of JAILXV010000001.1, read as the reverse complement.
ACAGAAAACGAAAACGGTGAGTCCCTGCATGTTATCCGCAGTGGCTCCGTGACCTTAAGCCGCACATCTGGCAGCAAGTCCATAGTTGTTGCGCAATATCAAACCGGTAAAGTGGTGGGTCAAATGGCCTTGATGGGCGATGTGATCCGACGAGAAACGGCCACGGCTAATGTCGCGACAGAAACCATCGAGCTCGACAACAGTATGCTTTACAAGCTACTGGACGCCGATAAGTCTACCCTTGAAGCCTTTCAAGAAAATGCCTCAACAAGCGCCGTCGTACACACCAAGATGGAAGTGCGACCAGAAGTCGGTTCCGTTACGGACTTTTTAATGGAAGAAGGTTTGGGGGAAGCAACCAATTGTTTGATCATTGATGAAAACCTCTGCGTGGGCTGCGACAACTGTGAAAAAGCCTGCGCAGAAACCCACGATGGTATTAGCCGACTAGACCGAGAGGCCGGTGCCTCTTTTGCGAATGTGCACATCCCCTTTTCGTGTCGGCACTGCGCGCAACCACACTGTATGAAAGATTGCCCTCCTAATGCGATTCACCGTTCAGCTTCCGGTGAAGTGTATATCGAGTCTTCTTGCATTGGCTGCGGCAACTGTGAATCAAACTGTCCTTACGATGCGATTAAACTCGCATACGACGCACCACCAAAACCTGGGCTATTGTCGTGGTTATTTTTAGGAAAAGGTGAGGGGCCAGGAGAAGAAGTTGGCTACACACCGAACCAAGCAGCCAAAGAAAAAGGGAAAAAAGCCGTGAAATGCGACGCATGTATGAACCAGCCATCTGGGCCAGCCTGTGTCAATTCATGTCCAACGGGGGCCGCCATCCGCATGTCTCCGGATCAGTTTATTGAGCTTGTTGAGAAGCGATAGCCATGCACGAGAGTATTTTAGAATACAAAGGTAAACGCTACTTATTTGTTAGCATCGCCCTCACGCTTATGTGTGTTGCGCTCTACGCATCACAAAATGATGTGCACCCCGCCAACGGCGGCACCTGGCAAGGCTACACACTTGGCAGTATCGGTGCGCTATTAATTGTATGGCTAACAGCCTTAGGCATACGTAAGCGCCAGTATTCTTCTCGCCTAGGGTCAACAAGTGGATGGGTATCCGCCCATGTTTACTTGGGCACTGCCCTGCTTATTATTACAACGCTGCATTGTGCCGCGCAATTTGGTCTTAATATTCACACATTGGCATATGTGTTGATGACCATCGTTATTCTCAGCGGTTTTTTTGGTTTATATACATATATGCGATACCCCAAAATCGCGGCCGAAAATAGATTAGAAAAATCACGCAGCGCATTATTCGAAGAACTCAGTGAGCTCAATACTAACGTGAGGAATACCAGTCGAAAATGTGAGGGGGAAATTCAGCGCGTTATTGACAGCGCTCTGGAGAGAACGTCTATTGGCGGTGGCGTAATCTCGCAGCTCTTTGCTTTAGATTTTTCTCAAGTGGTCAAATACGATGAAAATAATATGCAGGGCTCATCAACACTTGTCACGAATAGCGATCAGCAAGTTGTGATCGACCTCATCGCAGAAAAATTACCAAGAGCCCGCAAACAAGGGCAACCAGCAATACTGCAACAGATGCTAAGTATGCTGTGCAGACGCCAAGCGCTCTTGCGTCGCATTAGAAAAGACATTCAATTCCAAAGTCTAATGAAGGTATGGTTACTTGTTCACATCCCGCTGACCGTCGCATTACTTTTTGCGCTGGCCATTCACATACTTTCTGTATTTTATTACTGGTAAGGGGTGAAAAACGCTATGGATATTTTACTACGCGACGTCAGCACCCAGGGTGATCACTTTACCTACCAAGACACAGAAATTAAATGTGACAAGCTCTCGATTGGCAGCTCACGCAATGCCAACATTCATTTGTGTGGTGAGAATATCGCCTTACAGCATTTCACCATATCATTTCAAAATGCACGACTGAATTTCGAATGTAAAAAGAAATCCCGTATCTCTCTGAACGGTAATGCAGCCCGAAAAGGCCCGCTCAATGCCAACGATGAAATACAACTCGAAAGCCACCGGCTACGCATCATTCCCAGCCCCGCCGGTTTTGATTTAGCGCTTGAGATTTATATCGATCAGGATTTACAAAATAAAGGTTTAGAGTCTGCATACGACACCTCTATTGACGATGCCTCTTGGGGCACGCGCGGCCCCGCCTATGTGTTAAGCCTACTCGTAATATTGTTCGGATTGATGTGGCCGATATATTCTCATTACCAAAACAGTGTAAACGCACCCGTTACGACGGGCACACTAAACGCAGCCAACACACAAGTCCCTGCGATACACAGTGGCGACAAATATTGGTCAACTGGGCCATTGTTTCAAGCGCATCAAGTTGCCCTTGGCGATAATTGTTCCGCTTGCCACAAACGTCCCTTTGAGCAGGTAAAAGATGAGGCCTGCGAAGATTGTCATCACGCTGATCCCCATATTCACCCTGCACATACACAAGCGTTCTCTGGGCAGTACGCCTGCCAAACGTGCCATAAAGAACATAACGAGCCCAACTCGATCGTCATCACTTCCGATGTTTTGTGTATTGACTGCCACAGTGAAAATATCATGACCCAACACACACTGCTCGGCCAAGCACAGAAAGTATTACCCGCCGTTACCGGTTTCACTAAGGAAACGCACGCCCAGTTCAAATTAAGTTATCTACAGCCCTTAGCCGCAGAATCTAAAAGTACACCTCAACACACTAGCGAGGGTAAAAAAATAGCGCGCGATGATTCCGCCATCGTCGCAATGGAATGGCAAAAAATTCAAGAATCATTTGATTTAGGACGACAAGAACAATCCAATTTGAAATTCGATCATCAGGTGCATTTAGATGGTGCCAAGATGCGCACCTCCGATAAACCAGAAGGGATGGAATGTGCGGATTGTCATACATTAAAATCAGATAACGAACACTTTGAACCTCTCGTGATGGAAAAGCATTGTGTTTCATGCCACCAATTAAACTTTGATACAGAAAATTTAGAACGACAACTGCCTCACGGCAAACCGAAAGAGGTGGTGCGGATGTTGGAAGCACACTACGTACGTACTTATACAGACCCGTCATTTAAACCCGAAAATTCGGGGAGCAAACGACGAAGACTAGGTAGCAATAAAACCACACAAAATTGCAGCACGCCTTTTGAGTGCGGCATGAATAAAGCGGCCACTGAAGCAGAAGCACAATTTACGAAAGGCGTGTGTAATTACTGCCACCAAGTCACGGACACAGAAAATACAGACACAAAAAGCACGGATACCGAAGGTCAAAGTATTTATACGCGTTGGCAGGTAATGCCCGTCATCATTAATGACGATTGGTATCCACATGCTGCGTTTGATCATGTCAGCCATCAAACCAAAAAAGAAGATGCCACCGACACCTGCCTCAGTTGCCACGATGCTTTACACTCCGATAAAAGTGCTGACGTGTTAATCCCAGGGATTCATAATTGTCTCGAATGCCACGGTGACAGCACAGTGGATAAAAAGATTACACTCAATTGCGTTTCCTGCCATGAGTACCACCCCGTATCCAAAAAGCAGCCGACCCCATGAAACTATCCGGTTTACGAGTAATGAAAACGAAAATAAAATATCGACCAAAACAGGCGTGCGTGTTTTTACTGTCCTTTTTTCTGCTGCCCTTTTTTTTAAACGCCTGCTCGGGTGGCGATGATTCTGGCGGCAATAGCACGTGCGATGGTGACTGCGCCAACACCCCCACACGACTCACCATTGCAGATGTCGAACAAATCCTATCGCAAGCCATTCAAGAAGCTCAAGCACAGAACATCGATGCAACCATTGCCGTATCCGACAGAGTTGGCAATATCTTGGCCGTCTATCGTATGGGCAATGCAGTCGATCGCGGCGTATTAATCGCTACCAACGCTGAAAATAACAGCGCGACAATTGACAGTGGTTTAGAAGGTATTGCTTTACCCACCGCTGGTGTTAATCTCAACATCGACGATCAAGCGGCTATTTCAAAAGCAATTACCGGCGCTTACCTATCATCAGAAGGCAACGCATTTTCCACGCGCACCGCCAGTCAAATTGTTCAAGAAAATTTTAACCCTGGCGAACTGAATCAACCCGCAGGACCATTATTCGGTGTGCAGTTTAGTCAGTTATCATGTTCAGACTTTACAATCGACGACGAGCTTATTAGCCACGGGCCGAAGCGCTCCCCGCTTGGCCTTTCCGCGGACCCCGGCGGTTTGCCACTCTATAAAAACGGCACGCCCGTTGGCGGCATTGGTGTACTCGCCGACGGCTTGTATTCCATCGATAAAATTATTTCGGATACCGATCACAATCTCGACGAACTTATTGCGATCGCCGGCACCGTTAATTTTGACGCGCCAAGAGATCGTCGTGCCGACCGCATTACTGTTGAGGGTAAAACGTTACGCTATAGCGATGTCACGCCGAATGATCTCGCTTCCACGCCAAATTCTGCTCCGCTATTTGCCGATATAGCCGGCAGTGTTGGCAGTCTAATTTCTGTATTTGGTTACAGTGATGGCAGCATTCGCGAAGGTCTCGCCTTTGGTGAAGCCGCTTCTGGTATTCGCGCAGCCTCACCCGCTGAATTCCCATCGGCATTAGATGCTCACGTATTTGTTGATCCGCTTCTCGACAACAATCGCTTTCCGGCCATTGCAGGGAGCGACGGATTATTAACGGATACTGAAGTGCAAGCGATTCTTGAAGAGGCGCTCGCGATCGCCAACCGATCTCGCGCACAAATACGCAAGCCTTTAAGTAGCATTGCTCGCGTAAATATTGCCGTGGTCGATACCAATGGTGAAATATTGGGAATGGTCAGGTCACGCGACGCACCCGTTTTTGGTGCGGATGTGTCCCTACAGAAAGCGCGTACAGCGGCGTTCTTCTCATCAGCCAGTGCAGCGACCTTTTTAACTGCCCAAGCAGACGCCTCATACTTTGATATTTCAGACACCGCTTTCGAATTGCAAACACGTGAAGACGTCGATATCAGTAATTATGTAAGTGACTTACAAACGTTTGTGGATGACCCCAACGCGTTGACGAATGGTGCATATGCATTCTCAGATCGCGCAGGTGGAAACTTATCTCGTCCATTTTATCCGGACGGATTGTCTGACCGTGCACATGGGCCACTCAGCAAACCCAGTGGTTCTTGGAGCGTGTTCTCCACGGGCTTGCAATTAGACCTTGTATTCAACGGTATTATCCAACACGTTTTACACGTTGCTTCGGCGAATACCATTCCCGATACCACCGATCGCTGCACAGGCATTGCCTTCGACCCAGAAGGTTTAAGTTTTGGTGCGAGCGGCACCACGAATCAACTGGCAAACGGTTCACAAATTTTTCCTGGCAGTGTGCCCATTTATCGCGGCAACACACTTGTTGGTGGTATTGGGGTTTCAGGTGACGGAGTCGACCAAGATGACATGATCGGATTTTTAGGCGTGCATAACGCGGGTATTCGTTTAGGCGGCACAATTAATAACGCACCCGCCGCCCTCCGTGCAGATAACCTTTCGCCTCAAGGGGTGCGGCTACGCTTTATTCAATGCCCGCAATCCCCCTTTCTCGATTCCGATGAAGACAACGTGTGTGGAGGGAAGTAAGAGATGAGAATATTAACATCATTGTCTGTAACTTTTTTATTTTCTGGGGCATTAATCACGGCGCTTTCTTCTTCCCACGCTATCGCCAATGACGCTTGCGCGGAAGCCGAGGCGGCTACCCAAAAGACAAGTTCAAAAAGACGGCGACTCGGACAGGAAACTACCCCAACCAAAGATTGCATACAACCAAGCACCACACAACAAAATGCTGCGCCCACGAAACCACAACGCAAATCACAACAAACGTCACAACAACGTACCGCAAACAAAACCCCCGAACGCAAAAGGAATAAAGCATCGACACTCCCTCGCCCAAAACTTGAGGATTACGTTGCCTCCGTCCCTATCCCCGATCGTTGGCGCATAGTGGATTCCCTTGGCTATAAAGATCGCTGGTTCGATCCGTACAATCGTAATATTTTGAAAGGCGATAAACCCGTTTTTGCAAAAGACTGGTTTTTTAATCTTGGCGTAATTTCTGATTCCGTTTATGAAACCCGCGAAATCCCGACACCGGTAGGAGCAAGCTCAACCATTGACGCCGGTCGCATAGATGTTTTTGGCGCGAACAAACAAACCATATTAAACCAAAACCTCGCAACAGAATTCGTGCTTTACAAAGGCGACACCGTATTTAGACCGCCGGACTATGAGTTTCGGATAACACCCGTATTTAACGTGAACCGTGTAGAGCTAGATGAAATTCAAGGCGTTAACGTTGACCCCGCACGAGGCGAAACCCGCTCTGACAATCATGTGGGCTTACAAGCCGCATTTGCAGACATTCATTTACGCAATGTCTCTGACCGTTACGACTTCGATAGTTTACGAGTGGGCATTCAGCCTTTCAGCTCAGATTTTCGCGGGTTTCTCTTTCAAGACAACCAACTGGGCATACGCCTATTCGGCACACGCGACAACAATATATTCCAATACAACCTCGCTTTTTTTCAACGCATGGAAAAAGACACTAACAGTGGCCTGAACGATACGAGCGAACCCATACGCGATGATTATGTATTGACAGCCAACCTCTACTGGCAAGACCTTTTTATAAAAGGCTTTTTTTCACAGTTTTCAATTACGCACAACATCAACGAAGAACAGGACCAATTTTACTTCGATAACAACGGCTTTATCGCTCGACCCGCGTCTCTTGGTCGCGAAGTCCCACGTAATTACGACGTCACCTACCTCGGCTATAGCGGCGACGGGCATTTTGGTCGCACGAATCTTACTACCTCGCTTTATTATGCGTTTGGCTCTATTGAGCCTGGCGTATTTGTCACAGAAAATGTGGATATTTCTGCACTATTTTTCGCCTCTGAGCTATCAATGGATTTCGATTGGATTCGCCCACGTATTTCCTTTCTATATGCCAGCGGTGACGATGACCCATTCGACAACAAAGCCACCGGTTTTGACGCCATTTTTGAAAACCCACAATTTGCCGGCAGTGATACCAGTTATTGGATTCGTCAAAATACCCCCTTAATTGGTGGTGGTCGTGTCGCTTTATCTTCTCGTAACGGGGTACTGAACTCCTTACGCTCATCCAAAGAACAAGGGCAATCTAATTTCACCAATCCAGGTACCGTATTGTTCGGGCTGGGTGTGGATATGGATGTAACACCCACTCTGCGTGTGAGCGCCAATCTAAACCAATTATATTTTGACACCACAGAGGTATTAGAAGTCGCGCGTAATCAAGGCGACATCGACAAAGATATCGGCCAAGATCTATCTTTATCTTTAACATACCGACCGTTGATGACCCAGAATATTGTCGTACGTGCATCCTATGCGCGCATGATCCCAGGAGATGGTTATGACGATCTCTTTGAAAAGAATGATTCAGATTACTTATTATTTAATGTAATTCTTTCATATTAATATTAAAAACAGAAAGACCCTCAAGGTGAGACATTATGTTTGTGAATACAAACGTTAAAAGACAGCGCACTATTTATTTCGCAAAAATCGTCACCGTGATACTCATGTCTGGTATCAGTGCGACTGTTATTTCTTCTTCAAAATCTCACGTGGTCAAACGCGAGTACGCCATTGCTCTGCCTGCGCCCCCAAGCCAAAGTCAATCTGCAGTTGAAGAAAAAAACACAGGATGTATTAGTTGTCATACCCATAACGACAACAAAACCATGCACGCGAATAAAGCGGTAAAACTCGCATGTATAGATTGTCACGGCGGCAATCACTCGGTCATCAAGCCTGATTTAGCCAAAAGAAATGATCCGCTGTATATCGCCGCGATGAACCAAGCCCATGTATTACCCACGCTGCCAGACGATTGGCATGCTCCCAGCAGCGCGAACCCCGAACGCAGCTACACACTATTAAACCAAGAGAGCCCTGAGTTTATTCGCTTTGTAAACCCATCGGATTATCGCGTCGCCACCGAAGCCTGTGGCGCCTGTCATCAATCCACGATTGAAGCCTCTATTCGCAGTCTTCACTCTACTGGCGCCATGCTATGGGGCGGAGCAGCATACAATAACGGTATTCTGCCATTTAAAAATTATATGTTAGGTGAATCCTATAATCGCGAAGGTGAAGCCGTCGCAATTAAAGGCCCACTACTCCCTGAACATTTAAAAGAAAAAGCAAAAGCCATGGGTGTAGTGGACACGCTCTACCCTCTTCCCGCATGGGAAACGGTAAAGCCTGGTGATATTTTTCGTGTCTTCGAGCGCGGAGGCCGCAACATTTCGAATTTATTTCCTGAAACGGGTATCCCCAGCAACCTCGGCCAACTGCAACGTCAGGAAGAGCCAGGCCGCCCAGACTTCAGGCAATCCAATCGCGGGCCTGGCACTGGCGCACGTATTTCTGTTCCCTTAATCAACATTACAAAAACACGATTAAACGATCCCTTTACCTGGTTTATCGGCACCAACGACCAACCTGGTGATTACCGGCATTCTGGCTGCGCATCCTGCCATGTGGTATACGCGAACGACCGTGACCCACGTCATTCCGGCCCCTATGCCAAATACGGACACGACGGCCAAACGATTACTGACGACCCTACGATCGATAAAGAAGAAAAAGGCCACCCCTTACAGCACACCTTTACTCGCGCAATTCCCACCAGCCAATGCATGATATGCCACATGCATCAGCCCAATATGTTTATGAATACTTTCCTTGGCTACACCATGTGGGATTACGAATCAGATGCACCCAAAATGTGGCCAGAGGAACAGCAATACCCTTCTGATGAAAAAATACGAAAAGTAAACGATCGTAACCCAGAAGGCGCGGCACCACGCGGTAAATGGGCCGACGTTAAATTCCTAAAATCCGTGTGGGACAACAACGATAAAATGGAAGACACACAGTTCGCGGATTACCACGGCCACGGCTGGAACTTCCGCGCGATATTTAAACGCGACCGCAAAGGTAACCTACTCGATGATGCAGGAAAGGTAGTTGAAGATGATGACCCCAAAAAATTTGAGAAAGCGGTACACATGTCCTCCATTCATGTGGATGTGGGAATGCACTGCGTTGACTGTCATTTCGCTCAAGACAATCACGGAAACGGGCATATGTATGGCGAAGTGGCGTTAGCCGTCGAAGTTGATTGTAAAGACTGCCACGGCACCGCATTAGAATATCCCAATCTATACACTTCCGGCCCAGCCGCATTAGACGGCGGAGCAGACCTTTCTCTATTACGTACACCCGACGGACGTCGTCGTTTTGAATGGGTAAATGGAAAATTATTCCAACGCTCCTCTTTAGACCCAGAATTAGAGTGGGAATTAAGCCTCGTTAAAGATAGCGTGACAGAAGGCCACACCAGCTATAACCCTAAAGCCGCCCGCGCAAAATTAATGTCCAAAGATACCAAGACCCAACGTTGGGATGGAAAAGTCGCGCCGGAAGATTTAGCGCACTCCAACGAAGAAATGGAGTGTTACGCCTGCCATACCTCGTGGACAACAACCTGTGGCGGCTGCCACCTTCCGATCGAAGCCAATGCAAAAACAGAACGTCATCATTACGAAGGCGGAGAGTCTCGTAATTTTGCAACCTACAACCCACAAGTCGCGCGGGACCAAGCCTTTATGCTTGGTCGTCGAGGCCCAGCCAAAGGCGGCAAGATCGCCCCGACACGTTCAACTTCTGCATTGGTATTATCGTCGACGAATTCAAACCGTGAAAAGCTTTACATTCAACAAGCACCTATCGCCTCAAGTGGATTTAGCTCCCAGGCATTTAACCCACACTTTCCGCATACTGTTCGTAAAACAGAAACCAAAACCTGTGACGACTGCCACTTATCAAAGAAAAATGATAACAACGCGATCATGGCACAACTGTTAATGCACGGAACGAATTTTATTAATTTCGTTGGCTACAATGCCTGGCTAGGTAGCGACGGCGAAGTCGCCGCCGTTCAAGTCACCGAATGGGAAGAGCCCCAGGCCGTCATAGGTAGCTACTTACACAAGTATGCCTACCCCGACTGGTTTAAAGCACATGAAGACAATCATTTAGTTTTAAAAGAGGCCCATAAACATTCCGCAGGTAAAGCATCGTGCTTACAACTACGTGGTGAATACTTATATGTGGCAGAAGGTAAAAACGGCATTCAAGTGTACGATGTTGCGGGTATCGCGAACAAAGGTATTTCTCAACGTATTATTACAGCCCCGTTCAGCCCCTTGGGTCACGATGCCCATATCAAAAGTAAAAATGCTACCTGTATTGCCTTGCCGTCTAATCAACCGATTAATCCGGCAAAAAATACCGGTGACTTGATGCGTATCGAGAATCAGGAGCTGCCCTTCCATCCCATTTATAACTATGCGATTGCCACCGATAGCAAAGAAGGGCTAATTCTCGTCGATATCAATACCTTTACGGATGGCGAGCCCCGCAATAACTTTTTAAAACGTGCGCTCACCTGGAATGAAAACGGCATATTAGATGGTGCTAAGCACATCACGATTGGCGGTCACATTGTTTATATCACGACGGCCTCTGGGCTTGCGATTGTCGACATGGATACACCGTTAGCGCCTAAACTTATTGCGTCTATTCCGTTAAATAACGCAAAGGCCACGTCCCTCCAGTTTAGATATTTGTTTGTCACGGATAACGACGGACTAAAAGTCATTGATGTGACCAATGTGCAATCGCCAAAGTTAATTGAAAATAATGTAATTCCGCTACAAAACGCGAATAAGATACACCTTGCGCGCACCTATGCTTATGTTGCTGCGGGGAAAGATGGATTAGTGATCGTTGATATCACCAACCCAGAAGCCATGAAAGAATTCCAGCGCTATAACGCTGACGGGAAGTTGGTCGATTCGCAAGATGTTATCGTCGCAACAACCAATGCATCACTGTTCGCCTATATCGCGGATGGCGCTGGCGGGCTAAAAGTAATTCAACTCACATCGCCGAAATTACAACCGAAATTTTATGGCTTTAGTCCAGAACCCAATCCCAAGTTAATTGCGGAATATCCTTCGAAGAAACCCATGCTGAGTTTATCCCGTCCATTGGAGCGCGACCGCGGTGTTGATGAAACAGGTGAACAAATCGCCGTCTTCGGGCGTCGTGGTTCTCGTCCATTAAACCAACAAGAAATGGAAAAGATGTATCTTGATAAAAATGGGCAGCCTTGGTTCGTAGAACAAGCCCCAGAAACACACAGAAAAAAATAATGTGGCATACGAGCACGTAAATATGTTGAGAAAAAAAACACAGACGATTCAAGCATTAGCGTTCATTACGCTAGTTGGATTTTTCATGCAGGCGTACGCACTCCCTCAATACAGCGACGAAAAACATACGGGGGTAGCAAGTTGTGCAAGCAGCGTGTGTCATGGAAAATCTACGCCAGCCACAAACAACAATGTTCTGTTAAATGAGTATAAGACCTGGGTGACTGAAGATCGTCACGCGAGCGCTTACAAAACTCTCCTCTCTTCTGAATCCAAACGTATTGCATCTAATTTAGGATTATCGGCACCTGCGCATAAATCGGATATCTGTCTCGACTGCCATGCCGACAATATTAAACGCAGTCAATACGGCGAAGAGTTTAAATTGGAAGATGGCGTCGGGTGTGAAGCCTGCCACGGCGGCGCTGAAAATTGGTTAGAAAGCCATACTGAAGAAGGCGTAACCCACGCCGATAATTTGGCAAAAAACATGTACCCCACAGAAGACGGTTTCGCACGCGCGGCGTTATGCCTTTCCTGCCACCTAGGCCATAAGAATAAACTCGTCACGCATAAAATTATGGGGGCCGGCCACCCCAGACTTGTTTTTGAACTCGAAAGTTTTACCGCGAACCAGCCGGCACACTATAAAATTGATAACGACTACCGCTCACGTAAAGGTGAGTTCAGTGGATTCACTATGTGGGCTGTTGGGCAGCTTGCAGCCGTCAAAAAGAATATAGATTTAATGGAAACCTTTTTAGTCACCGAGCATTCGTTTTTCCCTGAGCTGACGTTTTACGACTGTCATTCCTGCCATCATAATATGTCGAATAAGAGATGGTACGAAACGCGCAGCTCAGGAAATATCGCCCCTGGGGCAGTGCGGCTTAACCTCGCTAATTTTGTGATGCTACGAGAATTTACATCAATCGTTTACCCCAATCTTTACCCACCTTTACGCGACGGAATCATTAGCCTTAATAAGTCATCACAAAAGTCCCCCACAGAACTGACACAGGCACTTAACACCCTGCGTAGCACTATCGCTACCTTAGAAAAAAAATTACGTAATGACAGTTTCACGAAGACGCAGGTCAAACAACTACGTGCGAAACTGCTGGAACAGTCTTCAGTAGGCGAATATCGTGATTACATCGTGGCAGAACAAGCATTTTATACGATCGAGGGATTTACCATTTCACTGAATCAATTCGATCAGTACCAGTCCCTACTCGACAAGCTCTTCAATGCGCTAGAGTCAGAAGATAAATACGACCCCACCAAATTCAAATCCATCGCACGATCGGTCAAGAGCGGGTTCCAATGAGTCAACACACACCCGAAATTGACTTCAGTGCCAAAACGGACAAAGGCCGCGTTCGCAAACATAATGAAGATTCCATATACGGAAATAATGACATAGGCTTATGGATTGTGGCCGACGGCATGGGCGGTTATGCCTGCGGAGAAGTCGCCAGTGGCATTACCGTGAATACCGTGTCCGAGTCGGTCACTAATGGTCAGCCCATCCCTCACGCCATTACAACGGCACACGATACGGTTGTGGCACGAACCGAAACAGATGAAGCGACAAAGGGCATGGGGTCGACAATCGTTGCCTTAAAAATTGAAGAGGCGCGCTACGAGGTATCCTGGGTTGGCGATAGTCGCTGCTATTTATTACGTGACCAACAATTACACCAGCTTAGTCGCGATCACTCCTATTTCGAATGGTTATTGTCTCAAGGCCTTAGCCAAAAAGACGCCGCAAACGACCCCAATCAAGGGAGACTGACCCAGGGTGTTGGACTTCATCCACCGAAACCAGACACCGTATCCGGAGAGCTACACGCTTTTGATCGCTTTTTGTTATGCAGCGACGGGGTCTACAACGAGGTCAGTGAAGCTGCCCTACTCACCACTTTAAGCGCAAATACCGACAGTCAGCATGCCAGCCAAACGATACTGGAAAACGCCTTAAAAAACGGTGGGAAAGATAATATTAGTGTGGTCGTGGTCGATATTGAACCGACCAAACGTCAAAAACTTTATATATATCACTCAATTCGATATAAATTGAGAAAAATCGCCCAGAAATGGCGAATATGGGCGCCTCCCCTCGCGGGGGTCGCACTTGCTGGCGCGATTTTTATTGTCTTTTTATCGTTGCGTTAAACGTCTAGCTTGGCATCTAATATAGCTCTGTTACTATTATGGTAATAGGAATAGAAAAATAGTTAAAAACTGAAGCGTACAACCCGAGATCACTATGAGCACACAAGAAGCACAACCGGACATACCCGCATCCCTGGTCTCGGTGCCCAATGGAAATACCATAGCGCTCGTGACCGCAGAAACTATTATCGGTCGAAGCCCGAACTGTGATCTTACGATCGACAATACCCGCCTTTCTCGTCAACATGCCAAACTCACTTTTCGTGACGACGTACTTTCGTTAGAAGATCTAAATTCGACAAACGGTACATTTGTTAACGACCGTAAGATTACAGAAACGCTGACGTTAAAAAACGGCGATATTATTGGCTTTGAAGATTTAAAATATAAAGTTGTACTGCCCGAGCCCGCCAATCAACTTGACGAAGAAGAAATCGATTCCAAAACAATGGTGGCACAATTACCAGAAGGTTGGTGGGCCGTCGGCGAAGAAAAATCTGCGGATATGACCAGAGCCATATCGGTTAATGATCTCCCCAAAGAAATGCTCAATATCGACAACAAACTCGAAAGTGCCCTCGAAAACATTGGCGACAAACCCTGCCTGATTTGTATCTCGGGCTCACATATCGGAAAAGTCTTTAAATTTAATCCGACTAAGCCCACAAACAAATGGGAAATAGGAAAAAGTGCTGAATGTGATGTGTGCCTGGATGACGAAAGTATCTCAGCTAATCATGCACAATTAATCAATGAAGGAGCTCGCTGGAAGCTTGTGGATTTAATGTCCACCAATGGCTCTTTTATTAATGGTCAAAAAACGCTGACCTCTTACCTAGCAAACGATGACAATATTCGACTCGGCGAGATACAACTAAAATTTAAAAATGGCCTCGTCGCTGAAGAGAAAAAAGACAGCGTGCCCAAACCCAAAAGCAATACCACCGTCATAACTATTGGCGTTTTTGCGGTGACCCTACTGCTATTAGCCGCGGGTTACTATTTCCTCGCTTGAGAGCGATCCCTTATCTGCACAAATGAAAAGATGAACAGAAACACGACCTTTATACGGATATAACGCCGCGTTTCTGTCGAACACTCATTAAAGCGCTTCTAACTTCAACTCCACACGGCGGTTTTGTTCACGACCAGTAGCAGAGTCATTGGATGCGATTGGGTAGCGCTTGCCATACCCTACTGAATGAACTCGCCCAGAAGCGACACCGCCATCAACAAGATATGCCTTAACACTCACCGCCCTATTTTCACTTAGCGTTTGGTTATACTCTGCACTGCCACGCGAGTCAGTATGCCCTGATACCGTAATAGACGTTTTATCGAACTCTTTAAGCACTTCGTTAACCGAGTCTAGCACGGAGAAAAACTGCGATCGAATATCATATTTTGCGGTTTCAAACGTGATATTCCCTGGCATTACGAGGTGTAAGGTATCGCCATCTCTGCGCACTTGAACACCAGATCCTTGCAGTTTCTCACGCAACTTCGCTTCTTGACGATCCATGTAATAACCGATGCCACCACCTACTGCCGCCCCTGCAGCTGCACCTTGAAGGATCGCCTTATCACGGTCATTTTTACTCGCGGTCGCGGCACCAAGTACAGCACCCGTTATCGCACCAATTCCAGCACCTTTGGCCGTGTTACTGGTTTTTTGTTCTCCCGTGTATGGGTCAGTCGTGACGCAAGCCGTGAGAGATAATGCAAGAACTCCTGCAGCAACAATTCGCATAAATTTTCCTCTTGTTCTCGTTACAGTTATAAAGTGTTTGTTTCTATTCGTAAGATGCTAATAGTAAGAAGTTTACTAATAAACCTTACATGGGAGCATAAGCACGAATCTATTTCGAATATAGCGCTACGTACATCAATACGTTATTTTCCCTCGCTCCGATGATATGCTTACGCTCCAGCTGAGCTATCCGAATCCATTGAAGCCTTACACTGGCTCATCCTGATTCCGGCTATATTGAGACTATTTTGGACTATGATCAAATTCTTGCTCTCCAAACTTAAGCGATCATCGCGTATCGCCTTCGGCTATCTGCTTACATGGATCCTTTGCACCGAAATGGCTGGATGTAGCCGCTATTCTGTCACAGTTAACGATAATTTAGTCTACCAGCCGCCAGGCCTATTTAGCGACTACATCGTTAAAGACCCCGCTCTAGCTGCGTGTATAAGCGCTACTATCACAGAAAACAACTTAACCGGAGCTGAACAGCTGCTAAAACTGGTATGCCCACCAGGATCGATCGTAGATCTTGACGGTATTGCGTCGTTTCCTGCTATTGAATATTTAGGCCTTGCCAATAATAAAGTGAAGGACCTCCAGCCGATCTCAATGTTGACCCAAATAAAACAGCTGAACGTACAGAATAATGATATTCGTAGCTTTACGCCGGTCATATCTCTTAAACAGCTAAACTTTCTCGACGCCCAAGGGAACATACACGCCAATTGTGACTCTCTTAAGGACAATCAAGAAACCCTTAAGATTAAATTACCATCCCACTGTGGCAAGGGCTAAACTGTCACCATAGTATTCGCGCCGGCTCATTGGATATGGATAGTAGCAAAGTATTTTTACCTCGTATGAAACTAACCCCCGAACTAAAAAAATATACTCCCTTACTTCTTGTTGCGCTCTTTGCCTTAATGACTCTTATTATTTTGGCTTCCAGCCCTAAGACTCAGCGAGATATGAAGGTAAATATCCCAGCCATTAATATTGAAACCCTTCCGATCAAAAAAGAAGCGTTTCAAATTTTCATCGGCTCTTACGGGCGAGTACACCCCTTAACCCAAACAAATGTTACCGCTCGTGTAACAGGAGAAGTCCGCTTTATAAGCGAAGATTTCCGACAAGGTGGCTTTTTCACAAAGGGTCAGTTGCTAGCCACTCTCGACAAATCGGATTATCTCATTGAACTCGATATCGCCACAGCTCAAGTCGCGGAAGCACAAAGTCGGCTCGCGAGTGAATTAGCGCAAGCAGAAGAAGCAAAACACGACTGGAAGCGCTCAGGAAGAACTGGCGAGCCTCCTGCGCTAGCCGTAAGAAAACCCCAGCTAGACGCGGCAGAGGCCGCACTTAAATCTGCAGAAGCAGGAGTTGCACGTGCCAAGCTAAACTTGTCTAGGACGGAAATCAAAGCACCGTACAACGGCAGCGTTATCCGTTCACATGTGGCGCTCGGACAGGTTGTGAATGCCAGTTCAACACTTGCAGAAATTTTTGCTGCCGATGCCGCAGAAATAACCTTACCCATAAAAAGTAACGAGTTACATTTATTGAACCTTGATCACTCATCAACAAACATGATGGAAAATCACACGCCGGTTGCAATAGAGTCCCGTTTATTCGATAAACATATTTGGCAGGGAAAAATCGTCAGAGTATCGAGTGCGCTAGATGAGCAAAGTCGACAGCTCAGCTTGGTCGCTCGCATTGAGAACCCATTTACTCCAAACGCGCAACACCCTCCTCTTAAAGTTGGCGAATATATTACCGCTAGAATCACAGGAAAAACCCTAGAAAATGCCATCGTCATTCCTAACCAAGCAATTTATCAGGGGCAATATGTATATATTTTTCGGGATAAACAAGTACATAGACAAGATATTAGTATCGAATGGCGAGGAGAGGAAGAATCGTTAATTAACGCGGGTTTAAATGAAGGCGACCAAATAGTGTTGACCGCTCTCGGTCAAATCACCTCAGGAACACCCGCACGAGTATCCAAAAACAAAATACAGGAAAAGGATTTAGATACCCCGTGATTGCTTGGTTCACAAAAAATGATGTCGCGGCAAATTTACTTATGTTTAGCATCATTATGGCAGGGATATTTGCCATCAAAAATGCTATTCCTGTCGAGATTTTTCCGACTGTCGATCCCGATCGCATTAGTGTGCGCGTAACACTCCGTGGCGCAACCCCAGAAGATTCAGAGCTTTCTCTTTCACAACGTATTGAAGAATCAATTAACGACATTGAAGGCATAAAAGAATATACCAGTTACTCATACGAAGGCGGCGCCACAGTAGACATAGAGGTCACCGACGGCTATGAACCCCGCGAAATTCTTGACGACGTAAAAAGTCGCGTTGACGCAATCAACACATTCCCCTCAGCAGCTGAACGTCCGATCGTTTCCCTCGCCGCATGGAAACGGGATGTTATCACCGCCACGATTTCAGGCCAGGTGAGCGAACGAGAAATTCGCGAGCAAGCAGAACAGATCAGAAAAGAATTACTTCAAATTTCAGGCATCACTCAAGTGACGCTATCAGGTGTCAGAAACTTTGAAATTGCCGTTGAGTTAGATCAAGATAAACTTCAAGAATACAATCTAAGCTTTACTCAAATATCCAACGCCATTAATAATTATTCTCTCGACCTATCTGCGGGAAACCTAAAATCAAACGCCGGTGATATTTTAATTCGCTCAAAAGGCCAAGCCTATCGCCAAGATGAATTTGAAAATATTCCTATTATTTCCGATGATAACGGCGCCCTTATTTCACTCGGAGACATCGCAAAGGTCAACGACGGATTTGAAGAAACAGCAATACGTACACGCTTTAATGGGAAAATTGCAGCAGAAATCAGAATTTTTCGGGTAGGCGACCAAAGCGCGATTGAAATTGCAGATAAAGTCAAAAGCTATATAAACAAAAAAAAATTATTACTGCCTGAAACCGTTAACCTTGAATACTGGGATGACAATTCAGAAGTGCTTAAAAAACGCATTCGCACTTTGGTTAATAATGCGATCCAGGGCGGATTCCTGGTATTTATATTATTGAGTCTCTTTCTCCGCCCAATGGTGGCTTTTTGGGTGTTTATCGGCATCCCCGTCTCTTTCCTTGGTGCCTTTGCTCTAATGCCCGTATTCGGTACCAGTATTAATCTTGTTAGCCTATTTGGCTTTATCGTCGTTCTCGGAATTGTTGTAGATGATGCGATCGTAACCGGCGAAAACATATATACCCATTTAGGGCGCTCTAAAACTGGGCTTCAAGCTGCAATACAGGGGACTAAAGAAGTCTCTATTCCCGTCACCTTTGGCGTACTGACCACTGTGGCCGCTTTTGCGCCAATGGCTGTATTGGGTGGGAACCGAGGTGCAATATTCGCCCAAATACCTGCTGTTGTTATTCCTTGCTTATTATTTTCGTTAATCGAATCCAAGTTTGTCCTACCCGCTCACCTCAAACATTTGAAGGTTAAGCCTTCAGACAAAATGGCCAGCTGGCAAAAGTGGCAACAACGCTTTGCACAAAACTTTGAGAAAACGATACTTAAAACTTACCAACCCGCTCTGCGATGGGCACTCGATAACCGCTGGACAACACTCGTAAGTTTTTGCGGTGTCCTCATATGTATTTTTGCCGCTATTATGGCCGGTCATGCCCGCTACACATTCTTCCCTCGTATTCCCAGCGAAACCATTACCGTATCTCTTGAAATGCCGGCAGGTACACCATTTGAGGTGACTGACACACATATTCAACGCATTATTGCGCAGACCCAAACCCTAAAAGAAAAATACAGCCGCAACGATAAAAGTGTGGTGCTCAATATTCTTTCTCGCACTGGGGAACGCGGTGGCTCACCACATAAAGGGAGTGTGCGTATTGAGCTAGCGCCACCTGAAACGCGTGTAATTGATATTGATAGTCAGGCATTTTCCCAGGAGCTGCGCAAGGCCATCGGCATCATTCCTGGCGCTGAGCAACTGTCCTTTCGCGCCGAAATCGGGCGAAGTGGAGACCCCATTGATATACAGCTCCGCGCCAATAGCTTTGACGAACTTAAAATCGTGGCCGATAAGATTAAACAGCGGCTCGTCACCTACCCCACGGTATTTGATATTAACGACAGCCTGGCCGATGGAAAACAAGAGCTTATGATCAAGCTCACAGCCGAGGCTAAACTATTGGGTGTAAGCCGCATTGAGATCGTCCAACAAGTACGGCAGGCCTTTTTTGGCTTAGAAGCACAGCGCATACAGCGTGGCAGAGACGATGTAAGGGTCATGGTGCGCTTTCCCATCGAAGAGAGGGATAACCTCGCACATTTAAATACCATGTTAATTAATACACCCTCAGGCCAGCAGATCCCACTCCATGTATTGGCGGAGCTTAGCCCTGGTAGAGGCCCCTCCACGATACAACGCATTGATGGCTATCGGACGGTGAGTGTGCGTGCAGACGTCGACAAGAACAACACCAATATGACCACGCTTAAACGCGACCTATTTGAATATGTCGATTCACTTGTTGCACAGTACCCAGGGATGAGTTACTACGAGGGCGGAGAAGGCGAGGAAGAAAGCGATACATTTTCCACCTTGCGCTGGGGAATGCTTGCGGCGCTGTTTGCCATTTTTTGCTTACTGGCCATTCCCTTTAAATCATATGTGCAGCCCTTAATTGTTATGTCGGTCATCCCTTTTGGTATTATTGGCGCTATGCTCGGCCATTGGTTTATGGGTATGAACCTCACCATAATGAGTATCCTAGGATTAGTAGCGCTGACCGGTGTCGTGGTGAACGACTCTCTGGTACTCGTGGATTACATCAATAAAACCGTAGAAAAAACCCAGAACTTGTCTGAAGCCATATTGACCGCAGGCGCGGCACGCTTCCGCCCTGTCATGCTAACGTCGTTGACCACATTTATCGGCCTTCTGCCTCTACTCTTTGAAAAAGAGACTCAGGCGCAGTTTTTGATACCGATGGCCGTATCGCTCGGTTTCGGGATTATTTTTGCAACCGCGATTACGCTGATTCTCGTCCCGATTAACTATTTACTGCTACATAACCTTAGGATGTGGATCAGGGATAGGGTTCTATCTCATTCAAAAATAGAGATAAACGAGAATACCTAAGCGAAGAAGTGAAATATTGAAGTGACGAAAAAACCTATTTAACAAACATCAAGCCAAGACTGTTTTTACCGGCATGCATAACACGCATACTGACAGGTTCTTCGTTAACTGGGCCAACCATCTTCCTGAATAGAACTTGTACAACGGTGCCAACGGGTGGGGTGGGGTGATTTTCTATAGTGACCTGGGCGCCGCCATCAGATATATCTCTCGCGAACCCAACAATCGTACCAAAAGCAGGATGACGCATCTCAACCCTAAAGGCAGATGGGGTTCGTTCAAATCTTCTACGCTCTTCCACTTATTCAGTTCTCCGGCCGGTATACGGCACATTAATTATTAGTTTGAGTATAACGCAGCACGACGATTTTTCACCTTTTGGCATCAAAGTAACACTTTTTTTGACGTGTAACGAAGCGCCTTTACGTTGTTCAATAATCACCAACAGACTTATCCACAGATTTTGTGGGTAAGTCTGTGAAGATAAATAAGGTATTGACACTCAGGAAGGATTGTTGTGGGACTAAAAACATCGCTATCCCAAATAAATTTTTGGTATTTTTTCCTTTAAAATCAACACCTTAAAAAAGAAAAATGGGAATTTCGAAACCCTAATTTTACTCGTCAGAGGCTAATGTGAACTTCGGTTACACCATGTGGAAAACACTTCCCCATAAGTCTTAGAAAACGTATATTTTAGCGAAAGTAGTCACTCACACCGGTAACACCGGTAACGTTTTAAGCGAATTCAGCCGACCTGCTTGTCGAAGTCAATACCTAAACGGCGACCAACGGCCTCATAAGATTCAACCACATTCCCTAAGCCTTGGCGAAAGCGGTCTTTATCAAGCTTCTCTCTTGTCTCCGCATCCCAGATACGACAGCCGTCGGGTGAAAATTCATCACCCAAAACTATCTGCCCATCGAACACACCAAACTCGAGTTTGTAATCGACCAACAACATACCGGCATCCATGAACAACAGCTTAAGGACATCGTTCACGCGAAATGTCAGCGCTTTCATTTGTTCAACCTGCTCGTCCGTTGCCCACTCAAATGAACGAATATGATAATCGTTTATCATCGGGTCACCCAAGTCATCATCTTTCAAAAAGAACTCGAATGTTGGTGGTGTCAGATCACGCCCTTCTTCAATTTTGTATCGTTTACAAATTGATCCCGCTGCGATATTTCTCACCACGCATTCTAGCGGCAACATATCTAAACGCTTGACGACACACTCTTGATCACTCAGCAAACGATCGAAATGTGTTGGAATATTCGCATCTTCTAGTTTTTGCATTATGTAGGCGTTAAATTTGTTATTGACCATGCCCTTTCGGTCTAATTGCTCGCGCTTTTTTCCGTCGAATGCGGAAGTATCATTACGGAAATACAAAATAAAACGATCATCAACGTCAGTTGAATATACGGATTTTGCTTTACCAGAATAAAGTTCTGATCGTTTTTCCATTGTCGCCACCTTAATTGCTACCTTAATTTTCTATAAAACGCGTATTAATTGTTCTCGGTCTAATCACGCTTAACACCTAATGAAGTGTCAGCCAGTCAAACCCAATATCCTGGCAAGCAAAGCGTATAGACTTTGCCTGTTCAATAACCTGTTCCAAATCCTGCTTAACAAGCTCTAAGCTATTATTTTTTTCACTAATATGTCCAACAACGATTTCTTGTAATCGATCCAAATCACAGTGAGCCAGAAACTCTGCTGTTTGCCGATTATTTAAGTGTCCCCAATGACTCGATACCCGAGACTTAAGTGAAGGAGGATACGGACCCGTTGCCAGCATGTTCACATCATGGTTCGCCTCCACGAGGATACCGTCACACGCTTGATAGGCTTCGATAATATGAGGCGTCACACTGCCAAGGTCGGTTAATACCCCTAAACTAAGACCGTGTTGATTCCGAAAAACAAATTGCGCGGGCTCCCGTGCATCATGGGGCACTACAATGGGCGTCACACGAATGCTCTTTATCTCAAACGCCTCATAGTTACGAATAATATTGAGGCTTGGGAGCTGGCCCAAATCCTTGCTCGCCCAAGTCCCTTCCGTCATATAAACAGGCGTTTTGTATCTCCGAGCTAATGGTGCAACACCTTTTATGTGATCGGAATGTTCGTGTGTCACGATAACAGCCGTTAAGGCTTCCGGCGATACACCCAAGCGTGCCATTCGTTTTTCAGTTTCTTTTACGGTAAAACCACAATCAAGCAATAATAACGACTCGCCGTCGTCAATCAGTGTAGCATTTCCAGAACTACCACTGCCTAATGACGCGAATCTCAAATTATGTCCTCTGGCTTCTATTTCAGGAGATGTATGTGACGAATATGATAAAGAAGATTCGTAAACATACCGAAGCTCTCTGCTATTTTGCTTTTATAGCAACGGAGAGCTCATATCGCTATATAAGGTTTTTACGCAGATCTCTCAACACTTGCTTTGCTAATGAAGCGGGCAGTCGCTTACCGCGATAGTCTCTTACGAATACATCCACAGCGCCTTCTTGCTTCGAAATAATGATGAACAAGCCGATGGCTTTCGGTAAGGGTTCGCCATACGCGACGCCAGGTATTGCATCGAATACATTCCGAACTTCTTGACTATCCGACAAATTCGCCAGTAGCGCTTTCATGCCATGGGGTGCTTTTTCTGGAAGGTCTCCTGCCACTAAACGGCCAAAAAAACCTTTTTCTTTAGGCGTATAACTCACATGGTACAAACCATGAGAAATAGATTCTTCCCACAGCACAAAATTCTCTTTTTCCAGTGCATGCGCCACGGATGCTCGCGCTCGCTCATCAAAAAGTCGAATTCGCATCGTCGGGTCGGCTTGCCCTTTTAAGAACTCGACCTTTGGCAAACCGCCTACATTTTGGCCAAGAAGCGAGGCCGAATTATTATTGATATTTTTTACTAATTCAGAAGCTAATTGATTTAACAGTACCGTTGATTTTTCCGAGGTCTTAGGAACGGCGCTCCAATCAATTTGGGACGGTATGGTTTCATCAGCGCCAAATTCGGCTTGTAGAATATGTATTTCGGTTGTTTCTGGGTGAACGCCTTTTTCGATAGCAAAGCGAAACCTGGAAATATTAGATGTATCACTCTTAAACGTGACATCACCCGTTTCAATAATGCCATTTACAGGGTCACTGGATACAACACTTAAGCCGTACCGAGATAAGTAATTCTGCGCGCGCGGCCATACCTGACTTGTAGAAGCATTCAGAAAAATCCACATACGCTCGCCGAGCTTCTGCAATTTAACGCCGACTTCACCCTTTTCCGTATTGATGGGTGCTGGTCGCGGAACTTCAAAATCACCAAGAGTGACGGGATCACCAAACTCATCTCTAGGATCTGCTTCTGGGATCATGTACAAAGTTTCGAGCTTTCGGCTTTTCATTCCCACAGGGACTTCAATAGGTGCAAGTGCGCCCGCTTTTAAATAGTCTTTACCTTTGCCGCGAAACACACCACGTTCACCGTACATGCTTGCACAGCCAACGCACAGAACGAGAAATAGGCTCAAACAAATTTTTACTACAGAATTGAAAGACAGATACATATTATAAAAAAGGCCTTATAGCGCGCCGCACTGTTGCATTGCTTCCGCTAACTCAGATTCAAACTGTTTATCCAACAGTGTTAACGGAAGACGAATTGTGTTTTCCATAAGTCCCATTTTTGCAACAGCCCATTTAACGGGAATTGGGTTCGCTTCCAAAAATAGTGCTTTATGCAAAGGGAGTAGCGACTCATCGATCGCACGAGCCTCTTCGACCTGACCATCTGCGATCAGTTCACACATGCGCGAGGTTTGTCGAGGCATGACATTAGCCGTCACGGAAATCTCACCATGACCACCCAATCGCATAAATTCCAAAGCGGTGAGGTCATCGCCAGAATAAAGTAAGAAATCATCCCAAACCAACGCTTTAATCTCTGCCAAGCGCTCCATACTGCCTGTCGCTTCTTTTATACCGATAATATTACTGACCGTAGATAAGCGCGCTACCGTTTCAGGCAACATATCTACCGCGGTTCGGCCTGGAACGTTGTATAAGATTTGGGGGACATCCACCGCTTCCGCAATGGCAAGATGATGCAGATATAAGCCCTCTTGTGTGGGCTTGTTGTAATAAGGAGACACCAATAGACAAGCATCAACGCCGGCGTCTTTCGCCCGCTTGGTCAGAAAGATCGCTTCTTTCGTAGAATTTGCGCCCGTACCGGCAATAACCGGAATACGGCCATTAACCTGATCCACGACGGCTCGAATCACTTGGATATGTTCTTCAACATCGATAGTCGCTGACTCACCGGTCGTGCCAACGGCAACAATCCCGTGTGTTCCCTGCTCTATATGCCACTCAACAAGCTTATTTAGGGCGCCCCAATCTATCGAAAGATCTGACTTCATAGGCGTCACGAGGGCGACCATACTGCCTTTTAACATGGGAACTCCGCTTTGAGTTAGGACAGGGAAAAATAGGGAGGCAATATTACTGAGCTATGGCTAGAGTCTCAAGCCATTTAGCCGAACTAAGGGAAAACTAAGGGTATGCGCCCCACTTAATATGGGAACAACCCCCTATCGGCGCTTCATCTCCTCGGCTCTTAACTTATCCCTGCGCTTCTCGCGGCGCTTAAAGGAGCTTAGGTCGTTCAGTTCATAAAAATCAGGCTGGTTATCTGGGCGACTTTTAAACCGACGGTGGACCCACAAGTATTGCTCGGGATACTCCCTAATACGCGCCGCCAAAAACGCGTTTAGGTTGGCCGCATCATTTCGCTCGTCCTCGCCATACCCTTCTATAGGCGGGTATATTTTCACCACATACCCAGAACCATCCGCTTTTCTAGCGGCAACAAAAGACATTGCCTTGGCGCGTCCCATTTTTGCCAGCTGGCTGCCAGCCGTCACTGTTGCGGCCTCAACCCCCATAAATGGCACAAAAACACTATGATCATGACCATAATCTTGGTCAGGTAAATAGAATAATATGGCGTTTTTACGGAGTGCCCGTACCATTGAGCGCACGTCTTTACGTGGCACGGCTCTAGTGCCTTCACCGTAGCGCTCACGCCCCTTTCTCATCACATAGTCATAGACCTGATTAGTATGCGGGCGATACACGCCAAAATTTTGCTCTGAGTACCCCGCATTTATTGCCCCAATCCCTATTTCTAAGCTAGTAAAATGGTAGGTGATAAGTAAGATCCCTTGGTCATCGTCAAGCGCATCCAAGAGTAGCGACAATCCCTCTACATCAATAACCTTGCGTAATCGCCATTTCGGCCAAAACCAAGCGATACCGGTATCCATAAAGCCACGACCTACCGATTCCATTGTTTTCCAAAACAGTGCGCGCTGTTCAGATGCACTTAACTCAGGAAAACATAACGCAATATTCTTACGAGCAACAATGCTTCGTCGCTTACTCATCACCGCCGCTATTCGGCCCAGCAACGCACCCAAGCACATCAGCACTCTAAAGGGCAAAACCTGTACGAATATATACCAGCACAAAAAGCCCAACCACACGAGTGAGTATTTAGGGTGTAATAAGCGAAGAGAAAAAGTAACACGGCCCATAAATTTTAAATTACCCTTCTATGGTGCAGGATTGGGATTTTGAATATGAATGTCATCGATCTTTGTCAACACATCCTCACTTAGCACAAGATCAATACTCTCAATATTATCTTTTAACTGCGCTAAATTCGTTGCACCGATAATGTTTGATGTTACGGCTTGTCGCTGATTCACAAAAGCTAAGGCCATTTGTGCTGGATTTAGCCCTACAGAATTCGCAAGCTCTGCGTAAGCCTTTGTTGCACGCTCAGAACCTTCGTTTAGATAACGTTGAAAGCGCTCAAATAATGTTAAACGGGCCCCTGCCGGACGCTGACCATTTAAGTATTTCCCACTTAACGCTCCAAATGCCAAGGGAGAATATGCTAGTAAACCCACCTTTTCTCGGATAGCCATTTCCCCAGCGCCAATATCAAAAGTACGGTTCAGAAGATTGTAAGGATTTTGCACCGAAACGATTCTAGGCAAATCAAGCTTATCCGAAAGCCTCAAATATTCATGAATTCCCCATGGGGTCTCGTTCGAGATACCGATATGCCTGACTTTACCCGATTTAACCAAGTCACTTAACGCGCTTAAGCTTTCTTCGATCTCTATGCCATCGTCTTCGCCATGCTGATATTCCAAGCGACCAAAAAAGTTCGTTGCGCGCTCGGGCCAATGTACTTGGTATAAATCGACATAGTCTGTTTTTAAGCGGCGCAATGAATCATCAATGGCCTGATCAATATGCGCTTTGCTTAGGCGCGCACCGTCACGAATATGCCCCAAACCACTGTTCCTAGAGGAGCGGCCCGTTACCTTCGTTGCCAATACGATCTTATCCCGCATTCCGCGCTCTGCAAGCCATGCGCCCATATAGCTTTCGGTTAAGCCCTGGGTTTCTGGCCGAGGCGGCACAGGATACATTTCCGCAACATCGAAAAAATTCACTCCCATATCCACAGCCATATCCATCTGGGCAAATGCTTCCTCTTGGGTGTTTTGCTCACCCCAAGTCATAGAGCCTAAGCAAATAAGGCTTACATCAATATCGGTATTGCCAAGCTTATTAAATTTCATGCGGGAGACTCCTGAAAATAAACGATAAATAGCAAAGATATCAGACTAGATAGAAAGGGATAGTTCATAAATAACAAATAAAAAAGGCGGTGATCATTCACCGCCTATTAAGAAAACAATTAAGCTCAGAACTTAAAATTCAACCGCTACTTGTGGGCTAAGGTCCTGCTCATAATCAACACCGTCATAACCAAAACCGAACAATCTCAAAAAGTCATCGTGATGACCTTTAAAGTCGGTAATTTCCAGTAAATTCTCTTCAGTCACAACCGGCCAGATAGCTTCTACTTTTTCTTGGATGTCTCGCGCTAATTCACGATCGTCCATTCTGAAACGGCTATTATCGTCAAGGCGTGGGGTATCGGTATACAAGCCCTCGGTAAATAAACGGTACGCCTGTTCAATACAACCTTCATGGGAACCCGCTTCTTTCATCACTTTATACAAAATAGAGATGTACAAAGGCATAATCGGAATTGCTGCACTCGCCTGAGTGACAAGCGCCTTCAGTACCGCCACGTTAGACTGACCGTTCAAGCCACCTAACGATTGGTTAATGGCACTGCACGCACGATCTAAATCTTCTTTTGCTTTACCAATGGTCGCATGCCCATAGATTGGCCACGTAATTTTCTCACCAAGATAGGTGAAGGCTGTGGTTTTACAGTTTTCACTCAACACATCGGCATCTTTAAGCGCTTCAATCCACATCTCCCAATCTTCACCACCCATGACTTTGACCGTGCTCTCGATTTCTTCTTCGTTAGCCGGTTCAACCGTCATATCAGTGATTTTCAAGGTATCCGTATTCAGGCTTTTCTCAGTAAAACCTTTACCAATAGGCTTCAAAGTAGAGTTGTAAGTGACGCCTGTATTCGGGTCTGTTCTACGCGGAGAGGCTAAGCTATATACCACTAGGTCCACTTTACCGAGATCCGCTTTAATCGTCTCGATCGCCTGTGCTTTTATCTCGTTAGAGAAAGCATCACCGTTTATGCTTTTCGCATAAAGCCCTTCTGCCTTGGCCTTCTCTTCAAAAGCTGCCGCGTTATAGAACCCAGCGGAACCTGTTTTACGCTCGGTAGCGGGCTTCTCAAAAAACAAACCTAGCGTCTTTGCGCCGTAGCCAAAGGCCGCGCTAATACGAGACGCCAATCCGTAACCTGTAGAGGCCCCGATAACCAATACATTCTTAGGTCCATCGCCAAGCGGCCCTTGCTGCTTAATAAAATCAATTTGCTCTTGTACATTCTGAGCACAGCCCACTGGGTGAGCATTAATACAGATGAAGCCGCGAACCTTTGGTTTAATGATCATATTTTCTCCGCCATAACACCGTTATGAAGCATTTTGAGTATACTAGCGCCAGACAAGTGGCCCTGTTTTAAGGCGGGCATTATAACCGAAGCCCTACTTTGTGCGAGCCATTCTGAAACATTCAACACTCAAAATTGAACATATTTTATGCAAAACCTCCGCTTTGCCACAACAGATCTATGGGTTGAAACCGTTTTACGTGATTTCGATGCCTTTTTAATTGACCATGCTGCAGCAGAAAAAAAAGCGTCCGGCATGGCGGTTTCCATGCTTTCTCATTACCCCGACAGAAAAGAACTTGTCGAAGCGATGATCGACTTATCCATTGAAGAAATGACGCACTTTCGGGAAGTGGTAAAGATCATGACTCAGCGAGGCCTTATTCTTGGCGCCGATACAAAAGATGCTTACATCGCCCAATTAAGAAAGCTTACCCGCAAAGGCAGCGACGTGTACTTTTTGGACCGCTTAATACTCGGCGGAATAATAGAAGCGCGTGGATGCGAACGTTTTGGCTTAGTCGCAAACGCCTTGCCAAAGGGCGACCTTAAAAAATTCTATCTTGCTATTACCGAATCAGAATCTCGTCATGAAAACTTGTTTATCGAACTCGCCCAGATTTATTTCCCCACCGATACAGTTAATGCACGAGTGGATGAATTACTCGATGAAGAAGCGCGCATATGTGAAGCATTACCTATCATTGCAGCGCTACACTAAGTGATTGAATACACGTGAAGTCAGCGATAGAAAAATACCTGTCTCACTATGCTGAACCGGAATCCGTTTTATCTTCTTCTCTTATGCAACAGGACTCATGTATTCATTTACGTGATCACATCGAAAGCTGCCTTGTCATACCCACATACAATGAACCTGCTGATTTTATTGCGCGGCTAAAAAAACACCCTCATATTTCACAGGTGCTTTTAATTCTCGTCATTAACCAGCCAGAAGATTCGATGATTTCAACTGAAAACAAAGAACTCTTTGGCCTTTTAAGAAACTCGAACACTACCATCGCAAAAAAACAAACCATTTCACTGATACAAACAGGCGATCTCCGAGCTCTAATCGTTGACCGTTTTTCTGAAGGAAAGAAAATTCCCATTAAACAGGGCGTCGGTCTTGCCAGAAAAATAGGGGCCGACATTGCTTGCCAGCTTTATCATGACGACATTATTCAAACTAAAAACGCAAAGGGACAATGGATCTTTTCTTCGGATGCAGATACTCACCTGCCTGATAATTATTTTGAACTTAATGATATTCAATCTGATGCACGCGTTTTTAATTTTCGGCACATAGCAGATCAGTCAGCGATTTCCCATGCAACCCATCTATACGAGCAAGCCATAAAGTATTATAAAAATGCATTAGAATGGTCTGGATCCCCTTACGCATTCTATACATTAGGAAGTGTATTAGCTTTTCAGATTGACGCATACTGCAAAGTCCGCGGATTCCCCAAACGCCCCGCAGGCGAAGATTTTTATTTATTAAACAAATTGGTAAAACAAGGAAAGGTGAACTTTGATTCATCCATCACCGTTCAAATAGAATCACGCATTTCTGAACGCGTGCCTTTTGGTACTGGGCCCGCAGTTAAATCTATTATTGAAAATGACAAAGAGAATAGAACGTATACCTATTACAACCCTGAAATATTTTGTTTATTAAAAATTTTTATTCGCTGGTCGACCACACAACTGCCCAGTGTCTGCGCCACTACTCAACACAAAATGACACAACACCAAGCTACGCAATGGAGAGAATTTGCTCTTAACACTTTATCGCCCGAAATTATCGATACGATCGATTCAATACAATTCGAAAAATTTATCTCTCACGCGTCTCGTCAATGCCGCACTCAAAAAATGTTTATCGCGCACTTTCATAATTGGTTTGATGGTTTTAAAACGCTTAAATTTATTCATTATCTGCAAAATAAATACCTTCCTCCCACTACGATAAAGCAATGTATTGCAGCGCAAAAAAACTGGAAGAAATAATTTTTTATCGATTACATTGATTTTCTCTCGTCGCACACCACACTTAAGTCTCATTTTATAAAATACACATCGCCAAGACTTTGTCGCTTGATTATACTTCCATAGCATAATAATTAGGCAGCTGTTATAGCTTATGAATCTATACTCCGAAGAGCGGGTGGGCCCCCTGGAAAAACGGCGGCAACTTAGGATCCGAGCAACCGTGATCGCTTCGATCGATTACGTATTAAACCTAGCGATCCTAAGTTTATTTTTTGCCTTAGGCCGAGTGGATCTGCTCACGGTTATTACCGTACTCATTTTAAGTGTTTTAGCGAACACTCTGTTTTTATATCTGGTTATTTCAGGGAAAAGTGAATTTTTTGACGACCCATCCTTAACCCGCTGCCAAGTTACAGCAGGATGTATCATTAATCTCGTCGCGTTATTTTTAGCCCCTCAAGTTGCCTATGCCATCGCGATTAATATGTTTATCCCTCTGGCTTACGGCAGCCTGCACTTTAAGCGTGAAGGCTTTATTCTCGCCTGGATATTAGTCTCTATCGCGTTTGGCACTATTCTATATTTCACAAAAGATTTAGTGGCTGCGGCTCCTCAAACACCGCTTGACACATACCTATTTGCATTAGTTGTGAGTACAGCACTTGGGCGCTTTCTGTTTATTAATGCTGAAGTTTCCAATATTCGGCGACGCCTTCAAGAAAAGAACAAGGCCCTGCAAAAAGCGCACGGCTTGCTCAAAGAAGTCACAGAGAAGGACGAGCTTACAGGCATGGCCAACCGCCATGCGTTTAAGAATATTTTGCTCGAATCCTGTAATCCGATATTGGGAACCAAATGCCTATACCTGGTAATACTGGAAGTCGGCAATATTACCCAAGCAAATGACCACTTCTCCCATGAAAAAGCGATACGAGCTGTGTCAGATATTCTCACCTGTCGCTTACGGCGCAGTGATACGATCTCTCGCTATGATGACACCCAGTTTGCCCTGCTACTGCCTGAATCGCCCAAGCATGCCGTAACGCGCGTGTTAGAACGAGCGCAAATGGAGATTGAAGACATTAATTGGGAATACTACGGCGTTAACCCCGCCGTATCGACCATGATCAGCATCGTAGAATGGCATAAGGGTGATGACCCGCTTGAGATATTGGCTCGCTGTGAAACTGAATTAGCCGCAATGAAAAACGATGATCTTCCGGAAAATGTCCTAGCGCCGGCGGTTGCCTGATACAGTAAGGTCATAATCTCATTGCTATGGGGATGTTTTGTCCCCTGACCTGAACTCCTCTGTATAATGCCGCGCATGGACATTATCGAACAATTTATCCTACTGGCGATCTCCTTACTCGCAAACTTACTTTCAGCAATGGCGGGCGGCGGCGCAGGCTTGCTTCAACTACCTGCGCTTATTTTCCTTGGTTTACCTTTCTCTATTGCTCTGGCAACACACAAAATCGCCACCGTGGCACTCGGGGTTGGCGCTACCACTAAACATATTCAAGAAAAAAATGCGCACTGGCCGTTTGCTCTACTTATGCTGGTCTGCGGATTACCTGGCGTAATATTCGGCGCAAATATTATATTGGCCGTGCCAGAAAACATCGCCAAACTATCACTGGGCTTACTGACGATAGGCATAGGCGTTTATTCACTTCTTCATAAGAAGCTAGGGCAGGAGTACAGTCCAAAGAACCGCCATACTTCTGGTTTAATCTTTGGCGGACTCGGGCTATTCGCGCTGGGCGTCTTCAATGGCTCACTCACGTCAGGTACAGGCTTATTCGTCACCCTCTGGCTAATTACGTGGTTTGGGTTTGATTACAAACGTGCCACAGCATACACCATGATATTAGTGGGCCTTTTTTGGAATGCTACCGGCGCACTTACACTCGCACTGCAAGCGCCCGTGCAATGGGAATGGCTACCCATGTTATTAATTGGCTCTGTACTCGGCGGGTATTTTGGTGCCCATATTGCGGTAAAGTATGGCAACCCGCTAATTAAAATCATCTTTCAGGTTGTTGCCATTTTTGTTGGCCTTTCGCTGATATATTCGAGCATCGCTACATGACTCTAACTCAGATAATTCAAAAGCTACATCCTAAAAATATCATTACACTGCTTGATGAGATTGACGCAGAAGCGCCTTCATATTCATTAGATAAAAAACAGGCGATGCGTCGTGTATTTTGGACCATGGCCTGTGTTGCTGTCTGTTTACTGCTCATCCATTACATGAAATACAATACGGCTTTTCGGGCAACACTATCACTATTATCTACGCTGCAAGGCGAGGAAAAACACTACTGGCTCATCAACCTTAACAACACCGGTTTTGGGCGACTATTGGGCTATGCTTGGTGGACGTTTTGGCATGTCATCGGCTATGTCGTCATACCGTTTTTTGTGATTCGTTACCTACTGAAAACCAGTTTCGTCGACATGGGCTGGCGCTGGAATGATACCCATAAGCATTGGCTCGGTTACGTATTGCTGTTAAGCCCAATTTTATTTTTTATTGTACTGGTCAGCCAAGGGCAAGACTTTATTAATCACTACCCATTTTATAAACAAGCAGGTAGAAGCTGGTTTGATTTTATTGCATGGGAGTTTTTGTATTTACTTCAATTTGTTTGCTTAGAGTTTTTCTTTCGGGGATTTTTTGTTAATTCTCTTCGCCCAGCTTTAGGCGCTAATGCCGTTTGGGTGATGTGCGTACCCTACCTCATGATACATTTCCCTAAACTTTGGTTAGAAGCCACTGGTGCGATTTTATTTGGCTTATTTTTAGGTATCCTTGCCTTACGTTCTCGCTCTATATGGGGTGGCTTTCTTGTACATGCAGGAGTGGCGGTGAGTATGGATGTTGCGTCGCTAATTAAACAGGGAAAGATTCCTACCGAGTTTTGGCCATTTTAAATAGATGATCATCCGAAAATCGGTGGATCATCTTCTTTTTTCTCTTCTTCGATAGCTTCTAAACTGAGTTCACCGAAGCTGGAGGATACTTCAGGCTCTTTTTCATCATCAGTTTCTGTCTCGCCTCCCTCTTCGCTTGTTTTTGTTGCTTTAGCACCCTCATCATTTGAGAGTTTAATCCGAAGCCGGAGATTATTCGGAGAATCTGAATTAGCGATAGCTTCATCAAAAGAAATCTTACCGGCTTTGAACAATTTAAATAAGGCGGCGTCAAAGGTCTGCATCCCCAGATTCTCAGACTTCTCCATAATCTCTTTAATATCCGACAACCGGCTTTTTAGAATAAGCTCTTGTATGGTCTTCGTTCCAATGAGAATTTCTACTGCAGCACAACGCTTATTATCGACAGTGGGAATTAATCGCTGAGATACTATCGCTCTTACATTTTGAGATAAACCCAACAATAGCTGGTGGCGCCGCTCTTCCGGAAACATATTAATAATACGCTCTAATGCTTGGTTGGCATTATTGGCGTGTAAGGTGGATATGGCTAAATGCCCTGTTTCAGCAAACTCTAAGGCATGCTCCATGGTGGCACGATCGCGAATTTCGCCGATCAAAATAACATCTGGCGCTTGCCTTAAGGTGTTTTTCAACGCGCTTTGAAAGCTCCGAGTATCGACACCCACTTCACGCTGGTTGATGATGCTTTTTTTATGCTTATGCACATACTCAACAGGGTCTTCAATGGTAATAATATGGCCGGCTGACGTTGTATTGCGGTGATCAATCAATGCCGCTAACGAGGTGGATTTGCCCGACCCCGTTCCCCCCACAAACAACACCAATCCGCGCTTCGTGGTAATCACTTCCTTAAGTATTTCTGGCAAGCCAAGGTGATCAAATTGTGGGATTTCAGCTTTAATATTACGTGCAACAATCGATATTTCATTGCGCTGCTTAAAGATATTAATCCTAAATCGCCCTATACGCGGAATAGATATGGCAAGGTTCATTTCTAACTCATGCATAAAGGCTTCACGCTGCTCTTCATCCATAATCGCGTTTGCAATATCTTCTATCTCGCCAGGTTTATAGGCATTTTGAGATAGTGGTTTGAGCGCACCCTGAAATTTAGCGCAAGGAGGCGCGCCAGTGCTTAAATAGAGATCTGAACCATCTTTTTGAGCGAGGATGGTCAAGTGTTTATTGATTGGAGTTTCCATGCTAACGCGGGCCCTATCAGATATCTTTTCGAAAGAATGCTCTCAAAGTATAGAACGCGTTTGCCATATAGGAAGGGGATTAACATACCGTAACATCACAAAAAACGCCAAAAAGCGCCGCTACCCATCCGCCCAGGTGACATTAAGATATCACAAAAGGCCGACAGAGCTAACCCATTGAATTATCAGTATATTTAAGCAGTACCGACTTAATATAGTTGCTAGAGGAGCGCGTCGTTATTGCGCAGACTCCCATTAACGGTCATGATTAATGCCAAATAACGAACGGCCCTATGCTTATCGTATGCGTTCATCACAGAACTGTCATTTAGCGCAGCATGCATAGTAACGGGGTATGACGGAGTATTCGTGAAATACAAAGAATTGAGCGTACGTTTTTTGGGGTTTCTACTGCCATGGGTCGTATTTTCCTTGATGCAGCATTACATACTTCAGATTCAATCCCCTTATACCATCATGCTTTACGGCGGTATTGCAGCACTCGTCAGTATTTCAGTGCGAGACGAACTTCTTAAACGCCTCAACACAACACCCTCCTAAAACTGCACCTTGCCTCGAAGTGATTTAGTTTTTCCCTTTTGTACTTTTTTATCCATACGTTTTCGCTGAGATGATTTAGTGGGCTTCGTCGCACCCAGAATATAATAGTCTCATATAAAAATAAAATTTTCGCTTTAATTAAAATATGCCCCGAAAGCAAGTTCATCGATGAAGGTCCAACCTCAGACTACTCGAAATAGAAGAGACCAAAAGTATTCCCCTACATCCGTCTATCCAACAGCTCATTGAAACTTCTCACAGAGAATACCCTAACCAAAATATTTTATGAAGTTCGAGTAATATTGAGAAGAGACTTGAGTTATTTTAGAACGATTACAACCAAAATCAAGTGCATAACGTTTGCACTGAAAATACGCCTATTGAAAAATCATTTAAAATATTGAGGCTTTCGAAATTTGGCCGAGAAAATATTACCACGGATTATTCAAACTTCCGAATTTAACTTAAACTAAGAATTCTTGATAGACAGGATCGCCAGCCAAAGTGAAGGAATTCAGTAATAAAAAAGCCCTAGCTTTTAGCTAGGGCTTTGAGTGCATATTCTATTTATTGTTAATGAAGGGCTATTCCGAAGGCGCTACTATCTAATTTTAGGTCAAGTGCCAACCTCTTGATTCACCTCCTCAGGCGCGGTTTCGATCTTTCCTTCACCATACCTTCGACATCGATCCTATCTAATATTTCGAAAAGTTTAAATATCTCATATCCCTCAGTGGCCTCTCTAGAAAATTCCACATCACATTGACAACCATTTCGATCAACAAATTCGTACCTTGTTGCGATATAAACAGAGCTTTCATAGTTCACACCGGTGACGGGTAAGATTACGCCGTTATCATGATATGTCACACCTATCGTTGGCTTCACTTTCAGCCCATCTACTAGGTCGTTAATATCCGAGCGGCTCGACCAATCAATTCTTTTTTTGCACTGAGGGTCGACTAAACCGTAGAGCCTATATGATTCTTTTAGTCCGAGGCTTCCTTTAACATCTCCATCTGATGTGACCCCCGCTGAAGGCTCCAGAGTAGTATACTCGTAAAACATATGCTCTACTCTTGGGTCAGAAACTGGGAGCTGAACATTATCTCTAAATACATTTCCAGGCCGAAAATAATTTGGTACGCCAGAATACAGCCCCATCGGGTCCACCCCCCCAACAGGATTCCCACCAACATACCCATAAGTATTAATCCCACCATTTAATCCAATAGGGTCCGACGTAATATAACGTCCAGTCTCGGCGTCATAATAACGATTCCAGTTATAGTACAACCCCGTCTCTTCATCACGATACTGACCTGGGAAACGCAGCTCAATATTTAACGTGTTAATCTGTTCCGATACACCTCCGAATGGCGTGTAGTCGGCTTGGTACACCACATCCCCACTGGTATCAGTTACATGTGTTACGGCATCTAGGTGGTTAGTATGCAGATAATACCAACTCTGCGACTGGCCTGACGCGCCAAAAAACTCACTCTGATCGTGTGAAGAACCAGAATCCGGGCCAGTTTCGCCATTAAGTAGGATATATGCCTCCCAATCATGTACGCCGTCATGGTGCGATGCATTGGCTTGCATAGCCTTAACACCATCATGATAGTTAAACCCATACGAAGTAACCAACGAGCCATTGCGCATATAGGTATAGCCATACCAATATCCCGCTGGAACCGTTCCATCAAAAATCACCGAACCGTCGCGCTCAATTTTCGCATAGTTCGTTACTTGGTCTAACGTCAGAGTCACACCGCCTTGAGTGAATACATTATTGCCCTGTGCTGGCATGTCGTATTCTTCGAAGTAGTTGGTATATTTTTTAACCGTCAATAAAAACTTATCTCCGTCACTATATTTTAGATCGAGATTACCATATACACGGTATTGTTCATCCACGGAAAACGCATTGAAGTCAACGCGCCAAACATCATTGGCAGTATCTTCTGTTTTCACCCACTGCACACCATCATCAGCAAACGTAATGTCACGCACGGTACCATCAGACAACTCCAAATGCAGGACGCGACTACTGATATCTAAGTCGTAATCAGCTGTCAGACCGGTAAGAGAATTCGTAAACCAGGTTGAAAGTGGCATATTGGTACGCGATACCACTGTAGGATATTCCGGCGCCGCTGATCCTCCATTTTGATATGTAGCTAAGCGCATGCCATCCAGATAAACGTACTCGGCGCTGATATCGCCTTGCGCATTTGTTTCAGCAATCAACTGACCGGATAAGTCGTAATGAAAAAGAATGGTCTCCCCGCTCGCGACTTTTTGAACACGTTGCCCTAGTGCGTTGTATTGATATTCCCCCACCGCCACGCCATTCACTTTCGCCGTTTTCATGCGATTGGCTTGGTTGTAATCAAAGGTCATGCTGTCTTTTTGTGTAGTATTCCCCACCGTATCGTATTGATACGTTATGGGGTTTACGCCGGTAACGGCATCAATGCGATTGCTATTGTTGCTAATGGCATAGGTATTTATGTTTCCGTCTTGATTCAATTGAGTACGGTTCCCGACCAAGTCGTAATCAAAACCTTGGTCACCGTATGTGCCGTCGGCGGTGCTTAGACGATGTAAATCGTCATACGTAAACCCTTGTGTTTTTCCCGCGTCAACCAAGTCTGTAATGGCTTGAATGTTGTTGGCATTATCGTAATCCAAATCAAGGCTTTGAATACTGTCCGTGGATTGCGTATCGAGGCGGTAATCTTGGTCAAACGTTTTCGTGGTCACGAGACCATTGCCGTACGTGAGTGTTTGCATCGGGCCAAATGGCAAATAGGTGATGTTACTCGCCAGAATGGTTTGCGTGCCGTTATTATCCGCTGTTACCGAATCGACTTGGCCGAGAGCGTTTCGATTGTAGGTGACAATCAAACCACTTGGGTACGTCGTGGCTTCAAGGTTATCTGCGATATCGTATTGATAGCTTGGTGTGAACAACGTGCCATTAAGAGTATGTGTTTCAGACTGTACGGTGCCGCGTGGGTCATAGGCATAGTCAATGTTACTGCTTTCGCCTTGAATCGCCGCTAATCGTCCGATGCCGTTAAGGGCCGTATCATAAACGTAAGTAAGATTTTCACTGGCATCCAGATAGCTGATATTTATTAAACGATTGAGTGCATCATATGTATACGTAGCTGTAATACCACGCGCGTCGGTTTGTGTTTCGCGATTACCGGCTTCGTCATAGGTGAACGTCGTAATACCTGTGTCAGGCGAATCGAGTTCTTTTAAATCACCTAAAGCGTTGTACGTGTACGTTGTTACGTTGCCTTCGGCATCGGTCACGGTGTGGACGTTGTCCCATTGGTCATAGGTTGTTAGGGTCGTCGCTTCTTCACCAGAACCTTGAGCCGCTGTGACGGCGATCAAGCGATTGAGCGCATCGTAACCATAATCGGTCAGGCGTTGTGTTTGCGGATCAATTTGGTAATCAAGATTTTGATGCTCGTCATAAGCGTATTCAACCGTTTGGCTGGAAGCGCCGATAGATTGAAATAATCGGTTTAAGTTATCGAATACCGCAGACTGCGTGTTCACAATCACACCATTGGAATCACTGATCTGCGTTAGCTCGCGACCACCCATCAAATTCAAACCGTAATGAATGGTGTTGCCGGCATTATCGGCGATGTCGGTTAAACGATTAGCATCGTCATAGTCGTAATCAAGATACGTATTGTTAGGCAGCTTAATGATATCGACGTTGCCAACGGCATCGTAGGTGAAAGTTGTTGTTGCGCCTTCCGTGGTACGTGTCTCTAACCAACCGCGTGGCGTATAGCTCAGGATTGTTTGTACACCATTAGCATCTTCGACGGTCAGGGGGCGGCCAGCGTCATCGTAGTTTAAGATTTGGCTGGTGTGGCCTAGGGCATTCACGGTGGCTTTTAACGTACCATCGGTATTGTATTGGTACGTTGTTACGTCCGTTACATCCGTTCGTGGACCGTCAACATTTTTTAGTAAGCCTTCGACACAATTGGCTTCGCCAGCGCTACAGTAATCATACGTCCACGTGCGGGATTCGCTAGTGTCTGTATCGGTAACTGTACGAGAAATCACTTGCCCGTTAGCGTTATATTCAGGGTCAACGGTGCGACCCGGACTAGTGATAAATTCAGGCAAACGGTAATCGGCATGCCATTGCGTAGTGATCGTACGCTCTTCCGTTGTTCCTACGGCTTCGATACGTTGAATCTGTAGCCCACGTGAGTTGTGATCGTAATCAGTAATGGCGCCATTTTTCGTGACGATGTCGATAAATCCATTCGTGTCATACGTGTGAGTGGTTTCGAATTCATAACAGGCATTGGCTAAACCCTGCACGGAAAAAACTGCAAGTGTAGAAGCAGTAATTAATGGTAATAATTTGCGCATGGTTTGCCCCCCATAAGTACGCTTGAACATTTCAATTGTTGGATGTATTTTTATCTGTAAGGTATTTTTGTGATTTAAGTTAATCATTGGCAGGCTCCACCTAGGCTGCCAACGGCATTTGTAAGTTTTGCAACACCGTCGATGTAACCGTATTCATACATTGTGTCACCACCCAATGAATTTGTGACGCGCGAATGGGTATCATCCACATAGTCAATTGATACGGTAGCATCGTATTCCGCATGCGGCGCAGAGATAGCTCGACCTTGATCATCGTGGGTCCACGTGGCGTATCGAATACCCCTCTCGTTTGTAATGCCCGTTAATATATTCAAGAAGCGTGCGTCTTCGTAATGAAACTCGCGATAAAGGTTGTCGGCTGTATTTGTGGGCGTTGCATCTGGGTATGTAATCTTGCTCAACATCCCGTTCGTATCATAAGAGAATGTTGTCGTTTTGTTGTCAGGTGCAATTACGGCAACAAGATTATTTTCGGCGTCGTATTCAAATGAGATTGACTTTCCCAAACCATCCGTTACCGATAATAAATTTCCGGTTGAATTTTCAGATGTCGTTTCGGAATAATTTAGAGTTTGCGAAAGCCCATTTTGATGTGCTATTTTTTCCAAGCGGCCGCCAGCCCCATTGGAATCACCAGTAAAGAAATAATATTTTGTGTTCTTCTTGTCGGTATAAACGACACTCGTTTCATCCCCAATGATGTTGCCCACCTGCTCGAACGCTAAGCGCTCTTTTACACTACCCGGTGCAGCCCATGTATTTTGTGCGGTGGGATTAAAGTAAACACCTCGGCCATCCGATTCAGTTATCACCCCGTAGGTGATTTCTGTATTTCCACTGATATCAACGATGGACTCATATCGAAAAGTAGCCTGATAATTGTGTTGCCAACCATCGCGGTTGCTGTTGTAAACCCAATTGAATCGTAGGGGGAAGCTACCCGCGCCGCTGAATATTGATTCACGTTGAAAGTGGTTGCCCGTTAGTACATTAACGGGGTCCGTTCCACCACACTGTAAGGGTGCGCCACTATTAACGTCTCTTGACCAAAACGGTGCGCCACACGTACCAGTACCATAGTCGTACCGGTGAAACCAGTCGCAGTCACATATGCCATGATAAGTTATGAAACCCCCACTTTCGGGATGACAGACTTGGGACGTTGTTGAGTATATCGTCCCGACCAACACCTTAAACCTATTGGGAATTGGGCTTACAACATTTTGAGATCCGGACCACCCTGCATACTCATAACATTGCATTGGTGGTTTTTGCCTAAAAGGTACGTATTCATTGATCGTAGTGGCAATGCAGTCAAGCTCCGAAAAGCAACTAAACACATCTCCCGACCCCATCGTTGCTGAGTAGGCACAAGAGTTAGTTGAAGCAAATGCGTAGATTGAGGCAGTACTTAAAACTGCCACAATTAACGCACGTTTTGCTATATGAATATTATGCGTCGCGTATTCGACGATTTTATCTAAATAATTATTCATTGGCATATTCCCCCTGGGTTACCTACAACTAGCACCACCTTCTTAATGCCATCAATAACCTCAAACGTGTAAATAGTTTTTTGGCCCAACGCATTCGTCACTTCAGTTGTGTAATCATCAATGTAATTAATTGTGCCGGTATCCGCACCACCAGCATGCGAGCTTGAGATAGAGCGGCCTTGAGCATCGTAAATCCACGTTGCGCTACGAACACCCGCTTCATTACTGATACCCGTCAATGCGTGTGAGAAATTAGAATCTTCGTAATGGTAAGTAATCGATGGGTTATCGCTTTGATCTAATGGCGTGTCATCAAGGTATTTTACTTGCGTTAAATGTCCTGGTTCGTCATACGCGTAAGATATAGTGTCACCGGATTTCGTCGTCACAGAAGAAATTCTGTGCGGTTTAGCATAATTAAATTGAACGTAGTCGCCCAGCGAACTGGTGACACGGTCAATTTGTAGATAGCTATTGTAAATTACGTCAAATGTTGTCTGGTTTTTGAATCGAATTTGAGTAAGCTTTCCGCTTTCATCGAATACTTCAATGACGCCGCTCGGAGCAGTAACTTCCCAACCTTCCGTGACACCGCCAGCGCCCGTAAGCTGATTTAATAGGTATGTATGCTGGCCATTGGATATCCAGTCCCCACCATTATTGAGGAAATGCAGTGAACCACCTCGAGGACGAAACACTTCCACGTCATCGGGTGTATAGGCACTTTGGTGAATAATTTTTCTCGTAAAAGTGTGCCGCCAACCGATCCCGACGCCATCTTCACGATCTTCTGATCCGTTTAAAAAATTACTGCTGTTGTAATAACGTGCAAACTTAATTCCACCCACCCAACTTGATTGCACATCCACCTTAACTTCGTGCTTGGTACCAATACCGGTGTTTATTGGGTTAAACAATGAAGGCGCACTGCCCGCCTCGCAAGAATTAGTTGCAGACATCAATAATGGATTTGCTTGCGCGGGCTCGAATATACAGCGACTTCCTACGCTATCAGTTCCCTGCGGACAAACCCCGTGATTACCAAACGTAAACCGCTTGTTCACATCGCCGTTAGCATTCTTACAATATACCGAGCGAACTTCACGGAAATGTTGAGGTACATCCATGTGATCAAAAACCTCACCATTATGGAAATAGCATCCCATAATAGCGGCTGACCGAGGGTCCTCGTAACATTTTTCAACGGTGCCATACCGGTCGCAAAACTCGACTCGCTCAGGCACTGAAAATGCGAATACTGTTGGACTTTTCAATACGGTTATTATGACTAAAAATACAATCATATTGATTTTAATGTAATTAATTTTCATTATTGGCATGTTCCTCCGGGGTTACCCACGACAGATGTCACTTGCATAACTCCGTTTACATCGCCAAAGGTGTAAACCGTTTTCTGTCCTCGTGTGTTTGTAATTTCAGTAGTGAAATTAT
Source organism: Agarilytica sp. (assembly GCA_045430285.1). GTDB lineage: Bacteria > Pseudomonadota > Gammaproteobacteria > Pseudomonadales > Cellvibrionaceae > Agarilytica. Next base: position 84,966 of record JAILXV010000001.1, on the reverse strand, counting down.
TCACATATTTTATTGTCATCTTGTCTGTCCCATTAGCGTGTTCGCTGCTAGTAGCCCGGTTATTACTGTATGACCATGTTGCATACCGAGACCCCCTTTCATCGATGATGCCGGTGAGTGCACGAGGGTAGGACTCATTCTCGTAAACATATATGCGCTTATGATTGTCTGTTTCATAGGCTGGCGTGTCATCCGGGTAGGTCACGGACGCAAACCGATTATCTTCGTCGTACGCGTATTGGTATATCGCGCCGCCGGGTACGGTTAAACTTTTTAATTGTCCATTTGAGTTATATGCCAGTTGCAGAGTTTTTCCCGCACGATTTGTAATGGTTTGTATCTTTCCTGCGGCTTCACCTAACTGCACATACGAATAGGATTTTATGGAACCGTTTCTAGCTAACTCTTCAATGAGTTGCCCATCATCATTAAATTGATATTTTGTATTTCCACCATCGGTGTATTCCCAACCATTAGCGTTTTGCGTTATCACGCCTTTTTTATCGTCATTGGCAACCCACTGTGAGCCGGATGCAGTAAAGTGAATACGGTTACCGTTGGTGAACGATAAACGAAGCTGCCTAGGGTAAGAGGCTGTAACGCCGGGCATATCTTCAAGAAACATGTCACTTGTCATTAACCATTTTCCAGTAATACCACTGGAAAATGATTCATGGCTACGATAGATGCGTTTGAATACCAGCGCGTCAAGGCCGCTGCCTTGGTAGTCGGTTTCAAATTGAGTTTTGATACCCGTATTTAGATTAATAGGGTTTGTGCAATGAGTTGCTTCTGTTCGTATGACGTCTTTGCGCGGCTCTAAACACTGTAGGCCTGGGTCATCAAACAATGTCACCCACTTTATTCTATTTGTTCCATCCAACCATATTTCTGTTGTTGGAACATTAAAGGTACCTTCTCGATTGTATTGCTCAGAAGTTTTATTCGTGTACCCATATGGGCATACTTCACGCTTTTTAGGTCTATAAAAGGGCTGGATACCACGCCAATTATTGTGGTCATGTAGACAATCTCCATTCCGGTCATCAGTTGCCTTGTAGCCGACGTAACTTGAGCCCCCATATCCACCAGCAGCTCTTGCCGCATCCCATAGGGTTTGGCAAATATCTTTTGGCTCCCCATCGAATGTGAAATTTGAGGCTGTGTGTGGAAAACTGTCGACCCAACCCGAAGTAGCCGGGGAAATACCGGCTTCGGGTAATGCATTCGAGATATTTGAAATAAAAATGAGTGCTGAGAATAAAACTCCATACACAACAAAATTAGATGCCGAAACGGCATTCGATGGTTTCACGCATTACCCCCATAATTTGCATGTTACGTCCATAAGGACATATTTAAATAAGACAAAACACGATACTGGCTCTTGCCTGTCCGTTTTCTTTTAACTTTCCGTGTTATATTCTGACGAGTATGGCGAATTACTAATTTCGCTTAAAACACGCACAGCGACTTACCAAGGCAAGACGATCGACACGCCGAGAGGGGAATAATTATTTTTTTATACGTATAAAACGTGATGAGCCTCACGCTTTATAGAAGGTAAGGCTGGTCAACATAAAACCATCAATTATCTATCTAGCGATAACGATCCGCTGTTTCAATTTCATCGATGGAAAGCCAATCTCAGAATACTCGACATCGAAGAAGCCAAAATCATTCCTTGCTAAACCGATATGACGCCCGTTTGTCGAACAGGCTATTGGAACTATTCACCGTGAGTGCCTAGATCAGGTTTTTTGTGACATTTGAATGAGATTGAGAAGAAACTTGGACTATTTCAGGGATATTACAATCAAAATAAAAGGCATATTGCTCTCACTGACAACACACCCAGGAAAAGGCAAGCCGCCTAATACTGTACCTTTCCTCGAAGGGACTTTGTCTTTCCTTTTTGTACTTTTTTGTCCATACGCTTTCGCTGAGATGATTTAGTGGGCTTCGTCGCACGCCGCTTTTTGGGTTGATTCGCTGCACTGCGTATCATCTCAAGTAAACGCTCACCGGCTTCTTGCCTATTCTTCTCTTGGGTACGGTGCGTTTGTGCCTTGATCACGATCACACCCTCCTTACTTATACGTTGATCACGGGTTCTGAGCAGTGATTCTTTGTAGAACTCCGGCAGTGAAGAGGCTGCTATATCAAAGCGCAGGTGAATGGCAGACGAGACCTTATTGACGTTCTGCCCCCCAGAGCCCTGGGCACGAATTGCTGAAAACTCCAACTCATCATCAGGGATCAATATATGGTTAGAAACCGCTAACACTGGCACCGCCTTTTATCTATCGTCAACATTGTTTAAACCCAACTTAGACAAACGCCTAGAGGAAAAACCTCATAAAGCTTGCGAAAAGCGACAATGCAGTATACTGTGTATTTAAACAGTATACTGCATTGTATGAATGCTTTTGAGCTGCCCCACTATGACACACAACACAACAACCAACAGCGCAAATAACTCGCAGCCATTACTCGAGCAACTACTCGGTCGTCCAGACGTTTGGCGAGGGCATTCAAACACATTCATCAAAAATAATACGACAAACGTCATCGACAGCGGCTATCCGAAGCTCAATCACGCCCTGCAACATAAAGGCTGGCCCAGCGCCTGCCTCATTGATGTATGCCAACATTACCACGCGGGAGAATGGTGGCTATTTCACCCTGCAATTAATCACATCATACAGGCATCTAAAGGCGGGCACATCGCTTTAATTAACCCTCCAGCGCTGCCTTTTATCCGCGGTTTGCAACAACTCAATATCGACACACATAAAATTATCGTCGTACGAACTCAAAACGCCCAAGAATTTATTACTAGCTTTGTAGAGCTAAGCCAATCCCCCGCCAGCCCCATCGTTTTTGCTTGGCCACAGCAATACGCCATGAGTTATACACAGTTACGCAAACTGCAACTCAGCAGCCAAAAACACCAAGGCCTATATGTGTTATTTCGGCCGTATCACGCAAAAGAGCAAAGTTCACCTGCAGGCTTGCGCTTTGTACTGCGACCGAACGAATATGATTTACAGATCCAGATTTTTAAACAAAAAGGAAAGTTAAGAGAGTCGATTATTTCTCTTGCGATTCCCGAATCGTGGGCACCGTTATTACCTCACCCATACTTGAACAATCAAACAACAATCGCCTCTCCTTTATCTGCAACACATAAAACACAAAATATAGCAGAAGCATCAAATGATCTGGCTCTGAGCCCCAAAATAACATCACGCCCATTAAAGAAGATTATAAAACATGATTTTCGGTAAGTGCGCTCTGCCACAGTCATTATGGGTTGCCATTCGATTAACCCACCTTCCCCTAGAAGCATTGGGGGTGCAACGTCACACCCCCAACATCATGGTCTCAGATAAAAATACAATATGTGCGACAAGCGATAACTTACATGACCTAGGCATTGAACCAGGAACATCAACCACCACGGCGCAATTACTACACAGCAACGATAACGCAATACCCTACAAAATGTATGAGCGAGAACTGGATAGTGAAGCACAGTCGTTAAAAATAATATGCGAGGCTTTATATAACATCACCCCACATATCGAACGCAACAAAACGCAATATGGCAATACTTATGACGATATTGGTGTGATCATTGAAGTTTCACGCTGCATTAATCTATTCAAGGGCCTCGACTCATTACTTAACGCGATGAAAGCCGCCTTAGCGCCACTGGCATTTAGTTATATTTATGCCCTTGGCCACACAAAACAGATTGCTTGGTTACTGACATATGCAAATGTCGATCAAAACCTTAAAACCATTAGCGACTCCAAAGATTTTTTTATCAATCAACTGAAAGCGCTTCCGTTAACGCTGATACACGAACATCCAAACAGTGTTATACAACTAAACAGAAGTGGTTTCTTTACCTTTAACGATCTTATTTCACATATAGAAACCGCTTCGTTTCACAGCTTACGAAAACGCTTTTCAGAAGACTTCTGTCAATACCTGGCGGATATGCTTGGTATCGATAATACGCTTCAACAGGGCGCATTGTTTAAAGCGCCTGTTGATACTTACCATCCCGAGCACATATTTATTGAAAGTATACAATTTGACTACCCTGTCAGTAACTGCGAACAATTAGCGCACCCAATAAAAACCTTGCTCACCGACTTAACGAATGAATTGGTAAAGCAACAAAGGCAAACACAACAATTATTCTGGCATTTATACGATATATACCAAAACCAGGAAAATTTTTCTGTTTGTGTTGAACGCTTACATAGTGATGCAAACCTCGCCAAAGAACTCACGATGATCCACCTAGAAAACCAGCCTCTACCTTTTGAGGTTGACGTGTTGGAACTGCGCTGCGAACACATATTTCCCGTACATTTTGAAAACCGCAATACACATAACGACCATCAATACGATATCGAACAACATGCACTTGCCACCGTCACCGCAAAACTTAACGCCCGCTTAGGAGAAAAATCCGTGTTTAGCCTATCCCCCAAAGACTCCCATATACCAGAGTTTTCATTCTCTAAAACCAATATTTGCAACATTAAACCATCAACCAAACTGGATTCACCAACAGTACGAACAGACAGACCAAGCTGGATATTTAATATCCCCGTTAAAATAGGCCAACAGCAAAATGCTTTATTTTGGAAAGGCAGGCTAGAACTATTACAAGGCCCAGAACGAATCGAGGGCCTATGGTGGAAGAAGCCCACAGGCCGTGATTATTTTGTCGCTAAGCGGGATGACCATGTACGGCTATGGGTATTCCATGACCTATATAAGAATGAATGGTTCGCTCATGGGGTATTTTCATGAAGATACAATTTACCCTTATTTATTTTTAATACATTTACCCGTTCACGGCCATGCATAATGCGCTACTCCCACCTTTATACACTAACAAATCACAGTTTTTTAAAATCCGCCTCCCACCCCCAGGAAATGATCCAACGGGCACATAAACTTAATTATAGTGCCATCGCAATTACGGATGAATGCTCTCTTGCCGGTATCGTCAAAGCTTATCAAGAAGCAAAAGCTGCCGGCATAAAACTGATTGTGGGCAGTACCTTCACACTGTCTAACACGCTTAAAATCATTGTGATTGCGCCAACACAATCGGCATATGCCGAACTTTCAGGGTTTATCACGCTCACTCGACGTAGGGCCGATAAAGGGCAGTACGAAGCGCATTTAGACGATCTACGTTTTCGGCTGCAAAACTGTTTTATTATATGGCTGGCGGACAAAAATTTAGACGACCATCCTAATAGCGTAAAAACAGAAATGGCGGCGGCGCTAAGTGCCTCGTTTAAAGACCGCTTATGGATAGGTGTAAACCACCAACTCGCCGGCGGCGAGCAAGCCCGTTTTTCTTTTTGGCAATCGCTTGCGGATGATCACCACATACCAATGCTTGCATGTCCCTGTGTACTCATGCATGAAAAATCTCGTAAGCCATTGCATGACACCCTGACAGCAATTCTCGAAAATACCCCTATAGCTAAGCTAGGCACAAAATTACAGGGGAATGCAGAAGCTTACTTAAAAGCTATACCAGACATTGAGCAACTATACCCGCCTGAATTAATTCATGAAACCGCTGCAATAGCGGATTTATGTACCTTCTCGATGGAATCATTGCGCTACCAATATCCTCAAGAACTTGTCCCCAAAAACAAAACCCCTATTGATCACTTAACTCACTTAGTAAAGCTTGGCGCTAAACGGCGCTGGCCGGAAGGTACACCACAATTTGCTCAGGCGATTATTGATAAAGAGCTAGGGCTTATTGAAGAGTTACATTACGAATTTTATTTTTTAACCGTGTACGACATTGTCAATTTCGCACGCAGCCAAGATATTCTCTGTCAAGGGAGAGGCTCAGCAGCAAATTCCGTTGTCTGCTATTGCTTGCACATTACTGAAATCGCGCCAGGGCAAATAAACGTATTATTTGAACGCTTTATTTCCAAAGAGCGAGATGAACCGCCGGATATTGATGTGGACTTTGAACATCAACGGCGCGAAGAAGTGATTCAATATATTTATCAAAAATATTCCCGTGAGCGCGCAGCACTAGCTGCCAGCGTTGTAACCTACCGCCCGCGCAGTGCCATTCGCGATGTCGGCAAGGCCCTTGGGCTTGAATCCGCACTTATTGATCACCTAGCCAAATCTCTCGCATGGTGGGACCGAACTGGCGAATTAATGCAACGTATCGAAGAAGCTGGCTTATCTAGCGATAAAACATTAATGGTCCATTTTTTTGCTATCGTCGAACAGATCATTGGCTTCCCGCGCCATTTATCACAACATGTCGGCGGCTTTGTTATCACTCAAGGAAAGATCAGTGATTTAGTGCCCATGGAAAATGCCAGTATGCCCGATCGAACCGTCATCCAATGGGATAAGGACGACCTCGAAGCCATGGGCTTATTAAAAGTCGATGTGCTTGCGCTCGGCATGCTAACCGCATTAAAAAAAGCGCTGGCCTACGTACACGCCTACACCCCCCATATAAAAACCATTGCCGACATTCCCAAAGAAGATCCTGCGACCTATGCAATGTTAAGCCGTGGCGATAGCCTAGGTGTTTTCCAGGTGGAATCACGGGCACAAATGTCCATGTTGCCGCGCTTAAAGCCACAAAAATTTTATGATCTCGTGATTGAAATTGCTATCGTGCGCCCTGGGCCAATTCAAGGTGATATGGTCCACCCCTATCTGCGCCGCCGCGATGGCATTGAAGCGATCACCTACCAGAACGACAAAATCAAATCCGTATTGGAACCAACACTTGGCGTACCCATTTTTCAAGAACAGGCCATTCGGCTCGCAATGGTTGCTGCAGGGTTTAGCGGCGGACAAGCCGATCAATTACGGCGCGCAATGGCAAGCTGGGGAAAAAATGGAAACCTACTCGCGTTTGAAACATCCTTTACTGAAGGAATGTTAACCAATGGTTACGATAAAGATTTTGCGCAACGGCTCTTCTCACAAATTAAAGGTTTCGGCGGCTATGGCTTTCCCGAATCACATTCGGCGAGCTTTGCGCTACTGTGCTACCTTTCTTCATGGCTAAAATGCCATCACCCCGCCGCATTTTATTGCGCATTATTAAATAGCCAACCCATGGGGTTTTATTCCCCATCACAACTGATACAAGATGCCAGACGACATCACATCACGATTTTACCAGTGAATATTAATGACAGTGCTTACGAAAACATCCTCGAAAAAATGCCTAACACCACAGGTGAAGATGCACAAAATTGGGGCATTAGATTAGGCCTTTGCCGTATTAAATCACTCGCGTCTGAAACGGCTGGTATTATTGAGCAAGAACGTCGCAATACACCTTACATATCCATACAAGACCTTATTGACCGAACGCATACCCGTCAGTCAGAAATTCAAACCCTAGCCGCTGCCGATGCATTTCATGGCATCAGTGGACATCGTTACCAATCGCACTGGCAAGCAAGTGCAGCCGAACACAACCAACATCCTAACGAGCAGACTCACGCGTTATTATTAAAAGAAAATAATAATAGCGCCCACGTACTCTCAACCACCGCACCCAGTATTGAGCATAATATCCTCCTCGATGTTCAAACCACCGGCGTGTCTCTACGCCCACACCCAATGGTGTTATTCCGACAGGAGGTACCGTTTAAATACTGTAAAAAACAGAATGAGCTTGCACAATTAGGAAACGGACGTTTCGTACACGTTGCAGGTTTGGTGACTGGCAGACAAAGACCAGGCACCGCAAAAGGTACACTATTTTTAACCCTGGAAGATGAAACAGGGAATATCAATATCGTGGTGTGGAAAACAACACAACAACGTTTTCGGCATACCTTGCTTCACGCTACATTGATCTCAATTAAAGGGCGCTTAGAATCAAAAGGCGGTGTCATACATATCATTGCAGGGCATTTAGAGGATCATTCAGACAGGTTAAAAAACTTTGCGCTTAAATCCAGAGACTTTCATTAAATATTAAGCATTAATGCCTGCACCAGACAAGGACGGTTCCACACACAAAAAGAATTAATAAACCAACACACCACTATTTGGAGACGTTTAATAACGTAAAATCCACCAACAAGAAAATAGCAGATAAGATAGCCCCAACAATCACGCCATAAAAGTGGGCATCGACCACAACAGCACCACCGAGCCAGTCTGCTAAATGGAAAATATCAAAGCCAGGCAATTGCTCTCGAATCACCTTGAACACCACCAGCAAAAGCACAAACCCTTGATAGACGTCACGACTTTTGAATGCACCAAATGAAAGCCCCAACACAAGAAACCCGTGTAAAACGCCAGAGAAGCCCACATACCATTCAACATTCAGTGAAAAATACAATAACCCTAGGGAAATGGATAAACATAAAACGGCCCCAGAAAGAAGCCAGCGAAATAAGGATAATTGAGTACCGAGCGAATATAACAACACAGCGAGTAATGATAAGTTCACTAAGCCATGTTGAATATTTAAATGAATGAAATGTGCCGTCATAAAGCGCCACCATTCACCTGCAGCAATCCCTTCCCTTGAAAACTGCCACTCAAGTTTCAGATCAAAAAACAATAAAACCAATACCGTAAAAATGAACAAAAACGATACAATATAACGTGCGTTAAAAAGTGATGTCATAATTATCCATGTGATAAATTCACAATGGCGACGCCGTAAGCTAGCTATTCTCTAGCGCCCATGGTAAAAATAGAAACAACTATACATAGAGAGAAATCCAAAGTCATTTTCTAACGGATGTAGAAAATACTAGGAGCATTAACATGAGTTCACACGACGTTATTGACGACGTAGTCGTCGACTATAATCCTGTCGATACAAAATCTGAACCCGACTTTTCTAACGCACGCATCACTGGGGTAATACTTAGCCCAGAAGATGAAACAAATATGCGGGTAAAAGTTGGACAGGTAGTAGAGGCAGGTAACAACCTTTCTGGATATACACGCCGTGAATTGGCGGTATTATGCGACATCAAAAGTGCGCAGTTTTCCAAAATTGTAAAAGGCGAGGCTTGGTTAAACATTGGTAATTTGGGCCTATGGAGTTTCGCAACGGGAATCACACCAACCGATGTCATCAAATACACCCCTCTGACTGCGTCTCCATCACAATGTATCACCTGGTTTATTAATGGGCGCTTGCATCACTTCGATCATGACGAATTTGAACTGTTCACAAAATTGATATGCAGACGGCTAGGCGTCAAACACGTACGGGTCAACGTATCCGGCGATGAACCAATTCCCAAGCTCTACGACAAAAACTGGCAAACGATGTATCTCGATGATCTCAGCGGCGTTGTAGGCAAACGAGTCATTCAGCTCAGAAAACAATTGAAGCTGTCGCAAAAAGGCTTCGGTGACATTCTTGGCGTCACACCAGAGACGATAAAACGCTACGAATCCGGTAAGGTCCGCGTAAACCGCGGGATCTTTTCCACTTATCGCTTATTTGCTACGACTAACGTCAGCCCCATCGAAATCACAAAAGGCTCAATCCATCACAAGCTGCGATATGTACAAGAGCAGCGCCATGAAGCGCTTCACGAGATTACCAAACAACTCGATTACAATCTTTACAGACAGCTCAAAGACATCACATTAAGCGCGTCCAAGCTCTAACCTTGGTACGCGCCTCCCAGGTTCAATAAACTGCGCCAAAAGAGCAATAAAACCTGACATAGTTTTACCATTACATTCAAATAGTGACCACATCATAAACATCATGGCGCCCATTCATTCTTTTTTTGATTCAACAAACGATGAACACCTGTTAATTCGATTATTTGGACCGCAGCTCTCCCCCATTTCGGCAACGCTTTCAAAAATAAACACCCTCTTTTAGACACTACCGACCCCGTTGTTACCCCTAAAATACGCCTGTAGTCACACATGAAGTGCGGCTGCAGCTCCTCCAAAATCACTCTAATGAAAGGACTCGGAGGATCTCTCTATAGTATTGGATACATTGGGAATCAGGACGCTACAGTCAGAGTGGCTGTAAGATATGGATGTCTGCACTCCATGGATGGGGCAACCTATACCCACACGCTCGTTCCTTCCTATGGCAGAAACGAGCGTGCGTCTATCCCCTCAACCTGAAACTGAAGACCCCACTTCACGCCCTAATCTCGCTCATCGGACTCTGCACCAAACACCAACAACACTTACCCAGGCTCTATTCGCTAACCGATATAGGCAAGTGGGAGTGTTAGCTGACAAGTTTAAGAAAGTAGCTAGCTCCAGGGAAAGCGGTAACCCTAGGCCAGTGAATAGCAGTAAGTCGCAATTACGCTAACATGAACTATTATAAGAAGAGATGTTTATTAAGAGCTTTAAACACGCCGAAGCTCAACAATATCGGCGGTTGCACCATAAATGGGGAAATTTTCTTTGAACGCACAATGGGTGAATTTCAAAATTGCTGGCGAAGACTACTGCCTGACAGTTGACGATATTCAGGAGATCCTGAACTACGAAGCACCAACCCCTGTCCCTGGCGCGGTTCCTGAAGTGAATGGGATTCTCAATGTACGCGGCGAAATCGTGACGGTACTGTCTGGTCGCACCTTGCTCGACCTGGAAAGCAAAGAACCCGACGATTCTTGGCGAATTATCACGATGCAAAGCCAAGGCGTCTATTACGGCCTCATTGTCGATGCTGTAAACGAGATGATTGAAATCAACATGGATAAGCTCGAAAACGCGCCAAACACCGGCTCCGCATCGACCAGTGAACTGATCATGGGCACATACCACCACAAAGATCGACTGATCATCGCACTTGATCTTACCAAGTACGTAGAATACTCCTAACGCCGAATCACCTAAGTATGCCTCGAATCACTGAAAAGACGTGCCTCTAGCAAGCTTGATGAACACACGGCCAAAATAAACCATACTCTTTGGCGTGCAACACGCACTCCCCCTCATACCTAATATTAAATTGTTTAGCCGCCAGAATTTCTCTGGATTTGCCTCATAATCTGAGGCAAAATTTCGCCCCTTTTTGCTAATCTCAAAAATACGTTCACCTCTACAACATACTCAGCTACTGGAGAGTCCGATTGTCACCACGCGATCACAACCCCGCCCCCTGGTCTCCCGAGGACTCAGCCAATCTATATGGCGTTGAACGTTGGAGTAACGACTATTTTGGTTTGTCCAAAGATGGAAAAGTCACCGCAAAAACCTTAAACACCCAGGTCCCCATCATGGACATTGTGGAGGGGATGATTGAGCGCGACCTGCAAATGCCTGTTTTACTGCGTATCGAAAACATTCTCGACGCACAAATATACCGCCTCAATACCTCCTTCGCCGATGCGATAAGCACCCTCGGCTACCAAGGTCAGTATCGCGGTGTTTACCCGATAAAAGTCAATCAACAAGCACAGGTCGTTGAAGAAATTGCAGACTTCGGTGCGCGCTTCCAGCATGGCTTTGAAGTCGGCAGTAAACCAGAAATGATCGCAGCCCTTTCCACGCTGGAAGAACCAGGCAGCCTCATCATTTGCAATGGCTACAAAGACCAGGAGTTTATCGACCTTGGCTTACATGCCACCAAATTGGGGTTCGCATGTTTCTTTGTGATTGAAACCCCTTCCGAATTACCGATTATTATCGAGCGAAGTAAAGCGCTCAATATATCACCTGCCATCGGCGTGCGTGTAAAGATGACCACAAAAGTCAGCGGCCACTGGAATACCACCAGCGGCGACCGCAGCGTATTTGGGCTTACCACCACCCAACTTATTGAGCTAGTCGACACATTAAAAAAAGAAGACATGCTGAACTGTCTTCAACTCTTACATTGCCACCTAGGCTCACAAATACCGAATATTCAAGACATTCGAAACGGCATTGCAGAGGCCTGTCGCTTTTACGCAGACTTGGTATCCGAAGGCGCCGAGCTGGCGTACATTGACCTCGGCGGTGGACTTGCTGTCGATTATTCCGGTGAAGAAAAAAACGAAGATCAGAGTAGAAATTACTCCCTTCGTGAATATTGTGAAGATATCGTCGATACACTGAAACAAACTTTCGACCAGCTTAATATTGCCCACCCCACCATCGTCACAGAATCTGGTCGAGCGACCGTAGCTTACTCATCAGTATTGTTATTCAACATACTCGACACCACCACGTTTGAACCAACACACTTACCCAACGCGGGAGATCAATCACACCCCGTAATTGAAAACCTCAAAGAGATTCGGGAAACGCTCACAACACGACGCATACAAGAGAATTACAACGATGCACATTATTATCGCAACGAAGCCCGCGAACAATTTAAACGCGGGCTGATGGACTTGCGGACGCGTGCAGTGGCCGAGAACCTTTTTCTGGACATTATGCACGCGATCTTAGCGCTGACGGAACAGATGGAACGGCCACCACAAGATTTAGAAGGATTGAAAACCTCGCTAGCAGATATTTACTACGGGAATTTCAGCGTATTCCAATCGCTACCGGACATATGGGCGATCGACCAACAATTTCCTATTATGCCGATTCACCGTTTAGATGAACGTCCAACGAGGGAAGCCATGATTGCAGATATTACCTGTGATTGTGATGGGAAGATTGATAGTTTTATAAGTGAAACCCCATCAAAAACCACCTTACCTCTGCACGAACTAAAAGCCGGTGAAGAATATTATCTCGGTGTTTTTCTTGTCGGTGCCTACCAAGAAACACTTGGTGATCTTCACAACCTTTTTGGTGATACCAACGTCGTAAGTGTAAGACTCAACGCCGACGGCAGTTTTGATTTCGTCAAAGAAATACACGGCGACACGATTGCGGATGTATTAAGTTACGTTGAGTTCCACCCCAAAGATATGATTACCCGCTACCGCAACACGGCAGAACGCGCCGTACGAGAAGGTCGCATCACCGCACGTGAACGCGCAAAAATGATTCATAGCTTTAACGAAAGTATGCGCGGCTACACCTATTACGAAAAAGAACATTGAGGATTTATCGACTATGTCGACAGTAATGATTATTGGCGCAGGCGGCGTCGGACAAGTCGTCACACATAAATGTGCGCAAGCGTCCAATGTGTTTACGAAAATTGTTTTGGCCAGCCGCACAGAACAGAAATGTAAAAATATCGCACAGGGCGTCAAAGAAAAAACGGGTATTACCATTGAAACAGCTCAAGTAGATGCGGATAACGTGCCTGAGCTTGTAGCACTGCTCAACAGTATAAAACCCAAATTGGTGATCAATGTTGCCCTGCCCTATCAAGACCTCACCATTATGGATGCTTGCCTAGAAGCCGGCGTTCACTATTTGGATACAGCCAATTATGAACCACTCGATACCGCCAAGTTTGAATATAAATGGCAATGGGCATATCAAGAAAAGTTTAAACAAGCCGGATTAATGGCCCTGCTCGGTTCCGGTTTTGACCCTGGTGCTACCAACGTGTTTACCGCATATTTAGCCAAACATTATTTCGATGAAATACACACGCTGGATATTATCGACGTAAACGGTGGTGATCATGGCTACCCTTTTGCAACAAATTTCAACCCAGAGATTAATATTCGCGAAGTCACCGCGGAATGCCGACACTGGGAAAATGGCGAGTTCGTGACAACACCCGCCATGTCACTCAAGCAAACCTTTACATGCCCTGAAGATGTTGGCGAATACAACATCTATCGTATGTACCATGAAGAACTAGAATCGCTCACAAAGTTTTATCCGACACTAAAAAAAGCACAATTTTGGATGAGCTTCTCCGAAAATTATTTAAAACACCTGGAAGTGCTTGGCAATGTCGGCATGACAGGTATCGAAGCGATCAAATACCAGGGACAGGACATCGTACCGATTCAGTTTTTAAAAGCGCTATTACCCGACCCTTCGACACTGGGGCCACGAACAGTCGGAAAAACCTGTATCGGCTGTTATATTACCGGCATTAAAGACGGCCAAGCCAAAACCGCTTATCTCTACAATATTTGTGACCACCAAGACTGCTACAAAGAAGTCTCTTCACAAGCTATTTCGTATACCACCGGTGTCCCAGCTATGGTCGGAGCAAAAATGATGATTGAAGACAAATGGATGAGCCCTGGCGTGTGGAATATTGAACAAATGGACCCTGATCCATTCCTAGATAATATTGCACACTTTGGTTTGACGTGGAAAGTAATCGAAGACCCCAATTTCGACCTCTTGGCATAACGGATAAAACACACTCGCTGAATATGAGCATAGCAAGTAAAACATTTCTTAATTTCGATCCGTCACGCGTGCCATCGCCTTGCTTCGTCGTGGATGAAACCGCTATTGAACATAATTTAAAAAAGCTTGCTCATGTACAAAACCAAAGCGGTGCAAAAATATTGCTCGCACTAAAAGCATTCTCGATGCCGGCTATTGCACCGCTGATAAAAAGTTACTTATCAGGCACCTGTGCAAGTGGGCTGCACGAAGCCAAGCTGGGAAAGGAATTCTTCGGCGGTCAAGTCCACACCTTTTGTGCCGCCTATAAAGAAAATGAACTCGATGAAATCCTCGACATTTCGGATCATGTCGTTTTCAATTCCTATGGGCAATGGCAACGTTTCAAATCGAAAGCGCTTGCCGCACAATCCAAACGCCCACAGCTCAAGTTTGGTTTACGCCTGAACCCCATGCACTCAGAGGGCACGACACCACTATATGACCCTTGTGCCCCACACTCCCGCTTAGGCATTCCTGCAGATCAATTTTCAGAAATTGATTTAGAAGGAATTAGTGGCCTGCATTTCCATACACTGTGTGAACAGGCGTTCGAGCCCCTTGAACGCACACTTGACGTGATTGAAGAAAGATTTTCATCAACCCTACATAAACTGAATTGGATTAACTTCGGTGGCGGCCACCACATCACTGCGCCTGGATACAATACTGAGGCGCTTATTCAACGTATCAAAATAATAAGAGCACGTTACAATATTGAAATTTTCCTGGAACCAGGCGAAGCGATTGCCATACATTCTGGTGTACTCGTCAGCGAGGTGCTCGATATAACACACAACACCCGCGATCTCGCCATTCTGGATACATCCGCCACCTGCCATATGCCCGACACGTTAGAAATGCCCTACCGAGCACATATTTTTAATGCCGGAAAAGAATCAGAAAAAAAATACAGCTATCGTCTTGGCGGGCAAACATGTTTAGCGGGTGATGTTATGGGCGACTACAGTTTTGATACGCCCCTCGTTATTGGCCAACGGTTAATCTTCGACGATATGGCCCACTACACCATGGTAAAAACCAATACCTTTAACGGTATTAATTTACCGGCGATTGCGCTTTGGAATTCCCAAACGGATGCATTAACGGTGGTCAATAAATTTGGGTATGCGGATTTTAAATCCAGACTATAGCCGCTCCCCCATAAGGCTTGCTTGACAGAATATCGCAGTTTTTATTGTGGCATACGCAATAAGGCGCACTTGCAATGCCCACATACATTCCATACGATAAACAAAAAAACAACAATTCCTTTTTTACCGGCTAATACGAGATCCCATTATGACATTTGTCACTCCAGATTTATGCGACGACTTCCCCCAAGAGGTTCGCGTGCTCAGCCCGATACTGAATAACTATGGCGGCAAACGCCAATTTCACGGAGAAATAGTCACCGTGAAATGCTTTGAAGACAACTCCCTTGTAAAAGAACAAGCAGGCAAAGCTGGCAACGGAAAAGTGCTGGTTGTTGATGGTGGCGGCTCACTCCGAAAAGCCTTGTTAGGTGATATGATTGCAGAAAACGCCGTAAAAAATGGCTGGGAAGGTTTTATTATTTATGGCTGTATCAGGGACGTCGACGCGATATCAGAACTAGACCTTGGTGTACAGGCCCTGAATACTATTCCACTAAAAACCGAAAAGCGCGGCATTGGAGATTTAAATGTCACCATATCATTCGGCGGGCTTACGATATCACCTGGTGAATATATTTACGCAGACAACAATGGCGTTGTCGTATCGAGCAAGAAACTCATTGAATAAAATTCGCTCGGCGTAACCATCCAGAATTGAACGTATCCAGAGCGCGCCCAGCGAATTAAATTTTAAACTTATGAACCAGGCTCACAAGCCTTTCACCGCTATCGGAAAGGCCTTGACTGGCATCCGCGATGTTTTTGGATTCGCCGGATGACTCTTCTGTTATTTCCGAAATTCGCACCATATTTCTGGCGACCTCATCGGTGACCGATGTTTGCTGCTCGAGTGCAACCGCGACCTGGGTATTCATATCAGAAATTGAATCAACTGACCTCGCAATAGCACTGAAGCTTTCGTTAGCCGTTGACATTTTTTCAATAGAAAGGCTACTTGAATCACGAATAAGCGCCATACTGCCAAAGGCAATTTCAGTCTCGTTTTGAAGACTGGTAATCATTTGCCGAATATTCTCCGTACTCTCATGGGTTTGATTAGCCAGGCTTCGTACTTCATCCGCCACCACGGCAAAACCTCGCCCCTGCTCACCAGCACGAGCAGCTTCAATTGAGGCATTCAGTGCAAGTAAATTTGTTTGCGCCGCTATGCCACTGATCATACTGGTGATATTCGCAATTTCCTGAGATTCACTTTTCAAACGCTCCACCAGCGTGGTGGTATTTTGTATATTATCCGCAAGCTCCTTTATCACCGCGATCACGCTATCAATAACATCATGACCAGCAATCGCATCTTCACTGGCCTGCTTAGCGGCTGCGGCTGCATCAGCGGTTCGCCCAGCAATTTCAATTGAAGTCTGATTCATTTGAGTCACTGCAGTGACAACAATATGTGTTTCTTGCTCCTGTTGATCGATCCGGTCACTTGTACGTTGTGTCGCATCTTTGAGATCGGCCGACGAACGGCCAATACCTTCAGCGTTATCTGCAACACTGCACACCAAGATCTGAATAGAACTTGCAAACAAATTAAATTCGTTCGCTAACTTACCTATTTCATCATTGGTTTTTACATCCAATCGTTTGGTAAGGTCACCCTCACCGTGAGAAATTTCTGTCAACGCATCAACAACATTGTTCAGAGGTTTTACCGCATGAACGACCGCAAAAAAACATAAAACAATGGTAACAGCCATGGCAATAGCACAAATTAGAACAATCCCAATAATTTGCTGTTGCATTGCGGCGTCCGCCAACTCGCGTTTTTCCGCCACTATTGTCTCGACATCATCGATATAAATGCCGGTCATAATTGTCCAGCTCCACTCTGGAATACGTTTCGCAAAAGCGAGTTTTTGCACCTCTCGCTTCAATGAAGGTTTGTCCCACATATAACGAACGAAGCCATCTTTAGACCTCGCACTCTCGATCATAGCCGGCACCAAAAACACGCCATTGCTATCTTTAATCTGAGAAAAATCCCGACCGATCAATTCGGGCTTAATCGGATGCATAATGATGGTTGCATTATCCGCATAAACCGAAAAATACCCGTCACGACTATCCCCATATCGCAACGTCGATAATATATGTTTCGCTCTCGTTTTGGCGTCCTCTTCATCGAGAGAGTTGTCATCTAAAAATCCTTCTATGCTACTAATTGCTAGTTGAACCCGCTCCTTAAGCCCCGTACGTTTTTCTTCAATCAACGTTCGCTCTAAGGCATCTAAATTACGCTCTTTCGTTTTGTTCGCTTCTGCCGATACGTATAGAAGTACCCCGCTCGATATCACCACAATAGGGACCACCGATAACAGCAGCATCTTCATACGAAATGTGAGATTCATACACCGACCAAAACAAAGTGTTTGCTATGAAGTATAGCCGCCAATTTGATGCCGTGTTACGCGACAAATAGGTCGTTTGAAAGTCAGAAAAATGCTCTGATTATCAGGGCCTGTAACGAGAAAACTCATAGCACTGAGGAATAAACGCTGCGAGAAAAAGAAGGCGAGATCGAGCTAAGCATGAATTTAAAAAGAAGGGATGATGGTGACGAAGGCAATTCTTCATCACCATATAAGATTAAGCGCTACGATGAGATTACATAGCACTTAATTGACAGGTTTAGAACTTAACATTTGCTCCGAAGTAAACACCGGAAAACTCGACATTACCGGCAAAGTCTTCATCATCGCCTAGATCTATCTCAAATGCACGGTAGCCTAATTCCAAACCGATTTCAGCAACAACAGGAATTTCGATACCGTAGCCAACCGCTGCGCGGTAATCCACAATCGATTTATCATCAATAGAGATAACATTGGCATTACCTGTCACATATACGCCCGTAAACGGTAAATCAATTTTTGTTTGCGCGTAAAGCATCGGTAATACGCCATCTACTTTTTCTGATTCGGTAACCGGTGCTGCACCACCGCCATCCACAGTACCCACCGCAGAGACTTCAGCATCAAACTGACGGAAAGTTAAACCAAAATCAACCAACGCAATTTCATAATACAACACGGCATCCGTCATCGTGATATCAATTTCACTCGTGACATCAGCATTAAAGTCTTGGCCACCAAACTGGAAAAAATCGCTTAGCGTTCCCGTACCCGACGAAGTCACACTGCTGCGCTCCAATCTAACATTAGGAATTAAAGGTACCGCATGCTCAAATGCAATATAAAGGTAACCATTACTTTCTTCATCTAAACCTAGATCATTAACATCTGTATTCGAGTCACCTAGATCACCGGAAACTTCAGCGGCCCAGCTCCCCGCTCCTGCATACACAGAAAAGAATGGTGTTGCGTCCACTGCAAACACTGGCGTTGACGCAAAAATCAACACTGCAGACGTCAGAAACTTTTTCATAGAACCCCCTAAAATAATGGACATTATCGCTATTAGATTAAAAACAATATAGACGTTGGCGGTGAGTCTAACAAACTAAAGCACGCTCGGGTTAGCGCTAGCGTGAATTTCATCAACCCAACAAAGTTCTGCTTATTCCTTAATCTTTTATCGAACAATCAATAAACAAACGGGCTAAATAAACTATCCGAACAATGTTTTAGACGCCAAGCTGAACCACCAAATCATTCATCCAACATTAAAGATGTCCTCCGCAGAACGGCAATAATGAAGATTATGACTGTGTACTGCCCTTTAACGTTTCCCAGGCAGCAACGGCAAGTATCACCACCCCGCCGACATACACCATTGTGGAAGGCACCTCACCTAGCACTAACCAAGCAATAGCGGCACCAAATACCGGCGTGTTACAACTGATTAAGCCCACTGTTTTTGCAGACAGCCGCTTTAGGCTCATCGATAAAAACGTATGCGCCATAGCGGTAGATAAACACCCTAATAAGATAAGCATTCCCCAGGCATTCATATTGAGGTTTTTTAGCGCCTCAAATTCAATAAACGGAATCAATAGCACAGCCACAATTAACGTTTGGTGCGCCATCAACGCAATAGAATTCACATGGGGGTAGGCATATTTCTGAGTTGTATTCCTAAGTGAAAAAAGGATTGCAGAAATGACACCCCAAATTGCGCCGAGAAAAGCCCCGTTATCCAGCTCTCCTGCGAGCACGTCTTCAGAGACCATCAGAAAAACACCAAACAACACCACACAGGCCGCGAAAATATCAACCGGCTTAGGCCAAAGACCTTTGAAGATCGGCTCAATCAATACCGTAATCACCGGATAACTGAATAAAGCAAGCATCCCAATAGCCACTGTAGATACTTGCATTGCATGGAAATAGGTCACCCAATGCACGGCCAACACAACACCGAGCGCATAGACGCCAATAAATTCTCGCACTGAACCCAAACGAAAAGACGACTTCTGAACCAATAGCAAAAGAAAAAGCGCAATACACGCAACCACACTGCGCATTTGTGTAATGCCCGTAGCATCCAAAGGAATAGCTTTAGCAAAAAACCCATTAAGCGCCAACAACAGAATCGATGCATAAAGCACCAATAGCCCCGTTCTTAGGGAATGAGCATCGTTTTGATTAGACATGAATAGACCGAATACAATTCTGTGGTCGACTTAAGAAACCCCAAGTACGACGAGCTTACAACACTCGACACATCGAGAAAAACTCAAGGCCGAACCAGGCCAAGAATACTATCACCCAGAGACAGAGATGTGCAGTACAAGCTTATGGCTTGAGAAAAACCATAGAGAGCGAAACACCGTAGATAAGGGCCGGATGCACGTTTCTATCGGGCCGACCCTCAACTAGATGTCAAACGAAACACTCAAAATAATTAAAAACTGAGAAAAACATACAACCGAAGCTCGCCATAAAAATAGCGTTACAAAAAATTAACGTATCGTTAATGCTAAGGTTTTTTAACTCTCAGCGTACTTACGCTCTATCCATACAGCAGCACCAATCAAACCGACGTGCGTGTTGGTAATAACCGAAATAGGAATATTTTTTACATATTCGCTCATCACACCTTTATGACCAAAACGATCAACGAACGCACTTTCTTTTAAAAACGAGATGAATCTCGGGACAATTCCTCCCGCAATATATACACCACCACGCGCACCAAACGTGAGCGCTAAATTCCCCGCGACACCGCCAAGGAAGCTGCAAAAACATTCCAAGGTTTTTACACAATTTACATCGGCGCCGCTTAACGCGTTTGACGTAATCTCGGCTGAAGATAAGACTCTTGGGGGTTGCCCTGCCACACGGCACACCGCGGCATATAAATTACCCATCCCTGTTCCAGAGATCATTAACTCTGCAGACACATGATCCAGATCATCCATCGCCGTACGAATCAAATCACATTCATACGAGGTGGTCGCAGCTAAATTGATGTGCCCTCCCAAACCTGAAATAGGCAGCCAAAGTTCGCTTTCACGGCAATATGTCAGTCCAGAAACGCCGAGCCCCGTGCCAGGGCCAATAATCGCTTTCGGTTCGCAGTCATGCGCAGCACCCGTTTTGATCACGTCAATATCGTTATCAGTGAGCTCACTCACACCCAATGCCACCGCGTTAAAATCATTCATCACTTCACAATATTTAAAACCAAAGCACTGTTTAATTTCATCAATAGAAAACGACCACGGCAGGTGTGTCATTTCAATTCTGTCGCCATCAATCGGGCTCGCTATCGCAATACACGCGGATGTTGGGTTTTCACATTCCAAAGCACTTAAGTAAGCGTTAAGTGCAGAAGAAAAAGTGGGGAATTCCACACCTGGCATAATTTTGAGGTGGCATAGCTCTGGCTGCGCGCCGTTGCTCGGCTGCATCACCAGTGCGAAGCGTGCGTTTGTGCCACCAATATCAGCCACTAAGAAAGGAAACATTTTTGATTCACCTGCGTCGGAGCCTTTTATATCACCTTACATAGGATATCTGTGCGAGACGAAATTGCAGTAAGGCGTCGTTATCTTTCACAAGAAGTATTACACAACGCCACATATCCGTTAAATAACCTGCGCCCAACAATGGTGGGGTTAAATACAGACACGCAAAACTGCGGTATCATTCTCAAAAAAGATGGAGTTGTGCATCCCTATGCCAAGACACATTGTCATTGTCGAAGACGAAGAAGCTATCGCCCAAAACTATTGTGATGCATTGAGCCGTCAGGGCTATAAGGTGTCGCATTACCGTTCTCGACCAGAAGCCAGCGAAGCTTTCGCCAACCGTTTACCCGACTTGGCCATAATCGATATAGGCCTAGGCGACGACATAGAAGGTGGGTTTGAACTCTGTCGGGATTTACGCACAAAATCGCCAGAACTTCCTATTATCTTTCTTACCGCACGGGACAGTGAATTTGACGTCGTGTCAGGTCTGCGTTTAGGGGCCGATGACTACCTCACAAAAGATATTAGCCAAGTACACATGCTCGCCCGTATCACCGCTCTTTTTCGGCGTGTGGAAACCCTTCAAAAACCCAGCGCCAATGAAACAGAAATTGTACGCGGCGCGCTCAAGATCAATATGGACCGAATGGCGGCCCATTGGAACGAGCAACTGGTCGATCTCACCGTAACCGAACTGTGGATCGTCCACTCTCTCGCTCAAAACCCTGGTCACGTGAAAAACCGTCAGCAACTTATGGACGCCGCAAACGTTGTGCTGGATGACAACACTATCACCTCTCACATCAAGCGAATTCGGAAGAAATTTAAAGAACATGATTCAAGTTTCGACTGCATTCAAACAGCCTACGGCATGGGCTACCGCTGGGTACCTCAGTAGTGCGATATGCGCCTGCGTAAACAACTGCTTATTTTAAGCTTCGTTACCCTGGGCTTGCCTTGGGTGGGCTGTCAGACCATACGCGAAATGGATTCAGCCTTGCGCGACGGCCAAACCAAAGCGTTAGCGGCAACGGCAAGAGCGGTTAGCGCGAGAATTCAAAGCGATACAAAACTGGCCTCACTGCTAACTAACGACGATAAGCCTCTGCCGAGTGACGCGAACACAGCCTTTTACGCCCACCCACTTTTGTCACCGCTTTACTTGGATGGCTATGACGATGACTGGATCAGTCAGAACTACGAATTTAAAGCCTTGGAAGCCAACTCCCCTCATCAAATTGTATTTGGGCAATGGGAAGCAGAGCTAAAAGTATTCCTTCGCATCACGACACACCCCATTCACTACTTCAACCCGAGCAAAACAAATTTAGACCAAACCGACCACGTTATGCTGTATACCGGCACCCAATCATTTGCCGTATATGCCAGCGCGCCAGGCCCAGTATTGGTATCCCGTGTCGATAACGGAACAGAGCTCACTAACACAGCGCGCGAACATCGAATAAAAGGCGTGTGGCTGGAACACCCAAACGGCTTCCAAATCGAACTCACGCTGCCGTTCTCATTGGCCACATCGGGAATTGGGGTTCAGGTCGTAAATAATGAGAGCAAAAACCCGACGCGAGAAACACGGCATCCGATTATTCGGCAATCACAAGCGCTCTCAGATGAACTCAGTATTTTTTCATCTCACGACACTCGGTTGCACCTTATTGACCCCAATGGCTATGTTATCGCGAGCCATGGCAGCATTGATGTGGCCGCTCAACAGAGGGCCCGCCCTCACGGCTTCCTTACCTGGATTTACGCACTGGCATTAGGTAATAGAGAATACACTCAGCTAAAAGGGACAAGCGCTAGCGGCACACTAGATGGCAATGATATCGACAAAACCTTAGGCGGAACCCCAAGCGCGAGCTGGTTTTCACTTGGTAATCAACCCTTGGCCCGCGCCAGTGTTCCTCTTCTATATCCTAGTACGGGCACTAATCTCGACACTAACATTAGCCTTAAACGTGACCGTGACCCCGAAATCAACAGCATGCTTATCGGGGCGATTGTTGCCGAACAAAGCACAAGTGCCATGGCGGATATCACCAATCAAGCCTTCAGTAAAATATTGGCCTATTCATTTCTCGCGTCCATGTTTGCAGCGCTATGTCTTGTTGTCTATGCAACCTGGCTTAGCCTCCGCATTCAAAAACTCAGTGAAGCTGCCGCCTCAGCTGTGAGTGAAAGCGGAAAAATCAATGAAGATTTTCCTATACTCAAAAGCGGCGATGAACTTGGCGAACTGTCCCGCAGCTATGCCCAGCTGCTAACGCGCTTAAGAGAATACACCAATTACCTGCGCACCCTTTCAAGCAAGCTTTCTCACGAACTGAGGACCCCGCTGGCGATCGTGCGCTCATCCTTGGACAACCTAGAGCACGAAACCCTCGGCAACCAAGCAAAAGTGTATGCCGATAGAGCACGAGAAGGCACCACCCGTTTATCCAACATCCTTAACGCCATGAGCGCCGCAAGCCGAGTCGAACAATCGATTGATGCATCAGAACGCGAAGTAATCCCCTGTGATGAGCTGCTCACAAATCTTAAAGCCGCATACGAAGATGTATATCAGCATGTCTGTTTCCACCTCAAAATACGCTCCAACCCTAAAGGCTTGTCAATAAACGGGGCGGGCGAGCTGCTGGTGCAAGCCCTAGACAAGCTCGTTGATAATGCTGCCGACTTCTGCCCAGAGCAGGGCACAATCGAATTGGGCTTATACCGACACCAAGACTGGGTCGTCTTCACCGTCCACAATGAAGGCCCCCCACTCCCAGGCCATATGCATGGACAACTCTTCGATTCAATGGTCTCCGTACGAGACAAACCACCAAGCGAAGCGGATCACCATTTGGGCCTGGGGCTGTATATCGTACGCCTCATTACAGATTTTCATCATGGCGAAGTACAAGGCTACAATGTGCCCGATAACAGCGGCGTCATCTTCGAATTACGGCTACCGGCAACTTAGAGCTTCAGCCCACACAAACCTTGACATGGCTGGCCAAAACCGCATAATACCGCGTCCTTAATTCGCTCAAACCAAAAATCCTGGGCCAATTGACCAAATTTATACGTTTTAACACTAAAAAATTCAGTAGGAGCAACACACTGTGGCAAATTCCCCTCAAGCGAAAAAGCGCGCTCGTCAAAACGACAAAGCACGCATACACAACGCTAGCCTGCGCTCCATGGTTCGCACCTATCTTAAAAAAGTAGTTGCAGCAATCGAAGCAGGTGACGCTGAAACAGCTAAAACAGCATATAACGAAGCAGTTCCTGTTCTCGACCGTATGGCCGACAAAGGCATTCTTCACAAGAACAAGGCTGCTCGTCATAAGAGCCGCTTGAACGCCCAGGTTAAAGCCTTAGCCGCTTAAGCCCGAAGGCAGTTCTAAAAAAACCGACTATTGTCGGTTTTTTTATGTCTGAAATTCATCCTCTCTAAACGGGTTACCGCAACTGAACGACCCGCTCATCACCCTCACCGCTTAGCTTCCAAAACGTACAGCAATGCCTGGTTAGAGCTCTGGGTATAGCGCTCCAAATATAAACTTATTAAAACCAAACATATCACCGCAGGCATTAGACCACCCCCGAGAATCCCACTATAATCGCGCGCTGAACACAACATAGAGAAGAATAAGCAGTGAATGCTTCAGATATTGTTATCGTGGATTACGAGGCGACATGCGCCGCTGGGACGGGGCTTGACGCGCTGCGCAATGCACTTAAAGGACAGAAGAGTGGTTTAAGGAAAAACGATATCCCAGACTCCGATTTACAGACATGGATTGGTCGAGTACCAGGTTTAGAAGACGTAAATTGGGATGAGTCTAACGCTCAATGGCAAAGCAGAAATAACGCACTTATTCGTCTAGGGTTAGAGCAGGGGCACTTTCTGAAAACCGTAAACGCACTTAAGACGCAATTTGCGAGCGATCGCATCGGTGTTGTTATGGGGTCAAGTACCTCTAGTATCGACAGAGCTGAAACTGCATACCAACAATTAGGGGAAAGCGAACGACTCCCGAAAGAATTCAATCAAGAATGGGTGCTCAACCCTCATGCCCCTGCACTTTATGTTGCTGAGTTTTGCGGCTTAGACGGACCGTCCATCACTATAAATACTGCTTGCTCATCTTCAGCAAAAGTTTTTGCGACAGCTGCCAGATGGCTCCAACTAAACCTGGTTGATGCGGTTGTCGTGGGCGGCGCAGATACCCTATGCCTAAGTGTGCTGCACGGCTTTCATTCCTTACAACTGGTATCTGAAAATCGTTGCCGCCCATTCGATGAAGAGCGGGACGGCATAAACCTAGGGGAAGCAGCGGGGTTCGCAGTGCTTGCTCGACAAACAGACGTCGCCAAGCATTCAAACATTAAACTAAGCGGATATGGCGAAAGTTCTGATGCACATCATATGTCCCACCCCCATCCAGAAGGGCTCGGCGCACGCTTGGCCATCGAGCAAGCATTAAACCGCTCAAATCTGTCCGCTCAGGATATTGGATACATTAATCTGCACGGCACTGCAAGCAAAGCCAACGACCATATCGAAGGTAACCTCATCGGCAAAATGTTCTGCTCAAAAACTGTTTCCAGTTCAACAAAAGGCTGGATGGGGCACACCCTTGGTGCAGCCGGAATTATGGAATCCATTATTGCATTAGATGCACTGAACACTGGATTAATCCCTGGAACACTCAACTTAAACAAAGTGGACGCCGAAATTCCCATACAACTAACAGCTAAAAACCAAGAGGCTAGGCTAAAACACGTCATGTCCAACTCCTTTGGGTTTGGCGGTAACAATTGTTGTTTAGTCTTCAGTGAGGTGAATGTATGAATGCTCAAAATCATACAACGCTTCGCTGTAAAATAGTGGGTATCGGCGCTTGGGGTCCAGGGTTCAACAACTGGTCTGAACTCACGGACCGTCTGAATGAAAAACGCAATTCAGATCTGCCCGCCGCAATTACCCCCAAGCCAGGTATTATTCCTGCGAACGAGCGAAGACGCTCTCCGCTACCGGTTAAAATAGCCGTAGAAACGTCTTGGCAGGCAACTCAAGACAGTGGCATTGCGCCAAAAGAACTCGCTTGCGTGTTTGGCTCCGGACTCGGTGATACCGAAATCACCGACTATATGTGCAGGGTGCTCACAACAGAGCTAAAACAATTATCACCAACAAAATTCCATAACTCTGTTCACAATGCTGCGGCAGGCTATTGGACCATTAGCACTCAGTCCATGAAATCAGCTAACTCTATTGCCGCTTACCATGAAACCGCCGGACTCGCGCTTTTGGAAGCAGCCAGCCAATGCATACAACAAAACGAACCCGTGTTAATTAGTCTGTTTGACACTAAAGCGCATAAAGTTTATAGAGAAATTTTTGAAAACGATTTACCTTTTTCCGCATCTATAGTTCTCGCGCCAGCAACCATGGAAACGCCAAAAACAATCGTCAATATGAATATGAAGATTCGCGGCAGTAAGTCAGAGCACAGCCCTATAAAAAGCGCTGCACTACAACCTCTCTATGAGCACAATCCTGCAGCCAAAATACTGTTTTTGTTCGAAGCACTAACAGAAATGAATACCGCCCATTCAACCCCGATCTCAACATCGACCCCGTTGAGTCAGACAACATCGTTGGAGCTATCAATTGAGCCCGCTCACCAATCATAAAGTTGATGTCATCATTATAGGCGGCGGCCTCGCTGGCCTCGGTCTCGCTTATCAAATGAAATCGGGTTCTCCGGAGCTCAAAATAATCGTCATTGAAAAACGGCAGTTTCCATTACCAAGAGCCATTGCTAAGGTGGGCGAATCCACTGTAGAAATTGGGTCTCGTTATTTAAGCCACCACCTAGGGTTAAAAGAGCACCTAACCAAAGATCATCTGAAAAAATTTGGTATTCGTATGTTCTTTGGCAAGCCCGACAATGATTTTTCTATGCAAGACGAATTAGGGGCCAGCCAAGTATTTGGAATCCCGACCTATCAAATCGATCGTGGTGATATAGAAAATCACCTGGCAAAAACGATTCGGTCTATGGGAGTTACGCTATACGACAATGCGGATATCACCACCTTTGAGCTAGGAAAGAACAAGCACAACGTAACGTTCGAAACAAACAATGTAAACAGTCCCGAAAAGATACAGTTTGAATCTCCTTGGCTAGTCGATGCATCAGGACGTCGTGCTTTTATAAAACAGAAATTAAACCTCGCTAAAACCAATGATCACAATGCGAACGCAGCATGGTTTCGTATTGATAAACGTATCGAAATAGACAGTTGGAGTAATAGCGATGATTGGCGCAGCCGCTGCACACCCGAAAGCCGTCGCTGGCTAAGCACCAACCATTTAGTTGGGCCTGGCTATTGGGTTTGGGTTATTCCTTTAGCCTCGGGCGTTACTAGCATTGGTATCGTCATGGATGATCAAACACTCCACGAAAGTGGTATTGAATCCCAAGAAACCGCTATGGAATGGTTGCACAAACACCAAAAACGCTGCGCAGAAGCAATTGAGGGCGCATCTTTTTTAGATTTTGTTCTCTTAAGAGATTATTCATACGACTGCAAACAACTCATGAGTGATGATGGCTGGGCAATTACAGGGGAAGCAGGTCTGTTCGCTGACCCTTTCTATTCTCCAGGAAGTGATTTTATCGCGATTAACAATAATTTTATTAGCGAATTAATCCAATCTAACTTAAAAGGAGAAGATACGCGTTTTCAAAGAGCGCTCTATGAAAAACTATACTTCTCGATCTACAACAACACGCTCTCCCTCTACGTTGAGCAATATGGTGGTTTTGGCGATCGTCAAATGATGGGGCTTAAATTACTGTGGGATTATTCTTATTATTGGGGTGTACTATCGCTACTATTTTTTCGCAACGCCCTCACCGACCTAAATCTTATGCGCAAACTGAACCCAATATTACAGAATGCACAAGATCTAAACAAAGAAGTTCAGGCGATCTTTCGTCAACGCGCTAAAAAAAGACAAGCACTTCCGAATAGGGGCGTATTCATGGATCAATACCAGATCCCATGCTTACAACATTTTAATCAGGTGCTTATGAGTGAGAATATAAAAAATACGGAAGCCGATCTAAAAAACAATATATCTATGCTCGAAAAAATAGCGGCTCATACAAAAGACATGCTAAGTGAATCTGCTAACGAACAAATATCAAGTGAAGAGCGTGAACTACTCGGAAACTACCGAGAAAAAATATTGGCAGAGGCTTAGCGAGAAAAACGAATACAAGGGTATTTTCAACGCTTGAGATTTTTTTTCTTGCACGCCTCATAGAGGCTCAATAATTTTTTCCGAGATAATTTTCCACTTTCCTCCCTAGGCAGCGCCTCGACAATATACAACGGGCGAGGAATAAAAACGGGGTCAAGTACAGCACGAAACCCGTCAAGCACATCGCTTTTACAGGTGCCCGCAGCCAAAACAATAATCGAAGCAACACGATTCAATCCTGCATTGTTATCTGGAATAAATACCGCCCCATCAACAATTGAAGGCATAGCAAGTAAAATCTTATTCATCTCAAGCAATGAACCACGCTTCCCCCCGATCTCGATCATATCCTCACTACGCCCCAGTAATTGAAACGTATTAGGAGCAAGCATAGTTAGTTTATCGCTTAATACGACGGACACGGGTAAATGCGCTGCGCTAGCATTTGTTTGACCATCGATTAAATCGAAGGTAATGCCAGAAAATAACGTCCACACATCGGATTCTGATGTCGTTCGACATGCCATAGACCCCACTTCGCTACAACCATAAACCTCAGCCAACGTACCACCAAATACGTCTTCCACGTCAGCCGCTAATGCCTGAGCCAAGGGTGCCGTTGCACACAAAACCCGTGAAACGCTCGGAAAAGAAAGGCCACTCATAACCATTGACCTTAAATGGACTGGCGTAGAGACCAATATTCGCGGCGTCTCCAAAGCTCCCAAAATATTCAGGATATCTTGGGGAAACAACGGCTGCGCATCACAAATACACACACGATACATCAACGGTAAAAGAATTGACGTTTCCATCCCCCACATATGTTGCCCTGGCACAGTGGCCAACATGTAAAACACACCCTCTCCATCAGGTAACATATACTGCGCATTTATTTCACAGCTTTCGACAAAGGTCTGCCAATATTTGAGGCTTGGAGATGACTCACCCGTTGAACCCGATGTAAATGTTATAGCGGACAAAAAGTCTAGAGGAATGTCCCTTAATACTTCCGTATAAGTGGACGATAAGACGAGCTTATTAACATCGACGTCATCAATACTCGGCCCAACATCAACCCCATCATGAACAACATATACGCCGTCGTACCGGTCAGCTAATGAACACTGTGTCGCGATTGTTTTATTTGGTGGTAACAAATTACTCTGGGCTTTTACCTGCACAGCACAAAATGCGACAAGAAATAGATATCTATTTTGACAAAGATTAAGCGCGAACTTTTTGTCACTCGGCAAATTCGAAGCCAACGATTGCACATGAGCGATAAAACACTTAACGCTAATAGTTCCTAGTACGCCACCAAGAGCAGGAAGCGCAGTACGAACAAAAGCAATGGGGTCATCTAAATGCCGTCGCACCAGTGGTGCAGAAACGGAACATGAGGAGGATTTAATCGAATTTTTCAACGATAAAACCGTATCAAATGATGTATCTATTTAGCTAAGTTAAGGGCTATTTTTTTCAACAAATTCAGCCAAAGAAGCCAAGGTTGCAAAAGCGTTTCGGGTATTTTCGTCTTCAGCCTGCATTTGAACGCCGTATTTCTGAGAGATCGCAAGTGCTATCTCAAGTGCGTCAATAGAATCCAGTCCTAAGCCATCACCAAAAAGTGATTCAGACGGATCGATATCCGCTGCACTCACATCTTCTAAATTTAGCGCCTCAACGAGCAGCTCGGCCATTTCCCGCTGCGCTGGTGTTTGTTCCGACATGCATTTCCCCTGCAATGATGGTTATTCTTAACACTCAACGGTTATTGAAAAGTGTCACGTAAAAGCCTTTATACAGCCAAGAAAAAAGATCGGTCACTGGCTACCAATGCCATATCTTCGATACCCGATCTCATCCTGAGGAGGCTTCCGCGGTGGCGCAGAGTTTAACTACTTTACGTTCGAAAATCACCCGTCAATAGCGCTCGAATACCAACAGAGATGTTTTGATACCTCTTAATATTTGGCATCAGCAATAATCAGGTAGAAAATATTGATCTCTTAACATCTCAGCATTTTTTGTATAGAATCGCGCCTGTTTTACGATCTTAGCCATCCTAACTTTGCGTAATCAGGAATGTTTCGCCAATACTACTCCTCAGAAGCACCCAACACTCTGCTAGGAAAGCCAAACGTCCTTTCCGTCGTAACGTACAATCACGACTGTAGCCCGCCGGCCCAGCCAGGCACAATTCCATGCGGGCTCTCTTCCCTCTCCTCTCATCTTTCAGAAGTGATCGAGTGCGACGGCGAAGTCGTACGTGGCAAAACCGGCAATTGCCTTTGGAGTAAAACGCAAGATCTCATATGCTCTGCTATATGGATTTCCCCTGACGACTGTATCAACATCACTGACTCAGCTGAAAAAGCCTACATAGCGCTTATGTCCCATTTAATTGAAGCAGGCTACCCAAACCCTATCCGCCTGTGGAATTTCATCCCAGATATTAATCTCGGGGAAGGCGATAGAGAGGCCTATAAGCAATTCTGCACTGGCCGCCTAAAAGCCTTCAATAGAATAGGCATACTTCCCGATGCTTTTCCCGCAGCCTCAGCCTTGGGCCACCATTCTCGAGGCGCGGTTATCTATGCACTGGCAACGCCAGAAAGCGGGGTTCACTATGAAAACCCGAAACAACGCTCTGCCTATCACTACCCTCGGCAATATGGCCCAAGCAGCCCATCATTTGCGCGAGCAACAAGTGTCGAGATTGGACGTGAACATTGGGCGTTTATTTCAGGAACAGCGAGCATTTTAGGGCACGAAACACAATCGCCTGGTGATATACACCAACAACTCGAAGTCACACTCAGCAATATCGATCACCTCGCTGAACATATCCATCAAGACACCCGCGCATTTAACGGAATTCGTGTGTATCTCCGCCACGAAGAAGACCTTGAGGTTTCAAAAAAAGCGCTGGAACAGCACTTCCCAAACTGTGAAATTACCTATACTAAAGCCGATATATGTCGCGCCAATCTCTTAGTCGAAATCGAAGCAGCGCTCGCGCTACCAACGCTATAACACGTTAAAAAAGGCCCCTTCCGTGCACACTATTTACAAGTATTGGCGTATTTTGGGCACGGGGTTTAGCTTTGCTGTGTTTGGCCTTGGCGCATGCGTTATTGCGTTGCTCATGCTTCTTCTTTTGTATCCGCTCCCCGTCAACAAACGTGTGAAGCAGCACATCACACGCCGAACCGTATGGGCTTCGACATGGGTTTATATCAGGATGATGCGATTTCTAGGCTTATTATCCTTCGAATTTGAAAATATCGACGTACTCAAAAACGGCCATCAGCTCGTCATCGCGAACCACCCAACACTGTTGGACGTGGTGTTTCTTCTGTCTGTCATGCCCAATACAAATTGTATTGTCAAAGCGGCATTATTCAAAAACCCGTTTACTGTAGGCGTACTGTCTTTAGCCGGCTACATTCCCAATAGTGAAGATGGCGACGACCTTGTCAATAGAGCCGCAAATATTATCAAAGAAGGACAAACCCTCATTATTTTTCCTGAGGGTACCCGTACGCTTAATTTTGGTGACCTAAAATTCAAACGTGGCGCAGCAAATATAGCGCTGCGAGCGCAATGCCCCATAAGACCCGTTTTAATTGACTGTTTGCCCATCACCTTACGAAAAAATGAAAAGTGGTATCAAGTTCCAAACTCACCCCCTCATTTTCGAATCGTTGTAACGGACGCAATGGAAATCACTCACTGTATCGATACAACTCAGCCTTCTAGCTTGCAATCTCGGCATCTTACGCGCCACCTAAAAGATTCATACACTGAGCGCCTGACGTCGCTTTAGCGGTAATTTCCTCAGGAGTTTTCATTTTTAAGTGATATAATCGCGCGCAACAGGCGGTAAATTAGGTTGTTTTTTATTCAATTGTCGCTCTCACCTTGACGTAATACGCTCTCAATATGTGAGCCCAAATTTAAGAAAACGCAGTATGACGCATACAAAGGAAGAAATTTTCGGCCATATTTCTGAAGTGTTATCAACACAGTTCGAAATCGACTCAGAAACGATAACACTAGAAGCACAGCTGAAAGATGACTTAGATATCGATAGTATCGATGCGGTTGATCTGATGATCGAACTCAAGCAAATTACGGGTAAAAAAATGGCTTTGGAAAGCTTTCAAGAGGTCAGAACCATAGGGGATGTCGTCAATGCGGTCCACCGATTGATACAGGAACAAAATGGCGAACAAGCTAGCGCTTAGTTGCCCCAGATACTCCTCTTGGGATGAGGCTCAATGATCAGCGAAAACCTCACACTTGAAGTCCCATTCTTTGACGTCGATTCGATGAATATTGTATGGCACGGCCACTACGCCAAGTATCTAGAGCTAGCACGCTGTAAACTATTAGAAAAAATTGGCTATAGCTATCAAGCCATGGCCGAGTCTGGATACGGCTTCCCAATCATTGATATGCATATCAAATACATCCAACCGATCACGTTTGGGCAACACATACATATCTCAGCAACTCTAACGGAATGGGAATACCGCATAAAAATTCAGTACAAAATAAGCGACTTGAACAGTAATAAGAAATTGACTACCGCTCAAACGGTTCAAGCGGCCGTAAACATAGCGACAAAAGAGATGCGGCTACAATGTCCAAGCGTATTCACTGAAAAGGTGGAGGCTTTTCAATGAAACCCTTACGCCTCCGCATTTTTCATATCACCTCATTTTTTATCACGATTAGCCTCAGCATCACCGGCATAAGCCTCCCTCTTGAAAAAATGATACCTGAAACATGCTACGCCTCTGGCACGTATGCTCAATCAAAAACGCTGGAAGGCATCAAATCGCCCCTAAACTCATCGGGAAGATTTATTTTTTCATGTAAAGCGGGTTTGATTTGGGGAACAGAATCCCCCATCAGCGAAACGCTTATCTACACATCAAACGGAAAACAATTCACAATAGATGACGACCACGCCAAGCCCATAAACAACAGAGCACACCAACATATAGGCAAATTGCTCAACGGCATCATTGGAGGAAACGCCCAATACTTAAAGAAATATTTTACAGAAAGCACCTCCAGTAACAACACCGTACTCACGCCCAAAAATCGGCGAATGAAAAAA
The DNA here is from genome assembly GCA_045430285.1 of Agarilytica sp. Classification (GTDB taxonomy): domain Bacteria; phylum Pseudomonadota; class Gammaproteobacteria; order Pseudomonadales; family Cellvibrionaceae; genus Agarilytica. The sequence continues at coordinate 51,175 of JAILXV010000001.1, read as the reverse complement.
TTTATTTCGTCAATAACACTTCGTAAACAACACGATACGTCCATCATTTCGATTGACTTATTACCTGAACAACGGTTGGTTCTTGAGATAAGTGATACGAAAAATTACGACACGCTGGACCTTCATAGCTGCGGGAAAATCTATACTGCGCTACCATCAGCGTGTAATTTCCTATTTTAGGCACTTTAATTCAGAGCCCCTCCTATGCCGCTTGCGACACGCCTGACTAACGTATGCCAACTACTCGTCGCTCTATCGCTACTAACTGGGCTGCTACTGCTTACCTCACCATTTCGAATAAACATAAATATTGAGTCTGATTTAAAAACGCTTGCACCCATCTTACTAAACGACCCAAACGTTCAAGGTGCGATAGACAAGGTATCATCCTCTATAGAGCGGCGCTTTACGCTTGTTCTATCTTCACGCGATGAAGATGAACTTGAAGAAGCTATCGATTATTTTTTCGATGAGTTCGATTTTTCAAACAATAGTTTTATCCTTGTTGATAGCAATACCCAGATAGATAACCTGAAAACACTATTAGCATCTCATCGTTTTAGTCTGGTTTCAAAAACCCGCTTAGCAAAGCTTTCCTCTAGTACGGACGATGAACTCCTAACAAATGCAGAAAGTCGGCTTTTTAGCTTAGAAAGTGCAACCCAATTATTTTCGATCACCCAAGACCCCTTTGGCTTCCTCTCAGAATTTATAGTAGAAAACAACAACCAAAGTACGGACATTATTTTAGAGAGCACATATGAGAACAGACGTATTTACCACAGCCCTATAAACTTCATAATAAAAGGGGATGCGCTATCTTTGAGAGAGCAAAAGCATATTGAAGAACAGCTAACGCAGATAAAACACGAAATATCCAAAAATCATAGCAGTATTACTTTTTTACATTCAGGCATAATATTTTTTGCTACGGATGCCGCAAAAAAATCCGAACACGATATACGCTCCATTAGCAGCCTTTCAACATTTGGTATTTTACTTCTATTTCTCATCATTTTTCGTTCAATAAAACCATTAATATTACCCCTAATTTCGATCACATTTGGCTTAGCTTTCGCCTTTATAGCGTGCCAACTATTCTTTTCTTCTGTTCACGTTATCACCATAATTTTCGGTGCGAGCCTCATAGGAGTAGTCGTCGACTACACTCTGCACCACTACTACCACCATGATGCAGAAAACTTAAAAAAACAGGGGCGCTTCCATAGCGCCTTAGCATTAAGCCTTGTGACATCAGTCATCGGGTATGCCGCACTCAGCTTTTCTTCTCTTGAAGCCCTTCAACGCGTCGCACTGTTCTCTGTCCTTGGGCTTATTGGGGCATGGCTAATGGTGATAGCTGCTGGGCCCTATTTTAAAGGTGATACACTAAAACGCTACGACGCCCCAGTATCATTTATCATCAAATGTCTAGAAACCCTTTTAGCACCAATAGCAACCAAGAAACATATCTTGTTTATATTTGTGGGTATTACCCTGCTCGGCGTTATCGCTATTCCAAGATTGCTTACCAGCGACAACCCTCGTATCTTTTTTACTCCCGACCCTCAATTATTAAAAGAGGAAATGCAGGTAGCACGACTCACGTCCGCCTACGAACCAGGGAACTATTTGATAGTAAAAGGAAAATCGCCAGACGAGCTCTACCAGCGGATAAACCAAGTCATAACAACGAACGGCAACACGTCACTTTTAAGCATCGCATCATTTGTTCCATCGCCAAAGATGCAAGACCAAAGCTATCGAGCACAACAACGAATATATAGGCACGGCGGACTATATAGCCAATTTTTAACTGATAAACTTATTTCCGATGACGCTATTGTGGAGAATGAACGTGCCTACGTGAACGCCGAAGGTGTAATTCTAAGCCCAGACGCATTTATGGATGCAATGGGATCGGCGATACCGCCTCTGTGGCTTACTCAAAACGATAGTTACTATAGCTTTATACTTATTCCAAAAAACGCTCACATCGAGACCCTTAAGCTGGCCGCCAAGCACTCATCCGACATCCATTTTATTCAAACATCAGAGATGGCTAAACAAAGTATTGCTGCGCAACGGATATCCGCCAGTAAGCTTGTCGCCATTGGTATCTGTCTTATCGCCGCATTGCTGTTGATTCGATACAGGCGCATAAGTATGCTCTCGCTTTTAACAATCCCTGTTTCATCTATTCTCCTAACACTTAGCATCTTTTCACTATTGAGTATTACGCTTACCTTATTTCATGTGATGGCGCTATTTTTAATTATTGGGTTAGGCATGGATTATGTGATTTTTGTATCCGAATTAAGTGAGGACTCGGCTTCCAATACGACGCTACACGCGATATTGCTATCGGCACTCACGAGTGCATTGTCGTTCGGCCTACTTAGCACTAGCAGCCTCCCTATCGTAAGCGCTTTTGGCTTAACCGTTCTAATAGGTAACACCTGCAATTTACTAGGCACCATTTTATTTGCTAAATTCAGACTTCAAGGAAGGTTGGTATGACAAAAGGTACCTCCCACACTCCAGACATGCTCATGAAACAGAGTGGAGGCATGCTGTTAATTGATGAAATCAGTCAATTTGGTGAAACAAATTTGGAAGCAATTGTATACCATCATCCCAAATGTCCTTTTTCTAACGCCCAAGGTAAAATACCTACGTGGGTCGGATTAGAATATATGTGCCAAACTATTCTCGCACTAGAAGGTGTGCAACGAATTGAAGAAAAACGCCCAATATCAATCGGTTTTTTTCTTGGCACAAAACGATATCAAGTAGCCAAGCCCTACTTTGACGTGGGAGAAAAAGTAGTTATCCACGTCGACGAATACATGAAGAACGAAGCCGACCTCGGTGTACATTCCTGCACAATACACGGTGTAAACGGAGAAGAACTGGCGAGCGCCATAATAAAAGGGGCAATGCCTAAAGATCCGTTTGCCATTATTAACAGACACAAATAAATCTGAAACTTTGAACGTTTAAAAGGTAAATAACATTGAATTTACAACGAATAATAGTTACGGGTGCCAGCCGAGGAATAGGAAAATCTTGCGCCATAAAACTCGGAGAAGCCGGCTTTGATGTATGCGTGCACTACAATGCCAATCACAATATGGCTGAAGAAGTCATGACAACAATCAGGGAAAATGGTGGCACAGCCAGTATTATTCAGTTTGACGTTACCGACAGAGAGCAAGTAAAAAGCGCGCTAGAATGTGATATAGCACAAAACGGCGCGTACTACGGCGCGGTGTGTAATGCTGGAATCGCAAAAGATAATGCTTTTCCTGCGCTCACAGGGGAAGATTGGGATACGGTTATACATACCAATCTCGATGCTTTTTACAACGTACTAAACCCGCTGATAATGCCCATGATACGTTTACGTAAAGGCGGTCGTATCGTGACATTGTCCTCTGTTTCTGGCTTGGTTGGTAACCGAGGCCAAACAAATTACAGCGCTGCGAAAGCGGGAATAATCGGTGCGACAAAAGCCCTTGCGATTGAACTGGCAAAAAGAAAAATCACCGTTAACTGCGTCGCACCTGGCGTCATCGAGACTGAAATGATTGAAGATATATATCAAGATGAGGCAATGAAATTGATTCCTATGAAACGCTTTGGGCAAGCTGAAGAAGTAGCGGCCGCAGTGAATTTTTTAATGTCTAAAGAAGCTGGGTATATTACCCGACAAGTGCTTAGTGTAAATGGCGGCATGTGTTAAACCATGATTAAAAAACGTGTTGTTATTACAGGTATGTCCGCGATCACGCCCTTGGGGAATTCCTGGGAAGAGTTCAAAAAAAATATTCAACAAGGGCAAAGCGGCGTTGAATACATACCTGAATGGGAAAACATTAAAGAACTGAATACGCGCCTTGCGGCCCCCATAAAAGACTTTTCACTCCCCGCGCATTACACCCGAAAAAAAATGCGTACAATGGGTAAAGTCTCCAAGATGGCCGTAAGAGCAACAGAACAGGCTATAGCGCAATCTGGGTTATCCGAACACACTATTATTGGTGACGGAAATACTGGTGTTTCGTATGGATCTTGCACGGGCTCAACTGACGCCATGAAAGATTTCACGAAATTGATTTCTGATTCAGATATTTCAGATGTTAATGCAACCACTTATATCCGAATGATGGGCCATACGGCCGCAGTAAACATTGCTGTATTTTTTGGTTTACAAGGCAGAGTAATTAATACATCCACTGCCTGCACATCAGGTAGCCAAGGTATTGGCTATGCCTATGAAGCCATTCAAAACGGTAAACAAACAATTATGTTGGCGGGTGGTGCCGAAGAACTATGCGCTTCGGAAGCAGCTATTTTCGATACACTTTATGCGACGAGCTTAAAAAATAATACGCCGTCTAAAACTCCACGCCCTTTCGATAAAGATCGTGACGGGCTAGTCATCGGCGAAGGCGCATGCACGTTAGTGCTGGAGGAGTTCGAGCACGCAAAACAGCGCGGGGGCACAATACTCGCGGAACTGATTGGTTTCGGAACAAACTGTGACGGTAATCATGTGACACAACCCACAGCAGAAACAATGGGAACGGTAATGCAACTCACGCTAAATGATGCGAGTGTTAACGCCAACGACATCGGTTACGTAAATGCGCACGGGACAGCAACCCAAATTGGTGACATTGCTGAATCAAGCGCGACCCATGCAATTTTTGGTAGTAAGACGCCTTTTAGCTCTCTCAAGGGCCATATTGGACACACCCTTGGCGCATGCGGCGCAATAGAAGCCTGGGCCAGTATTAATATGATGAATGACAGCTGGCTCGCACCCACATTAAATCTCGATAATGTCGCTGAAGAGTGTGCCAAGTTGGATTATGTCAAAGGAAATGGGCGAGCATCTAAAATAAATATGGTTATGAGTAATAACTTTGCTTTTGGCGGTATCAATACCTCACTCATATTTAAAAAGTATGAAGAATAATTCGAATACTCAAAAAATGTGTCTTGTACTTTATACCCGCTTAAAAATTAGGGACGTGTTGATACCGCCAAAAGCAAAGTTATTACTCATAACATATTTGGCCTTTAACTCTCTCGGCTCCTGCACAATATAATCAAGAGCTGCGCAACGATCGTCTATTTGCTTCAGATTTACATTAGGCGAAAACCAGTCTTCGTTCATCATTGCGATCGCCAGCCATGCCTCTAACGAGCCACACGCACCTAAACTGTGTCCAATATAACTTTTGATCGTACTAATGGGAGTATCCCTACCAAGTACCGATTCAGTCGCCAGAGTTTCTGCAATATCGCCATGAACAGTTGACGTACCATGACCAGAAATATAATCAATTGCCCCAGCATTAATTCCTGCATCCCGTAAGCTCAATCGCATAACCTCGCTCATCGTCGACTGGTTCGGGCGCACCAAATGGCTTCCATCTGTGTTGGTTCCGTAACCAACCACCTCCGCTAATATTTTTGCGCCGCGTTTTTCAGCGTGGCTCCATTCCTCCAATATCAGCGTGCAAGCGCCCTCGCCTAAGACAAGCCCATCGCGTTGCTTATCATAGGGGCAGGGGCTCGTATTCGGCGTAGCATTTTTTTGGCTTGTTGCATAAACGGTATCAAAAACAGCAGCCTGTGTCGGGCACAATTCTTCAGCGCCACCCGCCAACATAACCGTTTGCTGACCGCTGCGAATAGCTTCATAGGCATAGCCGATGCCCTGACTTCCCGCCGTACATGCGCTGGATGTGGTATACATTCTGCCTGTTGTGCCGAATAAAACACTGATATTTACAGCTGCGGAATGGCTCATCATTCTCAAATAAGTTGTACCGTTAATACGTGACATCGATTGATGTTCAAGGAGGTTAAAAAATTCCATCGCTGCGGAACTGCTTCCTGTTGCAGAACCAAAGGCAACCCCTGTTCGACCATCGCTAATTACTTCATGCCGAAATAAACCCGCATCCTTTAACGCTTTCTCTGTCGCAACAACGCCTAATTTAGCAACGCGCCCCATACCGCGCATTTTTTTTTGCGTGTAATTGGACGGCATCTCAAAATGATCGATAGGCGATGCCAAGCGCGTCTGCAGTTCCGTATATTGATCCCACTCGGTCATATACCGAACTCTATTCTGACAAGATAGCAACGCGGGTTTGACCTCGGACCAGTCATTGCCTAGAGATGAGATGGCGCCGACACCGGTGACTGCAACACGAACGCTCAAGGGAGCTCCTTATTTCACGTTATTTTCTAATGACTTTACTGGTCTAAAGGTTTACGAAAAACGGAGAGTTTCGCTTTTGCTAAAACAGAAGCTGTGACTAGGTCCTCTACCCGACAATCAAACGTTGCTAGAGAGTCACCTACGACGGCCAACTCCTGACAAATCACTTTGAGCTGTGAAGCATGCGGAAACCAAGGGGTAGTTACTTCAAATTTTCGAGTGCCTAACAAAAAGCCAACATGAGGTCCGACAATACCTTTCTCCAACTGATAGCCCGCAATTAGCGCCGCTGTCTGCCCCATATATTCAACGGCAATCCATGATGGTACGCCCTTACCACAAACGAAAAAGGCACTTGCATCATCAATCAAAATTTTTGATTCAGACAAACGATCCCCCACACTCAAGACGTCATCCAACAATAGCATTGGTGGCCTATGAGACAACAACTCAAGTAGTCGTTCACGCTGCTTCATTTTTCGTCCCCTCATCAATGATCTGACTATCATCCCAATAAGGATAGAAATTAAACCACTGCAAAGGGGCCTTTAAACATTGCTTTTCAAGCTCCCATGCGAATCTCTGAGCCAATTCGATCAACTTCGCCTCTCTATCTTTACGTGGCAAGGTCACTTTCTCGGAGAACGCCACCAGATCAAAAAACACCTTTTTTTCAAGACGATAGGAATACATGAGCTTTACAGGACACTGCAGCGTTTTTGCGAGCATATAGGGCCCAATAGGGAGCTGTGCATTTCGCCCCATGAACTCAACGGCAACTGTTCTTTTTTCCCCGCTAAGAGGAATGCGATCCCCCGCAATAAACAGCCACTCCCCATGGTCAATTTTATGTTTCAGCTTCAACATCGTAGGAATATCGAGTTGATCAACCTGATAAACATGCACTCTCGATGCTGAGTTTATTCGCAACATCATTTCAACAAAATTTGCAGCGTGTTGATCGTAGACGAGAATATTAATTGTTCTGTTTTTATAACGTTGAACGAAGCCCCGACAATATTCCAGGTTACCAATATGAGAACCAATAATTAACTGACCACGCGGGTCACTAAGCAATTGGTCCAACGCTTTTCGGTCGCCGACAATAAATTCAGACTCAGACATTGATGCCGTCCACGCTAACATCTTATCTAAGATCGATTGCCCAAAGGCGATAAAATGCCGAAACACATCACGATATCCAGGCTGACGCTGCCAATAACCAGGAAAACACAAATAATGTGTATGCAAAAAATCTAACGATGCGCGGCGAGCCACACCACGAAATAAAATAAAGTAGGCCATCACAGGGTACAAAGCTAAACTAAACACTCCTCGGCCAAATAACTTATGTACCCAAAGCAGGAATAAAATACCACTATAAGTCCCCGCCTCACCAACATTTGACCAGTGAATATTTTTATTTGTATTAACGCTAGTCTCCCCTGTCATTGTCATTTCCTTTAAAAAGACGATATACAATCATGGGAAAACGAACAACCATACCGCACATTAGTCGCGTATGCAGACTAACGAGGCCTAAGTTATCTCTAACATAATTAAAATGAGATACACTTTCTTCTGGATAGATCACTTGAGTATCAACGAATTCCAAATCCACGCCAAGCCAAAGTGCCTTCACAAGTATTTCCGTATCAAAATCCATACGCTTACCCAAATAATAGGCATCCAAAACAGCCTCGACCTTTTTTAGCGGATAAATACGAAATCCGCATAAACCATCTTTAACTTTTCGAGACAAGGTTTCCAGAACAACCCAAAAATCGGTAATCTTTCTACCATATAAGCGAATTTTTGGAACAGAATCATCAAAGACCGGCCGACCACACACAATCGTATCTGGAGCAGATTCGCTCACAGCGATAAATCGTTGAATATCGGAGACATTATGCTGCCCATCTGCATCTATTTGCAGTGCATGAGAAAAGCCCTTTGCACGCGCCATGAAAATACCAGAAATAACGGCGGCGCCTTTCCCTCTGTTATGGCCGTGCTCAACCAATGTAACGTTTTCGTGTTTAGCAACTGAGTCACGTATACATGCCAAGCTTTCTTTACTACTTCCATCATCAACAATAATACATGGTAGACCCACAGTTAAAATCTTCGGAAGAAACGCCAAAAACTGTCGTTCGTGATTATAGTGAGGAATAATAATGCAGTAAGTCATCCCGTTATATCATCCCTTTGCGAAGACCAGTCGCCCTTCGGAATACATAGTATCGCCCGTTGAAAATGAGAACTTGACGGAGTTCTTTTCCTCATTTCGGACCAAGGACAAACTCATACTGAGCCCAGGTAACACGACCGCCTGAAACTTCAAGTTATCAATTCGTATAAAATCATCTTCGATATCAAAAACAAACTTAGACAACTCCCCAGCCCAGTGTGTTTGAACCACACCTGCCAATACAGGCTGTTCTGGAAAATGCCCTTCGAACCAACGCACGCCTTTGTCGATGGTGATATCTATGATAACGGTACGGTCATTCTCACATTCATCTTTGACCACCGAATCAAATGTAGGCCACTCACTTGAGGCGAACCTAGTCCGCAAAGTATCTATCTCTATAAAACTCATAAAATGACGTTAAGCACCGTACTTTCTAATATAAAATTGACGATATATAAATTCCGCGCCAAAAAAAGTTGCAAACAGAATATATGACAAAAACCCACAATAAAAAGCCCAAGCATCCACGCTACCTTCAACCGCAAAAAACAACGAAACTACCGCATTTACTACAAGTAAAAAAAACCAGACAGCGGTCAATTTTCGAGTGTACACTTTTGCTCTTGGCGTTATGACCTTACCAGACAAACGCGCCATTCTTTCTATCAAACTCTCAGGCTCAAAAAGTGTAACAAAGAAAGTGCTTGCTACCGCTAAACTCATCAGCACTGGGTAAAGACGCAACAAGAGCTGACTATCGCTTAGCACAACGGAACCCACATAGAGTAAAACCAGCGTAAAAAGCGCTACTTGACGTACATCACGGGCCGTTGGCGATAACATGAACCGGACACTCATTAAGACCGCTAACACTGCTGCAAAATGCGCAGGACTCAGTTTTTCAATTCCAAAATAGATCAATACTGGATAAGCCAGTAGCAACACCGAGGCAAGCACCCAAAATACTTTATTCATTAACAGATAACTTTAGATTAAGGGAATCAATTAACCTACGTGTTTGCGTTAACGTTCCGAGCGTCACTCTTAGACCTATATTACCGTCTGCATCTTTCTTGGGGCGCACCAGTATATTGTTAGCGTGAAGGTGCTGTTCAATATCTTCAGGGTTTTCTGGAAACATCCAAATATAGTTTGCCTCACTTGGCCAGTATGGGATATTTTTCTCGTCTAAAAACTTTTCAAATTCCGGCTTTGATTGCGTCATGACTTCATCGACATAACACTCAGTATATTCTGGGTTATCTAGTGCCGCTCGTGCAGCAACCACCCCTAACTGATTGATATCGTAAGGGCCGCGAACACTCAGAAGTGCTTGAATATTCTCTTCTGCGGCAATCAAATAACCAAAGCGTAAAGATGGCATACCCCACGTTTTTGAAAATGTACGGGTAATGACGATGTTTGGATATTCAGCAACATATCCCGCGACTGTTTTTTGTGAATATTCAAAATAGCATTCATCGACAAGTACGCACGCATCAGGCGCAGCTTTCGCTATTGATAAAATATCTTCCGTCTCGGCACCAACACCACTAGGGTTATTCGGGCTGGCAATACAGATCACCCGCGTCTTCTCATTTACTGCGGCAATAATATCTTTGACTGGCAGTCCATTATCTCGCGAATAAAAAGGGGCAATGACGGTCATTCCTTCAATCTGAGCACACTGGTTATACATCGCGAAATTTGGCTCAGGAATAATTACTTCTTCACCAGGGGATCCACAAGCACGAAATACCAATTCGATACCTTGATCCGAACCATTTGAAATCATTAGTTGTGATGCATCCGCACCAGTATATTCAGACAAACGCTGAACGATATCACCGTATGAAGGATACAACTGAATTCTGTCGCTGCGGATATATTCAATCAAGGCATCACGAACTGGAGCGCTAACAGGAAGTGTTCTCTCGTTAAAATCAAGCAGTAAATGCTTGTCTGGATCTCGCCCCTCTAGCGGAGGCTTGTATGCAGAGAGTTTATATAAGTGTGATTTAAAAATAGGCATAGTTATAGGCTTGGTAAAACACGTATAAATGTATTGTGCATCGTGACTAGAGTCACCCATTAAGACTACATGTGTCAGAAAATACTAGGAAAGCACTAGATTATCTCGATGTATCAGCTCGTCAAAATCCTTATACCCAAGATGTCGCTCAATATCTTTCGAAGACTTTCCTATAATTTTTTGGGCGTCATCACTATTGTAATTCACTAATCCACGAGCGATTTCGTTTCCGTCTCCGTCTCGGCAAACCACCATCTCGCCTCGCGTAAAATAGCCAACAATCGATTTAACGCCTACCGGCAACAAGCTTTTTCCTTTATCACGTAAAACGGACACGGCACCATTATCTAAAACTAATACACCCTTCGATTGTAAATTACCGGCAAGCCAGCGTTTTCTTGCGGCAAGGGGTTGTTGGTTGGCGAACAATAGCGTCCCAAGTATTTCTCCTTCGGCAACACGATTAATCACATCAAAAATTTTGCCCCCAACAATAATTGTATCCGCACCAGACCGTGCGGCAATGCGTGCAGCACGCACCTTACTAATCATTCCTCCACGCCCTAACGAGCCACCCTGCCCCGCCATATCATCTAACTCTGGTGATAAGGCCGAACGCTCGTGAATAATATTGGCGAGCGCATTTGTGCGAGGATCACTGTCGTACATGCCTTTTTGATCGGTCAAAATACACAGCGTATCGGCCTCGATTAAGTTCGCTACTAACGCACCAAGGGTGTCGTTATCACCAAAACGAATTTCGTCTGTTACGACGGTGTCGTTCTCATTAATGATCGGGATAACATTATATTTGATGAGCGTGCGGATCGTTGAGCGCGCATTCAGGTAACGTTGACGATCAGATAGGTCATCGTGATCCAACAACACTTGCGCGGTCTTTAAATTATATTTTTGAAATTCTTGCTCATAGGCCTGAACAAGATTCGACTGACCTACCGCTGCAGCGGCCTGCTGCTCATGAATGGATTTGGGGCGAGAACTCCAACCTAAACGCGTCATACCGGCAGCAACGGCCCCAGAAGACACCACAACCACCTGATAACCACGCTTGGTTAAGGCGGCAATCTGTTTTACCCACCCTTCCATAGCACTGCGATCAAGGCCTTTCCCCGCGTCAGTTAATAGCGCACTGCCTATTTTTACGACCCAACGCCGACTTTGTTTTATTTGTTGTCGCCTATTCATAATTCACTTGCTAATGCGTAATTTGGGCCAATGCGTCCTAAAACATTTATTTGCTAAGTAGCGTAAGTACGGTCGTATTCTACCGTACGTATTCCACTTCTACATCGCTACCATCATCTTCGTCATCATCACTATCATCTTCTTGGTCTTTAGGGACCTTTCGAGACAAACGAAGCTGATCAATTTTTTCACGGGCTTCCCGCTGCATACGCTCTTGAATATCACGCTCTTCAGCAAGCACCTCTTCATTCTCTTTTTCATCACTCCACCGCTCTTCAAGATAACAAAGCATATCCTCACATAAACGCTTTGTACCTTCGCGATTAATTGCAGAAACGGTATAGACTGGCCCCGTCCAATTCAAGGCTTCAATTAACGCCTGCTTACGTTGCTCTATTTCTTCTTCATCAATTAAGTCGCACTTATTGATGACCAGCCAACGGGGCCTGTTCGCGAGTGTATCACTAAAGCGGGATAATTCTCGGACGACACCGAGTGCACTCTCAACTGGATCTGTACCGTCTATCGGGTAGATATCCACCATGTGCAATAAAATTCTACAACGCGTGAGATGCTTCAAAAAACGAATGCCCAAACCCGCACCTTCTGAAGCGCCTTCGATGATGCCAGGAATATCCGCGATCACGAAACTGCGATGCTGCTGAACTTTCACCACGCCAAGGCTTGGAATCAGCGTCGTAAAAGGATAATCCGCTACCTTAGGTTCTGCTGCGGAAACAGCGCGAATAAAGGTCGATTTCCCTGCGTTGGGCAACCCCAAGGTCCCGACATCAGCAAGAAGCTTAAGCTCTAACTTAAGGCTTTTGAGATCCCCTTCCGAACCAGAGCTGGTCTGACGCGGCGCTCGATTGATACTCGACTTATAGCGAGTATTTCCCAAACCATGAAATCCGCCCTGTGCAACTAATAGGCGTTCCCCATGCTCAGTAAGGTCACCTACTATTGATTCTGTCTCTTCATCCAGCACGGATGTGCCGATGGGCACCTTCAATACCAAGTCTTCCCCTTTAGCGCCCGTGCAGTTGCGCCCACTCCCTTGCTTGCCATTTTCAGCGTTGTAGCGCCGCTGATAACGGTAGTCCACCAAGGTATTGATATTTTCATCCGCTTCCAGGTAAACACTGCCGCCATCACCGCCATCGCCGCCGTCGGGCCCACCACGCTCGATGTATTTCTCGCGGCGGAAACTCAGACAGCCATTGCCGCCTTTACCAGCCTGCACCACGATTGGGGCTTCATCTACAAATTTCATGATACATACTCACTGCGATGACGCATTATCTTCAAAAATAAAAACGCCCCACTACTGATAACAGCAGCGGGGCGCTCGAATTCATTCGTATCTGGAGTCAGATATTAGACGGTTTCGATAGAAACGAACTTGCGATTTTTATCGCCTTTCACGTCAAACCTAACTGCACCATCAGCTTTAGCGAAAAGCGTGTAGTCTTTTCCAACGCCAACGTTTTTACCTGCATGAAACTTAGTGCCGCGCTGACGAACAATGATGTTGCCCGCTATCACTTGTTCACCACCAAAACGCTTAACACCTAAGCGTTTACTCTCGGAATCTCTTCCGTTACTGGTACTACCGCCTGCTTTCTTATGAGCCATGACCTATTATCCTCAAAATCTTTACGTGTGCTATTAACCGTTAATTCCAGTGATTTTCACTTCTGTGTACCACTGACGATGACCTTGACGCTTCATAGAGTGCTTACGACGACGGAACTTGATGATCGTCACTTTATCGCCACGGCCATGAGCAACAACTTCTGCTGTCACTTTAGCTCCATCAACGGTTGGTGCACCGATTTTAACGTCTTCACCATTTGCTACCAAAAGGACCTGATCGAAATCGATAGATTCACCTGTGGCTGCTTCAATCTTTTCGAGGCGTAGAACCTCACCTTCTTCAACCCGGTGTTGCTTGCCACCGGCAGCGATAACTGCGTACATATATTGCTCCAAATTGTGTATTGGACGATACGAAGCAGCTGTGCGACAAAAACGATCACTAGAGATCACAGTTCCGCGCTAACTCAGCATTTAAAGGCACTATATCCAGTCACCCACATTAAGTTGCGTTAGTTGACTAGACTGGCCCAACAAGGCTTGCATCGTTGAGTTACGTTTTAGGGGCGCGAATTCTAATCGATACAAGACCAACTAGCAAGATAATTGCTTATTCCTCATCCACCTTTAATGATATCGCACAAAGTTCGAGCGTCCGTCCTCACTAGCAGGCATCCAAGTGACTGCAGGAGCTTGACAGTAAGGAGCCTGCCCCCTAGCATCGCTTCGAAAATAATACCTCGGCATTACCAGAGCTCGAGCTCTCGGTTCTGCTGGCCCAATGCCCTCTGTTAGGAACCGCATGTTTTCATTCCAAAAGGTTGTTGCCTCAGAATTCGAACAGCTTAACGAGACAATTGTGAGTCAATTGCACTCTGACGTTGGACTCGTTGAAAATATCGGCCACTATATCGTCGATGCTGGCGGAAAACGCCTGAGACCCTTACTGGTCCTGCTGTTTGCACGCGCGTTAAACCATCAACACCAAAGCCAAATCGAGTTGGCCACCATCATAGAATTTATCCATACCGCCACTCTACTTCATGATGACGTGGTAGATATATCCTCCCTTCGCAGAGGGCGCGCCACAGCGAACGCTAAATGGGGCAATGCGCCCAGCGTATTAGTGGGCGACTTCCTATACTCCCGCGCCTTCCAAATGATGGTTCAGATCGGCGATATGGACATAATGTCCATACTATCGGGGACCACCAATGTCATTGCCGAAGGTGAAGTCCAGCAGCTGGTCAACGCAAAGGATCCAGATGTGGATGAAACGCGTTATATGGACGTCATCCACAAGAAAACTGCTGTATTATTCGAAGCTGCGTGCGAAACTGCGGCAGTGATTGCAAAAAGCAGCCAGCAACAGCGTGAGAGTGCGATAAAGTACGGATATCACTTAGGCGTCGCCTTTCAGCTCGTGGATGATGCACTTGATTATGACGGCGACCCAGAAACACTGGGGAAAAATATTGGTGACGATCTCGCAGAGGGCAAACCGACCCTCCCTCTGATTTATACCATACGTCACGGCGACGCCAAGACAGCCGCTATCATCCGCGCAGCAATAGAAAACGGCAGCGTAGATCAGTTGCCCAGTATCGTAGAAGCCGTGCAAAAATATGGCGGCCTTGATTATGTCCGCCAAAAAGCACTTGAACATGTAGAACAAGCAAAAGCGTCACTAGATCTTATTCCAGATTCTCCATATAAATCAGCATTGGTGGATCTCGCAAACTTTTCTGTAGAGCGCTCATTCTAAAACTGAACCAGCGCCGCTACACCAGAATAGGCCGAATATGAAACCAACCACACTATCTGATCTCTATAGCAATTGGTCTCAACTTCTCGAACAAAAGCAGCTATGGCAGTCTAAGACACTAAACGGCCTATTTGATGAAGATCCCAACCGAGCGGAACGCTATACGGTATCTGGTGCAGGGCTAAATCTCGATTTTTCTAAAAACCACATAGATGAAGAAACCTTTAATCTTCTCTTATCCGTTGCGGAGCAAGCCAAGCTTTCCCAGGCCATCAAAAAGCTACTCCGAGGGGACGAGGTCAATAACACTGAAAAACGACCCGCCCTGCATACGGCATTGCGTTTTCATGGAGCACCGTATACCGACGAGCAAAAGTGTGTCGATGCGACATTAAAACAAATGTCCGAACTGATTGACCGTGTCTATAGCGGCCAATGGACAGGGTTTCGCGGCAATCCAATTCGCGATGTGGTGAATATCGGCATTGGCGGTTCTGACCTCGGCCCAAGAATGGTGACGAAAGCACTCACCCCCTTTCATAACAAAAAAGTAAAAGTGCACTTTGTGGCGAATATTGACGGTGCCGAGATTACCGATCTACTTACCGATATTGATCCCGCAAAAACCTTGTTTATCATTGCCTCCAAGTCTTTTTCCACACTGGAAACATTGCAAAACGCGCTAACCGCTCGCCAGTGGCTAATGGATCACGGCTGTGAACAAAACGAACTCGAAAAACACTTTATCGCTATCTCCTCAAAGGTAGATAAAGCGGTTGAGTTTGGTATTGCGGAAGAAAATGTTTACCCGATTTGGGATTGGGTGGGTGGCCGCTATTCCCTCTGGTCCGCCATCGGACTCCCCATTGCATTTGCAATCGGTATGGAAAATTTCAATAAAATGCGAGAAGGCGCAGAAGCAATGGACAGCCATTACGCCAGCGCCCCTCCTGAACGAAACATTCCCGTATTGATGGCTTTGATTGTCTTTTGGTATAGCAATGTTATGGGCAGCAAGACGCAGGCTGTACTACCTTACGCCCACCACCTACAGTTATTACCTTCATATCTACAACAACTTGAAATGGAAAGTAATGGCAAATCCGTCTCGAAAGACGGCCAAGCATTAGACTACCAAACAGGCTCCATCGTATGGGGAACAGAGGGCACCAACGGTCAACATTCATTCCATCAATTGTTGCATCAAGGCTCTATTGTCGCGCCCATTGATTTCATTACTACCTTGCGCGCCCATCACCCTCTGGACCACCAGCACAAATATTTATTTTCTAACTGTGTTGCGCAAAGTCAGGCACTTATGGCCGGACGAGATCTAGCGACAGCAGAAGCGGAGTTGCGTGCACAAGGCGTTAACGACGAAGATGTTGAAGCGCTAGCGCCGCACAAAGTGCACCCAGGCAACCGGCCCAGCTCTCTCATATTTATGGATGCGCTAACGCCGGTAACCCTAGGCGCATTAATTGCGGCCTATGAACATAAGGTCTACACCTTGGGCATTCTTTGGAATATTAATTCCTTTGACCAGTGGGGTGTCGAGCTTGGCAAGCTACTCGGCACACACATCGCCACCGCAATAGAAACCACAGATATCCCTACCGACTGGGATTCATCCACTAAAAAACTCATCCAAAATTTCAATAACATTAATAAAACTATTTAGTTTATCTCGGCAAGGAGCGGCAGTATTTTAGTCGCCCACCGCTTCAGCCAAGTTCAGCGGCTCGACAAGCGCTAAACAGCTGCTACACATCAGAATTGTGGCGCTCGCTTCCGCACTACATGGTTGATGCTTTATCACATAAATATCACAATCACCTACGGTGCCGAACTTTCTAAATCTGACTAAGTCTTATCCCGTGCATGACATTTTTAACCCACAAAATAAACAGGTAACCTTGAGGAACCTACACATGAAAAAAATGACCAAAACTCTCGCAATCTCAAGCGCTATTGCAGCAGGTGTAATGATGGCTTCTGCCGGCGATGTATACGCAGGCAAGAAAATGGAAAAATGCTATGGCGTTGCTAAAGCAGGTAAAAACGATTGTGCAGCAGGCCCAGGCACTAGCTGTGCTGGCTCCAGTAAGACTGATGGCCAAAAAGACGCGTGGATGTATGTTGCCAAAGGCACCTGTGAAAAAATCGTAGGCGGAAGCAAAGAAGCATCTAAGTAAGCTTTCAAGCCGGCGCTCTCATCAGAATCTCTTTTGGAGCGCCACTCCTCTCTCTTTGAAATACTACCGCTCTATCTGATACACCATCGCACATGAATCAACTCCCAGCAGCGTCAGGAATCGGACTTAAAGTGCCACACTACCAAGCACTTATTGATAATCCGCACGCAACCGGATGGCTTGAAATACATCCAGAAAACTATATGGGTGACGGCGGAGCCCCTCACCGATACCTCACGAAGCTAAACGATCTTTACCCGCTATCGATGCACGGCGTCGGTATGTCTTTGGGAAGTAGCGATGGCATAGATGACGCACATTTACTAAAGCTAAAGAACCTCGTTGACCGCTATCAACCCGCAAGTGTTTCTGAGCATTTATCGTGGAGCCACTGGAACAGTATATTTCTCAACGATTTACTGCCCCTGCCTTATAGCAACGAAAGTCTAGAAACAATTTGTAATAATATCGACAAAGTACAAACAGCACTCGGCCGTTATATTTTGATCGAAAACCCATCTACATATATCGACTTTAGACACAGCGACTACAACGAACCTGACTTCTTTAAAGAAATAATACGTAGATGCAGCTGTAAAATTTTATTGGATATAAACAACGTCTTCGTATCCGGCTCTAACAATCATTTTGACCCTTACCATTATTTGGAACAGTTTCCAGCAGAGCACGTGGAAGAAATACACCTGGCCGGACATAGCATTCAAACCCTCAGCAACAACACAAAAATACGTATCGATGATCACGGCTCGGAAGTACGTAAAGAAGTCTGGAAGCTCTATGAATATTTCTTTTCTCGAGAAAAACGCGCAATCGCGACATTAATCGAATGGGATACCGACATTCCTGACCTAGACATATTATTGGGTGAATCAAGGAAAGCTGAAGAGATCATGAACCGTGCGCTCACTGAAACGATTGAGGCAAATGCTTAATGGATCTTCCTACATTTCAAAAGGATATGTCCTCTTTAGTTATTGAGGGGGATCGAGCTTCACAAAAACTTAAAGACTTGCTGAAATCCTATGAGCCGCAAGAACTTCAAGAACGGCTCGCCATTTATCAGAACAATACATATCACTCTTTAATTGAAGCCGTTAAAGATTTATACCCAAGCATAGCAACCACTGTCGGGGACGATTTTCTAAGCCGAGCGGCTAAGCTTTACATTCAACAATCTCCACCCCGCTCTGCGGCGATGGTTGATTTCGCTCATGACTTTCCAGATTTTTTATCTCAAAACAGCGAGGAACACAAAATCGCCTATCTTTGTGATTTGGCAAAACTCGATTTACATCAGCACTTAAGTTATCACGCCAAAGACGAAACATCAGTACAACCAGCGTTTTTCGCTACCTTAGATATTGAGACCCTCGCAGCCTCAAAAGTTAAACCCGTTCGATCCGCTCACTTACTTGCCTCGCCATTTGCCATATTTGATATGTGGCAACTCGCTCGGGGAGACGACATTGAGGAAATACATGCAGATACACCGCAAAACATTTTGGTGATTCGGCAGCAAGAAAGCGTAGAAGTTTACTGTATCGCACCTGGACTTTTCGCTTTCCTGGAAGCACTAACGAAGCAACACACAATCGTTAACGCACTCGAAATAGCCGCCGAACATGAAGACGGCTTTAACCCTACAGACAGTATTTCATTTTTAATTCAGTCGGGCTTCAGTGCCGGCATTATAGGAGAGTCCTGATGAAGATTTTTAAAATAGTTGACAGTTACGCCCGTAAAGTCGGAGAGCTCATCCCAGAAAGCATCGTTAGCCTAGCGGGACGTGTTGCCATATTTGTTGTCTTTTGGCGTTCAGTGCAAACGAAAATAGACGGCGCGAATATCGCCGGACAAAACTTCGCTTTTTGGAATGTTACCGATAGTACATTTATGCTGTTTGAATATGAATATGGATTACCTCTACCCAATATCGCCGCTTACTTAGGCACATTCGGTGAGTTTTTCTTATCACTAGGTTTATTATTCGGGGTTTTAACGCGCTTTAGCGCGCTGGGGCTGCTTGTTATGACTGCGGTCATCCAGTTTGTTTACCCAGATGGCTGGAGCGTTCATATTCTGTGGGCAGGAATTCTTCTGTATTTGATGAAAACGGGTGGTGGCGATATAGCGCTAGACCGCTTTATAAAATAACACCTGTCAAAAAAATTGGTTCAACCAAAAAAGGCCAGAAGCTATTAATCATTCAGCTTCTGGCCTTTTTTCTTACTCAGAGCTCTTGTGCAGAGTTCTTATACCGAGATGAATCAACCCTCGGGACTAACTCACCGCATCTAATCGTCGTACTTATCGATCAGGGTTAGCAGTTCATCCGTTTTCTCTGTCATAAGCGCGATATCCCCTCGCGATTCAACATTCAACCTCAATACCGGCTCAGTGCTCGACATTCTTACATTAAACCGCCACTGATCAAACGCCATCGACAAACCATCAACCGTCTCTTTTACAAGAACATCAGCGTCATAGTGCTTTTCAATTGAGGATGAGATAGCCGAAGGGTTTTTGACCGTACGGTTAATCTCACCGCTGCAAGGAAAGCGAGCAACACGATCGGCCACCATCGTGGATAGCCCACGGCCTTCAGCGCTAATAAGTTCAGCAACCAACAGCCAAGGGATATTGCCGTTATCACAGTAAGCAAAACGCTTAAAGTAATGATGGGCACTCATCTCTCCGCCATAAATGGCATCAGCTTCTCGCATTGCAGCTTTAATAAACGCATGCCCAGTTTTACTTTGCACAGGCTTGCCACCAGCAGCATTCACCTGATCAATAGTATTCCAGGTCAATCGAGGATCGTGGACAATTTTTTCACCCGGTGCTTTTGATAGAAATGCCTGAGCGAGCAAACCGACCAGATAATAGCCCTCGATAAACGCGCCACTTTCATCAAAGAAAAAACATCGATCAAAGTCGCCGTCCCACGCAATCCCAAAGTCTGCACCACTTTCCTTAACTGCGTCGATTGTCGACTGCCTGCGCTCGGGCAGCAAAGGATTAGGAATACCATTGGGGAACGATCCATCTGGCTCGTGGTGCACCTTAATGAATTTGATAGGTAAATGCGGCTCCAGCGCATCGATTACCGCTCCAGCGCCACCATTCCCAGCATTACATACCACTTTTAATGGCTTCAGCTTAGCAACATCAACGTAACTCAAAAGATGTTCAATATACTCACTGCGCATATCACGGCGATCAACTGCACCCTTTTCCGAAACCTCTCGAAAAACACCCAACTCGGCCAAGGCTTTGATCTCGCCTAAACCATCATCTCCGGAAATTGGACGAGAACCCTTCTTAACCAATTTCATTCCGTTGTAGTCCATGGGGTTGTGGCTAGCAGTCACGCAAATACCGCCATCCACCTCCAAATGAAATGTCGAAAAGTACACTTCTTCGGTTCCGCACTCGCCAATATGGATGACATTCGCCCCAGCATCAGTGATACCTTTTACCAAAGCATCACTTAATGATTCACTCGTTAAGCGAATATCGTGACCAACCACCACAGATTTTGCATCTAGAAAATCGACAAACGCTCGGCCAACACGATAAGCCACATCTTCATTCAGTTCACTCGGGACTTTTCCGCGAATGTCATAGGCTTTAAAACACTCAATACTTATTTCCACAGTTATCGTTACTTCCCGTACACGTTTTCATAAACGTAGTTAGTGGCTTCAACAAAGCCCGCAACGCTACCGCAATCAAAACGATTACCCTTAAATTTATACGCAAGTACGCAACCGTCAGTCGCTTGCGTCATCAACGCATCGGTTAGCTGTACTTCATCATTTTTTCCTGGCGGCGTATTTTCAATAATTTCGAAAATATCCGGCGTCAAAATATAACGGCCGATAATCGCCAGGTTACTTGGTGCATCTTTAGGGTCCGGTTTCTCTACCATGTTATTTACCTGATAGATTCCGTCTTTAATTTGCTCTCCACCGATTACACCAAATTTAGATATTTCATCTTCAGGTACTTCTTGCACGGCAACAATGCTGCAACGGAACTGTTTAAACAACTTCACCATTTGAGACAAAACACCTTCTTCCGCAACACAAAGGTCATCAGAAAGCACTACACCAAAAGGTTGATTCCCAATTAGACGACGCCCGTTAAGGATTGCATCCCCCAAGCCTTTCATTTCAGATTGACGAGTAAAGGAAAACTGTCCTTTATGCATAACATCGCGAATGGAATCTAAATACCCTTCTTTTGTACTGCCCGCAATTTGATGTTCTAACTCGTAGCTCACATCAAAATGATCCGCAATTGCGCGCTTACCACGCCCCGTAACAAAGCCAACTTCTGTAAGGCCAGCTTCGATCGATTCTTCAACACCGTATTGCACCAGAGGCTTATTCACCACCGGCAGCATTTCTTTCGGCATAGACTTAGTTGCAGGAAGGAAGCGAGTACCGTAACCCGCTACGGGGAATAAACACTTAGAAATCATACTTTGTCACCTTGCTCATAATTAAGAATAGAGAAACTCTTTTTCGTCGTAATTAATTGTCGAACTACGTTACATATTCAAAGCCCAAACACTGACTGAGCGAACATGTATTCAAAAATCAGGCCGAATTTGAGCTGAATATAGCATAATCTCGAAAAAAATAAGGCTTTAGCCGTGGTTCGAAGTCATAAAATGAATAATTCTATTTATTCCATGGCTTACGCCCTTATCTGGTGCTAAACAAAGGGATAATCCGCCCACACAGCGATTAAATTACGAACAGAATAGGCAATTCATCCCCTTAAACAGTATCTAACGATCGAAAACCTTCCTTTTCCAGCTGCTTGCTGGACAATCACTTACAAGACGTTAGAATGTCGGGCTCGCCAATATCGCGATTTTTTTACAGGGCTAACGCTAATCGAGACCATCGGAACTACCCTCCATGCAAAATTTTGAACCACAACCTTCATATACAAAAGACGAGCTAATCACCTGCGGAAACGGCCAAATGTTCGGCCCAGGCAACGCACAGCTGCCTATTCCAAACATGCTAATGCTCGACCGGATCGCTCACATTAGTACAACTGGAGGGGAGTACGGCAAAGGCGAAATCATTGCGGAACTCGATATTACACCAGACCTTTGGTTTTTCGATTGTCACTTTCCTGGCGATCCGGTGATGCCAGGCTGCTTGGGCTTAGATGCCATGTGGCAGCTTGTAGGCTTTTTCTTAGCATGGAAAGGCAACGAAGGCCGAGGCCGCGCGCTGGGTGCCGGCGAAGTAAAATTCACAGGCCAAATTTTACCTACAGCGAAAAAAGTCTCTTACCATATCAATCTAAAGCGCGTCATTGAACGCAAACTTGTAATGGGCATTGCCGATGGTAGAGTTTCCGTTGACGGTAAAGACATCTACTTCGCTAAAGATCTGCGTGTAGGCTTATTCACCAACACCGATTCATTTTAATCTTAGGCGCCTCACTGATTAGAGTGAAGCGCTCAATAAAACGCTAATTGAAGTAAAGCGCGGTATAATTACATCCAATAAACGCTGCGCAAACGTTATATTCACCAATGAGGTCAGCTATGAAACGAGTTGTGGTTACGGGCATGGGCATTGTCTCCTGTATAGGTAATGACAAAGAGACGGTTTTGGACGCCCTAAAAGAAGGCAAGTCCGGCATAAAGCACAACGAATCATACAAAGAGCATGGCTTTCGCAGCCAAATCTCAGGCTCTGTTGATATCGATCTCAAAGAACACATCGACCGAAAAATTCTGCGTTTCATGGGTGACGCAGCAGGCTTCAACTACATCGCGATGAAACAAGCGATAGAAGACTCAGGACTCTCTGAGGAGCAAGTTTCCAATGAGCGAACGGGTATTATCGTCGGCTCAGGCGGTGCCTCCACTAAGAGCGTCGTAGATTCCGCTGATATTATTCGTGAACGTGGTGTTAAACGGGCGGGTCCTTATCGTGTCACCCAGACTATGGGAAGCACCACTTCCGCTTGTTTAGCCACGCCATTCAAAATCAAAGGCGTGAACTACTCAATTTCATCTGCCTGCGCGACAAGCGCCCACTGCATTGGCAATGCAATGGAGTTAATTCAACTTGGCAAGCAAGACGTCGTATTTGCCGGTGGCGGTGAAGAAGAACATTGGACGCTTACTGGTCTGTTCGACGCAATGGGTGCGCTCTCAACCAAATACAACGACACGCCAGAACAAGCTTCTCGAGCATATGATGCAGACCGCGACGGTTTTGTCATTGCTGGCGGCGGTGGCTGCCTCGTGATCGAGTCCCTTGATCACGCATTGGCTCGCGGTGCGAAAATTTATGGTGAGCTTGTAGGCTACGGCGCAACTTCAGATGGCTACGACATGGTCGCCCCATCCGGTGAAGGCGCTGCCCGCTGTATGAAAATGGCTATGGCCAACCTCGAAGGTGACATCGACTACATCAACTCACACGGTACCAGTACGCCAGTGGGCGATATCGCTGAGCTAAAGGCAGTGAAAGAAGTCTTTGCGGACAAGGCGCCTTACATTAGCTCCACAAAATCGCTAACAGGCCACTCTCTTGGTGCAACAGGCGTACAAGAAGCAATCTACTGCTTACTGATGATGGAAAATAATTTCATTTGCGCGTCGGCAAACGTGGGCAAACTCGATGAAGAGGCGGAAGGGCTTCCGATTGTGACAGAGAAAAAGGACATGAAGCTCAATCGTATCATGTCAAACAGCTTTGGTTTCGGTGGAACAAACGCCACTCTGGTATTACAGCGCTACGAAGACCAATCTAAGTAAGAAACCGATTAACCGCTGCCAACGTCCGACAAGGCTTGGTGGCGGTCTACATACCCCTTCACGGTAGCCTTCAAGCCTTTGCGCCAAGAAGTGTTCTGAACCCCGAAATTACGCGTCATACGGTCTCCTCCCAACAAGGCATTTCCTTCCAACAAACGACGGTCATCATCAACTCCTGCCACAAGCGGCATCTGAACAGCGTGATCCAGGTCTGTTTGCATAATACGAACAAGCGCATCGCAAAACTCAGCTTCCGAGCATTTATCCGAACTATGAATATTGAAAGTACCCCAATTTTCAGCACCGCATAGAATTTGCTGTACCAACGCTCGCAATGTATTTGCTAAGGCACCGATGGTAACAGGCCGCCCGAAATCATGATCAGAAACAAAAACGCTGTCGCCATTAAGCAGCTGCGGCACGATATCGTCAAAAATATTTTCTAAATTACCGCCCAAGACCCAACTCAAACGAAGAATAATATGTCGCTCGACGCGGGCACATATAGACTCCAACGCAGCAAAGTGTCGACCAATCTCGTCATTTGCATTTGCGATACTCAGCTCATCAATATCATCCGTGGCCTCATGATCAGAAGTATCAACGGCGCGAAAAGAAGAAAGGTGAATAAAAGGAATATTTAACGAGGCGCACTGCTCAACAAGGCTTTCTACAGCCGCTATCTCTGCGGTCATATCAATAGGCCGCTCGCCATAATTAACAATGGCACAAGGCTTGAGCGACCCGAGAAAAGTAGATAAGGAAGATGCTTCCGACCAGTCATGATTGGGCGCAACAACAAGCTCCAATGCGCTCTCATCAAACACAGCTTTCAAGGCACGCTCTATGTCGCCATTGCTGCCACGAAGAATTACTTTGAAACCCAATAGACTGCCCCGCCGCTAAAAAGGAATATCGTCGTCAAAACTATCCATATTCTGAGCTGGAGGCGCGGCTGGCGCTGGCGCTTGACCGCCTTGGCGAGGTTGAGGTGCTGCAGCTGGGTTGGGTTGAGCTTGATAAGCAGGTTGCTGAGGCGCACCTGCTGGAGCAAACCCTGATGACTGACCGTATCCACCGCCGCCACCTTGTTGAGCGCCGTCGCCACGAGAATCCAGCATTTGCATCTCGTTCGCAACAATCTCGGTGCTGTAACGGTCTTGACCGTCTTTATCCTGCCACTTACGTGTTTGAAGCTTGCCTTCAACGTAGACTTTACTGCCTTTACGCAAATATTCACCCGCTATCTCAGCCAGGCGATTAAAAAATACGATACGGTGCCACTCTGTTTTCTCTTGTGTCTGGCCCGTTTGCTTATCCTTCCATGATTCTGAGGTCGCGACACTGAGGTTGGTAATCGCTGAACCACCGGCGGAGTATCGAGTCTCTGGGTCTTGACCACAGTTACCCACGATTATGACTTTGTTAATGCCTCTGGCCACGAATTCTTCCTCTTAAGTTTATTAAAGTGATGCGAGTGATCGCTATTCTAGCGGCTTTTAACGCATTGCTAAACCACCGCATGACACATAGATCGATATAGCGCTTAAGCACCCGAAACACGAGTATATTGCTGCAAGGCCTCTTGGTCCAAGGTATCTCGATCGACTTTTAAGTACATCAGCCCTTCCTCTTCGGAAAAAAACACCTCGGCAACGCCCCGAATTTCCCCTACTTTCAATACATTAGCCGAGTCAGAACACTTTAGGCATACACTCGCTAAATGCCTAGGGGGCGACATAAAGGCAGCGACAACCCACCACACGGCCGCCACCGATGCAGAAAAACCGAATACTGCTGTCAATGAATAAGACTGCATAACCCATCCACCAACAGCACCTCCTACAAAAGCCCCGAAAAATTGGCTCGTGGAATACAAGCCCATCGCCGTCCCTTTGGTACCGGCGGGCGATATTTTACTCACCAGAGAAGGCAGCATTGATTCGAGTAAATTAAAAGCCACGAAGAAAAGCAAGACCAAGACGACAACTCCCACTGCAGTGCTAGAAAAGAACACTAACAACCAAGAACTCGCGACTAATATTCCGACAGCCGCTAAAAACACGGGCTTTATTTGTCGCTTCTTTTCAGCAAACAACATAAACGGCAGCATGACGACAAATGCCAAAAATAAAACGGGCAGATAAAACATCCAATGCGCGTCTCGCGCCAAGCCAAGAGACGCCTCCAATATCGTGGGCACACTGACAAAACTCGCCATTAAGATGCAATGCAGCGAAAAAATGCCCCAATTTAGGCGTAGCAAGTGCGTATTTCTAATCGTTTTCAATACCAATGCGGGGGTCGTCGCGACATCGCGATGTGCAGCATTCACCTTTGGTGTTGGCACTAAAAAGATAACAATCAAAATGCCGATACCAGAGAGAATTACAGAAAGAAAGAATACGCCCGACAAGCTCGATGCAGCGGCCAGTGCTGGGCCTAAAATCATCGCCACGGAAAACGACAAACCAATTGAAGCGCCGATCGCGGCCATTGCTTTGGTTCGATTCTCTTCAGAAGTCAGGTCCGCCACCATCGCCATGATTGCGCTGGCGATCGCGCCACTGCCTTGCAGGGCTCGCCCCAATATTAGCCCTTCAATACTCGTCGCCATTGAAGCGACCAAACTACCTACAGCAAAGATAACCAAACCCGCCACGATTACGGGTTTACGACCCACAACATCCGAAAATAAACCAAGCGGAATCTGGAAACAGGCCTGAGTTAAACCGTATATCCCAAGCGCCAAACCGAGTAACGCGGGAGTTGCGCCCTCATATTGGTCGCCATAGAGCATGAGCACAGGCAGCACCATAAACAGGCCAAGCATGCGAAATGCATATAGCAGCGCGAGCGATGTAACAGTGCGCACTTCAGACAAAGGGGGGTCTCCAGACTAAAAAGCGAGTGATTCTAACAGCCTGCATAATGAGAGGACAGAAAACCTTCGTCTTAGTTAAGTGATTTAGCCAGCCATAGATCAGGAAACAAACACCGCCATCACTCCACCCAACGCCACAACGGAAATTAGACTTAGATAGGGTTCCCAGCCCCCACAAAAACACCTCAGCTAAGCTCGTAATTCGTCTACAATGAAAATGCCGAAGAGACGAAACTGCCGCCGCCTTCATCTTAGTGGATGAATTGCGTTACAATATTGTGAACTCATCGTGGTTCGTATGAATTTTAATCGGATAGTTCGCTCATTCGGCACTATCGCCCTCGCAATGCTTCAACCAGGTAATACTGTGACGATATTCAAACAAGGTGTTAAGCCTTGAACCACATCACGCTGTTTTCCAACAACGAGAGCTTTCATACCACCCTGCTTACCAAGTTTCTCGAAGCTCAATTGGCCGCCAAGTGCAGCGTCGTAAAATACGATGAAGCGACGCCTGCCCAGGCACAAGTTATGCTGGTCGATTGCTTTCAAACCTCATTAGACACACTCAATAAACGACTCCGTGAGCTGAGCGCTGAATCTTCCGATTATAAGGCCGCACTGCTCAATGCTGAGCACATTGATGAGCACGAAGACTTGCTCGACTGGCCCTGTATCTCTGGGCTTTTCTACGTCGATACTTCAGAAGATCAACTGTTACGTGGGATAAAACAGTTACTTGATGGCGACTATTGGGTACCTCGTCGTCTGCTTCACCACTTTTTTAACAAGCATCGTCAATCGTTGAACAAAAACAACGTAGGGCCAATTTCCGCGATTCAACTCACCAACCGAGAAAAAGAAATCCTTCGAATGATCAAGGATGGCATGAGTAATTCTGACGTTTCCAGTGACCTTGCGCTCAGTGAACATACAGTCAAAAGCCACCTTTACAATATTTACAAAAAGATCGGCGTGCGCAACCGTATGGAAGCGAGTAACTGGGCCAGAGATAGGCAAGACCTGGACAGCTTGTAAGCACTTTATATATTTAACAAAAAGCCCCATCAACGAGTTAAAATTTTTCTCAAAAACCCCGTATACTGCACGATTGGCTTTTTAGGCTTTCGTATCGTTTGCCTTCACTTTTCTGTTCTTTGACGTAAACTCTTGCGCAGATATATAACCTGCTGAATCGTTCGCGGTTTGTCATCGGTTTTAGACCAGTGGCCGTAATATATTGAATAGAATAAACGCGGTCATTACATTAACCCGCGTTAAAAACGTTTTATCATTGGTGGGGACCTATTAGGTGGAAAACATTATTGTACGCGGCGCTCGTACGCATAATTTAAAAAACATTGATCTCGAAATACCTAGAGACAAACTCATCGTTATCACTGGGCTATCTGGCTCAGGAAAATCTTCATTGGCATTTGACACATTATATGCAGAAGGGCAACGACGCTATGTTGAATCCCTCTCCACCTACGCTCGCCAATTTCTTTCCATGATGGAAAAACCCGATGTTGATCACATTGAAGGTTTAAGCCCTGCGATTTCTATCGAGCAAAAATCGACGTCCCACAACCCCCGCTCCACCGTCGGGACAGTGACAGAAATATACGATTACCTACGTTTACTTTTCGCGCGCATCGGCGAACCTCGCTGCCCAATACATGACGAACCACTTTCAGCCCAAACCGTGAGTGAAATGGTCGATATCGTCGTCGCAATGCCTGAAGATACAAAAGCGATGCTTTTGGCTCCGGTAATTCGCGACCGTAAAGGCGAACACCTACATGTCTTCGAATCTTTACGACGGGACGGTTTTATCCGCGCCCGTATCGATGGCTTAGTCGTTGACCTGGACGATACCCCTGAACTCGACAAGAAAAAGAAACACACCATTGAAGTGGTCGTAGATCGTTTCAAAGTCCGCTCAGACATTAAAACGCGACTAGCAGAATCTTTCGAAACCGCCGTTCAGCTTTCGGGCGGAATCGCCATAATTGCGGATATGGACGAGAAACTAGACGATCATATCTTTTCAGCAAAACATTCCTGCCCTGTCTGTGATTATTCTTTGGCAGAACTAGAACCCCGCATTTTTTCCTTTAATAACCCCGCCGGCGCCTGTCCAACCTGCGACGGCTTAGGCGTTAAACAATTCTTTTCCGAAGATAAAATTGTACAGTTCCCCGAAGCGTCCCTATCTGAAGGCGCTATTCGCGGGTGGGACCGACGCAACCTTTACTATTTCCATATGCTCAAGTCTCTCGCTTCGCATTATGGTTTTGATATCGATAAACCCTGGAAAAAACTCACTAAGAAACACAAGGCCATTATCCTTCAAGGATCTGGGGAAGAGGTCGTTGATTTCAGCTACGTAAACGACCGCGGTGACACCTACCAACGCAGTCATACCTTTGAAGGTGTGATTCCCAATATGCAACGCCGCTTCAGGGACACCGAATCCAGCTCGGTTCGAGAAGAACTCACCAAATTTTTATCGACAATGAATTGCCCTGAGTGTGATGGCGCTCGATTACGCTCCGAAGCACGACATGTATTTATTAAAGGGCGAAACTTACCTGCGATCACCGACCTACCTGTTGGCGATGCTTACACCTATTTTAAGAAATTAAAATTCACTGGTGCTAAACGAAAAATTGCAGAAAAAATCTTAAAAGAAATCGAAGACCGTTTCCGCTTCTTAATAGACGTCGGCCTGAATTATTTAACACTAAACCGTAGCGCAGATACATTATCCGGCGGTGAAGCCCAGCGCATTCGGCTCGCCAGCCAAATAGGTGCTGGCTTGGTAGGTGTTATGTATATTCTTGATGAGCCCTCCATCGGACTACATCAGCGAGACAACGACCGTCTGCTAAATACTCTGACCCACTTACGCGATATTGGTAATACCGTAATCGTCGTAGAGCATGATGAAGAAGCGATTCGTGCAGCTGATTACATAATCGATGTCGGTCCCGGCGCAGGGGTTCACGGTGGTGAGATTATCGCCCAAGGCCAATTTAATGATATTAAAAAGGCGAAAAAATCCCTGACCGGAGACTACCTCTCTGGCCGCAAGAAAATTGATATCCCTGCGAAGCGTAACCCCGTTAACAAAGATCAAACGCTTAAGTTACTTGGCGCGACCGGCAATAATCTGCAATCCGTTGATTTAACAATCCCTTGCGGCCTAATGACCTGTGTAACGGGTGTTTCTGGGTCCGGTAAATCCACCCTGATAAACGGCACCCTCTACCCCTTAGCCGCAACACACCTAAACGGCGCAACAACACTGACAGCAAAAAATCATAAGTCAGTAGAGGGGATGGATAACTTTGATAAGTGCGTCGATATAGATCAAAGCCCTATTGGCCGCACCCCTCGCTCCAACCCCGCGACCTACACGGGAATTTTCACCCCAATGCGCGAACTGTTCTCCGGTACTCAAGAAGCCCGTTCACGGGGCTACAAACCTGGCCGGTTCAGCTTCAATGTGAAAGGTGGCCGATGTGAAGCCTGCCAAGGCGACGGTGTTGTCAAAGTGGAAATGCACTTCCTGCCCGATATCTACGTGCCCTGTGACGTATGTAAAGGTAAGCGCTACAACCGTGAAACCTTGGACATCAAATACAAAGGCAAAAACATCCACGAGTGTTTAGACCTTACGGTTGAAGACGCACGAGACTTCTTCGATGCCATTCCCAGTATCGCAAAGAAGCTGCAAACACTGATCGACGTGGGATTGTCCTATATTCGTTTAGGCCAAGCTGCGACCACCTTATCCGGTGGTGAAGCCCAACGCGTAAAACTCTCCCGTGAACTATCAAAACGCGATACGGGTAAAACACTCTATATCCTCGATGAGCCGACAACAGGTCTTCATTTTCACGATATACAGCAATTACTGGCTGTATTACACAGACTGCGCGATCACGGAAATACTGTAGTTGTGATTGAGCATAATCTTGATGTGATCAAGACAGCTGATTGGATTATCGATTTGGGGCCAGAAGGCGGTAGCGGCGGCGGAGAGATTATTGCGGAAGGTACGCCAGAGGTTGTATCAAAAGTGAAGCGATCTCATACGGGGCGTTTTCTAAAGCCAATGCTAACAGCGTAGTTAACATTGGTGATCAAAAATTTGGAGAACCTTAAACCAGTTTAAATTGGCAATCGCCAGGGGCATCGTTGTCGTTGGATATAGGGCCATCAAAACCCGACAGTTTGATGAAAGCGCGCTTAAGCGCAAGATCTGTGATTTCGATTTCTGTGGATACGGTGTTCATGTCGATACACGAAGTCAAAGAACCACTTCCAGAGAGCTCGGTTGAATAGTTTGTTAGCTTGGAAGAATGTGTGAAGTAAACGAAGCCCAGCGCCAACAAGAAGAAAAGCGATGCGAAAAAAGCCAAGTGTTTAACCTCTTGAAAATATGAAGACCGGAGAATCTTTACATATAACTTTTGCATTTAACGACTGCCCTCTGTTAAGAGATTCGAATATTAAAAGATTTCCACCAAAAGCTCATTTATTCAAATCACATAGAGCACATTTACCGCCACATTAGTTCAAAAGTTTGAACCAATCGACACTTCATTTTTTGAATTTGCACAACAAGCGCTAGCTTCCCTGCTTTTCCATGTCGCTACGATCGTTTTTGGAATCTTACCCAAGGCAGCTCAAGTAGATTTATATGAGAGAAAAACGCTGGGTTAAAAGAAAAACCGCAACATGATGACCGAATCATATTGCGGCCTTATAAAGCACAACAAGATAAAAAACTAACGTTTATTGAGGGCTCACTTCCAAGGTCATACCGTTATGCGCTTCGACTTGAACAAACCCACCTTCTTCTACCGGTTCCGTACTTTTGAACTCCCAAAGGGTATCTGCAATTTGTACTTTACCAGTAAGCGGGCTAACCACACTCACCACTTTACCAACCGCACCGATCAGGCTTTCCATTTTTTCGTTAATGACAACTGGCTCAGATCGTTCTAGGTTGAAGTTTTTAAAAAACTTCCAGTAAGCAAAAGAAAATCCGATTGAAAGTACCGCAAAACTGATTACCTGAAATTGCCAATCGAACCCTAGCCAAGCAACAACACTTGTCACCGCTGAAGCCGCAGCAACGCCCAATAAAAAACCGCCTGTACCCAATATTTCCACGGCAAACAAAACAACCCCAAGAATTAACCAGTGCCAGGGGCTTAGCGACATTAGAATATCCATTTTAACCCTACCTTAATCTCAGTGTTATTAAGACTTAACGCCATCTAATAGATCTTTGATACCTGCGACCGAGCCAATAACCCCAGAAGCGTCCAAAGGCATCATTATTACCTTGCTGTTCTCTGCTGAAGCGACTTGCCCTAGGGCATCAACATATTTTTGCGCAACGAAGTAGTTAATCGCTTGGCCATCACCTTCCGCAATCGCTCTACTCACCACGTTAGTCGCTTTCGCTTCCGCCAAAGCCTCACGCTCACGTGCCTCGGAAGCCAAAAACGCGGCCTCTCGCTCACCTTCAGCATTCAATACCTGTGCGCGTTTTTCACCTTCAGCTACTTTAATTGCGGCCTCTCTTGCACCTTCCGCGCGAAGAATTTGAGCACGTTTTTCACGCTCAGCTTTCATTTGCTCAGCCATGGAATCCACTAAGTCTCGAGGTGGCGTAATATCTTTAATTTCAATCCGAGTGACTTTAATTCCCCAAGGGTTTGTGGCTTCATCCACCTTCATTAATAAAGACGTATTAATTTGATCTCGGTTGGATAGCATCTGGTCCAGTTCCATTGAGCCTAACACCGCACGAATATTTGTCATCACAAGATTTTGCATGGCTCGAGGTAAATCATTGACCTCGTAAGACGCCTTCACACTATCAACGATCTGGAAAAAACATACCGCGTCAGTCGTCACCATCGCATTATCCGCGCTGATCACCTCCTGGGGCTCAACATCTAACACTTGCTCCATCATATTTTGCTTTCTACTAATAGAGTCAATAAACGGTAGTAAAAACCCCAGCCCTGGCTGCAAAGTTTTAGTATAGCGACCTAGCCGTTCCACCATATATTCATGGCCCTGAGGTACCTGTCGCAAAGCCTTAACAACTAAAACTAAGGCTCCGACGACAAATACAATAACGAACGTATCAACACCAAACATAATCATCTCCTATAAAAAACGCTACGAACGCACACATATGCGTGCAAACAGACTCAAATATATACCATTATTGAGAAAACCACAACAATCACCTACAATTACAACCTAACGCACAGATATACACACAAAGAAATGGCGAATATCTACCAAAACGACGCAATGAAAAAGTCCTTAGCACGGGTATTACGCGCAAATATGGACCTTTCCGGTCACACCTATAAAAGCCTCAGCCAGACCTTACGCGAAAAATTCGATATAGAACACAACCCAGATACACTCAGGAACAAAGTCAGCACAGGGGCACTTGGCGCTCAAATGTTTCTATTTATGATGCTCGCAATGGAAGTAGAACAACTCAGTATGACTGAGTTAGAAAAAATGTATCTCAAGATAAAAGAACAAGGCTGATGCCGCTTTATCATCCATCCGAAACTGTTCTCCTCGTCATGCAGGTCAAGCATCCATCAAACCCTGAGCCCATCTGCTCACTATTCTGAGTCTATGTTGCTTCAGGAGCCAAAATCTCCGCCTAGGCGCTGTTTTTCAGGGCAATTCCATCTATTATCATGCAACGGGCTTAGCACTTTAAATTCAAATTAAAACACTTGTTTGAATTCAAAAACAAAGAGGCATATCATGCGACTACATGATGTGCTTGCCACACCTCTGTATGGCGTGGACACGTAAACAAAAAGCCCCTTTATACTCATAACATAATAAGCTCGAGGGATTACATGATGCTCAAATTCCGCTTCTCCAGTGTTCTGCTTGCGACCATTGTTGGTCTCAGCGCATGTGGTGGTGACGATCAAACCAGCAGCAATGATGCACCGATTAACAGAACCCACGTTATTTTTAGCCCAGCGACCTCAGAACTGCCCATTCCTAGTGATCTCCAGTTTTCGTCTGAGACCGCTGCAGATGGCACCATGAATGCGGGAACAGACCCAGAAAACCCCGTCATAACTGGCATTGATTTTCTCGACGGAAACTCCGTTTTAGCGCCTTTTGATATCGCATTCGACGGCAGTCTAAATACGGCCCAAACACTTAGCGCTGCCAATTTTGTTGGCTCTGGAGCAAGTGTTATCCCCAACCCTAACCAGAATATATTTTTGCTGCCATTAGAATACCCGAGTGGTGATGGCTTAAGCCAAGCCAGCATAGGTGGCAGTAGTGTTGAAGTGCCCACATTCGCCGAAGCAATTGCATTTCAGACAGCAGCAGCGGTAGCAGCGGCAACTGAAGGTACCGTGACCACAGGCCTTGATGCCTTAGCCGACCCAGTCGCCAGAGGCGAAATCATTAGCTTAGACGGCGGCTCAAATAACGTGTTGCGTATTACACCGCTTAAACCGCTGCAAGCCAAAACAAAGTATTTGGTTGTGCTCACCAATATCGAAGACTCAAATGGTGAATTAGCCTTAGCCTCAGAATCCTATGACTTTATTAAAGCCCCCGACACAGACCTCAACGAATTCGGACCCGAGAGAGCAGCCGGATTACTCCCTTTAAGAGGCGCAATACAAGGCTGGGAAACGCTCGCCGCGGGCTACTTTGGTTTTCAGCAAAGTGTATATGACGCCGCAGGTTCAAGCGCAACGGCACCATCTGCGGACGACATCATTTTTGCAATGACGTTCACCACTGGCGGAACAACCGATGTCCTTACTTATAACGCTGCGCCTGAAGCCTTTTTTGTAGATTCTTTAAGTGCCGGCCATAAAAAGGACGCGATTGTTAAATTAGTGAGCGGGCAATACAGCTTAGATGGTTCAACAACATCAGAAAGCCTGTCGGATATCGCCACAGCACTAGAAATAAATAGGCTCCTCACCTTAGACGAACCTTCTAACCCCCTCTATAACACCACCATTGCTGGCGCAATTGCGGCAGGTGCCGACTTTGCGACTATCGCAGCAGATGCGAGCGCCGCTTTTCTTATGCAAAAAGCAGCGGCCGAAGCGGCTATTAGCGTACAAGATACCGGTGGCGCCATTGCCCTTACTGCAGCAGGAACCGTTCAAGCAATTGCGGCCGGTTTTGCATCACCAGTCGAAACTATATTCCCAGTTCCTGCACCACGTACAACTAACTTTTACCGTGCTGATTCTGCATCCGATATTAGTGCCTTCTTCCCAGGCCCCGCTACGATATACCAGGGTGAAATTACACTTCCCTACTATCAGCAAGGCCCAGACGGTTCTGATCTTTCCCCCCTTAAAGCGGGTTCATGGGTAGCCAACGCCGCAATCGGTGCCGCCATCGATGCTGGACAGGGAAATGATCCTGGGACGACTCCCCCGTCAGATATGATCACTTACCGATATCCTTTCCCAACCAAACAATCAGATAACACTGTTCCCGTTATCGTCACGACTCCTTTCGAAGCTTTAAGTCCGAAACCTGCGGATGGGTGGCCGGTCATCATATTTGCGCATGGCATTACATCAGAACGAACCTCTTCATTGCTTCTCGGCAACGCCCTCGCCTCCAGCTGCTTAACAGCCGCAGGCACACGGTGCTTCGCAACTATCGCTATCGATCAACCCCTTCATGGCATTGCGCCAGGAGGAAGTGCTTTCGCGACGCCTGACTTCACAGGCTTCCTAAGTGTGAACGATCCTGACGCGCCCGCAATTCCAGCCGGATCGGTAGTTGGAGATAACGTCCCGTCCCTAAACTTAACTGAACGTCACTTCGATGCAACCGCTGATGCAGCAACAAATCCGATTCCTATGGACTATGCTGCTGATTTTGGCTCCTCGGGTAGCCTCTTTGTAAATCTGACAAACTTTGCAAATGCACGTGATAACCTGCGTCAAATGTCCTTAGACCTGCTAAATGTCGCAGCCTCGTTAGGCAGCATGGACTTAGATGACGACGGACTTCCTGACTTTGATACCGACAACGTTTATTTCATTGGTCATTCCCTTGGTGCTATCGACGGGCTTCCGTTTGTCGCAGTGAACAATAGTGACGAGGTACAAAATAGCATCTTCACCTCACAACCATTCATCAAAGCAGCAGTAGGCTTGAATACAGGCGGCGGCGTTATCCGTTTGTTAACGAACTCACCTTCTTTTGCACCATCGATTCTAGGGGGATTAGCAGCAGCTAGTGACGCCCTAACCCAGGGTAATAGCGGGCTAGAATCATACTTGAATGTATTCCAAGGCATCATGGATTCAGCTGATGTAATGAATTTCGCTAGCACTCTTTCTGATGCGAACTCGACTACTGGTGTACTACTGACAGAAATCATTGGGAACAGTACAAATCCTACAGACCAAACTATTCCAAATGGCGCGGATACCATTTGGGGAACAAGCCCATTACAATTGACCGTACCTGACACTGGTTTCGTGATAGATGGGTTCCCCGCACCTCTGGCAGGCACAGAGCCACTGGTGGCTCAATTCGGCGCACAATCAAGTGCGAGTATCACCGCAGATGGAGAAGATGCTGAAGTGATTGTGAGCCGCTTTAGCGACGGGACCCATGGAACCCCCGCATCAGCAGACAATGAAACTGTCTTCGCTGAATTCGTTAGCCAAATATTTCAGTTCTTAAACGCCGATGGCAACGTCAACGAAACATTTACAACGGACCCAACCCTAATACCAGAGTAAGTTGGCGAAGTAAAAGCCAGCCCAAAATAATCAAAAGCCCCTATATGGGGCTTTTTCTTTGGCGACATTAATGATTTTCGGGACGTCGACCAACGTTTAAATAACAACAAGTCATCAAACACCGGACATAAAAAAACCGGGCAATAGACCCGGTTTTTTTCAAGCTGACGAGAATTAATCCTCTACAGCCACTGCCTCTGTTTCAACTACAGGCTCTGGACGATCAACCAACTCAACGTAAGCCATAGGTGCTTTATCACCAGTACGGAAACCGCACTTCATAATTCGCAAATATCCACCTGGGCGTCCTTCATAACGAGGGCCTAATTCATTGAAAAGTTTACCAACGGAAGCTTTGTCGCGAAGACGATCGAACGCTAAACGACGATTTGCAACGCTATCGTTCTTAGAAAGCGTAATCAACGGTTCAGCAAAACGACGCAACTCTTTTGCTTTCGGCAAAGTCGTTTTAATAAGTTCGTGCTCGACTAACGAAGACACCATGTTACGAAACATCGCTTTACGATGAGAGCTGTTTCGATTTAATTTACGTCCACTTTCACGATGACGCATGACTATAACCCTTTAACTAATTGCTATCACAGCAAGAATTTTAAGTAACCGAGCTTTAAATAGGCTCGGTTAACATCAGTTATTAATCGTTTTTCAAACTAGCTGGTGGCCAGTTTTCTAAACGCATACCCAAAGATAATCCGCGAGACGCAAGAACATCTTTAATTTCAGTCAGAGACTTTTTACCAAGGTTTGGCGTTTTCAACAACTCTACTTCAGTACGTTGAATCAAGTCACCAATGTAGTAAATATTCTCAGCTTTCAAACAGTTCGCAGAACGGACAGTAAGCTCCAAATCATCAACCGGACGTAACAAGACCGGATCGATTTGATCTTCTTTGTGCTCTGGCTCAGCTTCTTTCTCACCTTCAAGGTCAACAAATACTGCAAGCTGATGCTGCAAAATTGTCGCCGCACGACGAATCGCTTCTTCAGGATCGATAGTACCGTTAGTTTCCAAGTCCAACACCAACTTATCTAAGTCAGTACGCTGTTCAACACGAGCGCTTTCTACGCTGTATGCCAAACGGCTGATTGGGCTATAAGAAGCATCTAGCTGTAATCGGCCAATTGCACGAGTCTCTTCTTCTTCAGAAACACGAGAATCAACTGGCTGATAACCGCGACCGCGAGTAACAGTCAAACGCATCTCTAGTGAAGTATCACCAGTAACGTTAGCAATTACACATTCTGGGTTTACAACTTCAATCTCATGATCGAGTTGAATATCACCAGCAGTAACTACACCAGGGCCTTTCTTAGTCAAGGAAAGAACAGCTTGTTCTTTACCATGCATAATAACGGCAACGTTTTTTAAATTAAGAAGAATCTCAATTACGTCTTCTTGTACGCCTTCGATAGCGCTGTATTCGTGCTGTACGCCCTCGATTTCGACTTCCGTAATCGCACAGCCAGGCATTGACGAAAGTAGGATTCTACGCAACGCATTACCTAGTGTATGGCCAAACCCTCGCTCTAGCGGCTCAAGAACCACCTTAGCTCGAGTTGGACCAATTTCCGTAACGTCGATATGACGAGGAGTTAAAAATTCATTTACAGCAATTTGCATATACGCACCTGCCAAATTGTTTCAGTTTGAAATACGTGGCGAAATCTTAATTATTTAGAGTAAAGCTCAACAATCAAGTTTTCGTTAATCTCTGCTGGAAGATCTGAGCGATCTGGAACACGCTTAAACACACCTTCTTTTTTCTCAGAATTAACATCTACCCATTCGACTTCTGATCGTTGCGCAGCTATTCCCAATGAGTTTTGAATACGTAATTGGTTTTTAGACTTCTCACGTATAGCAACAACATCACCTTCTTTCAATTGGAAAGACGGAATATTAACTGCTTGGCCGTTAACAATCACAGACTTGTGCGATACCAACTGGCGAGATTCCGCGCGAGTTGAGCCGAAGCCCATACGGTACACAACATTGTCCAGACGACACTCCAACAACTGAAGTAGGTTTTCACCCGTAGCGCCTTTTTGGCTAGCTGCCTTTTTGTAGTAGCCGCGGAATTGCTTTTCCAATATGCCGTACAAACGACGTACTTTTTGCTTCTCACGAAGCTGCACACCGTAATCAGACAAGCGTCCACGACGTTGGCCGTGTTGTCCTGGCTGAGTTTCATGTTTACATTTCGACTCTAGTGGCCGAACACCGCTTTTCAAGAATAAATCTGTACCCTCGCGGCGAGAGAGTTTACAAGTTGGGCCTATATACCGTGCCATCTTTTTTCCCCTCCTTTATACGCGACGTTTCTTGGGTGGACGACAACCGTTATGAGGCACTGGTGTAACGTCGGTAATGTTAGTAACTTTAAAACCGATGTTATTTAATGCTCGAACAGCTGATTCTCTACCTGGTCCAGGGCCTTTTACTTCAACGTCAAGATTCTTAACGCCGTAGTCTTGAGCGGCTGTACCAGCTCTCTCTGCTGCGATCTGAGCAGCAAATGGTGTACTTTTTCTTGAACCACGGAAGCCAGAGCCCCCTGAAGTCGCCCAAGATAGGGTATTACCCTGACGATCTGTAATAGTCACAATGGTGTTGTTAAATGAAGCATGGATATGCGCAACGCCATCGACTACGGTCTTTTTGACCTTTTTCTTTGTCGAACTTTTAGATGGCTTAGCCATAATAAAAATGTCCTAAGTGTTTAGTGGATTAACAGGCTTATCGCTTGATTGGCTTACGTGGGCCTTTACGAGTACGAGCGTTAGTTTTAGAACGCTGACCTCTAACCGGTAAGTTTCTGCGATGACGAAGACCACGATATGCGCCCAAATCCATCAAACGCTTAATGTTCATGGATACTTCACGACGAAGGTCACCTTCAACAGGAAGTTTTGTTACTTCTGCGCGGACGGCATCCATCTGTTCTTCAGACAAGTCACCAATCTTAGTTGATTCTGCAATCCCAGTGGTGGCACAGATTTTTTGTGCTGTGCTTCGCCCTACTCCAAACACATAAGTGAGGGAAATTACGGCGTGCTTGTGATCTGGTATATTGACACCAGCGATACGAGCCATTCAATTTACTCCAGCTTGATAAGATATTCAGTATTGACGGCGGGAAAAACCACCCGATCCGTTCTCTTTCTGGCTGACAAGCATCCAAAAAGGCGCGCAAGGATAGCGATAAACCTACCGAAAAGCAATAGTTAAGGAGTTTCCCCCAAAACGACAGTCAATACCTCTCAATTTATTAGGTTTTGAAAACCTAAAAGGCTCCTAGTGCAGCACTAGGCACCAACAACTTTCTTAACCTTGGCGTTGCTTATGACGGGGTTCTGCTGAACAGATAACCCGTAAAACACCTTTACGTCGAACGATCTTGCAGTTACGACATACTTTTTTAACTGATGCACGAACTTTCATTGTGTTACTAACCTCTACTTTCTAGTTATGCGCTTTGCCGATTAACGGCCACGCCCATAATTCTGTAAATTTGCTTTTTTCATCACCGAATCATATTGATGTGTCATCAGATGAGATTGAACCTGTGACATAAAGTCCATCACAACAACCACTACAATCAGCAGTGATGTACCGCCAACGTAAACCGGTATGTTGGCTGATGCAGTTAAGAATTGTGGTAACAATGCAACTGCGGCGATGTAAATAGAACCCACTACGGTTAACCGAGTAAGAATATTATCGATGTATTTCGCTGACTGATCACCAGGGCGAATTCCAGGAATATACGCGCCGCCTTTCTTAAGGTTGTCTGCCACTTCCTTCGGGTTGTACATCATCGCAGTGTAAACAAAGCAAAATACAATAATTAACACACCAAACAAAACGAAGTTTAACGGTTGTCCTGGGCCGATCGCTCTCGCGATTTCCTGCAATACTTCAGCGCCTTTACCTTCACTAGAGCTTCCCATCCATTGAGCAATAGAAGATGGGAACAGCAATATACTACTTGCGAAAATAACAGGGATAACGCCGGCCATGTTAATTTTTAATGGTAAGTGACTCGTCTGAGTAGAAACTTGACCATGACGACCCGCTTGCTTACGAGCATACTGAATCGTAATGCGACGTTGACCGCGTTCCATTCGAACAACGAACCAAACAACGCCGACTGCGGCTAATGCGATAGCCAATAACATAAGCGGATGTAGATCACCTTGACGAGCACTCTCAAAAGCAGAGCCCACAGCTGAAGGAAGCCCAGCTACGATACCGGCGAAAATTAACATCGAAATACCGTTTCCGATACCTTTCTCGGTTACTTGTTCGCCTAACCACATCATAAAGACTGCGCCAGTTACCAATGAAACGACTGCAACAACGTAGAAACTAAGCGGAGAGTAATCTGCGTACGCCATACCCTGACCAGCAAGGCCACGAACCATAACGAATGCTTGAACCAACGCTAGTGCAACCGTTAGGTAACGCGTGTATTGGCTTATCTTGCGACGACCGGCTTCACCATCTTTCTTAATGGCTTCCAACGACGGAGTAACCGCAGTCATCATTTGCATGATAATAGAAGCGGAAATATAGGGCATGATACCTAGGGCCAAAATACTCATTCGCTCAAATGCACCACCGGAGAACATGTTAAACATCCCCAACATCGTGCCTTGATTTTGCTCTAACATATTTGCGACTTGCTGTGGATCCATACCAGGCACTGGTATATGAGTACCAATGCGATAGATCACAATCGCTAAGAACAAAAATTTAAGGCGAGCCCATAGCTCGCCTAAACCTTTTTGATTACCAAGTGGTGAATTACCGGGATTCGCCATGGGTGTGTCTCACAGAAGTTTATTCTTCGACTTTACCGCCAGCAGCTTCAATAGCAGCCTTGGCGCCTTTAGTTACGGCCAAACCTTTGAGGGTGATTGCTTTCTTCAGTTCACCTGATAGGAATACTTTAGCGCGCTTGATATTTTCGTTGATCAAGTTAGCTTTTAGTAAAGCTTCCAAGTCAACCACATCACCTTCAACTGAATTCAATTCCGACAAACGTATTTCAGCGGTCACTTTACTGATACGACTTGAAAAGCCGTATTTAGGTAAGCGTTTTTGCAGAGGCATTTGACCACCCTCGAACCCTGGGGCAACACTACCACCAGAACGAGATTTCAAACCTTTGTGACCGCGACCAGCAGTTTTACCTGTGCCGCTACCAATACCACGACCAACACGTTTTTTCGCGCTAGTGCTACCTGGAGCGGGACTTAATGTATTGAGATGCATATTATTCTCCCTCAACCTTAACCATGTAACTTACCTGATTGATCATACCGCGAACAGAAGGAGTATCTTCCACTTCAACAGTATGACCGATTCGACGTAAGCCCAACCCACGAACACTGGCGATATGATTTTTCAATCGGCCAGCGGTACTTTTCAATTGAGTAACTTTTACAGTTTTCTTAGCCATGGTCTTTTTCACCAACTTCAGTATCGCTAATGCGACAGCTATTTAATTCGTAATTTCTTCTACAGTTTTGCCACGCTTAGCAGCAACAGATTCAGGCGATGACATCGCGCGCAGAGCTTCAAAAGTAGCGCGAACCACATTCACTGGATTCGTAGAACCGTAACATTTCGCTAGTACGTTTTGTACACCAGCAATTTCCAACACTGCTCGCATCGCACCACCGGCGATAACACCAGTACCTTGAGAAGCTGGCTGCATGTACACTTTAGAGGCGCCATGACGACCTTTAGTCGGATACTGGATAGTATCGCCGTTAAGCTCAACTTGAATCATATTTCGACGAGCCGCTTCCATCGCTTTTTGAATGGCGATAGGCACTTCACGTGACTTACCTCGGCCAAAGCCAACTTTACCATTACCGTCGCCAACAACTGTCAGTGCGGTAAAACCAAAAATTCGTCCACCTTTAACCGTTTTCGCTACACGGTTAACTTGAACCAATTTTTCCTGTAAGCCTTCGGCTTGACTTTCTTCTCTATTACTTTGCGCCATAGTTAAACCTTAAAACTCTAATCCGCCTTCACGTGCAGCATCCGCAAGTGCTTTAACTCGACCGTGGTATTTGTAACCACTACGATCGAAAGCTACTTGAGTTACGCCCGCGCTCTTCGCTCGCTCAGCAATCAATTTTCCGACTGCTTCTGCTGCTGAGATGTTTCCAGTTGTACCGCTACGTAGATCTTTATCCAAAGTCGATGCGCTAGCCACAACACTTCCACCCTCAGCAGCAATAATCTGCGCGTATATATGGCGTGGAGTGCGATTTACGCATAGACGAGTTACGTTCAACTCGCTGAACTTAGCGCGCGATCGTTTTGCTCGTCTTAATCTCGATTGTTTCTTAGCGTTCATATTTAATATCACCTAATCTAGAAGCGCGTTTTCACGTTACCGCGTATTATTTCTTCTTAGCGTCTTTTCGTCGAACGTATTCATCTGAATAACGAACCCCTTTACCTTTATAAGGCTCAGGTGGACGAAACGCCCTTACTTCTGAAGCTGCCTGACCAAGCAATTGCTTGTCAGCGCTCTTCAATACGATTTCCGTTTGGCTTGGTGTCTCAGCGGTAACACCTTCTGGCAATGCATAATCAATGGGATGAGAAAAGCCCAACGTCAAATTCAATACCTTACCAGCTGCTTTCGCACGATAACCTACACCGTTCAAAAGTAATTTCTTTTCAAAGCCTGCACTAACACCAACGACCATATTATTCACCAATGATCGAGTGGTACCGGCAAGAGCATTTGCTTGTTTACCGCCAATCGCAGGGGCAAACGAGAGAGTCTTATCTTCTTGTTTAACTTCAACGTCGTTATTTACAACCAAAGAAAGCGTACCTTTACCGCCTTTAACGGTGATCTCTTGGCCGTTTATCTTAACGTCAACACCTGCAGGAACCTCTACAGGACTTTTTGCTATTCGAGACATAATCAGTTACTCAATAAAAACTTATCTAAGCGTTCTTAGAAAACAGTGCAAAGCACTTCGCCGCCAACACCTGCTGTACGTGCTGCTCGATCAGTCATCACACCTTTACTGGTGGATACGATCGCGATACCTAGGCCACCACGGACCGAAGGTAGCTCATCTTTACCCGCATATGCGCGTAAACCAGGACGACTAAAACGGTCGATCTCAGCGATTACTGGCTTTCCTGCGAAATACTTTAATTCGATAGTAAGCTCTTTCTTTACGCCTTCAGATACTGATGCCGCTTCAGCATAACCTTCGTTCACTAACACGTCTGCTACACTCTTCTTGAGTGTTGAAGAAGGCATAGTCACGTCGGTTTTTCCAACCATCTGTGCGTTTCTGATTCTAGTTAGCATATCTGCTAGGGGATCTTGCATGCTCATAATATTGTTCCTACCTACGACCTACCAACTTGCTTTAACTAAGCCTGGCACATCACCACGCATAGCTGCTTCACGTAACTTGTTTCGGCACAAACCGAACTTTCTATAAACAGCATGAGGACGACCTGTCACTCTGCATCGGCGCTGTTGTCGCGCAGCGCTTGAATCTCTAGGTAACTTTTGCATCTTCATCATTGCGTCCCAAACCTGCTCATCGCTGGATTCTGGGCTTTTGATAATTGCCTTAAGTTCTGCTCGCTTATGCGCGTATTTTGCAACTGACTTTGCGCGCTTTGCTTCGCGAGCAACCATTGATTTCTTAGCCATACTGTTTAAATCCTAACCTTTAAACGGGAAATTAAATGCTCTCAACAACGCGCGACCTTCATCATTGGTGCGTGCCGTTGTTGAAACACAAATATCTAGTCCACGAATCTTATCGACCTTATCGTAATCGATCTCGGGGAAAATAATTTGCT
The DNA here is from genome assembly GCA_045430285.1 of Agarilytica sp. Lineage (GTDB taxonomy): Bacteria > Pseudomonadota > Gammaproteobacteria > Pseudomonadales > Cellvibrionaceae > Agarilytica. Next base: position 6,536 of record JAILXV010000001.1, on the reverse strand, counting down.
CGGTCACACCCATGGAAAAGTTTCCACGACCGTCAAATTGCTTAGGGCTGATGCCGCGAAAATCGCGAATACGAGGAATCGAAATATTGATTAGACGATCCAAGAATTCGTACATCTTTTCGCGACGCAAAGTCACTTTACAGCCGATCGGCCAATCCTGACGAACTTTGAAACCCGCAATAGATTTACGTGCTTTAGTCACGACAGGTTTTTGACCTGCAATTTTTTCCATATCAGCAACGGCATGTTCTAGGACTTTTTTATCGCCTAGCGCTTCACCTACGCCCATATTAATTGTGATTTTCGTAATACGAGGAATTTCCATCGTATTTTTCAAACCCAACTCTTCTTTAAGTTTCGGAGCGAGTTCGTTGTTATAAATTTCTTTAAGCCTGGCCATTTCTATTTACTCAACATTAACTTTGGCTATTTAATCTTGTCGATCACGGCGCTCTAGGCGTCGATCGCTTCGCCGTTAGATTTAAAGATTCTGATCTTTTTGCCATCTTCTAGCAATTTAAAGCCTACTCGATCAGCCTTGCTGCTTTTTGGATTAAAGATCGCCACGTTTGATACTTGAATCGGGGCTTCTTTTTCGACAATTCCGCCAGCAACGCCTAGATTTGGATTAGGCTTTTGGTGTTTCTTTATCATCTGAACACCACCGACGATCAATCGACCATCAGGCATTACGCGATTTACTTTGCCTCGCTTGCCCTTATCGCGACCAGTAATCACGATCACTTCGTCGTCTTTCTTAATTTTGCGCATTAGTTAATTCCTCTCGCCTTATCGTTCGCTTTAAAGCACTTCTGGCGCTAATGAAATAATTTTCATGAATTTTTCACTGCGAAGCTCGCGAGTTACTGGCCCAAAAATACGTGTTCCGATCGGTGCATCTTGAGCATTTAGCAATACCGCTGCATTGTCGTCAAAGCGGATCAAAGAACCGTCCTGACGTCGCACACCCTTACGGGTACGCACAACAACAGCGCTCATTACTTGGCCTTTTTTAACTTTACCGCGAGGAATCGCTTCTTTTACGGTAACTTTTATGATGTCTCCAACTCGAGCGTAGCGACGGTGAGATCCACCGAGCACTTTAATACACATAACGCGACGCGCACCGCTGTTATCAGCAACATCCAAATATGTTTGTGTTTGAATCATTTTCTATCTCCAAAACGTCTATCTGGGCTTTCAGCACTAAATTTGTGCTGCGCGCTCGTCAATTGTTACTAAAGCCCAAGACTTTGTCTTAGAAAGCGGGCGAGATTCAGCGATCGTTACCGTATCACCAATCTTACATTCGTTATTTTCATCGTGAGCCTTCAACTTGGAAGACTTACTAACGTACTTTCCGTAAACAGGGTGCTTAACTCGACGTTCAATAGAAACGACGATTGACTTGTTCATTTTGTCGCTTACTACCTTACCGGTTAGCGTACGAACTAGGTTCTCTTGCTCTGCCATGCTTAGTTACCCGCCTTTTGTTTAAGCACAGTTTTAATACGTGCGATATCTCGTCGAGTTTGCTTTAACAAATGTGTTTCGTTTAACTGACCAGTTGATTTTTGCATACGCAATTTGAATTGCTCTTTAAGCTGAGCGAGTAGCTCTTCATTCAATTGTTCAACTGATTTTTCGTTGAGTTCTTGCGCTTTCATCACATCACCGACCGTTTTACAAATGTTGTATTCACTGGAAGTTTGGCTGCACCGAGCGCAAACGCTTCTCGCGCTAGCTCTTCAGACACACCTTCCATTTCATACAAGACTTTACCTGGCTGAACCTGGGCAACCCAATATTCAACGTTACCCTTACCTTTACCCTGACGAACCTCTAAAGGCTTTTCAGTGATCGGCTTATCAGGAAATACGCGGATCCAGATTTTACCGCCACGTTTTACGTGGCGAGTCATGGCGCGACGAGCGGCTTCGATTTGTCGAGCAGTGATGCGACCACGAGCGGTCGACTTAAGCCCAAACTCTCCGAAACTGACTTTAGAACCACGATTAGCTAAACCGCGGTTTCGTCCTTTCATCTGTTTTCTAAATTTTGTTCGCTTTGGCTGAAGCATTTATCTAACTCTTTAATTCAATTCTTAAGAACTTTATCTACGTCACTTGTATTGTGACTTTTATTAAAACGCCCTTATTTTTTGGGCGATTTCTTCTTAGGCGCTGCTGGTTCTGCTTCTTCAAGCCCACCAATCACTTCACCTTTGAAGATCCAAACTTTTACACCAATAATCCCGTAGGTTGTTGATGCTTCTGCGGTGGCGTAGTCAATATCCGCTCGTAAAGTATGCAACGGCACTCGACCTTCACGATACCATTCACTACGTGCGATCTCTGCGCCACCTAAACGACCGCCTACCTGAACTTTTACACCTTGCGCACCCTGGCGCATTGCGTTTTGAACAGCGCGCTTCATCGCACGACGAAACATAACGCGACGCTCAAGCTGAGAAGAAACGCTTTGTGCAACCAATGTTGCATCTAAATCGGGCTTACGAATCTCTTCGATATTAATATGAACTGGAACACCCATTTGCTTGCTCAGTTCTGTACGAAGTTTCTCAACGTCTTCGCCTTTTTTCCCAATCACAATACCTGGACGGGCTGTGTGAATGGTGATTCTTGCAGTGTTCGCTGGACGCTCGATGTCTACGCGACTTACAGACGCACTAGCCAATCTCTTCTGGATATAGCTACGAACTTTAAGATCGATATTCAATTTATCCGCATAGTCTGCTTTCGACGCAAACCATGTGGAAGTGTGTTTTTTAACGATCCCAAGACGAATCCCGGTTGGATGTACTTTTTGACCCATAATTCGCTCTCTACTCGTCCGCGACTTTAACGGTAATGTGACATGTGCGCTTTAAAATTCGGTCAGCACGACCTTTCGCACGAGGCATAATACGTTTTAGTGTTGTACCTTCATCCACAAATATTGTGGACACCTTAAGCTCATCAACATCGGCACCTTCATTGTGCTCGGCATTTGCTATTGCTGATTCGAGCACTTTCTTAACTAGGTCCGCGCCCTTCTTCTTACTAAAGGTAAGAATATCTAGAGCTTGTTCAACAGATTGACCGCGCACTTGATCAGCGACCAATCTAACTTTCTGTGCAGAGATGTTGGCTCCGCGCATTTTAGCTGCTACTTCTGTCATCGTCGCCTCCACTTATCGCTTGGCTTTCTTATCAGCGACGTGGCCACGGTAAGTGCGCGTTGCAGCAAACTCACCCAATTTGTGACCAACCATCTCTTCGTTAACCAAAACTGGAACGTGCTGACGACCGTTATGAACTGCAATCGTTAGACCGACCATTTCTGGCATTATCATTGAGCGACGAGACCAAGTTTTAATTGGTCGACGATCATTCTTTTCTGTAGCCGTCTCCACCTTCTTAAGTAAGTGGTGATCGATAAATGGGCCTTTCTTCAGTGAACGTGGCACTGTTATATCCTCTTTACTTAAGCGTCAGTTATTTCTTATTGCGTCGGCGAACAATCATATTGTCTGTTCGCTTATTCTTACGAGTCTTGTAACCTTTGGTAGGCATACCCCAAGGAGATACCGGATGACGACCACCTGAAGTTCGGCCTTCACCACCACCATGCGGGTGATCAACTGGGTTCATAGCGACACCACGGACTGTTGGTCTAACACCTCTCCAGCGAGAAGCACCTGCTTTACCAAGAGATCTTAAGCTGTGCTCACTATTAGACACTTCACCAAGTGTCGCACGACATTCAGAAAGCACTTTTCTCATTTCGCCACTACGCAAACGCAATGTCGCATGACGACCTTCACGAGCAACCAACTGAGCAGAAGCACCAGCGGAACGCGCTATTTGAGCGCCTTTAGCTGGCTTCAATTCAACACAATGAACCAAGCTACCAACAGGAATGTTACGAAGAGGTAATGTATTGCCCTCTTTTATGGGAGCCGCATCACCAGACTCCACACTATCACCTGCCTTCAAATTTTTAGGCGCGATAATGTAGCGACGCTCACCATCCAAATAACAAACAAGCGCGATGTGAGCACTGCGGTTTGGATCATATTCAATGCGTTCAACTTTTGCAGGAATACCGTCTTTATTGCGTTTGAAATCAATAATACGGTAATGCTGCTTATGACCACCACCCACATGACGGGTAGTGATTCGACCGGCATTGTTACGGCCACCAGTTTTTGATTTTTTCTCTAGCAAAGGCGCGTGTGGATCGCCCTTATGTAGATCCGGGCTCACGACGTTAACAACGAAGCGGCGACCGGGAGATGTTGGTTTACGTTTTAATAACGGCATCGTCTCGCCCCTTATTCCGCTGCTGTCGCAAAGTCAATTTCTTGACCTGCTGCCAATCGAACGTACGCTTTTTTCCAATCGCTACGTCGACCCATACCATGACGCGCACGCTTAGTCTTTCCTTTCACATTAAGCACGCTCACATTTTCAACTTTAACGTCAAACATTTTTTCTACAGCCGCTTTTATCTCGGCTTTGTTTGCGTCTTTAATTACTTTAAAAGCAACTTGATTCGACTCTTCAGCCGCTAATGTGGTTTTTTCAGAAACCACTGGCGACAAGATAATCTTATATAAACGCTCTAGGTTCATACTAATGTCTCCTCAAGCTTTTTGATTGCCGCAACAGTTATAATCACTTTAGCCGCACCAACTAGGCTCACCGGATCCAAACCTGCCACATCTCTAACATCAACCTTGTGCAGATTACGAGAAGCAAGATATAAGTTTTCACTCACCTCTTCTGTAACAATCAAAGCATCAGCGATATCAAACTGAGCCAACTGCTGAACCAACGCCTTAGTCTTTGGCGTTTCTACAGCAAACTCTTCAACGACGACCAAGCGCTCTTGACGAGCCAACTCAGAAACAATGCAACGCAAAGCAGCGCGATGCATCTTCTTATTTAGTTTTTGCTCATAATCACGAGGCTTTGCAGCAAAGGTAACACCACCTGCTCGCCAGATTGGGCTTCGAATAGTACCTGCACGCGCTCGGCCGGTACCTTTTTGACGCCAGGGCTTTTTACCGCCACCTGAAACTTCAGAGCGAGTTTTTTGAGCTTTCGTCCCCTGACGACCTGCTGCCATATACGCAACAACTGCCTGATGAACCAAATCTTGATTAAATTCTTTGCCGAAAGCGATCTCGGATACATCAACTGTACCTTTTGCGCCTTGCGGTGTAGCTATACTTAATTCCATGGTCGACTCCTAGGAAACTTAACCGTTGTTACGCTTTTTGACAGCAGGGCGAACAATTACGTCACCACCTGGAGCACCTGGAACAGCACCCTTAATAAGAATCAAATTGCGTTCAGCGTCTACTCTCACAACTTCTAGGTTTTGAGTAGTGACACGCTCGGCACCCATTTGACCAGCCATTTTCTTACCCTTGAACACTCGACCAGGTGTTTGACACTGACCGATAGACCCTGGGGCACGATGAGAAAGCGAGTTACCGTGAGTAGCGTCTTGCATTGCAAAGTTCCAACGCTTAACACCACCAGCAAAACCTTTACCTTTTGAAGTACCTGTGACATCAACTTTCTGACCAGCTTCAAATAAGCCCACAGTCAATTCGGAGCCAACTTGATACTCATCACCTTCGACACGAAATTCCCAAAGACCACGACCAGCTTCAGACTCAGCCTTAGCAAAGTGACCCTTTTCAGATTTCGTCAAACGTGAAGCGCGCTTATCACCAGCAGTTACTTGAACTGCGGAATAACCGTCTGTTTCGCTGTTTTTGACTTGAGTAACGCGATTTGGATTTACTTCCAAAACAGTTACAGGTATCGACTGACCTTCGTCAGTGAAAATACGTGTCATACCGCTTTTACGGCCGACTATACCAATTGTCATGTTAACCTCTCAGTGTACGGGGCTTTCCCCAATACTTGGGACCCGCTATGGCCGCCCATTTCAGAGCGTTACACATACCAAAAGCAATATACTTTCGGCTGTGATCTGAAGCCTTAGCCCAGACTAATTTGCACTTCGACACCAGCTGCTAAATCCAGCTTCATCAAAGCATCAACAGTTTTTTCAGTAGGCTCGACAATATCGAGCAAACGCTTGTACGTACGAATTTCATATTGATCACGAGCATCTTTATTTACATGCGGTGAAACCAACACTGTGTAGCGCTCTTTACGAGTCGGTAAAGGGATTGGACCTCTTACCTGTGCACCGGTACGCCTAGCGGTATCAACAATTTCCAACGTTGAAGCGTCAATCAACTTGTGATCAAAGGCTTTCAAACGAATTCGAATGCGCTGATTCTGCATCTGAACCAAACTCCAAATCTTTTTAAAGAACTATTGTCAGACCCCGACGCATCGGACCCTGGACAAAACGAGGGCGCATTCTAATTGCGGACCCCAGGGGTGTCAAGCGATTTTGACCTATATAGCGACTAAGGCATGAGCCCATGCCAAATATTGCTGTGCACACAAAAAAGGGCTGCCCGAAGGCAGCCCTTTCAGTAGAGG